>CAVVOF010000001.1:0-14504 GCA_963749905.1 uncultured Actinomycetota bacterium
GGTCACCGGAAACGGGACCAGGCCCCTGGTCGTGAAAGTCAGCAGAAAGTCAGCAGAGTCCGTCCGTGACCGAGCACGAACCTCGACGAACCACGGCGAACAGTGCCTGGCGGCGCGGTCATGCGCGGCGCCTACTGACGGCTCCTATCGGGAGGAGTTGATGCCGTCCGAGTCGCGCCGGATCCCCAGAAGTTGATCTTCCTAACATGCCGATGAGCTGGCGACAGTCACCGGGATCGGCCGTGGCAGTACCTGCACGACTTCGCCAGGGGTCCTCAGGACGAATTGACCAGTGGTGTCTCGCTCGAGGGAGAAGGCCACCCCGCGAGGAGACCCCCTCCCATGCCCACTCGCCTGAGTATGGTGTGGAGGGGGACCTTGCTGTCGTCGCTAGTGGTGTACGACCGGAAACCGGAAACCCTCGGGCTCGGATCGTGCGTGCGCTAGCCCACCGTGCTCAGGTGCAGCTCGATGTCGGACCAGCACAAGCGGCGGTCCCTACCCAAGCTGCGGATGGACGTTGGCGCCGCTCTAGAACTCGCCGGTGACGCGGTGGCAAGTCCAGATCAGAGGAGGTATCAGTCAACGTCCGCCACGAGCGGAGCATGGCGAGCCAGCCGGCCGATCGCCGCGACAAGGGTTCTCATCTGTCTCTCGCCTTCGGGTGGCACGTAACCCTCGTGATGCGTACTGCGCTGGAGGTAGAAGAGCGCCCCGCGCAGGAGGTCCAGCCCGGCCCATTCTGGGATCCCACCACCAGAGCGCATGTCGTCCAAGACGGGACTGACGATCCCGTACAACAGGTTCGGATCATGAGCCAGTCGCCGGTAGCCGTGATAGGTGAGCGCGAAGCTCAGGATCTCCTCGAGTTCCGCGGTGGGCTCCGGGCACCTCGTGTACTCCTCCATTGCGCGAGTGAAGCAGATGACACCGGCCGGCGATTTCACGTCGCCCAGGCGGCCATGATCGGCATGGCCGACAGGCGCAGGAACGAGCAGGAGCCGAAGGCAGCCGACAGGCAGCCGGCGGCGCAACCATCCCGCGCGTACTGGACCCGGTCGCCGATCCTTTCGGCCCCGACAGCCACGTGCACCTCCTCGCGACCGGCCGGAATGTCCATGCCCAGGCAGGACCCGTCGTCGCCGCCCGGGGCGCCAGCGCCCAATAATCTGAGGTCGCCCGAGCCGAGTACGGGGGAGCCGGAAGAAGCGCGTGCGGCACCGTTGGGTTTCGCCGTGACCGGATGCGGGCATGCTCTCCTTGGCGGGCTCAACCGTCCGCGGCAGTCCGGGCAGCGTGTACGACGACCTTGCCCATCGGGCAACTTCTGGCCATCTCGGATGGAGCGATACCCGCGGTGTCGGATGTGGACGGAATGCTCGTTTCGAGCCGAAGACCGTTTCGAGCGAGGACAACATCATGACGGTTGGGGTCCGCAACCCCAGAACGGAGCACGCCGTGAGCGACCACCAAGTGGAGCGGAAGGGGTGGCCACGCCCTGCGGTACCGGAAGCAGCAAGCACGACCCCGCAGGGTTTCCCGCTCGCCAGTTCGCACTGGGACACGGGACCTGCTGTCACGATCTCGGTTCCGCCGACCTACCCCGAGCCGGACCCGGGCCCTGTCACGGCGCTCGACCTCAGGACGCCTACCGGCGCGGCGGTTGGCACAGTCATCTACAACGGGGGCGGTGTCCATTGGCTGTTCACCAAGGGCATCAGCCAGGAAGCCGAGCCGTACGCCACTGAAGTTCTTCTGTACATCCGCGGTCACTACACGGAGGGCTTCGAGATCTCCGAGATGATCGAGGGCATCAAGGACGCCTACGTCGGGGACTACACCGAGACGCCTTGGCCATCCCTGCGGTACTTCGGCGACCTCAAGAGCTTCGTCGACGGCGAGCGACGCAGCCATCGGGGTGAGGTGTTCCCCGCCGAGAGCGACGTGTTCACGGCATTCCGGCTCACCCCGCTGGACAAGGTCCGAGTGGTGATCCTCGGCCAGGACCCCTACCCGAACCCCGGTCAGGCGACAGGTCTGGCCTTCTCGGTGCCGAAGGCGCTGCAGCCCCTGCCGACGTCGCTGGTGAGCATCCAAGCAGCCATGCGCCACGACGGCTTCACGCCGCCCGCGCACGGTGACCTAACCTCCTGGGCGGAGCAGGGCGTGTTGCTCCTCAACACCGCGCTGACCGGCACCACCAAGCCCGGTGCCCACCTTCGGATGTGGCGGCCGTTCATCGACGGCGTGCTGGCCGATCTGGCCGCTCGTGACGTGGTGATGGTGGCGTGGGGCCGTAAGGCCCAGAAGGCCGTGGCCCGCGTCGGCGCCGCTCGTGTCATCGCCGCCCCGCACCCGGCAGCCCGGCGCGAGCACCGCACACGGTTCCGCGAGGCGGGCACGTTCACGGCGGTCGACAAGCTGCTGGACCGACCGATCGAGTGGTCATAGCGTCCCCCGACCCCACACTGATCAGCGACGCTGCCACGACCCGACGGGATCGCTGCTCTCGCGATGCCCCCGATGGCTCCAGCCTCGAGCCCGGCGCCGTTCACAGCCTGGCAAGGACAGTCACGTTCACTCTTGCCTGGGCGCCTTCTCGATGACTCCTCCGCGAGCGTCGAGGAGGCTGTTCGCGCGCTTCCGCGACGGCGGCCTGTTCTTGCGCAGGAACTGGGAACGCGACCGCGAGGAGCCCACGGCCTCACGCAAACCGAGATCCGCGAACCACTGACAATGGCCGGCCCGGTCGACACCACGGTGAGCGGCGCGGTCAGGCGGCTGGGTCAGGAGTCTGGCTCGCGTCGGGACGCGATGTAGGCGGCGAGTGCTTCGGGCTCGATTCGGCGTAGCCGGCCGACGTGGATGCTCGCGATGTCGCCCCGCCGGATGAGCGTCCACATCGTGGTGCGGCCGATGCCGAGCCGGTCGGCGGCCTCCTCGACGCTGAGGAGCATGCGGTCGGAGGTGCGGAGGGTGACGTCGACGACTTGGCGCTGACTACCGGGGCGCCCGGGGCCGCGTCGTTGCGGTGGCACGAGCTCGAGGCGGTGCACGGTCTGGGGCTTGGCCATGGGGACCTCCAGTTGCGTGGCTGTCGTGGGAGCCACCGTGCCTGGAGGGGTGTGCCAGAAACCTCACCAGCGCCTGCAGTCGGCCGCTGGTGAAGCCGTCTCACCGACTGGTGAACGTGCCACGCGCCTGTCTGCGGCGCGACCGCACCCAAGCCAGGCGCCGCTCTCGATAACGATCGGGTGACGGACTGGTGAGGCCTCACCAGTCCGTCACCAGTGCAGGTCAGCGGCCCGCACCAGCGCGTCGACGAGTTATCCACAGCCCGCGATCCTGTGCCTGGCACACCGCGTGTCATCCCCAGATCCGGTCGCTGGCACGGTTTCTGGCACACCCGACTCGTCATGGTCACGACGTCCATCCCCACCCCGGAGGTGAGCGTCGTGACCGCACCGCTGTTGTCCCGCGAGGAGCTCCTCGCCCGCCTGGCCATCATCGACGTCGAAGGCTGGGACAGCCCGGCCGGCACCGACCTGCTCCGCTACGTCCGCCGCACCGTGGTGCGCAGCTGCGTGCGCTTCTCCGGCCTGCGCGGCCGCGACGCGGTCGAGGCCGAGGCCACGGCGTGGGAGGCGGCGTGGGAGTCGCTGGCGAGTGACTACCTGCGCGAGACCGAGGCACCCATGAACGTGCTGTGGGCTGTGGTGCGCCGAGCGGTGGCCACCGAGGTGCTGGCGACCCGTTGGCTCACCAACGATCGGGAGTGCTGGCGCCTGTCTCCCCAACCCGATGAGCCTGACCGCGAGTCGCGGCCGGAGCATGCCCAACCGCCGAAGAGCCTCGAGCGCCTCGTCCAGGCCGGCCACGACCGGCCGACCGAGCCGGAGGCGGCAACCCCGCTGCTCGACCGAGTGATCGCCGTCCTGGTCGAGGCCGGGTGGTCACCACACGCGGCGGCACGAGCGGTGACGGCGATCGCTGCCCACGCCCGTACCGACGGCTACCGGTTCGGTCTGTCGGCAGGCTGGCGGCGCCTCGCGCCGGCGCTGGATCTGCCTGCCTGGCGGGTCCGGCGCGTCACGCTTCTGGTCGTCGGCGCACCGGGCTGGCCCGGGCTGGTGGAGCGGCTCGCCCTCGAAGGCGACGCCGCGCTTGAGCGAGAGCGACATGCGTCAGGCCATCCGAGCCACCGTGTCCGGCCGCCAGCGCATGCCGGTGAAGCTCGGCGCCTGGTCCGACTCGCGGTGATCCATCGCTGTCCGAGGCGAGTTGAGATTGGTCGTCCCCGATGTCGATGTTGGCGGTCCGGTCTGCGTACTGGCCCTATGTGAGGGGACTTCTGTCGCCAGCGTCGATGCTGCCCGCGACACGCCGACATTCATCGGCGTGGTTGCTGCAGGAACGTCGCAATCTGCCACTAACGTCCGCGCGCATCAGCACCGAGCGCGGCCACAGAAGCGGACGGCGAGGTGCCCTGGGGGCCCTCGTTGCGGTGACTTCTTGCGCTCACCCTCGCCGGCTGCTCCGGCGACTCTGACGCGGAGCCCACGGCGTCGCCAACAAGCTCAGCCACGGCCACGCCGACGCCGACCACCAGTCCCACGGCAAGCCCCTCGCCCGTGGACGAGGAGGCCGAGGCCGCACTCGAGGTCTACCGGGCGTTCTGGGCGGCCGTCACCGAGGCTCGGTCGATCCCGGACGCCACGCTGCCAGCGCTCTCGCGCTACGGCAGCGGGACGGCGCTGACGAACGAGCAGGAGTTCCTGCTCGCTCTGGAACGCGAGGGCGTGGCCTACGAAGGCGAACCGAAGCTGGAGCCCGAGGTCACGCAGACCGAGACGAGCCCCATCCCCGCGGTGACCGTCACGGACTGCATCGATTCGAGCGACTGGCGGCCCGTCCGGCTCGACACCGGCGAGTCCGCTGCGGCTCCGGGCCAGGAGCAGCGCTTCTACACCGTGAGTCGGGTCGAACGCTTCGACGACGACTGGTTCGTCGTGGAGGTCGAGACGGACCGGAGCCGGACATGCTGAGGCCCGCCAGCCTCACGCTCGCGCCCCTGGTGCTGGCTGCGACAGTCGCCGCCACAACGCCGGCCCTGGCCAACGACCCGCCAGTGCTGTGCGCGCCCGGTGCCGAGTGCATCATCGAAGTCGTGGGCCCGGGCCAGCCCGGCAGCCCCGGCACACCGAGCAGCCCGGGCACCCAGCCTGTCAACGACGCGAAGCCCGGCGGCTCCGAGCCACAGTGCGAGGACGTCGCCGGAAACCTCGTCGACTGCTACCTCCCCGTCTTCGGCTGGTGGAGCCCGGAGAACCGGTGCCATTGGCGCCTCGCCGATCCTCAACCACCGGTGGGACACCCGGCGTGGGAGGGCAACACGGACGGCGCGATCTATCTCGTCGTCTGCATGGGTGCGCCCAGCACCAGCGGCGGCTTCGTCTGGCGCGCGGACCCGCCGCCGGGCTTCGGCGGAGGCGGACCGACACCTGAGGAGCTCGCGCAACGGGCCGTCGAGCAGCTTGCCGCTGGCTCAGCCGCAGATCGGGATGACACCGACGCCGGGCAGCACCGGCCTCGTCGGCCTGCCGGTGTGGCTGTGGCTGAGCGGTGACGTGTGGGCGCCAGTCTCGGCGACGGCCAGCGTCCCTGGCTTGTCGGTGACCGCGACCGCGACCCCGGTCACGGTGGAGTGGGACATGGGCGACGGGACCACGGTGACCTGCCGGTCTGCCGGCGTCCCGTACCAGCCGAGCGCCGGAGACTCGATGTCCCCTGAGTGCGGGCATCGCTACGACCGGCCCTCGTCCGGGGAACCCGACGAGGCCTACGACGTGACCGCAACGGTCACGTGGGACATCCAGTGGTCGGGCGGCGGCGCGTCGGGTGCTCTCACCCAGACGCGCTCGGCCACCACCCAGGCACGAATCGGTGAGCTGCAGGTACTCGTCACGTAGCAACAGGGGGACGCATATGTCGACAAGCACGGACACGCGCGAGGCGCAGGCAGCGCCAGCGACCCGGGCGGCACCGGTGCAAGCCGCCGCCGCGGTGCGCGGACGACGACGACCGTGGCTGCTGGCCTTCGGCGTGGCCCTCGCGATCGTCGGCGCCTTGGCCGGCTTCTGGATGGTCAACGCTGCCGGCGACCGCGTCCCCGTCCTCGCCCTGGCACGCGACGTCCCCTTCGGCGCCACGCTCACCGAACGAGACCTCCGCGTCGTCGACGTGGCGGTGGACGCCGACCTCGACACGGTGAGCGCCGACCGACTCGACGACGTGGTCGGGCTCGCGGCGGCCGCGACGCTGCCGGCAGGTTCGCTGTTGCCCGACGGCGCGCTCGTCTCGTCCGCTCCTCCGGCAGACGGCGAGCTCCTGCTCGGCGTGGCCGTCCCGGCCGGACGGATGCCGACAGGACAGCTGCTCCCCGGTGACTCGATCCTCGTGGTCGAGACACCCGCCAACGACGCCGAGAGCGCGACAGCCCCACCGCGCACCTTCCAGGCCTCGCTCGTCAGGGTTGCCGAGCCCGACCTCAACGGCATCACCGTCCTCGACGTGACCGTGGACGAGGGGGACGGGCCGGCCCTTGCCGCACTGTCCGCCACCGGCCGAGTCGCCGTCGTCGTCGAGCCACGAGTGGGGACGCCGTGACCGTCATCGCGTTCACCTCCGCCAAGGGCTCCCCAGGGGTCTCCACCGTGGTGCTCGGCCTCGGTGCCGTCTGGACGCAGACGCAGCCGGAGCGGCGCGTGCTTGTCGTCGAGGCCGACCCGGCCGGCGGGGAGGCCGCCGTCGGGCTGCTGCAGGGGCAGCGTCGACGCCGTCGCGCGGACTCCTGGCTCTCGCCGCCATGCGCGGCGTCGACCCCGTCACAGCGCTGTGGAGTCAGCTCGTCGCCCTCGACGAGGCGCAGCGTCACCTGCTCCTGCTCGGCCTGAGCGACCCGAGCCGAGGCGCTGCCCTGGACGGGGCATGGACCGCGCTCGGCGAGGCCGTGACGATCCTGCGCAGCGACGCGCCGGACCTCGATGTGCTGCTCGACCTCGGTCGACTGGGCCAGGCCCACGACCCTCGCGGTCTTCGTCGCCTGCCCGACCTGCTCGTCCTCGTCACCGGGCTCGTCCGCGGCCAACGTCGTCGCCACTCGGGCCGCCGCCAGCCGGCTGCGGGACGAGTCCCCGACCCGACTCGGGCTCCTGGTCGTCGGCCCAGATCGCCCGTACCCGGCGGCGGAGGTCGCCGAGGCCTGCGGGCTCGATCTGCTCGGCTCGCTCCCGCACGACCCTGCCGGGGCGCTCGCCTGGCAGGGGCTCGACGACGGTCGTGGCGGACGAGGCGATCCCCTCTGGCACGAGGCGTCCGCGGGCTGTGCCGATCGCTCGGCGACGATCGAACCGCTCGCCCACACCGGGGGTGCGGCATGACGGCACCGGCCTCCACGTCGTCCTGGCCCGCCGCCGCGCCGGCCGTCGACCACGATGCCGTCCGCGAGATCCGTAGCGTGGTGTCCGACCTGCTCGCGGCGGAGCTGGCACGACGTCCGATCGCCGACGGTGCGGCCCGCCGCGAGCTGGCTCGCTCGCTGCTGTCGACGTCCTGTCCGAGCGCGCTGTCCGACGCGTCCACGAGCGGCCAGCCCGCCTGGACGGTCGACGAGGAGTTCGCCCTCGCCGACGCGGTCATCAACGCACTCTTCGGCCTCGGCCGGCTGCAGCCGCTCATCGACGACCCAGCCGTCGAGAACATCGAGGTCAACGGCTGCGACCAGGTGTGGGTCGCCTACGCCGACGGCCGCGAGCACCAGGTCGACCCCATCGCCGACTCCGACGACGAGCTCGTCGAGATGATCCAGTCGCTGGTCACCCGCACCGGACAAGCCGAGCGCACCTTCACCACCGCCTCGCCCAGCGTCCACGTGCGCCTCGAGGACGGCTCCCGCCTGGCGGCGATGGCGTGGACGACCCCGCGGCCGCAGCTCGTCATCCGCCGACACCGGGTCCGCGACGTCGACCTCGACGACCTCGTGCAGCTCGGCACCGTCGACGACGTCCTCGCCCCGTTCCTGCGCTCCGCGCTGCGAGCGGGCAAGAACATCATCGTCACCGGGCTGCAGAACGCCGGCAAGACCACCCTGCTGCGAGCGCTGGCCAACGAGTTCGGCCCGCATGAGCGGTTCGCCACGATCGAGCGCGAGTACGAGCTGCTCCTGCACGAGCTGCCCGAGCGTCATCCGCGCGTCGTGGCCATGGAGGCCCGCCTCGGGTCGTCGGAACGCGACACCCGCGGCCGAGCCGCCGGCGAGGTCACCCTCTCGGACCTGGTCGTGGACGCGCTGCGGATGAACCTGCGCCGGATCATCGTCGGCGAGGTCCGCGGCAGCGAGGTGCTGCCCATGCTGCACGCCATGGCGACCGGCGACGGGTCGATGTGCACGGTCCACTCCCGGTCGGCGGAGAAGGCCTTCGACCGCATCGTGACCCTGTGCCTGTCCGACGGCGCGGTCATGAGCGACGCGCTCGCCTACCGCATGGCTGCCGGCGCCATCGACTTCATCGTCCACGTCACCCTGCTCGACGAGACGGCACTCGGCGGGAAGCGGCACCGGTTCGTCTCCGACGTCCTGGAGATCGACGGCATCGGTGAAGGCGCATCGCCCGGTCACGACACGCGTGTTCGGGCCCGGACCGGACGGACGCGCCGTCCCGATGCACCACCCCCGGTGCCTGCCCGAGCTACGCCGCGTCGGCTTCGACGCGTCCCTGCTCGAGCAGCGGCAGGGGCTGTGGCCGCGGCCCATCGACCGGCGGGAGATGAGCTGGTGACGACCTCCATCCTTGGCGCCGCCGCCGGGGCACTCGTTGCCGTGGGCCTGGTTCTCGCGATCGCTGGATTCCTCAGGACGGAGGCGCGTCCACCGACGCGCGGCAGGATCCGCCTGCCGGCAGCCGGCTGGCCTCGCTGGCGGTGGGCGGTCGCCGCGGCCGGCGGACTCGTGGGTTGGGTCGCTACCGGCTGGCCCGTGGCCGCCGCCATCGTCGCTGTCGCCGTCCTCGGCCTACCGCCACTGCTGCTGACAAGCCGGACGGCCGCACGGGCGATCGAACGGGTCGAGGCGGTCGAGGAGTGGACCCGGCGACTGGCGGACATCCTCACCGTCGGCGTGGGGCTCGAGCAGGCCATCGTCACCAGCGTGCGAACCGTCCCGCCGCCGATCGAGGCCGAGGTCCAGACCCTCGCCGCACGGCTGACCGCCCGCGTGCCCACCGAGGACGCCCTACGGCTGTTCGCCGACGACCTCAACGACGCGACGGGCGACCTGGTCGTCGCCGCACTGGTGCTCGGGCAGCGCCGCCGCGGGCCCGGCGTGGCACGCACGTTGGCCGCGGCCGCCGACTCGGTGGCCGAAGAGGTCGCCAGCCGCCGACGTATCGAGGCCGATCGCGCCAAGCCGCGAACGACCGCACGCGCGGTCACCCTGATCACGCTGTCGGTGGCTGCCCTGGGCATGCTCAACCAGACCTACGTCGCGCCCTACGGGACGCCGCTCGGGCAGGTCGTCCTGCTCGCGGTCACAGCCTGCTTCGTCGGCTGCCTGTGGTGGATGCGATCGCTCACGCTCAGCCCGCCCCAGCCGAGGCTGATCACTCGGGCGGGGGAGCGCTGATGGACGCCGGAATCGCACTCGCGGGCGCGGCGGTCGGGACCGGCGCCGCCCTGACCCTCGCCGGCGCACTCCCCACGACCCCGGACCTGAAGTCGATGCTGGCCAGACTGGACGCCGGACCCGGCGCGGTCGACACCGCTGACGAAGGTCCGGCCGTGTTCCGGCGGATCGCACAGCGCCTTGGACTCGACCGATACGGCTCAGACTTGGCGCTGGTCGGGGAGTCACCGGCGCAGCTCGCGGCCCGCAAGGTCGGCTACGCCACCCTGGGCCTGTTCTTCCCCATCGTCCTGGCCCTCGCCACGACGCTCCTCGGCGTGACACCACCGATCGTGCTGCCCGCCATGGCGTCACTGGTGTTCGCCGGCGTCCTCTTCGCCATCCCCGACGTCGACCTCCGACGGCGGGCGGCCGCGGTCCGCGCCGAGATGCGCCGCGCCGTCTGCGTCTACCTGGAACTCGTCGCCCTCGAACGAGTCGCCGACGCCGGCGCGTCGGAGTCGCTGGAGCGAGCGGCCGCCATCGGGGACGGCCGCGCCTTCGCCCTCATCCGCGACGCGCTGCTGCGAGCCCGGGTGTTCGGCGTCCCGCCCTGGCGAGAGCTGGAGCGGCTGGCCGACGAGCTCAAGGTCCCCGAGCTCGGCGACGTCGCCGACATCATGCGGCTGTCCGGCGAGGACGGCGCCGCCGTCTACGCCACCCTCCGCGCCCGCGCCACCTCCCTGCGCACGGCACTGCTCAACGCGGATGCCGCCCGATCCAACGCGGCGTCCGAGCACATGGTCGTGCCGGTCGCCCTGCTCGGGCTCACCTTCATGGTGCTGCTCGGCTTCCCCGCCCTCTACCGAATCGTGTTCGGCTGAACGAAAGGAACCCGCCATGCCCGTCAGCGTCCTGCTGAGCCTCGTCGCGATGTTCGGGGCCCAGCTCAAGTCCGCCGCCCGAGTCCCGTCGCCTGGATGACGAGTCCGGAGCCACCACCCTCGAGCTCGTCATCATCGCGCTGGGTCTCATCGCCGTCGCCACGATGCTCGTCGTCGCGATCACGGCTGCGGTGCAGTCACGCACCAACCAGATCCAGTAGTCGCCGCGACATGAGGGTCGGCCGTCGATCGGGCCGCGAGCGAGGCTCGGTGAGTCTCGAGATCGCGGTACTCGGGCCTGCCCTCCTGCTGCTCGTGTTCACGATCGTGCAGGCATCGATGTGGTTCTACGCCCGATCGCTGGCGCTCGCCGCCGCCGAGGAGGGTGTGGCGGCAGGCCGCGCCTACGGCAATCCGCCCGCGGCCGGCGTCCAGGCAGCTAGCGCGTGGCTGGAGCGCAACGCCGGCGACAGCCTGCTCAACTCCGACGTCGCGCTGATCGAGGCGGGACCCGTCGCGAGTCGCGATCGAGGTGCGCGGACAGGCGCTCTCCGTCCTCCCGGGAATCGCGGGTGTCCCGGTGCGTCAGGTCGCCTACGGGCCCGTCGAGCGGTTCACGACGGCGGGCACGCCATGACCGGCTCCCGGCCTCGGCGCGAGCAGGGCAGCCTGACGCTGGAGTTCGCCATCGTGGCCCCTGCCGTCCTGGTGCTCATCGGCCTGGCGATCGTGGGCGGCAGGGTTGTCATGGCCGGCGGAGCGGTGGAGCAGGCTGCCGCGGCCGCTGCTCGCGAGGCGTCCCTCGCCCGCGACCCCGTGACGGCTCACGCACGCGCCGTCGTCGTCGCCGAGGACACGCTGCGACCGCCAAGACCTCGAACTGCCGAGACGTCTCGGTCAACGTCGACGTCTCGGGATTCGCCCAGCCCGTGGGCACGTCCGGGACCGTCCGCGCGACCGTCAGCTGTGCGGTCGACCTGCGGGGCCTCGGCGTCCCGGGCGTACCAGGGCAGCGCACCCTCGAAGCATCCGCCGCCAGCGCGCTCGATCGGTACCGGTCGCGATGAGAGCCCTCGGTGGACGCGACGCCGAGCGGGGCTCGGTGACGGTCTTCGTCGCCATCGCTGCCATCGGGCTGCTGGCGATGATCGGGCTCGTCGTGGACGGCGGCACCAAGGTGCGGGCGCTCAAGGAGGCCGACCGGGTGGCGGCCGAGGCGGCCAGAGCCGCCGGCCAAGCCATCGACGTCCCCGCCGCCGTCGTCGGTGAGATGCCCACGGTCCAACCGGCAGCCGCAGCCGCGGCTGCCGAGTCCTTCCTGGCGGCGGCGGGGGTCGACGGCACGGTCTCGGTGCTCGACGGCGGTCGGCGAGTCGCCGTCACGACGCGAGTCGGCGCAGACACCGTGTTCCTCGGCGTCATCGGAATCCACCGCGTGCAAGCCACCGGCCGAGCAGAAGCCCAACTCGTCCGGGGAGTGACAGGAGCAGAGCCGTGACCGTCGACTCTCGAACTCGACCCACAGATGGTCGCGCAGCCCCGCCGCCGCGCTTCGCCCGACTCCGCGGCCTGGCGGCTGTACTCGCCCTTCTTGCCGCCATCGCAGGAGTGCCCGCCGCATTGCTCTTCCTCGGCAGCCGCCTGCCGCTCGACCCGTCCGTCTTGAGCCTTCGACGCGCTTCTGCGTCCGGACGACGGCCGCCTGCTCATCCTGGTTCTCTACGCAGTCGGCTGGGGTGCATGGGCCGTCTTCGCGGCGAGCGTGTCTCTTGAGATCGTCGCGGTAGTCCGGGGGATTCCCGCCCCGACCCTGCCAGGCTTCGGTTCGGTTCAGCGGACGGCCGCCGGGCTCGTGGCCACGGCGGCCCTGCTGGGAGTGGCCTCGCCGATGCCTCCCGAGGCGCAACGGCCGCCGGGCTCGTGGCCACGGCGGCCCTGCTTGGAGTGGCCTCGCCGATGCCACCGAGGCGCGCGCCGTGGAGGCCGCGCCCCCAGTGGTCTTGGCCGACTCGTCGGCTGACCCAGCCTGCCGCCGCATCCGACGCGTCGAAGGCGTCAACGCAACGCCCAGCCAGCGACCGGAGCCCCGAGTACCCGACGATCACGGTTCAGCGTCACGACACGCTGTGGGCGCTCGCAGACCGACACCTCGGCGACGGCGCCCGATACACGGAGATCCTCGAGCTCAACCGAGGACGTCCTCAACCAGACGGCCGCCGACTCGAGAACCCCTCGTGGCTCTATCCCGGCTGGGTCCTACGACTCCCCGCCGACGCACGCATCACTCGCACCGGGCAGGCGAGCGGCGAGCCGGAGGTAGTCGTGGTCGAACAGGGCGACACCCTGTGGGAGATCGCGGAGGACGAGCTCGGGGACGGCACGAGGTACCCCGAGATCTTCCGGGAGAACGTCGGTGAGCCACAGCCGGACGGCCAACGCCTGACAGACCCGGACGTCATCCTGGTCGGCTGGGAGCTGGATATCCCCGGAACCGCGGCCGAGGGCACTCCCGCGGAGTCCCGTCCTGCTCAGTCGGCTGGCGACGTCATGCCGACACCGGACGCCGCGGATGGCCAAAGAGGGACGTCGGACCAGCCTGACCCGACACCAGAGACCGAGCTTGCCTCTCCTCCCGAATCGTCTCTGCCCGACGTCGAACCCGACGCTGCCACTCCACAGGCCCAGCAGGCAGACACCTCGGCACAACCCGAAGATGACTCGCCGGACGAGCTCGATGAACTCGATGAGCCTGGCGAGGCGCCACCGTCGAGTGGGCTCGTCGCACTCGGGATCAGTGGGATCGCACTGGCAGGCTTCGTGGGCGAAGTGGGCCGTCGTCGCCTGTACCAGCAGCGGGTGCGCCGGACGGGGGAGCGGATCCCCATGCCGGAGGGAGACGCTGCTGACCTGGAAGCCAAAGCCAGAGCGCTCTCAGACCTACCTCGCGCGGAATTGATGCAGCACGCGCTGCGAGCCATGGCCGAGTCTGCCCGTCAAGAGGGGCGCCGCCTTCCGGATGTCCGGACCGTGAGGATCACCAGCGACACCATCGAGTTGGACGTCCACGGCGACGGCCAGGCGCTCGCACCGTTCAAGGACGGTGGTGATGGAACGTGGTTGCTGGACCGAGAGCAGCTGGCAACCGCCGCTCCCGGGTCGATCGACCCGTACCCAGCGCTGGTCACCGTCGGCGCTGACGGTGACGACGTCATCCTTCTCAACCTGGAGAGCGTGGGCGGTCTCGCCGTGACGGGGGACGACGAGCGAGCAGTCCTCGGAGTGGTCCGTGCTCTGGCAGCAGACCTCGCGCTGACACCCGGTGCCAGCACAGTGCTGCTTCACGGGCGTGCTTGCCGACCTGGCGAACAGTCTCGATCCTGGAAGAATCGTCGCCGCCCCGGACGACAGTCAGGTCCAGCGGCGAATCGAGGCTCACAGGCGGCTGGTTCAGGAGCAGTTCCCGGATGATCCGGAAGCTGATCTGAGACGGCTGAGGTTGCAGAGCGACAGCGAGGTCGCCTTTGGGTGTCTAGCGGTTGTCTCGACCGCGCTGGAGTCGGCGCCTCCTGAGCCGTGGAGTGGGGTCGTTCGAATCCAGGCCGGGGGGTTCAGCGACGGCGGTGGCGAGCTCCTGACCTTGCGTCCTGATGGCATGGCCGTGCTCGAGAGCAGCCAGCTGCCGCTTCAACCTGCGGTTCTGAGCGAGTCGACTGTCGCCGACTGTCGCTGAGGTGCTGGACACCGCAGACCAGCCGAGCGTGCCAGCGCCCGTGACAGCACCGTCCTTGGTCAGATCCGCCGACTCACGAGCCCGACGTGACGAGGCAAGGGCCGACGAGTGCTGCTTCTCGGTCGCGTCGAGGTCGTCGATGTCGCTGGACGATGTGTGGAGCAGCGCATCGCCCGATTGACCGAGGCCGTCGCCTACCTGGCGCTGCACCCGGGTGCAACGCAGCTTGCCC
>CAVVOF010000002.1:0-466716 GCA_963749905.1 uncultured Actinomycetota bacterium
GGACGATCTGGACGAGGCCCATCGGATCTTCGCGGCGCTGTCCGAGGGGGCCAGCGAGGTGGTGCCGCTCGAACGCATGTTCTGGGGGGACTACTGGGGCACCTTCCTGGACCGCTACGGGATCCGCTGGATGGTGAACTGCCCTTCGCCCGGTGAATCTTCCTAGGATTCGTCGCAGGAGGCGGCGATGAACCTGGAGAAGGTGGTCTTCGGCTTCTTCGTGGTCCTCGCCGCCACCTTGAACTTCGGCTTCTTCATCGGTGACATCGACGACCCGGCGGTGCACAACCCCTACGAGCTGTACGCAGCCGTGGTCGTGAGCCTGATCGCCACCGTGCTCAAGTTCGGCGACCGCACGCAGATGGGTGCCGTCCATCTGGCCACCAGCCTGGTGGCAGACCTCCAGCTGATCGCCGCCTGCGTGGTGCTCGTCCTCGCCCAGCACGTGTGGGTGGGTGGTCTCGACGCCTCGGCGATGTCGAGCGTCGTCTCGCTGTCGGCGGGCGCCCTCTTCGCGAACGTCGTCTCGGTGATCCTGCTCATCACCGAGACCGCGAACTACCGCCGGCGGTAGCCGTGGCGGAGAGCCAGCACAACCCGCCCTCGCTGAGCGTGCAGACGTCTGCCGCGGTGTTCCTGGTGCTGCGCAGGATGCGCACCCCGCTGATCGCGCTGATCGTCATATTCGCGATCAGCGTGCTCGGGCTGGCCCTGATCCCGGGCGGCACCGCCGACAGCGAATGGCGGATGGGGCTGTTCAACGCGTTCTACGTGATGAGCTACACCGCCACCACTATCGGCTACGGCGAGATCCCGCAGGCCTTCAACGATGCCCAACGCATGTGGGTCACCCTCGCCATCTACCTCTCGGTCATCGGCTGGGCGTATGCGATCGGCAGCCTGCTGGCCCTGCTGCAGGACTCGGGCTTCCGGCGGGCCCTCGCCGTGCAGCGCTTCGAGCGACGCGTCCGTCGGCTGCGCGAGCCCTTCTGGCTGATGGCCGGGCATGGGCAGACCGGCGAGGTGCTGGGCCAGCGCCTCGATCTGCTCGGCCGCCGGTTCGTGGTGCTTGACCTGCGCCAGGACCGCGTGGACGTGTTGGAGCTCGGCTCCTATCTCGCCGACGTGCCGGCGCTGACCGCCGACGCCCGCAATCCCGAGGCGCTCCGGATCGCCGGGCTACGGAATCCCAACTGCGCCGGGGTGCTCGCCATCACCGACGACGAGGAGGCCAACCTCGCCATCGTCATGGCCACCTCCGTGCTGCGCCCCGAGCTGGCCGTCATCGCGAGATCCACCTCCCCCCTCATCACGCACCGGATGGCGGCGTTCGGGTCGCCGACGGTCATCAACCCGTTCGACCGGTTCGGCGACCACTTTCGCGTCGAGCTGCGGGCCCCGGCGAACGAGCAGCTGGCCCGTTGGCTGGTAGCCGCGATCGGTGAGCCGATCCCCGAACGTCATCCCCTGCTGGGCCGGGGCGGCTGGATCGTCTGCGGCTACGGTCGCTTCG
Organism: uncultured Actinomycetota bacterium; assembly: GCA_963749905.1. Lineage (GTDB taxonomy): Bacteria > Actinomycetota > Actinomycetes > S36-B12 > S36-B12 > UBA10649. The sequence goes on from CAVVOF010000002.1 coordinate 1,514, forward strand.
GGTCGGAGCTGACGCGGGACCTGCGGGCGGACGGCATCGACGTCACCATCATCGACCCCGCCAGCCACGTCGATGATCCGCAGCTGATCCGTGGCGACGGCACGGACCCGGCACAGCTGGCGGCCGCCGGCATCGAGCACGCCGTCGGCTTCGTGGCGGGCACGGACAACGACATCACCAACCTCTCGCTCATCACCGCGGCCCGGCGCATTCGGCCCGAGGTCTTCGTGGTGGCCCGCCAGAACGACCCGGCCAATGCCGAGCTCTTCGACGCCATGCATGTGGACCTGCGCATGATCCCGACCGACGTGGTCGCCCAGGAGGCGCTGGCTCACATCGGCACACCGCTGCTGTGGCAGTTCCTCCGGCGGGTCCCCGACCAGCCGGAGGCGTGGGCCGAGCAGCTGATCGCCCGGCTCGTGGATCGCAGCGGGGATGGCTCGCCCATGCTCTGGCGCGTCGAGATCAGCGTCGCGGACTCCCCCGCGCTCACGCGCGTGCTGGCCACGCACGAGGTGACCGTCGGGGACCTGCTGCGTGATCCGACCGACCGAGCGACCACTCTCCCGGTCACTCCCCTGCTGCTCGTGCGCGGCGCAGAGACGGTCGTGACCCCCGACGACGACGAGCCCCTGAGGCTCGGCGACCTGCTGCTGCTGGCCGGGCTGGAGAGCGCTCAGCGGTCGGTGGAGGAGACGCTGCTGGTCGACACCAGCGCGATGTACGTGGCGACCGGATTGCGGGAGCCGGCCAGCTGGGCGTGGCGGGCCCTTGACCGGCGGGGGTCGCAAAGCCCCCGCTCGGAGCACTCCGACGTTGCTCACTAGGGTTGCCGCGTGTCGAAGGTACTGACCTCCCTGCCCGTCGGCGAGCGCGTCGGCATCGCCTTCTCCGGTGGCCTGGACACCTCGGTGGCCGTGGCCTGGATGCGCGACAAGGGTGCGGTGCCGTGCACCTACACGGCGGACATCGGCCAGTACGACGAGCCGGACATCGCGTCCGTCCCAGGCCGTGCCCTGCAGTACGGCGCCGAGCTGTCCCGGCTGGTCGACTGCCGCTCCGCGCTGGTCGAGGAGGGGCTGGCCGCGCTGTCCTGCGGTGCATTCCACATCCGGTCCGGCGGCAAGCAGTACTTCAACACCACTCCCCTGGGCCGGGCGGTGACCGGGACCCTGCTGGTGCGCGCCATGCACGAGGACGGCGTGTTCATCTGGGGTGACGGCTCGACGTTCAAGGGCAACGACATCGAGCGCTTCTACCGCTACGGCCTGCTCGCCAACCCGGAGCTGCGCATCTACAAGCCCTGGCTGGACGCGGACTTCGTCAATGAGCTCGGCGGCCGCAAGGAGATGTCGGAGTGGCTCGCCGCCCACGACCTGCCGTATCGGGACAGCGTCGAGAAGGCGTACTCGACCGACGCCAACATCTGGGGAGCCACCCACGAGGCCAAGCGCCTCGAGCACCTGGACGCGTCGATCGAGCTGGTCGAGCCGATCATGGGCGTGCGGTTCTGGGACCCGGCGGTCGAGATCGCGACGGAGGACGTCACCATCGGCTTCGTTCAAGGCCGCCCGGTGACCCTCAACGGACGCGAGTTCGCGGACCCGGTCGCCCTGGTCGACGAGGCGAACGCGATCGGCGGGCGGCATGGCCTGGGCATGGCCGACCAGATCGAGAACCGCATCATCGAGGCCAAGAGCCGCGGCATCTACGAGGCGCCCGGCATGGCCCTGCTCTTCATCGCGTACGAGCGACTGCTCTCCGCGATCCACAACGAGGACACCATCGCCAACTACCACGCGGAGGGGCGCCGTCTCGGCCGGCTGCTGTACGAAGGCCGCTGGCTCGACCCGCAGGCGCTGATGCTGCGCGAGTCCCTGCAGCGCTGGGTGGCGTCGGCCGTCACCGGCGAGGTGACCCTGCGGCTGCGGCGCGGCGACGACTACTCGATCATCGACACCCGCGGACCGGCGCTCAGCTACCACCCCGACAAGCTGTCGATGGAGCGCACCGAGGACGCCGCGTTCGGCCCGGTCGACCGGATCGGCCAGTTGACCATGCGCAACCTCGACATCGCCGACTCGCGGGCCAAGCTCGAGCTGTACGCCGCTCAGGGCCAGCTGCTGGCCGGCCAGGCCCGGCTGGTGGGCGAGCTCGAGCCCGGTGGCGCGGCGGCGATCGCGGCGGCACCAGCCGAGGCGGAGGGCGTCGAGGACGAGGTCGAGAGCCTGGATCGCGCCGCCATGGAGTTCGGCACCGACTAGCGGCAGCTGCCGCCGGTGCCCAGGTGCTGCACCCAGTAAGTGCCGTACCGGGTGGACGGTGACTCCGCATAGCCGAAGCCGATGTCGGTCAACCGCGGGTCCACCAGGGATGCATAGTGCGACGGCGACGCCCGCCAGGCCCGCATGACCTGCACGACGGTGCGCTGGCCACCGGCCAGGTTCTCCGCAGCGGCGCGGGGACGATAGCCGGCGGCCGCCACCCGCTGGCTCAGGCTGGCGCCGTCGGGCCCGATGTGCTCGACGACGCCGGCCCGGCCGAGGGTCACCGCATACTGCTGAGCCGATGTCTCCAACGCTCGGCACCATCGCACCGGCGCGACGCCGGCCGCGGCCCGTACCTCGTTGACCTTGCGGATCATGTGGGCGCGCCAGCCGTCGTTGACCGCGGCCGCCGGGGTCGCGGCCACCGTCAGGCCGCTCGCCAGCGCCACGCTGAGGGCGGCGGCGAGCAGGAGGCGGGGGCGCGGCACTCCCCCAGTGTGCAGGCTCGGGCGCGCGTTCCCCACCACATTCGTCCCGATTCCGGTTATCGGACGATCCCCTTACCAGATGCTTACCTGAATGTGGTTTGGCAGCGGGAACCGGGGGAATACCGGCACCGTCAAACGTGTCATTGCCAATGAGGCCTCGGGAAGGGACTGACCATGGCTGAATCGATGCGTGGCACCCGGTTGGGTGCACTGAGTTACGAGACTGACGCCCATGTGACGCCGGCCGAACGCATGGCCGTCACCTACGTCTGCCCGCAGGGGCATCGATCCGTCGTGCCCTACTCGGTCGAGGCCGAGGAGATCCCGTTCGAGTGGACCTGCCGCTGCGGACAGCTGGCCACCCGGCCCGACGTTCCGGAGCCGGAGTCCAAGCCCCAGAAGCACCAGCGGACCCATTGGGACATGCTGCTGGAGCGGCGGACCATCGCCGAGCTCGAGGAGCTGCTGGCGGAGCGCTTGGAATTGCTGCACCGGATGCAGGGCGAGACCGGTCGGCGGGAACTGCGCAAGTCCGCCTGATCAGGGTTCGATCGAGCGCGGCGGATACGGCGGCCCTTCGGGGCCGCCGTCCGTGTCTTCCGGGTCGTGATGGATGACGGTGCCCTGGACGACGTCGCCCCCGGGGTAGTGCACCCCCGGCATCCGCACATAGGTGGCCCGCGCCTCCAGCCAGGTCCGGGCCCGGGACCGGAACAGCCGCTGGGTCCACGGCACGGCCAGGAGCAGGCCGAGCAGGTCGCTCCAGAACCCCGGGATCATGATCAGCAGCCCACCGACGAAGGTCAGCGCGTGGCGGCCGGCGTCGACCTCCTCGCCGGTCCGGCCGGCCCGTTCCGCGTCCTGCAGGGCCGCGTCGCCGGCGTTGCGCATGATCGCGAAGCCGATCGGGAAGCCGACGAGGACCAGCAGCAGCATCCAGCCCCAGCCGATCCAGACCGCGATGGCGTACGCCGTCGCCACCTCGAGCAGCGGGTAGCCGAACAGCAGCAGTCGGCCCCGGTACGTCATCCGATCCGCCCTTGGGCACGGCGCTCGTGGGCGCGCCGGCGCACCCGGGTGACCTTGTCGTCGATCCCCCAGACGGTGACCCGCCACAGTGCCTCGGCCACGATGCGCCGGCTCATCTTGCTGACGCCGCTGGTGCGCTCCACGAAGGTGATCGGCACCTCCTTGACGACCAGTCCGCGTTGGACCGCACGCCAGGCCAGGTCGATCTGGAAGCAGTAGCCCTCGGAGGCCACCTGATGCAGGTCCAGCTTGCGCAGCGTGTCGGCACGGAAGGCCCGGTATCCCCCGGTGGCGTCGTGGACCGGCATCCCCAGGACGACCCGGGTGTAGGCAGTGCCGCCGCGCGAGATGAACTGGCGGGACTTCGGCCAGTTCACCGTCGAGCCGCCGGGTACCCATCGGGAGCCCAGGACGAGGTCTGCGGAGCGCAGGGCGTCGAGCAGGCGAGGCAGCTGCTCCGGCTGGTGCGAGCCGTCCGCGTCCATCTCCACGATGACGTCGAAGCCCTCGGCGAGCGCCCACGCGAACCCGGCGAGATAGGCCGCGCCGAGGCCCTCCTTGCCGAGCCGGTGCATGACCCGCACGTGGTCGTCGTCGCGGGCCAGCTCGTCGGCCACCCGACCGGTGCCGTCCGGCGAGTTGTCGTCGGCGACCAGGATGTGCGCCTCGGGGACGGACGTGCGCACGCGCGCCACGATGGTCGGCAGCGTGCTCAGCTCGTTGAACGTGGGGATGATGACGACGATCCGGCCGAGGTCGGAGAAGTCCGTGGCACTCACCGGTTCAGCCTAGGCGATGGGCGCGGACGGCCGACGCCGACGGGCCAGTGCCACCGTGACAATCGCAGCGAAGGCGAGCAGGGCGAGCAGGGCTTCCACCCACGGGCCGATCACGGTGGCCGGGGTGAGCGTGCCCCGCAGCGGTGTCCGCGCCACCAGCCAGCCGGTCTCGTCCTCGCCGAGCTGCTGGACGACCGACCCGTCGGGGTGGATCACCGCACTGATCCCCGAGGTGGCCGCCACCAGCACGGTGCGCCCGAACTCGATGGCGCGCAGCCGCTCGATCTGCACCTGCTGCTCCGGCTGAGCCGTGCCGCCGTAGGTGGCGTTGTTGGTCTGGACGGTGATCAGCCGGGCCCCGTTGCTCACCACCGCGTTGACCACCTCGCTGTAGGCGATCTCGAAGCAGATGACGTTGCCGACGGCGATCCCGGCGATGTCCAGGTTGCCCGGCTCGGTGCCCCCGAGGAAGTCCCGCGGCACCCGGTCGAACCGCTCGATGAACTGCTCGAGCAGGCTGCGGAACGGCACGTACTCCCCGAAGGGCACGGGGTGGGTCTTGATGTACATCTGCGTCGGCCCGGCCTCCGGATCCCAGACCACGCCGACGTTCCACACCGCGTCGCTGCGGCCGGGCACGGGGGTGACCGCCCCCACCAGGATCGGCACGCCCACGGCCCGGGCCGCGGCCGTGATGGCGGCGGCGACAGACTCGTCCGCGAACGGGTCGATGTCGGTGGAGTTCTCGGGCCAGAGCACGAAGTCGGGCTGCTCGGCGTCGCCCGCGGCGATGGCGGCCGCGAGGTCGAGGGTCTCGGCCACGTGGTTGTCGAGCACCGCCCGACGCACGTCCAGGGCGCCCATGCCGACCTGCGGGGTGCCTCCTTGGACGATCGCCACGGTGGCCTCCGGGGTCCCGCCCACCTCGTCACCGGAGTCGGGGAGACGGACCGCGAGGGAGCCGAGGGTGACCACCGCGATCATGGCCAGCCAGGCACCGGCCCGCCGCCAGTGCCGCTCCCCCGCTGCTCGTGCGACGGTGACCAGCGCCGCAGCGATCAGGGCCACGGTGAAGGTGACCAGTGGCGCGCCGCCGATGGCGGCCCAGGCCGCGAGCGGCCCGTCGACCTGTGCGTAGGAGAGGTTGCCCCAGGGGAACCCGCCCCACGGGATGCGGGCCCGCAGCCCCTCGGCGAGCACCCAGCTGCCGGCCACCCAGAACGGCGCGCCCGGCAGTCGGCTGCCCAAGGCCGAACCCCAGCCCGCGAGGGCGATCCAGGCGCCGCAGAGCAGCGACAGGCCCACCCAGGCATCCGTGCCGATGACCTGCATCCACGCCAGCAGCGGCAGGAAGAAGGCCAGCCCCGCGAGCAGGCCCACGCCCAGCCCGCGGCGGGCTCGGGCTCCCCAGACGGCGGCGCTGATCAGGGCGACGCCGGCGACGGCCGACGGACCGAAGGCGACCGGGGGGAAGGCGAGCCAGACGAGCAGCCCCCCGGCGATGCCGAGGGCCATGGACACGGGGAGGCGAACGAGGGGGGCCGGCGTCACGGGCGGTCGATCTCCCCGGCGTCGATCTCTCCGCAGTCGAAGACCGTGCCGACCGGCCACCACCGTGCGCAGGCAGCGGGGCAGCGGCTGGTCCGCAGCCAGGTCCGGCAGTCCCGGGGTGCCCGACCGCGGGTCCGTCGACCAGGCGGCGACGCGGGCGTCCGGTGCCTGGACGACCACGTCCGCGACTCGCCCAGATGGCCAGGTGGGCCGGCGCGCCCGGCGCAAGGGTGCCGGTGCCCGGTGCCCCGACCACCCGCCAGCCCGCTCGGGTGTGCGCGGAGAACGCCGCCCGGGCGGTCAGCCGCTGCTCGGGGTTGCTGTGGTGCACGGCTGCGCGGACCGCGGCCCAGGGCCCGAGGTCGGTCACCGGCGCGTCGGAGCCGAACGCGACCAGCACCCCCGCACCCGTCAGGTCGGCGAACCGGTTCATGCCGGGCGGCTCGGTCGGCACCCAGCCGCTGCTCGTACATGCCGCCGGGGCCGCCCCACAGGCCGTCGAACATGGGCTGCATCGAGGCGCTGACGCCGAGGCGGGCCAGGGTGGCGATGTGCTCCGTCGACAGCAGTTCGGCATGCTCCAGACGATGCTGGCCAGCCCGGAGCCCGGCGGCCCCGAGAGCGGACTCGGCCGCGGTCAGGCCGTCGACGACCGTCTGCGACGCGGCGTCACCGATGACGTGGAAGCCGGCCTGCAGTCCGGCCCTGGTGGCCGCCACCACGTGCTCAGCCACCTCGTCGGCGTCGAGGTACGCGGCGCCGGTGGTGCCCGGCGCATCGGCGTACGGATCGCACAGGCACGCGGTGCGCGACCCGAGCGCACCGTCCATGAACAGGTCGCCCCCGACGCCGATCGCACCCAGCGCCTGCGCCCGCTCGATGCCGCCGTCGCGCGCCAGCTCCCCCCAGTAGCCGGTCGCCAGCGGCCCAGGCTCCACCCCGGCCAGGGCGAGCAGTCCGGCGAGGTCGTCCTCGGATGAGATCGTCGGCCCCGCCATCTCGTGGATCGCCACGACGCCCAGCGCCGCGGCCCGGTCGCGCATGGCCCGCTGCGCGGCCTCCCGCTGCTCGCGCCCGACGGTGCCCAGGATGGCCTCGCGTACCGCGTGGTGGGCCTGCCGGCTGAGGGGTCCGACGGCATCCCAGCCCGGCAGTCCCCGCACGTCCGGCGCTCGCACGACGAGGGCGGTGGAGACCACAGCGGAGTGCACATCGACCCGCGACAGGTACACCGCCGCTGTCGCCGGCCAGATGGTCGACCTCCTCGCGGGTCGGCGGCCGTCGCTCGGGCCAGCGGGTCTCGTCCCAGCCGTGTCCGATGACCGGCCCCGGGGCGCCGGCGAGCCGGGCGGCCAGCAGGTCCAGCGCCTCGGCGAGGCTCGTGGTGCGGCTGAGATCCAGCCCGGTCAGGGTCAGCCCGGTACTCGTGGCGTGCACGTGCGCATCGACGAACCCGGGAGTGACGAGCGCGCCGCGCAGGTCGATCACGCGCTCGGCTGCGTCGAGGTGCGCCTCGGCCGCCGTCTCCTCGCCGAGCCAGGCGATGGTGTCGCCGTCGATGAGCATGGCGGTCGCGAAGGGATGCACCGGCGAGTAGATGACGGCGTTGCGCAGGAGGACCCGCTCACGCCCCGCCCATGCGGGCGTCCTCGTCACCGCGGAGCGCCGAGCGAGCGGCCGATCACCACTCGCTGGACCTGGTTGGTGCCCTCGACGATCTGGAGCACCTTCGCCTCGCGGAAGTAGCGCTCGACCGGGAAGTCCCGCGTGTACCCGGCTCCGCCGAGGACCTGCACGGCGTCGGTGGTCACCCGCATGGCCGCGTCCGATGCCGCCAGCTTGGCCATGGCCGCCTCGATGGCGAACGGCAGGCCCGCGTCGCGACGCCGGGCGGCGTCGAGGTACAGGGCACGGGCGCCGGCGACCGCGGTGGCCATGTCGGCCAGCAGGAAGGACAGCCCCTGGAAGTCCGCGATCGGCCGCCCGAACTGGCGGCGCTCGCGCGCGTAGCCGACGGCAGCGTCGAGAGCGGCCTGCGCCAGGCCCACGGAGCAGGCGGCGATGCCGAGCCGGCCCGCGTCGAGCGCGGACATCGCGATCGCGAAGCCCTGGCCCTCCTCACCCATGCGACGGTCCACTGGCACCCGCACGCCCTCGAAGAGCACCTGGGCGGTCGGGGACGCGGACGCGCCCATCTTCCGCTCCCGCGGCAGCGCGGACAGCCCGTCGGCCGCGCCGTCCACGAGCAGGCAGGTGATGCCCTTGGGTCCGGCCTCGCCGGTGCGCACCATCGCGGCGTAGAAGTCGGCCACTCCCCCGTGGGTGATCCAGGCCTTGTGGCCGTTGACGACGTACTCATCCCCCTCGCGGACCGCAGCCGTGGTCAGGGCAGCGGCATCGGACCCGGCATCCGGCTCGGACAGGCAGTACCCGCCGAGGAGGTCACCGGCGAGGAGGTCGGACAGCCACTGCTGCTTCTGCTGCTCGGTGCCGGTGGTCACCAGCGGGAAGCAGGCCAGCCAGTGCACGGAGACGCTCACGCCGACCGTGACCCAGGACCGCGCGAGCTCCTCGAGGACCTGGAGGTAGACCTCCGCCGGCTGAGCGGCCCCGCCGTACTCCTCCGGGTACGGCAGGCCCAGGACGCCGAGACCACCGAGTTCGGCCAGCAGGTCGCGCGGGAACTGCGCCGCCGCCTCCGCCGCCTCCGCCCTCGGTGCGAGCTTCGCCGCGGCGAACTCCTCGATCATGGCCAGCAGGTCGACGGCTTCGGGGGTGGGCAGCAGCCGGGTCACTGAGGAGCCTCGCCAGACGTGCGTCATGGCACGACCACCAGCGAGCGCGGCTGACGGTTGGCCACCAGCGGGCCGTCCTCGGTGGCGATCACGATGTCCTCGATCCTGGCGCCGTAGCGCCCTTCGACGTAGAAACCCGGCTCTACGCTGAACGCCATGCCCGACTCCAGCGGCCGATCGTTGCCGGCGACGATGTAGGGCTCCTCATGCGTGTCCAGGCCGATGCCGTGCCCGGTCCGGTGGATGAACAGGTCCCCCAGCCCGGCATCGGTGAGCACCGTCCGGGCGGCGGCATCCACGCTCGCACAGGTGACGCCCAGGACGGCGTGCTCCACGGCCGCCGCCTGCGCACGCTCGAGCACGTCGTACATGTCCTGGTAGCCGTCGGGGACGTGCCCCACGGCGTACGTGCGGGTGCAGTCGCTGCAATAGCCATCGGGCATGGTGCCGCCGATGTCGACCACCACCGCATCGCCGGGCTCGATGACCCGGTCGGACACCTCGTGGTGCGGGCTGGCGCCGTTGGGGCCGCTGCCGACGATGACGAAGTCCACCCGGACGTGTCCCTCGCGAAGGATCAGGTCGGCGATGTCGGCACCGACCTCGCGTTCGGTGCGCCCGGCGCGCAGCAGGTCGGGGACGGCCGCATGCACGCGGTCGATGGCCGCGCCGGCTCGCAGCAGGGCGGCCACCTCGTCCGGGTCCTTGCGCATCCGGAGCTCGGAGACGATGGCACCGGCCAGCACCTGCTCCGTCGCTGGCATGGCCGCGTTCAGGGCGAGCACCTTCTCGGCCCACATGTGGTTGTCGACGGCAACGCGGCCGGCCGCCCCGACGGTGTCCGCCACCAGGGCGTACGGGTCGTCGAGCTCGCCCCAGGGCCTCAGCTCGATGCCGAGGCTGTGCACCGGGCTGGCCTGCGCGGCGAGCACCTCCAGGCGGGGCAGCACCAGGACCGGCGTCCCGGCGGCCGGCACGATGAGGCAGGTCAGTCGCTCCAGCGGAACGGCGTCGTAGCCGACCAGGTACTGCAGGTCCTGTCCGGGCGTGACGAGGACGGCGTCGATCCCGGCGCCGGCGGCCAGTTCCCGCGTGGCCGACAGCCGGGCGGCGAAGTCGCCTGAGTGCATGGGGGCTCCAATCATTCGCTCGATCCTATGCGGGGGCCCGGACGGCTGCTGCCAGACTGCCGCCCATGACCGCCCCGACCCTCGTCCTCGACAGCGCATCGCTCTACTACCGCTCGTACTACGCGCTGCCGTCCAGCATGACCGCACCGGACGGGCGGCCGCATCAGGCCCTGCGCGGCTTCCTGACCACGCTGGCGCGCCTGCTCGAGATGCACCGCCCGGCCGGACTGGTGGCCGCATGGGACAACGACTGGCGGCCGGCCTGGCGGGTGGACCTGCTCGAGGGCTACAAGGGCCATCGGGTCGCGGCGGTGGACGACGCCGGTGGATCGGTCGAGGACGAGCCCGAGGATCTCGGCCCGCAGGCCGAGGCGCTGGCGGACCTGCTGGACGAGCTGGGCATCGCCCGCTGGGGGGTGGACGGCTACGAGGCGGACGACGTGATCGGAAGCGTCACGCGCCAGCTGCCCGGCCCGATGATCGTGGTGTCCGGGGACCGCGACCTCGTCCAGTTGATCGACGACCGCACCCGGCTGCACCTGACCGTCAACGGCGGCATGCCGGGATGGCCGCTGCTCGACGCCCCGGCGGCCCAGGAGCGGTTCGGGGTGCCGCCCGCCAACTACGTGGACCTGGCCGTCCTCCGGGGCGATCCGTCGGACGGCCTGCCCGGAGTGCCGGGCATCGGCGCGAAGACGGCAGCCGCCCTGGTCGACGCCTTCGGCGACGGCGCGGGCATCCTGGCCGCGGCCCGGGCTGGGGCTGCGAAGCCGATGACCCCCCGGCTCGCCGGGGTGCTCATGGAGAACGCCGACTACGTGGATCGGGCCACCAGGGTGGCCACCGTGGTGCGCGACCTGTCGCTGCCCGGCGATTCCGCGCCGGTGCCGCGCGGCGGCCCGTCGGAGCCGGCGCGCGCCCTCGCCGCGGTGTGGGGAGTCGGCCGCCAGCTCGACGAGCTGGCCGTGGCCCTGGCCGGTCAGACCGAGGAGGAGTAGGCGACCACGCCGCGGTTGAGCAGGTCTGCGGCCGTCCGCGCGGTGTCCCGGATCGGGTCGGCGGGGTCCGACGGCCTGCACGATCTGGCCGAGCAGGTCGATGACCTGGCGGATCCAGCGCACGAAGTCGCCGGCGGTGATCTCCCCGTGCGTCAGGACCTGGAGCAGGTTCGCGCCGGTGGCCCAGCGGTACGTCGCATCGACCATGCCCGGGTCCGGACGGCGGGTCACGTCGAGCCCGTGGCCGACCTCGAGGTCGTGCAGCTCGGACCACAGCCGGGTCAACGACTCCACCGCCTCCCGGATGCGGCGGTTCGGCAGCGCGGGAGCGGACTCCTCCTCCGGGCCGCGCGACTCGTACACGACGGCGGCGCACACCGCGGCGAGCTCGGCGGGTGCCAGCTCGGTCCACGCGCCGTCCAGCAGCGACTGGGCGGTCAGCAGGTCGGACTCCGTGTAGAGGCGCATCAGCAGCCGGCCCGGATCGGTCACGGCCGCGGACTCGTCGGTCGCGGTCAGGTAGCCGAGATCCGCGAGCACCTCGCAGACCCGGTCGAAGCGCCGCGCGATGGAGTTGGTGCGGCCCTCCACCCGCCGCTCGAGATCGCGCGTCTGGCGTGCCGCCCGGTGGTATCGCTCGGCCCAGCGCGAGTGCGCCTCGCGGTCGGAGCAGCCGTGGCAGGGGTGGCTGCGCAGCCGCGAGCGCAGCCGGGCGATCTCCTCGTCCTCCGCGGAGGACGCGCGGCGTCGGCGTGCCTCGTGCGGGACCTCCGCGACGGCCGTCCGCAAGGCGTCGAGCAGGTCCTGGCGGGCGCGGTGGTCCTTGGCCACGAAGCCCTTGGGGATCGGGATGCGCGTCAGCGTCTCCACCGGCTGGCTGGTGTCCGCCTGCGAGATGCGGCGGACCTGCCCCTCGGCGGTGAGGACCATGGGCCGGTTGGCCTCCCGGGGACTGCGGGTGCGCCGCTGGTCGAGGACGACCGCGGGGCCGGACCGCCGGCCGGTGGGGATGACGAACACGTCGCCCTGCTTGAGCCCCTGCCAGGACAGTTCCGCCGCCTCACGCCGCTCGGCGGCTGCCCGCCGGCTGGTGTCCTTCTCCCGGCGCCCGAGGTCCTCTCGCAGCGCCGCATACTCGACGAAGTCGCCGAGGTGGCATGCCATCGCCTGCCGGTACCCGTCGCGCGCCTCCTCGACGCGGCGCAGCTCCGCCGCGATGCCGACCACGGCCCGGTCCGCCTGGAACTGGGCGAAGGAGGTCTCCAGCACCTCGCGGGCGGCGTGCCGGCCCAGCCGGGACACCAGGTTCACCGCCATGTTGTAGGACGGCTGGAACGAGGACCTCAGCGGGTAGGTGCGGGTCGAGGCGAGGCCGGCCAGTGACCGGGGGTCGAGAGTGGGCTGCCACAGCACGACCGCGTGACCCTCCACGTCGATGCCGCGTCGGCCGGCCCGGCCGGTCAGCTGCGTGTACTCCCCCGGAGTGAGGTCGACGTGCGTCTCGCCGTTCCACTTCACCAGGCGCTCCAGCACGACCGACTTGGCGGGCATGTTGATGCCGAGGGCGAGCGTCTCGGTGGCGAACACCGCCTTGATCAGGCCGCGTTGGAACAGTCCCTCCACGATCTCCTTGAAGACCGGGAGCAGGCCGGCGTGGTGAGCGGCCAGGCCGCGCTCCAGGGCCTCGAGCCAATCGTCGAAGCCGAGCGCGCCGAGGTCCTCGTCGGGGAGCTCCAGCGTCGCTCCGAGGGCCGTCTCCCGGATCTCCCGCCGCTCGTCGGCGGTGGTCAGCCGCAGGCCGGCGTGCAGGCACTGCCGGACCGCTTCGTCGCACCCGGCCCGGCTGAACAGGAAGTAGATGGCCGGGAGCAGGCCGTCGCGATCGAGCCGCTCGACCACCTCGCTGCGCCAGGGCGTGCGCGGGCCCTGGTTGCGGCCCCTCCCCCGGACGCGCTTGTCGGCGCCTCGGTGCTCGACGCGCCGCTCCTGGTCACGGGCCAGGCGCACCAGCTCGGGGTTGACGATCTGCTGGTCGTCGTCGACGAACAGGTCGTACATCCGCGGACCGGCCATGACGTGCTGCCACAGCGGTACCGGCCGGTGCTCCTCCACCACGATGGCGGTCCGCCCGCGCACCGCCTCCAGCCATGCGCCGAACTCCTCGGCGTTGCTCACGGTGGCGGACAGCGCCACCACGGTGACCGACTCGGGCAGGTGGATGATCACCTCCTCCCAGACCGCGCCGCGGAAGCGGTCGGCGAGGTAGTGCACCTCGTCCATGACGACGTAGCCGAGGTCCGCGAGCGTGCTCGAGCGGGCGTACAGCATGTTCCGCAGCACCTCGGTGGTCATCACCACGATGGGCGCCTCACCGTTGATGCTGTTGTCGCCGGTGAGCAGGCCGACCGCCTCGGCCCCGTGCCGGGCGACGAGGTCGTTGTACTTCTGGTTGGACAGCGCCTTGATCGGCGTCGTGTAGAAGCACTTGCGCCCGTGCTTCAGGGCGAGATGGATGGCGAACTCCCCCACCACGGTCTTGCCCGAGCCGGTGGGCGCCGCGACGAGCACGCCCTGGCCGTGCTCCAGGGCGTCACAGGCGCGCACCTGGTAGGGGTCCAGGCCGAACAGGTAGCCGGAGGCGAACTCCCCGACGGCGGACCGCTCGATCCGCGACCGCTCCCGGGCGGCGGCGTACCGCTCTGCAGGACTGGCCATGGGGTCAGGCTACGACCTGTCCGGCGTCCATCCCTCCAGCACGCGCAGGGCTCCCGGTCGGACGTCGACGGTGACCGGCAGCGGGCCGATCCGCTCGCCGTCGGCGTAGGCGACCTGCCCGGGCGCGTCGATCTGCAGGCTCCGCCCCCGAAGCACGCGGACGGCCGGGTGGTCGACGTGCGTGCCCCGATAGACGCGCGGGAACACGCCCAGGAACGCTGGGATCGAGATGGCTCCGAGCCAGGTGACGTCGAGGAGACCGTCGTCCATCCGGGCGTCCGGGCACACCTGCATGCCGCCCCCGAATCGCGGGCCGTTGCCCACGGAGACGAGCATCCCGTCGCCCACGTGCACCTCACCGTCGATGATCACCCGGTACGGCAGCGGCCGGAAGGATGCCAGCTCCCGGAGCATGGCCACGTTGTAGCGCTGGCCCCCGAGGCGCGTCATGGCGTTGGCTCGCTCGTTCACCGACGAGTCGAAGCCGGTGGACAGCACGGCCAGGAACACCCGCACCTCCCCGTCGGCGGCGCGCACCTCCCCGACGTCGATCGACCGCCAGGTGCCGCGCAGCACGGACTGCACGAGGCCGTCGACGGCTGCGGCCGCGGACGAGCTCGGGCAGCCGAGGCTGCCCGCGATGTCGTCTCCCGAGCCCCCGGGCAGGATGCCCAGCGGGACGTTGCCGCCGACCAGTTCCTGCGCCAGCGCATGCACGGTCCCGTCACCGCCGCAGGCGATCACCGCCGACGCTCCCGAGTCGAGGGCCGACCGGGTGACGGCCCGGGCGTCCTCGGCGCTGGTGGGGTGCACGAGCCGGCACGGCACGGCCTGGTCTGACAGCGCGCGCGCGGCCGCGCTGGCCAGCCGGGCTGCCCGTCCCCCGCCGGCGACCGGGTTGGCCACCAGCCAGACGGTGCCGGGCATCAGCCGTCCTGCGAGTCGTCTGATCGCCTCGGCTCATCGAGGTCGAGCGGCGTGGTCTCGTCGTCGCCGTACTCGGCGTAGTCGATCTCCCCGGACCGCCGGCGGCGCCGGGCCCTGCGCCGGTCGTTCAGCAGGGCGATGCCCACCGCGACCGCGACGAGCAGGAGCATCGGCCCAGCGAGCAGGAGCAGGTTGATCGGGTCACCGGTCGGGGTCGCCACGGCCGCGAACAGGATCACGATGAGCACGATCCACCGCCACCAGCCGAGCAGCTTCCGGCCGCTCAGCACCCCGGCGAAGTTGAGCAGGACGAGCAGCAGCGGGATGAGGAAGCCCACGCCGAAGACCAGGACCGTCCGCAGGAAGAAGGACAGGTAGCGGTCGACGGAGACGATGTTCTCCACGTTCTCCGGCGTGAAGCCGAGCAGCACCTGCAGGCCGAGCGGGAGCACCAGGTAGGCCAGTGCCACGCCTGCGAAGAAGAGCGGGGTCGCGACCGCCACGAACCCGATCGCCCACCGGCGCTCGTTCTTGTGCAGCCCCGGCGTCACGAAGCGCCAGAGCTGGTACAGCCAGATGGGGGCGGCCAGGACGACGCCGGTGACCGCTGCGATCTGCATCTGCAGCACGAACGGGTCGGCCACGCCGGTGAGCGCCAGCGTGACGTCGCGGCCCTCCTCCTGCGCCTGCTGGACCGCTCCCTCGAAGGGCGCACTGAGCCATCGGAAGATCTGCTCGTAGTAGATCCAGCCGACCACCATGCCGAGCGCGATCGCGATGCCCGACCGGACCAGCCGCGAGCGCAGCTCGCGCAGGTGCTCGGTCAGCGGCATCGCGGCGGAGGCATCCGCCTCACGCTCCTTCAAGGCCATCGCTGCGTGTGTGTCTTCGCTCCGTCAGTTGCCCGCGGCGCGATCAGCCCTCGGTGCGCTCGGTGGGGACCGACTCGGCGCCCCCGGCTGCATCAGCCTCGGGACCGGCGACGGCCGGCGGCGTCTCAGCGGTGGGCAGATCGCCCTTGGCCGCCGCCTCGTCCGCCGTCAGGCCCTTCGTCTCCGCCTTGAAGATCCGAAGGGACCGCCCCACGCTGCGTGCCGCATCCGGCAGCCGCTTGGCCCCGAAGAGCAGCACGATGAGGGCGATGATGATCAGCCACTCCCAGCCCTTGAGATTCGGCATGAATCGTCCTCTCGCGTGATGTTCGGGCCTGCTGGCCCGCCTACGTTACCGTCAAGAGTACGACGCGAGGGCCTCGGCGGCGCTAGTCGCCACCGCGGCCGCGAGTTCCGGCGGGGCGACGACAGTGGCCGCACCCCCCTGCGAGAGGACCAGCCGAACGGCCCAGTCGAGGGAGCGCACCGGCAGGTCCACGGTCACCAGGCCGGACCCGTCGTCCGTCTTCCGGACGCTGGCCCGGTGCACATCGATGAGCCAGCGCGCCTCGGGGGCGAGTTCGAGGGTCACCACCTGCGGGGCCTCGGGCGCCGCCGAAGCCGGCTCCTCCCGTTGGTCGGGCGGCACCGGACCACCGAGCTCGGCCGCCAGGATGCGGTCGAGCCGGAAGGTGCGCAAGGCCCCCGCGGCGCGGCAGTCGGCCTCGAGATAGCCGACGCCGTCCACCACCAGCAGCCGGAGCGGTGCGACCGTCCGCTCGCTGATCTCGTCCCTGGTCGCCGCGGCATAGCGAATGCGCACCTCGCGGCCCTCGGCCAGGGCCTGGTCCACGATCGCGGAGATCTGCTCGGGCACGCCCACCTCGAGCACGATCTGCTGGGCGGCACCGCTCGCCCCGGTGGCCGCCTCGAGCTTCGCCGTGGCGCTCAGCACCGCGTCCCGCCCCTGCACACCGGGCACCTGCGCCAGCATGCGGAGGGCAACCAGCAGGGTGACGGCCTCCTCCTGCGTCAGCCGCATGGGCCGGCCCAGGGTCTGCGGGTCGATGACGCGGATGACTCCGTCGTCCCAGAAGTCGATGTCCACGAGCTGGTCCGGCCCGTACCCGGGCACCCCGCACACGACGATCAGCCACAGGTCGCGCTCCAACTCGTCCGCGGCCACGCCGAAGTGCTCGGCGCACTCGCGGATGGTGACGTTCGGATGCGCCACCAGCCAGGGCACCAGGGCGAGCAGTCGCGCGCAGCCGCGGCCCGGCGCTCACGACCGGACCTCGTGCGCCGCCCGCAGCCGCTCCAGTCGCGCCACGACCAGCTCCTTGAGCGCCTCCGGCTCGAGGACCACGGCATCGCGACCGGCCGCGCAGACGAGCGGGACCAGCTCGTCCAAGGTGGCGGCCGCGACGGTGATCACGTCCGCATCCCACGGATCCTCGGGGCCGATCGCGCGGCGCCGCAGCGAGGTGGCCCGATCGGGTGTGACCCGGATGGTGGCCACGACCTGCGCTTCCGCCGGGCCGGGGTCGGCCTTGGTGATGTCGAAGCCCTCGGGCGCGGGCACCGCTCGCGGTCGGGCGGTCACCGTCACCGCACCGGTGATGCGCGACAGCCGGAAGGTGCGCACCGCGTCGCGATCGTGGTCGTGCCCGACCACGAACCAGCCGCCGCCGGCGGACCGCAGTCCCCACGGCGAGACCGTGCGCTTGTGCGACTCGCGGTCCGCGGGCGTGCGGTACGGGAAGGTCACGGTGCGGTCCAGCCGCAGCGCCGTCATCAGCGGCAGCAGGGCGGCGTCGCTGAACGTCAGCTGGACGGAGCCGCGGATGTCCGACGGGGTCCACTCCGCGCCGTCCGCGCTCTCCAGCTTGCGCAGCGCCACCCCGGCCACGGGGGCGACCGACCGCCTGGCCCCACACCTGCGCGGCCACCGCGACCGCGGCCCGCTCGGCGAGGGTCAGGTCGACCGGGGGAAGCTCGTAGTGCTCGCGGGGAATCCGGTAGCCGAGGACCTCGCCGGAGGACGGGTCGGTGATGGTCTCCACCGGAATGCCCATGGAGCGCAGCTCGTCCTTGTCGCGCTCGAACATCCGCTCGAAGGCGCCGGCCGACGCGGCGTCCGAGTAGCCGGGGATCTGCCGCTGGACCTCTGCCCGCGTGACCGGCACAGGCGCGGCCATCAGGCAGATGACGAGGTTGAGCAGCCGCTCGGTGCGATCGATGCGATCGGACATCCGGGTCCTGCTACCCCACGTCCAGGAGGTCGATCACGAAGACGAGGGTGCGGCCACCGAGCCGGTGCCCGCTGCCGGCCGGGCCGTAGGCCAGGTGCGGCGGGATGACCAGCTGGCGCCGGCCACCGACCTTCATGCCGGGGATGCCCTCCTGCCAGCCGGCGATCAGGCCGGCCAGCGGGAAGGCGATCGACTCGCCGCGGTCCCAGGACGCGTCGAACTGCTCGCCGTTCTCGAAGTCCACCCCGACGTAGTGCACGGTGACGCGGGCGCCCGGCACGGCCTCGGCGCCGTCACCGACGATGAGGTCGGTGATGACCAGCTCGTCCGGTGCCGGTCCTTCGATGAAGTCGATCTCGGGCTTGCTGGTCATGCGTCCTCCGGGGGTCGGCTGGGTGGGGCGAGACGAGGGGTCGATCGAACGACTGGCCGGGTCGAGCGGCTGCGCGGACCTAGCCGATCGAGTTGAGCTGGATCACGAACGCGAGGGTCTCGTTGGGGCCGATGCCCTGCGTCCCGGTCTCGCCGTAGGCCGAGCTCGCCGGGGATCACCAGCAGTCGCTGGCCGCCGACCTTCATGCCGGGGATGCCGTCCTGCCAGCCCTGGATCAGGCCGGTCAGCGGGAAGGTGGCCGGCTCGCCCCGGGTCCAGGAGGAGTCGAAGACCGTCAGGCCGCCGTAGCCGACACCGCAGTAGTCGACGGTGACCGTGTCGCCGGCCTGCACCTCGTCGCCGGTGCCCTCCGTGATGTCGGCGATGCCGAGCTCCGTGGCCGGGCTGTTGGTGGTGGCGATGGTGATCGCCGGTGCGCCGTTCGGCTGGAAGATGGCCGAGGCGTCACCGATGGTGACGGCGCTCGCCGGGGGCGAGTCGGTGGGCGACGCCTGCAGGCTGACGCAGTCGACGCGACACGTAGGGCGTGGCGGCCGCCACCTGGCTCTCAATCGGACTCGCTCTCGACGGCCAGGGTCGGGACGGCCTCTGCAGGCTCGCCCTCGACCCGTTCGTCGGACTGCTGCCCGCAGGCGGTCAGCGCGGTGAGCAGCGCGGCGGACGTCAGGACTGCACCGATTCTCTTCATCACCCGCTGAGCCTAACGCGCCGGGCCGCCAAGTTGGCCGCATGACCGCGCAGACGCTCACATGCTGGCGATCAGGCGCTCGACGCGCTCGTCCACGCTCACGAACGGGTCCTTGCACAGGACGGTGCGCTGGGCCTGGTCATTGAGCTTCAGGTGCACCCAATCGACGGTGAAGTCGCGACGTCGCTCCTGCGCACGGCGCACGAAGTCGCCGCGCAGCTTCGCCCGGGTGGTCTGGGGTGGCACCGACTTCGCCTCGAACACCGCAAGGTCGGTCGTGACGCGCTCGACCATGCCACTGCGCTCGAGCAGGTTGTAGAGACCTCTGCGGCGGTTGATGTCGTGATAGGCCAGGTCGAGCTGGGCGATGCGCGGCGAGGCCAGGTCCATGTCGTGCTTGTCCATGTACCGCCGGAGCAGGCGCAGCTTGATGGCCCAGTCGATCTCCCGATCGATGAGGGACAGGTCGTCGGCCTCGATGGCCTTCAGGCTGCGTCCCCAGAGCTCGAGGACCCGACGGGTGGTGCCGGTGGGCTCGTCCACGAGGCCGCGCCGCTGCGCGAAGTCCGAGGCCTTCTCGAAGAACTCCCACTGCATGGCCAGGGCGGACAGCTCCCGGCCGGTGGTCAGGCGGACCTCGCGGCGGCCGGTGACGTCGTGGCTCATCTCCCGGATCGCCCGGATCGGGTTCTCGAGGGACATGTCGCGCATGACGACGCCGGCCTCCAGCATCCGCAGCACCAGGTCCGCGGTGCCCACCTTCAGCATCGTCGTGGTCTCGCTCATGTTGCTGTCGCCCACGATGACGTGCAGGCGCCGGTACCGGTCGGCGTCGGCGTGCGGCTCGTCGCGGGTGTTGATGATCGGCCGCGAGCGGGTGGTCGCGCTCGACACGCCCTCCCACATGTGGTCGGCGCGCTGGCTCAGGCAGTAGACGGCGCCGCGCGGGGTCTGCAGCACCTTGCCGGCGCCGACGACCAGCTGTCGCGAGATCAGGAAGGGGATGAACTGGTCGGCCAGCCGGGCGAACTCCCCGCGTCGTTCCACCAGGTAGTTCTCGTGGCAGCCGTAGGAGTTGCCGGCCGAGTCGGTGTTGTTCTTGAACAGGTAGATGTCCCCGACGATGCCCTCCTCGCGGAGCCGGCTCTCGGCGTCGTGGACGAGTCCCTCGAGGATCCGCTCCCCCGCCCGGTCGTGCGTGACCAGCTGCTCCAGCCCGTCGCACTCGGCGGTGGCGTACTCGGGGTGGCTGCCGACGTCCAGGTAGAGGCGCGAGCCGTTGGTGAGGAAGACGTTGCTGCTGCGGCCCCAGGCGACCACGCGGCGGAACAGGTAGCGGGCCACCTCGTCCGGGCTGAGCCGGCGCTGGCCGTTGAAGGTGCAGGTGACTCCGTACTCGGTCTCGATGCCGAAGATCCTGCGGTCCATGGTCAGCCCAGCAGCTCGGCGAGCCGGTCGTTGGTCAGGCGCTGGAAGGCGCGGCGCGGCCGGGTGCGGTCCAGCACGGCCACCTCGAGCTGGGCGGCGCTCAGCTGCCGGGGCTGCTCGTCACCGTGCTCTCCCAGCAGCCGGACGGCCGCGCGCACCGCATCGGCGAGGGACATGCCCTCCCGCCAGAGGTGGGCCAGCTCGGTCGAGATCGGCTCCGCCGAACCGCCCATGGCCACGTAGCCGCGTTCGTCGGCGACCGAGCCGTCGAACATCAACCGGTACAGCTGGTCCTGCTCGGACGTCGGGCCCACCTCAGCGACCACGATCTCGACCTCGAACGGCTTGGCCGTCTCCGTGAAGATCGAGCCGAGGGTCTGGGCGTAGGCGTTCGCCAGGCTGCGGCCGGTGACGTCGCTGCGGTCGTACGAGTAGCCCCGCATGTCCGCGAGCCGCACGCCCGCGACCCGGAGGCTCTCGAACTCGTTGTACTTGCCCACCGCCGCGAAGCCGACGCGGTCGTACAGCTCGGAGATCTTGTGCAGCGCCCGGGAGGGGTTCTCGGCGACGAAGACGATCCCGTCGTCGTACTGCAGGACGATGACGCTGCGGCCGCGCGCGATGCCCTTCCGCGCGAAGTCCGCCTTGTCCCGCATGAGCTGCTCGGGCGAGACATAGAACGGCACGCTCATGGGGTCACCCCCTCGCCGGATCGACCGCCGTCGGGATGGACCATCCGCCGGTCGATCATCGATTGCACGATCGGCGAGACCTCGGACTCGGGCAGGATGCGGGCGCCGCGCCCGTCCGCGACGGCGACGACCGGGAAGATGCCACGGGCCATGTCCGGGCCCGCAGTGGCACTGTCGTCGTCCGCGGCGTCGTAGAGCGCCTCGAGCGCCGTCCGGACGGCATCCACGCTGTCCGCACCGCGCCGGTAGAGCTTCTTGAGGGACCCTCGTGCGAAGGTCGACCCCGACCCCACGGCGTAGAAGTCGTGCTCCTCGTACCGGCCGCCCGTCGGGTCGTAGGAGAAGATCCGGCCGCGCTGCGCCGCCATGTCGAACCCGGCGAACAGCGGGACGACGGCGAGGCCCTGCAGCGCCAGGCCGAGGTTGCTCCGCAGCAGGCTGGCCAGCCGGTTCGCCTTGCCGTCCAGGGACAGCGGCACGCCCTCGATCTTCTCGTAGTGCTCGAGCTCCACCTGGAACAGGCGGACCAGCTCGACGGCCAGCCCGGCGGTGCCGGCGATCCCGATCACCGAGCTGTCGTCGGCCACGAAGACCTTCTCGATGTCGTGCTGGGCGATGACGTTGCCGATGGTGGCCCGGCGGTCGCCCGCCATCACCACGCCGTCGCCGGTGCGCAGCGCCACGATCGTGGTGCCGTGCGGGGCGAGGGCTGAGATGCCCGCAGCATCGGAGATCCGGGCCAGCCGGTCCGGCTGCAGCGCTTGCAGGAACTCCACGAACGAGGAGGTCCCGATCAGCCGATAGGGGTCAGGAAGCCCTGGGGATGGCGTCACTGCCCGCCCTTCTGGACGAACGACTTCACGAAGTCCTCGGCGTTCTCCTCCAGGACCGAGTCGATCTCGTCGAGGATGGCGTCCACGTCGGAGTCGAGATCGGCGGGGGCACTGGACGTCGTGGCGCTCGCCTCGACCTCCTCGGCTTCCCCTCGGTCGACGCGACGCTGCTCGGCGCTCTCTCTCTGCGGCATGTGATGAGGCTATCGCGAGGGGTCCGGGGTGAGCAGGTCGATGAGTGCCGCCGCATCCCCTGCGGCGTCCAGGATCGCCTCGACGTGCGCCCGGGTGCCGCGCACCGGCTCGAGCGTCGGCACGCGCAGCAGCGCCTCCCGTCCAGGGATGTCGAAGACCACCGAGTCCCACGAGGCGGCGGCGACGGAGTCGGAGTACCGCCGGATGCACTCACCTCGGAAGTACGCCCGCGTGTCCTCCGGCGCCCGGTCGACGGCCCGCTCGACCTCCTCGTCGCTGAACATCCGCCGGAGTCGACCCCGGGCCTCGAGCCGGGCCGCCAGCCCGCGTTCGGGCCGCAGGTCGGCGTACTGCAGGTCGATGAGCTGCAGTCGGTGCGAGGTCCAGTCCAGCGACTCGCGTCGCATGAAGCCCTCCATCAGGGCGAGCTTGGCGATCCAGTCGATGCGGTCGCCCAGCGTGCTCGGGTCGTGCTCGAGGCCGTCCAGCACCTCGGCCCACGTCCGCAGGACGTCCGCCGTCTGGTCGTCGGGGTCCGGGCCGCAGAAGGCGACGGCCTGCTCGAGGTACTCCCGTTGGATCTCGAGCGCGGTCAGCCGGCGGCCATCGGCGAGGGCCACCCGGTGCTTCAGGGACGGGTCATGGGACACCGCATGCATCTCGGCCACCGGCTTGGCGGGTGTCCAATCGCGTCCAGCGAGGAAGCCGGCCTCGATCATGGCCAGCACGATCGAGGTGGCGCCGAGCTTGAGGAAGCTGGCGGTGTCGCTCAGGTTGGCGTCCCCGACGATCACATGCAGGCGCCGGAATCGCTCGGGGTCGGCGTGTGGCTCGTCGCGGGTGTTGATGATCGGTCGCTTCAGGGTGGTCTCCAGGCCCACCTCGACCTCGAAGAAGTCGGCCCGCTGGCTGATCTGGTAGGCGGACGTGCGGCCGTCCTGGCCCACCCCGAGGCGGCCGGCCCCGGTGTACACCTGACGGCTGATGAAGAAGGGCGTCAGGTACCGGACCACATCCGAGAAGGGAGTGAGGCGCTGCATGAGGTAGTTCTCGTGGGTGCCGTAGGACGCGCCCTTGTTGTCCGTGTTGTTCTTGTACAGCACGATGTTCTGCCCCGTCGGCCCGCTGGCGGCAAGCCTCATCGCGGTGCGCATGATCTCCACGCCGGCGCGGTCCCACAGCACTGCGTCGCGGGGGTTGGTGACCTCCGGAGTCGACAGCTCCGGGTGCGCGTGGTCGACGTACAGGCGAGCGCCGTTGGTGAGGATCACGTTGGCCATGCCGAGGTCGTCGTCGGTCAGCAGCGATGGATCGGCGTCGGCACGCGACATGTCGAAGCCGCGGGCGTCGCGCAGCGGACTCTCGACCGCGTAGTCCCAGTGCGCCCGCTCGCGTACGCCCGCCAGCGCGTGCCGCGCATAGGCGTTGACTATCTGGGAGCTGGTCACCATCGGGTTGAGATTGGGCTGGCCGGGCACGGAGATCCCGTACTCCGTCTCGATGCCCATCACCCGATGGACGCTCACTACAGGTACTGCCCGGTGTTCGCGACGTTCTCGATCGACCGGCCGGGCTCGGAGCCCTTCTTGCCCTGGATCAGCGTGCGGATGAAGACGATGCGCTCGCCCTTCTTGCCGGAGATGCGCGCCCAGTCGTCGGGGTTGGTCGTGTTGGGCAGGTCCTCGTTCTCGCGGAACTCGTCGATGCAGGCGGACAGCACGTGCTGCACGCGCACGCCCTTGTCCCCCGTCTCGAGGAAGTCCTTGATCGCTGACTTCTTGGCACGGGCCACGATGTTCTCGATCATCGCCCCGGAGTTGAAGTCCTTGAAGTACAGGGTCTCCTTGTCGCCGTTGGCGTAGGTGACCTCGAGGAACTGGTTGTCCTCCGTCTCCGAGTACATCCGCTCGATCGCCGCCTGCACCATGGCCTTGCAGGTCGCTGCCGGGTCGCCGCCGTTCTCCGCCAGGTCGTCGCGATGCAGGGGCAGGGTGGGCACCAGGTACTTGCTGAAGATGTCCCTGGCCGCCTCGGCATCGGGACGCTCGATCTTGATCTTCACGTCCAGTCGGCCCGGCCGCAGGATGGCGGGGTCGATCATGTCCTCGCGGTTCGAGGCGCCGATGACGATGACGTTCTCCAGCCGCTCGACGCCGTCGATCTCGCTGAGCAGCTGCGGGACGATGGTGTTCTCGACGTCGCTGGACACGCCGGTGCCGCGGGTCCGGAACAGCGAGTCCATCTCGTCGAAGAACACGACGACCGGCATGCCCTCGGATGCCTTCTCGCGGGCCCGCTGGAAGACCAGCCGGATGTGCCGCTCCGTCTCGCCGACGTACTTGTTCAGCAGCTCGGGGCCCTTGATGTTCAGGAAGTAGGAGCGACCCTCGGCCAGGCCCATCCGCTCCGCGGCCTTGGCGGCCAGCGAATTGGCGACGGCCTTGGCGATCAGCGTCTTGCCGCAGCCGGGCGGGCCGTACAGCAGGATCCCCTTCGGCGGCTTGAGCCCGTGCTCCTCGAACAGGTCGGGATGCATGAACGGCAGTTCCACCGCATCGCGGATCGTCTCGATCTGGTCCGCGAGGCCACCGATGTCCGTGTACTGGATGTCCGGGACCTCCTCGAGGACGAGCTCCTCGACCTCGGACTTCGGGATCCGCTCGAAGGCGTAGCCGGCGCGGACGTCACACAGCAGCGAGTCGCCGGCCCGGATCCGCTGGGTGCGCAGTGGCTCGGCGAGCCGGATCACCCGCTCCTCGTCGGCGTTGCCGACGACCACCGCGCGCTCGCCACCATCGAGGACCTCCTTGAAGGTCACCAGTTCGCCGGTGTCCTCGAAGGCCAGCGCCTCGATCACGTTCATCGACTCGTTCAGGAGCACGTCGACGCCCGGCTTCAGCCGTTCCGCGTCGATGGCCGGGCTCAGCGCGACACGCAGCTTGCGGCCGGCGGAGGACACGATCGCGAAGCCGGCGTCGTCCAGTCGCACCAGCGTGCCGAAGCCAGACGGCGGCTCGCCGAGCCGATCGACCTCCTCCTTGAGGGTGACGATCTGCTCGCGCGCCTCGCGCAGGGTCGAGATCAGTCGTGAGTTGTGGTCCTTCTGGGCCGCCAGCTCGCCGCGCAGCTCGGACATCGTCGTCTCGAGCGCGTGCACACGTGCCGGCCATTCGTCGTAAGTCATGGCACCTCCCGCTCGGTCGTTTGCCACTCTAACTCCGGTCAGCCGGATTCGCCGCCGGACACGTCCGCCTCGGCGCCCGGTCCGACGTAGTCGGGCCCGTAGGCCCCCGGGGCCGGCCGTCGGCGCCGCACCGGCAGGACAGTGCCCTCCGCCAGCCGTCGGGTGGTCACCAGGAAGGCGGTGTGCCCGTTCATGTGGTGCTGGGGGCGCACCGCCAGGCCCTCGAGGTGCCAGGTGCGCAGCAGGGACTCCTCCGCGCGCGGCTCGGTCCACCCGCCGGCGACCCTGAGCGTCTCCACGAGCCGGGACATCTGGGTGGTGGTGGCGACGTAGGCGACCAGTACGCCGCCGGGAGCGAGTGCCCGACCGACCGCGTCCACGCACTCCCACGGCGCGAGCATGTCCAGGACGAAGGCGTCCAGGCCGGTGAGCGGGGCGTCAGCCTCCTCGAGGCTCTCAACCAGGTCTCCGACGGTCAGCTGCCAGCACGGCGGCCGGAAGCCGAAGTACCGGGTGACGTTGCCGAGCGCGATGTCCGCGAACTCCTCCCGGCGCTCGAAGCTGTGCACGGCGCCCGTCGTCGCCGACGGCGCGGATGAGGGAGCAGGCCAGGGCACCGGAGCCGACGCCGGCCTCCCCCACCCGTGCCCCGGCGCCGAGGTTCGCGAGCCCGACGATCCGCGCCGCGTCCTTCGGGTAGATCACCTGGGCTCCGCGGGGCATGGAGAGCACGAAGTCGTCGAGGATCGGGCGCAGCGCGAGGTACTGGCTGCCGTTGCTGGAGGCCACCACCACGCCCTCGGGCTGGCCGATCAACTCGTCGTGGGGCAGTCGACCCCGATGGGTGTGGAACTCCCCGCCCTCGACGAGGGTGATGGTGTGCAACCGGCCGCGCGGATCGGTCAACTGCACGAGGTCGCCGGGGCGGAAGGGTCCGCGCCGTCGACTGCTGGCCAGGGTCGGCGTGGGGTCGGGCACCCGCGGAACGCTACTAGGCTCGGCTGGCATGGATTCGGCAGCGCGGTTCCCGACGTCGCTCTCCCCCTCGCGGGCGGGTGATTTCACCACCTGTCCGCTGCTGTTCCGGTTCCGCTCGATCGACCGGTTGCCCGAGGAGCCCTCCGCAGCCGCCGTCCGGGGCACGGTGGTGCATCGGGCCCTGGAGACCCTCTTCGACCTGCCGGCCGCCGAGCGCACGGTCGTCGCGGCCGGCCGGCTGGCCACGGAGGCCCTGGACGAGCTCGCCCGCACCGATCCCGCCGCGGCCGCCACCTTGCACACCGGCCCGGACGGCGCCGCGGACCTCGCCGCAGACGGACTGCTCACGTCCTACTTCGCCCTCGAGGACCCCACCCGGCTTGAGCCGCACGCCCGGGAGGTCGAGGTGAACGCGACCGTGGCGGACGACTTCACGCTGCGCGGGTTCATCGACCGAGTGGATCGCACCGCGGACGGTCGCATCCGCATCGTCGACTACAAGACCGGCCGCTCGCCGAGCGCCGGCTTCGAGGCCAAGGCCATGTTCCAGATGCGCTTCTACGCGCTCACCTGGTGGCGGATGACCGGCGACGTGCCCACGCTGCTCCAGCTGATGTACCTCTCGGATCGCGCGGTGATCAGGTACGAGCCCGACGAGGACGACCTGCGGGCCACCGAGCGCCGGGTACTGGCGCTCCGGGAGGCCATCGGGAAGGCAGCGGACAACGGGCGCTTCGAGGCGACGCCCTCTCGGCTGTGCGACTGGTGCAGCCACCGGGCCCTGTGCCCGGCATGGGACGGCGATCCGCCGCCGCTGCCGCCGCGCGACGAATGGCCGACCGCGAGCGCGAACCCCCGCAGCGTCGCCGGGGGCTGACCGCTCAGGTGGTCCGAGCCGCCGTCGCCGCGCGCCACAGGTCGTCGAGGTCGCGGCCGACCAGGGTGCCCACGATCGCCACGCCAGGCTCGTGCACCTCGGCAATGTGCGGCACCGCCGCCACCGCGCAGCCGGCGGCCGCGGCCGAGCGCACTCCTGTCGGCGAGTCCTCGATGGCCAGGCAGTGCTGGGGCTCGACGGCGAGCAGGGCAGCCGCCCGGAGGTACGGCTCCGGGTGCGGCTTGCTCTGGGCCACGTGGTCGCCCGCGACGACGGCGTCGAAGGCGACCATCCGGATGTCCTCGTGCACCTGCTCGGCGACCGCCTCGATCAGGCGATGCCAGGACGCGGACACGAGGGCTGTCGGGATCCCCCTCGCGCGGCACTCGAGGAGCAGCGCGCGGGCCCCCGGCCGCCACGCCAGCGGGCTGGTGCGCAGCCGCCCCTCCATCTCGTCGAGCAGCATGGTGCCCACCTCGGCGCTGCTGACCGGGCTCCCGGACTGCTCGATCATGTAGTCGGCCACCCGCTCGAGGGGTCCGCCGAGGCAGTGCGCCTGGTCCGCGTCCGACCACTGCCCGCCCAGCCGGCCCATCACGACGTGCTCCGCCTCGAGCCACAGGCCCTCGGAGTCGACGAGGGTGCCGTCCATGTCGAACAGGACGGCCGCGGGCAGCCCGGAAGGGGGCAGTGACGGGGTGGTGGACACGGTCGGGTCAGTCGCTCACGTCGCGTTGAAGTACTTGGCCTCGGGGTGGTGGGCGATGATCGCGCTGGTCGACTGCTCCGGATGCAGCTGGAACTCCTCGGACAGCTCGACGCCGATCCGTCCGGGACCGAGCAGGTCCATCAGCACGGTCTGCTGCTCGAGGTCGGGGCAGGCGGGGTAGCCGAACGAGTACCGGGAGCCCCGGTAGCCCTGCTTGGCGATCAGGTACTGCATGTCCGCGCTGTCGAGGGCGGCCAGGCCGAGCTCCTCGCGCACCCGCGCGTGCCAGTACTCGGCCAGCGCCTCCGTCAGCTGGACGGACAGCCCGTGCAGCTCCAGGTAGTCGCGGTAGGCGTCCGCAGCGAACAGCTTCCCGGTGGCGTCGGACGCCGCCTGGCCCATGGTGACGACGGTGAAGGCGACCACGTCCGTCTCCCCCGACTCCTTGGGCCGGAAGAAGTCGGACAGGCACAGGTGGCGGCCGCGTCGCTGCCGCGGGAAGGTCAGCCGGGCCCGCTCCTGGCCCTGCTGGGGACCCTCATGCCCCAGGATGACGAGGTCGTCGCCCTCCGAGTAGCAGGGGAAGTAGCCGTAGACGACGGCCGGCTCGATCATGCCGTCGGTCTGGATCCGATCCAGCCAGGACCGCAGGCGCGGCCGGCCCTCGGACTCCACCAGCTCCTCGTAGGAGGGCCCCTCGCCGCGAGCCGCCTTCAGGCCCCACTGGCCGAGGAACAGGGCGCGCTCGTCCAGGTACGGCGCGTACTCCGCGAGGGCGACGCCCTTGACCACCCGATCGCCCCAGAACGGCGGGGTCGGCAGGTCGACGTCGACGGCCACATCCGACCGGGCCGGCAGGTCCTCCGGTGCCGTCTGCGCGGGGCGAGCAGCGGTGGTGACGCGGCGCTCGCGGCGCTCCGGGAGGGCGGCACCGGGCTCGCCGCGCTTGACGGCCATCATCGCGTCCATCAGCCGCAGTCCCTCGAACGCGTCACGGGCGTAGCGGACCTCGCCTTCGTAGACCTCCGCCAGGTCCTGCTCCACGTAGGACCGGGTGAGGGCGGCGCCGCCGAGGACCACCGGGTAGCGCTCCCCCAGCTTGCGGACGTTCAGCTCCTCGAGGTTGTCCTTCATGATCATCGTGCTCTTGACCAGCAGTCCGCTCATGCCGATGACGTCGGCCTTGCTCGACTCGGCCGCCTCGATGATGGCTGAGATCGGCTGCTTGATGCCGATGTTCACGACGGTGTAGCCGTTGTTGCTGAGGATGATGTCGACGAGGTTCTTGCCGATGTCGTGGACGTCGCCCTTGACGGTCGCGAGCACCATCGTGCCCTTGCCGGACTCGTCGGTGCGCTCCATGTGCGGCTCGAGGTAGGCGACCGCGGTCTTCATCACCTCGGCGCTCTGCAGCACGAACGGCAGCTGCATCTCACCGGACGCGAACAGCTCGCCGACGACCTTCATGCCACCCAGCAGGGTGTCGTTCACGATCTCGAGCGCGGGCCGGTCCTGCAGGGCCTCTTCGAGGTCTGCCTCCAGACCATTGCGCTCCCCGTCGATGATGCGCCGCTGCAGGCGCTCGAACAGCGGCAGCGATGCGAGCTGCTCTGCCTTGGAGGCGGACAGGGATCGCGCCTCCACCCCCTCGAACAGCTCCAGGAAGCGCTGCAGCGGGTCGTACTCGACCAGTCCGGCCTCGTCGTAGCGACGACGGTCGTACACCAGGTCGAGGGCGACGTGCCGCTGCTCGTCCGGGATGCGCGACATCGGCAGGATCTTCGAGGCGTGCACGATCGCCGAGTCGAGGCCGGCCGCCGTGCACTCGTGCAGGAACACCGAGTTGAGCACCTGCCGGGCCGCCGGGTTCAGGCCGAACGAGACGTTGGACAGGCCCAGCGTGGTCTGCACGTCGGGATACAGGGTCTTGAGCTGCTTGATGGCCTCGATCGTCTCGATCGCGTCGCGGCGCGTCTCCTCCTGGCCGGTCGCGATGGGGAAGGTGAGCGTGTCGACGAGGATGTCGGACACCGCCATCCCCCAGCGATCGCGCAGGTCCCGGATCAGCCGGTCGGCGACGCGCACCTTCCACTCCGCGGTGCGCGCCTGGCCCTCCTCGTCGATGGTCAGCGCGACGACGGCCGCACCGTGCTCGACCACGAGCGGCATGATCTTCTCGATGCGGGAGTCGGGGCCGTCGCCGTCCTCGTAGTTCACCGAGTTGACGACTGCGCGGCCGCCCAGCATCTCGAGCCCGGCCTCGAGGACGGGCGGCTCGGTGGAGTCGAGCACGATCGGCAGCGTCGACGCGGTGGCCAGCCGGCCCGCGGCATCCCGCATGTCCTGCACGCCGTTGCGCCCCACGTAGTCCACGCAGAGGTCCAGCAGGTGCGCGCCGTCGCGGATCTGGTCGCGGGCGATCTCCACGCAGTCGTCCCAGCGTCCCTCGAGCATGGCCTCGCGGAAGGCCTTGGACCCGTTGGCGTTGGTGCGCTCGCCGATGGACAGGTAGGCAGTGTCCTGGCGGAACGGCACCGCCTGGTACAGCGACGCCGCAGCGGCCTCGGGCCGCGGCTGACGAGGCGTGATCTCGCGCCCGCGCACCCGTTCGACGACCTCGCGCAGGTGCTCGGGCGTGGTGCCGCAGCATCCGCCCACGAGGCTGAGGCCGTAGTCCCGGGTGAACATGTCGTGCGCGTCGGCCAGCTCGGTGGGCGAGAGCGGGTAGTGCGCACCGTCGGAGGTGAGGACGGGCAGGCCCGCGTTCGGCATGGCCGAGATGCCGATGGTGGCCGACTTGGCGAGGGTGCGCAGGTGCTCGCTCATCTCGGCCGGTCCGGTGGCGCAGTTCAGGCCGATGATGTCGATGCCCAGTGGGGCGAGAGAGGTGAGGGCAGCGCCGATCTCGGTGCCGAGCAGCATCGTGCCGGTGGTCTCCACCGTCACCTGCGCGAAGACCGGGATCTCGACGCCGGAGGCGCTGATGGCCCGCTTCGCCCCGACGATCGCCGCCTTCGCCTGCAGCAGGTCCTGGGCGGTCTCGATGAGGACGGCGTCCGCGCCGCCGGAGATCAGGCCGGCTACCTGCTGCTGGTAGGCGTCCCGCAGTTCCGCATAGGGGGCGTGTCCGAGACTGGGCAGCTTGGTGCCGGGGCCGACCGAGCCGAGGACCCAGCGCGGCCGGTTGGGGGTGCTCCAGTTGTCCGCGACGCGGCGGGCGACCGTGGCGCCCGCCTCCGCGAGCTCGTAGATGCGGTCCGAGATCCCGTACTCGCCGAGGTTGGCGAGGTTGGCCCCGAAGGTGTTCGTCTCCACGCAGTCGACGCCCACCGAGAAGTAGGCATCGTGGACGCTCGCGACGAGCTCCGGCCGGGTGACGTTCAGGATCTCGTTGCAGCCCTCGTGGCCCTGGAAGTCGTCCAGGGTGGGCTCGGCGGCCTGCAGCATGGTGCCCATTGCCCCGTCGGCGACCACCACCCGACGGGTGAGCGCCTCGCGCAGCGAGCCGCGGCCATGGGTGGGGTTCGGAGAAGGGCTGACCGGCACGACACGGAAGCCTACCGAGGTCGGCCCCCTCCGCTGCGCCAGCGCACTACGGTGATCGGATGGAAGGGCTGGTGACCCGGCGGTTCAGCCCGGTGGCGGACGTCGAGCTGACGTACGCGACCGCGGCCGGTGCCGGACCGCTGCCGGTGCTCCTGCTGCACGGGCTGAGCCAGCAGCGGCACTTCTGGGGCCCGGTGATCCGTCGCCTGCGGACCCGTCCGGTGGCCGCACTCGACCAGCGCGGCCATGGCGACTCCGACACGGCGATCGACGTCGACTACTCCATCGGCGCCTGCGCGGCCGACGCGGTCGCCGTCCTGGACGACCTCGGCTGGCCGCGGGCCGTGGTGGTAGGCCACTCCTGGGGGGCGTCGGTCGCCCTCGCGGCCGCCGCCCGGGAGCCGGAGCGGGTGGCGGGGGTCGCGCTCATCGACGGCGGCCTGTGGTCGCCGTCGTCGTTCGGGCCTCGTGACGAGGCGCGACGGCGGCTGACCCCACCCGCACTCGGGATCCCCGAAGCCGACCTGTGGACAGCCGTTCGTGGCGGCGATCTCGGCCCCACCTGGCGGGAGGAGGTGCAGGAGGCGCTGGCGCACACGTTCACCGCCGACGCCGAGGGCAACCTGCGGACCCGGCTCGGGATGGATCGGCACATGCGGGTCCTCGACGGTCTGCTCGACCACGACTCCGGCGACTCGCTCGAACGGGTCATCGCGGCAGGGGTACCGGTGTGGGCGGCCATAGCGGAACGCCCCGGATCCGCGAGCGCGGGCCTGGCCACCGACGACGTGCTCGTCCACCGGTGGGCGGGCGCGGTCCACGACGTACCCTTGCAGTGGCCGGCCCTGGTGGCGGGCTTCGTCGACGCTCTCGTGGAGAGCGAGGAGGGCGGCACCGGGTGATCGAGCTCGATGAGTTCCCCACGCTGGTCGATCCGGTGCTCGTGGCCGCATTCGAGGGGTGGAACGACGCCGGCGACTCGGCGTCGGGCGCGGTGGCGCACCTCCGCGAGGTGTGGGACGCGCAGCCGCTCGCAGACCTCGACTCCGAGGAGTACTACGACTACCAGGTGAACCGGCCGCAGATCAGCATCGACTCCGGCGGGGTGCGCCGCCTCACCTGGCCGGCGACCCGCGTGTACGTGGCCCGGGTGCCGCTGTTCCCCCGGGACATCGTCCTGGTCCAGGGCATCGAGCCGAACATGAAGTGGCAGCAGTTCGTCCGCGAGGTGCTCGGCCTGGCCGCGGAGCTGGAGGTGTCCCTCGTGGTCACGCTGGGTGCCCTGCTGTCGGACATCCCGCACACCCGTCCGGTGCCGATCACCGGGACCACTTCGGATGCTGCCCTGCAGTCCGAGCTCGACCTCGAGCCGTCCAGCTACGAGGGGCCCACCGGCATCGTCGGCGTCATCCAGGACGCCTGCCAGCGCTTCGGCATCCCGTCGCTGTCGCTGTGGGCGGCGGTGCCCCACTACGTCGCGCAGCCGCCGTGCCCCAAGGCGACCCTGGCGCTGGTCCGCCGCATCGAGGACATCCTCGACGTGCCGGTCCCGCTCGGCGAGCTGGTGGACGAGGCCCGGGCGTGGGAGATCGGCGTGGACGAGCTGGCCGCGGAGGACGACGAGGTCGCCGACTACGTGCGGCAGCTCGAGGAGGCCCGTGATGCGACCGACCTGCCAGAGGCCAGCGGCGAGGCGATCGCCCGGGAGTTCGAGCGCTACCTCCGCCGTCGCGGCGCCGAGGACTAGGACCGCTGGCTAGCCGGCCAGTGCCGCTCGGGCGTCGGCAAGGGCCTGCGTGGCCCCGGCCCGGTAGCTGGTCCACGCGGCACCGGTCGGCGTCCTCGTCTCGAGCGTGGTCGATACCTCAGTCACCGCCGCGTCGGGGGCGGCGCCGCCCTCCAGCTGCCGCTGGACGTCCCTCAGCGTGTACCAGTAGCCCTCACGCCACTTGACGTCCGCTGTGCCGCGACTCGGGTCACGGGACACGGAGCACAGGGAGGCGCCGCGCAGCGCGGCCTCGAGTTCGGCCTCCGCCGCGAGCAGCAGCTGCTGCAGCGCGGACCCGGCTTCCGGATGGGCGGTCAGCGCAGCCCCCGGTAGAGCGCGATGCTGGCGTCCGTGGCCGGGTCGAAGGCGGGGGCCTCGTCGCCGGTGAGCGTGCCGAGGATGCCCATGGCCACCTTCTTGCCGAGCTCGACGCCCCACTGGTCGAAGGAGTCGATCCCCCAGATCGCGCCCTGAACGAAGACGCTGTGCTCGTAGAGCGCGATCAGCGCGCCCAGGGTGAAGGGGTCCAGCGTCTCGACGGTCAGGACGCTCACCGGCCGATTGCCGGCCATGACCTTGTGCGGGACCAGTTCGGGCGCCGTGCCGTCGGCAGCCACCTCCTCCGCGGTGCGCCCCCGCGAGAGCACCGCGGCCTGGGCGAGGGCGTTGGCCACCAGCATGTCCTGCTGGTCGCCGAGCGGGTTCTCCGAACGGGCGACGATGACGAAGTCGCACGCCACGGCGCTCGTGCCCTGGTGCAGGAGCTGGTAGAAGGAGTGCTGGCCGTTGGTGCCCGGCTCGCCCCAGAAGATCGCCCCGGTGGCGTAGTCGACGGGGGCGCCGTCCATGCGGACGCTCTTGCCGTTGCTCTCCATCGTCAGTTGCTGCAGGTACGCCGGGAAGCGCGAGAGGTACTGCGAGTACGGCAGTACCGCCGTGGTCTGGATGTCGAGGAAGGTCCGGTTCCACACCGCCACCAGCCCCATCAGCAGCGGGAGGTTCTCCGCCGGTTCGGCAGTCGCGAAGTGGTCGTCCATCGCATGGAACCCGGCCAGCAGTCGCCGGAACCCGTCGGCGCCGACGGCGATCATCGTGCTGAGCCCGATCGACGAGTCCATCGAGTAGCGGCCGCCGACCCAGTCCCAGAAGCCGAACATGTTGGCGGTGTCGATCCCGAACTCGGCGACCTTCTCCGCATTCGTGGACACCGCGACGAAGTGCCGCTCGACGGCGTCCTCCCCCAGCCCGCCGACCAGCCAGGCGCGCGCCGCGCGGGCGTTGGTCATTGTCTCCAGCGTGGTGAACGTCTTCGACGCCACGATGAACAGCGTGCGCGCCGGATCGAGGTCCCGGATCGCCTCGGAGAGGTCGGTCGGGTCGACGTTCGAGACGAAGCGGAACTCGATGTCCCGGTCGCTGAAGGCCTCGAGCGCGATGTGCGCCATGGCGGGGCCGAGGTCGGATCCGCCGATCCCGATGTTGACCACCGCGTTGATCCGCTGCCCGGTGGCGCCGAGCCACTCGCCGCCGCGCACGGCCTCCGCGAAGCCGGCCATCCGGTCGAGGACGTCGTGGACCTCCGCGTCGACGTCGACGCCGTCCACCACCAACGGGTCCCCGGCCGGTCGCCTCAGCGCGGTGTGCAGGACCGCGCGGTCCTCCGTCACGTTGATGTGGTCGCCACGCAGCATGGCGTCGCGGTGCGCGGCCACGCCCCGCTCGTCGGCCAGTGTCAGCAGGGCGTCGACGACCTCGTCGCTCACCCGCTGACGGGACAGGTCGAGGTGCACGCCGGCGGCGGTGACCGTCAGCCGCGCGGGGCGCGTGGGATCGGCGTCCAGCAGTTCGCGGACCGTCGTGCCAGCTCCTTCGGCCGCGAGTGCGGACAGTCGTGACCAGGCGGTGGTCGTCGTGGGATCGGCGGCAATCTCGGGAACCGTCATGCTCGCAGTCTTCCACTACGGTGGACGGATCCACGAGGAGGAGGCGACGTGACCAGTGCGACGAACGACACGAGGGTGACCCTCGGCATGGTGGGACTCGGACGGATGGGAGCCAACCTCGTGCGCCGGGCGATGCGCGACGGTCACGCGTGCGTGGTGTGCGACAGTCGGCAGGCTGCGGTCGACGTGCTCGTCGCCGAGGGCGCCGTCGGGACGACGCATCTCGCGGAGTTCGTGGCGGCCCTGCCCAGCCCCAAGACGGTGTGGGTCATGGTGCCCGCCGGAGAGATCACCGAGGGCATCGTGACCCTGCTGATAGCACTGCTCGACGAGGGCGACTGCATCATCGACGGCGGGAACTCCTACTACCGCGACGACATCCGGCGCAGCGCTGCCGCCGCTGCCAAGGGCATCGACTACCTGGACGTCGGCACGTCCGGCGGTGTGTGGGGCCTGGAGCGCGGCTACTGCCTGATGATCGGCGGCCCCGACCGGGCCGTCGACCGGCTGACGCCCCTGTGGGACACCATCGCGCCCGGCGTGGCCGCGGCGGAGCGCACCCCGGGGCGCACCGGAGACCCGACGCCGGAGGAGCACGGCTGGCTGCACTGCGGCCCGAGCGGCGCCGGCCACTTCGTCAAGATGGTGCACAACGGGATCGAGTACGGCCTGATGGCGGCGTACGCGGAGGGCCTGAACATCCTCAAGCACGCCAACGCCGGCAAGGTGACTCGCGACGCCGATGCCGAGACGGCGCCGCTCTCGGATCCGCAGTACTACCAGTACGACCTGGACCTGCCGGCGATCGCCGAGGTATGGCGACGGGGCAGCGTCGTCGGCTCCTGGCTGCTCGACCTGACCGCGATCGCCCTCCGGGAGTCACCCGACCTCGAGGAGTACGGCGGCCGGGTCTCTGATTCGGGCGAAGGGCGCTGGACGTCCATCGCCGCCATCGAGGAAGGCGTGCCCACGCCGGTGCTGACCGCGTCGCTGTTCGAGCGCTTCCATTCACAGGGGACCGACCTGTTCGCCGACAAGCTGCTCAGCGCGATGCGCAAGCAGTTCGGCGGTCATGACGAGAAGAAGGACTAGCGCACGCCCTCGACCTGACGTCCGTCACTCGCCGGGCACGACGATGTCGGCTCGGCCTCGGGGATCGTACGCCGCGATGTAGCGGTCCTCCCGCGGCTGCCACACCTCGCGCCAGGCCCGCTCCGCTCGGTCGCCTTGCCCCCCGACGCTGTCCCGTTCCACCCCTCGCCGAAGGCACACGTCCGCAGGCGTGTCGACCCACACCCGCAGGTCCCACGGGACGTCGAGGGCGAAGGAGAAGCATCGCTCGACGATCACCCCTTGGCCCACGGCGAGTGGCTCTTCTGGCACGGCGCGGCCCTGCGAGAAGCGGTACGGCTGAACCGGGATGTCGCGCCTCCCCGTGCGCAGGGCACTCAGCACGTCAGTCTCGAACCGCGCCTCGTTGAAGGCACCCCACGTGATCGGATCGTCGTGCGGCTCGAAGTAGTCATCGCCATGGATGACCGTCAGACCCGGCAGACGGATGCTCACCTCTTCCACGATGCTGGTCTTGCCGGCCGCGCCTCGCCCATCGACGGCGATCGTGGGGTAGGCACCATTGCGCGCACCGG
This sequence comes from uncultured Actinomycetota bacterium, assembly GCA_963749905.1. GTDB lineage: Bacteria > Actinomycetota > Actinomycetes > S36-B12 > S36-B12 > UBA10649. Next base: position 38,198 of record CAVVOF010000002.1, read on the forward strand.
GACGCTCGAGCAGCCCGCGCAGCGCGGTGATGAGGTCTTCGGCCGGTGACGGCATGTCGACACTGTGCCATTCGAGGCGGCGTCGGTCAGAACGGCGGTGGGTCGTGGTCGTAGCGGTATCCGGCGGGTGAGCGCCAGGTGCAGGTGCCGTCGATCCAGGAGTGGGTGATCTGCCAGCCGGCGAGGGTCTTGAGCTGGTGGTGGCGGGTGCACAGTGCTCCGAGGTTGGCGGCGTCGGAGGCGCCGCCGTCGGTCCATGCCCGGGCGTGGTCGATCTCGGCGAGCTGCGCGGATCGTCCGCAGCCGGGGAACCGGCAGGTGCGGTCGCGGGCGATGATCAGTCGTCTCAGTGCCGCGGGCAGCGCGTACCGCCGGCGGCCGGCGTCCAGCACGTGCCCGTCCGGGTCGGTGATCACGGGTCGCAGCGTGCAGGCGATGGCCGGGTCGGCCAGCAGCAGCGACAGCCCGGCGACCTCCGCTCCGACGGCGGCTTCGGGGTCGCGGAGGGAGAGGAGCTGGTCGAGCGGGATGGCCACCTGCACGTCGGCGGTGACGCGCACCGGGTGCCCGTCGTCGGTGGCGGTGCCGAGCACGAGTGCGGTGAGCGCGTCGGCGCGTCGCTCTCCCGCGGTCCGGCTGTCGGGACCGTCATCGGCGGCCGCGCTGCGGACGGCCGCCAGCACCGCGCGCGCGGTCAGCGCGTCGAGGTGCGCGATCAGCGGCGCGATGCCGTCGATCTCCTGCCCGACGTACACGTCGCGCGTGCACCGGGCGGCGGCCCGCCGCGCCGCCTGGCCGGCGGCGTCGATGCGATCCACCGTGCGCAGGCCGGCCTGGCGGGTGCGCGCGACCGTCGCCCGCCGGGCGGTGGGCAGCAGCCGGGTCTCCAGGGCCGTGCACTGGGCGCGGAACCGTTCGCGGCCGGCATCGGTCGGGTCGAGGCGGGTGGACAGCCGCTGGGCGGCCGCCACCAGCACCTGCACGTGCGCAGGGCTGATCTCCCCCGCGGCCAGCGCCGCGCGGGTCTGCGGCAGCGGGCCGTGCAGCAGCCGGGCGGCGTCGATGCGGGCCTGCGCCGTGGCGGGCGACCAGCGCAGCGCCGCGGCGACCTCCTCGCGGACCGCGTCGGCGATCCGGACCAGCCGCTCCTCATGGCGATCCGGCCGCGGATCCAGGACGAGGAACTCCGCGACCCGCGGCTCCGGCGACGCGACCGCCACCAGCAACTCGGCCTCGAGCGCATGCAGCCGCGCGATCTCCGCATGCACCTCCACCAGCAGGCCGAGAGCGACATCCGGTTCCATGCCCCGAACCTACGCCGGGGGTCTGACAGCCACGGGACGGCAGGAATCGCGGAAATCCTTGCCCCGCAACGCAACTGCCGAACTACAGGCGGACCCCGAGCAGCGCGTCAGCGATGTCCGAGAACAACTTCGGGGCGGCCGGATCCGGGCCGAGCCCATCAGCGGCAGACATTGCCCAGGTGTCCATGGCATCGAGCGCCTCGGGGGTGCGCAGGTCGTCCGAGAGCGCCGCCCGGACCCGCTCGAGGGTGGGCTGGACGTCGGGAGCCGCAGGGGCGGCCGCGGCCATTCGCCACAGGGCCAGCCGCTTCAGGGCACCTTCGAGGCCCTGCTCCGTCCACGCCCACGGCGCGCGGTAGTGGTGGGCGAGCAGTGCGAGTCGGATGGCCGCCGGCTCCACCCCCTCATGCCGGAGGGCGGACACGAACACCAGGTTTCCACGGGACTTGGACATCTTGTGCCCCTGCCACGAGACCATCGCCGAATGCACGTAGTGCCGGGCGAAGGGGGCCACGCCCTCGAGTACCTGGCCTTCGGAGGCGCTCATCTCGTGGTGGGGGAAGGCCAGATCGGTGCCGCCGCCCTGGACGTCGAAGGACATGCCGAGATGGTCGAGGGCGATCGCGGCGCATTCGATGTGCCAGCCGGGCCGACCGTGTCCCAGCGGGGTGTCCCAGGCCGGCTCGTCCGGTCGTGCCAGTTGCCAGACGAGGCAGTCGAGGGGGTCCTGCTTGCCGGGCCGGTCGGGGTCGCCGCCGCGCTCGGCGAAGATGGCGACCATCTCGTCGCGGTCGAGACGGGCCACGTTGCCGAAGTCCGGATCCGCAGCCACGCGGAAGTACAGGTCGCCGTCCACCGAGTAGACCGCACCCTTGGCCTGCAGGTCCTCCACGTACCGGGCGACCGACGGGATCGACTCCACCGCACCGATGTAGTCGCGCGGCGGCAGGACGTTCAGGGCCTCCATGTCCTCGCGGAACAGGGCGGTCTCCCGGTCAGCGATGACCCGCCAGTCCTGCCCGGTCTGCACGGCCCGCTCCAGCAGCGGATCGTCGATGTCGGTGACGTTCTGCACGTAGTGCACGTCGAACCCGGCGTCCCGCCAGACACGGTTGACGATGTCGAAGGTGACGTAGGTGAAGGCGTGGCCCATGTGCGTGGCGTCGTACGGGGTGATGCCGCAGACGTACATCCGAGCGGTGCCCTCGGGCTCCGTGGGCCGCACGGTGCCGGTCGCCGTGTCGTGCAGCCAGAGTTGATGGCCGGAGCCGGGCAACCGGGGCAGGGACGGCTCGGGCCAGGACTTCACGGCGTCAGCCTAGTCAGCCGCTGATCAGAAGACCGGCCACGGGATGGCCGGCCAGCGTCCGCTCGGCTGCGGGAAGGTACCGGTGCGGACCAGGTGCCGGACCCGGTCGCGCAGTGCCTCGCGCTCGTCCTCGGCGAGCCACCGGTCGACGGGGTCGAAGCCCTCGCCGAGGAGGTCGTGCAGTCGCCGGACATCGTCGAGGACGGCTGACGGCACCGGCTCCCCCGCCCAGCCCCACAGCACGGTCCGCAGCTTGTCGTCGGCAGAGAAGGTGACCCCGTGATCGATGGCCCAGGTCCGGCCGTCGAGGTCGGTCAGCACGTGCCCGCCCTTGCGATCGGCGTTGTTGACGATGACGTCGAACACCGCCACCCGGACCACGTCCACCGTGGTCGCATGCACCAGTTCGACCGGGCGACCGCGACCGTCCTCGGCCTCGAACACCGTCACGAAGCCCTCCGGGCACTGACCCGGCCGCACCACCTGCACCTGCGAGATCTCCGGGTCGGTGTCCATCCAGAGCTGGCACATCCCCTCCCCGCCGGGTCCGTCCGGCCGCCACACGGTTGGCGGCACCAGCTGCCAGCCGATCGCCTCCGACAGCGCGTAGGCCGCCAGCTCGCGGTGCCCCAGCGTCCACTCCGGGAAGTCCCACAGCGGGCGCTCCCCGCTCACCGGCTTGACTACGACGCGCAGGCTGGCGCCGTCCGGGCCACTCGCCAGGCAGCGAAGTGTGGTGTTGGAGGCGTCGCCCAGCCGCCCCTCGACGGTCAGGTCGGCAGTTGCGAGCAGCTCCATGAGCTGTGGATGCCGGAGCCAGTCGCGGGAGGTCATGCCCGTCGGCGGTAGCCGTTGGCTCGGGGGCAGATGTGGCCCGCGGGGTCGAGCGGCTGGTTGCAGAACGGGCATGGTGGTCGGCCGGCCGACACCACGCTGCGGGCCCGCTCGGCGAAGGCGCGCGCGTACGGGGCAGTGACCCACACCCGGAGGGTGTCGGGACCGTCCGCCTCGTCGTCGCCCAGCTCGGGGACCTCTTCGTCCTCCTCGGCGATCGCGTGCGCCTCCACCACGACGCGCCCGTTCGCCTCGTCCCAGCCCAGGGCCATCGCCCCGACGCGGAACTCCTCGACGAGTGGGACCTCGAGCGGGCCGGCGTCGGCCAGCGCCTCCGACGCGGTCGCCGGGATCTCGATGTCGCCGCCGCGTTCCGCGGCCTCGTCCAGCAGCTGGTCGACCCGGTCGGCCAGGACCGCGACCTGCGTCTTCTCGAGCGCCACGCTGGTGACGTCGGAGCCTTGGCGCACCTGCAGGTAGAAGGTGCGCTCACCCGGCATGCCGACGGTGCCGGCGACGAACCGGTCGGGGTTGCGGAAGTCGAAGACCTGTCGTGTCATCGCCCGGCACCTCCGCCGACCACGGCATCGCTGGATCGCCGACGCTTCCGCTTGGGCGGCGGACGCAGGCCGGCAAGGGATCCCCCGGTGTCGTTGGTGCGCTCCACGAAGGGGCGCAGGGCCGTGTAGTGGACGACGCTGACCGAGCACGGGTCCACCCGGATCCGCTGGAACTGGTCCAGGTGCATGCCGAGGGCGTCGGCGAGGATCGCCTTGATGACATCACCGTGGCTGACGATGCCGTAGACCGCGTCGTCACCCAGGGTCGCGTTCCACTCCCGGACGGCGGCCACCGCCCGATGCTGCATGCCCGACATGGACTCGCCCGCGTCCCCGGGGAACACCACCGCGCTCGGGTGCGACTGGACGACCTTCCAGAGCGGGTCCTTCGCCAGCGTCTTGAGCGATCCCCCGGTCCAGTCGCCGTACCGGCACTCCCCCACGCGCTCGTCCAGGTGCACCGGGACGTCACGGCCGCCGAGCATCAGGTCCGTCGTCTGCACGGTCCGCTCGAGCGGTGAGGACACCACGGCCGTCAGCGGCAGATCGGCCAGCCTGAGGGCCAGCGCAGCCGCCTGTTCACGCCCGGCGTCGTCGAGATCCACGCCCGGCGTCCAGCCGGCCAGCACCCCGCCGGCGTTCGCCGAGGTGCGCCCGTGGCGGATCAACAGGACGGTCGGCATGCGAGTCAGCGTAGATGCTGTGCCGCCGTGCAGCACAATGGCGCCGTGATCAGGGGCATGGGGCTCTACTCGCGCGAGGCCGCGGTCCCGGTGCCGGACGTGCACAACTGGGAGCAGCCGGGGGACGGCCATCCCGGCCCGAAGCTGCGCGAGCTCAAGGACCGCTGCCTGGCGGACGAGGACTCGTTCGTCTGGGTCGGACTGTTCGAGCCCACCAAGGCCGAGCTCGACCTGGTCGCTGACGTGTTCGACCTGCCTACCCTGCTCGTCGAGGACGCCGCCAACACCGAGCAGCGGCCCAAGTTCGAGATCAACGCCGACGGTCACGGCCTGGCCCTGCTCAAGTACCTCGACTACGTGGACTCCACATCGGACGTGCTGACGGGGCAGGTCGCCGTCTTCATCGGGCCCTGGTTCGCCCTCACCGTCCGGTTCGGGCTGATCGGAGACCTTCGGGGCATCCGGGCCCGGCTCGAGGGCTCGGAGGAGCTGAGGTCGTACGGGCCCGTCGCCGTGCTCTACACCGTCCTGGACCAAGCCGTCGACGGATATCTGGCGATCACCGACGAGGTGAGCGAGGACGTCGAGCAACTCGAGGCGGAGGTGTTCGCGCAGGAGACGGTGGGCAGCACGGCCAACCGGATCTATCGGCTCAAGCGCGAGAACGTCGAGATGCGCCGCGCGGTCGGCCCGCTCGTCCAGTGGGCGCATGCGGCAGTGGCGAAGGAGCTCTCATGGGTGCCGCCCGGCCTGCGTTCGCACTTCCGCGACATCGGCGAGCACGTGCTGCGCGCCAGCGACGCCGTCGACGCTGCCGACAACCTCCTGATGACGATGCTGATGGCCTCGACCTCGCTGCAGGACCTCCAGCAGAACAAGGACATGCGCAAGATCAGCGCGTGGGTCGCGATCGCCGCGGTGCCCACGGCCCTCGCGGCGATCTACGGGATGAACTTCGACTACATGCCGGAACTGCACTCGCCGTGGGGGTATCCGGTCGTGATCGGCGTGATGGCGGTCACCTGCGTGGGGCTGTTCCGCGCCTTCAAGCGGTCCGGCTGGCTGTAGCCGGCTCAGGCGGTCAGCACGCCGGTGGCGAGCAGCAGCATGACGAGCAGCCCGAGGACGATGCGGTAGACCACGAACGGCTTGTAGGTCTTGGTGGTCAGCCACTTCATCAGCCAGGCGATCACCGCGAAGCCGATGAAGAAGGCGATGACGGTGGCCACGATGGTCGGTCCCCACGCCACCGTGGTGTCGTCGCCGATCTTCCGGGCCTCGAAGAGTCCCGACGCGAGCACGGCGGGGACGGCGAGCAGGAAGGCGTAGCGCGCGGCCGCGCCTCGGGTGTAGCCCATGAACAGGCCGGCGGAGATGGTCGCCCCCGAGCGCGAGACGCCCGGGATCAGCGCCAGCGACTGGGCGAGGCCGTACAGGATGCCGTCGCGCAGGGTCAGGTCGCGTTCGTCCTTGACCCGCCTCCCCAGCGCGTCGGCCACGCCGAGGATCACTCCGAAGACGATGAGCATGGTCGCGGTCAGCCACAGGTTGCGGGCGATCGTCTCGATCTGGTCGCGGAAGAGGAAGCCGAGGATGGCCACCGGCATGGTGCCGATGATGACCAGCCAGCCCATGCGGGCGGCCGGCTCGCGCCGCAGGTCGGCGTTGACGATCGAACGCGACCAGGTGGACAGGATCTCCCAGATCTCACGGCGGAAGTAGATGATCACCGCCATCTCGGTGCCGATCTGGGTCACGGCGGTGAAGGCGGCGCCCGGGTCCTCCCAGCCGAAGAGCTGGGAGACGATCAGCAGGTGGGCGCTCGAGGAGATCGGGAGGAACTCGGTCAGGCCTTGGACGATGCCGAGGACGATGGCCTCGAACCAGGTCATCAGTCCCCGAGCCCGGATTCGTCCAGGACCTCGGCCATCGTCCGCAGGGTCGCCATCCGCTCGTCCAGCGAGGGGGCGTAGGTCGCCACGGTCAGCGTGGTGACGCCGGCGTCCGCGTAGGCGGCCAGCCGGTCGCGCACCCGGTCGCGCGGGCCGAGCAGCGAGGTGCGATCCATGAACTCGAACGGGACCGCGGCCATGGCGCCGTCGTAGTCCCGGGCCATGTACTTGTCCTGGATCTCGATGGCCGCGTCCTCGTACCCCATCCGGCAGGCCAGCTGGTTGTAGAAGTTCTTGTCCCGCGAGCCCATGCCGCCCACGTACAGGGCGGAGTAGAAGCGCACCGGATCCGCGCAGGCGACCGGGTCGTCGCCGATCACGACGGGGACCGTCGGCACGACGTCGAATCCGCTCATGTCGTTGCCGGACTTCTCACGGCCCGCCTTGAGCGGGGCCATGATCTCGGCGGCGTTCTCGGGAGAGAAGAAGATGGCCAGCCAGCCGTCGGCGATCTCGCCGGTCAGCTCGAGGTTCTTGGGGCCGATCGCCGCGAGGTAGATCGGGATCGATTCGCGCACCGGGTGGACCGTCAGCGTGAGCGCCTTGCCCGGGCCGTCCGGCAGCGGCAGGGTGAAGAACTCGCCGTCGAAGGAGAGCTTCTCGCGGGCCAGCGCCTTGCGGACGATGGCCACGTACTCCCGGGTGCGGCCGAGCGGCCGGTCGAAGCGCACGCCGTGCCAGCCCTCGGACACCTGCGGTCCGGACACTCCCAGCCCGAGGCGGAAGCGCCCGCCGGAGAGGGTGTCCAGCGTGGCCGCCGTCATGGCGGTGTTGGCGGGCGTGCGACCGGGGATCTGGAACACCGCGGAACCGACGTCGATGCGCTCGGTCTGCGCGGCGATCCAGGTGAGCACGGTGGCGGCATCGGAGCCGTATGCCTCCGCGGCCCACACCACCGAGTAGCCGAGCCGGTCGGCCTCCTGCGCGAGCGCGAGGTTGTCCGCGTCGTTGCCAGCACCCCAGTAGCCGAGGTTCAATCCGAGCTTCATCTGCAGCCTCCCGTGTCGGGCCCGATGCGGGCCGCTATCGGCACGGATGACGGTAGCGTGCGGGCATGGAACTTCGGCCGCTGGGCAGGTCCGGCCTGTGGGTCGGCCGCCTCGGCCTCGGCACGGGCACATGGACGCGCGGCACCGACGAGTACGAGGCCCGCGACCAGCTGGCCGCCTTCCTGGACGCCGGCGGCACCCTGCTCGATTCGGCCGACACCTACGCGGATGGGGACGCCGAGAGCCTGCTCGGCGAGCTCGTCGAGGAGTTCGACGTCCGCGACGACGTCGTGCTGTCCACCAAGGCTGGCTCCGTGTCCGGGCCGGACCGTCGCGTGAACGCCTCGCGAGGCCAGCTGCTGCGCGCCCTCGAGCGCTCGCTGCGCCGGTTGCGCACCGACACGGTGGATCTCTGGCAGGTGCACGCGTGGGATCCCTGGACCCCGATGGAGGAGACCCTCGCGGCCCTCGATCACGCCGTGTCCAGCGGGATGGCCCGGTACGTCGGGGTCTCGAACTACGCCGGGTGGCAGATGGCGCGCGCGGCGACGTGGCAGCAGGGCGACGCCTCGCGCTTCCCCCTCGTCACCACCCAGGTCGAGTACTCGCTGCTCGAGCGCGGGATCGAGCGCGAGGTGGTGCCGGCCGCCCAGGCCGTCGGCATGGGGATCCTCGCCTGGTCCCCCCTCGGCCGGGGCGTGCTCACCGGGAAGTACCGGCACAGCATGCCCATCGACTCGCGCGGCGCGAACGTGGAGACGGCAGCATGGGTGCAGGCGTACCTCGACGAGCGGGGCCGGCGCGTGGTCGATGCGGTGGCGACGGCGGCCGAGGGGCTGGGCGCCTCCCCCACCGAGGTCTCGCTGGCCTGGCTGCGGGACCGCCCCGGCGTGGTGGCGCCGATCCTCGGGGCACGCACGAACAACCAGCTGATGGCGGCGCTCGCGTCCGAGGAGCTGGAGCTGCCGGAGGAGATCCTCACCGCCCTGGACGACGTCTCGGCCCCCGGTCTGGGGTATCCCGAGGCCGGCTGGGCGCAGAGGCGGTAGCCGTGCAGCCGCGAGGGTCCACCTGGGAGTACCGAGAGGTGCGCTTCCCGAGGGGGACCTCACGGGAGGCCGCGCGGCTGCTGCTCACCGGGGCGGCCGAGACGGAGCACTGGGAGCTCGACCGGCTGGTGCTGCATCGCGACGGCCGGCGCGTCGTCCGGTTGCGTCGCCGCGTCTACCGCATGCAGCGAACGGCCTGAGCCGGACAGCTCAGCAGGACAGCAGGAACCGGTTCAGCACTCGCACGCCGAACTGCAGGCCGTCCACCGGCACCCGCTCGTCGACCCCGTGGAAGAGCCGCCAGTAGTCGAGGTCGGCGGGCATCTGCAGCGGGCTGAAGCCGTAGCAGTCGATCCCGAGGGTCGAGAACGCCTTGGCGTCGGTGCCGCCCGAGATCATGTAGGGCACCGGCTTGGCCGCCGGATCCTCGGCGCGCAGGACGGACGCCATCAGGTCGACGGTGGCGGTGTCGAAGGGTGCCTCGAGGGCGATCTGGCTGGTGACCTCCTCGATCTCGATGGCGTCGCCGACGATCGCGCGGATGGTCTCGTCGAACTCGTGCTCATAGCCGGGGAGCACGCGTCCGTCGATGGCGGCCACCGCTTCCCCGGGGATGACATTGTGCTTGTAGCCGGCCTGCAGCATCGTCGGGTTCGCGGTGTTCTGGAGCGTGGCGCCGACGAGAAAGCCGAGGGTGCCGAGGCGGGACAGGACCTGGTCCAGCTCGCCGGTCGTCAGGTCCACCCCGTAGGCCTCGGAGAGCTCGTCGAGGAACCGGTCGACGGTCTTGGTCCGTCGCACCGGCCACTGGTGCCGACCGACCTTCACCACCGCCTCGCACAGGGCGGTCACCGCGTTGTCCTCGTGGATCATCGACCCGTGACCCGCGCGGTCCCTCGCGCGCAGGCGGATCCACCGCATGCCCTTCTCCGCGGTCTGGATGGGATACAGGCGCAGGTCGTCGCGCACGGTGATCGAGAAGCCGCCGACCTCGCCGACCGCCTCGGTCACGCCGCGGAAGATGTCCGGGCGGTGGTCGACGAGCCAGTGGCCACCGTGGATGCTGCCGGCCTCCTCGTCCGGCAGGAACAGCACCTCGATGTCCCGACGCGGCCGCGTGCTGGTGCGCGCCCAGTCGCGCACGACGGCCAGGATCATCGCGTCCATGTCCTTCATGTCGACGGCGCCGCGACCCCAGATGAAGCCGTCGGCCACCTCTCCCCCGAACGGGTCATGGGTCCAGTCGCTCGCCATCGCGGGGACGACGTCGATGTGGCCGTGCAGGAGCAGCACGGGGGCGGTGGGATCCGTGCCGGGGATGCGCACGTGGACCGCTCGTCGGTCGTCGGAAGTCGTGGGGATGATCTCCGGCTCGAGGCCCACTTCGCGAAGGCGCTCGGCGCAGTATTCCGCCACCTCCGCCTCGCCCACCGTCTCGGGTGCGTCCCCCCAGTTGCTGGAGTCGATGCGGATCAGCTCACGCGTCAGTTCGACGACTTCGGCTTCGGCATCGGGCAGGCAGTCCAGGGGCGCGATGGTCATGGACCCATCCTGCCCCTGCCTCCGCCCCCACGCAGTGGAACCCGTATCAGCGGGTATGCTGTGCGGGCACTCGTCCGGGTGGCGGAATTGGCAGACGCGCTAGCTTGAGGTGCTAGTTCCCTTTACGGGGAATGGGGGTTCAAGTCCCCCCTCGGACACGTAGAAGGGCCCCCTGACCAGCGGAAACGTTGGACAGGGGGCCCTTCATCTCCCGCCCATCTACCGGACCGTGTTCTGCGCGGGCTTCCGTCGAGGTCGGATGAGGCTGGCGACGCGAGCAGCAGCGTCGTCATGCCGTGTCGGCGCGACATGCGAGTAGACGCCGAGCGTGATGCTGACGTTCGCGTGTCCGAGCCGTTCCTGCACGACTTTTGGGTGGATGCCGTCGGTCAGTGCGATGGTCGGCTAGGTGTGCCGCAGCCCGTGCAAGGTGATGACGGGGAGCCCAAGTCGGCGCGCCTCGGCTGCGAACGCCTTCGTAACGCTCTCCGGGTGCAGGGGCCCACCGTCGGCCCCGGTGTAGATGAGGTCATGGTCCCGCCAGGCGGGGCCGATGAGCAGTCAACGCGAGTGCAGACGCAACACGGTCGGCGTGGCGGGCGAACACGTCGAGCTGGAGGTTCGCGGCTTCCTCGCCACGCTCAGTCAGGCGCACGACCACGGCCCGACGATCGGCGGGGTCGTCGTGGTCGCGAGTGAGGAGCCCCGCCTCCGACATGCGGTCCAGCAGCAGGGTGACCTGGTTGGCCGCCAGCCCGAACTCGTGCACCAAGTCCCGTGGCCGCACTTCGCCGCGATCCAGCAGCAGCGTCAGGGTGAACCGTTCGGTCTCATGGGTGACGCCGTAGGGCCTCAGGGCCGCCGTGGCTTCGTCGGCGTAGGCCTGTCCCACTCGGGCCATTCCGCTGATGGCCTCCATGACGCCTGAAGGCCGCGGGGCCTGCTCGACGGTCATGTCCAGCAGGTCGAGGATCTCCTTGACGATGGGAGCGCCTTCGCTCAGGTATTCGGCCAGTGATCGCTGGAAGTTCCGGATCCGCGTACGCCCCTTGCGCGTCACGCGCACCATCGACGACCGGCCGTCGGCAGGCGACGGCCGACGGGTGATGAGCCCGTCCTCTTCAAAGCGCCGCAGCGACCGGGAGATGCTGGCCGCGTCCCGGCTGGTGGCCGCACTCAGCCACCCGGGCGTGGCGTCGGGGTGGCTGTCGATGGCCAGCAGCAGTTCGACGTCTCGGTTGTTGGCGCGTGGGCCGCTGAGCGTCTCTATTGCGACGCGGGTCAGCCCGACGCTGTAGCGCTCGCCGAGGACCAGAGCGCGCAGCAGGGCTGCGCGGTCGTGCGGCCAGCCGGCCGGGGCATCCACGCTTGACACAATAGTTGACGACGAAGAACTATTGACGGATTCAAAGAATAAGCTCACCGTGCTTCGCGGTGTCGGAGCCGGTCCACAGGGAGAGACGGATGCACAGACTGCTGGTGATGGGCGCTGCACTCATCGCGACTCTGGGAGCAGGCGTCATCTCGGCCCCCGCAGCCCAGGCGACCACTGCACCGACCGGTACCTCCATAGTGTTCTTCCCGACCAATGCCGGGACATGCGGCGCCGCTTATGACACACTACCTGGGGAACCCGGGGTCGAGTATCAGGGTGGTGGACTTTTGCAGCGGCTCTGGTCAGCGTGAGCGGCCCCCTGACGCGTGACCCAAACCGGCTCGGGCACGATCGCCCAGCCACTTCACCACCTACGCCGTCACCCTGGGTGCCGAGGGATCGGGAACCGTGTCCAGCCGTCGGCGGCTCGGTCACCGTCACGATCACGTCGGAACCCCTCCCCCGCCGGTCGTTCACGATGAGATCCAGCAGGTCGGGGTACCGGCGTCAGGGTCCTGCGACGTGTCGACCCGCACGTGGGCCACTACCCGGGCGCCCCGTTCGGCGGGTGGAGCAAGTCCTGGGCGGAGTGGATCAACGACGGGAAGGGCGGGGCGGTCTGCACCCGCGAGCTCGAGGAACGCTCGGACGGCACGATCATCCTCGTCGGCTAGCCTGCGGCCGTGCGATTGATCGCAGCGGCCGTCTTGGTCGGAGCCTTGGCCTTGGCCGGGTGCTCGGGGTCGTCCCGTGGAGATTCCGTCGACGCCCGACCCTCCTCGAGCAGCGCGACGGCCGCGCCGGCGCCCGCTCCCTCCTTGGGCGCTGTGCAGGGCGCCACTGCCCGCGGGCAGGCGGCCGCGAACCGGGCCAAGGCCGCACAGTGGCGGGCGTTCGACGATCGCGCGTACGGCTGGGAGCTGTGCCCCGAACCGATCAAGGTCATCCCCTGGTTCAGCCCCGACTCCGATGTCTTCGTCGGGACACCGGAGCGCATCGCCAAGGTCAACGAGAAACTCGGCGAGGCGCTTCACACCGCGCTGGAAATGTGGTCGAAAGCGTCGGGGCTGACCTTCGAGCCCGCGCCGATGGTCGACATGCGCATCGACCCCGACACCGGCCTCGCGCTGCCCGCCGACGGCTCCTACATCCCCCGCAGCATCATCGTGGCCCTCATCAGCGAGAAGGAAGCCGCCCTGATCAACGGAAAGACGGTCGGCCTGGCCAGCCAGCTCCACGAACAGGCCGACAACGGCCTGATCGACTCGGCGACCGCCGCGTACGACGCCGACTACCTGCGCACGGCGAGCACCGCCGAACTGGTCAACCTGTTCGCCCACGAGATCGGCCACGCGCTCGGCCTCGGCCACAGCCCGGGCAAGGGCAACATCATGGACGCCATCGTCTCCGACCAGACCCGCCTCGGCCCGGGCGATGTGGCCGGCATCAAGGCGCTGACCCGACCCTGCAGCCGCTGACGCCGAAGATGCCTCGGTGCGCAGTAGCGCACGCGCCGAGGCACACTCACGCCCCTTGTCGAAGAAGACAGATGAGTCCTGATGGCCACCGATCGTCCGTTTGGTGTCACGCTCGTCGGAGTGAATCGCCCCGGGTTCAGTGGTGGGCGAGTTCTCACGGCAGCGACTGCTGCTGGGAGTTGATCTGACGGTAGTGCGTGTCCTCGAACTCCAGTGGTGACACGTAGCCGGTCGAGGAGTGGAGTCGGCTGGTGTTGGACCAGTGGACCCAGGACAGGGTCGCCAGTTCGAGGTCGTCGACGGTGCGGAACGGTCCGTCGTGCTTGACGCACTGGTTCTTGTAGAGCCCGATGACGGACTCGGCCAGGGCGTTATCGAAGCTGTCGCCCACGGTCCCGATCGAGGCCACCGCGCCGGCCGCGGCCAGCCGCTCGGTGTAGCGGAACGCGACGTATTGACTGCCCGCGTCGCTGTGTTGGACCAGGCCGTCGAGTCGCCCGTCGGCGTCGGTGCGTCCCTCCCGTGCCCGGGTCCATAGCGCCATCTCGAGGGCGTCCAGAGGCAGCTCGGTCGGCATCCGCGACGCGGTGCGCCAGCCCACGATCCGCCGGGAGCACACATCGGTGACGAACGCCGTGAACGCCATCCCCGCCCACGTCGGCACGTAGGTGAAGTCCTGGACCCAGAGGCTGTTCGGGGCCTCGGCCGTGAAGTCGCGCTCGGCCAGGTCCGGTGGCCGCTGCGCGGACGCGTCCGCCACCGTCGTGCGGACCCTTTTTGGGGCCCGGCGCATGCCCTGCAGGCCCATGTCCCGCATCAGCCGTTCCACGGTGCAGCGCGCGACGGGGCCGAACCGGGCATCGATGGTGGCGTCGCGCGTGAGTAGATGCCAGACCTTCCGCGCCCCCGCCAGTCCCCGGCCGAGGTCACGATCGTGGAACACCCGCCACATCTCCTCACCCAGCCCGGCATCGCGCACGGCCCGCGCCGACGGGGCGCGGGTCTTCGCGGCGTAGTAGATGCTCGGGGCGATCCCCACGCCCTGCTCACGCAGGACCTGGCAGATCGGCTCAGCCCGGTACCTGACCTCCGGATTGTGCAGGCGCTCCACAGCGCGTCGCGGGGCATCGACGGTCGCTCGGGCTACTCTGCGGTCAAGTAGTCAAGACGCCGCGGCGTTTCGGGAACGTGCGTCGCTGTCGGCCCGTCGACGTGGACGGTGGTGTGCGGTGGGGTCGGTGTTCTCGATTCGGGGCTCCGCGCTGAACCCGCTGGCCAAGTACTGGGTACTCGCTGCCTTGACCGCGCTCGGTGCGGTGCAGTGTGCTGCCTTCGCGATCTGGCCCCCAAGCGAGGCTGTCTCGCGCACCGCGATGATCGGCTCGGCGGTGGCGCTGGCAATTGCCGCGCTCCTGGTGTGGTTCGTGCTGCCGCGACTGGGTCGCTGGGTGATCGACGTGTGGGTCGTGATCCTGTCTGCGGGGATCTGCGCCGGTGCGTACTTCGGGGCGTCAGCGTCGGGCCAGCTCGCGGCCGCGATGGCCCTGTGCCTGCTGGCGACCTACTGTGCCTACTTCCTGCCGCTCGGAGAGATGGTGCTGCTCGTCGCTCTGATCGTCGTCTTGTTCGTGGCGGTGTCCCTGGCCTCCCCGCAACTTGACTCTCCGCTGTACATCGTCATCGTCGTGGTCACGCTGATCTCACTGGTCTGGATGGTCTCCCTCCTCGCGTCGCTGCTGGCGGCCGCCGCCGTCCGCGACCCCCTGACCGGCGTCCTCAACCGGCGCGGGCTGGCCGAGGCGGCCGACCTCGTCCATGCCGTCGTCCAGCGGGCGGAACGGCGCACCAGCGTGGTGGCCATCGACCTGAACGACTTCAAGGGCTACAACGACCGGCACGGCCACCTCGCCGGGGACCGTCTCCTCATCGACCTCGCCGCCGCATGGCTCGGCGTCCTGCGGTCCGCCGACATCCTCGCCCGCACCGGAGGCGACGAGTTCGTCCTCGTCCTCGCGGACACCGACGCTGCTGCCGCACACAACCTGCTCGCCCGCCTGCACGAGGCACACCCCGCACGATGGTCCTCCGGCGTCGTCGAATGGCCCGTGGGCGCCTCCTTCACCGACACCCTCGACAGGGCCGACCAGGCCCTCTACCTCGCCAAGTCGCGGAAGTAGCAGGTCGCACGAGTAGGAGGCCGCCGCCACGGATGGGACTAGAAGTCCCGATAGGCGACACGGGTAGCCGAGAAGAAGTCACGCGTGTAGGCCACGGCCCGGTCGACGGAGAAGGCCTTGCAGGTGTAGATGTCCGCGCTGAAGAACAGTCGCGGCTCGTCCCACGCGTAGAAGTGCGCACCGGACGTCTCCCAGTGGATCCACCCGGCCCAGCCGTACCGATCGGACCGGTGCGTGATGGGCGGCAGGAGGGTCACCATCTCCAGCACGGTGGACAGCTCGGTCAGGTAGTTGCGGATCTGCTCGTCGCTGATCGAAGCGGACGGAAGGCCTTCGATCACGAGTCGCTGCCGGTAGATGTCGGGCGCGAGGTCGTCCATCGCGCTTCTCGCGTCGTCCAACATGTAGGCGTTCACAGGTGACCCCTCCTCCGCAACGGTCGACCGCCACAGCAGACGAACACGGCTGGACCGCTCCGTGACCACGGTACGGCCGCGAGGGGCTCGAAGCGCGGTCGAAGGCCGCCGGCGCGAGGAACAACGGCAGGCCTCTCGGGTGACGAACGGCCCTAGGCGCGCCCGTCGCCTGCGACCTACGCTGGCGAGGCCGTCGCCGGAGGAAGTCCATGGAAACTGGTGCGATCCTGGATCTCGAGGGCCTGCAGGCGCTCGTCGACACCCTGAGTGGCCGCGGCTACCGGGTGATGGGGCCGACGCTTCGCGACGGAGCCCTTGTCATGGCGGAGATCTCGAGCCTCGACGACCTTCCCCAGGGGATCGGCGATGAGCAGGAGGCCGGTCGCTACCGGACGAACGACCGCCAGGACGATGCGTTGTTCGGGTTCGCCGCGACAGCCGCATCGGCGAAGTCAGTCCTGTTCCCGGCCGACGAGCGGCTCTGGCGCGGCGTGCGCTCGGGCAGCGAGTTCGATGTGTCCCCTGCGGACTCGGAGGACGTTCCAGTCGCGCTTATCGGAATTCGTGGATGCGACCTCGCAGCGGTTCGCATCCACGACACCGTCCTGCTGGGCAGAACCGCGATCGATGTGCACTACTCCGAAAGGCGTGAGCGCAGCTTCCTCGTCGCCGTGACATGCGCCTCGCCGGCCGGGACCTGCTTCTGCTCGTCGATGGGCACCGGTCCGCAGCCGGGCGAGGGCGCCGACCTCGTCCTCACCGAGCTGATCGACGAACGCGGCCACCGCTTCCTCGTCGACGCTGGGACGGCTGCGGGCGCGGAGGTCCTGGGCCTGCTGCCCACGCTGGCGGCGGGATCCGCCGACCGGGACGCCGCTGACGCCATCGTGGCCGCGGCCACGGCACGCATGGGTCGTGAGATGCGATCCGACGACCTGACCGACCTGCTCCTCGCCAGTGCGGAGAGCCCGCGGTGGGACGACGTGGCCGAGCGCTGCCTGGCGTGCACCAACTGCACCATGGTCTGCCCCACTTGCTTCTGCACTTCGGTGGAGGACGTCAGCGACCTGTCCGGCGCCCTCGACGAGCGTCACCGGGTGTGGGATTCCTGCTTCTCTGCGGAGTACTCCCGGCTGCACGGGGGCGCCGTCCGCAACTCGACCGCCGCGCGGTACCGGCAGTGGCTCACCCACAAGCTGGGTACCTGGCCCCTGCAGTTCGGCATGTCGGGCTGCGTCGGGTGCGGGCGCTGCATCACCTGGTGCCCGGCGGCCATTGACATCACCCAGGAAGTGGCTGCTCTCCGCGAGGACGCGGATCGCCGCGAGCACGCACGGGCAGCCGCCCCGACATCGACTGCGACTAGGTAGGAGGATCCCGTGCGCACCCTCGCCGAGTACCTTCCCGAGAGCCCCTTCTTCGCCGGGCTCGACGCCGAGGCCATGGAACTGGTGGTCGGCTGCGCACAGAACGTGCGCTTCGAGCAGGGCGACGTGCTCTTCCGCACGGGGACGCCGGCCGACACCTTCTACGTCATCCGGCACGGCCGGGTCGCCCTCGAGGTCCACGACCCCCGACGCCAGGCCATCGTCGTCGCAACCTTGGGGGATGGCGAGGTCGCCGGCTGGTCCTGGCTGGTGCCGCCGTACCGGTGGATGTTCGACGGACGAGCTGTCTCGCCGGTCAGCGCGGTCGCCTTCGACGGGGCGTGCCTGCGCGGCAAGTGCGATCAGGACCCGGCGCTCGGCTATGCACTGATGCAGCGCGTCTCCCACATCATGTACGAGCGCCTGCAGGACGCGCGGATGCGCCTGCTCGACCTGTATGGCAGTGCGTCGTGAGCGTGCGAGCGCCGACCGCGCCGTCGTTCCGCGAGCGACCCCGCGATCCCATGATCCCCCGGTCGTTCAGCATCGTGGCCACCCATCTGGACACCCCCGACACGGTGACCCTGGCCCTCGAGCCCATCGACGGGCCGCCCCTGGCATACCGGGCCGGGCAGTTCACCATGCTGCTCGCCTTCGGCGTCGGGGAGGTCCCCATCTCCATCTCCGGTGACCCGACGCGGCCAGGGCCTCTGCTGCACACGATCCGTGACGTGGGCAGCGTGACGCACGCACTGGTGACGGCGAGCCCCGGCACCATGATCGGCGTCCGCGGCCCGTACGGCACGGGCTGGGACGTCGCAGACGGGAAGGGCGGCGACATCGTCGTCGTCACCGGCGGGATCGGACTGGCACCCCTTCGGCCGGCGATCTGGGAAGTGGCGGCTCGGCGCAGTGACTACGACCGGGTGGTCCTGCTGTACGGGGCGCGCTCGCCGACGGACATCCTGTTCGCCGACGACCTGGCGCGGTGGGCCGAGCAGCACGACATCGTGGTCGAGACGACCGTCGACTACGGCCCACCCAGCTGGACCGGCCGCGTCGGGCTGGTCACCACGCTGGTGGCCCGCGCCGGCTTCGACCCCCTGCGCACCCTGGCCCTCGTCTGCGGGCCCGAGGTGATGATGCGCTACACGGCGGCGGCGCTGATGGCCCGCGGCGTCCCGGACGCGCGCATCCGCCTGTCGATGGAGCGCAACATGAAGTGCGGCGTCGGACTGTGCGGCCACTGCCAACTGCGAGAGCTGTTCCTGTGCGTCGACGGTCCCGTCCTCGGGTACGACCGCCTCGCCCCGCTCATGGACGTCCGGGAGCTGTGATGACCGACAAACCGACCCTCGCCGTTTGGAAATTCGCGTCCTGCGACGGCTGCCAGCTGACCCTGCTGAACTGCGAGGACGAGCTGCTCGACATCGCCGAGCAAGTGACCGTCGCCTACTTCCCCGAGGCCACGAGCGCTGAGGTCGCGGGACCGTACGACATCAGTCTCGTCGAGGGCTCGATCACCACCCCGGCCGACGCCGAGCGCATCCAGGAGGTACGCGCGGCCTCGGGCACCCTGGTGACCATCGGCGCCTGCGCGACCGCCGGCGGAATCCAGGCACTGCGCAACTTCGCCGACGTCTCCGAGTTCCTGTCCGTCGTCTACGCCCACCCCGCGTACGTGGCGACGCTGGAGCGGTCCACGCCGATCGCCGCGCACGTCTCGGTCGACTTCCAGCTGCGCGGCTGCCCGATCGATCGCGGTCAGCTGCTGGAGGTCCTGGCCGCCCTGCTGCAGGGCCGCACACCGCGGATCCCGACGTACAGCGTGTGCGTGGAGTGCAAGCGGCGAGGGGTCACCTGCATCGCCGTGGCCGACGGCTCGCCGTGCCTGGGTCCGGTCACCCAGGCCGGCTGCGGCGCGCTCTGCCCGGCCTTCCGGCGTGGCTGCTACGGCTGCTTCGGGCCCAACGACACCCCGAACACGACGTCGCTCGCCCAGCGCCTGCGCGCGACGGGCCAGTCCGAGGCCGAGGTGCTGCGGCTGTTCCGGACGTTCAACGCCGGAGCCGAGCCGTTCCGGGTGGAGAGCCTGGCGCACGAGCAGGACGGGGTCGCGACATGACCCACAAGCTGACCTCCGGCAGCCAGGTGCTGTCCGTGGAGCTGCTGGCCCGGGTGGAGGGCGAGGGCGGGATGCACGTCCACATCCAGGACGGCACGGTCCGCGACGTCCACCTGCGCATCTTCGAGCCGCCCCGCTTCTTCGAGGCGTTCCTGCGGGGGCGCTCCTACACCGAGCCCCCCGACATCACCGCACGCATCTGCGGCATCTGCCCCGTCGCGTACCAGATGAGCGCCTGCCGGGCCATCGAGGACGCATGCGGCGTGACCGTGCCGGAGGAGATCCGGCTGCTGCGCAGGCTCCTCTACTGCGGCGAGTGGATCGAGAGCCATGCGCTCCACATCTTCTTCCTGCATGCCCCGGACCTCTTCGGGTACGACGGCGCCATCGAGATGGCGCGGGACCACCGAGGGCTGGTGGAGTCCGCGCTGCGGATGAAGCGCGCGGGGAACGACCTCATGACAGCCGTCGGCGGACGAGCCGTGCATCCCGTCAACGTGCGCCTCGGCGGCTTCCACCGGCTGCCGCACCGCGACGAGCTGGCAGCCGTCCGCCCACAGCTCGTAGCCGCCCGTGAGGAGGCCATCGCCGCCGTCCCCCTGGTGTCGAGCGTCGAGTTCCCGGACTTCGAGCAGCCCTACCCGTACCTGTCACTGAACTCGGAGCACGGCTACCCGATGGAGTCCGGATCCCTGATGACGAGTACGGGTCTCGAGGCACCGGTCCGGTCCTTCAACGACCACGTGGTGGAGCAGCACGTCGCGCACTCCAACGCCTTGCACGCCACCTTCGACGGCGAGCCGTACGTCGTGGGCCCGCTGGCCCGCTACAGCCTCAACCACTCCTCGCTGGCGCCCCTCGCCCGGGAGTGCGCCGAGATGGGCGGGCTCGGCCCGACCTGCCGCAACCCCTTCCGCTCCATCATCGTCCGGATGGTCGAGCTCGTGCATGCCCTCGACGAGGCGATTCGGCTCATCGACGGGTGGCACGGCGCACCCGCGCCGTGGGTTCCGGTCCCGGCCAGGCCTGGGGAGGGTCATGGTGCCACCGAGGCTCCGCGGGGGCTCCTGTATCACCGCTATCGCATCGACGATGCGGGCGTCATCCTCGACGCCCAGATCACGCCGCCCACGTCGCAGAACCAGGGCGCGATCGAGTCCGACCTGCGGGCGTTCGTGCAGGACCATCTGGACCTGTCGCACGAGGAACTCACGCGCCAGTGCGAGATCGCCATCCGCACCTACGACCCGTGCATCTCGTGTGCCACCCACTTCCTGGATCTGCGCGTGGAGCACCGGTGAGCGACGCGGCCGCCACGATTCCCCGCCGTCCCCGGGCGCTGGTCGTCGGCCTCGGCTCGATCGACCGCGGGGACGATGCCGTCGGCCCCATTGTCGCCAGCCGTGTCCGCGACGCGCTGACGGATCCCGGTCGATCCTGTGTCGACGTGGTGATCCACGAGGACCCGACCGCGCTGCCCGAGGCCATGGCCGACGTCGACGTCGCCGTCATCGTGGACGCCGTGCGGTCCGGCGACGAGCCCGGCACCGTGACGCTGCGCGAGGCCGGCCCCGGCGCGCCAGCGCTGCCCGCACGCACCGCGTCCGGTTTCGCGGCGACCCACGGCCTGGGCCTGGCCGCCATCATCGAGCTCGCGGGCGCCCTGGAACTGCTCCCCGCCCGAGTCGTCGTGGTCGGCGTGGAGGCGCGCGACTTCGGACACGGTGACCCGGTCTCTGCGTCAGTGATGGGCGCGGTGCCGCACGCCGTCGACGCGGTCATCGGCATCCTCCGAGACAGTCAGCCCTCGCGGCCCTGAGCGGCAGCCGCGATCACGAACGTCTCCGGCAATCGGGGTGGCGCGTTAGCATCGTGGCCCATGGTGGCCACCGCGGGTCGGCGAGTCCGCACAGCAGCGCGCAGGCTGATCGCGGCGCGCAGGCCGATCACACTGCTCACCCTGATCGCAGCGATCGGGCTGGTGGCACCCGGGGCGCACGCCGCACCGCCAGAGGACCCGTCCGATCGCATCGAGCGCATCCTCGATCGGATGACCCTCGACGAGAAGGTCGGGCAGCTCTTCGTGGTGTCGTTCACCGGCACTGCGGCCTCGCGCGCCACCGCTGCCAACGCCGCTGCCAACGTCAAGGAGCTGGGCACCAGCACGATCGCCGAGGCCATCCGGCGGTACCACGTCGGCGGTGTCATCTACTTCAGCGACAACATCGTCTCGCCACAGCAGCTCGCGCGCGTGTCGGACGCGATGCAGTCGACGGCGACGACGACCGGCGCGAGAGTCCCCCTGTCGATCTCCATCGACCAGGAGGGCGGAACGGTGTGGCGGCTGAACGCACCCGCATCGATGGCCCCGGGCAACATGGCCGTTGGCGCAACGGGTGACCCGCGGAACGCCTACGAGTCGGGCCGCATCATGGCCGAGGAGATGCGCACCCTCGGCGTCACGTGGAACCTGGCGCCGGTGGCAGACGTCAACACCCAGCCCTACAACCAGGCCGACGGCGCGCGCAGCTTCGGCGACGACCCGACGGTGGTTCCCGCGTACGTGCGCGAGGCGGTGCTGGGGCAGCATGCCGGCGGGGTGGCATCGACGCTGAAGCACTTCCCCGGGCTGGGCAGCACGCTGTCCAACAGCGACTTCGCGATCGCCAAGTCGCGCCAGACCGCGAAGCAGTTCCGCACCCGTGACCTGCCAGCTTTCGCGGCCGGCATTGACGCAGGCGCTGAGGCCGTGCTCACTGCGCACCTGCAGGCGCCTGCCCTGGTCGGCTCCAAGCGGCCCACCAGCCTGTCGCACCGCGTGGTGACGGGCATCCTGCGCGGTCAGCTCGGATTCCGAGGCGCGATCATCACCGACTCCCTGCAGGCCGCGGCCCTCGACGCAATCCCGCAGCCCCGTGTCATGATCGACGCGATCCGCGCCGGCAACGACATGCTCCTGATGCCCGACAGCCTGCCGGTCGCCTTCACCGCGGTCCGTCAGGCCGTCGCCGACGGCCGCATCAGCCGAGCACGTCTCGACGCATCCGTCCGCCGGATCCTCACGCTCAAGGCGAACGCGGGGATGCTCGACGCGCCGTGGCCCGCCTCCCTGAGCACCATCGCTCGCACGGTCGGCGCGCCCGATCATGTCGCCACCATGGCGCGGATCGCCGGTGATGCGGCCACGCTGATCGCACCCGAGGGCGCGCGCGTCCCGCTGCGTCCCCGCACCGGAACGGTCCTGGTGGCCGGGCCGGTGGCGAGCACGGTGCCGCAGCTCGCGGGGATGCTCACCACCCTCGGCTTCCGCACGACGACCCTGGTGACCGGCTTCGGCGCGACCCAGGAGACCGTCGACGGCGCCGTCACTGCCGCGCGTGCGGCCGACGCCGTCGTCCTCCAGACATATGACGTGTTCGGCGACTCCGGGCAGAAGCGGCTGCTCCCCGCACTCATCGCCACCGGGACCCCCGTGGTCGTGGTGCCGATCGACGGACCGTATGACGCGGCGTGGGCAGATGGCGCGAGCGCGGTGGTGACCACCTACGGATTCACGGCAACGAACCTCCAGGCAGTCGCGACCGCCCTCGTCGGAGCGCGCACGGCGGGCCGACTGCCGGTGACAGTTCCGGCCGCCGGGCCGCGCCCACGCCCAGTGCTCTTCCCCAATGGTTGGGGCCTGACCTGGGGCTCCGGGTCGGACCGCATCCCATAGGGACGACAGGCAGAGGCCCCGAACCTCGGGACCTCTGCCTCTGCGCCTGCTCAGCGCGTGTGAGACGATCCAAGGGCGATGCAGTCACCCGGTCGGGCGCCGTCGCAGGGAGGTTGCCATGACGTCAGCCGAGACCTCCCCTTCCCCACCCGAATCGACGTCTCGCGAGGCCAAGATCGCGGCCCTGATGCTCAGCTACGGTCCTGCCGCCAGCCAGCCGCCCGCCGACCCCGAAGAGCCGGCGGCACTCCCCCCGGACACGCCCGCCCCCTGAGCCGCGTGGCTTCCGGCACCCATCCCGTCCGTGCGCCGGGAAACCGGCAGATGTCCATTCCGGGATGGGACCATGCTGCATGACACTTCCCGGCGATCCGCAGAAGGCGCACTTCTCTGACCTGTTCGAGCGATCCGCGGAGACCTACGACGCCGTGGGCGTCCCGTTCTTCGAGCCCCTCGCCCAGGCCCTCGTGGCGCGCGCCGAACTGAATGACGGGATGGCCGTGCTCGACCTCGGCGTCGGAAGCGGCGCCTCACTCCGAGCCGCCGCTGCCGCGGTCGGCCCCACGGGCAGCGTCCACGGCATCGACCTGTCCGCCGCGATGGTCGAGCGCGCGGCCCGCGAGTCAGCCGACCTGCCGGGCGTCAGTGTCTCCGTCGGCGATGCCGACCGGCCGCCGACCCACGCTGGTGGCTGGGACGCAGCCGTCGCCGCCCTGCTGCTGTTCTACCTCCCCGACCCGGTCGGGACGGCTGCCCGGGTGCGCGAGGTCCTTCGACCCGGCGGGGTGCTCGTCGCTTCGACCTTCCACGCCGGGGACGAGCGCTGGAAGGTCGTGGAGCCGGCGATCAGCCCCTACTGGCCACCAAGCGAGGAGCCCTCGCACCCATCAGGAGCGCCCTCGTTCGCGACCGTCGAGTCGACCGAGAGGATCCTGCGCGATGCCGGATACGCCGACGTCGACACGGTGATCGTCGAGCACGCCAACACCTACGCCGACGTCGACCACTGGCTGCAGTGGACCTGGTCCGGTGGGGCGCGCGGAATGTGGGAGCGGGTGCCGGAACAGGATCGACCTGCAGCCCAGGCGGCGGCCGCCGCGGTGGTGGCCACCCTCGCCGCCCCGGACGGCTCCCTGACGGAGCAGTTCCGGGTCCGTCTGACGCGGGCATTCGCCCCGACACCGGTCGACCAGCCATGATGTTGGTATGACGCCAACGGTCGCCGACGACGACAGCTACGACGCAGCCCTCGCCCGGGGACAGGCCCTCTACCCGGGTGTCCGCATCGGGCGGCCGGGTCGTGCGCGCACCTACTGGCTGGTGATCTCGGCGCTTCGCGCGCTGCGCCTGCACTGGGCGGTGGACGTGCAGGGCTCCGAGCGGGTCGCCGACGGGCCGGCGATCCTGGTCGGCAATCACATCTCGGCGATGGACCCCGTCGTCGCCGTGATGACCCACTGGTGGCGGGTGTCCGCGTTCGCCAAGGTCGAGGTCTTCGAACGTCGCGGCGCCATCTTCTTCCGCCTGATGGGCCAGATCCCGCTCCGTCGAGGCGACGAGGCGTCCACCCGGTGGGCGATGGACATGGCCAGCCGCACTCTGCAGGACGGCAACAAGCTGGGCATCTACCCCGAGGGCACCCGCTCCCCCGACCATCGCTCCCTCCATCGCCTGCATCCGCGGATCCTGGTGCCGCTGATCCAGGCGAATCCGGACGTGCCCGTCCATGCCATCACCACCGAGTACCTGGGCAAGCGGCGCGGCCGCGTCCAGGTGCGGGTGCGCCTGTCGGAGCCCCTGCCGATCGACGGTCGGCAGATGGATGCGAAGCAGATCGTCGAGATCACGCGCACCGCTCTGCTGGAGACCGGCGGCATGCCGTACGTCGATCGGCACGCCCGTGACATCAAGGCACAGGCCCTGACGGCCCCCTAGGCTGCCGCACATGGCACCCGCCGTCCGCGTCACCGGACTCGATCACATCGTCCTCGTCACCCCGGACGTGGAGCGCTCCCTCGCCTTCTACACCGAGGTGCTGGGCCTGACCGGCGAGCGGGTCGAGGACTGGCGCGCGGGTCGCGTGCCCTTCCCGTCCGTGCGCATCGACGACTCGACACTGATCGACATCTTCGCGGGCGAGCGCACCGGCGAGAACCTGCTGCACTTCTGCCTCGTCGTCGAGCCAGTCGACCTCGCCGGACTCGCGCAGGACCCGCGACTCGGGGAGACCTCCGGACCGACGGACGGCCTGTTCGGCGCCCGCGGCACCGCCGCCAGCCTGTATGGCCGCGATCCCGACGGCAACGTCGTCGAGCTGCGCTGCTACTGAGGTCGAGCATGGAGAACCTGGCTCTGGCGTTGGGGATCGCCCTGTCACCCTTCGCGGTGATCCCAGCGATCCTGCTGCTGTTCACCGAGCAGCCTCGCCGGACGTCGGGAGCCTTCCTTGTCGGCTGGCTGCTCGGCGTGGCGGCCGTCACCGGCCTCGGCATCCTGCTTGCGGACGTGCTGGACGCCGTCGGCACCGATGCGGCCTGGCCGTCCTGGGCACGGCTGGTCCTCGGCTTCGTCCTGATCGTGCTCGGCCTGCGGCCGCTGTGGCTGAAGCCCGAGGCCAAGGAGCTGCCCCGATGGATGAGCGGCCTGCAGACGGCGGACGCGAAACGGGCCCTCATCCTGGGGCTGATCCTGACGGCCGCCAACCCCAAGGTCGCGGCCCTCGGCTTCGCCGGCGGCCTGGCCATCGGGAAGCAGGGTTCCTCCGCGGGCTACGAGCTGGCGGGACTGGCGGCGTTCAGCGTCGTCGCCTCGATCTCGGTGGCGGCACCGATCATCGGCTTCCTGGTCGGCGGCCAGCGGGTCATGGCCCCCCTGGGCAGACTGCGCGCCTGGCTGGAGCGCCACCACGTCGCGGTGATGAGTGTGGTGTTGACGGTGATCGGCGCGCTGCTCGTCGTCAAGGGCTATCAAGGGCTCTGACGCGACGTCTGCTGCGCAGCGCCCGACGGGCCGTCTTCAGCAGGACGAGGGCCACCACCGCTCCGGCGAGCAGGAACAGCAGCGCCATCCCCGCGGCCACCCACGGCCACACCAGCGCGACCGCCACCGTCACCGCGACGAGCACGTCCTCGATCACCGACACCACCACGTTGCTGGCGGGCTCGGGCGAGGTGTTCACGCCCAGCCGCGTGGTCGCCTTGGCCAAGTGGGTCACGAGCGCGACCGCACCACCACCGGCGGCGACGACTGCGGTCGGCAGGTCCACGGAGGGGGCCGCGATCAGGGCGGCCACCACCGCACCTGCGACCGGCCGGATGACGGTGTTGACCGCATCCCAGAAGCTGTCGAGCCACATGATCTTGTCGGCCACGGTGTCGACCACCGCGAGCACGCCGAAGAGCACGAGGACGTCGGTTCGCTCCAGGCCGGCGGGCACCGCAACGTCAGTCAGCCGTCCCGCGACGCCGAGGATGACGACCAGCAGGTAGGGGTTGATGCCGGCCGCCCACGCGGCCGTGAAGGCCAGGGGGATCGCCGACTCCACGACGCCAGTATGCGGGCCTGACCCACCTCGGGTGATACTGGCAGGAACGTCCGATCCGAGGGGGTAGCCATGGTCCGTTCCCGTCCCGCCACCCGACGCAGCCTGATCGCCGGGGCGACCGCGCTCTCATTGACGCTGCTGACGCCCACGGCGTGCGCGAGCGCACCGACGAACGCGAGCGCTCCGACGAATGCTCCGACGAGCGCGAACGTCGCCGCGCCCAGCCGGGTGGTCATCGACGACACGCTGACCACCGGCCTCACCTCGCCCTGGGGCCTGGCCTTCCTCCCCGACGGGTCCGCACTGGTCAGCGAACGGGACACGGCCCGGATCAAGCGGGTCCCGGCGCAGGGCGGCAAGGCTCGAGTCGTAGGGCGGGTGAAGGGGGTGGTGCCCGGCGGTGAGGCCGGCCTGCTCGGGCTGGCCGTGCCCCCCGGCCCGAATCCCACCTTCGTGTTCGCCTACTTCACCGGCCGGAACGACAACCGCGTGGTGCGGATCGCCTGGGACGGCACCCGGCTCGGCGCCCAGCGCACCATCCTGTCCGGAATCCCCAAGGCGAGCATCCATGACGGGGGCAGGTTGCTCGTCACGGACGACGCGCTGTTCGTCGCGACCGGCGACGCCGGCAACGGCGATCTCTCCCAGAACCGGCGCAGCCTGGCCGGGAAGATCCTGCGGGTCACGTGGACTGGAGCCCCCGCGCCCGGCAACCCCTTCCCGAACTCCCCCGTCTACTCGCTCGGACACCGCAACGTCCAGGGACTGGCTCTCGACGACGCTGGTCGGCTGTGGGCCAGCGAGTTCGGCCAGAACGACGTCGACGAGCTGAACCTGATTCGGCCCGGAGGCAACTACGGCTGGCCGATCTACGAGGGCGCGGGCGTCGACCCGAAGTACATCGATCCCGCGGCCAGCTGGTCGCCTACATCGACGGCGTCCCCGAGCGGCTTGGCGATCCTCGGCCGCAACGCCTACGTGGCGAGCCTGCGGGGCCAGGTCCTCTACCGCGTACCCCTGCGCGGCGAGCGGGCTCTGCGCCCGCAGCGGGTAGCGATCGGCGACCTCGGCCGACTGCGGACCGTCGCCGTCGCGCCGGACGGTTCGCTGTGGCTGGTCACCAGCAACACCGACGGCCGGGCCACCCCGAAGGCAGGCGACGACCGCATCCTCAGGCTGGCTATTCGCTGAAGCTCGCGAGGTCGGCACCGCGGAGGCCGACGCAGTCGCACGCCCAGAAGGTGTCCGCGTAGACGAGTCGCCCGCGCATCCAGTCCTGGTAGCCCGGGAGGGTGACCACCTGGCACGCCGGAGCCGGGATCCGCTCGGAGGGCGGGGTGACCCCGATGTCGGCGGCCGCCCGCCACCCGAGCCGTCCGTAGAGGTCCGGCGAGCCCTCGAGGAAGACGGCGGGCGCGTGGAGGTCCGCTGCTGCGTCCACGGCGTGCGCGACGAGTGCGCGTCCGATGCCACGGCCCTGCCGGTCCGGGCGTACGGAGAGCGGACCGAGCACCTGCACCTCGACCAGTCGGTCGATCGCGTCGATCCACCCACGGGTCAGTCGGACGTGTCCGACAACGGTGCCGTCGTCGTGCGCCACGAAGCCGTGACTGTCGGCCCGCTGCTGGAGTGCGGCCTCCAGGCCCACCACCTCGGGCTCATCCGCAAAGGCCCGAGCGAGCACCTCCGCGACCTGGTCCGCGTCGGCAGCCGCCTGCGCCCGGATCGCGACGCCGACCGGCCCGGTCACGACGTCGCCTCCGGCAGCGCGGCGAGCACATCGCTGATCAGCTGGCACTGGTCGTACACGTCGGACTCGAAGGTCCAGCCGAGCCGCACGATCTGGGCGTCCCGCGAGGGCACCATGGCGACCAGCTGTCCCCAGTGCCCCTCCATCGCCACCGTGTCCTCGGGCACTCCGGGATATGCGCGGCACTCCCCGCCTATCGGGTCGCCGAGCAGCCAGGTCTGCGCGCCGTAGCCGTGCCCCTCGCCGTCGGCCATCGCGGGAGTGGTGGCCAGCGTCAGCCACCCGGCCGGCAGCACCTGACTGCCGTCCCACTGGCCGTCGGCCATCATCAGCCTCCCGAGCCGCGCCCAGTCCAGCACGTCGGCCCACAGGTAGGAGGACCCCACCCAGGTGCCTGCCGCATCGGTCTCCAGGGTCGCCGTGTCGATGCCGAGGGGTCCGAACAGCGCATCCTGCGGGTAGGCCCAGTAGTCCGCGTCCGAGTCGAACTGGCCCTTGGCCACGTCGGCCAGCAGGTTCGCCGTGGCGCTCAGGTACTGGAAGCTCGTTCCCGCCGGGGCCGCAACCGGGTGGTCGGCTGCCCACGCGGCCATGTCCGGCGCCCCGTACAGCATGGCGACCACTGCTCCGGTGGGTCCGTAGCCCTCGTCGTTCTGCAGTCCGTCGCGCATGTACAGCAGGTCCGCCACGGTGATGTCGGCCCGTTCGTCCGCGCGCCAGTCCGCGACCCAGCCGGGCTCACGTCCCGGTCGGAAGGCGTCGACGACCGGAGTCTCCAGATCGAGCCCGACCTCCTGCGCGCGCGCGTAGAAGAGCATGGCGGCCACCGTCTTGGTCATGGACCAGCCGTGCTGCGGCGTCTGCGGGGTGAAGTCCGGTCCGGTGCGCAGCCCGACCAACTGGTCGCCCTGGACGACGGCCACCGCACGGGTGTTGGCGGCAGCCACGTCGCCGGCGCCGACCATCGCCGCGTCGAGCACCGCCTCGAGCTCGGGGTTGGCGACCTCGGCCAGCCCGTCCCCCGCCGGCCACGGCGCAGGGTCCGCAGGTCCTGCGACCGTCGCCTGCGCCTGCGCGTCCACCTCGCCGTCGAGGACGCAGCCGCGCTGCTCCATGAGCGTGGCGCGACGTGAGATCACGCCGAGGAACCGGGCAGACACGGACTGCTCGGCATCGTCGATGCTGGTGCTGACGAGGCTGAAGGCCGGGCTGGCCGCGGCCAGCTCCTGCGCCATCAGCTCGTCGGCCGAGCCTTCACGACCGGACACGAAGTGCGCGGAGCAGATGCTCTTGGCCGCCATCCCCGCCGCGTTCTGCGGGATCTGCAGGTACAGCAGTGCACCCACGGCGAGCACGACCACCGCCGCCCCCGCGATGAGAAGTCCGACCAGGACCCGAATGGTCCACCTGCCCGCCTTCGACATTCCCTCTCCCGCCGTCGTGCCGACCGGCTACCAGTGTTCCAGTCCGTGCTCCTGAGCGGCTCGCTGGTAGAGCGGTCGCACCATGGCCATCAGCGCGAGCGCAGTGACAGCCCCGAGCACGGTGGCCAGCAGTCGCTGCCAGGCGGTGTCGGCCAGGGATCCGGACCCACCCTCGAGCAGCACGATCGCTGGTGTGAGAAGTGCGGCGTACTGCCAGTAGGGGCGCTTCTCGATCCTGAAGACCAGGGCCGCGAACATGAACAACCCGCCCGCGACGAACAGGACCACCGGCCAGCCGGTGACGAAGATGAAGGCCATCGCGACGGCGAAGCCCAGCACGGTGCCCAGCGCCCGCTGGACGGCGATCCGCATCCCGTCCTGCAGATACGGCTGCACGACGATCAGGATCGTCATGATCAGCCACGCGCCCGTATGACCCAGCTGGTACGCGACGGTCACCCAGGTCGCGGCCACCACCAGCAGGCCGAGCTGCACCGCGAACCATGCGGCTCGCTGCCGGCTGACGTGCGGAGCCTCCGGCAGGCGCACGGGTAGGCCGACGCGTCCGGCGACGGTCGCGAACAGTCCCGCTCCCGCGGTGATGGCGAGGACGATCAGCGCCCGTTGTGGCTCCTCGAGCTCGCCCATCGGGGGTTCCGAGACGGTGAAGGCGAGCGAGATGGGGATCAGCAGCAGGGCCGCCGCTTGGCCTCGTCGAGCCGTCAGCGCGACGACCGCACTCACGGACGCGAGCAGCAGCGCCGCGGCCCACGCCGTGCCCGACAGGGGCACGGCGACCGCCGACGCGCCGGCGAGGACCAGGGTGGCGGCCACGGCCACCCGCCAGCCCGCGGTGAGTCCCGCCACCAGGGCGGTCAGCGCCCCGAACACCGCCATGGTGGCGGCATCCGAACGACCCAGCGCGGTCAGGACCAGCGCGGGAACGAGGGCGATGCCCAGCACGACCCCGAGCAGCGCGAGCACCCGGCGGCGGCTGGTGGCGGCCATATGCGCAGGCTAGCCACCTCGGGTGCTCGCCCGCGCGACGCGCGATTGGGATGATGCTCCCGTGCCGACCACCCCCGACTACGAGCGCCTCCTTCACGAGGGTCGGGAGATCCACGACGGGATCGATGCGGGTCGCCCGGGACACGGGATCGGCTACTGGCCGATGTTCGCGTTCGCCCAGCTGCTCCGCGTGCGCTATCGCATCACCGTTGAAGGAAGACAGGACGTGGCGCCCGGCGCGGCCATCCTCGTCGGCAATCACCTGTCCATGACCGACCCCGTCATCACGGGCCTCGCGAACCGCTGGCGGCTGGCCTTCTTCACCAAGATCGAGGCGTACACCGGGGTCACCGGATACGCGCTGAGGATGGTCGGGCAGATCCCGTTGCGGCGCGGCGACCAGGCGTCCACGAGGTGGGCGCTGGAGATGTCCCATGGGGTGCTGATGGAGGGGCGCAAGCTCGGCATCTACCCCGAGGGCACCCGGTCCCCGGACAAGGTCTCCTTGCACCGGCTGCATCGCCGGGTGCTGGTCCCGATCCTGGAGGCCAACCCTGGCGTCCCCGTGCACGCGATGGCGATCGAGTACGGCCGGCCGCGCTGGGGTCGAGTGCCCGTCCACCTGCGGTTCTCCCCGCCCCTCGATCTCGATCCGGGCCGGATGAGTGCCAACGACCTCACCGACACCGTCCGCGACGCGCTGGTGGGCATCGGCGGCATGCCCTACGTCCCGGCCTTCGCGCAATCCGTGAAGTCCCGCCGCGGGGCCCCGTGATCACTCGCTTCGCCCCGACCCCCAGCGGCTACCTGCACGCAGGCAACGCCGTCAACGCGCTTCTCGTGCACTGGCTCGCAGTGCCGCGGGTGGCCACGTCATCCTGCGCATCGACGACATGGATGCGACCCGGTCGCGCCCGGAGTACGTGAACGACGTGTTCGAGGTGCTCGAGTGGCTCGGGGTCGAATGGCACAGCGGCCCGCGCAGCACGGACGAGTTCGAGCGGGATTTCACCCTCGCCCGGCGTCGCGACCTCTACCGCGACGAGCTCGAGGCGGCACGCGGTCAGGGCTTGATGGTCTACGCCTGCCGCTGCACGCGACGCGAGCTGGCCGGCGGCCGTGCCTGCGAGTGCCGCGCCGCCGCCCTCCCGTACCGATCCGGCGAGACGTCGCTGCGGGTCCATGTCCCCGAGGGGACGACAGTCACCGTCGACAGCGAACCGATCGATCTCGCGAGCCGGATGGGCGACTTCGTGGTCTGGCGGCGCGACGACCTTCCTGCCTACCACCTGGCCAGCGTGATCGAGGACCGCGATCATGGCGTCACCGACATCGTGCGGGGGCGGGACCTGCTGGAGTCCAGCGCCGCCCAGCTCTTCCTGGCTGACGCGCTCGGTGCGGCCGGTTTCGGCCGCGCGCGGCTCATCCACCACGACCTGCTCGCAGATCAGGAGGGTGCCAAGCTGTCGAAGTCCCAGGTCACGCGCGGCCAGCCCCTGCCCCGGACCCGCGAGCAGTACGCCGACATCGTGCAGGTGGCCACCCGTTACGGCGCACGCTGGGGGATCACTCCCCCGCCGTGACTGCGACCGCGGGCGAGCAGCAGCGGCTCCCCGCGGGACCGGCCGTCCCACCGCCGCGTCACCAGGGCGAACCCGGCATCCTGGTCGCTTTCCGGGTCCCACTCCCACGACACGTGGACGAACGGCGCATCGGCACCGGCAGCGGCGCCGACCTCGTCGATGGACTCGAGGATCGCCTCCCTAGCGGGCGCCGGGAGGTACACCCACATCGCACTGTGCCAGAGCACGGCCGTCGTCCCCGGACGCAGTCGCAGGCCGGCCACGAACTCCTCGGCATCCTGCGGAAGCACGGTGGCCGGGACCCGGCGGGCCACCTCCATCGCGGCCGCGAGGCGACGGAAGCGCTCCACGTCATCGACCCACACGTACGAGCTGAGCAGGGACCGACCCTCGATGGAGTCGACGTCGACGGGAGCGAGATCACAGCCGAGCCGCTCGACGATGGGTGGCAGGGGTCCGCGCTCGAGGCCCGGAAGCCCAGGGAGGTGGTCGGCCCGCAGGTTCAGGCCGGCGGACGCGCCGATCTCCATGAGCCGGACCGGCCGAGACGGCTCCTCGGCCGACAGTGCCAGCCGCAGCAGCGCCGCGCGTCCGGTCTCGTTGGTCTGCGGCGTGTGCAGCAGCATCCGCTGCAGCTCATCGGGATGCGCGAGCAGGGCGGCCACCACTGCCCGCGCGAATTCGGCCCGGGCGTGGGCCGTCGCGGGGGCCGTGCCGCCCAGGGTCGGCAGAAACAGCGCCACCTCCGGCGCCGCCCGGTCGATGGCGAGCCGATGCACCGTGGCCATGACGCGCAGGCCGACCAGGTCGCCGAAGCGCACCGCCTCCGGCATCAGTCGCGCCAGCGCACCCGCACGCGCCACGTCATCGATGACGGCCTGCAGCAGCAGCCCGGCGGTGGCGGCCCCGGTGGCCAGCACATGGTCCCGCTGCCACTCGAGCGCCTCGATGATCGGCACCGACTCCTCGTCATCGCGCAGCACCCTCGGAGGCTATGGCCTACGGTCGAGCCCATGACTACTGCTCCCACAGGCGATTCGCGCGTCGCCGAGATCGCCCAGACCCTCCTCGACCATGCCATGGCCTCCGATCCGCTTGACGCAACGCTCATCGGGTTCCGCCAGTACGACGACCTGCTGGCCGATCTCTCGCGCGCGCACGACGTCGAACTGGCGGCACAGCGGGCCGAGATCCGATCAACAGCCCTGGCGATCGACCCCGCGGACCTCTCGGCGCAGGACGCCATCACTCGCTCCGTCGTGATCGCGCAGACCGAGTACGCCGACGAGTCGGCCGCGGTCGAGGCCATCGAGTTCACGGTGGCCGCGTTCCCGGTGACCCCGTCGTCCATCCTGCTCTCCTACCTGCGGATGACCGTGCTCACGTCGCCCGCCGAGGCCGAGGCCTACCTGCAGCGGCTGTCCGCGATCCCCCGCTACCTCTCCCAGGCGGAGGAGCGGCTGCGCGAGGGCAAGCGCGCCGGGCTCACCCCGGTGGCCCGGCTGGTGGACGCCGCCATCGCCCAGATCGACGCGTACCTCGACGCAGAGGAAGACTCCCTGGCCGTCGCCCCGCCGGCCGAGTGGGACGGGGCGGAGGACTTCCTGCGCCGGCGCGATCAACTGCTCACGGACACGGTGCACCCCGCCTATGTCGCGCACCGGGAGTTCCTGCGCGACGAGGCCCGGCCCACGGCCCGATCCGACGAGCAGGCCGGCCTGAGCCACCTGCCCGGCGGCGAGGATCGCTACCGCCGCCTCGTGCGCATCCACACCACCACCGAGCGCACGCCCGAGGAACTGCACCAGATCGGCCTCGACGTGGTGGCGAGCGTCCACCGGGAGTTCGCGGAGCTCGGCGCCGAGCTCTTCGATGTCGCCGAGCCCGCGGACATCTTCCGCAGGCTCAAGGAGGACCCGGACCTGCGGTGGTCGACGTCGCAGGAGATCCTCGACGCGGCCGAGGCCACCGTCCGTCGCGCCGAGGTCGCCGCGGGCGACTGGTTCGGTCGAGTGCCCGAGGCCGTGTGCACCCTGGCGGCCATCCCCGCGCTGGAGGCCGACGACGCGGCTCCGGCCTACTACATGCCGCCGTCGATCGATGGCTCGCGTCCGGGCACCTACTACACGAACGTCAGCAAGCCGGAGGAGCGCACCACCTTCGACCTGGAGTCGGTGGCGTACCACGAGGCCGTGCCCGGCCACCACTTCCAGGTCTCGATCGCCCTCGAGATCCCGGACCTCCCGATGATCCGCCGGATCGGGATGTTCACGGCGTACGTGGAGGGCTGGGGCCTGTACTCCGAGCGGCTCGCCGACGAGATGGGTCTGTACTCCTCACCGTTGCAGCGGATGGGGATGCTGTCCGCGGATGCGTGGCGGGCCACCCGGCTGGTCGTCGACACCGGCCTGCACGCCTTCGGCTGGTCGCGGCAGCGGGCCCTCGACTACATGCTGGCCAGCGCGCCCATCGCACCCATCGACGCGGCAGCGGAGATCGATCGCTACATCGCGATGCCCGGTCAGGCGCTTGCGTACATGACGGGGCGGCTCGAGATCCAGGCGCTGCGTGCGCGGGCGGAGGCCGCGCTGGGCGATCGGTTCGACATCAAGCAGTTCCACGACGTCGTGCTCGGCTCCGGTGCGCTCCCGCTGTCGACCCTGGGTGAACTCGTCGATGCGTGGATCGCCGAGCGGCAGGACTAGCCGCCGCTGCCGAGGACGCCGGTCAGACGCGTGCGGCCAGTCGCGCCTTGAGGGCGTCGCGCTTCTCCTCGAAGCGCGAGACCTGGGCGTCCATGTCGGCGATCAGCTGGGCGAGCTCGTCACGCGCGGTCTCGCCGTCCGGGCCGAAGTCGTCGCGGTCGAAGACCCGCCACTTGCGCAGCACCGGCATGACGACCTCGTCGCGGTGCTGGCGCAGGTCGTAGATGCCGGCCACCGCGATCTCGATCGCCTTGCGGCCGAAGCCCTCGATGCTGTGCCCCGGCATGGCGAAGTCGCGAACCGATGCGGTCACGGCGGTCATCGTCTGGTCCGGCGCGATATCGAAGGCCGCATCGATGACGTTGCGGTAGAACAGCATGTGCAGGTTCTCGTCCAGCGCGATGCGGGCCATCAGCTGCTCGGCGACCGGATCGTCCGCCGCGGCGCCGGTATTGCGGTGTGAGATGCGGGTGGCGAGCTCCTGGAAGGACACGTACGTCAGCCCGGCGAGGAAGCCGGGGTTGATGGCGTGGAAGCCCTCCTGCATGTGCCGCATCCGGGCGTCCTCGAGAGCCCGCGGGTCGACGGACCGGGTCACCAGCAGGTAGTCCCGGATGGCGATGGCGTGCCGGCCCTCCTCCGCCGTCCACCGGC
This sequence comes from uncultured Actinomycetota bacterium, assembly GCA_963749905.1. Lineage (GTDB taxonomy): Bacteria > Actinomycetota > Actinomycetes > S36-B12 > S36-B12 > UBA10649. The sequence continues at coordinate 73,741 of CAVVOF010000002.1, forward strand.
CGAGCCACTCGCCGTAGGCGCCCTTCTCGCTGACATTGGTGGCGATCTCGGTGTGATAGCTGGGCAGGTTGTCCTCGGTCAGCAGGTTGATGATGAAGCTCGTGCGCGCCGCATCGCTGAACCGCTGCTCGTCCTCCGACCAGGCGCGGCCGTCGAGGGGACCGTCGAAGTCCTCGCCCTCGCTCCACGGCACGTACTCGTGCGGGTACCAGTCCTTCGCCATGGACAGATGGCGATTGAGCTCGGTTTCGACCACGGATTCGAGTTCGGCCTGCAGTTGCTCGTCAGTGAGCCGCGCTGGAGTCATGTGGCACAGCCTGACACACCGCAATGTCAAGTACTTACGTCCCGCACAACTGCCGACGTGCGACGGCACAGAGGTTTATGGTGACGGAAAGACCTCGAGGAGGTGGACAGCATGAAGGAGCAGGTCGCAGGATCTGCATCGCCGGCAGAGGTGGCACGCGCGACCGCCCTTGGCGACAACGAGCCCGGTGATGCAGCCGACCAAGCCGAGCGGCTGACCATGATCATGGAGGCCGAGGCCACGCACAACGCCCTCAACGGCGGTGGTGGCGAGGGCAGCGACGACGGCCTCCCGTATCCCCTCGAGGACGTCGAGAGCGTGCTCGCGATGGAGGACGCCGAGGACTCGAGCGACGATCCGATGCACGCGGGCGGGCTCAACCCGGCCCCGTGGGTGCCGGCCGAGCAGGCGGCGATGCACATCGTCGACCTCGACGACCCCGAGGACAACGCCTACTACGACGACGAGAACGACACCGAGCGCGCGGACCCGAACTTCGACCAGTTCGACGGCAAGCCCAAGGACCTGACCCCCGAGGACGAGACCATCCTCGGCATCGATCCGTACGACGAGCCCGTGAAGCGTTGACCGACGACCTGGCCGTACCCATCGAGGACACCGTCACGTACCAGGTGGACGGCGGCGTGGCCCTGATCACGCTGAACCGACCCGACCGGCTGAACGCGCTCATCCCGGGCATGGGCGAGCGCTACGCCGACCTGCTGAGGCAGGCCGACGCCGATCCCGCGGTGCGCGCCATCGTGGTGACCGGCGCGGGCCGCGGCTTCTGCGCCGGTGCCGACCTCGGGGTCCTTGCCGAAGGTGGTGACTCCCTCAACCGCTATCTCGACGGCCAGTCCGTCGACAGCCTGCCGACCGTGGCGCTGCGTCTCGGGACTCCCGTCGCCACCGCCATCAACGGCCCCTGCGCGGGTATCGGCTTCGTCCTCGCCATCGCTGCCGACGCACGCTTCGCCGGACCCGCGGCGACACTGTCGACCTCCTTCGCGCGACTCGGGCTGGTGGCCGAGTACGGGGTGGCCTGGCTGCTCACCCGACTCGTCGGGCTGCCCACCGCGACCGATCTGCTGCTCACCGCGCGCACGGTCGACGCCGAGGAGGCGCGGGCCATCGGCCTGGTGGGATCGGTCCACGCCGACCCGGTCGCGGCCGCGCTCGAATGGGCGCGGGCGCTCGCCGAGACCTCGGCTCCCTCATCCATCGCCGCCATGAAGCGCCAGCTGCTCGCCGCGGACCGGCAGTCCGTCGACGAGTCGGTCGAGATGTCGTTGAACGAGATGCGCGCATCCTTCGAGCGACCCGACATCCGTGAGGCGCTGGTCGCCCGCCTCGAGAAGCGGCCGCCGCAGTTCCCCGGCTGGCCCGGCTAGCCTCCTCGACTACGGCAGCAGGCCGCAGTGCGCCAGCGCCATCCGCACCAGGCGTCCCTGCCCACCGGTCATCTCCGCCTGGAACTGCGGTGACGACGCCTCCGCGGGCGTGACCCACACCAGGTCGAGCGCCTCGTGCGACGGGGCGCAGTCCCCGGACAGCGGGATGATGAAGGCGAGCGCCACGGCGTGCTGCCGCGGATCGTGGAAGCCGGTGACCTCCGGGCTGGGGAAGTACTCGACCACGGTGAACGGCTGCGGCGACGGTCCCACGCGCGGCAGGGCCATCGGCCCGAGATCCTTCTCGACATGCCGCAGCAGGGCGTCGCGCACGAGCTCTCCGTACATGACTCGGCCGGAGACGACCGCGCGGGAGATCGAGCCGTCCGGCATCGCGCGCAGCAGCAGGCCGATGAGGGTGATCTGGCCGCGGTCGTCGGTGCGGACCGGAATGGCGTCCACGTAGACGATGGGCAGCCGTTCACGGGCCGAGTCCAGCTCGTCGTCGGCCAGCCAGGTGCCACGGGTCTCGACCATGTCGCTCACACCGCGACCCTAGCCGGGGTGCCGCGGGGCCGGCACGACATACTCGCGGCATGTTGGGCGCCCTCCTGACCGGCATCGGCATCGGTGTCCTCGCGGCGGCCCAGGTGGGGCCGATCTGGCTGCTGTGCGTGCGCACGAGCGCCCGATTCGGCTTCCGTCCCGGCGCGGCGATCGGGGTGGGGGCCGCCACCGTCGACCTCGCCTACGCCTTCCTCGGGGCAGCCGGCGCCGCCGCCCTGCTCCAGTTCGCCCCGCTGCGGATCGGCCTCGGTCTGCTGGGCGGCGGGGTGCTGATCTTCCTCGGCGCGCGGACCCTGCGCGACGCCTGGCGGATCCGGGCGGGCGCCGAGCTCGACGGCGAGGTCGTGGCCCCTCGCCAGGCGCTGCGCACCGGCCTCGTGGCCACCGCGTCCAATCCGCTCACCATCCTCACCTGGGGCGCGGTGTTCTCCGGCGCCGCCGTCGCCGACGTGGCGTCCGGTCCGGCCGCCGCGCTCGCATTCGTCGTCGGCATCGGGATCGGCTCGCTCGCGCTGCATCTGGCCCTGGCCGCCGTGGCCGGCGTCCTCGGCGGGCGGATGGGCGCTACCGCACTGCGCTGGACCGATGCCCTCAGCGGGCTGGGGCTGATCGGCTTCGGCGCACTGATCACGTACCGCACCTTGCACGATGCCTGATCTCGCCTAGAGTCGAACCATGGCGCACCAGTCACCCGCGAAGGACGGCTCGACCCGGCCTGACGGCACTCCGTACGAGGTGGCGAGATCAGAGGAGGAGTGGCGTCGTCAGCTGAGCCCGGCCGAGTACCACGTGCTCCGGGAGGCCGGCACCGAGCCGCCCTTCGTCGGCGAGTACACCCACACCAAGACCGAGGGCGTCTACCGCTGCCGGGCCTGCAGCGCGGAGCTGTTCCACAGCGAGACGAAGTTCGACTCCCACTGTGGCTGGCCGAGCTTCTACGCCCCGCTGGCGGAGGACCGCGTCGTCTACCTGACCGACACCACCCTCGGGATGAAGCGCGTCGAGGTGCGGTGCGTGTCGTGCGGCGGCCACCTGGGCCACGTCTTCGAGGGCGAGGGCTACGGCACCCCCACCGATCAGCGGTACTGCATCAACTCGATCTCGGTGACGCTGGAGCCCGTCCAGGAGTAGCGCGTCAGCCCGACGCGCTGATCAGCAGGACGCCCGCGACGGCGACTGCGACGCCGGCGTACTGCACCGCCCGGAGCCGCTCGCGCAGGATGACCGCGGCGAGGATCGCGGTGACGACGGGATAGAGCGAGCCCAGTACCGCCGTCGTCGACAGCAGGCCCAGAGTGGTGGCCACGCCGTACAGGACGTTCGCGGAGGCGTCGAGGATGCCGATGGCCGCGAGTGGCACGAGATCACGTGGCCGGGCGCCGCCGATGTTGCGGGCATAGAGCAGGATCACTGCGAACATCACCACGCTGACCACGCGCATGCCGGTCATCGTCATGAGCGCGGAGACCTCGCTGCCCCGCGCCATGGTCACGTACATGCCGCCGAAGGCCAGCGCGGCGATGCCCGCGAGCATCAGCGGCCGGGCGCTCTCAGCCCCGGACAGCTCGGGCCCGCTGGCCAGCAGGATGCCGATGGTGGCCGCGAGGATGCCGAGGATCTGCAGCGACGTCGGCAGCTCCCCGCCGATCAGGGCCACCGCGACCGGCACGACCACCGAGACCGACACGAGCGGCGACACGATGCCCATCGGTCCGATGGACAGTGCGGAGTAGAAGGCGACCATGCCGATCAGCCCGAGCACGCTCGACACGATCGCCCACGGCCAGTAGCCGAGATCGGTGCCCCAGGAGCCGGTGACCGTGGCGACCGTGACCAGGGCCACGAAGCCGATGGCCTGCGAGATCCCGTAGACCGCGAGTGCCGGCAGCCGGCGCGAGACGGACCCGCCGAGGAAGTCCGCCGTCCCCCACATCAGGCTCGACAGCAGGGCGAGCACCGCGAACATTGGCACACCCTAGGGCCGCGCTCTGGCGCCCCTCCGCGGCGCGTCGGCCCCGGCGGGGGCGCTCGCCCACCTAGCCTGACGGGGTGAGATCCATCGCCACGGGAGCAGACGCCTTCGAGAAGGCGCTGCAGCAGGTCAAGGCGGTCTCACCACGCGCGGAGTTCGTCATCGACGAGGCGCCGGCCCCGCAGCGACTGGCCCCCTCCGCGGTGGCGCTGTCGGCGGAGATGGCCGACCTCGACTCGGATGCCGCGACCGGTCGGCTGGTGCTGCTGCACGATCCGGACGGCGTCGACGAGTGGGAAGGCTCGTTCCGCGTGGTGATCTTCGTCCGTGGGGAGCTCGAGCCCGAGCTGGCGGACGACCCGCTGCTGTACGACGTCGGCTGGAGCTGGGTGACGGAGGCCCTGGAGGCCAACGGCTGCCACTGCGGCGAGTTCGGCGGGACCGTCACCCGCACCTCCGGGCGCTCCTTCGGCACGATGGCCGAGCGGCCCCCCGACGGGTTCGTGGAGATCCGCGCGTCCTGGACGCCGCGGGAGGATCCGGAGACGGGGCTGCCCGTCGACGATCTGGGCGTCCACGTGGCCGCGTGGTTCGACATGCTCTCGCAGGCGGCTGGCCTGCCGCCGCTGCCGAGGGGCGTGGCCCACGTCGACGCGCACCGGCGAAGGTCGCGCGCGTGAGCGAACCGATCCCCCTGGAGCCCCGTGACGGGGTCCCGGACGTGATCGTCGATCCGGAGACGCTCGAGGCCTACGCCGAGGCGGTGGCTGCGGGCACCGGTCCGGTCGCGTTCGACGCCGAGCGAGCGTCGGGCTACCGCTACGGACAGCGCGCCTACCTCGTGCAGGTGCGCCGGGTCGGGGCGGGGACGGCGCTGATCGATCCGATCGCCCTGCCGGACCTCGGAGTCCTGCAGTCCGCCACTGAGGACGTCGAGTGGATCCTGCACGCGGCGACCCAGGACCTGCCCTGTCTCGCCGAGGTGGGCCTGCGACCGTCGGTGCTGTTCGACACCGAGCTCGCCGGCCGGCTGCTGGGCCGGGAGCGGGTCAGCCTCGCCGCCCTCGTCGAGAGCGAGCTCGGACACGTGCTGGAGAAGGGCCACGGCGCGACCGACTGGTCGGTGCGTCCGCTGAGTGCCGCCCAGCTGCGGTACGCGGCCCTCGACGTCGAGATGCTCATCGAGCTTCGGGACGCGATGGCCGCAGCGCTCGAGGAGGCGGGCAAGTCCCGACTGGCCGCGGAGGAGTTCCACGCACTGCTGTCCTTCACGCCGCGCGAGCGGGGCGAGGACGAGTGGCGGCGCACGTCCGGCATCCACCGGGTGCGGCGGCCACGTCAGCTCGCGGTGGTGCGTGCCCTCTGGCAGGCGCGCGACGAGCTCGCCCAGGAGAAGGACATCGCCGTCGGCCGCCTGCTCCCGGACGCGTCGCTCGTGGCCGCGGCCCGCGCGGAGGTCGCCTCCATGACCGACCTCGCCGAGCTCAAGGAGTTCAACGGCCGGGGGGCGCACCGATACCTACGCACCTGGTGGGCGGCCATCACCGCGGCCCGCGCGCTGCCCGATGCGGACCTGCCCGTCGCCGCCACCCCGCCGCCGGGGCCGCCACCGGCCCGGGCCTGGGCGGACCGTGATCCGCAGGCGCACGCCCGCCTGAGCGCGGCCCGCGCCATCCTGGCGGAGCTGGCCGACGGCCACGGGATGCCGGTCGAGAACCTGATCAGCCCGGATGCCGTGCGCCGGCTGTGCTGGCGGCCCCCGACGCCGGCCGACCGCCCGCACGTCGAGGAGGTGCTGGCGGGAGTCGGGGTCCGGCCCTGGCAGATCCAGGCGACCGCCGAGGCGCTCTGCGCCGCCCTGACGGCCGTCCCGACGGCCGACGACCCCGCCGACGACACGGCCGACGACACGCAGGTTACTGGCGAGTAGCCACGGAAGTTACTCACGGGTAATATGGCCGCAGCCGTCGCCCCGACGGCGTGAGCGAGCCGTGGGAGTCGAACGTGGGTCGGACCGTGAAGGATGTCGTGTTCGTCGACGGGGTGCGCACCCCATTCGGGAAGGCCGGCAGCGCCCTCGCGGAGACCCGTGCCGACGACCTGGTCGTGAAGGTGTTCCGGGAGCTGTTCCGCCGGAACCCGGACCTGCCGCTGGAGCGCATCGACGACGTGGCGGTCGCCGCCACGACGCAGATGGGCGATCAGGGCATGACCATCGGCCGCACGGCGGGCCTGCTCAGCGGGCTGCCGAACAGCGTGCCGGGCTACTCGATCGACCGCATGTGCGCCGGTGCGATGACCTCCGTCACCACGCTCTCTGCGGCGATCATGGCCGGGCAGTACGACGTCGCGCTGGCCGGCGGAGTCGAGAGCATGTCGCGGCATCCCATGGGCGAGGGCATGGACCCCAACCCGCGGTTCCTGTCCGAGCGGCTCGTGGACACCGACGCGCTGATCATGGGCGCCACTGCGGAGAACCTGCACGATCGCTTCCCGCACCTGACGAAGGACCGCGCCGACGCGTTCGCCCTCGGATCCCAGCAGAAGACCGCCCATGCATACGAGCAGGGCTGGATCCAGCCCGACCTCGTCCCGGTGGCCACCCGCTCGGCCGAGCTCGGCTGGGGCCTGCTCAGCGCCGACGAGGTGATGCGGCCCGGGACCACCATGGAGGGTCTGGCCGGCCTGAAGACGCCGTTCCGACCCCACGGCCGAGTGACCGCGGGCAACAGCTCCGGCCTGAACGACGGCGCCACCGGCGCGATCGTGGCCGCCGAGGACGTGGCTGACGAGCTCGGCCTGCAGAAGAAGATGCGGATGGTCGGCTTCGCCTTCGCCGGCGTGGAGCCGGAGGTCATGGGCGTCGGTCCGGTCCCGAGCACCGAGAAGGCCCTCTCACGCGCAGGCCTGTCCATCGACGACATCGACCTGTTCGAGGTCAACGAGGCGTTCGCCGTGCAGGTGCTCGCGTTCCTGGACCACTTCGGGATCGCCGACGACGACCCGCGGGTCAATCCGATGGGCGGGGCGATCGCGGTGGGCCACCCGCTGGCCTCCAGCGGCATCCGGCTGATGAATTACCTGGCCCGCGACTTCGAGCGCACCCCCGACGCCCGCTACGGCATCACCACGATGTGCATCGGGCTCGGCATGGGCGGCACCGTGATCTGGGAGAACCTGAACCACGCAGGGAGCAACTGATGACAGACGTGACCATGAACCCCGACGAGGTCGTCACCCACGCTCGCGTGCGCGTCGTCGACCTGCCGGAAGGCGCCGGCCGGATGGCGCTGATCACGATCGACAACGACCGCGACCACACCCGGCCGACCACCTTCGGGCCCGCGGGCCTGGAGTCCATCGCCGAGGCGCTCGATGACATCGCCGCCATGGACGACATCGTCGCGGTCGGCGTCACCGGCAAGCCGTTCATCTTCGCGGTGGGAGCCGACCTCTCGGCCATCGGCCTGGTCAACGATCGCGCGGTCATCGAGCGGTTCGGCAAGCTCGGCCACGACGTGCTCCGTCGCTTCGGCGAGCTCTCGGTGCCCACCTTCGCCTTCGTCAACGGTGCGGCGATGGGCGGCGGCACGGAACTCGCGCTGCAGTGCACCTACCGGACCATGTCGGCCGCGGCCGCCGCGATGTCGCTGCCGGAGGTCTTCCTCGGGCTGATCCCGGGCTGGGGCGGTGCGTGGCTGCTGCCGAACCTCATCGGCCCGGCGAACGCCCTCGAGGTGATCGTCGCCAACCCGCTGCAGCAGAACAAGCAGCTCAAGCCGAAGGACGCGCTGCGGCTCGGCGTCGTCGACGTCGTGTTCGACTCCCCCGACTTCCTCGAGCTGTCGCTGCGGTGGGCCGCGGGCGTGCTCAACGGCACCGTGACGGTGGACCGCGCGCCGGTCGACCGGGACTCGTGGGACGCCATCTGCGACATCGCGACCGCGATGCTGGACGACAAGATCCACGGGGCGACGCCCGCCCCCTACCGGGCGATCGACCTGGTGCGCGCCGCCCGGACCTGCACGCGCGACGAGGGCTTCGCGGCCGAGGACCAGGCGCTCGCCGACCTCGTCATGGGCGAGGACCTGCGCGCGTCCCTGTACTCCTTCGACCTGATCCAGAAGCGCGCCAAGCGACCGGTCGGCGTGCCCGACAAGTCGCTGGCCCGGCCGGTCACCAAGGTCGGCGTGGTGGGCGCGGGGCTGATGGCCTCCCAGCTCGCCCTGCTGTTCGCCAAGCGCCTGCAGGTGCCGGTCGTCATGACCGACCTCGATCAGGCCCGGGTCGACAAGGGCCTGGCCTTCGTTCGCGGCGAGCTCGAGAAGCAGGTGGCCAAGGGACGGCTCTCCCCCGACAAGGCCAACCGGCTGTCGGCACTGATCACCGGGTCGACCGACACTGGCGTGTTCGCCGATGCGGACTTCGTGATCGAGGCGGTGTTCGAGAACCTGGAGGTCAAGCGCCAGGTGTTCGCCGATCTCGAGGGGATCGTCTCCGACACCTGCGTGCTGGCGACGAACACGTCCTCCCTCTCGGTGACCGCCATGGCCGAGCACCTGGCCCATCCGGAGCGGGTGGTGGGCTTCCACTTCTTCAACCCGGTGGCGGTCATGCCGCTGCTGGAGATCGCGCGCGCCGAGCAGACCGACGACCCGACCGTGGCGACCGCGTTCGCCGTGGGCAAGTCGCTGAAGAAGACCTGCGTGCTCGTGAAGGACGCTCCGGCGTTCGTCGTGAACCGACTGCTCACCCGCTACATGGGCGAGATCTTCAGGGCGGTCGACGAGGGCACGCCCATCGACGTCGCGGACCACGCATCCGACGGCCTCGGCATGCCGATGACGCCGTTCACCCTGCTCGGCCTGGTCGGCCCGGCGGTGGCCCTGCACGTCTCGGAGACGATGCACACTGCGTACCCGGACCGCTTCTACGTGTCGGAGAACCTGCGACGGGTGGTGGAGGCCGGCAAGTCGGCCGTCATCATCACGCCCGAGGGCGGCGCGCCGCAGGTCGATCCCGAGGTCGCGGCCCTGCTGGTGCAGGGAGACACCGTGCTCACGGCGGACGAGGTGCTCGTGCGGGCCACTGATGCGCTCTCGGACGAGGTGCGCCGGATGCTCGACGAGGGCGTCGTCGCGGAGGCTCAGGACCTCGACCTGTGCATGATCATGGGCGCGGGCTGGCCGATGTGGCTCGGTGGCATCACGCCGTACCTGGACCGCAGCGGCTCCGCCGAGAAGGTCACCGGATCGCGCTTCCTGCCGCGTGGGGTGGCGTCCGTCCCGGCCTGACGTCGGCCCCGGCCACGGCCAACGGACCCGAATTCGGGACCTTTGGCCGTCGGAGCACCGGTGAACCTACGTTAACGTAACCTACGCAACCGTAGGTTACGTTCTCCGGAGGTCATCCGTGCTCACTGCCGATCAGCTGCCCGCCATCATCCAGGGCGGAATGGGCGCCGCCGTCTCGTCGTGGAAGCTGGCCAGCGCGGTCTCGCGCACCGGACAGCTGGGCGTCGTCTCCGGCGTGGCCCTCGATCTCGTCCTCGCGCGCCGTCTGCAGGACGGTGATCCCGATGGGGACGTCCGGCGCGCCATCGCCGCGTTCCCCCGCCAGGACGTCGCCGACCGGGTGCTGGAGCGCTACTTCATCGAGGGCGGGCGCTCCGAGTCCGATCCCTATGCGCCGGTCCCCCGGCTGACCGTCTCCCCGCAGCCGCGCACCACTGAGCTCGTCGTGCTCGGCGCGTTCGTGGAGGTCTGGCTGGCCAAGGAGGGCCATGACGGCCTGGTCGGCATCAACTGCCTGGAGAAGATCCAGCTGTCCACCCCTGCCACGCTGCTGGGCGCCATGGTCGCCGGCGTCGACGTCGTGCTGATGGGCGCGGGCGTGCCCCGGGAGATCCCGCGGACCCTCGACCTGCTGGCCGCCGGGCAGCCGGTCGCCTTCCCGATCGACGTCGAGGGCGCGCCCTCGGGGTCGGTCACCCTGGACATCGATCCGGTCGCCCTGCTCGGTCCGGACCTGCCGCCGCTCGTGCGGCCGGTGTTCCTGGCCATCGTCTCCGCCCATGTCCTGGCCGCCTTCCTGGCCCGCGACGAGGAGATCCAGCCGGACGGCTTCGTCGTCGAGGCACCGCCGGCGGGTGGGCACAACGCGCCTGCGCGCAAGCCGGTCATCGAGAACGGCGAGCTGGTGTTCGGGCCGCGCGACGAGCCGGACCTGGCGAAGATCGCCGCCCTCGGCCTGCCGTTCTGGGTGGCGGGCGCCGCCGGCTCCCCCGAGGCGCTCCGCGACGCCCTGAGCCAGGGCGCGAAGGGCGTGCAGGTGGGCACCGTCTTCGCCCTGTCCAACGACTCCGGGATCCGCAGCGACCTGCGCACCGCACTGCTCGACGGGATCCGCGACGAGACGCTGCACGTGCGGACTGATCCGCTCGCGTCGCCGACCGGGTTCCCGTTCAAGGTGGCCGAGCTGCCGGGGACGATGTCGGAGGCCGGCATCAGCGACGAGCGCGAGCGGCTCTGCGACCTCGGCTTCCTGCGCCAGCCCTACCTGCGCCCGGACGAGCAGGTGGGCTACCGCTGCCCGGCCGAGCCGGCGGCGATGTACGCGAAGAAGTCCGGCGACGTCGACGACACCGTCGGTCGCGCCTGCATCTGCAACGGGCTCACCGCGACCGTCGGCCTGGGCCAGACTCGCAAGGACGGGTACCAGGAGCTGCCGATCGTCACGCTGGGGTCCGACACGACTGCGGCGCGGGCACTGCTCGAGCTGCACCCGGAGGGCTGGGACGCGCCTCAGGTCGTGGACTGGCTCCTGAGCGTCTGACCGTTCTCCGCGTCGGCCTTGCGGGCCATCGTCTCGACGATGCTGCGGGAGATGTCCTGCGACGTGAGGCCGCACTCCACCAGCACCTCGGCACGCTTGCCGTGGTCCAGGAACCGCTCCGGGACGCCCTCGGTGCGCAGCGGGACGTCGATGCCGGCCTCGCGCATCGCCTGGCCGATCGCGGCACCGACTCCCCCGGTGACGATGCCGTCCTCGATGACAACGACGAGTCGGGCGGTCCGCGTCAGCTCGACGAGGCCGGGATGCACGGGCTTGACCCAGCACGGGTCGACCACGATGGCGCCGAGGCCCTGGGCGCGCAGGCGCTCGGCCACGTCGATGCCCATCGCCGCGAAGGAGCCGATGGCGACGATGACGACCTCGGCGGGACCGGTCTCAGCGAGGACGTCGTAGCCCGGCTCCCGGCGCACGGCCGGTAGGGACGGGCCGAGGCCGCCCTTCGGGAAGCGCACGACGGTCGGCGCGTCGGCGACGTCCACGGCCTCCCGCAGTTGCTGCCGCAGGGTCTGCTCGTCGCGGGGCGCGGCGATGCGCAGGCCGGGCACGACCTGCAGCATGGACATGTCCCACATGCCGTTGTGGCTGGCGCCGTCGTCGCCGGTGACGCCCGCGCGGTCGAGGACGAAGGTGACGCCCGCGCGATGGAGGGCGCAGTCCATCAGGACCTGGTCGAAGGCGCGGTTGAGGAAGGTGGCGTACAGGGCGATGACCGGGTGCAGCCCGCCGTACGCCATGCCCGCGGCGCTGGTCACCGCGTGCTGCTCGGCGATGCCGACGTCGTACGTGCGCTCGGGGAAGCGTTCCGCGAACCGGTCCAGGCCGGTGGGGCCGAGCATCGCTGCGGTGATGGCCACGACGTCGGGACGCTCCTCGCCGATCCGCACGAGCTCGTCCGCGAAGGCGGCCGTCCAGGTCGGACCGCCCGCGGTGAGCGGCTTGCCGGTGTCGGGGTCGATGACGCCGACCCCGTGGAAGCGATCCGCCTCGTCCTGCTCCGCGGGGGCGTAGCCACGGCCCTTGTGGGTGATGGCGTGCACGATCACCGGGCCGTTGAAGGCCTTGGCGCGGGTGAGCGCGAACTCGAGCTCGGTCTCGTCGTGGCCGTCGATGGGGCCGATGTACTTCAGCCCGAGGTCCTCGAACAGCCCCTGGGGCGCGACGACGTCCTTCACGCCCTTCTTCATGCCGTGCAGTGCGCCGTAGATCGGATCGCCGACGACCGGGGTGCGGTGCAGGACGCGCTTGCCCCAGTTCATGAACTTCTCGTAGCCGTGCGTGGTCCGCAGGGTCGAGAGGTGGTGGGCCAGGCCGCCGATGGTCGGCGAGTAGGAGCGGGCGTTGTCGTTGACGACGACGACGAGGGGCCGGTCCGAGGCGGCGATGTTGTTGAGGGCCTCCCACGCCATGCCGCCGGTGAGGGCGCCGTCGCCGATGACGGCCACGACGTGGTGCTGGCCGAGCAGCCCGCGCTGCTCCCAGGCCTTGGCCAGGCCGTCGGCATACGAGAGCGCGGTGGACGCGTGCGAGTTCTCGACGACGTCGTGGGCGCTCTCGGTGCGGCAGGGGTAGCCGGACAGGCCCTCACGCTGACGGAGCCGGTCGAACTCGGGCGCGCGTCCGGTGAGGATCTTGTGCACGTATGCCTGGTGCCCGGTGTCCCAGATGATGAGGTCGTCGGGCGACCGGAAGACCCGATGCAGGGCGATGGTCAGCTCGACGACGCCGAGGTTGGAGCCGAGGTGGCCGCCGGTGGCGGACACCTTCTCGACGAGGAACTGGCGGATCTCGGTGGCGAGGGCGGGCAGCTGCTCCGGGGCGAGGGCACGCACGTCACGCGGGTCGCGGATCCCGTCGATCAGAGGCACCCGACGAGTCTAGGTGATCATGCCTCCCAGCACCCGTTGACGTGAGTTCAGTACGGCGGCGGGTCGGGCGGGTCATGGGCGGGGCTGCCGATCAGGGCCTCCGGTTCGCGGAAGTAGCGCTGGCCGAGTGGGGAGAGCCAGGTGCAGGACCCGTCGGATGCGGACGACTCGATTCGCCACCCGCCAAAGGTCTTCAGCTGGTGGTGGCGGGTGCACAGGGCACCCAGGTTCGTCGTTGCTCGTGACGCCGCCGTCGTCCCAGGCCTCCGCGTGGTCGATCTGGCAGCGCGCTGCCCGGCGGGCGCAGCCCGGGAACCGGCACGTGCGGTCACGGAGCACGATGTGGCGCCGGAGGGCGGCGGGGATCTCGTAGGTGCGCCGGCCGACGTCGAGCACGTGCCCGTCGACGGGGTCGGTGACGATCCGGCGGAGCGCGCAGTGCACGTCGGGGTCGGACAGCAGGTCGGCGAGCTGCTCGATGCCGACGACGGAGCCGTCGGCGAGGGCGCCGGTGCCGTCATCACCGGAAAGCAGCGCGTCGAGTGGGACGACCACCTCGAGTGCGACCGCCCGAGGCGCTCCGGACGCACCGGCGGCGTTCAGCACCAGGTGGGCGAGGGCCTCGGCCCGTCGCTCGCCGATCGTGGCGGCCGGGTCACCGGGCACCGACTCGTCGGCGACGGAGTTCTCCACCGCGCGCAGGATCGCGTGGGCGGTGAGCGCGTCGAGCCGGGCCACCAGGGTGGCCAGGCCGTCCTCCGCTGCGCACACGTAGACGTCGCGCGTGGAACGGGCGGCCTCGCGGCGACGGCGCTGCCCCTCCGCGTCGATGCGCTCGATCGCCCGGTTGGCCGCCCGACGGGTCCGACCCGTGTCCGCTCGTCGAGCAGTGCGCAGCACTCCGGCCTCGAGCGCATGGCAGTCCACATGGAACTGCGCGACGGCTTCGGGCGTCGGCCGGGCGCAGGTGGCGTCGAGCCGCGTGCTCAGGCGTTCTGCTGCGTCGCACACGATGGCGGCGTGGGCCGGCGTGATCTCGCCGTGCTCCATCGCCGTGCGGGTGGCGGCCAGCGGGCCGGCCAGCAGGCGGGCGTGGTCGATGCGCCGCTGGGCCACCACTGGCGCCAGGCGCAGGCTGACGGCCACCTCCTCGCGCGCGGCGTCCTCGATGCGGATCAGCCGCTCCTCGTCGTGGTCGGGACGTGGGTCGAGCACGAGGAACTCGTCGATGCGCGGCTCAGGACTGGCGGCGGCCACCACCGCGTCGGCCTCCATCGCCGCCCACCATGCACCCACCCGCTGGTGGAGTTGCAGGTAGAGCAGGGCGTCCTCGGGGGCGAGGGCGGTGCGGTCGACCATGAGCAGGGTGGCCATCATCAGCGAGCCGGGCGCGAGGTCGGCAACGCTGCGCAGCAGGTCGCCGGGCGCGGCGGTGAACGGATCCAGCCCGAAGCCCTCAACCCCGTCGGGGGGAAGGTCTGGGCTCGTGGTCATGACCCCAATCTAGAGAGGGGGTCTGACATTCGCGGCCCGCCGAAGGGCCTCCTCCACAAGCCGCACTTCCCGTTGCGCCTGCAGGAGTTTGGCGCCCTCCGCCTCGAGCGCCGACTGGGTGATGGCGATCTGGTCGGGCGGCAGCCACTCCCCCAGCTCGCTGCGCGCGGAGGCGTATGCGGCGCGCATGCCCACGAGGGAGGCGTCGATGAAGTGGGTCACGATCCGGGCCAGGGCCAGCGGCATCGCCCGCACCGTGGAGAGCCGTAGATCGGCAGGCCCGCGGTCGAGCAGCCAGCCGCAGACGCGTGCGTCGAACTCGTCCGTGCCCGGCGGGGGCAGGTCGCGCGGCCAGCCGGTCGGTGCTCGCCCTGCCAACGTCGCTCCGCTCGCCGTGTGCCGGCTAGAGGAGCGAGCGCAGCACGTACTGCAGGATGCCGCCGTGGCGGTAGTAGTCCGCCTCGCCCGGGGTGTCGATGCGCACCTGCGCGGCGAACTCGACCGTGCGGCCGTCGGCTGCGACCGCCTCGACGTCGACCTCGTGCGGGGTGACGCCGTCGTTCAGCTCGGTGATCCCGCGGATGGTGAAGACCTCGTCGCCCTGCAGGCCCAGGGCATCGGCGTTCATGCCGGGCATGAACTGCAGCGGGAGGACGCCCATGCCGATCAGGTTGGAGCGGTGGATGCGCTCGTACGACTCGGCGATGACCGCGCGCACGCCGAGGAGCGCGGTGCCCTTGGCTGCCCAGTCGCGGCTGGACCCGGAGCCGTACTCCTTGCCGGCGAGGATGACCAGCGGGGTGTGGTGCGCGGCGTAGGCCATGGCGGCGTCGTAGACGGGCACGGTCATGTCGTCCGGCGTGGTGAAGTCGACGGTGAAGCCACCCTCGACGTCGTGGAGCATGAGGTTCTTCAGCCGGATGTTCGCGAAGGTGCCGCGGATCATCACCTCGTGGTTGCCGCGACGGGAGCCGTAGGAGTTGAAGTCCTTCTTGTCGACGCCGTGCTCCTGCAGGTACACGCCGGCCGGGCTGTCCGCCTTGATGTTGCCGGCCGGCGAGATGTGGTCGGTGGTCACCGAGTCGCCGAGCTTGAGCAGCACGCGGGCTCCGGTGATGTCCATGACCTCCGTCGGCTGCTGGCCCATGCCGTCGAAGTACGGGGGCTTGCGGACGTAGGTGCTCTTGGCGTCCCAGGCGAAGGTGTCGCCGCTCGGGGTGGACAGTGACTGCCAGCGCTCGTCGCCGGAGAAGACGTCGGCGTTGCGGGCCTTGAACATGTCGGAGTTCACCGACGAGTCGATGACCTCCTGGATCTCCTCCATCGACGGCCAGATGTCGGCGAGGAAGACGCCGTTGCCCTGATCGTCGAAGCCGAGCGGCTCGGTCATCAGGTCGATGTCCATCGTGCCGGCGAGGGCGTAGGCGACGACGAGCGGCGGGGACGCGAGGTAGTTCATCTTCACGTCGGGGTTGATGCGGCCCTCGAAGTTGCGGTTGCCGGAGAGCACTGACACGACGGCGAGATCGGCCTCGTTGACGGCGGCACCGACCTCGGGGATGAGCGGGCCGGAGTTGCCGATGCAGATGGTGCAGCCGTAGCCGACGACGTTGAAGCCGAGCTTCTCGAGGTACGGCAGCAGGCCGGCCTTCTCGTAGTAGTCGGTGACGACGCGCGAGCCAGGGCCGAGGGTGGTCTTGACCCACGGCTTGCGGCTGAGGCCCTTCTCGACCGCCTTCTTGGCGAGCAGGCCGGCGCCCATCATCACGTAGGGGTTCGAGGTGTTCGTGCAGGACGTGATGGCGGCGATGGCCACGGCGCCGTGGCCGATCTCGACCGGGTTGCCGTCGATGGTCGTCTCGACCGCGGCGGCCGCGTCCTTCGTGTAGGTGCCGATGGCCTCCTCGAAGGCGGCCTTCGCTTCGCTCAGCAGAACGCGGTCCTGCGGGCGCTTCGGGCCGGCGAGGGAGGGCACGACGGTGGAGACGTCGAGTTCGAGGTACTCGGAGTACGTCGGCTCGTGGTTCGGGTCGTGCCAGAGGCCCTGCTCCTTGGCGTAGGCCTCGACGAGCGCGATCTGCTCGTCGGAACGGCCGGTCAAGCGGAGGTAGTCGATGGTGGCCTGGTCGATCGGGAAGATGGCGACCGTGGAGCCGTACTCGGGGCTCATGTTGCCGATGGTGGCGCGGTTCGCGAGCGGCACATGGCCGACACCGTCTCCGTAGAACTCGACGAACTTGCCGACGACGCCGTGCTTGCGCAGCATCTCGGTGATGGTGAGGACGAGGTCGGTGGCGGTGGCGCCGGGCGGCAGCTCGCCGGTGAGCTTGAAGCCGACGACGCGCGGGATGAGCATCGAGACGGGCTGGCCGAGCATGGCCGCCTCGGCCTCGATGCCGCCGACGCCCCAGCCGAGGACGCCGAGGCCGTTGACCATGGTGGTGTGCGAGTCGGTGCCGACGACGGTGTCGGGGTAGGCCTGGCCGCCGCGGGCCATCACGACGCGAGCGAGGGCCTCGATGTTGACCTGGTGGACGATGCCCTGGCCGGGCGGGACGACCTTGAACTCCTCGAACGCGCCCTGGCCCCAGCGCAGGAACTGGTAGCGCTCGCGGTTGCGCTCGTACTCGAGCTCCTCGTTCTTCGCCTCCGCATCGGCAGTGCCGAAGAAGTCGGCGATGACGGAGTGGTCGATGACGAGCTCGGCCGGGGCGAGCGGCTCGATCTTCGCGGGGTCGCCGCCGAGGTCCTTGACGGCTTCGCGCATGGTGGCGAGGTCGACGACCACGGGCACGCCGGTGAAGTCCTGCATGACGACGCGGGCCGGGGTGAACTGGATCTCCTCGCTCGGCTGGGCGGAGGCGTCCCACTGGCCGAGGGAGGCGATGGTCTCCTCGGTGACGTTGGCGCCGTCCTCGGTGCGCAGCAGGTTCTCCAGGAGGACCTTGTGGGTGAACGGCAGCCGCTCGGACCCCTCGACCGCGTTGACGCGGAAGATCTCGTAGGAAGCGGAGCCCACGTTCAGGGTTCCGCGCGATCCGAAGCTGTCGAGGCTGGTCACCAGCGATCTCCTTGGCGTCAGTGCGTCATCGTCTACACACAAGATATCTTGACGTCAAGATATCTCATATGGCTCGGCCGTCAGCCTAGTGATCCGGCCTTGAGCCAGACTCGCGCTACTGGTACAGCCGGGAGACCAGGACCGCGTAGGGGTCGCCGGCCACATCCGCGTAGAAGCCGCCGCCGTTGCCGTTGACGCGGAAGTCGAGGGCGATCACCCGCCCTTCGTGCAGGGTGAAGGCGTGACCGTTGGTCCGGACCTCCCCGAACGGTGCGTAGATGGACCCGTAGACCGTGATGTCGTGGTCGGGGTGCACGTCCGCGCCGCTGTTCAGGATGACCACATTCCCCGAGGAGCCGACGTCGGTGCGGATGTCGATGTCACCGGTGGCCTTGACGAGCTTCAGGGTGGGGTTCGCCGTGCCTGTCAGCACCGCGGTCCCTGCGCAGGTGATCGTGACCGCAGAGGCGTACAGGCCGTTCCCCAGATTGATACTGCAGGTGCCGGAACTCACCGGTGCGACGACGGTCGTCTGGGCCAGGAACCCGTTCATGACATCGACGAGGCCGATGTCCGTGGCGTACTGGACGGGGTTCGTGCTCGTGGTCGTGTCGAGCGTGGCGGCGTGCTTGATGGTGCCGCCAGGATTGACCGTGAAGTCGGAGTTGCCCTTCATCGCCGGGACGACGGGCGAGAACGCGTCGCCGATGAGGACGATCTTCCCAACGCCGTTCGGGAAGTCCACCGGACAGTTGCTGTTGCACGTGCCGCCCCCCGAGCCGCCGCCGAAGACGGAACCCGTCGTGCTCAGGGGGTTGGAGCCGCCACCGTTGATGTTCACCTGGTTGCCCGCGTAGATGGCGAACCCGGCCTCGCCTTGACAGTCCACGCCCGACGTCGCCTGTGCGGCGACAGCTCCCGAGCCGTCGTTGAGGAAGCCGCCGAAGACGTAGGAGATGGGCTTGCTGGCGCGCACGTTCAGGTACTGGATGTGTCCGACGGTGTAGGGGTACCCGATCCGCAGGCTGTCCGGCGCTGTGGAGTTCGACACGCCATTGGCAGCGGCGACGCCAGAAGCCCAGTCGAGTGCGTCCTGCGTCGTGCCCTTGCCGCACAGGGCCTTCGCCCCGGCCAACGCTGCGGCATCGACGGAGTCCTGCAGCTGACCCTTGAGGACGTAGCTGCGGCCCATGTCGACGACGAACGCGAGGAGCACCATCGCGACGAGCATGAAGATGGCGACGACCACCGCCACGGCGCCTTGATCGTCGCGTCGAGCGACCTTTCGCATCACTGCCTGCCTCCGTGCCTCAGTTGGTGACCGTGACGGCCCAGGTGTTGGTCACGGCCGTGCAGCCGCTCTTGCTGTATGTGAAGGTGAACGTCGCGGATCCGGTGCTGTTGGCCGCCTTGAAGGTGATCAGCCCGGCTGCGTCGTAGGTCCAGCCCGCGGTGTTGCTGCTGGATGCCGGCAGGGCACCGACGGTCGCGAAGAAGTTGCCCGAGTCCGCCGCTAGCCGTGACGCTGCTGAACGACCAGCCCGTTCCGGCCAGCGGCGCGAAGACGTCGTAGCTGGTGCGGTTCTTCTTCTTGACCGATCCGGTGGGCGCGGGTGCCACCGCCTCGCAGACTGGCTGCGTGATGGTGAAGGTGACGGACACCGTGGAGGTGGAGCCGTTCGCATCGGTGACCGTCATGTCGAGGGCGGTCGTGCCGGCCGCCGTGGGCGTGCCCGACACGACGCCGGTGTTCGTGTTGGGCCTTGATCATCTTCAAGTTGGCAGAGGGTACGCCACCCGCCAACGTGGCCTCGCGCCCCGCAGTACAGGACTTCGGCGGTTGGGTAGCTGGAGTAGGTGCTCGCGTCGATCGTGCAGTCGCCGTGCGTCAACCTCGACCCAGTCGGAGTCAGCTTCACTGCCAAGGGACGGAATGACGCCCGGAATACCGTTCAGCGTTCCATCGAGCCCAATGCTTCGCGCGTACGCGAATGCAGACCCAAGGGGCGCAACTGGACCCGGGTTGTCGCGATTGATGAAGTCGATGCGCCTCAGTGCCAGTTTCGCAGAGGAGTTCAGTGGTAAGACACTCACGCCAGCGATTGGTCGGCGCCGGGTTCGGAGTCTCCACCCCGGCGCCATCGAAGAACTGTTTTCCGGCGTAGGTGCCATTGAAATCGATCGTGTTGCCATATCCACCCCCGCCAAATACCTGCAGGGGAGCTGCCCCTCCGCCATTGACACGCAACTCGTTCTCCGAGAACAGCGTGTATGCGTAGGCACGAGTACAACCATTCTGCGCTGTGGCCTGCACGGCGACCGCAACCTGGTCAGTCTCAGCGAATGGCCCGAAGATGAGATCCACTCTTTCGCCCGCCGCGACGTTGATCCACGAGGTCCGTTGGACGGCCCGACGTCGAGCGTCTCCGGCGACAGACACCCGCGTGAAGCGTTTGGTCACTCACGATCAGTTACCTGCGTAGGTGCCGCGACCGCTTGCGGCCGCTCGGATTCGGACGCGTCCGCATGGACAGGTCTCCTGGACAGCCGCCAGGGCTGCCGCGTCCACGGCGTTCTGCAGTTGCGTCTTCGCGACGTAGACGCGTCCCCGGTCAATGACGAAGGCAAGGAGAATCATCGCCACGATGGCGAACACCGCAACGATGATCGCTATCGCGCCCCGATCGCCCCTCCGCCGGGCCGGAACGTCATGAGGCCTCCGATCGACTCGCATCGTCTCAGTTCTCCCTCACCGGGCCGACCGTGACGTAGGCACTCGTTGGGGTTGTCGGGTGCGCGTTCACGGTCCGCACTCGGAAGCAGTAGTACCCGTTGTTGGTCAGGCCTGTGTACGTATGAGTAGTCACGGTCTTGTTTGCCAGGCTGCCCCATCCGGTGCCGCAGGCGCTTGCGGTTGGCATTCGTGCGTTGCACTTCGTAGCGGACGAAGTTGTATCCGCCCATGTCTATGGGCGGCTGTCCAGGACACGATGATCTGCCGGTTGCTGACCTGTGAGGTGCCCAGGCCGGTTGGCACACCCGGCGCAGTACCGGCCAGCACTGTGGCGCCCGTCTCGGTCGAGTACGGGCCTGAACCCTGAGCGTTCCGCGCTGAAACGCGTGCGCAGTACGCGCCAGCATTGACGTTCGTGATTGTGGCGCTGAGTCCCGCCACGGTCGTGCTGGAGGCACCGCCCCAACTTGCAGCAGGGCATGCGCCCGCGACGTACTGCAGGGTGTAGTCGAGCACCGGTGATCCGCCGCTGGACGAGGGGGCCGACCAGGACACCGCAAGCGATCGTTTGCCACCGGTTGCCGACGGGGTCGTCGGCTCCGACGGGGCCCCGACCGGGGTCGCACTGTCGGTCGCGGCCGCGCTGTCACCCGCACTGCTGTTCGCGACCAGGCTGAAGGAGTAGGCGACGCCGTTCGTCAAGCCGGTGATCGTGTCCGAGGTCGCCCCCGCGCCGTACGACTGCGGTCCCGGCGCCCCCGCGCCGGTGATCGTCAGCGTGTACCCCGTCAGCGTGCTGCCATTCAACGAGGCCGGCGCACCCCACGACAACGCCACCTGCCCACTGCCCGCCGAAGCCGCGAACGCCGACGGCGCCGACGGGGCCCCGACCGGGGTCGCACTGTCGGTCGCGGCCGCGCTGTCACCCGCACTGCTGTTCGCGACCAGGCTGAAGGAGTAGGCGACGCCGTTCGTCAAGCCGGTGATCGTGTCCGAGGTCGCCCCCGCGCCGTACGACTGCGGTCCCGGCGCCCCCGCGCCGGTGATCGTCAGCGTGTACCCCGTCAGCGTGCTGCCATTCAACGAGGCCGGCGCACCCCACGACAACGCCACCTGCCCACTGCCCGCCGAAGCCGCGAACGCCGACGGCGCCGACGGGGCCCCGACCGGGGTCGCACTGTCGGTCGCGGCCGCGCTGTCACCCGCACTGCTGTTCGCGACCAGGCTGAAGGAGTAGGCGACGCCGTTCGTCAAGCCGGTGATCGTGTCCGAGGTCGCCCCCGCGCCGTACGACTGCGGTCCCGGCGCCCCCGCGCCGGTGATCGTCAGCGTGTACCCCGTCAGCGTGCTGCCATTCAACGAGGCCGGCGCACCCCACGACAACGCCACCTGCCCACTGCCCGCCGAAGCCGCGAACGCCGACGGCGCCGACGGGGCCCCGACCGGGGTCGGTGTCGCACGTGGCGTTCGCAGCGTCCGGTGTCCGTCGACGTTGGTAGCCGTCACCGTGAACGGTAGTCGGTTCCGTTGGACAGATTGATCGACCGTGCACGACGTGTGGCCGGGAGTCGGGCAGCTGGCCACAGGACTGCCGTCCACAGGACCGAGTATTCGTGATTGCCGAGCCGCCATCGTCAAGGGCGCCGACCAGCTCAATTGGACGGCTCCGTCGCTGCTCTGCCACGAACGACTGCGGCGCCCGGGCGGACCGACCAGCGACGTGTCCGAGAATGGAGCGGCGGGCAGGTTGCCACCCGCGATCCCTCCGACTCCTGGTTCGCGCCAGGGTGGCGTTGTAGGTGTCCGTGCCCGAGTTCTGGATCAAGACGATCCCCGGAATCGCCACGATCGCCACGCCCGCGATGATGAGGCCGTACTCGACAGTGGTCACGCCGCGGTCACCGCCGCGTCGGTTCCGACCCCGGAACCACTTCATGACAACCGCCTTCCCGCCGCCCCCTGCAGGCATACGTAACCGACCGACCCCACACCGGCACTGTCAGTGTAGCCCGGAACCCGCCCGGAATGGACAAACCGGACGGCGTGTGACCGGTCCAGTTATGGCTACCGGTCGATAGCCACCAGGTGGGCGACCGTCTCGAAATGGTGCGTCATCGGGAACGCATCGAACGCCCGAACGGCTACCAGGCGGTATCCCAGGTCCCGAAGCAGCGCCACGTCCCTGCCGAGGGCCACCGGGTCGCAGGCCACGTAGACGATCCGATCGGGGGCCCGCTCCCCCACGCCCTCGAGTACCGAGCGGCCGGCTCCGGCCCGAGGTGGGTCGAGGACGACACCCTCGGGACGCCCGGGCGCGGTCGGCAGCCATCGGGAGACCTCCGCCTGCTCGATCTCGACCTGCGGCAGGTCGTGGAGCGCCCGTCGGGCGGCCTTGACCCCGGGCAGCGACGCCTCGACGGCCAGCACCGAGCCCTCAGCCCCCACGGACTCCCCCAGGAACGCCGCGAACAGGCCGGCACCCGAGTACAGGTCCCACCAGGTCTCCCCCGCCCTCGGGGCGCCGAACTCCAGCACGGTGTCGACGAGTGCCTCAGCGAGGGCTGGGTGAACCTGCCAGAAGTCGTCGGACGCCAGCCGCCACGTGCGCCCGCGCACCTCGCGCACAACCTTGCCGGGCGCGGGCGGTCCGGGCACGGCCACATCCTCCGCCGCGATCAGGCACCGATCGACCGGGCACGACGTCGTGGCTGCGGTGCCGACGCAGGCCGACATGGCCGGCCGCGTCGGTGGCCCACGTCATGCGCGAGCGCCAGCCCAGACCGTCGGGGTGGCCGGGCAGCTCCCGCACCTCGAGATCGAGGGCCGCGAGCTCTTCCTCCGACAGCCCGCCGAAGCGGCGCAGCGCGTCGTGGAGCACCTGGCCCTTGAGCGCGCGCTGAGCCAGAAACCGAGACGTGCTGGAAGTCGCACCCACCGCACAGCCCGGGACCGGCCCACGGACACGGCGGCGCGACGCGATCAGGTGAGGCGGACAGCACCTCCACCGCATCGGCGCGCACGATCTTCTTCGACACCTCGGTGACGATCACGCGCACCTGCTCACCCGGCAGGGCATGGCGGACGAAGAGGGTCCGGCCGTCGGAGTGGGCGATGAAGTGCCCACCGTGGGCGATCGGCCCGATCTCGACGATCCGCTCGTCACCGACGACGAGACCGGCCTCGGTCACGGTCACACGTCCCGGTCGATGACGGTCTCGATCGACTCGAGCTGGTACGGCACGCTGGTGACCATCACGCCCGGCGTGAAGAGCAGTCGGCTCTTGAGGCGCAGCGCGGACTGGTTGTGGAGCAGCTGCTCCCACCAGTGGCCGACGACGTACTCGGGGATGAACACCGTGACGAGATCCTGGGGATGCTCCTCACGCAGCCGGTGCACGTAGTCCAAGACCGGCCGGGTGATCTCGCGGTAGGGCGACGCCAGCACCTTGAGGGTCACCGGGATGGCCTGCCGCTCCCACTCCCGCCGGAGGGTCGCGGTGTCCTCGGGATCGACGTCGACGGTCACCGCCTCGAGCACCGTCGGCCGTGACGCGCGCGCGTAGGAGAGCGCGCGCAGGGTCGGCTTGTGCACCTTGGAGACGAGCACGATCACGTGCACGCGAGCGGGCAGGGTGACCTTGGCGTCGCCGAAGGTCATCATCTCCGTGCGCACCTTCTCGTAGTGGCGGTGGATGGCCTTCATGATCAGGTAGATCACCGGGATCGCCACCACGACGATCCAGGCGCCCTTGGTGAACTTCGTGACCAGCACGATGATCAGCACCGATCCGGTCATCAGCAGCCCGAACGAGTTCACCAACCGCGAGCGGATCATCTTGCTGCGCGCCCGCGGATTCGTCTCCTCGCGCAGGTGCCGGTTCCAGTGTCGGACCATGCCCATCTGGCTCAGCGTGAACGAGACGAACACGCCGATGATGTACAGCTGGATCAGGCTGCTGACGTCCGCCTGGTAGATGATCACAAGCAGGGCGGCCAGACCCGCGAGGGTGAGGATGCCGTTGCTGAACGCCAGCCGATCGCCACGCGTGTGGAGCTGGCGCGGCAGGTAGCCGTCCTTGGCCAGCACCGAGCCCATCACCGGGAAGCCGTTGAAGGCGGTGTTCGCTGCGAGGGCCAGGATCGTCGCGGTCGCGATGGCCACGACGAGCACCGGGATCGGTGAGCGGTGGAACACCGCGTCCGCGATTTGGACGATCACCGTCTTCTGCGGCTGGCCCTCGGGCAGGCCGATCAGGTCGAAGTCGTACTGGGCGACCTTGACCTGGGTCTTCAGCGCCAGCCAGGTGATGCCCGCGAACATGCTCATCGAGATCAGGCCAAGCAGAAGGAGCGTGGTGGCCGCATTCTTGGACTTGGGCTTCCGGAACGCCGGCACGCCGTTCGCGACCGCCTCGATACCGGTGAGGGCCGTGGTGCCCGAGGAGAAGGCCCGGGCGACGAGGAACATCAGTGCCGCGCCAGTGAACGTGTTCTCGGCGACGATCTCCCAGTTCGCGCTCTCGGCGAGCAGGTCCTCCCCGAGCACGAACATCTCGATCGCCGCCCAGCCGATCATCGCGAAGATCGAGATGATGAAGAAGTAGACCGGGATGGCGAAGAACGCCCCCGACTCCTTGACGCCCCGCAGGTTGAGCACCGTGATGATGATGATGAAGCCCACCGCGAACCACACGTTGTGCTCGCTGACGAACGGGATGATCGACCCCAGGTTCGCCACGGCCGCAGAGATCGACACCGCGACCGTCAGCACGTAGTCGATGAGCAGGGCGCTTGCCACGAACACGCCCCAGTTGGGGCCGAGGTTCGCCGAGACCACCTCGTAGTCGCCGCCCCCGCTGGGGTAGGCGTGCACGTTCTGCCGGTAGGACGCGATGACGGTGAAGTAGACGATCGCGACGCCGAGCGCGATCCAGGGCCCGTACGAGTAGAGCGCGAATCCGCCGAGGGACAGCACGAGCAGGATCTCCTGCGTCGCATAGGCGTTCGACGACAGCGCGTCGCTGGCGAAAACGGGAAGGGCGATCCGCTTGGGGAGCTCCGTCTCGTGGAGCCGCTCGCTGTGGAGGGCGCGGCCGACGAAGACCCGCTTGAGTACGTCCGAGACCGGCACGATGCGTGAGCCTACCCCCGGCAGCGCGGGCATCGTTCCACCCGCGGGACGTGTAGCGTTCGACCGTGCACATCGTGATTCTCGGCTGCGGTCGCGTCGGGACGCTCCTCGCCCACGAGCTCGATCATCTGGGTCATTCGGTCGCCATCGTCGACCGCGATCCGGAGGCCTTCCGCAGCCTGAACCCCGACTTCACCGGGCAGACCGTCACCGGCGTGGGCTTCGACCGCGAGACCCTCGAGACCGCCGGCATCGCCCGCGCGCACGCCTTCGCGGCCGTCAGCAGCGGCGACAACAGCAACATCCTCGCCGCCCGTGTCGCCCGCGAGACCTACGGAGTCGAGCAGGTCGTCGCCCGCATCTACGACCCGCGCCGGGCCGAGATCTACCAGCGCCTCGGCATCCCGACTGTCGCCACGGTGTCCTGGACGACCGGGCAGATCATGCGCCGGATCCTGCCGCTGGGCGCCGAGGAGGAGTACCGCGACCCGAGCGGTTCCGTCACCCTCGCCGAGGTGCACCTGGGCGTCGACTGGATGGGCAAGCGCACGACCGCCCTCGAGGAGGCCTCGGGTGCGCGGATCGCCTTCATCACCCGCTACGGACAGGCCATGATCCCCGACTCCGAGAGCGTCCTGCAGGACGGCGACCTCGTGCACGCCCTGTTCGGCGACGAGAACCGCGACCGCGTCGAGCGGATCTTCGAGCACGGGCCTGAGGAGGACTGATGCGGATCGCCATCGCGGGGGCCGGCAAGGTCGGCCGTTCGATCGCTCGTGAGCTCGTCTCCAACGGCCATCAGGTGCTGCTCATCGACAGCGACGCGCAGCTCGCCCGCCCCGGCGTGGTCGAGGGTGCCGACACCCTGCTCGCCGACGCCTGCGAGATCTCCTCGCTCGACGAGGCGATGCTCTCCCACTGCCAGGTCGTCGTCGCGGCGACCGGTGACGACAAGGTCAACCTCGTGGTCTCGCTGCTCGCCAAGACGGAGTACGGCGTCCCCCGCGTGGTCGCCCGGGTGAACCACCCCAAGAACGAGTGGATGTTCGACGAGTCCTGGGGCGTCGACGTGGCGGTGTCCACCCCACGCATGCTCTCCGCGCTCGTCGAGGAGGCGGTCTCGGTCGGCGACCTCGTCCGCCTGTTCACCTTCCGTCAGGGCGACGCCAACCTCGTCGAGATCACCCTGTCGTCCGACAGCCCTGTGGTCGGTCAGCGGGTCGGCGACCAGCGCTGGCCGCTCGACACGGCTCTGGTCGCGATCGTGCGCGGCCCGCGGGTGCTCACCCCGTCACCCGACGATCCCCTGGACACGGGCGACGAGCTGCTGTTCGTGGCCTCACCCGAGCAGGAGGGCGAGCTCCAGCGGATGCTGGGGCACGCCTAGGCCTCGGGCGTCGCGTCTCCCCCGGCCGCGGCCTCGCGCTCACGCCGCTTGCGCTCGAACACCGGACGCAGCACCAGATAGGTGAAGTAGGCCGCCGCGATGAACAGCGGGTAGCCCATGACGATCTTGACGACGCCCTGCACCTCGACCCAGCCGGCGAGGTACATCGGGGTCTGGATGATCAGCCGGCTGTAGAACAGGCCCACCCAGATCCAGGACGCCGCCGCGTAGACCCGGCGCAGCGCCGGATCCTGCCGCCAGGTGGTGCCGTCACCCGTGAGGAAGCCCATGGCGACGCCGATGAGAGGCCAGCGGACGAGGATCGAGATCAGGAACGCCGTGCCGTAGCCGAGGTTGGTGAGCATCCCCGGGAGGTACACGTCGCTGGCGTTCTGCGTGCGCGACGCGAACCATGCGGAGAACAGCAGGCCGACGAAGCCGGCGGCCACCTGCATCAGCGTCTCGCGCCGGATCAGCCGCCAGATGGCGATGAGGGCGCCAGCCGAGACCGCCGCGATCAGCGACGGCATCAGCTGGCCGGACGTGACCACGTAGGCGATGACGAACACGGCGGTGGGCAGGCCCGAGTCGATGATCCCGCGCCAGCCCCCGATGGCGCGCTCGAGGATCAGCGCCTCCTGGCGCACGTCCGCCGCGGTCTCGAGCTCCTCGCCGGGAGCGCCGTTCTCGGCGGGAGGCTGCTCCTCGCCGGACCGGTCCGCGTCCGTCATTCGGCGGAGGGCTTCAGTTCGTACTTCGGGTTGAAGATCGTCGGATTCTCGGTGTTGCAGGTCAGCCGCCCGCACACCACCATCGTCCGCCCAGGCTCGATGCCCGGGATGCTGCGACGCCCGAGCCACACCACGGAGACCGACCCGGAACCGTCGTACAGGTCCACCTCGAGGGCGGGGGCCGTCGCCTTGGGCTGCAGCGTCACGCTGCGGACCATCCCGCGAATCGTGACGGTGGCGCCCGGCGTGCACGCATCGATCGGGGTCAGGTCCGGATCCTGCGCATCGCGCACCTGCTCGCGCAACTCCTGCGCCTCGACCTCGGCCCGCGAGCGGGTCAGCCGGGTCCAGAGACCGCCCTGACGCTTGGAGTCCTCAGTGATCGACACCATGTCAGGTTATCTCGTCTCAGTGATCTCGGGTCCGCGCTCGAACGGGGACAACGGGGCCGGGCCGGAGTCGCCCTCCGGCGCCTGCTGCTGCGGCACGGCCAGCGGGATCGGCGCCCCCACCGGCATCGCCTCACCCCCGCGCACCACGACCAGCCGGCGGATCATCGCCTCGAGGGCTTCGGCATCCGGACCCGGTCGGGCCGCCGCACCGAGGAACACCGCACGAAGGAACCACCGCGGACCCTCGATCCCGCAGAACCGCGCGGGCTGCAGGTTGCCGCCGCCGTCCGCGGGCACCTGGGCACGCAACTCGGTCCCGAACGGACCCTCGGCATCCTCGACCAGCCCGCCGTTGGAGTTGATCGATGACTTGATCTGTCCGCGCACGTCGTCCCACAGGCCCCCGCTGCGCGGCGCGGCGTACGGCTGCACCTGCACTGCGGCGCCCTTGCGGGTGAAGGAGAGCTGGGCCACCTGGCCGCTCGCCTCGTCCACCTGCACCTGGACGTCGATCCCCTCGGTCGGGGTGACGCGCAGGGCCCCGAGATCGAGGCGCTCCACGCCGTCGCCCTCGACCTCCGTGACATCCCAGGGGCCGTTCGCTCGTGCATCCACAGGTTCATCCTCCGCACACGCCGGTCGGCGTTACCAGTCCGTTACCGTACATGGCCGCCCGGCCGGCTCAGGACGCGTGGCCCCCGGTGGAGCCGAACCCGCCGCCACCCCGGTGCGAACCGGGCAGCTCACTCACCTCGACGAGCTCGGCTCGCTCCACGCGCTGGACGACCAGCTGTGCGATGCGGTCGCCGCGCTCGAGGGTCACCGGCTCCTGCCGATCGTGGTTGACGAGGATGACGCCGATCTCGCCGCGGTAGCCGGCATCGACGACGCCGGGACCGTTGACCACCCCGATCCCCTTGCGCAGGGCCAGCCCGGACCGGGGGCACACCAGCGCGACGAATCCCGCCGGCAGGGCGATCGCGATGCCGGTCGGCACCAGGGCGCGCTCCCCCGGCGCCAGGGTGACGCGTTCGCGGGCACGCAGATCAAGGCCGGCGTCGCCCGGATGCTCGTACGCCGGGAGTGGCAGCCCCTCGTCGAGGCGGGTCACCAGCACCTGCGTCACGGGTTCACCTCCACCGTGTGCTCCTCGCCCTCGGGGCGCCACGCCGGGCCGCCGCTCGCGCGGTCGACGATCGCCTGACGCACGTGCTCGGCCGTGCCGTGGTCGACGAAGTGC
This sequence comes from uncultured Actinomycetota bacterium, assembly GCA_963749905.1. Lineage (GTDB taxonomy): Bacteria > Actinomycetota > Actinomycetes > S36-B12 > S36-B12 > UBA10649. The sequence continues at coordinate 102,868 of CAVVOF010000002.1, forward strand.
TGGAGCGGCACCTGGATGAACAGCGCCGCCGCCGACACGGCGACCGGTCCGTCGTCGGCGTTGAGCCGGCCGACGGCGCGGGTGAAGACCTTGCGCCCCTTCACCCCGACGACCTCTGCCTCGACGTACAGCCGCGTGCCGACGGGAACCGGCCGGCGGAAGTCCGTCTCGAGGCGGGCCGTGACCGCAGGGCCGGCGAGCAGCCAGTTCAGGGAGCCGAGGATCTCGTCCAACGCCGCGGACAGCAGCCCGCCGTGCGCCAGTCCGGGGGCGCCCTGATGGTGCTCGGTAGCGGTGAACACCCCGGACACCGTCAGGCCCTCGCCCGCAGTGATCTGCATGTGCAGTCCGGTCGGATGCTCCACTCCGCAGCCGAAGCACCAGCGGTAGTGCGAGGGAATGTCCTGGCCCGGCGCAGGGGCGTTGACCGAGCGCATCGGCACCACGGCATCGGGAGGGGGCGCCGTCGGCAGCGCCTTGCGCGGGCGGTTCCCACCCACGGATGCGGAATCGTTGGCGGCCACGTGGGGGACCCTACCGGGATCGCCGCGACCGCCTCGTCCCTCGACCATCCCGTCATGTCAGGCTTGCCCCGTGGACTCCCCCTTCGCGTACCGCGAGCGGCTCCTCCCGTTGTGGTGGGCGTGGCTGCTCCCGCTCGGGGTGGTCATGATGGTCGCGGTCGCGTACGGCGCCGCCCTCGGCGCGGCAGCAGGCTGGGCCGTCGGGCTCATCGGCGGGGCAGTCGTGGTGGTCGTCATGCGGGTGACCTCCCTCGTCATCACGGTCACCGATTCGGAGCTCACCGTCGGCCCCGCGACCCTGCCGCTGGCCAGCGTCGACGTGGTCCAGCAGGTCGACGCCGCCGAGATCGCGCGGCTGCGCGGACCGGGCAGCGACGCCCGGCTATACACCGCGCTGAGGTCGTGGTCAGCGCGCGGCGCAGTCTTGGTGACCCTGCGCGACGAGGCTGACCCGCACCCGGCCTGGTTGTTCAGCAGCCGCAACCCCACTCGCGTCACCCAGGCCCTTGCTGCAACGATGGGGCGAACCGACGCCCCGGCACTGGAGGACGAATGAGCGACAGCACGGACATCGAGCCCATGGTCGACGAGGAGATCGACGTCAACCCGATGGTCCACCTGATCGCCCCCGTGGCCGCGATCCTCGGCACCATGGTCGTGCGCAAGGTCGTCGGCACCGCCTACACGCGCGCTACCGGACGCCCGGCACCCGACGCCCGCGATCCGCGCACCCCGCTGCTGCGCGCCTTCATGTGGACCGCGGTCATCACCACGACCACGGCCATCGCGGAGATCGCGATCTACCGCGCGGTGCAGCGGATGGGCGAGAAGCAGGCCTGACCCGCTACGCGCACTCGGGCTGATTGCTCGCGCGCTACGCGCACTCGGTACACACCGGCCCGTACTTGCCCTCGTGGTCCAGCTGGCTGCGGTGCTGCACCAGGAAGCATGAACTGCAGGTGAACTCGTCGGACTGGCGCGGGAGCACCCGCACCGTCAGGCTCTCGTCGGACAGGTCCGCACCCGGCAGCTCCAGGCTCTCCGCCAGGTCTGCCTCATCGACGTCCACCGCGGACGCCGCCTTGTCGGCGCGGCGCGCCTTCAGCTCCTCGAGGCTGTCCTCTGCGAGCTCCTCATCGGTCTTGCGAGGCGCGTCGTAGTCGGTTGCCATCTTCTCGCCCTTCGTTGCCGTCCGTCTGACGGCGTGGTTGCCTGCCGCTTCCCTGCTGGCCGTGCTGTCCCAGCGGTTCCTGCTGTTCCTGCCAGTCGTGCCACCCAACACCACGGGAGGCTTCATCATTCCCGCGCCACGGGTGTGCGCGCAGATTGTGCCTCATGACACATCGCGCCTCGCGACGGGGTATCCGGTCGGACCCCATGACACCACCGCCCCGGCGTTAGAGGATGGCGACATGCCGCTCTACGCCCTGGGAGAACGCACACCCACGATCCACCCGTCCGCCTTCGTCCACCCCGATGCCGTGCTCATCGGCGACGTCACCATCGGGCCGGAGTCCAGCGTCTGGCCCACCGCCGTCCTACGCGGGGACCATGGCCGGATCGTCGTTGGCGCCCAGACGTCCGTGCAGGACGGCACCATCGTGCACTGCACCTCGAAGCACGACACCGTGATCGGCGACCGCTGCGTGATCGGGCACAACGTCCATCTCGAGGGCTGCACCGTCGAGGACGACTCGCTCGTCGGGTCCGGCTCGGTCGTGCTCCACCGGGCCGTCATCGGCCCGAACGCCCTGGTCGGCGCCGGTGCGGTCGTCGGCAACGACAAGGTGGTCCCGCCACGCGCTCGGGCGCTCGGCGTCCCGGCCGTCATCACTCCGGACGTCATCGAGGAGGGCGCGTTCGCCGATGCCGTGGCCGTCTACGTCCGCAACACCCACTGGTACAACGCCGAACTGCGCCGCATCGGCTGACCGAGCGGCCGACCGAGGACTCGCTAGGCGCCGTCGGCGTTGAGCGCGACGAGCGCAGCCTGCAGATCCCCTGCGATGCCCGGTGCCGAGGCCAGCACGAACTCCGAGAAGTCGGCGTCCCGCAGGCCCGTCACCACCATGCCGGACTCCGAGGCCACCAGGGCGCCGGCGGCCATGTCCCAGTCGTTCAGCCCCTTCTCGTAGTACGCGTCGACGCGCCCCTGGGCCAGCCAGCAGAAGTCCACGACCGCGGCGCCCATGCGTCGAACGTCGCGCACCTGGGTGATGAGGCCGGTGACCACCTCGGACTGGGCCCGGCGCACCTCCGCCGCGTAGCCGAAGCCCGTCGTCACCAAGGCCTGGGAGAGGGCACTGCACGAACTGCCCGAGAGCCGGCGGGCCTCGCCCTCGCGGACCAGCCAGGCTCCTTCGCCCCGCACGGCCAGGTAGCCCTCTCCGAACGCGGGGGTGGCCACCACGCCGACCTCCACGACCCCGTCGATCTCGGCGGCGATGGAGACCCCCCACATCGGCAGCCCGAACAGGTAGTTCACCGTGCCGTCCAACGGATCGACGACCCACCGCACGCCCGACGTCCCGGGCCGGGGGCCACCCTCCTCCCCCAGGAACCCGTCGTCCGGCCGATCGCCGAGGAGCGCCTCCACCAGCATCGCCTCAGCATCCCGGTCCATCCTCGACACGACGTCGGTCGGCGTGCTCTTGGTGTCGATCACCAGGCTCTCGGGACGCTCGTCGCGCAGGAAGGCGCCGGCCGCCGCGGCCGCCCGCCACGCCAGGGGGGCCAGGTCGTGCACGGCAAGCAGGTCGGCGAGGGTGCGGGTGTCCGTCATGCACCCATCCTCTCTCGCCCGCCGATCCGCGCGGCGATAGCGTCCCCTTCGTGCTGACCACCTACCGACGCGCCTACCAGCTGCCCGGGTCGTGGCGCTTCTCGGTGACCGGGCTGGTGGCCCGCCTGCCGATCGCGATGCTCGGACTGGGCATCGTGCTGCTCGTCAGCACGACGACCGGGTCCTACGCCCTCGCCGGTGCCCTGTCGGCCTGCTTCCAGGTGGCGGCGGCCTTCGGTGCCATCGCCACCTCCCGATGGGCGGATCGCATCGGGCAGGACCGCACCCTCCCGTGGCTCGCAGTCGTGCACGGTGCCGCCCTCGTGGGCTTCACTGTCTCCGTCGTCTCAGGCGTGCCCCTGATCGTCCAGGCGCTGCTCGCGGCCGTCGCGGGCGCAGCTCAACCGTCCATCGGGTCGATGGTGCGGGCCCGCTGGGCGCACGCGGCGCAGGACAGCGACCAGCTCCGCAGCGCGTTCGCGGTCGAGAGCATCATCGACGAGCTGATCTTCAGCATCGGCCCGCTGATCACCGCCTACCTGGCGATCCAACTCTCGCTGCCCCTTCCCCTCTTCGTGGCGGCGGTGCTCGCGGTGGTCGGGGCGCTGCTGCTCAGCGCGCAGCGCTCGACCCAGCCACCACCCCATGCCCGCCCTGCGCACGGCACGAAGGAGCGGCGCGGCGGCGCGCTGGGGCAGCCCGGGATGCCCACGCTCTTCGTGGTCGCCCTCGGGGTCGGCGGGGTGTTCGGGACGTACGAGGTGTCCGTCGTGGCCTTCACCGCCCAGGCCGGACAGCCGGAGGCGGCCGGCTGGATCCTCGCCCTGTGGGCGTTCGGCTCCATGGTCGCCGGGCTGGTCTTCGGTGCCCGACGGGTCCGGATGGCCCTCCCCCGTCAGGTCCTGCTGCTGACCGCCATCCTCACCGTCGTGCTCATCCCGGCCCCCTTCGTGCACACCGTCCCGCTGCTGGCCCTGACCACGTTCATCGCGGGCGCCGGGGTCGCCCCCGCCCTGATCGCCACCTTCTCGCTGACCGAGCGGCTCGTGCCCGCCCGCCTGCTCACCGAAGGCCTGACGTGGAGCAACTCGGGACTCGCCCTCGGCTTCTCCGGCGGGGCCTGGCTGGGCGGCGCGGTCATCGACACGTACGGCACGACGGTCTCGTTCATCCTGCCGGCGGTCAGCGCCGCGGTCGGCGCCACGGTCAGCCTGCTGGGACAGGGCACCCTCGCGCGTGCGGCACATCCGCCCGAGGCGATGCCCCTCGCCACCCCGCTGAACACCGACCCGGTACCGGGCCCGACGCCCGGCGGCATCCTCGACACGCTCGAGTGACGACGCGCGCAAACCGCCGGCAACGATCCACGCCGCACGCGGAGGCGCTAAGTTTCGGAGATGGGCGTAAGGTGCCCACGATCAGTGACCGACACGGCAGTTGGAGAAGGCCCTGCAGACGTTCAGCCCTCGGGAGGTTCAGGCTCGCGTGCGCGCCGGCGAGACGCCGGACGTGATCGCTGCCGAGCTTGGCTGGCCCCTGGACAAGGTGATGCGCTACGCCGAGCCCCTGCTCGCGGAGCGCTCCTTCATCGCCGAGCAAGCCCAGACCGTCGAGGTCCGGCGCTCCGGCGGCGGAGCCACGCTGCAGCAGTCCGCCTACGAAGCGATCGGCTCCGACTCCTCCTCGGGTGACATCGCCTGGGACGCCTACCGGCGCGAGGACGGCAAGTGGATCGTCACGGCCGCCTACACCGATGGTGACGGCTCGCACCTCGCCCGTTGGACGTACGACCACGGCGGCCGCAACCTGCACCCGCTCGACGACGACGCACGGGCGCTGCTGGGGGCCCGCCCCGCGGCCCCGGACGCGGAAATCGACATCGCTGAAGCGCTGGACCTCGTCTCCGAGGTCCCGGTCGTCCGCGAGCCGGAGCCCCGACCTCGGCTGGTCGCCGTTCCCGATGCGCCGGAGGAAGCCGAGGAGGCACCCGAGGACGAGGGGCCCGCCCCCGCCGCGTCCGCCACCGAGGAGACCATCGCGCTGCCGCACCCGAGCCTGCTCGACCACGAGGAGGCGGATATCGCCCCCGCGGCCGCGCCGGCGAAGAAGCCCACACCCGCCAAGAAGGCCACGCCCGCGAAGAAGGCGGCACCGGCGAAGAAGGCCGCCGCCGCTCCCAAGCCAGCGCCCAAGCCAGCGCCCAAGCCCCGTGCCAAGAAGGGCCGGGCCAGCGTGCCGAGCTGGGACGAGATCCTGTTCGGGGCCACCAAGCAGGACGACTGACACCCTGCCGGCCACCGTCCGGCTAGGTGCCGAACGGCAGCGGATCGGCCGACATGTGGCCTCGCTTCGCGCGTGCTGCTGTCATGCGCGTGCGGTAGTGGTGGCGGCACAGCACCTCGTAGGACACCGCTGACTCGTCCATGCCCGCCGTATCCCCCACCATCACCTGGCTGCCCTCGACCACCATGGCCCCATCGACGGTGCGGGCATTGTGGATCGCACGAGAACCGCACCAGCACAGCGCCTCGACCTGCAGCACCTGCACGCGATCGGACAGCTCGACCAGCCGCGCGGAGCCCGGGAACAGCCGCGTGCGGAAGTCGGTCATGATGCCGAAGGCGTACACGTCGATCCCGAGGTCGTCCACGATCATCGCCAGCTGCTCGACCTGGGCGGCCGTGTAGAACTGCGCCTCGTCGCAGATCAGGTAGTCGACGCGCTCACCGGCGGAGAGCTGCTCGACGACGAAGGCCCGGATGTCGAGGGTCTCGGAGACCTCGACGGCGCTTGGCCTCGAGGCCGAGTCGGCTGGAGAGCACCGACTCCCCGGCCCGGTCCAGGCGGGTGAACACCACGCCGGCGCGGCCGCGCGAGCTGTGGTTGAAGTCGGTCTGCAGAGCCAGCGTGGACTTCCCGCAGTCCATCGTCCCTGCGTAGAAGATCAGCTCCGCCACCCGGTCATCCTGTCAGACGTCAGTCCACCCGGTGCACGAGCGCGGGGATCCGCAGCTCGGCCGGCGTAAGAGCGCCATGCTGTCCGAGCAGCGACGACACCACCGGGTCGACGGTGCTCGCGAGCAGGGTGTGGCCGCGGGCGATGGCCATCACGTCGCCGATGCGGTCCGCCAGCGCTGGCTCCACCTCGCCGAAGTAGCCGTCGGCCACGAGCCGGGCCCTGGGCAGGACCACGGCCCGATCGCCGAGCACCTCGGCCCACGCCTGCGTCACGTCGTGCGCCGCGCCGGGGAGGGTGTACAGGTGCCGGGCGCGCGGCTCACCCGACACGCGTCGGATGCCCGCCATCAGCCGCCGGTCCGCCTCGATCGCGACCGCCTCGTCGGGCGGGCAGTCCACCATCCCGTGGTCGGCCGTGACCACCAGGGCGGAGCCGGGGACCAGGCTCTCCGCCAATCCGCGCACCAGCCGTTCCACGCGGCCCAGCGAGTGCCGCCACTCGCCGCTGCCGACGCCCGACTCGTGGCCGACCCGGTCGAGCTCGGGCCAGTAGACGTACGTGAAGGTCGGACCGTCGCCTCGCAGGACGGAGCGGACGATGCTCAGCCGGGTGGCCAGGTCCTCGGCCGGCCGGTACTCGCCGCCCCGCAGGACGGCTCGGGTGAGGCCCGATTCGCGGTAGGCCCCGGGGGCGACGGTCGACACGGTCACTCCGGCGCGGGCCGCCTGCTCGAACACCGTCGGCTCGGGCTGCACGGCGACCGGGGTGGGATGACTGCCCCACTGCAGGGGGCTGAGCACCTCGCCGGTCTCAGGGAACTCGAAGGCGCCGCCCACCAGGCCGTGCACCCCGGGTGGCAGGCCGGTGCCGATCGTGCCCAGCCCCACCGGTGTGGTGGTCGGGAAGGCGGCGTCGATCGCGCCACCGCCCATGCCGGCCAGCGTGGGGGCCAGGTCCACGTGCGCCTGGAGCGCCTCCCAGCCGAGGCCGTCGATCAGGCAGACGACCACGTGCCGCCGGGGTCCGATGCCGAGCCGATCCGTGAAGCCCGGCACGCCGACGGCCGCGGCGGCGGAAGGGGTGACATCCGCGAGGGACAGGGATGCCCCGCCGGCAGGTGCTGTGGTCACGGGGTCAGCGGGTGCGGTGCGCGGTCGCCTCGGACAGGGCAGCAGCGAAGGCCAGCACCTGCCGCACCACCGGGGCGCCGTCGGCGGCCTCGGAGACTCGCACCGACAGGTCGTCGTTGCTGGCGGTGCCGGTGTAGCCGTGGTCCGCCTCGCACTGAGGGTCGCCGCAGGTGGCCGGCTCGAGGTCGATTCGGCTGACCGCGCCCCAGCCGATCGTGAGGACGACCTCGGACGATGCGCCACCGGGCTTGTGCTGCGCGGGATTGGTGACCACCCGGGTCACGACCACGGAGTCCACGCCCTCGAGCCGGACCGCCTCCGTCGATGCCGTCGCGGTGGGCAGCGGATTGACGTCATCCGCCGGGTGCTCGTCAGTGTGGCCGACGATGAGGCGGGTCGGCGTCAGGGCCAGCACGGTGACATGCCGACGCAGTTCGTCGCGGTCGAAAGTGGCTTCGTGGTGCACCACATAGGAGGCCAGCGGCTCACCCGCCAGCGCCGTCTCGAGCGCGTCGGCGACCAGGTCCGGGTAGTAGCCGGACTTCTGGATGTCGGAGCGCAGTCGGGCGGCGGTGGCGGACTCGGTCATGCGGGCATTGTTCCACCCGCGGCGAGTGAGCGGCCGCCGAGTTCGGATCACAGCCGCCGCGCGGCCGGCCACGCCTCCCCGACCGGTTCGCCCACCTCCACGGTGACCTCCCCCACGGCCACCGCATCGCCCTCGATCAGCCGGGTCCTGCGCAGTTCGGCCCCCCGCACGCCGGGCGCCCGCAGATGCAGATGGCTGACGTCGCTGATCAGGTTGGCCAGCCGCCGCAAGGCCTCGGGATGCCCGCCTTCGTCGTGGATCAACCGGACGGTGGTGAGTGCCTCCAGCATGTCCAGGGCCGCGGCCCGACTGACCGGGGCGAGACGGTAGGACCGGTCGTCGAGGATCCTGGCGGCCGGGTCATCCAGGCCGGCCGTGATCACCATGCCGTACAGCGGGTCGTCGATCAGCGAGATCTGGCAGCCGGCATCCCCAGCTGCGTCGGCGTCGATGACGATCTCGCAGGCGCCGGTGCTGCACAGCACACCGACGGCCTGCTCCCCGCTCACCCTCGGGCCGGGCGGCAGCGGCACCGGCGGCTCCTCCCAGGGAGAACCCGGATCAGCCGACCGACGCGCATCATCGGTTCGCCATCGCGACACCCACCACGCGTGGGCGAGGGCCCGGGCCGCCTCCTCGACATCCGCGAACGTCGGCACGTCACCCGCTGGTCCCGGGGCCATGACCGCGACCACCGGGGCGTGCGTGGCGGACTCGCAACCCGCGCACGCGCGCAGGGTCGCCCTGACCTCGGCGTCGGACTCCTGCTCGATGGCGGGCACGTGGATCACCAGGACCGCGCCGATCTCGGCGTCATGAGCAGCCGCGTTCACCGCGTTCCGGTAGGCCTCGGGTGGCGTGTCCCGGGCGAAGCTGGCGAACGGCTGCGTCGGCGCCAGGCCCCGGGCGGCGAGTGCGTTCTCGGCGAGGGCCGCCAGTGCGTCGCTGTTGCTGATGACGGCGACCCTGGGGCCGGTGGGGAGCGGCTGCGACAGCAGGACGCTCGCGACGTCGATCAGCTCCCCGACGCCCTCGACGACGACCAGGCCGCAGTCCTCGAGGATCTGATCCACCGCGCGCTGCGGCAAAGCGGTGGGCGTCACCGCATGGCCCAGCGGATGCCGCTGGCGGGCGCCGCCGGCCCGCACCATCACCACGGGCTTGTGTCGCGAGATCCGGTGCACGAGCCGGGCGAACTTCCGGGCGTTCCCGATCGTCTCCAGGTGGAGCAGGACCGTCTCGGTGGCGGGGTCCTCCTCCCAGAACTGCAGCAGGTCGTTGCCCGAGACATCCGCCCGGTTGCCGGCGGAGACGAAGGTGGACACGCCGATGCCCCGGTCGGCCAGGCGGCGCAGCACCGAACTGCCGAGGGCACCGGACTGGCAGAAGAACCCGGCGCGTCCCGGGGGCGGCAGCATCGGCACGAGGGAGGCGTTGAGGCGCACTGCCGGATCGGTGTTGATCAGTCCCAGCGCGTTCGGGCCGACCACGCGCATCCCGGCCCGGTGTGCGGTCGCCGTCAGGGCGGCCTGCTCGGCCAGGCCCGCCTCGCCCACGTCGCCGAAGCCGCCCGAGACCACCACGATCCCGTGCGCCCCCACAGCCGCGGCGTCAGCGACGACACCGGGCACCCCGTCCGCCGGGACCACGACCACCACCAGGTCGACACCACCGTCCACCTCACGCAGGCTCCGGACGCATGGCACGCCCAGGATGCGGTCCACCTCCGGGTGCACCGCCACCAGCCGTCCGGTGAATCCCGCGGACACCAGATGCGCCAGCAGCGCGTGCCCCAGTCCCCCGGGATGACGGGATGCGCCGACGACGGCCACCGACCCAGGAGTCAGCATGTCCGCCATCGACCGAGCCTCCGCGCGGTGCTCCCGCGCCTCGGTCACCGCCAGGCTCTGGGCGGTGGGCTCGAGGTCGAAGGCCACCGCGATGACGTCCTCCTCGAGGCGCTGAGACACCTCGAACCCCGCCTCCCGGAAGGTGGCCAGCATGCGCGAGTTGTCCGGGAGGACCTCGGCGACGAATCGAGTGAGCCCGCGCTCCCGAGCGGCCGCCGCGAGGTGCTCCAGGAGGATCGAGCCCAGACCCTGGCCCTGCATGTCGTCGCGCACGACGAAGGCGACCTCCGCCGAGCCGTCGCCCACGGCATCGAACCGCCCGACCGCGACCAGCTCGTCGTGCTCCAGGGCGACGAGGGCCACCCGGTCGACGTGGTCGACCTGCGTGAACCGGGCCACGTCGGCGTCGGTCAGCACCGGCTTGGCGGAGAAGAACCGGAAGTAGACCGTGCGCGCCGAGAGCCTGGCGTGGAACTCCCGGAGCGCGTCGCCATCGCTCGGGGTGATCGGCCGCAGGTGGATCGGATGACCGTCGCGGACCAGGACGTCGGCCTCCCACTCCACGGGGTATGCCGGGGGGATCACCCGCCCATTCTCGTGCCGAACTGGCTCTCGGGGCGACCCGGTCCTTCCCCGGGCGGGGCGCAGCGCGGGTAGGGTCATGGGGTGACTGCGACCACCCACGGCACCCTGTCCCGACTGGATCCGTCCCTGATCCGGATGACCCAGGAGGTCGAGGAGGCCCTCGCCCGCCAGCAGGCGGTGGTGGCCCTGGAGTCCACCATCATCAGCCACGGCCTGCCGCGCCCGGAGAACCTGCGGGTGGCGGCCGAGGTCGAGGACATCGTCCGCTCGCGGGGGGCGGTGCCGGCCACCATCGCGATCCTCGACGGGGTCATCCACATCGGCCTCGACGAGACCGCCCTCGACCAGGTGGCCAACCGCCCCGACGTGGTCAAGGTGAGCACCCGTGACGTGGCGTCCCTCATCGCCCGCGGGATGTGCGGGGCCACCACGGTGGCGGCCACGAGCCACATCGCGCACCTCGCCGGCATCCGGGTGTTCGCCACCGGCGGCCTCGGCGGCGTGCATCGCGAGGCCCGGGACAGCTGGGACGAGTCTGCGGACCTGCACACCCTGTCGATGACGCCCGTGACGGTGGTGTGCTCAGGGGTCAAGTCCATCCTGGACGTCGGCGCCACCCTCGAGCGGCTGGAGACTCTGAACGTCGGCGTGCTCGCCGTGGGCACCCACCGCTTCCCGGGGTTCTACCTGACGGACTCCGGCCACGAGGTGCACTGGTCCGTCGACTCGGCTGAGCAGGTCGCAGCGATCATGGAGGTCCGGGAGTCGCTGTCGATCCCCTCGGCGCTGGTCGTCGCCAACCCGCTGCCCGAGTCACAGCAACTCGACCCGGACCTGCATGACGCCGTGCTGCAGGAGGGCCTGCTGGCCGCCCACAGCCGGAACATCACCGGCAAGGACGTCACGCCGTTCCTGCTCGACCACTTCCATCGGGCCACGCACGGCGCGAGCCTGATCGTGAACGAGCAGATCATCGTCCGCAACGCCGAACTGGCGGCCCGCATCGCGGTGGCGTCGGCGCAGGCCAGCGACTGAGACTCGGGTGAGCGTCCGCTGCATCCTTGTCGGCGACGTCATGATGGACGTCACGGCCATGATCGACTCCGACATCGCCTACGCCAGCGACACCCCGGCCAGGGTGACGCTCCAGCCGGGGGGCGTGGCGGCGAACACGGCGGCGTGGATGGCCGTGGACGGTCAGGCGGTGACCCTGGTGGGGTGCGTCGGAGATGATGCGTTCGGCTCCACCATCCGTCGCCACCTGCTCGATCTGCGCATCGACGCGCACCTTCAGCACAGCACGCGTGCCACCGGAACGGTGGTGGTCGTCGTGGATCGTCGTCGCGAGCGCACCATGTTCCCCGACGCCGGGGCGAATGCGGACCTGGCCGCCGAGCAGGTCGCCGGCCTGATCACCGCGGACACGCACGTCCACCTGTCGGGCTACACGCTGCTCAATCCGGCCACGCGCCACGTAGGACTGGCCGTGCTCGAGCACGCCGTGTCCGTCGGGGCCAGCCGCAGCCTGGATCCGGCGTCGGCCGCCCCGCTGCGCGCGAACCTGGAGCTGTTCGAGTCCCTGATCAGCCGGTTCGACGTGCTGATGGCCAACGAGGCGGAGGCCTCGGTGCTGACCGGACGGGACGACCCGCACCAGGCCCTGGAGGTGCTCGCCGACCGGGTCGCGTGCGCGGTCGTCAAGGTGGGGGCGCGCGGCGTGCTGGCCCGGGATGCCAGCGGCACGGTGATCCAGCCGGCCCACCACCGGGACGTCGTGGACACGACCGGGGCAGGGGACGCCTTCACCGCCGGCTTCCTGCCCGCGTGGCTCGCCGGTCGCCCGCTCGCCCAGGCCGTCGCCGAGGGCCAGCGGCTCGCCGCTGACGCCATCGGCCGTGTCGGAGCAAGCCCCCTGGTGCGGTCACGGACCACAATGCGGTGAGCGACCGGCCTCGGCCGACTCCCCGCCGCTGAACGTACGAGAGGAACGCATGGCACGCCGCACCACCCGCAGCTCGGAACCGCCGTCGCACGGGCGCATCGTCGACGTCGACGTCTCCCAGGAGATGCGAGGCTCGTTCCTCGAGTACGCCTACTCGGTCATCTACTCGCGGGCCCTGCCGGACGCTCGTGACGGGCTGAAGCCGGTCCAGCGCCGCATCCTGTTCCAGATGGCCCAGATGGGGCTGCGTCCGGATCGCGGCCACGTCAAGAGCGCCCGGGTCGTCGGCGAGGTCATGGGCCGACTGCACCCGCACGGCGACTCGGCCATCTACGACGCCCTGGTCCGGATGGCCCAGCCGTTCACGCTGCGGCTGCCGATGGTCGACGGCCACGGCAACTTCGGCTCGCTGGACGACGGTCCCGCCGCCATGCGCTACACGGAGGCTCGGCTGGCTCCGCCGGCCATCGACATGACCAACGGCCTCGACGAGGACGTCGTCGACTTCGCCCCCAACTACGACGGCCGGGAGACGGAGCCCCAGGTCCTGCCCGCGGCGATCCCGAACCTGCTCGTCAACGGCGCGTCCGGCATCGCGGTCGGCATGGCCACCACTCTGGTGCCGCACAACCTCGGCGAGGTGCTCAACGGGGCCCGGCACCTGCTCGCCCGGCCGGACGCGAGCCTCGACGAGATCATGACCCTCATCCCCGGACCCGACCTGCCCGGCGGCGGCGTCATCACCGGACTCGACGGCATCCGCGAGGCCTACGAGTCGGGACGCGGCAGCTTCCGCGTGCGGGCCCGGACGCGGATCGAGCAGGTCACCCCGCGCAAGCGCGGCATCGTGGTCACCGAGCTGCCGTACAACGTCGGCCCGGAGCGGGTGATCGACCGCATCAAGGATCTCGTCCAGGCGAAGAAGCTGCAGGGCATCTCGGACGTCGTGGACCTCACGGACGGCGACAGCGGCCTGCGGCTGGTGATCGAGATCAAGAACGGCTTCCACCCCGAGGCGGTCCTCGAGCACCTGTTCAAGATGACGCCGATGGAGGACACGGTCAACATCAACGCCGTGGCCCTCGTCGACGGGCAGCCGCAGACCCTGGGCCTGCTGACGCTGCTGCGAGTCTGGCTCGAGCACCGACTCGAGGTCGTGCGGCGACGCAGCGCCTTCCGTCGTTCGAAGGCACAGGCCCGGCTGCATCTCGTCGAGGGACTGCTGATCGCGATCCTCGACATCGACGAGGTGATCCAGCTGATCCGCGAGTCGGACGACGCGGGGAGCGCCCGGGATCGACTGATCGCGGTGTTCGACCTGTCGGACGCCCAGGCCACGTACATCCTCGACATGCCACTGCGCCGGCTCACGAAGTTCTCCCGGATCGAGCTGGAGAAGGAGGGCGACGACCTGAAGCGCGAGATCGAGGCGCTCACCCTCATCCTCGAGGACGAGTCCGTGCTGCGGGCCACCGTCTCCGACGAGATCGCCCAGGTGGCGCAGGCGCACGCGACGCCACGACGCACGCTGCTGATGGAGGCCTCCGCCGCCCAGCCGATCGCGGCTGTCCCGCTCGAGGTGCATGACGAGCCGTGCGTCGTGCTGCTCTCCAGCACCGGACTGCTCGCCCGCACGTCGGACACGCATGCTGAGGGCGAGGCGGGCCACGACCAGCGCGGCACGCATGACGTGATCATCAGCGCCGTCCCGGCCACCACTCGAGGCGAGTTCGGGATCGTCACGAGCGCGGGACGGGTGCTGCGCATGCGTGCGGTCGACCTGCCGGCGCTGCCCCCGGTGGCCGGGGTCCCATCACTGTCCGCAGGCGCGCCCCTGGGGGCCTTCGTCGACCTGCCCGCGGGCGAGTCCCCGCTCGGCCTGACCACGCTCGACGACCAGGGCGGACTGGCGCTGGCGACGGCCAGCGGCATCGTCAAGCGGGTGCTGCCCGAGGCGCCGCAGAACAAGGACTCGTGGGAGGTCATCCGGCTCGACGACGGCGACCGCGTGGTGGGCGCCTGCCGGCTGCCGGAGGCCGACGCCGAGGGATCGGAGTTCGTCCTCGTCTCCAGCGACGGCCAGCTGCTGCGGTTCCCTGCCTCGGCCGTCCGCCCCCAGGGTCGAGCCGCCGGCGGGATGGCCGGGATCAAGCTCGCGGCGGGAGCCGAGGTCGTGTTCGCGACGACCCTGCGGCCCGGCGATGACGCCGTGGTCACCACCATCGCCGGCTCCGCGTCGGCCCTGCCGGGTACGGAGCCAGGCACGGTCAAGGTCACGCCGCTGTCCGAGTACCCCGGCAAGGGCCGCGCCACCGGCGGGGTCCGCTGCCACAAGTTCCGATCCGGCGAGGACTGCCTCACCCTCGCGTGGGTGGGCAGGGGCCCGGCTCGAGCCGCCACCGCATCCGGGGTCGCCGTGCCGCTGCCCGACGTCGATCCGCGACGCGATGGCACCGGTACTCCCCCGACCGCGCCGATCTCCGGCCTCGGCGGCAGCCTGTGACCGTCGGGACGCCGTGCTCGCTGCAGTCGGCGGCCGTCGGCGAGCCGCTGGCCGGGACCGCTCCGGTAGCGGGCGTCTGGGTCATCGTCGAGCAGAACGGCCCGTGGGGGCGGGATGTGCTGGTCGAGAGTCGGCTCCCCGACCGGGCCAAGGCGGCACTGCGCACGATGAAGGATGCGGGAGCCGGCGTCCTGCTGGCCCGTCGGCCCGATCGCGAGGAGCGGGCGGCTGCGGAGGGGCATCACGTCTTCGTCGCGCGGAGCACGCCGGGGGACCTGGCGCTCCACGAGACGGTCGTCGCGGACCTGGCGGACCTCGCCGACTGGGACCCGCTCGAGCTGGCGGCTGGGAGAGTCGCGGGAATCGGTGCGGCGTCGATCCAGCCAGCCCTCTTCGTCTGCACGCACAGCCGGCGGGACGCCTGCTGCGCTGTCCACGGGCGGGCGCTGCTCGCGCACCTGCTCGACCGCGCGCCCGCGGGCCTGCGCGACCGGGTGTGGGAGTGCAGCCATATCGGCGGTCACCGATTCGCGCCGGTGAGCCTGTCACTGCCCTCCGGCGCGGTGCACGGTCGGTGCTCGCTCGACGAGGGCGTCGAGGTGCTCGCCCGGCTCACCGACGGTCGGCTGCTGCCGTCCCGCCTTCGGGGTCGCACCTGCTTCCCGCCGCCGCTGCAGGCCGCCGATGTCGCCGTCCGTCGACTGGCCGACGTGGACGGCGAGGACGACGTGAGCGCCTACCTGATGGCGGAGTCCGGGCCGGTGACCGTGCCGGCCGACTGGCGTGCACCTGAGGGCGACGTGCCCGTGCTGATCCGGCACCGGGACGGGCGCACGTGGCTGGCCAGCGTTCGACGAGTCACCGACGACGTGCTGCGGGCGGAGTCCTGCGGCAAGGAGCCGCTGCCGGTCCAGTCCTGGGTCGTCGCCGACGTCATCCCGGGCTGACCCTCCGATGCTGCGGCACTCGTGGCTGGGTTCTGTCCGAAATGTCCAGCCACGAGTGCCGCAGCATCGGGGCTAGGCCTGGGCGGCGCCGAGCAGGTCGTCGCGCTGGTGGATGGTGGTGCGCTCCCGGCCCTGAACCGCGCCCAGCGCCCGCTCGGCCGCGTCGATCGACCGCCAGCCTGCCGTACTGACCACGGAAACACCGCGGTCGGCCAGCAGGGCGTCGAAACCCCCGGGATTCGTCGGCGTCGGCAGGGTGCCGGCCGCTGCGTCCGAGAGCAGCGAGGTGACCGTCTGCACGGCGTCCTTCTTGTTCGTTCCGATGATCCCGGTCGGCCCCCGCTTGATCCAGCCGGCCACGTACACGCCCGGCACCTGCACGCCGTCGCGCTCGACCCGGCCATCGACGTGCGGGATCACGTTCCGGCCGCTGTCGAAGGGCACATCGTCCAGCGCCGTACCCCGGTAGCCGACGGACCGCACCACCAGGTCGGCCGCGATCTCCTCGGTCTCCCCGGTGCCCTCGGCCTTGCCGTCAGCTGTCAGGCGGGTCCGCTCGACCACCACGGTCCGCACGCGGTCATCGCCGCGCAGTTCCACCGGGCGGGACAGGAACCGCACGTGGATGCGCCGAGGCTTGCCCGCCGGCTCCCGCTCAGCCCAGGCCTTGACCACGTCGACGTTGCGGCCGACGGCGCGCTCGGACGCGGCGAGCGCGGCACTGCCCTCGTCCAGCTCGACGTCCTCCGGGCGGATCAGCACGTCTGCGTCGACCAGTTCGCCGAGCTCCTTGAGCTCCTTGGTCGTCCAGGCGGCCTGTGCGGGCCCACGACGGCCCAGCAGGTACACGTCGGTGATGTGCGACCGGGCCAGCGTGTCGAAGACGTACTGGGGCATGTCGGTGTGGTCCAACTCGCCCACCGTCTTGGCGAGCACGCGGGTGACGTCCACCGCGACGTTGCCGACCCCCACCACGACCGCACTGGTGGCCGTCGGCAGCAGGCGCTCGAACGTCGCGCGATCGGCGTCCGGGTGCCCGCAGTACCAGGCCACGAAGTCGGTGGCCGCCACGCTGCCGTCGAGATCCTCCCCCGGGATGCCCAGGCGCCGGTCCCGTGACGCCCCGTAGGACAGGATCACCGCGTCGTAGCAGGCGTGCAGGTCCGCCATCGTGACGTCCGCGCCGTCCTCGGCGGAGCCCACGGTGACGTTGCCGAGGAATCGGACTCCCGGCTTGTCGAGCACCTTGTCGAGCGTGTCGCGGACCGACCGGATGCTCACGTGGTCGGGCGCCACCCCATAGCGCACCAGCCCGAACGGCACCGGCAGGCGGTCGATGATGTCGACCTCGACCGGCACATCGTCCTGGGAGACGAGGGCGTCAGCCGCGTACACGCCTGAGGGACCGGAACCGACGACGGCGACGCGCATGGGCTACTCCTGTGGAAGTCCTAACAGTTCGCGACACAACCTAAACCCTGGCTCCGGATCGACGGGGTCCAGGTGCACCGGAGTCATCCCGACCGCCTCCGCGCCGGCCAGGTTGACCGGCTGGTCGTCGAGGAAGACCGTGCCCTCGGCTGGGATGTCCATGCGCTCGAGAATGATGCGGTACATCGCCGGATCGGGCTTGTACACGCCCTCGGTGCGGCCGTCCACCAGCACGTCGAAGTCCCGCAGGATCGACATCCGCGCCAGCCACGCTTCGTCATGGAACGACGTGAGGTCGTTCGTCAGCGCCCCGACGGGGATGCCCGCCGCCTTCGCGTCCGCCATCAGGGCCCGCGCGCCCGGCCGCAGGAGCTCGTCCTCCGTGCCCGAGTACAGGTGGGCGCACAGCGCCTTCATGGTGGGCTCCTCGCCCGTCAGGTCGGCGAACTCCTGCGCCCGCAGCGCCCAGTACTCCCGCTCGTTCATGCCGCCCGACTGGAACACCCGCCAGTCCGCGTCGGCTTCGGGCGCGAACGGACCGGTCCACGCGAACGTCCCCGACGGCAGGCCCAGATCACGCTCGCCGATGTGCCGGAGCTCGAACGGCGTCAGCAGCACCGGGCCGCCGAAGTCGAAGATCAGGGCGGCCATCAGATCACCGTCATCCGGCTAGTGCTCCACCTCTGTGATGGTCACCATGTCGAAGCGGACGACCTCGCCGAACCACCCGCATCCCCCGCACCACGTCATGAAGTACCGGGCGTCGGACGCCCAGTACTCCGTGCTGATGCCACCGTCGGCGTCCAGCCCCTCACCGCACATCGGGCAGAACCGAGGGACGGTCGAGCAGATGGCGCTCGGCGTCCCGCGCGAACCACGACTCCGGCGGCGGCAGCCGATGCGGATCGGGGGGAAGCATCACGGCCTCACGCATCTGCGGATGTCTTGGACCTGTTGGCCCAGGCGCCCTCGTGCAGATCGAGCAGCTGCTGCTTGATCGGGCTGTACCGCTGGGAGCCCATGGTGATGAAGGCCGCCGCGAACTCCCGCTCGGCGCCGAACTTGTCGCGCTCGCACGGCAGGGGGATGACGTCGTGCTTCTCGCGGACGGTGCCGATCGGGTCCTCGCCCTCCTGGACCTTCTTGATGTTCTCCTTGAACATCTTGCGCAGCATCGCCACGCCGGCGTCCGAACGACCGAGGTGCTCCTGGGTGCGATCGGTCACCGGACCCTGGGAGACCCACGCCATGATGTCCTGGCCCTCGATGTAGTCGGTGATGAAGCGACCGTTCTCGTCCTGCCACTGGTACGGGTAGACGACCGGACGGTCCTGGTGCTCCCACTCGCCGCCCTCCGGGTGGTGCAGGGAGTAGAAGAGCTTCCACGTCGTGGTGTCGTCGATGGGCACCCGGATCTGCATCTGATCGATGCCGGCGCCGCCGACGCGCATGTAGAAGGGGAACACCAGCGGGTGGCCGACCTTCCAGTCGTCGTTCTCCTCGGTGCCGCCCTCGAGGACGCGCCTCTTGAGGATGCCCCACTCCATCTCCTCGAAGCCCGTCTTCAGGTGCTTCTTCTGGAAGGCCTTGGGCGCGTCGAAGCCCTCGGTCTGGCCGAGGAACTCGAAGTAGTAGCCGTGCAGCCACTCGACGTGGTGCGGATCGACGGAGTTCTCCATGATCTGCAGCCAGTTGCAGGGCAGCGTCGCGTGGCCGACGTCGCGGATGCCGTCCTCGACGAAGACATCGAATCGCGGCAGCTCCGGCGCGGGATCCGGTCCGACGTAGACCCAGACCATGCCGCCCATCGTCTGGGCCTTGCCGGCCTTCTGCTTCACGCGGTCACGGAAGTTCTGGTTGTCCGCCTCGGCCGGCTGCTCGACGCAGTTGCCGTCGAAGTCCCACTTCCAGCCGTGGTAGCCGCAGCGGATGCCGTCCTCGTGGACGACGCCGTAGGTGAGCGACGCACTGCGATGCGGGCAGGTCTCGAGCACGATGCCGTACCGGCCGCTCTTGGGGGTCTTGAACAGGGTCCAGTTCTCGCCGAGCAGGCGCACGGTCTTGCTCGGCACCTCGTCGAAGTCCTGCTCGAAAGCGATGGGGTACCAGTACCGCCGCAGCAGCTCGCCCATCGGCTTGCCGGGGCCGACCTGGGTGAGTTCCTCGTTCTGCTCGACCGTCAGCATGGCGACGTCCTTCCGTGAATGTCCCGAATATAGCTACGTTGCACTGGTTCCGCCCGACGGAGAAGGCGCGTTCCGCCGGGCGGAACCAGCAGGTGAAGTTGTGCCCTAGCCCGCTGCTGCTTCCAGCATGGTGACGACCCCGTTCGAGCCGTCGACGCGGATGCGGTCGCCGGTCTTGATCGTGGATGTCGCGAATCCCGTTCCGGTGACCGCGGGGAGCCCGTACTCCCGGCAGACGATGGCCGCGTGGCTCATCATGCCGCCGGTGTCCGTGACGGTCGCCTGGATCTTGCCGAAGATCGGCGCCCACGAGGGCGCGGTCAGCGGGGCCACCAGGATCTCGCCCTCCTGCACCTCGTTGATCTGGTTGGGCCCGAAGATGACCCGAGCCAGTCCCTCGACGACGCCCGGGGACGCCGCCATCCCGGTGAGCTCACCCTCGGCACCCGCGCCACCGCCGAGCCACGCCTTCGTGCTCTCGGAGGTGATGCCCCACAGCATGACGGTGAAGGGCTCGGTGATGACCTCCGGCGGGACGCCGAGAGCGGGAACCGGCTTCCACTTCGACAGTGCGTCGCAGATGCCGCGACGCTTCGCGACGATGTCGGGCCAGTAGCCGGGACCCGCCGCAGCCTCAGGGGTGGCCCAGGCGACGTAGTAGTCCCACAGCGCGTCCTCGACCTCGGTCCGCTTGAGGTAGAAGATGTCGTTCGAGTCGCTGAAGAAGCCCTCCTTCACGAAGAGCTCGCCGAGCTGCCGCATCTTGCGCCAGATGACCGAGTGGCTCCAGTGCTCGACGTAGAAGTTGTGGTTCTCCACGTATGGGAACACGACGCGGGCGAGCCCCAGCTTGCCCTGGAACGCTTCACGCTGCTCGTCGGTCAGCAGCAGGTCCGCGTACTCGTTGACGATGCGGTCGCGCTCGGCGCGGATGGCCTCCATGGGCCGGGCGAGGTCCTCACCCTTCTGCAGCATCGAGATGTAGTTGCCGATGAAGTCGAACGGCACCTCGACGTTCTCGATCCAGATCTTGTCCGAGTGGTAGAAGCCGGATCCGGTCGAGAAGTTGAACCACGGCTCCGCAGACTCCTGGAAGGACGCGATCCATGCCTCACCGGCAGGCGTGCTCTTGAGGATCTGGCAGGTGGCCTCGACGTCACCCGCCGAGAAGGCCTCGCCCAAGCCGGTCTCGTTCGCCATGCGCGCGAGCCGCTTGAGCTCCTCGTCCGGGCGGAACAGGTCGACTTCCACGCCCGCGACCATCTTGGCGATGGCCAGGTCGGGGATGCTCGGGAAGGCCTCCTTGCAGAAGCCGAAGAAGTCCAGGTAGGCCGCGTACCCGAGGTTGAGGAACTCGAAGTGGTAGTTCCACAGCTTGTGGGCGAGGCTCAGCAGGTTCCGGTAGCTCGCCTGGATCTGGTACCCGGATCCCAGGCCCGCTCCGGACTTGACGACCGCATCAGCGTCCTCGACGTCGGGCAGCGGGCTGAAGTCGACCGCCTCCAGTTCCGCGACCAGGTCGCGCATCTTGACCATCCACTTGTCGTAGAGGTCGTCCCAGTTCATGAAGTAGAAGCCCGCGCGGTCCATGAAGTTCTCGATGCGCGCCTCGATGGTGGCGGGATCGGCGGGTACGGGGGTGAGGTAGCCGTAGCCGTTCAGGATTCGGAACGCGATGCCGTTGGCCGGCGGCACCTGCAGGTGCCGGGTGTTGTACTGGCTGAGGGAGGCGATGCCGAACTCGAAGAAGGTGGCATCCCACGGCGTCAAGACCTTGGGCCAGTGCACACCGTCCTGGAACCAGAACATGTTGTCGTCGAACTCGCGCCGGTTCTCGCTGAACAGGGACGAGTAGACGTACATCTCTTGCCAACCCTCGGCGCCCTCCGGCGTCTCAATCTCAAAGGGGCTGGGGAACCGATCGGCCATGCGTACTCCCTCTCTCGGCTTGCTTCGGTGGGGTGATGAGTAGTGCGCTACTTCTGCTTCGCGTGCAGGGGATTCATGAGCGTCGACACGATGCTGGCCATCATGTCTGTCCCGCCGACAGGTGGCGGAGGCGGCTGCCTTCCTGCTCCAGACGGTCTCGGGCCTCGACTGTAGGAGCACGACGTTCTCCCCGTCAGGCAAATCCATATCGAGCGCCCACTCGATGTCCTGCGGGCTCCCGTAGTGCTTCTCGGCAGTCCGGGCCAGCCGGGCGATCGCCTTGATCTGGGAGTCGGTCAGGCTCGGCTGCGTGGCCCGCTCGCCCTCGAGGGGGACCTTCTCCACGGAGTCGTGGTCGCTGAGGCGGAACTCGACCTCCTTCGTCGCGACCCGACGGGTGCTGATCTCGTAGAGCACCTTGTCGACGAGGAAGTTGTCCGGAGTGACCTCGCCCGAGACCACGCCCTCGCCGAAGCCCCACGCCGAGTCGATCGCGACCGTCGACCGGTCGCCGTTGGACGGGTTCAGGGTGAAGGCCACTCCGGCCGCGACGGGCCGCACCATCTTCTGGACGACCACGCTCATCTCGACGGTGCGGTGGTCGTAGCCCATCTCGACGCGGTAGCACGTGGCCCGGTCCGTGAACAGGGACGCCCAGCAGCGCCGGACGGCGTCGACCACGGCGTCCTCGCCCCGGATCCAGAGGTAGGTGTCGTGCTCGCCCGCGAACGAGGCGTCCGGCGAGTCCTCGCTCGTCGCCGAGGAGCGCACGGCGACCGGGACGTCACCGCCCCCGCACCGACGGCTCAGCTCCCGGTAGGACTGGCGCAGCCGGGTCTCGACCTCCGGGTCCATGGGCATGGTCCGGATGTGGTCACGGATTCGCCCGCAGCGATCGGTGACCATGTCGGTGTCGTCGATGTTGAGGCCGTGCAGGAGCCGCACCAGCGTTCCGTCCAGCTGAGCCGCGTCTCGCGACTTGCGGTAGGCCTCGGTGGTGAGGGCGAATCCGGGCGGCACCGGCAGTCCGGCGCCCGTCATCTCGCCCAGGCTGGCCGCCTTTCCGCCCACCTCGGACTTCATGCCCTCCCAGTAGCTCTCGAACCACATGACTGTCGTCACGGCGTTGCCTCCTTGCGGATGTCGTCACGTAGGGAACTGGGCAGTGCTCGACCGGACAGGCCCTCCCACCAGTCGGGCAGCTGGTCCAGCGGGGGGATCTGGACCTCGGAGACCCGGTTCCGGTAGGCCAGGAAGGCACCGTGGTCGCCGTCGAACAGCTTCACGATGACCTCTTCGGTGTTGTACGGCTCACCGGGGTCGTATCCATGGGCAGCCATCGCGAACACGCGGATGGGCCCGGAGTGCGTGGCCACGATGATCCGGTCTCCCGGGTTCTCCGCCTGGATGCGCAGGATGCCGGCCCAGAAGCGCCGGATGGTGGCGGACGGCGGCTCGAAGCAGAGCATCGGGATCTGCGTCCAGTAGGTGATCGGGTCTCCCCCGCCCTGCTGGGTGCGCCAGAAGCGGTCCACCTCCACCAGCCACAGCGGCCGGTCGCCGTGCGCCACGCGCTCGTACTTCTCCATCTCCTTCTGGTACAGACGGAACGCGCCGGTGACGTCGCGCAGTCCCTCCGGAGTCCAGACCTGGAAGTTCCGGAACTCCTCCATGCCCACCACGTCGGAGATCTCCGCCTCGCGGCCCCACATGGTCAGGCCGTCGAGCAGGCCCTTCTGGATCTGCTCCGCGGTCTGCCGGGCGCGGTTGGTGTCGGCGCACACGATGCGCACCCGCTCACCCTCGCGGATGCCCTTGCTGATGTCGAAGCCGCGACGATGCGCCTGCCACGACCCGAGGGGCGTCAGGCCGCTCTCCGTCGAGTACCCCTGCGTCTCGCCGTGGCGGATGATGTGCACCTGCGTCAGCGTCTTCGGCCCCATGGCCTCGGCCGTCTCCGGGACGATCTCCTTGGACTTGGTGATCATCGCCCGGGCCTGGGTGACCCCGAGGTCCTGGCCCTGCCACGCAGGCACGGGCGCCTCGAGCGGGTTGGCCCCCGTGCGACGGTCGCGGAAGCGGCGCAGGTACAGCGGCCCGTCCCCCTCGCGGTCCACCACGTCATGCGGCTTGCCGCCCCGGTCCTCCCGCGCCAGGTACCGCTGCAGGTACGCCGGCGGGTCGGTCCGCTCGGTACGCGGCAGCGACACCGACGCGGTCTCCCTCACCTCTGATGCAGTCACGATCGCCCTCTCAGCTGTGCACCGTCAGGAACCGCTGGTTCACGACGCCGTCGTAGTAGAAGATCGCGCGGCCCATCTCGGCCTCGGTCCAGGTCACCGGCGGCTCGTCCGGATCCACCCAGTAGCCGCCCGAGAACGCCTCGTTGCGGTTGCCCGCCGGATCGAAGAAGTAGATGCAGTGCCCCCGCGTGGCCCCGTGCCGCGTGGGGTTCTTCTCGATCGGCACGCCGTGGTACGCGAGCACGTCGGCCGCATCGCGGATCGCGTTCCAGTCGTCGACCAGCCACGCGAAGTGATGCAGGCCGCGATCCTGTCCGGTGACGAGGGCGATGTCGTGGCTGTGGTGCGAGTGCTCGAGCCACGTGGCCAGCTGGAAGCCGTCGTCGCCGACGACCTGCTCGGTCAGGTGGAAGTCGAGCACGTCCACGAGGAACGCGGTGTTCGCGCCGACGTCCTCGCACGTGAGGAACACGTGGTCGAGGCGCGGCGGCGCGAAGCCGACCATGCCGAGCGGCTTGGGCGGCGGGTTGACCTTCGGCAGCAGGTTGCCGACCTGCTCCATCCCGTAGACCAGCTCCATCACGTGCCCGCTCGGCATCGTGAAGCGGATCGCCTCGCCGTGCCCCGGGCCGATCTCGCCGTGGGCGAACCGAGCCACGTCGACGCCCGCCTCGGCCAGCCGGGTGGCGTAGCGGTCGAGGTCATCGCGTTCGGACACCTTCCAGCCCATGTGGTTGAGGCCGTAGGTGGGCGCGAAGGTGAGGATGACGGAGTGGTGCTGGTGCTCGTCCCAGCACTTGAGGAACACCCGGTCGGGCTCGCGAGCCGTCTCGTACATGCCGACGACCTCGGTGTAGTACGCGGTCGCCAGCTCGAGGTCGGGCACGCGGACCTCGACGTGGGACAGTCGCAGGATGCTCATGTGTGCACCGTCATGAATCGCTGGTTCAACTCACCCTCGTAGTAGAAGACGGCCCGGCCGATGTTGTCCTCGGTCCAGGTGATGGTCGGGAAGTCGGGGTCCGGCCGGTAGCCGCCGGTGAAGACCTCGTTGCGGGTGCCGAGCGGGTCGAAGAAGTAGATGGTGTTGCCGCGGGTGATGCCGTGGCGCGTCGGTCCGACGTCGATCTGGATGCCGTTGTAGGCGAGGATGTCGGCTGAGCGGCGCACGTGGTCCCAGTCGTCAAGCCACCACGCGAAGTGGTGCAGGCCGCCGTTGCGCCCGGTGACGATGGCCAGGTCGTGCACCCGACCGGAAGTCTCCATCCACACGGCTGCCTGGTGGCCGGCACCGTCGAGGAGTTGCTCGGTCAGCCGGAAGCCGAACACGTCCATGTAGAACTGCGCGGAGTCGCCGACCTCCTCGGCGGTGATCAGCAGGTGGTCCAGGCGCGGCGGCGCGATGCCCTTGAGCCCGTCCACGAACGGTGCGGGGTTGATCGGCGAGGTGGCCCGGCCGACCATCTCGATGTCGTGCACCAGCTCCATCGTCTGGCCGGACGGGGTGTCGAAGCGGATCGACTCGCCCTGCCCGACGGACTCCCCCTTCGAGACCCGTCGCACCGGGTAGCCATAGCGCTGGACCGCGTTCTCGAAGTCGCTCAGATCGGACTCGTGCTGCACCTTGAAGGACATCTGCTCGAAGCCGACCCGCGGACCGTAGATCAGCCGCAGCGAGTGGTGGTTGGGCTCGTCCCAGCACTTCAGGTACACCGAGTCGTCATCCCGCTCGGTCTCGATCATGCCGATGACCTCGGTGTAGTAGGCCGTCGCGAGATCCAGGTCGGTGACCGTGACGTCCACGTGACCGAGCCGGAGAATGCCCATCATGCGCTCCTCGTAGGTGGGGCTGCATCCGTCGCGGCGGTGCCGCACGTTGCTGGGATGTTGCCGGGACGTTAGGCGCAGATCGTTCCGCATGGAAGGACGGTGTTCCCCTATGCGGGACAGACGTGCTACGGTCCCGCGGCATGAGCGCACCCACCGGACCCGAGGCCACCGGACCCGAGGGCATGCGGTCCGCCATGGCCGCCTACGTGACCGCCCTGCACCAGGCCTATCTCGACGCGGCGGACGCCCTGGCACCCGGCGACCGGGCCCGACTGCCCCTGCTGGCCGCTCGTGACCTGACGGTGGCCGCCGTCGGCACCCGGTTCCTGCATGTCCTGGCCACGGCCGACCCGCTGCCCGCTCCCGTCGGTCCCGAGGTGGAGGTCCCCCAGGCCGCCGGCCCCCTGCACTGGCGGCTGCGCTTCTTCGATCCGGCCGTCGCGCCGGCGCTCGGCCTCATCGACGAGTCCGAGGGGCCCCAGCCGGACCAGGTGCGCAGCGTGCTGGGCATCCGCACCGTCGTGTACCAGCTCAGCGTGCCCCCGGGGGGCGGACTCACGCCCCATCACGCCCAGCACGCCGGGACCGGGCTGGCCCACGCGCACGCGGCGGCCGCACGTGACTACGACACGCTGCAGGCCCTCGGCGCAGCCGCCGCCGTCGTCGACGAGATGCACGGCGCCGAGGTGGCGGGACTGCCCCTGGCCGTGCTCGCGCTGGCTCGCGGGCTGCTACCCGACGGCGACCCCTCGCTCGACCTGCCGGACCCTGATCCGGCGGCGGTGCGTCGTGCGCTGATTCGCTCGCTGCGGGCGGACGACTGATGGCCGCGGCGGAGGGGGCCGACGCGCCCCGGCAGCACTCCACGCTGAGCAGCGTCCGCAACGCCGCTCGGCTGCTCAAGGAGTTCTCGCGGGGCAACCGTGAGCTCGGCGTCACGGAGCTGTCCCGCCGGCTGGGCATCGGCAAGAG
This sequence comes from uncultured Actinomycetota bacterium, assembly GCA_963749905.1. Taxonomy (GTDB): domain Bacteria; phylum Actinomycetota; class Actinomycetes; order S36-B12; family S36-B12; genus UBA10649. The sequence goes on from CAVVOF010000002.1 coordinate 129,270, forward strand.
CACCGCGCATCGGCTGCTCACGACATTGGCCGAGGAGCGGCTGCTCGAGCAGGATCCGCACACGGGCGCGTACCGGCTGGGACTGGCCATGTACGAGCTGGGCGCGTCCGTCTCGCTGCACACCGATCTGCACGTCGCGTGCATCCCGGTCATCGACCAGCTCGCGACGGCGACGCGCGAGACCGTGCAGGTCGCGGTGCTGGACGGACGCGAGGTCGTCTATGTCGAGCGTCGGGACAGCCCGCAGGCCCTGCGGATCTTCGGGCGGATCGGCCACCGGAACGACGCCTACTGCACCAGCACGGGGAAGGTGCTGCTCGCGTTCCTGCCACCGGAACAACTGGAGGCGGTCCTGGACGGATGGGTGTTGACTCCGAGGACGAAGTACACGATCAAGACCATCCCCGCGCTCCGTCGGGAACTGGAGATCGTACGAAATCGCGGCTGGGCGGAGAATTTGAACGAGGTGGAGATCGGGGTGGCCTCCGTGGCCGCGCCCGTGCGCAACGGGCTCGGCGAGGTGGTGGCGGCCATCTCCGTGGCGGGACCACTGCAGCGCCTGTCCCCCGACTCGCTCAAGCGACTCGCACGGACCACGAACGAGGCCGGCATGGCCATCAGCCGACGTCTCGGCTACCGAGACGGACCGACCGGGAGGAGCGGGGCATGACGATCCTGTCCGACGAGCAGGCGCGTGCGCACGCGGCGAGCCTGCATGAAGCACGACGCACCGGCGTCGCGATCGCACCGTTCACCGACGCCCAGCCCGATCTCGGGATGGCGGATGGCTACGCGATCCAGCAGCATCTGGTGCGCATGCTGGTGGACGAGGGCGAGTCGATCATCGGCTACAAGCTGGGCCTCACGTCGACGCCGATGCAGAAGCTGCTGGGGGTGGACTCCCCCGACTTCGGTCCGGTGTTCGCCTCCACGGTGTTCCGCGACGGCGCGACGCTGCCCGTGGACCGCTTCATCGCTCCGCGGATGGAGGGCGAGATCGGCGTGATCCTCGGCGCGGACCTCACCGGTCCGCACTGCACGCCCGCGCAGGCGCTGGCGGCGACCTCAGGCCTGGTGGCCGCGCTGGAGATCGTCGACTCGCGGATCGCCGACTGGCGGATCAAGCTCGCGGACACTGTCGCCGACCTCGCCAGCAACGGCGCGATCGCGCTGAGCTCGCGGGTGGTGCCGATCGAGGGGTTCGATCCGCGGCTGCTCGGCATGGTGTTCACCAAGAACGGGGAGGTCGTCGCGACCGGCGCGGGCGCGGCGGCGATGGGCGACCCGCTCGCTGCCGTCGCCTGGCTGGCGAACACCCTCGCCCCGATGGGCGTGGTGCTGCCGGCAGGCAGCGTGATCATGACCGGGGCGCTGCACGCGATGGTGCCGGTGGCGCCGGGCGACGTGTTCCGTGCCGATTTCGATCGGCTGGGTCCGATCACCATTCGCATGGCTTCCGAGTAGGCGCGAGGAGAGGACTGGTCGATGCGCTGCGCGATTCTGGGTTCCGGGAACATCGGGACCGACCTGATGATCAAGCTGCTCAAGGGCACCGATGCCTCCGGGGTGGGCCAGACGCCGCTCGAGGTGGTGGCCCTGGTGGGCATCGACCCGGCCTCCGACGGCCTGGCCCGGGCGCGACGCCTGGGCATCGAGGGGACGCATGAGGGGCCGCAGTGGATCCTCGACCATGCCGACGAGCTGGACCTGATCTTCGATGCCACCAGCGCCTACGTCCACAAGGCGCAGGCGCAGGCGTACCAGGACGCCGGGATCATCGCCGTCGACCTGACGCCGGCGGCGATCGGCCCGAAGGTCATCGCGGCCGTCAACCTCACCGAGCACCTCGATGCGCCGAACATCAACATGGTCACCTGCGGGGGGCAGGCCACCACGCCGATGGTGTACGCCATCAGCCGCGCGGTGGACACCCTCCCGTACGCCGAGATGGTCTCCACGGTGGCGTCGAAGTCGGCCGGACCGGGCACCCGTCAGAACATCGACGAGTTCACCAAGACCACGTCCACCGCACTGCGCGAGATCGGCCGGGCCACGACGAGCAAGGCGATCATCATCCTGAACCCGGCCGAGCCGCCGATCATGATGCGCAACACGGTCTTCGGCGCGCTGCCGGAGGGCACCGACCACGACCGCGTGCTGGAGTCCATCTACGACATGGAGAAGGCCGTCCAGCAGTACGTGCCCGGCTACCGGCTGAAGAACCCGCCGGTCATCGAGGAGGGGCCGTACCAGACCCCCGGCGGGGTCGTCCCGCACCGCGCCGTCGTGCTCCTCGAGGTCGAGGGCGCCGGCGACTACCTGCCGCCGTATGCCGGGAACCTCGACATCATGACGGCGGCCGCCCAGCGCGTCGGCGAGGCGATCGCCCACCACAAGACCGCCCAGCAGGCAGGAGCACGCGCATGACCGCCACCCCCGTCCAGACGGACTACCGGCTGATCGACTCCACCCTGCGCGACGGCTCGCACGCCATCAGCCACCAGTACTACATGGACGACGTCATCAAGATCGTCCAGGGCCTCGACGCCGCCGGCGTGCCTGTCATCGAGATCGCCCACGGCGACGGCATCGGCGGCTCCTCCTTCAACTACGGCTTCTCCGCCGTGCCGGAGAAGGAACTGATCGCCAAGGCCTGCGAGGTCACCACGAACGCGAAGATCGCCTGCCTGCTGCTGCCCGGCATCGGCCTGGCCGACGACCTGCGCGAGATCAACGAGATGGGCGTCAAGGTCGCCCGCATCGCCACCCACTGCACCGAGGCGGACATCTCCGAGCAGCACATCAAGGTGGCCAAGTCCCTCGGCCTGGAGGCCATCGGCTTCCTGATGATGGCGCACATGAACAGCCCCGAGGGCCTCGTCGAGGAAGCGCTGAAGATGCAGTCCTACGGCGCAGACACCATCTACATCGCCGACTCCGCCGGCGCCATGACCACCGAGGACGTGAAGGTCCGCGTCAACGCCCTCGTCGAGGCACTCGACGTACCGCTCGGCGTGCACGCCCACAACAACCTCGCGATGGCCGTGTCCAACTCCATCGCCGCGTTCCAGGAGGGGGCCCGAAACCTCGACGGCACCAGCGCCGGGCTCGGCGCCGGCGCGGGCAACTGCCCCACCGAGATCCTCGCCGCCGTCTCCACCAAGTACGGCATCGAGACCGGCGTCAACCCGCTCGCCCTCATGGACCTCGCCGAGGAGGTCGTCCGTCCCCTCATGCCCCGCCAGCAGGTCATCGACCGGGCCGGGCTGATCCTCGGCTATGCCGGCGTCTACGGGTCCTTCCTCCTCCACGCAGAACGCGCCGCCGAGCGCTACAACGTCTCCCAGGCCGAGATCCTCCTCGAACTCGGGCGACGCCAGGTCGTCGGCGGTCAGGAGGACATGATCATCGACGTCGCCCTCGAACTCGCCCGCAAGCACGCCGAGGCCGAGGCCGTCGGAGGGGTGTCCGCATGAGCCTGCCCAAGGACGAGATCGCCCGCACGCTGATCGAGGCGGCCCGCACGCGCACGGCGACCCACCCGCTCACCAACGACTACCCGGACCTCGATCCGGCGACCGCCTACGAGGTGCAGGACGCCGTGGTCCGCGCCCGAGTCGACGCCGGGGCCGTGGTGGTCGGAGCCAAGCTGGGCCTCACCAGCGTGGCCAAGCAGCGGCAGATGAGCGTCTCAGAGCCGCTCTACGGCTGGCTCACCGATGACATGCAGCTCGACACCGGCGAGACCATGACGTGCGGCAACTACATCCAGCCGCGCTGCGAGCCGGAGATCGCCTTCCTGCTCGGCGAGGATCTGTCCGGTCCCCAGGTGCTGGCCGCGCACGTCCTCGCGGCCACCGAACTGGTGTTCCCCGCGATCGACGTGCTGGACTCGCGGTTCGCCGGCTACAAGTTCACCGGCAGCGACGTCATCGCCGACAACTCCTCGTGCGCAGGCTTTGTCTTCGGCGGGCAGGGCACCGACCCTCGCGGGATCGACCTTCGGCTCGTCGGCTGCGCGTTCGAGAAGAACGGCGAGCTGCTCGCCACCGCTGCCGGCGCTGCCGTGCTCGGCCATCCCGCGGCGAGCGTCGCGTGGATGATCCGGCGCATGGCCGAGCGTGGCCAGGGCATGAAGGCCGGCCAGATCGTGATGGCCGGCGCGCTCACTGAGGCCGTGGCGGTCTCGCCCGGCGACACCGTGGTCGCCCGTTTCGACCGGCTCGGCACCGTCGAGCTGCCCTGCCGCTAGCCCCACCCCGCCCAGAGAGGAGTCCCCATGCCGTTCATCCAGGTCACGATCATGGAAGGCCGTACCGTCGAGCAGAAGCACGCCCTGATCAAGGGCCTGACCGATGCCACGGCCGAGGCGCTGGGCGGCGATCCGCAGCGCATCCGGGTCGCGCTCTACGAGGTCTCGTCCGACGACTGGGGCATCGGCGGGGTACCGGTGTCGGTGCTGCGCCCGAACGGCTGACATGCAGGTCTTCACGACCGTCCACCTGGACGAGTTGCACGAATCCCAGCCCCATCGCGTGGTCCTCGACGGGCAGCCGATCCTGCTGACGAAGATCGACGGTGAACCGCATGCGATCTCCGACGTGTGCCCGCACAACGGGGCGTCCCTCTCCGAGGGCATCATCAAGGACGGCTGCGTCACCTGTCCGTGGCATCTGTGGCGGTACAGCCTGCACGACGGCCACAAGCAGGGCTCGACCGACACGCGTGTGGAGGTCTACGGAACGCGGCTGACCGCCGAGGGATGGGTCGAGATCGAGGTGCCCGAACGCCCGCCCGCTCGATCGCTGCGCGAGACGCTGCTCGCCCACGCACGTGGGGAGCCCGTCTAGGAGCGCCTTCCGCTCAGGCCGGGACCGGCTCCAGCCGCGCCGTGTGGATGTCGAGGATCGCTCCCCCGACGGCGAGGTCCTTCGGCAGCAGCGGATTGGCCCGGATCCGCACGACATCGGTGACGAGCGCGGCGCGCTGGTCGGCCACGGTGCGGAACTCGATGCTGCGGGTGTCGACCCCATGCTGGTCGAGGATCGCCTGGTGCACGTCGTACTCGTGGCCCTTGGCCATCCGGCAGTCCGTGTGCGGCATGACCAGCACCCGCTTCACACCGAGCAGGTAGGTGGCCAGCACCAGGGTGCGCATGACGTCATCGGTGACGCGGGCACCTGCGTTGCGCAGGATCTTCACGTCGCCGGGCTCGAGCCCCAGCACGCGCAGTGGCGCGATGCGTGAGTCCATGCACGTGATGACCGCCAGCTCGCGGCGAGCCCAGCCACTCAGGTCCGAGGGCGCGTGGGTGACCGCGTACTCGTCGTTGGCGGCCAGCACGTCGGCGAACGCGTCGGTCGGAAAGGGGAACTTCTCGGCAGTGTGGTCGAGGTACACACGTTCAGCGTAGTGGGCGGCCCGGGGGGCGATGGCACCGCGCGGCCGCACGTGCGGTTGGCTGGTCGCGGAGCCTTCCGACCCGAGGAGCGAGCATGAGCACCCCCACCGTGACCCTGAACAACGGCGTGCAGATGCCGATCCTCGGCTTCGGGGTGTACCAGGTGGAGCCCGACGACACGGAGCGCGTCGTCCGCGACGCCCTAGACGTCGGGTACCGGCACCTCGACACGGCCGCCGCCTACTGCAACGAGGAGCAGGTCGGCCGGGCGATCGCCGCCAGCGGCCTCGCGCGCGACGAGCTCTTCGTCACCACAAAGCTGTGGCCGCAGGATGCGGGCGAGGCCGCCACTCCGGCGGCAATCGAGGCCTCGCTGCGGCGTCTCGGGCTGGACTACATCGACCTCTACCTGATCCATCAGCCATACGGCGACTACTACGGCTCGTGGCGGGCGATGTCGGAGGCGCTGCAGGCGGGGCAGGTGCGAGCGATCGGCGTCTCGAACTTCCACTCGGACCGGCTCATCGATCTGATCGACCACAACGATGTCGTGCCGGCCGTCAACCAGATCGAGACGCACCCCTTCTACCCGCGACAGGCCGAGCAGGACCTGATGAGCCAGCACGGGGTGCAGATCGAGTCGTGGGGGCCGTTCGCCGAGGGGCGGCACGGCCTCTTCACGCACCCGCTGCTTGAGTCGATCGCCGCCGAGCACGGCAGGTCGGTCGCGCAGGTCGTGCTCCGGTGGCTCATCCAGCGCCAGGTCGTGGTGATTCCCAAGTCCCTGCGCCGCGACCGGATGGCGGAGAACTTCGACGTGTTCGACTTCGCCCTGACCGACGAGGACATGGCGCGGATCGCCGAGCTCGACACCGGCGAGTCGGCCTTCTTCGACCACCGCGACCCCGGCATGACGCACTTCCTCGGCACTCACCGCTTCGACTGAGGCAGGCAGCCTCGCCGATCGCCCACGCGGGAGCGTCGTCGCTGGCATGCTCGTGCGGTGCTCGTCGACGACCGACTCATCGCCGCAGCAGTCGAGATCGACTCCCCCGGTCCTCGGAACCGTGCCATCACCTCGGCCTACGCCGTCCTGGCCAGGGCGCTGGAGTCCGTGCTAGGCGACCGGGACGCCAACTGGCTGCACTTCGGCGCCTGGGCAAGTGCCAGTGCCGGGACGGTGATTCGCGGGGACCGGATGACGCCCAAGAACGTGCGGGCGGCCGTCCTGAAGGGCAACACGGCAATCATCGGCGACATCGGCCCGCGGTTCGCTCGATTCCTCGCTCTGCACTCCGGGTCAGCCGGTGTGCCAGAACTCCGGTCGCGGGTCGCTGACGATCCGCTCTTGACGGAGTCGCAGGAGCTGGCGGACGCCTTCGACTGCTACGCACGTCTGGCCTCGCCGGCGTCCGACGAGCTCGACGACCGGACCCGTGCGCAGTTGACCCTGCGGGCCAACGTGCAGGTGGCCCACCACGAGCAGGCGTACGCCGATCCGATCATCGACGAGGCAATTCCGGGCGGAAGCCTCCTGGGTGCGCTCAGCTCGACGGGCGTGACCTTCCGCATCCCGGACGGCACCCTGCGCGTCACCCGGGACGTACCCCGCCCGCGCTACCTGGACGGCGCGCAGTGGCCAGCGGTCCTCGACGCGCTCGACGATCCAGGGCTGGTCGCCCTCGCCGCCGGGTTTCGACAGGACGAATCCTCGACGCGGCATTCCGATGCACCCGACTGGCAGGATCTGGATGAGCGGATGGGCTTCATCTTCTGCCTCTTCCGCTCCTACCAGCGGGATGCGGCGATCCGGCAGAGCCCTCTCGCAGAGGACTAGGCGTCGATGCGCTCGCGGTCGAGGGATCGGGCGCCCTCGACGATGAAGTCCTTGCGCGGTGCGACGTCGCTGCCCATCAGCAGGTCGAACACGCACTCGGCGTCCTCCGCGTCGGCCATGGTGATCCGGCGCAGCGTCCGGTGCGCCGGGTCCATGGTCGTCTCGCGCAGCTGCGAGGCGTCCATCTCGCCGAGGCCCTTGTACCGCTGGATCGGGTCCTTCACCCGCCTCCCCCGCTTCTCGGCGTCCGCGAGGACCGTCTTCATCTCGGCGTCCGAGTAGGTGTAGATGACCTCGTTTGCCTTGCTGCCGGGGTTGATGATCTCGATCCGGTGCAGCGGCGGGACCGCGGCGAACACCCGTCCGTCGTCCAGCAGCGGGCGAAGGTAGCGATGGATCAGCGTGAGGAGCAGGCACCTGATGTGTGCGCCGTCGACGTCGGCGTCGGACATCAGGATGACCTTCCCGTAGCGGGCCTGGTTGATGTCGAAGGTGCGCCCGGAGCCGGCACCGATCACCTGGATGATCGCCGCGCACTCGGCGTTCTTGAGCATGTCGGCGAGCGAGGACTTCTGGACGTTCAGGATCTTGCCCCGGATGGGCAGCAGCGCCTGGTACTCGGCGCTGCGGGCGGTCTTGGCGGTGCCGAGGGCGCTGTCGCCCTCGACGATGAACAGCTCCGTCCGCTCGACTTCCTCGCTGCGGCAGTCGACCAGCTTGGACGGGAGCGCCGACGACTCCAGCGCGGTCTTCCGCCGCTGGATGTCGCGGTGCGTACGCGCGGCCACCCGCGCGCGCATGGCGTTGGCCGTCTTGTCGAGCAGAGCCTTGGCGGCCGCCTTCTCACCGCGCGGCGGTGACGTCAGCCAGGCCGTCAGCTCCTTGGTCACCACGTTGCCGACGATGCGGGACGCGGCAGGCGTGCCGAGCACCTCCTTGGTCTGGCCCTCGAACTGCGGCTCGGCCAGTCGAACGGTCACGACGGCGGTCAGCCCCTCCATCGCATCGTCCTTCGCGATGTTGTCCTCGTTGACCCTCAAGGCCTTCGCCACGCGCAGCTGGTCATTGAGCACCTTCACGAGCGCCCGTTCGAAGCCGGCCACATGCGTGCCGCCCTTGGGCGTGGCGATCACGTTGACGAACGAGCGCACCGTCGTGTCATAGCCGGTGTCCCACCGCAGGGCGATCTCGACGCCGAGGTCGCGCTCGACCTCCTGCGGCGTCATGTGGCCCTTGTCGTCGAGCACCGGCACCGTCTCGTGGAAGTGTCCCTGACCGCTGAGCCGGATGACCGGGGTCACGGCCTCCCCGTGGGACAGGTACTCGATGTACTCGCCGATGCCGCCCTTGTGCTGGAAGGTCTCCTCCCAGACATCGCCGGGATCGCGCTCGTCGCGCAGCCGGATCGTCAGCCCCGGCACCAGGAAGGTGCTCTGCATCGCGCGCTCACGCAGCGCCTCGCGGTCGTACTCGGCGTCCTTGGTGAACACCTGTGCGTCGGCCCACCAGCGCACGCGCGTGCCGGTCTTGGTGCGCGAGCACTTCCCGACGACCTGCAGGCCGCCCTTGCGGGTGAATGCCGAGTCCGGGCCGTCGCCGTCGAACAGGCCCGGCACCCCCCGGCGGAACATCATCATGTGCACCTTGCCGCCGCGATCCACCTCGACGTCGAGACGCGAGGACAGCGCGTTGACCACCGAGGCGCCGACCCCGTGCAGTCCGCCGCTGGCCTGGTACGAGCCGCCGCCGAACTTGCCGCCGGCGTGCAGCTTGGTCAGGACGACCTCGACCCCGGTGAGCTTCGTCTTGGGCTCGACGTCGACGGGGATGCCGCGGCCGTTGTCCTCGACCTCGACCGAGCCGTCGGCGCGCATCGTCACGGTGATGAGGGAGCAGTGGCCGGCCAGCGCCTCGTCGACCGCGTTGTCGACGATCTCCCACAGGCAGTGCATCAGGCCGCGGCCGTCGTTCGAGCCGATGTACATGCCCGGGCGCTTGCGGACCGCCTCCAGGCCCTCGAGGACCGCGAGGTCCTTCGCCGAGTACCCGTCGGTCTTCTTCGCCGTCCGGGAGCCGGTCGTTGCGCGCGTTGCCACCCGCCCAACCTACCCAGCGGCGAGCGGGCCTTCGCGGACGCGGGGCGCGTGTCCCGTGCGACCGTAATGTCCGTTTGCCCGCTTCGCTCACCGCGAACGCACCCGGCGTGGCGCGTCGGGAACACCGGGACCATGTAAGACTGTTATCCCGAAGGACGGCAGCACGTGACTGAAAGGACGGGACACATGGCCACCACACTGTCCGCGCCCGCGCTCAGCGCCACCGATCGCTGCGATCGGTGCAACGCACAGGCGTACGTCCGTGTCGTCCTGCCCGGCGGAACCGACCTGCTCTTCTGCGGCCACCACTGGAGTCGGCACGAGGACGCCCTGCGTCCCCAGGCCGTCGAGATCGTCGACGAGACCCATCGCCTCGTGGACAAGCCCGAAGCGGCGGACGCGTAGTCCCTACGCCCCCGTGAACCGAGGCGAGCGCTTCTCCCGGAAGGCCTGGACGCCCTCCAAGTAGTCCGCGCTGGTCCACGCCGCGCGACGCAGCTCGGTCAGCCGCTCGAAGTCATCGCTGGTCAGTGAACGGGCATCCGTCAGGGCCGCGATCTCCGCCTTGATCGCGCGGACGGCCAAGCGGTGCACGCGAGGCGATCCGGCTGGCCAGCTCGCGGCTGACGGCGCCCAGCTCGTCCGCGTCCGCCACCAGCCGGTTCACCACCCCGAACTCGGCCATCGACTCGGCGCCGACGGGGTCGGCGGTGAAGAACATCTCACGGGCCACGTTGAGCGGCAGCGCGCCAAGGAAGTGGGCGACTCCGGACGTGTTGTACGGGACGCCCAGGCGAGTGGGCGTGATCGCGAACGAGGAGGTCCTGACGGCGACCACCAGGTCGCAGGTCATGGCGAGTTCACACGCTCCACCCCACACACCGCCCTCGACCGCGGCGATGACCGGGAACGGTGCTCGCCGCACGGCGTGCAGCAGGGTCTCCAGCGGATTGACCCACGTCAGCGGGTCCGTGCCGTCCAGCGGCAGCGTGTCGATGTCGTACCCGGCGGACCAGGTCGACACTCCCGGCTCGGCGCGGAGCACGAGCACGCGGCAGCCGGTCTCGGTCGCCGCGGCGAGCGCAGCCGTGAGCTCCGCCAGCATCTGCGGACCCAGGGCGTTGCGACGCTCGCTGTTGGCCATCGTCACCTCGACGACGGCACCGGGGTGCGTATCCCCGCTCACATCGGCGACGCGGACGATCGGCAGCTCAGCCATGAGGCGCGACCCTACCAACGCCGCCGAGCGGCAGGGTCCGCTCGACTCGCCAGGTCCGGGTCTCCCGCAGGCCCGACATCAGCAGCGCCTGATGCACCGAGAACTCCACCGGCAGGTACTGACGAAGGCGGCCCTCAGCGGCGCGCAGCACCTCGTCCGCGCCGTCCATGCCGACCGTCAGGTGCGGCACCACGTCGGGGTAGAGCCCGTCATACGGCGACACTGTGGGGAAGGCCGCCGTGACGGACTCGGTCAGCCGCACGAAGGGCTCGGCGGGATCGGGTGCGAGGTAGAGGACCCGATCGTCGAACCACCGCGTCTCGGTGAGGCGCCCCTCGAATGCAGGCTCGGAAGCGACTGCCTTCTCGAGGCGCTGGAGCGCATTCGCATCCAGGTCCGCGAGCGGCACGAACGGGAACACGACGGTGATGTGCGCCGGTACGCCCCAGCCAGCGGAGGGGTCCTCGCGGTCCCGGACAGCGCCAACCAAGTGCTCCGCCTCAGGGACGGCCACCACCACCGCCGTCAGTCGCTCAGCGGCCGCCGCCATGACTAGTCCAGGTAGTCGCGCAGGACCTGTGAGCGGGACGGGTGGCGCAGCTTCGACATCGTCTTGCTCTCGATCTGCCGGATTCGCTCACGCGTCACGCCGTAGACCTTGCCGATCTCGTCGAGGGTCTTCGGCTGGCCGTCGGTGAGCCCGAAGCGCATCCGGACCACGCCGGCCTCACGGTCGGACAGGGTGTCGAGCACCGACTCCAGCTGCTCCTGCAGGAGGGTGAACGACACCGCGTCGGACGGCACGATCGCCTCGGAGTCCTCGATGAGGTCACCGAACTCGCTGTCACCCTCCTCGCCCAGCGGGGTGTGCAGGGAGATGGGCTCGCGCCCGTACTTCTGGACCTCGACGACCTTCTCGGGCGTCATGTCCAGCTCCCGGGCCAGTTCCTCGGGGGTGGGCTCGCGACCGAGGTCCTGCAGCATCTGCCGCTGGACGCGGGCCAGCTTGTTGATGACCTCGACCATGTGCACCGGGATGCGGATGGTCCGGGCCTGATCGGCCATGGCGCGGGTGATGGCCTGGCGGATCCACCAGGTCGCGTACGTCGAGAACTTGTAGCCCTTGGTGTAGTCGAACTTCTCCACCGCGCGGATCAGGCCGAGGTTGCCTTCCTGGATGAGGTCCAGGAACAGCATCCCGCGCCCCGTGTAGCGCTTGGCCAGCGAGACGACGAGCCGGAGGTTCGCCTCCAGCAGGTGGTTCTTCGCGCGCCGGCCGTCCGTGGCGATCCACTCGAGGTCGAGACGCGTCTTCTTGTCGAGCTTGGGGGTGTCCGCCAGCATCTCCTCCGCGAACAGGCCGGCCTCGATGCGCTTGGCGAGCTCGACCTCCTGCTCGGCGTTGAGCAGGGCGACCTTGCCGATCTGCTTGAGGTAGTCCTTGACCGGGTCGGCGGTCGCGCCGGCCACGGTGACGGTCTGCACCGGCTCATCGGTGTCATCCACGTCCGAGATGACGAACGCCTCATCGCCCTCGGCTGGCTTGGCCTCCGCCTCGGGGCCTTCCCCCTCCACCGTCGCGAGGTCCTCCTTCAGGTCCGCCTCGAGGTCGGCCTCGAGCTCGGCGGCCTCCACGAGGGCACCCGCCGCGACCTCCTTCACCGCATCGAGATCCTCGACCTCGACCAGTCCGTCCTCGGTCTCCACGACCTCGACCAGCACCTCGCCATCGACGCCCTTGGCCGCGGCCTTCGTAGCCTTCTTGGCCGCCGGAGCCGCCTTCTTCGCGGGCGTCGCGGTCTTCTTCGCTGCCGGGGCGGCCTTCTTCGCGGGCGTCGCCGTCTTCTTCGCCGCGGGCGCCTTCTTGGCCGGAGCCGTCTTCTTCGCCGCTGGTGCGGCCTTCTTCGCGGGCGTCGCCGTCTTCTTCGCCGCGGGCGCCTTCTTCGCCGGAGCCGCCTTCTTCGCGGGAGCCGCCGTTTCTTCGCGGGCGCCTTCTTGGCCGCCGGGGCGGCCTTCTTCGCGGGAGCCGCCGCCTTCTTCGCCGCTGGTGCGGCCTTCTTCACTGGGGCCGCGGCCTTCGTGGCCGTGGCGGTTTTCTTCGCGGTCGACTTGCTGCTGTCTGCCATCGAGTGGGGTGTGCCTTCCTCGCGTTGACCCACGACAAGGGCCCGTGTCAAGCCTTCAGCTTGGACGGGCCGGTCTTCGGGCTATTGTGCCACGTCCCTCTGCTCCTCATGTCGGGGGGCGGCGTGGCGCCACCAGCGTGGCCCGCCCCTCCCCGACCGTCACCGGGATTCTCGCCTCCTGATGCACGGGTTCAGGCACCGGGAACGGCCCGAGACCCTCGCTCCAGAACACTGCGCGCCACGTCGCGGTGACCTCCACGTCATACCTCCCTGCCGTCCGGTAGGCGTGCGCGACGCCGCCGTCCGGGAACTCCCCGCCGGGATCCGAGCTCTCGAGGCGACCACCGTCACCGAAGGACCAGGACCACGTGGGCTCGGCATGCACCTCGAGCCGGTGACCCGAGGCCATCCACGAGAACACGTGGGTACCCCCTGATGTTCCCGACCGGAAGTAGGTCGGCAGGTGCGGGAGCACACCGACACTCGGCTGGGCCACCGGCCGCAGGGCCGGCACCCGCTCGGCCACCTGGTCGGCGGCCGCCCGGCCGGCATCCCGGACCGTCCACGGTCGACCCTGCTGCATGCAGATCAGGCCGACGTCACGCCACCCGTCACCCGCGGGCTGGAACCAGCTCCGCCGCAGCTGGCCACCGGGGCAGCCCCTGACGACTCCGCGGCATCCGTCGTCGACGGGCCTGCCGAGATCTGTGTTCGCGCAGGGAGTCGTGAGCATCCAGTGGCAGCCGAGGCAGGAGGCCACCTCGCGCCGGACGACCTCGTGAACGGATGCAGGCAGGATGAGGCCGCCGGTACCCACGAAACGGTCCCCCGCGTCATCTCCGTGGACTTCCCCTGCGGAGCCCCGCGCATGGGCCGGAGCGAGATGGGCGGCGAGTGCCAGCGACAGGCACAGAGACAGGACGAGCGTCACGACCGGGCGGACGAGGACCATCCCGCGACGCTATGGCGCCGCCGGCCCCGCGATCCAGACCATCGGGCCGGCCTGTGGACAGAGCTGTGTCAGCGGTGCTCGCTGCGCCGCACCCGGTTCAGGGCGTGGGCCACGAACACACCCACCTGCTCGTCCTCGACGAGGAAGCCGTCATGGCCGTAGGCCGACAGGATCAGGTGCAGTCGGTCGGCGCCTGGGGCGAGGTCGACCATCTGCTGCTGGAGGCGAATCGGGAACAGCCGGTCCGAGTCGATGCCGACCACGGTCAGCGGGGCATGGATGGCCCCGAGCGCGGCCGGCACTCCCCCGCGGCCAGCCCCGAGGTCGAACAGGCTCATCGCCCGGGTCAGCGCGATGTACGTGTTGGCGTCGAACCGCCGGGCGAGCTTGTCGGCATGGTGATCGAGGTAGGACTCGACGGCGAACCGGCCGCCGGCATAGGGGTCCTCACCATCCTGCGGCAGACGGCCGAAACGGTCGGAGAGCTCCGTCTCCGACCGGTAGGTCAGGTGGGCGATCCGCCGGGCGATCCCCATGCCGACGTGCGGCCCCTCACCGTCGCCCACGTCGTAGTAGTCACCCCCGCGGAAGGCGGGATCCGCCTCGATCGCGGCGATCTGCGTGGCGTGCGTGCCGATCTGGTCCGCCGTCACGGCCGCCGTGGTGCCCAGGGTCAGGCCCCCGCGCACGCGCTCGGGATACCGGACCATCCACTCCAGCACGCGCATCCCACCGAGCGATGGCCCGAGGAGCAGGGCCCAGCGCTCGATCCCGAGCACATCGGTCAGCCGGCGCTCCACCTCGACCATGTCGCCCACGGTGACGACGGGGAAGCGGCTCCCCCACGGTCGGCCGTCAGGCGCGAGCGAGGACGGACCGGTCGTGCCCTGGCAGCCGCCGAGCACGTTCGCGCAGACGACGAACCACTCGTCGGTGTCCACCGGGCAGCCGGGTCCGACCAGTGCGTGCCACCAGCCGCCGGTCTTGTGCCCCGGCCCGGGGTCGCCCGCAACGTGCGAGTCACCGGTGAGGGCGTGGCAGATGTACACCGCGTTGGAGCGGTCGGCGTTCAGGGTCCCCCACGTCTCGTAGGCGACCCTGACGTTGGGGATGACCGCCCCCGACTCGGTGGTGAGCTCACCCACGTCGACGAACTGCCGAGCGCCGACGGCGTCTCCCTCCCGCCAGGCCGCGCTGGCGGGAGGGAGACCGGTGTAGTCGAGCGGGCCGTACTCAGCCAAGGTCACGCCTGCTTTGCCGCCCGGAAACCGGCATCGAGGTCGGCCAGGATGTCGTCGATGTGCTCGATGCCGACGGCCAGGCGCACGAGGCCCGGGGTGACGCCCGCAGCCAGTTGCTCCTCCTCCGTCAACTGCGAGTGCGTCGTCGACGCCGGGTGGATGACCAGGCTGCGCACGTCCCCGATGTTCGCGACGTGGCTGTGCAGGTCGAGCGCCTCCACGAAGGCGCGGCCCGCCTCGACGCCGCCCTTGATCTCGAAGGCGAGGACCGCTCCGGTGCCGCGGGGGGCGTACTTCTGGCCGCGCTCGTACCAGGGGCTCGACGGCAGGCCGGCGTAGTTGACGGACTCGACCTCGTCGCGTCCTTCCAGCCACTGGGCCACGGCCTTGGCGTTGTCGACGTGGCGCTCGATGCGCAGCGACAGCGTCTCGAGGCCCTGGGCGATGAGGAACGCGTTGAACGGCGAGACCGCGGAGCCGAGGTCGCGAAGGAGCTGGACCCGCGCCTTGAGGATGAAGGACAGGTTCGCCCCGAACGCGGAGCCGACGCCAAGGTCGCGGGCGTACACCAGGCCGTGGTAGCTCGGGTCCGGCTGGTTGTAGTTGGGGAAGCGCTCCGGGTACTGGGCGTAGTCGAAGGTGCCGGCGTCCACGATGGCCCCGGCCACGGAGGTGCCGTGCCCGCCGATGTACTTGGTCGCCGAGTGCACGACGATGTCGGCACCCCACTCGAAGGGCCGAATGAGGTACGGCGTGGCCACGGTGTTGTCGATGATGAGCGGCACGCCGACCTCGTGCGCCACGTTCGCCACCGCCTCGATGTCGAGGATGTCGTTCTTCGGGTTGGCGATCGACTCGCCGAAGAAGAGCTTCGTGTTCGGCCGCACCGCCGCCCGCCACGACTCCGGGTCGTCGGGGTTCTCGACGAAGGTGCACTCGATGCCGAGCTTCGGGAGCGTGTAGTGGAACAGGTTGTAGGTGCCTCCGTACAGGCTCGGGCTGGAGACGATGTGGTCGCCCGCCTCCGCGATGTTGAGGATGGCGAGCGTCTCCGCGGCCTGGCCGCTGGCCACGAGCAGCCCGGCCACGCCGCCCTCGAGGGCGGCGATGCGATCCTCGACGACGGCCTGGGTCGGGTTCATGATGCGGGTGTAGATGTTGCCGAGCTCCTTGAGCCCGAACAGGTTGGCCGCGTGCGTCGTGTCGTTGAAGGTGTACGACGTGGTCTGGTAGATCGGCAGGGCGCGCGCGTTGGTGGTGCCGTCCGGCGACTGGCCGGCGTGGATCTGCTTCGTCTCGAAGGACCAGGCGTTGCTCACAGTGATGTCTCCTCAGGTGTTCGCTCGGGCGAGCGGGATGTCAGGTGGGATGCCGCTCGTGGCGGGCGCCGACGGTGGATCGGCGGTCGGGCAGGGTCGGCGGGTGCCGGTGGGGTGGCGCTGGCTGGTCGACGGGCGGCCGCCGCGTCGACGCGCGTCAGCGCCGATGCATTCGCGGACAACAGGACATAGCAGACCTCACACTCTCTGGGGTCTTGCCCTGTGCAAGACCCGCGCTTGCCCCACTGGGGCCAGGTCTTCATCCGGAGCACCCCACCGCGGTGGAGGGTTGCCGTCCAGCAAGCCGGAGCTGAGCGCTGGAACTCTTGACCTGCGGGAACTATAGCGACCAACGGATGCTCGTCAAGTCATGCCGGCGGTCGCCCGCTTGGCGCGGCGCCGTACCGGCATTCGTCCCGCGTCAGCTCACCCATGGCCTGCCGCCAGGTCTCAGGAGACAGGCCCCCGCGCACTGCGGCAACCAGCAGCTGGGCGAGCGAGTAGTCGGGGTCCTCTGCCATCACCCGGTCGAGGGCGATGCCCGCTCGGGCGCCGTCGCCGGCCAGCCAGGCGAGACCGGCGTAGAGGGTCCCGACCGGGGCCAGCGCGCCGGGAGGTGCGGCCCGCACGAGCTGGGCCAGCGGAACCAGGGCCTGCTCGACCTGGTCGATGGGCCATCGGCCCACCTCCCAGAGCAGGGTGTCCCGCACCCGGATGTCCGACATGGCAGCGACGGCCATCGCCGCCTGGGTGTCCGTGACCACCCCCGTGCGCGAGAGGATCTGCAGAACCTCCCTGATCGCCGCGTCGCGCCAGTCGTCCTGGTCGCCGGGGCCGGTCGCGGACTCGTGTGCCACCGCCGCCGCCCGCTCATCATCGCGGTCCAGGGACCGGACGAGTTCCGCGCGCTCGGGATACGGGGCCACGCCTGCCCAGGCGAACTCAGCGGCCACTGCCGTGCGAACGTCGTCGGGGACGACCCGGCCCTGCTTGGGACAGCAGTCCTCGTCGCAGCAGAGCAGGCTGCGCCAGCGGCCTTGGTCGCACTGCACGACGTCGAGGACCTCGAGGCCCGCCTCGTCCGCCCGCTCGCGCAGGCGCGCGACGAGGGGCACAAGGTCCGGGCGAGCGGACACGAGTGCCATCACGATCTGGTCGGCGCTGCGCGCCGCGTCATGGGCCCAGGCGACCTCATGCCAGGCGGGATCGACGGGATCACGCGGCAGGTCGAGACGCTGGGTCAGGAGCAGGCGTCCGCGTCGCAGCCACAGGATGACGGCGCTCGCGTGCGGCTCGAAGCCGAGCAGGTACGGCAAGGAGGCGACGAGGGCCTCAGGGCTGCGAAGGGCAAGTGATGTGGTCATGCGGCAACCCTCGCTGCGGGCCGCACGGCGGTCTCCAGCCCAGCGGGGACCTGGGGATCGCTGCCACGCATCGGCGCCGCTGGGGACAACGGCATCCGGACGGGTCGTCAATCACGGGGGCGGCCAGGCCGCCCATTCCCGTTGCTTGGCACCGATGGCATCGCCCGACGACTCGCCTCGGATCCGCCGCACCACCCACGGCGCCAGGTGCCGCTGCGTCCAACGGGCGTTGGCCCGAGCGCGTCGCGGCCACGAAGCCGTGGGCGCCGGCACTGGGGGCGTGGGCCACGGATCGTCCCCATCCGCGAGGGCGGACAGGACCATGCTGGCGACGAGCTGGTGGCCCGCCGGCGAGAGGTGCAGCCAGTCCTCCGCCCACAGTTGCGGATCGTCGAAGGCCGCCACCTGCCAGAAGGACACGCGACGGCAGTCGTAGCGCTCTGCAATGGCGGTCAGTGCCGTGTTGTATGCCCGGATCCGCTCAGCCACCCCGCCCATCAGCCGGGAGCGTCGCGACGGGTCGCCGAACTCGAAGAGCAGGACGTCCGCACCGGCCGCGCGCAGCGCTCTGACGCCGCGCTCCATCGCGGTCGCCGTGGCATTGATGTCGAAGCGGG
Source organism: uncultured Actinomycetota bacterium (assembly GCA_963749905.1). GTDB lineage: Bacteria > Actinomycetota > Actinomycetes > S36-B12 > S36-B12 > UBA10649. The sequence goes on from CAVVOF010000002.1 coordinate 147,442, forward strand.
GGCGCAGCGAGTCGTTCACCCCGGCGCCGAGAGTCACCAGATCGGGTCGCATCGCCACCGCCGTGGGCACCTGCTCGTCGATCACCTGTCGGACCAGCCGTCCGCGGATGGCGAGGTTGGCGTACGCGAAGTCCGCTCCCCCGCTGCCACGGGCGCGAGCCGAGAGCTCGTCGGCCACCCGGTCGGCCCAGCCGCGATGGCGGCCGTCCATGCGGCGCTCATCCTCGAGTCCCTCGGTGAAGCTGTCACCGAGGCACAGGAATCGTCGGTAGACCCTCACCAACCCACCTCAGGCGCTCAGCTGCGGACGTGATGAAGCCTGGTCGTCGAGGGCTTCCCCTCCCGCGACGACCAGGCCAGTCACAACTTAGAGGTAGCCCTCTGCGCGACCCACGCCGACACGCCGATCAGCGATCGTGCGCCGCCGTCAGGCAGGTGCCCCTTCGCCCTGCTCCTCGGGCTTGACAGTCGCGAAGGCAGCGTTCGCCTTCCTGAACCAGGTGATCAGGGCGATGATGCCGATGATGATCTGCGGCACGTAGGACGCCGCCCGCCAGACGAGATCCGCGGCCGTCGCATCGCCCGCGCTCACCCCGACGCTCTGCAGCAGGGCGATGATCAGGGCGTCCACGGTACCCAGGCCGCCGGGAGTGATCGGCACCATGAGCATGATCTGGGCAGTGGCGAACGCACCGAACGAGGCGAGCGCCGACGTGCCCTCGGTGTCCCAGCCCTGGATCCCGCGCAGGGCGACGTAGAAGATCAGGAACTGCGTCATGATCACTGCGAGCTGCGCGATCGTGATGACCAGCCAGCGGCGCGCGAGCAGGTCGTGCATGTCGGTGCGGAACTTGCTGATCGGCGCAACCAGGTCGAGGTCGTGCAGGGCCTTGATCCGGCCGCGCAGGGGGCCGATGACCTTGTTGCCGAACCGGCCGACGGCAAGAGCCAGCCGCTCCGAGCGGACCACCAGGACCAGCAGGACGATCATCGTGATGAGGATCGCGAAGCCAACCGGCGCGACCCACACGTAGTTGACGTCGCCACCGGACGCGGCCAGCGCTGCGACGCCGAGCACCGGCAGACCGAGGCTGACGAAGATGCTCCACAGGCCCACCGCCGTGATGGCCGACGTCGCCACCGTGCCCGGGATCTTGTACGTCGCCAGCATCGCGTACTGGACTGCGAGCCCGAACGCGCCACCCGCGGGCACGCCGTTGCTGATCGCGAAGGCCGCCTGGTTGATCTGCTGCGACGGCCAGTAGCGCAGCTTCGGCGTGGCCGCCATGAACGGGAAGCCGTACGCGATGAGATAGATGACGACCGTGACCCCGACCAGGATGAGGGCGAACGTGCTCATCTCCTCGAGTGCGACGAGCGCATCCTCGTAGCTGCCGATCTGCGGGATGACCTTCCAGAAGATCACGACGATGACCGCGAGGCCGATGACGCCCAGGATGATCGACTTCTTCTTGTCGAGCTTCGACGTGATGTCCTGAGGGTGGTCCGGCACCGGCTGCGTCATGCGGGAGAGCCTGCCACAGTGCATAGGAGGGGGGTACCTGCACGCGCCGAACGGGCATTGGGCAGGATGCGACTATGCGGCTCGACCACATCTCGTACGCCTGCACCACCTCGGAGATCGCCGACGTGATCCAACGCATCGGCAGCGACCTAGGCGCCACCTTCGTCGACGGAGGCCGCCACCCGTCATTCGGCACCCGCAACTTCATCCTGCCGCTCGCGAACAACTGCTACGTCGAGGTGGTGTCCGCGCTCGACCACCCGGCAGCCGAGAAGGCCCCGTTCGGCCAGGCCGTCCGGCGAGTCGCGGATGACGGCGGCGGCTGGATGAGCTGGGTGCTCGCCGTCGACGACATCGGCCAGGTCGAGAATCGCCTCGGCCGGGAGGCGGCCGACGGCCACCGGATCCGCCCCGACGGCGTGGAGCTGTGCTGGAAGCAGATCGGCGTCCTCGACGTGATGACGGCGCCGGAGCTGCCGTTCTTCGTCGAGTGGTCTTGCCCGAACACCGAGCACCCGTCGGCGGGTGGGTCGGCCGTGGCCATCGAGCGCGTGGAGATGGCTGGAGATCCCGACACGATCGCGGGAATCCTCGGCGCCGGCAGCGAACTGGCGCTCGACGGCATCGACATCGAATGGGTCGACGCCGAGGACCGGGGCCTTGTGGCAGTCTGGTTCAGCACCCCGCACGGCAGCGTGCGGATCGACTGAAGGAGCGAGGAGACCGATGTCCGCCTTCACCGCAGTACCCGGGTCCGGGATGACCTGGGAGCGAAACGTGCTCGGCTCCGAGGTCACGCGGCTGCGGACGGACGGCGCCATGCTGACCGTCGTCCACGGTCGCGAGGGCGATGTGGTTCCCGATCACGGATACAGCAAGGGCTGCGTCACCTACGTGGTCAGGGGTCGGATCCAGGTCGGCGGCGCCGTCCTCGGCCCGGGCGACGCCGGAACGTACACCGCCCCCGGCGGGTACTTCAGCGTGAAGTTCCTCGAGGACTCGACGTACGTGGTGGCCCGGTCGGCGGACGACGAGATCACCATGCCGGACATCGGCGAGCGCGCCGCACACAACCTCGACGCCTGACTCGCTAGCCTGCGGGCATGAGCGAGCCCGTGGCGCCTCAAGCCGACGCGGGAGCGTCGGTTCCCGGCACCCTCAAGGTCACCGCCGGCATCACGTGGCGCCTCCTGGTGGTCATCGCCGGGCTGGTCGTCGCCGGCTACGTGCTGGACGTGATCTTCCCGGTCGTCTTCGCGCTGTTCTTCGCGCTCCTGATGACTGCCTGGTCCCAGCCGCTGATGAACCTGTTCCACAAGGTGCTGCCCAAGGTCGTCTCGATGATCCTGGCCCTGCTTCTCATCGGCGCGGCCGTTGTGGTCATCGTCGGCAGCGTGGTGCGCTCCTCCGTCGCTGAGGGGCCCAAACTCGTCACCGCCGTGGAGGGCGGCATCACGCAGATCGAGGACTGGCTCAAGACCGGACCTCTCCAGCTCAGCGACGACAACATCAGCAACCTGCTCAGCCAGGTGCAGGACTGGGTGAAGTCGATCGCGGGCGGGCTGATCGGCGACGCCTTCGGTGCGCTCGGGTCGGTGGGCACGCTGATCATCGCGGCATCGGTGTTCTTCTACGGCGTCGTGTTCTTCCTGCTCACGCCGACCACGATCTGGCAGTGGATCATCAGCTGGATGCCGGGCCGCCTGCAGACCCCGGTCGACGTGTCCGGGCACATGGCCTGGGATGCCATCGCCGGCTACACGCGCGGCATCGTGGTCGTGGCATTCGCGGACGCACTGCTCGTGTTCATCGGCCTGACCATCCTTCAGGTGCCCCTGGCCCCGGCCCTGTCCGCACTGGTGTTCCTCGGCGCCTTCATCCCGGTCATCGGCGCCCCGATCGCGACGTTCTTCGCCGCCATCGTGGCGCTCGCCGAACGAGGACCGCTCATCGCACTCCTGGTGATCGCCCTGACCGTCGTCGTCGGTTCCTTCGACGGCGACGTGCTCCAGCCGCTGGTGATGGGCAAGGCAGTCAGCCTGCATCCGCTGGCCATCGTGTTCGCCATCGCCGCCGGCGGGATCGCCCTGGGGATCGTGGGGGCCCTGATCGCGGTGCCCATCGCCGGCGCCATCTACAAGGTGGCCAAGTACCTCACCGGCCGGGATCCGGACAACCCGTTTCCGCCGCCTCAACCCGTCGCACCACTGCCGGCGACCGGCGCCTAGGTCAGGATCGGTCCGGCACCACGTGGCAGCCGGCGAGGTGGTCGTCCACCAGCCCGCAGGCCTGCATGGCCGCGTACACCGTCGTGGGGCCGACGAACACGAAGCCCAGCCGCTTCAGCGCCTTGCTGAGGGCAGTGGACTCAGGAGTGTGCGACGGCACCTCGGACAGCGCCACGGGCCGGACTCGTGGCTGCGGGGCGTGCGACCAGACCACCTCGTCCAGGGACTCACCCCTGTCGTGCAGGGCCAGGAGCGCCTGGGCATTGGCGATCGTCGCCTCGATCTTGCGCCGATTCCGCACGATGGCCGCGTCCGACATCAGCCGCTCGACGTCCGCAGGACCGTACGCAGCCACGACCCTCGGGTCGAAGCCCGCGAACGCCTGACGGAAGCCGTCGCGCTTGCGGAGGATGGTCAGCCACGACAGGCCCGACTGGAACGCCTCCAGGCTGATCCGCTCGAACAGGCGGGTGTCCCCGCGCACGGGCCGCCCCCACTCAGCGTCGTGGTAGGCCCGGTAGTCGTCCGTGGAGTCCGCCCACGAGCAGCGCAGCCGCCCGTCCGGGCCCTCCGAGAGGTCCGGCATCAGGCGCCGCCGTCCAGGGCGTTCGCGACAATCGCGTCGTGCACGTACTGCGCCAGTCCGGGCGCACGGTCGTCGTAGTGCGCCGCGAACCTCGGATCCGCCACGTACATCTCGGCCAGTCCCACCTGCATCTCGTGGGAGCAGGGGTAGAACCAGCGGTCGATGTGCAACCGGTGGCGCTCCGCCGCGGCCCGGGCACGTGCCCCGTCCGCCGGCTCCCCCGACGTCAGGCAGTCGGCCAGTTCGGTCTCGATGGCCTCTGACTCGTCGGACAGCCGCTGCCAGTCCGCCTTGCCGTACGACGACGTGCGTCGGTGGGACTCGCGGTAGGCGTCCGTGTCCCCCCAGCGCTCCTGGGCCTCGTCGGCGTACTGCGTCGGGTCGTGTTCGCCGAAGACCTCGAGGCGATCCTCAGGTCCCAGGTTGATCCCCATCTCTGCTGCCTCCAATGCAGTCGTGAGTGCCGCGCGCTGTCGCTCCAGCAGGTCGACCCGGTCGTCCAGCAGGGCGAGCTGACGGGTCAGGTGCGCCACGAGGTCGTCGCCCGACGAGTCGAGGGCGGCCCGGATCTCCGCGAGCCCCAGGCCGCAGGCCCGGTACGCCAGGACGTGGGCCAGCCGCTCGGCATCCGCGGGTCCGTACAGCCGGTAACCGGCGGCGGTGCGCCGCGACGGCGTGACCAGCCCGACCTCGTCGTAGTGGTGCAGGGTGCGCACGCTCACGCGGAAGCGGCCGGCCAGCTCACTGACCGTGTACTCCCCCGCGGTGAACGTCTCCATGCCAGCACGGTAGGCCCTCACCCAACGTGAGGGTCAACTACGAACCTTGGCACGCGGGCGCCGCGTCGAACGCCGCACTCAGCTCACTGCCCTTGTCGGAGATGGCTCCCGTCACCTCGCTGACGAGTGCGGTACCGGCCTCGAAGGCGGCCTTGGCGGAGACAAGGGCCTGCCCAGCCGCTGCCACACCGCCCACGACGTTGTCGGCGTTGACCATCGCGTCGAGGTTCGCCTGGGTGGCCGCGATCGCCTCCTCGGTGTCCTGCTTGATCTTCGTGGTCGTGGCGACGAAGTCGTTCGCCTCCTGGAAGTCCGCCGGCACGCCGGTCAGGGTCTCCCCGAGCGTGTTGAGGGCGTCACCGACCGAGAGGACCTGCATCCGCAGTTGGCGATCGATCTGCTCGAGCGCCGAGCGGTCCGACGTGATGTCGTACGAGAGGTTGCGACCCAGGGCGCCGACGGCGGCACCAAGGTTGTCGCGAGCCACGCAGACCTCGCCGGCCCAGATCACAGGAGCGGGAGTCGGGGTGGATGAGGGCGAGGCGGACACGTTGGGCGAGCCCGCAGCGGTCGTCTCCTCGTCAGCCGATCCGCATGCGGAGAGCAGGACGACGCTGACGGCGGCGACGGCGAACAGCCGTCGGGCCGCCCTCATCGGATCTCCGACTGGGCGGCCCAGAGGTTGACGTCGCCCTCGACGGCGAACTCGTCGATGGCGGCCAGCTCGTCGTCCGTGAAGACGAGGTTCTGCACGGCCGCGGCGGTCTCGCGCAGCTGCGCGGCGCTGCTCGCCCCAAGCAGGGTGGTAGTCACGCGCCGGTCACGCAGGGTCCACGCGACTGCCATCTGTGCGAGCGACTGGCCCCGATCCGCCGCGATCCGGGCAAGGCCACGGATCCGGTCGAGGTTCTCGTCCGACAGGTGGCTGCTGAACAGCGACTTGTCCTCGGTCGCGCGCGAACCGGCCGGTACCCCGGCCAGGTAGCGCTCCGTGAGCAGTCCCTGCGCGAGCGGGCTGAAGGTGATGGCACCGGCGCCGACCTCCTGGAGGGCGTCGAGCAGGCCGTCCTCGATCCAGCGGTTCAGCATCGAGTAGGAGGGCTGGTGGATCAGCAACGGCGTGCCCAGGTCGGCGAGGATGCGGGCCGCCTCGAGCGTGCGGTGCGGTGAGTACGAAGAGATGCCGGCGTACAGGGCCTTGCCCTGCTGCACGGCGGTGTGGAGCGCGCCCATCGACTCCTCGAGCGGCGTGTCCGGGTCCGGCCGGTGGTGATAGAAGATGTCGACGTAGTCGAGTCCGAGCCTGCTCAGGCTCTGGTCGAGGCTGTTGAGCAGGTACTTGCGCGAGCCGAGGTCCCCGTACGGCCCCGGCCACATGTCCCAGCCGGCCTTGGTCGAGACCACGAGCTCGTCACGCAGGTGCGCGAAGTCCTCGCGGAGGATCCGTCCGGCGTTGACCTCGGCGGACCCGTATGGCGGCCCGTAGTTGTTGGCCAGGTCGAAGTGCGTGATGCCCAGGTCGAATGCCGTGCGCATGATCGACCGCATGTTCTGGATCGGCTTGTCGTCGCCGAAGTTGTGCCAGAAGCCCAGCGAGACTGCCGGCAGCCTCAATCCGCGAACACCGCACTGGCGGTAGGGCATCCGGCCGTCGTAGCGGTCGGGGTCGGGCACGTACTGATCCGGGATCGACATACCGGGATTGTGTCACCCCCGCCAGGACGACAGGACCTTCTGGTACTGAGCCCGCTCGTAGGCTCCCGGGTCCGGTGCCGAGTGCTGGGCCACGCTCCCCCGCAACTGCGAGACCGACTCGTACTCGTTCGCGGACATCCACGACTCGAGCTCGTCGAGAAGCTCGCCCGCGCGCCGCGGCCCGTGCCGGAGCAGCTCCGACGTCGCCATGACCACGTCCGCGCCCGCCAGGAGCCCCTTGGCCACGTCGGCGCCGGACGCGACGCCGCTGGTCAGGGCCAGCGACGTCTCGCGCAGCCGAGGACGAAGGATCGCGATCCAGCGCAGCGGCAGGCGGATCTCGCCGGGGCGGGAGAGCTCCAGGCGAGGGGTCACGTCCAGGGTCTCCAGGTCGAGGTCCGGCTGGTAGAAGCGGTTGAACATGACCAGGCCGTCGGCACCCGCCTCGACGACCTTGGGCGCGAAGTTGGCGAACGAGGAGAAGTACGGGGAGAGCTTCACTGCCACCGGGACATCCACCGCGGCTCGAACGTCGGCCACCAGGTCCAGGTAGGCCTGCTCGACCTGCTCGCCGGTGACCGACTCGTCGGCTGCGACGTCGTACATGTTCAGCTCGATCGCCCGCGCACCCGCGGTCACCAGGTCCTGTGCGTAGCGGACCCAGCCCCCGGACGAGCGTCCGTTGACGCTGGCGATCACCGGGATCGACAGGCGCGACGAGGCCTCCTCCACCAGGAGGATGTGGCGTTCGAGCCCGAGGTGGCCCAGGTCGACGTCAGGGAAGAAGTCGGTGGCCTCGCTGAACGCGCCCGAGCCGGTCTCCATCCGGTCCAGCAGCATCAGTGCCTCGCTCTCCACCTCCTCCTCGAACAGGCTCGGCAGCACGACGGCGCCGACCCCGGCGTCCTCGAGCTCCAGCAGCGAGTCCAGACGCCCGGTGAGGGGGGACGGGGACGCCACCAGCGGGGTGGAGAGGGTCAGGCCCAGGTAGCGGCTGGTCAGGCTCATCACGATTCTCCCTTCACCACGGCGATGTCGGCATCCTCCGGGCTGACGGTGGCGACGTCTGCTTCGTGCGCGTCGACCGGGATCGACCGCTCGACTCCGGCCAGCTGCTCGTAGTAGTGCCAGCGCTCGTCGACGTCGGCCTGTGCGAGGGCCTGCAGGTGCTCGGCCCGCGTCGGGTCGGTGCGCTCGAGGACCGCGAACCGCGTCTCCTTCTGGAGGAAGTCCCGCAGCGGGAGAGAGGGCGCCTTGGAGTCGAGGCTGAACGGGTGGGTCCCCAGCTCGGGGGCCGGGTGGTAGCGGTACAGCGGCCAGTAGCCGGACGCGACCGCCTCCTTCTGGTGCGACATCGACGTGGCCATCTCGATGCCGTGCGCGATGCAGGTGGAGTAGGCGATCACCAGGCTGGGACCCTCGTAGGCCACCGCCTCCCGGAAGGCGCGGACCACCTGCGTCTCGTTCGCGCCCAGGGCGACCTGTGCCACGTAGACGTCGCCGTACGCCTGGGCGAGCAGGCCGAGGTCCTTCTTCCGGGTGCCCTTGCCGTCGCTCGCGAACTTGGCCGTCGCCGCCCGCGGCGTCGCCTTCGACGCCTGGCCTCCGGTGTTCGAGTACACCTCGGTGTCGAGGACCAGGATGTTGACGTTGCGGCCGCTCGACAGGACGTGGTCCAGGCCACCGAAGCCGATGTCGTAGGCCCAGCCGTCGCCACCGACGATCCAGACCGTGACGGGGACAAGGGCGTCCGCGAGGCTGTCCAGCGTGACCGACTCGGGCGTACCGATGGTCGCCAGCCGCTCGCGCAGCAGTGCGACCCGCTCCCGCTGACGGGCGATCCCGGCCTCGTCCTCAGGGCCCGGCTCGTCGTCGAGCAGCTCGCGGGCGAGGTCCTCCCCCACGGCGTGGGCCAGGGCGCCGAGCAGTCGCCGCGCGTCGCCGCGCTGCTGGTCGGCCGCCAGCCGCATCCCCAGGCCGAACTCGGCGTTGTCCTCGAACAGCGAGTTGTTCCACGCCGGTCCGCGGCCGGCAGCGTTCGCGGACCAGGGCGTTGTGGGCAGGTTGCCGCCGTAGATGGACGAGCAGCCGGTGGCGTTCGCGACGACCATGCGATCGCCGAACAGCTGCGAGACCAGCTTCACGTACGGAGTCTCACCGCAGCCGGAGCAGGCGCCGGAGAACTCGAACAGCGGCTGCAGCAGCTGCGAGCCCTTGACCGTCTCGTGCCGCACCAGGCTGCGATCGACCTCGGGAATCTGCTCGAAGTAGCGGAAGCGCTCTCGCTCGACGTCGCGATGCTCGACCGCCGGCAGCAGGTCGATGGCCTTGTGCTTCGCCTCGCTCTTGCTGCGGGCCGGGCACACGTCGACGCAGATCCCGCAGCCGGTGCAGTCGTCGGGAGCGACCTGGACAGTCAGCCGCGTGCCGCCGGGCAGGTCGCGTCCTGCGTACTTCTTGTGCAGGAAGTCCGCAGGCGCGCCAGCGAGGGCGTCCTCCGGGAAGGCCTTCATCCGGATCGCCGCATGCGGGCAGACGATCGCGCACTTGCCGCAGTCGATGCACAGGTCGGGATCCCAGATCGGGATCTCCAGCGCAAGCGCCCGCTTCTCCCACCGAGCGGTGCCCGTCGGGAAGGTGCCGTCCACGGGCAATGCGCTGACCGGCAGCCGATCGCCCTCCCCCGCGAGCATGACCGCCGTGACCTTCTGCACGAAATCGGGTGCATCGGCGGCGACAGGGGGCAGCCGATGCTCCGTGGCTGTCACTGCGGAGGGCACGTCCAATCGGTGCAGCTCGGCGAGGGAGCGATCGACCGCCGCGTTGTTGCGCTCGACGACCGTGCGGCCGCGTCGGCCGTAGGACTTCTCGATGGACTTCTTGATGAGGGCGATCGCGGTGGTCTCCTCGAGCACGCCAGAGAGCGCGAAGAAGCAGGGCTGCATGACCGTGTTGATCCGGGAACCGAGGCCCACCGCGCGGGCGACGCTCGTAGCGTCGATGGTCCACACCTGCAGGTCCTTCTCGATCACCTGCTGCTGAACTTCGACCGGGAGGTGGTCCCAGACCTCCTCCGGCGCGTAGGGGGCGTTGAGCAGCACGGTCGCGCCGGGCTTGGCGATGTGCAGAACGTCCATGCGGGAGAGCAGCGAGAACTGGTGGCAGGCGACGAAGTCGGCCTGGTCGATCAGGTAGGTGGAGTGGATGGGATCGGCGCCGAAGCGCAGGTGCGAGACGGTCACCGAGCCGGACTTCTTCGAGTCGTAGACGAAATAGCCCTGGGCCCACAGGTCGGTGTTCTCGCCGATGATCTTGATGCTGGACTTGTTCGCGCCCACGGTGCCATCGCTGCCGAGGCCGAAGAACACCGCCGTCCGCGCCGACGAGACCGGCCGCGGCAGGTCGACGGGTGCCAGTGAGAGGCCGGTGACGTCGTCGACAATGCCGAGCGTGAAGGGGCTGCGCGGACGGTCCGCCGACAGCTGCTGGAACGCGGCGGCCGCGTCGCGCGGGGTGAACTCCTTGGAGCCGAGGCCATACCGGCCGCCCACGATGGTCACGGCTCGGCCGGTGAGCGCAAGGCTGACGTCGAGGTGGAGGGGCTCGGCCGGCGCGCCGGGCTCCTTCGCCCGATCGAGGACTGCCACGGAGCGCACCGTGTCGGGCAGGGCGTCGCGCAGCGCGTCGGCCGGGAACGGCCGGTACAGCCGGACGGTGACCATGCCCACGCGCTCACCCTCGGCAACGAGGGCGTCCACCGCCTCGCGGACCGCGCCCGCCCCGGAGCCCATCAGCACGATGACGCGCTCGGCGTCGGGGGCACCGTGATAGTCGACGAGGTGGTACTGCCTGCCGGTGCGGCCGGCCAGTTCGTCCATGACCTCCTGGACGACGTGGGTCGCGTCGTCGTAGAACGGATTGGCCGCTTCCCTGGCCTGGAAGAACACGTCCGGGTTCTGGGCGCTGCCGCGCAGCACCGGCCGCTCCGGGCTCAGGCCGCGGGCACGATGGTCGAGCACGTCCTGCGGGCGGATGAGTGCGCGCAGGTCCTCGTCGTCCAGCACGCTGATCCGGTCGACCTCGTGCGAGGTGCGGAACCCGTCGAAGAAGTGGAGGAAGGGCAGCCGCGTGCGCAAGGTCGCCGCATGGGACACGAGCGCGAGGTCGTGCGCCTCCTGCACGCTCGAGGAGGCCAGCAGAGCCCACCCCGTGCCCCGCGCTGCCATCACGTCGGAGTGGTCACCGAAGATCGACAGCGCGTGGGTCGCCAGAGCGCGGGCCGCCACGTGGATGACCGCGGGGGTGAGCTCGCCGGCGATCTTGTACATGTTCGGCAGCATGAGGAGCAGGCCCTGGGACGCCGTGAACGTGGTCGCCAGCGAACCCTTCTGCAGTGCACCGTGAAGCGCGCCCGCGGCGCCGGCCTCCGACTGCATCTCGATGATGTGCGGCACGGAGCCCCACAGGTTCGTGCGTTCCGCGGCGCTCCAGGCGTCGGCGAGCTCCCCCATGGGGGACGCGGGCGTAATCGGATAGATCGCACAGACATCACTGAGGCGGTGGGCTACCAGCGCCGCCGCCTCGTTCCCGTCCACGCATCGCCAGGTCGACACAACCAGCCTCCCTATAGCCTCGCGAGCGACGCTAGCCCCCGTCCGACGGCGGACCTTAGGGTCATTCGTCCCCCGGGATGGTGTCGAAGGGCGCGATACTGGCGGGAGTGATCCGAGTCACCCCGCGATCCCCGGAGGCCTCATGTCCCTGCGCAGCAGCATCCGAGCCGCCGTCCTCACCGGACCCGGCAACTACCGGATCGAGTCGTTCGACCGGCCGAGCCTGCCCGACGGCGCTCTCCTCATGGAGGTCGAGATGTCGGGCATCTGCGGCACGGACAAGCACACGTACCAGGGTGAGACCAAGCAGTACGCGGGCACCGCAGCCGAGACCGACACCCCGTTCCCGATCATCCAGGGGCATGAGAACGTCGGCATCGTCTCCGAGATCACGCCCGGGGCGGCGGCCGGACTCGAGTTCTACGGACGGCCGCTGAAGGTCGGCGACCGCATCACCATGTGCCCCGACATCGTCTGCGGCCACTGCTACGAGTGCAAGCACGTCATGGGATACGTCTGGTGCGAGAACAGCGACTGCTACGGCAACTCGTACACGTCGGCGGACTGGCCGCACCTGATGGGCGGCTGGGCCGAGGAGATGTACATCCGGCCGGACACCTTCGTCTACAAGGTGCCGAGCGGGATGAGCCCGAGGGTGGCGGTGCTGGCTGAGCTGATGGCGTGCACCGCGTCCTTGGACAAGCTCAAGGAGTTCTCCTCGATGTCCTATGAGGGCTTCAACTCCGGCGACACGGTCGTGGTGATCGGGTCCGGGCCGCTGGGCCTGCTCCACATCGCGAAGGCGGACATGATGGGCGCCGGGCAGATCATCGCGACGGACCTGAGCGAGACGCGACTCGCGTTTGCGAAGAAGATGGGCGCGGACGTCACCGTCAATGCGTCGACGACCTCCTCCGAGGAGCGGATCGAGCTCGTGAGCCAGCTCACCCGGGGTCGGGGCGCCGACGTGGTCCTGCACATGGCCAATCGGCCGTCGTCGTTCGTCGAGGGCATCGAGATGCTCAAGCGCGGCGGAATGATGCTGGAGATGGGCGTCTTCGCGGACACCGGGGAGTCGACGATCAACGTCCATCGCCACATCACCAGCAAGAACATCCGGTTGATCGGCATCACCAACCACCCGTCGACGGGCTATGGACCGGCGCTGACGCTCATGGAGCGGTATGCCGATCGGTATCCGCTCGAGGACATGGTCAGCCATGAGTACGCCCTCGAGGACGTGGACACCGCGATGCACATGAGCATGTCACCGGAGAGCCTCAAGGTCGTGATGACCCCGAACGGCCCGGCCTCCTGACATGACTGCGACCGACGGCTCCGACGGCTTGGGCCCGAAGGAGTTCCTGGACGCGGACCTGCGCGGGGCCCGGTTCACGAGGGTCGACCTGACGAACGCGGTGATGCGCGGCGTGTACCTCGACGGGGCCGACCTGGACGCTCCCTGGCTCCTCGAGGGCGGGGCCTCCCTGCTGGTGAACGGCGTTGACGTGGCGCCGTTGGTCGAGGCGGAGCTCAACCGCCGGATGCCCGGCCGGGACCTGCGACGCGCCGGCGACCCGGATGGACTGCGCGCGGCCTGGACGGCACTCGAGCGCGCCTGGGCAGCAGCCCAGGCCCGGGTCGCGACGATGCCGGCCGGCACGGTCGACGTGTCAGTGGACGGGGAGTGGACCTTCTCCCAGACGCTGAGGCACCTGGTCATGGCGACGGACACGTGGCTGCGACGAGCGATCCAGCAGGTCCCGCAGCCGTTCCATCCCCTGGGGCAGCCGCATGCGGAGTATGAGTCCGACGGCCACGACATGTCGGTCTTCGCGACCGGGGTCCCCGACTACGCCGACGTGCTCACGGCACGGGGCGAGCGCGTCGCGATGGTGCGCGACTTCCTGGCCGACGTCACGGTCGATGTTCTCGCCGAGCAGCGACGGAACCCCTGGGGTCCGGAGCATCCCGAGACAGTTCGGTCCTGCCTTCAGGTGATCCTCGAGGAGGAGTGGGAGCACCTGCGCTTCGCGCTGCGCGACCTCGACGCCGTCGAACGGGGTGCCCTCGCGTCGGGTTCGATCACAGCGAGATGAAGACCTCGTCGCGCTCCAGCCGCGGACTGCGCGGGTAGGTCCCGTCCGGTGCGACGTGGCCGATGTTGACGACGAGGAATGACCTCAGCGCGCGATCGCCGAGGAGGTCGCGGTCGATGCCAGCGGCGTCGAACCCGCCCATCGGGCCGGCGTCCAGTCCCACGGCACGGACGGCCAGGATGAAGTAGCCCGCCTGCAAGGTGGCGTTGAACCTCGCCGCGTCCTCGCGTCGCCCGGCGTCGGCGAACCGGTCCTTGGCGCCCGGGGCGTGCGGCAGCAGCCGCGGAAGGTGCTCGTGGAAGTCGGTGTCCGCCGCGAGGATCGCCACCACGGGGGCGGACGCGGACTTGTCCCGGTTCCCCACCGCCAGGTACGGCAGGAGTCGATCCTTCTGCTCGTCGCTGGTGGCCAGCACCACCCGAAGCGGCTGCATGTTCATCGCCGTCGGAGGGTGGCGGAGGAGGTCGTGCAGCTGACCGATCTGCTCCTCGGTGACCGGCTCGTCGGTGAACCGGTATGCGGTACGCGCCTCCCGGAAGATCAGGTCGGCGGCGCGATCGTCGATGGCCCGGTTCGGGGTGTCCAGCAGGGCGGTCATGGCGGCTCCTTCGCTCGTCACCACTGTCAAGGTAATTGAGCGTTCAATTATTCCTTCAGTCGCGTGACGCGCATCACGCGCGCCAGTAAGCGCTTGCACACTCGATCGGACATACTGGACAGGTGGACGTCGGCGCGATCCTGAGGGGCTGGGCCGACATCGCGGCCGAGCAGCCCTTGCTGCTGCTGACCGTGATCCTCGCTGTGGGCGGCGCCCTCGGCTCGATCCGGATCAAGAGCTTCTCCCTCGGGCCCGCGGCCGTGCTGTTCACCGCCCTGGCCTTCTCTGCGTACGACGAGCGCCTGCGACTGCCCTCGATCCTCGGCGTCTTCGGGCTGGCCGTGTTCGCCTACGTGATCGGCGTCGGTGCCGGTCCCTCCTTCTTCGCGGCCCTCCGGACGGGCGGTCGCGCCCTGGGCGTCGTCGTGGCCGCACTGCTCATCGGCGCCGGCGTCACCGTCCTGGGCGCACACGCCGCCGGGCTCGACGGCCCGCTGCTGTCCGGCATCTACGCCGGGGCCCTCACCAACACGCCGGCGCTCGCCGCCGCGACTGAAGCATGGGCGTCCGACCTGCCGACCGTGGGCTACTCGGTCACCTACCTGTTCGGCGTGCTGGGCATGCTGCTGGCAGCACTGGTGAGCCTGCGACTGGCCGCGCCACGCACCGCCCTGGCACCCGTGACCGACGATGCGCCACCGCCACCCCTCGACACCATGACGGTGCGGGTCGAGACCGCGGGCCTTCCGGACCTCGGGACCCTGGTGGAGCAGTACGACCACCGACTGGTCTTCAGCCGGATCATGCGAGGGGACTCGCCAGGGCACCCCGGCACGGTCGACATCGCGACTGACGACGCGGTACCCGTGCCCGGTGACATCCTCACCGTGATCGCTGACCCGGCCACGATCGACGCCTTCGTCCGGCAGGCCGGCCATCCCTCCACGGTCGCGCTGACCCTGGACCGCTCGCTCGTCGACTACCGCCGCATCGCCGTGTCCGACCCGAAGGTCGCCGGACGGGCGCTCGGCGATCTGCACCTGCGCCGCCGCTTCGGCGCGGTCGCCACCCGCGTCCGACGCGGGGATGTGGACCTGCTGGCCACCGACGACCTGCTCCTGCAGGTCGGCGACCGGGTACGCATCGTCGCGCCGCGCTCACGCATGCAGGACGTCACCGAGTTCCTCGGCGACTCCGAGCGCGGGGCGTCGGCCTACTCGATCACCAGTCTGGCCCTCGGCCTGGCCCTCGGCGTGCTGCTCGGGGAGCTGGAGTTCCCGCTGCCGGGCGGGGGTGCGTTCGCCCTCGGCCTGGCGGGCGGGCCGCTGCTCGTCGGGCTGCTCCTCGGCCGCGCCGGCCGCACCGGCCGCATCCTGTGGACCCTCCCCCACTCGGTCGCCTCGACGCTGTCCCAGCTGGGCATGATGCTGTTCCTGGCCTACGCGGGCTCGAACTCCGGATCGGCGCTGGCCGAGGCGCTGGGCAGCCCGACCGGACCCCGACTGCTGGTGGTCGGCGTCCTGGTCACGGTGACGACCGCCGCGACGGTGATCGTCGGCGCCCGCCTGCTGGCCGGCTGCTACGGGCCGCGGCTGGCCGGCATGCTGGCCGGCGTGCAGACCCAGCCGGCCGTGCTGGCCTATGCGAACGAGACCACCAAGGACGACCAGCGGGTCAATCTCGGGTACGCGCTCGTGTACCCGGCCGCGATGATCGTCAAGGTCGTGGTGGCGCCCCTCCTCGGCCGCTTCTGACCGGCCGGAACCCCGTCGAGCGTGGAGCTCAGGCGCGACACGCCGAAGGCGAGCGCCTGAGCTCCACGCTCGACGGGATGAGGGCGCTAGATCACGTAGTCCATGGCGTCGTCGTCCAGCTCCCACACGCCGCTCGGGCGCATGTGCGGCCCGTGGTCATGGGTGTGATGGCCGGCGCCGTGCACGTGCGACTCCAGCTCCTGGACGCGGGTCATCAGGGTCGCCACCGCCAGGCCCAGCGGGTCCGGCGCGGTGGGCGTGTCCTGCTTCGGACGGGTGTCCGGCTCCGGCGACGTGCCGTGCGCGATGACCTGTCCCGGGACGCCAACCACCACCGAGTGGTCCTCCACCGAGCGCACCAGCACCGCGTTCGCGCCGATACGGGAGTCCGCACCGACGGTGAGGTTGCCGAGCACCTTGGCACCGGCGCCCACCGTGACCCGGTCGCCGATGGTCGGGTGGCGCTTCCCATGGGTCAGGCTGGTGCCACCCAGGGTGACGCCGTGGTAGAGCGTGACGTCGGATCCGACGACCGCGGTCTCGCCGATCACCACGCCCGCACCGTGGTCGATGAACAGCCGTGGCCCGAGCTCCGCCGCCGGGTGGATCTCGATGTTGGTCCAGAACCTGGTCACCTGCGACAACGCGCGGGCGGGGACGTAGGCACCCTCGTGCCACAGGGTGTGCGCGACGCGATGGGCCCACACCGCGTGGACGCCCGGGTACATCAAGGCCACCTCGGCCTTCGAGCGCGCCGCCGGGTCCCGCTCCACGACGGAGGCGAGGTCACTGCGCATCTCGGTCGCCACGTGGAGCGCCCGCTCGCGCAGGCGACGCAGCCGACCCGAGCCGCTCATTCCGTGAGGCCGGCGAACAGGACCGTGGACAGGTAGCGCTCGCCGAAGGACGGGATGATCACCACGATCAGCTTGCCGGCGTTCTCGGGCCGGCTGGCCACCTCCCGGGCCGCCCAGAGCGCTGCCCCGGACGAGATGCCCACTAGCAGGCCCTCCTCAGTCGCGGCGCGGCGCGCCATCGCGATGGCATCGTCCGCCTGCACTCCGACGACCTCGTCGTAGACCTCCGTGTCCAGGATCGGCGGCACGAAACCGGCGCCGATGCCCTGGATCGGGTGCGGGCCCTTCTGCCCACCCTGGAGAACCGGCGACGCGGCCGGCTCGACGGCGATGATCTGCACTCCGGGCTTGCGCTCCTTGAGCACCTGTCCGACGCCGGTGATCGTGCCGCCGGTGCCCACGCCCGCGATCACGATGTCGACTGCGCCGTCGGTGTCGTTCCAGATCTCCTCGGCCGTGGTGCGGCGGTGGATCTCCGGGTTGGCCGGATTCATGAACTGCTGCGGCATGAAGTACTTCGGGTCGCTGGCGGCGAGCTCGGTCGCCTTCGCGATCGCCCCGCCCATGCCCTCGGGTCCCGGCGTGAGGATCAGTTCCGCGCCGTACCCGCGCAGCAGCGCCCGTCGCTCGAGGCACATCGTCTCCGGCATGGTGAGCACGATCTTGATGCCGCGGGCAGCGCACACCAACGCGAGGGCGATGCCCGTGTTGCCGCTGGTGGGCTCGACGACGATCGTGTCGGGGCCGATCAGCCCCGCCTCCTCGGCGGCGTCGATCATGGCGACGCCGATCCGGTCCTTGACCGAGTGCGCAGGGTTGAAGTACTCGAGCTTCGCGACCACGTCCGCGTCCGCACCATCCGTGATGGTGCGCAGCCGCACGAGGGGGGTGTTCCCGATCAGTTCGGTGATGTCATTGGCGATACGCATGTGGTTGATCCTTCCACTATCGACGCGCGGCCACCACCGCGGAGTCGACTAGTGCGAAGGACTTGCAGGAAGCTGCCCGTCAGGTGAGCGGAACCGCCACCACTGCGTCCTTGCCGGCGCTCTTGGCTTCGTACATCGCCCGATCGGCCTCGGCCACGAGGTCGTCGAGTGACTGACCGGGACGCGCGATGCACACTCCGATACTTGCGCTGACGCGGGCCACTCCGCCGGGGACCTCCACCGGCTCGGAGACCGCCTCCCGGATCTGGTGCGCGATGCGCACTGCGTCGTCGAGGTCGCGCACGCCCCGCAGGACGACCAGGAACTCGTCTCCGCCGATGCGCGCGACGACATCGTCACTGCGGACGGCGAGGGCCAGCCGGGCCGCCAGGGTGCGCAGCAGCGAGTCGCCGCCGGAGTGTCCATACCGGTCGTTGACCTCCTTGAAGCCGTCGAGGTCGAGGAACAGGACTCCCGTGAGATGACCGGTTCGGGAGTCGGGGCCGAGGGCGCGCGCCAGTTGCGCGAACACCTCGTGCCGGTTGACGAGGCCGGTCAGCTCGTCGTGCCGGGCCATCCGCTCCAGGCGGGACTGGGCCTCGACCTCGGTGTCGACCAGTCGCGCGCCGAGCACGACCCGCTGCTCGTCGCCGGTGGCTACCACTGTGCCCGCGCTCTCCATCCAGCGCCAGGTGCCGGCCTTGTCCTGCACGCGGAAGCGCGCGCGGGGCACGGGCCCGTGGGCGACGCCCTCCCAGCCGGAGGTGAGGGCGGCCAGGTCGTCGGGGTGGACGAACGACTGCATCGGCCGGCCGAGGAGCTCGTCACCCGACCAGCCGAGGACGCGGGCGACGGACGGCGAGATCCACTCGATGGCACCGTTGGTCACCAGGGCGACGACGTCGGACATGTTCTCCGCCAGCAGCCGGAACCGGTCCTCCGACAGCGCCAGCTGTCGAAGGCTCTCGAACCGATCCGTGACATCCCGCCACTGGTAGGACACCCGGTCGACGCCGATCGCGACGATGCGGATGTCGACCATCACCTGACGCCCCTGCACATCGACGTAGTCGGTCGGGTCGTCGTTGACGAGCAGGGGTTCACCGGTGACCAGCACCTGCGCGCAGTAGCCGATGTCCTCCAGCGCCTCACGCTGCGACGCGTAGACCTCGAGGAAGGTACGGCCCTGCATCCCCTCCCGGGGGATGCCCTCGAAGCGGGCCGCGGCGGCGTTGACATCGACGAAGCGGAAGTCGACGATGTCGCCAGCCTCGCCCCGGACGGCTTCGGCGATCACGTGCGGGTCGACCTGGTTGTCCATGACGGACCGCAGGATGTCGTGCGCCTCGAGGATGGACATGCGGGCCCGGACCAGCTGGTCGACGTCCTTCATGGAGCCGGTGACTCCCACCAGGGCCCTGTTCGAGTCGTAGACCGCCTCATGCTGCACCGTCATCCACCGGTAGCTGCCGTCGCTGGCCCGCACCCGTCGGGCATCCTCCGCGTCCGGGTACTCGGCGTGGCCGGGCCCAGATGCCCGCTCGTCGGGATGGAGGAAGTCGCCCGGCAGGTGCCCGAGCCAGTCGGACGGCCGCCACCCGAGCGATCGCGTCAGCGTCGGAGCGACCCACGTCATGCGGCCGTCGAGGCCAGCCAGGTACACCACGTCGGACGACGTCTCCGCTAGCAGCCGGAAGCGCTCCTCGGACTCTCCGAGCCGTCGCTGGTTCTCGTAGCGATCAGTGACGTCGCGCCAGGTGTACGACACCCGCTCGGAGTCGATCGGGACGATGCGCAGGTCTACGACGATGGGGCGGCCGTCCCGCGTGAGGTAGCCGGTGACGTTGTCGTTCTGTACTTTCGGCTGCCCCGAGGTCAGCACCTCGGTGCAGTCTCGGATGTCGATCTCGGCGTCGTCCATCGACGGGGACAGCTGCCGCAGTCCCGCCCCGATGAGCGCCTCGCGTGGCTGACCCTCGAACTCGGCCGCCGCCTCGTTGCAGTCCTCATAGGCGAAGTCGACGATGACGCCGTAGTCACCGCGCACTGCACGCAGGATCGCGTGCGGCTCGAGCTGGGCGTCGATGACGGACCGGAGGAGGGCGAAGGCGTCCGCCAGCTCAGCCCGGGCGAGGTACCGGTCCGTGACGATGCGCCAGGTGTAGAGCACCCGATCCGCGTCGACCGGCGAGATGCGGATGTCCAGCCACGTCGGGGGTCCCCCGCGCGCATCCACCACGTACGACCACTGGTCGTTCCAGATCGTTGTCTCCCCCGAGGCCAGCACCTCAGCGGCCGTTGACACGTCGCCGCTGCCGGAGACGGGGCCGACGACCTGGAGCACCGTGCGGCCTTCGAGGCCGCCCTCGCCGAGGCCGTGGAACCTCTCGGCCGCAGAGTTCGCCTCCTCGAAGACGAAGTCGACCGGGCGACCGGTCTCGTCGCGCACGGCCACGAGAATCGCCCACGGGTCCATCTGCGCGTCGAGCGCCTCCAGCAGGTGGCGGTGGGCCTCGGTGGCGCGCTCACGTGACCGGACCAGGCCGTCGACATCACGCATGGACCCGGTGATGCCCACTGCCGTGCCCTGGCCGTCGAAGATCAGCCGGGCAGTGACGGTGCACCACAGCTCTGCACCACTCGCAGTCCGGAAGAGCAGTGGCTCGGTCGTGATCGCCGGCGCGCCGGGCCCCGACTCCATGAGCAGCGCGCGGAGTTCCGCGGCCCTCGGCTGCTGCGCGGGGACGATCAGGTCCCGGATCCGCCGACGCAGGAGGTCGTCGACCGGCCAGCCGAGGATGTTCGTCACGGTCGGCGACAACCAGAGCAGTTGACCGTCGACCTCGGCGATGTAGGCCGCCTCGGTGGAGTACTCCAGGAGGACGCGCGCCGGATCGAGGAGCACCTCGTCCGACCATGACCGCTGACCCGGAGTCACCGCGGCACCTCCCTCAGCCGCGCCAGGCGGAGCGACCAGACGGCTTGACCGGGCCAGCGTAGCCGCCGAACCCGGTCAGACCGTGGACATCCGAGGGCGTCAGCCCGCGAGCGCCTCCCAGGCGGCATAGCCCCCGAGCAGGTCGGACACGTCCTCGAAACCATGGGTGCGCAGCAGGGACGCGCCAGCGCTGGAACGGTAGCCACCGGCGCAGTACACGACGGTGGGCCGATTCGGATCGAGCTCGTCGAGCTGTCGCATCAGGGAACCGAGCGGCAGCGTCTTCGCCGAGGTGATGACGCCGACGGCGAGCTCCCCCGGGTTCCGAATATCCACGAGCTGGACATCCGGGGTGGACTCGAGGATCACGCGCAACTGGTCCGCGGTGAGCCGGCTGGCATGCTCCGTCCGGCCCGCGTGCTCGGCCATGACCTGAAGCGGCTGCTCGAGGTAGCCGATGACGTTGTCGAAGCCGATCCGGGCGAGGCGGGTCACTGCCTCCCGCTCGGCGCCCTCCTCGCAGACCAGCACGATCTGCGCGTGCGGCTCCACCACGGACCCCGCGTACTCGGCGAACCGGCCGTCGAGCCCGACGTTCACGGCGCCGACCAGGTGACCGGCGGCGAAGTCTGCCGCCTGCCGCGTGTCGATCAGGACCGCACCGTCCGTCAGTGCCTGGTCCATGTCGTCGAGGGACATCGCCCGGAGCTCCTGCTGCTCGTCGAACAGCGCGCGCTCCTTCCGATTGGTGATCGCGTCGAAGACGAAGTAGGGCGGCGCCGCTGGCTGGCCGTCGGTCACGATGGCGACGAAGTCGTCCTCGCTCATCGGCTGCAACGCGTAGTTCAACGCCCGCTGCTCGCGCATGGTGGACATCGTCTCCGTGGACAGGTTCTTGCCGCACGCCGAGCCCGCGCCGTGGGCCGGGTAGACCTTCACGTCATCAGCCAGCGGGATCAGCTTGGTGTGCAAGGAGTGGTAGAGCATGCGCCCGAGCTCGTCGGCGGTGACACCGACGGATGCGAGCAGGTCGGGGCGGCCCACGTCGCCGATGAACAGCGTGTCACCCGTGAAGACACAGGTCGGCTCCGCCGCGTCGGCGCTCTCGTATGCGGTGATGCAGATCGACTCGGGAGTGTGCCCGGGCGTCTCGAGCACCTGCAGCCGGACCTGGCCCATGTCGATCCAGGTGCCGTCGGCGACCAGCATGGCCGCGAACTCCACGGGCGCCGCCTTGCCGAACACCATCTCAGCGCCGGTTGCCGCGGCGAGCTCGAGGTGGCCGCTGAGGAAGTCGGCGTGCAGGTGGGTGTTGATCACATGGGTGATCCGCAGCCCCAGCTTCTCGGCGTCCGCGAC
This sequence comes from uncultured Actinomycetota bacterium, assembly GCA_963749905.1. Taxonomy (GTDB): domain Bacteria; phylum Actinomycetota; class Actinomycetes; order S36-B12; family S36-B12; genus UBA10649. The sequence continues at coordinate 169,402 of CAVVOF010000002.1, forward strand.
GTACTCCGCCACGTCGCGCCGCGGGTCGATGACCACGGCGGTGCCACTCGCCTCGTCACCGACGAGGTAGGAGGCATGGGACAGGCACTCCAGGTAGTACTGATTGACGATCACGGGCTCTCCTAGTCGATTCCTGCGATGCGGGCGCCGCACGGCGGGGTCGCGGCGCTCGTCACGTGACCTGCGTCTCGTTGCCGGGTGGCGAGTTGCGATGCTGTACGGATGTCCGTACATTAACACACATGAGCGCGCCGGTCACCACCGCAACCGATCGAAGCGGTGACGCCCGCCGCCCCGACCGCTCCTCGCCCACGCCCCTCTGGGCGCAGGTGAGTGCGGACCTGCGCCGCCGCTGCACCTCCGGCGACTTCGGCGACGGCGTTCCGGGCGAGTTCGCGCTCTGCGAGGAGTACGGAGTCAGCCGGCACACCGTCCGCGAGGCCCTCCGGGCGCTGCGCAGCGAGGGCGTGATCAGCAGCGGGCGGGGCCGCTCCTCCGTGGTCCAGGGCCGGTTCTCCCAGAGCCTCGGCGCGGTGTACTCGATGTTCCAGTCGATCGAGGACCAGGGCGCCGCACAGACCAGCGAGGTGCTCCGCCTCGAGACCACGCGTGACGCCGAGGTGGCCCGCCGCCTCGACCTCCCGGACGATGCGCTGCTGCTCATCCTGGAACGCATCCGCCGCGCCGACGGGGTGCCGCTGGCCCATGACACGTCCTGGCTGCCGCACTCACTCGCCCACCCCCTGCTGGACGCCGACTTCCACCGGACCGCCCTGTACGCGCGACTCGACGAGCTCGGCGTCACCATCGAGTCCGGCCACGAGTGGATGACCGCCGTCGTTGCCGATGACATCCTCGCTGCCCAGCTCGAGCTCGAGCCCGGCGCCGCCGTCCTGCAGATCGAGCGCATCGCCACCGCCCTGGGCCGACCCGTCGAGTGGCGCCAGACCCAGGTCCGCGGAGATGCGTTCGTCGTGGAGACGGACTGGACCACCGCCGGCCTGTCCCTGTCGATGGTCGGCACCACCGCCTGATCCCCCACCCACGAATCCCACCCACGAAGGAAGAGACAGCTGCCATGAGCACCGGAACGCTCACCCAGATCCGACCGACGGACGTCCATGCGCTCGTCGACGCCGGCGCGACGTTCATCGACGTCCGCGAGCACCAGGAGACCGCCGCCGGCCACGCCCCCTGCGCGACCCTCAACCCGCTTCAGGCCTTTGATCTCGCGAAGGTGCCGCAGGAGGCCCCCGTGGTCCTCATCTGCCGCTCCGGCGCACGGTCCCAGGCGGCCGCCAACGCCCTGGCCAGGATGGGCTTCGCCACCTACAACGTGCAGGGCGGCATGAGCGCCTGGCAGGCCGCGGGGCTGCCGGTGGTCGCCGACAACGGCGCGCCAGGCACGGTGCGGTAACCGCACTCGTCCCGGCCGCCGGGCTCCGTCTTCATCGGGATCGCGTCGGGACTGCTCGGTGGCGGCGGACGCTCAGACGTCGAAGCCGCCGGTCGCCTCCTCGTAGGACCGGGGATCGTCGATCGGCTCCAGGTGCGTGTGCACCGTCACCCCGGGCAGCGCGTCGCCCAGCCGCTCCTCGACGATCTCGAGCAGGTCGTGCCCGCGCTCCACGGTCCACTCCCCCGGCACGAGTACGTGCAGCGAGACGAAGCGCATGCGCCCCGACTCCCGGGTCTGTATCGCGTGGAACAGGACAGGGTCGGGTTCGTGATCGGCGCGCACCTGCCGGAGGACGTCGGTGACCCGCGCCTCGTCCTCCTCCGACATCGCGTGGTCCATCAGCCCCTGCGTCGATGTGCGCATCAGCACGGCACCGGTCCACAGGATGTTGAGGCCGACGGCGATGGCAACCAGCGCGTCCAGCGGCAGCCAGCCCGTCAATGCGACGAGCCCCACGCCGATGATGACCCCGACCGACGTCCACACGTCCGTCAGCAGGTGCTTGCCGTCGGCCACCAGCGTCATGGACCGATGCCGCCGACCGGCGCGCAGGACTGCAAGCCCCACGACGAGATTCACCACCGTCGCCACGGCGGTGATGGCCAGGCCGATGCCGAGCTCCTCGAGCGGCTCCGGCGTCATGAGCCGGCTGATCGCCGACCAGATGATCAGGCCCGCCGCCACGACGATCATCACCCCCTCCGCCCCGGCGGAGAAGTACTCGACCTTGCCGTGGCCGAAGGGATGAGTGCGGTCCGCGGGACGCGCGGCAATAGTCAGCGCCACCAGCGCGATCACCGCGGCGACCAGGTTCACCACCGACTCGAGCGCGTCGGACAGCAGCCCGACCGAGCCGGTGATGAGGTACGCGCCCGTCTTGAGCCCGATCGTCAGCACGGCCGCGGCGATCGACAGCCAGGCCCACTTCAGCAGGGAGCCGCGCGCCTCCATGTGCATGCGGCAAGCATCCCATCATCGAAGCGCGAGCCGGCGAGGTGCGTGAGAGGGTGTCGCCATGCCCGATCCGGACCCGCACCCTGAATCGAGCACCTTCGCCGGCGCCGGCGTCACCGACGTGCGCGACCGGCTCTCCACGGGTGAGTGGACCAGCCGCGGCCTCGTCGAGGGCCTGGTGGACCGCATCGCCGCCCTCGACGCGGCCGGCCCGGAACTGAGAGCAGTGCTGGCCGTCAACGCCGCTGCCGTGGCGGACGCGGAGACAGCCGACCGGCAGCGGCGGTCCGGCGGTGCGCACGGTCCCCTCCACGGCGTGCCGGTACTGGTCAAGGACAACATCGAAGCGGTGGGCCTGCCGGGCACGGCCGGCTCGCTCGCGCTGGCCGGGCGGCCGGTGACCGCGGACGCGCCCGTGATCGCACGGCTGCGGGCCGCCGGCGCCATCGTCCTCGGCTCCACCAACCTCTCGGAGTGGGCCAACTTCCGGTCACCGAACTCCACCAGCGGGTGGTCGGCGGTCGGCGGACTCACCGGCAACCCGTGGCTCCTCGACCGCAGCGCCGGCGGCTCCTCGAGCGGTTCGGGGGCAGCTGTCGCTGCCGGCTTCGCGCCGGTCGCGATCGGAACCGAGACCAACGGCTCGATCACCTGCCCCGCGGCACTGAACGGCGTCGTGGGCCTCAAGCCCACAGTCGGGACCGTGTCCGTCGATCGAGTCGTGCCGATCGCTGGCAGCCAGGACGTGCCCGGCCCGCTCGCCCGGTCCGTCGCAGACGCCGCAGCGGTGTACGCGGTCATCGCCGGGCGCGACGAGTGCGCGGTACCGGATCCCTCGCTCGCGGCGACCCTCCGCGTCGGGGTGAGCGACACCTGGCTCAGCGGCCACGCCGGCACCGATCAGCTCTTCGCCGACGTCGTGCGAGCGCTGACGCCGCTGGTGGCGCAGGTGATCGACGTGCCGCTGCCACCGAACGACCATGAGGTCAATGCCGACCAGGTCGCCGTGCTGATCGCTGAGATGCGGTCTGACCTGGACGCGTACCTCGGTATCCGAGGCGGCAGCGGTCCGCGCAGCGTCGCCGAGGTGGTCGCCTTCAACCGCGAGCACGCCGACCTCGAACTCGCCTACTTCGGGCAGGAGTTCCTCGAGGAGGCGGCTGCGTCGCCCGGGCGCGATTCAGCGGACTACCGGGCGGCCAGGGCGCGCAACGTCGAGTTCGCCCGGGACGCGTGCCTCGGTCCGGCCTACGAACGGGTGGATGTCATCGTGGCGCCCGCCTACCAGCCAGCATGGAAGAGCGACCTCGTGCACGGCGACCAACTGGCCGGCGGGGGCGCCGTGTGCACGCCGCCGGCGATCCTGGGCTGGCCCATCCTCACCGTGCCGATGGGGCTGGTGGACGGCCTGCCCGTGGGACTGGCCGTCACCGGACCGGCGCTCTCGGAGCCTCGACTCCTCGCCCTGGGCCTGGCGATCGAGTCGCTGCTCGGGTGGAGCGGATCACCGTCGTCACGCCCCACCTGGCGGGTCCCGCAGCGCGGCTGAGTCAGCTCAGCCGACGACTCGGCCGGCGCCGCTGTAGCGCGAGCCGTACCAGGGGCCCTTGTAGTCGGTGATCTCGACACCGTCGCGCGGGTTGGCGGCGTGCACCATCTTGCCGCTGCCGATGTACATGCCCACGTGGTGCGCGCCGCTGCCGAAGTAGAACACCAGATCGCCGGGCTGGAGCTCGGAGTCAGAGATCCGGCGGACGCTGCTGAACTGTGCGCGGGAATAGTGCGGGAGGGACACCCCGGCCTGCTGCCAGGCCGCAAGCGTCAGGCCACTGCAGTCGAAGGAGCTCGGTCCCGCCGCGGCTGCCCGGTAGCTGTCGCCCACCTGGGCGAGCGCGTACTGGATGGCGAGGGCGGCCCGCCCGCCACCGCTGAAGCCGCCGCCCGCTGCTGACGCACCGCTCGACTGGCCGCCGGACGACTCCTGCTGCTGGGGTGCGTCCTGCTGGGACTCCTGCTGCTGGGACTCCGGGCGAGCCTCGGGCTGACTGTCCTGCTGCGCGTCCTGCTGCTGAGACTGGGCCAGCGCCTCGCGGGCCGCCTTCGCCGCTGCCGCTGCCGCCGCCTGCGCTTCACGCTGGCGCTGCTCCTGCAGTTCCGCGAGTCGCTGGCGCTCCTCCTCCTGGAGGTTGGCCAGCACCGCCTCGGCCTGGGCCAGGCTGTCCTCGGCGGCCTGCTGCGACGCCTTCATGTCGTCGCGGTACTGGGCGGCCTGCTTCTCCTTGTCGGCGAGCTCAGCCTCACTCTGGCTGAGCCTCAGCTGGGCCGTCTGGGTGTGCCGCATGCTGGCCGCCTGCGACTGCGCGACCTGGTCCAGGGCTGCGGACTGGGCGAGGAAGTCGGTCGGATCGTCGGCGAGCAGCACCTGCAGCGTGGTGTCCACCCCGCCCGACATGTACACGCCGCGCGCGAGATCGTTGACGGACGCCTGCGCGATGCGCAACTCGTCCCGCTCCCGGTCGATGCGGTTCGAGACCGAGTCCAGCTGCGCCTGCGTCTCGTTGAGCTTCAGCTGCGCCTCGTTGAGCTCCTCGTAGGCGGATGACGCCCGCATCTCGAGCTCGATGACCTCCGCCTCGACCTCGGCGATGTCGCGGCTGGGGACACTCCACCCGGCGTGCGGCATCCCGACGAGGAGCGTCGCGGTGACGCTGACGAGGACGACGCCCCGTCGTACGGCCACCCGCATGCAGCACTCCTTGTTCGGTCCCGGAAGTCCCCGCAGGCTACGTGACCATTTCGTTACCAGCAAACCCGCCGCGCCCGAATAACGGACGTACTACTCCTCCACGACGAGACACGCCCCGCCCGCGAGCTTGCCCCGGTACATCGCTTGGCGGGCACGGGCCACCACGGTCTCGAGCTCCTCCCCCTCGACCCATGTGGTCGCGCCGACCGACATGGTGGCCGGGATCAGGCCGCGGTCCGTGCGGATCGGGTTGCGATTCACCTTGTCGGTGACCAGCTCCAGCGTGGTGCGTGCGGACTCGAGGCCGCCCTCGATCACCACGAGGAACTGCTGCCCGGCCCAGCGGGCCACCAGGTCCGCGTCGTCCAGCGCATAGCGGGTGCGCCCGGCGACCGCGAAGAGGAAGGTGTCCCCCACTCCTCGGCCGTACTGGTCGTTGAGCAGGGCGAGGTGGTCGCAGTCGACGAGAGCGACGACCCGCGACCGCGCCGGTGCGGCGGAGAGCGCCGCGGTCGCGCCCTCGCGGGTCGGCAGCCCGGTCAGTGCGTCCACCGCATTCGGGTCCTCGGGCGCCCCAACCGGGTGCAGACTCGCGGGCTCGTCTCCTCGAGTCCGGGTCGGCTGGGCCCTCGCCTGGCTCACCAGCACGGCGGCTCCCGAGAAAGCGATCACGCCGATCAGGATGGGAAGGGCATCGCGGAAGTCCGTCCCGTAGACGGAGGCGGCGACGAAGCCGGCGACCAGGACGGCCGAAAGGGCGACGACTCCGGTCAGCAGGGCACGGGTGAACATGGCCGCGAACATCGGCAGCGCGCCGGTGAACGCCAGCCACGCACCCGGCTCGGCGGCACGCGTCGCCAGCAGGCCGAGCAGTGCGATACCGGCCAGGGGGACGACGAGGCCCCACACGACCTCGCCGGGTCCAGACACCCGCATGCGATCCCCTCCCAGTCGTTCGCGACGGTAGCGGGTGGCCGGTCAGGTTGCGAGGATCGCGAGCATGATGGGCGCATGGAGACCACCCGCGGAGTAGCCGTCATCACCGGTGCCAGCAGCGGAATCGGCGCCGCGACGGCGCTGGCCCTCGCCGACGCCGGATACGAGGTCCTCGCCTGCGCGCGTCGCACCGACCTCCTTGCCGAGGTGGCCGCGAGGCACGAACGCATCACGCCGTGGCCGCTCGACGTGACCGACCAGTCGAGCGTCGACGCCCTGGCCGCGCAGCTGGCCACGGCGGAGGTGACCGCGTTGGTCGCGAACGCCGGCGGTGCCTTCGATGCACTACCCGTCGCCGACGCGGACCTCGAGTCGTGGCAGCGCACCTACGACGTCAACGTCCTCGGCGCCGTCCGGGTCGTCCGCGCACTGCTGCCGCGACTGATCGCCTCCGGCCGAGGTCTCATCGTGATCATGGGATCGACCGCGGGGCACATCGCCTACGAGGGCGGCGGCAGCTACGCCGCAGCCAAGCACGCGGAGGCGGCACTGGCCGGCACGCTCCGGTTGGAGCTGTGCGGCGAGCCGGTACGCGTGACCGAGATCGCCCCCGGCATGGTCCGCACCGACGAGTTCGCAGTCAAGCGCTTCGGCGGGGATGCCGACCGGGCGGCCGCCGTGTACGCCGGCGTGGCCGAGCCACTCGTGGCGGCGGATGTCGCCGACGCCGTCGCGTGGGTGGCCACCCGGCCGTCCCACGTCAACATCGATCACCTGGTCATGCGCCCCGTGGCGCAGGCCGCCCAGCACAAGGTGCACCGGGTGCCAGGCGCCTAGCTGACGCGCTCCCACACGACGATCGTGTTGCCGTCCTGGCTGTACACATGCGCCATCCGGTAGCCGTTGGCATGCCGATCGTTCGCCGCCGACGCGAACTTCTTCATGTTGACCGAGCCCTCGTTCACCTCGATCTCGTAGAACGGGCCGCCTGCAGTGCCGCCGCTGAACCCACCGATACCGAACACGTGGCCTCCTCTGTCGTCGCCGAGGAGAACAGTGTGGCTCAGGGCGTCGGCCGTCGCAGCGCGCGTATGGACTCGCGGGCGATCTCGACCTCTTCGTTGGTCGGCACCACCAGGATCCGAACCGGTCCAGTCCCGTCATCGATCGCGCGCGGATCGCGGGCGGGCCTGTCGTTCGCCGCCTCGTCGAGGTGGAAGCCGAGATGCCGAAGGGGCCGGCACACCTCGGCACGCAGCTGCGCATCGTTCTCGCCGATGCCGGCCGTGAACACCAGCGCGTGCACGTCGGGAACCGCTGCGAGGTACGCACCGACATAGGAGCGGATCCGGTAGGCGTACACGTCAAGGGCACGTCGCGCATTCGCGTCACCGGCCTCGGCCAGGGTGCGTACCGCCCGCATGTCCTGCTCCCCCGACAGGCCGAGCAGCCCGCTCTCCTTGTTGAGCAGGCGGTCCACCTCCTCGAGGGTGAGCCCGGCCTGGTGCACGAGGTGGAAGAGGACACCAGGATCGATGTCCCCGGACCGGGTGCCCATCACCAACCCCTGCAGTGGCGTCATGCCCATCGACGTGTCCACGCCCATCCCCCCGCGAACGGCCGCCATGGAGGCGCCGTTCCCGAGGTGGGCGATGATCAGGTTCACGTCCTCGACGGGCACGCCGAGCAGTTGCGCCGACCGACGGGTCACGTACTGGTAGCTCGTGCCGTGGAACCCGTAGCGCCGGATCAGGTGCGCCGCTGCCAGGTCGCGCGGTATCGCGTAGGTGTACGCCTCCGGCGGCATCGTGGCGTGGAACGCGGTGTCGAACACGGCCACCTGCGGGATTGCGGGAAGCAGTCGTCGCATGATGCGCACGCCTATGAGACCGGCGGGGTTGTGCAGCGGTGCCAGCGGAATCATGCGCTCGATGGCCGCCTCGACGTCGTCGTCCACGACGACCGGTTCGCGGAACTCGGGACCGCCGTGCACGACGCGATGGCCCACGGCCACCAGGCTGGCCAGGTCCGTTGCCGCCTGCACCCGGTCGAGCATCCAGGCAAGCGCCTCGGCGTGATCGGCAATGGACAGCGTCGCCTCCGCGCCCTCCTCCCCGACGACCTCGTGGTGCGCCACTGACTCCGCCTGACCGATGCGGTCGATCAGCCCCTTGGCGACCCAGGCACCGCTGTCCGCGTCCAGCAGTTGGTACTTCAGCGTCGACGAGCCGGAGTTGACGACCAGCACGAGACTCACTGGGACGCCGCCTGCTGCGCCTGGACTGCAGTGATGGCGACGGTGTTGACGATGTCCGGCACCGTGCACCCGCGGGAGAGGTCGTTGACCGGCTTGCGGAGACCCTGGAGGACCGGACCGACAGCGACGGCCGGCGCCGACCTCTGCACCGCCTTGTAGGTGGTGTTCCCCGTGTTCAGGTCCGGGAAGATGAGCACGGTCGCGTGCCCGGCCACCGGGTTGCCGGGCATCTTGGCGGCGCCGACCGCCTCGTCGACCGCGGCGTCGTACTGGATCGGGCCGGCGAGCGGCAGGTCCGGCCGGCGGCCGGCCACCAGCTCCGTCGCCTTTCGCACCTTCTCCACATCGGTGCCCGACCCCGAGCCGCCGGTCGAGTACGAGACCATCGCGACCCGCGGTTCGACCCCGAACGCGTGCGCGGTCTGCGCACTGGCGATGGCGATGTCGGCCAGTTGCTCGGCGCTCGGGTCCGGCACGACGGCGCAGTCGGCGAACACGAGCACCCGATCGGGCAGGCACATCAGGAAGGCGCTGGAGACCAGACTCGCGTCCGGAGTCGTGCGGATGATCTCGAGTGCCGGCCGGATGGTGTGGGCGGTCGTGTGCGCTGCGCCCGACACCATGCCGTCGACGCGATCGGTATGGACCAGCATCGTGCCGAAGTAGGACACGTCGGCCATCGTGTCGAAGGCAGCCTCGTAGGTGACCCCCTTGTGCGCGCGCAGCTTCTCGTACGCCGTCGCGAACTCCTCCCGCAGCGGCGAGGTGCTGGGGTCGAGGATCTGCATGCCGGCCAGGTTGACGCCGTTGGCGAGGGCCTTGGCCTGCACCTCCTGCGGATCCCCGAGGAGGACGATGTCCACGACGTTCGCCTGGACGAGCTCCTCGGCCGCCCGCAGGATCCGCTCGTCGGTTCCCTCCGGCAGGACGATGCGACGCCTATCGGAGCGGGCCCGCTCCAGCAGGCCGAAGCTGAACATCAGCGGGGTGACGCCCTCCGGATGGGACAGGCGCACGAGGGCGCTGAACTCGTCCGCGTCCACGCCGGCCGCGAACTCCCCGAGGGCGGCAGCGATCTTCCGGCGACTTGCGACCCGGATCTCGCCGCGCAGGCCCTCCAGTGCGTGCAGCGTCCGGTAGGTGTCCGGCTCGACCGCGATGACCGGCAGGCCCGATGCCTCGAGCAGCGTCTGGGTCTTCGGATCCGGTCGGTGTCCGCAGGTGAGGACCACGCCCGACGGCGTCGGCATGTCCAGGCTGAGTGCAGAGGCGGCCGCACCGACCGCGATGTCCGCGCGATCTCCCGAGGCGATGACGAGCGCGCCATCCGACAGCGCCGGCAGCAGTGTCTGAAGGTGGCCCGATCCGGCGACGTAGTCGTCCACCTCCCGCTGCAGGCTCTCGACGGTGCCGACCAGCACTTCACCGTGCAGACCCGCGGCGACCTCCTCCACCGTCAACGCCGACAGGACGGGCAGGTCGCGCAGCGCATAGACCGGCGCCCGGTGCGACTCCAGTGCGAGCCGCTCCCGCACGGACCCGATGCGATCGGGGTCCACCCGGTTGACGACGGTGGCGAGCAGGGAGCCGCCCAGCCGGGCCAACTGGCCGGTCGAGGCATCGATGGCGTTCGCGATGGACGCCTCGTCGAGCTCATGGCCGTTGACGACGGCAAGGATGGGCGCGCCCATGTTGGCGGCCAGCCGGCCGTTGAGGCTGAGCTCCGTGGACGGGGACGGGCCGGTGAAGTCGGTGCCGACCACCAGGACGAAGTCGTAGCGCTCCTTCTGGTGGATGAAGGTGTCGACGAGGTGCGCGACCAGTCGGGCATCGCCCTGCTCGTCCACATAGCTGGCCGCCTGCGCATAGGTCAGGCCGTACGTGCCCTCGGCGGGGAGCTGGTAGCGGTCGGTGAGCAGCCCGAGTAACGCGTCGTGCTCACCCGAGTCGGCGATGATCGGCCGGAACACGCCCAGGCGCTTCACCTGACGCGCGAGGATCTCCAGGGTGCCCAGCGCTACGACGGCCTTGCCGGCGCGAATGGTGGTCGAAGTGATGTACAGGCTGTCGGACACTGCTCGATCCGCCTCCGTCGTGACTGGGCTGAACCCGCACGCTACGCGGTCGCCACTCCCCTGTCCTGCCCGACTCCGCCGCCGACCGTAGCCGGACCGTCACCCCGGACGTGGCGGTTGGCGGGCCGTCAGGCGGCGATGAGGCGGGGCGTCGGGTCCTTCGCATGACGCCCGTCACCGCTGGACACGCCACGCAGCCGCCGGCCCACCCAGGGCACGAAGTGCCGTCGCACCCATCGAGCGTCGGCGGCGAGCGCCGAGCCCTTCGAGGCAGGCGGACCAGCCGGCAGCGGAGTGCGCCACCAGCCCTGGGCACCGCCGAGCAGGGCTGGCTCGCCGATGTCCAGCGCCTCGAGCACGGCCGCCGTGACTCGTCGGTGGCCTTCGGCGTTGAGGTGCAGGCGATCCTCGTGCCACATCCGTCGATCCGTCAGCGCGGGTGCGCCCTCGAGGTCGACGACCACGGCGCCGGTCCGATCCGCGACGTGGCGGACGGTCTCGTTGAACCGGCGGAAGCGATCGGCGAGGAACTCGGCCAGCCGGCCCTTGCCTCCGGCTCGCCCGATGGCCGTGAAGAGCACGAGTCGGTGATCTCCGGTCGCCAGTTCGTCGACCGCCCGGGAGTACCGGTCGAACAGGTCCGGCAGGTCCGTGCCCCGCCGCAGGACATCGTTCGGGCCGGCGTGGAAGGTGAGGATGGTCGGCTGGAGAGCGAGTCCCGCCGGCACCTGCTCGGCCGCCACCTGATCCAGCAGCTTCCCGCGCACCGCGAGGTTGGCGTACTCGACGGTGTCGCCGGTGGCTGCTGCCCGGACCGCCAGCGCCTGGGCGACCCGATCCGCCCAGCCCAGGTACTCGCCGTCGGAGCGCGGCTCGTCGCACATGCCCTCGGTGAAGGAATCGCCCAGGCACACCAGCCGCGTCCGCACCCGGCCATCCTGTCAGGGGTCATGACCCGATCGACCCACCCGGGTTCGGTGCCACCCGGCGCCGGCCGGTACGGCTACCAGCGCCCCGCGCGGTCGTTCAGGTCGCGCTGGCAGGGCACGCATACGTAGCCGTGACCCCAGGGGAACACGAGCTCGTTCGGGCCGTACATCTCGCGGCACACCGAGCACGCTCCTCCGAACAGCGACCGCACGATGCCCTTTGCCATGACGGGTATATCGGTCCCGCTCGGCGGCACCTTTAGCGATGCCGCCGAGAAATCCCGGCCTTCCGTCAGATCGTCGCTACTGGGCGGCCACCCATCGGGTGATCAGCGTCTCGGCGAGCTCGTTGACCGCGAGCTGGTCCAGCGGCAGCGCCGCGATCTCCTCGCGCGTCAGGTAGTACGTCACCGACTGGATGACGTTGCCGGCGAGCAGGTGCACGGTGTACGACTTCATCGAGAAGCCGGCATTCGGGTCGGTGTCGAGATCGCGCGACCAGACGGCCGGGACGCCGGCGTACCCGAACCCGGCCTCGCCGCTCGACGAACGCTGGATCGGCTTGGTCGCCGAGATCCGCGCCTGGTCCGGCTTGTCGCAGCTGAGCACGAGCGCCCGGAGCTTGCGCCAGGCGACCCGTGCTGCGTCATCGGTCTGGTACGTCTCGACGTACTGGACGAGCGCCCCCGGCTCCGCGGTGATGTCCCCCCAGCCGCCCAGCGACGAGGTGAACGTCCAGCTGCCGGCCGGCACCTGGGACCGGAAGGCACAGGTCATCGGACCGTTGCCCGGCGCGTTGGCATTCCAGTTCGCCCAGCCGCCCGCCTGCGGCTGCGTGACCGGCGTCGCCGCGGGCACCAGGTCGGGCTGCAGCATCGACGACTGCGCTCCGGTGATCAGCGGGCCCTGGGTGTTCGGCGCGGTGGCCCGTGCCGCCCACCGGTCGGCCAGCCGGCCCGAGAGCGCGTTGATCGCGGCCGTGACTCCGGACTTCAGGGTCGGGCTCTGGCGGACGTAGGACACCATCTGGATGCCGCCGTCGACCGGGACCACGGCCGAGTGCAGAACGTTGAAGTTGGTGACCGTCGTGACGGCCCATCCGGCGCCAGCGGCGCCGTCAGCGGGCAGCCGGGTCCGGGTTGTGGTCCAGGAGTCGCCGTCATCGGTCCACGTGCCGGAGCAGTTCTTGGCGATGGCCGCGCTCAGCTTCGCCCACGCCCGGGCGCCGTCGGCGGCGCTGGGGTAGACGTACTCGGACTGGGTGACGAAGCCGTTGGTGGCCATGTAGCCGACGGCGAGGGTGTCGGGCACGGCCACGCTGCGGCGGCCGCCACTGACGTAGCAGACCGGCAGGGGGTCCTGGCCGCCCGGCGGATTGATGTAGCCGGTCGTGAACCGCGAGTCGCTGCCGGCCGCGAGCACCGGGGCGACGTCGAAGGACAGCATGGCGTTCGTGGCCGCAGTCAGGTCGGCCGTTGCCGGCGGCGGGGCCGTCGGCGGGATGGCTGCCGTTGCTGATGGGGCCATGCCCAGGATGAGGATCGTTGCGAGCCCCCCCAGGGCTGCCCGTCGTGTCGCGCGCATCTCGTCGCCTCTCGTCGTCGGTGGGCCCGACGCTACCCCCGTGGCACTCTCCGACGCGCGGCTATGGATCCCCCGTCTGTCTTGAGGTTGGTGGTCGGGAAACGGCCGTTTCCCGACCACCAACCTCAAGACAGACGGGGGTCAGCTGCCGCCGGTGACGGTCTGGTACTCGGCCAGCAGCCAGTCGAGTGCCGGCTCGCGCGCCGCGAACGCCTGCGTTCCCCCGGACCCGACGCTCACCAGCCGGACCCAGGACCGCGCGACGGCAGCGGCTTTGGGCCCGATCACAGCCGCCTGCCGCATCCTCGGCAGCTGGCCTCGCCACTCGGCCCGCATGAACAGCGTGAAGGCCTCACCGGGGTTCTCGAGCTCGGTCGCGTCGATCAGCACCCGGCACCACTCGTGTGCCAGCGCTCGGACCTCGGAACCGGCTGCGGCGAACTCCTCGGGCGTCAGCAGGCCCCACACCGTGACCTCGAGGTACGCGTCCGCGTCACGGTCATACCGGATCCGGCAGGGCACCCGTCGAGCCTACCGAGGCTCGCAGCGTGCGTTCCGCGTGTCCTAGCGGAAGTTCGACGCGTCCGCGGCAGACTTGGCCCTCATGGACGGCACCGGACGCCTGGCTCCATGACCGCCGAGGAGGACTCCGTGGACGAGCAGGTCACGATGCCCGCAGGCGCGCCACCCACCTCGCCGACGCGAACCGACCCCGTCTACACCGTGACCACGGCGGCGGCCGTGTGCGAGCTCACCTGCCGGGCCATCCTCGGGCACCTTGACGTGCTGGCGAGCGCGGGTGCCTACGAGGACGAGCATGGCGCCTGGGTCATCCCGGGAACCGCACTTGCGACCGCGGGGCTGCTGCCGCAGCAGGTTGTCACGGACCTAGACGCTGCTGCACCCCCCGTGATTCCGACCGTCGAGGATCTCGTCGAGCAGGCGCAGCCAGCGCCCGGGTCCAAGAGCGCCCGGCGGCGCCACACGGCCTGAGTTCGCCCGCCGGCGCCTGCCCCCCGTCGGTCTTGAGGTTGGTGGTCGCCAAACCGCAGGTTTGCGACCACCAACCTCAAGACCGACGGGGGGGTCAGTCGACGAAGGAGACGTCTAGGCGCCGAGGCTGTTGGGATCGCGCCACGCACGCTCGAACGGCAGCCGCCAGGTGTGCGGGGCCACCAGCTGGTGGATGGCGTTGGGGCCCCACGACCCGGGTGCGTACGGGCGGACCGGCGGCGGATTGCTGATGAGGGGTGCGGAGACCTCCCAGAGCCGCTCGATGCCGTCCGCCGTCGTGAAGAGGGTGTGGTCGCCCTTCATCGCGTCCAGGATCAGTCGCTCGTAGGCCTCGAACACGTCGCCCTCGAGTCCGGTGTCGTGCATCGCGAACTGCAGGCTCAGCTTGTCCAGCCGCATGCCCGGCCCCGGGCGCTTGCCGTAGAACGACAGGGACATCTTGGCCGAGTCCGCGAGGTCGAAGGTGAGGTGGTCGGGGCCGTGGGCACCGACTCCCGAGTCCGCAGGGAACATGCTCTTGGGCGGCTCGTTGAACGCGATGGACACGATGCGCTGGCCCTCGGCGAGCTGCTTCCCGGTGCGCAGGAAGAAGGGCACGCCGGCCCACCGCCAGTTGTCGATGTGGCAGCGCAGCGCGATGAAGGTCTCCGTCTCGGAGTCCGGCGAGACGCCGGGGATGTCGAGGTAGCCCGCGTACTGCCCGCGGACCACGTCCGCTGGCTCGATGGGGAGCATGCTCCGGAACACCTTGTTCTTCTCGATGGTGATCGCCGCCGGGTTGAGCTCGGTCGGCGCCTCCATGGCGATGAAGGCAAGGATCTGGAACAGGTGCGTGACCACCATGTCGCGGTACGCGCCGGTCTGCTCGTAGAACTCGCCCCGCGTCTCGAGACCGAGCTTCTCTGGGACGTCGATCTGGATGTGGTCGATGAAGTTCCGGTTCCAGATTGGCTCGAACAGGCCGTTGGCGAACCGGAAGGCCAGGATGTTGAGGGCGGGCTCCTTGCCGAGGAAGTGGTCGATGCGGAAGATCTGCTCCTCGTCGAAGACCTCGTGCAGCATGCCGTTCAGGGTGACGGCGCTCTCGAGGTCGACGCCGAAGGGCTTCTCCATCACCACGCGGGACCGCTCGATCACGCCGGCCTCATCCAGCATGCGGACGGCCTCCGCCCCTGCCCGCGGGGGAACTGCGAGGTAGTACAGGCGGCGCACGTCACCGTCGAGCTGGGCCTCCGCCCGCGCGACGGCGTCCGCGATGGCGCCGGCACCGGCTCCCGTCGGCACATAGTCCAGTTGTTCCGCGAAGCTCTCCCACGCCTGCGCATCGAGACCGCGGGAGTAGAACTCGTCGAGGGACGCGTGCGCGCGCTCACGGAACTCATCGACAGTCATGTCGTCGAGGGACACCCCGACGACGCGCATGCCGGGGATCAGTCCCGATCTCGAGAGGTGGAACAGGCCGGGCAGCAGTTTCCGCCGCGCCAGGTCCCCGGTCGCCCCGAAGAGCAGGACGACGTGTGGTTCGTTCGGCCCCCTACCCGGATGCATTCTGGCCATCGCCCCATCGTGGCACTCCGACGTTGCCCGGTGGTTGCGAATGCGTATCTGCGGTGCGACGGCGCTACCCGCGGCTACCTAGACTCCCCCCGAGAACCTTCACCGAACGAGGCGAGGCCCATGATCCGAGGCATCCACCACGTCGCGATCAGCACCGGCGACATCGACCGGCTCATCGCGTTCTACCGCGACGTCATCGGGATGGAGCTCGTCAAGGTGAGCGGTTGGGCCGCAGGGTCCGAGGAGGTCGACGCAATCGTCGGCCTCGAGGGCTCGTCGGCGCGCGCGGCGAAGCTCAGGATCGGCAATGCCTACCTGGAGCTGTTCCAGTACCTGACGCCGGAGGGCGCCCCTCAGGCACCGAACCGGCCGGTGAACGACCACGGCTTCACGCACTTCTGCCTCGACGTCGTCGACATCGACGCCGAGTACGAACGGCTGGCAGCGGCCGGTATGGCCTTCCACTGCCCACCCCCGCCCGCGGCAACATCCGGGCCGGGCGCCCAGCGATCGACGTACGGCCGCGACCCCGACGGGAACGTCATCGAGATCCAGGAGCTCATCGACCCCGACCACCCGCTAACGATCTTCTAGGCCGTAGACGCGGCGGGGTTCCGGTGCGACGGTCCCGCCGATGACATGCGACGACCCAGCCGTCAGCCCTGCGGCACCGCAGCCGCGAGGTCCATGTACTCCGTGGTCGTCGTCGGCGCGCCCGGGGGCATGTTGGGGAGGATCACGGCCTCGACCCAGGACTGATGGGCCTCGCGCGACTCCCACACTTCGATCACGCGATACCGGTCACTCGTCGCGCCACTGATGTGGCTGATGAACCCGGGGTACGTCGCCATCGCGTCCAGCACTCCGGCGGCGCGCATGTGGTCGAGGAAGCTGGCATCGGCCCCCGCGACTTCGGCAATCATGATGACGGGCATGGGGCCTCCTCGTAGCGGACGGGAACGGTGCGCGCCTCCGTGCCGTCAGGGGACGGCTGGCCAGCCTGCTGGAGGTGCTGTGCGGCACGGTACCTGCCGCCGCCGACCACGTCGACCATCGAAGCGAGGCCCGGACTCCAACGAGCCGGGCTAGGCCGGCTGATGGATGACGAGAAGAACGATGACGTAGGCGGCATAGACGGTAAGGAGGAAGGCCCCACGCACGGGATGCAGGCGGCCCGACCTCCGCGGGATCACGATGAGGAGGGTCACGATGCCGGCAACGATCGCAGCCGTGAGCTCAGCACCGACGATGCCGATCGGCTGGATGATGGCTGCGACCCCGACGATCAGCAGGCCGTTGAAGATGTTGCTCCCGAGGACGGTGCCCAGGCTGATCTCGTCATGGCCGCGCAGACGAGCCACGACGACGGTGGCCAGCTCCGGAACCGAGGTGGCGACCGCGACCAGGAGTGCTCCGACGGTAAACGGGTCCCAGCCCAGCAGTTCACCGATGTCGCCGGCGGCCAGGACGATGAGCCGACCCGCGAGGATCAGCAGGACGAGCCCGGCAATTGAGTCGCGGATGATGCGTCCGGTGGTCCGATCGGCCAGTACGGCGACTGTCCCGCTGCGTTCGCGGGCGGCCTGCCGGATTGTGACGAGGAGCCAGGCGGTGAAGACCGTGATCAGCACCGCCCCGTCGGTGCGGCTGATGGCACCGTCCCAGGCGAGCAGCACGACGAGGAGCGGCGCCATGAGGGCGGTCGGAACGTCGCGGACCACGTCGGCTCGCCGGGTCCGCAACCCGCCGAGGAGCACGGCGATGCCGAGCACCAGCCCGACGTTGACGACATTGCTGCCGAGTGCGTCGCCCAATGCGATCTCGGGGCGTCCGGCGGTGGCGGCGTTGATGCCCACCGACATCTCGGGGCTCGAGGTGGCGAGGGCCGCGACCGTCGCTCCGACGATGCCCGGAGCGACGCGGAGTCGGTTGGCTCCCCCGACCGCGCCCCGGACGAAGAGCTCTCCGCCAATGGCGGCGGCAATGACCCCGGGAACGATCAGCAGGGCGGCGGACATGACCTCATGGTCGCAGCCCGGCATGCGCCGATGAGCAGCCGGAAGAACCCCGGCCGACTGCCTGCGAGCCCATGAGTCGGCGTGGTGCGCGATGCCGGTGACCGATGCGTGCCTGGCTACATGCCGCTCTACGAGGACGGGGGCGGCCCCGGCTTCAGGATCTCGGTCAGAGCCCGAATTGGGCGCGCATGCCGGCGACGAACTGCTCGTCCTGCTCGGGCGAGTAGCGGTTGGCCAGCAGCGCGATAGCGCCGTCGCCGGAGATGTAGCGCAGTCTCGTCGTGCCGTCGGTCGCAGCCGTGTAGATGACCTCGGCGACGTCTGCGGGTTCCTGGTTCGCGCTTGAGGGTCCCGCGTCCAGCGTTGCAGCGGCCATGTCGACAAGCGGCTGGTAGTCGGTGAGCTCCGGATTGGTGGTGAACACGAACGACCGGCCGCCGAAGTCGGTGTTCACACCGCCGGGCTCGACGATCTTCACGCGAATGCCGAGGGGGGCGAGTTCGTAGTGCAGGGCCTCCGACAGGCCCTCGACTGCCCACTTCGATCCGTGGTAGAGAGTTCCGAGCGGGTAGGTCATTCGCCCTCCGACCGACGAGACATTCACGATGACACCGCTGCGCTGCGCCCGCATGGTCGGCAAGACGGCCTGGATGGTCTCCACGAGGCCGAAGACGTTGACGTCGAACTGGCGACGGATCACCGGCATCGGGGTAGCCTCCAGCGGACCGTAGGCGCCATACCCGGCGTTGTTCAGCAGAACGTCTATCCCGCCGAAGCGTTCGAGCCCCGCAGCGACGGCCGCCTCGATGCTGGCGCTGTCGAGCAGGTCCAGAGTGGTGACCAGCACGGCCTCGTGGCTTGCGAACTCGGCCCCGTCGTCGGGGTTGCGCATCGTGGCGATGACATTCCACCCCTGGTCGGCGAACAGCGCGGCCGATGCCTTGCCGATACCCGAGCTAGCGCCGGTGATCATGACAGTCGGGGACATGCGAGTACCTCGGTCTCTTGGGTTTCGTGGTCTGCCGACGGTACCCCGAGACCTCGGAAGAGGGTGACAGCAGACGCCAACCTACCGACCGATCACGCCAAGTTCCGCGCCGCAGACCGGGGTTCAGCCGGCGGTGGCCCGAACCACTTGCGGTGTCTGCGAGGCCCGGCCCTCTTCAGGGCCGGGCCTCACTCGCTATGTCCCGCGTGTCCGAACCATGTCCGTCCGTGACCGGTCGGATGTCCGCCGTGTCCGTTTGAGCGTGGACACAGCCTGTCCGATCACATCAGCTGCAGCCGGAGGTGCTCCCGCAGCCCTCGCAGACGTAGCACGAACCGGCCGGGCGCATCTTGATCCCGCAGGTCATGCACAGCGGCGCGTCGGACGCGGTGCCGGTGATCTCCTCGAGCAGCTCCGCGCTGGAGTGCGCGTGGCTGACCCTCGGCGCCGCCGGAGCCGGGGTGGCGGCCACCGCCGCCTCGGCGACGACCTCGCCGTCCTCGGTCTCGTCGACGCTGACGTCGAGGTCGGCCGCCGGGGACGGAGCGCCGTACGTCTGCGCCACCGTCGCCGCACGCTCGTCGGCCGTGAAGATGCCGAGCGCCTCACGCTTCTCGTACGGCAGGTAGTCCAGCGCCAGCCGACGGAAGATGTAGTCCATGATCGACTGCGAGATCCGGATGTCCGGATCGTCGGTCATGCCCGCGGGCTCGAACCGCATGTTCACGAACTTGCTGACGAACGCCTCCAGCGGCACCCCGTACTGCAGCGCGATGCTGATCGCGATCGAGAAGGCGTCCATCACGCCGGCCAGGGTCGAGCCCTGCTTGCCCAGCTTGAGGAACACCTCGCCGAGGCCGTCGTCCGGGTACGAGCCGGCCGTCATGTAGCCCTCGGCACCGGCCACGGAGAAGGACGTGGTCCGGCTCGGCCGGGTCTTCGGCAGGCGCCTGCGCACCGGCTGGCCGGCGAGCGCGGCCTGCACGGCCTCCGCAGTGGCGTCGACGATCTCGTCGACCTTCTTCGCCTTGGCGTCGCTGAGCGGCTGGCCCACCTTGCAGTTGTCGCGGTAGATCGCCAGCGCCTTGACGCCCATCTTCCAGGCCTCGAAGTAGATCTCCTCGACCTCCTCGACGGTGGCCGACTCGGGCATGTTCACCGTCTTCGAGATGGCACCGGAGATGAACGGCTGGACCGCCGCCATCATCCGCACGTGCCCCATCGGCGTGATGGAACGCGCACCCATCGCGGTGTCGAAGATGGCGTAGTGCTCCTGCTTCAGGCCAGGTGCGTCGATCACGTGGCCGTGCTCGCCGATGTACTCGATGATCGCTTCGACGGTCTCCTCGGTGTAGCCGAGCCGGCGCAGCGCCCGCGGGATCGTCTGGTTGACGATCTGCATCGAGCCGCCACCGACGAGCTTCTTGAACTTCACCAGGGAGAAGTCCGGCTCGATGCCGGTGGTGTCGCAGTCCATCATGAAGCCGATGGTTCCGGTCGGCGCGAGCACCGAGGCCTGCGCGTTGCGCCAGCCCTTCTCCTCGCCCGCCTTCAGGCACGCCTCCCACTGCTTCTCCGCGAGTTGCAGCACGTCGCCGTCGAGGCTGGACGCCGGACGGATGTTGTCGTTGGCGGCCGCGTGCTTGCGCATGACCCGCTTGTGGGCCGATGCGTTGCGGGCGTAGCCCTCGTACGGGCCGACGATCCCCGCGAGCTCGGCACTGCGCTTGTAGGCGGTGCCGGTCATCAGGCTGGTGATGGCGGCGGCGAAGGAGCGGCCGGCATCCGAGTCGTACGGCAGGCCGGTGGCCATCAGCAGCGCACCGAGGTTCGCGTAGCCGACGCCGAGCTGGCGGTAGCGGCGCGTCGTCTCGCCGATCGGCACCGTCGGGAAGTCGGCGAAGCAGATCGAGATGTCCATGGCGGTGATGACGAACTCGACCGCACGGGCGAAGGTCTTCGCATCGAACGTGTCGTCGTCCTTGAGGAACTTCAGCAGGTTCAGGGACGCGAGGTTGCAGGACGAGTTGTCCAGGCTCATGTACTCCGAGCAGGGGTTCGACGCGTTGATGCGGCCGGTCTCCGGGTTGGTGTGCCAGTCGTTGATGGTGTCGTCGTACTGGATGCCCGGGTCGGCGCAGGCCCACGCGGCCTCGCTGATCGAACGGAACAGCTTCTTGGCGCTGATCGACTCCACGACCTCGCCGTTCGTGCGCCCGGTCAGGCCGAACGGCTCGTCGTTCTCGACGGCGTGCATGAACAGGTCGGAGACGCGCACGGAGTTGTTCGCGTTCTGGTACTGCACGGACGTGATGTCCTTGCCGCCGAGGTCCATGTCGTAGCCGGCGTCGCGCAGGACGCGGATCTTGTCCTCCTCGCGCACCTTGGTCTCGATGAACTCCTCGATGTCGGGGTGGTCGACGTCGAGCACGACCATCTTCGCCGCGCGGCGGGTGGCGCCACCGGACTTGATGGTGCCCGCGGACGCGTCGGCTCCGCGCATGAACGAGACCGGACCGGAGGCGGTGCCGCCGGACGACTTGAGCAGCTCCTTGCTGGAGCGGATCCGCGAGAGGTTCAGCCCGGCACCGGAGCCGCCCTTGAAGATCAGGCCCTCCTCCTTGTACCAGTTGAGGATCGAGTCCATCGTGTCGTCGACGCTGAGGATGAAGCAGGCGCTGACCTGCTGCGGCGACACGGTGCCCACGTTGAACCACACCGGGCTGTTGAAGCTGAACACCTGGTGCAGCAGCATCCAGGTGAGCTCGTGCTCGAAGACCTCCGCGTCCTCCTCGGTGGCGAAGTAGCCGTGCTCGCGGCCGGCCTTGGTGTAGGTCAGCACCACGCGGTCGATCAGCTGGCGCAGGCTGTGCTCGCGCTCGGGAGTGCCCACCGCGCCGCGGAAGTACTTGGTCGTCACGATGGTGGACGCGTTGACGCTCCAGAAGTCGGGGAACTCCGCACCCCGCTGCTCGAAGACGATGTCTCCGGTCTTCCAGTTCGTCTGGACGACGTCGCGTCGCTCCCACGTGACCTCGTCATACGGGTGCACGCCCGGAGTCGTGTAGAGCCGCTCGAGGGTCAGGCCGGCGCCACCGACGGTGTTGTGCACGAAGGCCTCGGCGTCGTTGCTGGTGATTGTCATGCGTAGTGCCTTTCTTCCGCGAGCGGTCAGGAGTTGTGGGAAGTCTGGGGGGTGGGACTGACAGTGACGGGCTCCTCGCCGAGGGGGTCGCCCTCGGCGCGCAGCAGGGCGATCTCGGCCTCGAAGTCCTCGAGGGTGTCGAACGAGCGGTAGACGGACGCGAATCGCAGGTACGCCACCTCGTCGAGCTGGCGCAGCGGCCCGAGGATGGCCAGGCCGACCTCCATGGCCGGGATCTCGGCGCTGCCGGTGGCCCGGACGATGTCCTCCACCTGCTGGGCAAGGCGCGCGAGGTCGTCCTCGCTCACCGGGCGGCCCTGGCAGGCCTTGCGCACGCCGCTGACCACCTTGGCCCGGCTGAACGGCTCGGTGGCGCCGCTGCGCTTGACGACGTACAGCATGGACGTCTCGGAGGTGGTGAACCGACGTCCGCAGCCCGCGCACTCGCGCCGGCGGCGGATGGCCAGACCGTCATCGATGGCCCGGGAGTCCACCACCCGGGAGTCATCGGCCTTGCAGAACGGGCACCGCATCGGTGGACCTCCTTCCCATCAGTCTCGTCGTGCACTTGCGTCACATCCGTTGCCCTGCCGCGGTCCAGGTGGGGATTCAGCTGGGGATTCCCTGTGGAGGACCTGTTGATGAAGCACCACAACCTGTTGATGAATGACATCCGTGTGACTACTACATCTAGGGGTAGGACGGTAGACCCTGCCGTGCCGGTTGGCAAGGGGTTCCCTCATGGAAGCGCCCACCGGCGTGTCGCGCCCGCTCCCCCCGCCCCTCATGGACGGACGGGGAACGGTCGCGGCGGTGTCGGTCAGCGCACCGATCAGTAGGTCCGCAGGACACGGAAACGGCCGTGGACGGCCATTGGCCGTCCATCGCTGCCGGTGTGGATGGTCGGCAGCCGGGGTGGGGCAGCAACCCACATCGCGGCGAGCGACCATCGGAGTGACGGAACAGGACATCGGCCTTGGGGGCAACGATGAACGCAGCACATCGGGGACGCGTGGCGGATCCGCCCAAGCCCCGAATTCGAATCTTCCTGCACGCACTCGTGGTACTCGTCTCGATGGCGATGATGATCGCCGGCCTCGTCGCGATCGGCGGGTCAGCGGCTTCTGCCGAGGAGGGACCCGAACCGGCGGTGGTGTCGTCCGCGCCGGTTGACGCATCCGGCGACGACCCTCCCGCCGACGCTGACTCAGAGCCGGCCGACGAGGAGAGCACGCCCGACGGCCAGCAGAACGGCGGCCAGCCCGGCGAAGAAGGCGGCGGCCACGACGGCGGCGAACCCGGCGAAGAAGGCGGCGGCCACGACGGCGGCGAACCCGGCGAAGAAGGCGGCGGCCACGACGGCGGCGAGCCCGGCGAAGAAGGCGGCGGCCACGACGGCGGCGAGCCGGCTCCCGCACTGGTGTGCGTCGCGACATCGGACCCCGAGGCTCCGTACACGGCAGCCCTCTACGCGCCGCAGGACATCATCAACGGCCATGGCCAGCCGAAGGAGAACGGACCGGCCGCCAGCCCGGTCACCGGCGTGTTCCCGGATGAGGCGTGGGGCAACATCATCCCGCCCGTCGCCCATCCCAACGGAGCCGAGTTCCCGGGGCTGAACTGGGGCCCCGAGGGCCAGGCAGTGCACGAGGACGGGTGCGGTGTGGAGCCTCCTGACGCGCCTCCCGGTGGCCACGGCGACCACCAGAAGCTGACGGTGTGCCTGGCGACCGCTGATCGCGACGCTCCCTACACCGAGGCTTCATACGGCGTGCAGCAGATCATCAACGGCGAGGGCGTGCCGAAGGGTCAGCACAGCCCGGCGCGGAACCCCGTGACCGGCGTGTTCCCCGACGACGTGTGGGGGAACATCATCCCGCCCTTCACGCACACGAACCAGAAGGCCACGTATGACGGCCTGAACTGGACGGAGGCCGGCCAGTCGATCCTGTCCGCGGGCTGCGTCTACGTCCCGCCGACCCCGGAGCCTCCCCCGGCACCTGCGCCCGCGCCGGCACCGCCGGCGGCCGTGACGGCCCCGCCGCCCGAGGCAGCGCCCGAGCCCATCGTCCCGCTGCCGATCGAGCCGGTCGTCGAGCCGGCGACCCTGGCGGAGCCCGCGTCCCCGAGCAGGCCCGTGATCGAGCAGGCACCGACCGTGGTGGCGGCGCCGGCTGCGGCCACCCTGCCGCAGGCGATCCCCGCTGGCGACGGCACGACCGCGCCGACGGCTCCGCAGCTTCCCATTCTTCTCATCGGCCTCGGCCTGGCCGGCGCCCTCCTCGGGCTAACCGGACTCGCCCGGCCGACGGGGACCACAACTGAATCAGCACGACGGGGACGCTGACCCGCTCGCGCCCACGGCGCGACCCGATGCGTCCCGAAGGGAGTGATGGCGATGTTGCGCACACGATTCTGGAAGTTGACAGCGATCGCCAGTGCGCTGGCCCTGGCAGCGATGGCGCCGGCCACCGCCGCCGGTGGCCCACCCGATGAGCGGGGTGGCGCAGGCGGACCGCAGATGAAAGCCGGAGGGATCTCCATCGCGGCGCCGATGGCTCCGGGCGAGGGCGCCGGTGGCCCGGGCGGTGGGTCCGGCGGACCTCCTGACACTCCCGGCGGTGGGGGCGGCAAGCCCGACAACCCCGGCGGCGACGAAGGCGCAGGCAACAACCTGTCCATGCCGGTGCTGTGGTCCGAGGCCGGCTATCAACTGGTGCTCCGAGGCACCATGCTCGAGCCTGCGATCGCCGACACCTCGGCGACGTGCAACACCGACTTCGGCGGCGGCGACGCGGCCCAGCAGAAGCTGGAGGTCAACACCTGGCAGGCCGAGAACGAACTGGTTCCCGGCAATTCCGTCGCGATGATCAACTGGGGCGATGCCCTCGAGGCGACCGACGCGAACAGCAAGATGCAGCGCGTCGAGGTCAGCCTGTACGGGGATCTCGGCAGCGACACCATGACCGGGTACGAGATGTGCAAGACGAATGACATCACCGGCGTGGGCGAGCTCTGGGGCGCCATCGCCGCGGGCGAGTCGATCACCGAGCTGCCGACGAGCACCCCGATGATCTACACCGCCGGCGGGCGACTGACGATCCAGCGGATCGTTCCCGACCGCACCTACACCTGGGACGCTGCGGCGCACCAGTGGGTCGGCTGCGGTGCGGATGACCCGACGGTCAACCAGGCCATCCACGAGAAGACGACTGACGGCCCGGGCAACTTCGGCGTCGAGGTCAGCGTGAGCGGCAACATCGTCTACGGGTACATCTGGCAGACGGGTGACCTGCCGCAGGGCGAGTACCGCCTCACCTTCAGCCTGGACGGCGCAACTGACACCTTCCCGGGCTCCGGCACGAACATGGCATCCGCCTCGATCCTGGTTCCTGAGGAGGAGACGGTCGAGGAACTGGTCGCCGTGGCCGCCGAGGACGAAGAGGGTGGCGCTCCTGGCGCCAACACGGCGATCGTCCGGAACGACCTCAACCTGACCTACATCGACGTGGGTCTGGGGACACGCACCGATGACGTGCCGACATGCGAGCCGACAACGCCTCCGGCAACGGGTGGCGGCACGAGCACGCCAGCGGCACCGGCACCGGCACCGGTTGCGGCGCCCGCTCCGGCGACGGTCACCGAGCAGCCTGAAGCGACTACCCCTGAGGTGACGCCGCAGGAGGCGAAGGTGCTCATCGCGCAGTACGCCAAGATCAAGGCGGCGAAGAGCGGGAAGTACCCGGTCGGAACCACGATCGTGCTCGCGAAGAAGCCGGTCAAGACCGACGTCGGCGTGACGGTCCGGTGGCGCGCGACCATGAAGTCGCGTGACAACTGCCTGGTCCAGGTCCGCAAGGGCAAGGCAACAGCGACGCTCACCGACCCCGGCCGCTGCCGGGTCATCGGCTGGGCACCTGCCGCATCGCCCGACTTCGCGCCCTTCAAGGTCGTTCGGACCTACCGGGTGACGCGGTAATGCGGCCGCCTCCCCGGCCGGCTCGGATCCGCTAGCCGCGGCCGCTGACGCCCCCCAACGGCGGCCACCGGGAAGGCAAGTCGGGGCGGGGATGACCTCTCATCCCCGCCCCAACGTTCCTACCATGGCAGTAGGAGAGGACGCGGGCACCAGGCGCGGAGAGACCTCGCGGCGCCCCGCAGCGGGGGCCATGTCGAATTCGGCAGCACACGTCGATAACGCGGATCACGGCTCGGTGGAGCGACCCGGTCGGCGCTGGGATGACCGACCGGGGACCGTGCCCGCGCTCACCTTCGCCCGGTTTCTGACCACCGGGCCCACCCTGGACGAAGCCATGCGCTTCCTCGTCGGGCTGCTCTCGTGGCCGATCAGCGCCTACGGCGCGTGGGTGGTGCGTCCGGCCGGCGACCACATCGTCGTGGCGGCCCGGTACGACGAGCCCATCGACGATGGCCGCAGTGTCGCCGATGACGACGAAGTCGGCTGCGAGGTGGCCGCCATCATCAGCGCGGTCGAAGGCGCACATCCGGTGCTGTGGACGGCGCCCGACCAGCCGTGGATGACCCCGATGGCGGCATGGCCCCTCAACCCGGTATCCGGCCGCGGCGAATTCCTCGTTCTCCTGCTCGCAGCTCGATGGGACCCGGAGCGCGTCGCCGAGCGCACGTCGTTCCTGGCTGACGTGCTCGCCGTATACGTGGCCGGAGCGGGCGCGGGCTCGCGGCTGCGTTCGGCCTCGCCCGAGACTCGGGTCACGACGCCGCACCTGACGGATCGTCAGCTCAGGGTGCTGGGCTTGCTCGACCAGGACCTCACGCTGGCCCAGATCGCCAGTCGCATCGACTTCAGCGAGTCGACGGTCCGCGCGGAGTCACTGGCCATCTACCGGGCCCTGTGCGTGCATGACCGCGACGCCGCGCTGGCGGCTGCGCGCGAGCTGGGCCTGCTGCCGCTCAGGAAGTCGACGACGGCGGTGACAACGACGGCGACGGCGACGGCGACGACTCCGGTGCGGAGCGGGCCAGCGCATTGAGGGACTTCGTCACCGTGGCCGCCCGCAGGCGGTAGCCGAAGGACCCGTAGTGGATCCCGTCGAACCGGCCAGCCCGTTCCGCGCGGGCCACCCGTCGCCAGGGCACCACGGTCACGTTCGGCCGGTCCGCGGCGACGTCGCGGATCATGGCGTTGAACCACTGTGCGCGCGCATGTGAGAACGAGCTGTAGTCGACGTCGAGGTTCACCCAGAGCACCTGTCGGTTCGGGCCGATCAGGTCCAGCAGCGCGCGGGCACGACGTTCGTTGGTGCTCGGGCTCTCCCAGGACACGTCGTTGGTTCCCAGCGCGATGACGACGTGCTGCGGCAGCTGGCGGAGCTGCTTGGCCCGCCGAACCTGGGCGATCCCCCAGTCGATTCGCTTGGACCCCCAGCAGCGGAAGGTTGGCGTCCAGCCGGACCGGCGCATCGCCTTCGCGGTCGCCACTCGCGACTCGCGGGTCAGCGAGTCGCCCACGATCAGCACGCGACGACCCTGTCCCGGTGCCCCTGCGCTCAGTTCGCCCGGCCACACCGGCCGCGGGCACGCGTCCCACGGAGGATTCTTCGGCCACTGCCGATCCACCCGATCGGCGACCGTCGCCTTCGGGCTGACCGTGGGTGTGGGGCTGGCGGTGGGCGTCGGGCTGGCGCTCGGGGACGGGACCCCGCCACTGCCGGTCGGCAGCGGCGTCGGCAGCGGCGTCGGCATGGGCACGGAGGTTGCTGTCGAGGGAGACGGACTCGGCGTGGCCGTCTCGCTCGACAGCGGACTGCCGGAGGGTGCAGCGGATGGGCTCGAGGTCTCAGCCGGCTCCGCGGGCGGGCTCTTCGGGACAGCAGGAGCCGACGCCATCGTCAGCGCCAGGGTGGTGACCACGACGCCCACGCCGACGGCCGCCAGTCCCGCCCGGCGGCCCGGAGGCACGGGACGCGACGGGCGGGACGGCATGTCTCCAGTATGCGTGGGCCGATGGGGTGCTTCGAACCCCGGCTAGAACCCGGCGCTGACCGGCACGAGGAGGGACTGGCCCGGCCGCACCGCCTCGTCGCCCAGGCCGTTCAGCTCCCGGATGCGGAGCACGGTCTCCCGCGGGTCGGCCTCCGGCAGCACCTGCTGGGCCAGCTGCCAGACGCTCTCGCCGGGCTGAACGACGATGACCTCGGTGGCCGGGCCTCCTGCACCGACCGACGCGCCGGCGTCGGCGCGGAAGGCCCCGGAGACCACGATCACGAGGAGCAGCACGAGGGCGCTGCCGATGCCGAGGACCAGTCGCCCCCGGGTTGTCAGGCGCAGGCTGCCGTTCGCGCGCCGCGGCTGGGCCGGGCGGACGCGGGCGGCGGGGAAGGGAGCCGCGAGTGCCATGTCGGTGCCTTTCGTAGATCCGATGTCGAGCGCTGCCGTTCTTCGAGCCGTTCCGCCCGACCCTTGCGAGTCGAACGCCTGTTCGATCGAACGCCTGTACGATTTGTATCACTCGCGGGCCGACACGTCCACGACATTCGAACATATGTTTGAAATCGTGTCGCAGGCTCGCTAGCGTGTTCTCAGGAACAGTGACACCGGGGTCTGACACCCGGGGAAGGAGTCCACGGTGACCGCTCGAGTACGGGAGCTCCCCGACGGCCCAGCCGACGAGACCGGCCTGACGCCTCGGCAGCGGGCGATCCTGTCCGTCATCCGGGAGACGGTCGAGACGCGCGGCTATCCCCCCAGCGTGCGCGAGATCGGCGAGGGGGTGGGCCTGACGTCACCGAGCAGCGTGGCGCATCAGCTGACCACGCTCGAGCGGATGGGCTACCTGCGCCGCGACCCGAACCGCCCCCGTGCGCTCGTGGTGGCGGACCTCTCGGACAACGCGGCCTCGGCCGACGCCGCAGCTGCCGGCCACGTGCCGTTGCATGCGGTGCCCGCCGACGATGACGTCCACCGCGCCGCCACGGCACTCGTCCCGGTCGTGGGACGCATCGCCGCCGGCGGACCGATCCTGGCCGATCAGCAGGTGGAGTCGGTCTTCCCGCTCCCCCGCGACCTCGTCGGGGAGGGCGACCTGTTCCTGCTCAAGGTGGTGGGCGACTCGATGGTCGACGCTGCCATCTGCGACGGCGACTGGGTGGTGGTCCGCCAGCAGCAGACCGCCGACAACGGCGACATCGTGGCGGCGCTCATCGACGACGAGGCCACCGTGAAGACCTTCAAGCGGCGCGACGGCCACGTGTGGCTGATGCCGCACAACCCCGCGTATGCGCCGATCCTGGGCGACCACGCGAGCATCATGGGCAAGGTCGTCACGGTCCTGCGCAAGGTGTAGCGGGGCCGCCTGCACGAACGCGGAGTCGTCGTGAGCGACGATGGGGGGATGCGCCTGCCCGTCGTCATGCTCGCCGCCCTCGCGGTTGCCGCGTGCGCACCGGCGAACGGGGACGCGCTGACACCCGCCGCCTCGACGGCCCCGGCCCCCGCCGCGGTCTCAGCCGCCCCGGTGCCGGCCACCCCAACCCCGTCCACCCCAACCTCGTCCCCGGCGTCACCGACGGCGTCCGTTGCCTCCGCATCGCCGACCCCCACTGCCAGCCCGACCGTCACCGCGAGCCCGACCGTCACCGCGAGCCCGACGCCGTCCGCCATCGCCGTCCCGCCCGCGCCCACCGGGAGCTTCGTCCTCGGCGATTCAATCTCGCTGTCCGTCGCGCCGGCACTGTCCCGACTCGGCTATCCGGTGACCGGTCGGGTGGGCCAGTCCGCCTCGACGGAGTTCCTCCGTACCCACCTGTCGGCCTCCGCCGCGCAGCAGGCGCCGGCATGGGTGATCGTGCTCGGTACCAACAACCGCGGCGACGAGGCCGATGTGATCCGCATCGACGAGTGGCTCGACGTCATCAAGGACCTGCGCACGAAGGGCGCCAGGCAGCAGGTGTACTGGGTCACCCCTCACCGCGCAGAGGCGTACTCCGGGGGACTGGCCAGCACCTCGCTCGACGCGTTCAACCAGGCCCTCGCGGACGCCGCCGCGACGCGCGGGTGGCTCGATGTCCTCGACTTCGACGCACGCGCCACGAAGCACCCCGAGTGGTTCACTGCCGACGGCGCGCGCCTGCACCCGGACGCGGCAGGTCAGGCCGCCCTCGTCAACCTGATCGCCGGGTCGGACGTCGAGCCCGCCGACCGGCCGGCTCCGATCACCGACCTGACCCCGCCCGCACCCGTCGCGACGCCCGCCGCGAGCGAAGACCCTGCCCCCGAGGACATGGTCTTCGACAACAGCGAGGGCTAGGGCGATTCCGGGGAGGCGGCCAGCCCGTCCCGGAGCCGCTCGAGCGAGCCCAGCACGGTGGCCCGGTCCGTGGTGTACCAGAACGGCGGGAGGCTGGCCCGAAGTGCGGCGGCGTACCCGGCCGTCGCCAGCCGGGAGTCCAGGACGGCGACGACCCCGCGGTCAGTGCTCCCGCGGATGAGCCGGCCCGCCCCCTGCGCCAGCAGCAGCCCGGCCTTGGGCACCGAGACGGCGCGGAAGCCGGAACCGCCCGCCTCGTCGACCGCTCGCTGACGGGCGCCCAGCAGCGGGTCGTCCGGGCGCGGGAACGGGATCCGGTCGATCACCACGAGGATGCAGGACCCGCCCGGAACGTCGACGCCCTGCCACAGCGAGACGGTGCCGAGCAGCGTGGACGTCGGCTCGTCCGCGAAGCGTCGGACCAGCTGGCCCACGGCGTCGCCCCGCTTCTGCACCAGGACGGGCAGGTCGTCGCGGTCGCCCAGCCGCACCCGTAGGTAGTCCGCCGCGCGTTCGACGCCGCGCCAGCTGCTGAAGAGGGCGAGGGTGCGCCCACCGGCGGCCTCGATCAGGTCGGCCAGCTCGTCCAGCGCCTCCATCGGCGTGCCATCCCGTCCGGGCGGTGGCAGCTGCCGGGCGACGTACAGGATGCCCTGCCGGCCGTGGTCGAAGGGCGAGCCGACGTCGACCGTGGTGGTCTG
Source organism: uncultured Actinomycetota bacterium (assembly GCA_963749905.1). GTDB lineage: Bacteria > Actinomycetota > Actinomycetes > S36-B12 > S36-B12 > UBA10649. Next base: position 200,052 of record CAVVOF010000002.1, read on the forward strand.
GTCCGGATCCAGCCCGAGCGAGGCGAGCAGGGAGTCGAACCCGCCGCCGACGGTGAGCGTGGCACTGGTGATCGCCACGGGCGCGCGGTCGAAGAGTGCTGTCCGCAGCAGGCCGGACACGGACAGCGGAGCGATCCGCAGGGACGGCGCTCGATTCGAGAACCTGCCGGACGACTCCCCTGCCGCCTCGCCCGGATCCAGCCAGGCGACGTCCAGGGGCGTCAGCGCGAGCAGTTGACCGGCGACGTCGTGCACGTCCTGCAGCGCTCCCAACGCCAGCTGACGCGCGGCCAGCGCATCGGGATCGCCCGCACTCTTGTCCGCGGTGACCTCCGCGATGGCCTGGTGGCAGACGTCCCGCAGGGTGGTGAGGGACAGCGTCAGCGCGCGGTCGAACTCCTCGATGCGCGCGGGTCCGGAAAGCGTGAGGGCCGTCTCGCGCAGCGCGTCGTCAAGGCCCTCTGCGGCGGCCTGCAGTCGCTCCAGGGTCTCCGCGTCGAGGTGGCGACGCGCACGGGACACCGCTCGCTCGACCATCGCGACACCGAGCTCGCCGGTGACGGCCGCCGTGGCCCGGTCGACCAGCTCGTGACCCTCGTCGACGATGACGGCGTCGTGCTCCGGAAGGACCGGGATCCCCTCGAGTGCGTCGATGGCGAGCATCGCGTGGTTGGTCACCACGATGTCCGCCTCCTGGGCCTTGCGGCGCCGGACGACGGTGAAGCACTCCTCGCCGAAGGGGCAGCGGTTCTCCCCCATGCACTCGCGCCGGCCCACCGAGAAGCCCCGCCACACCCGCGGATCGATGTCGTCCGGGTACTCGTCGCGGTCCCCGGTCTCGGTCTCCAGCGCCCACTCGCGCACCGCGACCGCCTGCTGGCCGAGCGCGCTGCGGGGGGCGTCGAACAGCGCCTCGGACTCGTCGTCCTCCACTGCGCCGTGCAGCTTCTGCAGGCACACGTAGTTGTTGCGCCCCTTCAGCACCGCGTACCGGATGGGTCGGCCGACGATCGGCTCCAGCGCCGCCGCGACCTTCGGCAGGTCGCTGTCCACGAGCTGGCGCTGCAGGGCCAGCGTCGCCGTCGCCACGATCACCGGACCGCCTTCGGGCCGAGCCGCGTGCAACGCGGCCGGCACGAGATAGCCGACGGACTTGCCGGTGCCGGTGCCGGCCTGGACCAGGGCGTGGCCGCCGTCGTCGATCGCCGCGGCCACCCGGCGGGCCATCTCCTGCTGGCCCGCGCGCTCCTCCCCGCCGAGAGCGGCGACGACAGCGGAGAGGGCGGTGCTCAGTTCCTCCTCAGGCATCGACGCCCGCGAGCTCGTTGGCCAGGGACTCGGGCACCCGCGCCCGCAGCTGGGTGCCCACCTCGCCGTGCTCCTCGGACAGCACCTCGCCCTGCCGATGCGCGCGGCTGAGCAGGTCACCGCGGGTGTACGGGACGAGCACGTCGACATCGACGAGACCGGTCGGCAGGTCACGCTCGATGGCCTCGAGGAGCTCGTCCATGCCGAACCCGGTCTTGGCGGACACCACGACGGAGTGCGGCTCACGACGCAGGAGCGCGGCGATCGTCTGCGGATCAGCCAGGTCGGCCTTGTTGATCACGATCAGCTCGGGCACCTGCCCTGCGTCGATCTCGTTGAGCACCTCTCGCACCGCGGCGATCTGCTCCTCGGGGGCCTCGTCGGACCCGTCGACGACGTGCACGATCAGATCGGCGTCGCGAACCTCCTCGAGGGTGGACCGGAACGCCTCGACCAGCTGATGCGGGAGGTGGCGCACGAAGCCCACCGTGTCGGCGATCGTGTAGTCGCGGCCGCTGGGAGTGCGCGCCCGTCGGACGGTCGGGTCGAGGGTGGCGAACAGCGCGTTCTCGACGAGGACTCCGGCCCCGGTGATCCGGTTGAGCAGGCTGGACTTGCCCGCGTTCGTGTATCCGGCGATGGCGACGGCCGGCATCCCGGCCCGATGCCGGGCGGCCCGCTGGGTCGTGCGGGTGGCCTCCATGTCCTTGAGCTGCCGCCTCAACCGGGTCATCTGCGATCGGATGCGGCGACGATCCGTCTCGATCTTGGTCTCACCGGGGCCGCGGGTGCCGACGCCGCCGGTGGCACCGCCCGCCCGTCCGCCCGCCTGGCGCGAGAGCGACTCGCCCCAGCCGCGCAGCCGCGGCAGCAGGTACTGCATCTGCGCGAGGCTGACCTGGGCCTTGCCCTCTCGGCTGCGCGCGTGCTGGGCGAAGATGTCGAGGATCAGCCACGTCCGGTCGACGACCTTGACCTTGACGACGTCCTCGAGCTGCCGGAGCTGTCCGGGCGTCAGCTCGCCGTCGCAGATAACCGTGTCGGCCGCCGTGTCGACCACGATGTCCCGTAGCTCTCGGGCCTTGCCCGAGCCCAGGTACGTCGCCGGATCCGGCGAGTCCCGCCTCTGGATGACCCCTTCGAGCACCTCCGACCCGGCCGTCTCCGCGAGCAGGGCCAGCTCGCGCATGCTCCGCTCGGCCTCGCCGAGCGTGCCCTGCGTCCAGACGCCGGCGAGCACCACGCGCTCGAGCCGCACCTGTCGGTACTCGACCTCGGTGATGTCCTGGAGCTCGGTGGACAGGCCGGCGACCCGGCGAAGAGCACGTCGTTCCTCCAGATCGAGGTCGGCCAGCTCGTCGTCGCGTTCGTCAAGGAATTCGTCCATCGCCACCAAGGGTGTCATGGCGTGACTCGATGAGCACGCGTGGCATCACGTCTGTGGCTAGGCTCGCGACGGGCTGTGGATCGGCGCGTCCTCCCGCGGGCGGCCCGGAAGGAGATCAACGCCGGTGAAGTCCGACCTCGAGATCGCCCAGGCCGCCACCCTCGAGCCCATCCTCGGCATCGCCGCACGGCTGGGCATCCCTGAGGAGGCGGTCTCGCCCTACGGACGGGACAAGGCGAAGATCGACCTCGACTACCTGGCCGCACTCCCCGACAACCCCGACTCCCGGCTGATCCTGGTCACCGCGATCACGCCCACCCCTCCCGGCGAGGGCAAGACCACCACGAGTGTCGGGCTCGCCGATGCGCTCCAGCTGATGGGCAAGCGCACCGCCGTGTGCCTGCGGGAGCCGTCCCTCGGACCGGTGTTCGGCATGAAGGGGGGTGCCGCCGGCGGCGGGTACGCACAGGTGGTGCCGATGGAGGACATCAACCTCCATTTCACCGGAGACTTCGGGGCCATCGCGGCCGCGACCAACCTGCTCGCCGCACTCATCGACAACCATGTGCACCACGGCAATGAGCTCGGCATCGACGTGCGGCGCATCACCTGGAAGCGCGTCGTCGACGTCAACGACCGCGCCCTGCGGGACATCACCGTCGGACTCGGCGGCCCGAGCAACGGCTTCCCCCGGGAGGACGGGTTCGACATCGTCGTCGCGTCCGAGGTGATGGCGATCTTCTGCCTTGCCACCTCGCTCGCCGACCTGCGACAGCGGCTCGGCGACATCGTGGTGGCGTACACCCGGCTCAAGGAGCCGGTCCGCGCCCGCGACCTGGTGGCGGAGGGCGCGATGACCGCGCTTCTCAAGGATGCCCTGGCCCCGAACCTGGTCCAGACTCTCGAGCACACGCCCGCCTTCATCCACGGCGGGCCGTTCGCGAACATCGCGCACGGCACCAACTCGGTCATCGCCACCGAAGCGGCGATGAAGGTCGCGGACTACGTCGTGACCGAGGCGGGCTTCGGCGCCGACCTCGGGGCCGAGAAGTTCGTCGACATCACCTGCCGTTCGTCGGGCCTGCGTCCGGACGCCGCGGTCATCGTGGCCACGGTCCGGGCGCTCAAGTACCACGGCGGCGCGGAGCTCGCCGACCTCACCGTCGAGGACCTGAACGCGCTCGAGATGGGCCTGGCGAACCTGGGCCGCCATGTGGCCAACATGCATGAGGTCTTCGGCCTGCCGGTCGTGGTCGCCCTCAACCGCTTCGAGTCGGACACGGCCGACGAGATCGCCATGGTGACCGAGCGGACCGCCCAGATGGGCGTGCCCGTGGCGCTCGCCGACCACTGGGCGAAGGGCGGGATCGGGGCCCTCGACCTGGCCGCCGCGGTGGTGGCGGCCTGCGAGGAGCCGTCCACCATGACCTTCGCGTACGACGACGAGCAGACCTTGTGGGACAAGGCGACGGCGATCGCCACCCGCGTCTACGGGGCCAGTGAGGTCACGGCGGACACCAAGGTCCGGGCGCGCCTGCGGGAACTCCAGGACGAGGGCTACGGCCACCTGCCGGTGTGCGTGGCCAAGACGCAGTACTCCTTCTCGACGGATCCGAAGCGACGCAATGCCCCGACCGGGCACAGCGTGAACATCCGGGAGGTGCGGCTGGCCGCCGGGGCCCGGTTCGTGGTCCTGGTGTGCGGCGACATCCTCACCATGCCCGGGCTGCCGCGGCGCCCCGCGAGCGAGCGGGTCGACGTCGTCGACGGCCGCGTGGTCGGGCTGTTCTAGGACGCCGATGGGAGTCTCCAGCGACCGCCGAAGGATCGTCCGGATCGTCGACGGGCGCCCGCAGGAGACCGTCGACCATGTCGTCGTCGAGGCACCGCTGACCGTGATCGTGGACGGCGAGGTGCTTGCCACCACGATGCGCACCCCGGGGCACGATCTCGAGCTCGCCGCGGGCTGGCTGGTCAGCGAGTCCGGAGTACGCGAGAGCACGCACATCGTGTCGATGGGCGCGTTCGCCACCCACGACGACGAGGGGGTCGACACGGTCCGGGTCCAGTTGGCGCCCGGGGTCGCTCCCCCACGGGCACGCGCGTTCGTGACCAACAGCTCCTGCGGCGTGTGCAGCACCGACGTGCTCGACGCCTTCCCCGAGCCGTCCGGCCCCCTGCAGAGCCCCGACTGGTCCCTCCCTGAGTCCGCGGTAGCGGGCCTGCTCGCCGGCATGCGCGAGCGGCAGCGACTGTTCGAGCGCACCGGCGGCCTGCACGGCGCGACTCTCGTCGATCCCCGTCTGGAGCCACTGTGGACGCGTGAGGACGTGGGTCGGCACAACGCCGTCGACAAGGCGGTCGGCGGCGCCGTCATGGCAGACCTGCTGCCGCTCACCGATCACACTCTGCTCGTCAGCGGCCGGGTGTCCTACGAGATCGTCGCGAAGGCACTCACGGCCGGGGTCGCGGCCGTCGTCGCCGTGTCCGCACCTACCAGCCTCGCGATCGACCTCGCACGGCGGCACGGACTTGTCTTGATCGGATTCGCGCGGGGCCGCCAACTGAACGTCTACTCGGGTGATAATCGCGTGACGGCAGGAGGCTGATCGTGGCCACGGCATCCGCATGGGACGAGCAGGTGTGCTTGGCCGTGCTGACCCGGGTGCCGGAGCCGATAACCATCCTCACGGCGCTGCAGGCGGTCCAGGAGGAGTTCGGGTATGTGCCCCCGGATGCGCTGCCCGCCGTGGCGGACGCCTGCAACGCCAGTCGCGCCGATGTCTACGGCGTCCTCACCTACTACTCCGACCTCCGCTCCGAGCCACCGGCCGACACCGTCATCCGCGTCTGTCTCGGGGAGGCCTGCCAGGCGGTCGGCGCGCGCGACCTGCATCGCGCGGTGACGCCCTGGGCCGGGGACTCGGTCGAAGTCGATCACGTCTACTGCCTCGGCAACTGCGCCCTCGGCCCGGCCGCCACCGTCAACGGCCGGTTGCTGGGTCGCGCGACAGCCGACCGGGTCAGCGCCGCGGCGCGGGGGGCGGGCTGATGACCACCCTCTACGTGCCCCGCGACAGTGCGGCCGTCTCCGTGGGAGCCGACGAGGTATCCGCCGCACTGGCCGATGCACTGCCCGATGCCCGCATCGTGCGCACCGGCTCGCGGGGGATGCTCTGGCGGGAGCCGCTCGTCGAGGTGGAAACAGACGGGACGCGGATGGGGTACGCGTCGGTGACCGTCGCCGACGTCCCGTCCCTCGCGGCCGCGATCGCGGCGAACGGCGACCACCCGCTGGGCATCGGAGACGTCGACGCGGATCCGTGGCTGGCCCGCCAGCAGCGGTGGACCTGCGGTCGGCTCGGCCTGGCCGACCCCCTGGACCCGGACGCCTTCCTCGCTCTCGGTGGGCTGGCCGGCCTGCAGGCGGCGGTCGACCTGGCGCCGCGCGACATCGTGGCCGCGATCGCGGCCTCGGGCCTGAGGGGACGTGGCGGGGCCGGCTTCCCGGCGGGGATCAAGTGGCAGACCGTCCACGATGCCGCTTCGGACCAGAAGTACGTGGTCGTCAATGCCGACGAGGGCGACAGCGGCACCTTCGTCGACCGCATGCTGATGGAGGGCGACCCGCTGAGCCTGCTCGAGGGGATGGCGATCGCCGGGCTCGCCGTGGGCGCCACGCGGGGGTACGCCTACATCCGGTCTGAGTACCCGACGGCGATCACCGTCATGCAGGCGGCCATCGACGTCGCACGGTCACGTGACTGGCTGGGGCCCGATGTGCTCGGCAGCGGTCGTGCATTCGACGTGGAGATCCGGGTGGGCGCGGGCTCGTACGTCTGCGGCGAGGAGACCGCCATGCTGGAGAGCCTCGAGGGCCGTCGAGGCATCGTCCGTGTGAAGCCGCCGGTGCCGGCGATCGCCGGACTGTTCGGTCGCCCGACGCTGATCCACAACGTGCTCACCGTCGCCGCCGTGCCCGGCATCCTGGCGCGGGGGGCGGATGCCCACGCCACCCTGGGCGCCGAGCGATCGCGCGGCACGCAGGTGTTCCAGCTCGCCGGCAACGTGGCGCGCGGCGGCCTGGTCGAACTCCCCTTCGGCACCACCCTCCACGAACTCGTGCACGACTTCGGCGGTGGCACGAGGAGCGGTCGACCGATCGGCGCCGTGCAGATGGGCGGACCGCTCGGGTCCTACCTGGGGCCGGACGGGCTCGACGTGCCGTTGGACTACGAGTCCGTCGCCGCCGCCGGGGGGATGCTGGGTCACGGCGGCGTCGTCGTGTTCGACGACACCGTGGACATGGCCGCGCAGGCACGCTTCGCGATGTCCTTCTGCGCGGAGGAGTCCTGCGGCAAGTGCACCCCCTGCCGCATCGGCTCGACGCGGGGCGCAGAGGTGATCGACCGCATCTGCGCCGGCACGGATCGAGCCGCGAACACGGAGGTGCTGATCGACCTGTGCGAGGTGCTCCGCGACGGCTCCCTGTGCGCCATGGGCGGCCTGACCCCCCAGCCGGTGCTCAGTGCACTGCTCGGGTGGCCCGAGCACTTCGGGATGAGCCACGAGGAGGTGCGTCGATGAGCGTGCTGCGGGACCCGGACCTGGGCACTCCGGCGCGGGTGGCGTCGACGAGCGTGACCGTGGAGATCGATGGGCGGTCGGTCGCGGTACCGGCCGGCACCTCCGTCATGCGGGCGGCCGCGGACGCGGGCATCCCGGTGCCGCGGCTGTGCGCGACCGACTCGCTCGAGCCGTTCGGCTCCTGCCGGCTGTGCCTCGTCGAGGTCGACGGCCGCCCGGGCACGCCGGCCTCGTGCACCACGCCCTGTCAGGACGGGATGGTGGTGCACACCGAGTCCGAGCGGCTGGCCCGCCTCCGCCGCGGCGTGATGGAGCTGTACATCTCCGATCACCCGCTCGACTGCCTGACCTGCCCGGCCAACGGCGATTGCGAGCTGCAGGACATGGCGGGCGTCGTCGGCCTGCGCGACGTGCGGTACGGCCTGTCGGGTGAGAACCACCTCGATGCGCCCACCGACGACTCGAATCCCTACTTCTCCTTCGACGCCGCCAAGTGCATCGTCTGCAGCCGGTGCGTGCGCGCCTGCGCGGAGGTGCAGGGCACGTTCGCGCTGACCATCTCGGGGCGTGGCTTCGGATCGGAGGTCTCCGCATCGGCGGGCGAGAGCTTCCTCGGCAGCGAGTGCGTCTCCTGCGGGGCCTGCGTGCAGGCCTGCCCGACGTCGACCCTGCAGGAGAAGTCGGTGATCGATCTCGGCCTGCCGACGCGCGTCGTCCGCACCACGTGCGCGTACTGCGGCGTGGGCTGCTCGTTCCGCGCCGAGCTGCGTGGCGACGAGGTCGTGCGCATGGTGCCCGACAAGTCCGGAGGCGCCAACCAGGGTCACTCCTGCGTGAAGGGCCGATTCGCCTGGGGCTACGCGACGCATCGCGATCGGGTGACCGCGCCGCTGATCCGCGACCGCATCGAGGACCCGTGGCGGGAGGTCTCGTGGGACGAGGCGATCGCCTACACCGCCGACCGCCTGCTCGGGATCCGCGAGGCACATGGGCCGGACAGCCTGGGCGGCATCACGTCGTCCCGCTGCACGAACGAGGAGGTTTTCGTCGTCCAGAAGATGGTCCGCGCCGCCTTCGGGACCAACAACGTCGACACCTGTGCGCGCGTGTGCCACTCCCCCACCGGCTATGGCCTCAAGCAGACGTTCGGCACGTCGGCGGGAACGCAGGACTTCGCGTCGGTCGCGCAGGCCGACGTCATCATGGTGATCGGCGCCAACCCCACCGACGCCCACCCGGTGTTCGCATCTCGGATGAAGCGGCGCCTGCGCGAGGGTGCCAGCCTGATCGTCGTCGACCCCCGGCGCATCGCCCTGGTCGAGTCACCGCACGTGCGCGCGGCGGAGCACCTGCAGCTGCGGCCCGGCACGAACGTGGCGATCGTCAACGCGCTCGCCCATGTCGTGGTGACCGAGGGACTCGTCGACCGGCGGTTCGTCGAGGAGCGCTGCAGCGCCGCGGACTTCGCGGCCTGGGAGGAGTTCATCCGGCTGCCCGAGAACTCGCCGGAGGCAGTGGCGGCGGACAGCGGAGTCGACGCGGAGTCGATCCGCCGGGCGGCCCGGCTCTACGGATCCGCCGCGAATGCGGCCATCTACTACGGGCTGGGCGTGACCGAGCACAGCCAGGGCTCGACCATGGTCATGGCGATGGCCAACCTCGCGATGGCCACCGGCAACCTCGGCCGGCCCGGCGTCGGCGTCAACCCGCTGCGCGGGCAGAACAACGTGCAGGGGTCGTGCGACATGGGTTCCTTCCCGCACGAGCTGGCCGGCTACCGGCACGTCTCCGACGACGCTGTACGGGCACAGTTCGAGGCGGTGTGGGAGCACGCGGTGCGCCCCGAGCCGGGCATGCGCACGCCCAACATGCTCGACGCCGCCACCATCGGCGACTTCCGGGCGATCTTCATCCAGGGCGAGGACCTAGTGCAGTCGGACCCGAACACCGCGCACGTCGAGCGCGCCCTGCGGGCAATGGACTGCGTCGTCGTCCAGGACCTGTTCCTGAACGAGACGGCGGCACTCGCGCACGTCTTCCTGCCGGGCACGTCGTTCCTGGAGAAGGACGGCACGTTCACCAATGCGGAGCGTCGCATCAACCGGGTGCGGCCGGTGATGGCCAGCCGGACCGGACGCACCGAGTGGGAGGTGGCCTGCGAGCTGGCCACGGCGATGGGCTACCCGATGCACTACGACGACGCGGCACAGATCATGGACGAGATCGCGACACTGACGCCGACCTTCGCCGGGGTCTCCTTCGAGCTGCTGGACCGCGTCGGCAGCGTGCAGTGGCCGTGCAACGAGTCCGCCCCGCTCGGGACCCCGGTGATGCACGTCGACCGGTTCGTGCGCGGCGAGGGCCGGTTCGTGCCCACGCCGTACGTCCCGACGACGGAGCGCACCACCCGCCGGTATCCGCTGCTGCTGACCACCGGCCGGATCCTGAGCCAGTACAACGTGGGGGCGCAGACCCGACGCACCGCCAACGTCACGTGGCATGACGAGGACCGGCTCGACCTGCATCCGGCCGACGCCGAGGCCCGCGGCATCGGCGAGGGGATGTGGGTGCGGCTGGCCAGCCGCGTCGGGTCGACGAGGCTGCGCGCGCACCTGACGGAGGAGATCCCCGCGGGCGTCGTCTACACGACCTTCCACCACCCGGTCAGCGGGACGAACGTCGTCACCACCGAGAACTCGGACTGGGCGACGAACTGTCCCGAGTACAAGGTGACGGCGGTGGAGGTGCAGCCGGACACCGGGATGCCGGCGGACGGCTCGAGCGAGCTGTCCCGGCCGGAGCGGCTGGCCGAGATGGCCGCGCAGATCGCCGTCAGCGTGCCGGAGCCGGCCCGGGCGGCCGACCTGACCGCCCAGCACCTGCGCGCGTTCTGGAGCCCGTCGATGGTCGAGGCACTGGACTCGCATGCCGCGGCGCACCCCGAGTCGGTCACGCCGGCCGTGCAGGCAGCCTTGCGGGAGCTCGCCTCGGCCGACCGGTGAGACCGGTCCACCCGGTCCGGCCGTCCCCATAGCATCGGCGCATGGAGACCCGAACGCTCGGCACTTCCGGCCTCACCGTCAGCGCCGTGGGACTCGGCTGCATGCCGATGTCGTCCACCTACGGGGCGGTGGACGAGGCCGAGGCGACACGCACCCTCGAGCTCGCCGTCGACCTGGGCGTGACCTTCTGGGACACGGCGGAGGTCTATGGCGACGGGCACAACGAGACCCTGATCGCGCCCGTCCTCGCACGGCACCGGGACCGCGTCGTGATCGCGACCAAGTTCGGCTTCGACGCGAATCGTCAGGTGGACGGCCGGCCCGAGAACGCCCGACGCGCTCTCGACGGGAGCCTGAGCAGGCTCGGCGTCACGCACATCGACCTGTGGTACCTGCACCGCGTCGACCCCCAGGTCCCGATCGAGGACACGGTGGGGGCGATGGCGGAGGCGGTGGCCGCCGGGAAGGTGCGCTACCTCGGGCTGTCCGAGGCGAGCGCCGCCACGCTGCGACGCGCCCACGCCGTGCACCCCATCTCCGCGCTGCAGAGCGAGTGGTCGCTGTGGACGAGGGATCTGGAGGACGAGGTGCTGCCGGTCGCGCGAGAGCTCGGGATCGGCATCGTGCCGTACAGCCCCCTCGGGCGCGGCATGCTCACCGGACGCCTCGACGACCTGTCCGCGCTGGCAGACGACGACTACCGGCGCGGCGGGCCGCGCTTCCAGGCCGAGAACTTCGCGCACAACCGTCGACTGGTCGACGCGGTGGTGGCGTTCGCGGCCGAGATCGGCTGCACACCGGGGCAGGTGGCGCTGGCGTGGGTGCTCGCGCAGGGTCCCGACGTGGCGCCGATCCCCGGCACGCGGCAGCGTCATCACCTGACCGAGAACGCGGCGGCCAGCGAGGTTGTGCTGTCCGCGGAGCAGGTGGCCGAGCTCGGTGGGCTGATGGCGGACGTCCAGGGCGGGCGGTACGCCAAGCCGCATGCGTACGGCGACAGCCCGCTGCCCACGTCCCGATAGCCGGGACAGTTCGGGAACGAACCAGACATTCCCCCCACCCATTCCTCGTTTGTCCCGTAATGCGGGACAAACGAGGGATGAATCGGACAAATGGGTCGCGATTCGCGCACGTGTCCCGTAGTACGAGACACCCGACCGGGGCGGCTAGAAGGGCAGCAGGACCGTGCCGCGGGCGACCAGGTCGGCCGGGCCGGTGAGCAGCAGCGACCCGGTCGCCGTCTCCGTCACCTGCACGGTGCCGCCGGGCACATCCACCCGCCACGTCGACTCGCCGGTCACCGCCTCGCCGGCCTGCCGACGGGCGGCCCACGCCACCGCACAGGCCCCGGTGCCGCAGGACAGCGTCTCCCCCACCCCGCGCTCGTGCACGCGCATCGCCACGTGCCGCTCGCCGACCGTGCTGACGAACTCCACGTTCACGCCCTCGGGGAAGACGTCCGCCGGGGCGACCGACGGGGCCTCCCGCAGGTCTCCGGCCTCAGCCAGGTCGTCGACGAAGACGACCGCATGCGGGTTCGGGATCAGGACGCCGGTGGCCGGCCAGCTGTGCGACCCCACGGTGACGTGCGGCAGTGCGCGCGCACGCGGCGTCGTGGCCATGCCCATGTCGATGGTGATGGTGCGATCGGAGTTGATCTTCGTGCTGTGCAGCCCGCCGCGGGTGGCGATGACCACCTCGTTGTCCGTCACCAGCCCGGTCGCGTCGAGGTACCGCACGAAGACCCGGGCGCCGTTGCCGCACATCTCGGCGAGGGACCCGTCACCGTTGCGGTAGTCCATGAAGTACTCGGCCACCCCGGCGAAGTCCGCGAACTCCTCGACCAGCTCGGTGCGCACCACCCGCAGGACGCCGTCGCCGCCGATGCCCTGCCGACGATCGCACAGCCACCGCACCTGCTCGGGCGTGAGGTCGAGGTGAGCGTCGACGTCCGGGATGATCACGAAGTCGTTGCCCGTGCCGTGCCCCTTGACGAAGGGCACCTCGTTGAGCCTGGCCATGTGTGCACCCTAGTCGCCTGACGCGTGGGCTCCCGCCGTCGCGTACGCGCGACGCACCGTCGCGAGTACTGCCGGCCACGCCTCGGCCGGCGCGTGGGACCGATTGTGCTCGGCCAGCCGGGCGGTGAGCTCCGGTTCGCGGCCGAGCCGGACCAGCGCCCGCGCCAGCCCGCCGTCAGTGTCGGCGAGCAGCCCCTCGACTCCGTCGCGGACGAACTCCGTCGTGCCGGTCTGCGATCGAGCCACCACTGGCAGACCGGCGGTCCGTGCCTCCAGCGCGGCCAGTCCGAAGGACTCCTTCACCGACGGCTGCAGGTACACGTCCGAGCGGGCGAACACCTCGAGGATCCGCTCGCGATCCAGCCGCCCGGTGAACCGGATCGCCCCGTCCATCCCCCTGGATCGCACCCATCGCTCCGCGCCCGCACGCTCCGGGCCGTCGCCGATCAGCACCGCCTCGAGCCGGGTTGCCGGCTGCAGGGCCTCGCTCGCGGCACCGAGGATGCGCACGAGCGGCAGCGTGCGCTTGCGCGGTGCCATCCGCATGACGGTCACGACGCGCAGGGTGCCGGGTACCGCGGGCTCCGGTTCGACGTGCCACTGCCCGGGATCGATCCCGTTGGGGATCACGAGCACATCGCCGACTCCGGGCAGGGCACGGGCAATGCGCTCTGCGGCCACCGAGCTGACGGCGCTGATCGTCACTCCCCAGCCGGTCCACCGGAGCAGGGCGTCCGACGCCGTGAATCCGGGCCGGGCGAGCGGACCCCAGACGCTGTGCACGGTGACCAGCGTCGGCAGGCCACGCTCCGCTGCCGCTCGCACCGCCCCCCAGGCGAACGGGGAGACGACGCCGGCATGGACATGCACCACGTCGACGGGCGCCCGATCGAGCAGTGCCCCGACCTCGCGCCGGGTCCGCGGGTGCACGGGCAGCTCGAACGGAAGGTGTGCCGCGAGCCGGTGAACGGGCAGGCCGTCCACGACATCGTCGCCGGCGAAGACGCCGTCGTGCCCAGGGGTCGCGGTGACGATCCGCACGTCCGCGCCGTCGGCGGCCTGCCGCAGCGCCAGCGCGCGCACCTGCGTCTCGATCCCGCCGGTGCGGGGCAGGTAGCAGTCGCTGACATGGGCGATCCTCACGAGTCACGACCGTACGACACAATGCCCTTCATGCCTCCCGCGCCTCGCACACGCACGCTCGTGTTCGTGCACGCGCATCCGGACGACGAGGCGCTGCTGACCTCGGGAACGATGGCCCGCGCCGCGGCGGAGGGCCACCGGGTCGTCCTGGTGGTCGCCACCGACGGGGAGGCGGGCCTGGCGTCCACGGAGCTGGCAGCCGACCTCGGACAGCGACGCCGCGAGGAGCTCGCCGCGTCGTCCGCGGCGCTGGGGGTGGCGCGGACCGTCTCGCTCGGCTACCCCGATTCCGGGCTGCGTGGCGAGGTTCCCGACGGCTTCGCGCACGCCGACCCGCTCACGGTGGCCGGCCGGATCGCCGAGGTCTGCGACGAGGAGGATGCCGACGTGCTCGTCGGCTACGACCCGGCCGGGGGCTACGGCCATCCCGATCACCTGCAGGTGCACCGGGCGACGCGGCGGGCGGCGCGGATGTGCGCCCGCACCCCGGTCCTGTTCGAGGCGACCCTGCCGCGCGAACCGATCGCCAAGGCGGTGAAGGCGGCGGCACGGGCCCACGTCACTCCCGCGGAGTTCGACCCGGCGGAGTTCGACCGGGCATGGACGCCGCGCAAGGAGATCACCCACCGGGTCGGGGTCCACTCCCATCTCGCGGCGAAGCAGGCCTCCCTTCGTGCGCACGCGTCGCAGGCCACCGCGGACGGCACGACCCGTACCCTCGCGGTGCTCACCCGACTGCCGACACCGATCCTCTCCCTGCTGCTCGGCACCGAGTACTACGTGCGCGGTCCCGGACTCGACGGCGTCGACGACGTCGTCCACCAGCGTCGGGCTGGCGTAGGGCAGCCACCGGATCCGGGCGTCTCGCCGGAACCAGCGCTGCTGGCGACGGGCGAACTTGCGGGTCGCGTCGATCGTCGCCTGCCGGGCCTCGTCCTCCGCACACCGACCGTCGAGGAAGTCGAGCACCTGCCGGTAGCCGAGGGCTCGAGCCGCGGTGGGGGTGTCGGCCAGGCCTTGGCCCGCCAGCGTGCGCACCTCGTCGACGAAGCCCTGCTCCCACATCAGGTCCACGCGGCGGGCGATCCGCTCGTCCATCTCCTCGCGCGGGACGTCGAGGCCGATCCGCAGGGTCGGATAGACCTCCTGTGGCTCGGGCAGGGTCGCGGTGAAGGGCTCGCCAGTGAGCTCGATGACCTCGAGGGCTCGCACGATCCGGCGCCCGTTGGTGGGCAGGATCGCGGCCGCGGCGGCCGGGTCGACGGCGGCCAGCCGGGCGTGAAGTGCGGCCGGACCCTGTTCGGCCAGCTCGGCCTCGAGGCGCCCGCGGGTCGCCGGATCCGTCCCGGGGAACCGCAGGTCGTCCAGGACGGCCGACACGTACAGGCCGCTGCCGCCGACGACGATGGGCAGCGCGCCGCGCGACGTGACGTCGTCGATGGCCGCCCGGGCATGCTGCTGGAACTCGGCCACGGTCACCGCGTGCGACGGGTCCCACACGTCGATCAGGTGGTGACGGATGCCGCCCTGCTCGTCGGCCGACGGGGTCGCGGTGCCGATGTCCATGCCCCGGTACACCTGCATCGAGTCGGTGCCGACGATCTCCGCGGGCGGCGTCAGGCGCCCGGCCACCGCGACGGCGAGCGCGGACTTCCCGGACGCCGTCGGCCCGACGATCGCCAGCACCCTCCTTCGTTGAGTGCTGGGTTGTTGCGGGTCCTGGGCCGGCGAATCCGACAACAACTCCGCACTCAACGGGTGCGTCATCCGGGCATGGCGGGCATGCCGAGCGAGACACCGGGCGCGGCCGGCGCATGGGCACGCTCGCCCGCATCCCCGGCCGCGGTCCGGCGCACCCCGAGCACCCGATCCGCCACGAGGTGGTGCGGGGCCGCGTAGGTCACCTCAGCGGTCACCATGTCACCCGGACGCGGGATGCCGACGGACGGATCGACGGCGACGTGCACCAGGCGGTTGTCGGGCGCGCGCCCGGACAATCGTTCGGTCTGCTCGTCCTTGCGTCCCTCGCCCTCGGCGACCAGCACCTCGAGGACCCGGCCCTCCATCGTCTGGTTCTCCTGCCACGCAATGTCGTTGACCAGCTCGATGAGTCGCTCGTATCGCTCCTGCACGACGGCCTTCGGGACCTGGTCGGTCATCTCCGCGGCGGGCGTGCCGGGGCGCTTCGAGTACTGGAAGGTGAACGCACTGGCGAACCGGGCCGCGCGCACCACGTCCATGGTCCCCTCGAAGTCCGCCTCCGTCTCCCCCGGGAAGCCGACGATGATGTCCGTCGTGATCGCCGCCTCGGGCATCGCGGCCCGGACCCGGTCGATGATGCCGAGGTACCGCTCCGCCCGGTACGAGCGCCGCATCCGCTGGAGCACGGCGTCCGAACCGGACTGCAGCGGCATGTGCAGCTGGGGCATCACGTTCGGCGTCTCGGCCATGGCGGCGATGACGTCGTCGGTGAAGTCGCGCGGGTGCGGGCTGGTGAACCGGACGCGCTCCAGTCCGTCGATCTCTCCGCAGGCGCGCAGCAGCTTGGAGAAGGCCTCGCGATCCCCGAACTCGGAACCGTAGGCGTTGACGTTCTGTCCCAGCAGGGTGATCTCCAGGACGCCCTCGTCCACCAGGGCGCGGATCTCGCTGAGGATCTCGCCCGGGCGCCGGTCCTTCTCCTTGCCGCGCAGCGCCGGGACGATGCAGAACGTGCACGTGTTGTTGCAGCCGACGCTGACGGAGACCCAGGCCGCGTAGGCACTGTCGCGCTTGGTCGGCAGCGTCGAGGGGAACACCTCGAGCGACTCTGCGATCTCGACCTGCGCCTCCTCGGCGAGGCGGGCGCGCTCGAGCAGGATCGGCAGCGAGCCGATGTTGTGGGTGCCGAAGACGACGTCCACCCACGGCGCGCGCGCCAGGATGTCGCCGCGGTCCTTCTGCGCCAGGCAGCCGCCGACGGCGATCTGCATGCCGGGATGCCCCGCCTTGACCGGGACCAGGTGGCTGAGGTTCCCGTAGAGGCGGTTGTCGGCGTTCTCTCGGACCGCGCAGGTGTTGAAGACGACGACGTCGGCCTCAGTGCCCTCAGCCGCGGCGACGTAGCCGGCGTCCTCGAGCAGGCCGGACAGTCGCTCGGAGTCGTGCACGTTCATCTGGCAGCCGTACGTGCGCACCTGGTACGTGCGCGCAGGGCTGTCGGTTGCGGACTCCGTCACGAGGACGAGTGTAGGTAGTCCCCGTCGAGCGTGGAGCTCAGGCGTGACCCGCCGAGCGGGAGCGCCTGAGCTCCACGCTCGACGGGTCGATCGATCCGATGCGTCAGTCGAGCAGGCCGGCGAACTGCTCCTCGGACACCAGCTCCTCGTAGATCTCCGGCCCGATGACCCTGATCGGCAGGTCGACGGTCCGGCCGGAGGCGCGGGTGAGGGTCACGGGCGGGACCTCGCCGTGCCGCCAGGCCGCCATGTCCACGCTGACCGAGTCGCCCTTGCGCATGAGGACGCCCGTGCGGGCCGTCGACACCGACGTGGCACCCGTGGCCGGACTCACCCGCTGGAGAGCGAGGTCGATGCGCGCCTCGGCCAGCCCGTCCAGCCCGACGGACAGGGTCTGACCGTCCTCGTCGAGGATGAATGACGGGCTGGCCTTCGTCTTGGCCTTCTTGAGCCACGAGCTGTTGAGCTGGACGTTCAGCGCGTAGTCGACCAGCCTGCGGTCACGGTGCATGCCTGCCTGCAGGATGACAGCCTTCCGGTTCGCCGAGGCGACCACACCGCGGGTGTCGTGGCCGACATCCATCGAGACGACGCCACCGCCGTCGCTCACGGCCACGACGTTCATCGCTCCTCCCTGTGCCCAGGACGACATCTCGTAGAACGCGGCAAGGCCCGGCTCCGCGGCAGGGGGTGTGAGCACCCGCACGCGATAGTCGCCCGACGTCGGCACCTCGAAGCCGAAGCCGCTGGGCGACGTCAGGAAGGCGTCACGCTCCTTCACGCCCTTGATCGGACGGCCGTCGAGGTCGGTCACAGCGACCTCGACCGAATCGAGATCGGAGAAGAGCCCGCTGCCCGAGAGCACGCTCGAGCCCTCGGGGGCATCGGCGCAGAAATCGCACTCGTACGCACCTGTCAGCTGCGCCAGGGGAACCAGCCCGAGGCGCAGGTTCGTCGCATCTCCCCCGGTCACCAGCGGTTGCTGGCCCGGGGTGGCGAAGACCTCGTACTCCCAGCTGTTGGTCTTCAGGTCCACGTGGACGGCGCGGGCCCGGAGCGGATAGTTGTTGTCGTACACCGCGATGTCCACGAGCCCATTGCCACGGTCATACACCGCGTACGGGGTGATGCCGTGCCCGCCGGCCTGCACCTCCTGGCCGTCGACCTCCTGGTAGATCCACATGACGAGCACGTAGGGCAGGGTCCCGGACGGCAGGAACTGCACCAGTTGGTTGACGATCTCGTCGGGCGGGACGAACGCCCCCTCCACCAACGTCGTCGTCGCTGAGGAAGAAGTGCTGGGTGCTGAACCACTGGGCGATCTGTCGTTGCACGGCCGGGCTGAAGCCCACGGTCGCGTTCACCGAGGAGGGCGTCAGGCCGGCCCGGGAGATGACGCCGTTGAAGAGCCCCGCCACTACGGCGGCCATGCCGAAGCAGTGTCCGCCGGCCATGCCGGCCGATACCGCATCGATCCACTGCGCCACCGCCGGGTTGAGGACGCAGTCGGTGCCGGAGCCGTAGGTGCAGGCTGCCCGGCTCCCGAACAGCCGCTGCGCCTCCACCGCGGTGAGGTTGACCACCGGCTGCCCCTCCGGGTAGCCGAGCAGGGCCGCCTGCGGGCTGACCGTGTTGGCGTAGTTGGGGAAGGAGAAGCTGTCGATCGTCGGGTCGAAGCCACTGTCGGCGATCAGGGTGCCCTGCGGCGCCCACTCGTCCGGCGTGGGCGGATACGCCAGTTCGACGGCCGGTCTGTTCGGGTCGCCGGTCGCCGCCGCGATGGGCGGCGCGAGGAGAAGGGACAGGGGCAGGGCGAAGGCGAGGGCTGAGACGCCCCCCAGCGTCATGGGTCTCATACGTCGACGGTATCCACGCACGCACCGGGATTCCTGCCGAGCGCACCCCGTCGAGCGTGGAGGTCAGGCGCGACATGCCGAAGGCGAGCGCCTGACCTCCACGCTCGACGGGAGGATCAGGGGCAGAAGCGCGCCCGGAACTCGTCCGCGCCCATCTCGTACACATCCTCGGGTCCGTCGATCTCGTCCTGCTGCACCCCCATGTGCGCGAACCCGTAGGTGCGGATGATGGCCTGCGACGGGGCGTTGTCCGGGGCGACGGTGTACCGCAGCGTCCGCACCCCGGGCTGGTCCACGACCCAGCACCACATCACCCGCAGCATCTCCTTGGCGAACCCCTGCCCCCGAAAGGCCGGCTCGACGCCGAGCCCGATCTCGATCATGCCGTCGGCATCCGGCAGCAGGTGGAAGCCGATGCTGCCGATCACCTCCGACGAGGACCGCAGCACCGCGAGCCGCAGCAGGTACGGCGCGGCCAGCGGATCGGCCTCGATCCGCGGAGTCCGGTACGGGAGCGGACCCGGGTCGTCGACCAGGTGGCCGTGCGGGTTGGCGAAGCCCCGGCCGACCCACAGCCGCGGATCGGCCCGGTCCGCGGCCAGCAGCTCGTACTCCTCCGGCAGCACCGTGTGCAGGTCCAGTCGCGGCCCGTGCAGCACGAGGTCCGTGCCGGTGAACGCGGCAGTCACTCGGGCACCTGGCCCGCCTGCACCCGGTCGTAGTACGCCTCCTCCTTCGCCTTGCCCGGATACACGAACAGCACCAAGGCCATGCCGAGGAGGGTCATCAGGAGGGCAATCCCGATGGCGCCGGACTTGCCGTCGGTGAACGCGACGGAGGCAGCGTCGATGATGCGCGAGGCCGTGGGCTCGGCGTACCCGGATGCCACGGAGGCAGCGCCCTCGTAGGAGGACGTCAGCTGCTGCGCGGTCGCGTCGCTGACCTTGGCGGCCTCCGCGGGTGAGAGTCCGGAGAGGTCCTTGCGGATGTGGAAGGCGTACGAGGCGGCCAGCACCGCACCCATCACGGCCTGCAGGATGGCGCCACCGAGGTCCCGGGTCAGGTCGAGGAAGGACGACCCCATGCCGCCCCGACTCGGCGGCACCGAGCCCATCAGCGAGCGCGAAGCCGGAGTGGCGGCGAGCCCGACGCCGGTGCCGACGAACGCGTAGGCCGCGAGGATCCAGCCCATCGCGATCCCGTCGCGCCAGGTCACCAGCATCAGGGTGAACGCGGCGGCCACCGAGCCCAGCCCGAGCATGAAGGTGAAGCGCGAACCGCGGGCGGGGATGATCCGGCCGGCGACCTGTCCGAACACCGCCATGCAGACGGCGGACGGCAGCACCACCGCCGCCGCCGTGAGCGGGTCGTAGCCGAGCACGTTCTGGGTGAACTGCTGACCGATGAACATCGCTCCGATGAGCGAGCCGAAGGTGATGCTGCCGGCCACGAACGCCACCCAGAACGTGCGCGCCTTGGCCAGCGGCAGGGACACGAGCGGGCGCGATGCCCTCGTCTGACGCCAGAAGAAGCCCACCAGGGCGAGCAGCACGACGAGCGCCGCGAGGGCCATCGTGGTGCCGAACCCGTCGTCGAGATGCTCGATCAGCAGCACGAGTCCGCCGACGCCGAGGATGGACAGGACGCCGCCGAGATGGTCGACCCGGAAGACCTCCTCGCTCGCGTGCCAGGGCAGGACTCGCAGCCCGACGACCAGGATCACCACGACCAGCGGAAGCGTGATGAGGAACACCGACCCCCACCAGAAGTACTGCAGGAGCCAGCCGCCGAGCACCGGCCCCAGGGCGGCCACGCCACCGCCCAGACCCGACCACAGCGCGATCGCGCTCACGCGAGGCCGCCCACGGAACAGCGCCCCGATGAGCGACAGGGTGGTCGGGAAGAGCAGCGCCGCGGCGACACCGCCGAGGTAGCGGGCCAAGACGAGCACCTGCGGGTCCCATGCCCACGCCGCCAGCATCGCGGTCGGCACGGTGAGCACTGCACCCAGCACGAACAGCAGCTTGCGTCCGTACCGATCGCCGATCGTGCCGAGATAGAGCACGGTGGACGCCAGCCCCAGGGCGAACGCATTGGCGATCAGGGTCAGCTCGTCCTGCGACGCGCCGAGCTCCTTGCCGATGGTGGGCAGGGCGACGTTGGCGACGGAGAGGTTGATGTTGGCGACGATCGCGCCACCGACGAGTGCGAAGAGCACCCATCCGGCTCGAGGTGGTCGATCCGTGGCCGCAGGAGCCGTCGACGTGACTGTGGTCACGCCCTCACCGTAGTGGGGCGTGACCACCGTCGCGTGCTAGCCGACAGTGACCGGCTGCTGATCGTCGTCGGAGACCTCGTCGTCCGCGATCTCGTCGTCGGCCGGCTCGATGTGCACCTTCGGCAGGATCCGGTCGAGCCAGCCGGGCAGCCACCAGTTCGCCTTGCCCAGCATGCTCATCAGCGACGGAACCAGGACCAGCCGCACGATGAAGGCGTCGATGAGGACGGCCGACGCCAGCGCGATGCCGAACAGCTTGATGGTGGCGTTGGTGCTCGGCACGAAGGCGAGGAACACGCTGGCCATGATGGCCGCCGCGATCACGACGACGCGACCCGAACCGGCCAGTCCACGGCGCACCGCCGCGAGGTTGTCACCGGTCTTGTTCCACTCCTCCTGCATCCGGCTGACCAGGAAGACCTGGTAGTCCATGGACAGGCCGAACAGGATGGCGAACACCATGATCGGCAGGAACGGGAAGATCGGCCCGGTGCCCGGCACGCCGAGCACGCTGCTCAGCCAGCCCCACTGGAAGACCGCGACGGTGATGCCCATCGCCGCGGCGAACGACAGCAGGCTGGTGATGGCCGCGGTCAGGGGAACGACCAGCGAGTGGAACAGCAGGACCAGCGCCAGGAAGCCGAGGCCGATGACGATGGTCAGGAACAGCGGCAGGGCGTCCTGCAGCACCGTGGTGAAGTCGCTGGTGATGGCCTGCGTGCCACCCACGTAGAGCTTCGCCCCGGTGGCCTCCTGGATCTGCGGATTCACGTCGGTGCGCAGCCGTTCCAGCAGCTCCGTCGTCGCCTCGTCCTGGGGAGATGCGGCCGAGTAGACCGCGATGGCCTGGACGGTCTGCGGCTCCTGGGCGGCGGCATCGCCGCCTGCCTCGGCAGCGGCCTGCGACATCTTGCCGAGGATCGGCAGCAGCTCAAGGCTGGGCGACGTGCCCGCCACGCCCTCGGTCTCGTTCAGCGACGCGATGATCTGCCCGAAGGCGTCCGGGCTGGTGGCCTCGCTCAGGTCGGCGACAACGATGAACGGTCCGTTGACGCCGGGGCCGAAGCCCTCAGCGCGAAGGTCGTAGGCGATGCGGGCGGAGGATCCCTCGGGCTTGCCCGAGTCGTCCGCGAAACCCTGACGCAGGCTGAACATCGGGATGGCCAGCACCACGACGGCGGCGAGCGCGAGCAGCGCCGGGATGATCGGCCGCTTCTGGAGCATGCGGCCGTAGTGCGCCCAGGCCCGCCCCTCCGGGTGCCCGATCATCGAGCCCGGCTTCTTGCCCCACGGCAGCCGCAGGGCAAGCGACTTGGTGCCGAGCAGGCTGAGCAGCGCCGGCAGGAACCACAGGGCGGCAAGCATGACCATGAAGACGGTCACGCCAGCGGCCAGGGCAAGGCCGTTGAAGAACGAGATGCGCATGACGAACAGGCCCATCAAGGCGATGATCACCGTGCTGCCGGCGAACAGGACTGCTCGACCCGCGGTGTTGACGGCCTCCATCGCCGACGCCTTGGGATCGTGCCCGTGCAGCAGGCCCTGCCGGTAGCGGTTGGTCACGAACAGGCCGTAGTCGATACCGACGCCCAGGCCGATCATGGCGGCCAGGGTCGGCGCGAACGTGGCGACGTCCATGAAGTTGGCGACGAGCAGCACGCCCATCTGACCCATCGTCAGGCCCAGCAGGGCGGGGACGATCGGCAGGCCGACTGCGACGATGGAGCCGAAGGAGATGAGCAGGATGATGATGGCGACCAGCAGGCCGACGGCCTCGCTGCTCGGCGGCTCCTGGCCGGCGAACTCGAGCACCTGACCCTGGGCGCCGATGGCCAGCGCCTCGCTGTTGGCGGCCTTGACCTCGTCGATGATGACCTTGGCATCCGCGGCGGAAACGTCGAGCTCGCCCTCCGCATCGGTGGCGAAGGAGATGCTGGCGAACGCCACGGTGCCGTCCGGGCTGACCGGCGCGAACGAGGCGCCCAGCGTCTGCTGCTCCTCCGGCGTCAGCGCTGCCATCGCCTCGGGGGCCACGCCGCCCCCGGTCGGGCAGTCACTCCCGAGGCCGGCGCCCTGCGGATCGAACGGGTTGGACACGCACGTGACGGAGTCGAGTTCCGACAGCCCGGTCAGCAGCGGCACCAGGGTGGCCGCGGCCTCCTCGCTGATCGCCGGCCCTTCGGCGGGCGACCACACGATGGTGGCCCCGCCGTCGAGGCGGCTGGTGTCGGCGCCGCTCGCGGAGAGCAGGTCGGTGGCGGTCTTCGACTCGGTGTCCGGCAGCTCGAACTTGTCGTTGAGCTCACCGCCGAGGGAAAGGCCGAGGGTGACGACGGCGGCCATCGCGACGAACCAGGAGATCAGGGCGATGACGGGGCGGCGTACCGCCCACGCAGACAGGCCGGGCATGTGTCCTTCTTCCACGGGACGGGATCCACGGGAGCACGCGTGCGCGCTCGTGGGTATAGCGAACGCCATCGTCCCCTAACTGTCAAATCAGGGAACGCATCCGTTCACAACGGTGTTACCCTGACGACATGTCCCTCCCCTGTCCCGTCTCGCGCCGCCGCGGCGAGGTGCTGCGCGAGGCGGTGTTCGACGCCGCCCTCGCGGAGATCTCCGACAATGGCCTGCGGGGGGCGTCGATGGACCGGATCGCCCGCCGGGCCGGCACCGGCAAGTCCGCTCTCTACCGGCGCTGGCCGAACGTGCGCGCCCTCGCCCTGGACGTGTTCATCACCACCATGGAGGAGTCGCTGCCGGGCCCGGACACCGACACCGGCCACCTGCGCACGGACCTGCTGGCCTCGTTGACGGCCCTGTCCAGCCATCTCCAGGGCGATCTCGGCGTGGTGCTCCGAGAACTGATCAGCGAGGGCGCTCACGACCCCGACCTGGGCGCCGAGTTCCAGACCCGGTTCGGGCGGGAGAAGGAGGCGGAGGTCGTCGCGATGCTGCAGCGGGCAATGGCCCGTGGCGAGATCCCGGTGCGCCCCGTCGACCCGGTCGTGATGCAGGTGCCCGCCGCGATGGTGGTGCACCAACTGGTGCTGACCGGCCGAGCCCCCTCGGTGCCCGAGCTGGAGCACATCGTCGACGCTATCGTCCTGCCCCTCCTTCGCGAGCCGGCCGTCGCAGCAGCCAGCTGATCCCGGCCAGGCAGGTCAGCAGCCACGCGCCGCCGAGCAGCCAGCCGCCCAGCACATCGCTCGGCCAGTGCACGCCGATGACCACTCGGCTCGCCCCGATCGCCACCCCGACGACGAGCAACGGCCCCGTCACCCACCACCGCCAGGCGACCGGCAGTACGAGCAGTGCGACGACGGCCAGTGCCACCCACACGCTGATGCCCGCCTGCGCGTGGCCTGACGGGTAGGACGACGACGTCTCGAACGACCAGTCGCCATTCCAGGGCGGTCGTTCGCGGCCAACCGCGTCCTTCACGACCGAGTTGAGCAGGGCGGCTCCGCCGGCGGACGTCACCAGCAGCACAGCCGCCCACCGCTGCGCCTCGGCCATGGCAGGCGCGCGCACCACCAGCAGTGCGACGGTCGCCACGGCGACGACGAGCGTCGAGACGGGGACCGAGCCGGCGAACTGGAGCGCCAGGCCCACCGGGACCAGCCACGTCGCGGACGACGCCACCCAGGAATGCACGCCGGTGCCGAGGCCCTCGTCGATCGGCCCGACCGTCGCCCCAAGAGCGACGACGTGCCACGTCAGCAGCCCGAAGAGCAGCACCATGGAGAGGGCTACGGCAAGTGGCCGACGCGGCGCGAGCCCGGCGAGCCGCAGGTCCGTCATCGAACCAGCCTACGGACTCGGCTCGGGTCCTTGGCCCCTGCCAGACGCACGGGTGCCGCGGCAGGCTGGAGGGGTGAGTGGGCGCCGGATCTGGCTGGCGCTCCTGGCCGCCGTGCTGGCGGTAGGGGCGCTGCTGGGGGCGTCCGGCAGCGCGGCGGCT
The DNA here is from genome assembly GCA_963749905.1 of uncultured Actinomycetota bacterium. Classification (GTDB taxonomy): domain Bacteria; phylum Actinomycetota; class Actinomycetes; order S36-B12; family S36-B12; genus UBA10649. Next base: position 224,816 of record CAVVOF010000002.1, read on the forward strand.
GACGACGGTGCGGTGGCCGACGACCGACCCACCATCGTCCTGTTCCACGGTGACGGCTGCCCGCACTGCGCTGCCGAGCGGGAGTTCCTCGCCGAGCTCGTCGGCACCCACCCCGAGATCACGGTCGCGGAGCACGAGGTCTGGTACGACGAGGCCGGCCGTGACCTACTGCTGGCCACTGCGGAGGAACTGGGCTTCGATCCCGTCGGTGTCCCGGTCACCGTCGTCGGTGATCGGGTGTGGATCGGCTTCGACGACGCGACGGCCGACCAGATCCGCAGCGCCGCGCTGTCCGCCACCAGTACCGAAACCGGTGGCGCCGGGATCCTCGCCCCACCCACCACCGACACCACGCCCGCGCGGTCGGTCGCCGTGCCGCTGCTCGGCGACGTCGACGTGGCCGACTCCTCCCTGCTGGGGGCGACCGTCGTGATCGGCTTCGTCGACGGCGTCAACCCGTGCTCGCTCTGGGTGCTCAGCCTGCTGCTCGCGATGGTGCTGAACCGCGGCTCCCGCGGTCGCGTACTCGTCGTCGGCGGCACGTTCCTCGTCGTCACCGCACTGATGTACGGGCTCTACATGATCGCGCTCTACGGCGCCGCGAATGTGCTCGCCGGCATCACGCTGGCCGGCACGCTGTGGCTGCGAGTCATCGTCGCCGTCGTCGCCGGCACCTTCGGGGTCCTGCAGCTGAAGGACGGTCTGGGGATCACCGTCGGACCGTCACTGTCCATCGCCCCCGAGCGGCGCCCCGCGCTCTACGCGCGCATGCGCTCGATCGCGTCACCCGACCGCGCGCTGGCCGCCACCCTCGCGGGCACCGTTGCGCTCGCCGTCGCCGTCTCCCTGCTGGAGACGCCGTGCACGGCGGGGCTGCCGCTGCTCTGGACCACCATGCTCGCCGAGCAGGGGGTCGGCTGGTGGGCGGCCGCCGGCCTCTTCGCGGTCTACCTCGCAGTGTTCCTGCTGGACGAGCTCGTCGTCTTCGTGGTCGCCGTGGTGACGCTGCGCTCGACCAGGATGCAGGAGCGCCATGGACGGCTGTTGAAGCTGGTCGCCGGATCGGTGCTCATCACCCTGGCCGTCACGATGCTCGTCGCGCCGGCCGCACTGACCACGCTGACCGGGACGGCCGTGGTGTTCGGGATCGCGGCGGCGCTGGCAGCCGCCGCCTATGCCTCGTCGTCGGGGAGGTCGGCCACCACCTCGCGGACCACCGAGTAGGCGACCTGACTCGAGTAGCCGCGCCGGCACAGCATGGCCGCCAGCCGACGCGCTCGCACCGCGGGCTCGACGCGCGTCATCGACCGCAGCTTCGCCGTCACCAGCTGCTTCGCGCGGGCACGCTCGGCCTCGGGGTCGATCGTCTCGAGTGCGGCCGTCACCTCGTCGTCGGGGACGCCCTTCGCCCGCAGTTCCTGCCGCAACCGAGGGCCAGCCGACCCACGGGACCGCTGACGGGACTCCACCCACATTCGGGCGTACGCCGCGTCGTCGATCAGTCCCACCTCGGTGAATCGGTCCAGGACCCGGTCGGCGACGTCCTCCGGGATGTTGCGTCGCAGCAGATCGTCGCGCAGGTCCCGACGGGTCCGGGGCGCCGCCGTCAGGCGACGCAGCAGCACCGTCCGCGCCACCTGCTCCGGGTCGGCCTCCGGCTGGAGATCCGCGGACGACCCCGGAGTCGGTTCGCTCAGTCGCGACATGCGGCGGCTACTCGTCGATGGGGACCGGGGCTGCCGCCTCGGCCGGCGCGTCCACCCGCGGCCCGATGCCGAGCGTCTCCTTGACCTTCTTCTCGATCTCGTCGGCGAGATCGGGGTTGTCCTTGAGGAAGGTCCGGGCGTTCTCCTTGCCCTGGCCGAGCTGGTCCCCGTCGTAGGTGTACCAGGCCCCGGACTTGCGGACGATGCCCGCATCGACGCCGATGTCGATCAGCGACCCCTCGCGCGAGATGCCCTCGCCGTACAGGATGTCGAACTCGGCCTGCTTGAACGGCGGGGCGACCTTGTTCTTGACGACCTTGACGCGGGTCCGGTTGCCGACCGCCTCGGTGCCGCCCTTGAGGGTCTCGATGCGACGGACGTCGAGGCGCACCGACGCGTAGAACTTCAGCGCCTTGCCACCCGTGGTGGTCTCCGGGGAGCCGAACATCACGCCGATCTTCTCGCGCAGCTGGTTGATGAAGATCGCGGTGGTGTTGGTCTGGCTGAGGGCGCCGGCCATCTTGCGCAGCGCCTGGCTCATCAGCCGGGCCTGGAGGCCGACATGCGAGTCGCCCATCTCGCCCTCGATCTCCGCGCGCGGAACGAGCGCGGCCACCGAGTCGATGACGACCAGGTCGATGGCACCCGAGCGCACCAGGGTGTCGCAGATCTCGAGGGCCTGCTCGCCGGTGTCGGGCTGCGACACGTAGAGGTTGTCGAGGTCGACTCCGAGCTTCGAGGCGTAGTCGGGGTCGAGGGCGTGCTCGGCGTCGATGAAGGCCGCGAGCCCGCCCTGCGCCTGCACCTGCGCGATGGCGTGCAGGGCGACGGTGGTCTTGCCCGAGGACTCCGGGCCGTAGATCTCGACGATGCGACCGCGCGGCAGTCCGCCGATGCCCAGTGCGAGGTCGAGGGCGATCGAGCCGGTCGGGATCACCTCGACCGGTGCCCGCCCCTCCTCGCCGAGGCGCATGACCGAGCCCTTGCCGAACTGGCGCTCGATCTGAGCGAGGGCGGCGTCGAGCGCCTTCTCGCGGTCGTTGGCGGCGCTGGCCATGTGCGTCTCCTGTCGCATCCGGTCCTCGGTCGAGGACAGCCGTTCCCTCGGATGAGGGGTGACCCGGACGCTACGTCCCGGGTCTGACATCCGCCGGCGGCCGCTCCGTCCGGTGGACGGGTGACCCCCCTTGGGGACGGCACGAACCTATATCGAACGGGTGTTCGAATGCACGCGACACGCCGGGCGCGCCGTCGCGACCGTGAGCGCCACCAGCGGGAGCAGCGCCACCGCGCACAGCACCGCATACGACGAGGCGAACACGACCAGTCCGGCGACGATGCCACCGAGTGCACCGGCCGAGTTCATCACCAGGTCGGAGAGCCCCTGCACGGCCGGTCGCTCGGCCGCCTCCACCTCGTCGGTGACGATGGTCGAGCCGGCGATGAGGGTGCACGACCAGCCCAGCCCGAGCAGGAAGAGCCCGAGGCCCAGCATCGGCACGTTGTCGCCCGGAGCCAGGCCGGCGATGACGCAGGCCGCGGCCAGGATGACGATCCCGGCGACCACGACCTGCAGGCGGCCGAACCGGTCCACCGCCCAGCCCACCACAGGCGAGAGCGCGAACATGCCGGCCACGTGCACGCTGATGACCAGGCCGATCAGTTGCAGCGTCACGTCGACGTGCGCCATGTGCACCGGCGTCATGACCATGACCATGACCATGACGACGTGGCCCACGGCGATGGCGGCGATGCCGAGCACGGCCCGCGGACGGCCGCGCAGGTGCTCGATGCCATCGCGCAGTCGCGGTCGATGCGAGGGCTCACCCCGGGACCGTCGTTGGGCCAGCGCGGTGAGGTAGGGATCGGGGCGCAGGAACACCAGCAGGATCACGGCAGTGAGCACGAGGCAGCCGCCGGCCACGACGTACGGCCCGGACAGCTGCGGCAGGCCGAGGGCCAGGCCGAGGTTCCCCGATGCGTTGAGCAGGTTGGGCCCGAGGACCGCGCCCACCGTCCCGGCCCAGACGACCCAGGACAGTGCCCGCGCCCGGTGATCATCGGTGGCCAGGTCGGTGGCCGCGTAGCGGGCCTGATAGCTCGAGGCACTGGCCACGCCGACCATGAAGCACCCGATCAGGATCAACGGCAACGCCCGCGTCACGGCGCCCACGATGACGACGCCGGCTCCGAGCGCACCGATTCCGTAGCCCGTCGCCAGTGCGACCCGTCGCCCGCGACTGAGCGCGATGCGGGCCAGCGGCAGCGCCAGCACGGCGGCGCCCAGGACCCCGGCCGTCTGTGCCAGGCCGGCGACCGCCTCGCTGTCGGCGATCGACGCGGCGATCAGCGAGCCGGCCGGGATGGCTCCGGCCACCGCGATGCCGCTGAACACCTGCGCGGCCGACAGCGTGGCCACCGAGCGGGCCTGCACGCGAGCGACATCGACGGTGGGAGCGAGAGTGGTCACGGCAGGCCCTCGCCGTCGTCCTCAGCATCCCCGGCGTGCGGGCCGTGCTCGAGCCGCTCCCCCACCGCTTGCCGCACCGCCGCCTCGTCTTCGGGCAGGCCCACGGAGGTGAAGGCCGCGCTCAGCACGTCGGGGCGCCCGGCCCAGGCGTCGTAGTCCAGCAGGATCGCGCGACCGGGCCCCTTGATGCGCTGAAGCTCGTCGACCGCGTCGGTGAGCCACTGACGTGTCTGCGCGAGCGCCGGAACCGGGTCGCCGTGCGCGGGCCACCAGCCGCTGCGGGCAGCGGACTCGGGATCGCGAACGTTGACGACGTAGCGGATGCCGGGGAGGAGCGTGTCCAGGAACAGCAGGTACGACAGCAGCAGCTCGTAGGACTCGAAGTGGCCCGGTTCGTACCGGATCTCCTTGAAGCCCAGCCATTCGGTGTTCTTGCGGGGCCGCAGCACCGTCTCGATCACATGCCGCCGCAGGTCGGCCACCACCTCGGCGGGGTCCAGGCGGGCCGATCCGAACCACGGGTGCGTCGGCTTGCCGGCGTGGTGGCGATCCGCGGTCTCGGCGACCGACTGCACATAGGCCTGCAGCCCGCGGAAGGCCGCGTAGTTCTCGCCGCGGACCAGGACACCGGGCAGGGCATTGAGGGCGGACTGGATGACCGTGCTGCCGGTGCGCCCGTACGTCACCACGGTCACGAACCGCAGCTCGCTCATCGCAGCGTTCCGGGCACCTCAGTGGTCGCGCACACCGCACGCCAGATGGCCTTGGTCTCGACGCCATCGGCGATCGCCTGCTCGACGGTCAGGCCCAGCGGCGGCAGGACGACGTCGTGCGCCCATGAGTGTGCATAGGCCGGACCGAGCACCAGCTCCATCCGTTCCCAGAAGTCCGTGAGGCGCACGGTGGCACAGTCTGCCCCATCGGACACAATCGGCACGTGTCCGCACCACTCGCCCCGCGTCGCCGGGTCAGCCCGGTCCCGCCGCAGCATGGTGCCTGGGCCTTCCTGGGGCTGCCGGTGGCCACTGCGCTGCCGGTCACGCCGTGGACCCCTCTGCTCGTCCTGCTCGCCGGCGCCTGGGTCGCCGCCTACCCCGCCTCGTACTTCCTGCTGGCCATCGTCCGCGACGCCGAGTCCCGGCATCCCGATCCGGGGCGCTTCGTGCCGCCGTTGGCCGCCTGGTCCGTTCCGGTGCTGGTCCTCGGCGTACCACTGCTGGTGGCCCGGCCGTGGCTGGTCTGGGTCGCCGCGCTCTACCTGGTCGCCTTCGCCGTGAACCTCGCGTACGCGCGGCGGCGTGACGAGCGGGCCCTCACCAACGACGCGGTGTTCATCGTGGAGTGCGCGGCCATGGTGCCGGTCACCTGGCTGGTCGGGACGGGGCAGGCCGGCTGGGGCATTCCCGATCTGGCGGCCGTACCCAGCCACGTCTGGGTGCTCACGGCGGCGGTCGCCCTCCTCCTGCTCGGATCCACCCTGCACGTGAAGTCGCTCATCAGGGAACGCTCCGACGCCCGCTACGCCCGCGCCTCCCGCGCGGTCGCGCTCGTGTCGACGATCGGCTCGCTCGCGCTGGCCGCCTGGTGGGGCCTGCCCGCGGGGCTGGCACTGACGCTGCCCTTCGCGTGGTTCGCGATCCGGTCCGTCCTGCTGGCCGACCCGACCATGCGCCCGGCGCGACTCGGGATGGTGGAGCTCGTCGGCTTCCTGCTGCTCGTGGCCGCGGCCACGCTGGCCACGGTGCTGTCGCCATGACGCCCTCGCCCGAGGCCCCCGACGGCCTGTCCGCCCTGCATCCGCTGACCCGCGCCTGGTTCGCCACCGCATTCGACTCCCCCACCGCCGCTCAGCAGGGTGCGTGGGCGGCCATCGCCCAGGGCGACGACACGCTCGTCGTCGCGCCCACGGGCAGCGGCAAGACGCTGGCGGCCTTCCTGCATGCCATCGACCGGCTGCTGCACTCGCCGGTGCCCGACGATCCGCGGGAACGGTGCCGGGTGCTGTACGTGTCCCCGCTCAAGGCGCTCGCGGTCGACGTGGAGCGCAACCTGCGGTCGCCGCTCGTCGGGATCGAGCGCGAGGCCAGGCGCGCGGGTCAGGCGGTCAGCGAGGTGACCGTCGGGATCCGTACCGGCGACACCCCCTCGGCCGAGCGGGCCCGCCTCGCGCGACGCCCACCGGACATCCTCATCACCACGCCCGAGTCGCTGTTCCTGGTGCTGACGTCTCAGGCCCGCGAGACGCTGCGCAGCGTCGACACGGTCATCGTCGACGAGGTGCATGCCGTCGCCGGCACCAAGCGTGGCGCACACCTGGCGCTGTCGCTCGCGCGGCTGGATGCACTGCGTGATCGGCCCGCCCAGCGCATCGGCCTGTCCGCCACCGTCCGGCCGGTCGAGACCGTGGCCGAGTACCTCCGGCCGCAGCGGCCGGCGACCGTGGTCGCCCCGCGCTCGCCCAAGGAGTGGGACCTGCAGATCCGCGTACCCGTCGAGGACATGACGGCGCCGGGCGACGTCACCGACGCCGACCCCGTCGCCCGCACGTCCATCTGGCCGCACATCGACGAGCAGGTCGTGGACCTGATCGCGGAGCACCACACCACGCTGGTCTTCGCCAACAGCCGCCGGCTCGCGGAGCGGATCACCGCCCGGATCAACGAGATCGCCGTCGATCGCGCACTGGCGGCCGGGGATCACGACCCGCAGCCCATCGCCCGCGCCCACCACGGCTCCGTCAGCCGCGAGCAGCGGGCCCTCATCGAGGACGACCTGAAGTCGGGACGACTGCCCGCGGTGGTGGCCACCAGCAGCCTCGAGCTGGGCATCGACATGGGCGCCATCGACCTCGTCGTGCAGGTCGAGACCCCGCCGAGCGTGGCGAGCGGCCTGCAGCGCGTCGGGCGGGCCGGCCACCAGGTGGGGGCGGTCAGCCGCGGCGTCATCTTCCCGAAGTATCGGGGCGACCTGATCACCTCCGCCGTCGTGACCCAGCGGATGCGCGAGGGCGAGATCGAGCAGCTGCGGCTGCCCCGCTCGCCACTCGACGTGCTCGCCCAGCAGATCGTCGCCATGGTGGCGATGGACGACTGGACGGTGACCGACCTGTTCGACCTGGTGCGGCAGGCCGCGCCGTTCACGACCCTCACCGAGGCGGTCCTCGAGTCGGTCCTCGACATGCTCTCCGGCCGCTACCCGTCCGACGAGTTCGCCGAGCTCCGGCCCCGCCTGGTCTGGGATCGCGACTCCGGGCGGCTGAGCGGACGACCCGGGGCCCAGCGACTCGCCGTCACCAGCGGCGGCACGATCCCTGACCGCGGGCTGTTCGGCGTGTTCCTGGTGGGGGCCGAGGGACCCGGCGCCCGCGTCGGCGAACTGGACGAGGAGATGGTCTACGAGTCCCGGGTCGGGGACGTCATCGCCCTCGGTGCGACCTCGTGGCGGATCGAGGACATCAGCCATGACCGCGTCCTCGTCTCGCCCGCGCCCGGCCAGTCCGGACGGCTGCCGTTCTGGCATGGCGACGCCCTCGGCAGGCCCGCCGAACTCGGGCGCGCGGTCGGCGCCTTCGTCCGCACCGTTGCTGCCGCTCGCGATCCGCATCGGCAGCTGGACGGCTTCGGTCTCGACCCGCGCGCCGCGGACAACCTGCTGAGGTACGTCGACGAGCAGCGGGCGGCGACCGGGACCGTGCCGCACGACCGGGCGATCGTGGTCGAGCGGTTCCGCGACGAGCTCGGGGACTGGCGGGTGGTCGTGCACACGCCGTTCGGCGCGCAGGTGCACGCGCCATGGGCACTGGTCCTCGGCGGCCGGATCCGCGACTCGTTCGGGGTCGACGCACAGGTGATGCACGCCGACGACGGCATCGTGCTGAGGCTGCCGGACACCGATGACGAGGAGGTCGCGCGGGGCGTCCTCGACTTGATCGCCGTCGACCCGGACGAGATCGAGCGGCTGGTCACCGCGGAGGTCGGCGGCTCAGCGCTGTTCGCCGCCCGCTTCCGCGAGTGCGCCGCCCGCGCCCTGCTCCTCCCCCGCCGTCGGCCGGATCGCCGCACGCCCCTCTGGCAGCAGCGCCAGCGGTCCGCGCAGCTGCTCTCCGTCGCCGCGGGCTACGGCAGCTTCCCGATCGTCCTCGAGACCGTTCGCGAGTGCCTTCAGGACGTCTACGACGTGCCCGCGCTACGGGAGGTGCTGCGGGCGGTGCAGGACGGATCGGTCCGCGTGCACGAGGTGGCCACGGACTCCCCGTCGCCGTTCGCCCAGTCGCTGCTGTTCGGCTACGTGGCGTCCTTCCTGTACGAGGGCGACTCCCCGCTCGCGGAACGACGGGCCCAGGCGCTCACGCTGGATCCCGCCCTGCTCGCCGAGCTGCTCGGCACCCCCGAGCTCCGCGACCTCCTCGACCGCCAGGCCATCGAGGAGGTCGAAGCAGAGCTGCAGCACCTCACCGAGACCACTCGGGCCCGCAGCCTGGAGCAGGCGGCCGACCTGCTGCGCATCCTCGGGCCGCTCGACGAGGCAGCGGCGACGTCGCGCGGAATCGCGTCGGAGTGGCTGCACGAGCTGGTCCGTGATCGCCGCGCGATCACCGTGCGGATCGCCGGGGCGGAGGTCACCGCCGCCATCGAGGACGCCGGACGGCTCCGAGACGCCCTGGGCGTCGCCCTGCCCGTCGGGCTGCCCGAGGCCCACCTCGCTCTGGTCGACGACCCCCTGGGCGACGTGATCGGCCGGTTCGCGCGCACCCACGGGCCGTTCCGTCCGCAGGAGCTCACCGACGATCTCGGCCTGCCCCCGGCGGTCGTCGCCGAGGTCCTCGAGCGGCTCGTCGCCTCCCGGCGGGTCGTCAGGGGCGACTTCCGCCCGGGCGCCAGCGGCACCGAGTACTGCGACGCCGACGTCCTGCGCCGGATCCGGCGCCGCACGGTGGCCCGGCTGCGGCACCAGATCGAGCCTGTCCCGCAACGCGACTACGCCGCCTTCCTGCCGGGATGGCAGCACGTGTCGCCGAGCGGTGAGCGGCCGACGCTGCACGGACCGGACGGCTGCTTCGAGGTCATCGACCAGCTCGCCGGTGCCGCCCTGCCGGCCAGCACCTGGCTGCGATCCGTGCTGCCGGCCCGGGTGACCGGCGTCGACGAGGGGGCGGTCGATCAGCTGTTGGCGTCGGGCGACGTGACCTGGTGGGGCGTCGCGCCGCTGCCGGGCGGCGACGGCGTGATCGCCCTCGCCCCGGTCGATCGGGCGCCCTTCCTTCGCCCGATGCCGGACGCGGCCACGCTGGATCCCGCCGGCGCCGCGGTCGTCGAGGCGCTCGGCGCGGGTGGGGCGCAGTTCTTCCGCGACCTCGCCGATCGGCTGCGCATCGGGACCGCGGAGGCGCCGCTGCGCACGGACGCAGAGCTGCTCGAGACGCTGTGGACGCTGGTGTGGGCCGGCCACGTGACGAACGACGGGTGGTCCGGCCTGCGCTCCCGACTGTCCGGCCGCGCGGCCCCGCGCCCCACGGGCCAGCGTCGACGCCGAGCAGGACTGCCGTCGCGTTCGGGACCACCGGCCGGGGCCGGGCGATGGTCGCTGCTGCCACCGCCGGTGGCCGATGCCACCGGGACCGCGACGACGCTGGGCCAGGCGCTGCTGGATCGCCACGGGATCGTCACCCGGGGGGCGGTCATGGCCGAGCGGATCGACGGGGGGTACGCCCGCGTGTCCCGCGTGCTGAAGGCCTTCGAGGAGGTCGGCCGCTGCCAGCGCACCTATGCGGTCGAGGGGCTCGGGGCGTCGCAGTTCGCACTCGGCCCGGCGGTGGACCGACTTCGCTCGACACGTCCGTCCGCGACGCGCGGCACCGCCCCCTCGGTCGTCGTGCTCGCCGCCACCGACCCCGCCCAGCCGTACGGGGCGGCGCTGCCCTGGCCCGAACTGCCCAGCATGGCCGCCGCCCACCGGCCCGGTCGCAAGGCCGGCGCCTTCGTCGTGCTGGTCGACGGCGATCCCGCGCTGTACCTGGAGAAGGGCGGGCGGTCGCTGCTGCGGTGGGACCTGCCTGAGGAGACGATCGTCGCCGCGGCCCGGGCGCTCGGCAACGACGCGCCACGGCTCGGCTTGGAGCGCGCGGTCGTCCAGCGCATCAACGGCTTGCCCGCCACCGAATCGGCGGCCGCTCTGACCGCCGCCGGTTTCCTGCCGACTCCCCGCGGCCTGCGGCTGCGCACTCGATAGCGGCAGACGACCTGGCCGGCCGCCCGCTAGACGACGGCGAAGGGACGGACTACGGACTCGGCCTCGGCCACCTGGCTGCTGACCGATGCCAGCACGTCGGACAGCGAGACCTCCAACGCGCCGCAGATGGCCGCCAGCAGCTCGCTCGACGCCTCCTTCTGGCCGCGCTCGACCTCGGACAGGTACCCGAGCGAGACGGAGGCGGCGCCGGAGACGTCGCGCAGGGTGCGCCCCTGGTCCTGGCGTCGGCGACGGAGCTCGTCGCCGATGACCTGTCGTAGGACGATCACGTCGCCTCCCATCCGGGTGTTCGAGACATCGAGTGCTAGCGAGATTTGTAGGGTACCTGCCCCAACACCGTCCCGCAGAGTGCTATTCCCGCCCGTCGTCGCGGGCGGATGCATCCGCCAGCAGTTCGTCGAGCAGGTCCCAGCATGCCGCAACGGTCTGACGCCGGATCAGCGTCCGATCTCCGGAGAGCTGCAGTGAGCGGGCCAGGGTCCGGTCGGGTCCGGCGACGGCGATCCAGACGGTGCCCACGGCCGCGCCTTCATGGGGTTCCGGTCCCGCCACGCCGGTGGTGCCGATGCCAAGATCCGCATCGAGGACCCGTCGGGCCCCCTCGGCCATCGCCCGGGCCACCGCCTCGCTGACCACGCCGTCGGCCAGGGCCTGCTCCGGTACGCCGAGGAGCTCGCGCTTGGCCGCCACCTGGTAGGCGACGATGCCGCCCTGCAGCACCGCGGAGCACCCCGGGACGTCGGCCAGCGTCGCGGCCACCAGGCCGGCGGTGAGCGACTCCCCCGTCGCCAGCCGCAGGCCGCGGTCCGTCAGCCGCGCCACCACGTCGACGGGCTCAGGCACGGTGCACGCCCAGCAGGCTCTGGGTCTGCGGTGGCTGCCGGCGCAGCCGGATCGCCCGGACCACGTAGTCCAGGCCGGTGGCCACGGTGAGGACGATGGCCAGGCCCATGGCGACGGCGCTGGCCGTCGGCCACCAGTCCACCGGCAGCTCGGCCAGGTACATGGCGATCGCCACCGTCTGCACGACGGTCTTCACCTTGCCGCCTCGGCTGGCCGGGATCACGCCGTGCTCGATGACCCAGAAGCGCAGGAGCGTCACGCCGATCTCCCGGCCGAGGATGACCAGGGTCACCCACCAGGGCAACTCACCGAGGAGGGACAGGCCGACCAGTGCCACGCCGGTCAGGGCCTTGTCGGCGATCGGGTCGGCGACCTTGCCGAACGTGGTCACCAGCCCGTAGCGGCGGGCGATCGCGCCGTCGGCGAGGTCGGTGATCGAGGCGAGCACGAACAGGATCGCGGCCGCGTCGCGCGCGCGACCGGAAGCGCCGTCGCCGAGCCAGAGGAGGTACGCGAGCAGGGGCACGCACAGCACCCTGAGCATGGTCAGTGCATTGGGCAGGTTGACGACGGGGGCATCGCCCACCGGGTCGCCGGCGCGATCCGGGACGGCCGGTTTCATCGCCTCGACTCGACGGACTCGGCGACCAGGTCGACGCCCTCGACGCCGATCACTCGGGCCGTGACCAGGTCGCCCACCGCGACCTCGAGGCCCTCCAGCCGGACCATGGTGGCTGCGTCGTCCGGCCCCTGGTGACCGGCCCGGCCGACGCCATAGCCCCACTCGTCGTCGTCGTAGTCGAGGCCTTCGATGAGGACGTCGACGCGCTCGCCAACCCGGTCCTCGGCCCGCTGGGACATGACCTCGTCGACGAGCGCGGTCACCTCCTCGACCCGCGCATGGACGACGTCCGGATCGACCTTGTCGGGGAAGCCGGCCGCCTCGGTGCCGTCCTCGTCGCTGTAGCCGAACACGCCCACCGCGTCGAGGCGGGCCTGCTGGAGGAACTCGAGCAGCTCGGCGTACTCGGCCTGCGTCTCGCCCGGGAACCCGACGATGACATTGCTGCGGATGCCGGCGGCCGGGTCGAGGTCGCGGATCCGCGCGATCAGGTCGAGGAAGGCCTGCGTGCCGCCGAACCGGCGCATCCGGCGCAGAACGTCGGCGTTCGCATGCTGGAAGGACAGGTCGTAGTACGGCGCCACCACCGGCGTGCGCGCGATCGCGGCGACCAGTTCGGGACGCACCTCCGCGGGCTGCAGGTAGGCCACCCGGATGCGCTGGATCGCGGTCTCCGCGCCGAGCCGGGGCAGCAGCTGCTCGAGCAGGCGGAGGTCGCCGAGGTCCTTGCCGTAGGACGTGGAGTTCTCGCTCACGAGGACGACCTCGCGCACCCCCTCCGCCGCCAGCCAGGCCACCTCGGCGACGACGTCGTCCGGCAGCCGGGAGACGAAGGACCCGCGGAAGGACGGGATCGCGCAGAAGGTGCACCGTCGGTCGCATCCCGAGGCCAGCTTGACGGGGGCGACCGGCCCGTTCTCGAGGCGCTGGCGCAGGACGGGCGGTTGCCAGCCGGGCACGTCCGCCGTGCTGGCGTGCCCCGGCACCGTGACGCTGGCGGCCGGACGCTCGACGGGGGTGATCGGGAGGAGCTGACGGCGGTCGGACGGCGTGTGCGCCGTCAGTCGCTCGCCCGCGACGATGCGGGTGAGCCGATCGGCGATCTGGGGGTAGTCGTCGAAACCGAGGACCGCGTCGGCCTCGGGCAGTGACTCCGCGAGTTCCCGCCCGTACCGCTCGGCGAGGCACCCGACCGCCACCACCGCCGGGCCGTCCGGACCGGACTTCAGCCCGGCGACCTCGAGGATCGCGTCGATCGAGTCCTTCTTGGCCACCTCGACGAACCCGCAGGTGTTGACGAGGACGGCGTCGGCCTGCTCCGGGTCGTCGACGAGTTCCCAGCCCTCCGCGGCCAGCCGGCCGGCCAGCTCCTCGGAGTCCACCTCGTTGCGCGCGCATCCGAGGGTGAGCACGGAGACACGGGAAGGGGTGGTCGGGGTCACGCCCCCCAGCCTACGCAGCCGAGGAGGTCAGGGCTGACGGCGCAGGTGGTCGTCGAAGGCCTCCACGAGCTCGTCGGGGTCGATGCCGAGCATCGGCGCGATGGAGCGCAGCTGGCCACGGGCGTAGACGACGCCGCCGCAGTGGCTGAAGTCGTCCTCCTCCATGGCCGCGAGGATCGAGGCCCGGAACTTGGTGGCCTCGGCGAGCGCGTCGAGGCTCATGCCGGTCGACTCCCGTGCCGACCTCAGCATCTCGCCTGCAGACATGTGACTCCGATCCGTTGCCCCGCTCCCGGCATCGTAGGCCGAGGCTGCAGCAGCCGCAGCCGAACGCCTCCCTGACGGTCGGTCGCGACAGCTGCCAGCGCCGGTCGACCGACCGCGACTACTCGCCGCCGCGCAGGATGAGGAGCAGGCCGGGCAGCTCGTCCGGCTTGACGAGGACGTCGCGCGCCTTGGAGCCCTCGCTCGGACCCACCACGCCGCGGGTCTCCATCAGGTCCATCAGCCGGCCGGCCTTGGCGAAGCCGACCCGGAGCTTGCGCTGCAGCATCGACGTGGAGCCGAACTGGGTGGAGACCACGAGCTCCACGGCCTGCAGCAGCAGGTCGAGGTCGTCGCCGATCTCCTCGTCGATCTCCTTCGTGCTGGTCGGCGCCGAGACGACCTCGTCGAGGTACTCGGCCTCGCCCTGGGCCCGCACGTGCGCGACCACGGCCTTGATCTCGGCCTCGGAGACGAACGCGCCCTGGATGCGCTGGGACTTGTTGGCGCCCATCGGCAGGAACAGCCCGTCGCCCTGGCCCACCAGCTTCTCCGCGCCGGCCTGGTCGAGGATGACACGGGAGTCGGACAGGCTCGACGTCGCGAAGGCCAGCCGGCTCGGCACGTTCGCCTTGATCAGGCCGGTGACCACGTCGACACTCGGCCGCTGGGTGGCCAGCACCAGGTGGATGCCCGCGGCGCGGGCGAGCTGCGTGATGCGGACGATGGCATCCTCGACGTCGCGCGGGGCCACCATCATCAGGTCCGCGAGCTCGTCGACGATCACCAGCAGGTACGGATACGGCTCCACGACCCGCTCACTGCCCGGCAGCGGCCTGACCTTCCCTTCGCGGACCGCCTTGTTGAACTGGTCCACGTGCCGGTAGCCGAAGTGGGCGAGGTCGTCGTACCGCCGGTCCATCTCCTTGACGACCCACTGCAGGGCGTCGGCGGCCTTCTTCGGGCTGGTGATGATCGGCGTGATGAGGTGCGGTACGCCCTCGTAGGCGGACAGCTCGACCCGCTTGGGGTCGACGAGGATCAGCCGCACCTCGTCGGGCGTGGCCCGCATCAGGATGCTGGTGATCAGGCTGTTGATGCAGCTGGACTTGCCGGCGCCGGTCGCACCGGCCACCAGCAGGTGCGGCATGCGGGCGAGGTTGGCCATGACGAAGCCGCCCTCCACGTCCTTGCCCAGCGCGGCGGCCAGCGGATGCGTGTCGCTGGTGGCACTGCTGCTGCGCAGCACGTCGCCCAGGGCGACCAGCTCGCGGTCGGAGTTGGGGATCTCGACGCCGATGGCCTTCTTGCCCGGGATCGGGCTGAGGATCCGCACGTCGGCGCTGGCGACTGCGTACGCGATGTTCTTGGACAGCGCCGTCACCCGCTCGACCTTGACGCTCGGGCCGAGTTCGATCTCGTAGCGGGTCACCGTGGGCCCCCGCATGAAGCCGGTGACCTCTGCATCGATGCCGAACTGCTCCAGCACCTCCGTCAGCGCCGCGACGACCTTCTCGTTCGAGCGGGTGGCCGTCCGGTGCGCCGGCCCCGTCCTGAGCAGATCGCGCTTGGGTAGTCGGTAGGTCGAGCGACGCGCAGGGCGCGGGCGCGCCGGCTGGGCGGCACCGGCGTCCACGACGACGGTCTCATGCCGGGCAGGGTGCCCCTCGGGGATGACGACGGGCGCGTCGGGCTCGGCCAGGCCGGTCAGGTGCGGGTCGGTGAGGTGGACCGTGGTGTCGTGGCCCGCGGGGGCGACTCCGGACATCAGCAGGGCTGCCGGCCGATCCTCGTCCTCGAGCAGCGTGGTGTGCTGGAGGTCGTCGACGGCGTCCTCGAAGTACGACCGCTCGTCGCTGTCGTCGTCGAGGTCCCCCTCGGGCTCGACGGGCGTCGGCTTGGGGCTGCGGCGCACGAGGCCGGCCGCGCCTCGGGCCGCACGCCCGGCTCCGGAGCGCACGGACGCGATGGACGTTGAGGTGAGCACCATCAGGCCGAAGGCGAGCAGGACGGTGAGGGCCAGGCCGCTGACGATGGGGCCGACCGCGGCGACGATGGGCGCCGTCACGATCCAGCCGACCACG
This sequence comes from uncultured Actinomycetota bacterium, assembly GCA_963749905.1. Lineage (GTDB taxonomy): Bacteria > Actinomycetota > Actinomycetes > S36-B12 > S36-B12 > UBA10649. The sequence continues at coordinate 240,496 of CAVVOF010000002.1, forward strand.
CCCCCGCCGGTGGCCATCGCCTCCGCGCCGTCGCTCGGCGTCGGGACGTCCATGACCAGGTGCCACATGCCGATGACCCCGACGACCAAGGCCCCCGAGCCGATCACCAGCCGACCGGTGGTGGCGTTGTCGTCCGGATGGCGCAGGAACCGCCAGGCCAGGCCGAGCAGGATGAGCGGCGAGAGCCAGGCGAGTGCCCCGATGAGGGCGGTGGCCACCATGTCGAGCCAGGCCACGAACCAGCCGTCCACGCTGAACCAGGTCGCGGCGATCAGGGTGCCGGCACCGACCACCAGGGCGAGGCCGAGCCCGTCCCGGCGGTGGGCCGGATCGAGGTCACGCGCTCCACGGCCGAACGCGCGGGCGAGGCCGCCCAGCAGGTGGGCGGTCCCGAGCCACAGGGTGCGCAGCAGGCGGCCGAACGCGGCGAACAGCCGGGCCACCGGACCGGGCCGCAGTTTCCGCGGCGGCGCCTTGCGGGGGGCGCTGCGGCCGGCGGGCGGTCGCGAGGAGGCGGCCGGCCGACGGCGGCTGGAGGAACGGGACGGCGAAGGCCGGGAGGGCCGCGCGGGGGAAGTCGTGCGGGAAGCCATGCTCGGAGCGTACTGGTCAAGCCCCACGAGTCACGGTAGTCACACGCACCACTTCATCCCCAGCAGATTTGCACCGCTTCCCGGTTCAATTCCCCAGAACTGGACCGGTATCGCCCCTGGAATGCCGATTTGAACCGGGAAGCGGTGCAAATCTGACGAGGTCAGGCTTCGACGACGACGGGGACGATCATCGGCCGACGCCGGTGGTTGGCGTTCACCCACTTGCCCACCGTCCGCCGGATTCGCTGCTGCAGCTCGTGGGTGTCGTCCATGCCGTCGGCCAGCGCCGCCTTGAGGGCCCGTTCCACCTCGGCCCGCAGCGGGGCCACCAGCTCGTCGTCGGCGCCGAAGCCGCGCGCGTGGATCTCCGGCCCCGCCACGATCCGCTCATCGACGATGTCGACGGCGACGAAGACCGAGATGAAGCCCTCCTCGCCGAGCACCCGCCGATCCTTCAGCGAGGTCTCCGTGACATCACCGATGCCCGCTCCGTCGACGTAGACGAAACCGACGGGCACGTAGCCCACGATCGACAGCCGGCCGTCGACCAGGTCCATCACCGTGCCGTCCTCGGCGATGACGACCCGGTCCGCGGGGATGCCGACGCTCGTCGCGATCTCCGCGTTGGCCCGCATGTGCCGCCACTCCCCGTGCACGGGAAGCACGTTCCGCGGCTTGACGACGTTGTAGACGTACCGCAGCTCGCCAGCGGCGGCGTGGCCCGACACGTGCACCAGCGCGTTGCCCTTGTGGACGATGTGGGCGCCGAGCCGGGCCAGGCCGTTGATGACACGGAACACGGAGTTCTCGTTGCCCGGGATCAGGGAGGACGCCAGCACGACGGTGTCGCTGGGACCGACGCTGATGGGGTGATCGCGGTTGGCGATGCGCGAGAGCACCGCCATCGGCTCTCCCTGCGACCCGGTGCAGATGAGCACTGTCTCATCGTCGGGCAGGTTCGGCAGGTCGTCGGACGAGACCTGCATGCCACCCGGGATGCGCAGGTACCCCAGATCGCTCGCGGTGGTCATGTTGCGCACCATTGACCGGCCGACGAAGGCGATCTTGCGCCCGTGCAGGGCGGCCATGTCGATGATCTGCTGGATGCGGTGCACGTGCGACGCGAAGGACGCGACGATGATGCGGCCCTCGGCACGCAGGAACACCGCGTCGAGGACCGGCACGATGTCCGATTCGCTCGGGACGAAGCCCGAGACCTCGGCGTTGGTGCTGTCGACCAGCAGCAGGTCGACGCCCTCGTCGCCGAGCCGTGCGAACGAGTTGAGGTCCGTGGTGCGCCCGTCGAGCGGCAGCTGGTCCATCTTGAAGTCGCCGGTGTGCAGCACGACGCCGGCCGCGGTGCGGATGGCCAGGGCCATCGCGTCCGGGATGGAGTGGTTGACCGCGAGGAACTCGACCTCGAAGGGCCCGAGCTGCACCCGTTCCCGGTCGCCCACCTCCTGGACCTCCGGCTTGAGCCGGTGCTCGCGCAGTTTCGCCGCGACGAAGGCCAGGGTCAGCCGCGAGCCCAGGATGCGGACGTCCGCCCGCTGCCGCAGCAGGTAGGGCAGGGCGCCGATGTGGTCCTCGTGGCCGTGCGTGAGGACGACGGCCTCGATGTCGTCGAGGCGATCGATGATCGGACCGAAGTCGGGCAGGATCAGGTCGACCCCCGGCTGGTTCTCCTCGGGGAAGAGCACGCCGCAGTCGACGATCAGCAGCCGGCCGTCGAACTCGAACACGGTCATGTTGCGGCCGATCTCACCGAGCCCGCCGAGCGCGAAGATGCGCAGGGCGCCGGGGGCGAGCGCGGGCGGCGCGGAGAGCTTCGCGTGGCTCATGCGATGAAGCCGGTCACGCCGCCGGCGGCGAGATCCACTCTCAGCTGCTCGCGCTGGGCGTCTGTGGCGTCGACCAACGGCAGTCGCACCGGGCCGGCCGGCAGCCCCTGCATGTCCAGTGCCGCCTTGGTCAGGATGACGCCCTGGGTACGGAAGCAGCCGGTGTAGACCGGGAGCAGCGCCGCGTTGATCTCCGTGGCGTCCGCCGTCCGGCCCGCCCACAGCGCCTCAGCCATGGCCTTGAGCCGATCGCCGACGAGGTGACCGACCACCGAGATCATTCCGGCCGCCCCCACCGAGAGCAGCGGCAGGTTCAGGATGTCGTCGCCGGAGTACCAGGCCAGGCCGGTCTCGCGGATGCCCCACTGCGCGAAGTCCAGGTCGCCCTTCGCGTCCTTGTTCGCCACGATCCGCGGATGGTCGGCGAGGCGCTTGAGCGTGTCCAGCTCGATCGCGGTGCCCGTTCGCTTGGGGATGTCGTAGGTGATCATCGGCAGGTCCGTTGCGTCCGCGATCGCGGTGAAGTGGCGGACCAGACCCTCCTGGGGCGGACGGTTGTAGTACGGCGTCACCGCCATGACGCCGTGCGCCCCGGCCTGCGCGGCCGCACGAGCGGCCTCGACCGAGTGCGCGGTGTCGTTGGTGCCCACGCCCGCGATGATTGTGGCGCGGTCCCCGACGGCCTCGAGGACGGCCGCGAGGACGGCGATGTCCTCCTCGTCGGTCTTGGTCGCAGACTCCCCCGTCGTGCCGTTGATGACGAGGCCGTCGTGGGCCAGCTCATCGACGAGGTGGGTCGCCAGTCTCTGGGCTCCGTCGAGGTCGAGCGAGCCGTCGGCGCGGAACGGCGAGACCATCGCCGTGAGCATGACGCCGAAAGGGCTCGTCGCGGTTGAGGGTCCGGGCATGGGGCAAGGCTATCGGTTGAGCCGCGCCAGCCTCAGGGGGCGACGCGACCGTTGGCCACGAAGGCCGCGTGGGTCAGCGGCATCAGCCGGGTCCACTCCTCCTCGTACCGCTCGGCGACCATCTCGATCTCCCGCTGCGGGTACGACGGGAAGTGCGACCCCTCGGCCTTGCGGCGCAGGGACAGGAAGTTCATCAGCGATCGGGCGTTCAGGGTCACATAGGCACTGGAGTAGATGGAGACCGGCAGCACCATCCGGGCCACCTCGCGTGCGATCCCGGCGTCGAGCATCCGAAGGTAGGCCGCGTAGGACTGCTCGCAGGCCGCCTTCATGTCCGTCTCGATCAGGTCGTACTGCTCGTCGGTCCCCGGCAGGAACTCGTAGGCACCTGTCTTGCCGACCTGCAGGACGGCCCGGTCACGCGACGGCACGTAGAACACCGGCTCGAGCTGCCGGTACCGGCCGGACTCCTCGTTGTAACTGGCGATGCGGTGCCGCATGTGCTCCCGCCACACGAAGATCGGGGCGCGGACGAAGAACGTCATCGAGTTGTGCTCGAAGGGGCTGCCGTGGCGCTCGCGCATCAGGTAGTTGATCAGGCCACGCGAGCGCTCCGGGTCCCCGTCGAGATCGTCGAGCGACTGCTCCCCCGCGGTCGACACGCGTGCCGCGAAGATGACGTCGGCATCACTGGCGCTGGACCGCACCAGCTCCACGGTCACGTCGGATCGGAAGGTGATCTGGTCCTCGTTCGCCACGTGGCCACCCTATCCGCGCGACCCGGGACCTTCGCGGGTCCGACACAATGGCGGCATGCCCGAGTCAGGAGTACGTCTGGCCCGCACCTCCGACGTCGACGAGATGGCCGACGTGAACCTGCGCTCGTGGCGGCAGCGGTTCGCCGACGTCCTGCCTGCCGACGTGCTGGCGGCCATGGACGCCCGCGATCTGGCCATGGTCTGGGCGCGCAGCATCCTCACTCCACCCACGCCCGGGCACCAGGTGCTGGTCGCGGTCGACTCTCCCGGAGTGGTCGGCTACGCCGCCCTCGGCCCCAGCGACGACCAGGACGCCGACCCCGGCACCGGCGAGCTGATGGCCCTCGAGGTCGACCCCGCGCACCAGCGGCTGGGGCACGGGTCCCGGCTCCTGGCAGCCGCGATGGATCACGCCGCCGCGAACCGGCTGGCCACCGTCAGCGTCTGGTGCCCGCTCGACGACGCACCGCGTCGCGAGTTCCTGCAGTCGGCAGGCTGGACACCCGACTCGGCCTACCGCGACGTGGCCGTCGGGTGGGACGAGGAGACCGGCGACCTGCTGGTCCGCGAGGTGCGCCTGGTGGTGTCCGTCCCCTGAGCGGGACGCTCTCGCACCCCCGATACCGTCCTGCCATGTCCCACAGCGAACTCCGGGGTCCGCTGACCTCCAAGGCGCTGGGGATCGGAGTGGCGACCGGCGCGTACGCGCTCTCCTTCGGGGCGTTCGGGGTGGCCAGCGGCCTGGACGTGTGGCAGACGCAGGCCATGTCACTGCTGATGTTCACCGGCGCCTCCCAGTTCGCGATGGTCGGCATCCTCGGCGCGGGCGGCGGAGTGGTCGCGGCCGTGCTCACCGCGTGGCTGCTGGGTGCACGGAACTCGATCTACGCCCTCGGCCTCGCGCCACTGCACCGAGTGCACGGACTTCGACGCCTCGCCGCCGCGCAGCTGACCATCGACGAGACCGCGGCCATGGCGCTGTCGCATCCGGAGCCCGAGTCGGCCTCGCGCTATGCCTTCTGGGCCACCGGCGTCTCGGTCTACGTCCTGTGGAACCTGGGCACCCTGCTCGGTGCCGTCGGTGCCGCCGCCATCGGCGACCCCCGCTCGCTCGGGCTGGACGCCGCCATCGGGGCGGCCCTGCTGGCACTCCTCTGGCCTCGGCTGGTCGACGGGACGATGTGGGCCGTGGCGCTCGTGGCAGCCGCCGTCGCACTCGTCCTGACTCCGCTGCTCCAGCCGGGACTGCCAGTCCTGGCCGCTGCCGTGGTCGCACTGGCGGCCTCTCGCCTCATCGGCCTGCGGGAGCACTGATGTGGCCCGCCGTCCTCGTCGCCTCCCTGGGCTGCTACCTGCAGAAGCTCGCCGGGTACCTGCTGCCCCACTCCGTGCTGGAGCATGCCGCTGTCCGTCGCGTAGCCGGCCTGCTCCCGGTCGCCCTGCTCGCCGCCCTTGTCGCGGTGCAGACGTTCGCGGACGGGCAGTCCGTGGTGATCGACGCACGCGCGGCCGGACTGGCCGTCGCGGTGGTCGCCCTGCTCCTGCGCGCACCCTTCCTGGTGGTCGTATTGGCGGCCGCCGTCGCCGCTGCGGGGCTGCGCATGATGGGGTGGGCCACATGACCGAGCCGCGCAAGCCGATCTTCGGGTTCCTCTGGCCCAAGCCGGACCCCGACGCGCCCGTCGATGGCGCGTACGTGCAGCAGCGGCCCGTGCGGATCACCCGCCGAGGCCCGTTCCGGCTGATCGGCCTGGGCGTGACCGGACTCGTGCTCGTGACGATCATCGGATCGGCCCTGCTCGCCGGCATCGGTGGCGGCCTGAGCATCGGCACCTTCGTCGTGGCCGCCGTCGCCGGAACCGGGCTGGTCCTGGTCCTTCGCGGATCGGTCGTCGGAACCCTCGTGACCGACGACCACGTCGTCGTGGAGACGATGCTGCGAAGCACTGAGATTCCCTGGCGCGAGGTCGCGAGCGTGACCACCGACGAGCTGGGCACGCCGTTCCTCGGCCTGCCCATCCCCGTGCCGGGGCGATGGACCGTGCTGCACCTGACTGACGGCACTGCCGTCCGTACGCACGTGTACTCGACCTCGCCCGACCTGTGGCTGCGGCCCGAGGCCTTCGACATGGCCCGCCTGCGGCTCGAGCACTGGCGGGAGCGCTGACCAGCCGGCAGGACTAGCGGGTGTCCGCGTGCAGCCGGATCGCCTCGCGCATCGCGTGCCGGGCCCGCTTGCGATCCCGGGCATCGTCATAGCCGATCGCCAGCCGGTACCACGTGCGCCAGTCGCCGGGCTCGGCCTCCACCTGCCGCTGGTAGATCGCGAAGCGTTCGTCTGCAGCGTCCTGCTCCATGCGTCCCGACGGGGTGCGTGGCAGGTCGTCGACCGGCAGACCGCCCTCCGCCGCCAGCTCACGCCCGAGCTGTTGCGTACGAACGCCGAACGAGAGCTCCCGGTACAGCAGCCAGGCCCCGATGAGCGGGATGACGATGACCGCGATGCCCAGCGCGACGGCTACCGGATCACCGGTGCTGATCAGCGCCCATGCGCGCCACGAGACCAGGACGAGGTAGGCCGCAGTGGCCGCGCCCAGTGCGATCGCGACGGTGCGCGGCCTCATGCCCCGAGATCGAGGTAGTGCTCGAGCCCGACGGTCAGCCCGGGTCGGTTGGCGACCTCGCGGACACCCAGCAGGACGCCGGGCATGAAGGAGCGGCGGTCCAGCGAGTCATGGCGGATGGTCAGCGTCTCCCCGAGCCCCCCGAGGATGACCTCCTGGTGGGCCACCAGGCCGCTGATCCGCAGCGAGTGCACGGGCACGCCGTCGATCCGCGCCCCGCGGGCGCCGTCGACCTCCTGCGCGGTGGCATCGGGCGCCTCGGGCTGGCCGGCCCGAGCCGTCGCGATCATGCGTGCGGTGAGAGTCGCGGTCCCGGACGGGGCATCGACCTTGTCGGGATGATGGAGCTCGATGATCTCGGCGGACTCGAAGTACGGTGCCGCCATCGCGGCCATCCGCATCATGAGGACCGCGCCGATGCCGAAGTTCGGGGCGACGAGCACGCCGACCGTGGGGTTGTCCGCGCACATGGCACGCACCTGCTCGAGTCGCTCGTCGGTGAACCCGGTGGTGCCGACCACGCAGTGCACTCCGCTGGAGATGCACGTCGACAGCGTGCGCATGACGGCATCAGGGGTGGTGAAGTCGACGACGACATCGCTGCCCGCCTGGATGAGCGCCGTCGGCGGGACCCCGATGTCGATGGCGGCGACCAGCCGCATGTCGTCCTGCTCCTGCACGGCCTCGACGACCGCCTGGCCCATCCGTCCCTTGGCTCCCGCCACGCCCACGTGGATCACGGAGTTCAGCCTACGGCGTTGAAGGTGGTGGTCTCGTCGAACGGACCGATCACGGCGAGTGTCGTCGGGGCGGTCAGCAGGTCGATCGCGATGTCGCGGACGTCCTCGGTGGTGACCGCGTCCACGCGTCGCAGCAGCTCGCCGATCGACGGGAGCGGGTCGCCATGCAGCTCGCTCTTGGCGATGCGCGTCATCCGGGCGCCGGTGTCCTCCTGGCCGAGCACGGTGGCGCCCTTGACCTGGCCCTTGCCTCGCACGATCTCGTCCGAGGTGAGCCCCTCCCGGGCGACGCGATCCAGTTCGCTCAGGCACACGTCGAGAACGGTGTCCACCTTGCCGGGCAGGCAGCCGACGTAGACCCCGAAGAGGCCGTCATCGGAGTAGCCCTGCGCGTAGGAGTAGACGGAGTACGCCAGGCCGCGCTTCTCGCGGATCTCCTGGAACAGCCGACTGCTCATGCCGCCGCCCAGCGAGGTGGAGAGAACCGACAGGGCGTAGCGCCGGTCGTCGCTGCGCGTGATCCCCGGAACGCCGAGCACCAGGTGGGCCTGCTCCGTGGGCCGCTGCGTGACCCGAACGCCCGCAGCGTGCGGCTTGGGCCGGCGGACGGGCCGGGCCGCGCTGACGTCCTGGGCGTCGTCGAGCACGTGGGCGAACGCCGCCCGGACGTGCCGCACGACGGTGGCGTGGTCGAGATTGCCGGCCGCGGCGATCACCATGCGCTCGGGCCGGTACCTGCTGCGGTAGAACGAGTTGATGGATCGTCGGCCGATGCTGGTGATGGTGTCGATCGTGCCGAGGACGGGCCGACCGAGCGGGGTGTCGCCGAACATCTCCGCTGCGAAGTCGTCGTGCACCACGTCGGTCGGATCGTCCTCGTGCATGGCGATCTCCTCGAGGATCACGCCGCGCTCCGACTCGATGTCCTCAGACCTGAGCAGGGCGCCGGTGACCACGTCGCACACGACATCGATCGCCAGCGGCAGGTCCTCGTCGAGCACCCGTGCGTAGTAGCAGGTGTACTCCTTGGTGGTGAAGGCGTTGAGGTCACCGCCGACGGCCTCGATGGCCACGGAGATGTCCAGCGCCGAGCGCTGTGACGTGCCCTTGAACAGCAGGTGCTCGAGGTAGTGCGCCGAGCCCATCTGGCCAGGCGTCTCGTCGCGCGATCCGACGTTCACCCACACACCGAAGGCCGTCGAGCGCACGCCCGGGACCTGCTCGGTGATGATGCGCAAGCCGCCCGGGAGGGTGGTGCGACGGACCAGTCCGCCGTCACCCTCCCGCAGCAGCGTGCGGGTCTGCGCCTTAGGCATCGGCCTTCGCGGAGTCGTCGGCGGCGGTGTCGTCAGCACCCTCCATGACCGGCACCAGCGACAGCTTCCCTCGCGAGTCGATCTCCTTGATCTGCACCTCGAGCTTGGTGCCGACGGGCAGCACGTCCTCGACGTTGTCGATTCGCTTGCCGCCCTTGAGCCGCTTGATCTCCGAGATGTGCAGGAGGCCGTCCTTGCCCGGCATGAGCGACACGAACGCACCGAAGGTCGTGGTCTTGACGACCGTGCCCAGGTAGCGCTCGCCGATCTCCGGCATGGTCGGGTTGGCGATGTTGTTGATCGCCGTCCGGGCCGCCTCGGCGGACGCTCCGTCGATGGCACCGATGTAGATGGTGCCGTCGTCCTGGATGGTGATGTCGGCGCCGGTCTCCTCTTGGATCTGGTTGATGATCTTGCCCTTCGGCCCGATCACCTCGCCGATCTTGTCCACCGGGATCTGGATCGCGATCACCCGCGGCGCGGTCGGCGCCATCTCGTCCGGGCTGTCGATCGCCTCGTTCATCACCTCGAGGATCGTCATGCGCGCATCCCGGGCCTGCTGAAGTGCCTGCGCCAGGACCGACGCGGGGATGCCGTCGAGCTTGGTGTCGAGCTGCAGGGCGGTGACGAAGTCCCTGGTGCCGGCGACCTTGAAGTCCATGTCGCCGAAGGCGTCCTCCGCGCCGAGGATGTCGGTGATGGCGACGTACTCGATCTGGCCATCGACCTCACCGGAGATGAGGCCCATCGCGATGCCGGCGACGGGCGCCCGCAGCGGGACGCCAGCGTTGAGCAGCGACATCGTCGAGGCGCAGACGGAGCCCATCGACGTGGACCCGTTCGAGCCCAGGGCCTCCGAAACCTGACGGATCGCGTAGGGGAACTCCTCCTTCGACGGCAGCACCGGAAGCAGGGCCCGCTCGGCGAGCGCACCATGCCCGATCTCGCGGCGCTTGGGCGAGCCCACGCGACCGGTCTCGCCGGTGGAGTAAGGCGGGAAGTTGTAGTTGTGCATGTACCGCTTGCGGTTCTCCGGGTTCAGGGTGTCGAGCTGCTGCTCCATGCGGAGCATGTTCAGCGTGGTGACGCCCATGATCTGGGTCTCGCCGCGCTCGAAGAGCGCCGAGCCGTGAACCCGCGGCAGCACGTCGACCTCGGCACTGAGGGTGCGGATGTCGGTGAGGCCACGGCCGTCGATGCGGACCTTGTCGCGCAGGACGCGCTCGCGCACGACCTTCTTGGTGACCGAGCGCAGCGCCGCGGAGATCTCCTTGTCGCGACCGTCGAACTCGAGCCCGGCTTCGGCGACGACGACCTTCTTGATGTCGTCCAACCGCGCCTCGCGCTCGGCCTTGCTGACGATCTGCATGGCCGCGCGCACGTCGGCGATCGACAGGCGCTCCACTGCGTCGTACACGTCGTCCTGGTACTCGAGGAAGACCGGGAACTCCACGATGGGCTTGGCCGCGGCTGCGGCCAGCTCCTGCTGGGCCTCGCACAGCGTCTTGATGAACGGCTTGGCGGCGTCGAGGCCAGCGGCCACGACGTCCTCCGTCGGCGCGGTGGCGCCGCCGGCGATGAGCTCGATCGTGCGGGTCGTGGCCTCGGCCTCGACCATCATGATCGCGACGTCGTCACCCGCGATTCGGCCCGCGACGACCATGTCGAACACGGCCTCCTCGAGCTGCGCGTGGGTCGGGAACGCCACCCACTGGCCGCGGATCAGCGCGACGCGGACGCCGCCGATCGGGCCGCTGAACGGCAGGCCGGACAGCTGGGTGGACGCCGACGCGGCGTTGATGGCCACGACGTCGTACAGGTCGGCCGGGTTGAGGGCCATGATCGTGACGACGACCTGGACCTCGTTGCGCAGTCCCTTCGTGAAGGTCGGGCGCAGGGGCCGGTCGATGAGCCGGCAGGTCAGGATCGCGTCCTCGGACGGACGACCCTCACGCCGGAAGAACGAGCCGGGGATCCGGCCGACCGAGTACATCCGCTCCTCGACATCGACGGTGAGCGGGAAGAAGTCGAACTGCTCCTTCGGCGACTTGCCGGCCGTGGTGGCCGACAGCAGCATGGTCTCGTCGTCGAGGTACACGGCGACGGAGCCGGCGGCCTGACGGGCGAGGCGGCCGGTCTCGAAGCGAATGGTGCGGGAGCCGTAGCTGCCGTTATCGATAACGGCGGTTGCGGTTGAGATCTGGGGACCCTCCACGGGTGCCTCCTGTTCTGTGACAGGGGCGCACACTCATGGCTGCCGGTGGCGGTCTTCGATCGAGGCCCACGGGTACCCGCGATGCGGGCTCCCGGAGGTCACTACCGAGGACCGACGAACAGCGCTGGCATGCGCCCCGGGTTCGCTGGTGTGTCGGTATTGAGTTGTCAGGGTGGAACGTCGTGCGGCGTGCTGAGGCGGGCCCGTCCGAGGACGGACCCGCCTTCGGAAACTAGCGGCGGATCCCGAGCTTCTCGATGATCACGCGGTAACGCTGGATGTCGGTCTTGACGAGGTACTGGAGGAGCCGGCGGCGCTGGCCGACGAGGATGAGCAGACCACGACGGCTGTGGTGGTCGTGCTTGTGCTCCTTCAGGTGCTCGGTGAGGTCCTGGATGCGACGGGTGAGCATCGCGATCTGCACCTCGGGGCTGCCGGTGTCCCCCGGCTTGGTGCCATATTCGGCAATGATCTGCTGCTTGGTGGCGCTGTCGAGCGACATGCATGAACCTTTCCGGCCCCGGTGCGGGGCGGTTGTGAGGACACGAACCGCGGAGCAGGGCCCGATGGCGGGCGGCCCCACGGCCGTCATTTCCCCCAAAGAGTACCAGCCGCCCGGCGACTTCCCGACCGCGCCGAGCGCGGTCAGGAGGCGTAGACGGGCGGCCGTCGGTCGGCCCACGGGAGGGCCTGCTCCAACTGGGCCGCCACCTGGAGCAGCAGCTCCTCCTGCCCCTGCCCGGCAACGAGCTGCATGCCGATCGGCAGCCCATCCGGCGACTGCTGCAGGGGCAGGCTGATGGCCGGCTGCCCGGTGGTGTTGAACACCGGCAGGAAGGACTCCCACCGTGACCAGGTGGCGAACATGTCGCGCGGCTCGAGCCACGCGGTCGGGTCGTAGTGGCCGATCGGCGGGAGCTGCGCCCCGAGGGTGGGCGTCAGCAGCAGGTCATAGCGGGAGAAGAACTCGGACATGAGGTACGTCAGCGCGGTCTCCACCTCGATGGCGTTCAGCAGTTGAAGGCCCGTGACCCGTCGCCCGTGCTCGACCATCGCGAGAGTGGCACCCTCGACGGTCTCCTCCGAGACGGGACGGCCGACCACCGCAGCCATCCCGTCGATCGTGTGCGCATTGGTGACGGCCCAGACGTCCGTCATCGCCTGGAGGTAGGCATCCCAGGAGAACGTGGGCGTGTCAGCGCGCACCTCGTGCCCCAGCGATTCGAGCACCGCCGCGGTGGCCGCCGTCGCCTCCGCGACCACCGGATCCGGGTCGTGTCCCGACCAGGGGTGCGACCACCATGCGACGCGCAGCGGACGCGGGGGCGTGCGCATGGAATCGACGAAGGGGATCTGCGGGCGCGGCAGCCCTTCGTAGTCTCCCGGGGTCGGTCCCCCCAGGACGTCGAGGAGCAGCGCGGCATCGCGCACGGTCCGGGTCACGGCGAACTGGACGGCCCAGCCGAGCAGTGGCTCCTTGAGGTGCAGCCCCCAGGGGACTCGGCCGCGGCCCGGCTTGAGGCCGACCACGCCGCAGGCGGCCGCGGGGATGCGGATCGAACCGCCCCCATCGCTGGCCAGGGCCACCGGCACCACGCCGGCACCCACCGCGGCGGCGGCGCCCCCGCTGGAGCCACCAGCCATGTGGTCCAGGCTCCACGGCGAGCGGGTGGGCCCGCACGCGAGGGTCTCGGTCGTACCGAGAATGCCGAACTCGCTGGTGGTGCTCCGGCCGATGCTGGTCATGCCCGCCGCGGTCGCCCGCTGGTAGATCTGGGTGGGGTGGGCGACCGTCCAGCCCTCGGTGAGGCGGCTGCCGTTGCCGCAGGGCAGGCCCACCTGGCCGTGGAACAGGTCCTTCACCATGGTGGGCACGCCGGCGAGGGGGCCGGCGCTGGCGAGCGTGTCCTGGTCCTGGGGGTGGATGCCGGCAACTGCGTTGATCCGGTCGTCCACCTGAGCGTGCGCCTCGAGGGCCAGGTCCTGGAGCTGGGCCGCGGAGACCTCTCCCGCGGACACCCGCTGCCCGAGTTCGGTCGCGTCAAGCCGCGTGTACTCCTCCAGTTGCATCCGGGTGATCCTAGGCTAGGCACGTTCGGGGGTCCGTGATCGGCGCGAGGGAGGCGGGGTGACAGGCGAGCCGTTCCCCGTGCATGTGGCGGATGTCACCATCCCGTTCCGCTGCGTGGACGCCGGCGACCGGCCGGGCACGGCAGCGGCGGCGGAGTTCCATCGGGCCTGGCCCTCGTACCGACGCTGGTTCCTCAGGCAGGGCGAGGCATTGCGCCCGACCTTCGTCGACAGCCGGGACGCCGTGCGGGCGTGGATGCCGGAGATCTATGACGACTACCTCGCGTACGTCGACGCGGTCGGCGGCGGCGACCTCGAGGCCCGGTTCCTGAGCCACTGGTGCCCCCCTCCCCTTGTCACCGCCTGCTCGATCGCCATGACCACCGAGCCCGTGCCACTGCTCGCGCGCAACTACGACTACCCCCCGATGCTGTGCGACGCGCTCGCGCTGCGGACCCACTGGTCCGGTCGCACCGTCATCGGGATGGCGGACTGCGGATGGGGCCTGATGGACGGCATCAACGATGCCGGGCTGTCCGTGGCCATCTCCTTCGGCGGACGACGCCAGGTCGGTCACGGCTTCGGAATCGGACTGGTCGTCCGCTACCTCCTGCAGGTGAGCACCACCACGGCCGATGCCGTCGCGCGGCTCGCCTCCCTCCCGGTCCAGATGTCCTACAACGTGGCGATCATCGATGCCCAGGGCGACCACCGCGTCGTCCAGGTGGCACCCGACCGCGCGCCCATCGAGAGCCCGATGCCGTTCGCTGCGAACCGCCAGGGCGCCACCGAGTGGCCCAGCCACGCGGAGTACTCCGGCACGATCGCCCGCGAGGAGTATCTCGCCTCGCTCACCGCGTTCCCGCTCGTCGACACCGCGGGCTTTCTCGGCAGCTTCCTGCGGCCACCACTGTTCCGCCCGCTGGTGGAGAGCACGTGGGGCACGGTCTACACGGTCGCCTATGAGCCGGGCACGGGGGCGATGACCCTGCTCTGGCCCGACGATGACTGGCCGCTGAGCGTCCACGGCACGGCGACCGGGGAACGCCCGCGCACCGTGCTGTCGCTCGTGCCCGACCTGACCGCCCTCCCCCCGGAGCAGCCGGTCGTCCATCCCCAGCCGTACGTGCGATAGCCGCCGCGATGAACGCCTGCCCCCGCACGGACTCTGGGCCTACAGTTCCCCCATGGTCGACCTCGCCCGCTGGTGGAACCGGATCACCGGGCGGGACGACACGCCCGTGACCGCCCCGGACGCACCGCCCAGCGCCCCCCAGCCGGCCCCGGCCCAGCCGCCGACAGCCGCCGGACTGCCGAGCGCACCTGACCCGGCACACGAGCCAGGGCGGCCGCGCCTGCGGGGCCTGTCCGAGATCTACCGGTTCTTCCGCGAGAACGAGACCCCGATCTACTTCATCTCGCCCACGGCCTACAACATCCTCGGCATCGACGACTGGGTGTCGTCGATGCGCTACGTCTGCTACTTCGACTCCTTCGACGGCGGCCACGACCACATCGTGGTGCCGTCCCACCCCGGACCCCGCGAGTTCGACACCTTCGAATCGGTCAACAGCTACCTGCTGGGCCACAAGGAGGTCGTTGACTACATCCAGGCCCGCGGCACCGGCTACGCGCTGTTCGTGATGTTCGACGAGGAGACCGAGCGGCTGGCCAAGGAGCTCGGCCTGACCATCGCGCTGCCCCCGCGCGAACTGCGCGAGCGCATCGACTCCAAGGTCGAGACGACCCGGCTCGGGAACGAGGCGGGCGTCCCGAGTGCGCCGAACATCCTGACCCGCTGCTCGTCGTACGTCGACCTGCTCACCCAGGCCGCCGACGCCGGCCTCGGCTCCCACCTCGTCGTCCAACTGCCCTACGGCGACTCAGGCCGGACCACCTTCTTCATCGACGCCGCCGAGGACTGGGACCGGCACGCCGAGGACCTTCTCGACGAGGACCTCAAGGTGATGAAGAACATCCGGCACATCCCCGGGACGATCGAGGCCTGCGCGACCCGGCACGGCACTCTCGTCGGCCCGGTGCAGGTTGACCTGACCGGGTTCGAGGAGCTGACCCCTTACAAGGGCGGCTGGTGCGGCAACGACTGCGCGCCGATCTCCCTCGGCGAGAGCCAGTCCGAGATCCGGGAGATGGCGCGCCGACTCGGCGACCGGCTGTACCAGGAGGGCTACCGCGGGGTCTTCTGCATGGACTACCTGATCGACCTCGACGACCGGAAGGTCTATCTCGGGGAGATCAACCCGCGCATCTCGGGTGCCTCGCCCCTCACCAACCTGATCACCTCCCGGTACGGCGGCGCCCCGCTCTTCCTGTTCCACCTGCTCGAGTTCATGGACGTGGACTGGGAGTGCGACATCGCGCGCATCCAGGACCGCTGGCGGGACTTCGACCGCTGGAGCCAGCTCGTGCTCAAGCAGACGACGGACGAGGTCGAGGTGATCACCGAGGCTCCCGCCAGCGGGCTGTGGCGGATGAGCCCCGACGGCGACATCAGCTTCGTGCGGCTCGAGACGGACTGGCACAACGTCACCAGCCATGACGAGGCGTTCTACCTGCGCGTCTACGGGGTCGACGAGTACCGGTATCCGGGGGCCGACATGGGCGTCCTGCTGGTTCGCGACCGGATGCAGACGGCGGACCGCGAACTCGTGCCGCAGGCGGCACAGTGGGCGCGCGCGATCATGGCCAAGTTCAAGGGCGTGCCTGTCACGGCGGAGATCTCCCGCCCGGAGGACCTGCTCTACGGCAAGTGGCTGTGATCAGGGGGACGGCGGCGCGGCGCTGACGTCGCCCCCACCCCCCAGGATTGTGCGTGCCTGGGCCACGTCGTCGGCCATCCGGGCGATGAGTTCCGGCACCGAGGCGAACGCCTCCATGCCGCGGATCCGGTGCACGAACTCGAGCCGGACCAGTTCGCCGTACAGCTCGAGGTCGTCCCGGTCCAGGACGTAGGCCTCCACCCGGCGGTCGACCCCGTCGAAGGTCGGGTTGGTGCCCACTGACACGGCAGCGGGAAGTCGGTCTCCGCGGCGCAGCAGCCAGCCGGCGTACACCCCGTCGGCGGGCAGCGCGAGCAGTTCGTGGGTGGCCAGGTTCGCGGTCGGGTAGCCGAGCTCGCGGCCGCGATGGTCGCCGTGCACCACCTCACCCTCGACGCAGTAGGCCCGACCCAGTGCCTCCGCGGCGCCCTCGACATCGCCCTCGGCCAGCTGCGCACGGATACGCGTCGACGACCAGCGGTCCCGGCCGTCGCCCTGCAGCTCGGCGGCCACCACCTCGAAGCCGTCGCGCGCTCCCGCGGCGCGGAGGGTGTCGACCGAGCCGGCCGCGCGATGCCCGAAGCGGAAGTCCTCGCCGACGACCACCGCGCGCACATGCAGTCGACCGACGAGCAGGCTCTCGATGAAGTCGTCCGGCGCCAGCTGAGAGGTCGCCTCGTCGAACCTCAGCACGTCGACCTCGTCGGCGCCGGCGCGCCGCAGCAGCTCGCTGCGCATCGCCACGCTGGCCAGGGCCGGCGGGGGCACGCGCGGTCCGACGACTGCCATGGGATGGGGATCGAAGGTGATGGCGACCAGCGGGACGCCCAGCCCATCGGCCACCCGGCGACCCTGGCCGATGAGGGCTTGATGACCGCGATGCACGCCGTCGAAGACCCCGATGCAGACCACGCATCCCAGGGGCGTCTCGGGCACCTCGCCCAGGTCGGTCGCGTCCATCGGTGTGAGCCTAGGGCCGGGCGCCGGCGGCGAACACGGCCAGGTAGCGAGCCGTGCCACCATCGTCGACGGCCAGCGCGAGCAACTCCCCCTGCTCGTCCACGACGGCGGCCGGACCTGGGCCGACTGGTCCCGCCCACGGGATGCGCTGGCCGTGACCGACCGCCCCGGCCTCCGCGGGCTCCACCGACCACGTCGGAAAGGCCCGACTGGCGACTTCGGCGAGGGGCAGGAGGGCGGCGGTCGGGTGGACTTCGAGCTGCTCGAGCGACAGCGCCTCGTCGATCGTGAACGCTCCGACCCGGGTGCGCCGCAGGGCCGTCAGGTGGCCGCCGACGCCCAGCGCCTCACCGAGGTCGCGGGCGATGGCACGCACGTAGGTGCCGGTGCTGCACTCGACATCGACGTCGACGTCGACGGCACCCGGTAGCCAGCGGAGCTCGTCGACGTCGATACGGGTGATCAGCACCGTGCGGGGGGCGAGCTCGACAACCTCGCCGTCGCGCACCCGGTCGTACGCGCGTCGTCCGTCGACCTTGATCGCGCTTACCGAGCTCGGTCGCTGCTGCACCGTGCCGGTCAGGCGCGCGAGACCCTCCCGGATGTCGACCTCGTCGAGGGCCTGCACCGCCTCGAAGGGGGCCGCCGCCACGACGTCGCCCTCCCGGTCATCGGTGACGGTGGACTGGCCGAGTCGGATGGTCGCGGCGTACCGCTTGTCGTGCAGCGCGAGATGGCCCAGCAGGCGGGTGGCCCGTTCGACCCCGATGATGAGGACCCCGGTCGCCATCGGGTCCAAGGTGCCCGCATGGCCGACCTTGCGCGTGCCCATGATGCGGCGTACCCGCCCGACGACATCGTGCGACGTCATGCCAGCCGGCTTGTCGACGACCAGCAGGCCGGATGCGCTCACCCCGTAGTGGGGACGTCGTCGGTGGTCTCGTCGGCAGCCGGATGCCGGTACGGATCGGGCTCACCTGCGTAGGTCGCCGCGACCGCCTGCTCGTGCACGGCCGCATCCGCGGCCGCTGCCTGACGGAGCAGGTCTTCGACATGCGCGGCCGTGTCCGGCAGCGCGTCGAGGAAGAACGCCAGCGTCGGCGTGAACTTCACGCCGGTCTGCTTTCCGACCTCGCTGCGCAGGATGCCCTTCGCGGACTCGAGCGCAGTGGCAGTCGCCTGCCGCTCCTCCTCGTCGCCGTACACGGTGTAGAAGACGGACGCCTCGCGCAGGTCGGGCGTGACCCGCACGTCGGTGACCGTCACGAAGCCGAGGCGCGGGTCCTTGACCCGGGTCTCGAGCATCTCCGCGACGATCACCTTCACGCGGTCAGCCATCTTGCGCTGCCTCGCCTCGCTGGCCATGGCTCAGCCCTTCCGCGGCTTCTCACGCATCTCGTAGGTCTCGATCACGTCGTCGACCTTGACGTCCTGGAAGTTGCCCAGATTGATGCCGCACTCGTAGCCGTCGCGCACCTCGGTGACGTCGTCCTTGAATCGCCGCAGGCCGGCGATGGTGAGGCTCTCCGCCACCACCGCACCGTCGCGGACCAGGCGCGCCTTGCTGTTGCGCTTGATCTCGCCCGACTGCACGAGGCAGCCGGCGATGGTGCCGAACTTGCTCGACTTGAAGATGTCGCGCACCTGAGCGGTACCGAGCTGCACCTCCTCGTACTCCGGCTTGAGCATGCCGCGCAGCGCCGCCTCGACCTCTTCGATGGCCTGGTAGATGACGCTGTAGTAGCGGACGTCGACGCCCTCCTCGTTCGCCAGCTCCGCGACCTTGCCCTCCGGCCGCACGTTGAAGCCGATGATGACCGCCTTGGAGGCGCTCGCCAGGGTGACGTCGTTCTTGTTGATCGCGCCGACGCCGCGGTGGATGACCCGCAGGTTCACCTCCTCGCCCACGTCGATCTTCAGCAGGGCGTCCTCGAGCGCCTCGACGGAGCCGGACACATCGCCCTTGATGATGAGGTTGAGCTCCTGCACCTCGCCCTTCTCCAGCGACTCGAGGAAGTCCTCCAGCGAGCGCTTGACGCGGTTGCGAGCCAGCAGCGCATTGCGCTCCCGTGCCTGCCGCGTCTGGGCGATCTGCCGCGCCACCCGATCCTCGGCGACCACCATGAAGGAGTCGCCGGCACCGGGCACCGACGTGAGGCCGAGCACCTGGACCGGCATCGACGGCAAGGCGACCTCGACGGGGTTGCCCTCGTCGTCGAGCATGGCCCGCACGCGCCCGAAGGCGTCGCCGGCCACGATCGAGTCGCCCGCACGCAGCGTGCCGCGCTGGACGAGCACGGTGGCCACCGGACCGCGTCCGCGGTCCAGGTGGGCCTCGATGGCCACGCCCTGCGCGTCCTGGTGCGGGTTGGCCCGCAGGTCCAGGGCCGCGTCGGCCGTGAGCAGGACCGCCTCGAGCAGGGTCTCGATGCCCAGGCCCTGCTTGGCGGACACGTCGACGAACATCGTGTCGCCGCCGAACTCCTCCGCAACCAGGCCGTACTCGGTCAACTGGCCACGGACCTTCATCGGGTCCGCGCCCTCCTTGTCGATCTTGTTGACGGCGACCACGATCGGGACGCCAGCCGCCTGGGCGTGGTTCAGCGCCTCGATGGTCTGCGGCTTGACGCCGTCATCCGCCGCGACGACCAGGATGGAGATGTCCGTCACCTGCGCACCGCGGGCACGCATGGCCGTGAAGGCCTCGTGACCGGGCGTGTCGATGAAGGTGATCTTCCGCTCTTCGCCCTCGGACGTGACCGTGGCGACCTGGTAGGCACCGATGTGCTGGGTGATGCCGCCGGCCTCGTCGCTGACGACGTTCGTCGAGCGGATCGCGTCCAGCAGCTTGGTCTTGCCGTGGTCGACGTGACCCATGACGGTGACCACGGGCGGCCGGATCTCCAGATCCTCCGCCTCACCCTCGTCCTCGCCGAACTCGAGGTTGTAGGACTCGAGCAGTTCGCGGTCCTCATCCTCGGGCGAGACGACCTCGACCGTGTAGTTGAGCTCGCCCCCGAGCAGGCGCAGGGTGTCGTCGTCGATCGACTGGGTGGCGGTGACCATCTCGCCCAGGCCGATGAGCACCTTGACCAGATCGGCCGGCATCGCGTCGATCTTGTCGGCGAAGTCCGTCAGGCTGGCACCGCGCGGGAGCCGGACGACCTCGCCCTGCCCGCGCTTGACCCGGACGCCGTCCATGACCGGCGCCTGCATGTTGTCGAACTCCTGGCGCTTGGCGCGCTTGGACTTGCGGCCGCGCGAGGGTCGCCCACCGGGACGGCCGAACGCACCCGCGGTCGTGCCACGGCCACCGGGACCGCCGGGGCGGCCGGGGAAGCCTCCGGGACCACCAGGACCACGGCCGGGAGCACCGGCACCGCCGGGAGCACCGGGACCACCGGGGCCACGGCCGGCGAAGCCGCCGCCGCCGGGTCGAGCGCCGGGACCGCCAGGACCACGGCCGGGAGCACCCGGGCGCGCGCCCGGACCACCCGGACGAGCGCCTGGGCCGGCCGGCCGCTGCGGGCGGGGCGGCATGGTGCCGGGGTTGGGGCGCGGTGCGCCGGGGACGGCTGGAGCGGTTCGGCCCATGCCGGAGCCGGAGCCGGCGCCGAAGGGGTTGTTGCCCGGACGCGGGCCAGCGGGCCGGCCCATGCCGGAGCCGGCACCGGTGCCGAACGGGTTGTTGCCCGGACGCGGACCGGTGGGACGCGGAGCAGGGCTGGGCGAGTCGGGCGACACGGGACTCGTCGGCGCGGGCGCCGACGGACCATCCGCCGCGGGGGCCGCCGGGGCCGCTGGGGCCGCCGGAGCCGGGGCCGAGGCAGCGGCCGCGGGTGCGGCAGCTGGAGCGGCAGGTGCGGCAGCTGGAGCGGCGGGTGCGGCTGGCACAGCCGGAGGAGCCGCGACCGGAGCCGCGACAACCTCAGGCGCCGCCGCGTCGGCGGCGGGCGCGGGTGCGGCAGCGGCCTTCTTGGCGGGCTTCTTGGCCGGCTTGGCCTCGGCGCCCTCGCCTGCGGCCGGAGCCGGGAAGGCGTCACGAAGGCGCCGCGCTACCGGCGGCTGGACTGTGGAGGAGGCAGACTTGACGTACTCGCCCAAGTCATTGAGCTTGGCGAGGACTTCCTTGCTGGTTACCCCGAGCTCCTTTGCGAGCTCATGGACCCGGATCGACACAGTTCTCCTGTCTGTCGCCCGGGTACGTCCCCGGGCGTCTAGTTCGAACGACGCATCGTCATCGCGCGTTCATCGGGCGGACATTCCCATGGGGGCTCCCGACGGCTGGGTGATGGAGGCTTCGGGCAGGACTGCCCGGGCCGAAGGACCACTATACCGGGGATTCGAGGCCCGCCTCCACCGCCGACACGTCCAGCGGACCGTCGACCCGCAGCGCCCGTGCCCATGCGCGCCGGCGTCCGGCGAGCACGAAGCAGTCGCGACTCGGGTGCAGCCAGGCGCCGCGGCCCGGGAGCTGGCGGCGCTCGTCGACCACCACGCGGTCCCCCGCCACCACGAGACGGAGGAGGTCATCGGGTCCGCCCGTGGCGCGGCAGCCGATGCAGGTGCGCTGCGGGGTCACGCGCCGCCGGCCGAAGCCGGGGGCGCCTCGGCCGCGGTGTCGGGGCGGATGTCGATCCGCCAGCCGGTCAGCCGAGCGGCCAGGCGGGCGTTCTGCCCCTCGCGGCCGATGGCCAGCGAGAGCTGGTAGTCCGGGACGATGACCCGAGCGGCCCGGGCCACCGGGTCCACGATCTCGACCGCGGTCACCCGCGCCGGCGACAGCGCGTGCGCGATCATCTCCGCCGGGTCCTCGCTGCTGTCGACGATGTCGATCTTCTCGCCGTTCAGTTCGGCCATCACCTGCCGCACGCGCTGCCCCATCGGACCGATGCAGGCGCCCTTCGCGTTGACTCCAGGTACCGTCGACTTCACGGCGATCTTGGTGCGGTGACCCGCCTCACGGGCGATGGCGGTGATCTTGACGGAGCCATCCGCGATCTCGGGCACCTCGAGCGCGAAGAGCTGCTTCACCAGCATCGGATGGGTGCGCGAGATGGTCACCTGGGGACCCTTGAACCCCTTGCGCACGTTGGTGACGACCCCCTTGAGCCGCGCGCCGTGCGGGTAGGACTCCCCCGGTGCCTGCTCCTCGGGCGGCAGATTCGCCTCGACCTTGCCGATGTCCACGCGGATCATGCGCGGGTTGCTCGACTGCTGGACGACGCCGGACACCAGGTCACCCTCGCGGCCGGTGAACTCGATCAGGGTCGCGTCGCCCTCGGCTTCGCGCAACCTGGCCAGCAGGACCTGCTTCGCCGTGGTCGCAGCGATCCGTCCGAAGCCGTCCGGGGTGTCGTCGTACTCGCGCAGCACGGCACCGTCCTCGTCGGTCTCCGCCGCCCACACGGTCACGTGACCGCTCTTGCGATCGAGGGTCACCCGGGCCTTGGGCGCCGCGCCCTCCGTGCGGTGATAGGCGACGAGCAGGGCCTGCTCGATCGACTCCACGACGAGGTCGAGGGACAAGTCCTTCTCCCGTACGAGTGCCTTCAGCGCACTGACATCGATATCCATGGGACTACTCCTCGTCCTTGCGGTTGAACTCGACCTGGACGATCGCGGAGGCCACGTCGGCCAGGGCGACGGTCACCTCACCCGTCGAGGTCTCGATCACGACCTCGTCGTCGGTGGGCACGCTCAGGACCCGACCGAGCAGCGTCGAGTCGTCGCGCAGGCTCACCTTGACCAGGCGCGAGGTCGCTCGACGCCAGTGCCGCGGCTGAGTCAGGGGACGATCCACGCCGGGGGAGGTCACCTCGAGGACGAACGGTCCGGGCAGGAGCTCAGCCAGCTCCGGCTCGTCCAGCACCTCGGAGACCCGCTGGCTGGCGGCGGCGACCTGGTCGAGGTCCACTCCGCCCTCGCGATCGATGACGACTCGGACCACGTGCCGGCGGCCGGCCTTGCTCACGGCCACGTCCTCAAGCTCCACGCCGACGTCGGCAAGCGGGCCGGTCAGGGCAGTCATCATCGCCTCATGGGGTGAGCTCATGGCGCCTCCCGGTCCTGTTGTGGTGGAGCAGTTGTGAGCGCGGGCACCCGGCCTGCGCTGACCAGCACTGTACCCACTGCATGCCATCCTTGGCACGTGCCGAGCCCCTCCCTCCCCCGCGGCCTGACCCGGCGGCAAGGGCTGGTGGCCCTGGCCCTCGCGGCGCCCGCGGGACTGCTGGCTGCCTGCACGTCCTCCTCCGACGAGCCGGCCCCGGCGGAGGGCTCGTCCGCCCCAAGCACCGCGGTCGCCTCGCAGACCGCCCTCGACGAGATCCGCCTGATCGCCGTCTACGAGGCCGCACTGGCCGCCGTGCCGACGGAGCAGGCAGCCGTCCGCGACCTGCTGGCTGACATCCGCGACCAGCATCGGGCCCACCTCGATGCGTTCGGGGAGTCGCCCGAGCCCCCGGCCGCACCAGCCCTGCCGGCCGCCACCGACCGCATCCTCGCGACGCTGATCGACGTCGAACGCACCGCTGCCCGCGACCGGGTTGCCGCCTGCGTCGATGCGGCCGATCCGCAGCTGGCCCGGCTGCTGGCTCTGGTCGCCGCCTCCGAGGCGGCGCATGTGCCGGCGCTGCGCGATCTGCGCTCCACGGGGTCCGGCTCATGACCGAGCTCGAGGCGTGGACCGCACTGGTCAGCGCGGAGGATGCCGCCGTGTTCGCCTACTCGGTGGCGGGCGCCCGTGTAAGTGGGGGCGGACGCCGACGTGCCCTCGCCGGGCTCGAGGAGCACCGGGCCAACCGTGCCAAGGCGGCCGCGCTGGTGGTCGAGGCCGGCGGCACGCCGCCACCTGCCGCCGCGGCCTACACCCTCGACCCAGACGTCTCCACGCCTGCCGGGGCACGCCGGACGATGGCTGCCGTCGACAATGCGCTGGTCGCGGTGTACGCGGACGCCGCAGGCGCGACGGCGGGGGCGGACCGCCGGTGGGCAGCGCGCACGGGAGCGGACTGCGCCGTACGGGCCGTCCAGTGGGGGGCGCCGCCCCAGGCGTTCCCGACCGCCGGCTGATCAGCGTCCGCCCAGTTCCCCCGACGGCTGAATCGGGCCTGCCCCTACCCGCGTGCGCGGCAGGATGTGCCCGTGGTCGAGCAACCCCATCAGCACCCCCGCCGACTGGGCGCGGCGCACGCGGTCACTCCGCTGGAACTGTTCTTCGACCTGGTCTTCGTGTTCGCCCTGACGCAGGTGACCGGGCTCCTGGCTGAGGACCTGACCTGGGGCGGCATGGTCCGCGGCCTCGCGATCCTGACCGTCGTGTGGTGGGCGTGGGTCGGCTATGCGTGGCTCACCAATACGGTCACGATCGACGACGACGTTGCCTCGCGGCTCGTCCTGCTCGTCGCGATGGCAGCCATGCTGGTGGTCGGGCTGGCCGTCCCGGGCGCCTTCGGCGACGCGGCCATCGTCTTCGGCGTGGCCTACCTCGTCGTGCGCGTGCTCCATCTGCTGCTGTACGCCGTCACGACCCGGTCCGACCCGGAGGTGTTCAGGGCGGTGGCGCGGCTCGCCCCCGGAATGCTCGCCGGGGCCATCGCGATCCTCATTGCCGGGTTCCTGCCCCCAGGACCGCTTCGGGCGCTGCTCTGGGCTTCGGCGATCGTCGTCGACCTGGGGGCTCCGTTGATCGCCGGCACGGCCGGGTGGAAGGTGGATGCCCACCACTTCGCCGAGCGGCACGGACTGATCATCATCATCGCGCTGGGCGAGTCCCTGATCGCCGTCGGCCTGAGCGCTGCCGATCAGCCGCTGTCCGGCGGCCTGGTGGCCGCTGCGCTCCTCAGCATCACCCTGATCGCGGGCATGTGGTGGCTGTACTTCGACGTCGTGGCGGTCGCTGCCGAGCGCATGCTGGCGTCACTGTCGGGCCGGGCGCAGGCGGCCATGGCACGCGACTCGTACAGCTACCTGCACCTGCCCATGATCGCGGGCATCATCCTCGTTGCCCTCGGGCTGAAGAAGTCGATGCTCGATCTCGACTCGCCTCTGAAGCTCATTGCCAGCGTGGCGCTGTTCGGCGGGCTGGCCCTCTACCTGGCCGCCCACCTCCTCTTCCGCGTGCGGAACATGGGCAGCGTGAACGTCCAGCGGCTCGTGGCCGCGGTCCTGCTGGTCGCGCTCATGCCACTCGGGACCGTCGTCCCGGCCCTCGCGTCGGTCGCAGCCGCGACCACCATCGTCGTCGGACTCGTCGCCTTCGAGGCCGTGCGCTTCCGGGAGGACCGACACCACTTGCGGCAGCACTCTCCCGACCAGCGCGATCACTGACTGGGGCGCGTTCGCTCAGCCCAGCAGGTCCCACCCCAGCCGAAGGATCAGCAGCCCGACGACGGCGAGGAACACCAGCCGCACGAACTCGCTGCCCTTGCGGATCGCCATGCGCGCCCCCACGACGGCACCGAGGACGTTGCAGGCGCCCATGAGCAGGCCGAGGATCCAGAGCACCGATCCGCTCAGTCCGAACACCAGGAGCGCCGCGAAGTTCGTGCCGAGGTTGACCACCTTGGCGGTCGCCGAGGCGTTGAGGAACGAGTAGCCGAGCACGGCGACCAGCACGATCAGCAGGAAGGAGCCGGTGCCGGGGCCGAGCAGCCCGTCGTAGAAGCCGATCACCAGCCCCGCCGCCGTCGCGACCAGGTAGTGGCGTCGCCGCCCATGCCAGCGCAGCTCCTGCGTCCGACCCATCTGCGGCCGGAGCAGGGTGAACAGCCACACCGCCACCAGCAGCACGACCACCAGCGGCCTGATGACGTCGGCGGGCAGCAGCCGAGCGGTGGCCGCACCGCCGGCTGCGCCCAGGATCGCGGCGACGACCATCGGCAACGCGGTGCGCACGTCGGGCGGCGCCTTCCGCGCATAGGTCGCGGTGGCCGCGGCCGTGCCCATGATGCTGGAGAGCTTGTTCGTCGCCAGCGCCTGGACGGGGGACGCACCCGGCAGGGCGAGGAAGAGGGCCGGCAGCTGGAGGAGACCGCCTCCACCGGTGACCGCATCGACCCAGCCGGCCATGGCGGCGGCCAGGCAGAGGGCGATCAGCGTGGCGGTGTCGGGCAGGGCGAGGGCGTCCACCGCTACTGCCAGGACTCCACGATGTCGAAGACCTCGAGCAGTCGGTGGGCGATCGCATCCGGCCGGGCGGTGCCGTCGGGCACCTGCTCCGTGGGGATCTCCGAGTGCGGGATCCAGATCGCCCGCATGCCCGCCTGCTGAGCCCCGAGAACGTCGTCCCAGAGTCGGTCGCCGACGAACACCGCCTCCTCAGGGCTGAGCTGGAGGGCCTCCAGGATCTGCCGGAACGCGTCCTCGTGCGGCTTGGCCACGGGCAGTTCGCTGGTGTAGACGGCCGCGTCGATGTAGTCGTCGAGATCGTCGCGCGCGAACACCTCGGTGTGATGGGCACTGGTCCACATGGTGTTGCTGAGGACGCCGACCGCGTAGCCCCGGTGCTTGAGCGCGGCCAGCACGTCCTTGGCATCGGGATCCGCGTAGGTGTGCGGCGCCCAGAAGTCGAGGTAGCTGCCCAGCGCGCGCAGATGCCGCGCGCCGTTGATGTCGATGCCCTCGTCGAGGAACAACTGGTCCAGCGCACCGGTGGACACGGCGCCCCCCGACTCCCGCTGGCGCCGCCAGCGATCGTCCTCCCGCTGCTTCAGGCGCCGGGCAAGTGCGGCGGCGTTCTCCGGGTCGTAGACCTCGGCGTACGCGTACCACTGCGCGACCAGGTCGATGTCGTGCCACGGGGTGAGGGTGCCACCCCAGTCGAAGACGACCCCCCGCACCGCCACGTCAGGCCCTCGCGATGCCGCTCAGCACCGTGACCGCGTCGGACAGGGGCACGTCGTCCCGCTCTCCGGTCCGGCGATCCTTCACCTCGATGAGGCCGTCCACGAGGCGCTTGCCGACGACGACGATGGTGGGCACGCCCAGCAGTTCCGAGTCGTTGAACTTGACGCCGGGCGAGACGCCGCGCCGATCGTCGTAGAGCACTCGTACGCCCGCGGAGTCGAGTTCCTCCGCCAGCCGGGCGGCGGCCTCGAAGGGCTCGTCGCTCTTGCCCGTCGCGATCAGGTGCACGTCGGCGGGAGCCACCTCGCGCGGCCAGATCAGGCCCTTGTCGTCGTGGGACTGCTCCGCGATGGCCGCGACCGCGCGCGAGACGCCGATCCCGTACGAGCCCATGGTGACGGTGACCAGGTCGCCCTTCTCGTCGAGCACCTTCAGCCCGAGGGCCTCCGCGTACTTGCGCCCGAGCTGGAAGATGTGGCCGATCTCGATGCCGCGGGCCAGCGCGACCGCGCTGCCGCAGGACGGGCAGGCGTCGCCGGCGCGCACCTCCGCGACCTCGATGGTCCCGTCCGGCGTGAAGTCGCGACCGCACACCAGGTCGTAGACGTGGCTGCCGGGCACGTTGGCCCCGGTGATCCAGCGGGTGCCGGGCACGACCCGTGGGTCGACGAGGTACCGGATTCCCGAGTCGGTCGACTCCCCCAGCGACTGCGGCCCGATGTAGCCCTTGACCAGCGCCGGATGCTTGGCGAAGTCGGCCTCCTCGAACGGGCGGGGCTCGCCGGGCTGCAGGACAGCCTCGAGTCGCTTCATGTCGACCTCACGGTCGCCCGGCAGGCCGACCGCGAGCGGATGCTCGGAGCCGTCCGGCTCCGTCACCATGAACACCACGTTCTTGAGGGTGTCGGCGCCCGTCCAGGCGCGGTCCGGCCGCGCCAGGTCCGCGCGGGAGTTGGACACCTCGACCAGCGTCTCGATGGTGGGGGTGTCGGGCGTCTGCTCCGCATGGGCCGCGGGCACATCGGCCCAGTCGAGTGGCTCGGGGACCGGGGTGACGACGGCCTCGACGTTCGCCGCGTAGTCGCAGGAGGTGCAGCGGACGTACGTGTCCTCGCCGTGCTCGGCGGGCGCGAGGAACTCCTCGCTGGCGGACCCGCCCATGGCGCCCGACATGGCCGAGACGATGACGAAGTCGAGACCCAGACGCGTGAAGCAGGAGATGTAGGCGTCCCGGTGCCGGTCGTAGGAGACCTGCAGGCCCGCATCGTCGGTGTCGAAGGAGTAGGAGTCCTTCATGACGAACTCGCGGCCGCGCAGGATGCCTGCGCGCGGCCGGGCCTCGTCGCGGAACTTCGTCTGGATCTGGTAGATGACCAGCGGCAGGTCCTTGTAGGACGAGTACTCGCCCTTGACCATGAGCGTGAACATCTCCTCGTGCGTAGGCCCGAGCAGGTAGTCGTTGCCCTTGCGGTCCTGCAGGCGGAAGAGGTTGTCGCCGTACTCGGTCCAGCGGTTCGTCTGCTCGTACGGGTCCCGAGGCAACAGGGAGGGGAAGTGCACTTCCTGGAAGCCGGCCCGGTTCATCTCGTCGCGGACGATCTCCTCGACGTTGCGGTAGACCAGGTACCCCAGTGGCAGCCAGCTGAACACGCCGGGCGCGACCCGACGGACATAGCCGCCGCGCACGAGCAGACGGTGGCTGGGCACCTCTGCGTCGGCGGGGTCGTCGCGCAGCGTGCGCAGGAACAAGGAGGACATCCGCAGGATCACGGGGACACCCTAGCCAGCACCCTCCCCCTTCCCGTCGAGCGTGGAGCTCAGGCGCGACTCGCCGAAGGCGAGCGCCTGAGCTCCACGCTCGACGGGGTCCGCGGTCCACAGGCGTCGTCGCTGACGGCATCCATCCACTCTCCGTTCCCAAGCCACCCACTCGGAATGCCGAGTCGGCACGCTGCGCCGATGACCGCACCCACCAGCGAGCGCGTCCTGGCCGCCGCGTACGCCCTCGCGGACCGACAGTTCGGCGTCGCCAGTCGCGCTCAGTTGGGTCGGCTTGGTCTGAGCCCCGGCGCGATCTCGCACCGCGTCCGTACCGGCGAGTGGGCAGTCCTGCACCCATCCGTCTATGACCTGCACGCGATCCTTCGGGAGGGTCCGCCCCACGGGCCGCCCCTGCTGAAGTCGGTGCAACTGGCTCACCCGGGGCGCGCACCCGCGGTCCTGACGACAGCGGGACGGCTGTGGGACCTGCCGTACTGCGCCGAGGAGCCGACACACGTCCGGACGCCGCCCGGGCTGGAGCAGCTCCAGCGACCGGGGATCCGTTTCCACACCTGGGCGGTGGAGCCAGCAGACATCACCACTCGTGGCGGTTTCCTGGTGACGACTCCGCGCCGCACGGTCGCGGATCTGCTACTGCACAGCGGGCGCATCGCGGCGGTGTCCATCCTCGACTCCGCGATGCATCAGGGCTATCTGCGCGACGAACACGACCTCACCGTCATCGCGGCCATTCTCGGCGGCCGGCGCGGCTGCCGGCGGGCCCGCACGTACCTGCCGCAGGCGGCCCGGGGCGCGCAGTCGCCGCTCGAGACCCGGATCCGGCTCATCGCGACCGGCGCTGGCCTGCCCCCCGACCGGCTCCAGGTGCCGGTGCACGACGAGCACGGGGTTCTGCTGGGCTACGGGGACATCGGCTGGCGCACCTCGACGGGCTGGCTGATCGCGGAGTGCGACGGGGTCTCCGTCCACTCACTGCCAGAAGCCCTGGTCCACGATCGGCGCCGCCAGAACGAACTGCTCAGGCGGCCGGGGATTCGGCTGATCCGCTTCAGCTGGGCAGATGCCGACCGCCCGGAGTACGTGATCTCCACAATCCGCCGGGCCCTGGCCCCGTCGAGCGTGGAGCTCAGGCGCGACACGCCGAAGGCGAGCGCCTGAGCTCCACGCTCGACGGGAAGAAGTCAGAAGAGGACGGTCGCGAAGGCCCCGGTCTCGCGGAACCCGACGGCCCGGTAGGCGCGCCGCGCGGCCGTGTTGAAGTCGTTGACGTACAGCGACACCACCGGCGCGATGTCGCGACGCGCATGCTCGACCACGGCAGCCATCCCCGACTCGGACAGCCCTCGGCCGCGGTGGGCCGGATCCACCCACACGCCCTGGACCTGGCAGGCCCGGCCGCCGACCGCGCCCACCTCCGCCTTGAACACCACGGTGTCACCCTCGATGCGCACGAACGAGCGTCCCTCGCTGATCAGCTCGGCCACCCGGGCACGGTAGGCCGACGTCATGCCGCCGGCCACCGGCGAGACGCCGACCTCGCCGGTGAACATGTCGATGCATGCGGGCAGCAGCACGTCGAGGTCGTCGAGGCCGGCGCGACGCACCTTCGGGTCCGGCGGCACGATCGGGTCGTGATCGATCGACATCAGCGGCTGGTGGTGCCGCACCTCCCGCGCCGGCCCCCAGGCCGGCTCCAGCAGCCGCCACAGGTCGAGCACCTCCTCCGCCGGGCCGACGAACGACGAGCACCGGCGCCCGGTCTGGCGCAGCCGGTCGACGAAAGCCGCTCGAGTCGCTGGCGTGGTCTCCACCGGAACCAGGTTGGCCCCGCAGTACAGGAGCGAGCGCACGCCCGAGTCGTCGACGTAGCCGAGCACCTCCCCGCCGACCCGCCAGGGGTCGAGACCGCCGACGCGCACGCGATTGAGGACGAAGCAGTGCGCGACCGGGTCTGCGGAGAGCAGCCGCTCGACGTCGGGCAGGTCGCGCGACGTCAGCGGACGCACGTGCCCGAGGGTCGCGGGAGCGGTCATGACTCGGAGACGATCAGTCGGTGGTCACGACGGGGGACCCGGACTGGTCGGCCATCTGCTCCGCCAGCTTCATGGCCTCCTCGATCAACGTCTCGACGATCTGCGACTCCGGGACGGTCTTGATGACCTCGCCCTTGACGAAGATCTGCCCCTTGCCGTTGCCGGACGCGACGCCGAGGTCCGCCTCGCGGGCCTCCCCCGGCCCGTTGACCACGCAGCCCATCACCGCGACGCGCAGCGGCACATCCATGCCCTCGAGTCCGGCCGTGACCTGCTCCGCGAGCGTGTAGACATCGACCTGGGCACGCCCGCACGAAGGGCAGGAGACGATCTCGAGACCGCGCTGGCGCAGGTTGAGCGACTCCAGGATCGCGATCCCGACCTTGACCTCCTCGACCGGCGGGGCCGAGAGGGAGACCCGGATGGTGTCGCCGATGCCGCGACTCAGCAGGCCGCCGAACGCCACAGCGGACTTGATGGTGCCCTGGAACGTCGGACCGGCCTCGGTCACGCCGAGGTGCAGCGGGTAGTCGCATTGCTCGGCGAGCTGCATGTACGCCTGCATCATCACGACCGGGTCGTGGTGCTTCACCGAGATCTTGATGTCCCGGAAGTCGTGCTCCTCGAACAGGGACGCCTCCCACAGCGCCGACTCGACGAGCGCCTCGGGGGTGGCCTTGCCGTACTTCTCCAGCAGGCGCTTGTCGAGCGAGCCGGCATTGACGCCGATCCGGATGGGCGTGCCGTACTCCTTCGCCGCCTTCGCGATGTCGCCGACCTTGTCGTCGAACGCCTTGATGTTGCCGGGGTTGACCCGGACGCCGGCGCAGCCCGCCTCGATGGCGGCGAAGACGTACTTGGGCTGGAAGTGGATGTCCGCGATCACCGGGATCCCGCTCTTGCGCGCGATCTGCGGCAGGGCGTCGGCATCGTCCTGGCTGGGGACGGCAACCCGCACCACCTGGCAGCCGGAGGCCGTCAGGGCGGCGATCTGCTGCAGGGTGCTGTTGACGTCCGAGGTGAGCGTGGTGCACATGGACTGGACGCTCACCGGGGCATCACCGCCGATCGCCACCGGGTGGGTCGGATGCCGCAACAGCAGCTGCCGCGACACGCGCCGAGGCGCGACGGTGGGGGGCGGGGCGGAGGGCAGCCCGAGGTTCACGGTCACCCGGTCATTATGGCCGCTCGGCCGCCCCAGCGCGCTGCCACGGCTGACGATCGCCGGCTCAGCCCAGCGTGATCGGCTTGACCAGATCCGCCCAGATGACGACGACCGCCATCACCATCAGCACGCCGGCGACGACGTAGGCGACGGGCAGCAGCCGGGCGATGTCCACCGGACCGGGATCGGGTCGGCCCCGCCAGCGCGCCACCCGCCGGCGGACCCCCTCGTACGTCGCACCCGCCACGTGCCCGCCGTCCAGCGGCAGGATGGGCAGCAGGTTGAACAGGAACAGGAACAGGTTGAGCGACGCCGCGAGCGCGAGGAAGGTGGCCGCCTTGGCGGTGATCGGCTCCTGCATCGCGGCCACCTCGCCGCCGATGCGGCTGACGCCCACCACGCTGACCGGGCTGTCGACGGACCGCTCCTCGCCGCCGATCAGGGTCTCGGTGACCAGCTCGTAGAGCCGGATCGGCAGGGTGAGCAGGGCCTGCACCGAGCGCACCGTGAGGTCCCACATGTACGAGGGCACGGAGGTGACCGGCTGGCGCACCCACGCCATCTCCGGCGCCAGCCCGACGTATCCCGCGGTGATGTACTCCTCGGTCGGCACGCCGTCCGCGTCGAGGACCGGTCGGCTCGCCGACGCAATAGTGATCGGGACCTGCAGCTCCTGGCCGTCGCGCACGATCGTGAAGACCGCCTCCTGCCCCGGATGCGCCCGGATCCACGCCGTTGTCTCGAGCCAGTCGGTGGTGGGCGCACCGTCGATGGCGACCACGGTGTCGCCCTCCTGCAGCCCGGCAGAGGCGGCGGGCGCCGGCTCGCTGCCCGTGGGGCATTCCCCCGACGGCAGTGGATCACCGGCCGGCTCGCTGACGGTGGGCGTGCACTGGCCGACGGTGGCCACCGCCATGGTGGGCTCGGGGATGCCGATGCCCACCAGCACCGCGGCGAACAGCACGAAGGCGAAGATCAGGTTCATGAACGGGCCGCCGAGCATGATCGCCACCCGGCGACGAACGGGCAGCCGGTAGAACACCCGGTCCTCGTCCCCGGGGCCGATCTCCTCGAGGGACTGCTGCCGCGCATCGTCGATCAGCGCGGCGAACCGGCCGGTGCTCATCGCGCGGCGCGACCCGTCGGGACCGGGCGGCACCATCCCGATCATCCGGATGAACCCGCCGACCGGGATGGCCTTGAGGCCGTAGCGAGTCTCGCCGCGCTGCCGGGACCAGATCGTCGGACCGAAGCCGATCATGTAGTCGGTGACCTTCACCCCGAACCGCTTGGCCGGCAGCAGATGGCCGAGCTCGTGCAGCGCGATGGACAGGCCGATGAGGACCGCGAAGATGAGGATGCCGACCAGCTCAAGCACGGCTGCCCTCCTTCACCCAGTCGCCAGCGCGCAGTCGCGCCCAGTCGTCAGCACCTGTGACGTCGGCGAGGCCGGCTTTGTTCCCGTCCACCCACGCGGACCCCGGACGGCCGTCGCCGCCGCCGAGGTGCTCGTCCAGCACCCGCTCGACGGTGTCGACGATGCCGGTGAACGGCAGCCGGCCCTCGAGGAAGGCGGCGACGCACGCCTCGTCCGCCCCGTTGAACACGGCTGGCGCCGTGCCCCCCGCCTCGCCCGCCCTCCGCGCGAGGCCGACGGCCGGGAACGCGTCCTCGTCCAGGGGCAGGAACTCCCACGTCGCCGCCTTGGACCAGTCGCAGCCGGGAGCCGCATCCGGTACGCGGTTCGGCCAGCCCATCCCCCATGCGATGGGAATGCGCATGTCCGGCGGGCTGGCCTGGGCGATGGTCGACCCGTCGACGAACTCGACCATCGAGTGCACCACCGACTGGGGATGGACGACGACGTCGATCGCGGTGAACGGCACGTCGAACAGCAGATGGGCCTCGATCACCTCGAGTCCCTTGTTCATCAGCGTGGCCGAGTTGACCGTGACGAGTGGACCCATCGACCAGGTGGGGTGGGCCAGCGCCTGCTCGACCGTGACGTCTGAAAGGGCCGTGCGCGACCAGCCCCGGAACGGGCCCCCACTGGCCGTGAGCACCAGTCGACGGACCTCGTCCCGCGCGCCGGACAGCAGGGCCTGCGCGAGCGCCGAGTGCTCGGAGTCCACCGGCACGATCTGCCCGGGTCGGGCCACCGCCTTGACGAGGGGGCCGCCGATGATCAGCGACTCCTTGTTGGCCAGGGCGAGGATCCGGCCGGCCTCGAGTGCCGCGAGCGTGGGCAGCAGGCCGGCCGCACCGGCCAGCCCGTTCAGCACCACGTCGCAGTCCCAGCGGGCCACGTCGACGTTGGCGTCGGCACCTCCGACGACGACGGGCTCCTCGCTCGACGGGACGCCACGGTCAGCGGCCGCTGACCGCCACACGGACCGCACTCGGTCAACGACGCCCGCATCCCGTACGCCGATCACCTCGGCGCCGCAGGCCAGCGCCTGCTCGGCGATCGCAGCCGGGTCGGCTCCGCTGGAGGTCAGGCCCACGACGTGGAACATTGCGGGATTGCGCGCCGCCACGTCGAGGGCCTGCGTGCCGATGGATCCGGTACTGCCCAGGACGGCGATCCGCCGCCGCTGTGTCATGACCACGAGGCTACCGGCGCTCGTCGTCGGCGCCATCGGACGCGCGCACGGCGGTGAGCGCGAACCACAGGTCGGCACGCACGGCGGGGTCCTCGAGGGCCCGGCCCAGCAGTCCCTCCGCGCGCCGCAGCCGGTGCCGCACGGTGTGCCGGTGGATCCCGAGTTCCTGGGCCGCCGCGTCCACCTGGCCATGCTGTCCCAGCCAGGCCCGCAGGGTGTCCATCAGCTCCGGGCCCTCGGGCGTCACCATGAGATCGCCGAGGTAGGCCGTCGCCCAGGTGGCGGTGGTCGCAGCATCGAGCAGTGAGGCCAGCCCCCGGGAGGGCTCATCCTCGAAGGCCCGCAGCCCCGGGCCGAGCGCAGCGGCGTGGTCGGCCTGCTCGACGGCCTGCCGGACGTTGGCAGGCGCCGTCAGGTCGAGCTCGCACGAGACGCCGATCGACTGCACGTCGGGTGAGGACGAGGCGGTGCGCAGGCCCAGCGGCAGCGAGCCGTCGGGCAGCACCGCGACGAAGCCGACGACGTCTCCCCCACGCCGGCGGGCCAGGACCACGTCGCCGGCCCGCTGCAGGCCGGAGACCAGCACGTCCGGGACAGGATGCCCGCTGCGTCCGCGCAGGGTCACCGCCACCGCACGTTCAGGGTCCAGATCGGACAGGCCCACGGACTCCAGGATCCGCGGCTGGAGGCCGTGATCACTCGCATCCGCGATGAGCAGCCGACGCCACGGGTCCATTCCGGCATCGAGCAGCAGGGGCTGCGACGCCACCCACGACAGCAGCGATACGCCGAGGTTCATGACGGACTGATCGGCGGAACGAAGGGGCCGGGGCGATCCGACGACCAGGAAGCCCTCCGCCGACCCCTTGATGCCGATGGGCACGATGACGATGTGCTCATCGGCCGTGGCGATCGACGACGAGGCCAGCAGGCCCCGTGGTCGCAGTCGGTCGATCTCGTCGGCCAGGTCGGCGGCGCGAGTCGCAGCGGCCTGCGGATGCGCGTCGACGAGTCCGCCGCTCGGATCGAGGTGCAGGGCGAAGCCACCGACGTGCCGCGCGACCGTCGAGATCACCGAGGCAGCGCCGTCCCCGTCGGCGAAGACCGAACGGATCATCCGGCGCTGGGCGTCGAACGATGCGGCGGCTTCGGCGTACTCCTCCGTGGTGAGGTACCTCGACACCGCCTTGCCCACCGCGACGAACGGCACCGGCTGCGGCACCTCGAGCAGGGGCAGCCCGGCCTCCTCGGCAGCGGCCGCCAGCCCGACCGGGACGTCGGCATGGCGGAAGCCGACGCCGAAGCCCAGTCCGGCCACGTCGGCGGCGACGAGGCGTGCGACGTACTCCCGGCAGGTGCCCTCGTCCTCCGCGAGGGTCATCCCCGTGGTGAGCACCAGGTCCCCGGGATCGACCCAGGGGGTCGGGTCGAGGTGCTCCGACACGGCCACCCATCGAACCTCACGCTCCAAGCAGGTGGTTCCGGCTCGGACCACGAGTCCAAGCTCAGGCAGGGCGGCCACCTGGCCGACGGTGAGGGGCATCAGTTCCTCCAACGATTCGGACAAGCGTATGCCCCGCCCCTGTCCACCTTGGAGTCCCCTTGCCCGCTGCCCAGACCCTAGGCTCGGGCTACCGAACCCAGGAGGCCAGATGACCGCCATGACGGACCGCACCGACCTGCCGACCAACGACGTCGCCCAGGAGAGGCGCCTGGTGACGCAGATCCCCGGACCCCGTTCGCAGGCCCTGCAGATGCGCAAGACGGACGCGGTCTCTCACGGCGTGGGCGTCATGCTCCCCATTTACGTCACTCGGGCCGGCGGCGGCGTGCTCGTCGACGTGGACGGCAACCACCTGATCGACATGGGCTCCGGCATCGCCGTCACCACGGTCGGCAACGCCAACCCCGAGGTGGTGGCGGGCGTCCAGAAGCAGGTGGCCGAGTTCACGCACACCTGCTTCATGGTCACGCCGTACGAGGGCTACGTCGAGGTCTGCGAGGCCCTCAACCGGCTGACCCCCGGAGACCACGTGAAGCGTTCCGCGCTGTTCAACTCCGGCGCGGAGGCGGTCGAGAACGCCGTCAAGATCGCGCGCGCCTACACGAAGCGACAGGCCGTCGTCGTCGTCGAGCACGGCTACCACGGGCGCACGAACCTGACCATGGCGCTGACCGCGAAGTCGATGCCCTACAAGCACTCCTTCGGGCCGTTCGCGCCCGAGGTCTACCGCGTCCCGACGTCGTACCCGTTCCGCGACCGCGGGCTGAAGGGTCCGGAGGTCGCCACGATCGCGATCTCCCGCATCGAGAAGGAGATCGGCGCGGAGAACGTCGCGGCCATCATCATCGAGCCGATCCAGGGCGAGGGCGGCTTCATCGTCCCGGGCGACGGCTACTTCTCCGCGATGGCGGAGTTCGCACAGGCCAACGGGATCGTGTTCGTGGCCGACGAGATCCAGACGGGCTTCTGCCGCACGGGCGACTGGTTCGCCAGTGAGTTCGAAGGCGTCGTCCCCGACCTCATCACGACCGCCAAGGGCATCGCCGGCGGCCTGCCGCTGGCCGCCGTCACCGGGCGCGCCGAGATCATGGACTCCGTCCACGCCGGCGGGCTCGGCGGGACCTACGGCGGCAACCCCGTCGCCTGCGCGGCAGCCCTCGGCTCCATCCGGTGGATGGAGCAGCACGACGCGAACGCGCTCGCCAAGGAGATCGAGGCCGTCATGATCCCGCGCCTGCGCGCCTTGGCCGAGCAGTTCTCCGAGATCGGCGATGTGCGGGGACGCGGCGCCATGCTGGCGATCGAGCTGGTGAAGCCCGGCACGCTGGATCCCCATCCCGAGCTCGCGGCCGCGCTGAACAAGCACTGCCACCAGCACGGTGTGGTCACCCTGACGACGGGCACCTACGGGAACGTGTTCCGGTTCCTGCCGCCACTGGCCATGCCGATGCCGTTGCTGGAGGAAGCGCTCGGCGTGCTCGAGCAGGGCTTCGAGTCCCTCGCGTAGTCGGGAGCATTCATGGCGGACCTCGGCATGTCGCTTCCCCTGTCCCGCAGGACCCTCCTCACGGCCGGCGGCCTCGGATTCGTCGGTCTGGCCTCTGCCGCGTGCGGTGCCGGCGCCACCGGCGAATCGACGCCGTCCACCAGCCAGGGCAGCGTCGCGCCTCCTTCGCCAGTGGCCGCTCAGGACCTGTCGGCCACCGAGAGGCTGGTCCGCTTCTCCAACTGGCCCCAGTACATCGATGAGGACGAGGGTGACGGCAGCACGCTGCAGGACTTCACCGCGTCCACGGGCATCGAGGTCGCCTATACCGACGACATCAACGACAGCAACGAGTTCTACGCGAAGGTTCGAACCTCGCTCGAGCAGGGACAGGACATCGAGCGAGACATCGTCGTGCTCACGGAGGAGGGTGTCGAGACCTGGGTGGCGAACGGATTCGCGACGCCGTTGGACAAGTCCGCGATTCCCAACTGGGTCAACCTGATTCCGGCCCTCCAGGACGTACCGTTCGATCCTGGTCGCCAGTTCTCCCTGCCCTGGCAGTCAGGGTTCACCGGAATCGGATGGAACCGCAGGCTCCTTGAGCGGGAGTTGGGCGTCAGTGAGATCACCAGCCTGGACCAGTTCTTCGATCCGCGACTCAAGGGCCGGGTCACGATCCTGGTGGAGATGCCCGACACGATGGGCCTGCTGATGAACTGGCAGGGACACGACATGAGCGACTTCACCTCCGATCAGTTCGACGAGACGCTCAGTCTCCTGCAGGCGAAGATCGACGAGGGCTTCATCCGCCAGGCCACCGGCAACGACTACATCTCCGCCCTGGACAGTGGCGACGCGATCGCGTCGATCGGCTGGTCAGGCGACGTCCTCGCCCTGGGCAAGAAGTACGGGTTTGCGATGCCCGAATCGGGCGGGATGATCTGGGCAGACAACATGCTGATTCCTTCGGTCGCCACCCACAAGGCGAACGCCGAGGCGCTCATGAACTTCTACTACGACCCCGAGGTCGCCGCCCGCGTTGCCGCATGGGTGCAGTACGTCTGTCCCGTCTCGGGCGCTCAGGAGGCGATGGCGGAGATCGACCCGGACCTGACCGAGGACCCGTGGATCTTCCCAACGCCAGAGCTGCTGGCTCAGGCGCAGGAGTTCATGTTTCTCGGGCCTGAGCTCCGTGATCAGTACACACGCGAGTTCCTCACGACTGTCAGCATGTAGGAGCGTTGTCCACAGGGCGGCGGCTCGGGCTAGATGGGTCGTTCGCGAACGCCTAGCGTCGATGCGTGCTGCCGATCGCCCTCGCCGCCCTGACCCTGGCCGTCGTCGTGGCGCCCACCGCCCAGCCGGTCGTGCCTAGCCAGGACCGCACGCCGTCGGCTCCTACGTACTACTGGCGATGGTCGGACGGCAGCACGTCTGCCACCCGGACGCTGTCGGAGCCGGTCTCGGGCCTGCCGCCGCGCATCATCGTGACCGCGAGTCCTCCGGTGCCAGGCGCCCGGGTCGAACTGCAGTTCCGCTCCGGCCGTAGCTGGCGCACCGAGGACGTCGCGACAACGGACCGCAGCGGTCGTGCGCTGCTGTCCGTGAATCCGTACTGCTCCGACGGCGCCTGGTGCCGGACCGCGTTCGACTACCGGATCCGGGTCGACGGGCGCTCGGCAACCCTCACCGTGCGCTTCGCCTGAATCGTCACTTCCGGCGGCGTCCGCGCTTGCCCACCCCGGCGATCTCCAGCACCTCGGCGGTCCAACTGCCGATGGGGGCGTTCACCTCCACGCGATCGCCCACCTGGCACCCGAGGATCGATGAGCCGAGCGGCGAGTCCACCGAGATGCGCTCATCGTCGAGGGCCGCCTCGACCGGATGCACCGGCCGGACCCAGGCATCGCCGCCGTCCGAAAGGCGCACGCGTACGCGGGAACCGAGCACGATGGTCGCCGACGTGGCCTCCGGCAGGATGCGCGCCTGGCCGAGCACGGCCTCCCAGCCGGTCAGCTCCTCCAGCAGCGCCTCGAACTGTGCGACGAGGGCCTCGTCCCGCTCGGGTCCGTACAGGTACGGGCGCAGCTCCGGGAGCCGCTGCTCGCGGATCACGGCAAGTCGCTGCTGGATCAGGCCAAGGCCATCGCTGGTCAGCTGGATCTCGCGGGTACGAACGTTCACGGTGCCTCCTTGTGTCCGGGCAGCATGCGCTGCCTCATGGCACAAGGTCTGGCCCACCGGCTGAGCCGGCCTGGTGACCGGGTACGAGAGGCTCGCACCGTATTGACGATCCACCAGCGGGGGGTTACTCCCCTTGCGGGACCTACTCTGCCACACGGTGCGGGATTCCGCACCCCCGACTCACGCCGCGCTACAGAGGTGTCCCAGTGGCCGGGAGAGATCGGCGATGCGGGGGTCGCGGGACCCCGTCCTCGCCGATTTCTCCCGGCTACCGGGACAAACGAGTTCGGCCTAGGCCTGGCTGTCGCGGATTCCGTACGGCTGGCCGTAGCCCTCCGACATCAGCGTGAGGAAGGGCACCGCGTCGAACGCCTCCGGGCCCTTGACGCCACTGCCCTGCCACTGGCCGGTGGCCAGCAGCTCCAAAGCGATCACCGGGTTCATGGCCGTCTGCCAGACCACGGCCTGGGTGCCGTACTCGCGCATCGTCCACTCGTTGTCGGCCACGTGGTACAGGTAGACCTCGCGCGGCTCCCCGTTGGTGCCGATCCCGGTGACCCAGGTCCCGGCGCACGTCTTGCCGGTCATCTTGTCGCCCAGCGTCGCCGGGTCCGGCAGCGCGGCAGCCACCACGTCGCGGGGGCTGACCTGGACGCCCTTGACGGTGACCGGCTCTGTGCGATCCAGGCCGAGCTTGTGCAGGGTCTTCAGCACGTCGATGAACTCGTCACCGAGGCCGTACTTGAAGGTGACGCGCTTGCAGTCGATCCAACGCGGCACCAGCAGCACTTCCTCGTGCTCCACGTTGATCACCTCGACCGGGCCGATGCCGTCGGGGAAGTCGAAGGTCTCGGGCTCAGAGAACGGCTCGGTGGTGAACCAGCCGCGATCCTTCTCCCAGATCACCGGCGGGTTGAGGCACTCCTCGATCGTCGTCCAGATGGAGAAGGACGGCGCGAAGTCGTACCCCTCGACGACGAGGTTGGCCCCGTCCCGGATGCCGATCTCGTCGATCTCGCTGAACAGGTGGTCGGCCGCGTAGCGGGCGAACACGTCGGCCAGCCCGGGCTCCACGCCCATGCCGCACAGCGCCAGCCGCCCATCGGCCAGCCAGTCCACCTCCTGTGCGAACTGCTCGTCGCCGAGCTTCACGCCGACCTCGGCGTAGGGGTTGGTCAGGCTCGGACGCGACAGGCTCATCGCGGTGTCGAGATAGTCGGCGCCCGCAGCGAAAGCGCCGTTGAAGATCGGCATGACGAACCGCGGGTCGACGACGTTCAGCACATGGGTGATCCCGTGCGCCTGACACAGGGCCGCCACGGCATCCGAGTCGGACGCGTCCAGCTGGGCGGACTCGAAGCGGCTGTCGGCGACGCGGTCGACGGCCGCAGCGGCTCGATCGCCGTCGTAGTCGGCCACAACGCAGCGCTCGAAGAAGTCGCGTCGGGCCATGATGAGGGCGGCGGAGGTGCCGACGCCACCGGCGCCGACGATGAGGATTCGCATGCTCTTTCCATTTCGGTGCGGGTGCGCGGGGTGCGCGTTCCCTGGGGTGACCACAGGCTAAGGCATAAGCCACTTATATAATTCACGAATGTCCTTCCATGTGCCGGTCGGGGCGCCTCGGCCCCCGCGCCGCGGTCCCCGCGCCGACCGCGCCTTCGCCGCGAACGTGCTCGGAACCCTGAGCCAGACGGTCACCGACCGGGTCATCGCTCGGCGTCGAGGATGCTGCCGGGCACGGCGGCGCGACGCCGGCGGCCCTCGTGACGGTGCTCTGGTACCCCGACCGGCCCATCGCCTTCCTTGCGGCCCGGCTGCGCATCACCCACCCCGGGGCAGTGCAGCTGTCCGAACGGCTCGAGCGGTCCGGCCTGATCGAGCGGATCCCAGGCGAGGACGGCCGCACCCGACTGCTCGCGCTGACGCCCGCGGGCGAGGAGCGAGCCCTGGCCGTGCTGGCGGCGCGACGTGCCGTGCTGACCAGGGCCGTGGCTGCCCTGGACGACGCTCAGGTGCGCTGGCTCACGGAGGCGGCCGACGCGATGCTCGACGCGCTCGCGGACGACCTGCTCACCAGCGAGTTCATGTGCCGGCTGTGCGACGAGCTCGCATGTCCCGACGCCCGGTGCCCGGTGGAGCGGGCCATCCCGACCCCGCCGCACCGGCGCGGCACCGGATACGGGGTCGACGTCCCGGCCGACGACTAGTTGTCCCAATCAAGCAGGTTGGTCACGCGGGTGAACGCTCCCTTCCCGCCGCGAGCGGTGGGTGGCCGGTGGCGGTTGCAGGTGTGGCGACAGTTGGTCAAGGGGTTCCTGCGGGCTGATCCGGAGCGGTCGGCCCTGACTCGGCCCCATCCGTCGCGCAGGGAGCGCCGTTCGGATCCAGCAGGATGACGCCCAGGCCGACCGAGAGGCTGGGGTTGCCCGCAGGGGGTGTCAGGCCGTGGGCGAATTCCACCTCGCGGATCGGAGTGGATACGGTCTCACGGCCGGCAGCGAGGCTCCCCGTCGACGTCATGATCAGGGCGCTCGACGCGACCACCATGGCGCGAATCGCGCGTCTTGACCTGCCTGAGACATGCGCCCACGGAGACAAGTGAAAGCGTGCACGGCGGTGCCGAGGGATCGTTCAGGACCAACGCACCCTGTGATTCTCTCGCCACAGGGAGAGGAGCTCGCGATCACCCTCGACCGTGATGTTCGAGTCGTCGATGCGGTTCCACAGGACGAGGTAGAGATCCGAAGCCTCACCCGTCGCGGTCATGTCCGCAGGTCCTCCGCCGCGAACCGTGGCGATGCCGTCGGGCGAGAAGGTGAGGCGCCATTGGTCGTCCGTGTCCGCGGTCTTGATGACGACAGTTCGGGTGGTGGACACCGGGAATGACCGCGCACGCGGGGCGAACGCCCTGACCAGCTCGTCGATCCCGTCCGATGCGAACTCCGGGTCGAACCCGGATGCGGTGCCGGTCGCATTCCCGGCGTCGAATCGATGCACGGCCGTCTCGTGGGCCTGGCGGCGTGCCCACATCGCGAGTGGGGACGGTGCCGGCAGGAATGTCGGCATGTCATCGTCCGGTGACGCGGCCTCGAGGGATCGGACGAGGTTGGCGTTCGTCTCGAGGTACCAGTCGATCAGGTCGGCGTCTGCCGGCCAGAACACGGCGAGGTCCGGCCAGGACTCGGTGTGTTCGGAGATGTCGTCGGGGAACAGTTTCGACGTGCGTTTCGCGACGCGTGCTGCGGCCCAGAGGTGGATCTCGCTCAGGTGCCGGACCAGGTCGCGCACGTTCCACCCTGGGCAGGCCTCGACCTCAGCCTCAAGTCCGGCTCGTCTCGCTGCGTCCGCGAAGAGCCTGCCCTCTCGTCCCACCGCGGTGATGTGCTGTGCAATCTCCATGTCGCCTTCCCTTCGTGCCGGCCGAGATCACCCCCCGCGATCTCGGACTCCTGATTGGACGGCCTCTACAGCTTGCCGACCACGTGGGCGAGGACCTCGGACATCTGGTCGTGTGGGCTGAACTCGACCATCCTCACGTCTTCCTCGACCACGATGGTGTGGCCGGCCGGCCAGTAGTAGGTCTGACCCGCGGTCACGACTTCGTCGGAGCCGTCCTCGTAGTGGACTCGGATCCGGCCATCGATGAGGTAGCCCCAGTGCGGGCACTGGCAGTGGTCCCTCTCGAGGCCCTCAAGCAGGGGGCGGAGGTCGAGCCCCGCGGGGTACTGCATGAATGCGGTGGTCATTCCGCCCCAGTCCTGACCTCGGATCATCTCTCCGAGGGACTCGTTCGCGATCGGCAGGTCCGCGACGTTGCTCTTCATCCTGACCATCTCCTCAAGTTGGCTCTCGATACTGCAACTTGCAGTAGGTCATTCCTATACTGCAATGTGCAGTAGAGTCAAGGGTGTGTCGACACGAATGACTACCTCGTCGTTCGCCGTGCTCGCGCTGCTCAGCCTGCAGCCGTGGACGGCCTACGAACTCACCCAGCAGGCCCACCGCAGCCTCCGCTACGCCTGGCCCAAGTCGGAGCGCCTGATCTACTCCGAGCCCAAGAAACTCGTCGAGCTGGGGTTCGCCACCGTTGATCAGACTGGCGTGGGCAACCGCACCCGCACCACCTATGCCATCACCGACGAGGGTCGCCAGGCGCTGAACGAGTGGACGACGACCCGTACTCAACCACCCCGGCTCGAGATCGAAGCCCTCCTGAGGCTCCTCTTCGCCGACCACGGATCACGAGACGACCTGCTCAGGGCCCTCGACGAGTTCGAGGGCGATATCGGGGAGAAGCACCGCACCATCGTCGAACTCATGGGGACGTACCTCGA
The DNA here is from genome assembly GCA_963749905.1 of uncultured Actinomycetota bacterium. GTDB lineage: Bacteria > Actinomycetota > Actinomycetes > S36-B12 > S36-B12 > UBA10649. Next base: position 284,247 of record CAVVOF010000002.1, read on the forward strand.
CGGCGGACACCCCTTCCCGCAACGGACTCACCTGTCGGTGCTGTTCGCGACGTTCCAGATCGAGATGATGAAGACCTTCGAGCGGTGGGTCCAGTTCGCGCGGGAGGAGATCGACGCGTGGCCGACCACGCGCGACCTCGGCATGACACCGCGTACCGAAGAACTCACGCGCCTCCTCGCGGCCGACCAGTCGCCCCTGGACCGGTGGGCCTCCGACGTGCGGCATCGCGACGTCCCGGCCGACGGCTAGTCCCGGGGCGTCCGCCCGTCGAGCAGCGGCCGACCCGAGTCCCATCGCGTCCCATCGCGCTCGTCCTGGCGGCGTCGCGCGATCGCCGAGAGGGCCTCGAGCACGACGCGGTTGCCCAGCAGCGCGGTGATGTCGGCATGGTCGAACGGCGGGGCCACTTCGACCACGTCCATCCCCACGATGGGCACCTCGTAGCAGATCCGGCGCACCGCATCGAGCAGCTGCCGGGCGGACAGGCCCCCGGGTTCGGGCGTCCCGGTACCCGGTGCGTGACCCGGATCGCAGACGTCGATGTCCACGCTGAGGAACACGCCGTCGCAGTCGTCCAGGGCGATCGACAGGGCCTCCGTGAGGCACTCGGCCAGGCCTCGCTCGACGATCTCGGTCATCTCATAGCTGCGCATGCCCTGCTCGGCCATCCACGCGAGGACGTCGGGCGGCGGCCAGTACCCGCGCAGGCCCATCTGCAGGAAGCGATCCCCCCGGGCCGCGCCCGACTCGATGAGCCGCCGCATCGGCTGCCCGTGCCCGATGAGTGATCCGAAGCTGATGTCGCCCGTGTCGGCGTGCGCGTCGAAGTGGATCACCGACACCCGGCCCCATCCGCGGGCACGGGCCACTCCCGTGACGTTCGGCCACGTGACGGTGTGGTCGCCGCCGAGCACGAGGGGCATCGCGCCGCTGTCGGCAACTGCCTGCACCACCCGCTCCAGCGCGGCGCAGGACCGTTCGGCGTCGCCGCTGAACATCTCGACGTCACCCGCGTCGTAGACCCGCAGATCCCGGAGGCCGTCCACGCGCATCGCCAGAGAGGGGCGCGACCCGTCGTGCTCGAGATAGCAGGCAGCGCGGAGCGCGGAGGGCCCGAAGCGTGCGCCACTCCGATAGGACGTGCCGCCGTCGAACGGCGCGCCCACGATGACGACGTCCGCGTCCGCGAACGTCTCCGGGGACTCGACCGAGCAGCGGTCGACGCCGAGGAAGGTGAAGTCCGGGCCGTACATCGAGCCGTACCTGGTCATGGCCTCAACCTACGTTCAGATGCGGCCGTCAGGAGTCGAATCCCAGCCCCAGTCGATCGAGCAGCCCCAGCCAAGGTCCGCGCCGGCCCTCGTTCGCGTCGGATCGCTGGATCTCCCGCGTGGTCAGGGAGATGGCAGCCGACCGGAACGGCTCAGGAGGGAAGGGCAGCGGCTTGCTGCGCACCATCTCCAGTCGCGTGCGCTCGGTGTCGTGGCCGTCCAACAGGTCCAGCATGGTGGCGGCGCCGAATCGCGAGGCTCCCACGCCCAGACCGGTGTACCCGATCACATAGCCGACGCGACCGTCGAATGCGGTGCCCCAGAAGGCCGTGAACCGCGAGCAGGTGTCGATGGCCCCGCCCCAGGCGTGCGAGAACTTGATCCCGGTCAGCTGAGGGAAGGTCTGCAGGAAGTGCTCGGCGAGCCGCTCGTACGACTCTCGGCTGTGCTCGAACCGCGGACCGAACCCGTTGCCACGGTGGTAGACGGCGTCATAGCCGCCCCACAGGATGCGTCCATCGTCTGTGGTCCGGTAGTAGTGGAACTGGTTGCCGGTGTCGCTGACTCCCTCGCGCCCGGACCACCCGACTGCAGCCGCCTGTTCCGGCGACAGGGGCTCGGTCATGAGCACGTAGTCGTACACCGGCACCACATAGTGACCGAGGCGCTTGAGCAGCGGCGGGTAGGCGTTGGTGGCCAGTGCGACCCGGTCGGCGTGGACGACACCACGGCGGGTGCTGACCATGACCGAGTCCTCGCGCTTGACCATGCCGGTCACGGGAGTGCGCTCGAACAGGCGGACCCCGAGCCGCAGGCAGGCCTCCCGAAGACCCCATGCCAGTCGGGCCGGATCGACCAGCGCGACCCCGTGCGGGTCATACAGGGCGCCGAGGTAGGTGGGCGAGTCCACCCGCGCCCGAACCTCGTCACGGTCCAGCAACAGCACGTCCTCCCCCAGCGCCTGCTGCTCCGCGGCCTCCTCCTCGAGGTGGGCCAACTGGTAGTCGGCCAGGGCGACATCCAGTTCCCCGGTGCGCACGAAGTCGCACTCGATGCCGAGCTCGGCGACGGTGCGCTCGATCGCATCGAGGTTCTCCCGGCCGAGGCGCTGGAGCGTCGACATCTCGTTCGGCCACCTGCCCATGCCGTTCGCGAAGCCGTGGGTCAAGGACGACGAGACGAAGCCGCCATTGCGGCCGGTGGCGCCTTGAGCGACGCGGGCGCCCTCGACCAGGACCACGTCCCGACCGGGCTCGGCCTGCTTGGCCAGCAAGGCCGTCCACAGGCCCGTGAAACCGGCGCCGATGACCAGCAGGTCGGCGTGGGTGGCACCGACCAGCTCATCCGCCGCATCGGGCCGCTCGGCCCGGTCGAGCCAGTAGACGGAGGGTCGGACATGGGACAGGGAGGCCAGTGCCTCCGGACTCGGGGTACTGCTGAACTGCACGAGATCTCCTCGAAGACGAAACGGATCGGAGAGCGGAGCCCACTGCCCCGTCGTCCCACCAGTCCCTTCGAGTGTGCCGTGGCCGTCGCCGACCCGCGGATGTTTCGTCGATTCTAGCCGGTGCAGCTACCCGCGCCGCCCCACGCTAGGAGCGCGACAGCGCGTCCACCGCGGCCAGTGGCTTGTCCTCGACGACGGAAGCTGCCTCCAATGCCTTCTGGCGACGCCACGCGATGAACTGACCACCGAGGACCACCGCAAGGGCGACCAGGAACACGATGGTGGCCAGCGCATTGACCTGCACCGGGATGCCGCGCTGAGCCGCGCCCCAGATGTAGATCGGGAAGGTCACGAGGGTGCCCGCGTTGAAGAAGCTGATGATGAAGTCGTCGAAGGACAGCGAGAAGCCCAGCAGGGCCGCACCCAGGATGCCCGGCAGCACCAGCGGGAAGGTCACATAGCGGAACACCGCACGCGGCGAGGCGTACAGGTCGCGCGCGGCCTCCTCGAGTCGGGGATCCATGCCCTGCAGGCGCGCCTTCACGGTCACCACGACGAAGGAGATGATGAACATGATGTGCGCGATGATGACCGTCATCTCGCCGAGGGGGAACCGCAGGTTGAGGAACAGCGCCAGCAGACTGGCGCCCATCACGACCTCGGGCGTCGCCATCGGCATGAAGATGAGCAGGTTCGTCGTGCTGCGACCGCGGAAGCGGTAGCGCACCAGGGCGAAGGAGACCATCGTGCCCAGGATCGTCGCGACGATGGTCGCGATGATGCCGATCTCGATGCTCTTCACGAACGAGGTGCAGACTCCCGGGACGCCGCACAGGTTGGTCCAGCCGTCCAAGGAGAACTGGTTCCAGGTGATGTTGTACTTGCCCGAGGGCTTGTTGAACGACAGCACCATGATCACGGCGATCGGGATGAACAGGTAGACCAACACGAGGATCGCGACGATCCTCAGCAGGTTCCTGCGGAGCCAGCGCATCAGACCAGGTCCTCCGTCCCCGCCTTGCGGATGTAGGTGAAGACGAGCGCCAGGATGATGACCATCAACATCACCGACAGGGCACTGGCGGTCGGGTAGTCGCGGAACTGGATGAAGTTGATCTGGATGGCGTTGCCGATCATCCGGTCACCGGTCGACCCCAGCAGCTGAGCGTTGATGTAGTCGCCGGCAGCGGGGATGAAGGTCAGCAGCGTTCCCGCGACCACGCCGGGCAGGGACAGCGGCCAGGTGACCTTCCGGAAGGTCGTCGCGGGTGACGCATACAGGTCGTTCGCCGCCTCCTGCACCCGCGGATCGATCTTCTCCAGGGCGGCGTACAGCGGCAGGATCATGAAGGGCAGGAAGTTGTACGTGAGGCCGGCCACGACCGCGATGCCGGTGTTGAGGATCCGGTCGTCGGGCAGCAGGTGCAAGGCGTTGAGGGTGCTGGTGATGATGCCCTCGTCGGCCAGGATCGTCTTCCACGCGTACGTCCGCAGCAGGAAGGACGCGAACGACGGCGCGATGACCAGGACGAGCATCAGTGAGCGCCACCGGCCCGCCTTGAAGGCGATGAAGTAGGCCAGCGGGTAGGCGATGAGCAGCGCCAGTCCGGTGGCGATGCCGGCGTAGACGAAGGACCGGACGTACAGCTCCCAGTACTCGGCGAGCGCGTCCGTGTAGTTGCCGAGCTGGAAGGCCGGCTGGTACTTGCCCGACTTGCCCGGGATGGGCGCCTGGAGGCTGGTCAGGAACAGCGTGATGAACGGGATCGCGAAGAAGATTCCCAGCCACGCCATGCCCGGCAGCAGCAGCACATAGCCCGTCTTGGACGACCTCTGCGCGACTTCGGCAGGAGCCTTCTGCGCCGAGGTCGGGACGACAGCGACCATGGATCAGCCTTCCGTGGCCGACGGCGCGTGCAGGACCTCGAGCACCTCTGGATCGACGCCGGCGCTCTCTCCACCACTGCCGTCGAGCCCGAAGGTGTGCTTGGGCGACCAGTGCAGGACGACCTCGTCGCCGACGTCGCAGCGGTCGCCGACCACCACGTTCTGCTCGAAGACGATGAACTCCTGGCCCCACGGGGCGCGAACGAGGTACTGGGTCGAGACGCCCATGTAGGACACGTCCGTGACCCGACCCGTGATCCGGTTGTGGTGCTCGGGCACCTGCCCCGCATCGGAGGCGTCGAGGATGGTGATCTTCTCGGGGCGCACACCCGCCACCATGCTGGTACTCGTGCCTGCGCAGCGCTCCGACGGCACGACGAAGTTCTGCCCGTGCGCGGAGACGATGATGTCGTCGCCCGACGTGCCGCTGCGCTCGCCGGCGATCAGGTTCGCCTGACCCAGGAAGTTGGCCACGAACACGGTCTGCGGCAGCTCGTAGATGTCCGCCGGATGCCCCATCTGCTCGATCCGGCCCTTGTTCATCACGGCGACCGTGTCGGCCATGGTCATGGCCTCCTCCTGGTCGTGCGTGACATGCACGAAGGTGGTGCCCACCTCGACCTGGATCCGCTTGAGCTCGATCTGCATCTGCCGCCGCAGCTTGAGGTCGAGAGCGCCGAGCGGCTCATCCAGCAGGAGAACTCCCGGGTGGTTGATCAGCGCCCGAGCGACCGCCACGCGCTGCTGCTGCCCGCCGGAGAGCTGCGTGGGCTTGCGCCGCGCGAACGGCGCAAGCTCCACCAGCTCGAGCATGTCCTCGACCGGCTTCTGCACGTCCTTGATGCCCCGCCGACGCAGGCCGAAGGCGACGTTCTCGAAGATGTCGAGGTGCGGGAAGAGCGCGTAGGACTGGAAGACGGTGTTGACCGGCCGCTCGAAAGCGCGCAGACGGGTGATGTCGCGATCGCCCAGGCTGATCGTTCCCGCCGTCGGATCCTCGAGCCCGGCGACCATCCGGAGCGTGGTCGTCTTGCCACAGCCGGAGGCCCCCAGCAGTGCGAAGAACGAGCCCGCCGGGATGGTGAGGTTCAGGTCGTCCACCGCGGTGAAGTCCCCGAAGCTCTTGGTCAGACCCTGCATATGAAGGTCCGTGACCTCCACGTTCTCGGCGGATGCGGCCACTGCCGTCCTTCCCTTCCTGCTGTCTGTCGGGCCCGAAGGCAGGTCAGTTGCCGATTGCCTTCTGGAACTCGCGCTCGTACTGCTCGTTCTGCTCGGGCGTCAACTCCATGAAGACGTAAGTCTGGTCCAAGGTGGCCTGCGAGGGGAAGATGAATTCGCTGGCGGCCAGCTCGGGGTCGATGGCCTCCATGGCAGCCTGGGCGCCCTCGACGGGGCAGATGTAGTTCACGTAGGCGGCAACCTCCGCGGCGACGTCCGGGTTGTAGTAGTAGTTCATGATCAGCTCGGCGTTCTTCTTGTGCTGCGCGAGTGCCGGGATGACCATGTTGTCGGTCCACAGGGTGCCGCCCGACTCCGGGATCTCGAACGCGAACTCGTCGCCGAGGGCGAAGATGTCGCCCGACCACCCGATGACGGCGATGACGTCGCCGGACTCGAGGGCCGCGATGTAGTCGTTGCCGGTGACCTGACGGATCTGCCCGCTGTCGACCTGCTGCGCGAGAACCTCGACAGCCTGGCTGTACTCGTCGTCGGTGAAGTTGGACGGGTCGAAGCCCTGCGCCGCCAGGATGACACCCATGGTGTCGCGCATCTCGGAGAGCACGGTGACGCGGCCCTTGAGCGCCGGGTTGAAGAGCTGGTCCAACGTGGTCAGCGAGTCGGTGCCAGTGGCGTCCTTGTACGAGGAGATGTTGTATCCGAAGCCGCCGATCCCTGACTGCCAAGGCAGCGTGTACTCACGGTTGGGGTCGAAGGAGACACTCGCGAGGCGCGGGATGATGTTGCCGGAGTTGGGCATGGACGCCTTGTCGAGCTTCTGCGCATAGCCGTTCTGGATCCACAGCGCGGCCATCCAGTCGGTGAGGACGACCAGGTCGCGGCCGATGTCCTGGCCCTGCTCCAGCTGGGTCCGGACCTTGGCGTAGAACTCGTTGTTGTCGTTGACGTCCTCCGTGTAGGTGACGGTGATGCCGTTCTCCTCCTGGAAGCGCTCCAGGGTGGGGCGGCTGCCGGTCTCCTCGTCGACGTCGATGTAGAGCGGCCAGTTGGACCAGTTGGCGGCCTTGTCGGTGTCGCTCATGTCCTCTGCGGCAGCAGCGGAGGCCTCGCCTGAGGCATCACCCTCGTCACCGCCCGCACCGCAGGCGGCCGCGACCATGGCCGCGCTGCCGATGCCGGCGGCCTGCAGGAGGCGACGGCGCGATACCGATGACGACATGGTCCCCGCGATAGCGGCGATGGTCTCGTTGCGCTTGCTGATCATGTGTCGTTCCTCCGGTTCGCGATTTCGTATCTTGCTCGGTCTCGGCGTGCTTTGGTCGGTTTCGGTGAAGCTGGTCAGCCGGTGAAGATCGTGCGGTGCCACTCCTTGCGCGGTTCCCCCGTGATGTCGAGCGAGACGTGCTTGATGTTCGTGTACTCCTCGAAGGAGTACATGGACATATCTTTACCGAATCCCGACTGCTTGAAGCCACCGTGGGGCATTTCGCTCACGATCGGTATGTGATCGTTAATCCACACGCAGCCGGCATTGATCTCGCGGGAGGCCCTCAGGCCGCGGAAGATGTCACGGGTCCAGGCGGACGCTGCCAGGCCGTAGACCGTGTCGTTGGCCAGCGCCAGCCCCTCGTCATCCGTGTCGAACGGCAGTACGACGAGGACCGGGCCGAAGATCTCGTCCTGCACGATCTCGGAGTCCTGCGCGGCCCCAGTCACGAGCGTGGGCCGGTAGTACGCCCCCGCAGCCAGCTCGCCGCCGGGCGCGGCACCGCCGGTGACGATCGTCGTACCCGCCGCACGGGCACGGTCGACGAAGCCGGCCACCCGCTCCGCCTGACGGGTCGAGATGAGCGGGCCCAGATCGGTCGCAGGGTCCTCAGGGTGCCCCAGCCGCACTGACTGGAACAGGTCGGCCACCCCGGCCACGAAGGCCTCGAAGATCGGCCGCTGGACGTAGGCGCGCGTGGCAGCCGTGCAGTCCTGGCCTCCGTTGATGAGGGATCCGGCGACCGCGCCACGGATGGCCGCCTCGAGGTCGGCATCGTCGAAGACGACGAACGGAGCCTTGCCGCCGAGCTCGAGGTGGACTCGCTTGACTCCGGGGGTGGCGAGTTCCATGACGCGCTTGCCGACCCCGGTGGAGCCCGTGAACGAGACCATGGACACGTCCGGATGACTGATGAGCGCCTCCCCCGCGACCGGGCCGGCGCCCACGACGACATTCACGACGCCCGCGGGGATGCCCGCCGCCGTGCAGTCCTCCGCCAGCATCAAGGAGGTCATCGGCGTGATCTCGGCGGGCTTGAGGACGATGGTGTTGCCCGCCGCGATAGCGGGCAGGATCTTCCACATCGCCATCTGCAGGGGGTAGTTCCACGGCGCGATCGAGCCGACCACCCCGATCGCCTCTCGGCGGATCAGCGAGGTGTGCACGCCGTCCCATTCGGCGGACGCCTTGCCCTCGAGGTTGCGGGCCGCCCCGGCGAAGAAGGACACGTTGTCGATGGAGCCGGGGACGTCGAACTCCGAGCTCAGCCGGATCGGCTTGCCGGTCTGCCGGGTCTCCGCGAGCGCATACTCCGCCGCTCGCGACTCCAGCCGGGCCGCCAGTGCGTTCAGCGCCGCGGATCGTGCCGACGGGGGCGCCGACGACCACTCCGGGAAGGCGGACTTCGCCGCCGCAACCGCGAGATCGACATCTGCCGCGCTGGCCAGCGGGATGGCGGCGACCACGGATCCGTCCGCGGGGTTGACCACGTCTCCGACCGTGCCCGCCGTTCCGGCGTGCTGCCTGCCTCCGGCGAATACCGCGTCGGTCACGACACCTCCCAGTCCAGCCGGTTCCGGCCGATGCGCGACTCAATCACGGATTACATGGCCAGACAAGCCAAACGGCGATGTTTTTCCGACTGAAACACGATTGTGACAATGGAAATCGTCGAATCTACGTCCCTTGCCCACGGATTACCCCGGCCAAACGGCAGCCGAGCCCCCTCTTCGCAAACCCATGGTGTCCCGACCGCACCGGGCCTAGGGTCGGGACGTACCCGTTGCCGGACCCGGGGCGCGCCGAGCGCGCCCTTCCGAGGAGGACTCACCATGACCGTTATCCGCGCCGCGCTCGTGCAGACCGACTGGGCCGGTGACAAGGAGTCCATGATCGTCAAGCACGAGGAGTACGCCCGAGAAGCCGCGGCAGCCGGCGCACAGGTCGTCTGCTTCCAGGAGCTCTTCTACGGGCCGTACTTCTGCCAGGTCCAGGACAAGCAGTACTACGACTACGCCGAGTCGATCCCCGGCCCCACCACCGAGCGGTTCCAGGCCCTCGCGAAGGAGCTCGGCATCGTGATGGTCCTGCCGATGTACGAGCAGGAGCAGCCCGGCGTGCTCTACAACACGGCCGCGGTCGTCGATGCCGACGGCTCCTACCTCGGCAAGTACCGCAAGCAGCACATTCCGCACGTCAACGGCTTCTGGGAGAAGTTCTACTTCCGGCCCGGCAACGGCGGCTACCCGGTCTTCGACACCGCGGTAGGGAAGATCGGCGTCTACATCTGCTACGACCGGCACTTCCCCGAGGGGTGGCGGGCCCTGGGACTGAACGGGGCACAGATCGTCTTCAACCCGTCGGCCACCTCACGGGGGCTCTCGCAGTACCTGTGGAGCATCGAGCAGCCGGCCGCGGCGGTCGCAAACGAGTACTACGTGGGCGCGATCAACCGCGTGGGCATCGAGCCGCTGGGCGACGACGACTTCTACGGACAGTCCTACTTCATCGACCCCGAGGGCAACTACGTCGGCGAGAAGGGCGACCCCTACAAGCCCGAGCTCATCGTGCGCGATCTCGACATGGACCTGCTCGCCGAGGTGCGCAACCGCTGGCAGTTCTACCGCGACCGCCGGCCCGACGCGTACGACGACCTCGTCCGCCCCTAGCGACATCCCCCCAGCGACAGGCAGGAAGGACCGAGCAGCATGACCATCCTCATCACCAACGGCACCGTCGTCACGGCCCAGGGCCGCAGTCAGGCGGACGTGCTCGTCGACGGCGAGACAATCGCCGCGGTACTCGCGCCCGGGGACCGCCTCCTCGGGGTCGACCTCGCCGCGTCCGTCGACCGCGTCATCGACGCAACCGGCAAGTACGTGGTGCCTGGCGGCATCGATGGGCACACCCACATGGAGATGCCGTTCGGCGGCACCGTGGCGTCCGACACGTTCGAGACGGGGACCCGCGCGGCGGCCTGGGGCGGCACGACGACGATCATCGACTTCGCCGTGCAGAAGCAGGGCGAGCGAGTGCAGGACTGCCTGGCCGCTTGGCACCAGAAGGCGGACGGCAACTGCGCCATCGACTACGGCTTCCACCAGGTCGTCGGCGGCGTGGACTCCGAGTCCCTGAAGGCCATGGACGAGCTCGTGGACGAGGGCGTGACGACCTTCAAGCTGTTCATGGCGTACCCGGGCGTCTTCCTGAGCTCCGACGGGCAGATCCTGCAGGCCATGCAGCAGGCGGCCGGCAACGGCTCCATGATCATGATGCACGCCGAGAACGGCAGCGCCATCGACGTCCTCGTTGCCCAGGCGCTGGCCGAAGGCCGCACCGACCCCAAGTACCACTCGCTGACGCGACCGTGGGAGACCGAGGCTGAGGCCACCAACCGGGCGATCATGCTCGCGCGGCTCACCGGCGCTCCGCTGTACGTCGTGCACATGTCCGCGAAGCAGGCCGTCCAGGTGCTGCAGGCGAACAAGGACGAGGGCTGGAACGTCTTCGGCGAGACCTGCCCGCAGTACCTGTACCTGTCGCTGGAGGACCAGCTGTCACAGCCGGGCTTCGAGGGCGCCAAGTGGGTGTGCTCCACTCCGCTGCGGTCCAAGGCCGAGCACCACCAGGACGAGCTGTGGCGGTACCTGCGCACGAACGACCTGTCGGTGATCAGCACCGACCACTGCCCGTTCTGCTTCAAGGAGCAGAAGGAGATGGGCCTCGGGGACTTCTCCAAGATCCCGAACGGCATCGGCTCGGTCGAGCATCGGATGGACCTGATCTACCAGGGTGTCGTGGACGGCCGGATCAGCCTCGAGCGCTGGGTCGAGCTGTGCTCCACCACGCCCGCGCGGATGTTCGGGCTCTACGGTCGCAAGGGCGCCATCGCTCCCGGCTTCGACGCCGACGTGGTCGTCTACGACCCTGCGGGCCGGACCGAGATCGGCTTCCACAAGACGCACCACATGAACATGGACCACTCGGCCTGGGAGGGCTTCGTGGTCGACGGTCACGTCGACACCGTGCTCTCGCGCGGCAAGGTGGTCGTCGACGACAACGCGTACCTGGGCAGCAAGGGGGACGGCCGCTTCCTCAGGCGCGGCCTCTCGCAGTACCTCATCTGACGCCCGGCGCCCGTTCCCCGCGCATCAGCCCGACCACCCGAAAGGCGACTCATGGACATCGGCGTCGTACTGCAGTGCACTCCCCCGGCGGCCCGCGTCGTCGACCTGGCCACCCGTGCGGAGATGCAGGGCTTCAACTACGTATGGACGTTCGACTCGCACATCCTGTGGGAGGAGCCGTACGTCATCTACAGCCGGATTCTGGAGCAGACCCGCAAGGTGATCGTGGGGCCGATGGTCACCAACCCGGCGACCCGCGACCTCACCGTGACCGCCTCGGTGTTCGCCACCTTGAACGAGATGTACGGCAACCGCACCGTGATCGGCATCGGTCGGGGCGACTCCGCCGTCCGCGTCACGAACGGGAAGCCGGTGAGCGTTGCGGAACTGCGCCAGGCGGTCGTCGACCTGAAGGGCCTGGTCAACGGCGAGGCCATCGAGTACAAGGGCAACTCCCTGCGGCTGCCGTGGGCCACGGACAGCCGGGCGGGCGTGTGGGTTGCGGCCTACGGCCCGAAGATGCTGGCCGTCACGGGCGAGGTCGGCGACGGCTTCATCCTGCAGCTCGCCGACCCCGACATTGCGGCGTGGACCATCGAGGCGGTCCGCGCGGCCGCGGAGGCGGCCGGCCGCAATCCCGACGACGTCTACATCTGCGTCGCAGCCCCGGCGTACGTGACGGACGGGTCCGAGGAGGCCCATGCGCACGCCCGGGACCAGTTGCGCTGGTTCGGCGGCATGGTGGGCAATCACGTGGCCGACATCGTTGCCCGGTACGGCGAGGACGGCGCAGCGGTTCCGCAGGCCCTCACGGACTACATCAGGGACCGGCAGGGCTACGACTACAACGAGCACGGCCGGGCAGGCAACACGCACACCACCTTCGTCCCGGATGACATCGTCGACCGGTTCTGCATCATCGGGCCGCCTGAGGAGCACGTCCGCCGCATCGAGGAGCTGAAGGCGCTCGGCGTGGATCAGTACGCCGTCTACCTGCAGCACGACGACAAGGACGGGACCCTGGCGCAGTACGGGGAGAAGATCATCCCGGCCGTCCACGAGCACCTGCGTGCGACAAGCTGACGCCCGCAATGCCTCCGAAACACCGGCGAGACATCGTTGACTGAGGATGCGGCCGTGCAGGCCGACACGGGCACCCGACCACGGGGGGCGATGGCCGCTCGCGTACGTCGCGGCGGCATCGGCATCCTGTGGGCGCTCGCCGGCGTCCTGCTCACCGTGCTCATGTGGGAACTCGTGAAGCTGGTCGGGACCCTCGTCACACTGCCCTTCAACACGAGCGACCAGGCGATGCCGCACGTGTGGACCATGGTCGGGGGCTTCGGCCAGCCGGAGGTCCGAGGGTCCGACACCACCGTCCTGGAGGCGGTCGTGGCCGCGGCCGCGTACTCGCTGCTGATCGCGCTCGGCGGGTTCGCGATCGGGGTGTTCGTGGGCCTGGTCCTGGCCGTCGTCATGCAGCGATTCAGCTTCCTGGAGCGTGGCCTGCTGCCGTTCGTGATCGCCTCCCAGACCGTGCCCCTCATTGCGCTGGCTCCCCTGATCACTGGGATCGGCAACCGGATCAGCATTGGCCCAGTCCAGTGGAACACCACGTACTCGGTGATGTTCATCGCCGCCTACCTCGCCTTCTTCCCGATGAGCGTGGGCGCCCTCCGAGGCCTCCAGGCGCCCACCGCGACCGCTCTGGAGCTCATGCGCTCATACGCCGCCACGCCTCGACAGATCCTGTGGAAGCTCCGGTTCCCCGCGTCCCTCCCCTACCTCGTCCCGGCCATGAAGGTGTCGGCCGCGGCCGCCGTCGTCGGCACCGTCGTGGCCGAGATCTCCACCGGCGTCCGCGGCGGCATCGGTCGACTCATCATCGAGTACGCGCGGGAGACCACGTCGCAGCCGGCGAAGGTGTACGTGGCGGTGTTCGGCGCCATCGTGCTCGGCCTTGTGGCAGCCGCGCTCGTCACCGCGCTGGACGTGTACCTGACGCGCAACCTGCCAAAGGAGAACACCGCATGAGCACCGCCACGACGAGCACGGTTGCGGTCCGGGCCACCGGGGTGTCGAAGGTCTTCAACCAGGGACTGGCCAATGAGGTCGTGGCTCTCCAGGACATCGACCTGACCGTCGGCCAGGGCGAGTTCATCTCGCTCATCGGCCCGAGCGGCTGCGGCAAGAGCACCCTGCTCCGCGTGATCGCCGACCTCACTCATCCGACCACTGGGAGCATCGAGGTCGCCGGACTGCCAGCCGCCCAGGCCCGGCAGGAGCAGCGGTACGGGATGGCCTTCCAGCAGGCAGCCCTGTTCGAGTGGCGGTCCGTGCAGCGCAACGTAGAGCTGCCCCTGGAGCTGCAGAAGTGGCCCAAGGACAAGAGGCGGGCACGGGCGACGGAGCTGCTGGAGATGGTCCAGCTCGCCGACTTCGCAACGCACCGGCCATGGGAGCTGTCCGGGGGAATGCAGCAGCGCGTGGCGATCGCCCGGTCGCTCGCGGTGGACCCGCCGCTGCTGCTCATGGACGAGCCGTTCGGCGCACTCGACGAGATGACCCGCGAGCGCATGCAGAACGAGCTGCTGCGGATCCGGCAGGAGACCGGCAAGAGCGTCATCTTCGTGACCCACTCGATCCCGGAGGCCGTCTACCTGTCCGACCGCGTCGTCGTGATGTCCCCGCGTCCCGGCAGGATCACCGACATCGTGCCCGTGGATCTCGGGGAGCGCGACGAGGACACCCGGGAGGCGGAGGTCTTCTTCGAGGCGGTCACCGCCGTGCGCGAGGCCCTTCGCGGACGCGGCGGCGGCGCGGTTCGGGCACGGGTCGGCGAGGTCTGATGGGCTCACGACTTCGTTCCGTCTGGCCGCCGATCCTGATCGGCGTCCTCTTCCTGGCCGCGTGGCAGCTGCTGGTCGTGGTGCAGGACATCAAGCCGTACCTGCTGCCGGCGCCGAGCCTGATCGCGTCGAACTTCTTCGGCAGCCTCGGACTGATGTGGTCCACCGCCCTGTACACCGGGACCACCGCCCTGCTGGGGCTGATCTTCGGCACCATCCTCGGCATCGTCGCAGCCCTGCTGGCAGCCCGGTTCTCCGTCGTCAACAACCTGGTGGCGCCACTGGCTGCGGGCCTCGCGGCGGTCCCGATCATCGCCCTGACGCCCATCCTCAACAACATGTTCAACATCACCAGCCGCACGCCGCGGGTGCTGGTCACCGTGATCATCGTGTTCTTCCCGATGTTTGTGAACGTCACGAGGGGCCTGCTCCAGGTCCAGCCCGTCCAGCTCGAGCTGATGCGCTCGCTGAACGCCACACCACGCACGGTCCTGCGCGTGCTGCGCATCCCGAACGCGGTCCCGTTCTTCTTCACCGGGCTCAAGGTGGCAGCTCCACTCGCCGTCATCGCCGCCCTCGTCGCCGAGTACTTCGGCGGACCCCAGGAGGGCCTGGGCAGTCGAATCGCGTCCTCTGCCGCGAACACTGCCTACGGCCGCGCCTGGGCCTATGTCGTCGCATCGATCATTCTGGGCCTCCTGTTCTACCTGGTGGTCCTGGCGATCGAGCGATGGACCGCCCCCTGGGTCGGTCACCGGCGAATCACGTGATCGCCGTTCCCACCAGGAAACCCGCAACAACTGCACATCCATAGGAGGAAGAATGCGAGCAATCGCACGTAGTCCCTGGGTTCGCCTGGCGACCTTGGCGACGGTAGGTGCCCTGGCCCTGACGGCCTGCACGAGCAGCGACGACAGTGCCCCCGCCGAGAGCGCGGCCCCGGCGGAATCGAGCGCGGCGGCGGCTCCAGCGGAGGAGTCCGCCATGGCGGAGGAGTCGGCGATGGCGGCCGAGTGCGCAGAGCTGACGCCCGTGACGCTCCAGCTCCAGTGGTTCGTCCAGGCCCAGTTCGGCGGCTACTACGCAGCCAAGGACAAGGGCTACTACGAGAACCAGTGCCTCGACGTGACCATCCTCGAGGGCGGCGTCGACATCGTCCCCCAGACGGTCCTGGCCCAGGGCGGCGCGGACTTCGCGATCTCGTGGGTGCCCAAAGCGCTCGCGTCCCGCGAGCAGGGCGCCGGCATCGTGAACGTGGCGCAGGTGTTCCAGCGATCCGGCACCCTTCAGGTGTCCTTCGCGGACAAGGGCATCACGTCGGCGGCGGACTTCAAGGGCAAGAAGATCGGCAACTGGGGCTTCGGCAACGAGTACGAGGTCTTCGCCGCCATCTCGAAGGCGGGGCTTGACCCGGCGGCGGACGTCGAGCTGGTCCAGCAGCAGTTCGACATGCAGGCGCTGCTCAACGGCGAGATCGACGCGGCCGAGGCGATGACCTACAACGAGTACGCGCAGGTGCTCGAGGCCATCAACCCGGACACCGGCGAGCTCTACCAGCCGGAGGACTTCAACGTCGTCAACTACAACGACGAGGGCGTGGCCATGTACCAGGACGCGATCTGGGCGTCGGAGGAGCGACTGTCCGACCCGGCGTACCAGGACGCCACCCAGCGCTTCGTGCAGGCGTCGCTGATGGGCTGGATCTACTGCCGTGACAACGCGCAGGAGTGCGCCGACATCATCACCGCCAACGGGTCCAAGCTCGGTGCGAGCCACCAGTTGTGGATGATGAACGAGGTCAACAAGCTGATCTGGCCGTCGCCGGCCGGCGTCGGCGTGATCGACCCCGCGTTGTGGGATCAGACGGTGACCGTCGCGCTGAACACCAAGAACCTCGAGGGCGCGACCATCATCACCGCCGATCCGGGCGAGGGGGCGTTCACCAACCAGTTCGCCGAGGCGGCGAATGCGGCCCTGTCGGCCGAGGGCCTCGACGTGACGGGTGACGGGTTCGCCCCGATCGAGGTCACCCTCAACGAGGGCGGCAACTAGCAGTCACGCGAGTGTGCGCTCGTCGTCGCCTCCGGGTACCGGAGAGCGACGACGAGCGCACACTCGCGAAGGCTTGTCAGCTGTCGATGTTCGCCATGACGTGCTTGATCCGGGTGTAGTCCTCGAACCCGTACATCGACAGATCCTTGCCGTAGCCGGAGTGCCTGAAGCCACCGTGCGGCATCTCCGCCACCAGCGGGATGTGCGTGTTGATCCACACGCAGCCGAAGTCCAGGTACTTCGACATCCGCATGGCGCGGCCGAAGTCCTTGGTCCACACACTGGACGCGAGTCCGTACGGCACGCCGTTGGCCCACTTCAGGGCCTCCGACTCATCAGAGAACTTCTGGACCGTGATCACCGGGCCGAAGATCTCGTTCTGGATCATCTCGTCGTCCTGGCGGAGATCCGCGACGACCGTCGGCTCGATGTAGTAGCCCCGCTCCCCCTGACGGATGCCGCCAGCGGTGATCTGCGCGTGCGACGGTGCGCGCTCGATGAAGCCCAGGACGCGCTCGAGCTGACCGGCGTTGTTCACCGGCGGGACGAGAGCCTCGCCGCCGGGACCCTCCTCGAAGGTGGTCGCCGTCGCCTTGGCCTGCTCGGACAGCGCAGCCACGAAGTCGTCGTAGATTCCGGCGCTGACGATCATGCGGGTCGCCGCGGTGCAGTCCTGGCCCGCGTTGAAGTAGCCGGCCACGGCCAGCCACTCGGCGGCGGCCTCGAGATCAGCGTCGTCGAAGATCACCACCGGTGCCTTCCCGCCGAGCTCGAGGTGGACACGCTTGACGTCGCGGGCCGCCGACTCGGCGACCTGCATGCCCGCCCGGACGGAGCCGGTGATCGACACCATCTGCGGGATCTTGTGCTCCACCAGCGCTCGGCCGCTGTCGCGGTCACCGCAGATGACGTTGAGCACGCCGTCGGGCAGCGCACCGGCCTCGTGGATGATCTCCGCCATGCGCACGGCGCTCACCGGCGTGGTGTCGCTCGGCTTGAGCACGACGGTGTTGCCTGCGGCGATCGCGGGTGCGAACTTCCACACGGCCATCATCATCGGGTAGTTCCACGGCGCCACCTGACCGACGACGCCCACCGGCTCGCGGCGGATGATCGACGTGAAGCCCTTCATGTACTCGCCGGCCGACTTGCCCTCCAGGACCCGCGCCGCGCCGGCGAAGAACCGGATCTGGTCGATCATCGGGGGGATCTCCTCCGACATCGTCACCGCGATCGGCTTGCCGGTGTTCTCGCTCTCGAGTGCGACGAGCTCGTCAGCGTGCGCCTCGAGAGCGTCGGCGATCTTCAGCAGGGCCGTCTGCCGCTCGGACGGAGTGCTGTCGCGCCACGACTCGAACGCGGTCGCCGCGGCCGTGACCGCGCGGTCAACGTCGGCCTCACCGGACACCACCGCGGTGGCGAAGGCCTCGCCGGTCGTCGGGTTGTAGAGGTCGCTGGCCGTCCCATCGAGCGTGTCGACGCTCTCGCCATTGACGAAGTTGCGGATGATGCGCTTCTCGCTCACGCGGGTCTCCTGAATCTGCGGGCCGACGGGTCAGGCCGAGCCTAGCCAAAAAGCCGACGAATATGAGGTTCGAATTCCCGAATCCATACGGAATTCGTGGTGTATTCCGCAAAATACCGCGAAATCGCTTGCTTTGGCTAGTCCCGATCGCGCATGATGTCCGGCATGCCGCCTCGCGACCGGGTTCCCAACCAGCCGCTCGATGACGTCTCGAAGGCGATCGTCGAGCAGCTCCAGCAGGATGGCCGCCGCCCGTACGCCACCATCGGCAAGGCCGTGGGCCTGTCCGAGGCCGCCGTGCGCCAGCGCGTCCAGCGGATGCAGGACGCCGGCATCATGCAGATCGTCGCGGTCACCGATCCGCTGCAGGTCGGGTTCTCTCGCGCCGCGATGATCGGCATCCGGGTCGAGGGCGACGTGGAGGCGGTGGCCGACACGCTGGAGGCCATGCCCGAGATCGACTACCTGGTGGTCTGCGCCGGGAGCTTCGACATCCTCGCCGAGATCGTCGCCGAGGACGATGACCGACTGCTCGAACTGATCAACCGGCACATCCGTGCCATTGCGGGGGTCCGCTCGACCGAGACCTTCGTCTACTTGAAGCTGCGCAAGCAGATCTACACCTGGGGTACCCGATGACCACAACCACGAACACCTTCACCGAGCCGGGACCGGACGAGCTCGCCGACCGCGCGCGCGACCACCTGTGGATGCACTTCACCCGGCACTCCGCGTACTACGACGGCAGCGGCCACGTGCCGATCATCGTGAAGGGCGACGGCGCGTACATCTGGGACGACCAGGGCAACCGCTACCTCGACGGGCTCGCCGGGCTGTTCGTCGTGCAGGCCGGTCACGGCCGCAAGGAACTTGCGGCGGCCGGGGCCAAGCAGGCCGAGGAACTCGCCTTCTTCCCGCTGTGGTCGTACGCCCATCCGCGCGCCATCGAGCTTGCCGAGCGACTCGCGCAGCACGCTCCCGGCGACCTGAACCGCGTCTTCTTCACCACCGGTGGCGGCGAGGCCGTCGAGTCGGCGTGGAAGCTGGCCAAGCAGTACTTCAAGCTCACCGGCAAGCCCACCAAGCACAAGGTCATCAGCCGCGCGATCGCCTACCACGGCACCCCGCAGGGCGCCCTGTCCATCACCGGCATCCCGCCGGCGAAGGTGCCCTTCGAGCCGCTGGTTCCGGGCGGCATCAAGGTCCCGAACACCAACTTCTACCGGGCACCGGAGGAGTACCGGCACGACGAGAAGGCCTTCGGCCTGTGGGCTGCCGAGCGCATCCGCGAAGCCATCGAGTTCGAGGGCGCCGACAGCGTCGCCGCCGTCTTCCTCGAGCCGGTGCAGAACTCCGGCGGCTGCTTCCCGCCGCCGCCCGGGTACCTCGAGCGGGTCCGCGAGATCTGCGACGAGTACGACGTGCTGTTCGTCGCCGACGAGACGATCACCTCGTTCGGACGCATCGGCGAGATCTTCGCGATGACCCGCTACGGCGTCACCCCGGACATCATCACGTGCGCGAAGGGCATGACCTCCGGCTACGCCCCGATGGGCGCGATGATCGCCAGCGACCGGCTGTTCGAGCCGTTCATGGAGGGCACCAACACCTTCCTGCACGGCTACACCTGGGGCGGCCATCCGGTCGGTGCTGCCGTCGCGCTGGCCAACCTCGACCTGTTCGAGGACGAGGGCATCCTCGAGCATGTCCGCGCGAACGAGGGCGCCTTCCGCCGCACCCTGGAGAAGCTGCAGGACCTGCCCATCGTCGGCGACGTCCGCGGCGCGGGCTACTTCTACGGGATCGAGCTCGTCAAGGACAAGATCACCCGCGAGACCTTCAACGACGACGAGGCCGAGCGGCTGCTGCGCGGCTTCCTCTCCAAGGCGCTGTTCGACGCCGGCCTGTACTGCCGCGCCGACGATCGCGGCGATCCGGTCATCCAGCTCGCTCCCCCGCTGATCATCGGGCAGCCCGAGTTCGACGAGATCGAGCGCATCCTGCGCGCGGTGCTGACCGAGGCGTGGTCGCTGCTGTGACCCAGCACGTCCTGCCGCTGCCCGGATCCACCTCGCGCACGCGGATCCGTCGCCTGCCCGAACGGGCCGTCGCGGATCGTGCCGCCCTGCACCATGTCCTCGACGCCGGGCTGGTCGCCCACGTCGTCGTCACCGACGACGACGGCCAGCCGTACGCAGTGCCGGTCGCCTACGCCCGACGCGGCGACGAGGTCGTGTTCCACGGCTCGACCGGCTCACGGCTGTTCCGCGCCCTCGCCGCCGGACAGCCCACCTGCCTGACGGTGACCCTCCTCGACGGCCTGGTGCTCGCCCGCAGCGCCTTCGAGTCGAGCATGAACTACCGCTCGGCCATGGTCATCGGAACGGCGCGGCAGCTGAGCGGCGACGACGAGCTCGACGCCCTGCGGACCATCACCGAGCACCTGCTCCCCGGCCGTTGGGCGGACTGCCGGCAGCCGTCGGCCAAGGAGCGAGCCGCGACGATGACCCTCTCCCTGCCCCTGGACGAGTGCTCGGTCAAGATCCGGACCGGTGGCCCGGAGGACGTCCCCGAGGACATCACCGACCCCGAATACGCCCGCACGTGGGCCGGCACCGTCCCGCTCTACGAGTCGTTCGGCGTGCCCATCCGCAGTGACGAGTGCCTGGCCGACGTGGCGGTCCCCGACTACGTGGGCACCTGGCGGCGGTCATGAGCGACGACCTGCGCCGCCTCTCGCTGTGGTGGGACCAGCTGCCCGAGGACCTGCGGACCCCGCTCGGCACCCCGCTCGCCGGCGACCGCACGTACGACGTGGCGATCGTCGGAGCGGGCTACACGGGACTCTGGACGGCGTACTACCTGATGCAGGCGGACCCCACCCTGCGGGTCGTCATCCTCGAGGCGAGGGAGGCCGGCTTCGGCGCATCCGGCCGGAACGGCGGCTGGGCGTCGGCGCTGTTCCCCGTCAGCCTGTCCGCACTCGCCCGCGTGTCCAGCCGCGACCAGGCGATCCGGATGAAGCGCGAGATGTACCACACCGTCGACGAGATCGGCCGCGTGGCGGCCGCGGAGAACTGGGACATCGGCTGGGCCAAGGGCGGCACCGTCGTCGCCGCTCGTACGCCACTGCAGCTGCAGGCCGCGCGCGAGGAGATCGAGGACCTGCGTGCCTGGGGATTCGGACCCGACGACGCGAGCCTGCTCGACCGCGAGGAGACGCGCGCGCGCGTCGGGGCCACCGACGTCCTCGGCGGGACGTACACGCCGCACTGCGCCGCCATCCAGCCGGCGCGGCTGGTCCGGCAGCTCGCCCGCGCCGTGGTCGCCTCCGGCGTGACCCTGCACGAGCACACCCCGGTCACCGCCATCGAGCCGGGCATCGTCCGCACCGAGTCCGGCACGGTGCGCGCGGAGGTCGTCGTTCGCGCGACCGAGGGCTACACGCGCACCCTGCACGGTCAGACGCGCACGCTCGCACCGGTGTACTCGCTGATGATCGCCACGGAGCCCCTCCCCGAATCCGTCTGGGAGGCCATCGGACTCCGGCAGCGGGAGACGTTCGCCGACGGCCGGCACCTGATCATCTACGGACAGCGCACCGTCGACGGCCGACTGGCCTTCGGCGGCCGTGGCGCGCCGTACCACTTCGGCTCCCGGATCACCGAGGAGCAGGACCAGAATCCGGCCGTCCATGCCGCCCTGTGGGAGGTCCTGACCGACCTGTTCCCCGTGGTCTCCGACGCGGCGGTGACGCACACCTGGGGCGGACCCCTCGGCGTGCCGCGCGACTGGTGGGCGTCCTGCGGGCTGGACCGCAGCACGGGGCTGGCGTGGTCCGGTGGCTACGTGGGGGACGGCGTCGGCACCTCGAACCTGGGTGGCCGCACGCTCGCCGACCTGATCCTCGACCGGGACTCCGACCTCGTCACCCTGCCCTGGGTCAACCACCGGTCCAAGCCGTGGGAGCCGGAGCCGTTCCGCTGGGTCGGCACCAACATCGGCCTGCGCGTGATGACCAGCGCGGACGACAAGGAGAACCGCACCGGGCGACCGTCCCGTCGAGCAGCCCTGTTCGCGCGCAAGCTCGGCCACTAGGGTCGATCCGGCAGCGCACTCGTCGGCCGGGAGGTGATCGCTCGTGGAGGTCAAGGAACTCGGCCATCTCGTGCTCTACGTCCGCGACATCCAGGTGTCCACGCACTTCTACCGCGACATCCTCGGCTGGCGTCCCATCAGCGAGGACCAGGACCTGCGCGGGCTGCCCATCGCCGCGTTCTCCGCGCCCAGCCAGCGCACCCACCACGAGCTGCTCCTGATCGAGGTGGGCCCCGATGCCACGCCCATCCCGGAGGGCCGGCGGATCGGCATGTACCACTTCGGGCTCAAGATCGGCGACAGCGACGACGACCTACGCGCGGCGCTCTCCGTGCTGCAGGACAACGACGTGACGATCACGGGTGCCAGCGATCACACCGTCACGCACAGCCTGTACATCGTCGACCCGGACGGCAACGAGATCGAGCTCTACGTCGACGTGCCCGGTGTGGACTGGCGCAGCGACCCCGGCCTGATCACGGCCGCGATCCGACCCCTGCGCCTCTAGCCGGGCACCAGCCTCGTTGAGTGCGGGGTTGTTGCGCGTTCTTGACGCGCGAGGACGACAACAACTCCGCACTCAACGAATCGACTACGGGGTGCCCGGGGCGGTGTACGCCGTCTTCGAGACGGTGAAGAACTCGACGGCCGCCGGGCCCTGCTCGCGCGGGCCGTGGCTGCTCTCGCCGCGCCCCCCGAACGGCACGTGGAAGTCGACGCCGGCCGTCGGCAGGTTCACCATCACCATGCCCGCCTTGGAGTTGCGCCGGAAGTGTGCAGCCTCGGCCAGGTCGGTCGTGACGATGCCGGCGGAGAGGTTCATCGTGCTGGCGTTCGCCAGGTCGAGCGCCGCGCGCGTAGTCGGCGACGCGGACGACCGACATCACCGGTCCGAACACCTCCTCACGGTTGATGGTGTCCTCGATCGACGTCCCCACGGCCAGCGCCGGGGCGAGGAAGTGACCGGACGTCGCGGACGGCACCTCGACGCCGCCGATGATGTACGCCCCCTGGTCCCGGGCCAGGTCGAGGTAGTGGAGGTCCTGTGCCAGCTGGCCTTCGTCGACGACCGGGCCCATGTCGGTGCCCGCGGCGCGCGCGTCGCCGACCGTCCACGTGCGACATCCGCTGCGTCATCGCGTCGACGAAGGCGTCGTGGATGTCGTCGGTGACGACGAGGATCGACGAGGCCGTGCACCGCTGGCCGGTCGAGCCGAAGCCGCCCTGCACGGCGCACTCGACTGCGACTGCGAGGTCGGCGTGCCCGGTCACCACGAGCGGGTTCTTGCCACCGAGCTCGAGCTGGACCTTGACGCCCCGGCCCGCGGTCGCAGGCGAGGATGCCGCGTCCGGTGTGCACCGATCCGGTGAAGGTGACGGCGTCGACACGCGGCGATCGCCGGTGAGCACCGGGCCCACCTGCGATCCGCGGCCGAGCACCAGGTTGAGGACGCCGTCGGGCAGTCCGGCCCGGTTGAGGATGTCGACGAGCTCCCACGCGCTCGCCGGCACCAGGTCGGCCGGCTTGAAGACCACGGTGTTGCCGAACGCGAGCGCCGGCGCGATCTTCCAGGCGGGGATGGCGATCGGGAAGTTCCACGGCGTGATGACGCTGACGACGCCCACCGGCTCGCGGGTCACGGTGACCTCGATGCCCGGCCGGACTGAGTCGAGCGCCTGCCCATGCGGCTGCAGCGCGACGCCGGCGAAGTACTTGAGGATCTGTCCCGCGCGCACGACCTCGCCGCGCGCCTCCGGGTACGTCTTGCCCTCCTCGCGGGCCAGCAGGTCGCCGAGCTCGTCCGCGCGGGCCATGACCTCCGAGCCGGCGCGGTCGAGCACCTCGGACCGCTGCCACGGCGTGGTGCGCGACCAGCTCGCGAAGGCGGCCTCGGCCGCCGACGACCGCGTCGCCGGCGACGTCGCATCCCGCGATGCTGGCCACCGCGACGACGTCGGACGAGGTCGGACGGGTTGAGGTCGGGCCGCTCCTCGCCGCCCGCGACCGCCTGGCCGCCGACGACCGACTGCAGGATGCGCGGCGCCTGCGCTCATCGGTACGCCGCGATGCCGGTCAGCGCCTCGCCGACGACGAGGGTGTGCATCTCGTTGGTGCCCTCGTAGGTGAACACCGACTCGAGGTTGTTCATGTGCCGGATGATCGGGTACTCGAGCGTGATGCCGTTGCCGCCGAGGATGCTGCGGCACTCGCGGGCGATGGCGAGCGCCTCGCGGGCGTTGTTCGAGCTTGCCCAGGCTGACCTGCTCGGGGCGGATGAGGTGCTCGTCCTTGAGCCGGCCCAGGTGCAGCGCGAGCAGCATGCCCTTGCCGAGTTCGAGGCGCCATGTCGGCGAGCTTCTTCTGGGTCAGCTGGAAGCCGGCGATGGGCTTGTCGAACTGCTCGCGGTCGATGCTGTAGGCGATGGCGGTCTCGAGGCAGTCGCGCGCGGCACCCAGGGTGCCGAAGACGATGCCGAAGCGCGCCTCGTTCAGGCAGGACAGCGGACCGCGCAGCCCGACCACGTCCGGGCAGCACCGCGTCGCGCCGGCAGCCGCACTTCCTCGAACACGAGCTCGCTGGTGACGGAGGCGCGCAGCGACATCTTCTTGTGGATCTCGTTGGCGGTGAAGCCCGGCGTGTCCGTCGGGACGACGAAGCCGCGGATGCCGTCGTCGGTGCGCGCCCACACGACGGCGACGTCGGCGACGTTGCCGTTGGTGATCCACATCTTCGAGCCGTTCAGCACCCAGTCGTCGCCGTCGCGCTGGGCGCTGCGTGCGCATGCCCGCCGGGTTGGAGCCGAAGTCCGCCTCGGTCAGCCCGAAGCAGCCGATGGCGTCGCCGGCGGCCATGCGCGGCAGCCACTGCTGCTTCTGCTCCTCCGAGCCGAACGCGTGGATCGCGTACATCGCCAGCGACCCCTGCACGCTGACGAGCGAGCGGATCCCGGAGTCGCCGGCCTCGAGCTCGAGGCAGGCCAGCCCGTAGGCGACGGCGGACGTGCCCTGGCAGCCGTAGCCCTCGAGGTGCATGCCCAGCACGCCGAGGGTGCCGAGGTCCTTGGCCAGCTCGCGGGCCGGGATGCGCCCCTCGTCGAACCAGTCGGCCACCTGCGGCTTGATCTCGGTCGTCGACGTACTCGCGGACGACGTCGCGGATGGCCCGCTCCTCCTCGGACAGCAGGTGGTCGATCGCGAACAGCCCGAACGGGGACTGCGGCGTGTTGGTCATGGGTCCTCCATGGTCGGATCGGTCGATGGTCTGCGGATTGTATCCAATCCGCCGATTGTATCCAATCAGGTGGGGTGGGCCTCCAGCAACGCCCGTACGGCATGCCACCGAGCGGTCGCGGTGCTCGTCGTGCAGGGCGCACGAGCGCCTCTGCATCCCGGCGCTGCAGGGCGCCGACCATCGCCGCGTGCTCGCCCGCGACGCGCTCGCCGGTTCGCCTCCCCTGGAAGTACAGGGCGCGATAGGCGTCGGTCGCCTCCCATAGCTGGCGCAGCAGGCGGGACAGCCGCGGCATCCCGGCCGCGTCGAAGATCGCGAAGTGGAACCGTCGGTTGGCCGCCGTCATCGCGATGACGTCGCCTCGCGTCCGCCGCGACGTCGACCTCGCGCAGCAGTTCGGCGAGCGCGTCCACGTCGACGTCGTCGAAGGAGGGCACGGCGGCGCGAATGGCCTCGGCCTCGAGCAGTGCCCGCAGCCGGTACACCTCCAGCAGGTCGGCGACGCTGAGCTCGGCGACGAAGTAGCCGCGATGCGGGTGGTAGACGACCTGGCCCTCGGCTCTCCAGCGTCTTGAGCGCCTCGCGCAGCGGCACTCGGCTGACCCCGTAGCGCTCGGCGAGCAGACTCCTGCACGATCTGGTCGCCCGGCCCGAGCACCCCGGTGAGGATGTCCGGCGCAGGGCGACGAGCACGGCGTCCTGAGCCGTGACCCGTCGCTCGGCGGTCACCCTCGATCCCCTCTCGCTGCGAGCAGGTCGAGCACGGCAGCCCGGTCCTCGTCGACCTGCGGGCGGCGCGGACCGGTACTGCGACGGGAGTGCCGCGTACGGACAGCGGATTGGCCACCTGCTGCTGCGGCTCATCGCGACGGGGGTCGTCGATCGCCACGATCGGAGCCAGGCCGAGGCGCTCCGCCAGCTCGAATCCCTGCGCGATGTCGTTGATCGGACCGCACGGCACGCCGGCCGCCGTGAGTCGCTCCTGCCAGGCGTCGGCCGCCGGCGCCGGCGAGTGCCCGCCTCGAGCGCGGCCTTGAGCTCGGCGCGATGCGCCACCCGGGCCGCGTTGGTCGCGAAGCGCGGCTCCGTGGCGAGCTCCGGGCAGCCGAGCACGTCGACCAGCCGCGCGAACTGCGCGTCGTTCCCGACCGCCAGGATCATCGAGCGATCAGCCGCGGCGAACACCTCGTACGGCGCGATCGACGGATGGGCGTTGCCCAGGTAGCCCGGGACGACGCCGGCCCCCACGAACGCCGGCCGCCTGGTTCACCAGCGACGACTGCAGGCGCGTGACAGCAGGGTCACCTCGATCCGCTGGCCCTCCCCCGTGCGGTCGCGGTGGTGCAGGGCGGCGAGGATGCCCACGGTCGCGTGCAGCCCGGTGAGCACGTCGACGACGGCCACTCCCGGCCTTGGTCGGCTCGTCGGTGCCCGTGATGCTCATCAGCCCGCCCATCGCCTGCACGAGCAGGTCGTAGCCGGGCAGGGCCGCGCCCTCCCCCGAGCCGAAGCCGCGAGATCGAGCAGTAGACGACGAGCGGGGTTGACCCGGGCCAGCGCGGTAGTCCAGGCCGAAGCGGGTCAGCGCTCCGGGCTTGTGGTTCTCGACCAGGACGTCCGCCGCGGGCGGCGAGGTCGCGTGCGCGATCCGCGCGATCGTCCGCCGCGCCCAGGTCGAGGGCGATCGAGAGCCTTGTTGCGGTTGACCGACTGGAAGTACGTCGACTGCCCGTCCGCGGCGAACGGCGGCCCCCAGGCCCGGGTGTCGTCGCCCGATCCGGGCCGCTCGACCTTGACGACGGTCGCGCCCGAGGTCGGCGAGCAGCATGGTGGCGTAGGGACCGGCGAGCACGCGCGAGAAGTCGGCGACGACGATTCCGTCCAGGGCTCCCGTCACCCGCGGATTGTATCCAATCCTAAGCGCACCCGGGCCACGTTTGTCCCGCATACCGGGAGAGATCCGCGAAGAAGCCACCCGAAGGGGGCGGGATCACCCACCTGTCCCGGTCGTATGGGTGTCGCTGGCCGGGCGTCAGTCGACGCGGGTACGGAGCATGTCGGCCCGCCGACCCGCCAGTTCGGCGAGCACGGTGACGACCGCATCGGGATCGGGCACCCGCCACTGAGCGAGCGACTCCCCCGCGCCGACCTTGACGCCCACGTCCCCGGTCTCGAGGACACGGAACGCATCCTCGTCGGTGACGTCGTCGCCCATGAAGAGCGTCGCGGTCGCACGCGCCCCCGCCCGAAGCGCGCTCAGGGCTCGCCCCTTGCCCACCACCACGACGGCCAGCTCGATCACGTCCTTGCCGGTCGTCACATGGACTCCCGACCAGGCCGCGGGACCGGACCGCACCGCGGCAAGGGCGTCCGCTCCCGCCTCGGGATCGGCGCGACGCACATGCACGGCGACGCTCGCGGGCTTGGTCTCGACCGAGGCACCGGCGAACCGGTCGTCACGATGGCCTCGCAGGCCGCGACGACGCGCGGCGAGCAGCTCGCGCTCCCCAGCCTCGAGCCCCTCGATCTCACCGGCGTCGAACTCGACACCATGGCTGCCGATCGCCGTGACATGCGGCGGCAGGCCCGGACAGCGCGCGCAGCGCCTCCAGGGATCGTCCGGAGAGGACGGCCGCCGTCGGTGTTCGGCAGCGTGCCGAGCCGGTCCAGGACCTCGACCGCCCCCGGGACCGGCCGAGCAGCGCCGGGGTCGTCGACGAGGTGCGACAGCGTCCCGTCGAAGTCGCAGCACACGAGCAGCCGATCCGCGCCGGCCAGCCTCGACAGGGTGCGGTCGTCGGGTGCAGCTCACGCGGCGATGCCGGTCAGGGTCGCGAGGAAGCGACGCGCCCAGCGGTCGACGTCCTGCTCGAACACGTTGGCCCGCAGCGTCTCCATCCGCTCCTGGAGCTCCTCGGGTGTGGCGCGCGAGACCGCCCCGAGCGTGCGCTTCACCTGGTCGAGGTCGAAAGGGTTGACCAGGAAGGCGTCTGGCAGCTGGTGCGCCGCCCCGGTGAACTCGCTCAGGACGACGGCTCCGGTGCCCTCCGTGCGGCAGGCGATGTACTCCTTGACGACCAGGTTCATGCCGTCCCGGAAGGGGGTCACGAGCAGCACGTCCGCGGCCACGTACATAGCGACGAGCTCGTCCCGCGCGATCGGCTGGCGCAGGTAGTGGATCGCCGGGTCCCCCACCCGCCCCAGGTCACCGTTGATCCGTCCGACCAGCAGCTCGACATCGTCACGGATGCGCCGGTACTCCTCGACGTTCTCCCGGCTCGGCATGGCCATCTGCAGCATGGTCACCTGCATCGGATCGAGGATGCCGTCCTGCATCGCCTCACCGAAGGCGCGCAGCCGGATGTCGATGCCCTTGGTGTAGTCGAGTCGATCGACACCGAGGAAGACCAGCGGGTAGTCGCCGAGTTCCTGACGGATCTCGCGCGCACGGGCCCGGATCTCCGGCATCCGGGCCAGCGCATCGAACGTCGCAGCATCGATGCCGATCGGGAAGCTGCCGACGCGGACGGTGCGATAGCCGGACGTCTCGGGCACCTCGACGCGGTCACCGCCCGGCCGCAGTGCCAGCAGTCGCCGGATCGCGGCCAGGAAGTTCTGCGCCCCGCCGACGGTCTGGAACCCGACCAGGTCGGCACCGAGGAGGCCCTCCAGGATCTGCCGCCGCCACGGCAGCTGGGAGAAGAGCTCGACCGGCGGGAAGGGGATGTGCAGGAAGAAGCCGATGCGCAGGTCAGGGCGCCGCTCGCGGAGCAGGCGCGGGACCAGCTGCAGCTGGTAGTCGTGCACCCACACGGTTGCGCCGCGAGGCGCTGCGGCCGCCACGACGTCGGCGAACCGCCGGTTCACGTCGACGTAGCGCTCGAACTCGTGACGGTGGTAGACGGGGGCGACGACCGCGTCGTGGTACAGCGGCCAGATGGCGCCGTTGGCGAAGCCTTCGTAGTAGTCACGGACGTCGACCTCCGACAGCGGGACCTCGTCGATGGCCAGCCCGTCCAGTTCGTGGGGCAGCCCAGCCGTCGGCGCGCCATCCGCGCTCAGTCGGCCGCTCCAGCCGATCCACGCCGCGCGGGAGCCCTGCAGCGCGGGTTCGAGTGCGCTCACCAGGCCGCCCGGAGACCGCTGCCACTGGACGTCCGAACCCTCGCCGACCGACTCGATCGGGAGCCGGTTGGCCACCACGATCAGGGTCGGGGACTCCTGCACGACAGTGGGGCGGGCGGGGGTATCCAGGGAGACGGCCATGCCTTCATGCTCGCGCAGCCGAGCGCGGGTCGATCGGGGGCATCCGTATTCCGGGGGTGGTGTCCGTATACCGGCTATTCAGTCGCGGCCTCGCGACGCATCTCCAATGCCCGACGCGCGGTCGAACTGATCACCCGGAACACCACCGCGATGAACACCAGGTCCAGGGCCATCTGGACCATCGCGACCGATCTCGCCCCGGTCGTCACCGGCGTGATGTCGCCGAAGCCGACGGTCGAGAGCACGGTCAGTGCGAAGTAGTAGCCGGAGAAGGACGTGAGCTCCTCGGTGAACGCCGACGGGTCGTGCAGCGAGATGAGCACGTAGAAGATGGCGAAGATGGCGAGGAACATGGCCGCCACCAGCACCAGCGCCTCGGCTGCCGCGAGCGATGGGTACTTGGCGCGAGTGATCTTCTTGACCTCACGCATGAAGAACCATACGTACGCCGCCGTCGCGACCACAGCCATCGACAACGGCACCACGAAGCGCGCGTCGGGAGCGTCCGGCACCAGCCACAGCATGAGGATGATGACCAGCCCGCCCGAGGCGATCCGGATGGCTGAGCCCGCGAGCGCGAGCACCAGTTCGCGTCGGCTCGGCCGCTTGCCGGTTACGGGCATGGGAACCGGAGAGGTGGCATCCGTCACGCTCCGCAGTCTGCCACTGCTGCCCCGGAAATCCCGGTGCGGCGAGGCGCGCGTCAGACGGTGGCCGCCAACTGGCCGCAGGCCCCGTCGATCTCGCGGCCCCGGGTGTCCCGCACCGTGACGGGCACGCCGCGGCGTTCGAGGATGCGCACGAAGGTGCGCTCGTCCTCCGGTCGCGACGCCGTCCACTTGGACCCCGGCGTCGGGTTGAGCGGGATCAGGTTGACGTGCACCAGGTGGCCGACGAGCAGGTCCGCGAGCAGCTCGGCCCGCCACGCCTGGTCGTTGACGTCCTTGATGAGCGCATACTCGATGCTCACTCGGCGGTGGGTCGTGTCGGCGTACGCCCAGGCCGCGTCAAGCACCTCCGCCACCGGCCAACGGGTGTTCACCGGGACGAGGGTGTCGCGCAGCCGGTCATCGGGGGCGTGCAGTGAGACAGCCAGAGTGACCGGCAGCCCCTCGGTCGCCAGCTCCCGGATCCGGGGCACCAGGCCGACCGTCGACACCGTGATGCCGCGGGCGCTCATCCCCAGGCCGGCTGGCACCGGCTCGACGAGTCGTCGCACTGCCCCGACCACTGCGCGGTAGTTGGCCAACGGCTCCCCCATGCCCATGAACACGACGTTGGACACCCGGCCGGGACCCCCCGTCACCTCGCCGCGGTCCAGTGCGCGCGCCCCTGCGAGGACCTGCTCGACGATCTCGGCGGTCGACAGGTTGCGGGTCAGCCCCGCCTGCCCGGTGGCGCAGAACGGGCAGTTCATGCCGCAGCCGGCCTGGGAGGAGATGCACATCGTGACCCGATCCGGGTAGCGCATGAGGACGCTCTCGACGAGGGCGCCGTCGTGCAGCCGCCACACGGTCTTCACGGTCGTGCCGTTGTCGCAGTCGATGACGCGCACCGGCGTCAGGAGACGGGGCAGCAGCCGGTCGGACACCAGTTCCCGCACCGGCTCCGGCAGGTCCGTCCACGTCGCGGGGTCGTCCTCGTGCCGCGCCAGCACGTGACGGGAGACCTGGTCGGCACGGAAGGCGGGCAGGCCCAGGTCGACCACCGCCGCCCGGCGCTCCTCGGACGTCAGGTCGAGCAGGTGCGTCGGGGGCTTGCCCCGTCGCGGCGACTCGAAGACCAGCTCACCGGGCTCAGGCATCCGCTCACCCTCCCGTGCCGCTGCCGAGGAACAGCGTGAAGAGCGCCCACGAGGTGAAGGCATTGGGGATCAGGGAGTCGAAGCGATCCATCATGCCGCCGTGCCCCGGCAGGAAGGTGCCCATGTCCTTGACCCCGAGGTCGCGCTTGATCGCGCTCTCGGCGAAGTCCCCGGCGGTCGCGGTGACCGTCATCACGAGCCCGGCGATGACGCCCTGCCACCACGGCGCATCGAAGATGAAGGCCCAGCACAGGGCGCCGACCACGCCCTGCAGGAGGACGGAACCGGCGAAGCCCTCCCACGACTTCTTGGGGCTGATCTGCGGAGCGATCGGGTGCTTGCCGAACAGCACGCCGGCGGCGTACCCGCCGATGTCGTTGGAGACGGTCAGCAGGATGAACACGATGACGCGCTGCGGGCCGTTGTCGGCGGACAGCGTCATCGCCAGGAAGCCGGCCATGAACGGCAGGTACACGATCGTGAAGACGCTCGCCGCGGCATCGCGGACGTATCCCTCGTAGCCGCGACGGATCCGCCAGATCATCGCGGCCAGGATCGCCACTCCCGTCGCCGCGATGAGCGCGACCGGACCCCAGACGTAGGCCAGCGCGGGCACCGCGACGGTGGCCGCGTAGGCCGGTGTCCGAGCGATCCGGATGCCGGCGTGGGCGAAGGCGGCGATCACCTCGTAGACCGCGACCAGCATCGTGGCGATCACGACCGCCATGAACAGCCACTTGACGAAGACCAGGCTCAGGATGACGACGATCGCCAGGACGACCCCGGACGCGATGGCTGCCGGGAGGTTGCGTCCGGCCCGGGACTTCGGCTCAGTCTCCGGGTTCGGCTCAGTCATGGGGATGGCGGGAGGGCACGGGGCGCTCAGACCTCGAGCAGTTCGGCTTCTTTGTGCTTCAGGATGTCGTCGATGTGCTCGACGTGCTTGTGCGTCACGTCGTCGAGGTGCTTCTCGGCCCGACGGACGTCGTCCTCGCCCACCTCGCCGTCCTTGACCAGCTTGTCGAGGGCGTCCTTCGCGTGCCGACGCACGTTGCGCACCGAGACCCGGGCGTCCTCGGCCTTGTGCTTGGCGACCTTGATGTACTCCTTGCGACGCTCCTCGGTGAGCTGCGGCAGGTTCACGCGGATGACGGCGCCGTCGTTGTTCGGGTTGACCCCGAGATCGCTGTCGCGCAGTGCCTTCTCGATCGCCGCCATCGAGCTCTTGTCGTACGGCGTGATGAGGATCGACCGCGCCTCGGGGATCGTGATGGAGGCCAGCTGGTTCACCGGAGTCGGCGTGCCGTAGTACTCGACCAGCACCTTGCTGAACATGGCCGACGTGGCGCGACCGGTCCGGATGGTGCTGAAGTCCTCGCGCGCGACCGCGATGGCCTTGTCCATCTTCTCCTCGGCGTCGAGGAGGATCACGTCGATCTGCTCGCTCACTGCGGCTCCTGTCCCACTAGTTGTCCGTCGAGACTAGCGTCCCGATCCGCTCGCCCCGAACGGCCCGGGCGATGTTGCCTTCGACCAGGAGATTGAAGACGACGATCGGCAGGTCGTTGTCCTGGCACAGGCTGATGGCGGTGGCGTCGGCCACCTTGAGCCCGCGGTTGAGGACCTCGGCCGGCGTCAGGTGATCGAACCGCTTCGCGTCCGGGTTCGTACGCGGGTCGGAGTCGTACACGCCGTCGACGCCCTTGGCCATCAGGACGACCTCGGCGCCGATCTCGAGTGCCCGCTGCGCGGCGGTGGTGTCGGTCGAGAAGTACGGCGCCCCGAGGCCCGCGCCGAAGATGACCACTCGGCCCTTCTCGAGATGTCGGATCGCCCGCCGGGGCACGTACGGCTCCGCGACCTGCCCCATCGTGATGGCGGTCTGCACGCGGGTCTCGACGCCGGCCTTCTCGCAGAAGTCCTGCAGGGCCAGGCAGTTCATCACCGTGCCGAGCATGCCGATGTAGTCGGCCCGCGCCCGGTCCATCCCCCGCTCGGAGAGCACCGCACCGCGGAAGTAGTTGCCGCCGCCGATCACCACGGCCACCTCGACGCCGGTGCGCACCACGTCGGCGATCTGGGCGGCGATGCTGGCCACGACGTCGGGATCGACGCCGAGCCCCTGGCCACCGGCGAACGCCTCACCGGACAGCTTCAGGAGCACCCGGTGCCAGCCGCCCTCCGGCGCCTCGAGCCAGGTGTCGAGCGTGCCCTCCAAGGACGGCTGAACGGCGCCGGTCGATCCTGCTGGGGTCATGATGTCCTCCCTGTCAGAACCGATCGACGCCGCCCAGTATGTCCGTGCTCAGGCCTGCCCGGGCTCGAACCGGGCGAACCCGGTGACCGATGTGCCTGCGTCCGCGAGGACCTGCGCGACCGTCTTCTTGTTGTCGACAACGCTCGGCTGCTCCAGCAGGACGTTGTCCTTGAAGAACGAGTTCACGCGACCCTCGACGATCTTGGGCATGGCCTGCTCGGGCTTGCCCTCCTCCTTCGCGGTCGCCTCGGCGATGCGGCGCTCGTTCTCGACCACGTCGGCCGGCACGTCCTCACGAGTGAGGAACTGCGGGCGCATGGCCGCAATCTGCATCGCGGCGCCACGGGCAGCCTCGACGTCACCCGAGTACTCGACGATCACGCCGACCTGCGGGGGCAGGTCTGAGGCGCGGTGGTGCAGGTAGACGGCGACGTCGCCGTCGAGCACGGCCACGCGGCCGAGCTCGATCTTCTCGCCGATGACACCGGCCATCTCCGTGGTCGCGGCCTCGACGGTCCGGCCGTCGGGCAGCGTCGCGGCCAGCACGGCGTCGCGATCGGTGAGCTGGCCGGCGTTGGTGACGGCCGCGATCTCGCCCGCGAGGGCGAGGAAGTCGGCGTTCTTGGCGACGAAGTCGGTCTCGCAGAGGACCTCGACGAGCGCGTTGCCGTCCGCGGCCACCAGGCCGTTGGACGCCTCGCGCTCGGCGCCGCGCTTGGCGGCCTTGGCGGCACCCGAGATACGCAGCAGATCGACAGCCTTGTCGAAGTCTCCGTCAGCCTCCTCGAGGGCCTTCTTGCACTCCATCATGCCCGCGGACGTGAGGTCGCGGAGCTTCTTGACGTCAGCGGCGGAAATGGTCGCCATCGTTCTTCCTGTTCCTCGTTCTAGTCGTGTTCGTGGTCATGGTCACGCCGGCCCTCGGCCGTGCGCGTAGTCGGGTCCGGGCGCCGAGGCCCCCGAACCCGACTCGACGGGCTATTCGGCGGGCGCCTGCTCGACGACGGTCTCCTCGACCACCGTCTCGGCGGCCGGGGCCACCGCGACGGCAACCTCGGCAACCTCGGCAACAGCAGCGTCGGCTGCCGCCTCGGCCACCGGAGCGTCTGCCGCCGGGGTCTCGGCGGTCGCCTCTGCGCCGGCGAGGAGCTCGCGCTCCCACTCGGCGAGGGGCTCCTCGGCCGTGGCGCCGGTGACGCCGCCGCTCGCGCGGGCCATCAGGCCGTCAGCGACGGCATCGGCGATCACGCGGGTGAGCAGGGCGACGGACCGGATGGCGTCGTCGTTGCCCGGGATCGGGAAGTCGACCTCGTCGGGATCGCAGTTGGTGTCGAGCACGGCGATCACGGGGATCTTCAGCTTGCGCGCCTCGCCGACGGCGATGTGCTCCTTCTTGGTGTCGACGATCCACACCGCGCTGGGCACCTTGGCCATGTCGCGGATGCCGCCGAGGGTGCGCTCGAGCTTCTCCTTCTCGCGGCGCAGGACGAGCAGCTCCTTCTTGGTCAGGCCGGAGCCGGCAACGTCGTCGAAGTCGATCTCCTCGAGCTCCTTGAGGCGCTGCAGGCGCTTGTGCACGGTCTGGAAGTTGGTCAGCATGCCGCCGAGCCACCGCTGATTGACGTAGGGCATGCCCACGCGGGTGGCCTGCTCGGCGATCGCCTCCTGGGCCTGCTTCTTCGTGCCGACGAACATCACGGAGCCGCCGTGGGCGACGGTCTCCTTGACGAACTCGTAGGCGCGATCGATGTAGGACAGCGACTGCTGCAGATCGATGATGTAGATGCCGTTGCGCTCGGTGAAGATGAAGCGCTTCATCTTCGGGTTCCATCGGCGGGTCTGATGCCCGAAATGGACACCGCTCTCGAGCAGCTGGCGCATGGTCACGACGGCCATGGGTGCACTCCTGTTCGCGCCGGCCCATCGGGCACGACGCTTGGTCGGTTGTCGGTGCCGAGCGGGTGCTCGATACCCCTGACGACCCCCGGAAGCCGACTCCCCGGGGGGACCGACCGGCGTCCGGCGCGCACTCGCTGCGCGTGACGGGTCATGCGAATTCCCGATCGGCCGCCGAAACGCCCGATTGGGTGCCCCCATGGTACTTGCTCGGGGACCATGCTCCGTCCACAGCCTCCCGCCAGGCCCGGCAGCCCTCCCCACCCCCGTCGGCCGCCTACCGGTTCGGCTCGAGCAGCGCCAGGCTGCGGGCATGCGCTTCCCGTCCGCCTCCGCGCTGCTGCTCGTCGCCGCCACCGTGGCGGTCGCTGCGAGTACCGGCCCCGCACGGGCGGCCACGGACGACGGGACCTGGCCGGTCGCCTCCCGCGCCCTGCTGTCCGGATACCGGCCGCCGGCCGCGCCCTGGGCGGCCGGACATCGCGGCATCGACCTCGCGGCCGAGGTGGGAGAGCCCGTGCGCGCCGTCCTGGCGGGCCGGATCGGATTCGCCGGCGCGGTCGCCGGCAGGCCGGTGGTGACCCTGCTGCTCGGTGACGGGCGGCGGCTGACGTACCAGCCGGTGACCACGACCCTGCTCGCGGGCACGGCGGTGGCGCCGGGGGCCGTGATCGGGAGGTTGGCCCGGGACCCGGGTCATTGCGGCGCCGGGACCGGATGCCTGCACCTGGGCCTGATCGGGCCCACCGGCTACGCCGACCCGCTCTCGCTGCTCGGGCGCCGTCCCGCCGTGCTCAGGCCGGATCGCCGGTAGCGCGTGGGTGCGCCTGCGCGTACGTCGCACGCAGCCGTTCGACGGAGACGTGCGTGTAGCGCTGGGTCGTGGCCAAGGTGGCGTGGCCGAGCAGTTCCTGCACGGTCCGCAGGTCTGCCCCGCCCTCGAGGACGTGGGTCGCCGCGGAGTGCCGCAGCCCGTGCGGGGCCAGGTCGCTGACACCGGCTGCCCGCGTGAGCCGGTGGACAGCCGAGCGGACCGCCCGAGGGTCCACGCGGGATCCCCGCGCCCCGAGGAACAGGGCGGCTCCCGAGTTCTGCTGCACGAGGCGCGGGCGGAGGTCGAGCCACGCGGCGAGTGCCTCGTCCGCCGGAGCGCCGTAGGGCACCACTCGTTCCTTGCCGCCCTTGCCGAGCACGCGCACGGTCCGGCGCTGCCGGTCGACGTCGCCCATATCGGCGGCGCACAGTTCCGACACCCGGATCCCGGTCGCGTACAGCAGCTCCGCCATCGCCCGGTCGCGAGCAGCCAGCGGCGACCCGTCGTCGGCTGCGACGGCGGCGTGCTCCATCAGGGCGGTGGCCTCCGGCACCGAGAGCACGACGGGCAGCGTGCGGCTGACGGCCGGGCTGGTGAGGCGCTCACCGGCATCCGTGTCGCTGAGTCCCCGTCGCGCGCACCACGCGGTGAAGGCCCGGGCCGATGCGGCCCGGCGGGCCAGGGTGGCGCGGGCCAGGCCGTTCCGGCTCTGCAGGGCGAGCCAGCCGCGCAGCTGGGCGAGGGTGATCCCCGCGGGCTGGTCGGCGCCGTGGTCCGCGCAGTAGGCGATCAGGTCGGCCACGTCGCCGGCATACGCGCGCACGGTGTGGGCGCTGACGCCGCGCTCGTCCCGCAGGTGATCGAGGAATCGGTCATGGGCGTCGACCATCGGCGCGGGGAGGCGAACAGGCTCCTCGCTCGCCGCCGATGTCATGCCCCCATGGTCGCAAGCCGGGCTCCGCAGGCGGGTGAGGCGCGCGGGCCACGACCGTCGGTCGCATCAGCGGCGGGCCAGCCGCCAACCATCGTCGACCTGTGTCAGCCAGCCCGTCGCCGTGAGCACACCGACGCCCGCGAGCAGCTGGCTGCTCGACAGCCCGGCCGCCGCGATGAGGGCATCGAGTCCGATCGAGCCGCGTCCGGGTACCGCATCGAGGATGAGCCGCTCCCGCTCGGCCAGCGCATCGCGATCGCCCGCGCGGCCGGTCGTCGCCGGTGACGGGGACCCGGCCGCCGCCGCCCCGAGGTCGAGGGCCGCCAGCACGTCCGCCAGTTCCGCCGCGAGGATGGCATCGCCGTCCTGGATCATCCGGTGACAGCCGGACGATGCGGGCGAGCTGACCGGACCCGGGACGGCCAGCACCGGACGGTTCAGTGCCGCGGCATCCCGTGCCGTCGCCGCCGCACCCGACCGGGTCGCCGCCTCGACGACCACGGTGGCCCGGCCGAGCGCCGCGATGATCCGGTTGCGGGTGAGGAACCGATGACGTCGCACCGCCTCCCCAGGCGGCGACTCGCTGACGATCGCGCCGCTGTCCAGGATCGCGTCCAGAAGCGGCGCATGCGCCCGCGGGTAGGGCACGTCCACACCGCCGGCGACCACGGCAATGGTGGTGCCGTCGGCTGCCAGCGCACCTCGATGGGCAGCGGCGTCGATGCCGAACGCCGCGCCGGAGACGACCGTCCACTGAGCCGCGGCCAGCTCAGCCGCCCAGGACCGGGCGGTCTCCTCGCCGTATCCGGTGCACGCCCGCGCACCGACGACGGCCACCGACCGCAGCGCCAGCAGTCGCAGGTCGCCGACCCCCGCCACCCACAGGGCGAGCGGGGTGGCCGGTCCCAGCGCCGCCAGTTGCGTCGGCCACTCGCGGTCCACCCTCGTGACGATGCGCGCTCCCGCGCGCTCGGCAGCGCCCTCCACGGCGTCCGCGTGCTGGCCGAGCAGTCGCAGTCGCAGCGCGTCCTCGTTCGGGAGGCCGGAGCGCCCGGCCGTGATCCGTTCGAGCAAGTCCGCCGGACCCCAGCGGATCAGGCGGGCGCCCGCACCCTCATCACCCGGCTCCAGGCAGTGGGCCAGTCGGATGAGGGCGTCCCGATCGGACTCGTCCGTGGCGACACTCATGCCGCCCACCCGAGCGACGCGCCCCGCAGCCCCGCTGCCGCCGCGATCTCGTCGCGACCGGGTCGGTCCCGCCCGGCGAGGTCGCTGAGGGTCCACGCGACGCGCAGCACCCGATCCGGGCCGCGGAGGTTGGCGGAGCGGCGCTCGATCTCGTGCAGCATCTCCTGTCCCCCGATGTCGGGCAGCCAGTGCCGCCGGAGCTCGCCGGTCGGGACGGAGGCGTTGGTCGACCACGGCCGACCGCGCAGGCGGTGCCGGCCGCGCTCCCGAGCGGCGGCCACCCGTGCGCGCACGTCGGCCGTCGCCTCGGCGGGCGCCGACGAGCCGAGCTCGGCGTCCGGTGGCCGGCTCACGCTCAGCCGCAGGTCGATCCGGTCGACCAGCGGTCCCGAGAGCCGCGCTGCGTATCGGCGCACCGCCGCGGGCGAGCACGAGCAGCCGACTCCCCGGCCCACCCGCTGCCCACAGGGGCAGGGGTTGGCGGTGATGACCAACTGGAAGCGGGCCGGCAGCCGGCCGGACCAGCCCGCGCGGTCCAAGCCGATGGTTCCCGACTCGAGCGACTGCCGAAGGCCCTCCAGCGCGGGCCGGGCGAACTCCGGGGCCTCGTCGAGGATGAGGACGCCGTGATGCGCGAGGGTCACCGCACCGGGAGCCACCCGGGCCCCCCGGACCGCGCCGAGGACGGCCGCCCCGGATGCGGAATGGTGCGGTGCCTGCGCCGGCGGCCGACGGTAGAGGTCGTCGGCGCGGGCCAGACCGGCCACGGAGTGCAGGCAGGCGACCTCGAGGGCCTGTTCGTCGCCGAGATCGTCGAGCAGTCCCGGCAGCCGTTCGGCGAGCAGGGTCTTTCCGACCCCCGGGGGTCCCACGAAGGCGAGGTGGTGGCCGCCGGCAGCAGCGACCTCGAGCGCCAGCCGCCCGTACGAATGGCCACGGACGTCGCTGAGATCGGGGCCGCGTGCGGATGCCGGCTGCGGCGCATCGGCGGCCGGACCGTCCAGGCCGGGATGATCCGGATCGCAGAGCCAGTCGAGCACGTCCTTGAGCCCGTCGGCGAGCAGGATCCGGATCCCGGTCAGCCGAGTCAGCTCCGGTCCGGCGTCCCGCGGGGCCACCAGGATCGGCATGCCGGCGGCTCGGGCGGCCAGGGCGCCGGGCAGCGCGCCGCGGGCCGAGCGCAGTCGGCCGTCGAGACCCAGCTCGCCGGTGAAGACGGTGCCGCCGAGGCGGTCCTGGGGCACCTGCTGCGCGGCAGCCAGCACCGCGATCGCCATCGGCAGGTCGAGGCCGGCCCCGTTCTTGCGCACCTCCGCCGGCGTCAGGCTGATGGTGATCCGGCGGTTCGGCCACTGGCCGCCGACGCTGGCCACGGCGCATCGCGCACGCAGCCTGGCCTCGCCCACGGTCGTGTCGGGCAGGCCGACCAGCCCCACGCTGGGCAGTCCGTCGGAGATGTCGACCTCCACCTGCACGAGCGCGCCGGCCACCCCGGCCACTACCGCACCCGTGACGCGGGCCAGCGCCATCTCAGGCCACCCCCCTCAGGTACGTCAGGACCGGGCGGCCTTCCGGCGGCTGGACGATGCCCACGACGTCGAACCGGATCTCCGGCGCATGCACCTGCTGCTCGTCGAGCCAGCGCAGGGCCAGTTCCCGCAGCCGCCGGACCTTCCGGGGTCCCACGGCGTCCAAGGGACTGCCGTAGGCGGCGGTGCGTCGGGTCTTGACCTCGACGACGACCAGGGCCGGCCCGTCGCGGGCGATGATGTCGAGCTCACCCGCTCCGCACCGCCAGTTCCGCGCCAGGATGGTCAGCCCCCGTCGCGTCAGGTACTCCGCCGCCAACTGCTCCCCGTGGCGGCCCAGGGCATCCTTTGCCCGCATGGCGTCACCTCCGCGGCCAGCGTGGCGACGTGGCGCGGCCGGGGGCAGCCGGCGGAGGCCGACTGTGGAGCGCCGACCGCCGAGGCCGCGCCTGTGCACGACCCATCCCCCCGTCGAGCGTGGAGCTCAGGCGTGAACGCCCGGCGTGTCGCGCCTGAGCTCCACGCTCGACGGGGGTGGTGGTGCGTCAGTCGGGTTCGGCGAGCAGGTCGTCCTTGACTCGGGCCAGTCCGGCGAGCGCCTCGTCGTCGAGGACCGGGTACTGCGGGTCGATGCCCATCAGCGTCCTGGCCATGATCGCGGAGACGCAGATCCGCGCGAACCACTTGTGGTCGGCCGGGACGACGTACCACGGGGCCCACTCCGTGCTGGTGTGCGACAGCATCTCCGAGTAGGCCTCCTGGTACGCATCCCAGTGCTGCCGCTCCGCCGCGTCCGCCATCGAGAACTTCCAGTTCTTGTCCGGCTCGTCGATTCGATCGAGGAACCGGCGCCGCTGCTCGTCCTTGGACAGATTGAGGAACACCTTGACGACGACGATGCCGTTGTCGACGAGGTAGTGCTCCCAGTCATTGATCTCCCGGTAGCGCCGTTTCCAGAAGCCGGACCCGGACGTGTCCCCCGGCAGCCGCTGGCGTGCGAGGAACTCCGGGTGGACTCGGACGACCAGCACCTCCTCGTAGTGGGACCGGTTGAAGATGCCGATCTCGCCACGGGCCGGCAGCTGACGCGCAGTCCGCCACAGGTAGTCGTGGTCGAGCTCCTCGGCCGACGGCGCCTTGAAGGACGTCACTCGCACGCCCTGCGGATTCACGCCGCTCATGACGTGCCGGATGGTGCCGTCCTTGCCGGCGGCGTCCAGCGCCTGCAGGCAGAGCAGCAGGGCGTAGCTGTCCTGGGCGGCGAGCCGTTCCTGGTACTCGGACATCAGGCGCACGCCGCGCTCGAGCCATTCCGGTCCGTCGTCCTTCTCGACCAGGCCGTTGGTGTAGCCGGGGTCGAAGTCCCGGGACAGCACGACATGCCGACCCGGCTCGACGCGCAGGGGGGTGATGAAGTCGTCGAGCGTCTCGCGCCGGTCGTCCGCCACGTCAGTCCTCCCCAGACACGACGACGCGGTTGCGGCCCAGCCGCTTGGCCTCATACATCGCCCGATCTGCTGCCGCGAGCGCCTCCTCGGGACCGTCGCCGGCCCGCACCATGGCCACGCCGATGCTGACCTCCGGCTCCAGCGTCATCGCACCCACCTGCACCGGTGCGCCGATCGCGACGGCCACCTTCTCCGCGATCGCCCGGGCATCCTGGACGCTGTGGACGGCGTCGAGGACCACCACGAACTCGTCGCCGCCCAGCCGCGCCACCACGTCGGCGTCTCGGACCGCGCTTCGCGTCCTGGCCGCCACCGACGTGAGCACGCCGTCGCCGACGGCATGTCCGAAGGTGTCGTTGATCTCCTTGAAGTGGTCGAGGTCGAGATAGAGCACCGCGACCTTCGTGCCCATGCGACGCTGGCCCGCGACGACCTGGGCGAGCCGCTTCTCAAGGTGATGGCGATTCGCCAGACCGGTCAGGAGGTCGTGCTCGGCCTGGTCGGTGAGCGCCAGCCGTGCGCGGTAGCTGTCCGACACATCCCGCCAGGTCAGGCTGATCCCGTCGCCGACCTTGACCGCCCGGTTGTCGAACCAGCCGACGTGACCGTCCCACGGATCGGTGAAGGGCACGTCGTTCTCCGCCAGGGACACGCCGGTTTCGACGACGGAGACGTAGCGGGCGAAGATCCCGGACGACTCATGCTCGGGCAGGAGCTGCAGGAGCCTGGCGCCGACCAGGACCGATCGCTGGACGTGGTTGTGCCGGCACGCCGCCTCGTTCGCGTCGGTGTACACGAAGTCGACGATCGTGCCCGCGTCATCGCGCACCGCGGTCAGTTGCACCCAGGGGTCGACGAGCGAGTCGATGATGCCGCGCAGCTCCGCGTTGTGCCGCTCCCGCGCCTGCGAGGCCGCATGCTCGATCTCCGCGTCACGCAGCGAGTCGACGCCACCGATGAAGAGCCCTTGTGCGTCCCGCACGATCCGACCGTGGTCACTCACCCAGCGCCACCCGCCGCCAGCCGTCCGTGCCCGGAATATGGCCCGTCCCTCGTCGCTGCCGCTGGCCACCGCCTCGCCCTGTGCCACCAGGACCGTGTCCATGTCGTCGGGGCAGATGAGATCGGCCATGGACATGCCGTAGAGATCCTCGGGCTGCCACCCCAAGGTCGCCGTGACCGATGGCGACACGTACTCGATGCGGCCGTCCGCACCACTGCGGATGATGACGTCGGTGATGTTGTCGGCGAGCAGCCGGTAGGCGGCCTCGCGCTCCGAGATCTCCTGCGCATCCCTGAGGCGCGCGGTGATGTTGCGCCAGGTGAAGCTGATCGAGTGGTCCACGCGGACGGCACGGATCTCCAGGACCTGGTGTCCCGGGTACATGGAGTGTCGCATCGGCGCCTCGTCGAGTGCGAACGAGCCGCGGGCGAAGGCGGCAGCGAACCAGGGGATGACCTCCGCGGCTCCTTCGGGCGCCAGCACGTCGCTGACGCGGCGACCCAGCACGTCCTCGGCTGCGGCCTGGAGGTACTGGAGTCCCGCGTCGTTGACCTTCGCGAAGACCGCGTCCACGAGGGTCCCGTGGTCGTCGAGCACCGCGTCGAGCAGCGCATGCGGATCGAGCATGGT
This sequence comes from uncultured Actinomycetota bacterium, assembly GCA_963749905.1. Classification (GTDB taxonomy): domain Bacteria; phylum Actinomycetota; class Actinomycetes; order S36-B12; family S36-B12; genus UBA10649. The sequence continues at coordinate 326,955 of CAVVOF010000002.1, forward strand.
GGCGAACGTGGCGTCCAGGGTCCGCAGTGCGACCTCACGCTTGGTGACGTCGACGATCTGCCCCATCAGGAAGGCGGGCGCACCGTTCTCGTCCCGGAGGCAGCTCACCTGCAGGTCGCCCCAACGCACCAGCCCGCCGCCGAAATCGAACCTCTTGGAGAACCGGTAGGACGCGATCTCACCTGTGACGAGACGGGTGACCTCATCCGCTTCCACCTCGCGGGCGGATCCGTCCGTGAGGTCCTGCCAGGTCAGGCCGAGCATCTCCTCCTCCGTACGGGCGAAGAACTCCGCACACGCACGATTGACGCGGACGAACCGGCCGTCCAGTGCGGTGATCCCCGTCGCGATCGGAGATACGTCGACGATGTCCGGCAGCCGTAGGTCGCTCCCCCCAGGCTGCGAACCTGTCCTCGCCATCCCGACCCCCCTGGCTGATCTTCCGATCCCATCCGACTGGCACGCGGACGATGCCCCGATGGTACCCGCGCGCACGCGGGATTCACCTCACGAAGGCAGGCTCCAGGACCGCCGGTGCAGGTGGCACGGGCCGTGTGCGCGGAGCGCCTCGATGTGCTCCGGGCTCGCATAGCCCTTGTTCTCCGCCCAGCCGTAGTGCGGATGGTCGGCTGACAGCCCGCGCATGATCTCGTCCCGCTCGGTCTTGGCGATCACGCTCGCCGCAGCGACCGACGCGCACGCCAGGTCGGCCTTCACGCGGGTCGTCACGGGCGGCAGATCCCCGTGCTCGACCGGCTCGTCGAGCAGGCTGCTCTGCGCCGGCGGGCTCAGCCAGTCGTGGGAGCCGTCGAGGAGGATGGCGTCCGGCCGACGGGGCAGGGCAGCGAGCGCACGCATGCCCGCCTGGCGCAACGCTCCGATGATCCCGATCTCGTCGATCTCGGCCGGCGTCGCATGCCCGACCGCCCACCCCACCGCCCAGCGGTGGATGCGCGGGACCAGGGCCACCCGCGCATCCGGCGTGAGCAGCTTGCTGTCCTTCACACCGGAGAGCGAGCGGCGCACGCTCATGTCGACCAGGACCATCCCGACCGTCACCGGGCCTGACAGCGCCCCGCGGCCGACCTCATCGACCCCACAGACCAGGTCCGCGCCCGCGCGCAGCATCTGCCTTTCGACGCGTAGGGATACCGAGCCGGCGGACATCTACGGGGCCTTGGCGCCCTGCTGGATCTGCGGATTGCCGTAGATGTCGGGGATCGGCACGGTCGCCAGCCGATTCAGCGGCCAGATGACGGAGACCACGCGGCCCACGACGTCGTCGACCGGCACGGAGCCGCTGTCGACCTCGAGGTGGTACCGCGAGTCGCGCGAATCCCCCCGGTTGTCGCCCATGACGAAGACGCCGCCCTTCGGCACGACCACGTCGAACTGCACCTGGTTCGTCGGGCCCTTGACGTAGTCCTCCAGCAGGGGGACGTCGTTCAGCACGATCTGCCCGTCGGCGTTGCAGCACACGACGCGATCGCCCTCGATGCCGACCACCCGCTTCACCAGGTCGCTCCCGCTGTCGCTCGGCAGCAGTCCGATGAAGGTGAGGCCGGTGCGCACGGCACCGCGGAAGCCGTCCGGGGGCGGCGGCGGATCGGGCAGCCAGCCGCCCGGGTCCTTGAACACGACGACCTCGCCGCGGCTGACGCCACTCATCGACGTGGTGATCTTGGCGGCGATGATGCGGTCGCTGATGAGGAGGGTGTCCTCCATGGACGCACTGGGCACGAAGAACGCCTGGATCAGGAACGCCCTGACCAGGGCGGAGAGAATCAGCGCCGAGACGACGATGATGGCCGTCTCGCCGAACCAGCGGCCGACGCCGACGCGCTCCGGCCGGGGCGAGCGTCCGCGTGCGTGCCGTCCCCGTCCCTCGGGGGGCTCGGGCAGTTGCTGGTGCGGGTCGCGCGCGGAGACGGCCATCAGGGCGTCTCCTCCTGAGTGGGGGCCACGTCCGCAAAGGTAGCGGGGATCTCCAGCGCCTGGATGCGCGTCAATGGCCACAGCACGGTCATGGCGCGGCCGACCACCTTGCTCTCCGGCACGAACCCACCACCGGGGTCCCCAAGGTGGGCCCGCGAGTCGGCGGAGTTCGAGCGATGGTCACCCATGACCCACAGCATGCCGTCCGGCACCTCGACGTCGAACTCATCGAAGCTCGGCGAGTCGCCCGGATACAGGTAGTCCGACTCCTCGAGGGGCGTGCCATTGACCGTGATCCGGCCGTCCGCATCGCAGCAGACCACCCGGTCGCCGCCCACGCCGATCACCCGCTTGATGAAGTCGGTGGAATCCGGCGGAATCACGCCGAGCGACTGGCCCACCCACGTCAGAGCACCGCTGACCGGATTTCGCTGGGGCACGTCGCTCGCGGGCACGAACGAGTCGGCGCCGTCGAAGACCACCACGTCGCCCCGCTCGATGTCACGCAGGTGGTACACGACGCGGTTGACCAGAACCCGATCGCCGATCGCCAGGGTGTTCTCCATCGATCCCGACGGGATCGAGAAGGGCTTGGCGACGAAGGTCGTCAGCAGGAGCACCACGCCGATCGCGATCGCGATCGTCAGCGGAATGTCCCACCAGGCCGCACGACGTTTCGCGTGGGCCTCGTCGGGCCGCGCAGGGGTCATGGCGGACTGTCGGCTCCCGACGGGGCTCAGGCCTCGGACTTGGGAGTCTCGCGACGCTCGCGGATCTTGGCCTTCTTGCCACGGAGCTCGCGCAGGTAGTACAGCTTGGCCCGGCGCACGTCGCCCTTGCTGACCAGCTCGATCTTCTCGATGATCGGCGTGTGCAGCGGGAAGATGCGCTCCACGCCCACCCCGTAGGACACCTTGCGGACCGTGAACGTCTCGTTGACGCCGGCACCGGAGCGGGCGATCACGACGCCCTGGAAGAGCTGCACGCGGCTCTTGTTGCCTTCGATGACACGCACGTGCACCTTGAGGGTGTCGCCGGCGCGGAAATCGGGGATGTCGTTCTTGAGGGAGGCCGCGTCGACTGCGTCGAGGGTCTTCATGTCGGTATCGCTTCCTGCAGGCGCCACAGGTCGCCCACGGTTGTGGGGTGAGAATCGTCCGGCCGCTCGCGTTGGGTCCCCTGTGGCAGAGCACCATCGATGCGGCCCCAGAATTCTGCCATATCCGGCCGTCTGCTCGATCACCGCATGTCCCGGAGGCCTCCTCTGCCACGATGGAGCCTCCGCTACCGCACCGGGAGTCTGATGACCATGCACGACCGCGCGGGCCAGCCGGCCCTGGCCTCCGACCTCGTCGACGTCGCTGCCCTCGTGACCGCGTACTACTCCGTGCACCCCGACGTGACGGATCCCGGCCAGCGCGTGGCGTTCGGCACGTCCGGACATCGCGGCTCGGCCCTGGACGGCGCGTTCAACGACGACCACATCGCCGCCACGACGCAGGCGATCTGCGACCACCGCAAGCTCGCGGGCATCGCCGGACCGTTGTTCCTGGCCCGTGACACCCACGCGCTGAGCGAGCCCGCGTGGACCACCGCCCTCGAGGTGCTGGCGGCGAACGGCGTCACGGCCCTCGTCGACTCCCGGGACGGCTACACCCCCACGCCGGCCCTCTCGCACGCGATCCTCGTGTTCAACCGCGGCCGCGCCCTCGACGATCCGGGCCGCGCCGACGGGATCGTGGTGACCCCGTCGCACAACCCGCCCCGGGACGGCGGCTTCAAGTACAACCCGCCGGACGGCGGACCTGCCGGCGGCGACATCACCGGCTGGGTGCAGGACCGGGCCAATGAGTACCTCGGCACCCGCCTGGCCGGGGTACGTCGCCTCACCTTGGAGCAGGCGTTCGCGTCGGCCACCACGGGTCGACACGACTTCCTGGCGGAGTACGTCGACGACCTCCCGAACGTCATCGACCTCGATGCCATCCGCTCGGCCGGGATCCGCATCGGGGCGGATCCGCTCGGTGGCGCGAGCGTGGACTACTGGGGTGCGATCGCGGAGCGGCACAACCTCGACCTGACGGTGGTGAACCCGACCGTCGACCCGACCTGGCGCTTCATGACCCTCGACTGGGACGGCAAGATCCGGATGGACTGCTCGTCGCCCTACGCGATGGCCTCGCTCATCGACAAGCGCAGCGCGTTCGACATCGCCACCGGCAACGACGCGGACTCCGACCGGCACGGGATCGTCACCCCCGACGCCGGCCTCATGAACCCCAACCACTTCCTGGCCGTCGCCATCGAGTACCTGCTGGCTCACCGGGCTCATTGGCCCTCGGACGCCGCGATCGGCAAGACGGTGGTGAGCTCCTCGATGATCGACCGCGTCGTGGCCGACCTCGGCCGGCGGCTGTGGGAGGTCCCGGTCGGGTTCAAGTGGTTCGTGCCCGGGCTGATCGACGGGTCGGTGGCCTTCGGGGGCGAGGAGAGCGCGGGGGCGTCGTTCCTGCGCCGCGACGGATCCGTCTGGACGACGGACAAGGACGGCATCATCGCCGCGCTGCTGGCCTCGGAGATCCTCGCCGTCACGGGCCAGTCCCCGTCGCAGCGCTATGCCGACCTGACCGACCGGTTCGGCTCACCGAGCTACGCGCGGATCGACGCACCGGCCACCCGGGAGCAGAAGGCGGCCCTGGCCACGCTGTCGCCGGAGCAGGTGACGGCGACCGAGCTGGCCGGCGAGCCGATCACGGAGCGGCTGACGCACGCGCCCGGCAACGGCGCGCCGATCGGCGGGCTGAAGGTGGTGACCGAGAACGGCTGGTTCGCGGCGCGCCCGTCGGGCACCGAGGACGTCTACAAGATCTACGCGGAGTCCTTCCTCGGCGCCGAGCACCTCGCCCGAATCCAGGACGACGCCCGGGCGGTCGTCAACTCCGCCCTCGCCTAGTCAGATTTGCACCGCTTCCCGGCCCAAATCGACATTTCAGGGGCGAAATGCCCGATATGCACCCGATTTGAACCGGGAAGCGGTGCAAATCTGAGAGTGGGCTACGAGCGGGTGGACTGGGTGCGCTGCTCGGCCTGCTCCCGGCGCCACTGCTCGATCCGACCGTGATGACCGCTGAGCAGCACCTCCGGCACCTCGAGACCGCGCCACGCGGGCGGCTTCGTGTAGACCGGGCCCTCGACAAGGTCCGCCATCCGACCCGGCGCGAACGAGTCGTCCGCGACGCTCTCCGCGTTGCCGAGGACGCCCGGCAGCAGGCGCACGACCGCCTCGGTCATGACGAGCACGGCCGCCTCGCCACCGGCGAGCACGTAGTCTCCGATCGACACCTCCCGCACGCCGGCCCAGGCCGGGTGGGCGGCGTAGTGCTCCGCCACCCGTCCGTCGATGCCCTCGTACCGCCCGCATGCGAACACCAGCCACTCCTCGTCCGCCCACGCGTGCGCGAGCGGCTGCCCGAACCGCTCCCCCGACGGCGTCGGGATGACGAGCAGGGGACGACGGTCGGGATCGGACGCGGCCACCGCGTCCAGCGCCTCCCCCCACGGCACCGGGCTCATCACCATGCCTGGCCCGCCGCCGTACGGGGTGTCGTCGACCGTGCGGTGCCGATCGTGGGTGAACTCGCGCAGGTCGTGAACGCGCAGGTCCAGCAGCCCCGAGTCGATGGCCTTGCCGACGAGGGAGAGCCGCAGCGGCTCGAGATAGTCCGGGAAGATCGAGACGACGTCGATCCGCATCAGGGGGCCGGTTCCTCGATCAGCCCGGGCGGTGGGTCGATGACGACGCGGCGCGCAGGCACATCGACGGTGGGCACCATCACCTCGACGAACGGGACGAGCACGTCACGTTCGTCGGGCGTGCGCACCGCCAGCAGGTCCTGCCCCGGCAGGTGGACCACCTCGACCACCTCGCCGACGGGTGAGCCGTCCAGCAGCTCGACAGCACAGCCCACCAGCGAGCTGTCGTAGAACTCATCGGGGTCGGCGGGCTGCTCGGCTTCGTCACGCTCCACGTGCAGCAGCAGGCCGCGCAGCGCCTCGGCCTCGTTGCGGTCGGCCACTCCGTCGAAGGTGACAAGCAGACGCCCCGAGTGCCAGTGCATCCGCTCGACGACCAGTTCGTGAACTGGACCGTCGACGGACAGCACGGCACCCGGGGCGAAACGCTCGTCGGGCTCGTCGGTACGGGTCTCGACCGTCACCTCGCCACGAATGCCGTGGGGGCGGCCGATGCGTCCGACGACGACGCGCACGGGGCTACCGCTCGGCGACGTCGAGGAAGTCGATGCGCACGGCCCGGTCATCGTTCAGGGCCGTGACGACCGTGCGCAGGGCGGTCGCGGTGCGACCCCCACGACCGATCACTCGACCCATGTCGTCCGGGTGCACGCGAACGTCCAGCGACTTGCCACGGCGGCCGTTGCGCATCCGGACGTCGACATCCTCGGGATGGTCGACGATGCCCCGGACCAGGTGGCCGAGGGCCTCCTCGAGCATCAGGCGTTCTCCTCAGCCGGCTTCGCCTCAGCGGACTCCGCGGGCGCCTCAGCGGCCTCCGCGGGCGCCTCTGCGGCCTCGGGCTCGGCAGCGGGGGCCTCTGCGGCCTCAGCCGCAGGCTCCTCAGCCGGGGCCTCGGGGTGCACGACCTCCTCGACCTTGGCCACCACGTCCTCGACCGCGTGCTCGACGGCGTGCACGACGTCCTCCACGACCTCCTCGACCTTGGCCACCACGTCCTCGGCGACCCGCTCGAGCTTGGGCTTGGGCTTCGACTTGGGCTCACTCGCCGCCGCCTGCACGGCAGCCTCGTAGGCCACCAGCTTGCTCTCCTTCGGCGCAGCGACCTCGAGGGTGCCCTCGGCGCCCGGCAGGCCCTTGAACTTCTGCCAGTCGCCGGTCACCTTGAGGATCGCCATGACGGCCTCGGTCGGCTGCGCGCCGACGCCCAGCCAGTACTGGATGCGATCCGAGTCCACCTGGATCAGGCTCGGGTTGTCCATCGGCTGGTAGATGCCGATCTCCTCGATGGCGCGGCCGTTGCGGGCCGTGCGGGAGTCGGCAATGACGACGCGGTACTGCGGCGCGTGGATCTTTCCGACGCGCTTCAACTTGATCTTGACGGCCACGGGTGGCTTATCTCCTGTTGTGTGGGGGCGGCTTCCCAGTCGCACGCGTGGGGACACGTCCGCCTGATCGGCCTGCTGACTGCCGGTTCCGGTGGGTAGAGGGCCAGCCGGATGGCTTGAGCCCGTCCATTCTGCCAGACGCGGGGACCGCCGCCGACCGCGGCCGGTCGCTCGGGCAGAATGACCGGGTGCCCGGACTCCTGGAGATGTGCGCCGACCTCCCGACGGAGACAGTGCCCGCCGGCACCGTCCTGATCGCGGAGGACACGGACCCCGGGCGGCTGCTGGTGCTCGCGGCCGGTCAGGTCACCATCGAGCGCGACGGCGTCCCCTTCGCCCGGATCGACCAGCCCGGCGCCGTCTTCGGCGAGATGGCGGCGGTCCTCGGCCAGCCGGCCAGCGCCACCGTGCGGGCCGCCACCGACGTGACGGTCCACGTGGCCGCCGACCCGACCGCCTTCCTCACACAGCGGCCGGGGGTGGCCCTTGCGGTCCTCCAGATGACGGCCGCCCGGCTCGACCGGATGACCCAGTACCTCGTCGACGTCAAGGGCCAGTTCGCCGAGCTCGAGGGGCACTTCGGGATGGTCGACTCGATCCTCGACACCCTCCTGCACCACCAGGGCCCCGCGGCCCGGACCGGCTCGGCCCGGGACCCCGAGGGCGACCACGACCACTGACCTACGCAGGTCGCTCAGGGAGCGCGCAGGGCGATCCGCTCCGTCGAGTAGACGCCGAACCACTCCACCTCGCCGGTCTCGGTGTCGAGGGTCAGATGGGCCGGGATCGGGCCGCTGCGCTGCTTGCCGGCATTGAAGACCCACGTGTCGCCGAGCCGGTCGTGCCACGAGCCGCCGTCCAGCCAGGGCGCCTGATGGATGTGCCCGCACAGCACGACGTCCGGGCGGTGCTGGTCGATCCAGGCGGCGAGGTCGTGGTCGGGGAACTCACGCCGGCCGTCGCGGCACAGCACCGTGCCGGCGGGCGGCGAGTGGTAGAGCCACACCCAGGTTCCGGGCCGGTCGCTCGCCGCATCGTCGAGTTGCCGGTCGACGAGCTCACGGGAGGCCGGGCCGTCCCACCAGGGACACAGCGTGAACCGCAGGTCGCCCACGTCGAGGTCGTGGCCGTCGACGGTCACGCCCTCGATGTCGAGGCGCTGCAGCCAGCCGGCCACCTGCTCACCATGACTCCCTGGTCCGTCGAGATCGTGATTGCCCGACGTGACGAGGACCCGCGCGTGCTCGGCCAGCCGCCGCAGGTACTGCTCGAGCACCACGACCTGCGCCTCCATCGGCACCGGGCTGACCACGTCGGCCAGGTCGCCGATGATGGCGACCGCGTCGACGTCGGCTGCGGCGCGCACCAGCCAGTCGAAGTGGGGAAGCCGGTAGTGCAGGTCCGACACGGCGAGGACGCGCACGTCGCGCTCTAGGACCCGAGGAGTTTCTTGAGCTCGGGCGGCAGTGACCCGAGATCCGGCGGCGTCAGGTCGGGTGGCATCGAGTCGGACGACGCGTCCGCCAGCTCTCCGCGTGCTTCTGCGGCCCGCCGCGCCGGGTTGCCGCTGCGCGACTTGCCCTTGGCCGGCTTGCCGCCCTTGGCCATCTTGCCCTTGGACTTCTTGCTGCCGCCGAAGCCGGGCATCCCCGGCATCCCCGGCATCCCGGGCATGCCGCCCTTGCCCATCTGCTTCATCATCTTCTGGGCCTGGGTGAACCGATCGATGAGGCCGTTGACGTCGCTGACGGTGGACCCCGAGCCACGGGCGATGCGGGTGCGTCGGGAGCCGTTGAGGATCTTGGGGTCCTGCCGCTCCCCCGGCGTCATCGACTGGATGATCGCGGCGACCCGGTCGAGCTCGCGGTCGTCGATCTGGTCGAGCTGCGCCTTCATGTCGCCCATGCCGGGGAGCATCTTCAGGATGCTGCCGAGCGAGCCCATCTTCTTGACGGCCTGCATCTGCTCGAGGAAGTCGTCGAGCGTGAAGTCCTCGCCCGCGGACACCTTCTGGGCCATCCGCTCGGCCTGGTCGGCGTCGAAGGCCTTCTCCGCCTGCTCGATCAGGGTGAGCACGTCACCCATGTCGAGGATGCGGGAGGCCATCCGATCCGGGTGGAAGGCCTCGAAGTCGGTGAGCTTCTCGCCGACCGAGGCGAACATGATCGGCCGCCCAGTGACGCTGACGACGGAGAGGGCCGCGCCGCCGCGGGCGTCACCGTCCAGCTTGGTCAGCACGACCGCGTCGAAGCCGACCCCGGACTGGAACTCCTCCGCCGTGCGCACGGCGTCCTGGCCGATCATCGCGTCGACGACCAGCAGGGTGAGGTCCGGGCGCACCGCGTCGCGGACGTCGCGCAGCTGCTTCATCAGGTCCGCGTCGACCGCCAGCCGGCCGGCGGTGTCGACGATGACAACGTCGTGGAGCTTCGCCTCCGCGAACGCCCGGGCGTCGGCAGTCACCCGTACGGGATCGCCGACCCCGTTGCCGGGCTCGGGCGCGAACACGGGAACTCCGGCCCGGTCCCCGACGACCTTCAACTGGTCGACGGCATTGGGTCGCTGCAGGTCCGCGGCCACCAGCATCGGCGTGTGGCCCTGGCCCTTGAGGTGGAGGGCCAGCTTGCCGGCGAGCGTGGTCTTGCCGGCGCCCTGCAGGCCGGCGAGCAGGATCACCGTCGGGCCGGTCTTCGCGAACGTGATCCGGGCGGTCTCGCCACCGAGCACGCCCACCAGTTCGTCGTGCACGATCTTGACGACCTGCTGCGCCGGGTTGAGCGCGCCGGTCACCTCGGAGGAGAGCGATCGCTCCTTGACGGTCGCGCAGAACTCGCGCACCACCGGCAGGGCGACATCGGCCTCGAGGAGCGCGGTGCGGATCTCACGGACGGTTGCATCGACATCGGCCTCGGACAGCCGACCCTTGCCGCGCAGGCCCTTGAAGGTGGCGGCGAGACGATCCGAGAGGGTGGCGAACACGAAGGTCAGACTAACCGGACGAGTGGACGGGGCTGGCCCAGCCCTCCGCTGACGAGGCTCACTCCCGCGGAGCCCACGGCGCCGGCGCTCCGTAGAGCCGACCTTGACCGTGCGTCCAGCCGTGCTCGACCAGGATCCGGTGCTGCTCCTCGTCCTGCACGCCCTCGGCAATGCCCAGGACACCCATTCCCCGGGCCAGCCCGGCCAGTCCAGCGGACACCGACTGGGCGGCACTGGTCGGGCGCGCAAGGTCGCCGACGAAGCTGGTGTCGAGCTTGAGCGCGGTGACCGGCAGGTCCCGGAGCAGCGAGAGCGACGAGAACCCGGTGCCGAAGTCGTCCACGTGCAGGCCAAGCCCGAGCTCACTGAGGGCGCGCAGGGACTCGCGTGCGGACTCCGACAGCGCCAGGGCCACCGGCTCGGTGATCTCGATGGCCAGCGCCCGAGCCTCGATTCCGTGCCGGTCCAAGGTCTCCTGGAAGGTGCTGGCCCACAGCGGCTCGTTGAGCCGCGGCGCCGACACGTTGACGCTGACGGGTCCCGGCAGTCCGCCCGAGCCCGCGATGACGGTGCACACCGCCTCGAGCACCTGCTGCTCGACACGATCGATCAGGCCGGACGTCTCTGAGATCGGCAGGAACTCCTCCGGCAGCAGCAGGCCCCGTGCCGGGTGCCGCCAGCGCACCAGCGCCTCATAGCCCGCCACGCGACCGTCCGTCAGGGCAACGATGGGCTGGTAATAGACCTCGAACTCGTGATGGATGATGGCGCGCCGCAGCTCCTCCTCGATGCTCATCCGGGCGAGCGCCTCGCGGTGGAAGTGCGCGTCGGCGAAATGCCAGCGTCCTCGGCCGTCGAACTTGGCCCGGAACAGGGCGGCGTCCGCGTCCCGGAAGAGGCTCTCGACGGTGGACGTCCGGGTCGACAGGGCGATACCGACGGACGCCCCCACCCTCAGCCGGTGTCCGTGAATCGAGAAGTCCCGGCCGAGCTCCTCGATGATCCGCTGGGCCATCACCTCAAGCCGCTGGGGGTCCTGGACGTCCGGCGCGACCACCGCGAACTCGTCACCGCCGAGTCGGGCAACGCGGTCATGCGGGCGGACGGCGGCCGACAGTCGCTCACCGACCTGCGCCAGCACCTCGTCGCCGGCCGCGTGCCCCAGCGAGTCGTTCACGATCTTGAAGTCGTCGAGATCGACCATGAGCACGCCCACCGGTGTCGCGTCGCGAAGCGCCGATCGCAGGTCGACCTCGAGCATGTCCACGAGCCACGCGCGGTTGCGGAGCCCGGTGAGGTCGTCGTGGAAGGCGCGATGGCTCAGGCCCTCGACCTCGAAGTGCTCGGCGGTCACGTCGACGAGCTGGACGAGCAGCCGCGCCGAGTGGCCGGGCATGGCCGGGATCAGGGACGCCACGCGCCGCACCCACACGTGCGCGCCGTCCGCCCGCGTGAGGCGCACCACCAATGGCTCGACCATGTCCCCGGCCGCGACCTCGTTGCGTGACTCCGCAAGCTCGTCCCACATGGCCGGATCCGCGACATCCTCGAGCCGGCGGCCGACCAGCCATGACGGCTCCCGCATCAGCAGCAGGCACATGGCCTCGTTCGGGAGGATGATCGTGCCGTCCAGCTCGGTGAGGAACATGCCGATCGGGGCAGAGGTCATGGTGGTGCGGAACAGCAGCTCGGAGGCGGCGAGTTCCTGACTCGCCCGAACCTCGTTCTCGACGTCGCGCAGGGCCACCACGACGTGCTGCATCGAGCCGTCCGCCCCCCGCACGCCCCTCGCCCGCCAGGACATCCATCGCTCGCTGCCGTCTGCCGCCCGAATGCGCGACACCCCACTATCGTCCTCGATGCCCGGGGTCTCAGCCCGTCGGCGACGCGCAGCACCGAGATCTTGGGCGTTCACGATGCCGGCAGCGCTGGTGCCGACCAGGTCATCGGCCCGGCGTCCCAGGATCACCTCGACCGACGGCGACGCCCACAAGACGGTGCCCTCGGGGTCCGTCAGCAGCACGACGTCCATGGCGTTGTCGGCCAGCAGGCGGAACTGCGACTCCGCGGCGATGACCGCACTGACGTTGGTGGCGACGCTCACCCCGCCCACGATGGCGCCAGTCGCGTCGCGCAGGGGGGCGACTCGGACCGAGTAGGTCTCCGACACGTCCGGTGAGCTGATGGTGAACTCCGTCGACTCGCCCTCGATGGCCCGACGGTATGCGTCCGAGTACATGGCCCAGCGCTCCGGCGGCAGGGTCTCGGGCGCGAGCCGGCCCTCCATCATGCTGGGCTCGAAGCCGTACCTGCGGAGCGCCTGGCCGCGCGCCACCACATATCGGAACTCGGTGTCGAAGACGAGGAGGCTCGACTGGGGCAGTTCGTTCAGCGCCAGCAGTGCCAAGGCCTCCGGGGCGATCCCGGCGGCAGTCCTGCCGCGGACAGCCTCCACGGTCGACCTCTTCCCTCGCAACTATGACGATTCTGAGCGTCCGACAGTCGCGAAGCAAGGCGACCGCGGACGGATCAGGCGAGGGCGGAGAGCACGGTGACCTTCAGCGCCGCCATGCGGTCATCCGAGAGCGGGTTGCCGGACACGTCCGTGACGAAGAACACGTCGACGGCGTCGGCACCGAGGGTGCCCACCTTGGCACCCACGATGGACGCATCCGCGGCGGCCACGGCCCGGGCCACCCGGTACAGCAGTCCGGGGGCGTCGTGGGCACGCACCTCGACGACCGTCATGCCCCGGGATCCGTCGGCCAGCACGGTCACCACGGGCTCGGGGTAGCCGCCCGGCGGCGCCTTGGCGTAGTCGGCCTCCCGCTGGGCGAGCCGGGCGGCCACGTCATAGGTCCCCTCGATCGCCCGTCGCATGTCGTCGCCGAGCTGCTCGACGGCCGGCGGGTCGCCGAACGCGGGGCGCACCGTCCACTCCTGGACCGCGCGCCCGCCCACGGTCTGCACGCGGGCGGCGAGCACATGCAGGCGGTTGAGCGACAGGACGCCGGCGACCGTGGCGAGCAGGCCCAGGCGGTCGGGCGCCGCGACCGTGACGACGCTCGCCGACTCGCGCGTGTCCATGAGCACCCAGACCCCCGGCTGCTCGAGGGCGACCTGCTGCTGCTCGCTCAGCTCGGGCGGCTCCGGCAGGGGCCGGCCGGCCATGCTCGCACGCACCCGCTCGACCAGGTCGCTCAGCAGCGTGAAGCGCCAGTCGGTGCTGACGGTGGGACCGGTGGCCAGGGAGTCGGCCACCACGAGCTCGTGCATGAGGTCGAGGACGTCCACGCTGCCCAAGGCGGCAGCGACGGTCTCGATGACCTCCGGGTCCTCGAGGTCGCGACGGGTCGCGGTGTCCGGGAGCAGCAGGTGGTGACGCACGAGCGCCTCGATCACCGCCACGTCGTCCTGGTCGAAGCCCATGCGCTCGGCCAGGGTCACCGCGATCCGGGCGCCCACCTCACTGTGGTCCCCGCCCCGCGCCTTGCCGATGTCGTGCAGCAGGGCGCCGACCAGCAGCAGGTCCGGTCGGTCGACGTTGCGGGTCATGGTGCTGGCATGCACGCACGTCTCGACCAGGTGTCGGTCGACCGTGTACGTGTGCAGCGGATTGCGCTGGGGTGCGGAGCGCACGACGTCCCAGCCCGGGATCAGTCGCTCGATCAGGCCGGCCTGGTCGAGCGCCTCCCACACCGGCACGGTGCTCGGGCCCGCGCCGAGGAGGGCCACGAAGGACTCCCGGATGGAGCGCGACCAGGGGACGGTGGGCTCCCGGCCATCGGCTGCCAGCCGCTCGACGGTGTGCGGCGACAGCAGCAGGCCGGCCTGGGCCGCCGCCGCTGCGGCGCGCAGGACGAGTCCCTCGTCGTGCACGGGCTGGGCCTCCATCGCCAGGACCGCCTCCCCGTCCTGGATGACGACGCCTTCGGTCAGTGGCATCCGGGCCGCGGGACGCCGCCGCAGCGGCCGGAATCCGGTGCGCCGGCGGCTCCGGGTGAGCCGGTCGACCCGGTGCCACGTCACGTCGCTCACGTAGGCGATGCTCCGAGCGCTCTCGTACACGGCGCGCAGCAGCGCGTCGGCGTCCGGCACGCCCACCAGTTCGACGGCAACGGCCTCCTGGTCCTGCATCACCAGCCGGTCAGCGGGGCGTCCGGTCACCCGATGCAGGGCGTCGCGCACGTCCAGAAGGAACTGCACGGAATCGCCCCAGGGGCCGTGCGGGACGTCGGTGAGCCAGGAGGCGCGCACGCCGGCCAGGATCGTCGCGTCGCGCAGCCCGCCGTAGGACTCCTTGATGTCGGGCTCGAGGAGCTGACTGGCCTCGCCGAACTTCTCCCGGCGCTCGCTCACCAGCTCGTGCAGTTCGGGCAGCCGTCGCTCCGCCATCGCCCGCCAGTCCGACAGCACCGCCTCACGCAACTGCGCGGCCAGGGTCGGGTCGCCCGCGACGACGCGGGCGTCGAGCAGGCCGAGGACCACCTTCAGGTCCTCGCTCGCCAGTCGCCTGGCCTCGCCCACCGTGCGCACGCTGTGGTCGAGGCGCACCCCGCTGTCCCAGATCGGGTACCAGAGCTTCTCCGCGGCGCGCATCGCCTCGGGCGCACCGGACTTGTGCAGCAGCAGCAGGTCCAGGTCACTGCCCATGGCCAGTTCGCCACGTCCGTACCCGCCCACGGCGACCAGGCAGAAGGGCTCTCCGGTCGACGCGGTGGCCTCCGCGAAGAGTCCGCCGAGCCAGTCGTCGGTCAACTCGGTCAGAGCAGCGCGTCGCCCCGGGCCGGATAGCCCGGGGCGACGCGCGATCTCTTCTCGCGCGGAGGCGTATGCCTGCGCAGTCACTCCCATGCGGTGCTACAGCGCCTCGGATCCGCGCTCGCCGGTGCGGACCCGGACGATCGACTCGACCGGGATCACCCACACCTTCCCGTCGCCGATCTTGCCGGTCTGCGCCGCGCCGACGATCGCGTCGACGACGGTGTCGGCGACGTCGTCCTCCACCACGACCTCCAGGCGGACCTTCGGCACCAGGTCGACGGTGTACTCCGCACCGCGGTAGACCTCGGTGTGGCCCTTCTGGCGGCCGTAGCCGGACGCCTCGGACACCGTGAGCCCGTGGACTCCCCGACCCTCGAGGGCGCTCTTCACGTCCTCGAGCTTGAACGGCTTGATGATTGCCGTGATGAGCTTCATCGTCCCTCCTCATTCCGTCGCGCCGCGGACTGTCCGACGCCGGCGAAGACGCCGCCGCCACCACCAGTGTCACCCAGCTCATAACCGGACTCAGCGTGGATGGCGCGGTCGATGCCCCCCACCTCGTCGTCGTCGGCGATGCGCACGCCCATCGTGACCTTCAGCACCAGGATGATGATGAGGGCTACGACGAGCGAGTACGCGAGCACCGCGAACGCACCGACCGTCTGCTTGCCCAGCTGGTCGAGTCCGCCGCCGTAGAACAGGCCGTTTACGCCGGCCGGAGCCGCCTCGGTGGCCAGCAGGCCGATGAGCAGCGTGCCCACCAGGCCGCCCACGAGGTGGATGCCCACCACGTCGAGCGAGTCGTCGTACTTGAGCTTGTACTTCAGCCCCACGGCGAGCGCACAGAGCGCACCCGCAAGCACGCCGATGATGATCGCCCCGATCGGGTCGACCGCGGAGCAGGACGGCGTGATCGCGACCAGGCCGGCGACGATGCCGGAGGCTGCGCCCAGCGAGGTGGCGTGACCGTCACGGAACTTCTCCACGACCAGCCAGGCCAGCGCCGCGGCGCAGGTGGCGACGAAGGTGTTGACGAACACGACCGACGCGGTGTTGTTGGCCGCCAGCGCCGAGCCGGCATTGAAGCCGAACCAGCCGAACCAGAGCAGGCCGGCGCCGATCATCACCAGCGGCAGGTTGTGCGGCCGCATCGGCGTCTTGGGCCAGCCAAGCCGCTTGCCGACCACGAGCGCCACTACCAGTCCGGCGATACCGGCGTTGATGTGCACGGCGGTGCCACCGGCGAAGTCGATGACGCCGAGCTGGAAGATCCAGCCACCCGACGCCCACACCCAGTGCGCGACCGGGAAGTAGACCAGCGTCGCCCAGATCGCGGCGAACACCATCCAGGCCGAGAACTTCATCCGGTCGGCGACCGCACCGGCGATCAGGCCGACCGTGATGCAGGCGAACATCGCCTGGAAGGCGACGAAGGCCATCACCGGCAGGGCCGACTCCGGGTCGTCCGCCATGAGGCCGTTCAGCCACGCGAACTCCGTGAAGCTGCCGAACAGCGGCGAGGACTCCGGGTCGCCACCGAAGGCGACCGAGTAGCCGAAGGCCACCCACAGGATGCCGACGATGAACAGGGCGCCCATGACCATCATGAGCATGTTGAGAACGGACTTGACCCGGACCATGCCGCCGTAGAAGAAGGCAAGTCCCGGGATCATGAGCAACACCAGGGCTGCTGACGTCAGCACCCAGGCGGTGTCACCCGAGTTCAATGCGGATTCCATGCGAGTACTCCCTCCAGTGGTGGTATTCACCTCGCGGGTCGAACACAACTGGAGCGAGATTTCGCCGGGCGGGCCCTCGGGTTTCGCGCAGGTATCCGAGGCAGACGTCAGGTAAACAGCGCGTTACACCGGGTGCTGCGGCACACGTGGCTGGACAAATCGGACGCGGACCAGCCACGAGTGCCGCAGCATCGGGGGGTCAGTCCTCGAGCAGGGCGTCCACGAACACCTCGGGGTCGAACGGGGCCAGGTCATCCGGTCCCTCCCCCAGGCCGACGAGCTTGACCGGCACCCCCAACTCGCGCTGCACGGCCACCACGATGCCGCCCCGGGCCGTGCCGTCGAGCTTCGTCAGCACGATGCCGGTCACGTCCACCACCTCTGCGAACACCCGCGCCTGGACCAGTCCGTTCTGGCCGGTCGTCGCGTCCAGCACCAGCAGCACCTCGTCGATCGGCGACTGCTTCTCCACGACCCGCTTCACCTTGCCCAGCTCGTCCATCAGCCCGGTCTTGGTGTGCAGGCGCCCGGCGGTGTCGATGATGACGGTGTCGATCTCCGCCGCAATGCCGGTCGACACCGCGTCGAACGCCACCGCGGCGGGGTCGCCGCCCTCAGGCCCGCGCACCACGGCCGCACCCACCCGGTCGCCCCATGTCTGCAGCTGGTCGGCGGCCGCCGCCCGGAAGGTGTCGGCCGCGCCGAGCACGACGGTCCGGCCCTCGGCGACGGCGAGGCGGGCCAGCTTCCCGGTGGTGGTGGTCTTGCCCGTGCCGTTGACGCCGACCACGAGGGCGACGCCGGGTCGGCCGTCCATGCGCTCCGTCCGCACCGTGCGATCCATGCTCGGATCGACGAGGGCGATCAGCTCCTCGCGCAGGAGGGCCCGGATGGCCACCGGATCGGAGGCGCCGTCCACCTTGACGCGGGTGCGCAGCCGATCCATCAGCTGCTGGGTCGGCCCGACGCCCAGGTCAGCGGTCAGGAGCGTCTCCTCCACCTCGTCCCAGGTGTCCTCGTCGATGGTGCCGCGACTGAGCAGCGTGAGCAGCCCGCGGCCGAGGGTGTTGTGCGAACGGGCCAGCCGCGCGCGCAGGCGCCGCATCCGGCCCTCCGCGGGCTCCGGGACCTCCACCTCGAGGATGGCCTCGAGCTCGGCCGCCTCCTCGGGCGTGATGACCCCGAGTTCCTCCTCGACAGCAGGGGCCTCGGCCACCGGCGCCAACGAGTCCCCGACGTCGATGACGTCGACGGAGCGCCGTGGGGTGTCCCGCGGCACGGAGTCGTCGTCCCCGACTCCCGGCGCGTAGTCGATGCCCGGCCGGGGCGCGGGCGGCTCGATCTCGCGGCCACGACGGAGCAGTGCCACCGCACCCACCGCCAGGACGACGATGAGCACGATGCCGAGAACGACGTACAGAAGAGCGGAATCCATGGCGGGCATCCTCCCATGCGGCGTGCACGCCCCCGACTCGGCAGGATGGTGCCGTGGCCGCCCGCTCCTTCCTCTCCGCCTACGTCCTCGTCGGCATCCTGAATGTGATCGCCGAGCTGAGCGACAACGTCGACGCCGTCATGCTGACCAAGCCCCTCCTGCTGCCGCTGCTCATGGGGTGGCTGATCGCGACCGCCGGGCGCGAGTGGCCGAGGTCGCTGCGCTACCTCGGCGTGGGCCTCGTCTTCGCATGGGCCGGCGACCTGTTGCTGCTCGGTGAGGGCGACACCTTCTTCATGCTCGGACTGGTCGCCTTCCTGGTCATGCAGGTGCTGTACGTCGTGGCCTTCCAGTCCGTGCCCGGACCGAGCCTCGTGCGTCAGCGGCCGATCGTGGCGGTGCCGTACGGACTCGCCCTCGTCGGCCTGGTCGCGCTCACCTGGCCGGGCGCCGGCGGCATGCGGGTTCCGGGCATCGTCTACGTCGCCGTGCTGGTCACGATGGCCCTCGCCGCGCTGGACCTGCTCGCCCGCCTGCCCCGTGCAGACGGCTGGCGGGTCGCCGGCGGCGGCGCGCTCTTCGCGGTGTCAGACGGCCTGATCGCGGTCACCGCCTTCGGCCCGCTGACCGCGTCGCCGGCCACGGGAGCGGCCGTGATGGCCACCTACATCGCGGCCCAGGGCCTGATCGTGGTCGGCCTGACTCGGGGTGTCAGGCGCTCGCAGCCTCGCGAAGGCGCTGGCCGATCACCTGCGTGACCCCGTCCCCGCGCATGGAGACGCCGTACAGGGCGTCGGCGATCTCCATCGTGCGCTTCTGGTGCGTGATGACGATGAGCTGGGACGAGGTCCGCAGCTCCTCGATGATGTCGATCAGGCGGCCGAGGTTGACGTCGTCCAGCGCGGCCTCGACCTCGTCGAGCACGTAGAACGGGCTCGGCCGCGCCTTGAACAGGGCCACCAGGAAGGCCACCGCGGTCAGCGACCGCTCGCCGCCGGACAGCAGCGACAGCCGCTTGATCTTCTTGCCGGGCGGCCGGGCCTCGACATCGACACCGGTGTTCAGCAGGTCGCCGGGATCGGTCAGGATCAGCCGCCCCTCACCGCCGGGGAAGAGCCGGCTGAAGATGCCCTCGAACTCGCGCGCGACATCCTCGTAGGCCTCGGAGAACGCCTGCTGGACGCGGGCATCCACCTCCTTGACGATGTCGAGGAGGTCCTCACGGGTCCGCTTGAGGTCGTCGAGCTGCTCGGTGAGGAAGTTGTGCCGCTCCTCCATGGCGGCGAACTCCTCCAGCGCCAGCGGGTTCACCCGGCCCAGCAGGGCCAGGTCGCGCTCGGCCGCCTTGAGCCGCTTGTCCTGCTCGGCACGGACGAACGGGTACGGCTCGGGCTCGACCTCGGGCACCTCGTCGCCCGGCGCCGGCGGCGTGGGTGGCACCGGCTGGTCTGGGCCGTACTCGGCCACCAGCACGTCCGACTCCACGCCGAACTCCTCCAGCACCCGGTCGTGCACCTGCTCGATGCGCATCCGCTGCTCAGCGCGGGCCACCTCGTCACGATGGACGGAGTCCTTCAGGCGGTCCGCCTCGGCGGTCAGCTCGCGCAGCGAGGCGCGCAACCCCTGGAGGAGCGTCTCGCGCTCCTTCGTGGTGCGCTCGATCTGGGTCCGCTCGCGACCCGCGGTGGCCACGGACGCCTCGATCCGCTGGAGCACGACGCGGGCACCGTCGAGGACGGCCTTCGAGACCACGAGTTCGCGGGCCCGACGTTCCCGACGCTCCAGGGCCGCCAGTCGCGCCTGTCGCTCGCTCGCGGCCGCCCGCTCGAGCTGGGCGGCGCGTGCGGACACGGCCGTGACCCGTTCCTCTGCGGTGCGCAGGGCCAGGCGAGCCTCGACCTCCTGCTTGCGGGCCGCGGCCGCCGCCGCACTCAGCTCCTCACGATCGTCGCGGCCGGTGTCCTGCTCGGGCTCCGCGGACGCCGCCGCCATGCGGCTCTGGAGCTGCTCGAGCTGCTCCGAGTCCTGGGCGAGGGTCCGCTGGGCCGCCTCGCGCGCCGACGTCAGCCGCTCCGCCTCCGCCAGCGCCGCCCGAGCCACCTGGCCGAGCTGGCCGAGCTGCTCGGCCACGGCGGCCATGGCAGCGTCCGACTCGTGCAGCCGGGACAGCGCCGCCTCCGCGATCGACGTCGCCTCGGACTGGCGGGTGCGGGCCGCCGCCATGTCGAAGCGCAGCCGGTCCAGCTCGTGCGCGGTGCGCTCGAGCCCGGAGTCCGTCTCGTCGAGCGCGGCCTGCACCTCGAGCAGGCTCGGGGCACCGGCCGAGCCGCCGTGGACGATGCCCTGCGAGAGCACATCACCGTCCTCGGTCACGAAGGACAGGCCCGGATGGTGGACGGCCAGTTCGGCGGCCTCAGCCAGGTCGGCGACCAGGGTCCAGTGCTCCAGCAGCTGGTCGAGGACCGGCTGGACGACCGGCTCGCAGCGCACGAAGTCGAGCAGGGGCCGGCCCGCGTCCCGGACATGCGGGCGCGCGGTGCGGGGCGCCGCGTCCGCGATGACCAGCGCGGCCCGACCGGCGTCCTCCTCCTTGATCAGCACGACGGCGGACATCGCGGCCGAGATGCCGTTCACGACGACGGCGTCCGCGATGTCCCCCAGCGCCGCGGCGACCGCCGTCTGCGCACCGGCATCCACGTGCAGCAGCGAGGCCAGCGGCCCGAGCACCCCGGGGATGCGCTCGCTCGCGGCCGCCACGTGCGCACCGGCGTCCTTGCGCTCCAGGCCGAGGGCGAGGGCATCCCGGCGTGCGGTCAGGGCCGCCCGCTCGCGCTCGAGCTCGGACTCGCGGGCGCGCAACTGCTCGACGGCCGCGTCCGCGGCGGCCAGTTCCGCCTCTGCGGTCTCGTGCTCGGCGTCGAGGCTCTGCTCGCCGCCCTCGAGGCCGGCCACGTCCATCTCGATGCGCTGGAACTCCTGCTGGGCCTTCTCGCCCCGCTCGCGCGCCTCGACGATCTGCGCCTCGAGCCGGGCGATCTCTGCGGATCGCGTGTCGATCCGGGACCGGGCCGCGTTCACCTGCCCGGTAAGCCGGGCCAGGCCCTCGCGACGATCCGCGGCAGCCCGCTCCGCCTGCGCCACCCGGCGCTCCTCAGCGGCGGCCGCGGCCTCGGCGGCAACCCGCACGCCCTCCGCGCCCGCCAGCCCCTCGCGCGACTGCTCGACCTGTCGGCCGAGGTCGAACTCCTCCTGGCGCAGGGCTCGGGCCTCCGCGTCGATCTGCTCGGGATCGCGACCGCTGTCCTGCTCCTCGGGCTCCGGCTGGAGGTGCCGCACCCGCTCCGCGGACAGCTGGACGAGGCCGTGGAACCGCTCGCGCAGGCCGCTCAGCGCGAACCAGGTCTCCTGGGCGGCGGTCAGCCGCGGGGCGTCCAGGACGGCCTGCTCCTCCGCGGTCGCCTCCTGCGCCAGCAGGCCGGCGATCCGGGCATCGATCTCGGCCTGCCGCTCGCGCAAGGCGGTCTCGTCGGCGATCTCGGCCTCGAATGCCGCGGTCATCGTCACCAGGTCGTCGGCGAGGATGCGCAGCCGCGCATCGCGGACCTCCGCCTGGATGACGACCGCCCGGCGGGCGACCTCGGCCTGCCGGCCCAGCGGCTTCAGCTGGCGACGCAGCTCGGTGGTCAGGTCCTGCAGCCGGGTGAGATTGGCCTGCATCGCGTCCAGCTTGCGAAGCGCCTTCTCCTTCCGCTTGCGGTGCTTGAGGACCCCAGCCGCCTCCTCGATGATGCCGCGGCGATCCTCCGGCGTGGCCTCGAGGATGTGGGTCAGCCGGTTCTGGCCGACGATGACGTGCATCTCTCGGCCGATGCCCGAGTCGCTCAGCAGCTCCTGCACGTCGAGCAGCCGGCAGGGCTCGCCGTTGATCGCGTACTCGGACCCGCCGTTGCGGAACAGGGTCCGCGAGATGGTGACCTCGGTGTAGTCGATGGGCAGGGCACCGTCGGTGTTGTCGATGGTGAGCGCGACCTCGGCCCGGCCCAGCGGCGCCCGGCCGGAGGTGCCGGAGAAGATGACGTCCTCCATCTTGCCGCCGCGCAGCGACTTGGCGCCCTGCTCGCCCATGACCCAGACGAGAGCGTCCACCACGTTGGACTTCCCGGAGCCGTTCGGGCCGACGACGCAGGTCACCCCGGGCTCGAAATGCAAGGTGGTGGAGGAGGCGAAGGACTTGAAGCCCTTGAGCGTCAGGTTCTTCAGGTGCACGCGCGGACTCTACCCGCGCACGGGCGACCGGCCGCGCGCCCCACGCTGACAACGGGGGCAGAAGTACGAGGACCGGTTCATGAAGGCGATCCGGCGGATGGGTGCGCCGCACCGGTCGCAGGGCTCGCCCTCGCGGCCGTAGGCGTGCAGGCTGCGGTCGAAGTAGCCGCTCTCCCCGTTCACGTTGACGTACAGCGCATCGAAACTGGTCCCACCCTGCACAAGGGCCTCACTCATCACTTCCCTCACGGCGTCGAGCAGGGCGGTCACGGTCGCCCGGCTCAGCGACCGGCCGGGGCGGCCGCCATGCACCCGCACCCGCCAGAGCGCCTCGTCGGCGTAGATGTTGCCGACGCCCGAGGCCACCGTCTGGTCGAGCAGGATCCGCTTGATCTCGGAGTCCCGGCTGCGCACCCGGCGCACGAACTGCGCATCGTCGAACGCCGGATCCAGCGGGTCGCGGGCGATGTGGGCGACCGGCTCGGGAACCCGGCCGGACGCATCGTCCGGCACGAGAGGGGCGACGGCCAGGCCGCCGAAGGTGCGCTGGTCGACGAAGCGGAGTTCCCGGCCCGCATCGGCGAAGCGCACCCGGACCCGCAGGTGCGGACCATCCGGAGCCGACGCGGGCAGCACCAGCAACTGCCCGCTCATCCCCAGATGGCCGACGATCGCGTCATCGTCCCCCGCCAGCGGCAGCCACAGGTACTTCCCACGTCGGGAGGCGCAGCGCACGCTCCGCCCGGACAGGCGGGCGGCGAAGTCCGCCGGGCCGGCGTGGTGCCGGCGCACGGCCCGCGGGTGCCGCACCTCTACTCGCTCGATCGTGCGCCCGGCGACCCACTCCTGCAGGCCTCGACGGACGACCTCAACCTCGGGCAGCTCGGGCATCGCTGGGACTCCGTCCGGTCCCGGTCAGGAGACCGGCAGGTCGAGGTCCGGGTGATCGGCGCGGATGCGCTCGTAGGCGGCCGCGGCGGCCCGCTGCTCCGCCATCTTCTTCGACGGCCCGGACCCGTGACCGAGCACTGAGTCGTCGAGCAGGACCTCCGCCGAGAACACCTTCGCGTGATCCGGTCCGACGTCGGTCACCCGGTAGACGGGGACGCCGCCGCCGAGCAGGGCGGCGGCCTCCTGCAGGGAGGTCTTCCAGTCCAGCCCCGCGCCCAGTTCGGCGGCGCGCTCGATGAGCGGATCCATCAGGCCCCGGATCACCCTGGTGGCCGCCTCGATGCCCGAGTCCAGGAAGACGGCGCCGAAGACGGCCTCCATCGTGTCGGCGAGGATCGACGTCTTGTCCCGGCCACCGGTGGTCTCCTCGCCGCGACCGAGGTACAGGTACTCCCCCAGTTCCAGCGTGCGGGCCACCTCCGCGAGCGCCGCCGCGTTGACCACGGCCGAGCGCAGCTTCGCGAGCTGGCCCTCCGACCAGTCGTCGTAGTGCACGTACAACCGCTCGGTGACGGCGATCCCGAGGACGCTGTCGCCGAGGAACTCCAGTCGCTCGTTGGTGGGCAAGCCGCCGTTCTCGTAGGAGTAGGAGCGGTGGGTCAGTGCGACGCGCAGGAGGTCAGGATCGATCTCGATCCCGAGTGCCGCGGTCAGGTCGCCTGTCTCGGTCCTCATGCCGTCTCCACCTGGCTCGCGCGGACGGTCACCACGTCGATGAGATCCGCCACAGTCACGACGTCGATGAGCGCGGCGTCATCGAGGACGCAGGCCCACCCTGCCTCAGCGCTCGCAGCCGCAAGGGCGTCGACCACGCAGACGGCGTCCGCGTCGGTCATCCCGGACGCCACGAGCGGCGAGTCCTCCCTCATCCGACTGACCACATCTGCGGCGAGGACCGCGCGCAGGGCGACGTCGACGACGCGGGCCGCCTGTCGGCGCTCCATGGCCGCCGTCGGGGTCGACTCGGTCATGGCCGCACGCTCGCCGCCAGCGTGGCACCGACCGCCGCGACCATCTCCGTGCGGGCCGCCCGGGCGGCCAGCCGCACGCAGGCGCAGATCTGCTCCGGCGTGCCGGCCCCGTGTCCCACGACGGTGACGCCGTTGACCCCGAGCAGGACGCCTCCCGCGAAGTCGCCGGTGGCCGTGTCCCAGGCGACGCGCTGTGCGGGCGCCGGGTCGCCGTAGGCCGCACCCATCTGGTGGGCCGCCCACCGCACGGCGCCCTCGAGACCCTTGAGGATCACGTTGCCGGTGAATCCGTCCGTCACGATGACCCGCGCCCGCTCGCCGTGCGCGAGGTCGTGGCCCTCGACCGGTCCCGCGTAGCGCACACCGCGGCCGGGCAGGGTCTCGCGGAGCAGCTCGTCGGTCGAGGTCCGCAGCCGGTCCCCCTTGCCGCGCTCGCTGCCGATGCTCAGCAGCCCGACGGTCGGATCGTCCATGCCCAGTGCACGGGCATAGGCCCAGCCCGCCAGCGCGAACTGGCGGAGCAGATCGGGGGTGGCGTCCGGCGCAGCGCCGGCGTCAAGCAGGACGACCGGTCCGGTCAGCGAGGGCACCACGACCGCGAGCGCAGGACGGGACATGCCCGGGATCCGCCCCAGACCGAGAACGGCGGCGCCGACGGCTGCGCCGGTATGCCCGACACTCACCCAGGCGTCCGCATGCCCGCCGGCCACCAGTCCGGTGGCGACGGTCACCGTGACGTCATCGTGGTCCCGCAGCCGGGACAGCGGGCTGTCGCCCATGGCGATGCCACGGCCGGCGGGGATGCACCGGACGGCCCCGTCCGCCAGCCCGCGCTCACGCAGCAGCCGGGCGGCCAGGTCTGCCGGCCCGACGACCAGCAGGTCGAGATCGTCGCCGTCGTGCACCAGACGCGCAACGGCATCGGCGACGACAGCAGGTGCGCCGTCGCCGCCGAGCAGGTCGATCGCGATCGTGGTCACTGGCGAGGGCGCGTCCGCGTCCTGGCCACTGACATCACTAGACGTCCAGGACCCGGCGCTTGGCGTAGGTGCCACAGGTCGGGCACGCGGTGTGGGCGACGTGCTTCTCCTTGCAGCGGGCGCACGTCACCAGGGTCGGCATGACGGCCTTCCACTGCGAGCGACGGTGGCGGGTGTTGGAGCGGGACATCTTCCGCTTGGGAACTGGCACGGGGCTTCCTTCGGTCGGGTGGCTCGCGCGAGCCGTCAGGCGGGTGCCTGTCGGCCCGATCGAGCCGTCAGGCTAGTGCTCGTCCGGCTCGAGCAGTGCGGTCAGGGCCGCCCATCTCGGGTCAGACGTCTCGTGCGCGTGCTGCGGGTCGTCCGCCAGCCGGATCCCACACTCGGGACACAGGCCAGGGCAGTCCTCACTGCACAGCGGGGCGAGTGGCAGGTCGAGCACCACAGCGTCCCGCAGGATCGGTTGCAGGTCGATCAGATCGTCCTGCACCTCTGGCAGCGGATCCTCGGACTCGTCCTCCTCCTCGACGATCGCGCCTCGCGCGTCGGTCGCCGGGTATCGGAACAGCTCGGTGAGGTCCACCTCCTCGTGCCAGTCGAACGTCTCGAGGCACCGCGAGCACTCCGCGCTGACCTGCAGATCCGCCACACCGGACACGAGGACGCCCTCGAGAACGGACTCCAATCGAAGGTCGAGCTCGATCGGCGATCCCTCAGGCACCCGAGCCATCGCGACGCCAAGGCCTGCCGGGGCCGGGACCGAGCGGTCAACCGTGGTCATCGACCCGGGCCTGCGCTGCAGGGACCGCACGTCGAGGACGAGCGGATGCTTCGGGTCGAGGACGGCCACGGGTGACCCCCTACTCTCGACATGACGAACCTTGGCCTCGTGAGAGGCCCCGGAAAGGGTACCCGAGCGGCGTCGGATTGACCTAAACGGCCCGGTCGGTGCGGATCAGGACGTCGGCTGCCTAGCGGCGGCCGTCGTAGCCCTCGTCCACCTCGAACTGGCCGGTGTCCTCGAACGCCGAGTCGTCGTAGACCTGCTCCTGCGCCGGCGCCAGCTCCTGGTACATCTGGCTGCGCAGTCGCTCCCGGCCCCGGTCCACCGTCTGCAGCGTCTTCTGCAGGGTGATCTCGAAGGTCGCGAGCTTGGCGTCGATGTAGTCGTCGGTCTCCTTGCGCATCCGCGCCGTCTCGCCCGCCGTGACCTGGGTGACGGCATCCGCCTCCGCCACTGCCGACAGGTACACCTCGTGCTCGGACACCAGCCGGTCGGCCTCCGTCCGGGCCCGCTCGAGGATGCGGTCCGCCTCGCGCCGACCGTCCTGCACGACCGCCTCGCGATCGGCGAGCAGCTCGTCGGCACGCTGCACCGACTCCGGCAGGAGCTGGCGGATCTCATCGATCAGGTCGAGCACCTGCTGGCGGTTGACGATGCAGGAGGCCGACAGGGGCATCGCCTTCGCGTCCTCGATGAGGACCGCAAGCTCGTCGAGTCGTTCCTGTACGTCCACGCTGGCTCCTTGGTGACCTCGACGACTACTGGTGCGGGTCCATTGTGACCGAGAGTCTCTGCTGGAGCCGTTTCAACACGGCGTCGGGCACGAGGCCGGTCACATCGCCCCCGAACTTGGCGATCTCCTTGACCAGGCTGGAGGACAGGAAGCTGTAGAGCGGGTTGGTGGTGATGAAGAGGGTCTCGACCCCGGCCAGGCGGTAGTTCATCTGGGCCATCTGCAGCTCGTAGTCGAAGTCGCTGACGGCGCGCAGCCCCTTCACGATGGCCGTGATGCCATGGGTGTTGCAGTAGTCGACGAGCAGCCCATGGAAGGAGTCGACCCGGATGTTGTCGTAGTCGGAGACCACTTCTCGGAGGATTTCGATCCGCTCGTCCACCGTGAACAGGCCCGACTTGGTCTGGTTGACGAGCACCGCGACCACAACCTCATCGGCGATGGCTGCCGCCCGCGCGAACACGTCCAGATGGCCGTTGGTGACCGGATCGAAGGAGCCCGGACACACTGCGATCCGCATCAGGCGTCCTCCTCGTCCGTGGGGCCAGCCGGCGCTGCTTGACCGTACCAAAGCGCAGTCTCGCCGTAGTCGCGCCGGCGTACGAGGGTCCACGTGTCGGGCAGGGGGCACTCGGCGTCCCGAGCGGAGCGCTCCACCACGACGTCGGCACCGGGCGCGATCCAGCCGTGCGCCAGGACCTGGGCGAGCGTCGAGCTCAGTTCCGCGGCGGTGAGGTCGTAGGGCGGGTCGACGAGGACCAGGGTGGCCGCCGCGCCCGTCGCCGACGAGGTGGCCAGCCGACGGACGTCCGCGACCAGCACGTCAGCGCCGGGCAGCCCGACGGCCCGCACGTTGGCACGCAGGACCGACGCGGCCGCGCGCGACCGTTCGACGAGGAGCACCGACGCAGCGCCTCGGCTGAGCGCCTCCAGGCCGAGCGCGCCACTGCCGGCGTACAGATCCAGCACCCGAAGCTCCGACCAGGGCTCGCCGAGGCGGGCCCGTTCGCTGTCGAGGGCCGAGAACATCGCCTCGCGGACCCGGTCCGACGTGGGACGAGTGCCGGCCGGCGGCACCGACAGGCGCCGGCCGCGGGCACGTCCGGCGATGATCCTGGTCACGCGCGCTCCAGGTACTCGGCCTGCTCCTGCTGGACCAGCGCGGCCACGGCCGCGGCCAGCGCCGGATCGGCGGCCAGCGTGGGATCGGCGTCCACGACCCGGGTGGCCGCCTCGCGGGCATCGACGATGACGTCCTCGTGCCGCGTCACCTCGAGCAGCCGCAACGAGCTGCGCCTACCGGACTGGCTGCTGCCCAGCACGTCGCCCTCGCGACGGATCTCGAGGTCCAGCGCGGAGAGGGCGAAGCCATCCGTGGTCGAGGCAACCGCATCGAGCCGCTCCCGCGCAGGCGAGCCCGGCTCCGAATCGGTGAGGAGCAGGCACAGCCCGGGCAGGCCGCCGCGGCCGACCCGGCCGCGCAACTGGTGCAGCTGGGAGATGCCGAACCGATCGGCGTCGACGATCACCATCATCGTGGCCAGCGGGACGTCGACGCCCACTTCGATCACCGTCGTGGAGACGAGCACCTCGATCGGGTCCTCGGCACCGGCATCGGCGAAGCGGCGCATGACGTCGTCCTTCTCCTCGCCGGACATCCGGCCGTGCAGGGTCCCGACCCGGACGCCGGAGAGCGGGCCATCGGCCAGTCGGGCCGCGAGGCCGAGGACTGAGGCCGGGCGCGGGCGGTCGTCGGCGCCCTCGTCGCCCGCGTCCCGGTAGCCGCTCGCGTCGCCGTCGCCGTCGCCGTCCTCGACGCCCCCGTCGCCGTCATCATCGTCGCCGATGCGCGGGCACACCACGAACACCCGGTGCCCGGCCGCCACCTCCTCTGTGGCCCGTGCCCAGGCCCGGCCGACGAAGGCCGGCTGCTCGCTGACGCCGATGACGTGGGTGCTGATAGGCGCCCGTCCCGCGGGCAGCTCGGTCAGGGTCGACACGTCGACATCGCCGAACACCGTCATCGCGACGGTGCGCGGGATGGGGGTCGCCGTCATCACCAGCACGTGCGGCCGGGATCCGTCCCGGGACTTCGCGGCCAGCGCCGCGCGCTGCTCCACGCCGAACCGGTGCTGCTCGTCGATGACGACAAGCGCCAGGTCGTAGAAGTCCACCTTCTCCTGGATCAG
The DNA here is from genome assembly GCA_963749905.1 of uncultured Actinomycetota bacterium. GTDB lineage: Bacteria > Actinomycetota > Actinomycetes > S36-B12 > S36-B12 > UBA10649. Next base: position 355,822 of record CAVVOF010000002.1, read on the forward strand.
GGCGTGCGTCCCGACCACGATGCCGGCGTCGCCGGTGAGGATGTCGAGCAGCTCGCTGCGTCGCTGGGTGGTCCGCTGCGATCCAGTCAGCAGGGCCACGTGCGTGGCGACCTCGGGCGCGCCCAGACGTCCGCCCTCCGAAAGCGGACCCAGCAGGGCGGTGATGGACCGGTGGTGCTGAGCGGCGAGCACCTCCGTCGGCGCCAGCAGGGCGGCCTGCCCACCGGCGTCCACGATCCTCAGCATCGCGCGCAGGGCGACCACCGTCTTCCCGCTGCCGACATCGCCCTGCAGGAGCCGATGCATCGGATGGTCGAGCGCCATGTCCTGCTCGATGGCGGCGGACACGTCGTGCTGGCCCGCGGTCAGCGTGAAGGGCAGCCGGGCGTCGAACGCATCGAGGAGCGGGGTGGACTCGGGCACCCGTCGGGTCGCCGGCAGGTGCATGACCTCGCTGCGCCGCTGGGCGAGGAGGGCCTGCAGCACGAAGGCCTCCTCGAAGCGCAGCCGCTCGGTGGCCGCGCGGACATCGTCTCGGCTGGTCGGCCGGTGGATGCCCCAGAGCGCGTCGCTGAGGCCCAGCAGTCCGCGCGCCTGCCGCACCTCGGCCGGCAGCGGATCGGGCAGGTCGGCGGCCAGTTCCAGCACGATGTCGACCGATTTCGTCAGCTGCCAGGACGTGATCGCCTTGCACGCCGGGTAGATCGGGATCAGCGCGCCGGCGAACTCGAGGGCGGACAGCGCGTCGTCCTCCACACCGTCTGGGAGCAGTTCGAACTCCGGGTGGGTCAACTGCAACTGGCCCTTGAACCGGCCGACCTGACCGGCGAACAGGCCGCGTCGGCCGACGCGCAACTGCCCTTCCCGCCACTTCTGGTTGAAGAAGGTCAGGCTCATCGAGCTGTGGCCGTCGCTGATGACGGCCTCGAGGATGCTGCCGCGCCGGTTGCGCATGGGCCGCACGGTGACCTTGACCACCTCGGCCATCACGGTGACCTGCTCCCCCTCGCGGAGGGTCGACAGCTCGGTCAGCTCGCCCCGCTCCGCGTACCGCCTCGGGTAGTGGCGCAGGAGGTCGTCGATGGTCTTCAGCCCGAGCCCCTTGCGCAACGCGTCCGCAGTCTTGCCGCCGAGCACCGTCGACAGGGACGCCTGCAGGTTCACGGGGGTTGCGGTCACTCCACGCCCATGATGATCGGCCACAGCGGCTGCCCGCCCTCGTGGACGACGACGTCGACCAGCGGGAACTCCGCCGCCAGCCACTCCGGCAGGGCCTCCGAGAGTTCCGGACCGGCGTCGGATCCCAGGACGAGGGTCACCAGGTCGCCGCCCACCACGAGCATCCCGGCGAGCAGGTCTCGGGCCACGCTCGCCACCCGGGCGCCGATGACGGCGATGTCTCCGTCGACCAGGCCCAGCACGTCTCCCTCCACGCATGGACCCACGGTGGTCAGCGCCGACCTGCTCGCAACGGTCACCGCCGCGTAGCGGGTGGCGCTCGCCGCCTGCGTCATCGCGATGACGTCGGCGTCGAACTCCCGGCCCGGATCATGGACGGCGGCCGCCGCCAGGGTCTGCACGATGGAACGCGTGGGGATGACGGCGACCCGCAGGCCGGTCTCCCGGGCCCGCTGCGCGGCCGCCTCCGCCACCGCGCGGGTGTCCGAGTCGCTGGGCAGGACGACCACCTCGGCCGCGTGCGCCTGCTGCATCGCACCCAGGAGCTCGGCGGTGGACGGACGCTGCCGGGCGGCGGCGGGGACGATGCCGACGCCGGCGTCGCCGAGCAGGGCCGCGGTGCCCGGGCCGTGGGTCACCGCCACGAGGGCGCGGGTGGCCGCGGGCCGGACGACCGCGGCCGGCTCGAGGTGCGTGATCCGGATGCGATGCGGATGCCCGGCGCGCATCGCCGCCTCGACCGCGGCCCCAGCGTCGTCGACGTGGACGTGGACGTTCCACAGGCCGTCCCCGCCCACGATCACCAGGCTGTCGCCGAGCGCGTCGAGCTCGGTCCGCAGCGTCGGGATGGCGGGATCGTCGGTGTCGAGGAGGAACATCACCTCGTAGGCCGGCCCGCCGTAGTGGTGCGATGCCTCGACGTCGACCGGTCGCGGCAGTGGCGAGTGCACGCCGGTGTCGGCCACCACCCGGGCCACGCCGGACACCACCTCCGCGAGTGCGTCGAGGACCACGACGAGGCCGCGTCCGCCGGCGTCGACCACGCCCGCCAGCCGCAGCGACTCGAGCATGGTCGGCGTCTGGTCGAGGGCCTCCCGGGCGCCGTCCGCGGCCGCCGTCACGACCGCGGCCGCGTCGTCGACGCCGCCCCGGACAAGGGCGCCGGCGGCATCCGCGGCCGCGCGCGCCACGGTGAGGATCGTCCCCTCCACCGGGCGCGCCACCGCTTCGTAGCCGAGGTCGGCGGCCCGGCTGAGCAGCCGCTGCACCGCCCGGCCGTCGAGGGTGCCGCCATCGGGCAGGTCGCCGAGCACCTCGCTCGTCCCCCGCAGGATCTGCGACAGGATCACGCCCGAGTTGCCGCGGGCGCCGAGGAGGGCACCGGTCGCCATCGCCTTGGCGGCCCGAGCGGTGGCCGGCTCGGCCTCGTCCGTCCAGCACTCCTCGACGGACTCCCAGGCGGCCTCCATGGTCAGGTACAGGTTCGTCCCGGTGTCGCCGTCCGGCACCGGGAAGACGTTGAGGGCGTCGATGGCGGCGCGCTCGTCGCCGAGGTCGCTGAGGGCCCGCTGAGTCCAGTCGCGCACCAGGCTGGACGAGACGACGGTCCCCATGCCACCTCCTCGACTGCGGGACGGCTCCCCGCACCGTCCGGATTCCCGGTCCGACCGTACCCTCAATTTGGGGGACGGATGGGCCCTCGGCTACCCTTGTCCTTCGCGGCTCACCGGGCCGCCACTTCCGACACGATCAGCGACCGCCGATGGCGGCACACGAAGGAGCGCACCGTGGCTGCCCACTGCGACGTCTGCGGCAAGAGCCCGAGCTTCGGCAACAGCATCTCCCACTCGCACCGCCGGACGAGCCGACGCTGGAATCCGAACATCCAGCGCGTGCGCACGGTGATCGAGGGGACTCCCAAGCGCCTGAACGTGTGCACCTCGTGCATCAAGGCGGGCAAGGTCGCCCGCGCCTAGCGTCTTCCTCGCTCGAGGCCCCGCCGCATCGCGGCGGGGCTTCGTGCTGTTCGGGCGTCCTCAGCCGAAGTGGCGGTGGCCCCCACCGGAGCGAACGGCCCCGTCGACGCGCACCTCCGGGTCCCCCTCGACCACCCGTCCGATCACCGAGAACCCGGACGGCAGCTCGGCATCCGAGGGGAAGGTGGCGAGCAGCGCGTGGTCGTCGCCGCCGTCGAGCATCCACTCGCGCGGGTCCAGGTTGTACGCGGATGCGGCGGCCTGCATCGGCTCGGGCACCTGCCAGTCGACCGTGTCGATCTCCATCACCACGCCGGACGCCTCCGCCAGGTGGCGGGCGTCGGCGACCAGCCCGTCGCTGACGTCGATCATCGACGTGGCACCCGCGAGCGCCGCCTCCGGGCCGGATGCGTAGGGCGGCTCGGGGAACCGGTGCGCGTCCACCAGGACCTTCGGCGAGCGGAACCCACGGGAGAGCAGGAGCAGGCCGGCGGCCGCCCAGCCGAATCGTCCGGCGATGGCGACCACATCGCCCGGGCGAGCACCCGACCGCCGCACCGGCTCGCGCCCGTCGAGCGAGCCCAGCGCGGTGACGCTCAGGACGACCTGGGGGGACTCCACGACGTCCCCGCCGACGAGCACCGCCCCCACCCGGGCGGACTCCTCCCGGAGCCCGGCGGTGCAGGCGAGCGCCCAGGCCGCGGGCAGGTCGCCCGGCGCCCCGAACCCGACCACCAGGCTGGTGGCGTGTCCGCCCATGGCGGCGATGTCCGCCAGGGAGGCGGCGGCAGCACGACGTCCGATGTCGATCGGCGTGGACCAGTCGCGCCGGAAGTGCACCCCCTCGACCAGCACGTCGCAGGTCACCAGCACGCGCCCATCCGGCGCGCTCAGCAGCGCGGTGTCGTCGCCCGGCCCGATCAGCACGCCCTCCCCCACGGCCGCGTCAGCGGTGATCCGATCGATCAGCCCGAACTCGCCGATCTCTCGCAGGGTTCCGTCGCTCTGACTCGTCATGGGCGCTAGTCTCGCAGGCATGACCGTGCAGGCTTACGTGCTCATCCAGACGGAGGTAGGCAAGGCCGCGAGCGTGGTGCAGGCCATCCGGGACATCACCGGCGTCACCATGGCTGAGGACGTCACCGGCCCATACGACGTCATCGTGCGGGCCGAGGCGCGGACCATGGACGAGATGGGCAAGCTCGTGGTCGCGCGGATCCAGGCGGTCGCCGGCATCACCCGCACCCTCACCTGCCCGGTCGTCAATCTCTCGTAGCGACCGGCGGCCCGCGCCGTCAGTGCAGGCCGGTGCCCTTGCGGAGGGCGTCCTTCACCAGCCGGTCCACCAGTGCCGGGTAGTGCACCCCCGTCGCCGCCCACATCCGGGGGAACATCGAGATGGCGGTGAATCCCGGCATGGTGTTGACCTCGTTGAGGATCACCTCTCCGCCCGGGCGGACGAAGAAGTCGACGCGGGCCAGGCCGTCACAGGCGAGGGCGTCGAAGGCGCGCACGGCCAGTGACCGCACCTTCTCCTCCACGGCCTCGGGCAGGTCCGCGGGCACGACCAGGGTGGCCGAGTCGTCGAGGTACTTCGCTTCGAAGTCGTAGAACTCGTGCTCCGCGTTCACGATGATCTCCGCGCAGCGGCTGGCCGCCGGCACGCCGGCCGCGTCCACCAGCACTCCGCACTCGATCTCGCGCGCCCCCGCGACCGCGGCCTCCACGATGAGGCGGGGATCGTGCTTGCGGGCCGCCTCGATCGCCGCCACGAGGTCATCGGCATGCGAGACCTTCGCGATCCCGAGCGACGATCCGGCGCGGGCGGGCTTCACGAACACCGGCAGCCCGAGGTCCGCGACGCGGCGGAGGCAGCGCTCCGGGTCGGTTTGCCACTCCCGGTCGGTGACGACCGCATACCGGCCCACGTCGATGCGGGCCGCCGCCAGGGTGGCCTTCATGAAGCCCTTGTCCATCGCCAGCGCGGACGCGAGCACCCCCGAGCCGACGTACGGCACGCCCATCGTCTCGAGCATCCCCTGGATCGTGCCGTCCTCCCCCCACGGTCCATGGAGGACCGGCACGGCGACGTCCACGGCCAGGCAGGAAGCCAGGTCGACCGCGGGTGCTGTCGCGGACACCTCCGGCAGGCGTCCGCTCTCGTCGAGCAGGTCGAGGCCGCCCCCGGGCGCCTGCACCCAGGCGCCATCGCGCCGGATGCCGATGACGCGGACGTCGTAGTGCGCGGGATCGAGAGCGGCCACGATCGACCGTCCGCTGATGCAGGAGATGGAGTGCTCGCTGCTGCGGCCGCCGAGGATGACGGCGACCCGGATGCGCTCCACGGCACGACCGTACCCGCCCGCCGCCCCCGCGTGGCTAGGGTGGCCGCGTGCCCGAGCCGTTGTCCCTCGAAACCCTGGTCGTCAGTGCTGGTCGTCCCCCGGCCGGACCCGACCAGCCGTTGAACCCGCCGATCGTGCCCGCCTCGTCATTCCATGCGGGCGGCACGGTCGAGTACGCGCGTGAGTCGGCGCCCACGACCAGCGCGCTGGAGTCCGCCATCGGCGTGCTCGAGCAGGGCATCGCGGTGGCCTTCTCGTCCGGGATGGCCGCCGCCAACGCGGCGATGGACCTGGTGCCCGCAGGCGGCGTGGTGGTGGCGCCGAGCGCCGCCTACACCGGCGTTGCCGTCCGGTTGCGCGAGCTCGACGCCATCGGCCGCATCCGGCTGCGCATCGTCGAGGCCGACGACACCGCCGCCATCGTGGCCGCCTGCGAAGGGGCCGCCCTGCTCTGGCTCGAGTCGCCCACCAACCCACTGCTCCAACTGGCGGACCTGCCCGCCTGCATCGAGGCGGCCCACCTCGCGGGCGCGCGCGTGCTCGTGGACAACACGTTCGCGACGCCGATCCTGCAGAACCCGCTCGTCCTCGGCGCCGACCTGGTGCTGCACAGCGTGACGAAGAGCCTCAGCGGTCACTCCGACCTGATGATGGGCGCGCTCGTGGCCGCCGACCCCGACGTGGCCGAGCAGGTGCGGATCCGGCGAGTGCTGCTCGGCGCGGCTCCGAGCGCCTTCGACTGCTACCTGGCCCTTCGTGGCATCCGCACGCTGGCCATCCGCATCCAACGGGCGCAGGAGAACGCGCGCGAGCTCGCCATCCGCCTGGCCGGACATCCGGCAGTCGACCGGGTGCGCTACCCGGGCTTCGGCACCATCCTCGCGATCGAGGTGGCCGGCGGCGCGCCGGCCGCGGACGCCGTCTGCGAGGGCGTCGAGGTGTGGACGCACGCGACCAGCCTGGGCGGGGTCGAGTCCCTGCTCGAGCGACGCAGACGCTGGCCACTGGAGAGCGCGACGGTGCCGGAGGGCCTGATCCGCCTGTCCGTCGGGATCGAGGACGTCGACGACCTCTGGCGCGACCTCGACGCGGCATTGGGAGCGGGATCGACCGCCCCCTGAACGAACCGGGCAGCGGATCGCGACTGTCTCAGTCGGCCGTTCCCAGCTGTGCCTCCGCCTTCGGCTCCCGCGCCATGAAAGCGGCCGCCATCAGCCTCGGTGACCGACCCTCGTGCAGCACTCCGACGACCTGCTCGGTGATCGGCATCTCGACGCCGTGCTCGCGGCCGAGCTCCAGGATCGGCTGGCAGGACTTGTACGCCTCGCAGGTCTGCTTGGTCGCGGCGATGGTCTCCTCGACGCTCAGGCCGCGCCCCAGGTTGAAGCCGAAGGTGCGGTTGCGCGACAGGGGGGACTGGCAGGTCGCGACCAGGTCGCCGACGCCGGCCAGCCCCTGGAAGGTGAGCGGGTCGGCGCCCAGCGCCACGCCCAGTCGGGCCATCTCGGCCAGCCCGCGGGTGATCAGCGAGGCCTGCGAGTTCTCGCCGAGACCCATCCCGGCGGCCATGCCGTTGGCCACCGCGATCACGTTCTTCACTGCCCCGCCGATCTCGGTGCCGATCACGTCGGTCGTCCAGTAGGGACGGAAGTAGTCAGTCGTGCAGGCGTCCTGCAGGTGTCGGGCACTGTCCTCGTCGGCGCAGGCGACCGTCGTCGCGGCGGGTTGCCGCTCGGCGATCTCCCGGGCGAGGTTCGGACCCGAGACCACCGCGACGCGACGTGGATCCACGCCGGTCGCCTCCATGATGACCTCGCTCATCCGCTTGGTCGTGCCGAGTTCGATGCCCTTCATCAGGCTCACCAGGACCGCGTCGTCGTCGACGAGCCCTCGCCACCCGACCAGGTTCTCCCGCAGCACCTGCGCAGGGACCGCGAGCACCACGATCGAGGCACCCGACAGTGCCTGAGCGGGGTCGGGCGTCGCCGTCATCCGCTCCGGCAGCGCGATCCCAGGGTGGTAGGCCTCATTGCGGTGGTGCAGGGCGATGTCCTCGACGGCGGCCGCATCACGGCCCCACACGATGACGTCGCTGCCGGCATCGGCCAGGACCATCCCGAAAGCCGTTCCCCACGAGCCGCTGCCCATGATCGCCACTCGCGTCACCGGGCCTCCTCCCCTGCCGATTGGTTCTTCGGGCCGGTGGCCCCGTCGTCGCGCTTGAACACCATACGTGTCGTCGGCGGTGCCTCACCGCGCATGTCGGCGATCAAGGCGGTGATGGCGTCCATCAGCCGATCGCCGCCCTCGGCGAGGGTGCGCGCATCCACCGGCCGCTCCCTCAGGTCCGACAGGTCAACCGGCTCACCCACCCGCACGTGCATCGTCTTCCTCGGCAGGATCCGGAACTCCTTGCGGTAGGGCCGCATGACCTCCTGCGCACCCCAGTGGGCGACCGGGATCAGCGGACGTCCGGACATCAGTGCCAGTCGCACAGCGCCGGTCTTGGCCGACATCGGCCACAGGTCCGGGTCGCGGGTGATCGTGCCCTCCGGGTAGACGACCACGCACTCGCCTTCTTCGAGCGCCGCGAGCGCGTCCCGGATGGCGCTGGCCGCGTCCGCGGACTCCCGGTACACGGGGATCTGGCCGGCGTTGGTGATGATCCGTCCCATCACGGGCACCCGGAACACCGCTTCCTTGCCCAGGAACCGGGGTGGTCGGTCCGACGTCCAGATGGCGAAGGCCACGACCAGTGGGTCGAACCACGAGAGGTGGTTCGGCGCGGCGATGACACCGCCCTCCTCGTCCGTGAGCCGCTCGGATCCCTGGATGTCCCAGGCCACCCACGTGCGCATCAGCGGGTAGAGCAGGCCCACGGTGAACCGGTAGGAGAAGCCCAGTCGCTGCCGACGGCGCACTCTCGGTACCCGCTTCATGGCACCTCCTCCCGATGCGAGACTAGCCGGAACCACCGCACCGGCGACGGTGGTCGATGCGGTTGGATGGGGCGGTGCCCCGCTGGACCGCGCTCCTCCCAGTCAAGGGCCTCGACTCGGCGAAGAGCCGGATCGCCGGCGCTCCCGCCGGGTCGGAGCTGCTGGCCCTTGCCTTCCTACGGGACACGGTCGCGGCACTGCACTCCTCGTCCGCGGTCGTCGAGATCGTGGTCGTCACCTCGGACCCGGACGTCGTCCTGGAGGCTCGACGCGCCGGTTGCCGGGTCGTGGACGACACCGGTCACCCGGGGATCAACGCGGCGGTGAGCTGGGCGGCCACCCAGTGCCCGGGTGCCGAGGCCATCCTCGTCCTCGTCTCCGACCTGCCCGCCCTGGACGGATCGACCATCGATCGGGTGCTCGATCTGGCCGCCCGGCATCACCGATCCTTCCTGCGCGATCAGCCGGGTACCGGTACCACCATGTGGTGCACCACGGAGCCCGCGGACGTGCTGACCGCGTTCGGAACGGACTCGGCGCGGGGGCACGCGGCCGCCGGGGCCGTCGACCTCTCCGAGGTGCCAGGCGAGCACGACCTGCGCCGGGCTCGGCAGGACGTGGACACCGTCGATGACCTCGAACTGGCCCGCGCACTCGGCCTCGGCGAGGCCACCGCGTCACTCGTGCACTAGCCGCCGCTGCGGCAAGCCACGAGCTCCAGACATGCTGCTGGCTCCCACCCGATCGGGTGGGAGCCAGCAACGATTGCTGCAGTGACTAGCGCTTGGCGACGGCCTTCTTGGCCGGAGCCTTCTTGGCCGGAGCCTTCTTCGCGGGGGCAGCCTTCTTGGCCGGAGCCTTCTTCGCAGGAGCCGCGGCCTTCTTCGCCGGGGCAGCCTTCTTGGCCGGAGCCTTCTTCGCAGGAGCCGCGGCCTTCTTCGCCGGGGCAGCCTTCCTGGCCGGAGCCGCAGCGGTCTTCGCCGGGGCAGCCTTCTTGGCCGGAGCCTTGCTCACGATCTTCTTGGCGCCGGAAACGACGGCCTTGAACTCCGCGCCGGGGCGGAACTTCGGAAGCTTGGTGGCCTTGATCTTCACGGTCTCGCCGGTGCGCGGATTGCGACCGAGGCGAGCCTTGCGCGCCTGCGACTCGAAGACGCCGAAGCCGCTGACGGCGACCTTCTCGCCACGGACGACAGCCTTCTTGGTCTCTTCGATGAATGCGTCGACGATGTCGGTCACGTCGCGCTTGCTGTGGCCCAGGCGGGTGGCCACGGCGTCAATCAGTTCAGCCTTGTTCACGGGTAAACCCCTCCGGAGGGTGTTGGAGCCGGCCGGGTGGCCGGCTGTCACACAGCCTATGCCCTTCGGCCCTGCGACGCGCACCCGCCACGCCGGGGATTCCCGTTGTCCCGCAACAGGAATCGGCGCTCGACGCGATCCCGGCAGTGACCTACGTCACTGGCGTGGTCGTCGGCTTCCAGACCGGACGGCGGGACTCGAACTCGTCGATCTGCTCCGCGTACTTCAGCGTGATGCCGATGTCGTCCAACCCCTCCATCAGCCGCCACCGCACGTAGTCGTCCACGTCGAAGGACGCGACCAGGCCGGCGGCGTGCACCTCGCGGGAGCCGAGGTCGACGGTCACCTCCGTCGCGGGGTCGGCCTCGATGATCGCCCACAGCTTCTCGACGACGGCCTCGTCCACCTGCGCGGTCAGCAGGCCGCCCTTGCCCGAGTTCCCGCGGAAGATGTCCGCGAAGCGGGAGGAGATGACGACCATGAAGCCGTAGTCCTGCAGCGCCCAGACCGCGTGCTCTCGAGAGGAGCCGGTACCGAAGTCAGGTCCCGCGACGAGGATGGTGGCTCCTTCATACTCCGGGCGATTCAGCACGAACTCGGGATCCTTGCGCCAGGCGGAGAACAGTCCGTCCTCGAATCCATGACGGGTGATGCGCTTGAGGTACTCGGCCGGGATGATCTGGTCCGTGTCGACGTTGCTGCGGCGCAACGGAACCGCGGTCCCCCGGTGAACGGTGAACTTCTCCATGTCGATCTCCTCAGGCTACGGGCGAAAGGTCGGCGGGCGCGGTGAGGCGGCCAGTGACGGCGGTCGCGGCCGCGACCGCCGGCGAGACCAGGTGGGTGCGACCCCCGGGCCCCTGACGGCCCTCGAAGTTGCGATTGGATGTCGACGCACTGCGCTCCCCCGGCGCCAGTTTGTCGGGGTTCATGGCCAGGCACATCGAGCACCCGGCCTCGCGCCATTCGGCGCCTGCCGCCAGGAAGACGTCGTCGAGTCGCTCCTCCTCGGCCTGCAGGCGGACGCGAACCGATCCCGGGACCACGAGCATCCGGACCCCGTCGGCCACCCTCCGGCCCCTGAGCACGTCGGCCACGGCGCGCAGGTCCTCGATGCGGCCGTTCGTGCAGGAGCCCACGAAGACGGTGTCGACGGAGATCTCCGTGAGCGGGGTGCCCGGGGTGAGGTCCATGTACTCCAGCGCCCGCTCGATCGCGACGCGGTCAATGTCGTCGGCGGCGTCATCCGGTGACGGAACGGAGGCGGTCAGCGGCAGGCCCTGGCCCGGATTGGTTCCCCACGTGACGTACGGGCTCAGACTCGCTGCATCGATGTGCACCTCGCGGTCGAAGACCGCATCGGCGTCGGTCTCAAGGGTCGACCAGTACTCACGTGCAGCGTCCCAGTCGGCGCCCTTCGGGGCGTGCGGCAGGCCCTCGAGGTAGGCATAGGTGGTCGCGTCGGGAGCGACCATTCCCGCTCGCGCCCCCGCTTCGATCGACATGTTGCACAGGGTCATCCGACCCTCCATGGACAGGCCACGGATCGCCGAGCCTCGGTACTCGAGCACATGCCCCTGGCCGCCGCCCGTGCCGATTCTCGCGATCACGGCCAGCGTGATGTCCTTGGCCGTCACGCCGGGGGGCAGGTCCCCGTCGACCGTGATGGCCATGGTCTTGAACGGCTTGAGGGACAGGGTCTGCGTCGCCAGCACGTGCTCGACTTCGCTGGTTCCGATGCCGAACGCCAGAGCGCCGAAGGCTCCGTGGGTGGACGTGTGCGAGTCGCCGCACACCACCGTCATGCCTGGCTGGGTGAGCCCCAGCTGCGGCCCCACGACGTGCACGATGCCCTGCTCGACGTTCCCCAGGGAGTAGAGGGGGACGCCGAACTCGCCGCAGTTGTGACGAAGGGCGTCCACCTGGGCCTTCGAGATCGGGTCGGCGATGGGCTTGGCGATGTCGATCGTCGGGACGTTGTGGTCCTCGGTCGCCAACGTCAGATCGGGTCGGCGCACGGGACGGTGGTGCGCATGCCTGAGCCCGTCGAAGGCCTGGGGGCTGGTGACCTCGTGCACGAGGTGGAGGTCGATGTAGAGCAGGTCGGGCTCTCCTTCGGCCCGTCGGACGACGTGGTCGTCCCAGACCTTCTGCGCCAGTGTGCGTCCCATGCCGGCTCCTGTTCATCTGCGCGAGGCACTTGACATCTCACATAGTGAGACATAAGTATCAGTACGTGGACAAGTCTAGCGGAGTCGGCGTCGTTGACAAGACCGTGGCCCTGCTCGACGCGATCGCCGGCGGCGCCCACTCGCTCAACGAGCTGGTGGCCGCGACCGGCCTCCCCCGCCCCACCGCGCACCGGATCGCCCTCGCGCTGGAGCACCACGGCGTCCTGGACCGGGACCCGAATGGGCGGTTCGTGATCGGGCCGCGTACCGCCCGCTGGTCGTCCGCGACCGACCCCTTCCGCGCCCAGGCCGAGCGGGTGGTCATCGAGCTGCGCGACCAGACCGGGGCGAGCGCTCAGGTGTACCGACGGTTGGGCGACCAGCGGCTGTGCATCGCGGCGGCCGAGCCCGCCGCCGGGCTGCGGGACACCGTGCCGGTGGGCTCGCTCCTGACCCTGGCCGCAGGGTCGGCGGCGCAGGTGCTGGTGGCATGGCTACCCGCCGAGGAGCGGGCGCGCATCCTCGCTGGCGCCGCCTACACCCAGCAGGATCTCGACCGCGTGCGCCGCCGAGGGTGGGCACACAGCCTCGCCCAGCGCGAGCCGGGGGTGGCCTCGATCAGCGTCCCGGTGCGGGACGGGGACGGGCAGGTCGTGGCGGCGGTGAGCATCTCCGGGCCGGTGGAGCGGTTGCGGACGCCCAGCGCCCCGCAGCGCCGGGCCCTGACCGCTGCGGCCGCCGCCCTAGGCTGACGACGGCCCTGCCAGCCAATCGAGCGCCTCGTCCTCGGTCTCGAACACGGCAGTGGTGTGACCCGCCAAGCGGGTGACGTCACTCCACACGCGCGCAACCGCTGCTCCCTGGCGGCCTACGACGAGCGCTCGCGGGAATCCCGGCGAGAACGCGGATCGCTCGGAGCCCTGGAGGAACATCCGCAGCAGCACCTCGGGGTTCTCGAGGTCGGAGATGTCGGTGACCAGCCCCGCACCCCCCGAATGTCCCGCGTGAGCAAGCGTGGCGAGCGCCTCACGGCACTCGGACTCGGTCGCAGCGCCGCTGAGCCGCATCAGGGCGATCCCCTCGGGACCGTCGGCAGGCGTGAACTCGCAGATCATCTCGATCCCCCTTGCCACCGGAACCCGCCCCAATCGGAACCTCGCCGGTGACTGATACCGAATGGTACGCACGTCCGCACCTCGAACCACGTTCGTGGCGCGGTGACGTCGACCGCGCAATGACGAAGGGCCCCCGGAGTCCGGGGGCCCTTCACGCGTAGCCCCGACGGGATTCGAACCCGCGCTACCGCCTTGAGAGGGCGGCGTGCTAGGCCACTACACAACGGGGCCGTGCTGGTGGAGCGTTCTGTGCGCTGCAGATCGTAGCGAACACAGAAAGTGCGACCCTCACGGGATCGCACTTCGCTGGGGTACCAGGACTCGAACCTAGACTAACTGAACCAGAATCAGTTGGGCTGCCAATTACCCCATACCCCAATGGCTGCCGCGGTGCGGCCTAACGAGTATAGACCGTCACCGGCGACCGGCCGCGCACCCCTCCCTAGGCGGGCGAGGCGATGGACACCGCCGCACGCACCCGCGCCAGGGTGGTGTCCCTGCCGAGAATCTCGCAGGACTCGAACAGCGGCGGCGAGACCCGGCGGCCGCTCACGGCCACGCGGACCGGTCCGAAGGCCACCTTCGGCTTGAGTCCCAAGCCGTCGATCAGGGCGGTGCGCAGGGCCTGCTCGATCTCGGATGCGCGCCATTCGTCGACGTCGGCAAGCGCGCTCTGGGCCGCCTCGAGGACGGCCACCGAGTCGGGCGTGAGGACGGCGGTCGCATCCGCCGCGTCGACCGAGAAGCGCTCGGCCGGCAGCAGCAGGAAGGCGAGCATCCCGACGGACTGGCCGAGAGTCTCCATCCGCTCCTGCACCAGTGGGACGGCCTCGGCCAGGATGGCGGCCTGCTCGTCGGTGAGGGGCTCGCGCACCACTCCCTCCGCGACGAGGAAGGGCACGATGCGGTCCGCGAGGTCAGCCGGATCCAGGGTGCGGATCCAGTCGCCGTTGATCGCGGTGCACTTCTTCAGGTCGAAGCGGGCCGGGTTGGGGCTGACGCGGTCGAGGGAGAACGCCTCGGCCAGCTCCGTCTTGCTGAAGAACTCCCGGTCCTCGCCCATCGACCAGCCCAGCAGCGCCAGGTAGTTCAGCAGCGCCTCGGGGAGGTAGCCCTCGTCGCGATACCACTGCAGCGAGGACTCTGGGTCGCGCTTCGAGAGCTTGCGGTTGCCCTCCCCCATCACGTACGGCAGATGGCCGAAGCGCGGGGTGGTCCCATCGCTGACGCCGATAGCCGCCAGCGCCTCGTACAGCGCGAGCTGGCGCGGGGTGGAGGACAGCAGGTCCTCACCGCGCAGGACGTGGGTGATCCGCATGAGCGCATCGTCAACGGGGTTCACCAGCGTGTAGAGCGGCTCACCGTTCCCGCGGACCATGACGAAGTCGGGTACCTGATCGGCCGCGAAGGTGATCGGGCCGCGCACCAGGTCGTCCCACGTCCACTCCTGATCGGGCATGCGGAACCGCACGACGGGCAGTCGCCCCTCCCCCCGGTAGGCAGCGATCTGCTCGTCGGTGAGCGCGCGGCAGTGCCCGTCGTACCCGGGCGCCCGCTTCTCGGCCCTGGCCTGCTCGCGTCGCTCCTCGAGTTCCTCAGGCGAGCAGAAGCACTCGTAGGCATGCCCGCCGTCCAGCAGGCGCTGCGCGACATCCGCGTACAGCCCGGCCTGCATGCGCTCGGACTGCCGGTAGGGGCCGTAGGGGCCGCCCACCACCGGGCCCTCGTCCCAGGTCAGCCCCAGCCAGTCGAGCGCGCCGAGCAGGGCCTCGTAGGACTCCTCGGAGTCGCGGGCGCTGTCGGTGTCCTCGATGCGGAAGACGAACGTGCCGCCGGTGTGCCGCGCGTACGCCCAGTTGAACAGGGCCGTGCGGACCATGCCGACGTGCGGGTTGCCGGTCGGGGACGGGCAGAAGCGGACGCGTACGGAGCTGTCAGTCACGGTCGACCACCGGATTCGTGAGGGTGCCAATGCCATCGATGGTCACGGAGACCTCGTCTCCGGCGGCCAGTGGGCCCACTCCCGCGGGAGTGCCGGTGAGGATGACGTCGCCCGGGAGCAGGGTCATGACGGAGCTGATCCACGCGACCAGTTCGCGCGCGCTGCGGACCATGTCGCCGGTGGAGCCGGACTGGCGCACGTCGCCGTTCACCCGGCACTCGATGGCCGCGTCCTCGGGATCCAGCGAGGTCTCGATCCACGGGCCGAGCGGGCAGAAGGAGTCGAAGCCCTTCGCCCGCCCCCACTGCCCGTCGGTGCGCTGGAGGTCGCGCGCGGTCACGTCGTTCGCGCAGGTGTAGCCGAGGATGACCTCGTCGACCCGGTCCTCAGGCACGTCGCGGCACAGCCGTCCGATCACGATCGCGAGCTCGGACTCGTGCTCGACCTGCTCGGACTGCCAGGGCAGCAGGATCGGCTCACCGGGACCGACGACCGACGTGCTCGGCTTGAGGAAGATCATCGGCTCGCTCGGGGGCGCCTGGCCGCCCATCTCCCGCACATGGTCGAGGTAGTTCTTCCCGACCGCGATGATCTTGCTCGGCAGCACGGGCGCGACCAGCCGGACGTCGGCGAGCGGCAGCACCCGTCCGTCGGGCTCGAAGGGGCCGAACGGGTGGCTGCTGAGCAGGGCGACAGCGTCCGACTCGATCACCCCGTAGTGAAGTTCGTCGTCGAGGGCAACACGGCAGATACGCACGACGCGACCCTATCCACCCCTCTTGAGCAGGCCGAAGGTCACTGCGTCCTCGAGCGCCCGCCACGACGCCGCGATGACGTTCTCGTGCACGCCGACCGTGCTCCACGACTGCTCGCCGTTGGACGTGCCGATCAGGACGCGGGTCTTGGCGCCCGTGCCGGACTTCTCATCGAGGATGCGGACCTTGTAGTCGACCAGCCGCAGCGTGTTCAGGTCCGGGTACGCCTGCACGATGGCTCGCCTCAGCGCGCGGTCCAGTGCGTTGACGGGGCCGTTGCCCTCGGCAGTCGAGATGATCCGGTCGCCGTTGATGTGCACCTTGACGGTGGCCTCGGTCTTGACCGTGCCGTCCGGGTCCTGCTCGACGATGGTGCGCCAGGACTCGACCTCGAAGGACACGTCGGCACCCTGCTCGTTGAGGAGCAGCAGCTCGAACGACGCGTCCGCAGCCTCGAACGTCCAGCCCTGGGCCTCGAGCTCCTTGACCTGCTCGACCACCCGGGAGACGACCTCGGGCTGGCCGGTCAGGTCGTGTCCCAGCTCGGCGCCCTTCAGCTCGATCGAGGCACGGCCCGCCATCTCGGTCACCAGCACGTTCTGCACGTTGCCCACGACCGCGGGGTCGATGTGGTTGTAGAGCTCGGCGTTGATCTTGAGCGCACTCGCGTGCAGGCCCGCCTTGTGCGCGAACGAGGCCCAGCCGGCGTAGGGCTGGTGCGTGTTCGGGGCGATGTTGGCGATCTCGGCGATCGCGTGCGAGACGTGCACGGTCTCGGCGAGCGCGCCGTCGGGCAGGCAGTCGATCCCCAGCTTGAGCTGGAGGTTGGGCACCACGACGAACAGGTCGGCGTTGCCGGTGCGCTCGCCGTAGCCGTTCGCCGTGCACTGCACGTGCGTGACGCCGGCCTCCACGGCCGTGACCGAGTTGGCGATCGCGCAGCCGGTGTCGTCCTGGCAGTGGATGCCCAGGCGCACGCCGGAACGCTCCTTCACGTCCTGGACGATCTCGTACATGCCCATCGGCAGCATGCCGCCGTTGGTGTCGCACAGGACGCCGACCGAGGCACCCGCCTCGAACGCGGCCACCAGCAGTCGCACGCCGTAGTCGCTGTCGTGCTTGTAGCCGTCGAAGAAGTGCTCGAGGTCCAGGAACACGCGGCGACCGGCGTCGGTCAGGAAGCGCACGGTGTCCTGGACCATGGCCACGTTCTCGTCGAGGGTGGTGCGCAGGGCCTCCGTCACGTGCCGCACGTCGGACTTGGCGACCAGGGTGACGACCGGCGCCTGCGAGTCGAGCAGCGCCCGCACCTGCAGGTCGTCCTCGACGCGGACCCCGGCCTTGCGCGTCGCCCCGAAGGCGACCAGCTCCGCGTTGGACAGCGTCAGCTCGGCCTGCGCGCGCTGGAAGAACTCGGTGTCCTTGGGCATGGCGCCGGGCCAGCCGCCCTCGATGAACCCGACTCCGTACTGGTCCAGCAGTCGCGCGACCGCGAGCTTGTCGTTGACGGAGTAGGAGATGCCTTCACGCTGGGCCCCATCCCGCAGGGTGGTGTCATAGACGTGGAAGTCGTCGGGGCGGGGCATGACATGTCCTTCGGCTCGAGCGCTGAGATCCGCCAACGAAAAAGCCCCCCGCGGGTGCGAAGGGCTGCGCGTCGACGGAGAGTCGACGCGCTAGTTAATGATGATGCTGGTGCGGTGCACGTTCCCATCCTGCCACATACCGCCCGGACCCCCCATGCTGCGTCACTCGTGGCTGGTCCGCGCCCGATTTGTCCAGCCACGAGTGCCGCAGCATCGGAGGTTGTCAGCAGATGGTGTGCAGCCAGCCGTGCTCGTCCGGGGCGACACCCGTCTGGATGTCCAGCAGCGCCTGCCGCAGTCGGAGCGTCACCGGTCCGGTGGCGCCGCCGGCCACCTGCCACTGCCCGGACGTGCGGCTCTTGACCTCACCGACAGGCGTGATCACGGCCGCGGTGCCACAGGCGAACACCTCGGTGATGTCGCCGGACGCGCAGCCCTCCCGCCAGTCGTCCACGGTGATCTGGCCCTCGTCGGCGCGGATGCCCAGCGACTCCGCAACCGTCAGCAGCGACTCGCGGGTGATCCCCGGCAGCAGTGAGCCGGTCAGCCGCGGCGTGACCAGTCGCGCCGAGTCGCCGGACCCGTAGACGAAGTAGAGGTTCATGCCGCCCATCTCCTCGATGAAGCGACGCTCGACGGCGTCCAGCCACACGACCTGGTCGCAGCCGTGCTGGGCGGCCTCGGCCTGGGCGACGAGGGAGGCCGCGTAGTTGCCCGCGCACTTCGCCTCCCCGGTCCCCCCGGGAGCCGCGCGGACGTAGTCATCGGACAGCCACACGGACACGGGCTTGACTCCCCGGGGGAAGTAGGCGCCGGCCGGCGAGGCGATGAGCAGGTACTCGTAGCGATTGGCCGGCCGCACGCCGAGGCCGATCTCGGTGCCGAGCATGAACGGCCGCAGGTAGAGGGACTTCTCCTGACCCGCGGGCACCCACTCCTGGTCCTGCCGCACGAGGGCCTCGATCGACCCGAGGAACAGCTCCCACGGCAGCTCGGCCATCGCCAGCCGCCGCGCCGAGGCGGCGAACCGGGCCGCGTTCTTGAGCGGACGGAAGGTCCGGACGCTGCCGTCGGCATGACGGTAGGCCTTGAGGCCCTCGAAGATGGCCTGGCCGTAGTGCAGGAAGTTGGTGGCCGGATCGAGGGTCAAGGGCGCGTACGCCTCGAGCCGGGCGTCGTGCCAGCCCGCACCCTCCGTCCACGTCGCGCGGACCATGTGGTCGGTGTAGAACCGGCCGAACCCGGGATCCGCGAGGATCTCCTGCCGGCGCTCGGGCAGCGTCGGATGATCGCTCGGCGAGATCTCGATCGGCCACAGGGCGGTGCCCGTCTCGGTCGTGCTCATGACGTGAACCTACCCCTTCGCCGCGGCCACGGCGGCTGCCGCGAGGGCGTCGCCGATCTCGGACGTGCTGCGCACCGACGACCCTCGGGACGCCAGATCCGCGGAAACCGCCTCCTCCACCCAGCCGGCCGCGTCACCCTCGCCCACGTGGTCGAGCAGCATCGCCAGGGACATGACGGTCGCCGTCGGGTCCGCCTTGCCCTGCCCCGCGATGTCCGGTGCGGAGCCGTGCACCGGCTCGAACATGCTCGGGTTGGTGCGGCTGGGGTCGATGTTGCCGCTCGCGGCGAGCCCGATGCCGCCCCCGATCGCCGCGCCGATGTCGGTGAGGATGTCGCCGAACAGGTTGTCGGTGACGATCACGTCGAACCGCTCGGGCTGCGTGAGGAAGAACATCGAGGCGGCATCGACATGGCAGTAGTCCGTCTCCACCTCGGGGTACTCGGCCGCGACCCGGTCGAACGCCTCCTGCCAGGTCTTGCCTGCGTGCACGAGGACATTCGTCTTGTGCACCAGGGTGACCTTCCGGTTCCGCTTCATGGCGCGCTCGAAAGCGTCCCTGATGATGCGCTCAGCGCCGAAGGCCGTGTTGATGCTGACCTCGGTGGAGACCTCGTGCGGCGTGCCCTTGCGCAGCGTGCCGCCGGCACCCACGTACGGCCCCTCGGTGCCCTCGCGGCAGACGACGAAGTCGATGTCCTCGGGCCCCTTGCCTGCCAGCGGACCGCTGGTGACGCCCGGGTACAGCTTCACCGGACGCAGGTTGACGTGGTGATCCATCACGAATCGCAGGGGCAGCAGGACGCCTCGCTCGAGGATGCCGGGCGCCACGGACGGATCACCGATGGCGCCGAGCAGGATGGCGTCGTACCCCCGGAGCTCCTCGACGACCGAGTCCGGCAGCAGCTCCCCTGTGGCGTTGTAGCGGCGCGCGCCGAGGTCGTACTCGGTGGACGTCACCTCGAGGTCGGCCTCCGGCGCGATGGCGGCGAGCACCTTCATGGCCTCGGCGACCACCTCGGTGCCGATGCCGTCACCGGGGATGAGGGCGATGTTCAGGGTTCGTGGCATGCACGGAAGGGTAGTGACCGCCGGGTGGACACGAGAACGGGCATCAGCGATCGTGGACACGGAGGTGCGACATGGCCAAGAAGAAGTGGAGCGATCTCTCCGACGGCGAGAAGACGGCGATCCTCGTGGCGGCGTCCATCCAGTTGTCCCTGGCGGCGACCGCATGGGTCGACCTGGCCCGCCGGCCCGCAGAGCAGGTGCGGGGGTCGAAGGGGGCGTGGGCACTCGCGATCGCGGTGAACTTCGTGGGCCCGATCAGCTACTTCGCGTTCGGCAGGCGCAAGGAGGTGCCGGATTCCCCCACGCCGGAGCCCCTGCTACCCTGACGCCATCATGACGACAGCGCTGCTCCTTCGCTGCCGCGACGAGGCCTAGTCCACCGGCCTCCTCGTCGCGGGATTCGTCGTTCGCCGGTAACCAGCCCATCGGCCAACGAGTCAGAACCCCAGGAGCCCAGATGCCCACGAACTTCGATCGCACCGTGCCCTATCAGGTGCGCAACGCCCAGCGCGCTACGCAGATGCCGTACCAGCGCTACCACCCCTTCGTCCCCGTCGCCCTGACCGACCGCACCTGGCCGGACAAGGTCATCACCGACACGCCCCGCTGGTGCGCCGTCGACCTGCGCGACGGCAACCAGGCGCTCATCGACCCGATGACGCCCCAGCGCAAGCTGCGGATGTTCAACCTGCTCGTCGAGATGGGCTACAAGGAGATCGAGGTCGGCTTCCCCTCCGCCTCGCAGACCGACTTCGACTTCGTCCGGATGCTCATCGACGACGACCTGATCCCCGACGACGTGGTCGTCCAGGTGCTCACCCAGTCGCGCGAGCACCTGATCGAGCGCACCTTCGACTCCATCCGCGGTGCCAAGCAGGCGATCGTGCACCTCTACAACTCCACCTCCACGCTGCAGCGGCGAGTGGTGTTCGGGCTCGACAAGGACGGCATCAAGGACATCGCCGTCCACGGCGCGCAGCTGTGCCAGAAGTACGCGGACGAGATCGCCGACGAGACCGACGTGTTCTTCGAGTACTCCCCCGAGTCCTACACCGGCACCGAGCTGGAGTTCGCCCTCGAGGTCTGCAACGCCGTCACCGACGTGTGGCAGCCGACCCCCGAGCGCAAGGTGATCCTCAACCTGCCCGCGACCGTCGAGATGGCCACGCCCAACGTCTACGCCGACTCCATCGAGTGGATGCACCGCAACCTGGCCCGCCGCGACTCCGTCGTGCTGTCCCTGCACCCGCACAACGATCGCGGCACCGCGGTCGCGGCGGCCGAGCTCGGGTACATGGCCGGCGCCGACCGCATCGAGGGCTGCCTGTTCGGCAACGGCGAGCGCACCGGCAACGTCTGCCTGGTCACGCTCGGCATGAACCTGTTCAGCCAGGGCATCGATCCGCAGATCGACTTCGGCGACATCGACGAGATCCGTCGCACCGTGGAGTACTGCAACCAGATCCCGGTCCACGAGCGGCACCCGTATGGCGGCGACCTCGTCTACACCGCCTTCTCGGGCTCGCACCAGGACGCCATCAACAAGGGTCTGACGATGATGCAGGTGGACGCCGACGCGGCCGGCGTGCCCGTCGACGACTTCCGGTGGGAGGTCCCCTACCTGCCGATCGACCCGCAGGACGTGGGCCGCACCTACGAGGCGGTCATCCGCGTCAACTCGCAGTCGGGCAAGGGCGGCGTCGCGTACATCATGCGCACGGAGCACAAGCTCGACCTGCCCCGTCGGCTCCAGATCGAGTTCTCCCAGGTCGTCCAGCACGTGACGGACGACGAGGGCGGCGAGGTCACCCCCGACGAGATGTGGTCGGTCTTCTCCGGCGAGTACCTGCCCGACCCGACCGCGCCCTGGGGCCGGTTCCGGCTGGTCGGGGTGAAGCAGGACTCCGAGGTCGACGGCGAGACGGAGATCGACGTCATCCTCAACGACGGCGGCGTCGAGTTCCAGCTCGGCGGCCACGGCAACGGGCCGGTCGCCGCCTTCTGCGACGCCCTCGCGACCCACGGCGTCGACGTGCGGGTCCTCGACTACGTCGAGCACGCCATGTCCTCCGGTGGCGACGCCAAGGCGGCCTCGTACGTCGAGTGCGCGGTCGGCAGCAAGGTCCTGTGGGGCGTGGGCATCGACCCGTCCATCACGACGTCGTCCCTCAAGGCCATCATCAGCGCCGTGAACCGGGCGGTCCGTGAGGCTGCCTGAGCTCACCAACTTCCGGGACGCAGGGGGCATCGGCTCCCTGCGTCCCGGACTGGTGTTCCGGTCGGCCGAGCTCTCCCGGCTGAGCGACGCGGACGGGCAGGCCCTGCTGGATCTCGGGGTGACCGACGTCTTCGACCTGCGCACGTGGGAGGAGATCGAGCACCGCCCGGACCGGCTGCCGGCGGGCATCCGACTCGTCGTCGAGGACGTGCTCGCCGACCGGCCGCACAGCGGCGCCGCCGAGGTGGCGTCGCTCGTGAACCAGTACGCCGAGCAGGCCGGCACCGAGACGATCAACGCCGCCATCGGCAACGGTCAGGCGGCACAGCACATGCATGACACCTACCTGCACCTCGTGACGCTGCCGTCCGCCGATGCCGGCTATCGGTCCCTGTTCACTGAACTGGCGCACGGGCAGGGGGGCGCGGTGATCCACTGCACGGCGGGCAAGGACCGCACCGGCTGGGCGCTGGCGGTGCTGCAGCTGCTCGGTGGGGCGACGCGCGAGGAGGTCGTGGCCGACTACCTCGGCAGCAACGAGCCGATGCGCCTCGCCTACGGGCCGATGCTCGACGGGTTCGCTGCGGACGGCGGGGACGCCGACGCGCTCGAACACATGATGCTGGTCTTCCCCGAGTACCTGGAGACGGCGCTGGAGTATGTCGACCGTGTGTACGGAGGCGTGGAGGGCTACCTGCAGCGTGGGCTGGGCCTGTCCGACGACGACATGGCCGCGCTGCGCACCCGCCTCCTTCGTTGAGTGCGGAGTTGTTGCGGTCCTTGACCCCGACAAGCCGACAACAACTCCGCACTCAACGAAGATGTCAGGCGGCTTCCTCGGGCTCCTCGAACTGGCTCTGGTACAGCCGGTAGTACGCGCCCCGCGCCCGCATGAGCGCCTCGTGGTTGCCCTGCTCGACGATGCGGCCCTGCTCGAGCACGATGATCGTGTCGGCGTTGCGGATCGTCGACAGCCGGTGCGCGATCACGAACGCGGTACGCCCCTCGCGCAGTTCCGCCATCGCCTGCTGGATCAGCACCTCCGTACGGGTGTCCACCGAGCTCGTGGCCTCGTCGAGGATCAGCACGGACGGGTCCGCCAGGAAGGCGCGCGCGATGGTCAGCAGCTGCCGCTCCCCCGCACTGATGTTGGCGCCGCCCTCGGTCAGCACCGTGTCGTACCCGTCGGGCAGGGTGCGCACGAAGTGATCGACGCGGGCGGCCCGAGCCGCCGCCTCCACCTGCTCGATCGACGCGCCTTCGGCCCCGTAGGCGATGTTGTCGCGGATCGTGCCCTCGAAGAGCCAGGTGTCCTGCAGGACCATCCCGAAGCAGCGGCGCACGTCGTCGCGCGTCATCTCCATCGTCGGCACGCCGTCGATGGAGATGCTGCCCTTGTCCACGTCGTAGAACCGCATGAGCAGGTTGACCAGCGTGGTCTTGCCGGCACCCGTGGGCCCGACGATCGCCACGATCTCGCCCGGATCGACGTGCAGGTCGAAGTCCTCGATCAGCGGGGCGTCAGCCAGGTAGCGGAAGGAGACGTCGTCGAAGGCGATCCGCCCGTTCACGTGCTGCAGCCGGCGAGCCGGGTCCGCGTCCGGCTCCTCCTCCGGCTCGTCGAGCAGCTCGAACACCCGCTCGACGGAGGCGACGCCCGACTGAAGCAGGTTCGCGACGCCGGCGATCTGGGTGATCGGCATGGTGAACTGCCGCGAGTACTGGATGAACGCCTGCACGTCACCCAATGACATCGTGCCGCTCGCGACCCGCATGCCGCCGATGACGGCGATCGCGACGTAGTTCAGGTTCGAGACCACCATCAGCGCCGGCTGGATGATCCCGGAGATGAACTGGGCCCGGAACGAGCTCTCGTAGACCTTGTCGTTCGCGACTTCGAACTCCTCGACCGACGCCGGGCGGTGGCCGAACACCTTGACCAGCTCGAGCCCGGAGAAGGACTCCTCGACCTGGCCGTTGAGCTTGCCGGTCCACAGCCACTGCGCAGCGAAGTGCGGCTGCGACCGCTTGGCGATCATCATCGTGATCCAGAACGACAGCGGCACCGTGAGCAGCGAGATGACCGCGAGCAGCGGGCTGATCCAGACCATCATCGCCAGCACGCCGATGACGGTCAGGATCGACGTGATCAGCTGCGTCATCGTCTGCTGCAGCGTCATCGAGATGTTGTCGATGTCGTTCGTGACCCGGCTCAGGACGTCCCCGCGCGACGACGAGTCGAAGTAGCGCAACGGCAGGCGTCCCAGCTTGTGGTCGACCTCCTCGCGCAGCCGGAACATGGTCCGGTTGGTGACGCCGGCCATCAGGTAGTTCTGGGCCCAGCTGAGCACCGAGCTGGCCACGTAGACGACCACGACGAGCGCCAGCACCTGGGCCAGCAGGGTGAAGTCCACGCCGGCACCGGGGGTGACGACCATGGACGCCAGCAGGTCCGCCTGCGACTCCTGCCCCTGCGCTCGGAGCGCCGCCTCCGCCTGCTGCTGCGTGGTCCCCGCCGGGATCATCAGGCTGACCACGCCCTCGAAGATCACGTTGGTGGCGTTGCCCAGCAGCTTCGGCCCGAGGACGGCGAGGAACACGCTGGCCGATCCGAGCAGCACGACAGTGATGACGATCCATCGCTCGGGACCCAGCCGCTGGCCGAACCGCCTGATCGACCCCCGGAAGTCCTGGGGCTTGGCCTCACCGGCACCCATGCCCATGCCCATGCCGCCGCCCATGGGTCCGCCGGGTCGCCGCATCGGGCCGCCGTGCATGCTCATCGCGACCCCTCGAGCTGGGCCTGGGAGGCGACGATCTCGCGGTAGGCCTCGCACGTCTCGACGAGTTCGTCGTGCGTGCCGCTGCCCACGACGCGGCCACCGTCGAGGACGATGATCTTGTCCGCGTTCATGATGGTGCTGATCCGCTGAGCCACGATGATGACCGTCCGGTCCGCAGTGCGCCTCGACAGGGCCGAGCGCAGGCGGGCGTCCGTCGTGTAGTCGAGCGCCGAGAAGCTGTCGTCGAACAGGTAGACCACAGGGTCGCGGACCACGCAGCGCGCGATCGCCAGTCGCTGTCGCTGTCCGCCGGAGAAGTTCACGCCCCCCTGATCGACCGAGGCCTCCAGCCCTTCGGGGAGCAGTTCGACGAAGTCCCTGGCCTGCGCGACCTCGAGCGCATCCCACACCTGCTCGTCGCTGGCGTCCGGCTGGCCGAAGCGCACATTGCTGCCGATGCTGCCGCCGAACAGGAAGGCCCGCTGCGGGACGATCCCGAACAGCGACCACAGACCGTCGAGGCGCATGTCCCGGATGTCGACTCCGTCGACGGTCACCGACCCGTCGGTGACGTCGAGCAGGCGCGGCAGCAGGTTGACCAGCGTGCTCTTGCCCGACCCCGTGCCACCGACGATCGCCGTGGTCTGCCCGGGCTCGAAGACGCACGAGATGCCCTGCAGAACGGAATCCTCGGCGCCCGGGTACCGGAAGTCGACATCGCGCAGCTCGATCCGGCCAAGGCCGGCGGCCTCGACCGCGGTCGTCGGGTCGGTGATCTCCGGCTCGGTTCTCAGCACCGCCTGGATCCGCTCGGCCGACGCGGCCGCGCGCGGGACCATCATCATGGTCATCACGGCCATCATCACCGAGAACAGGATCTGCATGATGTAGGACTGGAAGGCGAACAGGTTGCCGATCGGCATGCTGCCGTCCGCGATGAAGCCCGCGCCGAACCAGATCGTCGCCACCAGCGCCATGTTCATGATGAACATCAACGTCGGGAAGATGAGGGCGAACAGGCGCGTCACCTTCAAGGACACCGACGTCAGCTCGTCGTTCGCCTCCGCGAACCGCTCCTCCTCATGTGCCGTCCGCACGAACGCACGGATGACGCGAATGCCGGCGAGGTTCTCACGCAGGACGCCGTTGACCTTGTCGACCTTGACCTGCATGGACCGGAACAGGGGCACGGCCTTCGCGACCATGACGCCGATGGCCACCAGCATGAGCGGGACGATGACGAGCAGCAGAGCGGACAGCTGCACGTCGGTGCGTATCGCCATGATCACGCCGCCGATGGCCGTGACCGGCGCGAGCACCATCATCGTCAGCCCGACCATGATCAGCATCTGGAGCTGCTGGACGTCGTTCGTGTTGCGCGTGATCAGGGACGGCACGCCGAACCGGTGCGTCTGGGCGAGGGAGAAGCTCTCGACCCGACGGAAGAGATCGCTTCGGATGTCCCGTCCGAAGCGCATCGCCGTGCGCGCGCTGAAGTAGACGGTCACCACGGACGCGATCCCGACGAGCACCGACATCAGCAGCATCAGGCCACCGATGCGCAGGATGTACGCCGTGTCTCCGGTCACCACTCCCTGGTTGATGATGTCGGCCATCAGGGTCGGCAGCACCAGGTTGCCGATGGCCTGGACGAGGAGCAGCACCGAGATCCCGACCAGCACCCGCCATTGAGGTCGCAGGTACGCGACCAGCAGGTCCTTCACCTGACTCCTCTCAACCCCCGCACACGCTAACCGCCCGGCGCCGAATCTATTCCTCAGGGGCCACGAACGGACGCGAGCGGCTCCGCAAGGCCCACGCGACCGACGCGACGACGGCCACCGCCGCCAGCACCGTCGCCGCCGTGACCGTCTCGCCGAGCAGCAGCGCCGACCACACCAGCGTCAGCAGGGCCTGCAACTGCTGGACCTGCCCGCCGTACGCAGCCCCCGCCAGCGCGAGGCCGCGGTACCAGGCGAAGAAGCCGAAGTACATCGACGAGACGCCCAGCAGGATCAGCGCGGTCCACTCGCTCGCCGTCGGGTCGGACGCGGCACCGCCCGTCCACCAGAGGATCAGCGTCAGCGGGAGGGTCAGCGGCAGGGCCAGCACGACCACCCACGAGATCACCTGCCACCCGGGCATCACCCGCGTGATGGATGCGCCCTCCACGTAGCACCACGAGGAGCTGACAACCGCACCGACGAGCAGCAGGTCGGCGATCAGGTCGCCGCCCTCCGCTCCGCCGCGGGACAGCGCGAAGGCGACGAGTGCGGTGGTGCCCAGGGAGGCGGCGACCCAGAACTGCCGTGACACCCGCTCGTGCGTGCGCAGCACGGCGAACAGGGCGGTCGTCAGCGGCATGAACGCGGCGATGACGGCCGCGTGGGCGGACGTGGTCCGCTGAAGCGCGAGCGCCAGCAGGATCGGCCAGCCGAACACGGCCCCCGCCATCGTGAAGAGCAGGGGGCGGAGCTGGGCGCGCGGTGGGAGCGGTACCCGCCGGACCGAGAGCAGCAGCACCGCGAGGGCCCCCGCGATGACGGCGCGTCCAGTGGCGGTCAGCAGCGGGGAGAACCCGCCGACAGCGACCTTCGTGAGCGGAACCGAGAACGAGAACAGCAGGACGCCGAGGAACGCCCACCACAGCCCGGTGCGGTGGATGCGATCCACCGCCGGCTACCCGTCGATCGCGATCAGGCGAGGTCGACGCAGGTGCCGGAGTGCGCGCCGATCTCCGCGACGATGGCCTCGAGCTGCGACGGCTCGATGACGGAGTCGACGGTGAGGACGATCAACGCGTGACCCGACTCGTCGCGGCTGACCTGCATGCCGCCGATGTTGACCTGCGCCTCACCAAGGATCTGGCCGACGATGCCGACGATGCCGGGACGGTCGTGGTAGCGCAGGAACGCCATGTGCGCGCTGATGGGCACGTCGACGTCGAACCCGTCGACCTCGACCACCTTGCCGCTGTCCCTGGGACCGGTGACGGTGCCGGCGACGCTCACCTTGGACCCGTCGGTCAGCGTGAGGGTCACGCGCACCAGTGAGCGGTGGTCGTCACTGGTCTTGTCGGACGTGAGCGCGACTTCGACGCCCCGCTGCTCCGCGAGGACCGGCGCGTTGACGAATGACACGGGGTCGTTGACGAGGCGCTGGAAGACGCCCTTGAGCGCGGAGAGCTCGAGCACGCGCACGTCGTGCTCGGCGATCTCGCCGAGCGCCTCGACGTCGACGCGGACCACTGCCGAGTCGGCGAGCGCGCTCGCGATCGAGCCGATCTGCTCCGCGAGCGGGAGCATCGGCTTGAGCACCTCGTTGAGCTGGCCGCCCTGGACGTTGACCGCGTCGGGCACGAGCTCGCCCGCGAGAGCCAGGCGCACGGACCTGGCGACGGCGATACCGGCCTTCTCCTGCGCCTCGTCGGTCGAGGCGCCCAGGTGGGGCAGCCCGACGACGTTCTCGAGGCTGAACAGCGGAGAGTCGGTGCACGGCTCCTTGGCGTAGACGTCGAGCCCGGCGCCGGCCACGCGGCCGTCGACCAGGGCCTCGTACAGAGCGGTCTCGTCGATGATCCCGCCGCGGGCCGCGTTGATGATGTGCACCGTCGGCTTCACCTTGTGCAGCTCGGCATCGCCGATCAGCCCGATCGTCTCGGGGGTCTTGGGGAGGTGGATGGTGATGAAGTCCGCCTCGGCGAGCAGCTCGTCGAGGGTGGCCATCCGGATGCCGAGCTGAGCGGCGCGGGCCGGCTGGACGTAGGGGTCGTACGCGACGAGCCGGACGCCGAACGCACTGAGCCGCTGGGCCACCAGGATGCCGATACGACCCAGCCCGACGATGCCGACGACCTTGTCGGCCACCTCGACGCCCGAGTACTTCGAGCGCTTCCACTCGCCGTTGCGGAGCGCGGAGCTGGCCGGCACGACGTGGCGCGCCGAGGCGAGCAGCAGGGCGACGGCAAGCTCGGCGGCACTGACGATGTTGGAGGTGGGGGCGTTGACCACCATGACGCCGGCCTGGGTGGCGGCCTTGATGTCGACGTTGTCGAGGCCCACGCCCGCCCGGGCGATGACCTTGAGCTGCTTCGCCGCGGCGATCGCCTCCGCGTCCACCTTGGTGGCCGAGCGGACGAGGATCGCGTCGACGTCGGCGATGGCCGGGAGCAGCTGCTCGCGGTCGGCGCCGTCACAGGTGACGATCTCGAAATCGGGGCCGAGGGCCTCGACGGTGGCGGGAGACAGTTCTTCGGCGATGAGCACGCGGGCCTTGGTCACGCGCGGAGTCTAGCGGGGCGAAATCGGCCCTCCGACCGGCCGATCCGTGGGTGTGAGGGGGGTCACCCACCCCGCCGAACGTGGCGTTCAGGCGGTCCGAACGGCGTGTCCGCGCCTGGGCTCCACGCTCGACGGGTGGGGGGACGGGGTCAGCGGGCGGCAGTGCCCTCGACGTAGTCGTCCTCGCCGCTGTCGACCCAGCTCATCAGCCCGCGGAGCTCCCGGCCGACCTGCTCGATCGGGTGCTGCTCGCCCTTGGCGCGCAGCTCCTGGAACTCCGGGCCGCCGGCGCGCTGGTCGTCGACGAAGCGCTTGGCGAACGAGCCGTTCTGGATGTCGGCCAGCACGGCCTTCATGTTCTCCTTGACGTGCGGGTCGATGACCCGCGGCCCCGAGACGTAGTCGCCGTACTCGGCCGTGTCGGAGACGCTCCAGCGCTGCTTGGCGATGCCGCCCTCGTACATCAGGTCGACGATGAGCTTGAGCTCGTGCAGGCACTCGAAGTACGCGACCTCGGGCTGGTAGCCCGCCTCGACGAGGGTCTCGAACCCGTACATGACGAGCTGCGACGCACCGCCGCAGAGAACGGCCTGCTCGCCGAAGAGGTCGGTCTCGGTCTCCTCGGTGAAGGTGGTCTTGATACCGCCGGCGCGCAGGGCGCCGATCGCCTTCGCGTACGACAGGGCCAGCGGCCAGGCCTCGCCCGTCGCATCCTGCTCGACGGCGACGATGGCCGGCACGCCGCGTCCGGCCACGTACTCGCGGCGGACGAGGTGTCCTGGGCCCTTGGGGGCGACCATGCACACGTCGACGAAGTCCGGCGGGGTGATGTAGCCGAAGCGGATGTTGAAGCCGTGCGCGAAGAACAGCGCGTCGCCCTCCTGCAGGTTGGGCTCGATCGACTCCTTGTAGAGCGCCTCCTGAACAGGATCCGGCACCAGGATCATGATGACGTCGGCCTCGGCCGCCGCCGTCGCCGGATCGACGACCCGCAGGCCCGCCTCCTCGGCCTTGGCCCGGCTCTTCGAGCCCTCCTTCAGTCCGACGCGGACATCGACACCCGAGTCGCGCAGCGACATGGCGTGGGCGTGGCCCTGGCTGCCGAAGCCCATGATCGCGACGACGCGATTCTGGATGATGGACAGATCGGCGTCGTCGTCGTAGAACAGCTCAGCCACGGTGGGCTCTCCTCTTCGTTCGGGTGGGATGCCTGCGAAGGCTATCGGGTGGGTGCGGGGGCAGGACTCTCAGGCGGATCGGTCCACGGGACGCAGTGCCCGGTCCGAGATGGACTTGGGGCCACGCCCCACGGCGACCATGCCGGACTTGACGAGCTCCTTGATGCCGAAGGGCTCGAGCACCTTCAGCAGCGCCAGCAGCTTGTCCGACTTGCCGGTCGCCTCGATCGTGACGGCATCAGGGGCGACGTCGACGACCTTCGCCCGGAACAGCTGCGCCGTCTCGAGGATGTGCGACCTAGTGTCCCGGTCGGCCTTGACCTTCACCAGCATGATCTCGCGCTGGACGGACGCGTCCGGGTCCAGTTCGACGATCTTGATGACGTTGATCAGCTTGTTCAGCTGCTTGGTCACCTGCTCGAGCGGCAACGTGTCGACGGTGACCACGATCGTCATGCGCGAGACCTCCGGCACCTCGGTGGGGCCGACGGCCAGGGACTCGATGTTGAAGCCGCGACGCGAGAACAGGCTGGCCACGCGGGCCAGGACGCCGGGCTTGTCCTCGACGAGGACGGACAGGGTATGGCGGGACATCAGTCGTCCTCTCCGCTCCAGTCGGGCGCCATCTCGCGCGCGACCATGATGTCGTCGTTGCTGGTGCCGGCCGCGACCATGGGCCACACCATCGCGTCCTTGTGGACCACGAAGTCGATCACGACGGGGGCGTCGTCGATGGCCATGGCCTTCTCGATCACCGCGTCGACCTGCTCCGGCGACTCGGCCCGCAGCCCGTAGCAGCCGTAGGCCTCTGCGAGCTTGACGAAGTCCGGCACCCGGAACGAGTGCAGGTTCGTGTTCGAGTAGCGCTCGTTGTAGAACAGCGTCTGCCACTGGCGGACCATGCCGAGGTTGCCGTTGTTGATGAGTGCGACCTTGATCGGGATGTCGTTGATCGACGACGTCACCAGCTCCTGGTTGGTCATCTGGAAGCAGCCGTCGCCATCGATGGCCCACACGGTCTTGTCCGGCATGGCCACCTTCGCGCCCATGGCGGCCGGGACGGCGTAGCCCATGGTGCCGAGGCCGCCCGAGTTCAGCCAGGAGTTCGGGTGCTCGTAGCCGATGAACTGGGCTGCCCACATCTGGTGCTGCCCGACGCCGGCCACGTACAGGGCCTCCGGGCCGACGATCTTGCCGAGTCGCTCGACGACGTACTGCGGCGCGAGGGTGTCGTCGTCCCAGGTCTCGTAGCCGAGCGGGTAGGTCTCGCGGAGCCGGTTCAGGGTCCGCCACCAGCCCTCGTAGTCGCCCACCGCGCCGCCCGCCTGCTCCGCCAGGATCGCGGTCACCAGCTCGGGGATCACCTCGGAGAGGTCGCCCACGATCGGCACGTCGGCCGCGCGGTTCTTGCCGATTTCGGCCGGGTCGATATCGGCGTGGATGACCTTGGCGTTCGGAGCGAACGTCGACAGCTTGCCGGTGACGCGGTCGTCGAAACGGGCACCGAGGGTGATGAGCAGGTCGGACTGCTGCAGGGCGCCGACGGCCGACACGGTCCCGTGCATGCCCGGCATGCCCAGGTGCTGCGGGTGCGAGTCGGGGAAGGCGCCGCGGGCCATCAGGGTGGTGACGACCGGGATGCCGGTGACCTCGGCCAGCCGCCTCAGCGACTCGGACGCCCGTGCGCGGATGACGCCGCCGCCGACGTACAGGACGGGCTGGCGCGCCTCCATGATCATGCGGGCCGCCTCACGCACCTGCTTGGAGTGCGGCTTGGTCACCGGGTGGTAGCCGGGCAGGTCCATCTGGACCGGCCAGCTGAACTCGGTCTGCGACTGCAGCGCGTCCTTGGACACGTCGACGAGAACCGGGCCGGGCCGCCCCGTGGAGGCGAGGTGGAAGGCCTCGGCGACGGCGCGCGGGATGTCGTCCGGGTTGGTGATCAGGAAGTTGTGCTTGGTGATCGGCATCGTGATGCCGCGGATGTCGGCCTCCTGGAAGGCGTCCGTGCCGATTGCGGCCGACGGCACCTGGCCGGTGATCGCGACGATGGGGACAGAGTCCATGTTGGCGTCGGCCAGCGGGGTGACCAGGTTGGTGGCGCCGGGGCCGCTGGTGGCCATGCACACGCCGACCCGGCCGCTGGCGGCCGCGTAGCCCTCGGCGGCGTGGCCGGCGCCCTGCTCGTGGCGTACGAGGATGTGGCGGATCTTGGAGTCGAACAGGGGGTCGTACAGCGGGAGGATCGCGCCACCCGGGATGCCGAAGATGTCGGTCACGCCCGCTGCCTCAAGTGCGTACACCAGGCTCTGCGCCCCGGTGATCTTCTCGCCCATCTCGTCCGTTCCTCTTCTCATCCCCTGGCGGGGACATCCAGCCGCTGCAATGAAAAACCCCCCGACCCACGATGGGTAACGGAGGGGGCGCGGGGTGACCGGGAGGTCAGCCCACGCGCCTGCGTACTACGAGAATTCGTGCCACGAGGGTGAGCCTACTCCCCGGGGGCCGATGCGCACACCGGGCCCCCGGGAAGAGGTGGGTCAGCAGGTGGCCGGAACGACGCCCCTGGCCTGAGTCGTCGTCGTGGCACCCTTCGCCGCCGAGAACAGGCACGAGGCCGAGCCGGACAGGTTCGGCCCGGCCATGCCCGGCTGGGTGGTGTAGCCCCACGAGTTGACCGAAACGACGGATCCATCGCCGCCAGCGATGGGATCGAGCCACGGACCGCCCGATGCCCCTCCACTCAGGCCGCACTGCCCGAGCCACCAGTCACCGTAGGAACTCTCGGTGGCCAGTTTCTCCGAGCAGTACATGAAGTTGGGGTCATCGCTGTACGAGTAGCCAAGTGCCGCGGCGTCGTGTCCCGCCGCTGCGGTCGTGAACGAGATGGGCAGCGAGCCGGCCACCTGATCCAGCGGGCCGTCGACTCCCGCGCCCGAGTGACCGTAGGAGGTGCCGCTCTCGGGCACTACGTAGTAGGCGTAGTCCCACGGGATGTTGGCGGGGAACTTGCGCGTCGTCCAGTCGGCGTCGACGACCCCGTACGCAGGCGCCCAGCAGCCGAGCGGGTCGTTCGAGCAGACCCGGTCAGTACCGCCGGCGCTAGTGCCGGCCTGGTTCGGAATGAAGAGGACGTCCTTGGCAAACGCCTTGTTCACATCGTCGTAGACGCAGTGGGCCGCCGTGAGGATGACGGAGCGATCCGATGTGTTATCCCTCACCGCCGTGCCCGAGCAGACGTAGCCGGTCCAGCTGGACTGACGGCGGTTGGCGGGCATGTAGAAGTAGATCCGCCCCGCCGCAGTCTGGACCGTGCCGCCCTGAGTCCACTCGGCGTTCGTCACCACACCGTCGCCGCCACCGGTACCGCCCCCGCCACCGGAGCCGGAGCCGGAGTAGTCGACCGTGAATCCGATCGACTCGGATGCCGTGTTGCTCGAGGAGTCCGTGGCGATGACCCGGAACAGCCACGCCCCTTCCGGCGTGAACTCGCTGATCCCCTGTGACCATGTGGAGCCGGACTGACTGGGCGGGGTGCCCGCTGAGATCCAGGTGCTCCCACCATCGGCTGAGAATTCGAACGCGACCGTTCGCACCCTGACGTTGTCGGTGACTGTCGCGGAGAACGTCTGGGTCCCGGTCACCTCAGCACCAGGATTCGGCGCCGTGATGGTGACCGTCGGAGCTTCAGTGTCGACGACTGAGCCCGGCTTCCCCTTTTCGGGAGTCGGACGCGCTGGAGCCCCATTCGACGGGACCGCGACCACCGATGGGCCTGGCCTCACCGCAGGATTGCCGTGCCCGTAGGGCTCGAGCGAGCCGTCGGCGCGCTTCAGGTAGCCCAGGCCACGCTCATCGATGACGAGGTCCCGCGGGATGGCCGCAGCCCGGGCCTCGGGCGTCCAGCGAGCCGCGACCGCGGCCGTGTCCATTCCGGGAGCGTCGGCTGACGGCGAATCAGGCCCAGGCGCGCCAATCGCGCTCGGCGCCAGGGCGAGGCCTCCGAGCACAACCGCACCCGCCGCGACCCCGGCCGCGATCCTTCCAACCGTGCTGGACATGGCGGCACTCCCTGCGTCGACGCCCCCGAAAGCCCTCACCGTAGCCTCACCGACCCCAATGCCCAAGGAATCCGGTCACGGCGCGCGGGGTCGAGCTCCAACCGTCGAGACCTGCGCTCGGCGACACCAAACGCGCGCGGTGATGTCGGCCAGAGCAGGTTTCGGCGGGCGCGATCGCCGCTAGTCGCAGACGGCCCCGCGCGATGCCGAGCCCACGAGCTTCGCGTACTTCGCGAGCACGCCGCGCTCATAGCGGGGCGGCAGCGGGGCGAAGGCCGCGCGGCGAACTGTCGAGCTCGTCGTCGTCGACGAGCAGGTCGAGGCGTCCGGTTCGGGATGTCGATGCGGATCCGGTCGCCGTCCGCGACCAGGCCGATCGGTCCGCCGTCGACGGCCTCCGGCGCGACGTGGCCGATGCACAGGCCGGTGGTGCCGCCGGAGAACCGACCGTCGGTGATGAGCATGACGTCCTTGCCCAGGCCCGCACCCTTGATGGCGCCGGTGATCATGAGCATCTCGCGCATACCGGGTCCGCCCTTGGGACCCTCGTAGCGGATGACGACGACATCGCCCTTCTGGATGGTGCCGTCCTCCAGCGCCGCCATCGCCGACTGCTCACGCTCGAACACGCGCGCGGTGCCCTCGAACACGTCCACGGGCACGCCGGCGTTCTTCACGACGGCGCCCTCGGGGCAGAGGGAGCCCGACAGGATGGTGATGCCGCCGTGCGAGTCGAGGGGGTTCCTGGATGCGTAGAGGATCGTCCCGTCCGGATCCGGCGGGGCGATGTCGGCGAGGTTCTCCGCGACGGTCCGGCCGGTCACGGTGAGGCAGTCGCCGTTCAGCAGCCCGGCATCGAGCAGGGCGCGCATGACCACGGGCACTCCCCCGACCCGATCCACGTCGCTCATCACGTAGCGACCGAACGGCTTGACGTCGGCCAGCAGCGGCACCTTCGCGCCGATCCGGTGGAAGTCCTCCATATCCAGTTCGACGCGCGCCTCATGCGCGATCGCGAGCAGGTGCAGGACCGCGTTGGTCGAGCCACCGAAGGCCATCACGACGGCGATCGCGTTCTCCAACGACTGCCGGGTGATGATGTCGCGGGTGGTGATCCCCTGCCGGATCAGCTCGACCACGGCCTCGCCGGACTTGCGGGCGAAGCCGTCACGCCGACGGTCGACCGCGGGCGGCGCGGCGGAGCCGGGGAGGGACATGCCCATCGCCTCAGCCGCGCTGGCCATCGTGTTGGCGGTGTACATGCCGCCGCAGGCACCCTCGCCCGGGCAGATGGCGCGCTCGATCAAGTCGACGTCCTCGCGCGACATGAGCCCGCGGGCGCAGGCGCCGACTGCCTCGAACGCGTCGATGATGGTGACGTCCTTCTCCGTGCCGTCGGACAGCTTGACGTGACCGGGCAGGATCGAGCCGGCGTAGACGAACACGGACGCGACGTCGAGCCGTGCGGCGGCCATCAGCATGCCCGGGAGCGACTTGTCACACCCGGCGAAGGTGACCATGCCGTCGAGCCGCTCGGCCTCCATGACCGCCTCGACGGAGTCCGCGATGATCTCGCGCGAGACCAGGGAGAAGTGCATCCCCTCGTGTCCCATGGAGATGCCGTCCGACACCGAG
The DNA here is from genome assembly GCA_963749905.1 of uncultured Actinomycetota bacterium. Lineage (GTDB taxonomy): Bacteria > Actinomycetota > Actinomycetes > S36-B12 > S36-B12 > UBA10649. The sequence continues at coordinate 391,700 of CAVVOF010000002.1, forward strand.
ATGGTCCCGAACTGCATGGGGAAGCCGCCGCCGGCGTGCACGCCCTCCTTCGCCGCGACCGCCAGGCGATCGAGCGAGAGGTTGCAGGGGGTGATCTCGTTCCAGCTGGAGGCGACGCCGATCTGGGGCTTCGGGAAGTCCTCGTCGGTCATGCCCACGGCGCGGAGCATGCCGCGGGCGGCCGCCCGCTCGAGCCCATCGGTCACATCGGCACTGCGCGGCTTCATGTCGGTCATGACACGAAGCCTATTGAGGGGCTCGGTGGAAGGACTCTCGGGCTTCAGAAGCGGCAGCTGGGGTTGTCCTGTGCCTGGAGGGCGCCCTTGAAGAGCGGCCAGTACGGGGCGGCGGACTGCTGGGTGGGCACCACCCATGCGATCGGCTGGAGGGCGCGCTTGGGCGGATCCTTCTCCATCGGGGCGAAGGCCGGACCCCAGACCTTGCGGACTCGCACCCGAATCTGCGCGGTGTCGTCGGCCGTCCCCGCCCAGCAGGCCGAGCCGCGGCGGTAGGTCATCGCCTCCGCCTTGGTGACCGCCTTGCCCGGTTCGGCGCCCTTGTACTGGAAGACGATCAGGGTCACCGCGTTCATGTACGGGTCCTTGACCGGATCGATCTGGAAGGAGGTGCCCTGGGTGTTGGCCGTCGGGATCTGCAGGGTCGCCACCCCGTTGCGGACCTTCGCCTTGTCCGACGGGCCGCCATCGGCGGTCACGACGGGCAGCCAGGACGAGATCGTGCAGCCCTCGCAGCCGACGACCGTGAAGGTGACGGTCGTGGTCGGTTCCGTCGGATCATCGGCAGCGATCGCCGCGGGTGCGGACACCGCCAGGACGCCGAGGGCGAGGACACCGGTGACGAGCGTGCGGGCTGCCTTCACGGCGGCCTCCTTGGCTAGTGGGCCTTGCGTGGGCCCGACACTACGGACGCCAGTGGCTGACCGGACGCGAAACGGCCCAGCTGGTCCGCGACGAGGCGGCGGGCGCGTGGCAGGAAGGCAGACGTGTTGCCTCCCACGTGCGGACTGATGAGGACGCCGGGCAGGTGCCACAGCGGGTGGTCCGGAGGCAGCGGCTCGGGGTCGGTGACATCGAGCGCCGCGCGGATGCGACCGGACGCGACCTGCTCGGTGAGTGCGTCCGTGTTCACGACGGATCCACGCGACACGTTCACGAGGAGGGCACCGTCCGCCATGTGGGCGAGGAACTCGGTGCCCGCCATGCCGTGCGTCTCGTCGGTGAGCGGAACGGCGAGGATCACCACGTCCGCACCGGGCAGCAGCGCCTGCAGGTCGCTCGACGCATGGACCCCCGGACGGGCGGTACGCCCGACGAGGATCACCTCCGTCTCGAATGGCTCGAGCCTGGCTCGAAGCGCCCGGCCGATCCCACCCGCCCCGATCACCAGCACGCGCTTGTCGGCGAGCGCCTCCCGTCGCGCATACACCCACGTGCCCTGCGGCATCGCCCGGGCGAAGTCATCGAGACCGCGCAACGAGGCGATGACCAGGCCCACCGCGAGCTCGGCGGTGCTGGCGTCGTGCACTCCCCCGGCATTGCAGAGCGTGACGCCGGGGGGCAGGAAGCTCAGTGCGTTGTCGTACCCGGCGGTGAGCAGCTGGACGACCTGCAGGTTCGGCATCCCCGTCATCAGGGCCAGGTCCTCGACCGGTCCCATGTAGCGAGGGACGTAGAAGACCACCTCGTCGAGGCGCGAGACGATCGGCACCGGCGACGTAGCCGGCCGCACGTCCTCCGGCAGCATCGCGCCCAGCATCGCTACTCCGAGACGCCCAGTCGCTCGAGCAGCAGAGCGCGCACCTTCGCCGCGTCCGCCTGCCCACGCGTGGCCTTCATCACGGCGCCCACGATCGCGCCGGCCGCCTGCACCTTGCCCCCGCGGATCTTGTCCGCCACATCCGGCTGCTCGGAAAGCGCCTGGTCGATGGCCGCGAGCAGCGAGGAGTCGTCGCTGACGACCGCGAGGCCACGCCCCGCGACGACGTCGTCGACGTCGCCCTCGCCGGCGATGATGCCCTCGATGACCTGCCGCGCCATCTTGTCCGTCAGGCTGCCGTCATCGACGAGGCGCTGGAGCCTCTTGATCTGGGCCGACGAGACCGGCACGTCGGCCAGTTCGATGCCCCGGTCGTTGGCGATCCGCGACAGTTCGCCCGTCCACCACTTGCGGGCGGCGGCAGGCTCCACGCCCTCGGCGATCGTGGCCTCGACCAGCTCGACGGCGCCGGCGTTCACCAGGGTCTGGAAGTCGTGGTCGCTGACGCCCCACTCGGCCCGCAGCCGCGCGCGCTTGACGGACGGCAGTTCCGGCAGGGTGCCGCGCAGCTCCTCGACCCACTCGCGGGTCGGGGCGATCGGCACCAGGTCCGGCTCCGGGAAGTAGCGGTAGTCCTCCGCCTGCTCCTTCGAGCGGCCCGAGGTCGAGCGCCCGGTGTCCTCGTGGAAGTGCCGGGTCTCCTGGATCACCCGCCCACCGGAGGCGAGCAGCGCGGCCTGCCGCTCGATCTCCGAGCGGACTGCCCGCTCGACCGAGCGCAGGGAGTTGACGTTCTTGGTCTCGCTGCGCGTCCCCCACTCGTCGCCGGGACGGTTCAGGGACACGTTGACGTCGCAGCGCAGCGACCCCTCCTCCATCCGGACGTCGGAGACGCCGAGGGAGCGCATCAGGTCGCGCAGCTCGGTGACGTACGCGCGCGCCACCAGCGGGCCCAGCGCGCCGGTCCCGACGATCGGCTTGGTGACGATCTCGATGAGCGGGATCCCGGCGCGGTTGTAGTCGACGAGGGAGTAGTCGGCTCCGTGGATGCGGCCGGTCGCGCCGCCCGCATGGGTCAGCTTGCCGGTGTCCTCTTCCATGTGCACGCGCTCGATCTCCACGCGGAAGACACGCGGGCCGTCGTCGGTCTCGACAGTGACGTCGAGGTAGCCGTCGAAGCACAGCGGCTCGTCGTACTGGCTGACCTGGTAGTCCTTCGGCATGTCCGGGTAGAAGTAGTTCTTCCGCGCGAAGCGGCACCACTCGGCGATGCTGCAGTTGAGCGCCAGTCCCATCCGGATGGTCGACTCGACGCCCATCCGGTTGACGACCGGCATCGATCCCGGCAGGCCGAGGCACACCGGGCACACCTGCGTGTTGGGGTCCGCGCCGAAGGCGGTGGGACAGGAGCAGAACATCTTGGACGCCGTGCCGAGCTCGACGTGCGTCTCGAGGCCCAGCACCGGCTCGAAGACGGCCAGCGCCTCGTCGAACGGCATCGTGTCGGGAGCGGTGGTCATAGCGCCGGAGCCTCCTCGATGAGCAGGTGTCCCCACCGGTCGACGAGCGCCGCCTCGAGGGCGGCGCCCACGTTGTAGAGCCGGTCGTCGGCCATCGGGGGGGCCATGATCTGCAGGCCGACGGGCAGGCCGTCCTCGGGCGCCAGCCCGACCGGCAGCGACATGGCCGCGTTGCCCGCGAGGTTGACCGGGATGGTGGCGATGTCGTTGAGGTACATGGCCATCGGGTCGTCGACCTTCTCGCCGATCCTGAAGGCCGTGGTCGGGGCCGTCGGCGAGATGAGCACGTCCGCCTGTGCGAACGCGGCGGCGAAGTCGCGCGTGATCAGGGTGCGCACCTTCTGCGCCTGGCCGTAGTACGCGTCGTAGTAGCCGCTCGACAGCGCGTAGGTGCCGATCATGATCCGGCGCTTGACCTCGGCTCCGAAGCCGGCCTCGCGGGTGAGCGCCATGACCTCCTCGACCCCGCGGTCGCCGTCGTCGCCGACCCGCAGGCCGTAGCGCATGCCGTCGAAGCGGGCGAGGTTGCTGGACGCCTCCGAGGGCAGGATCAGGTAGTACGCCGCGAGCGCGTACTCGAAGTTCGGGCAGGAGACCTCCACGACCTCCGCGCCGAGGTCGGTGAGGATGGCCACGGCCTCGTCGAACCGCTGGGAGACGCCGGCCTGGTAGCCCTCGCCGCTCAGCTCGCGGACCAGGCCGATGCGCAGGCCGCGAACGTCGGCACGCTGAGCAGCGCGCCACCACGTCCGGGACCGGTGCGTCGATCGAGGTCGAGTCGCGGTGGTCGTGCCCGGCGATGGCCGCGTGCAGCAGCGCCGTGTCCATGACCGTGCGGGCACAGGGCCCGGCCTGGTCGAGCGAGGACGCCAAGGCGACCAGGCCGTAGCGGGAGACGCCGCCGTACGTGGGCTTGACGCCGACGGTGCCGGTGACGGCCGCGGGCTGGCGGATCGAGCCGCCGGTGTCGGTGCCGATGGCGAGCGGCGCCTCGAACGCCGCGATCGCGGCGGCGGAACCGCCACCGGATCCGCCCGGGATCCGCTCGAGGTCCCACGGGTTGTGGGTAGGCCCGTACGCCGAGTGCTCAGTGGACGAGCCCATGGCGAACTCGTCCATGTTGGTCTTGCCGAGGATGACCACGTCGGCCGCGCGCAGGCGCTCGACGACGGTCGCAGTCGTAGGGCGGGCGCCAGCCCTCGAGGATGCGCGAGCCGCAGGTGGTCGGCACGCCGGACATCGTCAGGACGTCCTTCAGCGCGAGCGGCACACCCGCGAGCGGGCCGAGACTGTCACCCGCGGCACGCTTGCGGTCCACGCCGCGGGCGACCTCGAGCGCCTGGTCGTCGAGGACCTGGAGGAACGCGTGCACCTCGCCGTCGACGGCCGCGATGCGGTCGAGGTGTGCGCGGGTGACCTCCTCGGCAGAGACCTCGCCTCGGGCAATGGCCCCCGCGAGCTCGACGGCGGACTGGCGGACGAGATCGGCTTCCATCTCAGCCACGCCTACTCCTCGTCCAGGATGCGCGGGACGCGGAACCGGTCGTCCTCCCAGGCCGGTGCACCGGCCGCGACCGTCGCACGGTCGAGTCCGGGCCTCGCGACGTCGTCCCGGAACACGTTCTCCATCGGGATCGGGTGCGAGGTCGGCGGGATGTCGTCGGCGGCCACGTCCGACACGTGGGCCACGGACTGCAGGATCACGTCCAGCTGCCCCGCGTAGTGGTCAAGCTCCTCGTCGGTGAGCTGCAGGCGGGCCAGCCGAGCCAGGTGCTCGACCTCCGCGCGCGTGATGGCCGTCATGCGCACGATCCTAGTGAGCGCGCTCGGGTGCTCCGGTTCAGGCCGTCGGGCTCAGTTCCGCAGCTCCGAAGGAGACCGAGAACCGGTCGCACCAGATCGACACGCTGGTCAGGTCGGTCAGATCGACGTCCGCGGGGATGGCGTAGTTCTGGCTGCCCTGATTGCCCTTGAGGGCGCCGAGGTCGACATAGGCGCCGTCGTCGAAGACGTACCAGCCGTCCTCACCCTCGATCACGGGGGCGTCGGTCAGCCAGACCTTCAGGTCCGGGCCGTTGCTCGTGTCCAGGTCCTCGATGCGCAGTACGCGCGAGCCGTCCGGCAGCTCGAGGATCTGAGCGGTGCCCGTCGTGCCGTGCTCATGCGTGATGAACGTGCCCTCGGACAGCACCACCGGCTCGGTGGCCGGCGCGGCCTCGGCCTCCGTCATCGCCTCGGCGTCGGCCTCCGTACCAGCCTCGGCATCCGTACCGGCGACCGCGGGCGCCGACGCGACCGTCGGGAGCGGCTCGTCGACCGTGACGTTGGTGAACAGCTTCCACGGCTGGAAGAGGTACATGCCCACGGCGATCACCGCCACGCCGAGCACGATCACGGGGACGAGGACGGCGGGGCGCATGAGCTTCGTTCGCATGTATCGATAGTGGCGCACGCAACGCTCGCAATCGACGGCTCTCGATTACGGAGGCCTTACGGACGCAGGCGGAATTCCGATCGTGTCTGTCAGACCCCCCTTCTACGGTGGGGTCATGTTCGACGACCTGGATCCCCTCACCTGCGAGCCCGGTGAGATCCTCGAGCGCATCGCGGACCTCGCGCCCGGCTCGTTCGTCCAGGCCTGCCTACTCATGATCGACCCCTCACGGCTCTCGCCGGAGGACGCCGTCACCTACGTCCAGATCCACGAGCGTGTCGCCGCGTGGTGGGCCTCCCTGCAGGTCGAGGCGCTCGTCGCCGCTGCCTCGGCGCAGCCCCGGGTCCAGGAGTTCACCGTGCTGTCCGCGCTCTCGGACGAGGCCCGCCAGATCCGCATCGAGGACGCCGTTCGCGAGGAGGTGGCCGCCGCCGTCCGCTGGTCGCCTGCCACCGCACAGGCCCGCATCGACACGGCGCGCCTGCTCGCCGGAGCACTCTCACTCACCGCGGAGGCGCTGGGCAACGGCGAGCTCTCCACGGCCCACGCCAGCGTGCTGGCGGATCACGCGCGGCGCCTTCCCGGTCATCTCCAGCGCGACGAATCCGAGCGCGCGGCCTTCGTCGAGGCCTGCGCGGAGCTTCAGCGCCGCGTCCTGCCGATCGCCCGCCGCGGCACCCTTTCGGAGACCCGGTCCGCGGCCCGCCGCGCCGTGCTCGCCATCGACGCGGAGGGCGAACGCCGCCGCCGCGAACGGGCGCGGTGCACGCGCGACGTCTACGTCGTCGACGACGTCGACGGCCTCTCGACGCTCATGGCTCGAATGGCCACCGAGGACGCACATGCGGTGCTGCGGCAACTCGACGCCACTGCGAGGGCGACCAAGGCCGCGAGCCAGGTCGAGGGAGCCGCCGACGCAGACGCCGGTGGATCCTGGACCATCGGCGAGCACCGTGCGCACGCGCTGAAGGCGGCCGTCCTGGGCCGCTCCGTCGGCGCGGACGAGCCGGCCTCCGCCCCCCTCCGGGCCCACCTCGACGTCGTGGTCGACCTGCCGACCCTGCTGACCCTGCGCGAGGAGTGCAGCGAGGCCAGCGCATCAGTGGAGTTGCGAGGTGCTGGACGCGTCAGCGCTGCAGTGGTCGCCGACCTGCTGGGCGACCCCGAGGTGTCCCTGACCCTCCGGCGCCTGGTGACCGATCCGCTCACCGGCCACCTGCTCGACTACGGCCGCTCGACGTACGCCATCCCCGAGCGGCTGCGCGAGTTCCTGGTGGCGCGGGACCGAACCTGTCGTTTCCCGGGCTGCAACCGGCGGGCCGACCTCTGCCAGGTCGATCACGCGCTCGCGTGGGACGACGGCGGCGCCACCTCGCCGGCGAACCTGGGGATGCTGTGTGTCCGGCACCATCAGCTCAAGACGCATGCCGGGTGGGAGATCAGCGAGTCGAGCGATGACGGCTCATGCACCTGGCGATCTCCCGAGGGCCGTCGCCACCGCGTCGAACCTGCGGTGATCCACGGGCCGCCGCCCTTCTGAGGCGGCACATCGCACTCCGATCAGGGCCGGAACGGCTGACCGTGCCCGGGCACCACGAGCGTGGGCGCCAGGCCGAGGATCCGCTCCCGCGCGCGATCGAGCATCGCCTGGTCGGGCGAGTAGGGGTCCTCGACCGGACCGCCCTCGAACCACCACGCATGCGTGCACACGATCAGGCCGTCATCGGTGCGGACCACCGTGGAGATGTCCTCGGCCGTGTGACCCGGCGTGCGCAGCAGCCAGACGTCGTCGGACAGATGGCGGCCCTCGGCATCCGCGTCCGTCCACAGGTCGTCCCGGTAGATCGCTGCGAAGTCGTGGAAGCGCGCCGCCGGGAACAGGGCCGCGTTGAGGGTGTGGTCGATGTGCTGGTGGCTGAACACCACGTCGGTGACCTGCTCGACCGAGAAGCCGAGTCGCGCGAGCGGCCCGAGGATCGCCGCCCGCGTGGGGACCAGGCCCGGATCGACGACGACGAGGGCGTCGCCCTGCTGGATCAGCGAGACCGTGGACCCGACCCGCATGCCCTCGTCCGTCTCCGCGCCGACATAGCCGGTGTGCAGCAGGTGGAAGGTAGCCGTCATCACGCCTCCGTTCGATGGACGAGAGCGGCGTCGAGGCCGACCTCGAGAAGTGCGGTGAAACCCTCGAGGCCGACGACCGGCACGCCGAGGGTCAACGCCTTGTCCAGCTTGGACCCGGCGTTCTCCCCCGCCACCACCAGGGTGGTCTTCTTGGAGACGGAGGAGGCGACCTTGCCGCCGAGATCCGTGACCGCGGCGGCCGCCGAGTCCCGTGTGAAGCCCTCGAGCGATCCGGTGATCACCACCGTGATTCCGGCGAGCGGCTGCGGGCCGGTCTCCACGACCTCGTCGGCCATCCGCACGCCCCCGCGGTGCCACTTCTCGACGATCTCGCGGTGCCAGTCCTCCGCGAACCAGTCGAGCACGCCCTCCGCGATGATCGGGCCGATGCCCTCCGCCTCCGCCAGCTGCTCGGGCGTGGCGGCGGAGAGGGCGTCCAGCGAGCCGAACTCGCGGGCCAGTGCCTGCGCGGTCGGGCCGCCCACGTGCCGGATCGAGAGCGCGACGATGACCCGCCACAGTGGCTGGGCCCGGGCCGCGTCGAGATTCGCGAGCATGGCCTTGGCGTTCTCGGTCAGCTGCGGCCCGGACTCGTCACGGCCGGGCTCCCGGGTGAAGAACGGGCAGCGCAGCAGGTCCTCGGGCGTGAGCAGGAACAGGTCGCCCTCGTCCTGGACCAGGCCGCAGTCCAGCATCGCGACCGCGGCCTTGTAGCCGAGTCCCTCGATGTCGAGGGCGCCTCGTGAGGCGACGTGGAAGAGCCGCTCGCGCATCTGGGCCGGGCAGGAGCGCGCGTTCGGGCAGCGGATGTCCTTGTCGCCCTCCTTCTCCGGCTTCAGCGGCGTGCCGCACTCCGGGCAGACCGTCGGCATGACGAAGGGGCGCTCGGAGCCGTCGCGGTCGTCGAGCACTGGGCCGAGGACCTCGGGGATGACATCGCCGGCCTTGCGCAGGAAGACCATGTCGCCGATCAGCACGCCCTTGCGCTCCACCTCGTAGGCGTTGTGCAGGGTCGCCATCGACACCGTGGAGCCGGCCACGCGCACCGGCTGCATCACCGCGAACGGGGTCACCCGGCCGGTGCGGCCGACATTGACCTGGATGTCGAGCAGGCGGGTGCGCACGACTTCCGGCGGGTACTTGTACGCGATGGCCCAGCGTGGCGCCCGGGACGTCTCGCCGAGCTGCTGCTGGAGCTCGATCCGGTCCACCTTGACGACCACGCCGTCGATCTCGTGCTCGACGTCATGCCGGTGCTCGCCGTAGTAGGCGATGAACTCGCGCACGCCCGCCCGCGAATCGTGCACGCGGGCCCGATCACTCACCGGCAGGCCAAGATCGGCGAGCAGCGTGTAGCCCTCGGACTGGCGGGCGATGGAGGCGCCGTCGACCGCGCCGATCCCGTGCACCGTCAGCTTCAGGTTCTCCAGGCGGGCGACGGCCCGCCCGAGCTCGGCCTCGAGCCGGGCGATCCGGGCCTCCGCACGCTCCCCCGTGCGCTGCTCGGCCCGCACCGCGGCAAGTTCCGTCTCGCGCCGGTCGACGCGCTGCCGCAGCGAGCCGGCCGCGGTGTTGCGCGGGTTGGCGAACACCGGCAGGCCGAGGTCCTGCTGCTCGGCGTTGATCCGCTCGAAGTCGGCGACCGGGAAGAAGATCTCCCCGCGCACCTCCAGCAGCGCGGGCATCGGCGCGCCTGATGCGGACGCGAGCCGCTGCGGCACCGCGGGGATGAACCGGGCGTTGTAGGTGACGTCCTCCCCCACCCGCCCGTCGCCGCGGGTGGCCAGGGTGCGCAGGTGCCCGTTGACGTAGACCGCGTCCACGGCGAGACCGTCGATCTTGAGCTCGCACAGCAGTTCCGGTATCGAGTCGAGGGCCGACTCCACGCGGTCGAACCACGCGCCGAGCTCGTCCTCGTCGAACGCGTTGTCGAGCGAGTACATCCGCTGCAGGTGCTCCACCGGCTCGAACATCTCGGACCGCTGCCCGCCGACGGTCTGCGTGGGCGACTCCCCGCTGGCCAGCTCCGGATGGGCCTGCTCGAGCGTCACCAGCTCCGCGTACAGGGCGTCGTACTCGGCATCGGACAGGTGCGGCGCGTCCTGCTGGTAGTACTCGGTGCGGGCACGGTTGATGGCATCGACGAGCTCGGCCCAGCGCGCACGCACCTCCGCGGTGGCTCCCGGCGACGACGTCATGGGGTCATCGTGCCGCAGACGTCCGACGGCTGCTTGACTGCACGGGTGCAGACCGACGAGGAGACCGCGCGCCCCGACGAGGAGGCGAAGCCGCACTGGGTCCGGCACACCACGCTGTTCCTCTTCGGCCAGACCGCGTCGCTCTTCGGATCGTCGATCGTGCAGTACGCGATCCTCTGGTACCTCACGCTCGAGACGAAGTCCGGAGTCGTCCTCACCCTCGCCACCGCCTTCGGCTTCCTCCCCCAGGCCGTCGCGTCGATCTTCGGCGGAGTCTGGGCGGACCGGCACAACCGCAAGTTCCTGCTCATCTCGGCGGACGCCACCATCGCCGCGACGACCCTGGTGCTCGCGATCATGCTCTGGCAGGGCGCGACCGGCCTGTGGCTGATCTACCTGACCCTGGCCATCCGCTCGCTCGGCGCAGGCATCCAGATGCCGGCCGTCGGCGCACTGCTGCCGCAGATCGTCCCGACCGACCGGCTCATGCGGGTCAACGGGCTCAACGCGAGCATCCAGTCCGCGATGATGCTCATCTCCCCTGCGGCCGCCGCCGCCCTGTTCGCATGGCTCGGCCTGCAGGCCGTCCTGCTGGTGGACGTGGCCACTGCGGCCGTCGGCATCACCCTGGTGGCCCTCATCCCGGTCGCGACGCTCGTGCGGCAGGGCGGGCGAGGCGGCTACTTCGGCGACCTGCGGGCCGGGCTGTCCTACGTCCGCCACCACGCGGTCATCCTGCGGGTGCTGCTCTTCTTCGCCATCGTCATGCTGCTGATGGCGCCCCCCGGCTACCTCAGCCCGCTGATGGTGGTGCGCACGTTCGGTGAGGAGGTCTGGCGGCTGACCGTGAACGAGCTCGCCTTCGGCGTGGGCATGCTGCTCGGCGGGCTGGCCATCTCCGCGTGGGGCGGGCTCAAGGACCGGATGACCATGCTCAAGCTGACGTCCTTCGCCTTCGGCGTGCTGTCCATCGGCCTGGGCCTGACCGGCAGCATCTTCGGATGGTCGGGGAGCTTCGTGGCCTACCTGCTCGTGATGTTCGTCCTCGGCGGCGCGGTGTCCTTCTTCACGACGACGGCGATGACCCTCTTCCAGGAGCAGGTGGAGCCGACGATGCAGGGCCGGGTGTTCGGGGTGCAGGGCATCGTGCTGGCCGTGGCGATGCCGCTCGGGATGGTGGTCTTCGGGCCGCTCGCCGACGTGTTCAGCATCGAGTGGATCACCATCGTCGCCGGCCTGCTGATGATCGGCGTGACGATCGCGATGGGCTATCGGGCGCCCCGCGCCCTCGCCCCCGGTCGCTGACTCAGTCGGCCTCGCCGTCCACCGGGTCGTGGCGAACGACCCGACCCACCGCGCGGCACGCCGCCAGCGCCGTCCGCGCCCAGTCCGGGCTCGCGCCCGCCAGCCCGCAGGTCGGCGTCACGGCCAGCCGCGACAGGGCCGTCTCGTCGGAGAGCCCCAGCCGGTCCATCAGCCCGCGTACCGGGGCGCTCGCCCGCGTGTCCGACAGTGCGCCGGACCCGACCGACGGGACCGCACCGGCCAGGATCCCCACACCGGACTCCCAGGCCTGGCCCACCGCCTCATCCCCCTGGGCGTCGAGCAGGGTCACGTCGAGGCTGACGAAGGCCGCACCGGCCGAGGTCAGCAGACGCACCGGGACGTCGGCCGCGCAGCAGTGCACTCCGGGGAGCGCATCCGCGGCCCGGATCGCCGACAGCACGGTGGTCAGCCATCGGCCGGCAATCTGCTCGTCGACGGCGGCGTACGCCGAGAGCCCGCTGGCCGTGCCGATGCGACCGGCGAGCACGGTCGGGAGCGCCGGCTCGTCGAGCTGGACGAGCACGGCACTCGCCCCGGGCAGGCGGCGCCTCAGATCGCTCACGTGCAGTACGACGGCCTCGGCCAGCGCCTCGGCCAGGTCGCGCACGGCGCCCGGGTCCTTGAGCGCCCGCTCGCCGGACGGCAGCTCGACGGCGGCCGCCATGGTCCAGGGTCCGGCGATCTGGCACTTCACCGGACCGCGGTAGCCCTCGGCCGTGGACTCGAGGGCATCGAGATCCTCGCCGAGGAACGACCAGGCACGACGCATCTGCCGCCCGAGCCCGCCCGCCACGCGCCACCCGTCCGGGGTCGTCTCCAGCCCGAGGCCCGATGACACCTGCGTGAGCAGGCCGCCGGTGCGGCCGATCAGGTCGGCGCCCGGTCCACGCGCCGGCAGCTCGACGACGTGCAGGAACCCGGGGAGCTCACCCGCGACGACCCGGGCTGCCTCGAGTGCGGACGTGCCGGGCATCGACCCGACGCCCGTCGCCTCGGCCGGCGACCAGGGGATCACGCGGACACCGCCCGTCGGGTGCGATCCACGGTCGCGCTGCCGATCACGCGCGTGCCGTCGTACAGCACGACGGACTGCCCGGGGGCGAGGCCCCGGATGGTCTCCTCCAGCTCGACGGCGAGCATGCCGTCGCGCACGCACGCCGAGGCCGGCACCGGCGTTCCGTGCGCGCGCACCTGCGCCATGACGGCCGTCGGCTCGGGTCCCAGGGGCTCGCCCGTCCACGTCAGGTGACTGCCCTCGATCCGGTCCACGTCGAGCAGCACCGGCGGCCCCACCGTGACCGTGTTGGTGACCACGTCGACGTCGACGACATAGCGCGGCGTGCCATCGGCGGTCGGCACCCGCAGGTCCAGACCGCGGCGCTGTCCGATGGTGAATGCGTTCGCCCCCGCGTGCCGGGCGACGACCGCGCCGGTGCTCGCATCGATCACGTCACCCGGCCCCGCCTCCACCCGGGAGCGCACGAACGCCGCCGTGTCACCGTCAGGGATGAAGCAGATGTCATGGCTGTCGGCCTTGCGCGCGACGGCCAGTCCACGGTCCTCGGCCTCGCGCCGCACGGTCTCCTTCATGTCGTCGCCGAGCGGGAACAGCGAGCGGGACACCTGCTCGCCAGTGAGCACGCCCAGTACGTACGACTGGTCCTTCGCCGGATCCACCGCCCGGTGCAGTTCCGCACCGCCCGGGCCCCTGACGATGCGGGCGTAGTGCCCGGTCGCGACCGCATCGAAGTCGAGGGCCAGCGCGCGGTCGAGCACGGCCGCGAACTTGATCCGCTCGTTGCAGCGCAGGCAGGGGTTCGGGGTGCGGCCCTTCCGGTACTCCTCGACGAAGTCGTCGATCACCTCCTGCCGGAAGCGCTCGGACAGGTCCCACACGTAGAAGGGGATGCCGAGCAGGTCTGCCACGCGGCGGGCATCGCGCGCGTCGTCGAGCGTGCAGCAGCCTCGCGACACTCGTCCGGCGGAGGGCGTGGTGCGCGACAGGGCCAGGTGGACGCCGACCACCTCGTGGCCGGCATCGACCATGCGGGCAGCCGCGACGGAGGAGTCCACGCCGCCGGACATGGCGGCCAGCACCCGCATCTCAGCCCGCCTGTCGGGCGAGGGAGCCGGCGCGGCGAGCCCGCTCGACCGCCCCGGGCAGGGCGGCCACGACGGCGTCCACGTCGGCCATCGACGACGTCTCGCCGAGGCTGAAGCGAAGGGACGACCGGGCGAGCGTCTCGTCGGCCCCCATCGCCAGCAGCACGTGGCTGGGCTCAGGGATGCCGGCCGTGCAGGCCGAACCGGTCGAGCAGTCGATGCCTGCGGCATCCAGGAGCATCAGCAGCAGGTCGCCCTCGCACCCCGGGAAGGTGACGTGCACATTCCCCGGCAGTCGCTCCTCGGGTCCGGTGCCCGGATCCCCGTTGAGGATCGCATCCGGGACGGTCTCGCGGATGCGCGCGGCGAGCGACTCGCGCAGCTCGACGAGGTGCCGGGCTCGCTCCTCCTGCCCGTTGACGGCGTGCTGCACCGCGACGGCGAAGGCCGCGATCCCGGGCGCATCCACCGTGCCCGAGCGCACCTCGCGCTCCTGGCCGCCGCCGTGCAGGATCGGCGTTGGCGACAGCCGCGGGTCCAGCAGCAGGGCACCGACCCCGAACGGTCCGCCCACCTTGTGACTGCTGATCGCCGCCGACTGCGCGCCCGCGGCTCGGGCGTCGAGCGGCAGATGGCCGAGAGCCTGCACCGCGTCGGTGTGGAACGGCACGCCCGCCTCGCCGCAGAGTCCGGCGATCTCGCGCACCGGCTGCACGGTGCCCACCTCGTTGTTGGCCCACATCACCGTGCACAGTGCGGCAGGGGCGTCGGCCAGGGCGTCCGCGACGGCGTCGACGATCACGCGGCCGTATCGATCCACGGGCAGCCAGACGATCTCCGCGCCCTGGTGCTCCTGCAGCCACATCACCGGATCGAGCACGGCGTGGTGCTCCACCGCGCTGCACAGGATCCGCGTGGCTCCCATCTCGCGGTTCCTGGCCCAGAAGATGCCCTTGACCGCCAGGTTGTCGGCCTCGGTGCCACCCGAGGTGAACACCACGGCACTCGGCCGCACGTCCAGGTCCGCGGCGATCGATTCGCGAGCCTCCTCGACCGCGCGACGTGCGGCGCGGCCCGACGCATGCAGGGAGGAGGGGTTGCCGAGCAGCTCCGACTGCCTCACCCAGGCTTCGCGCGCCTGGGCGAGCATCGGCGACGTCGCCGCATGGTCCAGATACGCGCGATCACCCACGGCGGGCCAGCCTAGTCCGGGGACCCGGTTCCCGCTCTCCGGTCAGCTCTGACGCTTCGCGATCTCGTCGGTCAGTTGGGGGACGACCTGGAACAGGTCACCCACCACGCCGTAGTCCGCCAGCTCGAAGATCGGCGCCTCCGGGTCCTTGTTGACCACCACGATCGTCTTCGACGTCTGCATCCCGGCCCGGTGCTGGATCGCCCCCGAGATGCCGTTCGCCACGTACAGCTGCGGCGAGACCGTCTTGCCGGTCTGCCCCACCTGGAACTGATGCGGGTACCAGCCGGCATCCGTCGCCGCCCGCGACGCCCCCACCGCCGCGCCCAGGGCGTCCGCCAGCGCCTCGATCACCGAGAAGCCGTCCGCCGACCCGACCCCGCGGCCGCCGGAGACCACGATCGCGGCCTCCGTCAGCTCCGGACGCCCGCCCTTGACCGCCGCCGTCCGACCCGTGATCGTCGCCTTGGTCGCCGCATCCGACAGTGCCACGGACACGTCCGTGCGGGTGCATGTCGTGGGCGCGGGCTCGGGGGCGATGGCGTTGCCGCGCACCGTGATGATCGGGGTGCCGTGGGTGACCTGCGAGTGCACCACCGTCGACCCGCCGAACACGCTCTGCGTCGCGACCAGGTCCGCCGACACGTCGACCGCATCCGTGATGACGCCGGAATCCGTCTTGACTGCCAGGCGGCCCGCGATCTCCTTGCCGTCCGCCGACGACGCGATCAGCACCGCGACCGGCGAGGACTGCACGACCAGCTGGGCCAGCACCTCCGCTGCGGGGGCAACCGGATGCCGGGCGAAGCTGTCGTCAGCGGCCACGTAGGCGGTGCCCGCTCCGTACTCGCCCAGAGTGGTCAGCGCCGCATCGCTGCAGCCCGCACCCACCCACACCGCGCTCGGCTCACCGAGCCGGCGTGCCAGCGTCAGCAGCTCCAGCGTGGCCTTCTTGACCGCGCCGTCGACCTGCTCGACCAGGACCAGGACCTCACCCATTGCTCGTTCTCCCTCTCGACCCGACGCCTAGATGAACTTGTGCTCGGCCAGGTAGCCGGCGATCTTCACGCCGCCGTCACCATCGTCGGTGACGACCGTGCCCGCCGCCTTCGGCGGCCGCGCCGCGAAGTCCGCCACCGTGCTCCACGCGGCCGACAGGCCCAAGCGGCCTTCATCGAGGCCCGCGCCCGCAGCGTCAAGGGTCTCGACCGGCTTCTTCTTCGCGGCCATGATCCCCTTGAACGACGGGTACCGCGGCTCGTTGATCTTCTCCACCACGCTGACCACCGCCGGAATCGACGCCGTCACCGTCGCCACCCCGTCCTCGCCGATCCGCTCGATCGTGACCTCCGAGCCGGACACCTCGACCTTCTGCGCGAACGTCAGCTGCGCCCAGCCCAGCCGCTCCGCGACCATCGCCGGCACCACCGACATCCGCGCATCCGTCGACTCCGACCCGAACACCACCAGGTCGAACCCACGATCCTTGAGCACCTCGGCGAGCGCGTAGCTCGTCGCCAGCGCATCCGAGCCGTGGAAGCCGTCGCCCACCAGGTGGATACCGGCGTCCGCGCCCATGCTCAGCGCCTTGCGCACCGTCTCCGCGGCCCGCTCCGGGCCCATCGAGACCACCACGACCTCGCCGCCGTGCGCCTCGACCAGCTTCAACGACTCCTCGACCGCGTACTCGTCGAGCTCGTTCATCACGCCGTCCGCGGACTCGCGGTCCAACGTCGAGTCACCCGCCGTGAGCTGCTTCTCCGCCCACGTGTCCGGAACCTGCTTCACACATACCGCGATCTTCATGGGGCTGGTCCTCCCGAACCACAGTTAGTTACTCGCCAGTAATATAGCGCTCCGTCGCCCGAACCGACTCCTCAGGCCCGCGTGCCCGCCACTGCCGCCCGATAGACCCGATCCGTGGCACCGACGATCGTGGGCCAACCGTACTGCTCGTCCACCGCGCGGCGAGCGGCCGCGACCCGTCGCCGAGCCGCGCTCGGGTGCGTGAGCACGTCCACGAGCGCACTGGCCAGCGCGGCCGCGTCCCCGGGCGGGAAGAGCAGCCCGGTGACCCCGTCCTCGACGATCCCCGCGAGTCCTCCGGTACGGGCTGCGACCAGCGGCGTGCCGAGGACAGTCGCCTCGAGTGCGACGAAGCCGAAGGGCTCGTACAGCGAGGGCACCACGGCGACGTCGCTGGCCGCGATCGTCGACCGCAGGTCCTCGTCGCTCACATAGCCGGCGAAGGTCACGGCGTCGGTGAGCCGGCGGCGGCGGACCCGGCGCCGCAGCTCCGGCTCCGCGCCGCCCGTGCCCATGACGACCGCGCGCGCATCGGGCACCGCCCGGCGCACGGCCGGCATCGCGTCGATCAGCGTCTGCACCCCCTTCTCGGGCTCGAGCCGTCCGCTGAAGCCGATCAGGTTCGGGCCGTAGCGGCGGCGCATCGCCCGCTTGCGGGCCGGCGTCGTCTGCCAGTCGTCCGGCTCGATGCCGTTGGGGACTACCGACAGGAGATCCGGGTCGCAGTCGAACAGCCCGATCGCCTCGGCCCGCATGTACTCGCTGCAGACGATGACGCGATCCGCCGCGTCCACGATCCAGCCCTCGATCGCATCGACGCGCTGGGAGAAGGCCGTGCCCAGGACCCCGCCGGTGCGGCCCGACTCGGTGGCATGCACGGTGAGGACGACGGGGACGCCCGTCGCGTCCCGCAGGAGGACGGCGCTCTGCGCGGCGAGCCAGTCGTGCACGTGCAGCACGTCCGGCCTGATCTCACGCACCAGCGCGATCCCCCGCGAGGTCACCGCGACGTTGAAGCCGAAGCACCAGTCGAGGAAGCCGTCCCGCCAGTCCGACGGAGCGGGCGGGACCGGCTCGACCCGCACGATGCGCACGCCGTTGACGATCTCGTCGTCTGCCGTGTCCGGACCGGACTGCGTGATGACGGTGACCTGATGTCCCTGCGCCGCCTGCTCCTCCGCCAGGGCGTGCACATGCCGTCCGAGGCCGCCGTAGACGACCGGCGGGTACTCCCAGGACAGGTGGAGGATGCGCACGCGTCGGCCGATCTAGCGGCCGGTGAAGTCGGCAGGTCGCTTCTCGACGAAGGCCGCCATGCCCAGCTTCTGGTCGTCGGTGGCGAACAGGCCCGCGAACCGCACGCGTTCGATGTCGAGGCCGGTCTCGATGTCCACCTCGGTGCCGCGGTCGATGGCCTCCTTGGCCGCCCGCAGCGCGAGCGGCGCTCCCTTGGCCAGCCGCGCAGCGAGTTCCTGCGCCGTCGCGTACACGTCATCGGCCGCCACGACGCGATTCACCAGACCGATCTCGAGCGCCTCGTCGGCCGCCACGTGCCGCCCGGTGAAGACCAGGTCCTTGGCGCGCGAGACCCCCACCAGCCGGGGCAGGCGCTGGGTGCCGCCGGCCCCCGGGATGATGCCGAGAAGAATCTCCGGCTGACCCAGTTTGGCGTCGCTCGCGGCGATGCGGAGGTCGCAGCACAGCGCGAGCTCGCATCCCCCGCCGAGCGCGTAGCCGGTCACCGCGGCGATCGTCGGCTGCGGAATCCGGGCGACGGCGGTGAACGCGCTCTGCAGGCCGACGGACGCCAGCAGCATGTCCTGGTAGGACATGTCGGCCATCTCCTTGATGTCCGCGCCCGCGGCGAACACCTTGGGGCCTCCGTACACGATCACCGCGCCCACGTCGGTGCGCGCCCCGATCTCCTCGGCTGCCGACCGGATCTCGCGCTGCATCTGCAGGTTGAGTGCGTTCATGGGCGGCCGCTGCAGGAGGATGGTCGCGACCGACTCGTGAACCTCGACCGACACGAACTCGCCCATGGAATCGCCCTCCGCTGTGGTCGTCGGAACGTCGTGGTGCCGACGGTGACTCGAGCGTAGCCGTCGCCGTATCGCTCGTGACGAGGCCCCGCTGGCGACCTGTAGCCTCTGCCGGGTGACGCGCCACGGCTCCACCGGTTGGGACCCCCTGGGCGTCACTCCCGACGGCCACGGCGGCGCCAATGTCGCGATCTGGGCACAGGGAGCGGCCGGCGTCGAGCTGTGCAGATTCGACGAGGACGGCCGCGAGGATCGCATCGCGCTGACGGAGCGCGTGTTCAACGTGTTCCACGGACATGTCGACGATCTCGCACCGGGCACGCGCTACGGATTCCGCGTCTCGGGCGAGTGGAACCCCGCCATCGGGCACCGATGGAACCCCGCCAAGCTGCTGCTGGACCCGTATGCCAAGGCGATCGAAGGCGCGTTCCGGCTCAACCCCGCAGTCTTCGGCCACGTGGGCAGCGACGACCTCGCGATGAACACGGCGGACTCCGCTCCCTTCGTGCCGAAGAGCGTGGTCGTCGACGACTGGTTCGACTGGGGTGACGACCGGTCCCCAGGTACCGCGTGGGGTGACACCGTCATCTACGAGACCCACGTCAAGGGCATCACCCGACTGCACCCGGCGGTCCCCGAGCACGAGCGCGGCACGTACGCCGGACTGACCCACCCAGCCGTTCTGGAGCACCTCACCACGCTGGGCGTGACGGCGATCGAGCTGCTCCCGGTCCACCACTTCGTCGACGAGATCCACCTGCTCGAGGACGGGCTGACCAACTACTGGGGCTACAACTCGATCGGCTACTTCGCCCCGCATGCGGCCTACTCGTCGACCGGCGCCCGTGGCGGCCAGGTGTCCGAGTTCAAGCGCATGGTGAAGGCCCTGCACGAGGCCGGCCTCGAGGTGATCCTCGACGTCGTCTACAACCACACGGCCGAGGGCAACCAGCTCGGCCCGACGCTCGCGTTCCGCGGCATCGACAACGACGACTACTACCACCTGCGCGACGGCGGTCGGTACTACGCCGACTACACCGGCTGCGGCAACACCCTCGACGTGTCCAACCCGCACGTGCTCCAGGTCGTCATGGACTCGCTGCGCTACTGGGTGACGGAGATGCACGTGGACGGCTTCCGGTTCGACCTCGCGTCCGCCCTCGCCCGTTCGTTCCACGACGTCAACATGCTCGGCAACTTCATGACCACGATCCAGCAGGACCCGATCCTGCGTCGCGTCAAGCTCATCGCCGAACCGTGGGACGTCGGGCCCGGCGGCTACCAGGTCGGCGAGTTCCCGCCGCTGTGGACGGAGTGGAACGACAAGTACCGCGACAACGTTCGCGACTGGTGGCGCGGCGCCGCCGGCATCGGCGAACTCGGCTGGCGGCTGTCCGGGTCCGCCGACCTCTACGCGAGCGAGGGGCGCCGGCCGTTCGCCTCGATCAACTACGTCACGGCGCATGACGGCTTCACGCTCCGCGACCTCACCACGTACGAGCGCAAGCACAATCTCGACAACCTCGAGGGGAATCGGGACGGCACCGACAACAACCGGTCCGACAACTACGGCATCGAGGGCGAGACCGACGACCTCGAGGTGAATGAGATCCGCCGCCAGCAGCTCCGGAACTTCCTCGCCACCCTGCTGCTGTCCACCGGCGTCCCGATGATCTGCGGCGGCGACGAGTTCGGGCGCACCCAGCGCGGCAACAACAACGCGTACTGCCAGGACAACGACATCTCCTGGTACGACTGGGACTGGGAGCCGTGGCAGTCGGACCTGAAGGTGTTCGCGAGCCAGGTCCTGCACCTGCGGCGCATGCACAGCGCCTTCCGACAGCGGTACTTCTTCGAGGGCGCACCCATGCATGCGGGTGGGCCGAAGGACCTGGCGTGGATCGCGGCGGACGGCCACGAGCTGCCCGAGGACGCCTGGCACGAAGCCGACGCGCGCATGCTCGGCATGTACCTCGCCGGCGAGAGCCACGGCGTGGACGACGACGGCCGGCCCATCCGCGACCAGGCCTTCCTCGTCCTCCTGCACGCCGGTGACTCGGACGGGGAGTTCACCCTGCCGGGTGCGCCGTACGGCCGCGCCTACCGGATGGTGGTGGACACCGGCACCGGTCAGGCGATCGAGGACGGCCCGGAGCTGCCCGCGGGCCACGCGCTGACCATGCGCGCGCGCACCCTGCAGGTCTTCCACGCGCTGAAGTAGCACCCCGAACCCCGATGCTGCGGCACTCGTGGCTGGTGCGCGTCCCTTTTGTCCAGCCACGTGTGCCGCAGCATCGGGGTGAGGCCTAGCGCAGGACGCCGTCCGCCAGTCCCGCGGAGGGCGGGGGCAGCACCTGCAGCCCCAGCTCCTCCGGAGCAGCCAGCCCGGGATGCCGCGGCAGGATGCGCACCGTGTAGCCGAACGGGCCGTTGCGGTCCAGCTCGACGTCGTGCGCGTACAGCCAGCGGTTCCCCTCGAACGACTCCCCGGCCAGCATCGACGCATGCTGCGGCGATGCCAGTCGGTCGTCGGCATCCACCCGACCATGGACGACCTGGACATCGACGTCCTCGGGGGTCAGATCACCCAGGTTGACGTACGCCCGCACGCTGATGTGGGCGCCCTGCATGACCGCGTCGCCGACGCCATCGGCCTCGACGTGCTCGATCCGCATGGTCGACCAGCCGGCCCGGATCCGCTTCTTCCACGTCGCCAGGTCGCGGGCGATGGCGAAGGAGGACGCCTCCACCGCTCGGGAGGACTCCGCCGCCGGCGTGTAGAGCCGCGTCACGTACTCCCGCAGCATGCGGCTGGCCAGCACCTTCGGGCCGAGCGTGCGCAGGGTGTGCTTGACCATGGCCAGCCAACGTGGCGGCAGGCCCGCGTCGTCGCGACGGTAGAACGCCGGCGCCACCGAGTTCTGGATGAGGTTGTAGAGCGCGTCGGCCTCGAGGTCGTCGCGCCGGTCCGCGTCCTCGACACCGTCCGCCGTCGGGATGGCCCAGCCGTTCTCGCCGTCGAACCACTCGTCCCACCACCCGTCGAGGATCGACAGGTTCAGGGCACCGTTGAGGGCGGCCTTCATGCCCGACGTGCCACTCGCCTCGAGGGGGCGGATCGGGTTGTTCAGCCAGACGTCGCAGCCCGGGTAGAGCGTCACCGCCATCGACATGTCGTAGTCCGGGAGGAAGACGATGCGATGCCGCACGTCCTCAGCGTCGGCGAACTGGACCAGCTGCTGGATCAGGTGCTTGCCGCCGTCGTCGGCCGGGTGGGCCTTGCCGGCCACCACCAGCTGCACCGGCCGCTCCGGATCGAGCAGCAGGGCACGCAGCCGCTCCGGATCGCGCAGCATCAGCGTCAGCCGCTTGTAGGACGGCACCCGTCGCGCGAAGCCGATGGTCAGCACGTCCGGGTCGAGCACGGTGTCGATCCAGCCCAGCTCGGCCTCGGTCGCACCGCGGTTGATCCACGACTCCCGGAGGCGGGCACGGGTCATGTCGACCAGTTCCTGGCGCAGCGCGCGCTTGATCTGCCACAGGTCATGGTCGGGAGTCGAGGCGATGGCCTCCCATCCCTCGGCGTCGTCGATCGACGCGCCATGGGCGAGATCGGTGACCTGACGGGCCGTCCACGTGGGCGCGTGCACGCCGTTGGTGACCGACGTGATCGGCACCTCCTCGAAGTCGAAGCCCGACCACAGTCCGGCGAACATGCCGCGCGAGACCGCGCCGTGCAGCAGGCTCACGCCGTTGGCCCGCTGCGCGAGGCGCAGGCCCATGACGGCCATGTTGAACACGGCCGGGTCGCCGTCCTCGAAGGACTCGGCACCGAGGGCCAGGATCTGGTCGACGGGCACGCCGGCGGCCGCGTTGTCGCCGCCGAAGTACTGGGCGATCAGGTCCATCGGGAACCGGTCGATGCCGGCCGGCACCGGCGTATGGGTCGTGAACACGGTGCTCGCCCGGCTCACCTCGAGTGCCTCGTCGAAGTTCATCGACGGGTTGGCGGTGACCAGCTCGCGGATCCGCTCGAGACCCAGGAAGCCGGCATGCCCCTCGTTGGTGTGGAACACCTCCGGCTCGGGGTGGCCGGTGATCCGGCAGTAGGCGCGCATCGCGCGCACGCCGCCGATGCCCAGCAGCATCTCCTGCTGCAGCCGGTGCTCGCCGCCGCCGCCGTAGAGCCGGTCGGTGACCTCGCGCTCGGCGGGGCCGTTCTCCTCGACATCGGAGTCGAGCATCAGCAGTGGCACGCGGCCCACCTGAGCGACCCAGATGCGCGCGGTGACGAAGCGGTCGCCGGGCAGGCCCACCGCGACCTTCGCAGGAGTGCCGTCCGCCTCGCGCAGGAGGGAGACGGGGCTCCCGTCCGGATCGGTGACGGGGTAGCGCTCCTGCTGCCAGCCGTCCCGCGAGAGGGACTGGCGGAAGTAGCCGGAGCGGTAGAACAGGCCGAGGGCGATGATCGGCACGCCGAGGTCGCTGGCGGTCTTCAGGTGGTCGCCGGCCAGGATGCCGAGGCCGCCGGAGTACTGCGGCAGCGCGGCCGCGACCCCGTACTCAGGCGAGAAGTAGGCGATGGCCTTGGGCGCCTCCGGGCCGAGCCCCTGGTACCAGTGGTCGGACGACAGGTACTCGCCCAGGTCCGCCCGCGCCCGCTCGACCCACCCGACGAAGGCCGGATCCGCGGCCAGCTCGGCGAGCCGCTCGGCGGAGACCTCCCCCAGCAGGCGCACCGGGTCGTGGCCACCGGCGACCCACAGGTCGGGGTCGATGGCCGCGAACAGGTCCCGCGTCGGCGGGTGCCAGGACCACCGGAGGTTGACGGCCAGTTCCTCGAGGGCGCGCAGGCTCTCGGGCAGCACGGTACGGACGGTGAAACGGCGAATGGCTCTCACGGCGGACACCGTACACATTCCGCGGGTCCACGCCCATCGCGACCACCACGTTTCGGGCATGAAACTGCTTGAATCTTCCATGCAACGCAAGTTCTTGCACATACGTCCCAGTGGCCCCCTCAGGGGCGGCAGTGCACGACTAGGCTGACGAACCATGGCCACCCGTGGAAGCAGGTCACCGGCTGCCCCCGTGCCGCCCTCGGGCTCCGAGGCACCGAACCCCGACCCGACCCCCGCCCCCGCCGAGCCATGGACCGGCGCCCTGCTGCCGGCACCGCGCGAACTCGTCGGCCGGTTCCCCATCACCGACGTCTCCCCCGCCAGCCTCTCGGGTCGTCGTCCCGCCGCCGCCGCGGTGGGCGAGTCGATCCCGGTCCGCGCCACCTGCTTCCGTGAGGGGCACGACAGCATGGGAGTCACCGTCCGGCTGCACCGTCCCGACGGGACGGTGGCCGAGCACGCCCGCCTTCGGCCCGAGGGCGTGGGCCTGGACCGCTGGATCGCGCACGTCCGGCCGGACGCCGTCGGCGACTGGTCCTTCACCCTCGAGGCCTGGGGCAGTCCGTGGGACACCTGGGTCCATCGCGCCACCATCAAGATCCCCGCGGCCGTCGACGTCGAGCTGGAGCTGACCGAGGGCTCCCAGCTCCTCGAGCGGGCCGCTCTCGAGCTGCACGGCTCCGACGAGGACACCCGCGCCACCCTGCTCGGCGCCGCACATACCCTCGTCTCCACGTCGCTGCCGGTGCCGGTGCGGCTCGCGGCGGCCACCGATCCGGCCGTCGCCACGGTGATGGCCGCCCATCCCCTCCGTGAGGGCGTCACCGAGAGCGGTCCGTGGCCGCTGCGGGTGCAACGCCGACGGGCGCTGGTGGGCTCCTGGTACGAGTTCTTCCCCCGAAGTGAGGGAGCCACCCTCGATCCACCCCGGTCCGGAACCTTCGCCACCGCCGCCCAGCGGCTCGAGGCGGTCGCCCAGATGGGTTTCGACGTCGTCTACCTCCCGCCGGTCCACCCCATCGGCACGGTCAACCGCAAGGGCCCGAACAACACGCTGACGCCCGGTCCGGACGACCCCGGCTCGCCGTGGGCAATCGGGTCCGCGGCCGGCGGGCACGACGCCATCCACCCGGACCTCGGCACCTTCGACGACTTCGACGCGTTCGTGGCGCGGGCCGTCGAGCTCGGCCTCGAGATCGCCATCGACCTCGCCCTCCAGGCGGCGCCCGACCACCCCTGGGTCGAGGCGCATCCCGAGTGGTTCACCACGCGCGCGGACGGCACCATCGCCTACGCGGAGAACCCGCCCAAGAAGTACCAGGACATCTACCCGCTCAACTTCGACAACGACCCCGAGGGCCTGTACGCCGAGGTCGAGCGAGTGGTGCGGTTCTGGATGGGCCACGGCGTGCGCATCTTCCGCGTCGACAACCCGCACACCAAGCCGTTGTGGGTCTGGGACCGCCTGATGACCAGCATCTTCGCGACCGATCCCGACGTGCTCTTCCTCGCCGAGGCCTTCACTCGACCGCCGATGATGCAGGCGCTCGCGGAGGTCGGCTACCAGCAGAGCTACACCTACTTCACCTGGCGCAATTCCAAGGCCGAGCTCGAGGAGTACGCGAGCGAGCTGGCCGGGCCGTCGGCCGCGTTCATGCGCCCGAACTTCTTCGTCAACACCCCGGACATCCTCCCGGAGTTCCTGCAGCACTCGGGACCAGCCGGCTTCGCCATCCGGGCGGCGCTGGCCTCGACGCTGGCGCCGACCTACGGCGTGTACAGCGGCTTCGAGCTGTACGAGCACGTCGCCGTGCGACCGGGCAGCGAGGAGTACCTCGACTCGGAGAAGTACCAGTACCGGCCTCGCGACTGGGAGGCCGCCCGCAAGCAGGGCCGCACGCTGGCCCCGTACCTGACGCAGCTCAACGAGATCCGCCGTGCGCACCCGGCACTGCAGGACCTGCGCTCGCTCCGCTTCCACGCCAGCGAGAACCCGGAGATCATCGCGTACTCGAAGCAGGACGGCGACGACATCGTCCTGGTGGTGTGCACCCTCGATCCGCATCGGGAGCAGGCGACCACGGTCTGGTGGGACTTCGCCGCCCTGGGCCTGGTACCCGACGAGCGGGTCGTCGCCCACGATCTCGTCACGGACTCGACCTGGGCGTGGGGTCCGGGCACCTACGTCCGGCTGAGTCCCTGGGAGAACGTCGCCCACATCGCCCACATCCGCCGCATCTGAACCCGACCTGAGCACGCGAACCGGAGCCGATATGACCGCACCGACCGGACCCACCCCTCGCGAGGTATCCGTGCTCGACCTCGACCGCCTGGTCGACGGCTGGCACCACGACCCGCACTCGGTCCTCGGCCCGCACGTCGACGCGGAGGCCGTGACCGTCCGCGTCCTGCGACCGGGCGCCGAGTCCGTCGTCCTGGTCAGCGCCGATCAGCGGGTGCCGTTCGTCCACGAGCACCGCGGCGTGTGGGTCGCCGTGCTGCCGGGCACCGCGACCCCGGACTACACGGTCGACGTGACCTACGGCGGCAGCGTCATCCCCGGCGACGATCCCTACCGCTTCCTGCCCACGCTCGGCGATATCGACCTGCACCTCATCGGCGAGGGGCGGCACGAGCAGCTGTGGCAGGTCCTCGGGGCGCACACCCGCGCGTACCAGACCAGCCAGGGCGTCGTGAGCGGCGTGTCCTTCGCGGTGTGGGCGCCGAACGCGCAGGGCGTCCGGGTCGCCGGCGACTTCAACTACTGGGACGGCACGGCGCATCCCATGCGCTCGCTCGGCTCGACCGGCATCTGGGAGCTGTTCATCCCGCGCATCGGCGACGGCGCGATCTACAAGTTCCACATCCTCGGCCGCGACGGCGTGTGGCGCGAGAAGGCCGATCCGTTCGCCTTCGCGACGGAGGTGCCTCCCGCAACCGGCTCGGTGGTGTTCACGTCCAGCTACGAATGGGGCGACGACGCGTGGCTGGAGGAGCGGGCCGAGATCGACCAGCACCGGCGCCCGATGTCGACCTACGAGGTGCACCTCGGGTCCTGGCGGGCGGGGCTGGACTACCGACAGCTCGCCGACGAGCTCACCGAGTACGTCAGCGACGCGGGCTTCACCCACGTCGAGTTCCTGCCGGTGGCCGAGCACCCGTACGGCCCCTCGTGGGGCTACCAGGTGACGTCGTACTTCGCGCCCACATCGCGCTTCGGCAAGCCCGACGACCTGCGCTACCTGATCGACACCCTGCACCAGGCCGGCATCGGCGTCATCGTCGACTGGGTGCCCGCGCACTTCCCCAAGGACGAGTGGGCGCTCGCCCGCTTCGACGGCACGGCGCTGTACGAGCACGCCGACCCCCGACGGGGCGAGCAGCCGGACTGGGGCACGTACGTCTTCGACTTCGGCCGCACAGAGGTCCGCAACTTCCTGGTCGCGAACGCGCTGTTCTGGCTGGAGGAGTTCCACGTCGACGGCCTGCGCGTCGACGCGGTCGCGTCCATGCTGTACCTCGACTACTCGCGCAAGGACGGCGAGTGGTACCCCAACCAGTACGGCGGCCGCGAGAACCTCGAGGCGGTGGCGTTCCTCCAGGAGATGAACGCCACTGTCTACAAGCGCGTGCCCGGCGTGATGACCATCGCGGAGGAGTCGACCGCGTGGCCTGGTGTGACCCGGCCGACCTTCCTCGGCGGGCTCGGCTTCGGCTACAAGTGGAACATGGGCTGGATGCACGACACCCTCGAGTACATCCAGCACGAGCCGATCCATCGGCAGTTCCACCACCACGAGATGACCTTCTCGATGGTGTACGCGTACAGCGAGCACTTCATCCTGCCGATCTCCCATGACGAGGTGGTCCATGGCAAGGGCTCCCTCGTCGGGCGCATGCCGGGCGACCGGTGGCAGGAGCTCGCCAACCTGCGCGCCTACCTCGGCTACATGTGGGCGCACCCGGGCAAGAAGCTGCTGTTCATGGGCTCGGAGTTCGCCCAGTCCGGCGAGTGGTCGAGCGAGCGAAGCCTGGACTGGTGGCTGCTGCAGTTCCCCGAGCACGCCGGCATGCTGAAGACCGTCACCGACCTCAATGCGCTCTACCGGGCGACGCCGGCGCTGTGGGCCCTGGACGACGACCCGAGCGGCTTCGAGTGGATTGACGCGAACGACTCCGCGAGCAACGCGTTCAGCTGGCTGCGTCGCGACGACGAGGGCGGCGTGGTCGCGGTGATCGTGAACCTGTCCCCGGTGCCCCGCGAGGGATATCGCCTCGGACTGCCCTTGGCCGGCACCTGGTCGGAGGTGCTCAACACCGATGCCGTCGAGTACGGGGGCTCGGGGCTCGGCAACATGGGACAGGTCACCGCGGAGGAGGTGCCGTGGCATGGCCGCCCGGCATCGGCGGCGATCGTGCTGCCCCCGCTGTCGACCTCGTACTTCCGATACGACGACTGATCGTTGACAGGGCCGCGCCCGCGGTCCATACTCCTAACACTGTTCGGTATTGCGAACGTCGTTAGGAGCAGTGGTGACGACCCTCCCCCTCGACCGACGATCCGCGCGACGGGCGGCCACCCGGGCCGAGATCGTGGCGGCGGCGTGGGAGCTCGCCCGGGAGCAGGGCCTGGCCGGCTTCTCCATGCGCGACATCGGCGACCGGGTGGGGATGCGCGCCCCGTCGGTCTACTCGTACTTCCCGGCCAAGGACGCGATCTACGACGCCATGTTCCGCCAGGGCTACGAGGAGTTCCTCGACTGGATGTCGGACGCCGACGCGGGCGGTGACCCCTACGACCGCGCCCGCGCGCACGCGCACCGGTACTTCTCCTTCTGCACCGCCGACCCGGTCCGGTACCAGCTGCTGTTCCTGCGCACCCTCCCCGGCTTCGAGCCGTCCCCCGAGAGCTATGCCGTCGCCGTCCATGCCCTCGACCGGCTGACGGCGGACCTGGCCGACATCGGCGTGACCGACCCCGAGGCCGCCGACCTGGTCACGGCGGTGCTGACCGGCCTGACCAGCCAGCAGCTGGCGAACGACCCCGGTGGCGACCGCTGGGCCCGGCTGGTCGACCGCGCCGCCGACATGCTGCTGCGGGAGTTCGCCCCCGACCTCGCCACCGCGTCCACTCCGACTCCCACGCGCACCCACTCCGCGCCGCACAGGAAGGCATGACCATGACCGCACTCGACAACCGCAGCCTCGATGTCACGACCCTCTCGGCGTTGGGCCATGACGAGGGCCTCGACCTGTTCGCCGGGGAGCTCGCCCGCAACCTGGACCTGATGCGGAGCCTGTCGCCCGACGACTGGGGGCGGCAGACCGAATGCCCCGACTGGGACGTCCGTCAGATGTACCTGCACGTGCTGGGAGCGTGCGAGTCCGGCGCATCTACTCGCGAGTTCCTGCATCAGATGCGCACCGCCCGCACCTACCAGCGACGCAATGGCGGACCGATGGAGGCGGCGCTGTCGGCCACGCAGGTCGCTGAGCGATCGACCCTGACCACGGGCGAGCTCATCGACCGGTTCGCGACCGTCGCCCCCGCCGTGGTGCGGAAGCGACGGGGACTGCCGGCGCTGCTGCGTCGGGCGAGCATGAAGGTCGACGGCCCGGTCGTCGAGAAGTGGACGCTGGGCTACCTCGTCGACACCATCTACCTCCGGGATGCATGGATGCACCGGATCGACGTGTGCCGCGCGACCGACCGGCAGCCGGTGCTGACCGCCGACCACGACGGTCGGATCGTCGCCGACGTGGTGGCGGAGTGGTCCCGTCGGCATGGCCGACCGTTCACCCTGGTGCTGACGGGGCCGGCAGGGGGACGCTTCGCGGCCGGGGACGGAGGCGAATCACTCACCCTCGACGCGGTGGAGTTCTGCCGCATCCTCGCCGGCCGCGCGCCGGGGGACGGACTGCTCACCACGATCGTCCCGTTCTAGCGGCCACGCGACGGGTCTTCCCTGAGCCCGCTCACCCGCCTACGGTAGGTACTCCCGGGGGCAGTCACCAGGAGGCTCAGTGTCCGCTCAGCAGCCCATCGACGTGCGGGACATGAAGATCGTCCACGAGACGTTCCGCAACCTGTTCTCCGAATCGGCCCGCCTGCTCCGGGCGAATCCGACGCCCTCGGCCGCGCGGGTCACCTTCCTCGCCGACCACGTCGACTTCGGCACCACCATGCTCCACCACCACCACGCGAGCGAGGACGAACTGCTGTATCCGCTGCTGGCCACTCGAGTGCCCGAGCAGGCGGACATGGTCGAGCAGGTGGAGCACCAGCATCAGGAGGTGACCGGGACCGTCGACGCCGTGACGTCGGCCTGCGGGGCATGGCGTGCCTCCCCCACCGCTGAGAACGCCCTGGCACTGGCCGACCGGCTCGACGAGCTCAATGCAGTCCTCCAGCCGCACCTCGACGACGAGGAGCAGAAGATCGTCCCGCTCGCCGCCATCACTCTCACCGAAGCCGAGTGGGAGACGGTCGGCGAGCACTCGCAGGCGCAGATCCCGAAAGACAAGATGGCGGTCGCGTTCGGGATGCTGCTGGAGCCGTTGGGCGAAGCCGATCGTTCCTATATGAAGGGCCACCTGCCGTTCCCGATCCGGCTGCTGTTCCCGGTGCTCATCCAGCGCCCCTGGAACACGTACGCCCGGACGTTGCGCGAGGGCACCTGACCGGAAGCCCGGTCGGGCTCGGATCAGCCGCAGGCGCGGATCAGGTCCAGCACGTCCTCGACCACGTCCGCCAGCGGCCGATCGGTCCGGACTTCCGCAGTGGCGGTCGCGCGGAGCAGCGGTTCGACCGCGGCGAGATCGCTGAGGATTCGATCGCGCTCGTCGGCTGACCTGCCGAAGGACTTCTCCCGGGCCTCGATCCGCTCGAACATGACGGCTGGCGGCGCCGACAGCAGGATCACCGCGTCGAAGCGGTCGTAGAACCTGCCCTGGTTGGTCGCCGCGCCGGCCACGACGAGCACCCCGTCGCGCTGCTCCGTCAACAGTCGGGACATGGGGCCCTCGCGCCAGATCTGCTCGATGCCGGTGCCGTCCGCGGTCGGCACCTCGTCGGCCCAGCCGGGATCGTCGGTGTCGACGACGGGGAAGCCACGCGCGCCCACTTCCGCAAGCACCGTCGACACGCCCGCACCGGACATGCCGGTGAGCAGCACGGCCGTCACGAGAACCGACCTGCCGAGAACAGGGCGGTGGCCCCTGCTCGGACAGCCGCAATGCCGAGGTCGGGGCCGACGTTGCTCGTCATGGGCTCGATGATGCCGCCCAGTTCGCCGAACGGTCCAGCGGGTGCGGCAGGGAGGGCCGAGCCACGCGAATCTCGTGCGGGCTTCGGACCCCAGCCCGGCCTAGCATCAGGCATGGCCCGAGTCCGGAGCACCTTCGCCGGACGGCTGATTGCCGCGCTCGTCCTGCTCGTGCTCCTGCCGACGATCCTGGTCGGCGCCCTCGTGTACGCGCAGTCGCGTTCGAATGCCCTGGATATCGCGACGACCCGCATCACGGACGTCTCGGCTGAACTCGCGACCCGCATCGACGCCTTCATCATCGATGAACGCGACCTGGCGATCTACGCGGCTGCCAGTCGCGAGGTCCGCGACTTCATCAAGGCACCTCTCGACCCGGATCAGAGCGCTGCGCTCGACGACTGGCTCATGAACGGCCCCTTCACCAGCGCCAATGACCACGTCGACGAACTCTTCGTGCTGAACATGCAGGGCACCTGCATCGCCTCCACGAACCCGGACTTCGTCGGGGAGTCGTATGGCGTTCGCCCCTATTTCCAGCAGGCGAGCGCCGGCACCGACGCGATCAGCGACTGGAGCATCGGGATCACGTCGGGACAGTCCGGTATCTATCTCTCCTCACCGATCCGGGGTGCGTTCAACGAGGTGGCCGGCGTCCTGGTGATCAAGCTCAAGACCGCCCCGATCGACGACATCATCGACCAGGCGTTCGACGCGGACGTCAGGGCCGTGCTCCTCAACGAGGCAGGGGTGGTGCTCTCTGCATACGACCAGGGATTGCGCTACAAGGCCGTGGACGAGCTGACACCAGCGGAGCGCTCGAACATCGAGTCGACGAGGCAGTTCGGCAACGAGGCACTGCCCTCCCTTGGGCTCGTCACCGTCCGAGAGGACCTCGACCAGGTCGAGCCCGGCGAGACCGTGGTCTCCCGGGAGTACGAACTGGACGGGGAGGCCAGGATCGCCGCCCTCACCGGACTGGAGTCCCGACCGTGGACCGTGGCGGTCGTCGCGCTGATCAGCGACATCGAGGCGGCCGCCGCATCGGTGCCGCTGATCGTGGGCATCTTCGTCGTGCTGATCCTCCTCTATGTGGTCGTCGCGACCGGGTATCTCACGCGCTTCGTCATCCGCCCGATCCGCGACCTCGTCGGGAGCAGCAGGTCCCTTGCCGAGGGGGACCTGACCGTGCAGGTCCCGGTCCGTGGCGACGATGAGGTGGCACAGCTGGCGACGGCCTTCAACGCCATGGCGACGGAGATCCGCGGTAACACCGAGCGGCTCGAGTCCGAGGTCGCTCGACGCACCGCGGAGCTCGAGGAGGCCAACAGGGAGATCACGGAGCTGTCCATCACTGACTCCCTGACGGGCTGCAACAACCGTCACTACCTCGACCTCCAGCTGCCGCGCGAGGTCGAGCGGGCCGGCCGCTACGGCCGCCCGCTCTCAGTGCTGATGTGCGACATCGACTACTTCAAGGCCGTGAACGACCGGTACGGCCATGCTGCCGGCGACGCCGTGCTGAGGGCGGTCGGCAAGTACCTCAACGCCTACCGTCGCGCGCCGGACTGGGCCGCCCGGTTCGGCGGCGAGGAGTTCGTGGTCGTGCTGCCGGAGACGGGCATCCGCGACGCCGTCGCGATCGCCGAGCGCGCCCGAGCGGGGATCGCAGCACTCGACGTCGACGTCCACGGCACAGTCATCCCGGTGACGGCGAGCTTCGGGGTCTCGACGTTCCGGATGGAGCCGCAGGACAGCGCGCAGACCCTGATCGAGCGCAGCGACGAGGCGCTGTACCGAGCCAAGGACGCCGGGCGCAACCTCGTCAGGTCGGAGCCCGTCGTCGACGGCTGACGTCCCTCTCGATCAGAAGAGAGCGCTCGCCAACGACGTGCGAGCCTTGGGCACCCCCGGGTCGTCGCCCGCGAGCAGGAAGTACTCGAGCACCCGCTGTCGGGCCGCCTCGCGCTCGTCGCCCGCCGCGGAGCGCACGGACGCGATGCCGAGGTCGAAAGCACGGGCCCAGTCACCGCGCAGGGCGGCGAAGTCCGCAGCCACCAGGGCCGGGTCGTCACCGGCAGGCTCCGGCACGCCGTCCGTCCGCTCGTACAGGCCGACCATCGCCAGCCCGGCGGCCGCGTCGGGGTCGGCCGGATCGGAGCTCAGCACCGCCTGGTACGCGGACCGGGCAGCGCCCCAGTCGCCGGCCTCGATGGCGGTGAAGGCCGTCTCGAATCGCGGATCGAGCGGCGGCTCGGCCGGCTCCTCGGCCACCGCCTCGCCGGGCGCCACGTCGGCGGGCTCGGCGCCCACCGTCCCGCTGACCCCCTGCTCCGCCGCCACCTTGAGCAGTTCCTCGAGCACCTGGCGGATCTGCGCCTCGGGGTAGGCGCCCTGGAACAGCGGGATCGGCTGCCCCTTGACCACGGCGAAGACGGAGGGGATGGACTGCACCTGGAACGCGGCCGCGATCTGCTGCTCCGCGTCGACGTCGACCTTCGCCAGCACCCATCGGCCGCCGTACTCCGCCGCCAGCTTCTCCAGGATCGGCGACAGCTGCTTGCACGGGCCGCACCAGGTGGCCCACAGGTCGAGCACCACCGGGACAGTCATCGAGCGCTGGACCACGTCGGCCTCGAAGCTCGCGGTCGTGACGTCGATCACGACGCCCGCGGGCGCGTTTGCGAGCGCGGCGGCCGCCTTCTGCTCGTTCTGACGGGAGGAGGCGAGGGCACCGAGGTCGATGGCGCCGCGGGCGGAGAAGGGTGTGGAGGCCATGGCCTCATTCTTCCCCATGCCGCGGTAGGCCCGTCGCCACCGGGTTCGGTAGACGGTTCCGCAGGTACCCCTGCGGTGCAGATACGTCACAGGGGACAATGCCCCCATGCACGTCAGCGCCAAGGCGGACTACGGCATGCGGGCCCTCCTCGAACTGGCCACCGCATATGCCGACAATCCGCAACGCTTGGTGAAGGGCGACGCGATCGCCCGGGCCCAGGACATCCCGATGAAGTTCCTCGAGGGCATCCTGCGCCAGCTTCGCCAGGCCGGGATCGTGGCCAGCCAGCGCGGAGCGGAGGGTGGCTACCGCCTCGACCGCGACCCTTCGACGGTCACGATCGCGGACATCGTGCGTGCCCTGGACGGGCCGCTCGCCGCCGTCCGCGGCCAGCGGCCGGAGCTGCTCGAGTACCCGGGATCGTCCGCACACCTGCGCGAGGTGTGGATCGCGGTGAGGGGAGCCATGCGGCACGTGCTGGAGACCCTCACCCTCGCCGACGTGGCGTCCGGGGCGTTCCCGGAGTCGATTCAGTCGCTGCTCGAGGAGCCGGGAGCCTGGCAGCGTCGCTGACCGCGCAACTGACCGCGCGTCAGGAGCCGTCGACCAGCCGGGCCGCCGCCGTGTGCGGATCCACCCGCCCGGCCGCCACCTCCCGCGCCGCCTCCTCGAGCCGGCCGCCGCTCGAGCCCGCCTCGAGCCGGCGGCGCACGATCGCCAGGGCCAGCGCCTCCACCTCGTCACGGGCGCGCCGCAGCCGCCGGACCGCGCCCTCGCCGGAGTCCTGCAGCCACGCGTGATGCTCGTCGACGGCTGCGATCAGGCCGTCGATGCCCTCGCCGGTGGACGCCACGGTGCGCACGACGGGCGGCTGCCAGCCGCGCTCGGGACTGTCCCCGAGCGCGATCATGTTGCGCAGCTCACGCACGGTGCTGTCCGCGCCCTCCCGGTCGGCCTTGTTGACCACGAAGATGTCGCCGATCTCGAGAATGCCCGCCTTGGCCGCCTGGATGCTGTCGCCCATGCCCGGCGCGAGCAGCACGAGCGTGGTGTCGGCCGCAGCCGCCACCTCGATCTCCGACTGGCCCACCCCGACCGTCTCGATGAGCACCGCGTCGAACCCCGCCGCATCGAGCACCCGCAGGGCCTGGGGGGTCGTCGCGGCCAGCCCACCGAGGTGCCCGCGCGAGGCCATCGACCGGATGAACACCCCGGCGTCGGTCGCGTGCTGCTGCATCCGGATGCGGTCGCCGAGCAGGGCGCCGCCGGAGAACGGCGAGGACGGGTCGACCGCCAGCACACCGACCCGCTCGCCCCGGGCGCGCATGGCTCCGATCAGTGCCGCCGTGGTCGTGGACTTGCCGACGCCGGGTGAGCCGGTGATGCCGATGACCCGCGCCCGCCCGCTGGTCTCGGCGAGCTCTCCCATCAGCTCGGGCACCTCGGGGGCACCGTCCTCGATGAGCGAGATGAGCCGGGCGATGTCGCGGGTGCGCCCCTCGCGCGCCCCCGCGACGAGCGCGTCGACGTCCCTGGCCACGTGGCCTACGACTGGGGCACGTGGATCAGCAGGGCATCGCCCTGTCCGCCGCCGCCGCACAGGGCCGCGGCACCGATCCCGCCACCGCGCCGCCGCAGCTCGAGGGCGAGGGTCAGGATCAGGCGGGCGCCGGACATGCCGATCGGGTGGCCCATCGCGATCGCTCCGCCGTGGACGTTGACGACGTCATCGGACACGCCCAGGGCGCGCGCGGACACGATGCCTACGGCTGCGAAGGCCTCGTTGATCTCGAACAGGTCCACGTCCTCGACGGGGATGCCCTCCCGGTCGCAGGCCTTGCGGATGGCATTCGCCGGCTGCTCGTGAAGTGACGCGTCAGGACCGGCCACGACGCCGTGCGCGCCGATCTCGGCGAGCCAGGTCAGGCCCAGCTCCTCCGCCTTCGCCTTGCTCATCACGACGACCGCGGCCGCGCCGTCGGAGATCTGGGAGGCGTTGCCGGCGGTGATGGTGCCGTCCTTGGCGAACGCCGGTCGCAGGCCGCCCAGCGACTCCGCCGTCGTGCCGGGCCGCACGCCCTCATCCGCCGTGATGACGACCGGATCACCCTTGCGCTGTGGCACGGACACCGGCGTGATCTCCTCGACGAGCAGGTCGGCCGAGGCGGCCGCCCGCTCGTGGGAGCGCGCGCTGTACTCGTCCTGCTCGGCGCGGGTCAGCCCGTAGCGCTCGTTGTAGCGCTCGGTGCTCTCCCCCATCGCGCACTCGTCGAAGGCACAGGTCAGCCCGTCGAACGCCATCGAGTCGATGACCGTCCAGTCGCCGTACTTGACGCCCTCCCGGGAGCCGACGAGCAGGTGGGGTGCGTTGGACATCGACTCCATGCCGCCGGCCACCACGACGTCGAACTCGCCAGCGCGGATCAGCTGGTCGGCCAGGGCGATGGCGT
The DNA here is from genome assembly GCA_963749905.1 of uncultured Actinomycetota bacterium. Taxonomy (GTDB): domain Bacteria; phylum Actinomycetota; class Actinomycetes; order S36-B12; family S36-B12; genus UBA10649. The sequence continues at coordinate 427,616 of CAVVOF010000002.1, forward strand.
CAATGCCGGACAGGCACACCTTGTTGATGGTCAGGGCCGGGACATCCATGCCGATGCCGCCCTTGACCGCGGCCTGGCGGGCGGAGATCTGCCCGGCACCGGCCTGCAGCACCTGTCCCATGATCACGTAGTCGACCTCGGACGGCGACACGCCGGCGCGCTCGAGGGCCGCCTTGATCGCGAACCCGCCGAGATCGGAGGCGGAGAAGGACTTCAGACCGCCCTGCAGCCTGCCCATCGGGGTCCGTGCCCCCGCGACGATGACCGACCCGTTAGAGAAACTCATCACATCTCCCTCGCCCGTGCTGAGCCCATGCGCTCCGGATGACACCATAGTCACCATGCATTCGCTGCTGACGCGCATAGACCATGTGGGGATCGCGGTTCCCGACCTCGACGAGGCCAAGGCGTTCTACGCCAAGGCGTTCGGGCTCGAGGTGGTGCACGAGGAGGTCAACGAGGAGCAGGGGGTCCGCGAGGCCATGCTCGGAGTCGGCGACTCGGGCTCCTGCATCCAGCTGCTGGCACCCCTGACGCCGGAGTCCACGATCGCCAAGTTCCTCGAGCGCTCGGGCCCGGGCATCCAGCAGGTGGCCTACGGAGTGGACGACGTCGAGGCGGCCGCCACGGCCCTGCGCGCCGCCGGGGTGCGGGTGCTCTTCGAGAGCGCCCGTCGCGGCACCGCCGGGTCCAAGGTGAACTTCTGCCATCCGAAGGACTGCGGAGGCGTTCTGATCGAACTGGTCGAGGCCGCGCCGGCCGACCAGCACTGACACCCGGACGACCACCACCGAGGGGACACGACATGGACCGGATTCGCCAGGCCATCATCGATCGCGCGGATGCAGCCGAGTTCGCTGCCCTGCCGGTCCCGGAGTCCTACCGGGCGGTGACGCTGCACAAGGACGAGGCGGACATGTTCGCGGGCCTGCCGTCGAAGGAGAAGGATCCGCGCGCGTCGCTGCACGTGGAGCAGGTGCCGACCCCCGATCTGGCTCCGGGCGAGGCACTGATCGCGGTGATGGCCTCGTCCATCAACTACAACACGGTGTGGTCCTCGATCTTCGAGCCGGTGTCCACGTTCGGCTTCCTCGAGCGCTACGGCCGCACGCACGCCGACGCCAAGCGCCACGACCTGCCGTATCACGTGCTCGGATCCGACGCCTCGGGAGTGGTGCTGCGGGTCGGCCCGGGCGTGAACGCCTGGAAGCCGGGGGACGAGGTCGTCGCGCATTGCCTGAGCGTCGAACTCGAGTCCCCGATGGGGCACAACGACACCATGATGGATCCGGAGCAGCGGATCTGGGGCTTCGAGACCAACTTCGGCGGACTGGCCGAGCTCGCCGTGGTGAAGTCCAACCAGCTGCTGCCCAAGCCGGCGCACCTGACGTGGGAGGAGGCCGCCTCCCCCGGGCTGGTGAACTCCACCGCGTACCGGCAGCTCGTCTCCCGCAACGGCGCCGGCATGAAGCAGGGCGACGTCGTGCTGATCTGGGGCGCGTCCGGCGGCCTCGGGTCGTACGCGACGCAGTACGCCGTCAACGGCGGGGCCATCCCGGTGTGCGTGGTGTCCAGCCCGGAGAAGGCCGACCTGTGCCGGCGGATGGGCGCCGAGCTGGTCATCGACCGCAACGCCGAGGGCTACAAGTTCTGGAAGGACGAGCACACCCAGGACCCGAAGGAGTGGCAGCGCCTCGGCAAGCGGATCCGCGAGCTCACCGGCGGCGACGACACCGACATCGTCTTCGAGCACCCGGGCCGCGAGACCTTCGGCGCGAGCGTCTACGTCACCCGCAAGGGCGGCACCATCGTCACCTGCGCGTCGACCAGCGGTTTCATGCACGAGTACGACAACCGCTACCTGTGGATGAATCTCAAGCGCATCGTGGGCAGCCACTTCGCCAACTACCGGGAGGCGTACGAGGCCAACCGGATGATCACGAAGGGCATGATCCACCCGACCCTGTCCAAGTCCTTCCCGCTCGAGCAGGCCGGGCAGGCCGCCCTCGAGGTGCACCGGAACGCGCACCAGGGCAAGGTCGGCGTGCTCGCGCTCGCCCCGGAGGAGGGCCTCGGCGTCACCGACCCCGACTTCCGCGCCCAGCACATCGACGAGATCAACCGATTCCGCGACACGTGAGGAGTCATGCACCCACCACGTAGCATGAGCCCGTGACTACAGCGCCTACGCGCACCGAGCAGGTGCCGTGGACTCTCGACCGCGGGCGCCGCAAGGGCGAGATGGGCTACCTGCCCGGCCTCGACGGGGTGCGCGCGCTGGCCGTCATCGGCGTCCTGCTCTACCACGCGGACCTCACCTGGATCAGCGGCGGCTTCCTCGGCGTCGACGTGTTCTTCGTGCTCAGCGGGTTCCTGATCACGTCGCTGATCATCGAGGAGTTCGACAGATCCGGTCGCATCGACTTCGCGAAGTTCTACCTCGGGCGCGCCCGGCGACTGCTGCCGGCCCTGCTCATCGTGCTGGCCGCGGTGTCGGTGGCCGCCGCGCTGTTCTGGCGCGACGCCGCCTCGCAGGTGCGGGCGGACACCATCGCGTCGCTGTTCTACGTGAACAACTGGCACTACATCGTCGCCGACTCGTCGTACTTCGAGTTCATCGGTCGGCCGCCGCTGCTCAAGCACCTGTGGTCCCTGGCCGTCGAGGAGCAGTTCTACCTCGTCTGGCCCGCCATCGCCTTCCTGCTGATGCGGCGCTGGCGGCGACTCGGCGTGGGGCTCACCGCCTTCGCCCTCGCGCTCGCGTCCACCGTGTGGATGGTCGTGATGTCCACGGCCAACGGCTTCCCCGAGTACGCCGACCCCAGCCGCGCGTACTTCGGCACCGACTCGCACGCGATGGGGCTGCTGATCGGGGCGGCTCTGGCGACGTTCTGGCGGCCGGGGCTGCTGTCCCGCCGCGCTCCGACGGGCGGGCGAGTCATCATCACCGCGGTCGGGATCGCTGCCCTGCTCGGGGTCGTCGGGTTCTTCGTCCTCGTCGGCGAGTTCACGCCGTGGATGTACCAGCAGGGCGGGTTCCTGGTGCTGGCCGTCGTGGTGGCGGTGCTCATCGCCGCGGCGACCCATCCGGCCTCTCCCCTGGGCGGCTGGATGGGAACGCAGCCCTGGCGCTACGTCGGCCAGCGCTCCTACGGCCTGTACCTGTGGCACTGGCCGATCTTCATGGTCACGCGCCCCGGCCTCGACATCCCGCTGGACGGGATCCCGCTGCTGGTGCTGCGGCTGGGGCTGACCTTCGGCATCGCCGAGCTGAGCTTCCGCTTCGTCGAGATGCCGATCCGCCGCGGGGCCATCGACCGTTGGGTGAAGGCCTGGCGCTCGTCGTCGGGGCCGGAGCGCTCGCGGCGGACGCGGCGGGGCGCGTCGGTGCTGGTCACCGGCGCGGTCGCGGTGATCGCGGTCGGGGTCCTGCTGTCCACCGCGCCCAATGCCGGCGAGGCGGCCGCGCTGCCGACCGACGTCGCCGAGGCGTTGGGCATCGACGACGGCGGACCGACCGAGGTGAGCCTGGACGATCCTGAGCCGACGTCCTCCGCCGCGCCTTCGGGCACGTCGGCGACCTCGGCGGCGTCCCCCGATGCGTCCGCAGCGGCGTCCCCTGCTGCGACGAAGAACCCGAACGGCAACCTCAGCGCGATCGGCGACTCGGTCATGCTCGGTGCGCGGAACACCCTGAAGGAGACCATCCCGGGGACCAAGGTGGATGCCGCCGTCTCCCGGTTCCCCGGCGCGTTCATCGGCCGGCTCAAGCGCTACGTCGCGCGGGACAAGCTCGCAGACACCGTGGTGGTGCATGCGGGCACCAACGGGGTGCTTCCCGAGGACATGATGCGCTTGATGCTGGACATCCTCGAGGACGTCCCGACGGTGGTCGTCGTCAACGACAACATGCCCCGCTCATGGCGCGATCCCAACAACAAGGTCATCGCGAAGGTGGTGCCCGACTACGACAACGCCGTGCTGGTGGACTGGTACGCCGCGTCGAAGGACCGCCCGGACTACTTCGCGTCGGACGGGATCCACCTGACCGCCAAGGGGGCCAAGGCCTACGCCAACCTGATCAGGAAGGCCGCCGGCCTCTAGCCACACCCTCGTCTCGTGAGTGCGGAGTTGTTGCGCGGTGCGGCCGCTCCTGGCGCGCAACAACTCCGCACTCAACGAAGGGTGACGGGGATGGTCTGTCTCCGTCACGCGTGCCGGGGGCCGCGAACGGTGGCCAGGAAGCCCAGCAGCGCCCCCGTCACCGCCTCCGGGTCCTCGACGTTGGCCAGGTGCCCGGCTCCCGCGACCACCTCGAGCCGCGCGTCCGAAGGCGCCCCGACCATCAGGTCCTGCTCGGCGCGATCGCTCAGCGCATCCTCGTCGCCCCAGACCACCAGCGTCGGCAGGTCGATGCCGGCGATGTCGTCGACGGAGTCCGGTCGGGCCGCCATCGCCCGCTGATACCAGGCCACGGAGTCGGCCGACGCCGACCCGAGCCAGCCGCGCACGCGCTCGACGACGTCCGGCCGAGTGCTCCGGGTGGTCTCGCCGAGCAAGCCGGGCAGCACCGCCTGCTCGAGCACCCGTGCCGTGTCATCCGGCGCCTCCAGGACCAGGCCGGCCAGGCGCTCCCGATTGGCGCGCGCCGCGTCGCCGTCCGCAGAGGCCTTCGTGTCGCACAGCACGCAGCCCGGCCAGCAGCTGCGGGCGTCGTCGGATCAGCGCCATGGCCACGTAGCCGCCGAGGGACACCCCGCCGACGACCGCGCGCTCGATATCCCGGTCGTCGAGGGTGGCGAGGACCGCGTCCGCGACGACGTCGAGGTCTGGGTCGGCCTCCGGCAGCGACGAACCGCCGAAGCCCGGCAGGTCCGGCACCAGGACCCGCCAGCCGGCCGCGACGGCGGCGCGCTGCTGTGGTTCCCACATCCGGCCATCGCAGGGGAACGCGTGCAGCAGCACGAGGACCGGCCCCTCCCCCGCATCGCGCACATGCACGCTCGACGCTCTCACAGGTCGGACCACCTCTCCATCGGGCCGTCCCATTCGACGGGCAGCGGCGCGCGCTCCGGGGCCACGACGCCCGACGATCTCGTCGAGGACGCGACTGACGTGACGCTCGCCGACCCACAGGTGCTTGGCCCCGTCGATGCCGCGGACATCGGCGTGCCGCTACGACGGAGAAGCGCCGTCGCGCCTCGTCGGGACGCAGGTAGTCGTCGAACTCCGGCACCAGGCACACCAGCGGCCGCGTCCGACGCATCCCACGCGGCGAGCTCCTCCGGGAGGGTGAACCGCAGCGGGGGCGAGAGCAGGATGGCGCCCTGCACGGGATCGATGTCGCCGTTCTTGAGGACGACGTCGGTGCCGAACGACCAGCCGACCAGCCAGGGATCGGGCAGTCCCCGGCGTCCGACCTCGTCGACGGCAGCCCGCAGGTCGAGTCCCTCCGCGCGTCCCTCGTCGAACTCGCCCTCGCTGCGTGCCGGCGGCGCTCTGTCGTGCCTCGCGTGTTGAACCGCAGCACGGCGATGTCGGCGAGCGCGGGCAGTCGCCACGCCATCTTGCGGAACACGTGGCTGTCCATCATCCCGCCGTGGGTCGGGAGCGGATGCAGGGTCACGATGGTGGCGATCGGATCGGAGCGCAGCGGCAGCGCCAGCTCGCCGACCAGGCTCAGTCCGTCGGACGTGTGCAGGCGCAGGGCCTCGCGCCGTGCCGGCAGCACCGAGTTCGCGACGATCCGCTCGCCCATGTCAGAACCGCCCCGCGCCCGGGCTGCGCCGATCACGCGCCGCCCAGCAGGGGGTGTGCCAGTGCCGTCGATGCTCGACGCCCTGCGTGTCGTCGGATCGGAAGGCGACCGTGTGCGGGGTGGCGGGACGGATCTCCTGGTCGCAGCCGGGGCACCGGTAGGCCTTGGTCGACGCCGCTCCGGTCACCTTCTGCACGACCCAGTCGCCGTCGGGATGCGACTCGACCGTGCGGCTGGCGTAGCGCCGGCCCGAGCGGACGCGCCTCGTCGTCCCGGCGCCGGTTCTTGCGTCCCATCGACGGGCCTAGTTGGCGTAGTCCCGGAAGCCTCGACCGGTCTTGCGCCCGAGGTAGCCCGCCGTCACCAGGTGCTCCAGTCGCGGAGCCGGCGCGAAGCCGGGCTCGCGGAACTCCAGGTACAGCGTCCGCTGGATCGCGTAGGACACGTCGAGACCCACCACGTCGAGCAGTTCGAACGGGCCCATCGGGTACCCGCAGCCCTTCTTCATCGCGAGATCGATGTCGTCGGCGGAGGCGTAGTTCGCCTCCAGCATCCGGACCGAGTCGTTGAGGTACGGGAACAGCAGCGCGTTGACGATGAAGCCGGCCCGGTCGCCGCAGGTCACCGGGTGCTTGCCGATGGCGCGGCACACGGACACGCGCCGTGTCGACGACGTCCTCGGCTGGTGGCCACCGTGCTGCACCACCTCGACCAGCTTCATCAGTGGCGCCGGGTTGAAGAAGTGGATGCCGACGACGTCCTGCGGCCGCCTGGTGACGACGGCGAGGTCGATCACCGGCAGGCTCGACGTGGTGGTGGCCAGCATCGCGCCCGGCTTGCAGGTGCGGTCGAGCTCCACGAAGAGCGCCTTCTTGACGTCGAGGTCCTCGACGACGGCCTCGACCACCAGGTCGGCGTAGGACAGCTCGCGCAGGGAGGACGTGCCGCGTACGCGTTCCAGCGCCGCGTCGCGGTCCTCCGCCGAGAGCTTGCCTCGGCTGACGGCCTTGTCCAGCGAGGCCTCGATCCGGCCGAGCGCCTGGGCCGCCTTGTCGCCGCTCCGCGCGACGAGGATGACGTCCATGCCCGCCTTGGCGAACACCTCCGCGATGCCGCTCGCCATCGTCCCGGACCCGACGACGCCGACGGAGGCGACCTCACGTACCGGCCCGAGCTCGATGGACTCGGTGTCCACCGCATCGACGACGACCGGCGACCCGGGCGCCTCGTAGGTGTAGAAGCCACGGCCGGACTTGCGGCCCCTGAGCCCCGCGGTGACCAGCTGCTTCAGGATCGGCGACGGGGCATGCAGCCGGTCACGACCCTGCTTGTACATCGTGTCGAGGATCTCGTAGGCGGTGTCGAGCCCGATCAGATCGAGCAGCATGAGCGGACCCATCGGGTACCCGCAGCCCAGGCGCATCGCGTCGTCGATGTCCTCCCGGCTCGCGTAGCGCGACTCGAACATCGAGACGGCGTGGTTGAGGTAGCCGAACAGCAGCGCGTTGGCGATGAAGCCGGCTCGGTCACCGATGACCACCGGCTCCTTGCCCAGCGAGCGGGCGAACTCGACCGCCTCCTCGACGACCTCCTGGGAGGTCACGACGGTGCGCACCACCTCGAGGAAGGCCTGCACGGGGGCCGGGTTGAAGAAGTGGATGCCGACGACGTTCGCGGGCCGACCCGTCGCGACCGCGATGTCGGTGACCGAGAGCGAGGACGTGTTGGTGGCCAGGATCGCGTGCGCCGGGGCGATGGCGTCGACCTCGGTGAAGATCTGCTTCTTGAGCTCGAGGCTCTCGCTGACCGCCTCGATCACCAGGTCGGCGACGGAGAGCTCGGGGATGTCGGTGGTGAAGGTGATCCGATCGAGGAGCTCGGCACGTTCGGCCTCGGTCAGCTTGCCGCGCTTGACTGCGCGCGCCGTGGAGTTCTCCAGCGTCCCCCGACCATGCTCCAGGGCCGCCGTGCTGTTCTCGATGGCGATGACGCGGTAGCCGTTGCGCGCGATGACCTCCGCGATGCCGGCACCCATCGTGCCCAGGCCGATGACGCCCACCGTCGAGATTGCCATGTCCATCCCTTCCCGGGGCCCAGGCGCCCCTCCCCGTGACCCTATCTGCGCGGCATGCGGCATCACCCGGTGGCGGGTGCGCGCTGACCGGCAGAATGCGACCGATGTCACTCCGTCGACGGCCATCGGCCCTGCTGGCCCTGCTCCCCCTGCTGCTGCTCGCCTGGCTGGCGTCCGCCCCGGCCGCCGACGCGGCCACCGATCCGGCCATGGAGCTGGCCGAGCGCTACGCCCCGTTCGCCGTCGTGCGGGAGCAGGTGGCGGCGTGCGGACCCGGGGAGCCGTTCCTGCCGGTGCCGGTCGACTCCGTGCTGGGACGGGCCGACGTCGTACTGCGCGGGCCGGCCGGCGAGGCGCTACCCGGGACCTACCGCCGCGGACTTGGCCGGGAAGGGCGACGGCTGGTACCTGGACCTGCCCGGAAACCCGCTGTCGCCGGGCTGCGACTACGAGCGCTGGGCGGACGAGGCGACGGGCAGCCTCGCGCCGACCGTGTACGCGCGCGTCGCCAGCGATCCGGAGCACCCGGGGATGCTGGCGCTGCAGTACTGGTTCTGGTGGGTCTTCAACGACTGGAACGACAAGCACGAGGGCGACTGGGAGATGGTCCAGCTCCTCTTCGAGGCAGAGGACGCCGAGCAGGCGCTCACGTCCGCGCCGGTCAGCACGGCCTTCGCCCAGCATGAGGGCTCGGAGACCGCCCTCTGGACCGACCCCAAGCTGATCCGCGTCGACGACCACCTGGTGGTGTACCCGGGACAGGGCTCGCATGCGGCCTACTACACGCAGTCCCGCTGGTTCGGGAAGAGCGCGGCGGCCGGCTTCGGGTGCGACGACACCAGCGCCCTGGGCGTCGAGGTGCGACCGGACGTGATCCTGCTGCCGGAGTCGCCCGCGGGCGAGTTCGGGTGGCTGGACTTCACCGGGCGCTGGGGCCAGCAGGCACCCTCCTTCAACAACGGCCCGACCGGGCCGAACACGAAGACCCAGTGGGCGGCACCGGTGACGTGGCAGGTGGAGGAGGGCCGCCCCGCGGCGGTGGCGCTGCCTCCGGTCGGCGGGCCGGCGGTGGACTCGTTCTGCACCCTCGCGGAAGAGGGTTCGCTGCTGTTCATCGCCCTGCTGGATCAGCCGATCCTGGTGGCCGTCGTCATCGTCGCCTTGGTCATCCTGCTGGTCCTGCTCATCCGGGCGACGCGGTGGCGCACGGCGGGCGACACCAGCCCGGACCGCGAACGGCGGGCCGGTCAGGTCATCACGTCGTCGTTCGCGATCCTCGGCCGCCAAGCCCGCGCCCTGTGGCCGATCATGCTGGTGGTCGCGCTGACGACCGCGGGTGGGCTGGCGGTGCAGCAGTTCGCCCTGCGACGCCGTCCGACGGGAGATCCGGTCGACGTCTTCGGGGTGACCGTCCATCCGTTCTGGCTGCTCGTGGCAGTGCTGGTGCCGGCGGTCGTCGCGCCGCTCGTCGCGTGGACGATGGCGGCGACGAGCGCGGTCGTGGACGGTGTCGCCCATGAGCATCGGATCTCCGGGTGGTCGGCCCTCGCGCTGGCCCTTCGTCGCCCGGCCGGGCTGTTCGCCCAGCTGTCCCTGCTGGCGGTATCCGGAATGCTGCTGTCCTCGCTGTGGCTGATCCCGGTCGGCCTGCTGGTGATCGGGGTCTGGTCGGTCACGATGCCGGCCGCCGTCGTCGAGCGACGTGGCCTGGTCGCTGCGTTCCGACGCAGCGCCCAGTTGACGCACGAGCGCCGGTGGCGAAGCGTCGCACTGAGCACGGCGTTGGTGTGGCTGGGCTTCACCGCCCCGAACCTGGTGGGGGGCCTGCTGCTCCTGCTCACCGGCTGGCCGTTCTGGCTGACGAACGCGATCGCGATCGTCGTCGGCGCGCTGCTGATCCCGTTCTCGGCAATCGGGCTGACCCTGCAGTTCTACGACTTCCGCCAGGAGTCCACCCGCGACCCTGTCCCCCGTCGGTCTTGAGGTTGGTGGTCGCAAAACGTACGTTTTGCGACCACCAACCTCAAGACCGACGGGGGGGGTGTGGAGGTCAGAAGAGGCGGGAGTCGGGGTCGTCCACGCCCCGCAGCGCGTCGTAGTCCAGCACCACGCACTCGATCCCGCGATCCTCGGCCAGCACCCGCGCTTGCGGCTTGATCTCCTGCGCCGCGAACACTCCGCGCACCGGCGCGAGCAGCGGGTCCCGGTTCAGCAGTTCGAGGTAGCGGGTGAGCTGCTCCACGCCGTCGATCTCGCCGCGTCGCTTGATCTCGACGGCCACCGCCCGCCCGTCGGCGTCCCGGCACATCAGGTCCACCGGGCCGATCGCCGTCGGGTACTCACGGCGGACCAGTCGCCAGCCGGGTCCGAGCACGTCGACCTGCTCAGCCAGCAGCTTCTGCAGGTGCGCCTCGACGCCGTCCTTGACCAGGCCCGGGTCCGTGCCCAGCTCGTGCTCCAGGGCGTGCAGGTGCTCATGCACGGTGATGACGAGCTGCTCCCCCGCCTTGTTCTCCACGGTCCATGTCTCGGTGACGCCCTCCTCCTCCGACGCGGCGATGCGCGTGGTGCAGGGCGGGCTCATCCAGTTGAGCGGCTTGTAGGAGCCGCCGTCCGAGTGGATCAGCACGGAGCCGTCGGCCTTGACCATGATCACCCGGGTGGCCTCCGGCAGGTGGGCCGTCAACCGTCCCACGTAGTCGACGCGACATCGGGCCACCACGATCCGCATGGCGGCAGCGTACCCATGACGCGGGGGCCGTCCGTGTGACAGCATGCACGGATGAGCGACCTGGCCGTCAAGGTCGACGACGTGCGCAAGAGATACGGGGACCTCGACGCACTCGATGGCGCGACGTTCGACATCCACATGGGCGAGTGCTTCGCCCTCCTGGGCCCGAACGGCGCGGGCAAGACCACCGTCACCGAGATCCTCGAGGGGTACCGGACCCGGGACTCCGGCGACGTCGACGTGCTGGGTCTCGACCCGGCTCGGGCCAGCCGTGCCTGGCGTGCCCAGCTGGGCATCGTCCTGCAGACCGACCGCGACCTCGGCGACCTGACCGTGGCCGAGGCCGTCGAGCACTTCGCCGGCTACTTCCCCCACCCGCGAGACCCGGACGAGGTGATCGAGTGGGTGGGCCTGACCGAGAAGCGCAAGTCGCGCAACGAGAAGCTCTCCGGGGGCCAGCGCCGCCGCCTCGATGTCGCCCTCGGCATCATCGGCCGTCCGCAGCTGCTGTTCCTCGACGAGCCCACCACCGGCTTCGACCCGGAGGCCCGTCGGGAGTTCTGGACGCTCATCGAGGGGCTCAAGAAGGAGGGCACCACCATCCTGCTCACCACCCACTACCTCGAAGAGGCCGAGCGGCTGGCCGACCGGGTCGCCGTCATCTCGCGGGGCCGGGTGCTCGCCTGCGACACCCCCGAGGACCTCGGCGGCCGCGAACGTCGGTCCACGCGGGTCTCATGGCGCGAGGACGGCACCCGCGTCGAGGCGCAGACCATGACCCCCACCCAGGCCATCGGCGAGCTCGCCGCGCGATTCGGCGGGGAGATCCCCGGACTCGAGGTGCGGCGGGAGACGCTGGAGGACATCTACCTCGAGATGCTCGAGGACGACCGCGGGGGCGAGCACCCGGCCCCGGTGGCGGAGGTGGACGTCGAATGAGCACCGCCGCACCCACCCGCCTCCCGACCACGGCTGCCCTGGGCCGCCGCCGGGTGATCGTCGAGCTGAAGCAGTTCTTCCGCGATCGCAACTCCGCGGTCTTCAACTTCGCCTTCCCGATGATCCTGCTGGTCGTCTTCGGCTCGGTCTTCGGCCAGCAGGAGCTCGCCCCCGGCATCTCCTTCGCCCAGTACTTCGTGGCCGGCATGATCGCGTCGGGCGTGCTCTACACGTCCTTCCAGAACCTCGCGATCTCCATCCCGCTCGAACGCGAGGACGGCACGCTGAAGAGGCTCCAGGGCCTGCCGATGCCCACCCCGGCGTACTTCATCGGCAAGATCGGCACGGTCTTCGTGACGTACGCCGCGCAGGTCGTCATCCTGATCGCCGTCGGCGTCGCCTTCTACGGCATCCAGCTGCCGAGCACCGCGCTCCAGTGGTTCACCTTCGTGTGGGCCAGCATCCTCGGCCTGATCGCCTGCACCCTGTGCGGCCTGGCCTTCTCCGTCGTTCCCAAGACCGGCCGAGGCGCGTCCGCCGTGGTGACGCCGATCGTGCTGGTGCTGCAGTTCACCTCGGGCGTGTTCTTCGTGTTCACGCAGCTGCCGGAGTGGATGCAGACGTTCGCCTCCCTGTTCCCGCTGAAGTGGCTGGCCCAGGCGATGCGCAGCGTCTTCCTCCCCGAGTCGGCGGCAACCGTCGAGGTGGCGGGCAGCTGGGAGCTCGGGATGTGCGCCCTGATGCTCTCGCTGTGGTGCGTCATCGGCCTGCTGCTCGCCCTCCGCTTCTTCCGCTGGTCGGTCCGCGGCAACAACTGAGGTCACCGCTGGCGCAAGCCGCCGACAGGCTGCACCATGAGCAGGTGCCGTCCTGGGGATCCTTCTCCTACGCCTTCGGGCCGCTCGTGGCCCTGGTGCTCGTGGGTGTCTTCGCGCTGATCCTCCGCTGGGCGTTCCGCCGCGGCTCCTCGGTCGTCGCAGCGCCCCCGCGCGCCGGCAGCGCCGACGAGTACGGACTGCTCGTGGCGGTCGCCTCGCCGCCGACGTACATCGACGGGGAGGTGCTCCGGCGCCGGCTGGAGGACTCAGGAGTGCGCGCCACTCTGGCGACGACGACGGACGGTCCCCGGATCATGGTGTGGCCGGCGGACGAGGCGCGGGCCCGTGCGGTGCTGTCGGCGTCGTAGCCGGACGGACCGCTGGGCCGGGCCCTACGGCTGGTCGTCGCGGACCACGTCGGCCCCGAGCGACTGGAGGGCCGGCACGAAGCCGGCATAGCCGCGGTCGATGTGCGAGACCCCGTAGACCACCGTCTCGCCCTCGGCGACCAGGCCGGCGAGGACCAGGCCTGCGCCCGCCCTGATGTCCGTCGCCTCGACCGGCGCCGCCGACAGCTGCGTCCGTCCCCGGACGAGCGCGTGGTGACCGTCGGTCCGGACGTTCGCGCCCAGCCGCGCCAGCTCCTGCACGAACCGGAAGCGTGCCTCGAACAGGTTCTCGGTCACGAGAGCGGCGCCCTCCGCGATGGAGTTCAGGGCGATGAACTGGGGCTGCAGGTCTGTCGGGAAGCCCGGGTAGGGCAGGGTCACGACGTCGACTGCCTGCGGCCGGCCCTCCATGCGCACCCGGAAGCCAGCGTCCTCCTGCGTGACCTGTGCGCCCGCCGTCACCAGCTTCTCGAGCGGCATGGCCAGGTGCTCCGCATGGCCGCCGCGCACCAGCACGTCACCCTGGGTCATGGCCGCGGCCACCGCCCAGGTGCCGGCGACGATGCGGTCCGGCACGGTGGCGTGCTCGACGGGGTGCAGCTGGTCGACGCCCTGGATCGTGAGCGTCGACGTGCCGATCCCCTCGATCCGGGCGCCCATGGACTCCAGCATCTGGCAGATGTCCACGATCTCGGGCTCGCGCGCAGCGTTGTCGATGGTGGTCTCGCCGTCCGCCAGCACGGCGGCCATCAGGATCGTCTCGGTGGCGCCGACGCTCGGGAAGTCGAGCCACGTCTGCGCGCCGTGCAGCCGCTCGGGCGCGTGGGCGAGCAGGTAGCCGTGCTCGCTGGTCACGGTCGCCCCCATGCGGCGCAGGCCGTCCACGTGCATGTCCAGGCCCCGCGAGCCGATGTTGTCGCCACCGGGAAGGGCCACGTCGGCGGCCCGCATCCGCGTCACCAGCGGTCCGAGGACGCAGATGCTCGCCCGCATACGACGGACCAGGTCGTAGTCGGCGCGGTGGTCGGGGGCCTCGGGCACGTCGATCCGCACCGTGCCGGCCGCCGGGTCGTGCTGCACGTCGCAGCCCAGTCGCCGCATCAGCTCGGCCATGATCTCGACGTCGAGGATGTCGGGGACGTTGGTGACGGTGGAAACGCCCGGTGCCAGCAGCGTCGCCGCCATCAGCTTGAGCACGGAGTTCTTGGCGCCCGAGAGGGTCACCTCGCCGAGCAGCCGGTTCCCGCCCGTGACGCGCAGCACCTCCACGTGGCGAATCGTACGGACTCCCGCACCTCCTCCGCGCACCGCGCCGGATGCGCGACGGTGTCGTAGGGTCGGCTCATGGTCAACCTCACCCGCATCTACACCCGCACCGGCGACGACGGCACGACGTCGCTGGGCGACATGAGTCGCACCGGCAAGAACGACGCACGCCTGCGGGCCTATGCGGACGTCGACGAGGCCAACTGCGTGATCGGGGTGGTGCTGGCGACCTGCGAGGTGTCTGACGACGTGCGCGCACTGCTCGTCACGATCCAGAACGAGCTGTTCGACGTGGGCGCGGACCTGTGCACGCCGGTCGTCGAGGATCCGGCTCATCCGCCGCTGCGCGTGACCGAGGACTACGTCACCCGCCTCGAGACGGCCTGCGACACCTACAACGCCGCCCTCGAGCCACTGCGCTCGTTCGTGCTGCCGGGCGGCACGCCGGCGGCGGCGCACCTGCATGTGGCCCGCACCGTGGTGCGCAGGGCTGAGCGCAGCACGTGGTCGGCACTGGACACGTTCCATGGCGGGATGAACCCGCTGACGGCGACCTACCTGAACCGGCTGAGCGACCTGCTGTTCATCCTCGCCCGGCTGGCGAACAAGGATGCCGGTGGCGACGTGCTCTGGCAGCCCGGCGCCACCCGGTAAGCGTCCTTCGCGAGTGTGCGCTCGTTGTCGCTTTGCGGTACCGCAAAGCGACAACGAGCGCACACTCGCGAAGGACTTGGTCTGGGTGAACTAGCGGGCGACGACGCCCTTGGCCACGCTGGCCGTCTGGATCCTGGCCTCCGCGCGACGGATCGCGCTCTGCTCCTCGGGGTTGTCCGCCCCGTTCGCCTGGGCCCGCGCCAGCGCCGCCTGCGCCCGCTCGAGGTCGATGTCCTCGGCCAGCTCGGCGACCTCGCTGATCACGTTGACGTCGTTGTCGGACACGGAGAAGAAGCCGCCGTGCACCGCCGCCCCGAGCTTCGTGGCCGTCGAGCTCCTCGATCCGCAGCGGGCTCTCCACCAGCAGCGCCAGCACGGGCTCGTGGCCCGGCAGGATGCCGATGTCGCCCTCAGGCGTCTTGCGCCACCATCGACTTGGCCTGCCCGACCAGAGCGCACGCTCGGCCGAGACCACGGCCACGTTCAGGACCTTCTCGCCGTCCGCCATGACTAGCCCTTCGCCAGCTCCGCAGCGTTCTTCTCGACGTCCTCGATGCCGCCGCACATGAAGAACGCCTGCTCGGGCAGGTGGTCGTACTCGCCCTCGCACAGCGCACTTGAACGAGGCGATCGTCTCCTCGACGGGGACGAACGAACCGGGCTGACCGGTGAACGCCTCGGCCACGAACATGTTCTGCGAGAGGAAGCGCTGGATGCGACGGGCGCGGCCGACGAGGATCTTGTCCTCCTCGGAGAGCTCGTCGATGCCGAGGATGGCGATGATGTCCTGCAGGTCCTTGTAGCGCTGCAGGATCTCCTTGACGCGCGCGGCCACGGCGTAGTGCTCGTCGCCGACGTAGCGCGGGTCGAGGATGCGCGAGGTCGAGTCGAGCGGGTCCACGGCCGGGTAGATGCCGAGCTCGGAGATCGGACGGCTGAGCGATCGTGGTCGCGTCGAGGTGCGCGAACGTCGTGGCCGGGGCCGGGTCGGTCAGGTCGTCGGCGGGGACGTAGATCGCCTGCAGCGAGGTGATCGAGTGACCACGGGTCGAGGTGATGCGCTCCTGCAGCTGGCCCATCTCGTCGGCCAGGGTCGGCTGGTAGCCGACGGCGGACGGCATGCGGCCGAGCAGCGTGGAGACCTCGGAGCCGGCCTGGGTGAAGCGGAAGATGTTGTCGATGAAGAGCAGCACGTCCTGCTTCTGCACGTCGCGGAAGTACTCCGCCATGGTCAGCGCCGAGAGGGCGACGCGCAGACGCGTGCCCGGCGGCTCGTCCATCTGGCCGAAGACCAGCGCGGTCTTCTCGATGACGCCCGACTCGGTCATCTCCAGGAAGAGGTCGTTGCCCTCACGGGTGCGCTCGCCGACGCCGGCGAACACCGAGACGCCACCGAAGTTCTCGGCGACGCGGTAGATCATCTCCTGGATGAGGACGGTCTTGCCGACACCGGCACCGCCGAACAGGCCGATCTTGCCGCCCTTGACGTACGGGGTGAGCAGGTCGATGACCTTGATGCCGGTCTCGAAGACCTCGGTCTTGGACTCGAGCTGGTCGAAGCGCGGGCGCCTGGCGGTGGATGCCCCAGCGCTCCTTGATGTCCAGCGAGGACTCCGGCACGTCGAGCGGCATGCCCAGGGTGTTCCAGACGTGGCCCTTGGTCACGTCGCCGACCGGGCACGGTGATGCGTCGCCGGTGTCGCGCACCGCGGCACCGCGGACGAGGCCGTCGGTCGGCTGCATCGAGATGGCGCGCACCATGTTGTCGCCGATGTGCTGGGCCACCTCGAGGGTGAGGGTGCGGCTCCCGCCGCCCTCCTCGTCCGAGGCCGAAGTCCACATCGACGTGCAGCGCGTTGTAGAGCTCCGGCATCGCCTCGACGGGGAACTCCACGTCGACGACGGGGCCGGTGACGCGGGCGACGCGCCCGACGCCGGTGGTGGTCTCGGTCGTTGCGGTCATTCTGGTTCCCTCTCCTAGCGTGCAGCGCTCAGCGCGTCGGCGCCGCCGACGATCTCGCTGATCTCTTGGGTGATCTCGGCCTGACGGGCCTGGTTGGCTTGCCGCGACAAGCGACTTGATCAGCTCTTCGGCGTTGTCGGTCGCGGACTTCATGGCGCGGCGACGGGCCGCGTGCTCGGAGGCCGCGGACTCGAGCAGCGCCAGGTAGACGATGTGGTCGATGTACTCGGCAGGAGCCCATCGAGCACCGCTTCGGCATCGGGCTCGAACTCGTAGAGCGCCGCGGGCTGGGCGTCCTCGTCCCTGGGAACGACCTCGTCGACGACCTCGAGCGGCAGGATCCGGCGGACGCGGGTCTCCTGCGACACCATGGAGCGGAAGTGGGTGTAGACGATGTGGATCTCGTCGACGCCGCCTTCCTCGGCCGGCTTCATGAACGCCTCGAGCAGGTCGTCGGCGATCTCCTTGGCGTGCGCGTAGGTCGGCTGGTCGGTGAAACCGACGTAGGTCCCGCCCATCTCGCGATCGCGGAACCGGTAGTAGGACACGCCCTTGCGACCGACTACATAGGGCAGCACGGAGATGCCCTTCTCCCGCAGGTTGCTCGCCAGCGCCTCGCCCTCCTTGATCGCGTTCGACGAGTAGGCGCCGGCCAGGCCGCGGTCGGCGGTGATGACCAGGATCGCCGCCTTGGTGCGGTCCTCGGCGTGGCCATCAGCGGGTGCTTGCGCACGTCCGCCGCATTCGTCGCAGCCGCGTTGATGGCTGCGTACAGGTGCTGCAGGTACGGCAGCGACGCCTCGACCCGCTGCTGCGCCTTCACGATGCGCGACGACGCGATGAGCTCCATCGCCTTCGTGATCTTCTTGGTCGCCTGGACGGACTTGATCCGTCGTCGGAAGACCCGCAGCTGTGCACCCATGACGGTTAGCCCCGCACCTGCCGCTTGATCTGCGTCGGGTCGATCTCCTCGTCCGCAACGGCCTCGACCGGCTCGTCGTTCACCAGCAGGTGGCCGGCGGACGTGCGGAACTGCCGCTTGAAGGTGCCGATCGAGCTCTTGAGCTCGGACACCGTGTCGTCGCGACAGCTCTGCGCTGTCGTGGATGACCGTCGAGGATCCCGGCATCGTGACGCTCGAGGTAGTCGAGGAACTCCGCCTCGAAGCGACGGATGTCCTCGACCGGCACCTCGTCGAGCGCGCCGGTCGTGCCGGCCCACACCGAGACGACCTCACGCTCCATGGACTGCGGCTTGTACTGCGGCTGCTTGAGCAGCTCGACCAGACGCGAACCGCGCTCGAGCTGCGCCTTGGAGGCCGCGTCGAGGTCGGATCCGAAGGCGGCGAACGCCTCGAGCTCGCGGTACTGGGCCAGGTCCAGTCGCAGGCGGCCGGCGACCTTGCGCATCGCCTTGGGCTGAGCCGAGCCACCGACGCGGGAGACCGAGATGCCGACGTTGATGGCCGGGCGGACACCCGAGTTGAACAGGTCGGACTCGAGGAAGCATCTGGCCGTCGGTGATCGAGATGACGTTGGTCGGGATGTACGCCGAGACGTCGTTGGCCTTGGTCTCGATGATCGGCAGACCGGTCATCGAGCCGGCGCCGAGCTCGTCGGAGAGCTTGGCGCAGCGCTCGAGCAGGCGGGAGTGCAGGTAGAAGACGTCACCGGGGTAGGCCTCGCGGCCCGGCGGACGACGCAGCAGCAGCGACACGGCGCGGTAGGCCTCGGCCTGCTTGCTCAGGTCGTCGAACACGATGAGGACGTGCTTGCCCTGGTACATCCAGTGCTGGCCGATGGCCGAGCCGGTGTAGGGGGCCAGGTACTTGAAGCCGGCCGGGTCGGAGGCCGGGGCCGCGACGATGGTCGTGTACTCCATCGCGCCGTACTCCTCGAGCGCGCCCTTCACCGAGGCGATCGTGGAGCCCTTCTGGCCGATGGCGACGTAGATGCACTGGACCTGCTTCTTGGGATCGCCCGATCAGCCAGTTCTCGCGCTGGTTGATGATCGTGTCGATCGCCACGGCGGTCTTGCCGGTCTGGCGGTCGCCGATGATCAGCTGACGCTGGCCGCGGCCGATGGCGGTCATGGCGTCGATGGCCTTGATGCCGGTCTGCATCGGCTCCTTGACCGGCTGGCGCTGGACGACGGTGGGCGCCTGCAGCTCGAGGGCGCGGCGAGTCTCCCGGCCTCGATCGGGCCCAGGCCGTCGATCGGGTTGCCCAGCGGGTCGACGACGCGGCCGAGGAAGCCGTCGCCGACCGGCACGGAGAGGATCTCGCCGGTGCGCTTGACCGACTGGCCCTCCTCGATCTTGGATCCGTCGCCGAGGAGCACGACGCCGATCTCGCGGACGTCGAGGTTCAGCGCGACGCCGAGCAGGCCGCCCTCGAACTCGAGCAGCTCGTTGGTCATCGCCGAGTGGAGACCCTCGACGCGCGCGATGCCGTCACCGGTCTCGATGACGCGACCGACCTCTTCGCGGGCGGTGCCCGGCGAGTACGCCGCGACGTTCCGCTCGATCGCGTCGCGGATCTCTTCCGGCCGGATCGTCAGCTCCGTCATGGTGTCCTGCTCTCTTTCTCGGCCCGCGGGCGGGCGGCTGTCTCGTGTGGGGAAATGCCTTGGTGCTCGTCAGCCCAGCAGGGCTCGCCGAGCCTGTTCCATCCGGGAGGCGACGGTGCCGTCGATGACCTCGTCGCCGATACGGACATGGACTCCGCCGAGCACCGCGGGATCGACCGCCACGTTCAGCCGGACCGTGCGGCCCTTCAGCCGGGACAGCGCGTCGGCCAGCCGCGGATGCTGTGCCGCCGTCGAGCGGTGCAGCAACCCGCACCTCCGCGACGACCCGCTCCCGCTGCTGCGCGGCGAGCCCGCAGAGCTCGTCGACGACGGAGTCGATCCGGCGCCCGTGCAGGTGCCCGACCGCGTACTCGAGGACCGCCTGCGTGGTGGCCGTGGACCGGCCCTGCAGCAGGTCGCCGGACGATGGCGGCCTTGACCGGGCGGACTGCGCCGGGTCGGTGAGCGCCATCTGGAGGTCCGACGAGGCGTCGAGCGCGCGGCCGAAGCGGAAGAGCTCCTCCTCGGTCGCGTCCAGCGTGCCGTCGGCCTCGGCGACCGTGAAGGCGGCCTGGTCGGCGAGCTGCTCGAGCGCCATGACCAGGTCGAGGTCCGTCGGCCCACCGGCGATCCGCGACCATCAGGACGATGTCGACGGCGAGTTCGCTCACGCGGCTGCGCGAGCACCTGGCGGACCAGGCCGTCGCGCACCGACTGCGGCTGGCCGGAGTCGGCCAGCGTGCTGCGCAGCTGTCCCTCCCGCCCAGCAGGTCCGCCACCGACGAACAGCTCGCCGGACAGCTGCGGCGAAGCCCGCGTCCTGCCGGCGGGCGTCGAGGCCCTCCTGGCAGGCGCGCGAGGCTCTCGCGGCTGGAACCGAACATCAGTTCGCCTCCGCTGGCCTGCCGCTCGAGATCGGCGATGAAGTCCTCGACCGTCTGGCGGACGCGGGCGTCGTCGCTCGAGCGACTGGCCCACGACCTTGCCGGCCAGCGTCACGGCCATCTCGCCGATCTGCCGGGTGAGCTGCGAGGTCGCCTGCGAGCGGTCGGCCGCGAGCTGGGCCTCGGCCTGCGCGGTGACCTGCTGAGCGGCCGTACGGGCCTCGCCGCGTGCCTCCTCGATGATCGCCGCACGGTCGGCCTGGGCCTGGGTGCGGATCGCGGACGCCTCCTCGCGGGCGGCGGCCAGCTGGGCGCGGTACTGCTCGGCCAGCTCGCTTGGCCTCGGCCTCGGCCTTGGCCGCGCGCTCGATGCCGCCCTCGATCGCGTCGGAACGCTCCTCGAGCGCCTTCTTGATGTTCGGCAGCGCGAACTTCGCCAGGCCGCCGAACACGATGAGGAACGCGATGATGCCGATGATCAGCTCGTCGATCGGCACCGCGAGGACGGAGGGCATCTCCTCCGTGCCCTCGCCCGGCGAGGAACACGGCTGCCTGGCGGCAGCGAATACGTTGATCACGACGGTGACCTTCCGGTGTCAGTCGAGTGGACCGAACCGCGAACGGTTCGATCAGACGCCGAAGACGAACGGGGCGACGAAGCCGATGAGGGCCAGCGCCTCGGCGAGGGCGAAGCCCAGGATCATGTTCTGGCGAATGACGCCGTAGGCCTCGGGCTGACGGGCGATGGCCTGCACGCCCTGACCGAAGATGATGCCGATGCCGACACCGGGGCCGATGGCTGCGAGGCCGTAGCCGATCGAGCCGAGCGAGCCGGTGACTTCCGCGAGAAGCGACATGTCGTTTCCTTTGCTTTCCTGGCCGGCGGTCGTTCCGCCGGTCTGGGGTCTTGGTGGGTAGTCATTCGGTTGTGTGCTCGCGAGCGGTCTCAGTGCTCGGGATGGAGCGCACCGGCGATGTAGACCGCCGCGAGCAGGGTGAAGATGTAGGCCTGCAGCGCCTGGATCAGCGCCTCGAAGCCGGTCAGTGCGACGGCGACCGTGAAGGAGGCGGCCGAGCCGAGGATGCCGATGACGCTGGCGCTGAGCAGGTAGAAGGCGGCGATGCTGAACGTGGCGATCAGCAGGTGGCCGGCGAACATGTTGGCGAACAGACGGATGGCGTGCGTGGCCGGCCGGACGATGAGGTTCGAGAGGAACTCCAGCGGGGTCAGCAGCACGTACATCGCCTTGGGCACGCCCGGGCGGGAACAGCATGTTCTTGAAGAACGCCGAAGAAGCCCTGGCGGTAGATGCCCAGCGGCACCCACGTGAGGTAGACGATGAGCGCGAACGCGACCGGGATCGCGAAGAGCGAGGTGACCGGGATCTGGGCGAACGGGCACGATGCCCATGAAGTTGAACAGCCACACGAGGAAGAAGAACGAGAACAGGAACGGCACGAACTTGTCGCCGTCCTTGCCGATGGTGTCGCGGGCGATGCCGTCGCGGATGAACAGGTAGCCGCACCTCGCCGACGTTCTGCGCGCCCCGGGGCACCATCTTCGGGCTTGCGGAAGGCGTAGATGAAGAAGCCGAGGATCAGCGACCACGCACGATGAACAGCAGGATGGTGACCTTGGTGATCCCGAACTCGAGGTTGCCGATCGTGAAGGTCGCGATGTCGTCGAAGAGGAAGATCTCCGCACCCGGCGCGGGGAAGCCGCAGCCGGAGAAAAGGTGGCAGTCCGGACTGCCGGAAGCGACCACGTTGCTAAGCGACACCAGGCTCCTCCATGCCCCTTGCGAGCGTTCCGACGTGTCATGCCGAGTCCGTGTCTCCGGCGCCGCTCGTCCTCGCGCCGTTCGTGCTCCAGACTCCTGAACATCAGGTAGTACGAGAGGCCGAGTCCGACGATCGCGCCGACGGCCATCAAGAGCGCCTGGTGACCGACCCACCGCTGACACCAGCCAGCCGAGGCCGGTGTACAGGAGCAGGCCAGCGATCAGTCGACTGCTGTTGGCCCACGCCGAGTTGGACATCCTCCGGGCATCGTCCAGGCTGACGTTGCTCATCGTGCCGCTCCGCCTCTGCGCGCCCGAACGGTACCAGCCGGACCACGGGCTGATGCCGCTCGGGGGCGGTCACTGGTGCGGCTCCGTCACCACTGTCGGAGCGCGGCGCCGACGGGGCCGGATCCACGTAGAGGACCTTGGTGCGGGAGAAGACCGCACACCTCCATGAACGTCCAGGCCAGGGTGCAGGCGACAATGACCGCCGGCGAAGACCTTGGGGGCGAAGAAGGTGGCGTCCTGCAGCACGAGCAGCAGCACGAGCAGGACGCCGATCTTGACCAGGTACAGGGCCATGGCGACCATCATCGCGTTCTGCGGGTTGTTCTGGAGCACCGCGCCCAGCACGAACTGGCCGACGCTGAAGAAGACCAGGACGATGCACGGTGCCGAGCGATCCCGGCGATCAGGCCCTGCGACCCGGCGACGCAGGCGCCGATGGCGGTCCACGATCACGCCGACGACCGAGGGTCGACCAGCCCGGCACGACGCAGCACCAGCCGTCGATGGTCGGCGAACCGGCGGATCGCAGGTCGGTCGGGGCGGCACAATGCGACGTTAGCGCACCGTCGAGGTCACCGCCCAAACCTGAACGGCGGCCTGGCGAGTGGCCTGCTCAGCCCTCAGGTGCCGGTGCGCAGCGGCCGCACCTCGGCTTCCGCATCACCGCTCGGACGCCGGACGAGCGAAGATCAACAGGCCCAGGCCGAGCAGGAACCCGACAGCCGCGTACACCGAACGGGACGAAGGCGATGGCCACGGCGGTGCCCGCGACGAGCGCGGTCCAGCGCGTACATGAGCAGCACGGCACGGACCTGGGAGTGGCCCATCTCGAGCAGCCGGTGGTGCAGGTGCTGCTTGTCGGGCGCGAACGGGTTGCGACCGGCCCGGGTGCGCCGGACGACGGCCAGCAGCAGGTCGATCAGCGGGCACCGCCATGCACGGCCACGGGCAGCAGGATCGGCAGCAGCGCGGGGATCAGCGTCGCGCCGGCCATCGCGCTCGGGTCGACCTGGCCGGAGCAGCGTGATCGTGCCAGCCGCCAGGAGCAGGCCGAGGATCATCGACCCGGTGTCGCCCATGAAGATGCGGGCCGGGAAGAAGTTGTGCGGCAGGAAGCCCACGCACACCCCGGCCAGCAGCGCCGAGACCAAGCGTGGCGAGCGTGGCCCGCTCGAAGCCGAACTCGACGGACAGCAGGTAGGAGTAGGCGAAGAAGGCGGCCGCGGCGATGGCCACGATCCCGGCGGCCAGCCCGTCGAGGCCGTCGACGAAGTTGATGGCGTTGATGCTGACCAGGACGATGATCACGGTGAACAGCACGCTCGGTCAGCGGGTCGAGGACGAACGTGCCGCCGATGGGCAGCCAGATGATCGCGATGCCCTGGAACGCCATGACGCCCGCGGCGAGCACCTGCCCGGCGAGCTTGGTCGGGCGCGTCGAGGCCCCACTTGTCGTCGACCATGCCCGAGCACCACGATCACGGCCACGCCGGACAGGAGCGCGATCGGCCCGGGTTGTCCGCGACTCGAAGACCGCACGCATCAGCGGCAGCTTGCGGCCGAGCAGCAGCGCCGCGACGATCCCGCCGACCATGGCCAGCCCGCCGAGGCGCGGCGTGGGCTCGGCGTGCACGTCGCGGTCGCGGACCTCGGCCATGAAGCCGAGCCTGAGTGCCAGCCTGCGGACCGGAGGGGTCAGCAGGTAGGTCACCGCTGCGGCGACCAACAGGCACAGCAGGTACTCGCGCATCGGCGCGTCAGCCCTGCGGGGTACGCCGGGTGCTTCGGACCAGGTCGGCCACCTCGCTCGGCGATCGCCGGGGCGTCGGAACCGTCGGCGTCGCGCACGGCGCGTCCGATGAGCGAGGCGATCTGGCTTCATGTCGCGCCTCGGTCATGCCCTGCGTGGTGACGGCGGGCGTGCCGACGCGGATGCCCGAGGCCATCGACGGCGGCTGCGGGTCGTACGGGATGGCGTTCTTGTTGAGCGTGATGCGCGCGGCGTCGCAGCGCGCCTCGGCCTCGGCACCCGTGACCCCGATGCCCTGCATGTCGATCAGGGCCAGGTGGGTGTCGGTGCCGCCGCTGACCGGCGCGCATGCCCTCGGCTCGGCCAGGCCGGCCGCGAGCGCCTGCGCGTTGGCGATGACCTGGCGGGCGTAGGCCTGGTACTCGGCGGTCGCCGCCTCCTTGAGCGCGACGGCCTTGGCCGCGACCGCGTGCATGAGCGGACCGCCCTGCATCATCGGGAAGACCGCCTTGTCGATGGCCGCCGCGTGCTCCGCCTTGCACAGGATCATGCCGCCGCGCGGGTCCGCGCAGGACCTTGTGCGTGGTGAAGGTGACGACGTCGGCGTACGGCACCGGACTCGGGATCGCCTTGCCGGCGACCAGGCCGATGAAGTGCGCGGCATCGACCATGAGGATGGCGCCGACCTCGTCGGCGATCTCACGGAAGGCGGCGAAGTCGATGAGCCGCGGGTAGGCGGTGGCCCCCGCGATGATCATCTTGGGGCGGTGCTCGATGCGCGAGCGCGCGCACCTCGTCGTAGTCGATCAGCTCGGTGTCCTGGCGGACGCCGTAGGAGACGATGTCGAACCACTTGCCCGAGAAGTTGACCTTGGAGCCGTGGGTCAGGTGGCCGCCGTGCGGCAGGCTCATCGCCAGCACCGTGTCGCCCGGCATGACGAACGCGCCGTAGGCGGCGAGGTTGGCGCTGGCCCCGCTGTGCGGCTGCAGGTTGGCGTGCTCGGCACCGAACAGCGCCTTGGCGCGCTCGATGCCGATGTTCTCGGCCTCGTCGACGTCCGCGCAGCCGCCGTAGTAGCGCTTGCCCGGGTAGCCCTCGGCGTACTTGTTGCTCAGCGTCGAACCCAGCGCGGCCAGGACGGCCGGGCGAGGTGAAGTTCTCGCTGGCGATCAGCTGCAGGCCGCCGCGGAGCCGCTCGAGCTCGGCGAGGACGACGGCCGCGATGTCCGGATCCTCCTCGGCCAGCTGGTCGAAGTCCGGCCCCCAGAACGGCGTGCTGTTCATGCGTCTCCTCGGTCGAAGGTTGCGGGTCACTCTACGCGTCAGCGGTCGGCGCATCGCCGACGATGTGCGGCAGGACGCGCCGTAGCCGCTCGTCGTCGATCACGCCGGGCCGGACGACCCGAGCAGTGGGGCCCGTGACGTCGACGATCGTGCTCGCGAGCCCCGGATCCGGCCCGAGGTCGCCGGCGTCGAGGGCCAGGGTCGCCGCGTCGCCGAGCTGCTCGATGGCGTCATCGGCGTCGACCGGTGCCGGCAGGCCCCGCTGGTTGGCCGTGGTGACCGCCAGCGGCCCGCTGCGCTCGAGCAGCGCGAGCAGCGAGTGGGTGGAGCGGCATCCGGACGGCGAGGGGGGCGTGCCGCGGCAGGTCCCAGGCGAGGGTCGGCTGCGGCGTGAGCAGGAGGGTGAGCGAGCCCGGCCAGAAGGCCTCCATCAGCGCGCGCGCATCGTCGCTGATGCGGGCCGCGATGCCGGGCACGGTGGACCGGGCCCCGACCATCACCGGGATGGGTGCCGTCGGCTCGTACCCCTTGGCCTCCCGGAGCAGGCCCAGGCCACGCGGGGAGAACGCGTCGGTGGCCACCGCGTACACCGTCTCCGTCGGCACGATGACGAGGTCGCCGCGCCGGACCGCGGCCAGTGCCGCTGAAACGGCGCGGTCGCGGACCGCCCCGTCGGCGCACGCGATCCGCTGCGTCACGGGGTGCCCTCCCCCGCTCGCCGGGCGATGGTGAACCGGGGCAGGCCGTTGAGGTCGATCCGGTCCTGGATGTCCGTGAACAGCGGCGTTCCCTCGGGCAGCCCGGTCCGCTCGGCGAAGGACCGGTCGGCCCGCATGGCCCGCGCGACACCGGGCACGCCGGCCTCACCGGCGACCTTGCCCTGCACGTCCGCGTGCTCGACGACCACCAGCCCGCCGGGCCGCAGCAGCAGGGCGGCGGTGCGCAGCACTCCGCGGATCGACGTCGAGACCGTCCTCGCCGCCGAACAGCGCCATCCGCGGCTCGTGGTCGCGCACCTCAGGGTCGCTCGGCTCCATCGCCAGCGGGATGTACGGCGGATTCGTCACGACGACGGAGACATTGCCGACGAGTCGAGCCAGCGGCTCCCCGGGATCGGCCACGGTGGTGGCGTCATGGTGCAGCACCTCGACGCGGGAACCGTGCTCCACGAGGCGATCCTCGTGCGCCGATACGTTCATGCGGGTCCACTCGATCGCGTCGTCGCTCAGCTCGACGGCGTGCACCCGGGCACCCTCGACCTCGACGCCGAGGGAGATCGCGATAGCGGCACTTCCCGAGCACAGGTCGACCGCGATTCGCTCACCCATCGGCCGGGCGGCGAGCTCGCGGATGCCAGCCTCGGTCACCAGCTCGGTCTCCGGTCGGGGGATGAAGACGCCTGGCCCCACCTCGACCTCGATGTGACGGAACGGGGCGGTGCCCAGGAGGTGCTGGAGCGGAACCCGGCTCAGCCGGCGCGCCAGCAGGGCCTCGATCCGCACCTTCTGCTCGTCCGTGACGGCATCCTGGAGGAACAGGCGCGTGCGCGTCGTGCCAAGAGCGAACGCGACGATCTCGGCGGCGTCGACGCCCGGCGAGGGGATGCCCACGGCCGCCAGCCGGCGCTCGGCGTCGAAGAGCAGGTCGCGGACGCTGACGCGGCCGCCGATGGTGTGGTCCTCGCTCCAGCTGGTGGTCATGCGCTCGGCTCGCTGAGTCGGGCCTCCTGGTCGGCGGTGACACACGCGTTGATGACGTCGTCGAGCTCGCCGTCGAGCACCTGGTCGAGGTTGTAGGCCTTGAAGCCGACCCGGTGGTCGCTGATGCGGTTCTCGGCGAAGTTGTAGGTGCGGATCCGCTCGCTGCGGTCGACCGTGCGCACCTGAGAGCGACGGGCGTCGGACGCCTCCTTGGCGGCCTGCTCCTCGGCCACCGCGAGCAGTCGGGCCCGCAGGATGCGCATCGCCGACTCCTTGTTCTGCAGCTGGCTCTTCTCGTTCTGGCAGGAGACGACGACCCCGGTGGGCAGGTGGGTGATGCGGACGGCGGAGTCGGTGGTGTTCACGCTCTGCCCGCCCGGACCGGATGACCGGTAGACGTCGATCCGCAGGTCGTTCGGGTCGATGACGACGTCGACCTCCTCGGCCTCGGGCAGCACGAGGACGCCGGCGGCGGACGTGTGGATGCGGCCCTGCGACTCGGTGACCGGCACCCGCTGCACGCGGTGGACGCCACCCTCGAACTTCAGACGGGCGAACGGCGCCTCCCCGGGCTCGGGCACCCCCTTGCCCTTGACCGCGATCGAGATGTCCTTGTATCCCCCGAGGTCGGACTCGACCGCGTCGATCACCTCGGCCTTCCAGCCGCGCCGCTCCGCGTAGCGCATGTACATCCGGGCGAGGTCGCCGGCGAAGAGCGCGGACTCCTCGCCGCCCTCGCCTGCCTTGACCTCGAGGATGACGTCCTTGTCGTCCATCGGGTCCCGCGGCAGCAGTAGCGCGGTCAGCCGCTCGGCGGCGGCCTCCACTCGCTCGTTCTGCTGGACGACCTCAGCAGCGAACGAGTCATCCACCTCTGTGAGCTCGCGCGCCGCCGCCAGATCGCCGGTGGCGGACAGCCACTCGCGATAGGCAGCCACGATCGGACCGAGTTCCGCGAAGCGCCGGCCGAGTCGGCGGGCGGTCGCCTGGTCACTGTGCACGGCAGGGTCGGCGAGCTGGGTCTCGACCTGGGTGTACTCGTCCATCAGGTCGACGCAGGTCTCGAACATCCGGCCCTCCTCGTCGTCTCGCGGTCGGCCCGGTCAGGGACCGCTGGCATGAAAAGCCCGGGCGCCGGCTCGAGGCCGTCACCGTGTCGGATGACACGCGACGAGCTCGGGCCAGCGCCCGGGGCAGTGAAGCTACTTGTCCTTCTTGCCGTAGCGGCTCTCGAACCTCGCGACCCGGCCGCCGGTGTCGAGGATCTTCTGCTTGCCGGTGTAGAAGGGGTGGCACTGCGAGCAGACCTCGACGTGGATCACGCCGTTCTTCGCAGTGCTGCGCGTGGTGAATGTCGTCCCGCAGCTGCAGGAGACGGTCGTCTCGCCGTAGGCGGGGTGGATGTCGGCCTTCATCATGTCCTCTCATGGCACCGGGTCGATCGCCGCGTGCGATCGTGAACCGGAGCCCGGTAAGTATGCCACTGACCCCCGGTCGCCCGGAAATCGCGTGGCTCAGTCGTCGTCGCGGGATCCACTGACGGCCGGCGCCGTCTTCTGGACCTGCAGCAGGAACTCGTTGTTGCTCTGCGTCTCGCGGAGCTTGTTGAGCAGCAGCTCGATCGACTGCTGCTGGTCGAGGGCGTGCAGCACCCGGCGCAGCTTCCAGACGATCTTGAGCTCCTCCGGAGACATGAGCAGCTCCTCCTTGCGGGTGCCCGAGGCGTCGACGTCGACCGCCGGGAAGATCCGCTTGTCGGCAAGCCGGCGATCGAGCTTGAGCTCCATGTTTCCGGTGCCCTTGAACTCCTCGAAGATGACCTCGTCCATGCGGGAGCCGGTCTCGACGAGCGCCGTCGCCAGGATGGTCAGCGAGCCACCGTTCTCGATGTTGCGGGCGGCACCGAAGAAGCGCTTCGGCGGGTACAGGGCCGTCGAGTCGACGCCGCCGGACAGGATGCGGCCGGAGGCGGGCGCCGCGAGGTTGTACGCGCGTCCGAGCCGGGTCATCGAGTCGAGCAGCACGACGACGTCGTGGCCGAGCTCGACCAGGCGCTTGGCGCGCTCGATCGACAGCTCCGCGATGATCGTGTGGTCCTCGGCGGGCCGGTCGAAGGTCGAGGCGATGACCTCGCCCTTCACCGAGCGCTGCATGTCGGTGACCTCTTCGGGGCGCTCGTCGACGAGCACGACCATGAGGTGCACTTCGGGGTTGTTCGTCACGATCGCGTTGGCGATCGACTGCAGCACCATCGTCTTGCCGGCCTTCGGCGGCGACACGATCAGGCCACGCTGGCCCTTGCCGATGGGCGCGACCAGGTCGATCACGCGGGTGGTGAGGTTGCCCGGCGTGGTCTCGAGCCGCAGGCGATCCTGCGGGTAGAGGGGGGTGAGCTTGGAGAACTCCGGCCGGTTGCGGGCCGCATCGAGGGTGCCGCCGTTGACGGTGTCGATGCGCACGAGCGGGGTGAACTTCTCCTTGCGCTCGCCCTCCTGCGGCTGCTTGGTGGCGCCGGTGACGGCGTCGCCCTTGCGCAGGCCGTGCCGGCGGACCATCGACAGCGACACGTAGACGTCGTTGTGGCCGGGCAGGTAGCCGCTGGTGCGGACGAACGCGTAGTTGTCCATCACGTCGAGGATGCCCGCCACGGGCACGAGGATGTCGTCCTCGCCGATCTCGGGCTCGACATCGGAGTAGCCGGTGGCACCGCCACGCTGGCGGTCGCGGCGGTCGCGGAACCGATCACGGCCCCGGCGGCGCCGGTTGCGGCCGCCGCCGTCGTCATCACGGTCCTGGTCACCACGATTCTGATCGCCGCGATTCTGATCGCCGCGATTCTGGCCGCCGCGATCTGCTGCGTCGACCGCCGATCCTGACCGCCGCGGTTCTGACGGTCGCCGCGGTTCTGGTCACCGCGGTTCTGGTCACCGCGGTTCTGGTCACCGCGGTTCTGGTCACCGCGGTTCTGGTCGCCACGGTCCTGACGGTCGCCGCGATTCTGCGGTCGCCACGATCCTGGCCGGCCTCGACGCTCGAGCCGGAGGCCGTCGCCTCAGCGCGCTCGGCGGGAGCCTGCTCCGAGGGGGCCTGCTCACGCCGGGCCGAGCGCCGCGCCCGCGGCGGGGAGTCGGTGCCGTCACCGTCGGCGGGCCGGTCCGACTCCGCACGGGCGGGGGTCGCGGGGCGCTGACGGTCACGGATCGCGGACACGAGGTCCGCCTTCTTCATGCTGCTCGCGCCCGCGATGCCCATCTGCTGGGCAAGCTGCTTGAGCTCGGGCAGGAGCATTCCCGACAGGCCGGAAGCCTTGCTGGTGGTGGTGTCCTGCACTTGTGTATCTGTCACTCGGATTCCTTATGGGGACTGTCCTCGGGTGGCGAGGAGGTATTTCGCCCTGAACAGAACGGGGCTATGCCCGCCGGCAGCCGCCAATCATCGACGTCCACCACGATTTCTGCGGGCGAATCCGGGTCGATCTGGTCGAGGATGGCAACCGTTCGTCAAGGTCACACGAGGGAGGCCGTCACCGTCGGCGCATCTACGCCGTCCCGGAACACTGTGAGCATACACCCGGTGTCATGCATCGAGCGGCACCGGCACCTCGCGAGCCCCGGTGGCCGAGACCTCGACGGCGCGCAGCACCCACGCATCACCCGCGACGCCCGCGATGACGGCCAGCGTCTCCGCGCTGCCGAAGGCCAGCACCGTCGGACCGGCCCCGGAGATGACCGCAGGCACGCCGGCCGCTCGCAGCGCGTCGACTAGCGCCAGCGACTGCGGGTACGCGGAGGCACGGGCGCGCTGGTGCAGCCGGTCCTCGGTGGCTGCCATCAACCGCGCGGGATCGGCGGTGAGCGCGTGCACGAGCAGCGCCGATCGTCCGATATTCGTGGCGGCGTCCGCGAACGGGACGCCGTCGGGGAGCATCGCCCGAGCGGCCGACGTCTTCAGCTCCGTGGGCGGGACCAGCACGACAGGATGCACGTCGGCATGGACCGCCATCGGCACCGCATCGGCGAAGCCGCCGTCCTCCACCCAGGACACCGTGAATCCGCCGTACAGGGCCGCGGACAGGTTGTCGGGATGCGACTCCTGGCGAAGTGCCAGCTGGAGGACGTCGCTGTCCGTCATCCGATCGCGTCCGTCCGTCACCATCGACCTGGCGAGCACGATGCCGCCGACGATGGCGGCGGCCGACGAACCCAGTCCGCGACCGTGCGGAATGGTGTTGACGCACCTGAGGATGAAGCCGGGCACATCGGCTCCGAGCCAGTCGAAGCCCGCACGCATCGACTGCACGACGAGATGGGTCTCGTCACGGGGCAGGGTGTCGGCGCCCTCCCCCGCGATCTCCACCAGCACGCCCTCGTCGTCGGTGACCATGGCGATGAGATCGTCGTACACCGCGAGGGCCATGCCGGCGCAGTCGAAGGCCGGGCCGATGTTCGCGCTCGACGCGGGGACGACGACGCGGACGGCATCGCGACGAAGTTCGACCACCGCTACTCCAGCCCGAGAGCCGCCGCAGCGGCGTGGACGTCGACCGGGATGACCACCGGGTCCTGGGCCCCCTGCAGCGCGAGCTGCGGATCCTTGAGTCCATTGCCGGTCAGCGTGCAGACGATGGTCTGCCCGGCGTCGAGCGCTCCCTGCGCATGCAGCTTGAGCACGCCCGCCGACGCTCGCGGCGCTGGCCGGTTCGCAGAACAGCCCTTCGCGGTCGGCGCAGAGGCGGTAGGCAGAGAGGATCTCGTCGTCGGTGACCGAGTCGATGAGGCCGCCCGACTCGTCGCGCGCCGCCTCGGCCTGGTGCCAGGACGCGGGGTTGCCGATCCGGATCGCGGTCGCGATGGTCTCCGGGTTCGTGACCGGGTGTCCGAGCACGATCGGTGCGGCGCCGGCGGCCTGGAATCCCCACATCCGCGGACGCGAAGCCGCAACGCCGTCGGCCGCGTACTCGACGTAGCCCTTCCAGTACGCGGTGATGTTGCCCGCGTTGCCGACGGGCAGGGCGTGGATGTCGGGGGCGCCGCCGAGCTGGTCGACGATCTCGAAGCTCGCCGTCTTCTGGCCCTCGATCCGGAACGGGTTGACGCTGTTGACGAGCTCGACGGGGTGGTCGACCGCCAGCTTCCGGGCCAGCTCGAGGCAGTCGTCGAAGTTGCCGTCGACCTGAAGCAGGGTGGCGCCGTGCACGATCGCCTGGGCGAGCTTGCCCATCGCGATCTTGCCCTGGGGCACGAGGACCGCGCTGGCCATGCCGGCCTTCGTCGCATACGCCGCGGCGCTGGCCGACGTGTTGCCGGTGCTGGCGCAGATGACGACCTTCGCGCCGGCCTCCGCCGCCTTCGAGATGGCCATCGTCATGCCGCGGTCCTTGAATGACCCCGTCGGGTTGGCGCCGTCGTACTTCAGCCAGACGTCGCAGCCGACCATGTCGCTGACGATGTCCGCACGCACGAGCGGGGTGCCGCCCTCCCGCAGGGTGATGACCGGAGTCGCGTCCGAGACCGGCAGCCGGTCGCGGTACTCCTCGATGAGGCCACGCCATACGTGCGCCATTGCTAGTCCCCCGCCTCGCCCTCGACGCGCATGACTCCCAGCACCTGGCGGACCGTGTCGAGTTCGTGCAGCCGGTCGACCGTGCGTCGGAGCGCGGCGTCCGATGCCCGGTGGGTCCGCACGACCAGCCCGGCTGCATCGCCCTTGCCGTCCTGGCGGACCACCTGGATGCTCACGCCGTTGTCGGAGAAGGCCGTCGCGATGCTGGCGAGGACGCCGGGTCGGTCGGCGACCGACAGGTTCACGTAGTAGCGCGTCATCGCATCGCCGATGGGCAGGACCGGCAGGTTGGAGTAGGTGCTCTCTCCCGGGCCGAGTCCCCCGGTGACCCGGTTGCGGGCCGCCGTGACCAGGTCACCGAGCACGGCACTGGCCGTCGGGTCGCCGCCCGCGCCGCGACCGTAGAACATGACCTCGCCTGCCGACTCGGCCTCCACGAAGACGGCGTTGTAGGCACCACGGACCGCGGCCAGGGGATGGTCCCGCGGCAGCATGGCCGGGTGGACCCGGACGATGACGCCAGCGTCCGTGCGCTCGGCAACGGCGAGCAGCTTGATGACGAAGCCCATGTCCCGCGCGGCGCGGATGTCGTCCGCAGTGACGTTCGAGATCCCCTCGCAGTGGACGTCGTCCAGCGTCACTCGGGTGTGGAAGGCGAGCTCGGCGAGGATGGCGGCCTTGGCGGCGGCGTCGTGTCCCTCGACGTCGGCGGTCGGGTCGGCCTCCGCATAGCCCAGGGCTTGCGCGTCGGCGAGCACGTCCGCATAGGCGGCGCCCTCCTCGTCCATGCGAGTGAGGATGTAGTTGGTGGTCCCGTTGACGATGCCGAGGACCTTGGTGACTCGGTCGCCCGCGAGTGACTCGCGCAGCGGCCGGAGCAGGGGGATGGCGCCGGCGACTGCAGCCTCGAAGTACAGGTCGACGCCGTGCCGGGCAGCCGCCTCGTACAAGGTCGCTCCGTCAGCGGCGAGCAGCGCCTTGTTGGCGGTGACCACGCTGGACCCAGCGTCCATCGCCGAGAGGATCAGGGTCCGCGCCGGCTCGATCCCGCCGATCAGCTCGACGACGATGTCCGCCCCGCTACCGGCCGCCGCTGCCGCGTCGTCCGTGATGACGTCGGCAGGCACGCCCGGCCGGGCGCGGGCAGCGTCGCGCACGGCGACGGCGGCAAGCTCGACGGGGGCGCCGACGCGCTCCTCGATGTCCCGCGCGTTCTCCACGAGCAGGCGCGCGACGGATGCGCCCACGGTGCCGCCTCCGAGCAGGACGACCCTGAGCGGACGTCCCGTGACATCGGAAGCCATGCACACTCCTCGCAGGTGAATCGGACGAGCACAGCCTCTCAGGTGGGTGTCGGGGAGGCGAAACCGGTCGGCGCCTCCGGCGGGCCTCACCGACCGTGCGCTGCCGGCGTGCCAGCATGGGCGCAGGCCTGTGGTGGGAACGTCCCGCCGGGCCAGGAGGAGACATGAACACCACCGCTCGCAAGCTGCTGGCTGAATTCGTCGGCACCTTCCTGCTGGTCTTCCTGGCGGTCGGGGCCGCCGTGTTCGGCATCTCGGCGAAGGTCGGGGCCGATGGCAACGGACCTGGCAACGGCGTGGTGGGCGTCGCACTCGCGTTCGGCCTGGTCCTGCTCGGGATCGCCTACGCGTTCGGTCCGGTCTCCGGAGCCCATGTGAACCCCGCCGTCACGCTCGGCATGCTGCTCGGCCGTCGGATGCCCACGAACGAGGCGGTCGGCTACTGGATCGCCCAGTTCCTCGGCGGCATCCTCGGCGGCTTCATGCTCTGGCTGTTCGTGCAGTCGTTCGGAGTCACGGACTACACCGGCGCGCTCGGCACCAACGCCTACGACAACGGCGCCATCAACATGGTCGGCGCATTCGTGCTCGAGACGCTGCTGACTGCTGCCTTCGTGCTGGTGATCCTGCTGGTCACGGAGCGGGTCGCCGCCCCCGGCTTCGCGGGCCTGGCCATCGGCCTGACGCTGACGCTCGTCCACCTGGTCGGCATCCCGCTGACCGGCACGTCCGTCAACCCGGCCCGCTCGTTCGGCCCGGCCCTGTTCGCCGGTGGCGACGCGCTCGGGCAGGTCTGGCTGTTCATTCTCGCGCCGCTGGTCGGCGCGGTGGTCGCGGTGATCGTGTGGCGACTGGTCCGCACGTCCGTCGAGGAGCCCGAGCCGCTGGTCGCCGGGTCCGAGCGCGAGTAGCCCCGTTTCGCCGAGACCTGCTGATACCGACCTCACCCAGCCCGGGTGGTGTCGGTGCCAGCAGGTCTCGGCGTTTCAGGCGCCGGGGTCGAGGCGGAGCAGGTCGTCCAGGGTCTCGCGCCGCAGGTAGACCGACGTGGCCCCGTCGCGCGCGGCCACCACGGCCGGCCGGGGCAGGTAGTTGTAGTTCGACGCCATGGAGCGGCAGTACGCGCCGGTCGCGGCCACGGCCAGCAGGTCCCCGGGCACCAGGTCGGCCGGCAGCCAGGCGTCCCGCACCACGATGTCGCCGGACTCGCAGTGCTTGCCCACCACCCGGCACAGCGTCGGCTCGGCCGACGACTCCCGCGAGGCCAGCGTCACCGTGTAGTCCGCGTCGTACAGCGCGGTGCGGATGTTGTCGCTCATGCCTCCGTCGACGGACACGTACGTGCGGACGGCACCGCGATCCAGCTCGACCGGCTTGACGGTGCCCACCTCGTAGACGGTGACGGCGGCCGGACCGACGATCGCGCGACCCGGCTCGAAGGCCAGGGCGGGCATCGGGATGCCCTCGTTCGCGCACTGCTTGCCGACGATGTCGCCGATCTGCGTCGCCATGTCGGTCACGTCGAGCGGGTCGTCGGACTCGAGGTAGGCGATGCCCATGCCGCCGCCGAGGTTCAGCTCCTCGACCTCGATGCCCTGCTCGTCCCAGATCCGCTGCGCGACGCTCACCACACGGCCCGCGGCCACCTCGAAGCCCGCCGCGTCGAAGATCTGCGAGCCGATGTGGGAGTGCAGGCCCCGGAAGTCCAGGCTCGGCAGCTTGGCGATCCGGCGCACCGCCTCCTCCGCGGCACCCGACGCGACGGACAGCCCGAACTTCTGGTCCTCGTGCGCGGTGGCGATGAACTCGTGCGTGTGCGCCTCGACCCCGACGGTGACCCGGACGAGCACCTGCTGCACCACGCCCGCCCGCCCTGCCGCGTCGGCGATGCGGACGATGTCCTCGAACGAGTCGATCACGATCCGTCCGACGCCGGCCGCCACGGCCGCCTCGATCTCGCCCATCGACTTGTTGTTGCCGTGCATGAGCAGCCGCTCCCCCGGCACCCCGGCCCGCAGGGCCACTGCGAGCTCGCCGCCGGACGCGACGTCGATGCCAAGCCCCTCCTGCGTGACCAGCCGGGCGACGGAGGTGGTCAGGAGCGCCTTCGCGGCGTAGTAGACGAGACGGGCGCCCGCGCTGACGTAGGACTCGCGGTAGGTCCGCGCTCGCGCGCGCAGGTCGTCCTCGTCGAAGAGGAACAGCGGCGAGCCGTGCTCAGCGACGGCATCCCGGACGTCGACACCGCCGATCTCGAGCGCGCCATCGCCGTTGCGTCGAGCCGATGCCGGCCAGACCGACGGGGCGAGCCGGTTCATCTCCGCAGCGGACCCGGGCTTCGACGCGCCCTCGTGCAGGGACAGGCCGTCAGCGTGCAGTGGTCCAGCGGGATGCGCGCGCATGCGAGGAAGGCTAGTGGCTGGACCTGGAATCCCCGAGGCTCGGTCAGGGGTCAGCGAAGACCTGATGGGTGCCGATCCGGCGCCAACGGAGCAGGGGTCCCGCGTCATCGTGCACGAACTCGAACGTCGCACGCCCGTCGGGTGACGCGAACGACCACGTCAGCTCCCACACACGGGGAGCCCCGACAAGTCGGCGGACGCGCAGTCGGGCGGGCCACCGGTAGCCACCGGGCTCGCTGACGTACCCGTCACACGCCTCGCTGAACGCCGGAACCAGCGCTCGGAACATGCGACGGTGCTCGACCGGGAGCGCCGCGTAGTCAGCGTCGAAACGGGGCGTGGTCTCGAATCTCACGTGGGCGCGATCGAGTCCAGGTGAGCCAGCAGTTCGTCCGGACCCTCATGCACCGTCACCTCGCCGGACGCGACGTGATCATCGACCTCCCGCTCGCCCCGATGCCACGACGGGTCCCAGAACCACGCCTCGCTGGCCGGGACTGGGACGACCGGCCGCAGTTCGAGCACCCCGTCCGCACGCTCGGTGATCTCGACCTGCGCACCCGGCTGATCGAGCCGGTAGCGGCGACGCAGCGCCGGGGGCAGGGCGACCGTGCCGCGCCCCTGAATCGCAAGGAAGCCGTGGAAGAAATCGGACGTGGTCATGGTGCACTATTGCGGCATTGCAGCAAAGGTGTCAATGCGGTAACGCGTCCATGAAGCCCATCACGGCATCAGCCGCGGCGGCTACATCCGCTCCGGCGCGCTGACGCCCAGCAGGTCCAGCCCGTTCGCGATCGTCTGCCGCGACGCCGCGCACAACCACAGCCGGGCGACGTGGATCGGCGCCAGCTCCTCGTCGCCGCGCGGCAGCACCCAGCACACGTCGTAGAACCGGTGGTACGACGTCGCCAGGTCCTCGAGGTAGCGGGCGACGCGATGCGGCTCCCGCAGCTCCGCAGCCGACGCCACGATCCGAGGGAACTCCGCGATCATCCCGAGCAGGTTGTTCTCCCGCTCGTGGTCGAGCAGCGACGGGTCGAACTCCAGCGCGCGCCAGTCGATGCCGAGCTCGGCCGCGTTGCGCAGGACGGACGCGATCCGCGCGTGCGCGTACTGCACGTAGAACACCGGGTTGTCGTTGGTGGCCCGGATCATGTCCTCGATGTCGAGCGTGAGCGGGCGAGTCCGCCGGGTAGCGCGACAGCGTGTACCGCGCCGCGTCGACGCCCACCTCCTGCACGAGCTCGTCGAGGGTGACGATGGTGCCCGCGCGCTTGCTGAGCTTGACCTCCTCGCCCGCGCGAGTGATCTTCACCAGCTGGCCGATGAGCACCTCGACGTTGACGTCCATGTCGTCGCCCGCGCAGGCCGCGACGGCCCGCAGCCGGTTGACGTAGCCGTGGTGGTCCGCGCCGAGCAGGTAGATGTTGACGTCGAAGCCGCGCGCCCGCTTGTCCACGTAGTACGCGGTGTCCGACGCGAAGTAGGTCGGCGAGCCGTCGCCGCGGATCAGGACACGGTCCTTGTCGTCGCCGAAGTCCGTGGTGCGCAGCCAGACCGCGCCCTCCTGCTCGAACACATGGCCCTGCTCGCGCAGCCGCGCCAGACCCCGCTCGACCGCACCCGACTCGTGCAGCTCACGCTCGGACGCCCACACGTCGAAATGGGTCCGGAACAAGTCGAGGACCTGCTTCTGCTGGTCCAGTTGCAGCGCGTAGGCCGCCTCCCGGAAGGCGACCAGCTGCTCGTCGTCCGGCAGTTCGAGGTACTCGGGGTGCTCGGCCACGATCCGGGCGGCGAGCTCGAGGATGTAGTCGCCGTGATAGCCGTCCTCCGGCACGGGTCGCCCGTTGGCGATGGCCATGACCGACGCCCCGAACTTCTCGAGCTGGGCGCCCCGGTCGTTGATGTAGAACTCGGTGGCCACCGTCGCGCCCGCCGCGGCCAGCACCCGGGCGATGGCGTCACCGAGGGCGGCCCACCGGGTGTGGCCGAGGTGCAGCGGTCCGGTCGGGTTGGCCGAGATGAACTCGACGTTGATCGTGGTGCCGGCCAGCGTGTCACTGTGGCCCCATGCGTCACTCGCGTCGACCGCCCGCCGGGCCACCTCCCCCTGGGCGGCGCTGTCGAGCCGGATGTTGACGAAGCCGGGGCCGGCGACCTCCGCGCTGGCCACGCCGGGCGTCCGCTCGAGATGGGCCACCAGCAGCGTCGCCAGGTCCCGCGGCGCCATGCCCACCTGCTTGGCCAGGGCCAGTGCCACGTTGGTCGCGTAGTCGCCGTGCTCGCGGGACTTGGGCCGCTCGATGCGCACCTCGGGCACGTCGACTGCGGGGATGGTCCCTGCATCGGAGAGCTCGGCGATGATGCGCGTCACGGTGTCCGCAAGCTGGCTGGGAGTCACGGCTGGAGCCTATCTACGGCGGTTCGTCACCCATGGGGCCCCCGAGCGGCTATGCTCCTCTCAGGCAAGGCCACATCA
This sequence comes from uncultured Actinomycetota bacterium, assembly GCA_963749905.1. GTDB lineage: Bacteria > Actinomycetota > Actinomycetes > S36-B12 > S36-B12 > UBA10649. Next base: position 466,217 of record CAVVOF010000002.1, read on the forward strand.
GCACCACCGTTCTGAGATGCCCGCCCACAAGGTGGGCATCTGGTTTTCTGGGCACGTGCGCAGATTCGGGACGAAAGGTTTGAACGGCTAGGCCGCATTCCGGGCGACCGCTCGGAGTGAAGTTCCCGCAAGGAGTATGTGCACCATGGCTCAAGGAACCGTCAAGTGGTTCAACGCTGAGAAGGGCTACGGCTTCATCGCCCAGGCCGACGGCGGCCCGGACGTCTTCGTTCATTACTCGGCAATCCAGTCGGATGGCTACCGCTCCCTCGAGGAGAACCAGCTGGTCGAGTTCGACATCGTCCAGGGCCCGAAGGGCCCGCAGGCCGACAAGGTCCGCATCGCCTAGTTAGCTCGGAAAGGGGCCCCACCAGTTCTGGTGGGGCCCCTTTCGCATGTCCGGCCTGAGGTCCCCCGACCCTGTGGCCCGACACTCGCGTTATGCCCACCCGGCCGGGATCTCAAACATCCCGTCGGCGAGCCGGGCGGCCAGTCTCTCG
>CAVVOF010000003.1:0-1047739 GCA_963749905.1 uncultured Actinomycetota bacterium
TCTTGACTATCGGTAGAACGGAATCGTCGTTGGGTCGTTGGTGAGGTTGTCGATCACCGAGCCGTAGACGACGATGCCGCTACCCGAGTTGACGGTGACCTTGGCCGAGCCGGCATCGAGCCAGACATAGTTCGGCATGTTGCGGAACGGTTGGTTCGTCTGTTTCCACTGGCCCGGAGCGAGGGTGACGTTGTAGCTGCCCAGGAAATTGCCGTTGCCGTTGTACAGGCGAACGGTCAGGCTTGCGTTGGTCGTGCCGGTATTTGTGTAGCCGATGTTGGATCGGAAGAAGTTGTTCTCGACGAGGTTGGGTATCCAGCCGAACTGGCCCGCGGAGATGCCGTTTGTCGTGAGAAAACCATTGAGACCCTGGCCAAGAGTTCCTCTTGGGAAGCAGATGACGCCGGCTGCGATCTGGTTGTAGGTTCGTGTCGTGATGATCAGGGTCTGGCTCGAGATGATGGAGATCGCGGCCGAGGTGTAGAGGCCCGGATTGAACCACCCGATCACGTCGGTGATGATGATCTGACCGCCGGCGTTGACGTTCACCGTTTTGGTGATGACGCCGGTGGTGACCCAGATCTTGATCGTGACCGTCACCGCAACCGTCCCCGGGTTGAAGATGCCGAGATCCGAGACCCAAGTGCTGTTATTCGCGCCGTTGGCCCGGCTCACCACCGGCACCCAGACGACGTTCGACCCGCCGCCACCGCCGGTGACGTTGATGGACCCTGTCCGCCGGCAGGTTTCGCCGTCGACCCCTGCCGAGAAGAGCCAGTTGTAGGTGCCGGGGCTGTCATAGATCCAGGTCGCGTTGCGGTCGAAAACCGTGATGGTGCTGTTGTCGTTGTCTGGGAACCAGAAGTACTCGATGGTGCCGGTGCATCCGGTTGCGGTGGCCGAACCGTTGAGGTTGACCGTTTGACCGACCTGGGCGGTGGCCGGAACCGACGCGTTGCAGGTCAGGCTGCAACCACCGCCACCACCGGTGACGGTAATGGTACCGGTGCGCTCGCAGCGGCCGCCGTTGTCGCCGATGGCCACGTAGAGCCAGGTGTAGGTGCCGGGTTCGCTGTAGACCCAGGATCCGTTGCGACCGAAGACCGTGACGGTGCTGTAGCCCTGTTCGGGGTACCAGAAGTACTCGACGGTGCCGCAGTCGCCGCTCGGGGTGGCCGAGCTGGTGAAGTTGACCGTCTGGCCCACCTGCGCAGTGGTCGGGAACGAGGCGCTGCACGTGATGTCGCAACTCCCGCCGCCGCCAGCGACCGCGAAAGGCGCCTCACACGTGGATTCGAGCTGGCCGGAGGCGGAGTCGAAGACGAGCACCTGAGCCTTGTAACCGGCGCCGACAGCCGCGTTGCTCGGCAGGGTGAGATCCACGGACTTGGGATCGTTGGCAGACCCGTTGGTGGTGTAGTTGCGTTCCGCCCCCGCGACGATGATTCCATCCGGATTCACCAGGTTCGACTCGACTCGGATCTGCTGTGTGGTCGCAGTGGTGTCGATTTCGTAGGTGACCTGGACCGTGGCGCCCAGGCTCGTAGATACGTGCCATTTGTCGTCACCGATCGGCAGCTGGCCTGACCGGTGCAGCCGCCGTTGATGAGGAGCTGCGCTTGTTTGAGTTCGACGCACCACTCGTTGGATGGCGTTCCCGGGTTCTGGTTGACATCGATCCGCACCCGGTTGGTGCCGCTGGTGAGGGCGCTCACCGGCACGGTGAAGAGGGTCGTCGAGTCTTCGTCGTTGGCGCCGGTGAGATCGCCGATGTAGTTGTTGTTGACATACACCTTGTCGATCTCGGGATTGCCCGGAGTCGTGAACTGATCGACATCGTGACAGAGAAGCAGGAGCTGCGCCGACGAGATGCTCGATTCGTTGACGTTGAAGGTGAACTCGATGGGGTGTTTGGGGTCGTTGTTGTAGAGGCAGTAGCCCCAGTCGCCGTCGGGAGTTCCGGTCCAGCTGTTGTTGTTGTTGTCCTCGGTCAGGACATAGGTGCCGCAGTTACTGCCACCGCCGCCGTTGGTGGTGAGGCTGACCTGGTCGACATAGGCGCCCTCGTATGTGTTGCTCTCGTCCGACTGGTAGATGAACGCGATCCAGACCTGGGACTGACCGAGGAGGTTGCCGGCGCTACCCCAGTCCGAAAGATCCTGGGTCGTGGTTTGGAAACCGGCGGTGTTGGCCGAGGTCTGGAGTCCACTGAAGTTGGTCCCATCGGTGGACGCGAGCCATTTGAAATTGTCGTAGCTGGCTTCGGTTGACAACCAGTAGTCGAACTTGAGTTCGCCCGATGTGGCGCCGGACAGGTCGAACGGCCCGGCGATGGCCCACGTGTATGTGAACACGGGAACATTGCCCCCGGCACCCGGAGACGCGCTGCCGCCGGCCGCGCACCAGATGCTGTAGCTCCCGGCACTCTTCCGGTAGCCGCTCTTGCCCCAGGCGACATCGGCCCCCGAGGCGTCGTGGTAAAGCTGCCAGATGGAACCCGGGAAGGTGCCCTCGAAGCCATCGGTCAGCAGGGTCGAGGCGGTGGTGGTCTTGATCGTCGGTGAGGCGACGATGGCGCCGGGCGGGAGAGTCTCATGGGCTTCGATGGCGGCTGGAACTCGCCCATCGGCCGATGGTCCGTCGCCGGCGAAAACCACTCCAGTGGTGGCCAAGAACACGACTGTGATGATGGTTCCGATGATGTGCGCGGGCGATACCTTAACTAAAGATGCCATCCCAACCTCCCTAACAAATCGAGTTGTAACCGAACATTCGTTCGGTTTTCGTTCCGGTATAAAACTATACCATCACTATTGAATCTCAGTACACTCGGCCAAATGAAACTCAGTCTCTCGACGGCTTCCCGGACCGAAACGCGCGCGAGCAGGCATTGGATCCTGCTCGCGCGATGAACACTATTGAGCCCACGCCCCGGTCACGAGCCGTCGCCCTCCGGTTCGACTTTTGGTCGCCCGTGGTCGGCGTCCGGTTTCGGCGCGGCGGCATCGGAGGGTTCGGTCTCGACCGGGAACTCCGGGTCGTGGTTCCGCCGAAGCATCCGTTCGATGCGATTCTCGATGACCTTCTCGGTCTCGCGTCGCGCCTCCTCGAGGTAGCCGGGGTGTTCGTGCTTGTACATCTTCTCGGGCATGTGACCGGTGAGCCAGCTCGGGTTCATCGGGTAGACGTGGGGGTGGAAGATCACCGAGTAGAAATGCCAGACGAAGATCGTCAACGCCGCCAGCCAGGCCTCCCAGAAGTGGATCACCAGTGCGATGTCGAGGACACCCTTGGGGAGGAACTGGATGAACCAGTTGTCGAACCACAGCATGAGACCGGTGCTGACCATGATGATGGTGCCCCACATCAGCCCCCAGTACTCCGCCTTCTCGACATAGTTGAAGCGCTGGATGCAATCCCAGCGCGGCCGAAGACCGAGGTTGTAGAGCATGCGCCGGAGGAAGAACTGGAAGTCGCGCGGGATCGGCATCATGTCTTTGGCGAACCGGCGTCCGCGCGGGGAAAAGAGAAACAGGATGTGCCAGAGGGTGGTTCCCATGAATGCGACGGCCGCCGCCCGGTGGAGGATTCCCCGAACCTCGAAACCCCCTTCCCAGCCGAAAAAGAAGCGTGCCATGAATCCCTGGTCATAGCGCAGAGCGAATCCGGAAACGGTGAGGGTGATAAAAGTGATGGCAAGCAGCGCGTGTTGGACGACCTCGTCGATGTGCATGCGCAGAATCTGCGGACGTTCCCTGGTGATGTTGACCATGTGGCGGATAAGGTCGATCAGCCAGTGGAGGATCATCAGGCCGATGATCACGGTGATCGCGATGATGTAGATCATCTCGATGATGTCGGCCGCCCGCGTGCGCAGACCCTGGCCACCGATGCCGTGGATCGGAGTCATGGCGATCTTCTCGGAGATGTTGGGGTGGCACTCGCCGCAGGTCGCCCGCAGGTTGGCCGGGTTGACCGTCGATGTCGGGTCGGAGCTGGCCAGGATCCGGTGGACACCGTGGCAGGATGCGCAGTTGGCGACATGAGTGTCGCCGGCCTTGGACTTGAGGCCGTGGTAGGAATCGATGAAGGTCGTCAAGCGGCCGGTCTTGATGTCGTACTTCTCGTTGAGCACCGCCGATTCGTGGCACGGCGAGCAGTAACAAACACGATCAAACGAATATTCTTCATGCTTTTCCTCCTTGCTAATCAAAATCGAAGCGCCATAGACCTACGAGGAAGAAAACCAGCGTAAAGCCAAATAGCACAACCAACTCTAACGATACATCCGCTAACATCAATCCACGAACCATGATGTTATCGAGCGCCCGGTTTGCCCAATAATGGGGCAAGGCCATGGGAAGAGGGCCAAGCATGCTCTCCAGGATAAAATACGGGATGATTGAACCCACCCAGGGTTCCGAGACCCCAAAGGATTAGACGTGCTTAGACCGCCAATCTGGTTCTCCGTTCGCGCCAGTGAAGCGATCACAATTCCCAGCGCGCTTGAGCAGAGTGCAATCAACAAAATGGCAATCCCCAATGCGACAGGGTCGTTCCCCAGCTTCACCGGTGTAAATCCAAGCACTTTCAAGCCATACGCTCCAAACATGAAAATGACTGCCGTCTGAATGAGCGCGGTAATGAAATTCGGTAACACCTTCCCGGCCAGCAAGGATACTTTGCTGATGGGGCTGCCAAAAGACGGCGGAAGGAACCAACTTTTTTCTCATCGTAGATCGAACGGGCTGTGGCCTGAGCCGTCATGAACACAAACAAGACGGCAAAACCTGGCACAGCAACTTCAGCCGTACCAGGAAGTTCTTCCTTTTCGCTCTCCTGACCCGGGTACGGTTTGAACAATCGTTACCAGAGGCCGTTCTTTCGACCGTTCAAACTGGCTCTGGGCCTGAGCCATTATATTTTCCACGGCAAATGCCTCCTGGAAATCGGATGGGGCATTGGCCTGCATCTCACCCATCTGGTGTAAACTGGCCAGGATCTGGCTCTCCAACGACATATCCTGAGCTACACCTTCGACAACCAGACGCACAGCCTCGCTCTGTTTCATATTTGCATCCGGATGACTGACAAGTCGCAAGGTCACTGCCCGCCCTGCCGAAATACCTTCGGTAAAATCTGCCGGGATCGTGAGGAGCCTCGAGATCTCATTCTTTTCCAGCTTTTGTTGGGCCCCTTTCTCATCGATCAATTCGAACCTTGAACCCCCCCTGCCAGCTCCAGGCCATTGAGAAGTGTCTTTGATTCTCACCCCACCATCGAGATCTACCACTGGGAAAGGAACGCGTTGGTCTTGCATCCTCCAACCTCAAAGCCAGCCGCAACCGCACTGTAAGCGACGATAAAGATCAGAGGCAGCAAGAAGAGCTGAATGATTGACCCTCGATCTTTGAGAAAGATTTGAATGTCTTTTAAAGCGATACTTAATGCAGTCATGGCTCACTCCCTCAATTTCTTTCCAGTCAGGTGCAGGAAGACACTTTCAAGGTTGGGTTCCAGAATTTCCAAGGAGGTGAGTGTAATATCTTTCTCGTTGAGATAACTGATCACATTGACCACCGCGGTTTGGCTGTGCTCTGCAACGATCTTCACAACCGGGGATGCCGCCACTGGCTCTCGCTCTCTGGTTCCTCCACTTCTTCCTCCTGGCGGCGCGGTGGGAGCGGTTGTGTTGTCAATTCGGCGCTTTTCACACCCTGTAAGGCAGATAGTTGCTCCAGTAGGTCATCATCCATTTTCTCCAAACCCACGTGGATCACACCTCCACCCAACAAGGCGATCAGATTCTTGATGGTGTCTAACGCAATAATTTCTCCCTGGTCGATGATCGCGACCCGGTTGCACAGCAGCTCGACTTCTTCCATGTAGTGGCTGGTATAAACGATACTCATCCCCCGCTCACGGTTGAGCCGCATAACACTTTCAAAGATATGGTTGCGGCTCTGAGGATCCACACCTACCGTCGGCTCATCCAGGAAAAGCAGTTTCGGGATGATGCAGCAAACCAGCAGCAATGTTGACTCGGCGTTTCATCCCACCGGAATAATGCTCCACTGCCTCATCGGCGCGATCCGTCAGGGCGACAATTCGGAGCACATCCTCCACTCGTTCCTTTAGATCTTTACCTTGCAGCCCGTAGATTCGGCCAAAGAAGTTCAGATTGGCCCTTGCGCTCAGTGTCGGGTAGAGTGCCAAATCTTGAGGCACCAACCCATTGATTTTCTTGGCATCATTCATGTCGGATCGAATATCGTGACCGCCGACTCGTGCCGTTCCGGAGGTTGGCTCAACAACTCCAGTCAGCATAGAAATGGTCTGGGTTTTCCCCGCCCCATTGGGGCCAAGCAGGCCAAATACCTCTCCTTCTTCAACCTGAAAACTGATGCCTTTCACAGCCTCAAAGTCACCATATTTCTTCACAAGGTTTTCCACTTCCAAAATATTAGTCATTGGACTCCTCCTTTCATCATGGCATTTGCCCGTAAACAAACCAACAAAAAATCAAAATTCTTTCATTATCCAGAATAGCACTATGCGGCCTGAGTGTCATCCAGCAAAAGATTGAATGAGGGGTTTAAAAAATATGGTGAAAAGGAAAAGGGATTGGCGATGGGTAAAATAAATCTAACTCTTACGAATGATTAAGGTTGAGGATCTCATTCAAAGTTTACTCACCATCTAGTCTGATATAGTCTAAAATTAGTTGTTGTAATCTACAAAATTTAATTGTATAGTATTTTAAGTTGACTTTTTTTGTCCATTATCAGGTTGGATATTATTTTGTCGCAACTGTATTGGACCTCTCTAAATTTAGTATTAGTTGTTTACCTGTAAACTACTGCCCTTCACAATACAAGAGTTCTGTTTAGCGACCTTTTTCAACACGAACAGAAACACCCCTCTACACCCTTTCAAGTAGTCCAGGTAATTCTTTTTATCCATCATCTCTAGGAAAGGATAGATATGGCATGCTTCGCGGAATAATTGGCTCAAGTATTCGTTTACGATTCTTAGTAATCACATTTGCCCTGGTACTGGTTATTTTTGGGGCACTTGAAGTCGGCAAAATTCCAATTGATGTCTTTCCGGAATTTACCCCCCCCATGGTAGAGGTCCAGACGGAAGCCCTGGGTCTCTCCGCAGCGGAAATGGAATCACTGATCACAGTCCCAATGGAAGCAGACCTGCTGAATGGGATTGCCTGGTTGGAGCATATTTATTCCGAATCTGTCCACAGTTTGTCGTCGATCTTGCTGGTCTTTGAGGAAGGGACAGACCCGATCAAAGCCCGGCAGATGGTGCAGGAGCGGTTAACCGAAACATATGCTCTGCCGAATGTGTCAAAACCCCCAACCATGCTGCAGCCGCTCTCCTCCACCAGCCGGGTGATGATGGTGGGAATCTCCTCCCAGGAGCTATCCCTGATCGATCTAGGCGTGCTGGCGCGGTGGAACATCAAACCGCGGTTGATGGGGATCCCTGGGGTGGCAAATGTAGCCATCTGGGGCAAGCGCGAATGGCAGCTTCAGATTTTGGTGGACCCGGAACGCCTCCAGGATGGCGGGGTTACCCTTTCCCAGATATTGCATACAACCGGCGAAGCTCTGTGGGTTTCCCCGCTCAGCTATCTAGAATCCTCCTCACCGGGTACTGCAGGCTGGATCGATACACCCAACCAGCGGCTCAGCGTCCGGCATATTTTGCCCATCTCCTCAGCCGAGGAAATGGGACAGATACCGGTCGTAGGCACTGCCTACCGCCTGGATGATATCGCCACGATAGTGGAAGACCATCAGCCTATGATTGGAGATGCCCATCTCAGTGACGGTCCTGGTTTGATCCTGGTCATCGAAAAATTCCCAGGGGCAAACACAATCGAAGTAACCCGTGACGTGGAAGAAGCACTGCGATTATTGAGCCCCGGACTGACCGGGGTTGAAATGGATACGACGATCTTCCGGTCAGCCAATTACATTGAACAGGCAACTTCAAACCTGGCCATCCTCCTCCTGATCAGCTTAGTGGCAGTTGTGCTTCTAACCGGGGTTTTCTTTTTCGAGTGGCGCACCACCCTGGTCAGCGTGATCTCAATCGTCATTTCCCTGATCTTTGCCGCTTATATCCTCTATCTGCAGCAAGCCACGCTCAATATCATGACCATGGCGGGATTGGCCATTGCTCTGGGTGTGATTATCGACGAGTTGATCATCGATATGGAAAATCTCTTGAAACGACTGCAGAAGCAAGGGGAAAACGATGGGCAAGTCATATCCGAAAACCTGTTTATCGAAATCTTCAACGAATCAAGAAATACAATCACTTTCACATCCATCATCCTGTTAGTGTTTGCCCTGCCAATTTTCTTTCTTACAGGAATTACCGGCTCATTCGTAAAGCCCTTTGCCAGCGCATATGTGATTGCCGTCCTGGTTGCCTTGGTTGTTGCCCTGGTTGTTACCCCAGCCCTCAGCATGCTCCTTCTTTCTGGAAAACCTCCCAAGCCATCCGAAACTCGGCTGATGAAAACCCTGAGCAGTGGGTATCATAACGCCCTTGATAAAATAATGCGGGCACCCTCCTTGTCGATTATCGCCGCATTGGCTCTCCTGGTAATCAGTATCGGAGTGCTCCCATTTTCAAACGTGGAGCTGCTCCCAGAATTTAAAAAGCTGGACATTATTGTCGATTGGGAAGGGCCGCCAGGCACCTCACGAGCTGAGATGAACCGGATTTCCTCCCTGGCATTGGACGAACTTCGTGTCATTCCCGGAGTGAACAATGTTGGTTCGCTCGTTGGTCGGGCTGTCTTGGGAGATAAAATCGTGGGGATCAACTCCGGCGAACTATGGGTCAGCATTGATCCCTCGGCAGATTATGATGCCACCATCAGGTCTGTGCGGGATGTGATCAATGGATATCCAGGATTCTTCAACGAGGTGAGGAACTACCAACCAGAGTTGGTCGACGAGACATTCACCGGCAAAGATCATGATCTCACCATCAGGCTCTTCGGACATGAGTATGAGGATCTTGCCAGTAATGCAGAACTCATTCAACAGACCGTCTTGGGAATAAATGGGGTTCAGAGAGCTATTATCGATGGAATAACCTTAAAACCGCAGGTTGAGATCGAGGTCGATCTGGTCCAGGCAGAAAGATACCAGATCAAGCCTGGAGACGTCCGCCGTTCGTCAGCAATTTTACTTTCGGGTCTGAATGTTGGCAGTCTCTACGAGGAACAAAAAGTCTTCGATGTGGTAGTGTGGGGTGTGCCAGAAATTCGAGAGAACCTGAATGATATCGGGGAATTGCTGATTGATACTCCCCGTGGCGGTCATGTCCTCTTAAAGGATGTGGCTGAAGTGCGTATCGTTCCAGCGCCAACGAGCATCAAAAGAGATGCTGTCTCACGTTATATCGATATTCTAGTGAATGTCAATCGCCGTTCGATTAAGGCGGTTGCCAATGATATCGAGAGCGCTCTGGACCAAGTTGATTTACCCTTCGAATATCACGCTGAAGTGTTGGGAGATTACACCATCCAACAGACGAACACGCAGCGAATCATTCTTGTTTCGCTCATTTCCGGAATTGGGATTTTCTTGCTGCTGCAAGCCGCTTTCAACAGTTGGAGTCTCGCCTCGATTACCCTGGTAACTTGGCCGTTTGCCTTGACCGGGGGTGTGATCGCTGCCATGCTGGCTGGTGGTCAATTTTCCATCGGCTCAATTTTTGGTTTCTTCACAGTTCTGGCGATAGCGACCAGGACCGGCGTCCTGATCATCAGGAATCTTGAACAAACAGCGGAAATCAGTGGGATTATCAACAGAGCGCCAGAAGTGCTGCGCCCTGTTTTGATGACCTCATTGACCACCGGGTTGGCATTTTTGCCCTTCATCTTTGCAGGCGCAATTCCCGGGATCGAACTGATTTATCCAATGGCTGCTGTGATCGTGGGCGGCATGGTGACAGCAACCTTATTCAACCTGTTCATTCTCCCCATTTTGTATCTGCGCTTTGGAAAGAACAAAACCATGTAAGCGAACCGACTCAACTTGATTAAATCGAACTCTGTTCGATCAAATAAGTAAGTGAACCTGGATTTGATCAGGAGGATCAGAATGAAATACAAAAAACCTATTTTTCTCATCACTTTAGTCATTTGCGGAATGCTTTTATCTGCTTGTGGTAACCAAACCACATCAGCAGAAAAGACCGAGCCAATCACTCTTGAAAAAATTGAGGGCACAGACCGCAACAAATTAACATTGACCGAACATGCCGCCCTGCGGTTGGATATTCAAACTGCCCCTGTAAGCGAAACCACTATGGACGAGAGTACCTATCTGGTGATCCCCTACTCTACGATCCTCTACGATCTCACCGGGGGGGTGTGGATTTATGTCAATCCAGCCCCGCTGACCTATCATCGAGAACAGGTTGTCGTCGAGACGATTGAAGGCGATTCGGTCTACTTGATAGAAGGCCCGCCAGTTGGCACAATGGTTGTCACGACTGGAGCGCCTGAACTCTATGGTGCGGACACAGGAGTTGGAAAATGAGGATTATGACATGGCTTGTCGGGACAACGCTTAAATACCGTTATATTGTTGTATTTCTCGCAGCCACATTACTGTTCATCGGAATTATCCAGATCAACGATATGCCTGTCGATGTATTTCCGGAGTTTGCGCCGCCACGAGTTGAAGTGCAAACCCCATCTCTCGGGCTTTCTTCAATCGAGGTGGAATCGTTGGTGACCATCCCGCTTGAAGAAGTCCTCAACGGTATTCCTGGGCTGGATATCATGCGCTCCAAATCAGTCGATCAGTTGTCCTCAATCCTGATGATTTTTGAACCCGGGATGGATGTGATGGAGGCGCGCCAACTCGTGCAGGAGCGGCTGGCAGTCGCCAAACCGCAGCTGCCGACCTGGGCAGCCCCACCCGTCATCCTTCCTCCACTCTCATCAACTGCCCGGACTGTGAAAATTGGGATTTCTTCGGACGAGTTCTCTGTGATGGAACTCTCGATGATCACCTATTGGAAGATCAGGGAACGGCTGCTGCGCGTTCCAGGGGTTGCCAACGTCGCCATCTGGGGCGAGCAGATCGAAATACCGATGGTACAGGTGGACCCGCCGCGGATGCTGGAACACAACATCGCTATCCAAGACATTGTTCAGGTGGTCTCAGAAACGCTGGATGTGGGCTTGATCAAATATACGGCTGGAGCGGTAATAGGTACAGGCGGCTTCATTGATACACCCAATCAACGCCTGACGATCAGGTCGGTTCTCCCTGTCTACACTGGAAAAGACCTGGCGAATATCCCAATTAATGACCGTTTAAAGGATGATGGCAGCCCACTGCGGATCAGTGATATCGGGTATGCGGTAACGGATACCTGGCCAATGATCGGTGATGCCGTGGTCAATGATGGGCCGGGATTGCTCCTGATCGTTGAAAAATTCCCCTGGGCGAATACCGTAGAAGTCACCAATGGTGTTGAAACCGCAATCGATGAAATGCGTCCCGGACTTACAGGGATTGATATCGATACAACGATTTTCCGTCCGGCAACGTTTGTCGAAGTTGCCCTTGATAACTTGACCGAAGTCGCTGATGGTCGGTGCTGGGTTAGTTGTGATTATTCTCCTTCTTTTCTTATGGGACTGGCGGATCGCGATCATCAGCGCAACCATCATTCCATTGACCATGGTGATCACGTTATTAGTCTTATCACTCTTTGATATCACGCTGAATGTTATGGTTCTGGCAGGGTTGGTGATCGCCATCGGGGCGGTGGTCGATGACGCGATTGTTGATGTTGAAAATATTGTCAGGCGTCTGCGTCAGTATCGACGTGAAGGAAGCGATTTGTCTACAGCGCAAATTGTCATGGAAGCTTCAGTCGAGGTGAGGGAAGCAATCGTCACGGCATCTCTCATCGAGATGACCGCTCTCCTGCCGGTCTTCTTCCTGGAAGGCCTTTCCGGGGCATTCTTCCGACCGTTAGCACAGGCGTACGTGGTTGCCACACTTGTGTCACCCTTCATTGCGCTAACCGTGACCCCCACGCTCGTACTCATTTTGCTCTCAAATGCACCTGTAAGAGAAAAATTGTCCCCTATCCTGCCCTGGTTGCACAACCAATATAATAAAATCTTGGGCCGCTCGCTGAAGAGACCCCAATTTGCTTACGTTACCCTGGCCGTGCTGATGGTTTTGGGGATTGTTTTGTTCCCACTATTGGGACAGGAACTGCTCCCGGACTTCAAAGAACGAGATTTCCTGATGCACTGGCTGACAAAACCTGGCACTTCCCACCCGGAAATGGTGCGCATCTCTACACGGGCTTGCCAGGAACTGAGGACCATTCCAGGTGTTCGCAACTGCGGATCGCATATCGGCCAGGCTCTACTGATGGATGAGGTATATGGTATCTATTTCGGGGAAAATTGGGTCAGCGTTGACCCAAGTGTAGATTACGATGAAACCCTTGCAAAAATTCAGGAGGTTGTGGATGGCTACCCCGGGTTGTATCGTGATGTGCAGACGTACCTCAAAGAGCGTATCAGGGAAGTGCTGACGGGCTCCAGCCACCCGATTGTGATCCGTGTTTATGGACAGGACATGGATGTCCTCAGGTCTAAGGCTGACGAGATCGTAGAACGACTATCGGAAGTTGAAGAGACTCACGGAATTACATGCCGAATTCCTGGTGGATGTCCCTCAGATCGAAGTTGAGGTTGATCTGGCTAGAGCTGAAGCCTATGGAATAAAACCGGGCGATGTCCGTCGGGCAGTCTCCTATATGCTTGCTGGGGAAGAAGTCGGGGATATCCATGTCGCCAACCGGACCTATGATGTGAATGTTTGGAGCACGCCAGAATCTCGGCAGAGCCTGACCGATATCCAACAGATGCTGATCAAAGCGCCGGGTGGTGAATATATTTCCCTGGAAGATGTGGCTAGGGTGAACATCGTATCTGTCCCCAATGCCATCAATCATGAGAACATGGCGCGGCGCATCAATGTGGAAGCAGATGTAGAAGGTCGTGATCTTGGTTCTGTCGTAGATGAAATTGAAGATGTTTTGGCCACGATTGACTACCCGATCGGGTACCACACGGAAATGATCGGTGAATATGCCGAACGACAACAATCCCAAAACCGGCTTTTGTTGGCCGGGATTGCAGCTACGCTGGTTATTTTCTTCCTCCTGCGTGTCTCGCTGGGAAACTGGCGGCTTGCCGGCATGTCCTTCCTGAGCCTTCCACTCGCCCTGGTGGGCGGGGTAATCGCAGCTTTCTTTACCGGGGGCGTGCTTTCCCTTGGTTCGCTGGTTGGTTTCCTCACCATCCTGGGGGTCGCCGCTCGGAATGGGATCATGCTGATCAGCCATTACCAGCACCTCGAAGCTTACGAGGGTGAAACCTTCGGGGTTGAATTAATTCTCGCGCGGGGCGAAAGAAAGAATTGCCCCGATCATGATGACGGCTCTAACCGCAGGTCTGGCTTTGATCCCGATTGTGATTGCCGGAAATATCCCAGGGCACGAGATTGAACACCCTATGACGATCGTCATTCTTGGCGGCTTGATCACCTCGACCTTGGTCAATCTATTCATCGTCCCAGCGTTATATATGATCTTTGGCAGGGGTTCAGTTCAAATACCTGCTGAGGTGAGTTAATGCCGAGCAATGATTAGCAGCTATATTAAAATGTCTAAAGGAGCACTTATGCGGTTTAAACAATTCTCGATAATAATTCCCTTGCTGGTATTGCTATTAATCTTTACCGCGTGCGGCAGCCAGCCCGATGTAGTCCCAACCATGACCAAGGCACCACCAGATACTTCATCTGACTCAGCCACGGCAACACCTGTTGAGATCTCAGACCCTGAATATTCCTGGGAAGATTTTTCTCCGGATAATTTTGATCACCCAACAGATATCACCAATCAGTGGATGCCGCTAAAACCTGGGATGCAGTATATCTTTGAAGGCGAAACCGAAGAAAGCGGCATCACCTCAGCTCACCAGATAATCTTCACGATCACAGATCTCACCAAGATCATCAATGGTGTCAAATCAGTGGTGATTTGGGACCGGGACTATAGCGAGGGAGTACTGGTGGAAACCGAACTGGCATTTTTTGCCCAGGACAATGATGGGAATGTCTGGCGGATGGGAGAGTATCCTGAGGTCTACGAAAACGGTGTCCTGGTCGAAGCTCCTGCCTGGATATCAGGACTAAAAGGTGCTGTCGCAGGGATCATGATGCCCGCCGTACCAACCTTAGGTGCGCCAAGCTACTCACAGGGCTGGGGACCAGCAGTAGATTTCACCGATCGCGCTCAAACTGAACTGGTCGATCAGCAGGTGTGTATCGCCTTAGACTGCTTCGATGAAGTCATGATGGTTGCTGAATTCAGCCGTTCGGAGCCAAACGCATTCCAGCTCAAATACTACGCTCCCGGAATCGGGAACATCCAGATTGGTTATCGCGGAGATGACGCCACCCGGGAACAGTTGGAACTCGTGGAAATCAGAATTCTCACTCCTGAAGAATTAGCAGAAGCCAGGGAAATGGCCCTCCAATTAGAAGCGAACGCTTACGAGATCAGCAAAGAGGTGTACGACCAGACTGAACCGGCAGAATAAATATCGGATGATCGTGCAGTCAGCCGTTATTCGTTATTCTTGAACCCGTAATCTGTGAGCAGCAAGTTCGCATCCCGTACCAACCCGATCCCGGGAGCATAAATTTTAATCTCGCGCTCGATCGGGTTGAGTGCGGTGCCTTCCACGGTCTCCAGGCAATCTGTCAATTCCCCAGCAGGGGTCAGCAGCCGAGTGTTAAGACTGAGGATTTCGGCTCGGTCCATGGCAATCCCCGGGGCAATCTCCTGGTAGTAGCGCATCCCAATACTTGGGTCCCCAGGCATGATCAACCCCGCCATTGCATCGTCTTCTCCAGCAAACCACTGTCCCGTATGGCTTGTGAGCTCGCCATTCGTGTACATATCTACAAATTCACCAAAATAAAAGACATCTTGCGTTTCTTCACACATTGCAAACATGTTCAAAGAAACCTCGATCAGCTGATCGTTTTTCCATTCTCGCTCTTCAACAACACGCGTCTCGATGCCATCCACGACCATGGTCTCATCCAGAACCGTGATCATCAGTTTCGTAGTACCACCTTCAAGCACAAGTTCGAATCCGGGTTCAAGGATAAAAAAGGGGTTCTGCCCAGTCGTTACCAGGTTGCAGTCCGAAATCGCGAATTCGTCCTGCCAGTCAGTACTTTCCTTTGTCTCTAAACCAGTTTCCGGTACGCAGCCAGAAAGAATAATCGTAATGAATACCACCGCGAAGAAACGTATATTCATGGGATCTCCTTTTGCTCTCAAATATGATCTTCATCAAGTTTCTAACCATATGTACGCATTTATTATATAGCCTAAATGGTTCCGGAAAACAGAAAATCATCTCATTTTGAACAGCACTAACAGGCCAAAAGCAGTGAAAATTTGTGTGCTTCTCTACAATTTGAACGTAACCCGAATCCTATTGGTAAATTTAATCAAGTACACAAACTCGAAAGGCAATATTGATTACAATGCTGTGCCTTCTCCAAATGCTCAAGCCCGACTGAGGCATGTGTTATAATACTTATAGTCACTATTTTTTTGGTACCCGACCTGAAGTGGCTGGGTGTCCTGAGGAGTATTGGAGATTTCAGCTTAATTCATTCATCCAGCAAGGGGGGAGGTTGATCTAAAAAAGGTGCATGACTAGCATCTTACTCTAATTGAGGGAAACTTCTTGGGATTTGGTTGTTTCAGCCAAATCTTTTAATTGCTTGGAATTTGCTCTGAAGGTTCCGAATGAATACAGCCTGATGTAAATTGGAACTTATTTATTCCTTATCTCTAGAATCAATCCAACGCTGAACAGGATGAGTAGTCAATCCTATTGGTTACAGGTGAAAACTTATAACATGTATGATCTCGTTTTCATCGGTCAATGATGCATAAAAGTGTTGGGGGATCACAAGCTGGTTATTATATAAGGAATACAACGTTAAAAGAACATTACTGGAAATAATTGTCTCAGGATCAGGCTAAAAAAATTAGGCTAAGAGGTAAATATGATTTTATCAAAAGACACATTCACAAAGGGAGATTGGATCGTACATGCCTATTACGGTTTAGGGCAGGTAACAGGCGAAGACAAAAAATCCATCGATGGGGAACAACAAATTTATATAAAAGTAAAAACGCTCAACAGCCTGTACTGGGTTCCAATAACCGATATTGATTCTGATCGTATTCGTCCACTCGTCTCTAAAGATGATATTAAGAGGGCACTAACCTTGCTAAAGAACCCCCCTGAGGAATTACCACTTGATTTCAAAGAAAGAGGGAAATTAGTATCTGGAGCTCTCAAGGATATTTCGCTCCTTGCTAAAGTTCGAATGATACGGGACTTAAGTGGCAGAAGAGCCTCCTTCAAGTTGAATTTAAGCGAAGCAGAGAACTTGAAACAAATGAGAGAATTATTTTTAAACGAATGGACAATGGTAATGACTGAAGATCGTGAAATTTTAGAAAAGCGGCTAAATGAAGCATTAAAAACCAGCATCACCAAAGGCTGAGCCGGAGATCAAACAACCGACTTACATAGATTAAAAATTCGGATTAGTATCCTTTTCAAGATGCTGTTCGCTGCAAAGAGCCTGCAAAATGCAGGCTCTTTGTCTATATCAATGATGCGATTTCTGATGACAACTCCCCTAAATTCAGTACCCCTGCTGCAACTCGAACGCAGGCCTCTGCCTCCGGAGGGCAGCGCTCTATCCACTGAGCTACAGGGGCGTGTGATTTCCTATTATACCGTAAATCATTTTGGGTTTGTAGTCTCGCTTCCCAACTTTTAGAATTTCTCTATTATGACAGCTTGCCGACGGGCGCCAGGTAGATCGAAAATTCTTCCTCACCATCTATCCCCAGTACAGCATCCATGGCAATGCGATCGAACGCTCCAACGGCCACCATCCCGGCCCCGATAGCGCCGCAGGCCAGATAAAGGTTTTGCCCCAGGTGGCCGGCATCGACTGCGATCAGCTTTGCGGCTGCCGGGCCATAACGCCATTCAGTGCGGTAGGGGATTGCCGTCCACATGAATGTGACTGCGCTCTTCTCCACGAAGTAGAAAGGTTCATCGCCTTGCTGGCTTGATTGGTCTAAGCTGGCCTGGCTCACCTGATTGGGTAACGCAAGGTCCACTCTCAGTTGTACCAGTCGATGATCGCAGGGGCAGGTAGCGGTACAGCCCGGTCTCCAAACCGGTTACCGCATGAATACTGAGATACGTTTCAAAGGGATGCCGGTTCCCTCCCGAGGGCACAACCCGCTTGTAGTAGGAGACCCCGCCCTCGGTGATGACCTGGTTGATCCCCTGCGTCGCCACAGCAGAAAGCTAAGCTCCTCCAGGGTTAGCGGGTTGGCGGAAAAATAGCGGTGACTGCGCCGCTCACGGATCAATGATTTCAGTGAAACATCCCCAAGAGAAAAATCTTCCGGAGCAACCAGATCGAACAGAGGCGCACCTGGCGGGAAAGATTTTTAAATCTCCGGCGAGGTTTTCCTTTTTGTTGGTCTGTGGTGAATTCATCAAGATGGGTCCACCAGTCGCACTGGAGCAATGTCCGGTTGTTGTGGAGTACTTCCTTCATCAGTTTAACCTCCTTGCCATGCGGCGGAACTTTGTGAGAATAATCCGGTCAGCTTAAGAAGGCCAATCCGGTGGATTGTTGGGGCCAGCGGGTCAAGGCCTAGAGCTTCCAATACTTCATCTGGACGGCCGGTCGCGGCAGGTTCTGCCCGCAGGTGCAGCATGAGCTGCTGCTGGCCTTCTTCGTTGCGCGGCAACATTTCAATTGCCAGGATCAGATGCCGCAGGTCATAGGTCTTTTTCTTGCCCTTCCGGATTTTCTCCCGTAGCAAACTTTCAGTCGACACGAGTGCCTGCACTCTGCCTGCAAGGTCAGGATACTCTTCGTTCAGGGTCACTCTGAATCTAGCGCTGGTCAATGCATTTTGCAACTTAGGAGTTTCGGGCGGTGCTAACCGGGTTTCGTGCAGCACAATTCCCGGGGGAGCAGCGGTCTGGATGGCACTGGATATTTTGTCTACCGGCAGTTCTTCCTTGAGCCAAAATTCAGCGACCTCTGCTTCACTGGTATATCCCAACGGCAAAGCAGATGCCAGGCTGAGTTTAGGGCGCGGGGTGAATTCCGCTCACTGTATACCAACGGGAGATTGGCGCGCCGCATGGTGCGCTCCAGGGTGGTATGCAGGTCCAGGTGCCCGGTAAAACGCATCGCATCGGTTTTTGAAAAAGTAATCTGGTATCGCATCGTTTGCTGGTTTCCTTTTTTCAGTTCAACCTTACCTCGTTTTTCATCGCTGTGAACCCAAAAAATTGATAACTTGAGGCCATTTAATCGCCTTCCACAATCTGGTCAATAGAGATAATCTCAACCTTGGCTTTCCTCTGCTGGCTTTTGGGTTTCACCTCGGGGCACATCCAGGTTTTGCCGTGGTTTTCCTGCCTCAGTTCAGTAAAGGTGGGCAATATACCGCAGGCGAAACAACGTAAGCGGCAGTCGATGCGCGTTTCCCCGCGTTTACTCATCAGGTAATCTTCGGTCAGGAATTTGCGCCTCACGGTTGAACTCAGGTGTTCCCAGGGAAATGGTTCATCGATCAGCCGTTCACGGTGTGTGAAGTAATCCGGGTCCAGCCCTACAAAAGCAAAGGCCTCCAGCCATCGGTCGTAATTAAAGTATTCATGCCAGGCATCGAATTTTGCACCCTGTTTCCAGGCCTGGTAGATCACCTCGGAGGTGCGGCGGTCCCCGCGGGAAAGCACAGCCTCGAGCATAGTCTCAGCCGGCCCATTCCAGTTCAGTTTCAGCCCAGGCCCGCGCAGTTCTCTTCTCAGCAGGTCTTGTTTGGCCTGAATTTGCTCCACGGTATCGCATGGCGACCACTGGAACGGGGTATGGGGTTTGGGCACAAAGGTGCTTACTCCAGCCGTAACCTTGGCCTTGCGGCCGATAATCTTTTCGCCTTCCTTCAGCACGGCTTTGCACAGTTCAGCAATGGCCAGTACATCTTCAAGTCTTTCTTCTGGATGGCCGATCATGAAATACAGTTTGATGTTGGTCCACCCGCGAGTAGATTTCCCGGGCAGTTTCCAGTAGTTGATCGGTTTTTACAGGTTTGTTGATGATCTCTCGCATCCTCTCTGTCGCCGCTTCGGGAGCCAGGGTAAATCCGCTCCGGCGGGTCTCTTTGAGTGCGTCCATCAGGTCAACCGAAAAGGATTCAATTCGCAAAGAGGGCAGCGAGATCGAAAGGGCGCGTTCCCCAAAGCGTTCACTGACGGCAGAAACCAGCTCCAACACATGCGAATAGTCTGAGGAGGATAACGACAGCAAGCCGACCTCCTCAAACCCTGTTTTATCCATCGCCTCTTCAATCGCAGCCAGGATTTCATCCACTGGCCGTTCCCGCACGGGGCGGGTGATCATCCCGGCCTGGCAGAAGCGGCAGCCTCGCGTACAACCGCGCATGATCTCAACCGGGATCCGGTTATGAACCGTGTCGATGTAAGGCACGATCAGGTCCGTGGTTGGCTTGGGCAGCCTCGCAACGATCCGTTTTATGATCGGCAAGGACACGTTGGGGTGAAACTTTTCCATATGAGAAAAATTTCCACCTTCATCGTAATGTGCCTGGTACAACCGTGGAACATATACACCCCAAATTTTAGCCAGCTGCTCCAGCAAAGCCCTCCGAGACTCGCCTGTTTTTTTCCAGGCCTGGTAAGTTTCCACGATCTCTACAATCACTTCTTCTCCCTCGCCGATGACAATTGCATCCAAAAAGGCATGCATCGGTTCAGGGTTCATCATGGCATGACCTCCGGCAATCACCAGAGGATCTTCTATGCCCCGTTCGTTGCTGAACATTGGGATCCCGCTGAGGTCCAGCAGGTTTAAGGTATTGGTATAAAGCGTTTCATAGGGGATGGATACGCCGAGGATATCGAACGCTTTGATGGCATGTTTGGTTTCAAGCGAGTACAGTGGGAGGTCTTCTTCCCGCATGATGTCTTCCATATCCGTCCACGGCAGGAAGGTACGCTCGGCAAGTGCATCGGGGCGCTGGTTGATGATATCGTAAAGGATCGCCAGTCCGTAATTCGACATACCCAGGTCATAAATATCTGGGAATGCCAGCGCGACCTTGGTTTCAGTGGTTGTCCAATCCTTGACAACCTGATTCAATTCACCACCGGTGTAGCGTCCGGGACGCTGCACCCGCGGCAGGATGCGATCGAGTTCTTTTTCAATTCTCTGGGGGGAATAATCCATTGTGTGCACCTCGGCAAAATGAGTTTGCGGGTAGGGGAGTTGAACCCCTGGTGAGTTTGGCTGAGCCAGAACTGGATTATATCAGAAATCGCCGAAACTTTATCCAATAATGATGAGTACCGGTTTCGTAATCGTTGCATGCAAACAAAAAAGCGTGGGGGAGGAGACCCGCGCTTTTTTGTCGTTGATTCGGTTTGATCAGATGGATCAGGAGTTGCTGTGTTTACTGGCCTGAATGGATTGCAATTCCTCAGCCATTTTTTGAATGAAATGCTTGGAGAGGCCCTCTCCTTTTTTAGTGCCTTTGCTTTGCGGATTCTTCGATGTTTGCTTTGACATTGTCCTGGCTCCTCTTTCGATGTATTTTTATTGTAATTCCAACTCTTACCAGAAAAATCAACACTTTTGATAGCTTTCACGCCTGTAAGGCAAGCAGGCAAATTCGCCCATAGATGTGTTGATTTAAATCGAGAAGAGGGAAATTGATTATACCTGTTTTGACCAATTCAGTGTGATCGTCGTGCCATTACCTGGGGTGCTGTCCACTTTTAAACTGGCATTTATAATTTTGGCACGCTCAAACATCCCCGCTAACCCAAAATGTTGTTCCTGCATAAGGGCTGTCAGGTTCAGATGTTGGTTCTTTTCAAATCCCTTTCCATCATCAATCACCCGCAGCAAGATTGAGCGTTCACCAATCTCACCCTCAATTTTAATCGTTGTTGCATCAGCATGCTGTTGCGCATTCTCACAGGCTTGCTGCACAATCCTGAAAATATGCAGCTCCGTATTGTGGTGCAAAGCAATCGGTTCTCCCTCTAGGTCAACCTCAACCTTCGGGCATTCCATACGCTCATTGAGAATATCGGCAAGGTCTTCCAGGGCAGTCACCAGTCCATAAGAAAGCATTTCCGGCCGCAGCCCCTGGATCATTTTTCGTATGGAAGCAGTGATCGAATGCAAACTGCTAACCAAATTTGGGTCCTTGAACTCACGTTGCAGCAGGGCCAGGTCGTTCAAAGTATCATCATGCAGCTCGCGTGCCAGGTTGGCACGTTCTACCTCATGACGGTTGATATTTGCCTCATAAAGCGAACGCAGGCGGATAGAGTTTTGATGGTTGATGATAGCGATCGTGGTTTGCTGGGCGATGGTCTCCAGGGCACGAACGACATGGTCTTCATAAAGATCATTGGGGTCTCTCCGGCCAAGCAGCCAAACACCGATTAATTCCTGGTCGAAACAAAGAGGTAAGACAACCCGGATCCATCTTTTTTGGGGGATCATGTTCCTGAGTTTCTGAGGAGGTAGAATCCGCAATTTTTGGTTGACCAATTCCTGTATCTCTTCAGGGCTAGGAATCTGATTCTCGACCACGCCACTCATATCTAATACCCGGATCAGATGTTCGGATTGGATCTCAATCAACAGCGATTGCCGGATTTGCAAAGCTGGCAAGATCAAGCCGCCCATCAGCGAGGAAATGCTGGCAGTATCCTGAGTGCTTTCCAATATATGGGTGTACGATTGCAAGATCTGCGGCACACCGACAGGTATATGGATGAGGTATTTTTCAATAAACCTTTCAAATGTCCCGAATCCCAATGAGGAGATCAACCCGATGCCCGCTATCAATCCAATGATTTCAAATGTATTGATTTCTTTCTGGCCAAATTCAAGGATGTCGACAAGCGATAAGCTAAACATGATGATCAGGATCAAGAAAATATAAACAGCCAGCAGACGGTTCGCTTTATGATGGTGGCGAGTCAAGGTCCCATGCCAAATAGCGAATAAGTATCCCGCGGGAATGAGAGGATACGCAAAGATAACCGCAAAATCAGCATGGTTGTCAATATTGACGCCTAAACCCTTGACCATGGCGATGATGAGTAGGGGAAGGAAAGCCAAAAGCGTAAACCGTATTACCAGATGGATTCGGGGGCGGTTGATCTCCTGAACCCGATAGTGATGGCCAACCAGGATGAAACTGACAATGAATGCACCGATCATCCCAATTTCATATAACCGCAGAGCAGGCCGGAACAGGTCAACCAGGATTCCCAGCGCACTCACAACATACATAGCCGGCAAGCCGAATCGCTTGATCCATTTTGGTATGTCCTGGAAAGGAGCCGGAAACAGCCAGTGGATCTGCACAACCATGGGGACGATAAGCCACCCAAGGATCCTGACCAGATAGGCGCTGTACCATAAGTGTAGATCCGCGGGTCCAATTACCAACACAACCCAAAGGGCAATCAAGAGACAAGTGATACTCATCAATGCACATAATGGATTGTTCGGATCCACGCTGAGAAATATGCCTAGGCTAAGGATGAAGAACCCAAAAGCCAGCGGCCAATGATTGAAAAAACGGTTATTAAATTCTTCCTGTGTAAAGCCTGTTAATCGCCATGTCACTGCCTGGGCTTCCCCATCACGCAGGATGTGGAGAACGACCTCGTCTCCAACCGAGTAACCTTCCCAAACCATTGCTTTCAGGTTGGTCTGAAAGGCTTCAAGTGTCAGGTGGTCAATCTGTATGATCCGGTCATCGACCTGAAACACGTCAGTCTGGCTGAGGTCAAAGACCTTGATTTGGGACCCGGTATTTTTATCAAAGTCAAATCCAATATAGGGAATAAAGTTCAAAAAACCAATCAAATAGATCATGATCAAACTAAAAATCAAACTCAAGAATACAGGGTAGACCAGGCGAAAGTTTTTTTTGAAGGAAGTCATCATTATTGTTTGCTTTACCTTTTTTCAGTCCTAGTTTTTTACCATGGTCAGTTTGGGTTGGGCCTGGCTGCGATTGAAGACCAGGTAGTGCTCACTGGTCTTCAAAACATCATCGGCTTGAGGTCAAGAGACACTGTATAATCTGATTCAAATCATCGGAAAAACCGAATCCAACAGAATTTGTTTAGTTTTTTACCACAATCAATCCAAGCTGCTGCGCACGCAGGATCGCAGATGAGCGGTTGTTGACCTCTAAGGCCAGGTAAATGTCGGAAAGGTGGTTGCGGATCGTGGATGGGCTTACAAAAAGGTTCTCAGCTAATTCTTTGGTAGGCAATGCCGGGTTGTTGGCAATCAGAGAAAGGATTTCCGTCTGCCTCGGGGTCAGCGAAGGTATCTTATCCGGGTTCTTTAGCACTCGAACGGCTTCAGGTGAGAAAAAGATGCTGTCCTGTTCTGTGATCTCTAACAAAATTTCATCCAACTTTTCATACGACGGGATATCATCCTTGAGAATATAACCGCTTGCACCTGCAGTTTTTACACCTTTGATTAAAACAGGTCGGTTGTGCATAGAAATCACAACGATTTTAAGTTCCGGGTATTTTTCGAGTAGTTGGGGAATGGAAAGTAATACAGGATAGGGCTCGGTCACATCTGGTGATTTGCTGACCTCAATATCCAAAATCATTAAATCAGTTGGATAATTTTGGAGGCAGGTTTCAACATCCAGATAGTAATTAGCGATCCAATCAACGGCTAAGCGTGGATTCTTCTCAAGTTTAGACTTGTATCCGTTTGCCGTGGCAATATGGTCATCCAGAACGCCAATCCGTATTTTCCTCAGCATGATCAAATCCTACCTACCTATTGGAGAAATGGAAATCTGCTCGTTGATTGAGCTACTTAGGGTGCCTCAATTATACACACAAATTACAGGGTCCATTTAAGGTTCAGTTGAACATTTCACATACCAAAATAGTATTTCCGTCTATTGAATCGCATGTGATTCACGATTATAAATAAGTTAAGACAAAAACGAAAACCGATGCCGGATGTGGGGGGGAACACATTCGGCACGGGGGTTTAAAAAGATCAAGCAACAATTACCCCTTGATTTTGAAGTGGTATTTCACTATAATATGTTTGCATCTTCTGGCCTGCCCCCCTCAGGTCAGGAGGTGCATTTTTTAAATAACTTTCTAAGATAATGTTAACTGAAAGAATAAAAACAATATGATATTATGCATATATACAGAAACACGAATAAGATAGGAGTAATTGTGATATGGAAATGATCGTAGATTTTCCCGGGGGGGCACGAGTAGATGCACATTTTGGGGAGTTTACTGTGATGACAGACCAGCCTCCTCAGGGTGGTGGAGAGGGTTCCGCCCCGACCCCATTTGCGGTTTTTTTGGCTTCGGTGGGTACCTGTGCTGGGATTTATGTGCTAGGCTTTTGTAAACAGCGCGGCCTTTCACCAGAGGGTGTGAGGATCGTGCAGCGTTTGCACTCCGGCCCTTTCAGCCAGGGTTTGATCGAACAGATTGAGCTTGAAATCCAAGTCCCGCCTGAATTTCCCGAAAAATACCATGAAGCACTGGTCCGTTCTGCGGGGATGTGTCTGGTCAAGCGCCATTTTGAAAATCCGCCAGAATTTGATATCCATACTGCAGTTGTGGCTGTTGCCTCGTCCTAAATAAAATTTATTTTAGATCTATACATACAAAAAAGTGCTGCATATACAGCACTTTTTTTACATTAAACAAGAACCGGCTTTATTCAAAATTCTCGGATTATGGCCCCATCTCCACTGCGTAACCGTTTGCAGTCCAATTATTGAAACCGCCGGCAACGCTCGTGACGGATGAAAAACCAGCATTGAGTAAGATATTCCGGGCAGTTGCACTCCGGTTTCCTGACCGGCAGATGACCACAATCTCTTCATCCTGCGGCAGTTCCGCCAGCCGGCTTTCCAATTCATCCAGTGGGATCAAGGTAGCCCCAGGGACATGACCATCAATCCATTCTGCCGGGGTGCGCACATCCAGGATCATTGTGCCTTGCTCGTGCAGGCTGAATGCCTCTTGCACCGAGATTTCAAGTGGAAGTGCAGCTACCTGGCTGGGTGCCGGGCCAGCAGGGTTGGAAAAAACTGCGGCAGCGATGATCACGATTACAACCACACCTGCCAGTCCGATCAACAAATTGCGACTATTTTGCTGTTGTTTCTTTTTAATATTTTTTCGTTTCGCCATAAAATTTCCTTTTAGGTTTAAGGTCCAAAGTATGGACGTGATGAACCCATAAATGTTTACCCAATCATATTTTTAGAGTTGATTTCCCCCAAAACTTTCGTGAGACGCGGCGATACAGGTTCAAACCCCACCAAAAAGAAACTGCCGCCATCCCATGTGCCAGCACCGCGAACAAAGGCGGCACTTCGAATGTGTAGTAATTCCAGCACAACCTGGTAGTCCCCCATAACTCTAAAAAATAACCCAATCCGGAACCAGCAAAAAAGGTCAGTACCGCGCCTCGCTGGTTCCGCAGGGCATAAATCAGCAAGCCAACCATCAGGATCGCCAGGATAGTGAGCGATTTGGTGCGCGTCGGCCAGACGAAGGCAATCATCAAGGCATAGAAAAAGGCAAACGTCACCCAATACAGCCAGCGAAACAACTTATCTGGGATCCGCTGGAAGATAAGATTCAGGAGACGATAAAGCCGGTCTATCGAAAGGCTGGCAATCGGCCAGGCTGGGATAATCCACAGGGGTGGGCGTTCAAACGTGTAGTAGGTCCAGAGTTCAGTCTGGGTTCCCCACCCTTCAATCGCCAGGCCTCCAACCATCCCGATCATCAGGATTGGCAGGTCGTTCCGGAGATTGGCGTTCGCCATGATCATGATCGACATGAACAAAAAGTTCCCGATCAGAAGCCAATCAATCTGCTTCCAATAGGAGACCTCAGGATTGAAATAAGAGAAATACTCTTCGACCAACGGCCACCAGACATACCCGATCAGGAACAGCAGCATAAAAAAACCGCTGAGCAGGTAATAGCTGGCAAGCGTCCAGCGCAGTGTTTTGAATACTTCCCCCAGCGGGGTAGCATATTTTGAGGTCGTCAGGCGTTTCACAATATCCATGGCGTTATGGTTGTGCTGTTTGGTCTACAAAATACAGCCAATACAGCGGACCGCCTTGTTGGTCATACTCGGTGTTTAGAGTACCACCTGGATAATCCCGGCTCACAAGGTCCAGGTTGTCCCGCTGCTCCGGGAGGAAGACAAAAAGCACCTTGTTAGACGTTATCGTTGGGTTATTCTCAGAACCCCATGGTTCGCGAAAGTCCAGGCCTTCGATATGCGGAGCGAGATAAGCGGTTGAATTGATCGAATAGTACCCCATCCGATCTCCCCCAAAGAAAGCCACCTGCATCGGGTCTTGCTGCTGAAGATACGCAGCCAGTTTATGAGCAACCAAAGTATTTTGCCCCCCGAGTTGTGTCTGAGGGGAATATTTGAAGATATAGAAGTTCAGATCGGATACGCCCATACCGATCACCAGTAAGATCGCACCAGCATAGAGAACTTTACTCCTCCCTTGCCAGACCCGGTCGGCCAAATAGATACATTCACCCAGGCAGAATCCAATGATCAGCGCGCACCCCGGAATAGCTGCTACGTAGCGTTGCGCAGAAGAGACCGGGACACTGAACCCACCCACCAGGATAAATAGTCCTATCCAGAGATACAGCATCAAGGCGGCAGGCTTACGCAGCTGAAAAAGCAGCAGGATCAACCCGCAAAGGAAAATAACGGCTGAAGCTGGCCGCATTATGGGAGTATCTGCTGGATACCAGACCTGGACGGGCGCGCTGATAAACGTTCGGGCACTGGCGTAAATCTGTTCAGCCAAGATTCGCCAAGCTGGCTTTCCAACTAACTCAACCTCACGATCTAGCCATTCCCCCATTAAGTCCACCCGATTAAAGGGAGCCATAAAATTCGTAAAACCCTCATCTTGAGCAAAAAACCAGATTGATGGGATCGTGATCACCAGGAAGAGGAAGAGCATGAACAACAGGTTCAACCGGTTGGCCCTCCACCCTTTTCGGTCAACCAGCGCCATCAGAACCACCCAAAATGGGACCAGCACCAATAGAAAACGGCTGCTTACATAAAAATATTGGGAGAACCCCAATGCAATCCCGGCCACCAGGAACGGCATTCTGCGCTGGCTGCGCCATCCGTCAATCAGCATCCCCAGCGCAACCACATAAAAGAATGCATCCCAAATATTATTCAAACCAATCCGGCTGAAATGGTTGTGGAAGTGTGATCCAGCCAGGAAAAGCGCGGCCAGCAGACCGGCTCGTTCCGAAAAAATGCGCTTCCCCACCAGGTAAACCGCCGACACCGTCAAGCCACCGATCAAGGCGGAAGTAAATCGAAGCGCAAATGTAGTTCTGCCAAGCGCTCGGATCGACAGGGATTGCACAGCGTAAAAAAAGGAGGGGAATGAAAACCAGCCTACGCCAAAGATATTGTTAGTCTGGCCTTCGACAAATTGAATCGCACTCAGTCCAGCCGAGGCTTCATCACCGTTCAGGAGAGGGGGAATCTGTTCAGCAGCAAACGCTCTGATCAGCGTGCTGATGATGAACAGCATTCCTGCGATCATGATTGTTTTACGAGAGATTTTCGGGATGGACTCGGTGATCTTCCAGGTTCCAAAGAAAACCAGGAGGATTTCCACTCACCCAGATGGCCATTACCAGCCAGAAATCCGGGATCTTCGATCGATCCACCCCCGCAGCCATGGCTGTCAGCAATGCTGCCAGCAGACCCAGGCCCACCAACACCCATTGGATCGGTGTCTGCCCGCTAAGCCGGAGAAGTTTATCTTTCCAATGAGTTAGCCTGGGAGAGTGAAATTTTCCATACAGGTTGGCTGCACCAGCGCTAAAGATCAACAAACACAGGACCACCACCAGGTTTGCCAGCCATTTTTGCTCACTTACTAATAGGGGATAAATCCTGAGGCCGGCAATGGCTCCCGCGACACCCCCAGCATTGCTGCCGGAGCCGGGTTATTCGCGAGAAATCGAGGCGCTTCCAGATGATCCTCCTATTCTCTTTCTTTGATCTTTAGCGCAATCCGGTCTCGAGGCGGGAGATCACCAACCGTTGAATCTCGCTGGTACCTTCGTAAATCTCTGTGATCTTGGCATCTCTGAAATATCGCTCCAGGGGGAGTTCTTTGCTGTAACCCATCCCGCCGTGGATCTGGACGGCCTGATGGGTGACAAACATCGACATTTCGGAGGCAAACAGTTTTGCCATCGAAGCTTCCAGGGTATAGCGCTGGCCGGTGTGTTTGGATTTTGTTTTGGCGATGGCGGCCCGGTGGATCAGGCCGCACGCGGCTTCGATCCGGGTTTTCATATCCGCCAGCTTAAAGCTGATCCCCTGGAATTGCCCGATCTTTTTGCCAAAGGCTTCTCGCTCCCGGACATAAGCGATGCTGGCTTCATAGGCCGCCTCAGCTATGCCAAGAGCCTGAGTGGCAATTCCAATCCGTCCGGCATCCAAAACAGCCATGGCGATCTTAAACCCCTCACCCTCTTCACCCAGACGGCTTTCGACCGGAACGCGGCAGTTCTCAAATCCGATTTCGCTGGTGGCTGAAGCACGAATCCCCAGTTTGGGTTCTTTCTTTCCCCGAGAAAATCCGGGAGTATTGGCATCTACCAAAAATGCGGTGACCCCACGGTGCAATTGTTCAGGCGCTGTCAGCATGAATACGACGATATAATCCGCAACAGGGCCGCTCGTGACCCAGGATTTCCGCCCATTCAGGATATATTCATCTCCATCCCGTACCGCCAGGCTTTGCATGGTCCCCGCATCAGAACCCGACATTGGTTCTGTCAGCGAATAAGCACCTATTTTTTCACCGGCAGCAATAGGTCGGATAAACTTTTGTTTTTGTTCTTCCGTCCCAAATTTCAAGATACCGTAGCAGTACAGGGAATTGTTTACCGACATAATCGTCCCATGGGAAGCGTCCGCTTTGCAGATCTCTTCCAGCGCAAGCACATAAGCCATGGTGTCCATTCCCGCGCCATCATATTCTTCTGGAACCTCGATCCCCATAAAGCCCATTTGCCCCATTTTCCGGATGGTTTCCATGGGAAACTCCCCAGTGTGGTCAAATTCCTCGGCAATCGGTGCGATCTCCTTCGGGAGTCCTTCTGGGCAAAATCCCGAGCAGCTTGCTGGATCATATGATGTTCATCAGTCAAATAATCAAAAGCCTTCGAATTGGTGAATGACATGAATTTTCCTCCAGATTTAAGAGTATTGATCACGGATGATTAAATAAACCGTCGGTTTTGTACGATTATAGCATGACAGTAACAATTGATCTGATCGCGCTTTTCGCTCAATTTAGCCGCGGTAGAGGCGCATTTTGGGTCAAAAGAAAGCTTCGGTATGCTCCAATGAAATGGCCTTGCAAATATACTGCAAGGCCGAAATAATAAGGTTCTTCCCTCAATAAAAATCTATGGGAAATTGGTGAATCTGGCCTTAGCGGCAGTAAGGATATCCTGATTATCACTGTACAGCCAGAGAACTTGCCGTGCGTTTTGGTAGAGGCAGCTCAGCTGTTGGGAAAAGAACCAGCACCGGCCGCTTTCGCCCGGGCCATCGACCTCATTGGTGCCAAAACGGGCCGAGAGCGAAGCAAACAACGATGTGTAGAATTGGTCCGCCTCATCAGCGGTGTCCCAGATCCAATATGCGGATAAAAAGACATCATTCATGGCCTGGTTATAGTAAACCCGGTATTCATCCACTCCCCAACCCTCGGCGGCAATAGCGGCTTCAGCTTCGGGTCGGCGAGCTCCGGTGTAATCATTGTATGCCAGGAGCAGATAGCTCTCCCATTCGCCCAGCGAGTCTGTTCGGATCAGTTCCCAATCCTCTCTGAAAACAGGGCTGAGATCTGGATGGTCCAGGAATAACGGTGATTCTCTCTGCTGGTATTTTATGGGATGCAGGATCTGTTCGGTCGTTTCCGGCAGGACGGCATAAGCTCTATTCACACCGTTCCATCCCCCGTTCTGGTAAAGATAGTTTACAAACGAGAGGCCGTATTCAAAAGCGAAGACGGTGTTCATTGAAAAATATTGCGGCTCAACGTCACCCTGGAACAATGCGGGCGGAGGTTGATAACTGAGGATTTCATCGTAACCTGGATCTGGCGGGTATTGTTCCAGCCATAACTGATCAACCAGAGTAGCGTCACCTTCAACCAGTGCTCGAGCCGCCAGACACGCCTGGCTGGGCTTAGTGCAGTCAGGATACAAGCCTAAACTGTTCAGATCAAAATTGGCATCTTGCACGGCATGTGCGTACTCGTGGGTGTAAATATATTTTTCAACTCCATCAAAACTGCTGCCAATCAAATAGATCTTATTGTCATCAGGCTCGTAAAATCCGCCAAGTGCATCCCCTCGGGAGTTCAGGACCGCCTGGGTCAGATCGTAGTTGGTATTGATAAATCCAAGTGCCCGCAATGCGATCTCTTCATTTCTTAGCTGGGTAAGCACATCATCATTGATCAGCTGGCTTTCCATGATTTGGCGCAGCTTATAATTCGGCAAAATTTCTCGATCAACATTCAGTGGACCGGGTAAATTGCGGACAGACTTGACCTGCTCTTCGATCTCCTCCATTTCAGCCACGGTGTCTTCAGGAAGCGGAATTGCGGTTGGGAGGATAACCACCGTTTCTGATGGCTGTTGATTTGGCGCAAGGGTACCGGTTGGAATCTGGCCTGATAAGGGAGTCCAGGTTGGCTCGCTGGTGGGCTGCAATGGGGGGGTATTGGTCGCCGATGGGGTAATGTAATAATCTGGAGTGAGCAGATAAGTGATCGGCGCGCCTTGAGTGAGCAGGTTTGTGACCGGTGCAACCCGAGTCATGATCGGCGGTAAATAAGGCTCGAAATAAGGTTTAATCTGATCTTGATAATAATACCCGCCTGCGCCAAGCCCAATACACGCAAGTACAATGAAAAGAGTTGTAATGATCTTCCGCCTGCGACGCTTCTGGTCTGGGGAAAGTAATTTCTTGGGTACTTTTTCCTTCTTTTTCCTCTTCTTTTTCCCGCCTTCATCATCCTCAACCATTTCTCGCAGCCATTCTGGTTGGCCCTCTTGACCCGCAGTGTCATCAGGCTGGTCTTGTTCGACAAGAAAGGCGGCTACCTGCTCCTCATAAGGCGGATCTTCTGAAATTTGTTCAGCATCCCAGCCCTGGTTTTCCGTGTCCTCCTCCTCAATATCATCATAATATCCCGTGAGCTCTACTTCAGGTTTTTTAAGACCCCCTCGTTCGGGCCTCCCTTCATCTTCAACCTGTTTTTCCGCTTCTGGAATAGCGGGTTGTTGATCTGGTTGAACTTCAGGCTGCATTTCCAAGGGGTTTTGTTGAGCCCAATCTGGGATTTCTGCTTCCGTATTCTCATAGATGGGAGGAGCGGGAAGGTCTGGAATTCCACTGGAATATTCAGATGGGTCGAATGACGGTTCCTGCATCCAATCTGGCAGGCGAAAGTCATCGTGGGGCAGGGATTCTGTTATTGGGGGTTTCACAGGCTCAGGTCCAGGGCTTAATTCTCGCCTGTGGCTTTGAGGAGGCTCGAGCAGTCCCAACTGCTTGATTGCTTTTTCGTGACCTGGATCCAGCTTCAGAACCCGTTTAAATGCCCTGATCTTCTTTTCCTCATCTTCGAGTGCCAATCCAAGCAAATACCAACCCTGGACTAAATCTGGCTCAGTTTTGAGGATATCAGCCAAAAGGGGTACCGCTGCTAAGTTGTCCCCCGCTTTGAGTAGCCGAACCGCTTTTACGAGAGTTTCTTTGATGGATTGATCCATAGGCTCAGACCTTTTATACTGCTTGTATTATAGGTCATTTTCAAATTGAAAAACAGTCCCCGTTCATAGCGGTTTCATGACATAAAAAAACCACCCTGATGGTTTGTCAGGGTGGTTAGAGGGGGAGGAGATTACATGATTTTTTAATCAGTACCTGACTATATTATACCCACAGAGATTAAGAGAGGATGAATCCAGGATAAAAGAAAGATTAGAGCGCCGGGGGGAAATGAGGGATTCGTTCAGTTGATGATTACAGGGCCTTGCCGCAGCACAACCGGTTCCTCACCGGTCATATCCACCACAGTGGACGGCACCCCGCCGAGTGTCTTACCGCCATCCAGGATCAGGTCTACCTGACGGTCTAGTTGGGAGAGTACCTCCTGGGCTGTGGTGGTGTTTTGCAGACCCGAAAGGTTAGCTGAAGTGACTGCCAGCGGGCCAGCCGCCTGAAGCAAAGCCAACGCGACCGGGTGATCTGGGACTTCTGACCCCCAAAGTTGGGAGCGGAGAGAGGTTATTGGGCATTTTGGGGTGGCGGGGAACCACCAAAGTCAGCGCTCCCGGCCAATGAGTTTGGGCCAGCTCTAAGGCGGCTTGGCTCGGATTTTCAGTCACCTCCGCAAGCTGGTCAATGCTGCCGAGAAGGACTGCGATGGCCCGGTCTTGTTGGCGATCCTTGATGGCAAAGAGTTGGTCGACCGCGGGGGCAGAATAAGCATTACATCCCAAACCATACACGGTATCTGTAGGAAAAACAACTGTCCCCCCATTTTTGATGATCCTTACTGCGATTTGGATGGCATTGGGTTGGTCAGATGAAATAACCCGTGTGCTTTTCATTCGTTCTCAATAATGAGTAACCGATGGTAACCTGCAAGGTCCAATCTTGTACTGATGCCAGCATGAGGAAAGTGTTGTGCGGCCAGCGCTTTGGCTGCTTCTGGGTGCCCGGCTTCGATCTCCAGTAACGCCAACCCGCCTGATGCAAGATTCTGGGCGGTTTGTTCTAACAATCTCCCGATCACGTTCAGCCCATCCTCCCCACCATCCAACGCCAGGGTCGGTTCCCGAAGATAGATGGGGAGCTGCCGCAATACTGCACTGGGGATATACGGCAAATTGGCACAGATCAGATCAAAAGGACCAGAGAGGCCTGACAGCAAATCATTTTCAATCAGGTGTACCCGGTCAGCAACCTGGTGCATGACTGCATTCTTTTCGGCAACCGCAACGGCCTCAGGAGAAATTTCTGTGGCAGTGATTTGCACTCCCGGCACATTGACCGCAATACTGATCGCAATACAACCAGAGCCGGTACCAGCCTCAGCAGCACAGGTTCTCTGAGGATTGTTCCGAAGCCATCTGACAGCAGTTTCTACCAGGAGTTCAGTTTCCGGGCGGGGGATGAGGACATTGGGCGTGATCTTGAAGAGCAGTGAATAAAACTCCCACTCCCCAATCACATAGGGCAACGGGACCCCGGCAGAGATCCGAGCCAAAGCCTCTGCCATTCGCAGGGTTTCTTCCGCGCTGAGTTCATATTCTGGGTGAGCCAATATCCAGGTGCGGTCTTTTTTGCACACATACGCCAGCAAAACCTGAGCATCCAGGCTGGGGGTTTCTGTGAGCCCTGCAATATACTGCCGGATATGCGCCAATGCAGTTGAGAGCGTTTTTGTTCTCATGGGGGAAAAGCTCTGAAAGTTCACAGAGAAAAGTACCTCTTAATCTTCTCTAAGCCCTGCTGCAGCTAATTTCTCAGCCTCGTGGTAGGTAGCCAATTCGTCCAGGATTTCATCCAGGGCCCCATCCATCATACCACTCAGGTTATGACTGGTGAACCCGATCCGGTGATCTGTGATGCGGGACTGCGGGTAGTTGTAGGTGCGGATTTTTTCTGAGCGATCGCCAGACCCCACTTGGGAACGCCTTTCTTCGGCAATCTCGTTGTGCTGTTTCTCTTCTTCAATTTCATACAAGCGCGCCCGCAGGATGCTCATCGCACGCATCTTATTCTGCAATTGAGAGCGCTCATCCTGCATATCGCCGTCATTGTCGAGGCCAAAGCCATCATTGTTGCCGTCTTCGCCTGGTGGGGCTGTACTTTGACAAGGATCATCAATCGTTGTGGCCGTGGTTCCATAATAGGGGGGTATATTGCTTTCCAGCACCACCGGATCTGGATTTCCATGACAACCGTTACAGCTAGTGATCCCTGAAGCGTAGTGATGCCGCCAAAGGCCAAGTGGTTCATGACATCCTGTACAGCCGTATCCCAAAGTATTTCCGCTACTATTAATGTCTGGGGTGTCTCCCGTTGATTGATGACAGACGTTACATTGATTAATAAAATCGTTGTGGTCGTCGTGAATAGCCGCGCCTGGGCCATTAATATCATGACAATTTTTGCAATTGGCAGACGTGGAGTAAGCCAATGCGTTTGATGCCCAGACGGCTACTGCCCCCAGGGCGATGATACAGATTAACCCAATTGATATTTTTTTCATTTTTCCTCCGCAGCTATTTCTGGTTTTGCATTATTTAGTGTTATTAGTTGAGTGCCGGGACGAATTTAGGAAATGATGTCAATGTATATGGTTATTGAGTGTCGTACGGAACCCGGCATTACCGTGTACTTGTGAGTAGATAGCAAGAAGGGTGCCAACCGTGAAAAAACCAGGATAACTAACTGTTTAGTTTGAGAAAAAACCAGGAAGGAAGGGAATAGCCTCAAATTTCTGCCTCTCTTTGTGAATGATATTTCATACAGTTGAGAAACAGAAATAAACGTGAATGATAATTATTCTCATGAATATTAAACGGTTAGCAGGCATGTATGAAATACAATACACCGAGTAAATTATTTTTACTTATGGCCTTCAGGTAAAATTAACAGCTTGTTATTTCAAGGAAAAAAATTTATGGAGGAAAAGAGCCCCAGTCGTTTCAGGCTATCAGGATGTGAAGGAAATGCTCGCTTGATGAGAAAACTTTTATGAAAGAAGGCTGTAATTTTGCATTCAGGGTTTGAAATCCCGGGGAGCAATATCATGCTTTTTCATGAGAGAATACAGGTCAGCCCGGTATTTTCCAGCTAATTCTGCAGCTTTACTGACATTGCCGCCGGTGATTTTAAGAAGATTCTGGAGATATTTTTTTTCGAAACCGGCGCGTGCCTCCTGCAGGGTGAGCAATTCCTCCTGGCCGGTCTTCGTACGCAGGATAAGATCATCTGTAAGCGTATCGCTGCTTGTCATGGCGATGGCATATTCAATTGTATTTTCAAGTTCTCTGACATTGCCGGGCCAGTCATGGAGCATGATTTTCTGCATTGCAGCAGGGGTGATGGCTTTCACTTTTTTCCCCATCAGGTCACGATATTTACTAATAAAGTGTTCAACAAGCGGTGGAATATCCTCCTTTCGGTCCTTCAAAAGAGGGAGTTGAATAGGTATGACATGGATCCTGTAATACAGATCTTCACGGAAAGCCCTTTTTTTCACCTCCTCCTTCAGGTCCTTATTGGTTGCAGCGATAATACGTACATCTACAGAGACTTGATTGTTGCTTCCCAATGGAACAAATGTTCTCTCCTGGAGAACCCGCAATAATTTTGCCTGAATAGGAAGAGACATGTCACCTATCTCGTCGAGAAATACAGTGCCTTTGTCAGCTCTGCTGAATAGTCCTTTGCTTGTTTTCACCGCACCGGTAAAGGCCCCTTTCTCGAAGCCAAAAAGTTCACTCTCCAGCAGAGATTCAGGTATGGCAGCACAGTTCATTGCCAGAAAGGGAAAATTTTTCCGGGGGCTGGAAATATGGATCGCCTTTGCGATAAGTTCTTTGCCGGTGCCGCTGGCGCCGTAAATGGCAACATTCGATTCTGTGCCGGCTATTTGTGAAACCTGGTCAAGAACATTCCGCATCGGTTCACTTTTGGCAATAATATTGGCAAAATTAAATCTTTCCTCCAGGAGTTCCTTTAACCGGCTGATCTCAGTAGTCAGCTGACTTCTTTCTCTTGCTCGTTCAATCTGCAGCATTAGTTCCCGGGAATCAAACGGTTTAGTCAGGTAGGTGAAGGCGCCGCGCTTCATGGCTTCAACTGCGCTTTCTATACTTCCATGAGCAGTCAGAATGACTGCCGGCATTTCCGGTTGAATGAGATGGAGTTCCTCCATTAATTGAAGGCCGTCCTGTTTGACAAGCTGCAAATCAATAACAGCAACATCAAATATCTCTTTTGCGGCAATTTCTTTTGCCTTATTTTCATGATCGACTGCGAAGACCTCATAACCTGAAGCTTCCAGCCGCATGCGAATAAGATCCAAGAGGTTTCTGTCGTCATCAACAACCAGTATTTTAGCGTGTGCCATAACGGAAAATTATTTAGCGGTTGAGCTGTTTTTTCTGCTGCTCAATTTCAACATCAATCTGCTGCATTTTTTCTATTGTTTCAAAAAGTCCAAGCCATATTTGCGCTTCTTCGGCAAACTCGCTGTCCGGGAATTGCGTGGTCAATACATGAAAGTAGAGCTTCGATTTCTTGTAATCCTTTGTCGGGTTGTCAACATGGGCGTATATCAGGCCAAGATTATAAAGTGCCTCATCAGCCGGTTTTTTGTGGCCAAGCTCCTCGACAATCTGCAAATTTCTTTGTGCGGCCTCGGCAAAATTATGATTTTCAACCACCTTCCGAGGCGCTCTCACTGATTCTGATTTCTTCTCTTTGCCTACTGTAATCTCTTTTTGCGGTGATTTTGGGACCTCGGCCTCCTCTTTTTCATCTTTGTGTAATAATTTTTCTTCAATAGCAGCGGCCTCCTGTTTCTGGGCGGCTATGGCTTCAAATAAACTGATATAGGTTTTTGCCTCTGAGGCAAGTGTGGAATCAGGAAAATTTTCTATAAGCTCCTCAAAATAATATTGCGACAGAACATAATCCCTGCCCTCAAAATCATGGTGTGCATACACTTCCCCCAAAACATAGAGGGCCACATCCGCAGGTGGAGCGGTTTCATTTTCGGCAAGAATCTGTTCGCTTTGTTTAATAATGGTTTCAAAAAAACCGGCCGCCATGCTTTCCCTGTACTGCTCCAGTTGCTGATGCGATCTAAATACAGTTATTTTGTCTTGTACTGGCGCACAAGCAACAATATTTAAACCTGCAACTATGCAGCTAACGGCACAGTAAAATAAAATGTGCTTCCTTTTCCTGCCTGACTTGTTGCCCACACCTTTCCTCCATGAGCGCTGATTATCTGTTTGGCAGTAGCCAACCCCAAACCGGTTCCCTTTATCTTTTCCCCTTTTGCCGGAATTATCTGTTCAAATTTGTGAAATATTCTCTCCAGATTTTCCTCCTGTATACCAACACCATTGTCATGTACCGCAACCTCAACAAAATTTTCCTTTTCATGCGTTTCAATCGTTATTGAACCTTTTTCCGGGGTAAACTTGATAGCGTTTCCGATAATATTACGAAAAACCTGCAGTATCCTCTCCTGATCTACCGTAACATTCTGCAGGGCCATTGCCTTGTTAACTATGGATATATTTTTTGCTTCAGCTAAAGGTGCCAGGGTATCCAGGGATTCTTTTACCAGAAAAAAAAGGTCTGTCGTTGTAAAGTGATATGTCAACATGCCAGCTTCCATTTTGGAGAGATCCAACAGTGCATTAACCAGATCTATCAAACGATTACTTTCCTGAATAATAATTGTAAGGATGCGCTGCTGCTTTTCAGATATCTCTCCTCCCAGACCATCAAGAAGCATTGTGGTCCCCTCCTTTATGGAGGCCAGCGGAGTTCTCAATTCGTGAGACATATGCGAAAAGAAACCGGACTTTATGTCATCCACTTCCTGCAGTTTATAACACATGGTATTGATAGCTGCAGCCAGTTCAGCAATCACTGGCGGCGACTTGACCTCAAGATCACCCCTGAAATTTCCATGAGAAATTTCTATTGTTTTTGCTTTCATCACATCCAATGGCTTTTTAATACTCCTGGTGATAATGAAAGCAATTATCAGGCAGGTTGATAAGGCGAAGGCTGAAATCATTACGGCAACATTTCTTGCTCTATCGCCGCGTTCGTTTAAAAGAATAATCTTGGTGAATATATTTTTTTCACTTGTCTGCCTGATTTTTTTGAGTTGCTCGATCATGTCATCGGAGATTTCTTTTTTCTCTTCCGCATACTGTTCTGACAAGTATGGCCGGGCAGATCTGATCTGTTCACGCTCCGCCTTGACCATTCGACTAAACTTCTCGTGCTGGACATTCATTGTATAGAAAAAATGTTTCAACTCCTCTGAACTTGCTCGTGCAAGAGCCTTTTGCAGAATTTGAGTGAACTCGTCTTTTACCTGCAGATAACTCTCATAGAGTTTCTCATCCTTAAGCACGACATATTTTCGCTCAGAACGAACCTCGGACAGCAGGGCATCCGTGAGCTGGTTGGAGTATTCGAGGAGGGATGTATCGTTCACGAGTATTGACCTTGTTATCGTGTTATATTGGCTGAGATGGTAAATGAAATAGAGGCTGACGCCGGCAAGCATACTGAAAAGCACCAGATAACCGATTACAAGTCTGGCAAAAATGGATAACCGCATGTCCTTTACCATTTAATGCTTTAAGCGGGTTGATTTGCATTCAGCATGAAGCAGGATAAATTCTGTGCAAATTTTTTATATACCTGCCATAAGGGGCAGCACTAACAACATGAAATCAGTAAGCACATATTTGCATTTATACATCATGCCAGGTATCTGATACAAGTAAACATTATATACTTCTAGTGCCATGTTGATGCAATTTTATGAATTGGGCTTGCTGCGTCATAGAAAGAAAAAGGCCGCAATTCTAAAAATTGCGGCCTTTTTCTGTTTTAAAGGCAAAATCTGCAGAGGGCAGATTTTCAGAGCTGCTATTTCTATATCTTATAAAATAGGAGGGCCTGCACTGGCAGTCTGCGGAGCAACAACTTCTATGGAAACAGTAACGCCTTTGCTCGAAATCGCTTCGCTGCTGCGCATATCATCCGGGAGGAGTAATCCTGAGTAAGTGCCAGGTCTGGCTTCCGGCGGGACACTCACGATAAGATTCATTGTGGTGGAAGATGTGCCATCCGGTGTTGAATCCAACCATAAGTAAGCGGCGGTCAACCATCCGTTTGGAATGTTGCAGTTTTCTCGCTTTGAGCCGACCATGAAGGTCAGCGAGTAAGTCGTTCTAGAAGATCCGTTAACCGTGATAGCGGTCCTTCCGGTT
Organism: uncultured Actinomycetota bacterium; assembly: GCA_963749905.1. Taxonomy (GTDB): domain Bacteria; phylum Actinomycetota; class Actinomycetes; order S36-B12; family S36-B12; genus UBA10649. The sequence continues at coordinate 39,461 of CAVVOF010000003.1, forward strand.
TCGCCTGGTGCAACCTTCAGTGATACCGAACTGGGATCAAAGGACACGCTGGCAGCCTGCGCGTTCAACGCAAGACCGATAAAAATGAATGCCATTATGATGATCTGTACTTTTTTCATTGTCTTCCTCCGTAATTTATGCCAGCTCTTGGTGAAAACTGCCAGCAATAAAATGCTTTGTGCTCCTTTGCCGATTAAGTCGGAACCATTTTTTGCATTTTGCGTGCCAGGAACTGGTTGGCTGCCCGGCACAAATCGCATTGTGTAAAAAACGCAATAAAATCATACTGTTTCGTTTGTGAAGTGTTGAAGAAGAAACTAATTTGCCTTTCCTAATTTGTTGCCTCTGTCGTGCAAAACCGTAACACTAAAGTTTACACTGTTTTGATTGCCCTCGGCGTCCTCGGCAAAAACCGTTCCATTGAATACGCGCCCGAACTTGTCTGTGCCGCTCCGGGAAACGTTAACCTTTGCCTTTTCCTCAAAAACACCGCCAGAGCCAATGGAAATATCTCCCTGGACAGGACCGTTATTGCTCTGCATTGTGTACCATGCTGTTACTTCACATCCTTCAGCAACGGAGATGGCACCGGAGATATTGATCTCAACATCCCGGTCTGTCGGGGCCCAAACATTAAAAGGTTCTAATGCTATTGCTGAAATTTCGGGCAGGCCTGAGCAGGCTGTCCGGGGAGCAGCAACTTCTATGGAAAGAGTAACGCCACTGCTGATAATCCGTTCGCTGCTTCCGAGGTCTTCCGGCAGGAGTTGACCTGAGTAAGTCCCGGCTTCAGCATCCGGTGGAATATTTACAACAAGGTCCATTGTTGAGGTAGAGGACCCTCCCAAGGGGGAAGTAAGACTGACATCGGCAGGGATCAGCCATCCGGGAGGAATATTGCCGTTTCCAAATTTTGACCCGACTTTAAAAGAGAGTGAATAATTCATTCTGGCAGAGCCGGTGACCTTAAGTGCGGCTTTTCCGGTTTCACCGGGCATAACCTTTAATTCTGTCATGCTGGGATCAAAGAATACGTTGGCTGCCTGCACGTTTAAAGCAAGACCGATAAAAATGAATAACAGTAAAACGATATGTACTTTTTTCATTGTCTCCCTCCTTATTTATGGCAGCCACTGGTAAAGCCGCCAACCATAAAAACCCTCCTGTTCCTTTCCGGGATGAACCCTTTATGATTTTATGCATACTCCATGCCAGGAACCGGCAGGTTTATCAATAAGAATTGCAAAGAAACAAAAAGCAATAAAATCAAATCATTAGAATTAAACCTTCTATTGGGTTTTTTATTTCTTCTGCCAGAGGCGTAAACGGAATTTACTTCCAGTTTTTTTCGTTTACATTCTTGTACGGGCTAGGATAAATGATTAAAACGTCGCTAAGCAATAACCACAGCGCATATAAGTAGGGGATTTAGTATGTGTATAAATTCCAGAAGGTGCGCATGCTGCTAACAGTCCATCCGCAAAGGCTTTCGAAGACATCTCATAACTGATTGGAAGCGTAAACTAAGAGTTGCCATAAAAATGCCCCCAGCAAAATCCTTTTCACAAGAGCAGCGCTTCCTTTTCGGATTGCTTGTTTTTTGTGCGGCTTTGCTTTTACTTGCAGGGGGCTGGGCCATACCCTTTCATTACGAATCGTTCTCCATACTTTACAAGTTCGGGAAGCTGAAAATATATCTTCGCTATGGCAAGGTGATAGGCATCACGGTCGTGCTGCTTATCTTTTACCAGATAGTGATTGCGTCACATTTTAAAATTCTTGAAAGGATTTTTTCGTATAAATTTCTGTTTTTGCTGCATCGACTGAACGGAGTAATCATAGCATGCCTTGTGACTGCACATCCTTTGCTCATCAAGGCTTCGGAAAATTTCACTCCCTATACCTTTGAGAAAAAATATTATCCTGAATTTGTTGGCATTGGCCTGTTTGTTGTTCTATTTAGCCTTTCCGTTACTGCTGTTTTCAGAAATTTTATAAAAATGAAGCGCAGCTGGTGGCTTCTCTTTCATCGCCTGGGAGCTACGCTGGTTATGGTGTTACTGCCGGGCCATATCCTGTTTGTCAGTGATACATTTAAATCCGGCTTGCCCCGGGTCGCGGCCATGACACTCTTTATCCTTAATTGTCTCTTTATACTGCGTATCTGGCTACGTAAACTCTTTGCTTGATAAATGGTGATTGCAGGACTATTTTTCCCCTGCCCGCTTTACAAAGCATAATTTCAGCCATACCTTGTCAAAAAAGTATAGAATCTAGGCTCAAAACGGTTGTAAATATCTCATCCCGAAGAGGAGGTTTGTCATGAAAAGAATACTTTTGGTGCTCCTGCTTCTATTGGTAATGGCGCCGCTTCAGGGCTTTGCCCAACAGTGGCAGTTGGATCCTGTGCATACAAATTTCTACTTTGAGGTTAAACATACTTACGCCGCGGTGCGTGGTCAGTTTACCGAGTTTACCGGTGACGTGTACTTTGATCCGGAGAACCCGGCAAAGAGCAAATTTGATTTTGTCATCAAGGTTGACAGCGTGGATACCAGGGTCGGCAAGCGCGATACCCATCTGCGCTCCCCGGATTTTTTCGATGCCGGCAAATATCCGTTGATGACATTCACCTCTTCAAAAGTGTCTCCTGCCGGGGATAACAAATACATTGTTGAAGGCACCCTGACCATTAAGGATGTCAGCAAGGACCTGGCCCTTGAATTTACCTATCATGGTCAGAAGGAAAATCCATTAAAACCGGGTGAAACGGTGGCCGGGTTGGATTCGAGGCTGATAATTGACCGACTGGAATATCATGTAGGGGACGGTAAATTCTACAACATGGGCGTGGTTGGAAAGGATATTGATATATTGATCACCCTGGAAATGTTGCGTTGAGCAGCAGCAGGGTACATTTTTTTACCTGGCGGCCTGATTGCAACAAAAACTGCAGTTGCGGGGCTGCATTACCGCGGAAAGTGAAGCCATGTTTTGCTGCAGGAAATGTTTTTCTTGTAAACTATTGGCCCATAACGTACATCAACAAAAATAATGAAATATTGCTGCGAGAGTACGTGACAAGTAATACAAACATATACAGTAACAACAAATAATTCCTGGCTTGTTTCAGACAGTGAAACAGGTCGTTTATTTAGATTCAGGCGGAGCAAACAGGGTTGCAAGGCAAGACAACAGGATATCTCTTGGGTGGAAACTTAGCGCCAGGCATGGGAGGCAAGCTGCTCAGGCTTTTGCTTCCGGTCTTTCTGGCGCAGGCCCTGTCCTCATGCACGCCATTTGGGCCGGCGTCCAGGATGCCCCAGGAGATAGAGCCGGTCCCGGCATCGTACTCCATTGAAGATACAGTATCTGATCCCCGGCAGCGGTGGTGGGAAACTTTTGACGATGCTGAACTGAACACCGTTGTCAAAGAGGCCCTGTCAGGCAACCAGACGCTCGCGGCATACTGGGCCCGCCTTGGAAAGGCAAAGGCCCTTGCAGTCAAGGCAGGTGCAGACCTCATGCCGGCCGTGAGCGGAGAGGCGGGTGCTTCCTATGCCCGCAGAGGCACAACAGGGGACTCTTCAGCGGAGTCGACTGACAACGAGAACTACAGCCTGGGTTTGATCGCCAGTTACGAGGTTGATCTCTGGGGCCGGGTCAGGGCCGAGACACAGTCGGCAAGCTTTGCTGCGGCAGCCACGCGCCATGACTTGAACGCGGCCGCCATAACCATAGCCGCAGAGGTTTCCGAGCGCTGGGTCCGCATTATTTCCCAGCGGCAGCAGAAAATCCTGCTGCAGCGCCAGCTTAATGCAAATGAAACATACCTGGATCTTGTCGATCTGCGCTTCAGGAAGTCACAGGCATCCGCGCTTGATGTCATGCAGCAGAAACAGCTGGTGGAACGTGTAAAGGCCCTGTTGCCGCTGATTGAGCTGGAGGAGCGTTTGCAGCTTAATGAACTGGCGCTGCTGATGGGGCGCCAACCCTATAACAACCCCGACTTCCAGCGAGATACACTACCGGAGCTTCATGCGCCTCCTGCTGCAGGCCTCCCTGCCCAGCTTCTCGAGTTCCGGCCGGATATCCTGGCCGCCTATCTCCGCCTGTCAGCGGCGGACCAGGACCTTGCAGCTGCGCGGGCTGACCGCCTTCCGGCCCTGCGGTTGACAGGAAGTGCAGCATACAGCAGCAATGAACTGGACCAGCTTTTTGACAACTGGCTGCTTAACCTTGCGGCCGGCGTAACAGCCCCATTAATCGACGGCGGCCGTCGCAAGGCAGAAGTGTCCTTTGCAGAGGCAGCTGTCCAGGAGCAGCTTGCCGAATACAGGCGGACGGTTTTGAACGCGGTCCGGGAAGTTGAAGGCGCCCTGATCCGCGAGGAGAAATTACGTGAGAATATTACAGGAATTGAGAATCAGCTGAAGGCCGCACAGACCGCTCTGGAAGAGGCTGGCTTCCGCTATACGAATGGCCTCATTGATTACCTGCCGGTGCTGACCCAGCTGCTTTCCGTGCAGAATCTCGAGCTCGATTTGATTTCCAGGAGAGCGGATCTGCTGGTAGCCAGGATAAATCTTTACCGGGCAATCGGCGGCAGCTGGACCGATGAACTGGAAGCGCCGGTCAATGATGAAAACCGCAACACGGGATTAGAATAATGAAAAGCAGCGCAAACACACCAAAAGAAGGGCAGGGGCCTGCTGCACCAAAACCCATTGTCCGAATTGTCCTCAGTATAGTGCTTATCGCGGCAGGGATAGCAGGAGCGCGATACCTGATGCATACAAAACCGAAGGTCAACAGGCGGCCGCCGGTCAAAATGGCGCCCCTGGTTAAAACGGTTCCGCTGCAGCTGGAAACGCACAAAGTGACTGTCCCTGCAATGGGATCGGTTATCCCGGCCAGGGAAATGGTGCTCAGGGTACCGGTGGCTGGCGAGATTATAAATATCAGTCCCGAGTTTACTGTAGGCGGACTTTTGCAGGAAAACGCCCTTATACTCCAGATTGATCCGAAAGACTACGAACTGGCCCTGCAGCAAAAGCTGCGCAGCCTGTCTGACGCTGAATATGCCTATAAGCTTGAATTGGGCAGACAGGATGTGGCCCGGCGGGAATGGAACCTGCTTTATGGTGACAAGGGAAATGAGCAGGTGGAAAGTGAGCTTGCCCTGAGAAAACCGCACCTGGAAAAAGCCCAGGTCGATGTTGAAGCGGCAAAGGCTGAGCTGGAGCTGGCTCAAATTAATCTGGCCAGAACCAGGGTTGCAGCACCGTTTAATGGTCTGGTGCTCAATAAGTATGTGGATCTGGGCTCCCAGGTTTCATCCCAGGAAAAACTGGCCGACCTGGTGGGAACAGATGCGTATTGGGTGCAGGTTTCTGTACCCGTGGAACATCTCAAATGGGTCAAGATCCCCAAGGATTATGTTGAAGAAGGGGCCCCGGCAACGATCTATTACCGTGAAGGCAGTGTGCGCCAGGGGAGAGTTATCCGTTTGCTGGCCGATCTTTCACAGGAAGGACGCATGGCACGGTTGCTGGTGGAAGTCAAAGACCCTCTTGATCTGAGGGTGCAGGATGGCAGGCGGCCGCCCCTTTTGATCGGAGAATATGTCCGGGTGTTGATCGGGGGCGCCGACCTGCCGGATGTGTACCGCATTCCCCGCTTTGCTCTGCGTAATGACAACCAGGTCTGGATCCTGGACAAGGAAGAAAAACTGGCTATCCGCCCGGTGGAGACACTTTGGCGTGATAAGGAGTTTGTTTTTGTGCAGGATGGTCTGCAGCCTGAGGATAGCCTGGTCATCTCGGCCCTGGCTGCACCGGTTGACGGGATGCAGCTTCGCCGGGAACAAAGCGGGGCTGAAGAACCTGAAGTTACCGGAACAATACCGGAGAGCAAAGAGCAGGACAAACCATGACAACACCCGACAACAGCAGCCCTGAAACCGTCAGGCGCGGACCCATAGCCTGGATGGCCGGGCGTTCTGTTACGGCAAACCTGCTCATGCTGGTCCTGTTGATCGGCGGGCTGATTATGGGGCAGAACATCCGCAAGGATGTCTTTCCTGATTTCGAGCTTGATCTGGTTACCATATCGCTGAGTTATCCGGGTGCCAGTCCGGAAGAGGTAGAGCGCGGCACCATACTGGCAGTTGAAGAGGCCATTCAGGACCTTGAAGGTATCAAGGAAATAACCGCCACAGCCCGCGAGGGATCGGGCACTGTTTCGGTAGAAATCATCGAGGGCGAGAACGTATCGCAGATTGCCCAGGAGATTAAGAATGCAGTAGACCGCATTACCTCATTTCCGGAGGATGCTGAGGATCCGCAGGTAACTGTGCCGACCAGAAAGCGCTATGTTGTTTCCCTGGCCCTTTACGGGGATCAGTCTGAGTGGGTTTTGCGGGAGGTTGCCGAGAGCGTTCGGGACAGGCTTCTTCTTGATCCGGATATTTCACAGGTGGAACTGCAAGGGGTGCGTAATTATGAGATCAGCATTGAAATCCCCCAGGAGGTTCTGCGGACCCATGGCCTGACCCTGGATGAGATCGCCCGTGCTGTGAGCCGTGGTGCGGTGGAGATTCCCGGTGGATCGATCAAGACCGCAGGGGGAGACGTTCTTGTCAGGGTTTCGGAGAGGCGTGATTTCGGCCGCGATTTCGGCAGGATACCGGTGATCTCTTCAACTGACGGCACCGAGCTGTTCCTGGAAGATATAGCGGTGATCCGGGATGATTTTGAAGAAACCGACAGCTTCGCCACCTTTAACGGCAGGCCGGCGGTCATGCTGGAGATTTACCGTATAGGTGATCAGTCGCCGATCACCGTGGCCGATGCGGTTCACCGCCAGGTTGAGGAAATCAATGCGACCCTGCCTGAAGGGTTGGACCTGGTAACGCAGAACGACCGTTCCGAGATTTACCGCCAGCGCCTCAACCTGATGCTCACCAACGGCTATTTCGGCCTGGCTCTCGTCTTTCTCCTGCTGGCCGTTTTTCTTGAGACACGGCTCGCGTTCTGGGTCAGCCTCGGCATTCCAATCTCATTTCTCGGCTCCCTGCTGATCCTGCCGTTGATCGGCGTCACGTTCAACATGGTTTCCATGTTTGCCTTTATCGTGACCCTCGGGATTGTTGTTGACGATGCCATCGTAGTCGGCGAGAACGTCTATTTCAACCGCCAGCAGGGCATGGGCTGGCTGCAAGCGGCAATAACCGGAGCCGGGGAAATTTCCATGCCGGTCATTTTCAGTGTCCTGACTAACATGGTGACCTTTATGCCCCTCTTTTTCGTACCTGGCTTCATGGGCAAGATATTCAGGGAGATACCGCTTGTCGTTGTAACGGTCTTTTTTATTTCGCTGGTTGAAAGCCTCTTTATCCTGCCTGCCCATCTCGGTCACCGGAAAGCGGCGGAAAATTCAACGACCGGTATCCTGGGGTACCTGCACAGCCTGCAGCAGCGCTTCAGTAACTTTTTTATCCACCTGGTCCGCACCCGCTACGGTCCCTTTCTCAGCTTTGTCCTCCGCTGGCGTTATGTTTCCTTTTCAACAGGAGCGCTGATTCTGCTGCTGGCCTTTGGCTTTGTAAAAAGCGGCCGTATGGGCTTTGAGCTCTTTCCCAAGGTGGAGTCAGACTATGCTATCGTCACCGCCGTCCTGCCGTTTGGCACCTCGGTAAAACGCACCACAGAGGTTGAGGAACTCCTGGTGCAAAAAGGAAGGGAGGTGGCTGAAAAAAACGGCGGCGAGGAGTTGATGGAAGGCATTTTCGCCCGGGTGAGCAACAACCAGGCCGAGGTGCGTATCTACCTGACGCCGCCGGACAGGCGTCCTATTTCAACAGCAAGACTAACCCAGATATGGCGGGAGGCGACAGGCGACATCGCCGGACTTGAGTCGATCAAATTCGAGTCGGATGCCGGGGGCCCCGGAAGGGGTGCAGCCCTTTCCCTGGAATTGAGTCATCGTGATATTGCTGTCCTGGAGGCTGCCAGCGGGGAATTGGCCGATGCACTAAGCTATTATCCAAATGTCATCGATGTTGATGATGGATTTTCCCCGGGGAAGCAGCAGATTGATTTCAAGGTTCTGCCCCAAGGACAGAGTCTGGGAATGCAGGCAGCCGACATTGCACGGCAGATACGCCAGTCCTACTACGGTGCAGAGGCACTGCGGCAGCAGCGGGGCCGCAACGAGATAAAGATCATGGTGCGTCTGCCCAGGGAACAGCGGATTTCCGAATATCACCTCGAAGAAATGATCCTCAGGACGCCTGACGGCGGTGAGGTGCCGCTGAAAGAAGTTGTTGCGCTGGAGCGGGGCCGGGCCGATACAAGCATCGAGCGGCGGCACGGACGACGGGTGGTAAATGTCTCGGCTGATGTGAATCCCCGCAGCCAGGCGGGCCAGGTCATGGAAGCCTTGATCGCTGACATCCTGCCCCAGTTGCAGGCACGTTATCCTGGCCTGAGTTACAGTTTCGAGGGCCGCCAGGCTGACAGGAAGGAAAGTGTCCAGAGCCTTTTGCGCGGTCTCATGATTGCTCTCATTATTATTTATGCCATGCTGGCAATACCCCTGAACAGCTATATCCAGCCGGCTATTATCATGATCTCCATACCCTTCGGCCTGGTGGGCGCGGTCATTGGGCATCTTATCATGGGATACAGTCTCAGTGTTCTCAGCCTTTTCGGCATTGTCGCCCTGTCCGGCGTGGTGGTTAATGATTCGCTGGTCCTGATTGACTTTGCCAACAGGCGGCGCAAGCAGGGGATCATGGTTCGCGAGGCGATCCATGATGCGGCAATACATCGATTCCGGCCGGTTCTGCTTACGACGGTCACTACATTTGGGGGCCTGACGCCCATGATCTTCGAGACCTCAAGGCAGGCGCGGTTTCTCATCCCCATGGCCATCAGCCTCGGTTACGGTATTGTATTCGCCACAATCATAACCCTGGTCATAGTGCCGTCAGTGTATCTGATCATTGATGATCTGCGCAGGGTCTTTGTCCGGAGAAGTTGAGCCGCTGGGCAAGGTTTTTTGCCGTAAAGGTTCGTGACACGACACCGGCTTGATCTTTTCCCTTCCCGCAGTATTCTCTGCCTTATTTTTAATTGCTCCGGGAATGCTCCCTTATGGAACGATGATAACCAGCAGGCTGCAAAATATGCGGGTCACCCTGAACAGGGAGGGTCCGAGAAAATATGGTAAGTCGAGCTATCCTGTCCGCTATGGTCAGTATTCCGAGGTGGAATATGACGCGTTCCGTTTTCAGTTCAATCTCAACGGCGAAGTAAAATATATTGCCGGAACCAGCCCGGAGTGGCCCCATCCCGCCGAATGGCTTAAACGGACGCTTGGCAATGACTGGGTATATTATTCCACCGGCAGCTATTACAGCGGGGTTGTTGATCTGTTCGGCGAATATTACCTGCCCTGCCCCGCCTATCCAACCAACACCCTTTTCAGGGAAGATCCTTTTGCCCGGCCGGGCGTTGCCTCGGCATTCCAGAGATTGGAAGAGCTCGAATCCCTGCTTGGGTCAATTTCACAAAGACCTCCTGACAGGGAACAACGGGAGATTAAAGATTTTCTGGCCTCTGTTGCAGGCAGCACTCAAGACCATTTGCGCCAAAGGGCTGACAGGCTTCACCGGATACTGAAGGCAAAAGTCAGTGTGCTGCCCCCTGACTGCAGGCATGTGGACTATGATGTCATACCGGTTATGATGTCAGAAGGCTGCCTGTACAACTGTTCTTTCTGCGAGGTGAAGTCCGGGATGGACCTGGTAAGCAGAAGCAGGGGTGAAATACGAGAACAGCTCCAGGCGCTGCAGGAATTATTCGGGCCGGACCTGCATAATTACAACAGCATCTACCTTGGCCAGCATGATGCACTCGGGGCGGGTGCAGATGATATTCTGTATGCTGCGGAGCAGGCATATGAAATATTTTCCATTGGAAAGTCATTTATGCTGGAGCCGCGACTTTTTCTCTTTGGCAGCCCGGATTCTTTTCTGCAAAAGGAGAATAGCTTCTGGACGAACCTGGACCATCTTCCTTTTTATACATACGTGAACATTGGGCTGGAATCTTTTGATAATGAAACCCTTGAATTTCTGAAAAAGCCGGTACATGCTGCGGAAACGCTTAAGGCTTTCAATCACATGCTCAACATAAACAGAAGGTTCCAGCATGTTGAAATTACCGCTAATTTTGTTCTGGGGGAGGGTTTCCCTGCCGGGCATGTCCCTTCCCTGATTAAACATGCCGGGGAAACGCTAAAGCAAACTGCAGGCAAGGGATGCATTTATATATCTCCTCTCAGGGGCAGTAAAAACAGAAGAGAGATGCTCGATACGTTCAGGGAGATCAAACAAAAAAACCGCATTGAGACGCTGCTTTATCTTATTCAAAGGTTATGATAAAAAGCGCTATGCCTGTGCCTATTCATATTGACGGCAGCCTTGGTGAGGGCGGAGGACAGATACTGCGCACCGCCCTGGCCCTTGCCGCACTGCTTCGCCAGCCGGTTGAGATTGATAAGATCAGGGCCAACCGGACCCAGCCGGGGCTGAAGACACAGCACCTGGCAGGAGTGCTGGCCCTGGCCGATATTACGGCTGCAGAGGTAAAAGGCGCTCACAAGCATTCCACCAGCCTTTCCTTTCTGCCACGTACCATAAAAGGCGGGAAGTATCGCTTCGACATTTCCACGGCCGGTGCGGCCTGTATGCTTTTCAGCGCGGTGCTGCCGCCCCTGCTGTTTGCAGCGCAAACTTCTGAAATTACCATTACCGGTGGGACACATGTGCCGTTCAGCCCGCCTTTTCACTACCTTGCTGATATTTTTCTGCCCGCCTTGCGAAAGATGGGCGCAGAGGTGGAGCTTAAGCTGGTGCGCTGGGGGTTTTATCCGAAAGGCGGCGGGGAGATCCGGGCGAATATAAAGCCCTGCCGGAAGCTGCGCATGGTTCAGCTGCAAAGGCGGGGAGTATTAAAGGAGCTGAAGCTTTCTGCGTACAGCGCCAATCTTCCTGATCATATAGCGCATCGGGAGATAGGCCATGTGAAAAAAAGTCTGGAAGCATACAGTGAAAATCTGCGTACGCACCCAGCCGCATGCCATGCGCTCAGTCCCGGCAATTTTATCTTCCTGGAGGCGGATTATGAACATGTGAATGCAGGTTTCAGCGGTTTGGGCAAACGGGGCAGGCCCGCAGAAGAAGTAGCTGATGAAGTGTGCCGGGCTTTCAGGGATTTTGACGGGACGGGGGCCACACTGGACAGTCACCTGGCAGATCAGCTTATCCTTTACATGGCCATGGCACATGGAGATTCTTTTTTCACAACAGATAAGGTAACGAGCCATTTAACGACAAACGTTGACATAGTAAGGAGGTTTCTTCCTGTCAGTGTCAAGGTTGACAGCGCCAGCGGAAAAGCGCAGGTGACAGGCGCCGGGCTGACTCCGGAACAGTGATGGTGACGCGGACCCCCGGAGAGCGAAAAGCGGAATTTTTGAAATAATAAGAACACTAAAAAAAGAGGGCAAACCATGAAAAGAATAAGCCAGTATTTTCTGCAGGGACTACTCTTCCTCGTACCCCTGTTTGTTACCGTTTATGTCATTTACTGGGTATTTCTCAGAATTGACGGGGTGCTTAATCTTCCCGTTCCCGGCTTGGGTTTTATCGTCACCATTGGTATTGTCATACTGGTTGGCTTTGTGGCATCTAATTTTTTAACACGCAACATAGTTCATCTGGTTGATAGGATATTTGCCCGGCTGCCGTTGGTCAAAATGATCTACACATCCATCAGGGACCTGGTCAATGCCTTTGTCGGAGACAAGAAAAGTTTTAACCGGCCTGTTCAGGTTGTTATTAACCGGGAGAGTAATATACGGGTTATCGGTTTTGCGACCCGTGAGAGTCTTGATTCCATCGGCATCCGTGACAGCGTCGCGGTCTATCTTCCCCAAGCCTATAATTTTGCAGGCAACCTCATTATTGTCAACAGGGACCGGGTGGTTCCCCTGCCTGGAGATCCGGGCGACGTGATGAAGTTTATTATTTCCGGAGGAGTATCTTCCCGATAAAACAGGAGGGATGCACCACTTCAGATTATATCCGTTATTTCTGCAAACGATGTTTACAGAAAAGACAATATCACCACTATTACAAGCTGACTCAGGGGTGCTTGGTGCTGCCGGCACTAAAGATAAGTTCCCTGTTTCTCAGGCGGTTGTTTCAGGGAATGCTTTTGTTAAAGCCGAATCCTCAAAGTGGTATGTTATTTGCTTTTGGACTCTTTATGAAAAGCAGGGAACAGTCTGTTGGCTGCGTCTGAATTGTGACGCACAATTATGTTTTTTTCAGTACCGGCGAAAATTTCCTATAAAGAACACTAAACTAGTACCAAGGTACAATAGATTTTAGCGGTTAAATAGTTTTAACTCATTCATACGTGCAAAGTGATTATAGACCTGTGAGCGAAAGGCCGTGAAACAGAGCCGGAGAACACAGGTATGATAGCTGCAGACAAGGCATCATTTTTTGCAGGCTATCAGAAGAGCAATTTCAACAAAAATGCAGGGCATCACCAGGTTTTAAACAGGCGCAATGTATTGCTATGTATAGCTGGTAATGTACAGGTTAATGTTCAGGGAGGACGGAAAAAATGAAAAAACTGGTGAACAGGTTAACTGGTGTTTCAGCTTTGTTTTTAATGCTCATAGCCCTTGTCTCCTGCAGCGGGGGCGGATCCGGTACGGATGGAAGTGCAGGAATCGGGACAAAAGGCCTTTTAAGCATAGGCCTGACAGATGGCCCTCCGCCAAAGAATACGTATGATGCTGTCTACGTGACTATTAAAGAGATTTCGGTAAAACATAAAGATAAAGCAGGGTGGGACACACTGACCGGACCTGACCTGAATTTGCCCAAAACCTTTAACCTTCTGGACCTGGTTAACGGTGTCATAGCTGACTTGGGAGCTGTTGAACTTGAAGCCGGCCATTATAACCAGATGCGGCTTTTACTGGGATCAGAGCCGGATGGTGACAAAAATGTCGTGGGGGATGATCACGAATATGCGAATTATTTGATTCTTGAGGGAGAAGAAGAACAAATCCCACTCAAAGTGCCCAGCGGTTATCAGACGGGCATCAAGCTTGTGAATGGGTTTGATATTGAACACAAGGGCTCTACCGAGCTGGTCCTGGATTTTGATGCAAACAAATCCATTGTAAAGGCAGGAAAGAGCGGCAAGTGGCTCCTGAAGCCGACCATCAAGGTCATCGAATCAGTAACCTATTCCGTAGAAGGCTTTGTAGAGGATAATGAAGATACTCGTCTGCAAGAAGCAGATGTCAATGCCCAGATATATGATTCTGCAGCACCGGATCCAAAGGATGAGGTTACAGTAGCGGCAAGTGCTAAAAGCAATGATAATGGCTACTACTTCATGTACCTGTCACTCTATCAGGAAAAGTATAATATTGTAGCAACCAGGGATGGGTTTCTGCCGGCATGTAAGGTGCTGGATTCAGACGGGCTAATAGCGGGTTACATCAGGGACTTTAACTTGACCCCAGCAGGTGCAACCGGAACGTTTACCGGTTCCGTAAGAGGCCTGGGTTCACCTGATGATACGGCGCTTTTCAGCATAAGACAGGAGGATGGTTCCTGCGGTATGATTGAAGTGGCGTCTCGCAGCGTAGTGAATACAACAGCAGAACCAGCGGATTATTTCGAACCAATCACCCTGCCTGTTGGAACATACGAGGTGGTTGTATCCGCAGAAGGAGAAGTAACCCAGGTTTGGAGTATCGAAGTTGCTGCCGATACTGAAAAAGTGCTTGATGTGTTTTATCCCTCAACCTCTGTAGCAGGGACAGTGGATGACAGCACGGAGTCCATTACCAGGCGCAGTGATCAGTGCCTATGAGGCTGGTGAGGATTTGGTTACAACAGTTAACGAGGCTGCCAGTGGTACAGATGGCTATTTCTTCATGTACCTGCCAACCAATCAAAATTCATTCAATATTCTTGCAACCCTTGAGGGTTTTGTGCCTCAGTGCCAGGTTCTTACTGACCCTGCCCCAGATATTGACCCGGCAACAGCAGCTAATGCCATTGATTTTACCTTAATTCCTGTGGGTGATACAGGGACGATAATGGGTTCTGTCTCTGGCCTTACAACTGCTGGATCAGCGTTTTTCAGTATCCGGCAGGACCTTAGCCCATGCGGCAAGCTTGAGGTTGTTTCATTCAGCGTAGACGAGGGTGAAAGCTCCGAGCTTTTTACCTTGCCCGCCGGAACATATGAAGTCGTTGTGTCTGCAGGTCGACGACGGCCTGGCGACCGGCTCCACCGCTGCCGCCGCCGTCCGCGTGGCGCGGCACATGGGCGCCGCGCACGTCACCGTGGCGGTGCCCGTCGGTTCGGTGCAGGCCGTCGAATGGCTGCGGGGCATGGCCGACGACGTCGTCTGCCTCGAGACCCCCGAGCCCTTCTACGCGGTGGGGCAGCACTACCGGGACTTCGACCAGGTGCCCGACGCCGACGTGATCCGGATCCTGCGCGAGCATCCGCGTCGCAATCACTGCGGCCGGGAGCTCACCGATGCGGTCGACGAGGAGGTGCTGATCACCTTCAACGGGCATCGGCTGCCCGGGCATCTCGCCATCCCCGAGAATGCCCACGGGGTCGTGCTGTTCGCGCACGGCAGCGGCAGCAGCCGGCTCAGCCCGCGCAACGTCTCGGTGGCCAAGCAGTTGCAGGTGGCCGGGATCGGCACCCTGCTCTTCGACCTGCTCACCTCCAAGGAGTCGGACAACCGGCAGAACGTCTTCGACATCGAGCTGCTGGCCGACCGGCTCCTGCATGCGACGGCCTGGCTGCAGCAGTGCGCCGAGGCGGCCGGCCTGGCGACGGGGTACTTCGGTGCGTCCACCGGTGCAGCGGCCGCCCTGGTGGCGGCGGCGCAGGAGCCGGATGCCATCGCCGCGGTGGTCTCGCGCGGCGGGCGCCCCGACCTTGCCGGGCCGTGGCTGGAGAAGGTGCAGTCGCCGACCCTGCTGATCGTCGGCGGGCGGGACCACGCGGTCATCAACCTGAACCGGCAGGCGCAGCAGCACCTGCACTGCCCCAGCCTGCTCGAGATCGTGCCCGGCGCGACGCACCTGTTCGAGGAGCCCGGCACGCTGGCTCAGGCCGGACGGCTGGCCCAGTCCTGGTTCCAGCAGTACCTCGGGCCGCGAACCTAGGCCCGACCCCGTCGAGCGTGGAGCTCAGGCGCGACTCGCCGACGCGAGTCGCCTGAGCTCCACGCTCGACGGGTCTACTTGGGCGCGGCTCCGTCACTCTCGCCCCACTAGCCCCTACCGTTAACACGTGCATCGTGCTTCCCCCACGTTGCTGTTTCTCGCAACGTGCCTTGCCGGTTCGCTGCTGACGGTCTCCCCCGCGGCGGCGGATGACGACGCGCCCGCAAGCCCGACGCCCCCGCCCGTGCTGCTCACCCCGTCCCCCGACGCCATCGAGCCGCCGGCCTCGGAGCCCGCCTCGCCCTCGGCCAGCCCGAGCTTCGAACTGGGCGAGCCCAATCCCCTGGAAACTTCGTCGTCGTCGCCGTTCGCGTCACCCTCGCCCACCCGGGACGACGTGCTGCTCTCCGTCAACGTGGCCATGCCCGCGACGAGCGACGTCACGGCGAGCACCGCATCCGTCACCCCGCCCCGCAGCCGGCTCCCACTGCGCAAGGGCCACTACGGGCTGAAGGTGGCGACCCTCCAGGACCGGCTCGCGTGGCTGGGCTACCCCGTTCCGACGAGCGTGCGCGGCGCATTCGGCGTCACCACGCGCGCGGCAGTCAAGTCGTTCCAGGCCAAGAACTGGCTGCCCGTCACCGGCAAGGTGAACAAGCGCACCTGGCGCACCCTCAAGAGGATCGCCGGGCCCGTCGACGCGCTGCCGCCCGAGTGCACTGACGTGAAGATGTCGCTGTGCATCGACAAGACCGCCCGCGTCCTCCGCCTCGTGCGGAAGGGCGAGGTCACGCTCACCACGGACGCCCGCTTCGGCCAACGAGGCATGGAGACCGACGAGGGCGTCTTCGCCGTCAAGGAGAAGTCCTACAACCACACGTCATCCAAGTACGGCTCATGGATGCCCCGGGCCATGTTCTTCAACGGCGATGAGGCCGTCCACTACTCCCCCGACTTCGCGTCGGTCGGCTACCTACGGGGCTCGCACGGCTGCGTCGGGCTCCGCGACATGGACATCGCCACCCGGCTCTTCGACAAGGTCCCCGTCGGCACCCGCGTCGTCGTCTACTGGTCCTGACCGCTCCGCGGACGCGGATGCGCCGCTCCCCGCCGGCTTCGGCAGATCACGACGCCGGATGACCAGCGCGAAGGCGATCAGCGTCGGGATGACGTAGGCGAGCCACACGACGACCTCGAGCCAGGTCATCGTCGGCGACAGACTCAGCAGACCGCGCACGAGGGTCGCGATCACCCCGTCCGCTGGGAAGGTGGCCGACAGGTCGATGGCGACGGCGTCCTCGCCGGGCAGCCAACCCACCTCTTGGAACTCGTGGACGGCGTAGCGGAGGATGCCGCCGGCGACGAGCACCAGCAGCGCACCTGTCCAGGTGAACAGCGTCGCGAGGTTGAGCCGGACCGCGCCCTGGTACATCAGGACACCCAGCACCACCGCCGCGACCAGGCCGAGCAGCGCGCCGATGACGGACGTCGTCCCGTCGCCGGACGCGCTGATGCCCGCGTACAGGAAGATCGCCGTCTCCAAACCCTCGCGGATCACCGCGAAGAAGGCGACGGTCGCCACCGCGATGCTGCTCGTGGCCAGTGCCCGGTCGAGCTCGCCGTGCAGGCGCGCCTTGATGTGCCGGGCGTTGACCGCCATCCAGAAGATCATCCAGGTGATCAGGCCGACGGCGATCACGGACGTGACACCGGCGAACACCTCCGCGGCCGTCTCGCCCAGCTCCTCGCTGACCAGCATGAGGCCGAGCCCGAGGGCCAGCGACAGCGCGACGGCCACGCCCACGCCCTGCCACAGGCGGCCGAGCGCGTGGCGGTTGTCCGTCCGGACCAGGTAGGCGACGAGGATCGCAACGATGAGCGCGGCCTCGAGGCCCTCGCGTAGTCCGATGAGGAAACTGCTGAGCATGTGGGTCCTTCAGGTCAGGATTAGGGCTACCTAACTAAGGGTAGCCTAACTGTCGAGTAATCGGGCCCCATGTTGCGGGCCCAGGCGCGTACCGTGACGCCATGCACAGTGACGCCGCCACCCCCGCCGAGTACCTCTCCTCCCTGCCGGAGGACCGTCGCCGCCAGATGGCGAAGGTCCGGGCCGTGATCCGCAAGAACCTGCCCAAGGGCTACGTCGAGTCGATGAACTGGGGAATGATCAGCTACGAGGTGCCGCTGGCCACCTACCCGGACACGTACAACGGCCAGCCGCTCGGCTACGTCGCGCTCGCGTCGCAGAAGAACCACATGGCCGTGTACCTGATGGGCATCTACGGCAGCGACGACCTGCGCGACTGGTTCGAGAAGGAGTACCGCGCCACCGGGAAGCGCATGGACATCGGCAAGTCCTGCGTCCGCTTCAAGAAGGTCGACGACCTGCCGCTCGACCTGGTGGGCGAGGCGGTCGCGGCCGTAAGCGTCGACGAGTTCCTGGCGATGTACGACGCCGCGTCGTCGATGCGGAAGTCGAAGCGGAACCGCGCCGCTACGTGATCGACGAGCGGCTGCTGGAACTGGCGCGCGCCACCAAGGGGTTCATGCCCGACGACGAGGGGCTCGCGCTGCACGAGGCGGGGTGCGTCGGCGGTCAGGTGGGGCCACTGCTCGAGGTGGGCTCCTACTGCGGCAAGTCCGCGGTGTACCTGGGCACTGCAGCCCGGGAATCGGGCACGGTGCTGTTCACCGTCGACCATCACCACGGCTCGGAGGAGAACCAGGCCGGCTGGGAGCACCATGACCCCGAGCTCGTGGATCCGCGCACCGGGCGGATGGACACGCTGCCGTTCCTGCGCCGGACCCTCGTCGACACGGGGCTCGAGGACGTGGTCGTTCCGGTCGTCGGCGACTCGACCACCGTCGCCCGGCACTGGGGCACCGGGCTGGGGCTGCTGTTCATCGACGGCGGCCACGCGCTCGACGTGGCGATGGCGGACTACGAGGCGTGGGCCGGGTTCGTCCTGCCGGACGGGCTGCTGGCGATCCACGACGTCTTCGAGGATCCGGCCGATGGCGGGCAGGCGCCGTACGAGGTCTGGCTGCGGGCGGTGGCCGACGGCTTCACACCGACGTCGACGTCAGGCTCCCTGCGCACCCTCACGGCCCCCTCCCTTCGTTGAGTGCGGGGTTGTTGCGGGGTTCACCCCTCGAAACTGGACAACAACTCCGCACTCAACGAGGTGGGTGGGAGGGACTCGCCGCGGAACAGGCCGGCAGTCGGGCCCGTCGCCTCGAGGGCGTGCGTCGCGAGGACGATGGCCGCGGAGTTCCACGTCGGCTGGTCGGCCGTGAAGTACTGCCCGGGGGCGTCGAACCGTTCGCCCTCGAAGTTCATCCCGCACCAGTAGGTGCCGTCGTCATGTCGCAGGAACTGCACCCACTCGAGCAGCTGCCGCGCGCGCTCGGTCTGCCCGATCGCGTCGAGGGCCATCGCCAGCTCGCCCGTCTCCGCCGCGGTGATCCACGGCCGGTCCGACACGCACCGCACCCCGAGGCCCTCGACGACGAACTCATCCCACCGCGCCTCGATGCGCTCGAGCGCCGCCGGTCCCCGAAGGACGCCGCCGAGGATCGGGTAGTACCAGTCCATCGCCCAGCGACGCTTGTCCAGGAACGTCTCCTCACGCTGCGCGATCGCCTCCGCGAGCGTCGCGGCCGACAGCTCCCAGTCCGGACGCGGCTGCCCGACGCGCTCCGCGATGGCGACGGCACAGCGCAGGCTGAGGTGGATGCTCGACGAGCCCGTCAGCAGCGCGCCGTCGGCACGGTTGTCGGCCCGCCACGCGATGCGTCCGTCCGGCTCCTGGCGGTCGAGGACGAAGTCGATCGCCCGCTCGACGACGGGCCACTGCCCCCGCAGGAACTCCGCGTCGTCGGTGGCCAGGTAGTGGTGCCAGGCCCCGACGGCGACGTACGCCGTGATGTTGGTGTCGCGGGTGCGGTCGGTGACCTCGTCGCCGACGTAGTACGAGAACCAGCCGCCATCGTCGAGCTGGTGGCGGGCGAGCCACGTGTACGCGCGCGCGGCGTCGTCATGGCGGCCGCCGACGTCGAGCGCCATCGCCGCCTCGACGAGGTTCCACGGATCGGTCTTGCCGCCCGGGGTCCACGGGATGCAGCCGTCGGCGTGCTGGACGGCCGCGATCCCGTCGACCGTGGCGCTCAGGCGCTCCGCACGGCGTGTCAGCGCCTGAGCTCCACGCTCGACGGGGTGGGGGGACGGGTCGGCACTCACGGCTTCTCCACGTAGACGACCAGGCTCTTGCCGATCACCGGGTTCAGCGCCGCGTCCGCCCAGCGCAGCACCCGCGGGTTCCGCATGATCTGCCAGACCAGCACTTCGTGGTACGTCCGCGCGACCAGCCGGTCCGCGTTCTCGACACCGCCCGCGCAGCGGATCCACCAGTACGGCGAGTGCAGCGCGTGGGCGTGGTGCGACCCGCGCAGGATCAGGCCGGCGTCGACGAGGCGCGCTTCGAGGTCGCGCTGCCGGTAGATCCGCACGTGCCCGCCAGGGATGTCGTGGTAGCGCTCGTCGAGCGCCCAGTTGATCCGCTCGGGGAACCGGGCCGGCACCGTGACCGCCATCCGGCCGCCCGGCGCCAGCACCCGGGCGAGCTCGGCAATCGCAGCGGCGTCGTCCGGGATGTGCTCGAGCACCTCGGCCGCGATGATCCGGTCGAACGCCCCGTCGGCGAATGGCAGCGCCAGCGCATCACCCTGCACCGGCAGGCCGAAGCCCGCAGGCGGCATCTCCCCCGCATCCACCATGGCCGCCGCCATGTCGCGCACCTGCTTGAGCTCGCCGCCGTCCGCGTCGAACGCCACGACCCGCGCGCCGCGTCGAAGCGCCGCGAACGCATGCCGCCCACCCCCGCAGCCCATGTCGAGCAGGTGATCGCCCGCGCCGACGCGCAGGCGGTCGAGGTCAACGGTCAGCATGCGCGCCTCGTCGCTCGGCGAGCTCGGCCCGCCACATCTCCACGAGTCCGACGGCATGCGCGTGCCAGGTGAACCGCTCGAGCACGCGCGCGCGGCCGTTCTCGCCCAGCCGGGCCCGCTGCTCCGCGTCGCCCAGCAGGTCGACGATCGCGGCGGCCAGGGCGGACGGGTCACCGGGCGGAACGGTCCGCGCCGCCTCGCCGTCGGGTCCGACGACCTCCGGCAGCGCGCCGCCCGTGGTGGCCAGGACGGGCACGCCGCACGCCATGGCCTCCACGGCCGGCAGCGAGAAGCCTTCGTACAGGGAGGGCACGACTGCGAGCTCGGCCTCCGCGTACAGCTCGACGATCCGCTCGTCCGTGACACCGGTGACGAACTCGACGGCGCCGTCGAGGCCGAGGTCGTCGATGAGTCGGGGAACCCCGCTGCCGTCCTTGAGCCGGCCGATGACGACGAGGTGCGCGTCCGGTCGCTCGACCCGGGCCTTGGCCAGCGCCTCGAGCAGGATCGTCAGGCCCTTGAGCGGCACGTCGGCGCTCGCGGTCGTCATGAGCCGACCCGGCACCCGGGCGATCCCGGGCAGCGGCCGGAAGAGGTCCTCGTCGACGCCGATGTGCACCACGGTCATCTGCTCGACGGGCACGCCCATCTGCGCGGCGATGTCGCGTCGGGACGACTCCGACACGGTGACCACGCGCGTGATCCGCGGCGCCACCCGGAGCTGCATGCGCAGGAAGCCGTACCAGCGGCGCAGCGAGAGCCGACGGCGCAGGGTCGGGGCGTGGGCGAGGTCGAGCTCGCGGTCGACGGTGATCGGGTGATGGATGGTGGCCGTCACCGGCCATCCGTCGCGCATCATGCCGAGGACGCCGGTGCCGAGGCTCTGGTTGTCGTGGACGAGGTCGAAGTCGGCGCGACGCGTACGCAGCAGGCGGCGGGCGCGCTCGCTGAAGGCCCACGGCTCGGGGAAGCCGGCCAGGCACATGATCCCGAACTCGCGGACGTCGACGGAGTCGCGGAACTCGCGCACGTGCGGGACGCGGAACGGGTCGGGCTGGCGGTACAGGTCGAGTCCCGGGACCTCGACGAGGCGCGTCGGGTCGTCGAGACGTGGGTACGGCTGCCCGGACAGCACCTCGATGTGGTGCCCGAGCCGGGCCACCTCGCGGGCGACGTAGCGGGTGTAGACGCCCTGGCCGCCGCAGTGCGGGTTGCCGCGGTAGACCAGCCAGGCGATGCGCAGCGGCTCGTCCGCGACGGGACCCGGGTGTGACATGGCGCGAACCTACTCCGCGCCTCCTCCCCCACCCCACGCGAGTGTGCGCTCCTCGTCGCTTTCCACCCCGTCAAAGCGACGACGAGCGCCCACTCGCGAGGGTTTGCGGCTGGGTGAGCAGGGCCTCGATCGCGGCCTCCGTCTCCTCGTACGCCCCCTCCCCGTAGTGCACCAGGCGCACCACGCCGTCGCGGTCGATCAGGTACCGCGCCGGCCAGTAGCGCTGCGACCACTCCCGCCACGTGCGGAAGTCGTTGTCGAGCGCCACCGGGTACCGGATACCTGACTCCACCAGGGCGTCACGCACGTTGCCGACCTCGCGCTCGTAGTCGAACTCCGGCGAGTGCACGCCGACGATCCGCAGCCCGCGGTCCTCGTACTTCGCATTCCACTCGTTCAGGTAGGGCTGGGTGCGCTGGCAGTTGATGCATCCGAACGTCCAGAAGTCGACGAGGACGACGGAGCCGCGGAGGTCCGCCATCGTCAGCGCGCCATCCGAGTTGAGCCACTGCTGGATGCCGACGAAGTCGCGGGCCGGTCCGCAGTTGCCCAGCCGCGACGGGTCCGCCTCGCACTCGTTGAAGCTCATCGCCGGTCCGAGGACGCTCGGGTCGCCCGGGCCGGGAGCCTCCGACTGCTGGGGCACCGCCTCGGGGCCACCCGGGGTCCCCACCACGTCCGCGAGCGCCTCCTGCGCCGACGCGTTGTCCTCGACCGCGAGCTGCACGGACGCGACGTAGTCGGGCACGAGCAGCGCTGCGCGATCCGTCAGCCCGAACGCGATCGCGACTCCCGTGGCCACCAGC
The DNA here is from genome assembly GCA_963749905.1 of uncultured Actinomycetota bacterium. Classification (GTDB taxonomy): domain Bacteria; phylum Actinomycetota; class Actinomycetes; order S36-B12; family S36-B12; genus UBA10649. Next base: position 61,785 of record CAVVOF010000003.1, read on the forward strand.
ACCCCGCCCGCGACCTGACGCAGGACGGGCAGCCGGCGGCGCAGCCCAGTGATCCGGGTGACCGCCTGCTGCCCCAGCACCGCCACCAGCAGCAGCGGGACGGCGATCCCCACGGCGAACGCCGCCGTGAGGACGACCGCGTCGATCGACGTGGTCTGGCTGGCCGCCACCACGGTGATCGCTGCCAGCACGGGTCCCGCGCAGGGGACGAACACCAGCCCGAGCATGGCCCCGAAGCCCACCGCGGACGCGTCCCGGCGCGGCTGCACCCGGCCCAGGCGGGCGAACGGCCGTTCGAGGACCCGCCCGACCGGCGGCACGAGCAGGCCCACGCCCACGACGACGAGGGCCACGATCCCGAGGGTGCGCAGCACGCCGGACGGCAGGTTCAACTGGGCGACGAGCCACACCGCGAGCAGGGTGACCGCCGCGAACGTGCCGACGAGACCGGCCACCACCAGGTACGGGCGGCGGCGAGCCGGGGCGACGGCCGAACCTCCGTCGCCGGGAAGGGCCGATGCCGCGAGGACGCCCGGCAGCACCGGCAGCACGCACGGCGACAGCCCGGTCACGAGCCCCGCGACCAGACCAATGACGACGAGCACCAGCACGCGCCCACTATCCGCCGGACAGGCCCGCGCGAACGGCCGCGATCCTTACGGCCCGATTACGCGTGCCAGCGCCAACGGCCACGCAACGTTCACCAAGGCGCCGACGTCGGACACCCGGGACTCCATCTGGCCCTCCTAGTTTCACGATCACTTCGTGGTTCCGCGAAGTCAACAAGCACCGATCTTCCACCTTGAGAGGACCAACCACGTGCGACACCAACGTCTTCTGACAGCAGGCCTGGCCACCGCCATGATCGCCCTGAGCACCGGGGTCGCGGTCGCCGCGCCCGGCAGCGAGACCGGACCCATGGGCTTCACGCCCATCGCCGGGTCCGCCGGCTACGCCGACGGCACGAGCGGCAGCTGGAACCCGGCCGCGCCCTGGAACATCCCGGACGGCTTCAGCCAGGAGCTCGTCTCCGGTGAGCTCACCGACCGCTGCGGCGGCGACGGCCTGAACGTGTACGGCGGCGGCCTCGACGACTGGCACGACATGAACACCGTCAACGAGACGGGCGCCAAGGCCGGGCGCTACCTGTACCGCACCCACGAGGTCCGCCTCTCGAACCCCGGAGCCGACAGCACCTACCCGGACGGCGGCGCCGTGACGGTCGTCGACCTCGAGACCTGCGACGCCAAGGTGATCGCGCAGGATCCGACGTGGACCGCGCTTGACGGCATCCGCTGGACCCCGTGGGGCACCGTCCTGTTCGCCGAGGAGACCACTGACGGCCGCCTGCTCGAACTGGTCCTGGACAAGAAGGACCCGATGTCCGGCACCGCAGTCGAGCGGCCGGCACTCGGGCTGCTCGCCCACGAGGGCATCGAGATCGGCGCCGACGGCTCGGTCTACGTCATCGACGAGTTCCGTGGACAGACCTCGGGATTCGGCGGCGGCATCTACCGCTTCGTGCCCGACCGGAAGGGCGACCTGACTGCGGGCAAGCTCTACGCGCTCAAGGTGGACGGCGCCGACGGCGTCGGGCAGGGCTCGTGGGTCGGCCCCATCGACCCGGCGACCGCGCGCACATCTGGCACGGCAGCCGGTGGCACCGGCTATGAGCGTCCGGAGGACCTGGAGATCATCGGCAACGTGCTGTACGTCGCCGTCACCGAGGGCGTCGGCTACAGCGGCCGCGTGCTGGCCATCGACCTGTCCAGCCTCGCCGTGACCAACTTCGTGAAGCCGGGCGACAACGTCCCGGCCGAGTCGAAGCCGAGCACCACCGGCTTCGCCAAGGCGGACAACCTCGCCCAGGGCCCCGATGGGCGCCTCTGGATCGTCGAGGACAACGTGCCGTCGGACATCTGGGTGGCACAGGGCCGCGGCGGTGAGGCCACCTCGGTCGACCTGTTCGCGACGCTGACCGACCCCGAGGCCGAGGGCACGGGCATCTACTTCGGCAAGGACCCGAAGACGCTGCTGGTGAACGTCCAGCACTCGGCAGCCGCTGACGGCGACGGGACGTGGGCGATCACGGCCCGCTAGGCACCACCGCAGCACCGCAGCACCCGACGTGGGGGCCGGCCCGAAAGGACCGGCCCCCACGTCCTGTCCGGCGGGACGCCTGCCGGAGCCATCGCCCGCGTGCGGCTATCCTTGGCGTGCACCACGCGGGTGTAGCTCAATGGCAGAGCCCCAGCCTTCCAAGCTGGCCATGCCGGTTCGATCCCGGTCACCCGCTCCAGACGCCGCAGCGCGGCATCACGTCCGCTGAGCAGGTCCTCGCACCAGTCGCACCAGGTTCACGACCACCGCAATCGACGTCCCGATCAGGACGATGACCAGCACGAACCTGGCCAGCCAGTCCCAGCCGGCCCAGTAGCCGGAGAAGTCGAATGGGAACACGTCGAGGATGGTGGCTGTGACGGCGACGTTGACCAGTGAGATGACGAGCTCGCCCAGGGCCTTGACCCGCACGCCGTCCGCGACCAGGTAGACGAGATTCGCCGCGATGGTCACCCCCAGCGACAGGTTGATGAGCGGGATGACGTCGGCCGCCTCGGCCGTCACGAACGGGACCGCCTCCCACCCCGGCCACCCGTTGATGAGCCACACGAACACCAGGTTGACGAGGATGGCCACCCCGTAGCCGAATCTGCGGGCCGCACGGCGGGACACCGTGGGGGTGGAGGTAGACGGGGACGTGAGCACCGAGGTCATGACATCTCTCCCTCCGCGGAGCGGCGAACATCCCAGCGGCCCTTCCATCGTCCCACTGCCCGGCGCCGGAGTCATGGGGGCGACCCGGTGGATATCACCGGCTACGCCACCCGCCTGGCGCGGGTCCGACGGCACGCGGCTCGGCTACCTTTGCCGGACAGCGGGGCCGCGGGGGACGCGAGCCGCGACACGGTCGGGAGGTGCGATGCCAGCCAGGAACCTGACGGTCGCACGGCGCGTGGTCACTGAGGACCTGCGCCGCCTGAACGGCCACCTGCTCATCGCCCTCACCGTCATCCTGGCGCTCGAGGCCGTCGCCCTGGTCCTCGGGTGGGACCTCGTCACGCGACTCAACACCGAGTGGCCGCAGATCTACCCGTACACCGTCGCCGGCATGCTCGCGCTCGTCGGCGCGATGGCCCTGTTCCGGATGGGCCGGACGTGGGCGACGTGGACCGGCCGCGGCCTGGCCACCGTCACGCTGCTCCTCGGCGCCGGCGTGGACCTCGGCGTCGGCCTGGGCGTCCTGCCCAGCAACGACCCAGCCTCGGCCACCGGCGTCACGTGGGTGACCGCGCTGCCCTCGCTCGCCGCGGTCGCCACCTCGGCCGCCGTCCTGATGATCACGACCTCCCACCGCACGCTGATCTGGATCCGCCTCGGGCTGCTCACCTTCGCGGGAGCCGTCAGCGCGCTCATCGTGCTGGCCTACCTGTACGGATCCACGCAGCTGATCAGCGGGCTGGGGTTCACCGGCACGTCGCTGACGGCAGCGCTCATCGGCCTGCTCATCCTCGGCGCCGCCGCCTCGGCCCGGCCGGACCAGCCACCCCTCGACAAGCTCGACGAGCGATACGACACCCGGCTGCTGCGCTGGATCGTGCCGATGCTCGCGGTGGCCCCGTTCGTGCCTGCGATCGTGGTCGGCATCGTCGGCCTGATGGTCCCGGACTCGGCCTCAGCCGCCGCTGTGGCGGAGCTGGTGACGGTGGCGATCCTCATCACCCTCATCGCCGTCATGGGCAGCGCGCAGAGCCGAGCACGCCGGGAGCTGCTCATGCAGCGGCAACGGGTGTGGGACGCCTTCGCCCAGGCGCCGGCCGCCACCGCCATCGTCACCCTCGACGGGCGGATCGCCACGGCGAACCAGGCCCTCGCCCGGGTGACGACCCGAAGCGAGGCGGACCTCGTCGGCACCCTCGTCCCGGACCTGATCGCGGACGCCGATCACGTGCGCATCGCCGAGGCGATCGCCGAGGTCGCCGCCGGGCGCGACAGCGTGCGCCGAGACGTCCGACTGCGCGGCGCGGGGGCGACGAGCACGTGGGTAGACCTGACGCTCGCGGCCGTTCGCGACAGCAACGATCGCGTCCTCTACCTGATCCTCCAGGCGACCGACCTCAGCGACCGCAAGCAGTTGGAGCGGGTGCTCGCCGAGCAGACCGTGCGCGATCCGCTCACCGGGCTGCTCAACCGGGCCGGGCTCGACACGCAGATCGACACGCTGTGGCGCACTCGGGCACCCCGCGACCGGGTGGTGGTGCTGTTCGCGGACGTGGACGACCTGAAGTCGGTCAACGACTCGCTCGGCTTCACGGCCGGCGACGACCTGCTGCGCGAGGTGGCCCGCCGGCTGCGGACCTGCACGCGCGACGAGGACCTCATCGCCCGCACCGGAGGCGACGAGTTCGTGGTGGTCACGACGCTCGCCACCGACAACCCGCGGGGTGCGGATGTCGTCATCGAACGACTGCGGCAGGAACTGAGCGGACCGGTCGCCGTCGGGCGCAACGTGGTGCCGCTGTCGGTCTCCGTCGGGGCGACGACCCTCGCCGACCTGTCCGAGGCGCTGCCCACCCTCGAGCGCTCACGACTGGGTGGCGACCGGTCCGGCCTGCGGCGACGGTCCGGCGATCCGAGGTCGCCCTCCTGACCTTGCGGGCACGGCCCTACGAGCGGCGTGGCAGAGCCAAGCCATGAGGTTGGTGGCCCGACTCCCTGGCGGTCGGGCCACCAACCTCAGGCCGACGGGACTCCGGAGGGGTCGCAGTCCCGTCTCGTCCGATGGATGAAGGTGGCCGCCGGCCACGGCGGGGCGCTCACAGCGCTACGCATGCGAGGCCGCCAGTCGTGGCAGCCGCCGCCCCTGCACGAGCCGCACCGCGGCCTTGCACGCCACCCACACGTCCCACGCGACCAGCGCGAGCAGCACCCACTCGATGGTGGTCGCCCATGCCACGTCCCACGAGCCGATGTCGAACGGGAAGAGGATCAGCGCCTGCGCCAGCACCGCCAGCCAGATCAGGCACAGGACATACGTGACGAGAGCGCGCAGCCGGGGTCGGTCGTCCACCAGGAACATCGCCTGCCCCAGCAGCCCCACGATGAGCGCCAGGTTCGCGAGGGCCATGACGGGGACCGCGTCCGTGGTCAGGAAGGGGAGGACCTCCCAGCCGGGGAGCACGTTGAGCAGCACCAGGCCGGCTGCGTACATGAGGATGCCGGCGAAGGAGGGGGTTCGCTCCGCGGTACCGCGGCGACGCCGTCGCGTCCGAAACCGACGGGCCATGGCACCTCCTCCACTAGCCGGGACGCGCGCCCGGACATGGCAGGTATCGGAGGGCTGCACCCGGGGGTGAAGCCGGCGCGCCGAGGAGAGCGGATACCTACTGGCTACCGCTGGGATATGACCGGTCACGCTGCTAGCGTGCGATCGTGCGGACGACCGCACCCAGATCTAGGAGCACATATGCCTCTCGGCCCCGTCGATGTGTACATCATCGGCTTCCCCGGTAACAAGTTCAGCGGTGAGATCGTCCCGGCCATCCTCGAGCGCGTCGAGCAGGGCATCATCCGCGTCGTCGACATCCTCTTCGTGGTCAAGGACGGCGAGGGCAACGTCGCCACCCTGGCCATCGAGGACCTCGGCCCCGAGGGTGCCGCCTTCGTCGATCTCGACGTCATGCAGGCCGGCGCCCTGAACGAGGAGGACGCTGACGAGATCAGCGAGGACCTCCCCGCCAACAGTTCCGCGCTGCTGATCGCCTACGAGAACACCTGGATGCAGGACCTGGTGGGCGCTTTCGCCCGCGCCGATGCCGTCGTCATCGACCAGATCCGCATCCCCGCCACCATCGTCAACGAGGTCGTCGCCGGCTGACGCCGGACGACCCAAGAGAAGAGGAATCACTATGGGACTCGTTCGCATGGCCGCCCGTACCGCCGTCGTCGCCGGCACCGCCACCGCGGTGTCGAGCCGCGTCGCCTACCGACAGGCCGACAAGCACGCCGCCAAGGTCGCCGAGCAGCAGGGTGCTGCCCCGGTCGAAGCCGCCCCCGCGGCCGCCCCGGCGGCAGCCCCAGCGGAAGACCAGACCACGCAGCTGACCAACCTGGCCAACCTCCACGCCCAGGGCATCCTGTCCGACGAGGAGTTCGCGGCCGCCAAGGCGAAGGTGCTGGGCATCTGAGCCAGCCCGACCCGTACGCACGGCTCGCAGGGGTCTACGACGAGATCGTCGTAGACCCCTGCCATTCCCTGTGGGCGGACCATCTCGAGCAGGCGTGGGCCGGAGACGCGGTGACGCGGATCCTCGACGTCGCCTGCGGCACGGGGCTGATGACCGCCGAGTTCGTCAGTCGCGGGCACAGCGTGGTCGGCGTCGACGCATCGATGGCGATGCTCGCCCGGGCACACACGCTGCTCGGGCCCGACGTCCCGCTCCTGCACACCGTGCTGCCCGAGCTGCCCGACGGCCTGGACGGCCCGTTCGACGCGGCCGTCTCCACCCTGGACGCCCTCAACTACCTGACGCTCACGGACCTGCGGCGCACGCTCGTCGCCCTCGCCGGGGTGCTGCGCCCCGGCGGCTGGCTCGCGTTCGACGTGCACGCAGAGGCGGCCCTGGCCTTCCTCATCGCGAACCCGGTGATCACCGGCGAGGACGCGGGCGCCTCGTTCACCCTGACGACCTCCGTCAACCCGACGACCCGAGCGTGTGCCACCACCATCGCGCTGGACGGCCCGTCGGGAGGGTTCGTCGAGAAGCACGTCCAGTACGTGCACTCTGAGGAGCAGATCCGCGCGGCACTCGCGGACGCCGGATTCGTCGTGCTGGCGGTGACCGACGAGTACTCCGACCAGCCGACCGGGCCGGACACCCTTCGTGCCGGCTGGCTGGCGCGCAAGTCCGCGGGGTGAGGTCGCGGCATGAGCGCTCGGATCGTCGTCCTGCTGCGCGGCGTCAACGTCGGCGGCCACAACCGAGTCCCGATGGCCGACCTGCGCGCCGAGCTGACGACGGCCGGGTTCACCGCCGTGACGACCTACATCCAGAGCGGGAACGTCGTCGTCGGCCACCCGTCCGGCGACGCTGAGACCGCCGCTGCGCACGTCCGGTCCGTGATCGCCACGTCGTTCGGGATCGACGTCCCGGCAATCGGGGTCAGCGCGCGACACTGGCGGGAACTGGCCGACGCGAACCCCTTCCCCGACGAGCAGGACGCCAAGCGAGTGCACGCGATCGTGCTGCCCACGACGCCTGACGAGGCGGTGCTGGCGGCGGTGGCCGTGCGCCAGGCCGCGAGCGACGACAAGGGCCGCCGTGACGTGGTGACCGTGATCGGCCGGGTCGCGTACCTGCACACGCCGGACGGGTTCGGCACCAGCGATCTCGCGAAGGCGCTGGCAGCCGGGCGCGGGCCGCTCGCCGACGGCACGGCCCGGAACTGGGCGACGGTGACCGCGCTGCTCGCGCTGGTGGAGGAGCACGTCACGGATCCGTAAGGAATCCCCAATGGCCCGTGGGCGTACTTCGTGGTCCCATGGACCCATGACGGAGCAGCCGGCGGTAGAGACGACCAGCCAGGAGCGGGGCACACCCGTGGGGCGCCGCGTCGTGCTCGGGATGGTCGGGCTCGGTGTCGTGGGCGTGGCAACCGGCAAGTGGCTGTCCCAGGGCGTCAGCGACGTGGTGGCGGCAACCGCGCCGGGGGTCGCGAGCGTGATCCCGGCGGCCGGCGGCTTCCGGATCTACACCGTCACCGGCGGCTACCCGGGCCACGACCCGGCCACCTACCGGCTCGGGGTGTCGGGCCTGGTCGAGAGCCCGCTGAGCCTGAGCCTGACCGACCTGGCGGAACTGCCGCAGACCCAGATGACCAAGGACTTCCAGTGCGTGACCGGCTGGCGCGTCGAGGACGTGCCGTGGTCGGGCGTGCTGCTCAAGGACCTGCTGGCCGCGGCCGCCCCCGAGGCGGACGCCCAGGCGCTTCGGCTGACGTCCTTCGACGGCGAGTACACCGAGTCGCTGACGCTGGAGCAGGCACAGCGGGACGACATGCTGGTGGCGACGACCATGTACGGCGGGCCGATCGAGTTGAAGCACGGCGCGCCCGTGCGGTTGGTCGCGGCGCCGATGTACGGGTACAAGTCGATCAAGTGGCTGGACGGGATCGAGTTGACCCGAACGGTGCAGCCCGGGTACTGGGAGAAGCTCGGCTACGACGTGGACGCGTGGGTCGGGCAGTCCAACGGGAGGACCGATGAGCCTGTCGTCTGACGTCGAGGCGCAGCCGATGCTGCCCAGGTTCAGCCGGGGCGAGCGGTGGGTGCACCGGGTCGTCGCGATCGACATGGGCGTCCTGCTGGTCACCGCTGCACTGCTGTTCCTGCCGGTGCTCGGCGGGATCGTCGGGAACCGGCCCGTCGTGCGGACCGTGCACGAGATCTCGGGGTGGCTGCTGCCGATCCCGCTGCTGCTGGCCCTGCTCTCCCGGGCGTTCCGCGCGGACTCCGGTCGCCTGAACCGGTTCCGCCCGTCCGACTGGGAGTGGCTGCGCAGCCGCGACCGTCGTTCCGGCCGGCTGCCGGTGGGCAAGTTCAACGCGGGCCAGAAGCTGAACGCCGCCTTCATGCTGGGCGCGATCATCGTGCTCTTCGCGACCGGGATGGTGATGTTCTTCAGCAGCATGTTCCCGGATGCCATCCGGACCGGCGCGACGTTCGTGCATGACTGGCTCGGGCTGGCGGTCGCGGTCGTCGTCCTCGGCCACATCTACATGGCGTTCAAGGATGCGACCGCACGGTTCGGGATGCGGACCGGCGAGGTGCCCGAGGAGTGGGCGCGTCGGGAGCATCCGGCCTGGGCCGAGGAGGTCGCCCCCTCGGTCGGTACCACCACCGCCCCCCGTCCGTCTTGAGGTTGGTGGTCGCAAAACCGCGGTTTTCCGACCACCAACCTCAAGATCGACGGGGAGGGACGGGGTCAGGGGGCGGCGATCGCGGCGACGCCGGCGAGCAGCCGGTCCACGTCGTCGGCGTTCGTGTACGGAGCCATCCCGGCGCGCACCGCGCCGCCCGCGCCCAGCCCGATCCACTCGGACGCCTCGATCGCGTAGAACGACCCGGCCGGGGCGTTGACCTTCCGCTCCGCCAGCTGCCGGTACACGTCGACCGACGGCACGCCGTCGACGCTGAACAGCTCGGTCGGCGTCCGCAGCGGCGCATGCCCGTACAGCCGCACTCCCGGGATCGCCTCCAGGCCGGTGCGCAGCCGGTCGCGCAGGCCGTCCTCGTACTCCTCGAGCACGGTCATCGAGCGGACCAGCCGCTCCCGCCGTGACATCGACTCCTCCTGTCCCGGCACCAGGTCGGCGAGCACGTCGACGGCGGCGGTGACCCCGGCCAGCAGCTCGTAGGGCAGCGTCCCGAGCTCGAACCGCTCGGGCACGTCCGACGTGCTCGGGCGGAGCTTGTCCGGGTGCATCGACTCCAGCAGCGCGGGCGACGCCGCCAGCATGCCGAGGTGCGGGCCCAGGAACTTGTAGGGGCTGCACGCGAAGAAGTCCGCGCCGAGTTCCTGCATGTCGATAGGCGCGTGTGCCGTCAGGTGCACGCCGTCGACGTACAGCAGCGCGTCCGACGACGCGAGTGCGGCACCGATGGCAGCCACGTCCGGACGGGTGCCGAGCAGGTTGGACGCCCCGGTCACAGCGACTACCCGCGTCGCTTCGGTGACCAGCGACAGCACATCGTCGGCCGTCAGGATCCCGGTGCGCGGATCGAACTCGGCCCAGCGCACCGTCGCACCGGAGCGCTCCGCATAGGTCACCCACGGTCGGACATTCGCGTCGTGGTCGAGACGGGTGACGACGACCTCGTCGCCCGGCCCCCAGTCCTGGGACAGCGTCCGCGCCACCGTGAACGTCAGCTCCGTCATGCTGCGCCCGAAGACGACGCCGCGCGGGTCGACATTGAGCAGGTCTGCTCCCGCGAGCCGGGCCGCGACGGTCAGGTCATCCGCATTCCGCTCCGCCTGCGTGACCCGGCCGCGGTTGGACAGCCCCGCCATCAGGGCGGAGGCGATGGCCTGCGCCACCAGGTCCGGCGTCTGCGTGCCGCCCGGCCCGTCGAAGTACGCGGTGCCGTCCGCGAGCGCCGGGATCCGGGCCCGGATCCGCTCGACGTCGTATGTCATCGCTGCACGTCCCACCACACGGTGGCGACCGCACGCGGCCCGGCGTCGGACTGCGCGATCAGGGCCGCGGCCACCTCGGCGTCGCGGTCCTCGGTCAGGCACAGCCGGATGCGCGCGAAGGCGACCCGCTCGTCATCCGGCAGCTGCACGCGGCGACCCCAGGTCTCGTCCTCCCACAGATCCAGGTGCGCGTCGAAGCCGAGGGCCGCGGCGATGGCGCCGAGATCCTCCGCGGTCGGACGAGTGGGCCGGTCGAGGTCCCAGAACTGCTTCCACAGCGGGTTCATGTTCGACAGCGGGTGCCGCTGAGGCAGTTCGAGCACGACGCGTCGACGGGCCCGCGAGTCGAGGGCCTGCAGGAAGGGGGCGATGTCGGCGACGTTGTACGCCACGTGATGGCACACCACCACGTCGCACTCGGGCACCTGGTCGACCACGTCGGGCCAGTTGCCGAGGAACTCCCGATGCTGCACGCCGCGCCGGGTCGCCGCGTCCGCGAAGGCGTCGAGCATCCCTTGCTGCTGGTCGACGGCGACGACGCTGCCCGCCGGCGGGACGAGTGCCATGGACGCCCGGCCGCCTCCGCTGCCGACGTCGAGGACGCTGCCACCGGCCGGGACCGCGTCACGGGCGATCCGATGGGAGTGGGAGTCGGGGATCTCGTCGTCCACGGTGAACATCGAGACGGGATGGATCCACGGCTGCTCCGGCGCCTGGGCCAGGATCTCGTCGGGGACCGCCCAGGAGGCGAGGTCCGCGCGCCACTGGTCGAGCAGGTCGGTGAGGTCGGTCGATGGGGACATCTCGTGAGTCACGCTCCGACGCTAGTCGCTACCGTAGCCACGTGCAGGAGCAGGACAGCGACGAGCAGACGAATCCGGCAGAAGGGGAGCCGGACGTCGATCCTCGGCATCCCTTCACCCGGCTGCTGGGCGGCGTCCGCGGCGCGCTGGAGAGCATCCTGCCGCCGCTGGTGTTCATCTCCGTCTACCTGGGCCTCGGCGGTGAGGCGGACGAGGACCTGACGTGGGCGATCATCGCGGCGGTGGGCCTCGGGCTGGTCTTCACGGTCTGGCGGATCGTGGAGGGCAAGCACCCCGCGCGAGCGGTCGGCTCCCTGCTGCTCGTGCTGGTCAGCGCCTACATCGCGGGTCGCACCGGCAGCGCCGCCGACTTCTTCTGGCCGCGCGTGCTGCTCAACGCGGCGTCCGCCCTGGCCTTCGTGTTCGCCAACCTGATCGGCTGGCCGCTCATCGGCGTCATCCTCGGGCCGCTTGTCGGCACCCGGATGACGTGGCGCAAGGACCCGGTGCTCCTGCGGGCGTACCGTCGCGCGTCCTGGCCGTGGGCGGTCCTGAACGTGGTGCGCACCGTGCTGCTCGTGCTGTTCATTGACGGCGACAACCTGTGGGCGCTGGCCGCGTCCGGTGCGTTCTTCTACGTGCTGACCCTGGTGACCATCGTGATCTCCTGGTGGCTGATCAAGAGGTCCATCCCCGCCGACCACCTCGGCATCCGTCACCCCCACGTCCCCGCGCAGAGTTGAACCGCCTCCCGGTCGCAAATCCGCAGTTAGAAGCCGATCCCGGCCCAGTTCCGCGGAATTGCGCCGGGAAGCGGTGCAAATCTGTCAGGTGGACTGGCAGGAGGGGCACCAGTAGAGGTTGCGGCCCTGCAGGTCCGCCAGCTGGACCTCGGTCCCGCACAGCAGGCACGGGCGCCCGTCGCGGCGGTACACGTAGACCTCCCCGCCGTGCCGATCCTCGCGCGGCGGCCGGCCCATCGCCTCGGGCAGGTGCTCGTCGCGCACGGTGTCGATGCGCCCGCGCTTCGTCCCCTGGGTCATCAGCACGACGAGGTCCGCCCACATCGCGTCGAACTCGTCGCGCGGGACCTCGCTCCCGCTGCGGAAGGGGCTGATGCCGTGCCGGAACAGCACCTCGGCCCGGTAGATGTTGCCCACCCCGGCGAAGACCCGCTGGTCCATCAACAACCCGCCGATCGGCGCCTTCGACCGGTGCACCCGCAGCCACGCGGCCTCCGGGTCTGCGTCCTTGCGGATCGGATCAGGCCCGATCCGCCGCACCGCAGCCCGCTTCTCCTCGTCGGTCAGCACCTCGCATACCGTGGGCCCGCGCAGTTCCGCCCACGCCTCGTCGGTCCACATCCGCAGCCGGACCTGCCCGATCGGCGCCGGCCGCTCCCCCCTGCCGAACCGCCACTTGCCGAAGAGTCCGAGATGGACGTGCACCCAGTGCCCGCCGTCGAACCCGAGGAACAGGTGCTTGCCGTGCGCCTCGACCTTGCGCACCCGACGACCGTCCACGAGGGCCGCGCCGTCCGCGAACCGTCCCTGCGGGCTGTCGACGCGCACCGTCTTCCGACTGAACGCACGCCCCAGCCTGCGGGCATGGTGATGGATGACGTTCCCCTCGGGCACGGTCACGCATCCTGACAGGACTCCCCCGCGCCGGCCAGACGGGGTGATACTGGCGGGATGACGGCGGCCGAGCAGGAGTGGCAGGACCTCGTCCAGCAGGCCGCAGTGGCCGGGGACGCCGCAGCGCTGCGGGTGCTCTACCTCGACGCGCAGCTGCTGTTCGGCGACCAGGCGGCGCACCGGTGGGCCGAGACCCTCTCCGCCTTCGACGCGAGCGCCATCACCGGCTGACATGCTCGCCGCATGACGTCACCCTCGGTAGGCATCGACGGGTACCGCCGAGGCTGGGTCGCGGCGCGCCGGGACGACACGGGCATCCACTGGGTCACCGCCCCCGTCGAGGACGTCGCCGACCTGCTCCCCCTCGATGCCGTGGTCGGCATCGACATGCCCATCGGCCTCGCTGATGATGGCTGGCGGGAGTGCGACGCGCTCGCCAAGACCGCACTCCGGGCCGCCGCGTCGCGCGTCTTCATGACCCCGCCACGAGCGGTCCTCGAGCTGGGCCTGCACACCCCCAACGACCAGGTCCAGCAGCTCAGCCGGGAGCTGACCGGCCAAGGCGTCAGCCGCCAGGCCATGGCGCTGTCCGAGCGGATCCTCGTGCTCGACGCGGTCCTGCGCACCAGGCCACCCGGCACGGTCATCGAGGTGCACCCGGAACTGTCCTTCGCGGAGCTCGCCGGCCGGGTACTGGCCCCCAAGAAGTCCGCCGTCGGCGTGGCCGAGCGCTGGGCGGCGCTGCGCCGCTGGCTCCCCGACGTCGACCGCGTCCTCGCAGCCGCGCCCCCCGACGTACCCGTCGACGACGCCCTCGACGCCCTGGCCGCACTCTGGACGGCCGCCAGGTGGAGCGACAGGCAGGCCCGCACCCTGCCCGCGGGCGCCACTAGGCCCCCGTTCATCGCCGTCTGACCGCTGCAGGGGCTCGATACGGCGGATGGTTGGATCGGGGCCATGACGCAGTCCCTCAACATCACTCGGGCGGAGTCGGCCGAGCGCGCGGCCGTGATCGCGGTCGAGTCCTACGACGTGGTGCTCGACCTGACCACCACCGACGCCACCTTCCCGTCGACGACCACGGTCGCGTTCACCTGCGCCCACCCGGGATCGACTACGTGGATCGACCTGGTGGCGCCCACCGTGCGCCGCCTGACCCTCAACGGCCGGGACCTCGACGTCGCGGCGGTCGTCCACGGTCACCGCATCACGCTGCCCGACCTCGCGGCCGAGAACGTCCTCGTGGTCGAGGCAGACTGCGCGTACGTGAACACCGGCGAGGGCCTGCACCGGTTCATCGACCCGGTCGACAAGGAGACCTACCTCTACAGCCAGTTCGAGACGGCCGACTCGCGCCGGATGTACGCCTCGTTCGAGCAGCCGGACCTGAAGGCGACCTTCCAGCTCACGGTGACCGCGCCCGCGCACTGGCAGGTGGTCAGCAACTCCCCGACTCCCGACCCGACGAACCACGGCGACGGCACCGCCACCTGGGCCTTCGCGCCGACGCCTCGCATCTCCACGTACATCACGGCGCTCGTCGCCGGGCCCTACCACCGCGTCGACGACGAGTACGTCGGCCCCAACGGCAGTTACCCGCTGAGCGTCTACTGCCGCGAGTCGCTGGCCCAGTACCTCGATGCCGACGACATCTTCACTGTCACGAAGGAGGGGTTCGCCTACTTCGAGGAGCACTTCGGCGTCCCGTACCCGTTCGGCAAGTACGACCAGCTCTTCGTGCCGGAGTTCAACGCCGGCGCAATGGAGAACGCGGCCTGCGTGACGATCCTCGAGGACTACGTGTTCCGCTCGCGGGTCACCGATGCGGCCTACGAGCAGCGCTCCAACACGATCCTGCACGAGCTGGCGCACATGTGGTTCGGCGACCTCGTCACGATGCGGTGGTGGGACGACCTGTGGCTGAACGAGTCGTTCGCCGAGTGGGCCGCGCACTGGGCCAACGCCAACGCCACTCGGCACACCGACGCGTGGACCACGTTCTCCAACCTGCGCAAGGCCTGGGCCTACCGCCAGGACCAGCTGCCGTCCACGCACCCCATCGCCGCCGACATGGTCGACCTCGACGCGGTGGAGGTGAACTTCGACGGCATCACGTACGCGAAGGGCGCGTCCGCCCTGCGGCAGCTGGTGGCCTGGGTCGGCGAGGACGAGTTCCTCGCCGGCGTTCGCAACTACTTCACCAAGCACGCGTGGCGGAACACCGAACTGCGCGACCTGCTGACCGAGCTCGAGGCGACCAGCGGCCGGGACCTGTCCTCATGGACGCAGGAGTGGCTGCAGACCAGTGGCGTCAACCTCCTTCGACCCGTCGTGGAGGCCGCCGGAGACGGCACGTACACGTCCGTGGTCATCGAGCAGGAGCCGCCCTCGTCCCCCGAGGGCGTCGCACCCACGCTGCGGTCGCACCGTGTCGGGCTGGGACTGTGGGACGTGACCGCGGACGGAGTCGTCCGTCGCGACACCATCGAGATCGACGTGACCGGCGCGCGGACGGAGGTTCCGCAGCTGGTCGGCGTCCGCCAGCCCGACCTGCTGCTGGTCAACGACGGCGACCTGACGTTCGCCAAGGTGCGACTGGACGCCCGGTCCTGGGCGACCGCGACCCGGCACATCGGCGAACTCTCCGACCCGCTGGCGCGGGCCATCATCTGGGGCGCGGCATGGGACATGACCCGCGACGCCGAGGTGTCGACCGGGGACTTCCTCCACCTCGTCCTGTCCGGCGTCGGTCGGGAGACCGACATCGGCGTGGTCCAGGGCATCCTGCGGCAGCTGAAGACCGCGATCGACGTGTACGCGGCGCCGGACCATCGGCTGGGCTACCTGGCGCGCCTCGCCGATGCCGCACGCGGGCATGCGGAGGCGGCCGACCCGGCCAGCGACCGACAGCTCGCCTTCACCCGCGCGTTCGCCTCGGCGGCAGCCACCGACGAGCAGCTGGACGTGGTCGCCGGGCTGCTGGACGGGACGCTCGTGTGGGAGGGGCTCGCCGTCGACACCGACCT
Organism: uncultured Actinomycetota bacterium; assembly: GCA_963749905.1. Taxonomy (GTDB): domain Bacteria; phylum Actinomycetota; class Actinomycetes; order S36-B12; family S36-B12; genus UBA10649. The sequence goes on from CAVVOF010000003.1 coordinate 77,504, forward strand.
GCGCTGGTTCCTGCTGCAGCGGCTGGTCGCCGCCGGGCAACGGGCCGAGGACGCGATCGAGCGTGAGCTCGACTCGGACGACACCGCGACCGGCAGGCGGCAGGCCGCCGTGGCCCGGGCCGCGCGGCCGACCGCCACGGCCAAGGAGGAGGCCTGGGTGGACGTCCTGGAACGGCCGGACCTGCCGAACGCGATCCTCGAGGCGACCATCGGCGGCTTCGTGCAGCCGGGGCAGGAGACCCTGCTCGAGCCGTTCCGCACGCGCTACTTCGAGGCGCTGCCGGCCATCTGGGACGAGCGCTCGTCCGAGATCGCCCAGTCGATCACGATGGGCTTCTATCCCGCCCTGCTCGTGGACGACGCGACGGTCGCCGCGTCCGACGCGTTCCTCGCCCAGTCGGGGCTCAGCACCGGATGCCGTCGCCTGGTCGGCGAGGGCCGCGATGGCGTCCTGCGCGCCGCCCGGGCGCGGGCCAAGGACGCCTGACCAGGACGCCTGACTAGGACGGCTCGGACAGGTGCATGACCCGGGGGTGACGGGCGTGCTCGGCGAGCAGTGTCACGCCCTCGCGCACCCCGCCCACCATGTCGTCGGCCTGGAAGCACGACTTCATCGACAGGACGGCCAGCTCGCAGGAGCGGTTGTCCAGGTTGACCGCCACGGAGGAGCCGGTGACGATCTCGATGGCCCGTGCGGCCGGGTCCACGGCCACCAGCACCGCAGACTCCGGGCTGTCCAGCGCGGCGTGCTGCTCGATCGCGGTCTCGCGACCCGCCTCGAGTGGCCCGAGGTAGACGGCGAAGCCATAGCCCGAGATCTCCCGTGCCTTCGACACGATCGCCCTCAGGTCCGCGCGCTGGCCGTTCGACAGGGCGCTGGCCATCGCCGAGCCGGCGAGCTCGTACACGTCACCACCGGGCACTGACGCCACCTCCCACGACGGGCGCACTGAGCGTCCCCGGCAGCCGCGACGGATCGGGCATGGCGGGTGCGCTGGCGAACACGAACGGGCTGGCCGCATAGTCGGCGTCGGACCGGCCGGCCCGCGTCCATGCCTTGGAGTACACGAGCGCCGCAACGATCGCCGCGAACACCAACGGGATACCGATGAACACGCCGAGAGCTTGAACCGCAGTCACGTCGACCACCCTAACGGACGGCGGCGATCAACCGGTCGAGCAGATCGGACCCGGCCATCAGCTGCTCGAGGGTGACGGCGTGCCCCTGGCCGTCGGTCATCGGCACCCGCCAGTTGGGGTACTCCTGGTCGGTGCCGGGCTGGTTCTGCGCGCGGCGATCCCCGACCGCGTCGGGCAGCGAGACCCCGACCAGTCGGGCCGGCGACGCGGCAACGGCACGGTGCAGCCCGACGATGAGCGCCTCGAGTCCGGCGTCCGTCGACAGGTCCGCATCCTCCGCCAGCCAGCCGTGCCGACGCAGGACCTCGGCCCACGCCTGGCGCTCGTGTGCCGCGTTCTCGCGCTCGACGTCCTCCGGAGTGGTCAGCAGGCCGAGCTCTGCCCGGATGCGGACGTGCTCGTCGCGGAGGTAGCCGGCGCTGGGGGGCAGGTCGTGGACGGTCACGCTGGCCAGCACGTCCTGCCGCCAGTCGTGCGGGTCCCGGATGACGCCGGACTCCGTCTCGAACCACAGGATGCTCGTGCCCAGGATGCCGCGATCCTCGAGCGCCTCGCGCACCCAGGGCTCGACGGTGCCGAGGTCCTCGCCGACGACGAGCGCACCCGCGCGGTGCGCCTCCAGCATCAGCACGCTCAGCATCGCGTCGAAGTCGAAGCGGACGAACGTGCCCGCGTACGCCGGGAAGCCCTCGGGCACCCACCACAGCCGGAACAGGCCGAGCACGTGGTCGATGCGCAGCCCGCCCGCGTGCGCCAGGACGGTACGCAGCATGTCTCGGAACGGCCCGAAGGCCGCCTCCGCCAGCGCGTCTGGGCGCCACGGCGGCTGCGACCAGTCCTGGCCCATCTGGTTGTACATGTCCGGCGGTGCGCCGACGCTGACCCCCCGGGCCAGCACGTCCTGCAGCGCCCAGGCGTCCGCGCCCTCCGGGTGCACGCCGACCGCGAGGTCGTGCATGATCCCGATCGCCATGCCCGCGTCCCGGGCTGCGCCCTGTGCGTCGGCTAGTTGCTCGTCGAGCAGCCACTGCAGCCAGACGTGGAAGTCGACGAGGGACTGATGCTCGGCGCGGAACCCGGTCACGGCCGCGTCGCGCGGGTGGCTGAGCTCGTCCGGCCACTCCGCCGGGGCACCGTGCACGTCGCCGATCGCGCACCACGTCGCGAAGTCCACCAGCCCCTCGCCCTGCGCCGCGACGTACGCGGCCAGGTCGGCCTGCCGCTCGTCGGACAGCGGCACCTGCCGGATCGCCTCGAGCGCGGTCCGCTTCGCCCCCCACACCGCGTCACGATCGAGCAGGTCCGCGGTGTGGTCGAGCCGACGCAGCTGCCCGGCCAGCTCGGCGATCCGCGACGCCACGGCTCCCGAGACGGACGCGAACTCCGGCACGTCCTCGATCCGCAGGTACATCGGGTTGGCGAAGCGACGGGTCACGGGCAGGTACGGCGACGGGGACATCGGCGGCACCGGCGAGGCCGCGTGCAGGGGGTTGATCAGCACGAACCCGGCGCCGAGATCCCGCCCGCTCCACACCGACAGATCGGAGAGATCGCGGAGGTCGCCCATGCCCCACGAGGCCTCGGAGCGCATGGCGTACACCTGCGTCATGAAGCCCCACTGGCGATCACCCGCGATCGCGGCCGGGTCCAGCCGGCCCGGCGCCACGACGAGCGGCGCCTGCGCAGTCACATCGTCGGACGCAGCGTGAAGCACGTGCCAGCCGAGCGGCAGGTCACCGGGCAGGCGGAAGCTGGCCTCGCCGATGAGCACCCCGTCCACGTCGACGGGCGGCACCCAATGGTCCATCTGCTCCAGGTCGCGGCGGTCCCCGTCCTCCAGCTCGACGAAGACGCGGGCCGGGCGACCGTCGGGCACGTGCACCCACAGCCGCTGGTCGGCGCCCTGACGCATGACGTAGACCGGGGGCAGCATCCGCCGCCAGTCCCGCAGCCGCTTCTCCTCGAGAGCCGCCTCGATCGACGCGTCATCGGAGACGTCCAACCCGAGCGCGCGCAGCACGGCACGGACGGTGGCCTCCCCCACGCGAACGAGCTGTCCACCCTGGTCCCAGTACTCGGTCGCCACTCCGTAGGCGTCGGCCAGCCGGGCCAGGTGCTCGGGAACGGGCTGCCATTCGGGCGCGGACGGGGTGGTCACCAGGCCTCCGGGTGTCGATGTGCCCACGGGCGAGCGGCCTCGAGCTGAGAGGCGAGCGCCAGCAGGACGGACTCGTGCATCGGGCGGCCGACCAGCTGGATCCCCACGGGGAGCGCATCGGCCGTCCAGTGCAGGGGCAGACTAATGGCCGGCTGCCCGGTCATGTTGTAAGGCGAGGTGTAGGGCGTGAACCGCTTCTGCGCCTCGAAGTCGGCCGCCGGATCGGAGTCGTCCCGCAGCGCGCCGACCAGGGCCGGGGGCTCCGCGAGCGTAGGCGTCAGGACGACGTCGACATGGGCCGTCTCCGCGAGCGCCTGCTCGGAGTGCTCGGCCATCATGCGCAGCGCGCGCTCGAGCTCGTCCGCCGACACCCGGCGCCCCCGTTCTCTCAGCCACTGCGTCAGCGGGCGCAGGTGCTCCTCTGCCTGGGGCGGCAGCGGGATGCCGGCCGCGCCCGCCGCCCACACCAGCTCGAAGTGCGGGACCGCATGCAAAGGGACGGGAACGTCGACCTCGACGACGTCGTGGCCGAGGGAGACCAGCAGTTCCGTGGCCGCCTCGTAGGCGGCGACCGCCTCGTCGTGCGGCTCGGTCTCGGCGATCACCGGCTGCACATACCGCCCGATCCGGAGGCTGCCCGGCCCGCCGCGGTCGACGGACTCGAGGAGCTCGTCCAGGTAGGCGGCATCGCGTCCCGTCATCACGCCGAGCAGGGCGGCCGTGTCCGCCGCCGTCCGGGCCAGCACGCCGTGCACGCCCAGCCGGCCCGGCCCCTCCGGGTACGGACCGGTCGGGACCAGGCCCCGGGACGTCTTGAGCCCGACGATCCCGCAGTTGCTGGCCGGGATCCGGATCGATCCGCCGCCGTCGGAGCCGTGCGCGACGGGGGCGAGGCCCGCGGCCACCGCAGCAGCCGCTCCCCCACTGGAACCGCCGGCGCCGCGCGCGAGATCCCATGGCGTGCGGGCGTACGGCCCGATATCGCTCTCCGTGTAGGCCGGCAGCCCGAACTCCGGCGTCGTCGTCTTGCCGGTCATCACCGTGCCGCCCGCTCGCAGGGCCGCGACGACGTCGTCGTCGAGGTCCGGCACCACGTCCACGACCCGCGAGCCGAACCGCGTGCGCACCCCGCGGACGCGGTTGAGGTCCTTCACGGGCACGCATACGCCGAGCAGGACCGGCAGTTCCTCCGGATCATCCGCAGCGGCCACGGCGGCGTCCGCGGCCCGGGCCTGCTCCAGCGCATGATCGGCCGTGATCAGCGCGAAGGCGCCCACCACCTCGTTCAGGCGGGCCGTCCGGTCCAGGTAGTGCTGCGTCAGCTCGACCGACGACACCGTGCCTCGTCGGATCGCCTTCGCCTGCTCGACGGCCGTCAGGTCATGCAGCTCCACCCCGGAAGCCTAGGGTTAGCCCGTGACCAGTGCCCCTGACACCACCCGGCCCGAGTATCCGATCGCCCCGCGGGTCGACGTCGTCGAGGACTTCCACGGCACCCCGGTGGCCGACCCGTATCGCTGGCTCGAGTCCGGCGACGACCCCCGCACGGTCGAGTGGCTGGCCCAGCAGCGTGAACTGATGACGGCGGAGCGCGGCACCTGGACCCGTCGTGACTCCTTCGCGGACCGTGTCGAGCAGCTGCTCGGCGCCGGCTCCATCTCGCCGCCCTACTGGCGCGGCGACCGGTACTTCCTGTCGCGGCGCGAGCCCGGCCAGCAGTTCTCCGTCCTCTACGTCGTCGACGCCGACGGCACCGAGCGCGTGCTCATCGACCCGATGGCACTGGACCCGTCCGGGGTGACCACGCTCGACGCCTGGCAGCCGTCGAAGGAGGGCGACCGGCTCGCCTACCAGCTGTCCGTCGGCGGCAACGAGGAGTCGCTCCTGTACGTGATGGACGTCGCCACCGGCGAGACGATCGAAGGCCCGATCGACAGGTGCCGGTACTCGCCGGTCGCCTGGCTCCCCGGCGGCGAGGCGTACTACTACGTGCGCAGGCTGGACCCCGCCCTGCTGCCCGAGTCCGAGCAGAACTTCCACCGTCGGGTCTACCTCCATCGCGTGGGGGCCTCCCCCGACGACGACGTCCTGGTCTTCGGCTCCGGCATGACCATGACCAACTACTACGGCGCCGAGGTCAGCCGCGACGGCCGTTGGCTGCAGGTCTCCGCGGCCGAGGGCACCGAGCCCCGCAATGACCTGTGGGTCGCCGACCTGACAGCCAGCCCGCCAGAGTCGCCGGCCTTCACGCTCGTCCAGGGCGATGTCGACGCGCAGACCTCGCTGACCTTCCTGCGCGACGGCCGCGTGCTCGTCGCCACTGATCTGGCCGCCCCTCGGGGCAGGGCCGCGGTGACCACACCCGGGAACTGGACCAGCGACCACTGGCAGGACCTGATCCCGGAGGATCCGGACGCGGTCCTCGAGTCCGTCACGATCCTCGACGGACCCGAGCTCGACGAGGACCTGCTGCTCTCGGTGCGCACCAACCACGGCGTGGCCCGCATGAGCCTGCATCGCGCAGCCGATGGAACGCTGCTCGACGAGGTCGAACTGCCCGGCGCCGGCACCATCGGCGGACCGGTCGAGCACATCGAAGGCGGCCCGGTCACCTGGTTCGTCTTCACCGACCACACCACCGTGCCGACCGTGTACTCGTACGACGCACGCACCCGCGAGGTGTCCCTGCACGCACGCCCGCCGGGCAGCGTCGAGGTGCCGACCGTCCACTCGCAGCAGGTGACCTACACCTCCGCGGACGGCACCGAGGTCCGGATGTTCGTGCTCTCCCCCACCGCCGAGCCGGATCGGCCGCGGCCGACGATCCTCTACGGCTACGGCGGCTTCGGCATCGCGCTGACCCCGGGCTACTCGGCGGCCATCCTCGCCTGGGTGGAGGCGGGCGGCGTCTGGGCGGTGGCCAACCTGCGCGGCGGCGGCGAGGAGGGCGAGGACTGGCATCGCGCCGGGATGCTCGCGACCAAGCAGAACGTGTTCGACGACTTCCACGCGGCCGCCGAGTGGCTCATCGGCGAGGGCTGGACGACGGCCCAGCAGCTCGGCATCTACGGCGGCTCGAACGGCGGCCTGCTCGTCGGGGCCGCGATGACCCAGCGCCCGGACCTGTTCAACGCGGTCGCGTGCGTCGCTCCGCTGCTCGACATGATCCGCTACACGACGTCGGAACTCGGGCCGACGTGGACGGTCGAGTACGGCGATCCGGAGGACGCGGAGCAGTTCGGCTGGCTGCATGCGTACTCCCCGTACCACCGCGTCGTCGAGGGCACGGACTACCCGGCCACCATGTTCGTCGTGTTCGACAACGACACCCGGACGGATCCGATGCACGGACGGAAGATGTGCGCGGCCGTGCAGGCGGCCACATCGGGCGCTCGACCCGTGCTGCTGCGCACCGAGGGCGACGTCGGCCACGGTGCCCGATCGCTCAGCAAGTCCGTCGAGGAGACCGCTGACACGCTCGCCTTCCTCGCCCGGTGGACGGGCATGGAATGACCCCTCTGCAGGTGCCGCTGGCAGCGAAGGACGCGCCCATCTGGGAGGACATCAGCCTGTGGCTGACGACAACCGGACTGCGCATCGCCCTGATCATCGTCTTCGCGCTGATCGCCCAGCTCGTCCTGAACTGGGTGATCCGACGCGTCGAGCGTCGCGCCATCGCGCAGGCCAAGCACGAGCGGCTCGCGCAGATGCGCAAGGTCGCCCGGACGGCCGAGCTGTCCGAGGCCCTGCTCACCCAGCGCACGGTGCAGCGGGCGTCGGCGATCGGGTCCCTGCTGCGCAGCGTGGTCGTCGATCTCCGTCTGGACCATCGCGCTGCTCACCATCCTCCCGCTGCTGGGCATCGACATCGCCCCCTTGCTCGCCAGCGCCGGGGTCGTGGGCGTGGCACTGGGCTTCGGCGCGCAGACCCTCGTCAAGGACTACCTCTCCGGGATCTTCCTGATCACCGAGGACCAGTTCGGCGTCGGCGACCTGGTCGACCTCGGCCCGGTCATCGGCACGGTCGAGGAGGTCGCGCTGCGCTACACACGGGTGCGCGACATGACCGGGGTGGTCTGGTACGTGCGCAACGGGGAGATCCTCCGCGTCGCCAACCGGTCGCAGGGCTGGACGCTCGCGATCGTCGACATCCCCGTCGGCTACAACGAGGACATGTCCAAGGTCCGCGAGATCGTCGAGCACGTGGCGACCGACATGGACGAGGACCCCGCCTACGACGACCAACTGCTCGGGCGCCCGAGCTTCGCCGGCATCGAGTCGGTGTCCGGCGAGGCCGTCGTCGTCCGGATCACCGCCAAGGCCGCTCCGGATCAGCAGGTCGTGGTCGCCCGCGCCATCCGCGAACGCGTGAAGAACGCCTTCGACCGAGCCGGCATCGTCGTCCCGATGGTCATGCGCGGCATCCCCGGCATGCCCGGCGCGACGCCCCCGGGAGGGGCCACGTGACTGGTGACGGGAGAATCACCCCGTGACCACTGACGTGCCGCAGCCGGACCAGCCGAGCGCCCTCCCGTACGACGTCTTCGGCGGCGAGGAGTTCTTCGAGCGACTGGTCCACGGCTTCTACGCCCGCGTCGCCCGCGATCCGATCCTCCGCCCGATGTACCCCGACGCGGACCTGTCCGCTGCCGAACGACGACTGCGCCTGTTCCTCATGCAGTACTGGGGTGGCCCGCAGACCTACAGCGAGGAGCGCGGGCACCCGCGGCTGCGGATGCGGCACAACGACTTCACCATCGACTCGGTCGCCCGAGACCGCTGGCTCAGCCTGATGCACGACGCGGTGGCCGACATGGACATGGACCCGGATGCCGAGTCCCAGCTGTGGATGTACCTGGTCAGCGCTGCGTTCGCCATGCAGAACGTCCCCGACGATCCGACCGGAACCCCGATCCCGGTCGTCCCCACCGACCCCGCCTGAACCAAGAGGAAGCGAAGCCGCGTGACGCATCACGATCAGACGTCCCAGGACTGGTGGCGCGACGCCGTCGTCTACCAGGTCTACCCCCGCTCGTTCGCGGACAGCGACGGCGACGGCATGGGCGACATCCCCGGGCTCATCGGCCGGCTGGACTACCTCGCCGACCTCGGGCTGGACGCGATCTGGATCTCCCCGTTCTACACCTCGCCCCTCCACGACGGCGGCTACGACGTCACCGACTACCGCTCTATCGACGAGCGGCTGGGCAGCATGGACGACGTCGACACGCTGGTGCGCGAGGCGCATGCCCGCAACCTCAAGGTCATCATGGACATCGTCCCCAACCACACCAGCAGCGAGCACCCGTGGTTCCAGGAGCTGCTGGCCGCTCAGCCCGGCAGCGCCGCGTGGGACCGGTACATCGTCCGCGAAGGCAAGGGCCCGGATCGGGAGGAGCCCCCGAACAACTGGCGGAGCGTCTTCCACGGACGCGGCTGGTCGCGGATCCGCGACGCCGCGGGCAACCCCACCGGCTACTGGTACCTGCACCTGTTCGACACCACCCAGCCGGACCTGAACTGGGACAACGAGGAGGTGCGCGCGGAGTTCCGCAGCATCCTCCGCTTCTGGTTCGACCGCGGCATCGACGGCTTCCGCATCGACGTCGCCCACGGGCTGGTCAAGGAGGCCGGCCTGCCCGACCACGACTACGCGTCGGACGAGGTCGAGATGCAGCCGGACATGTTCGCCGCGGACGACGTCGCGCACGCGCCGTTCTGGGACCAGGACGGCGTGCACGACATCTACCGCGAGTGGCGCCTTGTGTCCGACGAGTACGACCCGCCGCGGATCTTCTGCGGGGAGACCTGGGTGCCGCATCCGGAGCGACTGGCGCGGTACCAGCGCCCCGATGAGCTGCACACGTCCTTCAACTTCGCGTTCCTCGACGCAGGCTGGGACGTGGAGCGCATGAAGGAGTCCATCGACGACACCATCGACAACCACGGCACCGTGGGAGCACCGCCCACGTGGGTGCTGTCGAACCATGACGTCGTCCGGCACCGCACCCGGCTGGCGCCTGTCGACGCCTCGGGACAGCCGGATCTGGATCGGGGTCTGCGACGCGCGCGAGCGGCCACCCTGTTCGCGCTCACGCTGCCCGGTTCCATGTACCTGTACCAGGGCGAGGAACTGGGCCTGCCCGAGGTGACCGACCTCGATCCGGCTGCCCGGCAGGACCCCGCGTGGCACCGCAGCGGGGGCACCGACGGCTTCCGCGACGGCTGCCGGGTGCCGATCCCGTGGTCGGGAAGCTCGCCCTCGTTCGGCTTCGGGCCGGGGGCAGCCTCGTGGCTGCCGCAGCCGCCGGAGTGGGCCGAGCTGTCCGTCGAGTCCGAGACGGGCGTCGCTGGCTCGACTCTCGAGCTGTACCGCTCGGCGCTCCGCGTCGCGGCGGGCCGAGCCGGCGCTCGGTGACGGGCCGCTCGCGTGGCTCGACGGCCCCGACCTCGTGCTCGCCGCGGTGCGGAGCGGCACCGACGGGCCGGGCCTGATCAGCGTCCTCAACGTAGGTGCGGGAGCGGCGGTGCTGCCAGCCGAGTGGGGCACCGAGGTGCTGCTCGCGTCTGGCGATGACGTGGCGGTCCTGGACACCCACGAGGGAGCACCGGCGCTGGCGGTCGGCGCAGAGACGGCCGTCTGGCTCCGCGCACCCGTCCCCTCGCCCTAGTCTGAGGTCGTGGAGGTCGAGTTCAGCCCGTCCGAGGGCAGCAGCCTCGGCGTGGAGGTGGAGTTTGCGCTCGTCGACGTCGAGACCGGCGGCCTGATCGGCGCCGGTCCCGCCGTGCTCGAGGAGCTGGCGAGGCGGCACGGCGGGCACGAGCACCCGCGGGTGAAGGCAGAGCTCTACCAGTGCACGCTCGAGGTCATCACCGGCATCTGCGAGACCGTCAACGACGCTCGACGCGACCTCGAGTCCTCGATCGATGAGGTGCGCGCGATCACCGGGCCGATGGGTGTCGACCTCATCAGCGCCGGCCTGCACCCGTTCACCCCGTGGCAGTCGCAGGCGCAGTCCGTGGGCGAGCGGTACGACGCCATCGTCAACCGCGTCCAGTGGCCGGCCCGTCGGCTGATCACGCACGGCGTGCACTACCACGTCGGCGTGCGCTCGGCGGAGAAGTCGATCCAGATCACCAACGCCCTCGCCTCCATGCTGCCGCTGTATCTCGCCCTGTCCGCGTCGAGTCCGTTCTGGCACGGCGCCGACACCGGGCTCGAGAGCGCCCGCACGAAGGTCTTCGAGGCACTGCCCACCACCGGCCTGCCGCCGGCGCTGGCTGACTGGGCCGAGTTCGAGGCGTTCATGACGTCGCTGATCCGGGCCGGCGCGATCTCGACCATCCGCGAGGTCTGGTGGGACATCCGACCGCACCCCAACTTCGGCACCGTCGAGCTGCGGATGTGCGATGCGATGCCGACGCTGACGGAGGTCGCCGCTCTGGCGGCGCTGGCGCAGTGCTCGGTCGCCCGGTACGACGAGCTGATCGACCGCGGGTACCGGCTGCCGGCGGAGCGGGACTGGGTCCTGCGCGAGAACAAGTGGCGGGCAGCCCGCTACGGCCTCGATGCGGCGCTGGTCGTCGACACCACCGGCACCACCCGCGGGATCACGAGTGTGATCGAGGAGGCCGTCGAGGAGCTCATGCCGTTCGCGCATCGGCTCGACTGCGAAGCCGAGCTCGCCGACGTCCTGCGGATCATCGAGGTCGGCACCGGAGCGTCCCGGCAGCGCGCGGTGCACGCCCGCACCGGGGATCTCGTCGAGGTCGTCCGGGCCCTGCGTGCCGAACTGGCGACCGGCCAGCCGGGGGCCACCGCATGACCGACCTCGCGTCGATCGTCGCTGGCCACGAGCACGAGCTCATCGCGATGCGCCGGCACCTGCACGCCCAGCCGGAGCCGTCCGGGCAGGAGTTCCTCACCACCGAGCTGATCTCGGATCGGCTGAGCGTCGAGGGCCTGAGCCCGGTCATCCTCGGATCGGGAACCGGGGTGGTCTGCGACATCCCGATGGGCGGCGGCGACGGACCGCTGGTGGTGCTGCGGGCCGACATCGACGGCCTGGCGATGGACGACCTGACCGACTCGCCGTACCGCTCCCGGCACCCGGGGCTCGCGCACGCCTGCGGACACGACGTGCACATCTCCGCCGTCCTGGGCGCGGCGCTGGCGCTGCTCGAGGCCCGCCGCACGGACCCCCTCGACGGAACCGTTCGCCTGGTGTTCGAGCCGGCGGAGGAGGTGGTGCCCGGCGGTGCCGTCGAGGTGATCGCCGAGGGGTGGCTGGAGCATGCGTGGTCCATCTACGGCGTGCACTGCGACCCGAAGATCGACGTCGGGCAGGTGGGCCTGCGATCGGGTCCGCTGACCTCGGCCGCCGACCAGTTCGAGATCACCCTGCTCGGCCCGGGCGGGCATACTGCTCGCCCCCGAGAGACGGTCGACCTGGTCCGCTGGACCGCCCGCGTCGTCGAGCGGCTCTGGGACGTGGTGGACCAGCACGCGGACGGGGCCGTGACGCTGGTGTTCGGCGCCGTGCACTCGGGAGCCGCCGCCAACGTGATCCCGTCGTCCAGCCGGTTGATCGGGTCCTTCCGCACTCCGGATCCGAGCACGTGGACGCTCGGCGAGAAGCTGATGGTCACGGCCCTCGAGGAGATCCTGACGACGGAGGACATCGGTCCGCCGCCCGCGTGGGAACTCGGGTACCGGCGGGGGCTGCCGCTCGTCGTCAACGACGTGGCCACGACGGAGCTGGTGCGCGCTGAGGCCACCCGGCTGTGGGGGCCGGAAGGTGTCTGCGACACCCCGCAGTCGATGGGCGGGGACTCGTTCGCCTGGTACACGGAGCAGGTGCCGGGGACCTACATCCGACTGGGGACGCATGATCCGGCGTCGGGGCGGGAGCGCCAGGACCTGCACTCGGCGACGTTCGACGTCGACGAGCGAGCCATCGCGGTGGGGGCCACCCTGCTCGCCGCCGCCGCCCGCCGCGCCCTCACGACTCCTCGTCTGTCTTGAGGTTGGTGGTCGCAGAACGTACGTTTTGCGACCACCAACCTCAAGACAGACGGGGGGGTACTAGCGGACCACGTGCAGGGACAGCCGTGCGGCCGGCCCGGTGGCGTAGACGAACACCTGCCCGCGGGACGTGCTCAGCCGCTTCCACGGCCCGTTCGTCGACGAGGCGATCCGGGTGCTGTCGCTGGCCAGCATCCCGAGCTGCCGAGCCGCATGCAGCGCCCGCATCGGCAGGCCGCCGAAGCCGGGACGCGACCAGATCTCCTCCGCGACCTCCTCCTGAGCCCGGGGTGGCAGGCCGGGGGCCCGAGCCTCGAACTCCTTGGACGCCACGTCGACCGCAGCGGCCTGATCGCCCGCCACGCCCGTGAACGGCGGCAGCCACCCCTCGCGAGGCGGCAGCTCGTGCAGGTTGGGCATCGGGCTCGGCACGTTCGGCACCCGCGGCAGCGACGCCACGTCGAAGCCCGCGGTCCCCGACGACGCGACGAGGTCGGCGAGCCGGTCCAACGGCACGAGCAGGTCGACCGCGTCCTCCTCGGAGACGGGCTCGGACGTCGGCACCGCGGCGAATGCCAGCACTCCCATCGGCGGACAGGTGAACACCCCCACCGCAGAGGAGGCGGTCACCACGCGCGCCTCGGACTTGGGGTCCCAGCGCAGCTGCCGACGGCAGTACGACTCCAGCACGCGGGCCTCGGGCGTCCCGAGTCGAATGGTCACGAACTGATTGTCAGAGGCACCAGCACGGCCCGCAACTCGTCAGGGATCCGCCTCGGGCGTCCGGTGGCCGGGTCGACGACCGCCATCAGCGTCTCCGCCTCCGCCGCGCAGTCACCCGCCTCGTCGATAACTCGGTAGCCGATCCGATACGACGAGTTCCCGACGTGCGCGATCCAGGTCTCGACGATCACGGGATCGGCGTGCAGGAGCAGGGGCTTGCGATGCGTGATCTCCTGAGTGACGACGACCTGGGCGAACTCGACGCCGCGGACCAGCGACAGGTCCTGAACCATGGCCACCCGCGCCTCCTGCAGGTAGTCGTGGAACACCACGTTGTTCACGTGCCCCAGGGGGTCCAGGTCGCTGAACCTGCGGTGGACCGGTACCCGCAGCACGTCAGTGCCGGGTGAGCTTGCGGTAGGTCGCGCGATGCGGGCGAGCGGCGTCGGCGCCGAGGCGCTCCACCTTGTTCTTCTCGTAGGACTCGAAGTTCCCCTCGAACCAGAACCACTGCGAGTCACCCTCGTAGGCGAGGATGTGCGTCGCGATCCGGTCCAGGAACCAGCGATCGTGGGAGGTGATCACCGCGCAGCCCGGGAACTCCAGGAGCGCGTTCTCCAAGGAGCCGAGCGTCTCGACGTCGAGGTCGTTGGTGGGCTCGTCGAGCAGAAGCAGGTTCCCGCCCATCTTGAGAGTCAGAGCCAGATTGAGCCGATTGCGCTCTCCGCCGGAGAGCACCTTCGCCTGCTTCTGCTGGTCGGGGCCCTTGAAGCCGAAGACCGAGACGTAGGCCCGCGACGGCATCTCGACGTTGCCGACCTTGATCCAGTCCAGCCCGTCGGACACGACCTCCCAGACGTTCTTGGTCGCGTCGAGGCCCGAGCGGCTCTGGTCCACGTAGGACAGGCTGACGGTCTCGCCGATCTTCAGCTCCCCGGACGTCGGCAGGTCGTCCTTGTCGTCGCTGCCTCCTTCGGCCGCGGCGACGATCATCTTGAACAGCGTGGTCTTGCCGACGCCGTTCGGCCCGATGACGCCGACGATGCCGTTGCGCGGGAGCGAGAACGACAGGTCGTCGATGAGCAGCCGATCACCGAACGCCTTGGTGAGGTGGTGCGCCTCGACGACCACGCTGCCCAGCCGCGGGCCCGGCGGGATCTGGATCTCCTCCATGTCGAACTTGCGCGCCTTGTCCGCCTCAGCCGCCATCTCCTCGTACCGCTCGAGGCGCGAACGGCTCTTGGTCTGGCGGGCCTTGGCGTTCGAGCGCACCCACTCCAGCTCGTCGCTGAGGCGCTTCTTCAGCTTCGCGTCCTTCTGGCCCTCGACCTTCAGGCGGGCGGACTTCGTCTCAAGGTACGTCGAGTAGTTGCCCTCGTACGGGTAGCACTTGCCGCGGTCGATCTCCAGGATCCACTGCGCGACGTTGTCCAGGAAGTACCGGTCGTGCGTGATGGCGACGACGGTGCCGGGGTACTTCTCGAGGTGCTGCTCGAGCCACTGGACGCTCTCCGCATCAAGGTGGTTCGTGGGCTCGTCGAGAAGCAGCAGGTCGGGCTGCTGGAGCAGCAGCTTGCACAGGGCGACGCGCCGCTTCTCGCCACCGGAGAGGACGGATACGTCCGCGTCGCCCGCCGGGCACCGCAGCGCGTCCATCGCCTGCTCCAACTGGGCGTCGAGATCCCACGCGTTGCGATGGTCGATGTCCTCCTGCAGCTTGCCCATCTCGCTCAGCAGGGTGTCGTAGTCGGCCTCGGGCTCGGCCAGCTCGGCCGAGATCTCGTTGAACCGGTCGATCATCGCCTTCGTCTCGGCCACGCCGTCCTCGACGTTCTCCAGGACGGTCTTCGTCTCGTCGAGGTTGGGCTCCTGCATGAGGATGCCGACCGAGAAGCCCTCGTGGAGCATCGCCTCACCGTTCGAGACGTCGTCCACGCCCGCCATGATCTTGATCAGGCTGGACTTGCCCGCGCCGTTGGGGCCGACGACGCCGATCTTCGCGCCCGGCAGGAAGGACAGCGTGACGTCGTCGAGGACGACCTTGTCGCCGTGCGCCTTGCGCGCCTTGCGGAGGGTGTAGATGAACTCGGCCATGGGCGCAGAGCCTAGTGGGCGGACGATCAGGTGCAGGAACCCGAGACTCCGGGAGCGGTCAGCCAGACGAATCCGCCGTCCTCGCAGGCCTCCTGCCAGCCCTTGGCCTCGAGCCGCCCGAGCAGGACGCTCCCGGTCGGGACGACCACGTCGGTGGTGCCGGGGTACTCCCCAAGGTGCGCTCCCAGCTGTCCCGTCCGGAGATGGCGTCACGGACGAGGTCGATCCGATTGCGCCCCGTACCGGTCCGATCGCCCGTCGATGTGTCACGCGGACGCCGCCCAGCAACTGCGCCTGGCCACCGAGGTTGTACGACGACGAAGGCACGGCGCTCCCCGGGCTGTTCGGCGAGCGCCGTCCAGATGGCCAGCGGGCGGTCCCTCGCCACGGGGCGGGGGTTCAGCGATGCCATCACCGTGACGACAAGAGTCAGGATCCACGACCAGGGAAAGCACCACGAGGGCTGGACGGCGACCCAGCCGCTCGATGCGGACGCCCGGGCGGACCCATGCCTGGGCCAGGCGGCGCGCCACCAACGGGCTCAACAGCAGGATGCCCACCGCGAGATAGCGGCCGGCCGTGCTCATGAAGACCACCAGAACGATCACGAACAGCATGTCCATGCGGAACGTGCGCCAGACCCGTCCGCTGGTGGCCGCCAGGCGCACCAAGGAGAACGCCCAGATCCCCACGAGCGTCAGGGCGAGGTACAGCACGCCGTTGTCGGCGTCCGGCGCCTGCCACTCGACGATCCGCTGCGACGCGGCCTCCTGGATCCGCAGCGCCTGCGGGTAGTAGGCGAGTCCGAGCGGGCTGATCATCGGCGCGACGAGCACGACGAGGACCACCAGCCAGCCCCGTCGGACGCTGCGCAGCAGGGTCGGCAGCCACTTCAGCCCAGACGCGCCCAGCGCGTGGATCAGGGCTGCGACCACCAGGAGGGGGCCGACGAGGACTGCCGCGCCGTGGAACCAGGACCACACCAGGACAACCAGGCCGAGCACCCACCAGCGCGGCCATCGGTCGGCGTACATGACCCGCAGCGTGAGCAGACCCACCCAGGGCAGGATCAGGAGGGACAGGGTCTGGGGTCGCTCCTGGACGTACGGCACCAGGGCGCCAGCGGCCACCAGGCCCACGAGCGCGACGGCCCGGCTCACCACCAGATCGGGCCGCCGGCCGACGACTCGGGTCAGGGCCACGAGCAGCGAGAGCGTGACGAGCGCGCCCAGCACGATGCGGAAGATGACGATCGCCGACCACGAGCCGATCTCGTGGAGCAGGTAGAGGAGGACCTCGGAGGCCGCCTGCGTGGTCAGCCACGATGCCTCCGCGGGCCCGTACGTCCACGCCGGATCGCCGCCGAATCGGCCGTTGGCGACGATGTCGGCACCCATGCTGAGGTGCCAGTAGAGATCGGTCTCGTCCACCGGCCCGATGGCAGCCAGCGCGGACAGCGGCACGAGCAGCCACGCAAGCAGAGCCCAGGTGGTGCCCAGGCGCGGACCCAGGGGGCGCCAGCGCCGCTCGCGTGCCATGCGGGCATGGTTCCACACCGAGCTGCGCGGCCCGGTCAGCCGCGGCCGGAGCGGTTCGCTCAGGCCACCGACTCGGCCGCGTGCAGTGCCTCGGCGACCGCCCGCTGCTCGCTCTGCACGACCGCATCCCTCTTGACGCGGGTGAAGGTGGCCACGCCCCGGGCCAGATCGCAGCCGACGGAGGTGGCCTCGACGTCGAAGTAGCGAACCGTATGCGACGTCTCGCCGCACGGACGCTCGACTTCGCGGCTGCGGATCCGTCCGACCACGATCACCGGCATGCCCTTGGCCAGCGTCTCGACGACGTTGGCGGCCAGGGCTCGCCAGCAGGACACCCAGAAGAAGTGGGTGTCCGAGTCCACCCACCGATCCGCAGCCTTGTCGAACCGACGCGTGCCGACGGCGAGGCGAAACGAGGCGACGGGGTCTCCCGACTTGGTGAAGCGCAGTGCTACGTCAGTGACGACGTTGCCGATCAGGTGGACGGTGATGTCGTTCATGGAGCCTCCGCACGGTCCCGGGACGCGCCCGGCTGGTGCTCACCGTCACGCACGATAGGGGCCGCATCCAGCGGCGCGAGGGGACTGTGAATGCCCGCCACGCTGGGCAATGTCTGTGGATCGCGACGAGTTCCGACCGTGCATCGGATTGACCGTTAGCCTGCCCAGAATGATCCACCGCATCCATCGTGCCTGGTGGGTCGCCCTCGTCACCTTCCTCGTGCTGCTGGCATCGGCCGCCTTCCGCTCCTCCTTCGGCGTGATGGTGGTGCCGCTCGAGGAGGACTTCGGCTGGTCGCGCGCCGCAACCAGCATCGCGATCTCGGTCAACCTGATCTTCTACGGGGTGACGGCGCCCTTCGCCGCCGCCCTGATGGAGCGCTTCGGCGTCCGCCTGATCCTGTCGATCGCACTCGGCCTGATCTCGCTCGGCACCGGCATGACCGTGCTGATGACGGACTCCTGGCAGCTGACCCTGCTGTGGGGGGTCACCGTCGGGCTGGGCGCCGGCGCCACCGCCCTAGTGGCCGGATCACTCATCACCAACCGCTGGTTCGCCTCGAACCGCGGCCTGGTGCTCGGCATCATCGGCTCGGCGTGGGCCACTGGGCAGCTCATCTTCCTGCCCGTGCTGTCCACCCTCATCGAGGCCAACGGATGGCGGGCGGCCTCCCTGTCCATCGCTATCGCGTGCGCGGCGCTCATCCCGGCCGTGGTGCTGATCGTCCGGGATCGTCCTTCGGACATCGGGTTGCGTCCCTTCGGAGCGACCGGCGACGTCACGGAGGAGGAGGCGACGCGCAACTCCGAGGGCAGCGGTTGGGCTGCCGCGACGGTGGCGCTGACCACGCTGCGCATGGCCAGTCGCACGCGAGCCTTCTGGCTCCTCGCCGGCACGTTCTTCATCTGCGGCTGGACGACCAACGGCATCATCAGCTCCCACTTCGTACCGGCGATGCACGATCACGGGATGCCCGCGACGGCTGCGGCCGGACTGCTGGCGGTGGTCGGGCTCTTCGACATCATCGGGACCATCGGCTCGGGATGGCTTACCGATCGGTTCAACCCGCGCAACCTGTTGTCGATCTACTACGTCCTCCGGGGCATCGCCCTCGTCAGCCTGCCTGTGGTGATGGGGCCGCACGTGGAAGTGTCGATCGTCGCGGTCATGGTGCTGTTCGGGCTCGACTGGGTGGCCACCGTGCCGCCGACTGTCACCCTGTGCCGCGAGGCGTTCGGCATCGAGAAGGGGGCCATCGTCTTCGGCTGGGTCTTCGCGGCGCACATGATCGGAGCCGCCGTCGCCGCCGCCGCGTCCGGGATCGCTCGCAGCATCACCGGCGACTACCTGTCGTCGTGGCTCCTGGCGGGCGTGTTGGCCATCATCGCCGGCGTGGCCAGCCAGTCCATCCCGCGAACGCGCGGTCGAGAGCCAGGCGAGACAATGGCCACACTGCGCCCGTAGCTCAATGGATAGAGCAACCGGTTTCTACCCGGTCGGTTGGGGGTTCGAGTCCCTCCGGGCGCGCTCTTTGTGAGGGGAACGAGGCGTCAACTGACGCCTGTGAGGGCAACGTTGACGGCAACGGCGATTCTTGAGGCGTCAGACGCCCTCAGATGCGAGTAGAGATCCGTGGTCGTCGAGGTTCTCGCATGGCCCAGGACCTTCGCCACCGTGACGTCAGGCACCAGGGTGACGGCGATCGAAGCGAACCAGTGTCGGAGGGCGTGGAAGCTGCCAGGGAATCCGGCCTCCATCGCCAGGGGCTTGAGTGCCCTGCGCAAGTTGTGGGGATCCTGGGCAGTCCCGATCGAGGTTGGGAAGGCAAGATCGCAGTCCTGCCAGTACGCCGACTTCACCTGGATCTTGGTGACGACCATGCGCTGGGCACGCAGGACCTCGACGAGGTCTATCGACCAAGAGCGGCGAACGTGGACGGCGCTGGTGCGCGCCGGGGGCCGGTCGTGTGCTGCCTGCGGTGGTCTACCGCCTGATCTTGATCTTCTTCGTGGTGATCGGTCCGGTGCCGGCGCTGTTCTTGGCGCGGACCTGGAACGTGACCTTCGTGCCCTTCTTCAACTTCTTGATCTTCACCTTCGCCTTCGTCTTGGTGGTCGTCTTCCACTTGGTCTTGCCCTCGGCCCGGTACTGGTACCTCACCCTCGGCGACCCTGTACTCGGTGCCCGCCAACTCAGATTCACCACCGTGCGCTTGCTGGTGCTGTTGGCCTTCAACTCCTTGACCCTGAACTGCTTGACCCTGCCCGGCTTGGTCACCGACGTGCGCCGGTGTCGTGCCCGGTGTCGTGGTGGTCGGTGTCGTGGTGGGTGGAGCCGGTGGTGTCACCACCCCCGCCGTCGGGCGCACCGCGTTGCTCGGGGTGGAGAACGGCCCCGTCCCAACGGTGTTGACCGCCGCCACCCGGAACGCCACGCTGACCCCGTTCGCCAGGGGCTTCACCAGCAGCGACGTCGTGCTCCCGGTCACGGGGCTGCCCGCCGCCGCGGTCCACGACGCCCCCGCGTCGAAACTCTGCTGCACCACGTACCCGGTCAGCGGACTGCCGCCGTTCGACCCCGGTGCGGTCCACGACACCCGGGCCTGCGCGTCCCCCGCCGCAGCGCTCACCCCGGTCGGGGCACCCGGCACCGACGCGGCCACGGTGACCGCCTTGGTCGTCGTCAACGCGCTCGCGACACCGCCCGGCGGCCTATTCGTGGCGGTGTACTGGGCGACCAGGGTCACCTTCCCGGGCACGGTCGGTGTCCACACCAGCGTCGCCACCCCACCCGCAACCGGGGCGGCGCCCAGCGGGAAGATCTCGTCAGTCAGGAACTCCACCGACCCCGCCGCCGTCGCCGGCGTCAGCATCGCCCGAAGCGTCACCGGCACGCCCACCGACACCACGGCCGACACCTCCAACGCCACCGTCGCACACGCAACGACGGGGACGGTCAGGACGCCGTCAACGATCGTCCACCCGGCCGGCAGGATCGGGGGAACACCAGCCGCCGGAACAGAGTTCGGTAGGCGATCCCGCCGGTCCCGAGATCCCCGCCCGTCCCGCAGGCCACAAAGGCGCCCGTCAGGTTGGCTCCGGACAGGTCTGCCCGAAAGACGTTGGCGTCGGTCAGGTTGACCCCGGACAGGTCCGCCCCCGCCAGGCTCGCGAAGTTCAGGTTCGCGCCGGACAGGTCGCAGCCGGACCAGTCCACGCCGGGCGCCGCGGGAGCCGAGCAGTCCGGCGCCGCCAGGGCGCCCGGAGCCGCGACCAGCGACACCCCGCCCAAGACCATCGCTGCCGTCGTCACACTCGCCACGATCCGCCGTACCCGCATTCCACGCTCCACGTTGCCGTGTCGGAAACCGAACACCGCAACCAGAAGGGAAGCGATCTGGCAAACCTAGACCCATCCGAGAGTCGCGTCGGTCACAGTTGTGTCGCAGGTGACGAACGACGAAACCCCCAGCGGCGGGGAAAGCGGGCTACTCCGGTATCGGGAACGGCAGCACGGTCGCCTCCACTGCCGCACCGGCCATGACCTCTCACCGACGCTGCGCCCGCGCCTCGTTCTGCATCCGCCACAACGCCATCACCGGGTCGCCGTCGTCCTCGACATGCCAGATGCCAAGCTCGACTCAGTCCGCAGCCAGTGCGGTTGGAGTTCGTCCGACGCGCCTAGCTTGACGGCAACGCTTCTTGCGAATGGGTCCGTATGCGTGCGACCGCGTCCGACCGCCATCAACCGGAACCTGTTGTGCTGCAATCATTCAGGGATCTGCTCCGCGTTGGGCCGGTCGCGTCGCCGGACCCCGGACGGGACGGGACCCCGACCCATGGTGCGGGACGGGGTCCGGTCGAGCGTGCCTGGCGCCGCGCGTGCGGGCGCTGGATCCTCTCGGCTTCAACGGACCTTTCGGTACACGTCTCCGTTGAACCTGTAGCCCTGGTAGACCCCGTTCACGACGACGAGTTGAAACTCGGTCCACGCATTCTTGGTGCCGTGGTACGGGTTGTCAGGCCCCGTCACGAGGCGTCGGTTGACCCAGTCGGGCGTGAGACTCCACCGCGGACCCCGGCGTCGTTGACCCACTGGAGGCGCCGCCCACCTGTCGGATCTCGCCCTCGTGCCAAGCATTCTGCACGCCCTTGGCCCGCTTGTACCGTCCCAGGAGCGTGCTCCTGGTGACGACGCCCACACCGTTCCCGAGGCACATCGACGGACGAACCAGATTGGAGCCGCCTCCCGCCTCGCAGACGACGTTCTGCTCCCACACCGCACCCTTGTCCAGCGGCCCGGTGGGACCGTTCACTAACACGCACTCCCCGTCGGCGTCGAATGCCGCGATGAAGTCCCTGTCACCGCAGCCCGTCTCGCCGTTTCCCCAGCGGTAGATGTTGGCGGGTTCCAGCCACCACGGCCAACTCCCGCCCCCTAGAGCGACCTTCCTGGACGGTTCGTAGGTGACGAGGGCGTCCGCGGTCTTCCACTTCTCGCCCGAGTCCATGCAGTCGGACAGGTCTCCCACAGGCGTGTCTTGGTAGGTGAAGCACCCGGGGGCCTTGTTGTTGGTGTAGAGCCCGTGCGAGCCTCGCGCCGCCCACACGATGGGGTGATTCCCGGACCTCGGCATGCGTCCCCATGGGATGGTCTCACCCGAACTGTGCTGCGACAGGATGACCTCGACCGGTCGGAGCATCGTGTCGAGGCGCACCGTCATGGTCTCCCAGTCGCCCACGTGGTTCCCATGACAGTCCGGTGGAGACGCGTCTTGCCCTGGTTCCACGGGTAGAAGTGGAAGTAGATGAGGTCGACGTACCCGCCGGCCTTGGGCGCCCAGAAGGCGTACGACGCCGCCCTCGACCCTTGGCCTCGGAGGTACGCCGGCCCGGTATACCCCTTGAAGACTGGAAGAAGCTGCCAGAGCCGATGTCGTCCCTCGTGTAGAGCCAGCCCCGGCCGTCTCGCTGGACTAGGGACTGGTATCTGCAGGGCGAACGGAACCGACGGAGGCGGTGAATGTCTCCCCGCTGTGCAGCCACACCTCGGGTGCGAACTCCTTCAACAGCGCGTCCTTCTTGCGGTCGGTCAGGTTCGGGTCGGTCAGGGGCGCATCCATGTACAGCTGCCAGGTATTCGTGTTGGCGCCATCCGGGGCATCGTCGAACACCGAGACGTAGTCCTTGGTGCCGCTGTCACGGATGATGCCGCCGCTGCCGGTGAGGCGGAAGAGCTGAGGCGCGTACGTCTTGCCGTCGTAGGTGGGTGTCGCCGACCACTTCGCGTCGTCGCCGTCGCAGCCGTGCCCGTCTCGTCGCCAGAGGAGCTTGTAGTACGACTGGCCGGGCGCAAGCGTGATCCTCGCCCCGATGAAACCCACAGTCAGGTCAGGTTCGATGCATTCCCAGTCCGGCCCGATGTCTATCACGAGGGGACGGTTGGACCCGTTCTGGATGACATAGGTCGCACCGTCGCCCGCCTGAGCCGGAGCGGCTCCGAGGACTGCCGCTACCGCGAGAACGACGACGAAGATGAAGCTCTTGCGCCACATACCGACTCCACCGTCATGAGGGCTCTCGAGAGACCCGACCCACACCTCTCGCTGACACCAAGCCCGCCATGACGACAACGAACCAACTCGAAACTAGCCTCGAACTGGCTGCACGGTCCCAACTTCGCCAAGGTGAGACACGATTGCGACGTAAGAAGTTGCCCCGAGCCGGGACCCGATCGTCGAGTTGATCTACCTTGCTCCGACGAGCGGACGCGAACGTTCCTGATTGACGCCACTCACACGGGTTCACGCGTATCCGACGTCCTGTTCCTTCGTTGGGCCGACATGAACGCCCTCGGCACGTAGCAAGACGTGTGGCAGCCTGACGCAGTGCACCGACCCACCATTCGACTGGCGACTGAGACCGACCTGCCACGCCTGGTCGACGTCGAGGTCGCGGCCGGCTCGTTGTTCCACGCCGTCGGCATGTCGGAAGTGGCCGAGGACGTGCCGCGGATCGCTGACCTGACGGAGGACCTTGCGGCGGAGCGCATCTGGGTGGCCTGCGTCGGCACGGAGGTTGCGGGGTACATCACCGCAGAGGTGATCGATGGAAACGCGCACGTCGCGCAGGTCTCGGTTGATCCGAACTTCGCCAGGCGGGGCCTTGGCAGGGCCATGATCGAGTTCGTGGAGGCCTGGGGTCGGACGGCGGGCTACCCAGCGACGACGTTGACGACCTTTCGCGACGTTCCGTGGAACGCTCCGTACTACCTGCGCCTCGGCTACAAGGTTCTGCCCGACAGTCAGATCGGACCCCAATTGGCACGGACCATGGAGCGCGAGGCTTCGCTCCCGGGCATCGAGGCCTCACGGCGGTGCGCGATGATCAAGCCGAACGGCCGACTTCGACGGGCACCAGACAACTCTTGAGGCTCCACGGAGGGACCGACGCCATGGGCTTGGTCACGCGGACGAGGTGAGCATCGAGTCGCGCGAGTGCCGACGAAGTGGCCCTTGGCATCCACCGCGTGGACCCATCGAGAGCATTCGAGTCGCGCCGAGCCGCCGATGACGCGAGACTCGTCTCATGCGCTGTCTGGTGACCGGAGCAACCGGCTACGTCGGAGGCCGGCTGGTACCTGAGCTGCTGGCCGCCGGCCATCAGGTGCGCGTCCTCGCCCGAACCGCCGCCAAGCTCCGTGACGCACCGTGGCTCAGCGCGGTGGATGTCGTCGAAGGAGACGCCGCCGATCCGGTCGCCCTCGCCCGCGCGTTCGACGGAATGGACGTGGCGTACTACCTGCTGCACTCACTGCAGCAGGGCGCCGAACTTGAAGCCGAGGAGCACCGGATCGCCACGGCGTTCGGCGCTGCGGCGGCGGCGTCCGGCCTGGGGCGCATCGTGTACCTAGGCGGCCTCGCGCCCGACTACCCCGCAGATCGCATGTCGCCGCATATGCGCTCCCGGGTACAGGTGGGCGAAACCCTGCGCGCCTCCGGCGTGCCCACCGTGGAACTGCGGGCCGCGGTGATCATCGGGTCGGGTTCCGCGTCCTTCGAGATGCTCCGGTACCTGACCGAGCGACTGCCCGCCATGATCACGCCCCGCTGGGTACGCACCCACACCCAGCCGATCGCCATCCGCGACGTGCTCCGCTACCTCGTCCTGGCCGCGGAGCTGCCTCCCGACGTGAACCGCACGTTCGACATCGGCGGGCCGGAGGTCCTCACCTACGAGCAGATGATGAAGCGCTACGCGCGCGTCGCCGGGCTGACGCCGCGGGTGATCCTGCCCATCAACCTGCTGAGTCCACGCCTGTCGAGCCACTGGGTGGGCCTGGTCACGCCCGTGCCGCACGCCATCGCCCGCCCGCTCGTGCGCTCCCTGCGCCATCCATCCGTCTGCCGCGAGCATGACATCGCTCGCTGGATCCCCGACCCGCCCGAAGGCCTGCTTCCCTTCGACCAGGCGGTGGCGCTCGCCCTCACGCGGATCCGCGAGGCCAATGTGACGACCCGGTGGACCGGGGCGTCGACCCCGGGAGCGCCCTCCGAGCCGCTGCCGAGCGATCCGTCCTGGGCCGGCGGCTCGCTGTACACCGACGTCCGCGAGGTCGATTCCCCCGCCTCCGTCCCAGCCCTCTGGCAGGCGGTGGAGCGGATCGGCGGCGACAACGGGTGGTACTCGGCCCGCCTGCTGTGGGAGATCCGCGGCCTCCTGGACAGGGCCGCGGGGGGCGTAGGTCTACGGCGGGGACGCCGGAATCCCCGGACCCTGGCGGTGGGGGACGTGGTCGACTTCTGGCGGGTGGAGGAGCGCATGCCCCCGCACCTGCTCCGCCTGCGGGCCGAGATGAAGATGCCCGGACGGGCGTGGCTGGAGTTCACCGTCAGCCCGCGTGACAGTGGCGGGTCGCACCTGACCCAGCGCGCGATCTTCTGGCCAAGAGGCCTGCTTGGACACCTGTACTGGTGGGCCGTGGCTCCCTTCCATGCGTTCGTCTTCCCGCCGATGGCGCGCCACATCGCCCAGGGCGCCGCACGGGGTTCAGTTCCGCTTGCTTCGGGAGAACTGAGTCATACGGCGTCAGTCTCCGTCCAAGGTCAGGGAACGGGCCGTTCGGATGGTCACGGAGACTTCGGCACTACCTCGCCATCGACGACGGACCGAAACAGGGCTTCATAGGCGTCAACCATCCGGTCCGCGGAGAACCGCTCCTCGGCATCCGCGCGGCAGACTCGACGGTCCAGGCCACCAATAGCGTGAACGGCCTCAACCGCTGCGTCCTGGTCATCAACCAGGTACCCGGTCATGCCGGGCCGGATGATCTCGACCATGGAGCCTCGGGGCCGGGTGATCACGGGAGTGCCCGCCGCCAGGGCCTCGACCACCGACAGGCCGAACGGCTCTTCGAATGTGATGAGGTGCAGCAGAGCGATCGCGCCACCCAGAAGTCGGTCGCGCTCCGCGGGACCGACGGGGCCGACGTAGGTCACGCGGACGCCGTCGATCTGAGGCTCGATGTGCCGATCGAAATAGCGCTGATCCTGAACGACTCCCGCAATCACGATCGGGACTCCCGCCCTGCGTGCAACGCCGATCGCCTCAGACGTCCCCTTGTCCGGGTGGATGCGCCCGAGGAACAGCAGGTAGCCGCCGTTCCCAGTGCCGAGGGTGAAGTCCTCGACCGCGATGCCGTGGTGAATCGTTGTCGCGTAGGTGAGATCGGGGTGACGGTCCGCATCGCTGATCGACACGTAGTGGGCGATGTCGTCATAGGCCCGATAGACCGGGACGATTCGCTCAGACGAGAAGCCGTGGATGGTCGTGACCATGGGGGTCGGTACGAGGCGGCTGAATGCGAGCGGAAGAAAGTCGAACTGGTTGCTGATGACATCGAAGTCGTCCCAGCGCTCGAAGGCCGCCGCGATGTGCAGCGCCTCGTACACCTTGGCATCGACCCCCGGATCCTCCTCGTAGCCCGCGGGCGCCTCGGCGTGCAACCGGGCAGTCGTCGTCGAGTCGGCCGTGGCGAACAGGGTGACCTCATGCCCGCGGGCGACGAGCCCCTCGGTCAGGGTCGACGCGACCTGCTCCCACGGCCCGTACGAGCGGGGCGGCACGCTGTGGGCGATCGATGCGAGAACGGCGATCCTGACGGAGTCCTCCAAACATCGATTACCACGAAGGTACATGGGATTTCGGGTCCCTAATCACTGGTATCGTGACGGTACAGACAGCGCCCGTCTCGGCACGGACGCCCGACCCGCCTCTGCGGTCGACGAACTCGGGATGACTCTCTCTCCCAATCATGAACGGCAGCGCTCGGCTGCACAGCACAGATGCGGGAAGCAGGCCCCTATGGGCGTCCGGTTCGGAATCCTCTCCACCTACACCCCGACTCAATGCGGGATCGCCACCTTCACCGAGGCTCTCACTCTTCACCTTCAGCGTCTCGGTGCCCATGTGGGCGTCGTGCGCATGGTCGACGAGCCGCAACCGCAGCTATCTCCCGTCGTACGTCAATGGGTGGTGAGCAGGCCGCTGGAGTCCGCGGAGGTGACGGCAGTCCTCGATCGCTATGACGTTGCCGTTATTCAGCACGAGTACGGCATCTTCGGGGGCCCGGACGGTCAGGACGTCCTCGCCGTGGTCGACAGTCTCCAGGTGCCCGTCGTCACCGTCCTGCACACCGTCCTCAGCGAACCCAACGCGAATCAGTACCGAATCGTGGCGTCGCTATGTGCGGCCTCGTCGGCTCTCGTGACCATGACGGAGACGGCGCGGGCCCGGCTGATCGCGCAATGGGGCGTGCATCCGTCGCGCGTCACCGTCATCACCCACGGCGCTGAGGACAACCGCGCCGACCCCCTCGACAACCGCCCCGCCCTTGGCCTCCGGCCCACCGTGCTCACGTGGGGCCTGCTCGGCGAGGGGAAGGGGATCGAATGGGCGCTGCAGGCGCTCGCCCAGTTGCGCGACATCACACCCGTGCCCCTGTACCGAATCGTCGGGCAGACCCACCCCCGCATCCTTCAGCACGATGGCGAGGCCTATCGCGATCGACTGACAGGAATGACGCGCGAACTCGACCTCACTTCCATGGTGAGCTTCGACGCGCAGTACCTGTCGGGTCCGGCCCTTCGGCGGATCGTGCGTGCCGCTGACGTCATCCTCCTCCCCTACGACTCCCGCGATCAGGTGACATCCGGCGTCCTCACTGAGGCTGTCGCCGCCGGCAAGCCGGTCATCTCGACCTCGTTCCCGCACGCCGTCGAACTCCTGTCCGCAGGCGCGGGGCTGCTCGTCCCCCAACGCGATCCGGACGCCCTCGCCCGCGCCCTGCGACGCGTCCTGACGGAAGAGGGCCTGGCAGACACCATGGCCGCCACCTCGCGTGAGTTGGCGGTGTCGCAGCTGTGGCCCGCGATCGCCGCCCGCTACGTCAGCCTCGGGGTCTCACTCCTGGCCCCGACCTCCCTGTCCGTCGCGTGATGCGGACCGTGCCGCCGTTCGATCACCTGATCCGGCTCACCACGCCGCTCGGTCTCTACGAGCACGCCCTCGGCACGACACCCCGCATCGAGCACGGGTACTGCGTCGACGACGCCGCACGCGCGCTGGTCGTCACCAGCCGAGTGCCCGCGCCTGACGCCGTCGTGCGGGATCTGACCGCTGCCTACTTGGACTTCGTGCTCAGCGCACTGCGGCCGGATGGGCATCTCCACAATCGACGTCGTCTCGACGGCACATGGAGCGATCGACCCTCGTCTGACGACCACTGGGGACGGGCACTGTGGGCGATGGGCACCGCAGCCGCCGCGAGCGACGATCCTCAGGTGTCCTCCCGCGCGCGAGCGGGTGCCGGTATCGCCCTGCGCTCCCGGTCCGCCTGGCCGCGCTCGATGGCCTACGCCTCGCTGGGTGCCGGCCAACTTCTCCAGGGTGCGCCTGATGATGTCGCCTCACGCCGCCTCCTCGAGGACGCGCGACGCCTGCTCCGCCGACCCCTTCCGGACCGCACGTGGCCATGGCCCGAAGACCGCCTGACGTACGCCAATGCCGTGCTGCCGGAGGCAATGATCGTGATCGGGGGTGCGCTCGAGGACCCCATCATTCTCGATGACGGCCTGCTGCTACTGGGGTGGCTATTGGACGAGCAGCAGCGGGAGGGCCACCTCTCCGTCGTGCCCTCGACGGGCTGGTCGAGAGCAGAACGTCAGCGAGGCCGCGGGCAAGATCGCGCGATCGCGCCGCCCGGCTACGCCCAGCAGCCCATCGAGGTTGCCGTGCTCGCGGAAGCCTGCCGAACGGCCTACCTTGCGACGGGCGACGGCCGATGGGCTCAGGCCATAGACCAGTGCCATGCCTGGTTCGAAGGGGCGAACGACGGCGGCGTCCCCATGCACGACCCGGTCACGGGCGGTGGACTCGACGGACTCGAGCGCCGCGGACCCAGCGTCAACCAGGGCGCCGAGTCGACACTTGCCTGGCTGTCGACCTTCCAGGTCGCAATGACGATGCAGCCTGCGGTCAGCCGGTGACCGTCGCGATCGACCGCAGCTGGGTACGCCGCACCCCTCACGTCCTTCGACCCGACACCAGCCGCGTGGTGAGCAGGATCTTCCTGCCCGGCCAGGAAGGATCGCAGCCGGGCGAGTCCCGATCCGCCGGGATTCTCATGCGCGCGCTCGCCCTCTCAGACGACGAGGTCGCCGAGCAGGTCGCGGTCGCGCGACGCACCTTCCGTCCCCGTCACAAGGACATCGAGGGCACGTGGGAACGGCACTTCGCCCTGGTCGAGCATCGCCTTGTCGGGACCGCCCGGCTCGACCCACTTCGACGACTCCTGCTCGGGGCCTACTTCACGCAGGAGTTCGCCATCGAGGGGGCCGCCCTGTTCAACCCGTCGATGGTCGCGCACCCGGATCAGAGCGACTTGCCCGACGGATCGGCGCGATTCCTCATGACCATGCGTGCCGTCGGAGAGGGCCACGTCTCGAGCGTCGAGTTCCGCACCGGCACCATCGACAAGGCCGGCTCGGTGGTCGTCGACCCCCCGGCCAGCATCGCCGTCCTCCCCTCGATCGTCCCCGTCCGATATTCGCGTGCCTCGTTCCAGCAGCAGCTTTCCGACCTCGACGGGACGCATGCGAACTCGGACTTCGTCCTCGATGCGCTACCGGAGTCGTTCGACCTCCATGACCTCGACGTCGCACTCGACGTGCTCAGGGACCAGCTCCTCACCCGCGGCTCATCGACGTGGACGGTCGATCGCCTGAGGTGGATCGCCGCCTGCACCTACAGCGTCGAGTTCGCCGCGGACACGGCTGTTCACGAGCGCGTGCTGATGCCGGTCGCGCCTTCGGAGAGCCGCGGCATGGAGGACGTCCGCATGCTTCGACTCACGGAGACGGACGGAGCAACCCGCTACGTCGGCACCTACACCGCATACGACGGCGCAGACGTCACTTCGAGCCTCATGGAGACCACCGACTTCCGAACCTTCCGCATGACGCAGCTCAACGGACCGGGCGCGCAGAACAAGGGCATCTCACTCTTCCCGCGCAAGCTCGGAAACCGATACATGGCGCTCTCCCGCGCGGACCGGGAGAGCAACAGCGTCACGACGTCGCTCGACCTGCGGCACTGGGAGCAGCCGAGGGTGATCCAGGCGCCAGCACGCCCGTGGGAGATCGTGCAACTCGGCAACTGCGGGCCTCCCATCGAGACTGACGCTGGCTGGCTCGTCCTGACGCATGGAGTCGGACCCATGAGGCAGTACTCCATCGGCGCGATGCTCTTGGATCGGGAGGACCCGACTCTCGTACGAGGCGCGCTCGCAGCACCCCTGCTGACGCCGGACGAGGACGAGCGAGACGGCTATGTGCCCAACGTCGTGTACTCCTGCGGCGCCATGCTCCACGATCGGACCCTCGTGCTGCCGTACGGCTGCAGTGACCAGACAACGCGTATTGCGCTGGTGGACCTCGATCCGCTCCTGAGCGCGCTCACCACCCCGGGGGAGATGATTCAGTGACGTCACCGCCCGCTCCGTATGGCGAGATCATGGCTCCGCTGCGGCAGGACAAGCCGTGGGGCCATGAGGTCATCTTCGCCACCGGCGAGAACGGCTACGTCGGCAAGCTGATCACGGTCCTCGCCGGACAATCCCTGAGCCTCCAGTACCACGACGCCAAGGACGAGACCATCGCCGTCGTGTCCGGGGAGGCGAAGCTTGAGCACGGACCCTCCGCAGGAGACCTCCGCGCACGAACGATGCGGGCGGGCGACACCGTCCACCTGCCGCCAACGGTCATCCACCGCATCACCGCGGACACCGACGTGCTCCTGGTCGAGGTGTCGACAGCGGCGGCGGGGTGGCGCAATGACGTGGTTCGCCTCTCAGACCAGTACGGCCGGGCGGGCACGAACGCACCGTGACCCGTGCATCAGCGGTCCGCATCGCTCCGGCGAGATGTGCAGCACCGCCGGGCAGGAAACCCACGATGACGCGGCGTAGCGTGGTTCGGGGCGGGCGACCGACCCGCCGCGAAGGAATGTCATGACCACGCACCAGACCACGATCCCCATTGCCCAGGCCGCGGAGGACTTCCTCGCCCAGAAGCGGATCGCCGTGACCGGAGTGTCCAGCAACCCTGCCGGCCATGGGAGCAACGCGGTGTACCAACGGCTGCGCGACCGTGGATACCAGGTCTTCGCAGTGAACCCGAACGCCACGACCGTCGAGGGCGACCCGTGCTACCCGAGCCTCGCGGCCATCCCCGACGGCGTCGACGCGGTCGTCATCGGCACGAGCCCCGAGCACGCTGACGGCACGATGCGGGAGGCCGCTGACCTCGGCATCACCCGCGTCTGGATGCACCGTGCCTTCGGCGGCGGCAGCGTCTCCCCCACGGCCGCCAGCTACGGGCGGGAGCACGGCATCACGGTCATCGACGGCGGCTGCCCGCTGATGTTCGGCTCGGCATCGGACGGTGGCCACCGCTTCATGTGCCGACTGCTGACCCTTACGCGGAAGGTGCCTCGCCGCGTCTGAGGTGCGGGACCAGTAACTTCGAGCACCTTGCCGGACGCGCGCTCGGGCAGCCAGTGGCCCTCGCCGGCCAGCATGGCGAACGTGTAGTCGCCGGTCACTGTCTCCCCCGTGAGCCGCGCGGCCGTCTCCCCGAGTGCCGGGTCAGCGGTGCCCCAGACGTACAGGGTCGGTGACGTGATCCGCCTCCAGCGCACGCTCGGCTTGGCCATGTCCCGAGGCATCGCCCGGTACCAGTTCAGCATCGACGACATGGCGTGCGGCTCGGCGGCTCGCTGCGTGTAGTGCGCCTTCGCGTCGGCCGGCAGCCCCCGCATGAGGGCGGCCCAGAAGCGGCCGCCGGGGGCCAGCAGTCGCTCGGACAGGCCGGGCACCTGGAACAGTCCCATGTACCACGAGCGCAGGCCCTGGCTGCTGGTGCGCATGGCCTTGGTCATCGCCGCGGGATGAGGGGTCGACAGCACCGTGAGGGTCTTGAGCCGCTCGGGATGCTGGGCGGCCAGGGCCCAGGCGACCGCCCCGCCCCAGTCATGCCCCACGACGTGCGCCCGGGCGATGTCGAGATGATCGAGGAGGCCGACCGCGTCCGCGACCAGCTCCCCGAGCCGGTACTCGTTCACGGCGCTCGGCCTCGCTCCGGGGCAGTAGCCGCGCTGGTCGGGCCGGATGACACGGAAGCCCTCTGCGACCAGGGCAGCGGCAATGTCGTCCCACGACGTGTGGTCCTGCGGGAAGCCGTGCAGCAGCAGGCAGACCGGGTCGTCGGGACCACCCTCGTCCCAGTAGTCGAAGGTGAGGCCTCGCAGGGTCACTGACGGCACCGCACCACCGTAGCCACGACCGCGACGCCAGCGGGCGTAGGGTCGCGCCATGGCCGACCTGAGCATCGGCGGGGACCTCGACCCGACGACCCGCGACCGCACCGGGACCGCCACGACGCTCGCCACCGCGGACCTGACCACGCACGGCGTCATCGTCGGGATGACCGGCTCCGGGAAGACCGGCCTGGGCATCGTCCTCCTCGAGGAGAGCCTCGGCGCGGGCGTGCCCGCCCTGGTCATCGACCCGAAGGGCGACCTGACCAACCTGTGCCTCACCTTCCCGAACCTGGCGCCTGCCGACTTCCTGCCCTGGGTGAACGAGGCCGACGTGGCGAAGGCGGGCACGGACTCGGCGACGTTCGCCGCCCAGCAGGCGACCACATGGCAGGAAGGCCTCGCGGGATGGCAGATCGCCCCCGACCGAATCGCCGCGCTCCGCTCGGCCGTCGCGTTCACCGTCTACACCCCCGGCTCTGCGGCAGGGCGAGGCCTCAACGTCGTCGGCAGTCTCTCCGCCCCGCCGGACGGCACCCTGGCCGAGGACGTCGCGGACGAGATCGAGAGCTACGTCACCAGCCTGCTGTCCCTTCTCGGTCTCGACGCCGACCCGCTCGCCTCTCGCGAGCACGTGCTGCTCTCCTCGCTCATCCAGAACTCCTGGAGCCAGGGCCGCGACCTCGACCTCACCACCCTGCTGGCGCAGGTGCAGCAGCCCCCGATGCGCAAGCTGGGGGTTCTGGATCTCGAGCAGTTCTTCCCGTCCGCCGACCGAGCGGCCTTCGCCGTCCGACTGAACAACCTGCTCGCCTCCCCGGGCTTCGCCTCCTGGCTCGACGGCGATCCGATCGACATCGATGCCATGCTGCACACGCCCGATGGCCGACCCCGGTGCGCGATCGTCACCACCGCCCATCTCTCCGACGACGAGCGCCAGTCGGTCACCGCCCTCGTGCTGGCGAAGCTGGTGACGTGGATGCGCCGCCAGTCCGGCACGCCCGACCTGCGGGCCCTGCTCTACATGGACGAGGTCGCCGGCTACCTGCCGCCGACCGCGAACCCGCCCACGAAGAAGCCGATCCTGCTGCTGCTGAAGCAGGGTCGCGCCTTCGGCGTGGGCGTCGTGCTGTCGACCCAGAACCCGGTGGACGTCGACTACAAGGCCCTGTCCAACGCCAACACCTGGCTCATCGGGCGGCTGCAGACCGAGCAGGACAAGGCCCGCCTCGTCGACGGGCTTCGCTCGGCATCCGGTGCCGTCGACATCGATGCGCTCGGTGACACCATCTCGACGCTCGGCAAGCGCCAGTTCGTGCTCAAGCGAGCAACCTCCGATCGACCGACGCTGACGACGACGCGCTGGGCCATGAGCTATCTGCGTGGCCCACTGACGCGCGCGGAGGTCGGCCGACTCGCGGAACTCGGCCTCGTCGACGAACCCAGTGCTGACACCGTCGCGACCGCAGCCGATGCCGCGCCTGCGCCACCCACGCCCGCGGATGACGAGACTCCCGTCGCCCCTGCCGTGGCGGCAGGGGTCGCGGTCTCACACGTGGACCCGTCGGCCCCCTGGCTCGCAGCCATCGGGGCGGGCTCCGGCCCCCGGCTGCAGGCAGCGGTGGCGGCGCGCGTGCACCTCCGCTACGACGACGCGAAAGCAGACCTGGTTCACGACGAGGAGTACGAGGCCATCCTCTTCCCGGCCACGGCGTCCGCGGACCCGGCGGAGTTCATTTCGATCGACTACGACGAGCGCGACTTCGCCCCCGCCGCACCGCCGGGGGCAACCTACGTTCTACCCCCCGCCGAACTGGGTCGGAAGTCCTGGTGGAGCAGCCTGCGCACCTCCCTGACCGATCACCTCGTTCGCTCTCGCACCGTGCAGATCCTTGCCAACGCCGATCTGCGCCTGTACAGCCGTGTGGGCGAGGCGCCCGAGGACTTCGCGACACGGTGTGCGCTGGCGGCCGACGAGCGAGCGGACGCGGAGATCGCCGCGCTGCAGCGCAAGTACGAGAGCAAGCTGCGGACGCTGAGCACCCGTGCTGCTTCCGCGGCAACAGCCGCCGGGCAGGCCGCCGCCCGCCACGAGGTCGAGCACGGTGCCGCGGCCCAGGTGACCACTCTGCTCGGTGGCATCTTCGGCGGCAGGCGCAGCCGGTCGTCGATCCTCACCGAGGCGAAGCGGGCCACGGCATCCGAGCATCGGGTGGCGGCAGCTCACGAGAAGGCAGCGGCCGCCGATCGGGCCGTGCTCGACCTCGAGGAGGAGCTACGGGCCGAGGTCGCCGCCATCGACGAGGAATGGCGCAGCAAGGCCACGTCGGTCGTGCCGCTCGAGATCCCACTCGAGCGCACCGATGTCAAGGTCGCCGACCTGCGCCTCGTCTGGGTGCCCGCATCCTGAGAGCGGTCAGGACCCGTTGCGGTTGAGCCGGTGGTGCGTGCCGCGCAGGGATCGATACAAGCGGCGGTACTCCCGGTAGAGATCCGCGTACAGCGCGGCATCGGGGCCGTCGGGCTGGAACACGTCTGTCGCAACCGCTCGGGCGCCCGCCTCCGCCAGCGACATCTCTCCCAGGCACACCTGCGCCCACAGCGCCGCGCCCTTCAACTGCGCGTCCCTGGGATCCGCCGGCCGCTCCACCGGACGGCCGAGCGCGTAGGCGTGCAGCTGGCACCACAGGTCGGACTGGGCTCCCCCACCGATGATGCGCACGGACGGGACGGGACGCTTCAGGAAGCGCTCGTACGCATCGAAGAGCCACCGGGAGTTCAGCGCCACGCCCTCGAGCACCGAGCGGATCAGGGTCGCCCGGTCCGTCCGAAGGGACACATTCAGGAACGAGGCGCGCAGGGACTTGTCCTCCACCGGGCTGCGCTCGCCGTTGAGCCACGGCGTGAAGATGACGCCCTCGCACCCGGCGGGTGCAGTCTCCGCCTCCGCCAGCAGGTCCTCGTAGGTGCGCCCCGTGAGCACCTGCTCGGACAACCAGCGGAGCGCAGCTCCCCCGGTCTCCTGGTTGTTCGCCACGACCGGGTGCTGCGGGTCCAGCCCCGGGACGGTGGCGATCGAGTGCAGGACGTCGGTCCTCTTGAACGGCACCCGGGCACCCAGCCACGACGTCGTCGAGATGCTCAGATGCGTCGCGTACGGAGCCACCGCACCGCTGCCGATCACGGCGGCGTGCAGGTCGGGCAGACCGGTCACGACGGGAGCTCCCGCGGCGACGCCGAGTTCGTCCGCCACCTCGGCGCGGAGCGGACCTAGGACGCTGCCCGTCGGAAGCAGCGGCGGCAGCCGACCGGGGTCGCGTCGGGCGCGGCGGATCAGGCCCGGATCGTAGGCGGGCTCCCGGCCGACCCGATTGTCAGTGACCCAGCTGAGCGTCATCGACGCCGGCGTCGCCGCGGCGCGACCGGTGAACCGCATGCCCAGGTAGTCGACCGGTTCGAGCAGCCAGCGGGCCCGAGCGTAGGTCTCCGGGAGCTCCCGCTGGAGGACCAGGGAGTGACCGGTCGGGTCCGCCCCGGAGGGCGTGGGTGCGCCGCCGGTGCGGCGCACCCAGCGGAGCACGGTGGCTGGCGCGAAGCCCTGGACGGTGACTCGGCCGCCGACGACCTCACCGACGTGCCGGCCACCCCGCGTGTCCGCCCAGAGCAGCACGTCGCCGACCGGATGGCCGTCGGTGTCCACGGGCACAGTCGACCCCCACTGCCCCGTGATCGCGACGGCGTGCAGGGCAGATGGATCCGCGGCCGCCTCGTGGATGGCCGCACGCGCGGCCACCAGCAGTTCGCACCACCACTCCTCGGCATCCTGCGTGGCCGCCCCGTCCAGGCCGATGTGCACCGCCACCTCGCGGAACCGGACGGCACGGATCTCGCCCCTCACGTCGATGACGGCGACCTTCGGGCCACCGTTGCCGAGGTCGACGGCGAGGATCCAGCGCTCGTTCACGGTGCAGGTTCGTGCAACGCGTCGAGGTAGCCCCCCATGAGCTCGGTCAGGGTGGCGTTGCCTTCGATCGATCCAGAGAAGCCGTAGAGGGCACCGCTCTCCGACGCCTCGCCCGCGTGGTCCACTGCGTACTGCACCGATGCGCGAAGGTCACCGAGGAAGGCCTCCGCCAGCCCGTCGGCGGTGTTCGGCCTGGTGACGCAGAAGTGCAGGGCCGGTGGCAGCTGCAAGGCGTTCATCCGCCACCCGCGGCGCTTGAGCTCGTCGTTCACCAGGTAGATGTCGACGTCGTCGGAGGTGAAGGCAACGAGGAAGATCGGGTCGCCGATCACGCTGAGGTGCGGAATCTCCCGAATACCGTCAGCCAGGCGCTGCGCAGTCCGGTGGATGTCGCGAGCTGCGGCGAGGTAGCCCTCCCGTCCGGTCATCACGAGCGCCGCCCACGTCGATGCGAGCAGGCCTCCGCTGCGCGAGCCGGCGAAGCCGGGCGAGACGTACAGCCCACCCGGCCAGTCGGGGTAGGCGAACCACTGATGGGCGCGAAGCTCCTTCGTGCGATACGCGAGGACTGATGTGCCCTTCAGCGCGTAGCCGTACTTGTGCGTGTCGGCGCTGATGCTGGTGACTCCGGGCACCCGGAAGTCCCAAGCCGGAACGTCCACTCCGTTCGCCTCGATCCACGGCAGCAGGAAGCCGCCGAGGCAGCCGTCCACATGCAGCCCGACGCCGCGGTCCACGGCCAGTCGGCCGAGCTCGTCGATGGGGTCGATCAGGCCGTGCGCGTAGTTGCCGGCCGAGCCCACCAGGGCGATCGTGTTCTCGTCCATCAGGTCGGCCATCGCGGCCACATCAGCGACGTAGGCATCCGTCAGGGGCGCGTGCCGGACCTCGATACCGAGCCAGTGCGCACCCTTGTCGAGGGCGACGTGCGCTGTCGTCGGCATGACCACATTGGGCCGGGTGATCCCGCGCTCCTTGGCCGCCTGCTCGCGATACGCGTACAACGCGGTGATCAGGCTCTCGCTGCCGCCGCTGGTGATCACACCACAGGCGCTCACCCCGCCTTGCTGCCCGTGCAGCATGTCGGTGACCATCGCGATGATCTCCGCCTCGAACTTCGTGGCCGACGGGTACATGTCCCGCTGCAGCACGTTGACGTGCGCGAACTCCCCGAAGACCGAGCTCAGTGCGTGGTAGTGATCGTGGTCGCCCGAGTACAGGGTTCCCGACACCCGGCCCTCGTCGCCGATGGCGTCCTCACGATGGGCGAACGAGCGAGCCTCCTCGAGGACATCGGGCGCGGGCCGCCCGCGCTCCGGGATCCGCCTGAAGGTCTCGGATTCGTGGCGATAGGGGTACAGCTCGTCCAGCATCCGCTCGACGGCATCGTCGTTCGACATGGTCCTCCGCACGTTGGGCGTTCCGTCCGCCGGCTCTCAGCCTGTCACAGCGATCCGTCGGCTCGCGCCGGATCGGCGCGCGTGACTCAGGATCGCGTGATGACGGATCGGCGGGCGATGTCGAGCCAGGCCTCGAAGCGGGCGGACTGGTCGAGGCCTGGATTCTCCGCGTCCCACTGGCTGATGTCGTCCACGAGAGCTGCCCGCTCCGATGAGGTGAAGGAGGCGGAGAAGTGCCGGCGCAGCACGAAGTCGATCTGCTCGCGAGGATCGCGTCCGCTGGCCATGGGAAGACCCTCGCACCGACCATCGCCGTCCGCACGTTGGATCCAATGCTGCGGCATGGGAGCATGAGCCATGCCTGCCGATCGCGCGCCGTCCGTCCTCATCACCGGGATCCACAGCGACCACGGCTTCGCCATCTCGCACCAGTTCCGCAAGGAGGGGTGGTTCGTGGTGGGCTGCGACCAGGGCAGTCACGTGGGCCGCAATGCGCGGGCGCACATCACGGCGGACCTGACGGACGAGGCCGACTGCCGACGGGCGGCCGCGCGTGCAGCCGCGCTCGGCAATGGCATCGACTGCATCGTGAACTGCGCCGACGTGCACGCGGACGGTCCCGTGGAGGAGTTCGGCTCCCGGGCGTGGGACGTCATGATGGACGTCAACGCCAAGAGCGTGTTCCTGCTGGCCACGGCTGCCATGCCATTCCTCGAGGAGATGCACGGCAGCATCGTCGCGGTGGCACCCGGACTCGATGCGACCGCCGGACCGGAGCACGCCGTCCACGACGCCACTCGAGCGGCGGTCATCGCGCTGATGCAGGCGCTCACCGAGGAACTGTCACACCACGACATCCACGTGCACGTCGTCCTCCCCGACGAGGACGGTCGCATGCTCGCACCCGACGAGATCGCGGGCAGGGTCTGGGCGGCCGCGGGCTTCGACAGCGAGGGGCACGAGCTCTCCTTCGCGCACGCTCACTGAGGCGCCGGAACCTCGCACCAGAACGCGTACTCCGCCGGGTCCTGCTTCGGCACGATGGCCCACCCGCGAGTCGACTCACCGTCGATCGAGCCGGTCGGCCCCTCCCACAGCACCGAGCCGACGACTCGACCATCGACGCTGACCATGCCGACCGTCGCGCCGGTCGGGCAGGCAGCGGACGAGCGATCCACGATGACCACCTGCTGATCCGACTCCCCCGGCAGAACGGCGACTCCGGTGGGGTCCACCTCGATCGAACCGCCAGGCACGCTGCCGCCCAGCAGCTCGGCCGCCAGGCCGACAGCGAAGGGGAACGGCCCTTGGGGCGCAAGGTCCTCCGCGAGCCACGGATCGACCTCCGCCGCCCCCTCGTAGCGCCACGGCGTCATCGTGCCCCCAGCTACCGTCGAGAACACCGGGCCATCCGCGAGGTCGGAGCCCAGGTCCGCTGACAGCTCCACGTCTTCGGTCGGTGTGCCCCCTGCTGCCGCGAGGATCGACGCGGCGATCTGGCCGGTGGACCGCGGCGCGTCGACGACCGTGCCAGTGGATTGGCCGGGCATCTTGACCACGAGAGGCACGTGCGCCACCTCTGACCAGCGCTGCAGCTCCGTGTCGCCGACGCGCCGATCGGCCCGGTCCGTCATCGCGGCTCCGTGGTCGGCGGTGAACACGATCATGGTGTTGTCGAACTGCCCGGACTGCTTCAGTGCGTCGAGGATCTCCCCCAGCTGGCGGTCGGCGTCCTGCACGGACAGCGCCCACAGCCGGCGTTCGAGTCGCTTGAGCTCGTCCGTCGTGTAGGACTGGTTCGCCTCTGCACCCACCAAGTGAGCGCCCTCGACCACCGGCACGTCGGACGGGTAGATCCTGGCGCCATTCGCGTCCACCACCCACGGCGCGTGCGTGCGGATGGTGTGCCAGAAGGCGAAGAAGGGTCGATTCGGATCGGCCTGCTTCGCCTGTTCGATCCCGGCGACGATCGCGCCGTACGTGGACCCGTCCGCGTCGCTGCCGAACTCGTCACCCCCGGCCCAGAAGTCCCGCCACTTGCCGTCGAGCGAGGGGAACAGGCCCGAGAAGGGCTCGGCCAGCACGGTCTTGCCGGCGATGGCGGCGGTGTCGGCGGCGAAGCCGAGGTAGCGCTCGAGCGGACCCTGGTCGCCGGTGCCACTCGCTGCGCAGTCGGCCGAGTCGCAGTCGAAGGAGTAGATCGGCGACTTCATCACGATCGCGTACTCCGACGACAGACCCGGGATGATCCCGATCTGCGACCGCACCTCCTGCATGCGGTCCGAGCCTTCCGCCGCCACGTCCGAGATGCCACTGAGCATTGCGGGCACCGCGTAGTCCGTGTAGTTCGCCGCGCTGTACGCCTTCGTGTAGGTCGTGGCCTGTCCGGCGAGTTCGGCGAGGTTGGGCAGGGTCGGGCGCACCTGGCCGTCCTGGTCGAAGGCGGCTGGATACGACAGTTCATCCGCCACCACCCAGAGGATGTTCGGGCGATCGTCGTCCGGCTCGAAAGCCACGCTCGAAGCCGTGACCTCCTGCCCGCCGGACAGCAGCGCGCCGACCAGCGGAATCATGGCCGCGACGCCGGCGAAGGCGACCAGCACCGTGCCCATGGCGAACCGTCGGGCGAGCAGCGTGATGGCGGCAGCAACGAGCAGCCCGACGATCGGTCCCAGAACGGGCGCGCCCGCGAACAGGGTCAGGCTGAGCGCGTTGCCGACCAGGAACCACGTGACGACCAGCATGAGAAGACTTGCGGAGACGTCATACGCGGTCGGCCCGAGCCGCTTGTGCAGCAGGGACAGCAGCCCGAAGATCACGGCCCAGGCAACGACCAGGCCCAGGGCCAGCAGGACCACCCATGCCAGCGGCGACACCCCGTGGGCGGCGAAGAACACCTCGTTCTGGGCGATCTTCTCGTTGGCTGGGATGGCGACCGCGAGGATGCCGACGGCGATCAGCCAGGACGCGTTGTTGGCGGGGCTGACGTTGCTGCGGCTGCCAACCCGCCGTGCCACGGCATGAGTGGTCACGCGCTGTCCAGCAGGTCCCATGCGTCTACGACGACCCGGGTGGGCGACGAGGTTCCCGCCACCTCTACGTTGCGGTAGCGCCGACGCAGGGCCGACAGCAGCGCGTCGGTGGAGTACTCGCCTGACCAGTTCGGGATCTGGCCGATCAGGAGCCTGACCTTCTCGTCGTCCTCCGTGGCGAACTCGACCTGCACCGGTGCCCCGAAGGCGGCGAGAGCGTCGACCGCGAGGGGCATCGGGGTGCCCTGGGTGATGACGACGTGGTGCAGCACCGCCTGGCAGATCACCACCGTCGGGCGGACTCGGTCCACGAAGCCCGCGAACTCGCGCCCGAGCAGGCCAGAAGCCGGGGTGAGGTTGGTGAGGTCGCCCAGGAGGGGCGTGACACGGGCGGCGAGCTCCGGCACCTGTGCTGCCCCCGCGTGGAGGACGTCGAGGGCGCCCGCGTCAGCGTCCATCACCAGCACCCGCGCGTCGGCGTGCCGAACCAGGTGTGTTGCCGTGAAGCCGTCATTGCCCCCGACATCCAGCACGAGTCCGGCGCGCCCCGGCTCTGCGGTCACGAACGCGGTGGCCATCGCTGACTTCCGCACAAGGTCGTCACTGCCGTAGTGCTCGCGCGTGCCGTAGTCGACCCAGGTGGTGCCGTGCCGGCCACCGCCCAGCCGACCCACCTGCTTGGCCAGTCGCTTGGTCAGAGAGAGCGTCGCATTGCGGGCCAGGTCCCGATTGCGACTGGCTTCGGCGCCGAACTTCGATTCGCTAGGGGCGTTCTTGGCGACGGGTCGGGTGGTCGCCTGCAGCAACGCGAGCGAAGGGCTGCGACGAAGGCCCTTCGGGAGCAGCTGCCGAGCCGCCTCGGAGCGGAGCCCTCGATGGCCGGACAGCGCCCATGCATCCGCTGCGGTGACCCGGTCGCCCGAGCCCACGGCGAGCGGATTGACGAAGTGCTCGATGAACTGGCGGGACGCATTCCAGGACGGATTGGGGCGCCAGCGCTCCACGGAACCGAGATCCACGAAGACCGGTCGCATGCCCCGGAACTGCACGTTGAACGCCGACGCATCCTTCAGGTCGAGGTCAATGGCCAATAGGCGACGCCGGAGCTCCAGTGTCAGCATCGCGGCCGCGGAGAGCAGCGAGTTCGGCCACTCCCACGGATAGGTGACGACGTCGATGGGCGCGACGCGGAAGACCGTGGGCACGTCGGCCAGCGCCCGCCCAGCCACGTGAGCGAAGCCCGCCACGACCTCGTCCGCCTCATCGCCGGAAACCTCGTCGAACTCCACCAGGAGTCCCTCAGCGGTCAGGTCCCCGTAGAGCGGGCTCGAACGCAGGTGGCGCAGGGCGTCGGCCGACGCGGGTCGGGCAATGCGGAACCAGGTGCCCTGATGAAGGAAGGCCGCGTTCTCGGGGTCCCGAAAACTGGCCGAACTGCCCGGCGCCAACGTCAGGCGTCAGGCGTTGACGACTCGGGCTCGGTGGCTGCCTCATCGAACTTGCGTCCACGCAGCTTGGCCACGTTGGAGCGAATGAAGAACCAGACGCCAGCCGCCCCACTGGCGATAGCCGCCAGGAGATACGACCCCGTACCGGCGTCGATGTACCCGACGAGTTCCAACATGTTCACCTCACGTCCGAGCAATGTCCATGAAGGGTACCTCACGCCGTTGCCCGGTTCGGCCGCCGGAAGGGGTTCGGCATTTCGGGGTGGGTTGCCAGATTCGGGTGCCGTCGGCGCACGGGCGCGAGATAGTGGAGTCCTGCTGACGTTGTCCCTCGGACGACGGCGTCGATCGGATGAATGTGGAGGACGCAGGATGCGCACGCTGAAGACGAAGCAGTTGATCGCGGTCATCGCCGCGGCGGGACTCTCACTGGGCCTCGCCGCCTGCTCGTCCGACGAGGAGGCGTCGCCCGAGGCCTCCGCTTCGTCGTCAGCAAGTGCAGCCGCGCTCGACCCCTCAGCGTCGGCCGCGCCGATCGTCGCCGCAGGCGCCGCCGCCGACGCCTGCGCCGCGTACTTCGAACTCGACCTGCTCAACAGCGCCTACGCGGGCGGTGCGGTGGCCGATGGCGACCTGACCGAGGAGCAGGCCAAGGATCAGTTCAAGTCCTTGCTCAAGGAGATGGTGGTCCAGTCCAAGGCGGCCATTCAGGACGGCAGCGGGGACGCGAAGATGGCTGCCAACGCCACGCGGATGCGCAAGGTGGTCCGCAGCCTCACCAAGGACGAGGCGCTTTCCGACCTGTCGACCAACAAGCAGACTCGGTTCGCGAAGTCGTCACTTCGCATGCAGAAGGCCTGTGACCGGGCCGGCTACCCGCTGCCGGACGACAACGTCACCGCACGCACCGCAGCCGGGATCTAGGCGTCGGCAACCGGCTACGGATCCCTCGTGACGGAGGACCTCTGGCAGACCCACTTCGCCGACCGGATGACCCTCCACCAGGTCGATCGTGACATCTTCACGGGGCTATGCCACTCGGGTTCGCCGCTGCGCGCGTACGGCGGCCAGATCGCGGCCCAGTCGCTCATGGCGGCGGGCCGCACGGTCGACGATGCGGACCGCCGCGTCCACAGCCTGCACGGCTACTTCCTCCGACCCGGCCGGACCAAGGACTCGATCACGTACCTGGTAGATCGGCCTCGGGACGGTCGGTCGTTCTCCACCCGCATCGTCCGGGCCGTCCAGCACGGCGAAACGATCTTCATGATGACTGCGTCCTTCGCCGTCGAGGACGAGGGACCGACGCATCAGTTCGCCAAGCCGGACGTGGAGACACCGGTTTCGGTCACGCAGATCCCGGTGCCTTTGCCGTCGTACCTGGAGGGCGGCAGTGCGCGCGAACTCGACTACCCCGACTCGCGCATCATCGCCCTTCGGATCATCGACGGCGATCATCCGGTGGAGTTGATCGACGGGCGGTACGAGCGGATGGCCTGGGTCAAGGTCGAGGAGGATCTCCCGGACGATCCGCTCATTCAGTCGTGCGCGCTGACCTACCTGTCCGACCTGACCATGGTGAGCACCGCGCTGGCACCGCACTCCGCAGTGCTCCAGCGGCCGGACCTGATGCTCGCGTCGATCGACCATGCCATGTGGTTCCACTCACCCCTTGCGGGCCGATCGCTGGCTGCTGTTCGCGCAGGACACGCCGGTCGCCGCAGGCGGGCACGGGCTCGCTCGAGGGCTGTTCTTCGACGAGTCCGGCGACCTGGTGGCGTCGGTGGTGCAGGAGTCGCTCATGAGGACCCGGCGAGGTTGACCGCGACAGCTACAGCGTCTCGGTGAACACCTGGTAGATGCTGTAGGCCGCGGGCCCGAGGATGATGATGAAGAGGGCGGGCAGCAGGCACAGCATCAGCGGCATGAGGATCTTGACGGGCAGTTTCTGCGCCAATTCGCGGGCTCGCGCATAGCGCTTGGCGCGCATCTCCTTGGCCTGCTCGCGCAGCACGGTCGCCACCGGGACACCGATCTTGTCCACCTGCAGCATGGCGGAAACGAAACGGCGGACGTCCTCAGCGCGAGTGCGACCGCCGAGCG
The DNA here is from genome assembly GCA_963749905.1 of uncultured Actinomycetota bacterium. Lineage (GTDB taxonomy): Bacteria > Actinomycetota > Actinomycetes > S36-B12 > S36-B12 > UBA10649. The sequence continues at coordinate 121,503 of CAVVOF010000003.1, forward strand.
CGGACAGCGCCTCCGCGCGAGAGCGACCCAGCTGCATCTCCTTGAGCGCGACCCCGAACTCCTCGGCCACCGGCCCCGTCTGGTTGTCGGCCACCTGGCTCATCGCCGCCTGGAAGCTCAGCCCCGACTCCACGCACAGGTTCAGCATGTCGAGGGCGTCCGGCAGTTTCCTCTCCATGACCTCGTCACGCTTGAGGCCCTGGTTGTAGATGAGAGATCTCGGGCAGGAAGCAGCCCGAAGACGCCGAACGCGGGGACCGCCAGCCACCAGATGCCGCCCTCGAGAACCAGGGCGATCAGGAAGCCGAGGATCAGGCCACCGATGAGGTAGAGGACCTTGCGGATGATGATGTCCTCGGCGAACGAGGGGTCGTTCTGGCCGGCGTACAGCGCGTTGCGCTCGATGCGCGCCCGTTGCTTCTTCGTCGTCAGCGCCGTGCCGATCCCGAGCAGGAAGCTGTGCGTCAGTGACTCCTGGCGCTTTGCCGCGGCGAGCGCGCCATGCACGTCGTTTGACGCATACCCACGGACCATCGCCAGGGAACGGCGCTTGGCGGCCTGTTCGCGACGCTGCATCAGGAGCCAGCCGAGGTAGACGATGACGATGAAGACCAGGAACGACGCCAGGAACGGGATGATCGCCATGACTAGACCTCGATCTTCGCGAGTCGACGGATCCAGAGGAAGCCCGCGATGAAGAGGACCCCGATGAGGATGAGCAATCCCATGCCGATCGTCGTGGTCCAGAAGAACTGCACGTACTCGCGGTTCGCTACCAGCATGTACAGGAAGAGCCCGGCTGGCAGGGCCGCGAGGACCCAGCCCGAGAGCCGCCCCTCTGCCGAGAGGGTCTTCACCTCACGGCGCAGTTCGAAGCGGCTCTTCACCGTCGCCGCGGCAGTGTCAAGGATGTTCGACAGGTTGCCGCCGACCTCACGCTGGATCGCGAGCGCGGTGACGGTCCAGCGCAGGTCCTCGCTCTGCATGCGATCCGATGCTCGCAGCAGGGCAGCCTCGATGGGCGCACCCATCTGGACCTCGCTCAAGGCGCGGCGCATCTGTCGACCGACCTCGCCTTGTCCCTCTGATCGCTGCCGAGTCCAGGGCCTGCTGGAAGCTCAGTCCGGCACGCAGTGAACTGGCCATGAGCATGAGGAAGTCGGGGAGTTCCTCCTCGAACTGCTTGCGGCGTTGCGCCTCTCTCGACGACAGCCACATGCCAGTGACCAGCCAGCCGACCACGGCGCCGATGATCAGGCCGACCCAGATGTTGCCGAGCAGCAGGCCGATGATGATCGCCAGTACGAGGATCGACGAGCGACGCGGATGATGATCCACAGGGCGACGCTGATCGCCGAGCTCTGCGTTCTCGAGCCGGGAGTCGATCTTCGGGTACCAGGACTTCGTAGACATCCAACGGTCGATGCCGGCGACCAGGCCCCCCTCATCAAGGCCGGGCCGCTCGACCCAACTCGCCGGTCGTGATCACCGAGGAGTACCAGAGGACCTGACGCACCCGCAGTCGCGACCGCTGCTGACGACGGTACGAGGCGATCGCAAGGGCAGCGATGACGATGATGAGAGCGACCAAGAGGGCGTAGATCCACGGGGCGACCGGATCAGCGGCGCGCTCCACGGCTGCCGCCTGGTCCTCCGCGGTCACCCCGTCGCCGATGGGGACGGTGGCGGTGGGCCCGCCCGTTCCGGCAAGATCGGCGGTCTTCGGCAGTTGCGAAGTCCCCGTGAAGTCCGTTCCATCCACTCCCACGGTCACGATGGCGAACTTGCCGCTCGCGTCCACCTCCTCCGGGAACTCGGCGGTGACGGCGACCTTCCCGCCGAAGCTGCCAGTTGCCTCGTCGAAAGCCTGATTCAGGCCGGTGACGTCGGTGGCGAGCAGGAACTGCCCGCCGGTAGGTGTCGAGATGCCCCGCAGGAGCTCCGCGTGCTCGGTCGTGGGCGTCAGCGCGACGATGTCGACGGCCACCCCCTTCAGCTCTGCCGCCGCGGTGACATCGGCATCGGTAGCCGCCGAGACGGTGTCGCCGCCGTCACTCAGGACTAGGAGCCGGGCGCCCGAATCACCGTCGGCCAGGTCGATGCCCTCGATGATGCCGTCGAACAGCGCCGTCCTCCGACCCGCTTCGAGGTCGTCGATGGCCGCGATCACGGCCGCCTTGTCGGTCGTGGGGATCACGTCGACCGTCACCGTGTCGTTGAAGCTGACCAAGCCGATCCGCACGTCGTCGGGGAGGCCGCGCACGTAGTTGACAGCCGCCTCCTTGGCCGCGGCGAGTCGTGGGCCTCGCATCGACCCACTCACGTCGAGGACGAGGATCGCCTCCTTCGGGGCGTTGTCCTCCACGACGGCCGTCGCCTGGGACGGCACCTCGACGCCGGAGACGACGACGCTCGAACTCAGGTCCGCGTCCGGGGATGCAGCGACGGTCGGGTCCAAGTAGACGAGGAACTCCACCGTCCGCCCGTCCTGCGCGGTCACCTGCACCGACTTGGACTCGGCCGCGCTCGCAGCGGGAGCCAACGTGAAGGCAGCGACCAGCACGGCCATGACTGCCACCAGGCTCGCCGCCACGGAACGGAAGCGGAGCATCATTTCCCCCACTGCACCCGGAAGTACTCGGAGGACAGCTCCACGCCGTTGTCCTTCAGCTTGTCGGTGAAGTTGGGCGTGATGCCGGTGGCGACCAGCTTGCCGAGCGCCCCGCCCTCATCCTTGCACGTTGTAGTCGAAGGCGAACAGGTCCTGCATGAGGATGGTGTCGCCCTCCATGCCGGTGATCTCCGCGATGTTCGTCACGTGCCGGGAGCCGTCACGGAGCCGGGCGATCTGCACGACCACGTTGATGGCCGACGCGATCTGCTCACGGATGACGCGCACCGGCAGGTCCATCCCCGCCATCATGACCATGGTCTCGATGCGGCTGAGCGCATCGCGGGCGGTGTTGGCATGCACCGTGCTCAGCGAACCGTCGTGGCCGGTGTTCATGGCCTGCATCATGTCGAGGGCCGCAGAGTCACGGACCTCGCCGACGATGATCCGGTCGGGGCGCATACGCAGGGAGTTGCGGACGAGGTCGCGAATGGTGATCTGGCCCTGTCCCTCCACGTTCGAGGGGCGCGACTCCATGCGCAGCACGTGCGGCTGGCCCAGTTGGAGCTCGGCGGCGTCCTCCACGGTGATGATGCGCTCGTCGTCGGGGATGAAGGACGACAGCACGTTCAGGGTCGTGGTCTTGCCGGAGCCGGTACCACCGCTGATGAGCATGTTGAGGCGCCCGCGCACGCAGGCGTCGAGGACCTCGGCCGACGAGCGCGTGAGCGTGCCGATGGTGACGAGGTCCTTGACGGTGAACGGGTCCTTGGAGAACTTTCGGATGGTCAGCGAGCAGCCGTCGAGGGCGATCGGCGGGAGTACGGCGTTGACGCGGCTGCCGTCAGGGAGGCGGGCGTCGACCATCGGGCTGGCCTCGTCGACTCGCCTGCCGACGCGGGACACGATGCGGTCGATGGTCCGCCGCAGGTGCTCCTCGCTGCTGAAGCGAAGATCCGTCTGGAACAGCCGGCCACCCTTCTCGATGAAGATCGAGTCGGCTCGGTTGACCATGATCTCGGTGATGTCCGGGTCGCGAAGCAACGGCTCGAGCGGCCCGTTGCCGAGGATGTCGTCGATGATCTCCTGCGTGATGCGGGCGCGATCGCCCGTCGACAGCGGCTTCTTCGACTTCGCCAGCACGACCTGGATCGCGTTGAAGACGTTCTCCTCGAGGAGCCGCTGCTCCATCTGCCCCGCGTAGGCCTGCTGGCCGAGGGACTGGAGGAGGTTCTCGTGGACGTCATGCTTGAGCTGGGCGTACTCATCCTGCTGGATGCCCACTCCCGCGCGCGCAGGCGTCGTCGCGGCGACGCTGCGCGGCACACCCGCCTGGTTCAGGCGCTCAGCAAGACCCATGATCAGTGCCTACCCCCGCTTGAAGAACGATCGCTTGGCCACCGGCGCTGCGGCAGCCTGCTTGGCCATGGTGGGCGCCTTGCGCAACTTGTCGGCGAGGTCGAAGAAGGACTTGGCGACGGGGTGGCGCGGGATTGGCCTCGACCACGGTGACCCCCTCGTTCAGTCGGGCGGGCACCTCGACGCTGGACGGGACCTCGATGGAGATCGGCACCCCGATCGGTGCGCTCGACGTCGCTGGCGGTCAGGCCGACGCGGGAACCGCCGCGGTTGAGCACGACCTGCCACTTGCTGCGCGGGAAGCCGAGGTTGTCGAGGGTGTCGACGGTGACCTTGAGGTTCTTCAGCGCCGGCATGTCGAGCGTGGTCAGCAGCACGTAGACGTCGGCCATGTCGAAGCACTTCAGCACCACGTCGGTGAAGGCCGGCGGGGCGTCGATGACGACGTAGTCGTACATCTGCGCGGCCACCTGGACGATCTCGCCGGCCAGGCCGGCGGTGACGAACTCCGCGTCGGCGGGTCGCGTTGGAGCCAGCAGGCAGTCCATGTGCGCCCGGTAGGGCACCACGAGCGACGACATCGCTCGCTCGTCGAGGCCGCCCTGCATGCCGAGCGCGTCACTGATGGTCCGCGCCGGGTCGAGCTGCAGGGCGATAGCCACGTCGCCGGTCTCCAGGTCGTAGTCGAGGAGGCAGACCGACGAGCCTTCGCCCTCGAGCGCGATCGCGGTGGCCAGGTTCGTGGCCACCGTGGTCTTGCCGCAGCCGCCCTTGGTCGAGAACACCAGGATGACCTTGCCTCGACGCGCGGAGCCGTCGCCCAGTTCGACGTGGCGCAACTGCTCGGACACCGCCATCGACCGCTTCGAGGCCCCGACCAGCGCCTCGACGTCGTCGGCGAGCACCACCTCGCGGATTCCCGCGCGGAGGGCCTCGGTCATCGTGGAGACCTCCATGCGGCGACGCATGAGCACGACGCCCAGGAAGGGCCGCCTCAGCCGGTAGGTCTCGGCGACCTCGCACGCGACCGCCATCGTCACGTCCGGGCCGACGACGATCAGGTCCTCGTCCGGGTGGTTCTCGAGGTACTGGTCGAGTTTCGCGGAGTTCTCGACCACCGCGACATCGTCCGCGAGCGTGAAGCGGAAGCGATCAGCATCCCGCTCGGTGTCACCAAGTACGACTGGCACGGTCTGTCCCCTCTAGTCGAACAGGTTGCCGGCAGTGGTGCCGTTGCTCTGGACGATCTCGGTGCCGTCACCCAGCAGGCCGAAGTACAGCGCACCGGTCTGCGACGCCTGGATGATCTTCTCGGCCTCGGCCTGATCGACACCCAGGGTGATCAGGGATGACGGCGGCTGGGTGGCGGTCGTGCCGTCCGGGTTCGTGGTCTGCGCCGTGGCGACCTCGCCGACGCCGAGCACCAGCGCCCGGTCCACGAGGACGCGCGTGGTGAGATCTGCAGTGGTCGCCGCCTCGCCCTCCGCAGCTGCCACCGCGCCAGCCGGGGTGTACGAGTTGAAGATCACGACCTCGGCGCCGGGACGCAGGAAGTTGCCGACCCTCTGCACGTCGCCGAGGGAGATGGACACGGCGAGCAGCCCGTCAGGGATGGCGACCGGCGTCACGTCCGGCAGTTCGACGACGAAGCTGGTGGACAGCAGGATCTGCCCCGGGTTCACGTTGTTGACGGCCAAGAGGCCGGCATTGTCGGCGGTCACGCCCGGGATGGCTCCCGGTGGGTGCCATCTCTCCCGGCACCTGGGTGGACTCGGCCAGGCCTCCGGACACCGCGTCACTCAAGGTCATGCCGCGGGGGATGGTGGCGGTCGAGACGAGCACCGTGACCGGCTGCTGTTCCTCGACGACGCGCTGTTCGGCGCCCCGGATGTAGAAGAAGACCAGCGCCGCGGCGATGACTGCCAGGGCGATGGCCAGGACGATCGGCAGCCACCTCTTCATGCGCACACCTTAGCGATAGTTATGTCTGTTTCGCGGCAATCGGGACGGTGGTGCGTCGTGCCTTATTCGCACCTCATGGTGGTATCGGCACGAACCGTGTCCACGCTACCCGCAAAGATCCCAGTGGGCGTGAACCAGGTGAAGGGCGTGCTGACCGCGACGGTGATCGGGTCACCGCCGCTCGCCTGCGCAAGGTGTCGGCGCCCCTGCTCCACGCGTGTCGACGAGACGTTGATCGAGGTGCCGGGCTGGGGTTGTTGACGATCCCAGGCCGCTGCCAGCGCAGCGCCGCCGCCCGCCAGTGCGCTCGCGGCACCTTCCGCGGACTGGCTGATGCGCGCCGCCAACGTCGCCATTCGGTTGCCGTACGCGATGATCGCCGCTCTCGCACCCTCACGGCTGGCCGACTTGATGCCCTGGACGGCGAAGAAGAGCCGACCGAAGTCGATGATGGCGAAGATGATCAGGAGCAGCAGAACGAGCACGATGGCGAACTCGACCGCCGCGGCACCCCGATCCGAGGTACCACGGTGGCGAGTCCGCCATCGCGTCATGTTGTCGGCGTGACGGCCTCGGATCAGCTGGCGTTGCTAGACGGAGGTAGCCGACCTCTCGAACGTGTCGCTGCAGGTTCCGCCGAGGAGCACGACGGCGACGATGATCACGACGGCGATGAGCGCGACGATCAGGCCGTACTCCACGGCGGTGGCGCCGCGGTCGTTCTTCGCCTGAGTCGATGCAGCATGTGAGCCTTGATGGCCAGAGTCTTCATTCGGATCCCACTCCCTGATTCCTGTGGCCCCCGTGGCCACGTAGGTGATTATGGTGTCAATGCACCGATTTGGTTGTATTGCACCTTCCGGGTGTCTTCGTGGCGTGGGTCCCTTTCATTGAACTCGCCCCCACGACGATGCCCTTCCGCTGCTGACCTGCTGAGTAGAGGTTCGGCCCGATTCCTCTCATTCTGCTCTCGACGGCTTCCCATTCTCTGCACACAGTGCACGCTTGGACCAGATGACCGGTCACGGCTCAATGGCGTCTGCCCCGGACACAGCTGCCGTCAACCGGCGCGGGCGAGTCCTCGGAGTCCACGACGATGGCACCGCGTCCACCCGCCTTGGCCGCGTACAGGGCGCGGCCCGAGCGTGAGATGACGTCCTCGAGCTCCTGGCCCGAGCGCCAGATCGCCGCCCCCACCGAAACCGTGGCGGGCACCGGGCCAGCCGTGGTGCGGATGTTCGTGCCGTTGATGCCGGCCACGAGCCGCTCCAGCGCCGGACGCGCCGTGGTCTCGTCGGCCGCGATGGCGAGCAGGAACTCGTCGCCGTCCCAGCGTGCCACGGTGTCGTGTGCGGGCAGTCGGTGCCGCAGCCGCCCGGCGATGGCCTGGAGGAACTCGTCGCCGACGTCGCTGCCGTACTCCTCGTTGACGCTCTTGAAGAGATCGCAGTCGAGGAAGGCGATCACCCGCTCGGCTCCGGAGTTGCGCGGCCCCAGTGCCCGGATGGCCCCCCGACGATTCAGAAGGCCCGTCATCGAGTCGAGGTCGGCCTGGGTCTGCAACTGGTACGTGCCCGTCTTCCGGCGCTCGACGGAGACACTGACAGGTCGCGGGTACGCCTCCTTCATCCCGCTGACGATGATGGCGATCACGCTCAGCACGACCACCCCGGCGACGGGAACGACCACGTCGGACCACTCCTCGCCGCCCGGGAAGACGGCCAGCACGAGAGCAGCCAGAACCGTGACAAGGGCGACCACGCTCGTCAGCCCGCGCCCCGTGAAGACAGCGGCCAGCATCGGTGCCGCGCCCATCAAGGCCGCGTAGACCGCCTGCTCCCCCGTCATGATCCCCAGCGCGAGAATCACGACCACCAGCACGAGCGGGACGATGACCCCTCGTGTGACCTCAGCGGTCCGGTTGCTTTCCACTTTGGCTCCTTGACAGGGCTGCGAACACACCAACAGGTCCGGCGAGCCGGAGTCTACGCCCGAAACGCCCGATTCATCGGTCGAACGCGGGCGCCACGCAGAACCACGACGTCAACCTCGGTATCGGCACAACAGGGGACCTTGGTCCCTGAAGCCGGGGTCCGTTTCCCTGTGACGGATCGCTCAGCCGTCGCCATGCTGTCGGTATGACATCTGGCCAGGACTATGTGGGCCGCGTCGTCGTCGGGTTCGACGGGTCCGACACTGCACGCCGAGCGGTCGACTGGGCACTCGCCGAGGCGAGGAGCCGGGGCCGCGGACTCGCGCTCGTCCACGCGGTACTTCCTCCAGTCACGACCGGTGGCCTGGGCGTGGGCCTGCCACCCAGCCTCGACCTGATCGAGCAGTTGGAAGACAACGCCCGAGCACAGCTGGAGGAGTTCGCCGCCGGGCTGACGGGCGTGCGTGTCGACGTGGGGGTCGCCATCGGCGCGCCGAGCGCCGTGCTCCTCGAGGCCTCCGAGTCGGCAGAACTGGTGGTCGTCGGCTCGCGGGGTCGCGGCGGCTTCGCCGGGCTCCTGCTGGGATCGGTGGGCGCGCAGGTAGCTGCCCACGCCGAGTGCCCTGTGGCGGTGATCCGAGGGGCCACCGTCGAGGGCGCCACCGGCGTCGTCGTGGGCATTGACGGCTCCGCGGCGGCCACGGCCGCGCTGGCGTTCGCGTTCGACGAGGCCAGCCGGCACGGCTGGCCTCTGATCGCCGTCCACGCCTGGGACGTGCCGGCCTACGACCTGCTCGTCGTGCCCAACGGGCCGGTGCCGATCCCGCTCACCGACGTGGCGGATGACGAGGTGCGGCTCACCGCCGAGATCCTGGCCGGCTTCCGAGACGAGTACCCCGACGTAGAGGTCGAAGAGCGGCTGGTCCGCAGCCCTGCCGTGCAGGCGCTGGTGGAGGCCTCCGAGTCGGCCGCGCTGGTGGTGGTGGGCACGCATGGCCACGGCCCGGCGATGGGCGCCCTCCTCGGCTCCGTGAGCAACGGACTCCTGCACAAGGCCAAGGTCCCCGTCGTCGTCGTACCGCCGCTGCCGGAGGAGGTGACAGCCGCATGAGCGCTGCCGAACCGCTGGGGAGCGCTCCGCATGCGGTGGTCGCCGACCTGATGTCCAACCCGGTGCTCACCGTCGAGGTGGACGAGACACTGTGGGATGCGTGGCAACTGCTTTTCGTCTCCGGCCTTCGTCACCTCGTCGTGCTGGACGCCAATGGCGCCACGCTGGGCGTCCTGAGCGACCGGAACATCCTTGCCGAGGTCCCCGCGACCGCTGATCATCTGGGCAACCGGCACGTGCGCGACGTCCTCGCGATGGTTCCCCCCGTGTCGATCAAGCCGACGGACGACCCACTCGCCGCGGCGAAGGTGATGGCGGCGGCAGCCGTAGAGGCCGTTCCGGTGATGGACCACGAGGGCCGCCTTGCGGGAATCATCACCGAATCCGACATCGTCCGCTGGCTGGTGCGCTGAGCGTCGCGGGCACTCGTAGGCTGTCGGGCATGGCAAACGGCAACGACCGGCTCGTGTGGATCGACTGCGAGATGACGGGGCTCGATTCGGCGAGCGACGACATCGTCGAGATCGCGTGCATCGTCACCGACGGGGAGCTCAACGAACTGGACGAGGGAGTCACCTTCGTCGTCAAGCCGGCGTCGGACACAGCCCTGAGCCAGATGGACGACGTGGTGGTGGCCATGCACACGGAGTCGGGTCTGATCGAGGAGATCCCTGCCGGCATCGCGCTCGACGATGCCGAGAGGCGGGTGCTCGACTACGTCATCCAGCACGCGCCCGAACCGCGGAAGGCCCCGCTGGCAGGCTCCAGCGTCTACGTCGATCGCGGGTTCCTGGCCCGCACATGCCGAGCCTCGACGCCCACCTGCACTACCGGCTCGTCGACGTCTCGAGCATCAAGGAACTGGTTCGCCGCTGGTACCCGCGCGTCTACTTCGCCACTCCGGAGAAGCGCGGCAACCATCGCGCGCTCGGCGACATCCGCGAGTCGATCGCCGAGCTGCGCTACTACCGAGACGCGGTGTTCGTCCCGCATCCGGGTCCGGACTCGTCGGCCGCGCAAGCGCTCGGGCAGACCCACCTGGTCGACCACGCGACGACGTCACCCACCGAGGACGTGCCGCTGCTCTAGGCAGCGACTGGGCATCGGCCCGCGGATTCGGACCGGGCCGGCTCGGATACACTCGGTCGTCCGCGTTCGCACGGCATGGTGGGTGTAGCTCAGCTGGTAGAGCACCTGGTTGTGGTCCAGGTGGTCGCGGGTTCAAGTCCCGTCACTCACCCCGTTTCTCCCGGTTACCGGGAGAGATGCGTGATCCCGGCTCGAATCGAGCCGGGATCACGCATTTGTCCCACGGCTTGTCGGGGGTCGGCTCCTTGGGGCAATGGGGCGGAGGGTGTCTCCGAGATCCCCGACTGGCCGACGACCAGCGTTCGCAGGCACTCCCAGGCCGCGTGGATTGCTGCGGCCAGGCCGGTCGGTCCACCGCCGATGATCGCCACGTCGTACGTCGAATCGGCTGCCTCGCGCGTCAGTCCGAGACGTTCGGCGAGCTCCTCGAGTTCGACGTGTCGGTTCGGGATGTGCTGGTCACGCAGGAACGTCGAGTGAGGGCCTTGAACGCCCCATCAACCGGGGCGTCGAAAAGGTGGTTCGTGTGGTTGGACATCGTCTTCACGGCCAGCGCCAGGACGAGGCAGAGCATCGGGCTCTCGCTGTGGTCCGCTGCAAGGAAGGACTCCACAGCGCCCCGCGAAGGTCGACCTCGTTCGAGGAGCAGGTGTCCGCGAACCGGCTCGCCGGGAAGGACGTGGCTGAACGTGCAGGCCAAGAAGCCCGAGACCCGGGCCCGGCTCATCGAGAAGTACGTCGGGACGCTTGCCGAGGGCCGACCCTCCTGACCCTGGGACCTAGTGCCGCACCTGGCGCTCACCTCCGCCGTCATTGGCAGCCGCGCGACGCGTCCGCGGAAAGCACGACGGTGTCGCCTTCGACGCGTGCGTCTCGCAGCGTGAGGCATCTCGAGTCGACCAGCCCCGACCCGGGTGAGAGAGCGACGCCGTCCACTACCGATACGGGAAGCTCGAACCCGGCGGCAGTCACCGAGACGATCTGAGTCGTGAGGGCTCCATCGCTGACCGTGGGGCGTGCGGCGACCTCGATCGGCACATCCCCGATCGGAGTCGCGCCTATCAGGTCGACGTAGATGAAATCATCGATGCGGATGCCCTGGATTCGGGCATCCCGCCCTTCTGGCACGTTCTCGGCGATGGCCGTGGCGATCGTGTCTGCGCCTACCGTGAGGGTCACCGGTATCGACCCCGCAACAAGCCCCCAGAGCACGATCCCCGCGGGAGCTACGGCGATGCCGTCGGGGGCCATTTCTGTGACTCTCGCGGAGAGGGATGTCCGCGCCCTGCCCTCCCCGACAGCGAGTGCCCCGAGAGCCGTGATGAGTGTGGCAGCCAGAACGATCCAGGTCGCTCGTCGCATCACGGTCGCCTATGCGTCGCGGCGCTTGAGGGCGATGGCGGCGCCAGCGATGGCGAGCAGCACCCACGCGGCGAATACCGCCATGCCCGCTTCAGAACTGAGCAGGGTGTCGCCGGGATTCAGGGAGGTGAACGCCTGCCCGGCGTTGGACGGCAGGTACTTCAAGACCCCGTCCCAGCTGTCGGGCAGAAGCGCGGAGGCCAGTGCCGGCACGACCAGGACCGCCCCGATGACCGTGCCGATCCCACCGGCCGTGCTGCGCAGCAGGATGCCCAGGGCCACCCCGACGACGCCCAGCCCGACCAGGTATGCGGCCGTCCCGAGCACGGCCCGGGCCACGCCCTCGTCGGACCACGCGACGGTCGCGGCGCCGCCCGCGTCGAGGATGGCCATGCCACCGAAGAACGAGACCACGACGCCGACGACGGCGACCGGGGCGACCACCACCACGAATGTCGTGAGCTTGCCCCATAGGACGGGCAGCCGCTTGGGGACCGCGGCCAGCGTCGTGCGGATCATCCCGGTGGAGTACTCCCGGGCGCCGATGATCGCCCCGAGCACGGCGACGATCAGCACCGCGAAGGTGGCGCCGGCGAGCACGGTCGCGACCGGGTCGGTCCCGGCGAACCCCGCCGGGCCTCCCTGCCCCGCGGTCACCTCGACCTGCCCGCTTGCGGTGAGGGCGGCGATGAGGCCGAAGGCGATGAGCGCGAACAGCATCCCTCCGATCGTCAGCCAGGTGGAGCGCAGGGTGCGCAGCTTGATCCACTCGCTACGGATCACGCGGGGGGTGGTCGTGCGGGCCGCCGTGATCGCGTGCGTGCGGACGGTTGGCGGATTCAGTGTTGCGGCGCTCATCAGGCGGCCGTCCTTTCGTTCGTCTCGGTCGAGCCCTGGTACTCCACGGCGTCGCGGGTCAGTTCCATGAAGGCCTCCTCGAGCGAGGGGGCGACGTCGACGAGCTCGTGCAGGACGAGCCCCTCGCGGGCGGCGATCTCGCCGACCTGTGCGGCCGGCATCCCGGAGACCTGAAGGTGTCCGGGAGCGTTGGAGGAGACGGTGACCCCCGGGCCGGCGAGCAGGTTGTGCAGCCGCACGGCGTCGGGAGAGGAGACACGGACCGCGTTCTGCGAGGAGGCCGCGATGAAGTCCGCCATGGACATGTCCGCCAGGACCTTGCCGCGACCGACCACGATCAGGTGCTCGGCGGTCATCTCCATCTCGCTCATGAGGTGCGAGGACACGAACACGGTCCGGCCCTCGTCGGCGAGCTCGCGCAGCAGGGTGCGGATCCACTTGATGCCGTCAGGGTCCAGGCCGTTGACCGGCTCGTCGAGCATGACGGTCTGCGGGTCGCCCAGCAGGGCGGTGGCGATGCCCAGGCGCTGGCCCATGCCCAGCGAGAACCCGCCGGCACCCTTGCTCCCCACATCGGCCAGGCCGACGAGTTCGAGCAGGTGGTCGACGCGCGCCGCGCCGACGCCGATCGTGCCACCGAGGGCAAGCAGGTGGTTGCGGGCCGTGCGGCCCTTGTCGATCGCCCGGGCCTCGAGCAGGGCGCCGATCTCAGCCAGCGGCGAGGCGGACTCCCCGTATGGGTGGCCGTTGACGGTGGCCGTACCGGAGGTGGGCCGGTCCAGGCCCAGGATCATCCGCATCGTCGTGGACTTCCCGGCACCGTTGGGGCCGAGGAACCCGGTGACGATGCCCGGCTGGACGGTGAAGCTCATGTCGTCGACGGCGAGGACATCGCCGTAGCGCTTGGTCAGGTTGCGAACCTCGATCACGATCTCTCCTTGGTCCTTGCCCGCCGGCGGCTCCGGTGGGCGTGGATCAAGGGTCGCGACCGGGGTGCGCAGTCCGCGTCTGCCAGACGCAGGCTCCTGCAGGTACTGCGGCTGCGGTAGCGCGCAGCAGGGTCAGGCGTCGCCGGCCCGGACCAGGCCGCTCTGGTAGGCGATGACCACCAGCTGCGCGCGGTCGCGCGCACCCAGCTTCGTCATGGCCCGGTTCACGTGGGTCTTGGCGGTCAGCGGCGAGAGGTAGAGCTCCTCGGCGATCTGGTCGTTGCTCAGGCCGCGCCCCACCATCGCCACGATCTCGCGCTCCCGATCGGTCAGGACCGCCAGCTCCGCCGGGCTGGTCGTCAGCTGGACCTCCGACGGCTGGGCGAGGAACCTGTCGATCAGCGCACGAGTGGCCCGCGGGGACAGCAGCGAGTCGCCGGCCGCCACGACCCGCACCGCGTCGAGCAGCTCGGTGGGCTCCACACCCTTGCCGAGGAAGCCCCCCGCACCGGCGCGCAGGGCGGCGACCACGTACTCGTCGGCCTCGAACGTGGTCAGGATCAGCACGTGCACGCCGGCCAGGTCCGGGTTCGCGCTGATCTGCTGGGTCGCCTGCAGGCCATCGAGCTGCGGCATCCGGATGTCCATCAGCACAACATCGGGCGTCAGGGCGATGCACTGGCGCAGGGCGTCTGCCCCGTCGATCGCCTCGCCCACCACCTCGAGGTCGGGGGCGGAGTTGATCAGGGCGGCGAAGCCGGCGCGGATGAGTGCCTGGTCGTCGGCGATGAGCACGCGGATCATCGGCGCTCCAGGGGCAGGTCGGCTCGGATGCGGAACTGCTCGCCGTCGGTGATGGTCAGCGTCCCGCCCGTGGCGGCCACGCGCTCGCGCATCCCGATCAGGCCGTGCCCCGAGGCGCTGCTGGGGCCGTGGCCGGTATCGGCGGTGCCGACACCGGCGGCCACGGGGTTGCTCACCTCGACGCGCAGCGTCCCGCCCTCCTCCCAGGAGCACGACGCGGGCCGTCCCGGTCCCGTACCTGCTCGCGTTGGTCAGCGCCTCCTGGATCACGCGGTAGGCCGTCAGTCCGGTCGTGGTCGGCAGGTCGCGCTCGCCCACCCGGTCGTCGAACTCGACGTCGAGCCCGGCCGAGCGCATCCGGGCCACCAGTCCCGGGATCTCAGTGACTCCCGGAGTCGGTGGCTCGACGAGCTGGGCACTCCCATCCGTGCGAAGCAGCCCGACCATCACGCGCATCTCGTCGATCACCTGCTGGCTCGCTGTGCGTACGTGCACCAGCCCCTCCCGGGCGGCTGAGGGGTCGGATTCGACCAGGTGCGCGGCGACTCCAGCCTGGACGTTGATCACCGACACGTGATGGGCGACCGCGTCGTGGAGCTCGCGTGCGATCCGTAGCCGCTCCTCGGCGACGCGGCGGCGGGCCTCCTCCTCACGCGAGGCCTCGGCTGCCTCTGCCCGCGCGAGTGCCGAGGCGACGGACTCCCGCTGGTTGCGCACCGAGTCCCCGACCGCGGCGGCCAGGGCGCTGAAGGCCGCCAGGGCGTAGGTGAGGTCGCTTCCGATCGATCCCTCAATGACGAACAACGTGGGGATGATGATTGCGCCAGCCGTGGCTGCCGCCACGATCACCGCCGTCCGACGGTCGGTGCGCACGGCGACCGTGTAGACCGACACCAACACCGCGGCAATGCATCGGGACGGCAGCTGCGTGAGCAGGGTGTCGGCGACGGTCAGGGCTAGGACGGTCAGCCAGACGCCCACCGGCCACTGCCGACGCCACACCAGCAGCACGCACGCCAGGACCACCAACGCGATCGACTCCCACCCCCGCGCCGCCAGCTCGGCGGCGTCGAGAGCGGCGGTCCGCTCGACTGCCCTGCCTGCCCGTGGCAGGTAGAGGCAGGCGAGGAACACCACCGCCGCGATCGCCAGGTCGACTGGGGCCACGCGCGAACCAAGCCGCGCGGCCATCCGATCAGCCCAGCCCTGCATGCGGATCACGATAGGGGCACTTGCCACTCCAGCGCGCCCACCGCCCGTGGTATGCCCGCGTACCACACCTGCAGTACGAGCGGCCGCCATGACTGAACCGCCACCGGGTTCAGTGGCGGCTGAGTTGGGATTGCTGCGGAATCGGTTGACATCGTCTACGAGGGATTTGGCCCTCGGGGAGGGTGTCCGTCATGCCGAAGAAGCATCCGCCGGAGTTCAAGAGGGATGGGGTCGCGGTCGCCCGTCGCGGTGACCTGAGCGTCGGCGAGATCGCCGTCCACGTCGGTGACCCCGTCCGAATCCGCATGCCCTGAGGCAGTCACGAGGTCGCGGCTACGGCCCGGAGGACCTGCGGCAGGAAGCGGAACGGCAGTGGCGGCTGAGCCACGTCGAACGTGCCGGCCAGGACGACGCCGAGGTCGGGGCAGTGGAACAGCCAGGTGGCCGTCGATCCGGTATGACCGACCATGGGCGGGATCGCGTACAGGGGCGACATCCACCGAGCAGGCGCGTAGCGCATCACGCCGAGCCCGTACTCGACGGGGAAGAAGATCTTGCTCGGGTGGGCCTGCATCCGGTCCCATGTCGACGGGTCCTCGAACACGTCTCCATTGACGATCGCCGTCATGAACCTGACCTGGTCTCCGAGCGTCGAGATGATGCCCCCGTCGGGCACCTGATGACGCAGGGCGCCTGCGGGGCGCAGCACCGTGTCCTTGGCCCACACGTCCACTCCCGGTTCCGGGGAGACTCCGGACCGGGGCGCATACGGATACGAGGCGGTGTCGTCCAGAGCAAGCGGTCGCAGCAGCAACGTGTCGAACAGCGCGGGGAGCGGCTGACCGGTCACCGCCTCCAGCACAGCGCCGAGGAGCTGGTAGTTGGTGTCGGCGTACCGGGCGCGTCGCTTGGGCGCATCGACGTCCTGCGGCGGAAAGTGCGGGGTGAGCTCGTCCCGAACCAGACGCACGACCTCGTCGAAGGGCACCGGGGCGTCCTCACCTGCGAGCAGGCGCGCCTGGGCGCTCCGACCTCCCGCCGGAGCCTCGTCGTAGTAGTCCGGCAGGCCCGACGTGTGGGACAGCAGATGCTCGACTGTCACTGAGGCCGTGCGGTCCACCCCGTCGAGAACATGCAGCCGATCAGTGACACTGCCGGGCAGGAGATCCACGATCCTGTCCGTCAGCGCCAGCTGCCCGCGCTCGCACTGCAGCATCGTCACGGTCGACGTGAACAACTTGGTGACACTGGCGATCGGATAGCGAGTCGTGGTCGTCATCGGTGCCCCAGCCAGGTCCGCCGTGCCGTGCGCGCCCTGCCACTGCCACGCCCCGTCGACGCGTGCAACAGCCAGCGCGCCGTGCCGGACGTGGCGTCGTCGGTCCACGGACCGAGTCAGCAACGACGTGAGGCGACCTGAGAGCTCCTCGCTCGCCGGTCCGAATGGCTCGGTCCGGCATGGGAACCTCCCGCACAGTGATGGTGAACGTTCCCAGCGTGGCGTCAACGTATCGAAAGACTATGGCGCCAGGCATCGGCGTTGAACCCCGCCGCGCCACGCACCCTGACGACGGCCGTTGAGGTGCAGCGGCCGACCGGCATTGCCAGCTATCCCCCAATCGCTCCCCGCCTTCTTGCGCACTCACCGTTTTCGCGAATCCGGGCGGGTGTGCGACCATGAACGCGCACGGAAGCAGATGCAATCGCGGCTGCTTCCCGCTTCGCTCCGGTTCGGATGCGATTCGCATGCAGAAGACGTCAGCAAGGCGGCGCGACACCCGCGGGCAAGTCCCGCGCACCGGCCCGCCTGACGGGCGCGCCGACCACTCTTTGAAGGAACTCCTTGACCAGCACTGCTTCATCCGTCCCTGCCCGCTCGCCCCGGAACCGCCGTCGCGCCACGCGCCACGCAGCTCCCGCAACTCCCGCAGCTCGGGCCACCCAAATCGAGCAGCTCACGCCCGCCGTGTCAGCTGCACCCAGGACGACCGACCCCACGGCCGGCTTCGCCGACGTCGGCGTGCCTTCGTCACTGGTCGCATCCCTGACCGCAGCAGGCATCGCCTCCCCCTTCCCCATCCAGACGGCGACCCTTCCCGACAGCCTCGCCGGACGTGACGTCCTCGGTCGTGGCCGCACCGGCTCGGGCAAGACCCTGGCCTTCAGCATTCCCCTCGTTGCCCGGCTCGCCGCGTCCGAATCCCGCGGGCGGCCCGGATCACCCCGCGGCCTCGTCCTCGTGCCCACTCGCGAACTCGCGAACCAGGTGCTGGCGGTCGTGACGCCTCTGGCGACGAGCGTCGGCCTGCAGGCGACGGCCATCTTCGGCGGCGTCAACCAGAATCCGCAGGTCCGTGCCCTCGCCGGCGGCGTCGACATCGTCATCGCCACTCCGGGCCGACTCGAGGACTTGATCAGCCAGGGCCGCTGTCATCTCGACCGGGTTGAGATCACCGTGCTCGACGAGGCCGACCACATGGCCGACCTCGGATTCCTGCCCGCCGTCCGGCGACTGATGGATCGCACGCCGAAGCAGGGCCAGCGGTTGCTGTTCTCTGCGACCCTCGATCGCGGAGTCGATGTCCTCGTCAAGCGCTACCTCCATCAGCCGGTGACGCACTCCGTGGATCCCGTGCAGGCGCCTGTGCCCGCGATGGCACACCACGTCGTGACCGTGAACAATGCCGACAAGGCCGCGGTCGTCCACGACCTCGCGGGTGGGCTCGGGCGCTCACTGCTCTTCACCCGCACGAAGCACCAGGCCAAGAAGCTGGCCAAGGCCCTGACGACGGCTGGCATCCCCGCGGTCGACCTGCACGGAAATCTCAGCCAGAACGCCCGCGAGCGCAACCTCGCGGCGTTCAGCGACGGCTCAGTGCGTGTGCTGGTCGCCACCGACATCGCCGCGCGCGGCATCCACGTCGACGACGTCTCCCTCGTGGTGCATGTGGATCCGCCGGCCGAGCACAAGGCCTACCTGCACCGCTCGGGTCGCACGGCACGCGCCGGCGCGGAGGGCGTGGTGGTCACCGTTGCCACGCTCGAGCAGTCGGCGGAGGTCCGTGCCCTCGCCCGCCAGGCAGGCATCAGCCCGACTGTCGTGACGGTTACCCCCGGAGCCCACGAGATCGCCAAACTGCGCGGCGACCGCGCACCCCACGTAGCGCCGGTTGCTCCGCCGGTGGAGCCCGCACGCAAGGCCAAGTCGCCTGCAGGTGTCGGACGACCGGCCCCGGGGCAGCGCCGTCGCCCCCGCGGCCGCTCGCGGGCCGCACGGGGTTAGTCCAGCCCGCGACCGGATCGGTCGCTAGCCGTGCGAACCTTTCTCCGTGACCCCTCCAGCCGTCCCCTGGACCCTGGTCCTGCTGACCGGTGGTACCGGTCGGCGCCTCGGCGGCGCTGACAAGGCGCTGCTCGACCTGAGCGGCACCTCGACCATCGACCACGTGCTCGGACGGATCCCGTCGGAGGTTCCCGTCGTGGTCGCAGGCCCGCCGATCCCCACGAGTCGACCGGTGCAGTTCCGCCAGGAGGACCCTCCGCTAGGCGGCCCGGTCGCCGGGATCGCCGCGGCCTTGGCAGCCGTCGACACCCCCGTCACCTGCGTGCTGGCAGTCGACATGCCCTGGGCAGCGGCGCTGCTCCCTCAGCTGATGGACGAGCTGCTCGCCGGGACGGCCGATGTCGTGATTCCCGTGGATCCGGACGGGCGCGCCCAGCACCTGTGCGCCGCGTGGCGAACTGCCCGACTGCGCGCAGCCATGAGTGCATTGCCTGCGGTGCGCGACGCCCCGATCCGAGCCCTGCTGGCCGATGTGAACGTCCTCGAATGGGCGGTGCCCGTCAATGTCGCCGATGACCTCGCCGACATCGACGACGCGGACTCGCTGGCCGAGGCCCGTCGACGCGTCGAACGCCATACTCTGGACGCCGAAGGCACTGATCCCCAGTAGGAAGGACCACCCCGTGGAGGCCTGGATAGACGCCGTACGAGCGGAGCTCGGGATCGACACTGCAGTGGACACCACCGCCATCCTCGACGTGGCGCGGGATGCGGCCCACAACGTGGCCCGGCCAGCAGCACCCATCACCACCTTCCTCCTCGGGGCAGCCGTTGCGCGCGGCGCCGATCCTGCCGACGCAGCACGACGCATCGCCGCGCTGGCGCAGGGCTGGGTCCAGGACTCCGACGGCTAAGCCCGTCACCGCCGGCATCACGGCACTACCATCCAAGGCATGCCGGGTTGGTTGTTCGGTTCGGGCGACAGGCCCGCACGCCGCCGCAGCGATCTGCCCGTCCCGCCGCCGAGACCGTGGCCGAGGGTGTGGGCGCCTGCCCTGATCCTCAGCGCCGTCGCGCTCGTCGCACTTGCGGTCCTGCCGCGCGCGTCCAGCGCTTCAGACTTCATCTTCCTCACGACGGCGCTGATCGCCTTGGTGGTCCTGCTCGGCGGGGCGCTCACCATGACCCACCTCAAGTGGATCTGGTGGCCGCTGCTCATCAGCCAGGCGCTAGCCATGGCCGGCGTCGCCATGTCGACCTACCTCGAGCGCACCGACGCGACTGCTGACTTCCCGAACGCCTCGGACGTGCTCTACCTCGCCGCGTACATTCCGGCCTTCATCGCGCTGGGCGTCATGATCCATCGCATCTACCCGGGCCGGGACCGCGAGGCGTGGATCGACGCCTCCATCCTCACCGTCGCCTCCGCCAGTTTCATGACGATCTTCCTGATCGGCCCGCTCCTCGCAGTGGACAGCCTCGACGGCGCGGCTGCAGCCATCGCCATCGCCTATCCACTGCTGGATCTCGTCCTGCTGAGTGCGCTCGTTTGGCTCCTCATCGGCAGCACCCAGCGCACTGTGACGCTCGTTCTCATCGCGACGGGCTTCCTGGTCTCCCTCATCGCGGACATCGTCCGCGACGTCGGCCTGGTCGTCGATGCGACCGCGTCAACGAGCTCCGCCCTCGGCGTCCTGCGGCTGGCGGCCCTCGTCCTCATCGCAGCAGCGGCCTGGACCCCGACGGCGGAGTCCTTCGCCAGTCGGGGCGCCAATGCAAGCTCGCCGGAGTCCACTCCTCGCCTGGCGATCATGACGATCGGCGTCCTCGCTGTGCCGGCCCTCGTCGCGGCCCGTCTGTGGGGCACGCGCGACAGCGCCACCCTGCTGCTCGCCCTCTCGGCGATGATCATCATCATCCTCGCCGTGTGGCGGATCCAGATGCTCGTCAGCACGGTCCAACGACAGAAGCAGGTCACCGAACTGGTGCTGGACTCCGCGGGCGACGGCATCGTCGGGCTCGACCGCGAGGGCTTCGTGCTGTTCGCCAACCTGTCGGCTCGACGCATGCTCCGCTGCCGGGAGAGCGACCTGGTCGGCCATCGCTTCCACGACGTCGCGCACCACGAGCGCCCCGACGGCAGCTCCTACCCGTGGCAGGAGTGCCCGATGCACGCCTCGGTTCAGTCGAGCGAGGTCAGCTACCTCGGCGGACAGCGCTACATCAGGCGTGACGGATCGCGATTCCCCGTCGAGGTGGTGCTGTCGCCGCTCGTCATTGACGGAGTGGTGACCGGAGCCGTCCAGTCCTTCCGGGACGTGTCCGAGCGTGAAGAGGTCGAGGAGATCAAGAGGCAGTTCGTGTCGGTCGTCAGCCACGAGCTGCGCACGCCCCTGACATCCATCAAGGGCGGCCTGGAGCTGCTCGAGGCCGGCTTCCTGGGCCCATTGAACGACGACCAGCAGGAACTGGTCCGGATCGCCGTCGCCAACAGCACCCGGTTGGGCAGCCTCGTCAACGACATTCTCGACCTCGAGCGTCTTGACTCGGGCCGCATGCCCCTCGAGCCCGAGCGTGTGGACGCGGCCGCCGTCGTGCGAGAGGCGGTCGACGCGATCACCGGCGCGGCCACCGCTGCCGGCGTGCGCCTGGAGTCCGACGTCGCCGACACTGGCATGCTCATCGAAGTCGATCCCCACCGGCTCATCCAGGTGCTGACCAACCTGATCGGCAATGCGATCAAGTTCAGCGAGAGAGGGTCGGCCGTCAAGGTCGCACTCGAGCGAGCGGCGGACAATGTGCGGATCAGGGTCATCGATCACGGCCGCGGGATCCCAGTGGACCGCCTCGACCACGTCTTCGAGCG
This sequence comes from uncultured Actinomycetota bacterium, assembly GCA_963749905.1. Classification (GTDB taxonomy): domain Bacteria; phylum Actinomycetota; class Actinomycetes; order S36-B12; family S36-B12; genus UBA10649. The sequence goes on from CAVVOF010000003.1 coordinate 142,882, forward strand.
GTTCGGTCAGGTGGAGTCCGGCGATGCGCGCCGCCAGGGTGGCACCGGACTCGGACTGCCGATCGCGAAGGAGATCGTCGAGCGCAGCGGCGGCACCATCTCTGTCACCAGCGCGCCGGGCCTCGGCTCCACGTTCACCGTCGAGTTCCCGCCGGCTATTCCCGTCCCAGAGGAGGTCCTCAGATGAGCCGGAAGATCCTGCTCGTCGACGATGAGGACGATGTGCGACGGCTGGCCGAGATCAGCCTCTCGAAGGTGGGCGGGCATGAGGTGCGCACCGCCGCCTCGGGGACCGAATGCCTGCACCTGCTTGAGGAATGGATTCCCGACGCGATCGTCCTCGACGTCATGATGCCGGTCATGGACGGACCCGAGACCCTCGCGCGGATCCGTGACGGGGCCGCGACGCACGCCATCCCCATCGTGTTCATGACCGCGGGCGTCGTCGAGGCCGACATGGAGCGGCTGCGGGTGCTGCCGTCCTCAGGAATCCTGAACAAGCCGTTCGACCCGATGACCCTGCCCGCCCAACTGGCCGACATCCTCGGCTGGCGCGAATCTGAGTAATGCCGGGCCTGTGTAACTGGACGCGTACTGTGGTCGGGTGCGTCGAATCCTGATCCCCCTGGCCGCCGTCCTCCTCCTTGGTGCCTGCACCAGCTCCTCAGAGACCCCTCCCCCCTCCCCGTCCGCGTCACCGACGGCGGCAGCCAGCAGCGCCGCACCCTCGCCCTCCCCCAGCGCCAGCCCCTCCGCTACGCCCACCGCTCCGGCCGGACCCGGGGTCGAGATCCCGGCCACCATCACCGGAATGCATGTGGCCGGGGTCCAGGACGGCGCCTGGCCCGACGCCAACGTCCCGTTCGGCTCCCTGCGCCTGTGGGACAGCGGCACGTCCTGGTCGCAGGTCGAAACAGTCAAGGGCACCTACAACTGGGCGCTGCTCGACTCGGCCGTGGCCACCGCCGAGAGCCAGGGAGTCAAGGACATCCTGCTGGTGCTGGGCTCGACACCCACCTGGAACGCCAAGAAGGTCTCGCCTGGCGACTACCCGGTGCCCGGCGCCGCATCTGCCCCTCGCGACCTCGACGCGTGGGACGAGTTCGTCACGGCCGTCGTCAAGCGCTACAAGGGCCGCATCACCTCGTACCAGATCTGGAACGAGGCCAGCCTGGCCATGTTCTGGAACGGCAAGCCCGAGCTCATGGCCGACCTGACCAAGCGCGCCTACGACATCATCAAGGCGCGCGATCCGGAGGCGACCGTCGTGGCCGCCAGCACCACCGTCCGACTCGACGGCGCGTTCGACCGCTTCTTCCCCGACTACCTCGCCGCCTTGGCCGAGTACGACTGGCCGGTGGACGTCCTCGCGGCCCACATGTACCCGTCGAGTCGGGGATCGACCGACGCTCGAGCGGCGTTCATCGAGCAGGTCAGCGACGCGATCACGGCGGCCGGCGCGCCCGAGCTGCCGGTCTGGGACACCGAACTGAACTACGGCCTGGCTGGGCCGGGCCCATCGAACCCCCTGCAGACCATCGCCGGGCCACGTGCGCGCAACTGGGTCGTGCAGACCACCCTCGACTCACTGGCCCTCGGGATCTCGCGCACCTACTGGTACATCTGGACGCCCGAGCCCTATGCCCTCCTGGGCATGCAGCTGACCAACGGCTCCGGGGCCGTGCGCGGCCTCCGGGTGGTCGACCAGTGGCTGGTGGGCGGCACCACGACCGGGTGCGCGCTGGACGGACTGGTCACGTCATGCCCAGTGGAGAAGAACGGCGTGCCGTCACTGATCGCCTGGTCCGTCGACGGAACCACGACCTACGAGCCACCCGCTGGCTTCACCGAGGTCTGCACCGCGGCGAACACCTGCGCGCCCGTGGAGAGCCCGCTGACCATCGGCGAGACGCCCGTCCGCCTGCTGCCCTGAGACGGCGGACTGAGGGCCGACGTACGCTGAGTGGGTGTCCCGACTCGTCGCACTGACCATCGCCCTCCTCGTCGGCGGGTCCGCGGCGATAGCGTCCGCGCCCGCCGCCACGGCGGCCGAGGACCGTGCCGCCACGAAAGCCGTGGCGTCCTGGTCGATGGTGCCGCAGTCGAAGGACGCCAACGGCGACGGCATCATCGACGGCGACGGCGGCGTGCCGCGCGCTCGCGCCACGTCGCTGACACCGTCCTCGACCTTCGTCGGAGCCGGCAACCGCATCGCGCAGCCACATGAGCGGCTGATCGGCGGCGCGCTGTCCTGGTACCTGTCGCCGAAGGGCTATCCCGGTCCGCCTCGACGCCTGCGCCTCGACGGGCTCGTCTGCTCGCTGGCGCCTGACATCGGAGAGCGGGGAGCGGACCTCGCTCCCGTGGCGGGCTCTCCCCTCGCGCTGCGAGCAGACCGTCCTGCTGCCCGAGGGCCGCTACGCCGCGCGACTGGACGTGCGCGGCGGCGGACGCACCGTCAGCACCACGACCGACATCGAGGTGCGCAACCTCCTGGTCGTCGTGCTCGGGGACTCGTACGCCGCCGGAGAGGGGAACCCTCGGAACATCCAGTCGTGGCTGCGGCGCGGCGGCACCCTGACCCCCTACTGGGACGAGGACGGCTGCCACCGCAGTGCGCGCGGCGCGCCTGCCCTGGCTGCGCTCGCCCTGGAGAAGGCGTCGCCGCGAACATCGGTCACCCTCGTCGACGTGGCCTGCTCCGGCGCAACCGTCGCCAGCGGGATCCTCGGTGCGCAGTCCCAGGCCGGGCAGTCGGCAAGCCAGATCGAGCAGGCGGCGGCGATCGTCGGCAACCGACCGGTCGACCTCGTGCTGCTCTCGGTCGGCGGCAATGACGTCGGCTTCACGTCCATCCTGCAGACGTGCGCGCTCAGCGCCGACTGCCCGCTCGCGCCGCCGTCGCCCGGTCCGCTCTCGGGGTTCCCGACCGTGCAGGACGGGGTTCAGGCCCGCACCGGCGGTCTCGCTTCCGCCTACGCCAGCATCGCGGACTGTCTCGACGGAGGCGACTGCCGGCTCGCCGACGGTCGGTCGACCGCCGCCCTGCGCCTGCATCCCGACGGGGCCGTGCTGCCGGCGCTGTATCCCGACATCACCCGCGCTCGGGATGGCGCACCCTGCCGCTACCTGTCCATCGGCGAGGACGACTTCGCGTGGGCGCAGGGCACGATCCTCAGTCCGACCCCTCCCGCCGTGTATCCGTACCCACTTACGAACGGCCGGACGGCACAACTTTCGATGGCCACGGGCTCCCTCAATGGCCAGGTCGCGGCCGCCGGACGGCTCGACGCGTGGTCGCCTGTCGCGGGGACCTGGTCCAGCTGGGCGCAGAGCCCCGAGGGGCACGGCGTGTGCGCCGGGGACTCCGCATGGGTGTTCGGATACACCGGGCTCAGTGGCTTCCCCAGCGCGTCCTTCCATCCGAATCCGACGGGGCAGCGGGTGATGGGGCGGGAGATCGCAGCGGCGGCATCGGCGGCGGTGCGGCCATGAACATCGGCCCCGAAGCCTCGCCTGCCGCCCGGCAGATCGAGCACTGGTACCAGGAGATCCTGGAGTCGATGGTGCAGGCGGCCCGCGTCACAGTCGGCACCACGCCAGGTCGGCTGAGCCCAGTCAACGGTCCGGTCCTCGCCCTCGCTCACGAGCAGACGTGGCGGCACAGCGTCGTCCGGGCCCAGCACGCGACCACGGCTGAGGACTGGGCACTGTTGACGGTCGACGAGGAGGCCGCCACGTACCAGCACCTGCTGTCGCGGACCGCTGCCATGTTCCGCGTCGACGAGGACGAGATCCTGGCGGCCCAGTCCACGCAGGGCTATCGACACCATCCCCGCTGACCGCGGAGGCGGGAGCCGGTGCGAGAGTTCCTCGTCGCCGGTGGTAACTTCTTCCCCGCGCGCCGCTAGCTCAATGGCAGAGCAGCTGACTCTTAATCAGCGGGTTCGGGGTTCGAGTCCCTGGCGGCGCACAGATGTCGAATTCAGCCCCCGGCCACGGCCGGGATGATCGAGATGCTGGTGCCCTCGGGAGTGGCCGTGGCCAGATCGTCCAGGAAGCGCACGTCGTCGTCGTTGACGTAGACGTTCACGAACCGGCGCAGCCGACCGTCGTCGTCGAGCACGCGCGCACCGATTCCGGGGTACTGGGAGTCGAGGTTGCCGAGGGCGTCGCGCAGCGTGTCGCCCGACACCGAGACCTCGCTGGCCCCTTCCGTGTAGGTGCGCAGGATGGTGGGGATCTTGACGGAGATGCTCATGAGGTGGCTCCTGTGTAGTGGGTCTCGAAGTCGTCGTACGACGGGGAGATGGTGAAGGTCGGCTGGGAGGTGGCCGCCACGGCGTCCAAGGTCTTCAGGCCGTCGCCGGTGTTCAGCAGCACGACCTCGGCGGCCGGGTCGACGAGGCCCTCGCGCAGCAGCTTGCGATACGTCGCCACGACCACGCCGCCGGCGGTCTCCGCGAAGATCCCCTCCGTCGCGGCGAGCAGGCGGATGCCCTCGACGATCTCCGTGTCATCGACGTCGGCGATCGCGCCGCCGGTGCGGCGGACCACGTCGAGGGCGTACGGACCGTCAGCGGGGTTGCCGATGGCGAGGGACTTGGCGATGGTGTCGGGACGCACCGGGCGCACGACGTCGTGGCCGGCGCGGTAGGCCTGAGCCACCGGCGAGCAGCCAGTCGCCTGCGCACCGAACACCTGGTAGGCACGGTCCGCCACGAGATCCAGGCTGACGAACTCGCGGAAGGCCTTGTCCACCTTCGTGAGCAGCGAGCCGGACGCGACCGGCGACACCACCGCATCCGGCAGGCGCCAGCCCAGTTGCTCAGCGATCTCGAAGCCCACGGTCTTGCTGCCCTCGGCGTAGTACGGGCGCAGGTTGACGTTCACGAAGCCCCAGTCGCGGTCCGAGGCGACCTCCGAGCAGAGCCGGTTCACGTCGTCGTAGTTGCCGTCGACGGCGACCAGCGTGCCGCCGTAGACCGCGGTCGTGACGATCTTGCCGGCCTCGAGGTTGGACGGCACGAACACGACTGACTTCAGCCCCGCGCGGGCGGCCGCGGCGGCCACCGCGTTCGCGAGGTTGCCCGTGGACGCGCAGGCGATCGTCTCGAAGCCGAGGCGCCGTGCGTTCTCCAAGGCCACCGCGACGACGCGGTCCTTGAACGAATGGGTCGGGTTGCCGGAGTCGTCCTTGACCCAGACGGCGCGCGCTCCCAGTGCGGCGGCGAGGTTGTCGGCGCGCACCAGCCGCGTGAAGCCGGGCTGGAGGCCCGGTCGAAGCGTGGCGCCGGGGGCGACCGGAAGGAGGGCCTCGTAGCGCCACATCGAGACCGGGCCGGCCTCGATCTCGGCGCGAGTGACCTCGGTCGTGCGGTAGGCGACCTCGAGGGGGCCGAAGCACTCCATGCAGGCGTACTGCGGGCCGAGATCGGTGATGGCACCGCATTCGCGGCACTTCAGTGCATAGGCAGCGCCCAGCGAAGGGGCGTCCAGTTGAACAGTCATGACGAGGCCTCTCTTCTCATCTGCCCTGGTTGTCAGGTCGGAATTGGCACCGAACTCCGGGCGGCCTCGCGAACGAGAACTTCCGAATAGGTTGCCGGGGCTTCAACGGGCCGTATCCCTCTGCCCCTCTGGATGAGGTATTCAGTTGTGGCGCACATGAAAGCACACCGCGGCCCCAACGCCAAACGTCGGGGGCTACGCGGGGATGGTGACCCCGGCGTCCCGCAGGCGTGCGCATGCCTGCTCGTACGCCTCGTCGACGCGACGGGCGGTCTCCTCGTCGAAGTCGCGGCGCCAGCGGTCTGGGTGGGCGCCGCCCGGCGTGACGTTCGCGTCGAACCACTCGACCATGGACGCGTCGACGGGCACGCCGACGTGGTCGCAGAGTCGCGCCAGTGTCGCCTCGCGGTCGCGGGTGACGAGGTCCATCAACTCAATCGTGAGCACCCGACCCGGCCGGCACGCGCTGACCGCCTGGTGGGTGCGGAGCATCCGCTGCTCCCACTGCTCGAGCGCCACGAACACGTCGTCGGGCCCGAAGCTCTGACTCACGAAGGAGGCCGAGACATCGCGGCCGTCCCGAGTGACGACGACAACCGTCGACTCCGGGTAGACGGCCTCCAGCCGGTCCGCCTTGCGCGCGTTCGCTGGGGTGGTGTCGACCAGCCGCCGGGCGTCGAGGCGGTCGGCGATCCGGCTCATGATCCGGTCGGCCAGCTCGCGCGTCGCCTCGCGCGGCTGGTCGGGCATGCGTACGAGGTACTGGTGCGACCAGCGTTCGACGTCCTCGCGGGCCATGGACTGGTGCAGGCCCACCTCGGGAGCGCGTTCGAACCAGCGGTTCAGCAGCCGGTCGACGGCGAGCTCGGCGGCGGCCGCCGCTTTGGGCGAACCGGGCTTGCGCAAGGCGACCGCCAGCGCGTCGGCCAGTCCGTCGTTGCCCGCGATGAACCGCACCTCCATCGGGCGGGTCAGGGTGAGGTCCGGGTGATGGTCAAGCAGGTGGCCGACGATGGTCGAGCCGCTGCGGCCAGTGCCGCCGACGAAGACCGTCCGGTCGAGGTCCGCAGCGCCCTCGGTCACAGGTAGAGCCCCGTCCCGTCGTTGCTGTGCCGGGCGGCGGCAACTGCGTGCACGTCGCGCTCGCGCAGGAGCACGTACTCGTGGCCCTGCAGCTCCACCTGGCCGCGGTCCTCCGGCTCGAACAGGACCCGGTCACCGAGTTCGACATTGCGCACATTCGGTCCGATCGCGACGACCTTGCCCCACACCAGCCGGCGGCCCATCTGCGCGGTCACCGGGATGACGATTCCCCCCATGGACTTGCGCTCACGACCGCCGTTGTCCTCGCGCACCAGCACCCGATCGTGCAGGAGCTTGATGGGGACGCTGCCGTCCGCCTGTGGCGTGGTGTCGGGGTCCGCGTCCGCGTCGGCGGAGGCGCCCGAGATCTGCGTGCTCACGGAGCGGCGCTATCGCCGCCGGCGACGGAGGATGCGGATGACGATCAGGCCGACGACGACCGCGCCGACGATCGCGACCCGGTCCGGCCGGACGCCACCGTACTCGTCCGTGAAGAAGCCCTTGACGTTGTCGCCCGCGCGCCCGGCGAGCGCCTTGGGCTGCGTCTGGGACTTGAGCTCGGTGATGGACGCGACCAGTTCCTCACGCGCTGCCGTCACCTCGGCCTGCAGGTCGACGAGGGAGGGCTTGGGTTCGCTCGGAGGAGTCGACGCGTCGCTCATGGCAGCACAGCCTACGCCGCTGGCTCGGCGACGAGGTCCTCGGAGTGGCTGTCGAGGCCCGCGGATCGCCGCAGCCCCCGGCCGCCGGTGATCAGGAGCACCACGAGGAACGCGGCGGCGCCGACGAGGACGATCATCGTGCCCGACGGCACTCCGGCGTAGTAGCTCAGGTACATGCCGATCAGCCCGCTGGCGGCACCGATCGCCGTGCTGTACGCGAGCATCCGGCCGAAGGAGTTCGTCAGCATCCGCGCGATCACGGCCGGGATGACGAGCATCGCCGCGACGAGCGTGACGCCGATGACGGTCAGCGTGGCGAGGATCGCGAGCGAGAGCACCACCATCAGGGCGGCGTCGAGTCGGCCCACGCGGACGCCGGACACGGTCGCCACGTCGGGGTCGAAGGTCGTGAACAGCAGCGCGCGGTAGCGGAAGAAGACGAACGCACTGGTGATGATGGCTACGAGGATCAGCCCGACGATCTGGGTGGTGTTGATGCCGAGGATGCTGCCGAACAGGGCGTTCTCGAAGGCCGGGCCGCTGCTGCCGAACTTGGCGAACAGGGCGACGCCCAGTGCGAAGGAGGCGATGGTGATGACGCCGATGGCCGCGTCCGCGCCGACCCGGCTCTTGCGGGTGACGACGGTGATCGCGAGGGCGGAGCCGATCCCCCACAGCGCGGCGCCGATGGCGTAGAACTGCGCGGCGAACAGCTGCATGGCGGCGAACCCGCCGAAGATCGAGTGCGAGAGTCCGTGCCCGATGTAGCTCATCCCGCGCAGGACGATGTAGACGCCAATCAGCCCGAGCAGCGCGCCGGACAGGGTGGCGACGACCAGGCCCTTCTGGAAGAACGCGTACGACAGCGGCTCGAGGATCGCCTCCACGTCAGGCCCCCGGCCGCAGTCGGGTGGGCGGCAGCTCGTCCACGACCACGGGCATGCCGAGGTGCTCGAGCACCTCCATGCGCGCGCCGAAGGTGTCCTCGAGGACCTCCGGGGTGATCACCTGGGCGGGCGTGCCGTCGGCGACGATGCGGTGGTTGACGCACACCAGGTGCGGCAGGTGGGCGGCCATGCCGTTGAGGTCGTGGGTCGTCAGGACGATCGCCACGCCCTCCTCGTGCAGATCGGCGAGCAGGTGCAGGATCTCGTGGCGGGTCGAGACGTCGACCCCGCTGGTCGGCTCGTCCATGAGCAGTAACTGGGGCTGGCGAAGCAGGGCCCGGGCGAGGAACATGCGCTGCTGCTGCCCGCCGGAGAGCTCGCGGATGTGCCGCTCGGCGAGGCCGCCGATGCCCAGGCGATCGAGGACGGAGTGCACCTCGGCCTTCTCACTGCGGCTGGCCCACGGCACCCGACGGCCGCGGGTACGGGACATCAGCACGCACTCCATCACCGTGACCGGGAAGTTCCAGTTGATGGTCTCCAGCTGCGGCACGTAGGCGAAGCGCAGCTTGGGCCGGGTGGTGACGCTCCCTGCGGCGGGAGGGAGGGTGCCGAGCACGAGGCGGAGCAGCGTGGTCTTGCCCGCGCCCGAGGGGCCGACGATGCCGGTGAACTGGTCCTCATGGACGTGGAAGTCGACGTCGCGGAGGACAACATGCTGGTCGTACGCGGCGGAGACCCCGGAGAGCCGGACGAGCTCGGGGCCGACGCCGGTACCGGTCACTGCGGGTACTCGGCGGCGTCTGGCACCTCAAGGGTGACGTCGATCGCCTCGACGGTGGCCGGGTCGCCACCCAGGCCGCGGATCATGGTGGCGAAGTTGTACTTCATCAGGCCGAGCCAGGAGTGCTCCGGGTCGCCGGGAGCACCGGGCAGGTCGTCGTCGCGGAGCGATGACTCGTAGCCGGCGCCTGCGGCCGAGCCGATCTCCTCGAGGACCTTCGACGGGAACACCTCGGAGCCGAAGATGGTGCGCACCCCCTCAGCCTTCACCTGCTCGATCAGGTCCGCAACCTCCGCAGGGGTGGGATCGGAGAAGTTCTTGGGCTGCAACGCCCCGACGACCGTCCAGCCGAAGTTCTTGGCGAAGTAGGCGTACGCGTCGTGGTAGGTCACCAACTTGAGGCCACCCTCTGGAACGCTCTGCTGATCCGCGCGCACCGCGTCGGCCAGCTCGGTGGCCTTCTGCTCGAACGCCGCGTAGTTGGCGGCGTAGAAGTCGGCATTCTCCGGATCGAGTGCGGTGAACTCGTCGCGGATCATGGCCGCGTACGCGACGGCGTACGTCGGATCGGTCCACAGGTGCGGGTTCGGCTTGCCCTCCTCCTCGGGGAAGGAGAAGTCGTAGATGTAGTCCGACTCGGGCAGGACCTCGGTGCCGAGTTCGACCAGACGCGCGTCAGCGGACATGTTGGCCTCGGCGAGCTCGCGGGTGGGGTCCTCGAGCTTGAGGCCGTTGATGAAGACGAGGTCAGCATCGCTGAGCAACTGCGCCACCCGTGGCTCGGGCTCGTAGGTGTGGCTGTTGGTGCCCTCGGGGACGATCCCCTCGATGCGCACCCGGTCGCCGCCAACGGCGCTGGCAATCGAGGTGATGGGCGAGACCGTCGTGGCCACGAGTGGGCGGGCGTCGTCGGCGCTGGCCGCGTCACCCTCCGACGACGAGCAGCCGACAAGGACCAGGAGGGCAACCGCCGCCACGGCGGTGAGAGACTTCCGCATAAGGTCACCCTAAGCAAGGCACAGGCTTACTGCAAATCCTTTGCAGGTGCGAATTACTTCGATAAGGCGAACACCAGGAGAACAGATGCCCCTCTCCCCCGGCAACACCGCCCCCGGCTTCGACCTGCTCGACGACCAGGGCAACCGCGTGCGGTTGAAGGACCTCAAGGGCCAGACGGTGATCCTCTATGCCTACCCGGCCGCGATGACGCCGGGCTGCACGAAGCAGGCCTGCGACTTCCGCGACAACCTGGGCGTCCTGCAGGCGCAGGGCTACACGGTGCTCGGCATCTCCCCCGACAAGCCGGAGAAGCTGGCGAAGTTCCGTGAGCACGACGGCCTGACCTTCCCGCTGCTCTCGGACCCCGACCGCAGCGTGCTGGAGGCGTATGGCGCGTATGGCGAGAAGAAGCTGTACGGGAAGACGGTCGTGGGGGTGATCCGCTCGACGTTCGTGATCTCGCCGAAGGGCGTCATCGAGCACGCCTTCTACAACGTCAAGGCGACTGGACACGTCGCCAAGCTGATGAAGGACCTGGGCATTGCCGGCTGACGCGGTTCGCGCGCTGGACCCGTCCGTCGTCGACGGTGGGACTGTCGAGGAGTACCGCCGAGACGGCTGCGTGGTCGTGCGCGGGCTCTTCACCACTGACGAGGTCGAGTTGGTCCGTCGAGGCATCGAGCGGAATCTGGCCGAGCCTGGACCGCTGTTCGGCGTGGCCAGCGGCGACGGCGATCCGGGTCGGTTCGTCGAGGACTTCTGCAACTGGGAGCGCATCGACGAGTACCGGGAGATCGCCTTCGACTCGCGGGCCGCGGACGTGGCCGGTGCCCTGATGGGCTCGTCCGTCGTGCGCCTGTTCCACGACCACCTGCTGGTCAAGGAGCCGGGCACGCAGCAGTCGACGCCGTGGCATCAGGACCAGCCGTACTACAACGTCGACGGGTTCGACAACGTGTCGATGTGGATGCCGGTGGATCCGGTGCCGGTGGACTCCACTCTTGAGTTCCTCGCCGGCTCGCACCGCAGCGGCTGGCTGATGCCGCGGACCTTCCTGACTGAGCAGGCGAAGTGGTTCCCCGAGGGGACGCTCGCCGAGGTGCCCGACGTGGAGGCGGATCGGTCGGCGTTCGCCATCCGCGCCTGGGCGCTCGAACCGGGTGATGCGCTCTTCTTCCACATGCTCACGCTGCACCACGCCTATGGGGTGTCCGGCACCTCGCGGCGGCGGGCGTTCTCGCTGCGGTTCCTCGGGGACGACGCGACGCACGCGCCGCGCCCGTGGCGCACGTCGCCGCCGTTCGAGGGGCTGGAGGCGGAGCTGCCCGCCGGGGCTCCCATGGAGCACCCGCTGTTCCCGGTGCTGCGCCGCGCCGTCTGAGCGTACGTCGTCCTGCCGCTGGGCTGAACCAGGCCCACAAAGAAGGGTGGCCTGGTCCCGCCACCCCGAAGGGGGCGAGACCAGGCCGTCGGCGTCGCTTCCGACTATCCCTCCCGGCTACTCCTCGCGGAGTCGCCGCCTGTGGGCCGCTGCGCTGAGCGCACCGGCGGTTCCAAGGACAAGCATAAGCAGCATCCACACGGAACCTGCCCTCTTGCCGAACTCGGATCCGTCACCAGCCGGGACCGATGCCGGCAGAACCGGCTTGGTCGGCACCGGCACGACGGCCGGGGCCGGCGGGATGACGGCAGGCGCCACCGGGATCGGGGTGAGCCCGTTTGTCACCGTCACGGACGAGGTCTTGCCCTCGCTGATCGTGACGGTTCCGCCCGAGTCACTCTGGGATGACCAGAAGAACCCGGCTGGCGCTGTCGGCAGAGTCTTCTCCGACACCGTGCAGACCGACCCGTTCGGGATGTTCCCAATGGCGAAGGGAACGCCGGCGGTGACGCTTGCCGTCCCGGACGGACCACCGTTGGTGCAGGTGTAGTCGATGTCGAACGGTCCGACGTAGGTGTCAGGTCCGCCCGTCACCACCTTGTTGATCTCCAGGATGCCGGACCCCGGCGGGGGCGGCGGCGGGGGCGGCGGAATCAGGTTCAGCTGATTTCCGACCGTCACCGCGCGGGTGGTGTCCGCCGCGATGGCGGCTGTCGGCGACCCTGAGATCACCGGCGTCGACCAGGTGTACCCGCTCGGCGCGCCGGGCAGCTTCTCGGTGACCGTGCAGACGTAGCCGACTGGGATGTCGTCACGACTCCACTTGGCACCGGCGGCCAGGGAGATCTCATCCGAGATGTCCGCCGACCCCTCGAACACACACAGATAGGCGATCGAGAAGGGACCGTCGTAGCCTGCAGGCCCGCCAGACAGGGACTTGGAGATCTCCAAGCCACCCAATGCCCATTCGTTGTCGACCGTCGCCGTGCCCTCGCCACCATCGGCAGGCACGGTGGCATTCGAGTCATCGATCACCGGCGTCTTCCACGACGACCCAAGCGCCGACTCCGACACGGTGTACTCACCCGGGATCAGGTTGCTCCAGGTCAGGTCACCACCCTCGTAGTCGATCGTCTTGCAGGCACCCGCCTGGTCCCATTCGGGAACGACGGACCCTGGATGCAGATCTCGAACGTCTGCGACTCGTCCGGAGTGATCCCGTTCCACTCCACCGACTTCGTCACCGTCAGGCCGCCGAGCTTGCGCTCATTGTCGACCGTCGCCGTGCCCTCGCCACCATCGGCAGGCACGGTGGCATTCGAGTCATCGATCACCGGCGTCTTCCACGACGACCCAAGCGCCGACTCCGACACGGTGTACTCACCCGGGATCAGGTTGCTCCAGGTCAGGTCACCACCCTCGTAGTCGATCGTCTTGCAGGCACCCGCCTCGTCCCCATTCGGGAACGACGGACCCTGGATGCAGATCTCGAACGTCTGCGACTCGTCCGGAGTGATCCCGTTCCACTCCACCGACTTCGTCACCGTCAGGCCGCCGAGCTTGCGCTCATTGTCGACCGTCGCCGTGCCCTCGCCACCATCGGCAGGCACGGTGGCATTCGAGTCATCGATCACCGGCGTCTTCCACGACGACCCAAGCGCCGACTCCGACACGGTGTACTCACCCGGGATCAGGTTGCTCCAGGTCAGGTCACCACCCTCGTAGTCGATCGTCTTGCAGGCACCCGCCTCGTCCCCATTCGGGAACGACGGACCCTGGATGCAGATCTCGAACGTCTGCGACTCGTCCGGAGTGGTCCCGTTCCAGTCGACGACTTCGTCACCTGCAACGACCCCACCTTGCGGGTATTCGTGATCGTCGATTGGCTCGCCTGACCCGTCGTCGGACACCGACACGGGTATGCCCGTCGCCGGCACCGTCCGGACAGCTCGACTTCGCCACCGGCGACGCGCTCTTCTCCGTCACCGTGTACGTGCCCGGGATCAGGTTGTTCCACGTCTGCACCAGCGTCGACCCGCCAGGCGGATCGCCGTATGGAACACGAAGTCCTGTGCAGTCCTCCGCCGGCGCCGGGAACGACGACCCCGCACCGCCAGAGATGCAGATCACGAACGTCTGCCGCATCCTGCTCAGCCGTCCCGCTCCAGTTGACCGACTTCGTCACCTGCAACGACCCCACCTTGCGGGTATTCGTGATCGTCTTGGTCGCCTGACCCGTCTCGGACACCGACACGTTGCCCTCGCCGGACACGACCAGCTCGACTTCGCCACCGGCGACGCGCTCTTCTCCGTCACCGTGTACGTGCCCGGATCAGGTTGTTCCACGTCTGCACCAGCGTCGACCCGCCAGGCGGATCGGTATGGAACACGAAGTCCTTGCAGTCCTCCGCCGGCGCCGGGAACGACGACCCCGCACCACCAGAGATGCAGATCACGAACGTCTGCCCATCCTGCTCAGCCGTCCCGCTCCAGTTGACCGACTTCGTCACCTGCAACGACCCCACCTTGCGGGTATTCGTGATCGTCTTGGTCGCCTGACCCGTCTCGGACACCGACACGTTGCCCTCGCCGGACACCGACCAGCTCGACTTCGCCACCGGCGACGCGCTCTTCTCCGTCACCGTGTACGTGCCCGGGATCAGGTTGTTCCACGTCTGCACCAGCGTCGACCCGCCAGGCGGATCGGTATGGAACACGAAGTCCTTGCAGTCCTCCGCCGGCGCCGGGAACGACGACCCCGCACCACCAGAGATGCAGATCACGAACGTCTGCCCATCCTGCTCGACCGTCCCGCTCCAGTTGACCGACTTCGTCACCTGCAACGACCCCACCTTGCGGGTATTCGTGATCGTCTTGGTCGCCTGACCCGTCTCGGACACCGACACGTTGCCCTCGCCGGACACCGACCACCGACTTCGCCACCGGCGACGCGCTCTTCTCCGTCACCGTGTACGTGCCCGGGATCAGGTTGTTCCACGTCTGCACCAGCGTCGACCCGCCAGGCGGATCGGTATGGAACACGAAGTCCTTGCAGTCCTCCGCCGGCGCCGGGAACGACGACCCCGCACCACCAGAGATGCAGATCACGAACGTCTGCCCATCCTGCTCAGCCGTCCCGCTCCAGTTGACCGACTTCGTCACCTGCAACGACCCCACCTTGCGGGTATTCGTGATCGTCTTGGTCGCCTGACCCGTCTCGGACACCGACACGTTGCCCTCGCCGGACACCGACCAGCTCGACTTCGCCACCGGCGACGCGCTCTTCTCCGTCACCGTGTACGTGCCCGGGATCAGGTTGTTCCACGTCTGCACCAGCGTCGACCCGCCAGGCGGATCGGTATGGAACACGAAGTCCTTGCAGTCCTCCGCCGGCGCCGGGAACGACGACCCCGCACCACCAGAGATGCAGATCACGAACGTCTGCCCATCCTGCTCAGCCGTCCCGCTCCAGTTGACCGACTTCGTCACCTGCAACGACCCCACCTTGCGGGTATTCGTGATCGTCTTGGTCGCCTGACCCGTCTCGGACACCGACACGTTGCCCTCGCCGGACACCGACCAGCTCGACTTCGCCACCGGCGACGCGCTCTTCTCCGTCACCGTGTACGTGCCCGGGATCAGGTTGTTCCACGTCTGCACCAGCGTCGACCCGCCAGGCGGATCGGTATGGAACACGAAGTCCTTGCAGTCCTCCGCCGGCGCCGGGAACGACGACCCCGCACCACCAGAGATGCAGATCACGAACGTCTGCCCATCCTGCTCAGCCGTCCCGCTCCAGTTGACCGACTTCGTCACCTGCAACGACCCCACCTTGCGGGTATTCGTGATCGTCTTGGTCGCCTGACCCGTCTCGGACACCGACACGTTGCCCTCGCCGGACACCGACCAGCTCGACTTCGCCACCGGCGACGCGCTCTTCTCCGTCACCGTGTACGTGCCCGGGATCAGGTTGTTCCACGTCTGCACCAGCGTCGACCCGCCAGGCGGATCGGTATGGAACACGAAGTCCTTGCAGTCCTCCGCCGGCGCCGGGAACGACGACCCCGCACCACCAGAGATGCAGATCACGAACGTCTGCCCATCCTGCTCAGCCGTCCCGCTCCAGTTGACCGACTTCGTCACCTGCAACGACCCCACCTTGCGGGTATTCGTATAGGTACAGACGACCACATCACCTTCGTCAATCGAGATCGGCTGGCTGACCGTGCCCATGTCCTGCCCGTTGAACGTGCAGGACAGGTCCGACGTGTAGTTGGACGCGTTGGTCACGTCCTCGGATACGTAGTAGTCGCCAGGCGGCACTAGTTGCTCGCCGGTGGTGCCATTCTGACCGGACAGCGGCGTTGTGATGACCTCAGTACCACCTGACGTCGTGCCGATGTTCAGATCGACGTCACCTGCGTCGCCGATCCAGACCTTCTTGAGCTCGATCGTGCCAGGCGTGACGACAGCGCTCGACTGCATCTGGTTGTCGCGCTGGCCGATGGCCTCCTCGTCGACCTTGTCGATGGAGATGTGATAGGGCGAACCGGGGATGGACCCGGCACCGGGCTCCTTCCACTGGTTGTGGTCGGCCACATGCCCCGCGAACCACAGAGCGACACCGCAGTTGATCGGCTTCTGGGGGCTGTTCGGCACCTCGCACATCGGCGCTTTCGTCGTGTCGCCACCAGGCGCAGCATCGACGACGAAGCTCACCGTCACGATCGTCTCGCTGTCACCGTTGCCGTAGACACCACTGACCAAGAAGGGCACCGAGACGCCCGTGATGGTGGCGCCACGGATGGTGAAGAAGTCATCACCCTGTGAGGAGCCATTGCGGCCATTCGGGACGTTGCCACCGGGCGGCGTGTTTGCCGCGATGTTCGGGTCGGCAGGGATGTTGCCGAAACGATCTGGCGCATCCATGCAACTGTCGATGCCCTCGCATCGATCGGCGTCAGTGACCCAGTTCTCCGAGAAGTTCCACCCCGTCAGGTAGTCGTATGCATGCTTGCCGCCCTTGGTCGTCCCATACGTCAGCGTGATGTTGTGGGGGCCCCCGGACTCACGTTCTTGAATTCGACTCGCTGAACCGTCGCGGAGTCCTCCGGATAGCGAGAGTTGTTGTAGTTCAGGTTGCCATTGATCCAACGGCAACCGGTCCGGGGGCACGTGGTGGTAGCCGTCGCCCAGGTCGTTCGAGCATTGGTCGTAGCCTTGAATCCCTGACGCGGGGTAGTCACCCAGGCGTCGGTGAATGGTCGTGGCAATCCGCCCGGTGTCGTTCCGACAGCCCTCACGTTGTAGTCCGACACAAACCAATTCGGCAGAGTGAAACTGTCCTCCACGGTGCCGTCCTCGGTGACGAGCTCATCAACTTCCAGGTCGCCCGTATGTATCGTTGACGGAGATATTGACTGCCGTGTCGCCAAGCCAGCCGTCGCCGGAAAGCGTCACTGTGCCGCCCGGCGGATAGTCCGCAAGGTCGCGGCGATCGTCGCTTCGTCAAGGGGATCGAGAACGAGCAGTCTGCTTCAGCGACCCGGTCGGTCGTCCACCCTTGGCACGGACGCGTCGAATGTCGAGACCAAGCCCAACGGAGTCCGAACGATGCCGGATCTTCCACTCATGGCGACGTCGGCATTACCCGAGTAGACCTCCGCTCCTGACGCGTCAACCGACAGTGCCCGTCACTGTCCCGTCGCCCGCCCACCCATTGCCGGACAGCGTCACGGTTGCACCCGCGACGTAGCTTGATGCGTCCGCATCCACGGACCTCGTCGCCGCAATCGGCGGGTGATTCAGCAGAGGGCGATACGCAGGGATCAGCGGAGGCGTCGGTCGGATCGAGGCATCGGGGGCAGCGCCGTCGGTCGGTGAGGCGGTCGCGCACGGGTCGTCTGTCGCGGAAGCACTCGGCTTCTTGCCGTTCTTCGTCGCGTCGGAGATGCAGTCGCCTCGTCCGTCGGCTCCGTAGCCTCGGCCGCGGGGTCGACTCCGTCGACTCACGCAGGCTCCTCCGTCGACTCACCCGCAGGCCTCCGAGGCCGAGTCTCAGCCGGCGGCTCCTCCGTCGGCGGGTCGCCTCACCCGTCGGCTCCTCGGCCGGCGCGTCCTCAGCCGGAGTATCGACAACCACCTCAGTGACGGCCGGATCGGTCACCTCCTCAGCGATTCGCCGGCGACGACAGCATCAGGCCGCCGAAGACGAGCGAGATGGTCGCGAGCAGGGCTACGAAGGCATGCGGCTTGCGCATGCTCGTGCGCTGCAGGTGAAGGAAGGAATAGCGACGCCGATCACTGCTGGACATTGGCTCCCCCTAAAGAGCTGGGTCCGACTACTGGGAGGGCCCACACCTGAGAACGCGCACGTGCTGAGGAGCGGGTCCTGAGCGGCACAATGGCACCGTTTGGGGGATATATCTAGGTGTATCCGCAAGAAAGTCGGTGAACTTCCGGCGTGGCGCGGTCATTGTCCGTCCATGATCGGGTACAAGCGGGCGACTCGGCTGCCGATCGCGCCGCCTAGGATTCGCGTGCAAGCGGAAGTGGTGTAACTGGCAGCCACGCCAGGTTTAGGTCCTGGTGCCCTCGGGCGTGCGGGTTCGAGTCCCGCCTTCCGCACTCCCTCAGGTCGACAGCAGGTCCCGGAGCACCGGCGCCAGCGAGCGCATCGCCTGCCCGCGGTGACTGATCGCGTCCTTCTCCTCAGCGGTCATCTCCGCCGTCGTCACGTGGTAGCCGAGCGGCAGGAAGATCGGGTCATAGCCGAAGCCGTTCGACCCGCGCCGCTCACGCAGGAGCGTCCCCTCCAGTCGGCCTTCGACCACCCGCTCGGCGCCGTCAGGCAGTGCCACGGCAGCCGCGCAATAGAAGGAGGCGGATCGTCGCCGATCCGGCACGTCGTTCAACTGCCCGAGCACGCAGGTCGAGGTTCGCCTCGTCGTCGCCGTGTCGCCCGGCCCAGCGCGCCGAGAAGATCCCCGGCATCCCGTTCAACGCATCAACACAGAGGCCCGAATCATCGGCCACTGCGGGAAGCCCGGTGATGCGCGCGATCTCGCGCGCCTTCAGCAGCGCGTTGCCCTCGAACGACGACTCCGTCTCCGCGATGTCCGGCAGGTCGGGGAACGCGTCGATGCCCAGCAGTTCGACGTCAAGGCCCTCGACCTCGAGGATGCGATGCAGCTCGTCGAGCTTCTTGCGGTTCTTCGTCGCGAGGACGACCTGCACGGCCAAGGTCAGGCCCTCGCGGTCAGCGGCAGCGCGAGCGCCTGGGCCTGCAGGTCCGGTCAGCCGGGCGCAGCCCTGACCCGCGAGATTCAGCAGCCGGTCGAGCAGCAGCCGGTCGAAGGCCTCCCCCTCGGCGGTCCCCTGCACTTCGACGAACCGACCGTCGCCGGTCATCACGACATTCATGTCGGTGTCGGCGTTCACGTCGTCGTCGTAGTGCAGGTCGAGTCGAGGTTCACCGTCGACGATGCCGACGCTCACCGCGGCGACGGAGTCCTTCAGCGGTTCGACGCCCGCCTTCAGCAGGCCCTCGCCCTTCGCCCACGCGACTGCATCGGCGAGCGCGACGTACGCGCCCGTGATGGCGGCAGTGCGGGTGCCGCCGTCGGCCTGCAGCACGTCGCAGTCGATGAGGATGCTGTTCTCGCCGAGCGCCTGCATGTCGACCACTGCGCGCAGGCTGCGCCCGACCAGGCGCGAGATCTCCTGCGTCCGGCCGCCGAGCTTGCCCTTGACGGACTCGCGCTGGTTGCGGGTGTTGGTGGAGCGGGGCAGCATCGCGTACTCAGCGGTCACCCATCCCTTTCCGGAGTCCTTCAACCAGCGCGGCACGCCCGCCGAGAACGACGCGGTGCACAGCACCCGGGTGCGTCCGAAGGACACGAGTGCGGACCCCTCGGCCTGCTCGAGCCACCCCCGCTCGAAGGTGACGGGACGGAGCTCATCGGCCGCGCGGCCATCGGATCGACTCATGCGGTGACCCTATCCAGCGGTCCTGACGTCAGATCGACACGCTCATGCCCGAGTGCGCCTGCTCGATCGGACCGGCGAACTCCGCGGCTGCCTCGGCGAGCACGACGGCCGGGTCGTTCCACGAGACGTGGTGGGTGAGCAGCAGCATCCCCGCATCCGCCGCCCGGGCCACCCGACCGGCGTCCGCGCCGCTCATGTGCACACCGCCGGGATAGTCGGTCCCGACGAAGGACGCCTCGAACAGGGCGATGTCTGTCCCGCGCGCGAGTTCCACGAGTTGCGGAGTCGCGGCGGTGTCCCCGGAGTAGGTCAGGGATCGTCCGCCCGCCGAGACCCGGACCGAATACGCCTCTACGGGATGCGCCGCCCGCGCCACCTCGATGGTGAACGGACCTACGGCCATCGGCTCGCGCGTGAAGGTGAGGAAAGAGAACTCGTGGTCCAGTCCGCTCTCGTCCTCCTTGCCGTAGATGCCCACGGCCCGCGCCCGCGTGTTCGACGGACCGAGCACCAGCAGTTGGTCGGGCGCGGGGTTCGCCGAGTAGTGCCGCTGGACGTAGAGCGAGCCCAGGTCGGCGCAGTGATCGAGGTGGCAGTGGCTGAGCACGACCGCGTCCAACGCGCCGGGCCACACGAGGTCGACGTGCTGCTGCAGGGCTCCGAACGCTCCGTTGCCGAGGTCGAGCAGGATTCGGGATCCCTCGTGCTCGACGAGGTAGCACGACGCGGGCGACTCGGCGTTCGGGAACGAGCCGGCGCAGCCGATGACGGTGAGCTTCACAGTGCCATCTCCACGCTGCCGATCTCCGGGCCGAGGAAGCGTCGGCCGAGTCGCTGGAAGTCCGACGGGTCGCCGGTGGCCAGGAAGGTGTGCACGGGCTCCGGCAGGTCCGGGTGACGCAGCAGGTCCTTCGCCACCAGCGTCCGGTACACGTCCTTCGCCGTCTCCTCCGCGCTGCTGACGAGGGTCACGTCCTCCCCCATGACGTAGGAGATGACACCGGTGAGCAGCGGGTAGTGCGTGCAGCCGAGCACGAGGGTGTCCACCTGCGCATCCTTCATCGGCGCGAGGTACTCGGTGGCCACATCGATCAACTCCGGACCCCAGGTCACCCCCGCCTCGACGAACTCGACGAAGCGCGGACAGCGCGGTCGAGGTCAGCTGGACATGCGGTGCGGCGGCGAACGCGTCGTCGTACGCACCGGAGGTCACCGTCGCCGCAGTGCCGATGACGCCGACCCGGTCGGCGCGGGTGGCCGCGACCGCTCGGCGGACCGCCGGGTGCACGACCTCGATGACTGGCACGTCGTAGCGCTCTCGCGCATCGCGCAGCGTCGCTGCCGAGGCTGAGTTGCAGGCGATCACCAAGGCCTTGACCCCGTCGTCCACGAGCCGGTCCATGATCTCCAGCGAGAACGCCCGCACCTCGGCGAGCGGACGCGGCCCATACGGACCGCGCGCGGTGTCGCCGACGTAGCGCACCGGCTCGTGCGGCAGCTGGTCGAGCACGGCGCGTGCGACGGTCAGGCCGCCCACTCCGGAGTCGAAGATGCCGATCGCCGCGTCGTTCATGAGGCCACCAGCCTAGGGCGAGCCTCCCGAGACAACGCGCACGCCATCCCTACCCTGAGCACCATGAATCGACCTGCTGCAGTCGCCCTGCTCGCCGTGATGGTCCTGATCTCGGCTGTCTACAACGTCGTCATCGGCATCCTGCTCATGATCGCGCCGATCGGCACCAACCCCGGCTTCACCGACCTGGCCGGCAACGTCCACGAGGTCTCCGGCTTCTACCTGTTCATGACCGGGGCCATCGACCTGCTGTTCGGACTGCTGATGGTGTGGCTGGCCCGCATCACCCTGGCCGGCTCCGCGCAGGCGTACGTGCTGATCAACGTGCTGGCAGTGCTCAACATCGTCTTCGGCATGCTCAGCCTGCCGTACGGCTGGTTCATGGTGGCCGTGAGCGTCGTCGCGCTGATCCTGGTGAACCTGCCCGGTTCGCGGGCGTACCTGTCGCGGACTGACGTGCGGGTGTAGTCCCGGCTGCTGCGGGCTACGCCCAGAGCTGGCCGTCGAGCGCGAGCTCGGCCTCGTCGACCGACCCGTCGTACGCGCCGGTCGACAGGTACTTCCATCCGCCGTCGCACACGATGAAGGCGATGTCGGCTGGCTGGCCCGCACGCACGGCCTTTGCGGCGACGCCGAGCGCCGCGTGCAGGATGGCGCCCGTGGACGGGCCGGCGAAGATGCCCTCCCGCTCCATCAGCTCGCGCATCCGGCGGACCGCGTCGTACGGCCCCACCGAGTACCGCGTGGTGAGCACCGACTCGTCGTAGAGCTCGGGCACGAAGCCCTCGTCGAGGTTGCGCAGGCCGTAGACCAGCTCGCCGTAGCGCGGCTCCGCCGCGACCACCTGGACGTCGGGTCGCTGCTCGCGCAGGTACCGGCCCACGCCCATCAGGGTCCCGGTCGTGCCGAGGCCGGCGACGAAGTGCGTGATCGTCGGCAGGTCGGCGAGCAGCTCAGGACCGGTGGCCTCGTAGTGCGCCCGCGCGTTGGCCTCGTTGCCGTACTGATAGAGCATCACCCACTCGGGGTTCTCTTCCGCTACTCGCTTCGCGACCCGCACCGCCTCGTTGCTGCCGCCGGCTGCAGGCGAGTAGATGACCTCCGCACCCCACGCACGCAGCAACTGGCTGCGCTCGGCTGAGGTGTTCTCCGGCATGACGCAGACGAGCCGGTAGCCGCGCTGCCGGGCCACCATGGCCAGGGAGATCCCGGTGTTGCCGGACGTGGGCTCGAGCAGGGTCGCGCCGGGGAAGAGCAGTCCGTCCTTCTCCGCCTGCTCCACCATCGCCAGCGCGGCCCGGTCCTTGACGGAGCCGGTCGGGTTGCGGTCCTCGAGCTTCGCCCACAGGCGCACATCGGGCGTGGGAGACAGCTGCGCGAGGCCGACGAGCGGGGTTCCGCCGACGGAGTCGAGCAGCGAGTCGAAGCGCATGTCAGCCGCCGGCGACCGCGGGCAGGATCGTGATGGCGTCCGCCTCAGCGACCGGCGTGGCCAAGCCCGTCGAGGAATCGCACGTCCTCGTCGTTGAGGTAGACGTTGATGAACCGGCGCAGGCCGCTCTCGTCGACGAGTCGCTCGGCGATGCCCGGGTACCTCGAGTCGAGGTCCTGGACAACCGCTTCGAGCGTCGCACCATCAGCGGTGACGACCTTCTCACCGGAGGTGTACGGCCGCAGGATCGTGGGAACGCGCACTTCGACAGACATTCCTGCAGCCTAGGTCGGGTTGAGCGATCCGGCATCTCGGCCCGAGTAGGTGCAAGTCGTTCGCAGGACGGCTCGGACGCGACGACTACTCGGACAGGATCCGGATCTCCTCTTCCCTGATCACACCGTCCACGATCCGGAAGGACCGCAGCTCGTAGGGACCCTCCTCGGGGCCGGTCTCTCGCGTGGACACCAGGACGTAGTGAGCCTCGGGCTCGGACGCGTACGAGACGTCGGTCCTCGACGGGTACGCCTCCGTCGCCGTGTGCGAGTGGTAGATCACCACCGGCACCTCGTCGCGATCGTCCATGTCGCGGTACAGCCGCAGCAGGTCCGTCGAGTCGAACTCATAGAAGGTGGGCGAGCGCGCGGCGTTGACCATCGGGATGAAGCGCTCCGGTCGATCGCTTCCGACCGGACCGGCGATGACCCCGCATGCCTCATCGGGATGGTCCTGGCGGGCGTGGGCAACCATGGCGTCGACGTGAGCCTGCGTGATGAGCAACACGCGAAGAACCTAGTGGCCGCCCTCGAGGGCCGGCTGTTCGGCCAGCGGGACAGGTTCGTGGACGTACTGGTCTCCGGTGGGCGAGATGAACGTGCAGGAGCCGTCGGGGGCGGAGTCCCGGATCCTCCACCGGCCGTGCGTTTTCAGGTTGTGATGCCGGCGGCAGAGCAGTCCGGTGTTGGCCAGCGTGGTCGCGCCACCATCCGTGTAGTCGATGGCGTGGTCGACGTCGCAGTGCTGGGCGCGACGACTGCACCCCGGGAACCGGCAGGTCCGGTCGCGGGACCGCAACCAGGCGACCAGCTCGGTTCCCGGGACGTACCTGCGCGCACCCTGGTCGATCAGGACGCCGGTGAGCGGGTCGGTGACCAGGCGGCGGACCGCGATCGGGGCGGTCGCGGCCGTCAGCAGGGCGAGCAGGTCGTCACGGTCGACCTCCGCCGTGTCGGCGCCGACCGTGACGGTGGCGGCGCCCGACGGGGCGAGGCCGGCCAGGGTGCGCACGTCGACGACGACCTGCAGCTCCACCCCGACCAGCGCGGTCTGATCCTGCGCCATGTCCTCGGTCGAGCGGGCGGGGCGGCGGAGCAGGTCCACGAACGCGGCGGCCCGCACCTCGCCCCAGGTCGCGTCCGCCGGCAGGTCGAACGGCTGGCCCTCGTCCTCGTGCACGTGGGCGCGGGCATGGGCGTCGACCGCGGCCGTGATCCACGCGGCGTCCGCCGCGGCGAGCCGGGCCATCACCACCCCGATGCCGTCGTCCTCCGCCCACGCCCGCACCTCGCGGGTGCAACGCGCCCGGCGTCGCCGGGCCGCAGCCCCGTCCGGGTCGATCGCGGTCACCACGCGACGCGCCCGCTGCCGGGTCTGGCTCACCGTCTCCGACCGCGCCGGCCGCAGCACCCGGTCCTGCAACCGGGCGCACGCCGCAGCGAACACGTCCTCGTCGCCGGCGGTGGGGAGCCGATCAGGGCGCAGGCGTCGGGCCTGCTCGGCGATCTGGCGGGCATGGGCGGCCGTGATGTCGCCCGCCGCGAGCGCGTCCCGGGTGGCGCGCAGCGGTCCGTGCAGCAGCCGCGCCAAGTCCACCTCGCTACGGACCGTGCCCGGAGCCCGGTGCAGCGCCGCCGCGATCTCGTCCACCACCTCGTCCACGATCGTCACCGTCCGCTTCCGGGCCGACTCGTCCGCGCCGGCCTCGACCAGGACATCCCGGACCACCCGCTGCGCACCCGCCGCGCGGACCAGCAACTGGCGACTCCAACGCGTCCAGCGCGGCCCGCTCACGCTGCAGCGTCTCCAACGCCGACAGCGCCTCGTCCGCCGACAACGACCCGGCGCCACCCCGAGCCAGCACCGCCAGCCCCGCGAGCGAGCCCAACGGAGCCGGATGCCAGCCGTCCCGCCGCGAGGCCACCACCGGCAGGCTGATCTCGGCCTGCTCGCCGCGCACGAAGTCCCCACCTGAGGCCCAGCGCGAGGTTCGAACATGTGTTCGATTCTAGCGCCCGACCGCGCGAAACGCAAGCAATGGCAACGGTTTCTTGGGATTTCCTAGCGAGGGAATCTCACGACGACGTCGTCCAGCAGCAGTCGCTGAATGAGGGACTCCTGCAGGAAGGTCAGCCAGTCATAGACCTGGTAGAGGGTGGCTCGCGGATCGTCGTCCGGAAGGTCCGCAAGCTCCTCGGCGGAATCCTCGCTGATGTCCAGCCGCACACCGAGGGTCAGCCGGGTGTCGTTGAGGAAGCCCAGCCAGGCGGACACGCGCTCGCCCACTACGTCGAAAGATGCCCCGCCCGCATCGAGGTCGCGGATCACTGCCTCGGCGTTTCGGGCCTTGGCCGCGCGCAGGTCCCGCTCCGTGTAGCGGCGGAACTGCGCGGACGACTCGTCATCGCCGAGGTAGGCGTCCGGCAGGAGACGGCGCAGCGCCGGATCCTCCGGGGTCGATGCGGTGGGGTCCAGTCCGACGAGCGCGACGAGCGGGTCCTCGGACTCGGTGTCGTCAGGGGCGACGAAGTCGAGGAGCTGGCCGGCGAGCGAGCGAAGCAGCGCCGACTCCACCTCCTCCAGCTCGAGGTGGACGCCGCGCTCCCCCGAGGCCAGGGGTGTCACAGCCGCCATCACTCGTCCTTCTGCAGGGTCGCCCACAGCCCGTAGCCGTGCATCGCCGAGACGTCGCGCTCCATCTCGTCCCGTGATCCGCTCGACACCACCGCCCGGCCCTTCTCGTGCACATCCATCATCAGCCGCTCCGCCTTCGCTCGGTCGTACTTGAAGTACTCCATGAACACGAAGGTGACGTAGGACATCAGGTTCACCGGGTCGTTCCAGACCAGCGTGATCCACGGCAGCTCGACGTCTTCCACCAGATCGGGGCGCACGACCTCAGCGGGAGCGACGGACATACCGGCATTCTCCCCCACGTCCGCACCCCTACGCTGGACCCGTGTCCGAGATCGTCATCCCGCCTCGGGACCCGAACCTTCCCGAGCCGCCCCTGCTCACCCGGATCCGCGAGGGCGTCATCGGCGACGACCAGGTGATGTGGGGCCCGTTCGGCCCCCGGCGCGTGACCTACGCGGACTACACGGCCAGCGGGCGGGCGCTCACCTTCATCGAGGACTTCATCCGCGACGAGGTGCTGCCGCGCTACGCGAACACGCACACCGAGTCCAGCGGAACCGGCCTGCAGACCACGCGGCTGCGCGAGGACGCGCGCCGGCTCATCCACGACTCGGTCAACGGCGACGACGACACCCTCGTCATCTTCACCGGCTCAGGATCCACCGGCGCGATCGACAAGCTCATCGGCATCCTCAACCTGCGCCTGCCGGCCGACCTGGACGCCCGCTACCACCTGTCCGACGCCATCCCCGCCGACGAGCGCCCCGTCGTGTTCATCGGCCCCTTCGAGCACCACAGCAACGAACTGCCCTGGCGCGAGTCGATCGCGGACGTCGTCGTCATCCACGAGGACTCCGACGGCCACATCGACCTCGACGACCTCGAGACTCGGCTGCACGAGTTCGCCGACCGCCCGCTTGAAGATCGCGTCGTTCAGCGCCGCGAGCAACGTCACCGGCATCGTCACGGACACCGACCGCGTTTCCCACCTCCTGCACGAGCACGGTGCCCTCGCCTTCTGGGACTACGCCGCCGCGGGCCCGTATGTGGACATCGACATGCGCGCCAGGACCGACGAGCACCGGCTCGCGTACAAGGACGCGATCTTCCTGTCGCCGCACAAGTTCATCGGCGGACCCGGCACCCCGGGGGTACTGATCATCCGCCGCGAGCTCGCGGCCAACTCGGTGCCTGATGTGGTCGGCGGCGGAACCGTCGCGTACGTCAACGCGATGGAGCACCGCTACCTCGACGATCCCGTCCATCGCGAGGAGGGCGGCACGCCCGCGATCGTCGAGTCGATCCGCGCCGGTCTGGTCTTCCAGCTCAAGGCCGCGGTGGGCACAGACGTCATCCGCGCCCACGAGGAGGACTTCGTGCACCGCGCGATCGCCTCGTGGACCCGCAATCCGAGCCTGCAGGTCCTCGGCAACACCGAGGCCGAGCGGCTGTCCATCGTCTCGTTCGTCGTCAGGCGGCCCGGTGGCCGCTACCTGCACCACAACTTCGTCGTGGCCGTCCTCAACGACCTGTTCGGCATCCAGTCACGCGGCGGCTGCTCCTGCGCCGGCCCCTACGGCCACCGGCTGCTCGGCATCGACCTGACCACCTCGCACGCGTACGAGCGCGAGATCTCTCACGGCTGCGAGGGCATCAAGCCGGGGTGGGTGCGGATCAACTTCAACTACTTCGTCTCCGAGGCGGTGTTCGAGTACCTCGTCTCGGCGGTGGTGCTGGTCGCCGACCACGGGTGGAAGCTGCTGCCGCAGTATCGCTTCGACACGACCACGGGTCGCTGGCACCATCGCAACGGCCCGGTCGAGCCGCCGCTGCGCCTGTCCCAGGTGGGCTACGACGACGACGGCGCCCTGACCTACCCCCGACACGACGACCGGGCGCCCGAGTCCGATCTCGTCGGCTACCTCGAGGACGCGCACGCGTACCTCGAGGACCTGCCGGGAGACCTCGGCGAGTCCGCCTCCGAGGCGGAGGGCCTGTCCGCGGACTTCACCCACCTGCAGTGGTTCGACCTGCCGGCCGCCTCCCTGCGCGGGGCCGAACCTACTTCGTGACGCGGATCGGGATCTCGGTCGACGCGTTCGCCAGCACCGAGCCCTTGCCCACGGCCACGACCCGGTAGATGTACTTGCCCTTCACCTTGGGCACGCTGGCCTTCAACCGGGCGCGTCCCTTCTCATTGGCCTTCTTCGTGACGACGTTCTTCCACTTCGCGCCACGCTGGATCTGCAGCGCCAGCGTCTGGCCGGCCAGCGCCGGTCGGGCCCACGCCCGCACGACGACCTTCTCGCCGCGGGGCACCCGCACGTTCTTCGGCGTAGCGGTCACCAAGGAGAGCACCTGGGTGGTGAACGGCGCACTGACGCCCTCGGTCCGGGCGTCCGCGGGCGGAGCGGCGACCTGCCAGTCGCCCGTCCCCGACGGGGCCACCTGGAAGGCCACCACGCCGTCCGGACCGGTGGCGGCGGACTGCACGTCGCTGAACCTCTTCTTGCCCTGCGGCCGGAACTGCAGGATCGCCTGCGCGCCAGCGACTGGGGCGCCGGACGAGGTGATGGTCGCCGTCACCGTGACCGGCTGCCCGAAGACGGTGACCGGCACCCCGGCCACTGTGACGTCGGTGGACGCCGGAGCGAGCGCCTGCGCATAGCTGCGTAGCAGCGGCCACTGGGCGGGGTCGTCGCCCCCGACCGTCCAGTAGGCGGCGGCAGAGAGCCCGAACTCACCCACCAACTGGGTGCGGGCGAGCACGGCCTGCGGGCCCACCCACCACATCACCCGCTTGGCGGTACAGGTCTGCCGCACACCGGCAGAGTCGGTCCAGTTGACCTTCTTGTCGTAGTAGACGAAGTTCTCCTGATCCGTGTCGGACCACTGCACCTGATCCGAGACGCCCAGCGAGGCGAGCAGGGCCGGGATATCACGATCGGTGACCGACGCCCGCGCGGTGAGCGACCGGTAGGCCGACGAACTGGAGCTCGGGCAGTTCCCGGTCAGTCGGTAGCGGCCGTTCTCCTTGCGGGTCCACGCCCGGCCGTAGGTCGGCACGCCGATCTGGAGACGCGCCGGATCCATCACCGACGCCGAGTACTGCACGATGGCCCGCACCCACGGCATCGGCGCGATCGGCCCGTCGGCGCTGACGTGGTAGTCGTACGCCATGATCCGGACCCGGTCAGCGACCTGCCCGATGCCGGCGATGTCGTACACCCAATAGCCCGACTTGGGTCCGCAGGTGCCGCCCGTGCTGCACGGCGGCGGGATGGTGACGGAGAGCAGCTTCCCCTGCGCGTGCAGGGCGGCCGCCAGTTCCGTCACGAAGGCCGTCCAGTTCGGCTGCGTCTTCGCCCACGAGGATGACCCGTCGCTGAAGGCGAAGATCTCGTAGTCCAGGTCGATGCCGTCGTATCCGTTCGACATGACCAGGTTGACGATGTCCGAGATGTGCTGGGCGCGCAGTCCGGGATCCGCCAGTGTCGAGGCCATCCGACCCTTGCCCGAGCCGTCCGCGATCGCCGGGAGCACTACCAGCCCCGCCGCCCGCAGCTGCTGCATCGCCCAGGCGACGTTGGCCGCGCCGTTGGAGAAGTTCGGGTTCAGGCGCACCTGGACCCCACCACCGGACTTCGCCGTCGCCGAGTACCAGAACGGGGAGACGTCGGTGAACAGGTCGGCGTTCTGGACGGCCGACTGGACGCCCTCGGGATTCGATGGCGAGGTCATCCAGTACGGCATCCAGCCACTGGCGATCCTCTTGGGCACGGGTCCGTCGGCCTGGGCACTCGGGGCCGAGACGAGCCCGGCGGCCAGCAGGGCGGTCAGGAACAGCACGATCACACGGCGCACGGGGAAGCCTTCCGAGAGGTTCCAGCCATTCTGCGACACGCCGACCCGGACCCCCGGCACCGCCCCCGAACCCGGGGTGTCGCACCATGGACCACGTGCGTCTTCCCCGAATGCTGTCCATGCCCATCGTCGCCGGGCTGTCCGCTGCCCTGATCGTCACCTGGGCGCCGCCCTCCGCGGCGAATCCCGACCCTGTTGTCGACGTCCTGATCAGCAAGCGGATCGAGAACAAGCGGCTGGGACCCTCCGTGGCCCTGCTGGCGGTCGACGCGGTCACCGGCGAGGTCCTGAGCGACCACGCCAGCACCGTCCCCATGCTGCCCGCATCGAACATGAAGGTCGTCACCGCCGTCACCGCGCTGGCCACCCTGGGCACCGACACCCGGTTCGTCACGCGGGTGCGGGCCGGCGCCGCGCCCGGCGAGCTGATCCTCGAGGGCGGCGGCGAGCCGATGCTGAGCACGAAGGACCTCCGCAAGCTCGCCAACAAGGCCTCCCGGACCCTTCCGGTCGGCACTCCCCTGGTCGTGCGCGTGGACGACGACATGTTCCAGGACCCGGGCCGCGCTCCCGGCTGGACCAGTTCGTACATACCCTCGGTCGCGGCCTCCGTGCGCGCCCTCGCCCGGGCGTGGGACTACAGCCGAGATCCCAGCGCGAATGCGGCCGCCGTGTTCGTGAAGCGCCTGCGGGCGCTCGGCTACCCGGTGACCCTCGGCGCTCCCGCTGATGCCGGCGAGGCACCAGTCGTCGCCGAGACGAAGGGCACCACCTCCGGCGACGCCGTCCGCATCATGCTGCGCATCTCCGAGAACAACGTGGCCGAGGTGCTGTACCGGCACGTGGCCCGGGTGACCGGCTTCCCCACCACGTGGGACGGATCACGACAGGCGGCGGAGCAGGTACTGCGCAACCTCGGCGTGGACCCGACCGGGATGGCCCTGCTCGATGGGAGCGGGCTGTCGCGCAAGGACCGGCTCAGCCCCCGCTTCCTCGTCGACGTGCTGCGCGTGGCCCGGGTGGCAAACCCGGCCGCCTTCGCGGTCATGTTCGAGGACACCGCGATGCCCATCGCCGGCGTCAGCGGGACCCTGGACGACCGGTACGGACGGTTCACGACGAAGCAGTCCCGGTGCGCCAAGGGCGTGATCCGGGCCAAGACCGGGACCCTCTACGACACCATCGGGCTGTCGGGCATCTCGCTGTCGACCTCTGGTGAGCGGATCTTCTCGATCCTGGTGAACGACCGACCGCAGCGGTACATCCCGCTGGCGACGCGGCAGGCGGTGGACGGCCTGGCCGCCACCATCAACGGCTGCTGGAACTAGGCGGTCGCACTCAGCGCAGGGCGCGGGCGATCTCGCCGGCGGCCCGGGCCACCCGGGGCCCGACGTCGATGTCGTTGAGCTCACGCAGGGCCAGCACTCCGACACTGGCCTCCAGACCGGGCACCCCGAGCACCGGCACCGCGATGCCGTAGGCACCCTGCGGCCCGTCGCCGGTCGCCACCACCCACGGCGGGTCCAGCGGACGGCCCGCCGTGGTGCGGGCCGCGAGGATGGCCCGTCCCCCGGCGGAGTTCTCCAGCGGCTGCCGCGCGCCGGCGCGCGACGCGACGTGCACGTCGGACCGGGTGGGCTCGACGACGACGGCCGACAGCGCCTCCTGACCGTCGACGACGGTGAGCACCGCCGTCGCGTTGACCGCGTCGGCCAGCAGCCGCAGAGCCGGCAGCGCGGTGTCGCGCACCACCGGCTGGACCTGCTGGCCCATCGACAGCATGCCCAGCCCCAGCCGGCAGCGACCGTCCGCCGAGCGGCGGATGAACGCATGCTGCTCGAGCGTCACCACCAGCCGGTAGACGACGGTGCGGCCCACGCCGAGGGCTGCCGCCAGTTCGGTGACGGTGAGTCCGTCAGGGGACCCAGCCACCACCTCAAGGACGCGCAGCCCCCGGTCGAGGGTCTGGGAGGTCTCAGCTGCCATCTGCCGGACGGATCAGGCCTTGGCCAGCGACCGCAGCTTGAATGCGGCGACGATCTCGAAGATGCCGCCGACGATCAGGAAGATGCCGGTGACCCACGCCAGCGTCGCCAGCGAGATGCCTGGCCACACCAGGACCGCCATGCCGCCGATCAGCATGATGATGCCGCCGAAGATGTTCCAGCCACGGCCTTCCGAGCGCTCAGCCGACTCGAAGAGCAGGCCGAAGCCACGGAACAGGAACGCGATGCCGATGAAGATGGCCAGCAGTTCCACCGCACGCCAGATGCCACTGACCGCGAACAGGCCCAGCAGCAGCGAGATGGTGCCGAAGACGAACATCAGCGCGCGCATACCGCCGGAGAGCCCACGGCTGAAGCCGCGAACGATCTGGAAGATGCCCGAGACCAGCAGGTAGGCGCCGAGCAGGATGGCCAGCACGATGATCGTCGCGCCCGGCCAGACCAGCGCCATGATGCCGATGATGATGCTGATGACGCCCAGTGCGAGGACCAGGCCCCAGTGCTTGCCCACCTCCGCCATGTCCTCCTCGACGAAGATGACGTCGGGATCTGCAGTTGCCATTGCTCCTCCTCATATCGCGCTGCACTCGCAGCGCATGGCACCACTGTAGGACGCATTCGACCGGATACCGGTCGCGACACCTGTCACACCAGGATTCGCGCGAGGAAGTCCCGCGTCTGCTGCTCCCGCGGGTCCGTGAAGAACTGCTCCGGCGGTGCCTGCTCGAGCACGATCCCGTCGTTCAGGAAGCACACCCGGTCGGCGACCTCGCGCGCGAAGCCCATCTCGTGCGTGGCCATCACGATCGTCAGGCCGCCGTGCTTGAGCTCTCGCACCGCGTCGAGCACCTCCCCGACCAGGAGCGGGTCGAGGGCCGACGTGATCTCGTCGAAGAGCATCAGCTCCGGCTGCATGGCCAGCGCCCGCACGATGGCCACCCGCTGCGCCTGGCCGCCGGAGAGCCGGTCGGGGTACTCGCGGGCCTTGGCGCCCAGCCCGAAGCGGTCGAGCAGCGTCATCGCCTCCTCCCGAGCCTGCGAGGCGTCCACGCCCACCACCTTCCGTGGCGCCAGCGTGATGTTGTCGAGCACCGTCATGTGCGGGAAGAGGTTGTACGACTGGAACACGATGCCCACGCGGCGCCGCACCTCGTCGAGGTTCACCGAGGGCGCCGTGACGTCGACGTCACCGTCCAGCACGATCCGACCGGCGTCGACCGGCTCCAGGCCGTTCACGCAGCGCAGCAGCGTCGACTTGCCGGAGCCCGACGCGCCGATCAGCACCACCACCTCATGGGCGCTCACCTGCAGGTCGAGTCCGCGCAGGACGGGATGCTCCTCGAACGACTTCCACACGCCCGTCACGTCCAGCAGCGGCGTCATGCGACACCCCCTGCACGCTGACGCCGTGACATCCGCGTCTGCACCCAGTCCGCGAACCGGGTCATCGGGATGGTCAGCGCGATGAAGATCGCCGCGGCCGCCACGTACGGCGTGTAGTTGAACGTCGACGACGCGTCGATCTGCGCCTGGCGCAGCACCTCGATCGGTCCCAGCACGGAGACGAGCGCAGTGTCCTTCTGCAGCGAGATGAAGTCGTTGAGGAGCGGCGGCACGACGTTGCGCACCGCCTGCGGCAGCACCACGAACCGGTTCGTCTGCCAGACCGAGAGCCCGAGAGATCGGGCGGCCATCCGCTGGCTCGGGTGCACCGAGCCGATCCCCGCACGGAACACCTCGGCAACGTAGGCGCTGTACGACAGGATCAATGCGACCGTCCCCCAGAACACCGGGTCCGAGGGCACGCCCTGGAGCCGGAGTGCGGGGACTCCGAAGCCGAGCAGGAAGATCACCAGGATGGTCGGAATGCCGCGGAAGACGTCGACGTAGATCGTCGCCACGACGCGCAGCGGCAGGAAGACCGGCGCCCGCAAGGTGCGGGTCAGCGCGATCAGCAGGCTGAACACGAGGATCAGCGGCTCAGCGATCAGGAAGATCTTGACGTTCAGCAGGAACGCCTCGAGCAGCCCCGGCAGCGAGTCGGTGAACTGCTCCGCGCTGAAGAAGGTCTCCTGCACGACCGGCCACCCCGGCGTGCGCGAGACGAGCAACGACACGGCGGCGACGAACACGACCAGGCTGGCCATGCCGACGAGGGCGTTGCGACGCCCCGCACGACGCTCCAGCGCCTGGCGCACCGGGTCGCGGTAGGCGACCGGTGCGCCAGGCGCTGGCGGCGTCATCGTCGGGTGATCACTCATGTGATCGGGGTTCCGCTACTCCGTGAAGTAGGGAGCGGTGTCGCCCGCGAGCCACTCGTCCTGGATGGCCTGCAGCTCGCCGGTGGCCTTCAGGTCGTCGAGCACGAGGTTCACGCACTGGACCAGGGGGTTGCCCTTGGCGAACAGCAGCCCGAACTCCTCGCCGCCCTCGGACGCCTCGAACTGGCCGACGATCTTCGAGTCGTCGATCTCCGCCGCGGTGATGTAGTACGCGGTGGGCAGGTCGACGACGATGCCCTCGATCTGGCCGTTGTTCAGCGCGCTCTTGGCGTCGTTGGTGTCGTTGTAGACGTAGGGGTCCTCAGTCGGCTGCACCACGTCGGTGATGAAGTCGAGGCTGGTGGTGCCGACCTGAGCGCCGAGCTTGGCGTTGCGCAGCTCGTCGAGGGTGGTGGCACCGGCGATGGCCGAGTCGTTGAGCGCCACGACGGCCTGGTTGACCGTGTAGTAGCCCTGCGAGAAGTCGACGGCCTTCTGTCGCTTCGGCGTCACCGAGATCTGGTTGATGTCGAAGTCGAAGTCCTTGTCGCCGGGCGCGTAGGACTTGTTGAACGGCACGACCGTCCAGGTGACGTCGGTCGGCGCGAAGCCGAGGCCGTTCGCCACCGCGTACGCGACGGCGGACTCGAAGCCCTGGCCGTTGGTCGGGTCGTCGTCGACGAAGTACGGCGGGTACGCAGGCGTGTCGGTGCCGACGGTCAGGGTGCCCGGGTTCACCAGGGTCAGGTTCTCCGGGGAGCACTCGGCCGGCAGCGCGGCGACAGTCTCCTCGGGGCTCGCTGCAGCGGATGCGGCCGCACTGGCCTCCTCGGACGCGGGAGCCGAGGACGCGGCCTCGGTCGCAGCCGCAGGGGACTCGGCCGCCGGGGTGGCGGACTCCTCCTGGGCGCACCCTGCAAGCAGGGCGCCGGCGGACAGCAGGGCGACGGTCGGCATCAGCAGACGACGTGTTTTCAAGCCGGTCATGGCGGGAGATCTCCTTCACGCCCACAGCGTTCGCATGGGCGACGCACATCCTGTCAGACCGTTTCGACGGCCACCGACCCCGGCATGGCTGCCGGCCGCATCCGCCCGGCAAGCACGACGGCGGCGAACGCGATCAGCGCAGACCCGAGCCACAGCAGCGCGTACGTGCCCGCAGTGGCGCCGCCGGCCGCCACCGCGATCGCGTGCCCAAGCCCGAGAATGGAGATCGCGATCACGATGGCCACCGCGTCGACGATCTGGATGGCTGATGAGTTGAGCCCGAGGTCGGTGCGGGGCGAGAGCCGCATCACCTGCACCGAGATGGACGGGAGGGACAGCCCCATGCCGAAGGCACCCGCCGCCCAGGAGACCGCGGCGATCCACGGGGGCAGCCACGCCAGCAGAGCGAGCGGGAGGGTCAGCAGGCAGACAGCCACCACCGCAGCGCCCTGCCGCACGTTCCGCGAGCGGTCGGCGTCGCCCGGGAGGCGGCTCTGCGCGTATGAGCCCACGGACCACATCGTCGCCGAGGTGGCCAGCACCAGGCCCGCGTACGTGGTGCTCACCCCCCTGGTCTCGATCAACGCCAGCGGCACGAAGACCTCTGCGGAGAAGTACGCCGACGCGAGCAGGCCGCGCATCATGACGCTGGCCGGCAGCCCCCGCTGGAGTCTCAGCGCTCCCGCGGGCAGCACGTAGCGGACCGCCAGCACGACCGCGACGAGTCCGGCGACCGCCTCTGCGGCACCCACGATCGACAGGCGCAGGACCCCGTCCTGGAGTGCGACCAGTCCCACGGCGGTGACGATCCCAGCGGCCACCCGGGTGCGGGCTGACGCGTGCGGCTGTCCTCCGTCATACGCCCGCAGGCGCGGGAACAGCAGGAACAGCGACGGCAGGACGAACACAGGTACCAGCCAGAAGACCCACCGCCAGCTCACGTTGTCGGCGAGGAAGCCGGCCACGAGCGGCCCGATGAGGGACGGCAGCACCCACGCCGCGGCCAGCACGGAGAAGGCCTTGGGTCGCACCTGCTCCGGGTAGGCCCGGGCGATGAGCACGTACGCGGCGACGATGATCATCCCGCTGCCCATGCCCTGCGCCGCCCGGCCGAGTACCAGCACCAGCAGCGAGGGGGCGAGGCCGCAGATCATCGAGCCGACGACCAGACCCAGCACCCCCCAGACGAGCGGCATCCGCGGACCGCTCGCGTCGGCCCAGAGGCCGCCGATCACCATGGCCACGAGCGACGCGACGATGAAGGCACTGAAGGCCCAGGTGTAGCCGCCCAGCGCGTCCAGGTCCGCGGCGATGACGGGCATCGCGGTGGCGGTGCCGATGGCCTCGAACGCCAGCAGCGTGATGAGGGCCACCACGCCCACCGTCAGGGGCCGGTAGGGGTTCTGCCAGACCGAGCTTGGTCCGCTGGCCGCCTCTGCTGTGCTCAGGAGTCGCCGCCGGGCGGCAGCTTCTTGATGATCGCCTCGCAGTCGGGGCAGATGGGGTACCGCTCGGGATCGCGGCTCGGCACCCAGACCTTTCCGCACAGCGCCTTGACCGGCGTGCCCATCACGGCGCTCTCGACGATCTTGTCCTTCTCCACGTAGTGGGAGAACCGCTCGTGGTCACCCTCGTCGTTGGAGACGGTGCGCTCCTCGAGGAGGGTGCCACCGGACGGGTTCGGGGTCTCGAGCGGTGCCGGCTCGAGGGGCGTGGAGGACATGACGGGAGTGTAGGCCGGGTCGGTGCCGGTGGAGAACGGCCGCTCCCCTCCGCTTTTGCATACCCCCGGGGGCATGTACACTGGACTCATGGCAACCATCAACCTGACCGAATCCACGTTCGCTGACACCATCAACGACAGCCCGATCGTCCTCGTGGACTTCTGGGCCGCGTGGTGCGGACCGTGTCGGATGTTCGCCCCCGTGTACGAGACCGTCTCTGAGACCAACGCGGACATCGTCTTCGCGAAGGTCGACACCGAGGCCGAGCCGGGCCTGGCGGGCGCCTTCGGCATCTCGTCGATCCCGACGCTGATGGCCATCCGCGACGGCGTCGTGCTGTACTCGCAGGCCGGCGCGCTGCCCGAGCCGGCACTGGTCAACCTGGTCCAGGCCGTCCGCGACGTCGACATGGACGACGTCCGCGCCCAGATCGCCGCCCAGGAGAGCGAGAAGGCCTCTTCGGACCAGTGATCCATGGCTGAAGGTCCCTAGGGACGGGACCTTCGGCAGTGCTAACTGTTGCAACCCCCCAACTAGCGTGATAGCACACGCACGCGCAGACGGGAGGGTGAGCGCAGATGCCTCAGCAACCACTGGCACAGGTGCCCAAGGACGCTCAGTGGCACTGGCAGGAGCACGGGTCCTGCCGCGAGGCAGATCCCCTGTTGTTCTTCCACCCGCAGAACGAGCGCGGCTCGTCGCGGATCCGCCGCGACCGGGCCGCCAAGCTCGTCTGTGCCGCGTGCGCGGTACGGATGGAGTGCGCGGACTACGCGGTCCGGGCCCGGGAGCCGTACGGCGTCTGGGGTGGGCTGTCCGAGGAAGAACGCGAGCACATCTACGCGCGGCTCGACTCGCGGCACTACCCCAGGGGTCGTGGCGAGGGCATCCGAGCCGCCGGCGACGACTTCACGGAGGCGGTCTCGCCGCGGACCCTGGGCATCGCCTGAGCACTCGCCCGGTAGCGTTGCCGGATGACGCTGCACGGACGCGACTTCCTGAAGGAAGCCGACTTCACCCCTGCCGAGCTCGACCACCTGCTTGTCCTCGCGGCCGAGCTCAAGGCCGCTCGCGCGGCCGGCACTGAGGAGCAGCGGCTTCGCGGCCGCAACGTCGCCCTGATCTTCGAGAAGACGTCGACCCGGACCCGCACGGCCTTCGAGGTGGCGGTGCACGACCAGGGCGGCCATGTCACCGTGCTCGACCCGTCGGCCTCGCAGATCGGCCACAAGGAGTCCATCGCCGACACGGCGCGGGTGCTGAGCCGCATCTACGACGGCATCGAGTACCGCGGCTCCGGTCAGGCGGTGATCGAGGAACTCGCGGCCTTCGCCAGCGTGCCCGTGTTCAACGGGCTGACCGACGAGTGGCACCCCACGCAGATGCTCGCCGACTTCCTGACGATGCGGGAGCACACGGCCAGCCCCGCCGCCCCCCTTCGCTACTGCTACCTCGGCGACGCCCGCAGCAACATGGGCAACTCCCTGCTCGTGATGGGGGCCCTCATGGGCGCGGACGTGCGCATCGTCGCGCCCAGCGACCTGTGGCCGGACGAGGAGGTCCAGTCGATCGCGCGGCACGCGGCGGCGCAGACCGGGGCGCTCATCACCCTCACCACGGAGCCGGAGGAGGGCGTTCCGGGTGCCGAGTTCGTGCACACCGATGTCTGGGTCTCCATGGGCGAGCCGAAGGAGGTCTGGAGCGAGCGCATCGAGCTGCTGCGTCCCTACCGCGTCGACGCCGACATGATGGCGTTGACCGGCTCCGCAGAGGCACGCTTCATGCACTGCCTGCCCGCGTACCACGACCTCGGCACCGGCATCGGCCGGGCGATCGCGGACGACTTCGGGCTGGTGGACGGCGTCGAGGTGAGCAACGACGTGTTCGAGTCACCCGCGAGCATCGTGTTCGACCAGGCCGAGAACCGGATGCACACCATCAAGGCCGTGCTGGTGGCCACCCTCGACTAGGCGGACGCGAGGCGCTCCCGCAGTGCGTCGAGCTGGGCTCGCAGCTCGGCCGGCACGTGGTCGCCGAACTTCGCGAAGTACTCCTCGGTCAGGTCCGACTCGGCCAGCCACGTCACCGGATCCACCTCGAAGAGGTCCGCGCGCTGCTCCTCACTCAGGTCCAGGCCGTCGAAGTTCAGCGAGCCGGGCGCCGGCAGCATGCCGATCGGCGACTCCACCGCATCGGCATCGCCGTCGATGCGACGGATCACCCAGTCGAGGACGCGCGAGTTGTCGCCGAATCCCGGCCAGATGAACTTGCCGTCCGCGTCCTTGCGGAACCAGTTCACCTGGTAGATCCGCGGCAGGTTCTCCGGGGCGGTGAACGTGCCGATCTTCAGCCAGTGACCCCAGTAGTCGGCCATGTTGTAGCCGCAGAACGGCAGCATCGCGAACGGATCGCGACGCAGCTGGCCGACGCCACCGACGGCAGCGGCGGTCATCTCCGACGAGACGGTCGCGCCCATGAACACGCCATGCGCCCAGTCGAACGACTCGGTGACCAGCGGGACGTTCGTGGCGCGACGGCCACCGAACAGGATCGCCTCGATCGGCACGCCCGTCGGGTCCTCCCAGTTGCTGGCGATGGACGGGCACTGCGCCGCGGGAGCGGTGAAGCGCGCGTTCGGGTGGGAGGACGGCTCGGGTGACTCCGGCGTCCAGTCGCGTCCCTTCCAGTCGATCAGGTGCGCCGGCGCCTCATCGGTCAGGCCCTCCCACCAGATGTCGCCGTCGTCGGTGAGCGCGACGTTCGTGTAGATGCAGTTCGCGTACAGCGACTTGACCGCATTGGCGTTCGTGGCCATGCCGGTTCCCGGCGCGACGCCGAAGAAGCCGGCCTCGGGGTTGATGGCGTACAGCCGACCATCCTCGCCGAACCGCATCCACGCGATGTCGTCTCCGACCGTCTCGACCGTCCAGCCCGGGATGGTGGGCTCGAGCATGGCGAGGTTCGTCTTGCCGCATGCCGACGGGAAGGCCGCGGTCAGGTAGTGCTGAGTGCCCTTGGGGGACGTCAGCTTCAGGATGAGCATGTGCTCGGCCATCCACCCCTCGTCGCGAGCCATCGCGGAAGCGATGCGCAGCGCGAAGCACTTCTTGCCGAGGAGGGCGTTGCCGCCGTAGCCCGACCCGTACGACCAGATCTCGCGGGTCTCCGGGAAGTGCACGATGTACTTGGTCTCATTGCACGGCCACGAAACGTCCGGGCGCGCATTGCCCTCGGCGTCGACGAGCGGGTAGCCGACCGTGTGGATGGCAGGCACGAACTCGCCGAACTCGCCGATCTGATCGAGGGCCGCCTGCCCCATGCGCGTCATGATCTTCATGTTGAGCACGACGTACGCGGAGTCCGTGATCTCGACGCCGAGCTGCGAGATACGGGAGCCGAGCGGGCCCATCGAGAACGGGATGACGTACATGGTGCGGCCGCGCATGCAGCCGTCGAACAGGCCCTTCAGGGTGCCCTTCATCTCGGCCGGGTCCGCCCAGTTGTTGGTGGGGCCGGCGTCCTCCTCGCGCTGGGAGCAGATGTAGGTGCGGTCCTCGACCCGCGCGACGTCACTGGGGTCCGAGCGCGCCAGGAACGAGTTCGGCCGGATCTCGGGGTTGAGGCGGATGAAGGTACCGGCGTCGACGAGCTCCTGGGACAGCCGCTGCCACTCCTCCTCCGAGCCGTCCGCCCAGACCACGCGGTCCGGCTTGGCCAGCAGGGCCATCTCCTCGACCCACTCGAGCAGCTGCTTGTTCTTGGTGGGGGCGTTCTCCAGGCCGGGGACGGTCATCACTTCGCTCCATCGCGATCGAAGGTACGACGAGGGGGGACTCGACGGTAGAGGTCCAGCATGCACCCCCGGCGGCGGCGACGCCTCCGCATACCCCCATGAAAGCGCTGTCCTGTGATCAAGTCCACAGGTGCGGGGTCAGCCGCTGACGCCGACCTTCGCCGTGCCGGTGGCGCCGAGGATCGTGCCCTTGTCGCCCTCCGGCGACGTCTCCTCCGTCGGCACCGCGGACCTGGCGATCGCGCCGTCTACCGACGTGTCCAGCAGTCGCGCGAAAGCAGTTGCTCCCGCGGGCCTGAGGTGGATGCCGTCCTTGTAGAACCACGACGGATGCTGGCTGGCCTCGGCGTTCCAGTCGACGACCGTCACCCGGCCCTCACGAAATGAGTTGGCGCACTTGCGGATCGTCGCGTTGTTCGACTTCTCCCACGACCGCGGCACATAGATGTTGACGAGGAAGACGCGGCGCTCCGGTCCGGCGACCCTGACCAGTCGCTTGCAGGTGTCGAGCGGGAAGGTGCCGTTGGTGCCCAGGTGGACCACGACGTTCTCGGGCAGCTTGGCGCCCTTCTTGCGCAGCAGCGCAGGCCCGGAGTACGCCTGGCGGCTGGTCGACGCGTCCACGCCGAAGCCCCGGGACTTCAGTGCCGATCGCGCGCCGAGCATCACACTGTCGCCCACCGCGTAGCGGTCCTTGCTGGGCACCGCCTGCGCAG
Organism: uncultured Actinomycetota bacterium; assembly: GCA_963749905.1. Taxonomy (GTDB): domain Bacteria; phylum Actinomycetota; class Actinomycetes; order S36-B12; family S36-B12; genus UBA10649. Next base: position 183,447 of record CAVVOF010000003.1, read on the forward strand.
GCCCGACCACCACCATTCCGGCCAGCACCGACAGGACGAGCGCCGTCGGGATCAGGCGCTTCAGGATGGGCACGTCGCCTATTTGAGCATGGCTCCGACGCGATCGACAATTTCCTCGAGGATGGCCGGCGAGGTGGCGAAGTTGAGGCGGGCGAATCCCCTGCCACCCGGGCCGAAGGTGGGTCCGGGGCTCAGGGCGACCCTGGCGTCCGTGACGAGTCGGGCAGAGGGATCGTCTCCGAGTCCGTAGGCCCGGAAGTCGATCCACGCCAGGTAGGACGCCTGCGGCGGCACATATCGGGCCTGCGGCACGTGCTCCTCGAGCAGGTGGGTGAGGAGCCGGCGATTGGCGTCGAGCACGGCGACCACCTCGTCGAGCCAGGGTTCCCCCTCCCGGTAGGCCGCGACGCCAGCGAGCACGCCGAGGTGGCCGGCGCCGTAGATCACGTCCAGCGGCACGTCGCGCGCGAGGATCGGCGCGGTGGCTGAGGTGCCGACCACCTGGGCGCACTTCAGCCCGGCCAGGTTCCACGCCTTGGAGGCCGAGATGAGCGTCACCGCCGGCGCATCGTCGTCGACGACGCTCAGGTAGGGGACGTGCTCGGCGCCGGGCAGCGTCAGTGGGGCGTGGATCTCGTCCGAGATGACGAGCACGCCGTGCTCGTCGGCCAGCTCGGCGATCGTCGTCAGGACCTCGCGGGTCGGCACGGTGCCGGTCGGGTTGTGCGGACTGCAGAGCACGAAGGCCGACACGTCCGGCCGGGCGAACGCCTCGGCGAGCCCGTCCAGGTTCCACGAGTAGCTCCCGTCCTGCGCCAGCACGAGGGGCACGTCGACGAGGCCGCGCTGGGCCACCTTCCGGATGGTGGAGAAGAAGGGCGGGTAGATCGGGCTGCAGAGCACGGCGCTGGTGCCCGGTTCGGTGAGCAGCGCGAGGCTCTGGGTGATGCCGGAGAGCACGTCGGGGAGGACGACCACTCGGTCCGTCGGGATCAGCCAGCCCCAGCGGCGCTCCGCGAACTCGGCCAGGGCTTCGGCAATGCCGCGCCCGGTGCGGTAGCCGGTGTCGGAACGATCGATCGCGGCGTGCAGGGCCGAGGCGACGGGCGGCGCGAGCGGGAAGTCCATCTCCGCGACCCACGCAGGGATCACGTCCGGGTCGTAGGTCTGGTACTTGGCCGACTGACGCTGGCGCAGGTCGCTCAGCGAGATGGCGGCGGGATCGAAGAGGGGCCACGCGCAGATCATGCAGGACGGTCTGCTGCAGCGATGGAGCGGAACCCCCTCAGCCGAAGGCTGTTCGTGACGACGAACACGGAGGAGAAGGCCATGGCGGCACCGGCGAGCAGCGGATTGAGCAGCCCGGCCATCGCCAGCGGGATGGCGGCGACGTTGTAGGCGAAGGCCCAGAACAGGTTGCCCTTGATGATGGCGAGCGTCCGGCGCGACAGCCGCACCGCATCGGCGGCGGCCAGCAGGTCCTCGCGGACGAGGGTGATGTCGGCGGCCTCGATGGCGACGTCGGTCCCGGTACCCATCGCCATGCCCAGGTCCGCCTGGGCCAGCGCGGCCGCGTCATTGACCCCGTCGCCCACCATGGCCACCGTCCGCCCGGCGTCCTGCAGGCCGCGCACCGCCGCCACCTTGTCCTCGGGCAGCACATCGGCCAGCACCTCAGCGATGCCGACCTCGGCGGCCACTGATCGCGCCACGCGCTCGTGATCGCCGGTGAGCAGCACCGGCTCGAGTCCCAGTCCCCTCAGAGCCTCGACGGCTCGTCTGCTGTCCGGGCGGACAGTGTCGGCCACCACGATCAGGCCGGCCGCCACCCCGTCGACGGCCACCGAGATGACCGTGCGCCCCTGCTCCTCCGCTGCGGCCCGGGCAGTTTCGAGCTCTGCCGGCTCCGAGACGGACCACTGCTCGACCACCCAGGACGGACGGCCGGCCACCACGGCGTGACCCTCCACGACCCCCTGGACGCCGCGGCCGCCGTGCGACTGGAACGACTCGACGGCCGGGAGGCTGCCGACTGCGCCACGCGCGTGGTCGGTCACGGCCCGTCCGACGGGATGCTCGGACGCGGCCTCCACCGCGCCCGCGAGCCGGAGCAGTTCCCGACCGGTCAGGTCGCCGGTCACCTCGACGCCGGCCACCGACATGTGACCGGTCGTCACCGTGCCGGTCTTGTCCAGCACGATGGTGTTGACCTGTCGCGTCGACTCGAGGATCTCCGGCCCCTTGATCAGGATGCCGAGCTGCGCCCCTCGCCCGGTGCCGACCACCAGGGCAGTCGGCGTCGCGAGTCCAAGAGCGCACGGGCAGGCGATGATCAGCACCGCGACGGCCGCTGTGAAGGCCATCTGCACGTCACCCGTGAGCAGGAGCCAACCCGCGAGGGTCAGGAGCGAGAGTCCGATGACGATGGGCACGAAGACGGACGACACCCGGTCGGCCAGCCGCTGAACCGGTGCCTTGCCGGTCTGCGCCCGTTCGACGAGCTGCGCGATGCGGGCCAGCTGCGTGTCCGAGCCCACCCGCGTCGCCTCGACGACCAGTCGGCCGCCCGCGTTGACTGTCGCGCCGATCACCTCATCTCCGACGGAGACCTCGACCGGCACGGTCTCCCCGGTGACCAGGCTGCTGTCCACCGCGGATGCGCCCTCGACCACCACTCCGTCGGTCGCGATCTTCTCCCCGGGTCGCACCACGAAGCGGTCGCCGACCGCCAGCTCCTCGATGGGGATGCGGCCCTCGACACCGTCACGGAGGAGGGACACGTCCCTGACGCCGAGCGCCGCCAGGGCGCGCAGCGCCTCGCCTGATCGGGTCTTCGCCCGGGCCTCGAGGTAGCGGCCCAGCAGGATGAAGACGGTGACCGCCGCGGCGACCTCGAGGTAGATCTCGGGCGTCGAACCTGAGCCGTGCGGGAGCAGGGAGAACGTCATTGTCATGCCCGGCTCGCCGGCGCCTCCCAGGAACAGTGCGTACAACGACCAGAGGAACGCGGCCAGCACCCCCAGGGAGATGAGCGTGTCCATGGTCGCCGCACCGTGTCGCAGGTTGATCCAGGCGGCCCGGTGGAACGGCAGCGCCCCCCACACCACCACAGGGGCGGCGAGCGTCAGCGACGCCCACTGCCAGTACGTGAACTGGAGCGGAGGGACCATGGCCATGAGCACGACGGGAACGGTCAGGATGGTGCTGACCACCAGCCGCTGGCGCAGCTCAGCCAGTGCCCGATCGGCGTGGTTGCCGTCGGCTGCCGACTCCGTCTCCGCGGGAGCGTGGATGGGCTTGGGCGGGTGGGCGCGATACCCGGTCGCCTCCACCACGGCGATGGCCTCCTCGACGCTCACGTCGGGCGGCAGCACCACGTGCGCCTTCTCGGTGGCGTAGTTGACCGTGGCGGTGACGCCGGGCACCCTGTTGAGCTTCTTCTCGATGCGCAGCGCACACGAGGCGCACGTCATGCCCTCGATCTCGAGATCAACCTCGGCGGCCATGGGCCTAGCCCACTAGTTCATAGCCCGCTTCGTCAACGGCGTCCCGCACGGCGTCGACGTCCAGCGGAGAACTGCTCTCGACGACCACGCTCGACTCGCCGCCGGCAACCAGATCGATGGTGACCCGTTGGACGCCCTCGAGGGCGCTGACCTCCTGCGTCACTGCGTGCACGCAGTGGTCGCAGGTCATGCCGGACACGCGGAAGGTCTGGGTGGTCATGAGCCGAGGCTACGCCAACGACAGGAACAGCTTCTCCAGCTGCTCCTGGGTCATCGGTGCGTCATCCGGGTGCTCCCAGCACTGCTGGAGGCCGTTGGCCACGATCTTGAAGCCGGCCCGGTCGAGGGCCTTGGAGACGGCGGCCAACTGGGTCACGATGTCACCGCAGCTGCGACCGTCCTCGATCATGTGGATCACGCCGTCGAGCTGGCCGCGAGCCCGCTTCAGGCGCATGAGGACATCATGGGTGACGGCCGGCTCGATGTTCATGCCCACAGCATACCCTGTTTACCCCCCGGGGTATCCTGTTCGACATGACTCATTCCCACGGCAAGGGTGTCCTCGAGGAACTCGCCCCCCTCGGTCGCGACCTGCGCAAGGCGATCCCCGACGTCTACAAGACCTTCGGCGAACTGCACGGCGCGGCCCTGTCCGCCGGTGCCCTCGACACCAAGACCAAGGAACTGATCGCGCTCGCGATCGCGGTCGTCGAGACCTGCGACGGCTGCATCGCCTCCCACGCACGTGGCGCGGTCAAGGCGGGCGCCACCAAGGAGGAGGCCGCCGAGGCGATCGGCGTGACCTTCCTGATGATCGGCGGACCGGGCACCGTCTACGGACCGCGGGCCTACTCGGCCTTCTGCGAGTACTACGACGCCGCCCATCCGGAGACCGCACCAGCCGAGTAGGCGGCGCAGCACGCGCCACTACCCTCGCGCTGTGACCACGCGAGACGGCCTGCGGGCCTATCTCGTCACGGCCACCCTCTCCCGCTCCGCCACCGAGTCGGCAGGCCCGGCGGTCCTGGTCGGCGCGATCGCCACGCTGGGCAGCGCGACGACGGGCTCCTACCTCGTCGCCTGCCTCACCGCGTCTGCCGCGATAGCCGGACCCGTCGTCGGCGCCCTGATCGACCGAGCCCGCTCGACTCGCCTGGGATTCACGGCGGCGATGCTCGTCATGGCCGCCGGACTGGCGGCGATCGCCGTCATGCTCGGGCGCACTCCCCTGTGGACGGTGATGATCGTCGCCGCTATCGCCGGGCTCGGGTATCCCGCCCTCACCGGCGCCTGGAGCGCTCAGTTGCCGCGCCTGGTGCCGACGGAGCGGCTGACCAAGGCCTATGCCTCGGATGCCGCGACCTACAGCGTCGCGGCCGTGGCGGCACCCCCCGCGGCCACCGCCCTGGTCGGGCTCGCGGCCACCGCGCCCATCTGGCTCGCCGTGGCAGTCCTGCTGGTCGCGCTCGCGTCCATGCGCGCGGTCCCGCTCGGCCGCCGGCCGGACGACGCCGGTCGCAGGCACCTGGTCCACGACCTGCGCGACGGGATGACGGCCATCGTGCGTCGCGCGGGACTGCGGCGCAGCACCATCATCACCACCGTGGGCTTCGCCGGGCAGGCGTCGGTCTTCGTGGCCGCCCCGGTCCTGGCCACCGACCTCGGCCAGCCCCTCGGCTTCACCGGCGTCATCCTCGGCGCGTTCGCGATGGGCGGGGTGAGCACGGCCGCCTGGTTCGCGCGCCGTCCCGTCCAGCGACCAGACCGCGCGATCATTCTCAGCACGGCGCTGTCCGGCCTTGCGCTCGTCGCCATAGGACTGGCACCCACGACTGCCCTGCTGCTGGTCGCGGCCTTCGCGATGGGCGCCACCGAGCCACCGCTCGTCTCGGCGATGTTCCAGGTGCGCGTGCGCGAGTCCCCGGCCCACGTGCAGGCTCAGGTGTTCTCCACTTCGGCCAGCCTGCGAATGACCGCATTCGCAATCGCCGCCGCCGCGTGCGGCTGGCTCCTGGGTGGGCCCGGGATCGCGGCCGTGATCGCGTTCGGGGTGGCCCTGCACGTGGCGGCGCTGGTCATCGGCCTCGCCGCCGGGCCGGCCCTGCCCGACCGGGAGGAGTGGGTTCGGCGAAGCAGCGACTAGCCTCGCCGCAACGCCGTACTGAGGAGAGCCACGTGGCCGGACGCATCGCCCTGGTGGGCAGTGGCGAATACCTGCCCGTCATGCAGGACATCGAGGCCTGGCTCCTGCACGACCGACCCGCTCGCTACGTCCAGCTCGCCACCGCCGCCGCACCCGAGGGTGACGCGGTCCTGGCTCGCTGGCACCGACTGGGCGCCCAGTCCGCCGAGCGGCTCGGCGTCGAGCAGGTCGTGATCGACGTGCGCACCCGTCAGGACGCAGAGGATCCCGCGCATGTCGAGGCCATCGCCGGGGCCGGGCTGATCTACCTGTCCGGGGGCAACCCCAATCACCTGGCCCGCACGCTCCAGGGCACACGCGTGTGGTCGGCCATCGTGGCCGAGTGGCTGGATGGGGCGTCGCTGGCCGGCTGCAGCGCGGGCGCCATGGCGCTCGGCGACTACGTCCCCGACATCCGCCATCCGCGGCGCGGCGGCACCGACGGCCTGGGCGTGATCAGGGACCTGCGGGTACTGCCGCACTTCGACAAGTACAGCAAGCTCATCCCCGACTTCGTCCTGCGTCCACTGATCACGGACGGCAAGGTGGTCGTGGGCGTGGACGAGGACACCGCGCTGGTGGCCGACGGCGTGCCCGCCGAGGACGGTCGGTGGGAGTTCCGATCCCGCGGACGCGGCTCGGCGTGGACCATCGAGCACGATCGCGTGCACCGCGTCAACGCCCCGCTGCAGTTGCGGGTGGCCACGTGACCGGAGTGCTGAGCCCCGGCATCCGCACCTACAAGCCCCGCCGCAGCCGTATCACCGCCCGTGCCGAACACGCCCTCGCGAACCACGGCCCGTTCCTCATCGCGAGTTCCGAGACGCAACTCGACCTCGACGCAGTGTGGGGACGTGGGACGCCCGTGGTCGTCGAGATCGGCTTCGGCGACGGGCGGCCGACCGCCCAGATGGCCGCTGCCGAGCCCGGCGTCGGAATCCTCGCGATCGACGTGCACACCCCGGGCGTCGGCAGCCTGCTCTGGCGGATCGACGAGGCCGGCCTGGACAACGTGCGGGTCATGGAGGCGGATGCGATCAGCGTGCTGGCCCGGATGGTCCCGGCGCACTCGCTGTCGGGCGTGCGCAGCTACTTCCCCGACCCGTGGCCCAAGGCCCGGCACCACAAGCGCCGACTCGTGCAGCCGGCCATCCTCGACCTGGTTGCCGAGCGCCTGACCGCGGGCGGCTGGTGGCACCTGGCCACCGACTGGGACGAGTACGCGCACGCCATGTCGGAGTGCTTCGCCGCGGACCCCCGATGGACCGGTGGACCCGTTCCGCGTCCCGAGGATCGTCCGGTCACCAGGTACGAGCGGCGCGCCCTGCGCGACGGGCGCACGATCACCGACCTGCTGTACCGCGTGCAGCAACCTGTCTAGACAGGTGCAGAATGCGGGCATGAGTCCTGCCGACCTGCCCCTCGCCCCCGTCCGTCCGCTCGGCCAATCGGGCCTGATGGTCTCCCCGCTGTGCTTCGGCGGCAACGTGTTCGGGTGGACAGCCGATCGGGACACGTCGTTCGCGATCCTCGACGCCTACGTCGCAGCGGGCGGCAACTTCATCGACACCGCGGACGTCTACTCCGAGTGGGTCGCGGGCAACACCGGCGGCGACTCGGAACTGATCATCGGCGAGTGGCTGGCCTCGCGCGGGAACCGTGCCGACGTCATCATCGGAACCAAGGTGGCCAAGCTCTCGACGCACCGCGGCCTGGCGCCCGCGAACATCCGTTCCGCGCTCGACGACTCGCTCCGCCGTCTGCAGACCGAGTACGTGGACCTGTACTACTCCCACGAGGACGACCTCGAGGTGCCGATCGAGGACGTTCTCGGCACCTACCAGGAGCTCATCGCCGAGGGGAAGATCCGCCACATCGCGCTCTCCAACTTCCCGGCCGACCGACTGCGCGAATCACTCGAAGTGGCAGTGGCCCAGGACCTGCCGCGCTACGTCGCCGTCCAGGACCACTACAACCTGATGGAGCGCGGACGGTACGAGAACGACCTCGCGCCCATCGTCGCCGAGTACGGCATGTCGTTCCTGCCCTACTACTCCCTGGCCCGCGGCTTCCTCACTGGCAAGTACCGCGCCGGAGTGACGATCGACAGCCCGCGCGCCAAGGGTGCGGCTCCCTATGTCGGGGAACGCGGCGATCGGGTGCTGGCCGCTCTCCAGCAGATCGCCGATGCGCGCAGCACCTCCATCGCCGCGGTGGCCCTGGCCTGGCTGCTGACGCGGCCCGGCGTGACCGCGCCGCTGGCCAGCGCCCGGACCACCGACCAGTTCGACGACCTCGTGGCGATGGGCTCACTCGATCTCACCGCGGACGAGGCCGCCGCTCTCACCGAAGCCTCGGGCTGACGCCGGGGACGGGACCTTCGCCCGGTTCCGTCGGCGGTCGCTGCCCGTAGCCTTGAGGCATGGCGGGCGAACCGGCCATCCTGCTTGACGGCCTCACCAAGTACTACGGCCGTCAACTCGGCGTCGAGGATCTGTCGTTCCAGGTGCATCCGGGCGAGGTGTTCGGGTTCCTCGGGCCCAATGGCGCCGGGAAGACCACGACCCTGCGCATGCTGGTCGGCCTGCTCTCGGTCACTCGCGGGCGGGCCGAGGTGCTCGGCACCGACATCGCGACCGCACCGCCCAGGCTCAGGGCTCGAGTCGGATACCTACCGGGCGCACTGGCGCTCTACAAGAACCAGACCGGACGCCAGTACCTGTCGTTCGTCGCCCGGATGCGCCGACGGGACCTGACCGCTGAGACTGCAGCGCTCGCGGACCGGCTCCAGCTCGACCTCGACCGGCACATCCACGACCTGTCGAAAGGCAACCAGCAGAAGATCGGCGTCATCCAGGCCTTCATGCACGAGCCGGATGTCCTCATCCTCGACGAGCCGACCAGTGGCCTGGACCCCGTCATCCAGCGCGAGTTCGAGGCGTTGCTCGCCGAGACCACGGCTCGGGGGGCCGCGGTCCTCCTCAGCTCGCACATCCTGAGCGAGGTCGAGCACCTCGCGCAGCGGGTGGCGATCGTCAACGAGGGCCGACTGCTCGTGGTCGAGCACATCACCCACCTGAAGGAGCGCGCGCTGCGCACCCTCGAGCTGTCCTTCCCCGCCCCTGTCGACGTGAACCGATTCCGGGACCTGCCGAGCGTGGAGAGCGCCGAGGCGCTCGGGGCCGACATCGTGTGCGCGGTCGTGGGTCCGCATCGCGAGGTGCTCTCGGTGGCGGTCGAACTCGGCGTCGAGTCGGTGCGCAGCCAGGAGCCGAGCCTGGAGGAGATCTTCATGACCCTGGTGTCGGGAGGTGAGACCGGTGCTGCTGCCGCTGCTGCTGAAGACCTGGCGTGACCGCTGGCGCGGCCTCGCGGCCTGGACCATCGGGCTGGCGCTGATCGGCGTCGTCGAGCTCTACGTGTACCCGAGCATCCGCGACTCCGCGGAGGGGATGGCGTCCTTGGTGGAGGCGTTTCCCGAGGCGATGCAGCAGATGTTCCGGATGAGCGACTACACGTCCGGCGCCGGATTCCTCAGCGTGGAGATGTTCAGCATCATGGTGCCGCTCGTCTTCATCTCCGTCGGCGCGACCTGGGGTGCCAGCGCGACGGCGGACGAGGAGGAGAAGGGCACCGCCGACCTGCTGCTGACTCTTCCGGTGTCCCGCACGCAGGTGATCGTCACCAAGGCGCTCGCGACCCTCTGCGCACTGGCCGCCATCGTCGCCGTGATCTCCGTGACCCTGGTCATCGGGGCAGCGGTAGTCGACATGGACGTGCCGGCCGGCAACATCTGGGCCGCGTCGGCGATGTCGGGTCTCCTCGGCGCCCTGTACGCCGCCCTCGGCCTGCTCATCGGCGCGCTGACGGGTCGCCGCGGAGTGGCGCTCGGCGCGGCCGTCGCGCTGGCCATCGCGGGCTTCCTGGTCTACTCCCTCGCGCCGATGCTCGACTTCTTCGAGAACGTGAATCCCGTCAACCCCTTCCAGTGGGCGGTGGGTGGCGAACCGCTGCGCTACGGCCTCGACGTCGGCTATTCGGCAAGCCTCTTTGCGCTCGCGCTCCTCCTCTTCGCCGGCGCCTTGATCGCGTTCCGTCGACGGGACATCAGAGCCGAATGAGCCTGTTCGTCGCGGTGCGCCCGGACGAGTCGGCGATCGAGGACCTCGATGACCTGCTCTCACGGGTGCGCCGGGACCCCGCAGCCCGGGACCTGCGGTGGCAGCCGCCGGGGCACTGGCATGTGACCCTGGCCTTCCTGGGCGACCCGGACGACCTGGTGGCGGACGAGATCGCCGAGCGCCTGCGGCCGCTGAGTGCGGTGCCAGCCGTCAGGGATCTGCGGCTGCAGGGTGCCGGGCAGTTCGGCGGTCAGGTGATCTGGATGGGACTTGCGCCCGGCCCGGGGCTCGACGCACTCGGCATCCTCGCGAACCGGATTCCGCCGCTGATGCGCGGGAGCGGCGCGATCGCCGACTGGCGTCCCTGGCGGGCACATCTGACGGTCGCGCGGGCCAGGCGCGGGACCGCGGGACGGGTGGTCGACACGCTGGCCGGATACAGCGGGCCGCCCTGGGACGCCGCCGAGGTGCTGCTGATCCGGTCCAGCGGCGGACCGCACCCGGCACACCAGGTCCTGATGCACGTCCCGCTCGACGGAGCTTCACCTGCGGATTGACCGCCTCGTCAGCCGAGCTCCTCCACGAGGACGCGCTTGAGGACCTTTCCCGACGGGCCGGTCGGCAGGCTGTCCTGAAGGTGCACCCGCCGTGGGTACTTGTGATGGCCGACCCGCTCCTTCACCCAGGCCTGGAGCTCCTCCGCAGACACCTCCTGGCCGGGGACACGCACCACGACGGCATGGATCTCCTCGCCGTAGTGCTCGTCGGGCACGCCGACGACGGCCACCTGGGCCACTGCCGGGTGACCGGCCATGACCTCCTCGACTTCCCGTGGGTAGACGTTGAAGCCGCCTCGGATGATGAGGTCCTTCTTGCGGTCGACGATGAAGAAGAAGCCGTCCTGGTCGACGTAGCCGATGTCGCCGGTGCGGAACCATCCGTCGACCATGACGGCGTCGGTTGCCTCCGGCTTGTTGAGGTATCCGTTGAAGATGTTGTGACCGCGGATGACGATCTCGCCGGTCTCCCCGGTGGGCAGCAGCTGGATGGCCCCCTCCAGGTCCGCGCTGGCGATGCCGATGTCCACCCCCCAGACGGAGCATCCGATGGAGCCGACCTTGCGGCCGTAGCGCTCCTGGTTGAACGTGGCGACCGGCGACGTCTCCGAGAGCCCGTAGCCCTCGTACACGTCCACGCCGAACACCTCCTTCACCCGCTCGATGACCGCCACCGGGATGGCAGCGCCACCACTGACGGCAAGCCGGAGGCTGGGCCGGCTGTCGGCCTCGGCCGCCGCGGCCAGCAGCGCCATGTACATCGTCGGGACACCGGCGAAGAAGGTGACGCCTTCACGAACCATCAGCTCCAAGGCGGCGGCCGGTTCGAAGCGTGGCATCAGCACGATGGTCGCGCCGACGCGGAACCCGGCGTTCATGACCACCGTCTGGCCGAAGGAATGGAACAACGGGAGCACGCCCAGCACAACGTCGTCGGACCGCAGTTGGACGGTGTCGAACGCACATATGCTCGCGTTCCAGACCATGTTGTCCTGGGTCAGGACCGCGCCCTTGGGCTTGCCGGTGGTGCCGGACGTGTACAGGATCACCGCCTCGTCGTTGGGATGACGGGGGGTCAGGTGGGCGATCGGATCGACCTGCATCGCGAGCTGGTCGATCCGGGCCACCTCGGTGACGTCATCGTCCGAGTCCAGCACGGAGTAGAGGCGCACTCCAGCAAGCTCGGCCCCCTTCGCGGCCTCGGCGAGCAGGGGCGCGGCGGTGATGAGTGTCGAGCACTCGGAGTCGGTGAGGGTGTACGCGATCTCGTCGGCGCGCAGGAGGGCGTGGACCGGGACCACCGTGGCGCCCAGGGCAAGGGCGCCGTAGTAGGCGAAGACGAAGTGCGGGATGTTGGGCAGGAGGAGCGCAACCCGGGACCCTGGGCCCACTCCATCCCCCGCCAGGACCGCGCTGTAGCGGCGGGCCATCCCCCACACCTGTGCGTACGTCAGTCGGGTGTCGCCGAGCACGAGTGCGTCCTTGTCGGGGTATCGGCGGGCCGACTCGGCGAGGATTGCGGCCATGGACAGGCGAGCGGACATCGGGACTCCTCTGACGGGATGCGGTCGGAAGGCTCAGGCTAGGCGGGCAAGGACGGTTCGGTGCCCGGTTGAACACGAAACTCGCCCCTGTGAAACGGGCGAAACGCCCCCGTCGCGATAGTGTCGGAGGGTGACCCACGCACCTGAGAGCGAGGCCGTCATGGCCTTCATCCGGGAGCGTCAGCCTGAGGTGCTGGCAGAGGCCGTCCGGCAGCTGTCCACCTGCTCGCGCGAGGAGTTGCCCGCCGTCGCTCACGCGATCTCGGGGAACCTCGGCTCGTACCAGCTGCTGCCGGCTCACGCCGCGGTCACCTCGCTGCGGGAGGTGCTCGCCGACCCGTCGGCCGCGCCCACCGACGTCGACGAGGCCTGGTCGCGCACGTTGGAATCCCTTCGTGCGCAGGAGTCGGGGTCATTCGATGAGTGAGACCATCCTCGTCATCGACGATCAGGCCGATGTGCGACAGCTGATCGGGTTCACCCTCAAGGAGGCCGGCTACCGCGTGGTGGAGGCGGACAGCGGCCCCAAGGGCATCGATGCCTACCACGCGAACCAGCCGGACCTGATCCTGCTGGACATCGGCCTCGGCTCGATGGACGGCCTGGAGGTCTGCCGCCAGCTACGGGCGCTGACAGCCACGCCGATCATCTTCCTGACCTCGCGGGCCGATGAGGTGGATGAGCTGGTGGGCTTCGCCGCTGGCGGCGACGACTACATCACCAAGCCGTTCTCGCCCAAGGTCGTGCTCGCCCGCGTCAGCTCGCTCATGCGCCGAAATCAGCGTTCCGACGACGACGCGAAGACGGTGTATGTCGCCGGCCCGCTGACCCTCGACACCTCGGCCCACGAGGTGACGCTCAACGGCGCACCGCTGGAGTTGACGCGGACGGAGTTCGACCTGCTGCTCGCCCTGATGGAGAACCCCAGCCGCGTCGTGACCCGGGACAGCCTGCTCGAGCGGGTCTGGGGCGAGTGGTACGGCGACACCCACGTGGTCGAGGTGCACATCTCGCGGCTGCGGAACAAGGTGAAGAAGGCGGGCGGACCGGCGGTCGGCGTCGCCGTCCGCGGTGTGGGCTACAAGCTCGGCATCGACGCCTGAGATCGCGACCGAGGGTCGGTCGGTCTCGCGATGCCGGACTGCATCTAGCTGATGAACTCGTCCACGCTGCTGGCGGTGTCGTCGTAGAGAATCGAAGGATTGCCGCCGAGCAGAATCACCGCCCCGATGATCACCATGGCGATGAGGGCGGCAATGAGTGCGTACTCGGCGGCGGTGGCGCCCCTGTCGTCCCGCCGTGCCTGCCGGACCATGTGCCGAAGGTAGCCGAGTCTCATGCATGGAGCCTGAAACCGAACCCTCTCAATTGCCTCTCGACAACCTCTCAGGTTGCTCTACGGCGCTCGATTCGGCTCCTAGGTGAGCCGGACCGTGAAGGTGCCCGAGGCGGCCTCGGTCGTGGAGGTGGCGGCGACGTTCCATCGGATGGTGAAGGTCGCAGCCCGGCCCTCCTTGTTCCACTCCTTGTCCACCTTGATGCCAGTACCGGTGAACGTGGCCTTCTCGCACCCGTCGTCCGCACTGTTCCGGCATCCGGCGAGGGCGTACGTGACACCGGTGATGGCCGGGAGCTGGTAGGTGGCGTTGTTCCCAGGATTCGCCGTGTAGCTGGCGGCGGGTGTGGGCCCGGCATAGGGTGCGGGCTCGTCCGCGGGCTCGTCTGCGGGCTCGTCCGTCGGCTCGGCGGGCGTGGCTGCCGTGGCCTCGGGCTCATCCGTCGCCGACTCGGGCAGCGCACCCGAGAGGGACTGGCCGGCGCTCGTGAGGGCGCTCGCGAGGTTCCCCCCGAGAAGCGTCACGGCCACCGCGATGGCCATCGCCACCAGGGTGACGATGATGCCGTACTCGACGGCGGTGGCGCCCTGGTCGTCTCGCGTGCTCGGGATCCTCATGTCAGTAGATTCCTAGGCGCACTTCACGCTTCCCTCACATCCGTCGCACAGCCCCCTCTCGGTCGACGTCGTCGCGGCGTGACGGATGACCGCTAGCGTGCCGCCATGGCTGAACTGCCCGACGTGCGCCAGGTCTCCACTCGGCTGGTGTACGAGAACCCTTGGATGTCCCTCACCGAGGACGTGGTCGAGCGAGGGGACGGGTCCACCGGCGCCTACGCCGTCGTGCACGCCCCGGACTTCGTGCTGGTGATCCCCTTCGACGGGGAGCGCTACCACCTCGTCGAGCAGTACCGGTATCCGGCCGGGGGTCGGTTCTGGGAGTTCCCCCAAGGCGTGGCCAAGGGTGAAGCCGCAACGCCCGAGGAGATGGCCGCCGCCGAGCTGGCGGAGGAGGCCGGGCTGACGGCGGACCTCATGACGCCGCTTGGCTTCCTGCACCACGCCTACGGCCGCACCGACAACGGGTTCCATGCCTTCCTGGCCACCGGCCTGGCCCCCACCGATGCGGTCAGGGACCCCGAGGAGCTCGACATGCGCGCGGGCTCCTTCACGGCGGAGGAACTGTGGGATCTCGTGGCCTCGCGAACCCTGACAGACTCGGCATCGCTGGCCGCTTGGGCACTGCTCGAGCATCACCGGGCCTCGGCCCCCGACTCTCGCGGGATCGACCCGTCGCGTCCCTAGAATGCGGGGATGCCCGACCGGTGCTTCTGCCCCTTCTGCAAGACACTGAGCGTCCACCTCACCGCCACATCCACGGGGCAGTGGGCAATGACGTGCGACGAGTGCGGCGCCCACGGGCCGGTGAGCGATGAGGACTCCACCGCGTACGAGCGGTGGGTCGAGACGGTCAGCGCCGACCAACTGCTGCGCACCGTCATCGATGAGTCCCCGGACATCATCCTGATGAAGGACTGGGACGGCCGCTTCCTGCTCGGCAATCGCGCGCTGGCGCAGCTCTACGGCACCACGCCGGAAGAGCTGGTCGGGCACGACGACGGTGCCTTCAACCCGAATGCCGACCAGGTCGCGTTCTACCTGGAGAACGTCCGCTCCGTCATGCGCAGCGGGCGCACCCAGATCGTCATGGAGTCCTCCACAGACGTGGAGTCGGGTGAGACCCGGTACTTCCAGTCCATCAAGAAGCCGCTCACGGGACCTCAGGGGGACAACCGGATCCTGGTGATCGCGCACGACATCACCGAGATCCAGCGAGCCCGCGAGCAGATCGAGGCACGCGAGCGCAGCTACTCCTACGCCATGGCCGCGGCTGGGGACGGCATCTGGGACTGGGACCTGGGCACCGACGTGGTCACGCACAACGCCAAGTGGTGCGAGCTGTTCGGTCTCGGCACGGAGACGCTGAGCCATCCCATCGACATCTTCATGGAACTCCTCTACCCCGACGATCGTTCGGATGTGGAGGACGCCCTTCGGCAGGCGCTCGCCTCTGACGGCGAGTATCGGCACGAGCATCGCATGGTCCGGCAGGACGGGTCCGTGCTCCATGTGCTGGATCGCGGCCGCGTCGTGGAACGAGACGACGCCGGTCATCCGACCCGCATGGCGGGTGCGGTCACGGACATCACCGACGCCGTCCTGGCGCACGAGCGGATCCGGGTCACGACCGAGGCACTGATCGACGCCAATCTCAGTCTCGAGCGCAAGGTGGAGGAGCGCACGGCCGCCCTCGCCAAGGCGAACACCAACCTCCGCGAGCTGGCCTGGCGGGATGCCCTCACCAAGTTGCCGAACCGGCTCGCCGGCCTGGAGCGCATCCGCGAGGAGCACGGGCGCATCGGGCGTGGCGGCTCGGCCGCCATCCTGCTGATGATGGACGTCGACCACTTCAAGGACATCAACGACAACTTCGGCCATCCGGCCGGCGATCACGTGCTCCAGCAGGTGGCGGACGTGATTCGGAACTGCCTGCGCGTCGGCGACTTCATCGCGCGCTTCGGCGGCGAGGAGTTCCTTGCGCTCCTGCCTCGGACCGACCCCGAGGGCGCCAGGATCGTCGCGGAGAAGATCCGGGTGGCCATCGAGGCATCCGTTCATTCACCCAACGGCCCGGTGACCATCAGCATCGGCGGGACACTGGCCACCGATACCGACGACGACATCGACCTCGCCGTGCGACGCGCAGACGCCGCCCTCTACGAGGCCAAGCGAGCGGGCCGCAACTGCGTGGTCATCTGGCCTGCCGCGCCCGGGCAGCACACGCCCTAGTCACGCCTGCCTCGCGACGTTCGAGTGGGTCTCTCGCCGTCAGGTGAGCCGGATCGAGGCCGCCGAAGGAGGCCTCACCAGCCGATCAGCGCACGCGCTCGGGAAGCCCAGCGCGTCGTGCCCTGCATCCTCGGAGTGGCCACCGGCTCCAGGATCAGCGGGAGTCGCGCTTGGACTGCCAGCGGGCGTTCGCACCCTGGGTTCCCGCGCGGTTGCGCTCGCGTGCCGGCGAGCGCAGGCTGCGGTCCCCCACCTTCTTCGGCGCCACGGTGCGACCCTTCGCGCCCTTGGCTGCCGGCGTGCGGGCCGGCGCCCCGGCCTTCGCCGCTGCAGCGGCGGCGAGCCGCTCCTCCTTGAGTTCTCGCGCCGCCTGCCGAGCGAGAACAGCCAGCCTCGCGCTCACCCTCCCCAAGGCCTCTTCGAACGCCTCGGCGCGGGTCCGTGCCAGGGCGTTAGTCGGGTTCGCCTTGCCACGGCCACCCTTCGCCGAGACCTTCTGCGCCGCCCCTCGCCGGTAGACCCCCACCGCCTTGTTGCGGGCCCGAAGTACACGGGAATGCAGCGCAGAGGCGGCGTCCTCGTCCAACTCGGCCAGAGCGGCGGGCTCTGCCTCGGCGACGAGTAGGCGATCCGCCTGGTTCAGGCTGGCGAGCAGTGCCTTGTTCATTGGGGCTCCCTGGGGTCGGCGTCGGCCAGACGCTACCGGGGCGAGAAGCGGCGGCCCCCGCATCGTGCCGGGGCCGCCGCTTTTCGCCGTTCATGTGTGGAGGTGCCGGGAATCGAACCCGGGTCCGTGCAGGCCTCTTCCGTTCTTCTACGTGTGTAGCCACGCTGTCGCTACTCGACCCCCGCACTTCGTGTGGCACTGTGCGGTGACGGTCCAGTCACTGTTTGGTTTTCCGCCCGCTCCCGTGACCGGAGCGATTGGTGAGTCCCCTAGCGACGCCAGCTCCCGATTCGGGGACGCATCGGGCTGGCGGCTTCACTGGTGCTTAGGCCGCGAGGGCGTAAGCGGAAGCAGTCTGCTTGTTGTTGGCAGTTATTTAGTCCCAAGGATTCTTAACGAGATCACCTTGGATTCTCGACACGCTTCACCGGTTAAGACATCTGCCCGTCGAAACCTGTCACCCCCTGTGGAATTGTCAAAGACCCGAGGGCCTCCTTGATGGTACGCCGTCCACGGGGATCAACCAACCGGCC
This sequence comes from uncultured Actinomycetota bacterium, assembly GCA_963749905.1. Lineage (GTDB taxonomy): Bacteria > Actinomycetota > Actinomycetes > S36-B12 > S36-B12 > UBA10649. The sequence continues at coordinate 200,743 of CAVVOF010000003.1, forward strand.
ATCGGCCGTATTCCGAGCAGTCACTGATGTCAGACCCCCCTCGTACGGTGAGTCCATGACCACCACCTGCATCGAGTCGCATGGCGATCCGTCGTGGTCCGACGCCGAGCAGGACCGATTCATGGACTCGCTCGTCAGTTCGCCTCGATCATTGCTCGACGCGGATCCCGAGACCCTCACCACCCATGGGCACCTCGAGCTGCTGGCCGAGATCCAGCGCGCGCAGGCACGCCTGGCAGCACTGGAGGCGCGGGCGCTGGCAGTCGCGACTGGGCGGCACCAGCGCAGGCGCATCGTCTCGATCGTCGATGTGGGGTCCGAGCGCAGCATCGACGTCGTCATCGCTGATGAGCTGCGCGAGGAGATAGCCGCCGCGCTGCACCTGTCCCCCGGTCAGGTCTACGACCGCATGGTCGTGGCCCGGCTGCTGAGCGTGGCACTTCCTGAGACAGCAGTGGCACTGGCCGACGGGAGCGTGACTGCTCAGCACGTCCGAGTGGTCGTAGAGCAGGCCCGCCGGCTTGACGGATTCGCGCTCGCCGTCTCCCAGGACCCCTCAGTTGACACGTTGTCGGAGGAGCAGTCCCGCGCCGACTTCCTCCGCACCTGTCGAGAGTTGGAGCGCCGGGTCCTGCCGGTCGCGCTGAACTCGACCCCGAGCCGCACCAGGTCGGCCGCCCGCCGGGCGATCGCCGCCATCGACGCGGCCGGCGAGGAGCGACGCCGGCAGCAGGCCCGCCGGGCGATCGACGTTCATCTGAGCCCGCTGGACGACGGACTTGCCCTGCTCGAGGCGTGGCTGCCCGCTGAGCAGGCAGCGCGGGTGCACGCGGCCATCGACGCGCAAGCACGCTCGGCATCCCCTACCGGAGCCTCGACCCTGGGGCAGCTCCGGGCGCAGGCTCTCGTGGACGCGGTGTGCGGAGGCACGGACTCCCGCGGTGTACGGGCCGAGATCCAGGTCACGATCGACCTGGCCAGCCTGCTCGGCTACCAGGATCAGCCGGGAACCGTGCGACCGACCACGGGCGCAGAACACGTCGTCACGGCCAGCGCGGTCCGCGAGCTTCTCGACGACCCGGACGTACCCGTCACCCTGCGACGGCTGGTCACCGACCCGATCACCGGCTCCCTGATCGACCGGGGTCGCCGGGCGTACGCCGCTACCGGCGAGCTGCGCGCCTTCCTGGTCGCCCGGGACTCCACCTGCCGTTTCCCCGGGTGCGGACGGGCGGCAACCCGCAGCCAGGTCGACCACGCGGTCGCGTGGTCAGACGGCGGCATCGACGAATCGCGACAACCTTGGTCACCTGTGCACTCGTCATCACCAGCTCAAGACGCACGGCGACTGGGACATTCTCGAGTCCCGTGCGGACGGCTCCTGCTCGTGGAGATCGCCCGCGGGCCGGAGATACGACGTCGATCCCCCGCCGGTGTAGCGCTGCTACTCCACTCCCTTGGTCCGACGTCCGGTGGCCCGCTCAGTCTCGCGCTTGGACTCCCGCTCGGCGATCGCCTGCCGCTTGTCGTAGCTCTTGCGACCACGCGCCACCGCGATCTCGACCTTGGCGTAGCCGTCCTCGAAGTACATCGACAGCGGCACCAGGGTGACGCCCGACTCCTTCACCTTGTTGGCGATCCGCTTGATCTCCTCGCGATGCAGGAGCAGCTTGCGCGCGCGGCGCGGCTCGTGATTCGTCCAGGTCCCCTGTGTGTACTCGGGGATGTGCACGCCGCGCAGCCACACCTCGCCGTCATCGAGAGTGCCGAAGCCGTCCGTGAGCGACGCCCGGCCGGCACGCAGCGACTTCACCTCGGTGCCGGTGAGCACCATGCCCGCGACGTACACGTCGTCGATGGAGTAGTCGTGGCGGGCCTTCTTGTTCTGGGCGATCAGCCTTCGCCCCTTCTCACGCGGCATTGGCGCCCCTCTCCAGCCGATCCCGGTCGAGCTCATGCTGACGCCGACGCTCAGCGGCCCTCTGCATGCTCCAGCCCAGGATCATGAGTACCTGCGCCATGCCGGCGGCCACCATGAACCACAGGTAGGCGTACATGTCTATCGAGGCACCGAGGGGCGGACTGTTCGGCAGGTAGTTGCGCAGCGCAGGCAGCGCGAACAGCAGCGCCGCGGTCCAGCCGAGCAGCGTGCCCTCGGCCGGTCGGCGGCCGGTGTAGACGAGCACTCCCGCCGCCAGCGCCAACAGTGCGAGCATCCCGGCGATGGTCAGGATCAGCAGGGCGAAGATCTGCGTCGAGAACGCCCGGTTGAAGGTGAGTTCGACCGACCCCGATTCCTCCATCCCCCGCGTGAGCTTCATCGTGGTGTCCCAGCCGTTGATGCCGACGGCGACCTGCCCCTCCTCGTTCTGTGCGGCCGGGGGCTGGAGGCCAACCAGCAGCGGACCCTTCGACACGACGGATCCGTCGCCGTTCTGCTGATAGGTGTCTGCCACGACCATCAACGCACCGCTGTGCTGATCGAACGGGTACAGGGCGACCTCGCCCTCCAGCCCGATCTCGATCTCCTCCTGCCCGATCAGGGTGCCGGCTGCGTACCGGAACTCCCAGTTGCCGTTCGCGGATTCGACCGTCACGCGCACCGGATCGGTCAGCCGGCCACTGACGTCGACGTACTTGGGGCCGGACATCTCGAAGTTCATATTGACGCGGGCCAGCTCTCTGGTGGCGTCGAGGGAGTTCGGTGCGACCGTGACCAGCAGGCCGCCCATCGTCGACGGCCCAACGCCGCCTTCGACACGGCTGCCGCCCTCGATGCTGTAGAACCGGACCACGAGGGCGAAGGCGATGCCGAGGAACACCGCGAAGATGGCCAGCAGGATCCAGCCGCGTCTCGTACGAGGAAGCGGATCGATCGACTGGAGCGCGCTCACACCCGCAGGTACTTGCGCAGCGTGAAGAAGGCTGCGACGCCCGCCAGGCCCACGCCGGTGATGAGCATGATCGGCGCGATAGCGAGGACGGCATCCCAGCCGACGAACGCGGTGAACTGGAACGAGGGCGCCAGCACCTGGTCGATCAGGACGACCTTCATCACGATCAGCGAGCCGATCGCGAGGATCGCACCGATCGCAGCGGCGAGGGCAGCCTCCAGCAGGAACGGCAGCTGGATGTAGAAGTTCGACGCTCCGACCAGTCGCATGATGCTCGTCTCACGGCGACGGCTGAACGCCGCGACCCGCATCGTGTTGACGATGAGCAGGACCGTCACGACCAGCATCACCAGCGCGATCAGGAGGGCGATCAGCTGCAGGCCGCCGAGGAGCTTGAAGAACTTGTCCAGGATCTGCCGCTGGTCGTTGACCTGCTCGATACCGGGACGGCCGGAGAACGCGGATGCGACAACCTCGTACTTCGTCGGATCGGAGAGCTTGACGCGGAACGACTCGGGCAGCGCGTTCTCGGTGACGTTGTCGACGATCGGCGAGTTCTCGAACTGCTCCTTGAACCGGTCGTACGCCTCCTTCTTGGACTCGTAGTAGATCTCGTCGACCAGCGGCCGCAGCGACTCGAGGTCGGTGCGGATCTGATCGCGCTGGGCGTCGGTGACGGCGCCGCCCGCACAGGAGGGCGTGTCGCTGCCCTTGCTGCACAGGAAGATCGAGACCTCGACCTTGTCGTACCAGAAGTCCTTCATGGTCGAGACCTGCGAGCGGACGAGCAGGGCGGCACCGAACAGGCTGAGGGAGACCGCGACCGTGATGATCACGGCAATGGTCATCGTCAGGTTCCGCCGGAGACCGTTGCCGACCTCACTGGCGACGAAGGTTGCCCTCATCGGGCATACCCGTAGACGCCGCGCGACTGGTCACGCACCACGTGGCCGGTTTCAAGCTCGATGACGCGACGGCGCATCTGGTCGACGATCTGTGAGTCGTGTGTCGACATGACCACGGTCGTGCCGAGCTTGTTGATGCGGTCGAGCAGCTTCATGATGCCGATCGAGGTGCCCGGATCCAGGTTGCCGGTCGGCTCGTCCGCGATGAGGATCATCGGCCGGTTGACGAACGCGCGCGCGATCGCCACGCGCTGCTGCTCACCGCCGGACAGCTCGTCCGGGCGCCGGCCCTCCTTGCCGTCGAGACCGACGACCTCGAGGACCTCGGGCACCACCTTCTTGATGTGCGCGGACGGCTTGCCGATCACCTCGAGGGCGAAGGCCACGTTCTCGAAGACGGTCTTGTTGGGAAGCAGGCGGAAGTCCTGGAACACGGTGCCGATCTGCCGGCGCAGTGCGGGGATCTTCCAGTTGGAGAGGCGGTTGAGCTCCTTGCCGAGCACCCACACCGAACCCTTCCCGGCGCGCTCCTCCCGGAGCACCAGCCTCAGGAAGGTCGATTTGCCCGATCCGGACGGTCCCACGAGGAAGATGAACTCACCCTTCTCGATCTCCAGCGACACATCATCGAGCGCCGGCCGATTCTGGGTGGCGTACTGCTTGGTGACGTGGTCGAAGAGAATCACTCGGACAGTCTAAGCAGGCTGGACCGACTTCTTGCGCCACCGGATGCCTGCCTCGATGAAGTCGTCGATCTCACCGTCGAGGACGGCGGACGTGTTTCCGGTCTCGTGCTCGGTCCTGAGGTCCTTCACCATCTGGTACGGATGGAGCACGTAGGAGCGCATCTGGTTGCCCCAGGAGCCCGCCGTGTCCCCCTTCAGGGCGTCGATCTTGGCCTGCTCCTCGCGGCGCCGCAGTTCGAGCAGCTTCGACTGCAGGACGGCCATGGCGGAGGCCCGATTCTGGATCTGGGACCGCTCGTTCTGGCAGGAGACCACGATGCCGGTCGGATTGTGGGTGATCCGGACGGCAGAGTCGGTCGTGTTGACGCCCTGGCCGCCCGGCCCCGACGAGCGGAACACGTCGACGCGGATCTCGTCCTCCGGGATGTCGATGTGGTCGGTCTGCGCCACGACCGGGATGACCTCGACCTCGGCGAACGAGGTCTGGCGACGGCCCTGGTTGTCGAACGGCGAGATGCGCACCAGTCGGTGCGTGCCCTGCTCGACCGAGAGGGTGCCGTACGCATAGGGCACCTTGACGTGGAAGGTGGCCGACTTGATGCCCGCCTCCTCCGCGTACGAGGTGTCGTTGACCTCGAACGGCCAGTTGTGCCGCTCGCAGTAGCGCGTATACATCCGCAGCAGCATCTCTGCCCAGTCGGCGGCGTCCACGCCGCCAGCACCCGACCGGATGGAGACGAATGCTTCCCGGGCGTCGTACTCACCCGAGAGAAGCGTGCGGACCTCGAGCTCGCCGACGGCGGTCTCGACGGACTCCAGTTCCTTGAGCGCATCCGCCAGCGCGGCCTCGTCGTCTTCAGACTCCGCCAGCTCGAACAGGATCGGCAGGTCGTCCAGCCGGCTCTGGAGCGCCTCGAACCGCCGGATCTCCCCCTGCACGAAGGACAGTCGCGACGTGATCTGCTGCGCGCGCTCCTGGTCGTCCCAGAGGTCGGGCACGCTCGCCTGCGCCTCGAGGTCGGTCAGAGACGCCTTCATCGCGGGCAGGTCAAGCACCGCCTCGATGCTTGCCATCGTTCCGGTCAGGGCGGAGATGCGTTCGGGAACGTCGATGGGGGCCATGGTGGCTCAAGGGTACGTAGGTGCGTCATTCGACGCCGGGCCGGTACTCCAACTCCGCCTCGGAGACCACCTCGAGCCGGCTGCCGGTCCATTCCTCGAAGAACGGCAGGTCCAGTGGGGCACTGAGCACAATTCGGACGCGCCGGCCGTCCGTGCGGGCCTCCTCGATCACCAGGCCCTCGGGCAGGTCCGTCCCGTACTGCGCGAGGATCGACCGCACCCGCCTCGGGACGCCGTCCGGATCCAGCGTCGTCGCCGCCGAGGCGCCCTCCCGGTAGTACGCGGCCACGTCGATGGCCTGCGCGCCCGCGAGCGCCGCGGCATCTGCCAGGGACACCAACGCCCGCCGCTGGAGGAAGGCCGCCGCGGCGTCGACCATCACTGCGACGGCCAGCAGGACCACGACCACCAGACCGGCGGTCAGCACCAGCACGCTGCCGCGATCCGAGTCAGGCCCCCGCGGCGTCACTCGGCGGCCGAGCGGAAGTCGTCGATGGGCTCCACGTGCCGGGAGACCACCGGCACCGAGAGATCGGGCAGCCAGGGGAGCGGCACGCGCCAGGCCACCTCCGTCACGACGGTGGAGCCGGGTGCGAGGCAGGCCCCGATGCAGGACACCGTGAGTGCGCCCTTCGGGAGGTCGACCTCGTGGTCGTCGAAGGCGAGTCGGGCCGCGGCCACCGCCGCCGCCCGCGCCGCCGGAACCGTGACCGCCGTCGCGAAGGACCGTCCGGCCTCGCGTGCCGCCAGCGACGTGGCGTAGGCAGCCGACTGCAGATGTGCCACGGAGAGGGCCAGATAGGACAGCGGGATCAGGACCGCGACTGCGACGACGATGAACTCGACGACCGCCGATCCGCCGTCCCCGTCCGGTCTTCGCCGTCGCGTCACGACCGGCCTTCGACGAGCACGCGGCCTTCGACGCTGAGCGTCGCCGGCACCAGCAGCCCCGCGAGCGGCAGCCGGTAGTCGATCCGGGTGATCACCACGTCCAGGCCGCCCTCCCGCCCGCGGCGGGAACTGACGTCGATCAGGCTCGGGGCGGCAACCGTGTCCGCGACCAGCTGCTGCACTCGGGCCTCCCCCGCGCCCGCGGCCGAGCCAGAGAGGGCGGCCGCCCGCGAGCCCTCGACGGCAGCCGAGGCGAGGGTCGACCGCACCAGCAGCGCCAGCGTCACCTGCAGGACGCCAGCGGCCAGCAGGAGTACGAGCGGCGTCACCAGGACGAAGTCGACGACGGCGCTGCCCCGTTCGCGACTAGGCACCCGTCACCGACGTGATGGCCCGTTGCAGCACCGCGGTGAGGGTCTCGTCGGCGATCAGCCAGATGGCGGTCACCAGGCCGGCGGTCATCACGGTGACGAGCACCCAGCCGGGCACGTCGCCGCGATCCTGTCGCATCGCCTCGGCGAACCTGGCCAGCAGTCGTTTCCTCATGTGCAGTCCCTTCTCATGGTTGGCCGTCGAGCCCCGGTCAGGGCACGACCACGCGGAGCGTCTGGAGTCCCGGGAAGAGCGCCACCGCCACCACGCCCGGCAGCACGAGGAAGACGATCGGGACGAGCATCGCCACGTCCTTGCGGCCCGCGGACTCCATCCATCTGCGTCGCGCCTGCGCGCGGACATCGGCGGCCTGGGCCCGGGCCACCTCCCCCACCGGCGTGCCCAGTTCGGTCGCCAGGATCAGTGCATCGACGAGCCGCCGGACCTCCGGCAGGTCGATCCGCTGCACCATGACAGCGAGTGCGTCACTGGTGGATGCGCCCGCCGTGGCGTGCTCCACCGCTGCCCGGATCTCGTCGGACAGCGGACCCGGGAAGGCGTCCGCCGCCACGCCCAGCGCATCGACCGGCGAGGCGCCCGCGCTCACCGCAAGCGCGACAAGGTCGGCCACCATCGGGAACTGGGCCGCCATGGTCCGTTGCCGCCGCCGCACCGAGCGGCGCAGCGCGGCCTCACACAACCACCAGCCGGCGCTCCCCCCGGACACCGCCAGCAGCAGGACGATCGGCACCCGGCTCGTCGCGCCGAGTCCGACGGCGACGAGCAGGCCGGCGGACCCGCCCAGCGCCGACCAGCGGATCCGTCGCAGCCGAAAGACCGAGACGTCGCCGGGATCCCCGGACCTGTCGATCCGGGCCCGGAGCCCGCCGCCGGGGCCGGCGGACGGGCGCACCCGCGCGAGAAGGGATCGCGGAGTCACCGTCGGATCGCCACCATGGCGGCGCCGGTGGCCGGGCCGTCCGACGAACGGACCGATCCGCTCCACGAGTGGCAGCGGCCGACGGTCCGACCACCACCAGGCCCCGAGGATCAGCCCGGCGGCGACCAGCAGGCCGAGCCCGGCGCCCGCGGCGCTCATCCGTGGCTCCGCGCGTCCATCGGCAGCCGCCCCAGCCGCATCATGAGCAGGTAGGCCGCCGCGCTCGTCGCGGCCACGGACGCGAGGACGACCACTCCACTCGCCGTCCGGAAGGCCGCGACTGTCCCGGGTCGAGTGCACATGACGACGAGGGTCAGCCAGGGCGCTGCCACCGCAAGCCGGGCGGCGGTGACCGTCCAGCTCTGGCGGGCCTCGATCTCCGCGCGCGTGCGCCGGTCCTCCCGCAGGAACCCGCTCAGCGCTGCGAGCACGGTGCCCAGCTCTGCACCGCCGGCCTCGTGCGCCAGGCCCAGAGCCGCCACGACCCGGTCCGCGACCGGGTCAGCGGCCGCCTGCCGGAGGGCCGCAAGGCCGGCGGCGAACGATGCGGTGGCCCGGTACTCGGCGGAGTAGGCCAGGAACGCCGGACGGAGCGGGATCGGCCCGGTCCGTGTCAGCGATGCCACCGCGTCAGGCAGGCCCACACCGGCGCGGACCTCCGACCGCAGGTCGTCGATCGCGTCCGGCCACGCGGCCAGCCGCAGCCGTCGGTCCCGCGCTTCTCGTCGCCTGCGGTCGGCAGCCGGCAGGGCGCTGCCGGTCAAAGCGGACAGGACGCCGACCACAGGCAGCCCCGTGACCAGCAGCCCCAGGACTCCGGCCACGACAGCGGAGCCGACGCCTGCCGCGACGGCGGCGCTCGTGGGCCCTCGACGGCGCCGGGCCATCCGGGAGGTCGCGCTCGGGCGTCTCGTGAACGCGTCCAGGGCCAGGAGCAGGCCGCTTCCGGCAATCAGTCCCAGGCCCACGCCGGCAAGCGACAGGCTCATAGCTGGCCGTCCGAAAGAAGGGCCGCGATGTCGATGCCGTGCGCGGCGAACCGGTCCGCGTGCGGCGGCAGTCCGGCTGCCCTCTCCAACAATCCGTCCCGGAGTGCAAAGACCTGCGAGACCTCGACGATGCCACCCTCGACGCGTCCCGGCAGGGCCGCGATCTCCCCCACCCGCCGGCCTCCCGGTCCGGAGCGCAGGTGCACCACCAGATCGACGCAGGCGGCGACGGTGGGGACAACGAAGGCCGCGTCGATGTTCGGACCCGCGAGCAGTGGCAGCGTGCAGAGCTTCGTGATCGCCTCGCGCGCGCTGTTCGCGTGGATCGTCGCCATCGCCGGCATGCCGCTGTTCATCGCTATCAGCAGGTCGAGCGCCTCCGCCTGGCGCACCTCACCGACGACCAGCCGGGTCGGCCGCATCCGCAGCGCCTCGACGACGAGCCTTCGCAACGGAACCTCGCCGACACCCTCGAGACTGGCCCCCCGCGTCTGGAGGCCGACCCAATCCGGGTGATCCAGCCTGAGTTCGAAGACCTCCTCGCAGCTGAGGATCCGCTCGCTCGCCGGCACCGATCCCAGCAGCGCGTTCAGGAAGGTGGTCTTGCCCGACTGCGTTCCGCCCGCGACGACGATGTTCAGTCCGGCCAGCACGGCGGCATCGAGAAACTGCGCCGCGTGCGCGGTCAGCGCACCGAGGGCGACCAGGTCGGCTGGGCGACGGGCCCGCACGACGTGGCGCCGGATGTTGACCGCCCAGTGCGTGCGGGTGATGTCGGGGATGACGACGTGCAGCCGGCTGCCGTCATGGAGCATCGCGTCGACGAACGGGCTGCTGTGATCGAGTCGGCGGCCGGAGATGCGCAGCATCCGCTCGACCAGACTGCGCACCTGGTCCGCGTCCAGTACGACGGTGGTCAGCTCGCTGCGTCCGCCCCGGGCCACGAAGACCCGGCCCGGGGCATTGATCCAGAGCTCCTCGACCTCAGGGTCGTCCAGGAGCGGCTGGAGCGGGCCGAGCCCCGCGACCGCGTGGAACACCGCCGTGCCCACCGACTCCGCATCGTCTTGGTCGAGATCCGCGAGGGAGTCGTGCACCGCCGCCTGCACGAGCGTTCGAACCTGCGCCTGCTCGACGAGCGGATCCAACCCCAGGGACCGAACCTGGTCGCGCACCCGATCCTCGACAACCGCCATCACATCCACGCGGGGACGGTACGTTCGCGTCGGCGTTCAATGCCATTGAAGATTCCGCGCCTGTGGACAACCGTCTGACCGGCGTCGACCGAACCGCCTACCCATGCGCAACCGCGTGGCTAGGGTGCAGGAATGACCGGGGCGGGCGAGGCGACGTGTCAGGAGTGCGGCGAAGTGCTGCCGGCGGGTGCCCGGTTCTGCGAGTCCTGCGGCGCCCCGACCGCACCCCGATCCTGCACCTCCTGCGGCGAGACCCTGAGTCCGCAGGCGCGCTTCTGTCCATCGTGCGGCACGCCGGTCGGCCCATCCGATGCCCCGGCGCGCGAGCATCCAGTCACCCCGACTGCTGAACGCCGCGTCACTTCCGTCCTGTTCGGGGACCTCGTCGGGTTCACCCCGCTTTCGGAGAGCCGGGACGCGGAGGACGTGCGCGAACTGCTCTCCCGCTACTTCGCGGAGTGCCGGACGATCATCGCCCGCTACGGGGGCACCGTCGAGAAGTTCATCGGCGACGCGGTGATGGCGGTGTGGGGCGTCCCGATCGCCCACGAGGACGACGCCGAACGGGCCGTGCGTGCGGGACTCGAACTCGTGCAGGCCATCGCCGCGATGGGCGAGGACATCGAGGTCCCAGACCTCGCCATGCGCGTCGGCGTCGTGACCGGGGAGGTGGCCGTCACCGTGGGCGCCACCGCCGAGGGCATGGTCGCCGGGGACGCCGTCAACACGGCCGCGCGGGTTCAGTCGACTGCTGCACCCGGACAGGTGTGGGTCGACGACAGCACCCGCTCCCTGACCATGGTCGCGATCTCGTACGGGGACGAGGGCAGCCACGAGCTCAAGGGCAAGGCCGAGCCCATGCAGCTGTGGCGCGCGCGGGTCGTGATCGCCGAGGTCGGCGGTGGCCAGCGCGTCGACGGTCTCGAGGCGCCGCTCACCGGCAGGGATCGCGACCTGCGGCTGCTCAAGGAGCTGTTCCACGCCACTGAGGACAGCGGCCAACCGCGCCTCCTGGTCCTCGACGGGGAGCCGGGCATCGGCAAGTCCCGCCTCGCCTGGGAGTTCGAGAAGTACATCGACGGGCTCACGGCGAATGTCTGGTGGCACCGCGGAAGGTGCCTGTCGTATGGCGACGGCGCGGCGTTCTGGGCGCTCTCGGAGGCGGTGCGCGGGCGGCTTGGTCTCGTGGAATCCGACACCGGCGCTGTTGTCGGCGAACGGCTCGAGGCGTGGCTGGCGGACTGTGTCGGCGACGAGGGCGAGCGGGACTGGCTGCGGCCGCGCGTGTCTGCGCTCCTGGGCGAGACGTCCGCAGCCACCTTCACTCGCGAGGACCTCTTCTCCGCCTGGACGACCTTCTTCGACCGGGTCGGCTGCGGGGACCCCGTCGTACTGGTCATCGACGACGCCCAGTACGCGGACGACGCGCTGCTCGACTTCGTCGATCACCTGCTCAGCACCGCGCGCTTCGGCATTTTCGTCCTGGCCATCGCCCGCCCCGAGCTGCTGGACCGGCGGCCCGGTCTTGGTGGTCGGCGCACATCGGTGATCCGCCTGAACTCCCTCGACGACGCGTCGATGTCCATCCTCGTCGACGGACTCGTGAAGGGCCTGACACCGGAGGCTCGGGACATGCTCGTCGCACGAGCCGAGGGCATCCCGCTCTTCGCAGTGGAGACTGTGCGGGCGCTCATCGATCGAGATGCGGTCCTGCCGCGCGACGGGCGGTACGTCGCAGCGGACGGCGTCGACGCGAGCCTCGACTCGCTAGGTGCGCCGGCCTCGCTCCAGGCACTGGTCGCCGCTCGGCTCGATGCACTCACCCCCCTGGAGCGACGGGTGGTGGCCGACGCGAGCGTGCTGGGCCACTCGTTCACTCGCGACGGCCTCGTCGCCATTGATGCCGACCTCGAGAGCATCGACGATGCCCTGAGCTCGTTGCAGCAGCGGGAGATCTTCGGGGTCGTTCAGGATCGGCGGTCTGCCGAGCGCGGGCAGTTCACCTTCGTGCAGGGCGTCGTCCGCCAGGTCGCCTACGCCACTCAGTCCAAACGCGATCGCAAGGCGCGCCATCTCGCGGCAGCCGCGTACCTCGAGGGACTTGTCGCCGAGAACGAGGACCTGTCGATCGTGGTGGCACAGCACCTGCTCGACGCCGTGGATGCCACGTCCGCGGGCGACGACGACGCCGAGGAACTCACCACCCGGGCGTGTGCGCACCTGGAGCGAGCGGCACAGCGAGCGGCCGCGCTGGCCGCGCCTCTGGAGGCGGTGCGCCTCTACCGCGCTGCGCTGGAGCGGGCCGATTCCCAGGCGGATACGGGGCGGCTCAACCTGGCTGCGGCACGGGCCGCACTGCACGGGGGCGACTACTCCGGAGCCGTGGACCATGCCGCGCGGGCGGCAGAGGCCTTCGACCTGATGGACGACCCGGTCCAGGCGGGCATCGCCGTCGGGCTCCAGGCTGCGAACCTGATCTTCCTGGGCAAGTCAGCCGAGGCCCTCGCCCTCGTACGACCGCGCTGGGATGCCCTACTGCTACGGCCAGGCAGCGACAGAGCCCTGCTGGAACTTGCCTACCCGATGGCGAACGGGCTGTTCGACATAGGAGAGACGGACGAGGCCTATCGCTTTGCCGAGCGGCGCCTGCTGCTGGCCGAGGCGGTCGGTGACCTGGAAGCAGTCGCCATGGCCTTGATGATGTTGGGGATTCGATATGGGAACGCCGGCGCGCCGATCACGTCCCGGGGCCTCACCACGCTGGCCGCGCAGATCGCGAGAGAGAACGACCTGAGCGTCCCGCTCGCCAACGCCTTGAACAACCTGGCATCGATGCTCACCAGCCGCGACCTGCCGGCCGCGATCGAGGTCGCACAGGAGGGACTCGAGGTGGCCCGGCGGGCGTCAACCGCCGGCCACGTCGACTACACGACGTTGAACTACCTGCTGGCGCTGTGGAGTGCCGGTCGACTGGCAGAGTTGCAGACCGGCCTCGATGACGCGAAGGACTCGATGACGCTGCCGTCGCTCGCCGCTGCGACCGTCTGCCTGGAGAACCGGATGGCCGACGCACTCGGCGAGCCATTGCCGCCCATCGCCGACATGACGGACCTGCAGGGGGAGGGCAACACGGCGATACGCCTCGACATGGAGATCGCCCACGCCCTGGCCGAAGGCGATGCGCCACGTGCCGCGGCGCTCGCCGACGAGTGTCTCCCGCACCTCATAGCCCAGATGGGCATCGACGACGACTTCGTGACCCAGTGGCCGCCGCTGGTCGAGGCCGCCCTCGCCGCGCGAGACGTTGAGATCGCAGAACGCCTGCTGGCCCCGGTGGAGACGGCGCCGGCCAGCATCGTCTCCCCCGGCGTGCGGGCCCACTGGCTGCGGCTGCGCGGCCTGCTCGGCGCACTGCGCGGGGACGATCCCGAGACAGTCGAGTCGGACCTGCGCGCAGGAATCGCGGAACTCGATGCCTACGGGGCGCTGGGCTACCGAGCTCGCGCGCAGGAGGACCTCGGACGCTGGCTCATCGCCGAGGGGCGTGGCGCAGAAGCCACCTCCCTGCTCGACGCCGCCCGAGAGACCTACGTGGAGATCGGCGCGACCGGCTGGCTCGCCCGCCTCGACGCCGCTCTCCCGGCCGCGACCGCGGCCGATCGCTTCGCGCAGTCGCCTCAGCCCGAGTAGTCGAAGCGGCTCTCGTATGAGCAGCGCGATGTCAGATCCCACTGGAACTGGTCCAGGTCGACGGTGATCACGTCCGACACCATCTCGGTCCCGGGTTGCTGATGTCCTGGAATACCGCACGACACCGGTCCCTCGGCGTCGGCGGGCGTCACAGATCGAACCTCGATCCGCTTCTCGACCCCGATCCGCCAGCGACCCTTCTCGTGTACGAGATCGATGTCCGCCTGATGAGTGCCGAGTACCTGAGCGATCGAGTTCGCGTACTGACGACTGGTGTCGCCACCCAGGCGACCGAGGAAGATGTCGGCCATGTCGGCGACCTCGGCTTTGGTCGCGCCGGAGTCGACGATGAGTGAGACGGTCCAGGGCGATCCCGGCTCATCATCCGAGTAGTGCCCCACCAGCACCGCCTGACGGCCGGAGAGGTCACGGCCGTCGACGTCGCCCTCGGTGATCCACCAGGAAAGGACGAAGTCGCACTCGCCGTACGTCGACCGGCCTCCTGGACGATCCCCCTCGCGCCGACACGGGCACACCACCTGGCAGTTGCAGGCCTCGTAGTACGAACCGCTGACGTGCCACATATCGCCGCCTCCTCAGGCCGTTGACGAGAACAGGAGCACGGCGACGCCCGCTCCGATGAACGCAACCCCCGCGATGCGAGGCACGGCGGCCGACCTAGTCAACTTCTCCCACGCCACGACGCCGGCGATCGCCAGCACCCACCACAGGTTCATCACCCCGAGGACGAAGAGCAGCAGCATGATCGCCCAGCAGCACGCCAGACAGCTCCGGCCATGGGAAATCCCCATGCGCAAAGCGCCTGCCCGTCCGTCTCGCCACTCCGTGGCGAGGAAACCCAGTGGTGCTCGGCAGCGGCCCAGCATGGCCCTCTTGATGGGCGTCAGTTCGTAGACGCCCGCGGCCATCAGCGCGAGAGCAGCAGTGACCGGCTGCGTGAGCACCCCCATCGAATCGACCGCGGAATTGGCGACCAGCCACCACTGCAGGCCCGTGGCGACAGCGGCGAACAGGCCCCAGCACATGCAGGTAGCCCACGGCGAACGCCGTGACCGACGATCGCCTACTGCCCGCGTCGGCTCGTACCGCCCGGTCGTAGGCCGCCAGCATGGGGTAGGCCGACGGCAGCATCATTGCGACCATCATCACGATCCACATGGTCAACATCAGCAGTGCCTGGGCCGGCGACCAGGCGGCGCTCATCGGCATGGCCCAGGGTGACCCCATGTCCTGCTGCGCATACGTGATGGCGAGCAGGCCGCCCCAGGCGAGGATGGATGCCACCAGCACACCGATGGCGAGCCCTGTCGACGGGCGAGGAATCACTGACGGGTCAGGCGACGACACGCTCTTCCCGACGGACACCTCGCCAGTATGTCCGCCCGGGGAGAGCCTGTGCCGCTAATCCCGCCACCAGCTCTGCGAGCACCACGACGACCCGGTCACGCCCGGGCGTCGTGCACGATCACTTCAGGCCGAGCAGTGTGAGCGTGCCGCCCCAGAGGCTGGTCACATACGCGTAGGTCGCCAGCGGCCCCACCACGATGCCCTGAGGAACCGGGCCCACCGTGACCTCGTCGACGATCGAGCCCTTCTTGGTGTTGATCACCGTGACCGTTCCGGGTCCGCCCTTGACGAGGTTCGTGACGAGCAGTTGTGCCCCGTTGGGGGTCATGGCCAGCGCGTAGGGCCTGGGACCGCCGACGATGGACTTGACGACGGAACTTGATCCGGTGTCCACCACTGAGATGGTCCGACCGCCGCTGAGTGACGAGTTCGCCACGAATGCACGTGTCCCATTCGGGTTGAAGACAACGCCCACGGGACCGTCCTGGACAGGGATCGTCGCGATAACAGCACGCGTGGCCGTACTGATCACCGAGACCGTGTTCGATCCGGAGTTCGTCACATACACGCGGTCATTTGCAGGACTGACGGCCACGCCGGTGGGATACGTGCCCACCGCGACCTCAGCTACCTCGGCGCGACTGCTCGTGTCCACGACCGAGACCGTGTTCGAGCCCCGGTTGGCGACGTACACGGTGGAGCCGTCCGGACTGATCGCGATGCCGTAGCTCGCCGTCCCGGAACCAGCCGTGGCGAGGCCGATGTTCACTGTCGCCAGGATCGCCGGCGCTGGGAGGACACTCAGCACCGAGACGTACCCGTCGTAGTTGGCGACGTAGGCAAGGGAGCCGTCCGGGCTGAACACCACGCCCGTCGGGGTGCCGCCCACCGGGATCTGGCTGGTCACCACCCGCTTCCTCGGGTTCACCACCGTCACGTTGCCGCTGTCGCCGTCGGACACCAGCGCGACGATCCCGGCGTTCGGGCTGATGGCAACGCCCCACGGATTGAGTCCGACCTCGATCGTCGAGACCACCGAGATGTCGTCGTTCGCGGCGTGCGCGCTCGCGAGGGGGATCACCGCAATCGAGCCGGCCAGGAGGAGAACTGCGACGATGCGTGACTTCATGGGGTCTCCTCGTGACGGGTCAGGTGCCACACCGTAGGGACTCCCGAGGTGCCCCGCTATGAAATGTGTAAGACGAGAGTCAGAGACCTGGTCAGCGACGGAACTTGTCCCTGAACTTGGCGGCCCTGCGGCTCATGTCTGAGAGCACGAGGCCAGAGATGGGGCCGGGCAACGCTTCCACTTGCCAGACCCGCTCGACATCCAGCTGCTCCGGTGAAGCCCCGTTGGCCTCCATTGCCAGCAACGCGTAGTACGCCCCACCGAGAGCATGGTCAGCCATGTGAGCGGCTGCCGCCGCATGGCCACATGCCCGGGCGGCCGCAACGCCCGGACCACTCGTCGAACGCGCGGCCGCGTGGGCAGCCACGGCAGCCGCCCGAGCGTCCGCCATGGAGCATTCGCCGGCCGCCCACCGCCTCGCGGCCGCCAAGGCGTCGGCGGGCCGAGTGTCTTGTGCACACCCCATCACGAACAGCGGCAAGGTCCGCTCGGCGCAGGCAGCCGCCCAGGTGACCAGGAGCCGGTGGTCAGAGTCGCTCAGCGACCCTCCCCGGCGGACAGTCACCAGCCTCGGATCTCGGGATGAAGACGTCACACCCGCCACTGTGCCACCCGCTGCCCACGAGGCCAGCACGCCACCTGACAGGCCCGACCACGGGCTCCGCGCATCTCTCACATTTCATGGCGGGGGCCGAGGTGACCGGTAGGGGGTTCTCGAGACTCGCTCGCCGCATCAACTCGCCTCAGGTGAGCAGGTGTCCCGCCTCGTCGAGGAGGGCCCGGCCGGCCTGCCGCCCCGACTCGACCATCCGGTCGAGCTGGTGGAACTCCAGCAGCCCCACCCCCATGGACGACGGGGTCACGACGATGGCGCCGGCCTGTACCGCCTCGCGGACCGCGCCGCCGCTGGCGATGAAGAGGGAGCGCATGAGCGTCTCGCCCAGCGCCGGGATGCGCACGCGCGGCTGCGCGCTCGCGTCGGACGGTCGGGCCGGACCCCCGCCGCCCATGCCGATGTTCACCGCGATGACCGGTCCTTCGTCACGCTCGTTGAGGGTGTGCACCGGCAGGTTGTCGAGCACACCACCGTCGACCAGCAGTCGTCCGCCGTCGCGCCGCGGCGGGAAGAGTGCCGGGATGCTGACCGACGCCATCACCGCAGAGGTGAGATCGCCCGTGCGGTGGACGTAGGGAGCCCGGGCTACGAGGTCGGTGCTCACGCAGCGGAACTGCCGGGGCAGCTCCTCGATGCTCACGCCGCCGAAGTGGCCCGCAAGGGCGCGTTCCGTGCGTCGGCCGCGAACGAGGGACACCGTGGGCAGCGTGAAGTCGCTGTAGGGGTTGTTGCGCACGAACTCCTGGTAGCACGCCTCCACGCCCTCGCGGGCATCGATGCCGAATGCCGACAGCGCCGCCATGATCGATCCCTGGCTCGCGCCAGCGAAGCGGTCGATGACGATGCCAGCGTCCTCGAGTTCCATGCGCACGCCGAGGTGCGCGAACGCCCGAGCGCCGCCGCCCGCCATCACCATGCCGACGGATCGACCGCTCAGCCGGGCGGCGATTGGTCGGATCGCCGTCTCCATGGAGCCGGTGACCTGAGTGATGCGGTAGGCGTCGAGCACGGCCTGCCACCCACGCACCCGCTCGGCCGGCGCCGGCGGCCCGACGAGCACCAGGTCGCAGTCAGCACGTCCAAGGGGATTCTGTTCCGGAACCGCCTCCTGGCTGGACGCGACCAGTACGACGAGGTCCGCCTGGCGCACGCAGGTCCCCCACCAGGCATCGGCGGGGTCGGCCGCGACGAGCACCACCAGGTCGTTGTCGCGCTCGGCCCGCTCCAACCCGTCGGGCCCCACCTCACCGGGCTGGACCACGGACACGTGCGGCGCCAACTGCCGGCACAGGGCATCGGCCACGGCTCCGGCATCGGCTCCTCGGTGCGCACCGACGACAGAGACGACCCTCGGCCGGGGCGCGCGCGAGGCGGCCGGAGCCGAGTCCTGCAGCTGCTGCGCCATCGTGGCGGCGAGCGCCCGCAGGGCAGTTGCGTCGCCGCCAACCACGCGCTCGAAGTCGGGGTGCGCGACTTTCAGCAGGTGGCTGTCGCGACGCGCCCTGATGGACGCGGAGCGCGTGCCCCCGGTCAGCAACGCCAGCTCCCCCAGCACCGCACCCGCGCCGATCTGGCGAACGGTCACGCCGTCCTGCTCCACGTCGAGCAGGCCCGCCGTGACCACGTAGGCGTCCTCGGCCGGGTCGCCCTGGGAGAAGAGCAGTTCACCGCCCTTGACCTCTACCGGAACTGCCGCGTCCTCGAGCTGTCGGCGCACGGCGTCGGGCAGGCGGGCCAGCAGGGGCGCCGAGCCGACACCCGTCGACCCAGCCCCGGAGTCTGTGGGCGTCGGCAGCGTCACCGACGCCGGTCTCGAGTCCTCAACGCTCGCGGTCTCGTCGTCCGCACTCACGCGGATCTTGCCGATGAACAGCGCGATCACGGCTGTCGCGACGAAGCACAGGGCGGTGAACACCCAGCCGTTGCGTAGCCCGTCGACCGTCGTGGTCGGCGACGGCGTGCCGATGATGACCACCAGCACCGCGATGCCGATCGCCGCGCCCACCTGACGAGCACTGTTGTTGACCGCGGACGCGGTGGCGAACCGGCCTCCGGGCACGGCCGCCAGCGCCGCGCTCCCCAGCACCGGCAGGGTGGCCCCTACGCCGATGCCGGACAGCACCTGTCCCGGCAGCCAGGCGCCCCAGAAGTCCGGCGTCACCTCGACTCGCGCGAGGTACCACCAGTAGGCGGCCGCCCACACCAGGGCGCCGGGCACGATCACCCTGCGGTAACCGTGCCGCTGGGCGAACGGGCCGAGGAAGGCGGCCAGCGCGGCCGCGACCAGCGCGCCGGGGACAACAGCCAGGCCCGAGCCGAGGACCGAGTAGCCCCAGACGTACTGGAGCCACAAGATGTTGGTGAGCAGGTATCCGTAGAAACCGACGCCCGCGACGATGGTCGCGATGTTCCCGACGACGAAGGCGCGCACGCGGAGCAGGGCCGGATCCAGAAGAGGCGAACGGTGGCGCCGCGACGTGATGACGAAGACGGCCAGCAGAACTGCGGTCGCCACGAAGCAGCCCAGCACCGCGGGGCTGGTCCACCCCCAGTCCTCGCCCTTGACGATGCCGAGCGTCAGCGTCCCGAGCATCGCGGCCGAGACGAACGCGCCGACCAGGTCCGGCAGTCGTCGCCGACCCGGGGCCCGGCTCTCGACCAGCAGCGAACGACCCGCCCACAGGGCGGCCAGGCCGAACGGCAGGTTGACGAGGAAGGCCCATCGCCAGTCCTGCCACTCGACCAGCAGGCCGCCGATCGGCGGGCCGAGTCCCGCTGCCAGTGCCGCCGATGCTCCCCACAGTCCGATGGCGTGCGATCGCCGCTCGCGCGGGAAGCCCTCGACCACCAATGCGAGCGAGGCCGGTACGAGGAGCGCGGCGCCCAGGGCCTGGAAGACGCGGAAGAGGATCAGCACCTCCACCGTGGGAGCCACCGCGCAGGCGACCGACGCCAGGGTGAACAGGAGCACGCCACCCGTGAAGGCGCGTCGACGTCCGACCAGGTCGGCCAGCCGCCCGGAGACGACCAGGAACGCGGCGAACACGATGCTGTACGCGTTGAGGATCCAGGACAGCGAGGAGATGGTCGCGTCCGGGAACGACTCGCGGATGTTCGGGAACGCAACGTTGACGATGGTGGCGTCGAGGAACGCGAGGAATGCTCCGAAGGAGGCGACGAGCAGCACGGTCCGCTCGGGGACGCGCCCGCGCTTGCGCGCGGAGCGGGGGCCACTCAGCATGCCCCCGCCTCACCGCCCGATTCGCCTCGGAACATCGCGTGATTGTGGCACCGAGTCGCGTGGTCCGACTGCCGATTCGCGGAAGTGCGTCAGGACAAGCGAGCCCACCCGACTACGCGCAGAAGCGCTCCCAAGCGGCCGCGACGAACTCGGGATGCTCCATCTGTGCGACGTGCCCGCAGTCCGGCAGCACCATGACGTGTGCATCCCTGAAGTGTCGGGTGACCCGGTGCGCGCTGCGTGGGTCGACGAGCGGGTCCTTGCGGCCGTAGACGACCAGCGTGGGACAGGTCACCCGTTCGGCGAGCTTCCACGGTCGGTTGGGCCCAGGGTCGACGAAGCTGCGCAGCAGCCCGCGCAGGGTGCGGAGGAAGGCGTCGGATGCGTACGGCAGGTGATCCCGTGAGCGCACCTCCTCGACCGTCTCCGCGACCCGTGCCGCGGGCACCCGGGACGGGTCGGCGAACGTAACGTCGATACTGGCGCGGACCCGACCGCCGGCATCCGCCTCGAGGTACTTGGGCACCAGTCGCTCACCGACGCCGGGCACCGCGATCACCGGCAGGTGAAAGTTGGACCGCGTCGCGAAGACCGACGGAAGCGCCGGCGAGATGAGCGTGAGGCTGCGCACCAGGTCGGGACGACGGGCCGCCAGCTGCAGGGCCACCGCACCGCCGAGGGAGTTGCCGAACAGGTGGACGGGCGCCGCCTCGAGATACTCGATCAACTCGGCGACTCCGCGCGCGTGCCCCGCTGGCGTCATGTCCCCGTCGCGCGGCGGCGGCGACCCGCCGAACCCGCCGAGGTCGAGGGCATGGCCGTCGACCTGATCGCGCAGGCGGTACATGAGGTCGGTCCAGTTCAGGGAGGAGCCGCCGAGTCCGTGCACGTACACGGCCGCGGGCAGGCCTGGCCCCGCTCCGGGCAGGTGCCGCACGCTCAGCGACCGGGTCGGGAGCAGCAAATCCTCGGCGGGTGCGGCAGGCGGGACGTCCACGAGTTCAGGGTAATGGTTGTTACCCGTGAGTAGGATGCCCGTGTGACCACGACCGACGGGACCCGAGCCCCGCGACTGCCGCGCGAGCAGCGCCGGCAGCAGGTGCTCGCAGCTGCCCTCGACGTGTTCTCGTCCTCCGGATACCACGCCGCCTCGATGGACGAGATCGCCGACCGGGCCGGGGTGTCGAAGCCGGTGCTCTACCAGCACTTCCCGGGCAAGCTCGACCTCTACCTCGCACTGCTCGACGCGGGCATCGAGGACCTGATGGCAGCCGCCCGCGCCGCGCTCACCGGCACGACCGATAACGCCACCCGAGTCGCCGCCATGGTGACCGCCTACGTGGTCTTCGTCGACAACCCCAACGGCGCCTACCGACTGGTGTTCGAGGGCGACATGTCCCACGAGCCGGCGGTGCGCGAGCGCGTGGACGCGGCCGACCTGGCCCTGGCCCGCATGACGGCCGCAGTCATCGCCGAGGACACCGGTCTCGCCGAGGACGAGGCGCTCCTGCTGGCCTCCGGCATGCAGGGCATGGTGCACGTGGCTGCCCGCCGATGGCTGCGGATCAGCGGGCAGCGCCCCGACCGGGAGACGGCGGTCGAACTGATCTCGTCCCTCGCCTGGCGCGGTATCAGCGGCTTCCCGCTGACCCATCCGCCGCAGGCGAACTAACGCCTGACACGATGACCCCAGCACCGTCACCCCGCTACGACCGTCATTCGGAAGGACCTGCCGTGGAGATCAAGATCGGCGTTCAGGACACCCCTCGCGAGGTGTCGCTCGACAGCACCGACAACCCCGAGGACGTCATCGCCGCGGTCGAGGCCGCGCTCGCTGCCGGGGCGACGCTCAAGCTGGTGGACGACCGCGGGCGCACCGTGCTCGTGCCCGGATCCAAGATCTCCTACGTGGAGGTCGGAGCCAGCGCGAAGGGCCGCGTGGGCTTCGGCTCCTGACGATCGGTCAGGCAGCCAGGCCGAGAGCGGCCATCCGGCGGGCGTGATTGTCGGTGAGGCGCGCCAGCATGCGCCCGATCTCGGCAAGGTCGGTGCCCGGCCGGTCCACTCCCCCGACCAGCAGGGTGGACAGGGCGTCGCGCTCCGCGGCCACTCGCTGCGCCTGGGACAGCGCCTCCCCGACCAGCCTGCGCCCCCACAGTGCCAGCCGCCCGGCCAGCCGGGGATCAGCCTCGATGGCCGACCGCACCCGCTCGACGATGAACTCCGAGTTGCCCATGTCGTCGCAGACCGCCAGCACGAGCTCCCGGGTCTGGGGATCGAGGAAGGTCGCGATCTCCTTGTAGAAGTCGGTGCCGATGCCGTCGCCCACGTAGGCCTTGACCAGGCCCTCGAGCCAGTCGCTCGGGGCGGTGTGCGCGTGGAATCCGTCCAGGGCGGCGCGGAACGGCCCCATCGCCGCCGCCGGATCGACGTCGAGCTCCGCCAGCCGGTCCCGAAGGGCCAGGAAGTGGCGGTACTCCGCGGTGGCCATCCCCGCGATCGCGGCCTTGTCGTCGATGTCCGGTGCCAGCGCGGCGTCGGCGGCGAGCCGTTCGAATGCCGAGAGCTCGCCGTACGCCAGCACCCCGAGCAGGTCGACGACAGCGGCGCGGTATTCCTCGTCGGTCTCCAGCGCGGTAGCCGGGATGCCCTGGTCAGTCATGGTGCGCAAAGGCTACCCACCCGCAGGCGATACCATGGGTTCAAATGACTTCTAATGTAGATCCCACCACCGCCCCGACCTTCACCGAACTCGGTGCCGACCCGCAGATCGCGGACGCGCTCACCGCCGACGGCATCACCCACGCCTTCCCGATCCAGCAGCAGTGCATCCCGATCGCGCTGCGCGGAACGGACATCATCGGCCAGGCCAAGACCGGCACCGGGAAGACGCTCGGCTTCGGCGTGCCCATCCTGCAGAGCATCCAGCCTGGTCAGCGCATCCCGCAGGCCCTCGTCGTCTGCCCGACCCGCGAGCTCGGCCTCCAGGTGGCCACCGACATCGATCGCGCCGGACGCATCAAGGGGGTCCGCGTGCTCGCCGTGTACGGCGGCCGCGCCTACGAGCCTCAGATCGACGCCCTCAAGGCGGGCGTCGACGTCGTCGTCGGTACGCCCGGCCGCCTGATCGACCTGGCGCAGCGGCGCGACCTCGACCTCAGCGGCGTGCGGATCCTCGTGCTCGACGAGGCCGACGAGATGCTGGACATGGGCTTCCTCCCGGATGTGGAGCGGATCGTCGCGATGCTCCCGGCTCAGCGTCAGACCATGCTCTTCTCCGCCACCATGCCCGGCCAGATCGTCAACCTGGCCCGTCGCTACATGACCCAGCCCCTGCACCTGCGCGCAGCCGACATGGGCGACGAGAACGCGACCGTCGATGCGATCGAGCAGCACGTGTGGCGCGTCCACCCGATGGACAAGGTCGAACTGCTGTCCCGCATCCTGCAGGCGGACGGCCGCGAACTGGCGATGATCTTCACGCGTACCAAGCGCAAGGCACAGAAGGTCTGCGACGACCTGACCGAGCGCGGCTTCGCCGTCGGCACCGTGCACGGTGATCTCGGCCAGGGCGCCCGTGAGCAGGCGCTGCGCGCGTTCCGAACCGGCAAGGTCGACGTGCTGGTCGCCACCGACGTCGCGGCCCGCGGCATTGACGTCGACAACGTCACCCATGTCGTCAACTACGAGTGTCCCGACGACGAGAACACCTACCTGCACCGCATCGGGCGCACCGGCCGGGCCGGTCATTCCGGCACCGCGGTCACCTTCGTGGACTGGGAGGACGTCGCCAGGTGGCAGATGATCGATCGTGCCCTCAAGCTGCCCTTCAAGGACCCGCTCGAGACCTACTCGACCAGCGCCCACGTCTACACCGGCCTGAACATCCCGCCCACCGCCACCGGAACCCTGCCGAAGGCCCAGCGCACGCGTGCGGGACTGGCGGCGGAGGAGGTCGAGGACCTCGGCGAGACCGGCGGCAAGTCCAAGGGACGTGACAGCGGTCGCGGGCATGGTCACAAGGACGGCCACAAGGGGCACGGCCAGCACAAGGACGCCAAGCACGAGAAGAGCGACGGCAAGAAGCACCACGACAAGGCGGACGCCGTCGCCCGCACGTCTCCTGAGCCGGAGGCCGCGGACAAGCCCCGCCGCCGCCGTCAGCGGCGCCGCACCCGTGGCGGCCAGTCCGCTACCGCAGCGGAGTAGTCCCCCGCCGGCCCGCCCGTCGGGCGTACATGTCGGCATCCGCGGCGGCGATCAGCTCGTCGAAGTCCAGCGTGCCGCAGGCACCACCGACGCTGACGCCGTCGGTCCACTGCCGGGTCGCGCCCAGGGACGCCAGCACCGTGAGCATCCGCGACTCGACGACGCTCGGATCGGGCATCGCCCCGACGCCGAGTACGACGAACTCATCCCCGCCCCACCGGCCGATCAGGTCGTTTGCGCGGACGACGTGCCGTGCGGCAACCGCGACATCGCGGATCACGTCGTCACCGATGTCGTGGCCGAGCCTGTCGTTGACCTGCTTGAGCCCGTTGATGTCTACGAACAGGGCGAAGGCAGACTCGTCGGCTCGATCGACGAGCCGCCGACCGAGTTCGTCGATCCCCTGCCGGTTCAGGACTCCGGTGAGCCCGTCGGTGAGCGCTCGCGTCTCCAGAATCGAGGTTGCGTCAGCGGTGGTCGCCAGGCTGCGGCGCCGGAAGTAGAGCGCGACCGACCCGCCCAGCAGCGCCGCGATCACCTGCAGGAGCGCGTCGGAGATGGTCAGCGGCTGCCACATCCCCGAATCCCGTTCCAGCCAGCCGAGCCCGGCGACGCACGCCACGATGACCACGCCGGTCACCAGTACGGGACGCCAGAACAGCGTGAGCGGGGGGAACACGGCGCTGACCACGAGGAGATAGCCGAACGGCACCGTCGACTGCTCGGTGGACAACTGAACGCACAGGGCGGCCGCGGTGACCGCGGTGAGCGCCCCCCACAACCACGGCAGGCCGTGCCCCGGGACCAAGCGCCGCCAGGCGAGCACCGCACTCGTGGCCCACACGACGAGGATCCCGATGTCCAGCGGGTGGAAGTCGCCGAAAGCCCACGTCAGGGCTTCAAGTGCGAGCAGAGCGAGCGTCGCACCCGTGAACAGCGCGCCGGACTCTCGCACGAGCTCGCGTCGGGCGAGGTCGGCCATCCGCTCCGACGTGTGGCCAGTCGCGCGGCTCCCCATGACCTCAGGCTACTTCGGCGTCGGAGAGATCCCTCGCCAGTCGCCGGTAGTCCTGGGCAGCAGGTGACGAGCTCGCCGTCGCGAGGATGCTGCGCCCCGCGGCCGGCGCTTCGGCGAACCGGATCGAGCGTCGGATCGGCGCGAAGACCGGCACGCCGTATCTCGGACCGAGGTCCGACAGCACCGCCTTCGCATGGGTCGTGCGACCGTCGAAAAGGGTGGGCAGCAGCCCGGCCACGCGAAGCCGGGGATTGGTCAGTCGCTGGACGTCGGCGATCGTCTCCATCAGCTGGCCGACGCCACGATGTGACAAGGTCTCGCACTGCAGCGGGATAAGCACGGAATCCGCGGCCGTGAGCGCGTTCACGGTGACGATGCCGAGCGAGGGTGAGCAGTCCAGCAGGATCCAGTCGTACCGATCCGCCATCGGGCGGAGCACATCACGCACGACGTACTCCCGGCCGATCACGCTCGCCAGCGCTCGATCGGCCCCCGCCAACTCCATCGAGGCGGGCAGCAGGTCAGCCCCGTCCGGCGTGGTGATCAGGAGATCGCGCACCCTGGTGGACGCGCTGTCGCTCATGAAGACGTCGGCGCCGGACTGCTCGAGGTCCTCAGGATCGACGCCGAGGGAGAAGGTCGCGCACGCCTGAGCGTCGAGATCGACGACCAGGACCCGCTGGCCACGCTCCGACAGGGCAGCGGCCAGGTTCACGACGGTCGTCGTCTTCCCGACGCCGCCCTTCTGGTTGGCCACCGCGAGGATCCGCGCCATGTGAGGGACACTAGGCCCCGCCGGGTTTGACCGTGACCGTCGGGGGGTAGGACGACTTCGTGATCATCGAGTGGGTGCTGCCGGCCGACCTGACCGCCGCTCGCGCGGCCCGCGAGCACGTGGCCACCGAGCTCGGGCGGCGCGACCTCGCGGACGACATCGTCCACGACGCGGTGCTGGTGAGCTCCGAACTGGCGGCCAACGCAATCCGCCATGGCCGTCCGCCGGTCGTGCTGCGGCTGGACTTCCGAGCGGACTCGATGCGCATCTCGGTCCACGACCACGGCGAGGCGGCGAATCCGGAACCTGCATCCGCTGCCACCACGCAGGGACACGGTCGGGGGCTGGCAATCGTCGACGAACTGAGCATCGACACCGGCTGGGAGCGCGACGCTTCGGGCACGACGGTGTGGGCGGACCTCGCCCTCAGATGACGCCCCACTCGGTGAGTGCCTCGACCAGCCCCTGACTCGTGTCGAGGGTGGCCAACGCACCCGGCGCGAACCAGGCCGCGGCCAGGGCGTCGTCACCCGCCGTCGGGGTCAGGTCGCCGGGGTGCAGGGTCATCAGGTAGTCCCGGATGACATAGATGCCGCCGTGTGGGGAATCCCGACGGACCTCTCCGACCAGTCGGTCGACGGTGGCCCGCAGTCCGGTCTCCTCGTGGAGCTCCCGTTCACAGGCGGCCGGCCAGTCCTCCCCGGGCTCGACCCGGCCCCCCGGCAGGGACCACAGTCCCTGCGCGGGCGGATTCGCGCGGCGGATCAGCAGGATCCGGCCGTCACCGTCGAGGACGATGGCGCCGACGCACGGGATGAGCTCCGCGTCGCTCACGTGCGGATCTTGTAGTCCTCGAGCAGGCGGCGGGCGATGATCATGCGCTGGATGTCCGCGGTGCCCTCGCCGATGAGCAGCATGGGGGCCTCCCGGTACAGGCGCTCGATCTCGTACTCCTTGGAGTAGCCGTATCCGCCGTGGATGCGGAACGAGTCCTCGACCACGTCCCGGCAGTACTCGCTGGCCAGGTACTTGGCCATGCCGGCCTCGAGGTCGTTGCGCTCGCCGGAGTCCTTCTTGCGGGCGGCCATCACCATCATCTGGTGCGCCGCCTCGACCTTGGTGGCCATGTCGGCCAGCCGGAACGCCACGGCCTGATGCTCCGCGATCGGCTTGCCGAACGTGACCCGCTGCTGCGCGTAGTCGACGCCCAGCTCGAAGGCCCGGTGCGCAAGGCCGCAGGCCCGCGCGGCGACGTTCACCCGGCCGACCTCGACCCCGTCCATCATCTGGTAGAAGCCCTTGCCCGGCTCCCCGCCCAGCACGTCGTCGGCAGACAGGCGCAGGTTGTCCATCACCAGTTCGGTGGTGTCCACGCCCTTGTAGCCCATCTTCTCGATCTTGCCCGGGATGGTCAGTCCGGGCCGGACCTCTCCGAAGCCGGACGGCTTCTCGATGAGGAAGGTCGTCATCCGCTTGTAGACGCTGACCCCCTCGGGCACCTCGCCCGGGGTGAGCACGAGGACCGCGACGAGGGTTGATGATCCGCCGTTGGTCAGCCACATCTTCTGGCCGTTGAGGACGTAGTCGTCGCCGTCGCGCACGGCCTTGCTGGTGATGGCCGCTACGTCCGACCCGCAGCCGGGCTCGGACATCGAGAAGGCGCCTCGCACCTCGCCCGTCGCCATCCGCGGCAGGTAGTTCTGCTTCTGCTCCTCGGTGCCGTGCTGCATCAGCATGTAGGCCACGATGAAGTGGGTGTTGATGACACCGGAGACGCTCATCCAGCCGCGCGCGATCTCCTCGACCACGAGCGCGTAGGTGAGCAGCGACTCGCCGAGGCCGCCGTACTCCTCCGGGATCATCAGCCCGAAGACGCCCATCTCCTTCAGGCCGTCGACGATGGCCTGCGGGTACTCGTCCGCATGCTCGAGCTCGTTGGCCACCGGGATGATCTCGTTGTCGACGAACTCCCGAACGGCGGCGAGGATGTCGCGCTGATCGCTGGTGAGCCCCTCGGTCTGGGCAAGGCGTCCCATGATCAGGCCTCCGGCTTCTCGAAAGACTTGGTGCGCTGCATGCCTGCAGCGCGGCCCTTGGCGGAGATGACGAGGGCCATCTTGCGGGAGGCCTCGTCGATCATCTCGTCACCCAGCATCACCGCGCCCTTGGCACCGCCCTCCGCCGACGTGAAGTAGTCGTACGCGTCCAGGATCAGCTCCGCGTGGTCGTAGTCGTCCTGCCGCGGGGAGAACACCTCGTTCGCCGCCGCCACCTGATCCGGATGCAGCACCCACTTGCCGTCGAAGCCCAACGCCGCCGACCGGCCCGCGACCCGCCGGTAGCCCTCGAGGTCCTTGATCGCCAGGTACGGGCCGTCGATCGCCTGCTTGTCGTACGCCCGCGCCGCCATCAGGATCCGCATCAGGATGTAGTGGTACGCGTCCCCCACGTCGTAGCCCGGCGGCTGCTCCCCCACCACCAGGGACTTCATGTTGATGCTCGCCATGAAGTCCGCCGG
The DNA here is from genome assembly GCA_963749905.1 of uncultured Actinomycetota bacterium. Taxonomy (GTDB): domain Bacteria; phylum Actinomycetota; class Actinomycetes; order S36-B12; family S36-B12; genus UBA10649. The sequence continues at coordinate 229,302 of CAVVOF010000003.1, forward strand.
CCCGAAGATGATCGTCTCCACCCGCGGGGACGCCTGCGCGATCGCGTCGACGTTGATCAGGCCCTTCGCGTTCTCGATCTGCGCCTCGATGCCGATCCGGCCGACCTCGAGACCGTTCGACTTCTCGATCTGGGTCAGCAGCAGGTCCAGTGCCACCACCTGGTCGGCGGTCTGCACCTTCGGCAGCATGATGCAGTCCAGGTTCGGGCCCGCGCCCTCGACCACCTCGACCACGTCCGCGTACGTCCACTGCGTCGTCCAGTCGTTGACCCGCACCACGCGCGTCTTGCCGTCGTAGCCGCCCTCGTTCAGCGCCGCCACGATGTTCTTGCGCGCCTCCGGCTTGGCGATCGGCGCGACCGCGTCCTCGATGTCCATGAACACCTGGTCGGCCGGCAGGCCCTTGGCCTTCTCCAGCATCTTCGGGCTGGATCCGGGCACCGCCAGATTCGATCGACGCGAGCGCAACTGCTGGGACATGGGACTCCTGTTCGGTATCGATGAGGCGCTTGGGGTCATGCGGGTTGACGGCTGCGACTGGCCCGGATCACGTCGAGCACGCGTGTCATCACGGCAGTGAGGTCGTAGTCCTTGGGAGTGAACACGGCCGCGACGCCCTGATCGATCAGACGGCGCGCGTCCTGCTCGGGGATGATGCCACCGACGATCACCGGCACGTCGTCCAGACCGGCCGAGCGCAGCCCTTCGAGCACCTCGGGCACCAACTGGAGGTGCGAGCCGGAGAGGATGGACAGGCCCACGCAGTCGACGTCCTCCTGCACGGCGGCAGCGACGATCTGCTCGGCGGTCAGTCGGATGCCCTGGTACACCACCTCGAATCCGGCGTCGCGGGCAGCGACGGCCACCTGCTCGGCGCCGTTCGAGTGCCCGTCCAGGCCAGGCTTGGCGACGAGCAACCGGAGCCGGTGTCCGAACTCCTCGCCAGCGCTCGCCACGGCGCTGCGCAACTCGGAGAGCCCGACGCGCTCGCCCGCACCGACGGAGCCGGTGACGCCCGTGGGCGCCCGGTACTCGCCGAACACCTCACGCAGGACGCCGGCCCACTCCCCCGTCGTCACGCCCGCGCGCGCACAGCCGAGTGAGGCGTCCATGAGGTTCACGGGGGTCGCCGCGTCCGCTCGCAACCGGGCCAGCGCCTGTTCCACTGCGGTCGGATCGCGCTGCGCCCGCCATTCGTCGAGGGCCAGCACGGCGCGCTCCTCCACCTTGGGGTCGATGCGCTGGATCGCCGTGTCCATGTCGAGCATCAGGCCGCTGGGCTCGGTGGAGGTGTACCGGTTGACGCCGACGATGACCTCCTCGCCCGACTCCACCCGCCGGCGCCGGTCCGCGTGCGACGCGACGAGGGCGCTCTTGAGGTAGCCAGACTCGACAGCGGCGACGGCGCCCCCCATCTCCTCGATGCGGGCCATCTCGAGCCGAGCAGCCTCGACGATCTCGTCCACCTTGGCCTCGATGACGTGACTGCCGGCGAAGATGTCGTCGTACTCGAGCAGGTCGGTCTCGAAGGCGAGCACCTGCTGCATCCGCAGGCTCCACTGCTGGTCCCACGGGCGGGGCAGGCCGAGCGCCTCGTTCCACGCCGGCAGCTGGATGGCTCGGGCCCGTGCGTCCTTCGACAGCGTGACGCCGAGCATCTCGAGGACGATGCGCTGGATGTTGTTCTCCGGCTGAGCCTCGGTCAGGCCGAGGGAGTTGACCTGGACGCCATAACGGAAGCGACGGGCCTTGTCGTCCTCGACGCCGTAGCGGTCGCGGGTGATCTCCTCCCACAGCTGCACGAAGGCCCGCATCTTGCAGGTCTCCTCGACGAAGCGGACACCCGCGTTGACGAAGAAGGAGATCCGGGCGACGACGTCGCGCATCCTGTCAGCGGGCACCTGACCGGAGTCGCGCACCGCATCGAGGACGGCGATCGCGGTGCTCAGCGAGAAGGCGACCTCCTGCACGGGGGTCGCCCCCGCCTCCTGCAGGTGGTACGAGCAGATGTTGATCGGGTTCCACTTGGGCGTGTTCTGCACGCACCAGGCGATCATGTCGGTGACGAGGCGCATCGACGGCACCGGCGGGAAGACGTACGTGCCGCGGGACAGGTACTCCTTGATGATGTCGTTCTGGGTGGTGCCGGCGAGTTCGCTCCGATCCGCCCCCTGCTCGTCCGCCACCGTCACGTAGAGCGCCATCAGCCACATCGCGGTGGCGTTGATGGTCATGGAGGTGTTCATCCGGTCGAGCGGGATACCTTCGAGGAGGGCCCGCATGTCGCCGACGTTGACGACCGGGACCCCGACCTTGCCGACCTCACCGCGGGCCAGCCGCGAGTCGGGGTCGTAGCCCGTCTGAGTGGGCAGGTCGAACGCAATGGACAGGCCGGTCTGGCCCTTGTCCAGGTTGCGCCGGTAGAGCACGTTGGACTCGTGCGCGGACGAATGGCCCGCGTAGGTCCGCATGACCCATGGCGTGCCCCGACTCATCGCACCCCGCTCTCGCGTATCGGTCCCCTGCGGGATCCGATCCCTGATCTCAGTCTGCCCTCTTCGCGATCTCGTCGGTCAGTTGGGGGACGACCTGGAACAGGTCACCCACCACGCCGTAGTCCGCCAGCTCGAAGATCGGCGCCTCCGGGTCCTTGTTGACCACCACGATCGTCTTCGACGTCTGCATCCCGGCCCGGTGCTGGATCGCCCCCGAGATGCCGTTCGCCACGTACAGCTGCGGCGAGACCGTCTTGCCGGTCTGCCCCACCTGGAACTGATGCGGGTACCAGCCGGCATCCGTCGCCGCCCGCGACGCCCCCACCGCCGCGCCCAGGGCGTCCGCCAGCGCCTCGATCACCGAGAAGCCGTCCGCCGACCCGACCCCGCGGCCGCCGGAGACCACGATCGCGGCCTCCGTCAGCTCCGGACGCCCGCCCTTGACCGCCGCCGTCCGACCCGTGATCCGGGCCAGGGTCGACCTCGGCGACACGACGATGTCCAGGTCCACCCGCTCACAGGTCGTGGGTGCCGGCTCGGGGGCGATGGCGTTGCCGCGCACCGTGATGATCGGGGTGCCGTGCGTGACCTGCGAGTGCACCACCGTCGACCCGCCGAACACGCTCTGCGTCGCGACCAGGTCCGCCGACACGTCCACCGCGTCGGTGATGATCCCGGAGGTCGTCTTGACCGCCAGCCGGCCGGCGATCTCCTTGCCGTCCGCCGTCGACGCGATCAGCACCGCGACGGCATCCGTCTCCACCATTGCCGCCGCGAGGGCATCGGCCACAGGAGCCACCGGGTGGTCAGCGGGGACGTCCGCGACCAGCACGCGGACCGCTCCATACTCCCCGAGCGCGGCCACGGCGGCGTCGTCCAGGGCGCCGGCGGTCCACACCGCCACCGGTGTCCCGAGTCGGCGCGCCAGGGTCAGCAGCTCCAGCGTGGCCTTCTTGACCACCCCGTCCTTGGCCTCCGTGAGGACCAGAACATCACCCATTGCCATGTCTCCCTAGATGAACTTGTGCTCGGCCAGGTAGCCGGCGATCTTCACGCCGCCGTCACCATCGTCCACGACGACCGTGCCCGCCGCCTTCGGCGGCCGCGCCGCGAAGTCCGCCACCGTGCTCCACGCCCCGGCGGTTCCGACAGCAGCGGCGCTCAGCCCCGTGTCCGGGATCGCCACCGCCTCGACGGGCTTCTTCTTCGCGGCCATGATCCCCTTGAACGACGGGTACCGCGGCTCGTTGATCTTCTCCACCACGCTGACCACCGCCGGAATCGACGCCGTCACCGTCGCCACCCCGTCCTCGCCGACCCGCTCGATCGTGACCTCCGAGCCGGACACCTCGACCTTCTGCGCGAACGTCAGCTGCGCCCAGCCCAGCCGCTCCGCGACCATCGCCGGCACCACCGACATCCGCGCATCCGTCGACTCCGACCCGAACACCACCAGGTCGAACCCACGATCCTTGAGCACGGCGGCCAGCACCGCACTGGTGGAGAGGGCATCCGAGCCGGTCAGGCCGTCATCGGCGACGTGGATGCCGGCGTCCGCGCCCATGCTCAGCGCCTTGCGCACCGTCTCCGCGGCCCGCTCCGGGCCCATCGAGACCACCACGACCTCACCGCCGTGCGCCTCGACCAGCTTCAACGACTCCTCGACCGCGTACTCGTCGAGCTCGTTCATCACCCCGTCAGCCGAGTCCCGGTCGAGCAGGGAGTCCTCGGGGCGCAGGCGCTTCTCCGCCCACGTGTCCGGAACCTGCTTCACACACACCGCGATCTTCATCCAGCTCTCCTCGGGGATCCACGGGCACGTCGACGAAACGGTCATATTCTCGCCTATCCGACTATATGGTGTCCAAGTATTTCTCGTCACAGGCACCCGGAGGGGTCCATGACCACCGAACTCGCCCGTCAGGCGCGGATCAGCGCGCTCACCATGTGCTCGCGGTCCGGTGCCTCGCACATCGGAGCAGCGCTGTCCGTGATCGACATCCTGGCGGTGCTCTACGGCGAGGTCGCCGACGTCGACCCGCACCGGACGGAGGACCCGTCCCGCGACATCGTCCTCGTCTCCAAAGGCCACTCGGCATCCGGCGTCTACGCCGTGATGGCGCACGCCGGCTACTTCCCGCTCGAGTGGCTCGATGACTACTACCTCGACGGCTCCCATCTGGGCGGCCACGTCACCGCGCACGGTATTCCCGGTGTCGAGCTGTCCACCGGCGCGCTCGGGCACGCACTGCCGTTCGGCGTCGGCCGGGCGATGATCGACCAGCTCAACGGAGTCGATCGGCGCGTCTTCGTCGTGCTCTCCGACGGCGAGTGCGCCGAGGGCAGCAACTGGGAGGCCGCCCTCATGGCCGCCCACCACGATCTGACGAACGTCACCGTGGTCATCGACCGCAACCGCCTGCAGATCCTCGGCAGGACGGAGGACGTGCTCGGCCTCGAGCCGTTCGCCGACAAGTGGCGCGCGTTCGGCTGGGAGGTCGTCGAGGTCGACGGACACGACCATGAGGCTCTCGCGGAGGCACTACGTGCGCGCGGGGCACGTCCCCGGGCGGTCATCGCCGACACCACCAAGGGCAAGGGCGTGGACTTCATGGAGGACCGGGTGGAGTGGCACACCCTCGTCCCCAACGACGAGCACCTCGCTGCGGCCATCGCCCAGCTCGAGACGAACACGACGGAGGACTGACCATGCGCGATGCATTCGTCCGCAAGCTCAGTGAGGAAGCGCAGACCAACAAGGACATCATGCTGCTGGTCGGCGACCTCGGGTTCGGCGTCGTGGCGGCCTTCGGCGACTCGTACCCCAAGCAGTTCCTGAACTGCGGGGTGGCCGAGCAGTCGATGGTCGGCGTCGCGGCCGGTATGGCGGCGGCCGGCCGGCGGCCCTTCGTCTACTCCATCGCCAACTTCCCGACCGTGCGCCCGCTCGAGCAGATCCGCAACGACGTCTGCTACCACGGCCTCGGCGTGACCATCGTCTCCGTCGGCGCCGGCCTGGCGTACGGCTCGCTCGGGTACACCCATCACGCGGTCGAGGACATCTCGATCCTGCGGTCGCTGCCCGGCATGCGCGTCTACTCCCCCGCGGACGCACTCGAGTGCGCTGCCGCCGTGGACCAGATCCTCGCGGACCCGTCGCCGGCGTACCTGCGTCTCGGCAAGAACAAGGAGCCGCGTATGCACGAGGAGCAGCCGGATCTCTCGAGCGGGGCGCCGCTGCTGATCCGCGACGGGTCCGATGTGACCCTGCTCGTGGCCGGTCCGATCGTCACGCAGGCCCTCGAGGTGGCGAGCCAGCTCGAGCCCCAGGGCCTGTCGGTGCGGGTGCTGACCTGCCCGGTGATCAAGCCGCTCAACGCCGAGGCGATCCGCGAGGCGGCGTCAGGGACCTGCGGAATCGTGACCCTGGAGGAGCACACCATCCTCGGCGGCTTCGGCAGCGCCGTCCTCGAGGCGTTCGCGGTGCGCGGCTGGCGCACGCCGATCCTGCCGCTGGGGCTGGACGACGCGGCCACGCACATCATCGGCGAGCAGGAGTGGATCCGCGAGCGTGCCGGACTCAGCACCGACCATGTGCGCGGGAGCGTCGCCTCGTTCGCCCGGAGGGTCGCATGAGCTACGAGACGCTGCGCTACGAGGTCGCCGAGGGGATCCTGACCCTGTGGCTGGACCGGCCGGACCACATGAACGCCTTCACGGTCACGATGGCGCGCGAGCTCGTTGCCGCGTTCGATCGTGCGAGCTCCGACGACGACGTCGCGGCGATCGTGGTCACGGGCAGCGGCCGCGCCTTCTGCGCCGGCATGGACCTGTCGTCCGCGGGCAACGTCTTCGGCCTCGACGAGTCCCAGCGACCGACGATGTCGGACGTGGTCGAGCGCTTCGACGACCCGGCCATCGTCGACGGGGTCCGCGACACCGGCGGCCAGGTCTCGCTGGCGATCTACCGCTGCACCAAGCCGGTCATCGCGGCGATCAACGGCGCCGCGGTCGGGATCGGCGCCACGATGACCCTGCCCATGGACGTGCGCATCGCCTCGGACAAGGCCCGGATCGGCTTCGTCTTCGGCCGGCTCGGCATCGTCCCCGAGGCGTGCTCGACGTGGTTCCTGCCGCGGATCGTGGGCCTGAGCCGGGCGCTGGATCTCGTCTACTCCGCGGACATCATCGACGCTGAGCGGGCGCATGAGATCGGGCTGGTCAGCGAGGTGGTGTCGGCCGACGACCTGCTGCCCACGGCGTACGCCCTGGCCGCGCGCTATGTGGCCGGCAAGTCGCCGGTGGCGACGGCCCTCATGCGCCAGATGCTCTACCGCAACAGCGCCGCGCCCGACCCGTTGCAGGCGCACCTCGTCGAGTCGCTCGCGATGTTCTACGCGAGCATCGGCGATGGCAAGGAGGGCGTGGCGGCCTTCCTGGAGAAGCGTCCGGCCGAGTTCACCGGGCGCGTACCCGAGGACCTGCCGCCCTTCTATCCCTGGTAGCTGGTCCTCTCCCCCGCTCAGTGGCCTGCCAGCAGGGCCTTGATCGTGACGACGACCAGGGCGATCGCGAGCACGAGAAGTCCGGCCAGCAGGCTGCGCGCCCACGACCGGCCGCGCAGCCGGCCGATGGCCACACCCGCGAGAGCAGGCAGTGCGGACAGGAGCACCAGCGACACCGTCACGGCCGCGGGTCCCGGGAGGAGGGCGAGAGGAACGGCCGCGATCACCGCGACCAGGATGCCGCCGGCAAGCTGGGCGCCGGCCTCGCGCGCCGCTTCCGCCGGGGAGACACCGGTCTCCTCCGCCAGTTGGGCAGCGAGCCTGAACGCCACCCAGTGGGCGAGGATCAGCCCGATCGCCGTTCCGAGCAGAACCCCCAGCACAGCCCAGCCCTCCGGCAGCCGGTCCTCCGGAAGCGCTGCGAGGACGGCGAGCAGGACCAACGCCATGTAGAGCGCGGACGTGGCGAACTCGCGATAGGCCAGTTTCGCCGCCTCGTCTCTGCGCGCAGGCGCGGCGGCGGGCACGTCCGACACCCTCCGGATGCTAGCCCGCAGGCGTGGTGAAGACGATCGCCTCGCCCTGACCACCGCCACCGCAGAGGGCCACCGCGCCGGTGCCACCGCCGCGGTTCTTCAGCTCGTACGCCGCCGACAGCAGGATGCGGGCGCCGCTCATCCCCACCGGGTGGCCGAGGGCGATGGCGCCGCCGTGCACGTTGACCTTGTCCTCGTCGACGCCGAGGTCACGCATCGACGCGATGCCCACGCTCGCGAACGCCTCATTGATCTCGACCAGGTCGAGGTCCTCGACGGTCAGCTCGCCATCCCGCTTCAGTGCGTCCTTGATGGCGTTGGCGGGCTGGAGCAGGAGCGAGGGGTCCGGGCCGGCCACCTCGCCGTGGGCCCGGATCTCCGCTATCCACGTGAGTCCGTGCTGCTCGGCCCACTCCCTGCTCGTGACGACGAGAGCCGCCGCGCCGTCGGACAGCTGTGAGGCGTTGCCGGCCGTGATCGTGCCGTCCTTCGCGAACGCCGGACGCAGGCCGCCGAGCGACTCCGCCGTGGTCGCCGCCCGGATGCCCTCATCGGCGGTGACCGTCACCGAGCCCTTGCGGCCCTTCACCTCCACCGGCACGATCTCCTGGGCGAACCGACCCGACTCGGTGGCCTCCGCGGCGAGCCGGTGCGATCGGGCGGCGAAGGCGTCCTGCTCGTCGCGGGTGATGCCGTAGGGCTCGCCGTACTTCTCGGTGGCCGCGCCCATGGAGATCGCGTCGAATGCGCAGACGAGCGCATCCTGATCGAGGACGTCCGCCGCCGTGGTGTGGCCGTACTTGTAGCCCTGGCGCGCACCCATGAGCACATGCGGCGCGCCCGTCATCGACTCCATGCCACCAGCCACCACCACCTGATGCTGGCCGCTGCGGATCATCTGATCGGCCATGGCCACTGCCACCAGGCCGGACAGGCAGAGCTTGTTGACCGTCACGGCCGGGACCGACATCGGCAGGCCGGCAGCCGCGGCCGCCTGGCGTGCCGGGTTGGGACCCGCACCCGCCTGCAGGACCTGCCCGAAGACGACGGCGTCCACCTGGTCGGGCGTCACACCGGAGCGCTCGAGGGCGCCCGAGATGGCGGCGGCGCCGAGGTCGACGGCGGACAGTGAGGCGAAGGCACCGAGCAGCTTGCCGATCGGGGTGCGCGCACCGTCGATGATCACGGACGTCGTCATGTTTCTCCTCCGGGGTGAGTGCTTGGAGGGTAGCGTGTCCTTGGTCGTCATGTATACGGACGTCCTAGCACTTGTCGACGGTGACCAGCCACAGCCCCGGAGGTACCCATGCGCGAGCCACGGGTCGTCGTGATCACGGGAGCCGGGACGGGCATCGGCGCCGCGTGCGCACACGCCCTCGCGGCGACGGCCAGCCGGGTCGTCCTGCTCGGGCGCCGGCTGGAGAAGCTCGAGGGGGTTGCCGCGGACCTCCTGTCCGCCCATCCGGAGCTCGTCGTGGACTGCCGATCCGTGGACGTGTCCGATATCCCGGCAGTCGAGGGGTTCGCCCGGTGGGCCACCGACGAGCTGGGCGTGGTCGACGTGCTGGTCAACAACGCCGGGTCCCCTCAGCCCAAGATCACCGGTGGGCTCGACGACGTCGCGTCCGCGTGGGAGTCCACGTGGCGCGCGAACACCCTCAGCGTCGTCCTCATGACCGAGGGGCTCAAGCCGCTGCTGCGCCGCCCCGGAGCACGCATCGTGACGATCGGATCGTTCGCGGCTGAGATGGGTACGGGAAGTCCGGCGTACGCGTCGGCCAAGGGCGCACTCGAGACGTACGCGGTGTCCCTCATGCGGGAGCTGGGCCCGGAGGGGATCACCGCCAACATCGTGGCCCCCGGGTACACCGCGGGCACGGAGTTGCTCGAGGGGCGGATGACGCCGGAGCGGCACGACCGGTTGATCACCGGCATCTCCGCTCGACGCGCAGGCACCCCCGAAGAGATCGCCAGCGCGGTCGCCTACCTCGCCTCACCGCTCGCCGGCTTCGTCAACGGCCGCGTCCTCACCGCCAATGGCGGCACCTTCCTGCCCGGCTAGCCCCTCCCCTCACCGCCAAGGAGCACCATGAGCGAGTTCGACGAAACCGACCTGGCCCGGATCGACGTCGCCACGAAACTGTTCGCCGCGTGGTCGAGCGGGGACCTGGACGCGCCGAGGCAGTACCTCACCGACGACCCGACCCTGTGGGACAGCGTGGGCGGACTGAAGGAGGGGTGGACGGCGATCCGCGAGTACTTCGGGCACGGTCTCGAGCGGTACCCGGACCTCGTCCTCGTCCCGACCGGTGAGTTCTGGTCACGCCCGGACGGGCTGGCGCTGCAGTGGGAGATGAGCGCGAGCGTGATCGACGAGTCGATGGGAGCCGAGCACGTCGGTAAGACGTGGAAGGTTCCGGGCCTGAGCTTCCTCATCTTCGAGGGGATGAAGGTCGCCGCCGAGTACGACTACCACGACAAGGGTGCCCGCCAGCGGTCGCTGGAGGAGTAGCTCCGCGTCCGGCGACTGCTACGGGATCCGTCGCAAGGCACGCCGGTTGTGACGGATCCTGTAGCAGTCAGCCGGATGGGGCCCATCGGTCGAGGAGCTCGGACGCGAGGGCCTCGACCTGCCGGGAGGTGATCCGGACCTGACGGACCAGCCGCCGGTAGAGGAAGGGCGCAACCATGTCCTCTACGCACCTCTGCACGTCCCGACCGGCGTCGATCGTGCCCTCGACCTGACCCCGACGGACGATCGCGCCGGCACGCGATCGCGTCTGCGAGAAGGCGCGGGCATGGACGTCGGCGAAGGTCACGTCCCGAGAGGAGCCGTCGATGAGCGCGACGAGAACCGCGAGGTAGACCGGGTCGTTCAGCCGCTCCGCGTAGTCCGCGAGGTAGGCGCGCAGCGCGGTGGCGACGTCCCCGTCGAAAGCCAGATCGTCCCGATGCATGAGCTCGTCGAAGACCTCGCACGCCAGGGCCGCCATGTCCGGCCAGTTGCGGTAGATGGTGCTTCGCGAGACCCCCGACTCCGCCGCCAGCCGATCCACGGTCAGCCCGCCGAGTCCTTCCGAGACGAGCACGATGCACACGGCCTCGTGGACCGACGCACGCGTGCGCACGTACCGGGCGTCAGTCATGAGCAGGTGATCTCGGCCAGCTGGGACAGGAAGCGCAGGTGGACGGCCACCCCGATGGCCAACTGGTCCGCCGTCCGGCGCGGTCCGTTCTCGAACACCGTACGGGCAGACAGGTTCACGCACGCGCCGCGGAAGTGGTTGTACGCCAACCACAGTCGCCATTGCTCGTCCGAGTAGGTCACCCCGGCCACCGAGGCAAGGCGTGCCTTCCAGTCGTCCGCACCCATGATCCGACGCCCGCGGATGAGCGCCAGGTAGGCCCAGTCCTCGGCAGCGTCGCCGACGTGCGCGAACTCCCAGTCGATGGTCGTCAGCCCCCGCTCGGCGTCGAAGAGCGCGTTGCCGGGACCAGCGTCGCCGTGCACGATCACCGTCGGTCCCGTCGGCGTCAGGTGCTCATGCAGCCAGTCAGCGCCGTGCTCGACGAGGGGGATCTCCGGCGCGTGCGCGCGGTACATCGCCCGCCAGTACTCGATGTTGTCACTGACCACCTGCTCGGCCGATCGACCCGAGGGATCCAGCACCGCTGCGGGTACCGCGTGCAGCGCGGCCACCGACCGGATGATGTCGTCCAGCCCCTGGTCGTCGAGGCGGACGACGCCGGGCACCTCCTCCATCACGAAGAACGGCTCGCCGAGCACGGCGCCCGAGTCCTCGACCAGCTCCACGTTCGGCACCGAGAACCCTGCGCGCGTGCAGGGCACGCATCGCGCGGACCTCGGTCACCGAGTCGGTGCCGAACATCCCGCCCTGCTCGATGCGCACGATGACGCGATGCTCAACGCCGCCACGGCGCAGGGTCGCCCGCCACATCCGCCGCGAGAACCCGCCCCCGATCACGGTCGCCTCGACGACCTCCACCGGCTCCCCCGCCTGCTCGGTCAGCCACCCAGCCAGCCGGGCCTGCTCCTCGGCCTCGACCTCGACCACGGCGTGCTCGATGCTCGTGTCGTGACTGGTGAACGCGCCCATCAGCGGAGCAGCCGCCGCCACGTCCTCTGCGAGCCACTCCCGCTGGACGTCGACACCCACGTCCTCGGACGCCATGCGCGCGCGGCGCGCCGGCCACGGGTCTGGCCCACGGCCCACGAGGTACTCCTGCACCGCGGACCACTGCTCGGGCGCTCCCAGCGACGGATCGGCGAGGCCGGCCGAGATCGCCTCCTCGATCACCGAGTCGGGGACCCGGGCAGCGATCTCGGTCATCGGGCGCGCAGGGCCGCAGCCACCTCGGCCTCGAGCCCGAAGTCGTAGCCCGCGCCCCACATGGGGTCGGCCAGCCGGTCCGGACCGTCGACCAGCGGCGAGTCGCAGAACCAGGCGTACGTCTCCTCGTAGCCACGCTTGATCCCGCGCTCGACGGTGAGCCCGAGTGCCTCGGCCTTGGCCACCGACAGGATGCCGTGGTGCTTCACGCCGAACAGGTGTCCGTAGATGGGCTTGGCCTCCGTGAAGCCGGTGGGCATCTCGACGATGTCGGCCTCCGCGCCGACGATGTCGGCGAGCAGCAGCGTCCAGGCGCGCGCCGACGCCCCCTCCCCTGTGATGTTCACGATCTCCCCCGCGGCAGCGGGCAGCTGGGCCATCTCGCGCAGATTCAGGCACAGGTCGTCGACGTGGCCGTAGCTGGTGGTGACGAGCCCCTCATGCGGGAGGAGGACGGGCAGTCCGCGCCGCAGGCGCAGGAACATGGCCGTCTCCATGTCGTGGATGTTGTTGGCGGGTCCGTAGATGGCCGCGGGTCGGGCAACCGAAGCGGGGAACCCGGTCTCGGCGTGGCGGCTCAGCAGCGCCTGCTCGGCGTGCGCCTTGAAGCCGCCGTAGGTCGAGGCTGGGTCGGACGTCGAGGGTGCGTCCTCGCGCCACGGCATGATGCCGCTCGGCTCGTAGGCCATGATCGAGGAGACGAAGACATACGCTCCCACGCTGCCGTCGAGCAGCGCGATCAGCTGCTCGAACTCGCCGCCGCCGGCCGCCATGACGAAGCCGGACACGTCGATGACCGCATCCCACTCGGTTCCGGCCAGGGCGGTGCGCATCGACTCTGGATCGGTCCGATCGCCGACGATCCGGTCGACTCCCTCGGGCAGCGAGGACGCCGTCCGCCCACGGTTCAGGACGGCCACGTCATGCCCCTCGCGGGCGAGGAGGTCGACCATGCGCCGACCGACGAAGGTGCTGCCACCGAGGATGAGGGTCTTCATGTCCGGCACTCTATAGGACACTTTGTCTCATAACTAGCCCGGCAGCCGCTATGCTCCCGACATGACAGATGCCGGTCGACTCACCCGAATGGACGAGTACCCGCGCCACCAGCAGGGTGGCACTTTCGACTCAGTGGCGAGTGACTCCGTGCACTGGAACGACGGCTTCTACTTCACCCTCGGTGACGAGGCGACCGGCGCTTCCCTCTTCGCGGCCCTCCGCCTGTACGCCAACACCGACGTGATGGACGGCTTCGCCTGCGTGTCCCTCGACGGGAAGCAGCACAACCTGCGCTGGTCGCGACGGCTGCGCCCCGGCATCGACGACCTCGCGGTCGGCCCGCTGCGCCTGGAGATCCTCGAGCCGCTCGCCCGTCTGCGACTGACCTGCGGCGAGAACCCGTACGGCATCACGTTCGACCTGGCCTGGCAGGGGCTGCACGAGCCGTACCTCGAGGACCGCATCGTCCGCTACTCCGGCGGCCGCAAGGTGTACGACCGGACCAACTACGACCAGTGCTGCGACGTCACTGGAACCATCACCGTCGCGGGCAGGACGCTGGACGTGGATCCGGCCACCTGGGTCGGCGTGCGCGACCACTCCTGGGGCATCGGACGTACCGGCGGCTCCGCATCCGCGGCCATCGCACCGGACGCAGGTCGCGATCCCCGGCGCGGCTTCGCCATGCGGCAGTGGACCATGATCCGGATGCCTGACCGCGTGCTCTTCTGGCAGTTCCACCTGCAGCCCGACGGCAGCTTCGAGCCGCTCGAGGCGGTCGTCATCCCGCGCGACGGCGGCCAGCCCTGGCATTACGTCGATGCGCGCGCCGAGGCGGTGCGCGCGGGTGGCACGCCCCGGGCCGTCTCCAGCCGGGTCGACATGGTGCGCCCCGACGGCGCCGTCGACCGCTACGAGCTCACCGCCGTGGGAGCGCCCGTCTACCTGCAGGGTGGCGGCTACCACGACGGCTTCTCCGACCGGCAGGGCCGCGGGGTGTTCCGCGGCGAGGACCACCACGAGGGAGAGGTGTGGGAGGTGTCCCATCCCGTCGACGTCGGCGACCCGGCCGGCTGGTTCCGGCAGCGTCCGGACGCCTGGGCCGAGCAGTTCGCGACGTGCGTCAATCTCGACGATCCCGCCGACCGTGGCTTCGGCCACCTGGAGTGTGTCCTCGCGCCATGACCGACCGTGACCCCGAGGTCCAGCGGCTTCTCGACGAGAACGCGTTGCGCGCCCTGTGTGCCACCTACATGCGAGGTCTGGACCGGCTCGACGAGTCCCTCGTCCGCTCCGTGTTCGCCGACGACGCGACCACGCACTACGGCTCCTTCACCGGAGGGCCCGACGAGATGGCAGCCATGGCCATGCGGGCGCTGTCGGCCTACCGCACGACACAGCACCTGCTGGGCCAGATCAATCTGCATATCGACGATGACAGCGCGAGCGGCGAGGTGTACTTCCAGGCGTTCCACCAGCACGCGACGGATGACTTCGACCGCTTCATCTGCGGGCGCTACATCGACCGCTACGCCCGGCGCGACGGGCACTGGCTGATGACGCACCGAACTGAGGTCGTCGACTGGACCCGAACCGAGCCGATCGCCGACGAGTACTTCACCCTTCGGCCGCACACCGTGCGCGGCGCACGCGACACCACGGACCTCAGCTACCGACCGGGAGAGGCGTAGATGGATGCGGCCCGACTGCAGGAGTTCCTGACCGCTGTCGAGCCCGAGCGCGGACCCACGGTCGTGGGCGCAGAGCCGATCCCGGGCGGCTACAGCCGCGACACAGTGATCGCCGACGTGACGTGGGCCGACGGCACGTCCGAGAAACTCGTGCTCCGCGGCGATCCCAGCATCGAGGGATCCGTGTTCCGCAGCGATCGCGACCGCGAGTGGATCCTGCTCAACGCCCTCGCCGACGTCCCGAACTTCCGCATCCCACGACCGCGCTACTACGACGCCACGGGCGAGTACTTCGGCACCAAGTGCATCATCTCCGAGGCGATCCCGACCTCGTCCATGCAGGCGTTCCTCGAGTCCGGCCCGGACCTCGAGCAGGCGCGGCGCGACTTCATCGCCATCGTGGCGAGCATCCACACCACCCCCGTCGACCTGATCGCCAGCACCGTCGAGCAGCCCGCCAGCTGGGACGAGCACATCGACCACCTGATGGGCATCTACGACCGCATCCTCGAGAAGGCGCACGCCGACGGCGACAGTGACCCGGTGCTGCGCTACGTGCGCCGCAAGATGCGGGCGAACCGTCCTCCGGCGGTGCCGCTCGGACTCGTCCACGGCGACGCGCAGCCGGGCAACTTCCTGCTGCTGGAGGGTGAGGACGCCGTCCTGATCGACTGGGAGTTCGGCCACATCGGCGATCCCCGTCAGGACCTCGGGTACTACCTGCAGATCCCGATGCCGCCGCATCTGTACCACCCGGACCCGGAGGGCTTCCTCGCCATCTACCGGGACCTCACCGGCTACACCGAGGAACAGGTCAATCCGCGGATCGTCCGCTACTTCATGCTGCTCGGCATGGTGCACCTGCTCGAGCAGATGCTCGACGCCGCCGCGGCCATCTCCCGCGGCGAGCACCGGGGCATCCTCGGGCCGTACCTGCTCGGCTCCATCACCCACTTCCGCAGCCTGTTCCTCGGCATCGGACTGTCGCTGCCCTACGCCCCGGAGGCTGTCCGGTGAACATCCGCCCATCGACCCCCCAACTGCTGCGCGATCTCGCCGAGGAATTGAACCGGGAGATCATGCCGCTGCTCAGCGATTCGACCGACCAGATCCGGCTGCACATGATCGCGGCCGTGCTCGGGCAGGCCGCCGTCCGCGCCGGGTCCGAGATCGCGCTGATGAAGGAGGAGACGGCCGCCTATGTCGACTACGCGACTGAAGTCGCGGCTGCCAGTGGACACAAGGACGTGCGCAAGGCGCTCGACGCCCTGCACCCCGGGACCGACCTGCACCTCGACACAGTCCTGGCTGAGTACGCCCGGGCCAGCGACGCCTTCGGGACCGCGCTGGAGATCGCCATGGATGCCGGCCTGACCGACCTCGTCAGCCGCGGCGAGGAACTGCTGAAGAAGCGCGTCGCGAACGAGCAGCTGATGGCCGGAGTGGCGACCGCGGGACGCTGACCCTGTGCTGCGGCAGTTGTGGCTGGTTCGCGTCCGATTTGTCCAGCCACGAGTGACGCAGCATCGGGGGGTCAGTCGAGGGGGTAGAACTTCGCGGCCCGATCCGACAGGACCTCCTTGCCTGCGTCCATGATGATCACGGACCCGTTCATGAACCGGCCCTCGTCGCTGCCCAGCCAGACGGCGGCATTGGCCATGTCCTCGGGTCGCGGCGCCTTGCCGCCTGGGTACTTCGACGAGAGCCGCTCGTAGGCCGCATCGAGCGCGTCCTTGTCCCCGGTCACGATGGCAGCCGTCAGCGAGGACAGGGTCGCCCCAGGGCAGAGCACGTTGACTCGGATGCCCCGGGGAGCCGCCTCGACGGCCACGGACTTCGACAGCCCGACGACGGCGTGCTTGGCCATCGTGTAGACATGCGGGCCCAGTCCGCCTTGCACGCCCGCCGTGCTGGCGGTGTTGATGATCGACCCGTCGCCCTGCTCCTTCATGACCCGCATGGCGTGCTTCGTCCCGAGGAACACACTCGTGGTCAGGATGGCCATCGTGCGCTCGAAGTCCGCTAGGTCAGTGTCCTGGATCGGTCCGGTGACGCCCGAGACACCCGCGTTGTTGACCATGACGTCCAAGGCGCCGAAGCGCTCGATGCAGGTGTCGATGGCTGCGACAACGTCATCCTCCGAGGTCACGTCGCAGCGCACGAACACCACGGCGTCGCCCAGTTCCGCCGCGAGTCGTTCCCCCGCCTCGACATCGATGTCCGCGATCACGCACCGGGCGCCCTCGACTACATAGCGGCGGACGATGCCCTCGCCGATCCCGCGCGCGCCGCCCGTGACGACGGCCGCCAGGCCCTGCATCCGCGCCATCAGTGCCCGTCGCTCAAGGTCAGGCGCTCCATCATGGTGAGGGTCGACTCATCGCGCCCCTCCGCACCCGCGGCGACAATGACGCGGGTGCTCATCTTCCAGCCCTCGACGCTCTTGTACCAGGTGTCGAGGTACCGGCCATGAAGGGTCCACTCCTTGCCGTCGGCGCCGCGGTGCCACGCGGTGATCAGGCTCTCGGCCTCGGCGTCATCGGTGCCGGTGAACGTGATGGAGATGTTCGTGACGGCGTGGGAGGTCTGGGCGTAGCGCGTGTAGGCGTTCTTCCAGGCCTCACGCAGTGCCTCATGGCCCTCGAGCCAGGTGCCGCTGAAGTTCACCCGGGCGTCTGGATGAAAGCAGGTCAGCTGAGTCTCGATGTCAGCCATGTCAGCGGCCTTGGCATACCGGAACATCATCTGCTCGATGTCGTGACGATCCGGGAAGCGGAGTCCGTCCACGCGGTAGCTGGTCATGAGTGCCCTTTCGTCGGTGCGGGGTCAGCGGCTGGCAGCAAGGACCGCTTCGATGCCGTCCGCGATCTGCTGAGCCGAGGTGAAGGAATCCTGCTGATGAAGTGCTGAGGAGATGACCTCGACCGAGAAGGTCGAGTCGGGCCGGTGGGCGTTGCGCTGACGGACCAGCTCGACCAGCGCGAACTCGCCCTGACCTGGGACGATGCGGTTCACCAGGCAGTCCTCGAGAAGGTCATCGGGCAGCTGCGACGTGATCGTGCCGTCGTTGAACTGCACCGTGGAGATGCAGGGCCACAGGCCCTCGAGGTGCTCCAGTCCCAGGCCCATGCGATAGAGGTGCCACACGTCCATGCACATCGAGAGGTTCGCGCGATCCGCGCGAAGGATGATCGCCGCAGCGTCAGCGGGCGTCTGCATGTTGGTGAAGGGCAGCGGCTCCAGGACGACATCGACGCCCCACTGAGCGAACTGGTCGGCCACCGCGCCTGAGCGCGTGGCTGCGTCGTCCAGGGTGCCCGCGTACGGGGCGACCGACTGCAGTCGTGCGGGACGGAACCGCTCGGCCAGCACCGCCGACAGCTCGAGCTTCGGGTCGGGCTCCTCCTGCATGACCCGGACGGCCTCGAGCTCCGTGAGTCGCAAACCGTTGCTCGTGAGCAGCGACTCGAACTCGTCGAGGTCATGGCCGTCCTTCAGCCACAGCCCCAGCCACCGGATGCTGATGCCGACGTCGGTGAAGCCCGCCGCGCGGGCCGCCGCGAACCGTTCCTCGAGCGGGACCTCGGGAAGGCAGTTGAAGGAGAAGGTGAAGTCCGAAAGGACGGGCGCGACGTCAGTTGCCAGAGAGGTCACGCGCAATGCCCTCTTCGATGATCCGGTTCACCTGGTTGTGGAAGAACGGGATCTTGCACTCGCGGTCGTTGAAGAAGTTCTCCTTGTAGTAGGACGACTTGGCCGCGGCCGCCACGTCCTCCCACGTCCACACGTCCTCTCCCACGACGATCTTCAGGTGGTCCCAGTGCCGCTGGGTACGTGCGATGTAGTCGGGATCATCGGTCTTGTACCAGAGTTCCCAGGTCTCGAAGCGGGTCTTGTTGTGCGCGATCGGAACCGAGCGGAACAGCTGCAGGTGCTCCGGGTTGTTGTTGAACACGCCCGTCGGGAAGATCGTGTAGTGGCAGATGGCCACGGACTGATGGTCCGGGTTCTCCTGCAGCTTGGGCAGTGCGCCCTTCAGCGGAACGACCATCATCGAGTGCCGATCGAACTCGAAGATGCGCATCTCGCGGCCGTCCTTGACGTCCTGCGGCGGGATGTGGTGCAGCGCAGGTGCGTGGTAGAACTCGTTGAAGGCGTCGACGACGACCTTCCAGTTCACGTCGACGTACCAGGTGAGCTTCTCCTTGAGGAACATGTCCTCCATGCGGTAGGCCCCGAGGTCGACGAGGATGTCCTCGCCCAGCCACTCGTCCAGCGGCGGCGCCACGCCGGGTCCGGCGAGCACGCCCCAGACCCAGCCGCCCCACTCGGCCAGCTCCACCTGATGCGCCTGCAGGCCACCGAGGATGTCCTGGTCGAAGTCCTCGCGATCCGGCACGCCGACAACCTTGCCGTCGAAGTCGTAGACCCAGTCGTGCCACGGGCACTTGAAGCGCCGCGCGCACTCCCCCGAGTCGCGAACGATGCGGGCGCCGCGATGCAGGCACACGTTGTGGAAGCCGCCGAGGCTGCCGTCCTTCTTGCGGGTGATGACGATGGTCTCGCCGTGGCCCTCCCAGACGACGTGGTCGCCGGGCTGAACGAGCTGCTCGGAGCGGCACATGATCTGCCAGCTCGGGTTCAGCACGTACTTGCGCTCGAGCTCGAACCGCTCGGGGTCGGTGTACCAGGACGACGGGATCGTCTCCGACTTGCCCGGGGTGTTGGGGATCTCGGGGGCGAAGCGCAGGGGCCCGTCACCACGGGTCGGGGGGACGAAGGGAGTCGTCATCGAGGGTCCTCTCGGGCGTACGGCGCAGGTCGGGGCAAGCGTCGCCCACGGTAACTTGTCTAGACAACTCGCGCAACCACTATTAGGACTTCCAAGGACCTTGGTCGAACGGGTCCGCTACCCGCTCAGGATGCCGTGATCAGGCGAATCTGACCAGTGTCAGCGCGATGGCCGAGAAGTGCGCCACGAAGGCGGCGATGGTGAAGGAATGGAACATCTCGTGGAACCCGAACCACGTGGGGCTCAGCTTCGGCCACTTGGTGGCGTACACGACGGCGCCGAGGGTGTAGAGCAGGCCGCCGGCCACGATCAGGCCGAGGATGAGGGCCCCCGCGCCTGCGAAGGACGGCAGGTAGAACAGCGCAGCCCAGCCCAGGGCTACGTAGATCGGCACGTAGACCCAGCGGGGCGCGGTCAGCCAGAAGTTCCGGATCAGCACCCCGGCGATCGCCCCGGTCCACACCACGCTGAGCAGCACCCACGCCTGCTCGGTGGGCAGGAGAAGTAGCGAGAGCGGGGTGTAGGTGCCCGCGATGATCAGGAAGATGTTGGTGTGGTCCATCCGCCGGAGCAGGGCCTTCGTACGCGGCACCCAGTTGCCCAGGTGGTACGTGGCCGAGGTGGCGAACAGCACGACGCTGGTCAGCGCGAACAGGCCGGCGGCGATCCGAGCCCCCGGGGTGCTCGCGAGCAGGACGAGGACGATGCCGCCGACGAGGGCCAGCGGTGCCACGACGGCGTGCAGCACGCCCCGCAGGCGCGGCTTCTCGTCCATGGCTCCTCCTCGACCTAAGTTACTCACCCGTAGGTTACGCTACCGTAGGTTTCTGCGCCAGTCGGAGCGCGGCTCAGATGTCCAGCACCAGCCGATCTCCCTTGCAGCGGGAGACACAGGGCATCATGTACAGCCCCTCCTCCTTGTCCTCCTCGGACAACAGGGAGTCGCGGTGCACGATCTCCCCCTCGATGACCTTCGTCTCGCAAGTGCCGCAGACGCCCTCGGCGCAGGAGGTCATCACGCGCACGTCGTTGGCCAGCAGCACCTCCACGATGCTCTTGTCGCGCGGCACGGTGAACTCCTGGCCGGTGCTGTTGACCACGACGGTGAACTCGTGGTCGCCCGGATCCCCCGCCGTCTCCACGACCTTGGCCGCGAAGCGCTCCACGTGCGGGGCCGGCCGACCCAGCTCGGCGCACTTCTGCTCGACGGCCGCGATCAGCACTTCCGGGCCGCAGCAGTAGACGGCGGCGTCGGCCGGCGCGTCCCGCAGGATGTCGTCGAGCGGCAGCAACCCCTTCTCGTCCTGAGGCCAGATGTGCACCCCCAGCGCCTCGAGTCGGTCGTGGAAGGCCATTGACGCGCGGGTGCGACCGCCGTACCAGAAGGTCCACGGCACCCCCTTGTCGAAGATGACCTCGCCGAGCATCGGCACCATGGGCGTCACGCCGATGCCACCGCCGATGAACACGTACGAGGGGGCGGCCACCAACGGGAAGTGGTTGCGCGGCCCGCGCGTCTTGACCATGTCCCCGGCCTGGATCGAGTCGTGGACGTAGGACGAGCCACCGCGGCTGTTCGGCTCCCGGAGGACCGCGATGCGCCACGTGTCCGCGTGGAAGTGGCTGCACAGCGAGTACTGGCGCTCCACGCCGTTGCCGAGCTGGACGTCGATGTGCGCCCCGGGCTCCCACAGCGGGAGCCGCTCACCGGACGGGGCCCCGAGGCGGATGCAGACGACCCCGTCCGCCTCCTCGACGCGCTCGAGCACGACCAGGTCGCGGTACTCCTCGTAGACGTAGGGCATGGTCAGACGGTAGCCGCACCAGCGGTGGAATCGACAGTGACGGTGCCCGCCGCCCCGTCGACGGTGACCTCCATGCCGTCGGCCAGCTGCGAGGTGCCGGTGGTGACCGAGAGCACCGACGGGATGCCCAGCTCCCGACTGACCACGACCGCGTGGGAGTTCATGGCGCCCACGTCGACGACGACTGCTCCGGCGATGAGGAAGAGCGGCGTCCATGCCGCATCGGTGAACGGGGCGACGAGCACGTCACCGGGCTCCAGCTTGGCCATGTCGGACGGGTCATGCAGCACCCGCGCGGGTCCCGTGTAGCGACCGGCGCCCCCGCCGAGCCCGGAGAGCACGTCGCCGTCCTTCAGGAGGGGCATGCTGCGCTCGGTGCGCCGCTGCCACTGGGAAAGCGGCCGCGGGTCCGACGCGATGATGAACGGCGGATCCAGCTCGTAGAGCTCGTCGTAGTCGGCGAGCCGCTCCGCGATGACCTCACGGAACGACGCCGGATCGGCCACGTAGTCGTCGAGTTCGTGCACTGAGCAGCATCATGACGTCCTCGGGCTTTTCGAACAGGCCGGCCGCCACGCCTCGCCGCCCGAGCTCACGGACCGCCATCCGCACCTCGTTGATCACGGCGACGCAGGTGGCCTTGGTCCGCTCGCGAGCGGGCACGCACAGCGAGGTCGAGGCGAGCGCCATCTCCAGGGTCCCCAGCGCCTCGTCGTTGCCGGCCAGGGCGTCGCGCAGCTGCTGGGCGGCACCCTGCCGACGCGCCTCGAGCCGCTCGTGGCGCGCCTGCGGCGAGTCAGCGTCGGATGCCTTCCGGATCCCGGCCACCAGTTTCAGCGGCTGCAAGGGGTCGGCCTCCCACGACAGCGCATGGATGTCCCACTCGTTCGGTCCACGTGACCCGGACTCCCGAAGGAACTCTGCGAACGACTCCGCGAATGCGCGGGCGCTCTCGGTCTGCGGGTCCTTGAGCTCCGCCAGCACCGCATCCGGACCGTCGTCGAAGAGCGCAGTGATCTCGGCGGACGCGTTGGCCTCGCGGGATAGCCGCCACAGGCCCCAGGACGGCGACGCCGAGTCGACGTCACCCAGGCCGGAGATGAGTTCCAGCTGCAGTTCCGGGCGGCCGACGGACGCGCAGAGGCCGGCCAGGATGCCCGGCCCCAGGGTGGACGCCAGGCTCGAGTAGTCGTGCCTGGCGAACCCGTTGTCGAGCTCCCAGGCGAACGACCGAGCGCGCGCCACGAGTTCAGCGTCGGTCAGCGCCGTCAGGTCGGGCCGCTCGCCGGCCAGCCGCGCGGTGCGTCGGCGGTCCTCGTCGATCTCCTCGAAACGGGTGCGGCCGAGGATCTCGCCGATCGTCGCAGCCGCCTTCGCCGACAGCTCAGGATTGATGTCATCGGGATGGGGCTCGTAGGGCGGGGTGTCGGGGTGCGAGCCGAGCAGTCCCGCGTCGAACTCCTCGAGGTTCGCGCCGAGCCGCAGCCCGAGCAGCCTCATGTGCGAGAGGTTGAGGTAGAAGTAGCCGCCGAAGATGCCGACCATCGGGATCTTGGGCGGGGTGTTGAACTCGTCCGGGCCGTAGATGCCGAACTCGACGAAGCCGCGGTACCAACCGGGCAGCAGGCCCTCCTCGAACACCAGCGTCCAGCCGAGCGGGCTGGCCGGGTCCGGCAGCACCTCCCCGGCGTTGGCGCGCGTGTAGTACGGCAGCCGCTCGTTCCGCTGCCAGTCGACGAGCCACGAATCAACCATCATCTTCCGCTTCCATGCGTTCGTTCGAGCCCGGACATTCGTGCGCCGCCGGGCCCAGGGATCGTCCGGCGGCGCACGAGCAGGTGGGGCGGTCGGCCTAGTAGGGCACCGTGCCAGCGTCCACGTTGTAGAGCGTGCCCGTCATGCCGTTGCCCAGCGGACCGGCGAGCAGGACGGCCATGCCGGCGACCTGGTCGACCGTGTTGAGCTCCTTGGTCATGGTGTCGTTGGCGAACTCCTGGAGGAACTGCTCGTAGGAGATGCCGGCGGCCTCGGCGACCTGCGCGCCGGCCTCCTGCATGAGCTCCGTCTCGATCGGACCGGGGCAGATCGCGTTGCAGCGGATGCCCTGCAGGGCGTACTCCGCCGCAGTCGCCTTGGTGAGTCCGTTCATGGCGTGCTTGCCCATGATGTAGTGGCTGACCGCCATCTTCGAGGCGTGCTTGCCCTCGATGGACGAGATGTTGATGATCCGGCCGGACTGCTGCGGCAGCATGTACTTCAGCGCGCGACGGGTGGCCCAGAACGCCGACGAGCAGTTCCAGTCGAACGCCTTCTGCCACGCCTCGTTGCTGAGCGAGTCGATCATCGCCCAGCCGTCGGAGCCACCGGCGCAGTTCACGAGGATGTCGACCGTGCCGTACTTCTCGGCGGCGAAGTCGACGAGGGCTTCGACCTGAGGCGCAGTCGAGCAC
This sequence comes from uncultured Actinomycetota bacterium, assembly GCA_963749905.1. GTDB lineage: Bacteria > Actinomycetota > Actinomycetes > S36-B12 > S36-B12 > UBA10649. The sequence goes on from CAVVOF010000003.1 coordinate 252,927, forward strand.
GTCCGTCGCCTTGAACGCCGCGCGGTCGCCCGCGTCAAGCCGCTCGAGTGCGCGGGCACCCTTCTCCTCGGATCGGTTGCCGATCACGACGGAGGCGCCCTCCTCGACGAACGACTTCGCGATGGCGAAGCCGATGCCCGTGCTGCCGGCGGTGATGACCGCGACCTTGCCGTCCAACGAACCCATGAGCTCTCCCTGCCAGTCGTGGGCGGTCGGTGCACCGCCGCCCGGCCATCTCACACCAGACGGGTGCCGTCGTCAATGGAAATCAGAAAGTAGGTCGTCCACATTTCAGGCCTGGCGCGGCAGCGGGTACCCGGGCTGGTGGTTCTCCTGCATCAGCCGGTTGATGGTCTGGTGGGCGTACTGGACGCCGGGCTCGTTGCGGCCGTACAGCTGGGTGGTGCCGGCGAGGTTCTTGACGCCCTTCTGCACGCCGTACCCGGTGAGGTAGTCCTCCTCGTAGGTGACGTCGTAGAAGAAGTCGCGGAACACCTCGAGGTCCTCACGGTTCTCCTCTGTGACCGGCTTCCGGGTCAGCACCCGCTGCTCGGTCATCGACTCCCCCACCGTCGCACCCGGCAGCACGAACGCGCACGTCATCCGCTCGCGCCAGCCGCCCGCGAACGACATGCCGGGGAACAGCCAGATGATCGAGCCGACGTGCGAGGACGGATCGAGCGATGCGATGTCCTCGTCGATGTCGCGTTCGAGTGTGCGAAGCGCGAAGGCGACTCGCTCGTGCGCCCCGAAGCCGTCGAAGATGGCCGTGTTGCTGCAGGTTCGTCTTGAATACCGTGTTCGGGTGCAGCGAGGCGAAGTGGTAGCCCTCCAGGTAGCCCTCGATGACCACCTTCCAGTTCGGCCCCGGCATCTTCCGTGACGAGAAGACGTGACACTCGTCCAGCTTCAGCGCCTCGAGCACCGGCTTGAAGTCACCCAGCCACGAGTCGATGTCGATCTCCAGACCCGGCGTCAGGCACACGAAGATCAGGCCGGCTGACTCAACCACCGGGAGCTGGACGAGACCGCGCTCAGACTTGTCGAACTCGCCGAAGGTCGATTCACCGTAGATCCCGCGCAGTTCGCCGTTCATGCCGTACGACCACGCGTGGTAGGGACAGGTGAGGGCACGCGACTCCCCGTACCCGTCGCCGCAGATGAGCGCGCCGCGGTGCCGGCAGATGTTCAGCATCGCGTGCACCTCGCCCTTGGCGTCCCGGGTGATGACCACCGGCACGCCCGCGGCGTCCATCGCCTTGTAGGTGTTCTTCCCCGGCAGCTCCGCGGAGAGGGCAAGCGGCAGCGGGATCCGCTTGAAGATCAGGTCGAGCTCCGCCTTGAAGAGCTCCTCGTCGTAGTAGTTCTCGACCGGCTCCGCCCAGATGTCCTCGGCCTGGTCGGTCGACTTGTTCCGGACGTGCTCCGCGAGGCGCAGCATCATCCGGATCGCCTCCTCCCGGGCCGCGCCGTCGAGAACGGAGCTGGCGACGTACTCCGGGAGCACCTCGGGGGCAAGGACAGGGGCGATCTCGTTCACGCGGGCTCCCAGCGGGTCGAGGACGCCTCCAGCGCGGCGCCCAAGTTGTCTATACAACTATGGTGCCCCAATTATCGGATGTCAATGCACCCGGGCGCCCGCGACACTTTGGGGCTACACCTCGTCGGGCAGCCGGTAGCCAGGCTGGTGGTTCTCCTTCATGAGCCGGTTGATGGACCGGTGGAGGTACTGCACGCCGATCTCGTTGCGCCCGAACACCTGGGTGTGTCCGCCGGTGGCGCGCACCCCGGTCTGGACGCCGTACTGGGTCAGGTAGTCCTCGTTGTAGACGACGTCGTAGAACCAGTCGCGCATGACCTCGAGGTCGTGCTTCACGTCGTCGGTGATCTGGTGCCGCACCACGATCCGGTGCTCCGTGATCGACTCGTCGACCTTCGTCGTGGGCAGGCACAGGGCCACCGTCATCCGCTGGCGCCAGCCGCCCGCGATGGACAGGCCAGGGAACGTCCAGTAGATCGGTCCGACGTGGTGCGACGGGTCCCAGTCCTCCTCCGAGCCATCCATGACGTCGTCGATGGTGCGCAGCGCGAAGCCGAGCCGCTCGTGCGGGCCGAAGCCGTCGAAGACCATGGTGTTGCCGTGGTTGACCTTGAACACGGTGTTCGGGTGCGTGGCCGCGAAGTGGTAGGCCTCGAGATAGCCCTCGATGGTCGCCTTCCAGTTCGGCCCCGGCATCATGCGCGACGAGAACACGTGGCACTCGTCCAGCTTGAGGCTGGCCAGCTGCTCGCCCCACTCGCCGAGCCAGGAGTCGATGTCGATCTCGAGCCCGGGCGTCAGGCACACGAAGATCACGCCGTGCCTCTCGACGACGGGGAGCTGGATCAGGCCTCGACTGCTCCCGATCGATGTCGCCGAACGTCGACTCCCCGTAGATGCCCTTGAGCTCGCCGTCCATGGCGAACGACCACGCGTGGTACGAGCAGGTCAGGGCACGAGCCGTGCCACGCCCCTCGCAGACGAGTGCCCCGCGGTGCCGGCACACGTTGAGCATCGCGTGCACGTCGCCCTTGGCGTCGCGGGTCATGACCACCGGGCACGCCGACCGCCTCGATGGCCTTGAAGGAGTTCTTGCCCACCAGCTCGGCGGACAGGGCCAGCGGCAGCGGGATCCGCTTGAAGATCAGATCGACCTCGGCCCGGAAGATCTCCTCGTCGAGGTAGTTGTCGATGGGCTCCTCCATGGTGGAGTCGGCCATGTCCGTCGTCTTGTTGCGGAGGTGGACGGTCAGCCGTCGCATCATGTCCATCGCCTGCTCGCGGGCCGCGCCGTCGAGGACGTCGCTCCGCAGCCACTGCGGCACCTCGCGCTCCAGCTCGAGGTCCTGCTCTTCGGCGATCAGCTCGGTCATGCACGCTCCCGGGGTCCACGGTTCCAGCCCGTGGGCCGGAAGTCATCTAGATGACTTCAGAGGCTAGGACAGGGCAGCAGGGCTCACCTCGGGCCGAAGGTCCCGACTTCCGGCCGCGTGGTCGCGGGATGCCGAGCGTCAGCCGCCGGGCATCAGCGCGCGGTGCTCGTCGCCCACCGCAACGGGCTCGTTGATGCTCATCAGCACGAACCGGCCATCCGGCCAGACCTGGACGCGGGAGATCGAGACGTAGCCGGGGTTGTAGAAGAACCGTTTCGGACTACCGACCACCTCGGCCAGGAAGGTGTTACTCGCCCCGCCGTGGCTGACGGCGACGACCCGCTGGCCCTGGTGGGCCAGGCCGATCCGGCGCACCGTGGCGACCATCGTCGCGCGCAGCTCGTCGGCGTTGTGGGGTGGCACGAAGCCCTCCTCGAACCGCCCCTCGAGAAATGCGACAGTCCGCGAGGGATCCGCGAGGTTCTCGGTGCCGACGTAGTGCGTGGCGTTGGACCGCCACTCCCGCAGGCCCTCGTCTACGTGGATGTCCAGCCCCCGCGCACGCGCCAGCGGCTCGGCCGTCTCCACGGCCCGACGCAGGTGGCTGGAGTACAGCGCGTCCAGGGGCACGTCGGCCAGGTGATCGGCCAGCGCACGCGCCTCGGCGCCGGCCGTTCTCGCTCAGTCCGGGGTCCAGCGTGCCGTCCGGCTGCGGCTGCGCGTGCCGGACCAGCAGGATCTCGGCGGGCGTCGCGACCGTGACCGCCACTAGACGGTCTGCCCGAAGCTGCCCAGGTCGTCGGCGGACGGGAACTGCATGCTCAACAGCTCGAAGTACTCGAGCAGGCCATGGTGACCGAGCTCTCGGCCGACACCGGACTGCTTGAAGCCGCCGAAGGGCGCCTTGGCGTTGAACCGGCCACCGTTGACGGCGACCTGGCCGGTGCGCAGCCGCCGCGCGATCGACACGGCCGTCGGGATGTCCTCCGCGAACACCGAGCCGGACAGGCCGAAGTCGCTGTCGTTGGCGAAGGCGATGCCCTGCTCGATCCCCTCGTCGTACGCGACGATCGCCAGCACCGGCCCGAAGATCTCCTCCTGGACGACCGTCGCGCCGGGGTCCAGCCGGCTGAACACGGTGGGCTTGACGAAGTAGCCGCGGTCCAGCCCCTCCACCGGCCCGGGGCCGCCGGTGATGAGGGTGCCCTCCTCCATGCCGATCTCGATGTACTTGCTGACCGTCCGCAACTGAGCCGCCGAGGCCACCGGACCGATGTCCGTGCTCTCGTCCAGCGGATCGCCGACCCGCATGGCCTCCACGAGGGCGGCCACTCGCTCCTCGACTTCCGCGAGGAGCGACTGCGGCACGATCAGGCGGGTGGTCGCCGAGCAGGTCTGGCCGTTGTTGATGAAGCAGCCACGCACGGCGGCAGCCATCGCGGCGTCCATGTCGGCGCCCTCGGCCAGCAGGAAGGCGGACTTGCCGCCGAGCTCGAGGGCCACCTTCTTGATGGTGCCGGCGGCGGCCCGGGCCACCTGCACGCCCGCACCGGTGGATCCGGTCAGGCTCACCATGTCCACCTGCGGGTGCGAGGACAGCAGGTCGCCGACGAGGGCGCCGCGCCCGGAGATCAGGTTGAAGACGCCGTCCGGCAGGCCCAGTTCGTCGACGATGTCCGCGAGCGCGAAGGTCGCCAGCGGGGCCACGCTGCTCGGCTTGACCACGACCGGGCAGCCCGGCGGCCAGCGCCGGACCGACCTTGGCCGCGAGCTGGTACAGCGGGTAGTTCCACGGAGTGATCGCGCCGACGACGCCGGCCGGCACCCGGATGACCAGTCGAGTTGCCGACCCGCTCCTCCGCCGGCAGCTCACGCGCGGCCTCGGCGATGGTCTCGAAGACGGAGGCGGCCAGGCCCACCTGGACCCGGACCGACGATCGCGATCGGCGTGCCCACCTCCTGCGCCATGATCGCGCGCCAGCTCCGCCTCGCGCGCTCGCAGCCCGGTGGCGATGGCCGTCACGATGTCCGCACGCTCGGCGATCGGTACCTCGGCCCACTCGTTCGCGGATCGACGGGCCGCGAGGATGGCGCGCTCGGCGTCCGTCAGATCGCCGGCGGGCACGGTGCCGATGATCTCCCCGGTGGCCGCCTCGTCGACGGTGATGACGTCACCGGCCGGCGGGCGCCGACCACTGCGCCGTCGATGTAGAGGTCGCGACGCTCGATCACGCTTCCTCCAGCAGTAGTTCCTTCAGGGCCTCGACGGTTGCCGCGTCGACGTTCAGGGTGCGCACGTACCCGGGCAGGCCGCCGTACACGACGTCGACCTCCGCGAGGAACAGCTCCATGGCGCCGCGCGGCGCGCGCAGCAGCTCGATCGGCTGGTTCATCATCGGGTGGTCCTCGTAGTCCTCCCGCGTGTGCAGGTGGTCGACCAGCGCGACGACCTCGTCGCCGCTCAGCTCGAAGTCCTCGACGATGTCGCGCTCGCTCACCCCGAGCAACGACAGCAGGATTGCGGCGAGGACGCCCGTGCGGTCCTTGCCGGCCATGCAGAAGAAGACGGCTGGATAGGCGTCCGCTCGTGCCAGCGCCTTCAGGATCTCGCGCACCGAATCGCCGCCGAGTTCGAGCATGCCGTGGAAGACCCCGCTGAGGAACTCCTCGGCGCGGGCCCTGCTTGGCCACCGGGTCGGAGCGCCAGTGGTCCGGCAGGAGGGGCGCATGGGTCTCGTTGCTGATGAAGTCAGGCAGCGGGAACGCGCTTCGCTCGCGGTCGTACCGCAGGTCGACGACGCAGCGAGCGCCGAAGTCCCGCCAGGCCTCCGCGTCGGCCAGCCGGTGCAGGCTCGACGAGCGGAACAGCAGGCCTCGTCGGACGAGCCGGCCATCGGCCCCTGGATAGCCGCCGAGGTCGCGCACGTTGTAGACGCCGCCGAGCTCGACCTTCCTGGTGGGAGCCACGCTCATCCGGGGTACCCGGGGAAGCGGCGCTCGTAGTCCGGCAGCTCCGCCGGACCATTCGGGCGTCCGGGCCAGCGCTTGCGCTCGGCGGACTGGAGCCCGCCAGCCGCGCGGTCGTCCAGCGAGGCATGCCGTAGACGCGACAGCACCGTGCGCCTGGCGAACCGCCACCGACCGTCCTCGCGGCGGTAGTCGTCCTGGTAGCGGATAGACGTAGTGATGGTCGTCTCCGCGTTGCCGAGCTCCGCGTAGCCGATGACGGTGCCTCGGGCGTGGTCGTCGTCGACGAACTCGACGCGACTGGCCGTGCGGGTCATGCCACGTCCAGGTGAAGGGCGCGTGCTTCACCTTGAAGTTCTCGACCACCGCCGCACGTCCGGTCGTCGTGCTGTGCGGGGAGCGCGAAGACGCCATCCGTCGGTGAACAGTTCGCCGAGGGCGTCCCACTGGGCATCGTCGAGGAGGGTGGCGTAGCTGCGACCACGAGGTCTTGGATGGCGAACCGGTCCTCGAGGCGACGGACGCGCTGCTCGAGGCTCTCGGACATTCGGCGATAGTACTGTAGTCCGACTAAAGAAACTACCGTGCCGGTCGCGGTCGTCGCCCCCGACGCGACGGGCACGCCTGATCCCGGTAGCGTCCGGCCATGGCCGAGTTGCCACTCTACGAGCGGGTCCGCCAGGCGATCGCCGCGTCGATCGCCGATGGCACGTACGCGCCCGGGGACCGGCTGCCCAGCGAGGCTCGCCTCGCCGACGAGCTCGGCGTCAACCGGCTGACCGTCCGTCGGGCCATCGAGGAGCTGGCACGCGCCGGGGCCGTCGAGTCGCGGCAGGGCTCAGGCACCTACGTCAGCGCCCCGATCGTGCGGCTGCCCCTGTCACAGCGGCTGTCCACGGATTCGCTGGTGGCCGGGCTCACCAGCCAGATCGCCGAACAGGGCTACACCTACGAGGACGTCCTGCTGCGGGCCGCCAAGGTGCCCGCCGGCCGTCTCAACGCGTCGCTGGAACTGCCCGACGGGCCGCTGTGGCGGATCGACAACGCCCTGGTCGTCAACGGGGTGGCGTGGATGTGGTCGAGCTCGTGGTTCGCCACGTGACCTCATCGAGGACCCCGCACGCGACTGGAGCGTGGTCTCCGGCCTGTACGGACAGCTCAACGAGGTGGTCGGCGAGCCAACCCCGGTGTGGCGGGCCATCTCCGCCGACGCGGCAACGCTCGAGGATGCGGAGATCCTCGGCATCCGGGCCGGGTCCCCGGTCCTCGTCCGCGACGGCCTGACGGCCGATGCGGCCGGCACCCCGTTCCTGCGGGTGGCCCGGCGGGCCCGGATGGACCGCGTCAGCTACGTCCTGCGCTACGACAACTAGTCGCGGGCGAGCCACTCGTCGAGGATCTCGTGGTAGTGCCGGATCCGGTTCTCCTGGTAGCGGGCCAGCTGGATGCCGGGTCCGCGCAGCGACTTCAGGCCCTCCTGGATGAACGGCATGTTGGCCATGTCCTGGTCGAACACCGGGCCGAGCAGGCCGATCTCCTTGATGTCGGAGAACGTCTCCCCCGGCTGCAGCCAGCGGGGCGCTGGAGGCTTCGGATGCGAGCCGTCGGCCGGCGGCTGCGCGAGCAGGAAGACCTCGGCGATGCACTTGTCGGGATCATTGCCGTAGGGGCGGAAGCGATAGACCGCATTGGTGCGGGGGCCCGCGAACACGTAGAAGTTGGGGAAGACGAAGTACTGGATGCCGTCCAGCAGCTCGGAGTCGGTCCAGTGATCCTGATCCGTCCCGGACATCTCCTGCAGGGCGCCGCGCATCTGCAGCCGCCAGCTCGCGCCGGGCCGTCGAGCCTTCGGGCACCTGCGGGGTGCCGTCGTCACCTGCGGCCAGGTCGCGGCCCTTGCCCTGTGTGTAGAACGCTCGGGTCTCGTAGTACGAGTCGAGCACCTCCTGCTCGGAGATGTGGTTCGCGATGGTCGGGCTGGGCACGCCCTGCGGGACGATCTGCCGGTTCCAGTTCTCGCCCTTGATGACGTCGTACTGGGTGTTCTCGTCGCCGAGCCACTCCATCATCTGCGGGTGCGTGGCCAGTGAGTGGAAGCCTTCGATGAAGGCCTCGCCTGCGACCTTCCAGTTGCAGTCGACGATGCCGCCGAAGTGCGAGTAGACGTAGCGATCGGTGTAGTCCCAGCGATCCCAGTCGTTCAGCATCGAGCCGAGGAAGGCCTCGAGCGGCTCGGCGTCGGGGTCCATGTTGATGAACACGAAGCCGTTCCAGGTGGCCACCTTCGCCTCGGGCAGGCCGAACTCCGCCTTGTCGATCTGCGGGAAGTCCCACTGGGCGGGGCAGAACTTGAAGGAGCCGTCGATGTTCCAGGAGAAGCCGTGGAAGGGGCAGCGCAGCTCGCCCACCCGGCCGCCCTCCTGACGGAGCGCACGGCCGCGATGCAGGCACACGTTGTAGAGCGCCTTGATGCTCCCGTCGGCCTGGCGCATGATGATGAGCTTGTCGTCGGCGATGTCGTACGTGACGTGGTCGCCGGCGTTGGGGATGTGGTCCTCACGGCAGACGAACTGCCACACCCGGCGCCAGACCTTCTCGACCTCGCGGTCGTGGAACTCTCGGGAGATGTAGCGGTCCACGTCCAGGGGCTCGGTGCCCAGGTCCTCGTTGATGTCGTACCTGAGCACGGCCGGCACGGGACGGGCGTCGTTGTCGAGGTACTCCTGCACGCTGGTGCCGGGTGAGCGCGGGCTCGGCGGCTCTGCGGATGCGCGTTGTGGGGACGCCAGTTCGGTCATGGGACGGGACTCCTCAAGACGGGGATGATCGATTCTGCATCAGCCGTTACTGAACGTCAAGTAAAGATACTCGGGCAAAGGGGAGGGGCCCGGTCCTTGAGGACCGGGCCCCTCCGCTAGTTCACCGCGGCAGGTACTACTTGATCTGCCACAGCTTCTTGAACTGCGCCTGGTAGTCCTTGACGCCCAGGTAGTCACCCTGCGGCGTGAGGACAGCAGACTTGATGTTCTGCGGCGTCAGGATCTGCGTGGGCAGGTCCTTGGTGTCGTACGGCATGCCCACCGAGTGGCGAGCCATGGAGTCGACGACGGTCCAGCCGACGATCGGCAGCGAGTAGCCGGTCCACGCCGACTCCGTGCCGTCCTTGAGGCCCTGAATGTTGCTCTTGCCGGCGGTCAGACCACCGATCTGGGCCTTGCCATTGAGTCCGGCCGACTGCAGGGCGGCAGGCACCCCGACCATCCAGCCACCGAGATCCGACACGAGCCAGTTGGTGCTCGGGTTGGACTTCATGATGCTCACGACCGCCGAGGGCACCTTGCCCGCGAAGATGTCAGTGAGCTGCTGCGGGTTCGCCTCGTAGGTGCACGTCGGGCACAGACGCTTGAGGTTCTTCTCGTAGGACTGGTCGAAGCGCACCAGGATCGGGTAGAGCGGAACCGTGATGCCCTGGACGTTCGCCTTGCCCTTGGTGTTGGCCACCGTGTACGCGGCGATCATCTGACCCCAGAGGTCGAGCTGACGGGGACCCGCGATGTGAGTGTCCTCGAGCGCCGAGACCGGCTTGCTCATGCAGGCAGAGCAGACGACGACGATCTTCTGCTTCTTGGCCTTGACGAGGAGATCCGACAGGGTGGACGGCTCGATGCCGGAGATGTGGATGTAGTTGGGCTTCAGCGAGATGGCCTGAGAGAACAGCTTCCGCTGCGTCTCGGGATCAACGGCACCCACGAGCTCCTTCGACTTCCAGCCGAGGAGTTTCGCCGCCGCAATGATGCCCTCGTCGAGGACCTTGTTCTCGTCGCCACCGTTGGACAGCATCACGACGAACTTGCCCCGCGGGGGCTTCTTCGTGAGCGGCGTTGTCGGCCCGATGCGCTTGGGGTTGGGGCTGTACTTGGCGACGATCTTGTTGGCGATCTCCACGCCGTCAGCAGCGGGAACCGCGGCCGGTGCGGAGGACGCAACGGGCGCCATTCCGAGCAGTGCGAGGGAGCTGGCCGCCACGAGGGCGACGGCTGCGATGGACTTGCGCATGGATCTCTCTTCCAGTCGAGGGTCAGTTGAACCCGAGCGCCGCAAAATTACCTGTACGTCCTACGATTGGGAAGGGTTTTGCGAGACTTTTTTCCGCGGTTCCCTCATTCCACGACTGAGCGGGCCGATATTGGTTCTTCCCGATCGGGAAGAAACTGGATGTCACGTCAAGTTCCAACAGGTCGGGGCGGGCACCGCGGCGCCCGCCCCGACCGATATGACCGAAATCCCTACTGGACGCCCCAGAGCGTCTTGAACTGATCACGGTAGTCCGCAATGCCGATGTAGTTGCCCGTCTCATCGAGCGCGACATCATTCGCGTTGGCCGGGGTGATCAGCTGACTGGGCAACGGACCGTCGGCGAGTGGGTCTCCGACGAGGACCCGGGCGAACTGGTCGACGATCCGCCAGCCCATCACGGGCACGGGGAGTGCCGTCCATGCCTGCAACGCCGCAGCCTCTTCCGGAGTGCCAGTGGCGCTGAAGTCCGTGCCCTCCTCTGCCTCACCTTCGGCGACGGCCTCCTCCGAGGCCGCGGCCGCTTCGTCGGACTCAACGACCGCTGCCGCCTCCAACGGTGTCGTTGCCTGCATCATCGCGATGTCCGCCGCGCTGGCCGCCCGGCCCAGGATGACCGTCGGCTCGAACAGCACAGCCGTGGCAAGCGCATCGGCGACGCCGCCGGACACGGAGCCGGACTCCAGCAGAGCCCACCGCCCCAGGCTGATACTCATCGTGTCCGCCACGAACGTCGGCACGTCACCGATCGTCGTCTCGTCGATCGGCTGCTCCAGCGTTGAGCACTCGCGACACAGCGTGGACAGGTCGCCCACGAACGCACTCGTGAAGGTGGCCAGCGCCGGCGCTGGAAGGGTGAAGATCTCCACCGCAGCGTCTTCTTCGGGACCCTTGTTGGCGTACACGTACGCGGAAAGGATCTGCGCCCATTCGGTGTTCTGCGCATCGCCGTCGATGCTCGTGTCGACGATCGCGCCGGACGGCTCTCCCGCGCAGCCGGTGCAGATCACCGGGATCCCAGCAGATTCGGCCGCGGCAAGTCCCTCAGCGATCGCGTCCACGTAGAATCCCGAGATTCGGATGCCGGCGGGATCGAGCGCAAGGGCCTCCTCGAATGCCGCCGGCGCCGTGTTCAGGACATCGGCCGGGTCGACTCCTGCGACCTCCTGGAAGCTCAGACCAGCGGTCTCGGCCGCCTCGGCCATCGACGCCGCGAGGATCGTGTCGAACTCTGAGCCATCAGAGACGCTGACCAGCAGGGCTCCGGCCTCCGGCGCCGCTGACAGCGGAACAGTGACCCCGATGTCGGTCGGGTTCGCGAGCGACTCCACTGCCGACGCGGCCGCGTCAGCCTCCGCCGCCGCGTCCTCCTCCGCGTCCTCTTCGAAGACCCCCTCCGCGGCCGCCTCCGCGTCCCAGTTCGGGTCGTCAGCGGGCATGGCGCACGAGGCGAGTGCAAGAGAGGACGCGATCAGGACCGCGGCGACGAGGGACTTGCGCATGGTTCCGCCTTCCGAGCAGAGAGGTGGCTCGGAATATACCTGAACGTCCAACATTCCGGGACGTCCTCAATGGTCTCCATTTGGTCACGTCCGCTCAGCAGGGGTGGTCTCGTGCGGATAGACTTTCTGTTCGTACTCTCCGGAAACCCCCGACCGCTCGGAGTCCCATGGCGCGCGACCTGCCCCTGAGCACCCTCGATGCCGATGAGATCGGCGAGCTTCGGCAGACCGTCCGGGAGGCGTCCGCCGAGGCGGGGTACCCCGAGGGCGTACGAGCGCTGGAGCACTCCGCAAGCGGACTCGATGCGGACCTGTGGCGGCTGCTGGCCGAGGACATCGGACTGGCCGGGGTCGGGCTTCCGGAGGAGGTGGGGGGCCTCGGCGGCCTGGCAGAGGTGCTCGCCGTGGCAGAGGAACTCGGCGCCACGCTGGCGCCCGTGCCCTTCGTGTCGAGTACCGTCCTGGCCGGCCAGATCCTCGCCGGCTGTGGGAATCCGGCCACTCCCTACCTCGAGCGGATCGCCGGCGGCGAGATCGCGGCACCGGCCATCATGGACGCGCGAGGACTCTGGTCACCCGACGCCGTCAGCTGCTCGTCCGACGGCGCCACGGTGTCGGGAACGGTGCGCTTCGTGCCGTTCGGTGCGAGTGCCGCCTTCTTCGTCGTCGCGGCCCGCAGCGAGGCAGGCGTGGACGTGTTCGCGGTGGAGGCCGCAGACGCGTCGGCCACCCCGCTGCCGTCCCTGGACTTCTCGCGACCCTCGGCGTCAGTCACCTTCGACGCCGCGACAGCCGTCCCTCTCACCGACGGCGGCGGCGGGCTCACGGCCGTCAGCGACGGTGTCGACGTGGCGCTGCTCGCAGTGGGCGCCGACCAGCTCGGTGGCATGCAGCGGTGCTTCGACATGACCCTCGAGTACGTGAAGGTGCGCCGGCAGTTCAACCGGGAGATCGGCAGCTTCCAGGCGATCAAGCACCGGATGGCCGACGCCCTGATGCTCGTGGAGATGGCGCGGTCCGGACTCGAGCGCGTCACCTGGACGGAGGTCGAGAACCCCGCGGCCGAGGCGTCGGTCGTCAAGGCCTGGGGTTCGGACTCCTACCGGGACCTGGCGGCCGAGGCGGTGCAGCTGCACGGCGGCATCGGGTTCACGTGGGAGCACGACGCGCACCTGTACTTCCGGCGCGCTCGCTACGACGCGGCCTTCCTCGGCGACGCCCCGTACCACCGGGAGCGGGTCGCCACCCTCCTCGCCTGGTAGTCCCACTCAGATTTGCACCGCTTCCCGGTTCAAATCGATCGCAAACCGGGCAAACCGCTCGCGAGATGCGGATTTGGGCCGGGAAGCGGTGCAAATCTGACGATGCCTAGGACTTGGCGAGCTGGTTGAACGGAGCCCTGTCCATCCGCTGCTCGGCAGGCAGTCCGAGCACCCGCTCGGCGATGATGTTGCGCTGGATCTCGTCGGTGCCGCCGGCCAGCCGGTAGCCCGGGGCGCCGAGCACGTGGTCGGACCAGGCGAACTCGCCCCACTCCCCCGTGTCCGCCACCAACGCCATGCCCAGCAGGTGCGACGCGCAGTCACCGATGCGCACCAGGTTGTCGGACGCCAGCAACTTGCCCAGCGAGCCTGCGGGGCCGGGCTTGTCACCGGATGCGGTGGCCCGCGCCACCTTCGCGACCATGGCCGCGTGCAGCCGAGTCCGGATGTACACGTCCGCCAGCTCCTGGCGGGTGACCGGGTCGGCGCTCACGCCCAGGTGCTGGGCCAGCGCCACCAGGTCGTCGGCGGTGCCGCCCTTGCGACGGTGCCCCGACCCGGACGACGTGCGCTCGAATCCGAGGGTCGCCTGCGCCACCTTCCAGCCGGCGTCGACGTCACCGATGCGCATCGAGTCCGGGACGCGCACCCCGTCGAGGAACACCTCGTTGAACGTCGCCGGCCCGCTCATCTGGCGGATCGGTCGGATGTCGACGCCCTCCGCGTCCATGGGCACGATGAAGGCGGTGATGCCCCCCTGCTTGACCACATCGGGGTTCGTGCGGGCGAGCAGGAAGCCGAACTCGGAGAACTGCGCGTTGGAGCTCCAGATCTTCTGGCCGGTGATCACCCAGTCGTCACCGTCGCGGATCGCCTTCGTCGACAGCCCGGCCAGGTCGGATCCGGCCCCCGGCTCGCTGAAGAGCTGGCAGCAGAGCTCGTCGGTGCGAAGGAAGGAGCGCGCGAATCGCTCGCGCTGCTCGGGCGTGCCGAACACGCTCACGGCCGCGCCCACCAGGCCCGTCGTCACAGAGATGATCTCGGAGGACGGTGGCACATTGAACTCGCGCTCCTCGTCCGCGAACGCCACCGAGTACACACTCGGCAGCCCCGCCCCTCCGTACTCCTCCGGCAGCGAGATCGCTCCGTAGCCCGCGTCGAATCGAGCCTTGCGATACGCACGCACCCGATCGAGGTAGGCCTCCTCCTCCTCGTGGCTCATCGCCAGGAAGATCTGCAGTCGCGGGTCGCCCTCGCCCCATACGAAGACCTCCTCGGTCTTCGGACTCGCAACGGATGCCAGCCAGGCGCGCACCTCTGCGCGCCACGCCTCCAAGTGCGCGGGGTCGTAGCTCGGCCACGGTCAGGCTCCTAACGCGATCAGTCGACGGTGAGCACCGTGCAGGCACTGATGCCCGGGGCGCCATAGACATGGGTGAAGCCGATGGACGGATCGCCGGGCACCTGCTTGCCGTCGGCGCGGCCCTGCAGCTGGCGGACCACCTCGTGCACCTGACGCAGCCCGGAGGCCCCCACCGGCTCGCCGTTGGCGAGCAGGCCGCCGTCGGTGTTGACCGGCAGGCGTCCGTCGATCAGCGAAGTCGCCGTTGCGGTAGGCCTCGGCCTGCGCACCGTGCTCGACGAGCCCGGTCTCCGCCAGGTGGATGACCTCCGCGCCCGACTCGGTGTCCTGGAGCTGGGCGACCTGCACGTCCGCCGGGGTGACGCCGGCCGAGGCGAATGCCGCGGCCGCCGCGTCGATCGACGGGCTGGTGCGCTCCCCCGGCGACAGCCACGTCGAGAAGACCTCGAAGGAGCCCGGTCGGCGTCCGCGCAGGGCCACCGACGCCAGCCGCACCGGGCGCTCGCACAGGTCGAACGCACGCGATCCCCGTGCCAGGACGAGCGAGACCGCTCCGGCGTCCGGGGAGCAGAACATGAAGCGCGTGAGCGGGTCGTTGATCATGTCGGCGTCGACAGCCTCGTCGACGGTGATCGGCTTGCGCCGCCACGCGTACGGGTGCGCGGCCCCGTAGTCGAACGCCTTCTCGGAGACGTAGCCGAGGGTGCGCGGGTCGATCCCGTACTCGTGCAGGTACCGCTGGATCTTCAGCGCGAAGTACGACGTGGTGACCATCATCCCGGTCTGGCCGTACCAGTCGCCGATGCCATAGCGCGCCGGGGCGGCGTTGAAGGCTCCGCGCGCATGGTTGTCGTAGCCGACGACGCAGGCGATGTCGCTGCCCTCGGCCAGCAGCCCGTTGCGCGCGGTCATGAGCGCGACTCCGCCTGTCGCGCACCCGTTCTTGACGGTGACGAACGGCAGGCCGGTCAGCCCGAGCCGGGACACGAGATTGTCGGGCTTGGTCTCACCATTGGTGCCGCCGACCGCGAAGTCGACGTCCGTCCAGGCCAGGCCACAGTCCGCAAGCGCCCCGCGAACCGCATCCTCGGCGAGGTCGTTGTCCTCGCCGTCGAACCGTCCGAACGCGGTCCGGGCGGCGCCGACGATGTAGATCGAATCGCTCATGACTCCGCCTCGAACGCGAACGTGTTCACCACGGTGTCACCATCCGTCCAGGCCTTCGCCAGCGTCAGGCGCACCGGCTCGCCGATCGTCCACGAGGTGCGGCCGATCAGCCAGCCCTCGACGATCACCGGTCCGAGATCGACGTACCCGATGCTGAACGGGGTGAAGCCGTCCGTGCGGAACGGCGGCTTCGGCTCGAAGCGCTGCGTCGTCCACGACCAGACCGTGCCCGCGGTCGGAAGGGCCACGTCCTCGACGCTGACACCCGCGCACACGGGACAGGACCCCATCGCGGGAAAGACAGTGGCCGCGCAGTCGCGGCATGCGGAGCCGCGCAGAGCCACCGGCTCGACGGAGGCGAACAGCGAGTCGTCGACCACGGTCACGGGCATTCCGGGTCCCTTCCTACTCTGACAGCCGAATCAGCGCCTTGCCGAGGTTCGCGCCGTTGAGCAGGCCCTCGAGGCCGGCTCCGGCGTTCGCGATGCCCTCGACCACGGTCGCGCGATCCACGAGCTCACCACTGGCCAGCCAGCCACTCACCCGCTCCTCGAACTCCGGGCGGAGCTCCTCGAAGTCACGAACGATGAAGCCCTGGAGCGTGATGCGGCGGAGCACCACCTCGATCAGCTCGGCGAGCGAAGGCTGGTCTGAGGTGCCGAAGTTCGAAACGGCGCCGCACATGCTGACGCGTCCGTGGATCTTCATGTTGTGGAGGGCCGCAACCATCTGCCAGCCGCCGACGTTGTCGAAGAAGAGGTCGATGCCGTCCGGCGCGGCCTGCGCGAGCTCGGCTCGCACGTCCTCGTTGCGGTAGTCGATGACGTGGTCGAACCCGCACTCCTCGCGCAGCCACGAGCACTTCTCCGGGCCGCCAGCGCTGCCGACGACCCGACCGGCACCGAGCAGCCGGGCGAACTGCCCGGCCATGCTGCCCACCGCGCCGCCGGCACCCGTGACGAAGACCGTCTCGCCGGGCGCGACCCTGCCCACCGGCAGCAGCCCGGCATATGCGGTGAAGCCGGTCTGTCCCATCGAGGACAGCCAGGAGATCGCGGGCGCCTTGGCGAGATCGCAGACCGTCGCACCCGCGTCGCTCACGACCGCGTACTCCCGCCAGCCCATTCGATGACGCACCGTCGCCCCCACCGGCAGGAGGTCCGACATCGACTCCTCGACGACGCCGATGGCAGAGCCGTCGAGCGGACCGCCGATCTCGAAGTTCGTCGTGTACTGCTTCTCCCCCGGATCCATGCGGCCCCGGGTGGAGGGATCGACGCTCATGTACAGGTTGCGCACCAACGCCGTGCCCGGCGTGAGTTCCGGCAGGTCGATGGTGCCAAGGGTCAGCGCGGACGCCACCGCTGTCCCGACCGGCCGCTCGGCCAGCAGGACTGCCCTGGTCTGCCTCACGAGTTGGCCTCTCGTAGGGCGCGCGCTTCCGGGGTACGACCGACCCAGCCGGCTGCCTGCCGGTCGACGTCGATGATCTCGCCCTCGTACCAGACCCCGTTGTCGTCGAAGACGCCGTACTGACCGGTGGCCGGGTCGTCCACCCGGACCAGGCCGACCTCGTTGACGGAGTAGAGGAAGCCCGAGATCGGATGCTTGTACACCTTCGCCATGCCGACTCCTTGGACGCTCTGGCACCTGGGAACGGATGCAAAGCCTACACAACTTGTCACGGCCTACAGTAACTTTGTTTCACCGGCTGATCGGAGACCCATGAGCAACCCCGCAAACCCGGCGCAGGGCGCCCTGCCCGCGCGGTTGGTCCAGATCGCCTACCGCGTTCCTGACCTCGAGGCCGCTTGCCACGAGTGGGCCCAGAAGGTCGGCGCCGGGCCCTTCCTCGTGCGGCCGCACCTGCCCGTCGTCGCCCGGCACGACGGCGAGCCGGCGATCTACGACCACTCGGCCGCCTTCGGCCAGTGGGGACCGGTGATGCTGGAGCTCATCCAGGTCCATGAATGCGAGCCAGCGTCGATGCGCGAGGTGCTCGAGCACGACTCCCCCGGTCAGGTGAACCACTTCGCCTGCTTCGTCGACGACCTCGAGGCCGCGAGCGCGGCACTCGACGAGCAGGGGATGCCGCTCACGATGGCCCTGACCTCGTCGAGCGGAATGGAGGTGCGCTTCCACGATGCTCGGCACGTGGTGGGCGGGATGCTCGAGCTCTACGTCGGCAGCGATCATCTGAAGTCGTTCTACGGCAAGGTCGCCTCGCTCGCAGACGGGTGGGACGGCTCGGACGTGGTGCGCTGGATCGAGTCGTCGTGACCGCGACCGGCGTGCTCTCGACGCTGGTGGCGCCGCCCGGCCGGCGCGCGGACACCCTGGCCGCGATCCAGGCGCTGCAACGCGCGTCGGCGAACGAGCCCGGTACCACCTTGTTCGCCATCCACGAGCACCGGGACGAGCCGGGGACCTTCAGCGTCTTCGAGCGCTACGAGGACGACGCCGCGGTGCAGGCCCATCGGTTCAGTCCGGCGATGGAGTCCTTCCGGGCCGCGCTCACCGACCTCGGCATCCGACCGACGCTGGTGTTCCTCACACCGATCGACCCACCGGGCGCGAACGAGCCACACCCGCTCGCCTTCATGGCCCACTGACGCACCGCAGTGGGTCAGCGGTTCGTACGCAGGCCGGGCTCCCCGAGCAGGTGCGCATGGTCGTTGAACGAGACGAGCGACAGGCCCCGGCCACCCGAGACCACCGTCGTGATCGACGCGTTCACGCTGACCCGGTTCATGCCGATGACGCCTTCGGCCCCCGCGTCGAGCAGCCGGCCGGCGAGCGCCGCCGTCACCCCGGCCGAGGTCGCGACGATCGCATCGGACCCCGACGGCAGCCGCTCGGCCACCCGCTGGAGGGCCGCCATCGCGCCATCGACGAACTCCCGCCACCGCGCATCCCCGGACGCCATCCACCCGGCCATCACCTCGTCGAGATGACGTTGGAACTCCCCCGAGTCCATGCCGTCCGTCGCGTCGGGCCGCCCGAGATGCGCGTTGACCGCCCCATGCGCGTCGAACTCGTCGAAGCGGTCATCGACCTCGGGCTCAGCGGCTGAGCCCAGGGCGCGCGCCGCGATCCGAGCCGTCTCCCGCTGGCGGATCAGGCTGCCCGAGGCGAACACGGGTGACCGCACGCCACGGCGGGCCAGCTCCCGGCCGGCCACCTCCGCCTGCCGCTCTCCCAGCGTTGACAGCACGTCATAGTCATCGGTGCCGAAACTCGCCTGCCCGTGGCGCAGCAGGTAGATCGCCGGCACGCCGAACCCCTAGGAGACGAGGACGAGCGGACGGGCGAGCAGCTCCGACATCGTCTGCAGGTACTCGGCCGCGGGCGCGCCGTCGACCGCGCGGTGATCGAAGGTCAGGCTCAGGGTGAGCACCTGGGTGCGCACCCACGCGTCGCCCTCCCACTTGCCGGAGTCGCGCAAGCGGCCGACGCCGAGGATGCCGACGTTGCCGGGGTTGACGACCGGAGTGAACATGTCGACGCCGTAGGTGCCGAGGGACGTGACCGCGAAGGTGCCGCCCTCGAGCTCGTCCAGCCCGATCGAACCGCTGCGGCAGCGCTCGGCGAGGTCTCGCGTGACCGATGCAAGCTCCGGCAGCGACAGTCGATCCGCGTCACGGATCACCGGCACCATCAGGCCACCGGGAACGGCCACCGCCAGGCCCATGTGGATGCGGGCCAGCAGGTGGATCTCCTTGTCGATCACCGTCGCATTCAGGATCGGGTGCTGGCGCAGGGCCAGCGACGCAGCCCGCACGATGAAGTCGTTGAGGCTGGGGACCGGCACGCCGAGATCCGCGTACTGCTGCTTCATCTCGGCCCGCAGCGCGACGACGGCGTCCATGCCGACCTCGAACCCGTGGGTGAGCTGGGCCATCTCGGTCAGGCTCTGCTGCATGCGCGCGGCGATGGTGCCGCGCATGCCCTTCATCGGGACGATCGACGCCGTCTCCTGCTCGACGGATCCCGCGACCGCCAGCCCGGATGGCGTCGCCAGGGACGCCGCCGCGCTCTCCTGTGGCGTGGCCGCCGCTGCGCGCACGTCGCCCCGCGTGACGATAGCCGGTCGGCGTCGCGATGGTCGACGGGTCGATGCCCGCGTCGCGCGCATCGCGTCGAGCGAGCGGTGACGCGACCTTGGCGGGGCCGACGGCAGCCTGCGGCACGCGCGCTGCCGCCTCCTCGACATCCTCGGAGACGATCCGGCCACCCGGACCGGTGCCGGAGACCGTGGCGAGGTCGACGCCGAGTTCCTCCGCCACGCGGCGGGCGTTCGGGGAGATGAAGACGCGTCCGCCCGCTGACGCCACCTCGACGTCGTCGGCCGCCGCCATCGTGGTGATGACCGTGACCTCCTCAGCACGAGCAGCGGCCGGCGCGGATGCGCCTCCGGCAGGCGGTGCCTCCCCGGCTTCGAGCAGCCAGCCGAGCACTGAACCGGGCGCAAGGGTCGAGCCGTCCGGCACGGCACGGTGCAGGACCCCCTCGGCCTCCGCCTCGACGTCGACGTCGATCTTGTCCGTGGCCAGCCGGAGCAGCGGCATCCCGATCGTGATGACCGCGCCGTCGGAGACGAGCCATTCGTCGACGGTGCCCTCCTCCATCGTCAGGCCCAGCTTCGGCAGGAGGATCTCGATGGCCACGCGCTACCTCCGCTCGAGGAGACGACGGACGGCCTGCTCGATGCGAGCCGCATCCGGCACGTAGGCGTTCTCCAGGATCGGAGCGTAGGGGACCGGCGCGAACGGGGCGGCGAGCCGCGCGACGGGCGCATCGAGGTAGTCGAACGCCTGCTCCTGGATCTGCGAGGAGATCTCGGCGCCGATTCCGCCGAACTCCACGGCCTCATGGACGATGAGCACCCGGTTCGTCTTCCTGACCGACGCGACGATCGTGTCCGTGTCGAGCGGCTGGACGGTCCGCGGGTCGATGACCTCGACCGACACGCCCTGCTGTGACAACGACTCGGCTGCCTTCGTCGCCTCCACCACCATGCGGCCGATGCCGACGATCGTGACGTCGGTGCCCTCGCGGACGACGTTTGCGACGCCGAACGGGATGCCGTAGAGCTCCTCCGGCACCGGGCCCTTGACCCCCAGCATCTTCTTGTTGAGCACCACGATGGTCGGGTTGTCGTCGCGAATGGCGCCGACGATCAGGCCCTTGGCGTCGTATGCGCTGGCCGGCATCGCCACCTTGAGCCCAGGGACGTGCGCGAGCCAGGCCTCGAGGCTCTGGCTGTGCTGGGCCGCCGCCGACATGCCCGCGCCGCCTGCGGTGGTGATCGTCAGCGGCACCGAGACCGCGCCGCCGAACATGTACTTCATCTTCGCGGCCTGGTTGTAGATCTGGTCCATGGCGACGCCGATGAAGTCCATGAACATCAGGTCGCAGACGGGCCGCAGGCCGCGAGCGGCCGCACCGACGCCCAGACCGATGATCGCCTGCTCGGCAATGGGCGTGTCCTTGACCCGCCGGTCGCCGAACTCGTCGAGGAGTCCGTCGAACATGTGGAAGACACCGCCGTAGCCCGCGACGTCCTCGCCGATGAGGAAGACGTCCGGATCCTCGGCCATGATCTGGTGCATGCCCTCGTTGAAGGCCTTGACGTAGGTCAGTTCGCGCGTGGTCACAGGAGTCCTTCCGGGCTCAGACGGTGTAGACGTCGTCGAGGATGTCGGCCGGGTCGGGATCGGGGCTGTTGCGCGCGAACTCGATGCCGTCCACGATCTCCGCCTCCACGTCCGCCCAGATCTGCGCGAACTCGTCCGCCGACACCAGGCCCCGCTCGATGCCGATGGTCTCGATCAGGCGGATCGCGTCGCGCGACTTCCACGCCTCGACCTCGGCCGGGTCGCGGTACGGGATGCGCATGCCCTTGATGCCCTGATGGTCGAAGAACCGGTAGGTCTTGGCCTCGATGAGCGTCGGCCCTTCGCCGCGGCGGGCCCGCTCGACGGCCTCGGCCGTCACCTGGCGCACGGCCAGTGCGTCCATCCCGTCGACGATCACGCCCGGCATGCCGTAGGACGCGGCGCGCTCAGCGATGTCGACCAGGCGCATGTGCCGCTCCTGCGAGGTGAACTCGGCGTAGCCGTTGTTCTCGACGACGAGGATCAGGGGCAGGTCCCACACTGCGGCCATGTTCGCCGACTCGTGGAAGGCGCCGATGTTGGTCGCCCCATCGCCGAAGAAGGAGACCGCCACCCCGCCGTCGCCCCGGTACTGGGCGGCGAACGCGGCCCCGAGCGCGATCGGGATGCCGCCGCCCACGATCGCATTGGCGCCGAGCATTCCGCGGTTCATGTCGACGATGTGCATGGAGCCGCCGCGACCCTTGCAGTAGCCGGTGGTCTTCCCGTACAGCTCCGCGAACATCGGCCGCAGCTCGGCGCCCTTGGCGATCGCGTGGCCGTGGCCGCGGTGCGTCGACGTGATCTGATCGTCGTCGGTCAGCACGGAGCCGACCCCGGACGCCACCGCCTCCTGCCCGACGTACAGGTGCAGGAATCCGGGCATCTCGCCCGTCTCGACGAGCTTGCCGGACGACTCCTCGAAGCGCCGAATGCGCACCATTCGACGATGGAGGTCGAGCACGACGTCTCGCGTTGCGGGCACGACGGCGTCGAGCGCCTCCGTGGGTGTGGTCATCAGGATCTCCGGCTTCATGGGATCGCCCGTGCAGTAACGGAATGGAGACTATAGTAACTAGGACGTCCAAGTAAATCGTTCCGGGAGCACCCATGATCCGTCGCATCCTCGTCGTCACCGGCGGACATCGCGTGGCCCTCGACGAGTTCCTCGGCGCGATCGCCGACATCTGCACCGAACGGGGCTGGGTGTGGGCCCATGCCACCCAGCCGACGGCCCAGCGGTGGCTCACCGACGAACTGGCCGGACAGTGGGACGCGATCCTGCTGCACGACATCCCGGGCCTGAAGCTGAAGCGGGGCGCGGAGCCGACCGTCGACGGACCGGACGCGCGGACCGCCCAGGACGTCGTCAACCTGCTCGATGTCGGGCAGGGCCTGGTCGTCCTCCACCACGCCATCTCGGCATGGCCCGGTTGGGAGGGCTGGGCCGAGGTCACCGGCGCCCGCTTCCTCTACCGGCCGGGGCGGCTGCGCGGCGAGGACCTGCCGTCCTCCGGCTACCGGATCGACCGATTCACCATCTCGCCCGTCGCCGAGCATCCGATCACCGAGGGCGTCGTGCCCTTCGAGGTGGACGACGAGCTGTACTTCATCCCGGTCCTGAACGACCGGATCAGCCCGCTGCTGGAGCAGGACGCTGACATGGACGGGGCGCTGTTCCAGGACACGTGGGACGAGGTGACCAACGGCGTCTCGACGGGCGTCACGTGCGCAGACCGTCCCGCCGATGCCGGACTGCACGGCGGCAGCCGACTGCAGGGCTGGACGGCCACCGCGGGCCGGTCACCCGTCGCGACGCTTCTCATGGGCGACGGGCCCAGCACCTTCGCGCACCCGATGTTCCGCCGCCTGCTGGGCAATGCCCTCGCGTGGGTGAGCAGCGACGAGGCGCATGCTGAGGCGCGCGCGCACCCCATCGATATTCCGCTCCCCTAGTCCCGAACACACCTTCGCGAGTGTGCGCTCGTCGTCGCTTTCAGGGGTGCTGAAGCGACGACGAGCGCACACTCGCGAAGAGAAGTACCGGGTTCTAGCCTCGACGGCGGGCGGTGCGGGCAGCCAGCGCCACCGCGATGATCAGTGCGGCGCCGTTGAAGAGCTCCGTCACGTATGAAGGTGCGCCCGCGAGCTGCAGGCCCGTGACACCGGTAGCCAGCAGGAAGATGGCGACGAGCGTGCCGATCACATTCACCCGGCCGGGTCTGATCTGAGTCGCACCGAGGAACACCGCAGAGAACGCCGGCAGCAGGTAGCCGCTGCCCGAGTCCGGCGTGGCTGTGCCGATCGTCGACAGGTAGACGATCCCGGCGAAGGCGGACGTCAGCCCGGATGCCACGAACGCGATCGTGATGATCCGACCCACCCGCACGCCGGCCAGACGAGAGGCGACCGGGTTGCCGCCGACGGCGTACAGGTATCGCCCGCCAGGGGTGTACTCCAGGATCCACCAGAAGAAGACGGCGATCGCTGCCGCGTAGTAGACCGATCGAGGCAACCCGAAGATCTCCTCGCGAGCAAACTCGAAGAACGGCGCATAGCCCTCAGTGCTGAGCACGATCTGCGAACTGTCCGTGATCATGTAGGCCACCGCGATGAGGATGCTGCTCATGCCCAGTGTTCCAATGAAGGAATCGACCCTTAATTTGACCACCACCAGGGCATTCAGTAGCCCGACCACGATGCCGATGATCAGCGCCCCTCCGGCTGCCACCACCACACCGTGGTGATTGATGAGCGCCCACGCAGTCCAGCACACCGACACCGTCAGGGTTCCGGCGATCGTCAGGTCGAACGCTCCGGAGGCGACCGGGATGATCAGTCCGAGGGCCACGATCGCGGCGATCGCCTGGAAGGTGAGGACCTGCTTGAACGTGCTCACCTGAAGGAACAGGTCCGGGATCCACAGCGAGAACACGAGGATGAGCGCGGCCCAGACATACAGGCCGCTGTACTTGTCGAAGCCGAGGTTCAGGCGACGCTTGGGCTTCGACGATGCGCCCTCGGGTGCGGGGGCGGTCTGCGCGTCGGTCATGTCATGGACTCCGGTTCGTCGGTGCTGATCGTTCGGGAGGGGGTCGGGGTCAGGCCGCGGGCTCGGTCGGCTCTTGTGCGTCTCGCCCGATCGTGGACGCCGTGATCCTGTCCGCAGTGATCTCGTCGCCGCGGAGGATCTCGGCCACCCGGCCGCGACGCATGATGACGACGCGATCGCACACCCGGACGAGTTCCTCGTGATCGGTGGAGCACACCAGGACGGCGGTGCCCTGTGCCGCTGCCTCGTCGATGAGCAAGTGGATATCGGCTTTGGCGCCCACATCGACGCCCTGCGTCGGCTCGTCGAGGATGAGCACCTCGGGCTCCTGACGAAGCCAGCGAGCGACGATCACCTTCTGCTGGTTGCCGCCGGACAGCTGCATCATCGTGAACTCCGTCTGACCGCCGGGCTTCACTGTCAGGCGGTCGAGCCACAACCGGACGTCGGCCCTCTCAGGCTTGCGGCGCAGAATCCCCATCGTGACGTGTCGACCGGGATCGACGAGCGTGATGTTCTCGCGCAGCGTCTGATCCAGAAGCGAGGCGTTCGCGTGCCGTTCAGCGGGCACGAGTGCCACGCCCCTCTCGATCGAGATGTCCGGGCGGTTCTGCGGAAGCACCTTGCCGTCAATGCGGATCTCCCCGCCGCGTTCCATCCCACCGAAGACGAGGGATGCCACCGCCTCTCGACCGGAGCCGGTGATGCCCGCCACGCCCACGACCTCGCCCCGGTGGACGGTCAGGTCCATCCCGCACGACCGAGCCTCCGCGGACTCCCGCGAGTGACAGGATTTCTTGTCCGTGCTCACGTGCCGCCGCGTCGGATCTGTTGTGCTCCTCCAGCTTGCGTCCCACCACCAGCTCGATGAGGTCCTCTTCCAACAGGCCCTCGACCGGTCGCGTCACGATGTGCTTTCCGTCCCGCAACACGGTCACGGAGTCGGCCATCTCGAAGACCTCGTCGAAATGGTGCGAGACGAACAGCACCGCAACACCCGAGTCAGCCACGCGACGCACCAGTTGGTAGAGGCGCTGGGCCTCGGCCCCGGGCAGGTTGGCCGTCGGCTCGTCGAGGATGAGCATCTTGACGGGGCTGCCTCGGTCGGACATGGCACGGGCGATCGCGACCGCCGTCCGCTCGGACATCTGCAGCCCGGCGACGGGTATGCGCACGTCGATGTCGTAGCCGAGGGCCTCGAGCGCCTCGCGGGCGTGCGCGCGCTCCTTCCGCCACCGGATGGTCTTCAGCGGATTGGTGATGTAGCCCTGCCCCATGGCCATGTTGTCGATGGCGTCGAGGTTGCCGACGAGCCCGAGGTCCTGATGGACGAAGCGCAGGCCGACGGCCTCGCTGGCGACCGGGTCCACGAACGGCAGCCGCTCTCCGCCCACCGTCACCTCGGTGCCCGACTCCGGCTCGTGGAAGCCGGCGAGGATCTTGATCAGGGTCGACTTGCCGCAGCCGTTCTGGCCCACCAGCGCGCGCACCTCACCCGGCTCGACGTCGATGCTGACATCGTTCAACGCCACCTGCGCGCCGAAGATCTTGGTCGCATTGCGAACCGACAGCGCCGTCGTCATCGGACCTCCCTCACGATCGGTGGAACACTACCTGTCGAGACCGGAAATGCAAGGTCTTCCAACTATCTGGCTGATCACGAATCCGTACCGGTCCGCGCATGCGCGGCCGCCAGCCGGGCCACCGGGATGCGGTTGGGAGACGCAGACACGTAGTCGAGGCCGAGCCGCTCGCAGATCGCGATCGACGACGGGTCACCGCCGTGCTCGCCGCAGATGCCCAGCTTGATGTCCGGACGCACCTCGCGCGCCTGGGTCGCGGCGTACTCCATCAGGGTCGCGACTCCCTCACCGTCCAACTCAGCGAACGGGCTCGCGGTCATGAGCCCCTTCTCCAGGTAGGTGCCGAGCATGCGCCGCTCGACGTCGTCCCGGGAGAAGCCGTAGGTGAGCTGGGTGAGGTCGTTCGTGCCGAACGACAGGAACTCCGCCCATTGGGCGAGCCGGCCGGCCAGCAGCGCCGCGCGCGGGGTCTCGACCATCGTGCCGATCTTGAACGGGATGATCATCCCGGTGCGCGACGACACCTCCTGGTTCACCCGACGGATCAGCCGAAGCGACATCACCAGCTCTTCGGGGATCGACACCAGCGGGACCATGACCTCGAGCTGCGGCCGGACATCGCCCGCCGTGACGACGTCGACCCACGCGTTGAACAGTCCCTCGACCTGGGCGGGATACAGCCCCTCGTGCATGAGCGCCAGGCGCACGCCGCGCACCCCGAGCATCGGGTTCTCCTCGTGGAGATGCTCCAGCATGCGCGCCTGCTGGGGGTCGTCGAGCTCGTCGGCGCTCGACGGCAGGAACTCGTGCATGGGTGCGTCGAGCAGGCGCACGGTCACCGGACGGTCACCGATCGCCTCCAGCAGTTCGCGGAAGTCCTCGCGCTGCGCCTCGGCGAGCGCGGCCAGTGCCGCCTCCTCCGCGTCGATGTCGTGCGACAGGATCACCGCCCGGACCAGCGGCAGCCGGTCACCCAGGAACATGTGCTCGGTCCGGCACAGGCCGATCCCCTCGGCCCCGTTGTCCACCGCCGCCGCCGCGTCGACGCCGGTGTCGGCGTTCGCCCGCACCCCGAGGCGGCGGGTGTCGTCCGCCCAGCCGAGCAGCGTGGTCAGGCTGGGAGACGGCGTGGGCCGCTCGATGAGCAGTTCGCCGACGTAGGCCACGCCGGTGGCGCCGTCGATGGAGATGACGTCGCCCTCGGCCAGGACGTGCTCGCCGGCGGAGATGGTCCGCGCGTCACGATCGATGCGCAGCGCGCCGGCACCGCAGATGGCCGGGCGGCCCATGCCCGCGGGCCACCACGGCCGCATGCGACGCCGATCCGCCGCTGACAGTGAGGATGCCGTGCGCCGCCATCATGCCGGGCAGGTCGCCCGGACTGGTCTCGCTCATGACGAGCAGGACCGCGTCACCGGCCTCGGTCATCTCCACAGCCGTCTCGCTGTCGAGGGCGATCCGGCCGACGGCCGCGCCGGGCGAGGCGCCGAGCCCGGACACCAGCGGGATCTCGGCGCCGGTGAGCTTGGGCTGGGGATGCAGCAGCTCGACGACGTGGGTGGGGGCCGTGATCCGGACGGCCTCCTCCTCCTCGATGATGCCGCGGACGGCCAGGTCGACGGCCAGGCTTGTCGCGACCCGTGCCGACGGGCGGCGGTTCTGCTCCAGTCCGACGAGCGCCAGGCCCTCGGGGCCGTACTCGAAGTCGACGATCACGGAACTCAGCAGCTGGCCCTCGAGCTCGGCGAGCACGCCGGTCAGCATCTCGACGCCCTCGGGCAGGTCGCTCAGGGAGTGGCCGACCAGCTGGCGTTCGCCGCTCAGCCGGAAGCCGTGCCGGAAGGCGCCGTTGGGAGCGAAGACGCCGGTGTCCAGGTCTCGCGAGTTGGCGTAGCCGTGACCCTCGTTGTCGTGCTCGGTGACGACGACCGTCTCGAGGTGCAAGGCGAGCGGCAGGTCGGCAGGCAGGTTCTGCTTCTTGCGGGCCCGCGCCGCACGCGGCGAGTTCCAGCGCTCGATCATCGCCTTGGCCCCCAGGGCCACCTGCGCGGAACGCTTGGTGGGGAAGGGCGCTGTGCCGTGCTCCTCGCACAGCCGCTTGAACGGATCCACCCGCGCCACCGGATCGGGGTAGTCGATGTCGAGGCTGCCGAGCTCGTCACTGGGAACGCCCAGCGCGTACTCGGCGATGAACGCGGCCGACTTCCACCATGCGGCCCCCAGGTCGGCCCGCGCCTTGGCACCCAGGCCGTCAGGGATCACGCTGCGCTTGAGTCCGAGGCACACCAGGTCGGGCGGCAGCCCGGCCGCGTCGACGGGGGCGCTGGCGCTGAGCCTGAGCAGGACCAGGCCGCCCGACTCCGTGGTGCCGCTGATCGTTCGCCCGGAGATGCGCTCCAGCAGGTTCATCGCCGCCTTCGCCCGATCCGGCGAGGTCAGCCCCGGGACATTGGGCACCGGGACGGTGAGCCCGGCGCCGACCGGCAGGCCGAGGCCGGCGAGCACTTCGAGCTGCATGCCGCGGGTGCACAGCAGTCGCTGGTCGAAGCCGCGCTCGAGGCCCTTCCCGAAGGGAACCAGGCCGACGTCGTCGACCGGCTGCTTGCGGAGGTCTGCGCTCACGCCCCCGCCCCGGAGACGAGCTGCTCCTCGAGGGCTTCGTCCTCCTGGCGGGTCATGCCGATGGTCAGCAGGATCTCCTGGTGCAGGTGCATCCAGACCGTGTGGTACGAGTCGCAGAGGGGGGACGCGAGCCACGCATCGTCGCCGTCGTCGAGCTTCTCCAGCGCCTCGGTGAACCGTGCGCGGTAGTCGGACATCCGCGGGATGTCCTCCGCGAACCGCTTGAGCAGCGGGCCGACCGCGTCGTTGATGTCGTCGAGGCGATCCCGGATGTCGGCGTCGTAGGACTCGTCCGAGTGATCGTTGACGCTGCCGTCCGGGCGGACCTGCCACGCGGTGCAGAGGTCGCGAAGCTGTCGGTTGATCGGCAGGAAGCGGTGGAAGGTGGCCATGATCCGCTCGCGCTCGGGGGCGTCCTCAGGCAGCCGGAGCAGGTCAGAGACGTAGCCGGTACCTGCAGGAGTCGGCATCATCATCGGACCCTTGATCAGGATCAGACCGGCCTCCGCAAGCGCCTGCTGGTCTGGCGTGGCCTCGCCGCGGGCCATCCCGCGAACGGCCATCGCCACCATCGCGTCGCGCTGGGCGTCGGTCAGGACCACGTCGGACATTCGCTTCCTCCACTCTCCGGGCTGCTTCGAGCCGGGCAATCATATGGACGTCCTACTATCGCAGATGTCGGGATCCTATTTCTAGAGATTGCCTCAAGAAACCCTCCCCGTGATCGCCCTCCGCTGGCTACCATCGCAACGACCGTCGAACCACCCGGCGGACGATGACTGCGCCCGTGCGCACCCACGCCCTGGAGGAGCGAATGAAGGCCGTACGCCTGCCCGACTGGAAGTCCGACCCGGTTCTCGTCGACGTCGACGTGCCGACACCCGGCCCGGGCCAGGTGGTCCTGAAGATCGCGGGCGCCGGCCTGTGTCACAGCGACCTGCACCTGCTGCACGACTTCGAGGCGGGCATGTTCCCCTGGGACGTGCCGTTCACCCTCGGCCACGAGAACTCCGGCTTCGTGCATGCCGTCGGCGAGGGCGTCGACGCGGTCTCCGTCGGCCAGGCCGTGGCGGTGTTCGGCCCGTGGGGATGCGGCAAGTGCGCTGCCTGCCACCGGGGCCAGGACACCTACTGCGTGGCGCCGACCGACAGCTACGGGCATGCGTTCGGCGGCGGACTCGGCGTGGACGGCGGCCAGGCCGAGTACATGCTCGTGCCGGACGCGCGCTTCCTGGTGCCGATCCCCGACGCCCTGGATCCGGTGGCTGCGGCGCCGCTGACCGATGCGGGCCTGACTCCGTACCACGCAATCAAGCTGTCCCTGCCCAAGCTGCTGCCGGGTACCAGCGCCGTCGTCATCGGTGCCGGCGGGCTCGGTCACATGGGCATCCAGATCATCAAGGCCATGACGGGTGCCGACGTCATCGCTCTCGACGTCAAGCTTGAGGCGATGGACCTGGCCCGCGAGTGCGGTGCCGACATCGTCATCAACGCCGCCAGCGAGGACGCCATCGACCAGGTCAAGGAAGCGAGCAAGGGCGGCGCCGAGGTCGTCATCGACTTCGTGGGCAGCGACACCTCGCTGGCCACCGCGGTCGCCTCCTGCAAGTACCAGAGCGACCTCACCCTGGTCGGCGTCGGCGGCGGCAGCTTCCCGTTCAGCCTGTTCTCCCCGCCCTACGAGACGGCCGTGCGCTCGATCTACTGGGGCACGCGGGACGAGCTCGGCGAGGTGCTCGCGCTCGCGGCCAAGGGCGCCATCACGCCGGTGTACTCGACGTACGACCTCGACCAGGCGCTCGAGGCGTACGCGGCGATGGAGTCGGGCGCCCTCAAGGGCCGCGCGGTCATCGCCCCCTGATCGCACCTTCCCGTCGAGCGTGGAGCTGAGGCGCCCGCCCTCGGCGTTTCACGCCTGAGCGCCACGCTCGACGGGGATCAGACTCGCGAGACCTCGACCAGGGTGTCGTGGAAGTACGGGGAGCCGCGATCGTCGTCGGCCACCCGGGCGTTGGTGAGCGCGTTCACCGCCCGACCCTCCGGCGTGCTGCGATGCCACCAGCCGAACGGGATCGCCACCAGCCCCGGCTGGACGTCGTCGCTCACCTCGGCGGTGAGGGTCAGCGCGCCCCGGTCGTTCCAGACCCTGACGCGGGTGCGGTTCTCGATCCCGCGCACTGCCGCATCCGCTCGATGGATCTGCAGCAGTGGCTCCCCCGCGGACGGATGATGAGCCGACTGCCCGCCGTAGCTGGAGTTGAGGAACTTGTTGTGCTGCTTGCGGGTGATGAGCGCGAGCGGGAAGTCGGACTCTTCTGCCGATCCGCCGCCGACGGTCTCCCGGCCGGGCTGGTGAACGAGGGCGCCCAAGCTGCATGGACACGACTGGGGACGCCCGGCAGCTCGTCCACGTGCGGCCGGCTGCCGTCCGGCACCGAGAGCCGCGCCCAGCCCTCGTCTGCCAGCCGCTCGTAGCTGATCCCGTCCAGGAAGGGATGACCACTGGCGAGCAGCTCGCGAACGAGGTCCTCGTCGCTGCTCGCCAGCACCTCGTCGTCGAGATCGAGCGCCCGCCCGAGGCGTCGCGCGATCTCGCTGTTGGGCAGCGACTCCCCGCGGGGCTCGATGGCCGGCTGGTTGAGCGCCAGGTAGAGGTGTCCCCACGAGTCCATGAGGTCCAGCTGCTCGACCTGGGTGGTCGCCGGCAGCACGATGTCGGCGTAGGCGGCCGTGTCCGTGAGGAACTGCTCGACGACGACCGTGAACAGGTCCTCACGCCGCAGGCCGTCGATCAGGCGGTTGTGCTCGGGGAGGGTGACGGCCGGATTGGCGTTGTGCACGAACAGCAGGTCGACCACGGGGTCGTCCGCACCCGGCTCGGTGAGCACCTGCCCCAGCCGGGCCATGTTGACGAGCCTTCGCGGCAGCCGCGCCGGTGACGCGAGCGCCAGCCCCGGCCACACGCCCGTCGACCTCGCCAGGCCACCGCCCACGTCCCGCCACGAGCCGAGCACGGCGGGCAGCATGGCGACGGCGCGGGCGATCTCGAACCCGTTCTCCCGATGCTCGGAGCCGATCAGGGTCCGGACGAACGTCGGGCCCTGCGTCGCCATCCGGTGCGCCAGCGTCTCGATGCGCTCCGGGGAGATGCCGGTCGCCACACCTGCCCGGGCTGGGTCCCACTCCCCCGCGCTGGCACGCAGGTCCGCCCACCCGGCGGTCCGCTCCGCCAGCCACTCGGAGTCCAGCAGCCCGTCCCGCTCGAACACGTGGACCAGTCCGAGCACGAGGGCCACGTCGGATCCAGGACGAAGCTGCAGGTGATCGTCAGCCGCCTTCGCCGTCTCGGTCGCGACCGGATCAACGACGATCACGTGTGCGCCCGCGCCCCGCGCCTCCTCGATGAACGGCCAGAGGTGCCGGTTCGTGATCCGCGTGTTCGTGCCCCACAGCAGGATCGTGCGGGCGTGCCGGATGGTCTCCGGGTCGGCGCTCAACGGAACGCCCAGTACGTCGGCGGCGCCCATCCGCGACGTGACGCCGCAGATCTCCCCCCGGATATCGCTGGCACCGACCAGGTCGAAGACGCGGTTCATCACGACGCCCATCTGCAGCGCGCCCTGCGTGCCGGCGGAGGCGAACTGCAGGATGGCGTCGGCACGGCCCTCATCGATCAGTGCGCGCATCCGTGTGGCGATCTCGTCGATCGCCTCGTCCCAGCCGATGCGCTCGAACTGCCCACTGCCCTTCGGGCCACTACGACGCAGTGGGTGCAGCAGGCGATCAGGGTCGTAGACGCGGTCGAGGAACCGGTTCACCTTGGGGCACAGCGTGCCGCGCGTGAACGGGTGCGAAGCGCTGCCCTTCAGCCGGGTGGCCACTCCGTCGACGACGGTGACCTCCCATGCACAGGTGTCCGGACAGTCGTGATGGCAGGCACCGAGCACGGTCAGCTCGGTGCCTGCCATCGTCGCTACAGGTCCCTCGCGCCTAGACGGTCTCGAGCACGTCGACGGTGCCCTTCGCCCCGTCGACCCGGACGCGGTCACCGGTCTTGAGCACCTCGGTGGCGCCCACGAGCCCGCCCACACACGGGATGCCCAGCTCGCGCGCCACGATCATCGCGTGCGAGCCCATGGAGCCGGTGTTGACGATGACGCCGGAGGCGACGAGGAAGAGCGGTGTCCAGGACGGGTCGGTCTGCGGCGCGACGAGGATCTCGCCGGGCTGGAAGGCGTCGATCGCATCAGTGCTGAGGACCACGCGGACGGTGCCCTCGACGATGCCCTGCGAGGATGCGGCACCGGTGAGCAGGTCGCCGACCTTGGCGCGCGCGGCGCCGCTGGCACCCCTCTTGGGCAGGCTGCCGAGCGACGGCAGCGGCTGGGTGCCGTCGAGGAACGTCGGCACCTCGACCTCCTTGAGGGCGTTCCACTGGGTCTCCCGCTCCCGGAGCGTCTCGCGCAGGTGCGTCGCTCCCAGCGCAAGGGCGTCGAGCTCGGAGTCGAGGGCGATGAAGATCTGCCGCGAGTGGTCGAGCACGCCCGACGCCGCCAGCCGGTCACCGAGCTCGATGAGGGCCATCCGGGCCTCGTTCATCACCTTGATGCAGGACGACTTGCCGCTCTCGCGCCAGCCGGCGAACCGGCGTGCCGAGCCGATCGCGCCGCGGAAGGCCGCCTCGGTGGCCGCGTCCATGCCTTCGGTGGCCTCGAGCATGGCCCTGTCCGTCTCGGCGGCATGCGCGGCCTGCTTCGCTGAGGGCGACTGGGTGTCGTCCAGCAAACGCATCTTGTCGACGAGCGCGAGTGCGAGGGTCGGCTTCGACTCCCAGGACTCGGTGCCGAGGTCCCACTCGGACGGGCCGCGGTAGCCGAACTCGCCGATGAAAGCGGCGAACTCGCTCCAGAACCCGCCAATGGCGGTCGGCAGCTGCGCGGCCACCTTGTCCACGCCGCTGTCGAACAGCGCGGTCAGGTCGGCGTCGCCGCGCACGATGCGCGACAGGTTCCACAGCGCGTACGTCGGCGCCGCGGACTCCACGTCGCCGGCGTAGCCGAGGATGGTGACAAGCAGGTGCGCCTTCTCCGGCGGCAGCATCTGGCCGGCGACGGCCGGTCCGAGAGCGGCGTTCGACGAGCCGATCTGCTCCGAGCGCCAGGCGAGCCGCTCGTAGGGCATGACCGCGCGAGCGCGGGCCACGAGAGCACGGTTGCTGAAAGCGCGGAGGTTGGGCCGGTTGTAGCGCAGGTCGTCGGCGATGCGGGCGTCCTCGTCCGCGTCCTCGAACTTCGTCGTGGTGAGCACCCACCCGGCGCGGGCGGCGCCGAGGGCCGACAGCTCGGGATTCGAGTCCGTGTCGGACGGGACGTGCGGCGGCGCACCCGGGGAGTTGAAGAAGATGGAGTCGATGATCTCCGCCGTCATGCCCTTGCGGATGCCGAGCACGCGCACCGAGCTCTGGTTGACGTACAGGTAGCCGTAGAAGAAGCCGGCGACGGCGGACTCGTCGGTCAGCTCGTCGGCCGTGAAGCAGACGTCCTCGACGTAGCCGGACGCCCAGCCCGGCAGCACGTTCGGAATCCAGCACATCGTGGCGCCCAGTGGCGTGATCGGGTCGGACATCACGTCGGCGGCGTTGAGCCGGGTGAACACGGGGAAACGGCTGCTCGGCTCGGTGTCGGTGAGCCAGGCCTTTTCGGACATGCGTCATCCATTCAGCTAGGGGAGCACTCGTGGCGGAGTCTGCCACTCGGCCGGACCGTACACGCGAGATATGTGGAAATCCAGATACTTGCCGCGAACTAGATCGGGCGGTCTCCATGCACGGGGCGGCCGTCGAGCAGCCGGGCGAGCGTGTCGTGGGCGTACTGAACGGCGATCTCGTTGCGCCCGATGATCATCTTCTTGTCCGGGATCGACGCGAGGCCGTTCTGCACGTCGGTCTGAGCGGTGTAGTCCTCATCGCGGAAGGCCGCGAAGAACCAGTCGGCGGTCTTGGCCGCCTCGGCGATCTCCTCCTCCGTCTGGGGCGGCGTGCGCAGCAGGGTCGTCTGCCACGTCATCGACTCGCCCCAAGAGTCCCCCGGAAGCATGATCGAGATGACAGTGCGCTCGCGCATGCCGCCCGCGATCGACATGCCGGGGAAGATCCAGTACACGAGGCCCATGGCGACGGCCGGGTCCCACTCATCGCGCGGCCTGTCCATCATCGCGTCGAGAGTCCGGAGCGGGAAGACGTTGCGCACGTGCGGTCCGAAGCGGTCGTTGGTGGCGCGGTTGGAGTGGTTGGTGAGCGCCACGGTGTTCGGGTGCAGGGTGCCGAAGTGGTAGCTCTCGAGGTAGCCGTCGAGGGTCACCTTCCAGTTGGGGCCGCGCAGCTCCTTGGTGGTGAAGTGGGTGCACTTGTCGAGCTCGAGGGCCTCGAGGTACGGCAGGACAGGACCAAGCCACGCGTCGATGTCCATCTCGAGGCCGGGCGTCAGGCAGAGGTAGACGATGCCGGCCCGCTCCTCGCAGGCGAGCGAGACCAGTCCGTAGTCGGTCTTGTCGAACTCGCCGAAGGTGTCCTCGCCGGGGACGCCGACGAGGTTGCCCTGGTGGTCGTACGACCAGGCGTGGTAGCCGCAGACGAAGCCGCGTCGCGCGTTGCCGCAACCCTCGGGCACCAGCTTCATGGCCCGGTGACGGCACACGTTGAGCATCGCGCGCAGGTGCCCGTCGCGACCCCGCACGAGGAGGACCTCCTTGCCCACGACGCGCAGCGCCTTGTAGTCCCCGACCTGTGCCAGCTCTGCGGACGTGCACACCGGAAGCGGGATCCGGTAGAAGACCTCGTGGATCTCGCGCTGCCACTGCTCGGGGTCGAGGTAGTAGGAGATCGGGATCTCCATCGGGGCTGATGCCTGGTCCGTGGTGCCGTTGCGCAGGTGCGCCACCAGCCGGTCGAGGATCGCCAGCGCCTCGTCGCGGGTGAGTGCGGCGTGGCTGCCGGCGAGGTACTGGGGGACGTGTTCCGTTGCAGTCATGGGCACCTCGCGATCGTCGCGGATGCCACCGGCCCCGCGAGTTGTCTAGATGACTCTACCGTCCGGCGACGATCCCGCCCCCCGTTCCGTCCGAAAAGGCGTTCGCGAGTGTGCGCTGGTCGTCGCTTTGACCCGGGTCAGAGCGACGACCAGCGCACACTCGCGAAGGCTTGGATCAGTTGGTGAGGATGCCGACGTGCAGGTGCTGGTGCTCATTCACCGAATGCACCCGCCGGACGTCGCCCTTGGCCCAGACCGTGGTCATCGAGCAGTGGTTCGGGAGGAAGAACATGTCCTCCTCGATCCCGAGGATCCAGCCGAGGTACGCGTTGATGACGCCGCCGTGGCTGACCAGCACGATCGATCGGCCCGCGTAGTCGGCCACCAGCTGCTCCACCGCCTGGACGGCCCGCTCGCGGAAGGCCACCGACCCCTCGCCGAAGGGCATCCGGTCCCACTTCACGAAGCGCTCGAACGCCGCCTCCCGCTCGGCCCATTCGTCGGGGTCGACGAGGGTGCGCGGATCGATGCCCGGCTCAAGCCCGTTGAACGTCTTGACCTCGACAAGCTCGGGCCGGACCACCGGGTCCAGTCCGTGGGGGGACGCCACGATCTCGGCCGTCTCGACGGCGCGGCGCATGGTGCTGCAGGCGACGACGTCGACCTCCTCCTCGCCGAGGATCGCCGACAGCGCCATCGCCTGGGTGCGCCCGAGCCCGCTCAACGGCGGGTCGTCCCACTCCTTCGGGTCGTAGTCGCCGTCGGGGTAGTCCTGCTGCGCATGCCGCACGATGGTCAGCCGGGTGACCCCCTCCTCGAGGAGCAGGAAGGGGCGACGGACGGAGAACGGCGGTTCGGGTGACTTCGGCGGGGGCTTGACCGTCACGCGGACTCAACGACCCGCACGGCACCGGTCGAGCCGTCGAGCTCGACAGTCGTGCCGGTGGGCAGGAACTCGCTCGCACTGCGCAACGACACCACGCACGGCACGCCGAGCTCACGGCTGACGATGACCGCGTGGCTGGCCTGCGCGCCGATCTCGCAGATCACCGCGCTGGCGATCATGAACAGCGGCACCCAGGACGGATCCGTGGTCGTGCACACCAGGATCTCGCCGGGCTCGAGTGAGTCGGCGTCGGCGAGGTCCAGGACGACGCGGGTCTTCGCGGTGACGCTCCCCGGGGAGCCGGGGATGCCGGTCAGCTGCGTTCCGGCGACCGCCGCGGTGCCGGCCCCGGCGACCGCGCGCTTGCGATCGGGCCACTCGCTGATCGGCGGGATCGGCGTGCCGCGCTGGACGATGTACGGCGGTTCCTTGTCCGCCAGCGTCAGCCACTGCCCGTGCCGCTCCGCGAGGGTGTCGGTGAACGACGCCGGGTCGGCGAGGAACGCGTCGAGTTCCGACTCGAGGAGCTGGAAGACGTGCATCGGATCGTTCAGGTGGCCACGCTCGTGCATGCGACGGCCCAGCTCACGAAAGGCCAGCTTGGGTTCCTGCATGAGCATCACCGTCGCGTTCTTGCCCGCCTCGCGGAAGCGGTAGGACGACTGTCCCGACGAGATGCCCGCGGCCAGCAACCCGGCCGTCGCCTCGTCTGCGGCCACCGCAGCCGTCAGCTCCGCCACGGCTGCCTCGCGTCGCACGGCCGCCTCGGCGGCGCGGGCCGCCGGGGACATCGGATCGTCCTGGCGGCGAACCCGATCGATCATCTGGTACGCCAGCGTCGGGTTGATGGTCCACGTCTCGGCGCTGATCTCCCACTCGTTGACTCCACGATGGCCGAACTCCTCCAGCAGCGAGGCGAGGCCGGCGTTGAACTGCCCGGCCGACGCGTTCCCGGCCAGCCGCTCTGCCAGCCCGGCGACGCCGGCATCGAACTCCGCGGTCAACTCCGGTGTGTAGCGGACGACCCGGGACAGCTCCCACACCTTCTCCGGCAGGCCCGCCGAGGCCACGTCGCCCAGCGCCGCGAAGATCTGGATGGCCAGTTCCGGCTTGCCGGCGCCGTCGGCTATGCCCTGGACGATCTGCGGCCCGACCGTCGCCCCGATGACCACCTGGGCGTAGTTGTCCCAGCCGTAGCGCTGCCACCGTGCGGACGTGCGGCCGTACTCCACCAGCTCCTCGTCGGACACCGTCGCGAGATCGGGCCGGGTGTTGCGCAGCCGCCGGCACTCGGCGAGGTACGACTCCGTCAGCGCCGCATGTGCCCCGCCGAGGATCGCGCCCATCGACTCGGCCAGCTTCGCCGAGCACTCCTCGTTGTCGTCACGAGGATCGTGCTGGTAGGGCGGGACGGTCGGGTTCTGCCCGAAGAAGGAGATGTCGATGGCATCCGGCGTGGCCCCGGGCATCCGGTAGCCGAACACCCGCCCGAGTGAGACCTGGTTGAAGAAGTACCCGCCCCAGCTGCCGTACGTCTCGGGGATGCTCCAGTCGAACTCGTCCGGCGTGAACGTGCCCAGCGCGATCCACGCGTCGGCCGTGCCCGGCACCACGCCCTGCTCCCAGGCCAGCGTCCAGTTCAGCGGCGTGAACGGATCGGGGCCGACCTCGTCCGCGTTGGCGCGGGTGTAGAGCGGGAACCGCTCACACGGCTCTGTGTCGGCGATCCAGGTGTCCATCGTTCTCCTCCGGTGCGGGGTGCGGTGACTGGCGCTGCGGGTGGCGAGGCTATCGGCCGGCGATGACGGCGCGGTCGCCCTGCTTCCACATCCGATCGAGTCGACGGTAGGCGATTCGCCAGCCGTCGGAGGTGCGGACCATCCGATCGGCGTACTCCCCGCCAAGGAAGTAGTGCTTCACGTCGCCCGGTGCGGACTCGCGGACGTGCTGGGAGAGCAGGTAGGTGCGCACCTCAGCGGAGTCACCGTCCTCGCTGAACTCGATCAGGCTCTTGCCGACGAGGTGCTGGGTGGCGTCGAGGCCGGTCAGCGTGCCCTCGATCATGGCGCGGATGTCGGCCGGCCCCTGCGGGTGGCCGAGGCCGCCCGCGTCGAACTCGGCGTCCGGGGTGAAGACGGACTCGAGCTCCTCGAAGCGACGGAAGTCGAGGGCCCGGGAGTAGCGGACGAGCAGCTCCTCGATCTCGATGCGGTCGCTGATCGCCTGAAGGTCCAAAGCCATGGCGGAGACGCTAGACACCCACTACGGTGAATGCAAGGATTTCCAACAATCTGACCCCCGATCACCTTCCCAGGAGGAGCACCGTGGCCGAGCAGGCGAAGAACTGGGAGGACGTGCGGTCCTACAGCCTCGACGACGAGGCCGAGCAGCGGCTGTACGACGCTCAGATCGAGTGCACCCTGATCTGGTCGAGCAAGGACGGCTGGCCGATGGGCGTGATCGTCAACTACATCCAGCGCGAGGGCCGGTTCTGGCTGACGGCCAGCGAGGAGCGGCCGCGGGTCAACCAGATCCGCAGGGACCCGCGCGTCTGCATCGCCATCTCGTCCAAGGGCTCGGCCATCAAGGAGCGACAGAGCCTGACGTACAAGTGCGAGGCGATCGTCCACACCGATCGCGAGACGCTCGACCGGATCCTCCCCGAGTTCGCCAGCGCGATGCGGCCCGGCGAGCCGGAGAAGGCTGCCGCGTTCCTGAAGATGCTGGACTCGCCCGAACGGGTGGTGTTCGAACTGGTCCCGGTCAAGCGGGTCGGCTTCGACAGCGCCAAGATGTGGGCCGCTTCTGAGGCCGCCCGACCCAGTGACTCCCCCTCCGGCCACTGAGCCCTCACCGATAGGACTCCCATGCGCTTCGACTCCCAGGTCCTGTTCGTCACCGGCGGCGCGAGCGGCATCGGCC
The DNA here is from genome assembly GCA_963749905.1 of uncultured Actinomycetota bacterium. Classification (GTDB taxonomy): domain Bacteria; phylum Actinomycetota; class Actinomycetes; order S36-B12; family S36-B12; genus UBA10649. Next base: position 291,925 of record CAVVOF010000003.1, read on the forward strand.
GCGCCACCGCGGAGCGCGTCGTCGCCGAAGGTGGCACCGCCGCTCTCGTCGACCTCGACGGGGCACGCGCGGAGGCGGTCGCCGAGGAACTCGGCCACGGCTGCATCGGACTCGGCGCGAACGTGGCCGACGAGCAGCAGGTCAAGGCGGCCGTCGATGCGACGGTCGAGCGGCTGGGCGGCGTCGACCTCGCCCTCGCGGCCGCCGGCCATGCCGAGTTCGGCCCGAGCGCCGAGTGGGACAACGAGCGGTTCATGCGGATGCTGGCCGTCCACGTCGGCGGCACGTTCCACGTGTGCAAGTACGTCACGCCCGTCATGAAGGCACGCGGCCGCGGCTCGATCGTGACGATCGCCTCGACGGCGGCCGTCATGGCGAACAACAACAACGTGCCCTACGGCGCCGCCAAGGCGGGCATCGCGGGGCTGACCCGGCAGTTCTCGCTCGAGGCCCTGCCGGAGGTCCGGATCAACTGCATCGCGCCCGGACGCACCATCACGGGCATGACCACTCCGCTCATGCTCGCGCGCGGCGGAGACATGGAGAAGGGCGAGGAGATCTTCGGCGCGGCCATCCCCATGAAGCGCATGGGGACCGCAGACGAGCTGGCTGCGGCGATCTGCTTCTTCCTCAGCGACGACGCCTCGTTCATCACCGGCCAGACGCTCGTCGTCGACGGCGGGGAGACCATCGCGTAGCCCACTCGTCGACTGACCAGTCGCTGACACCCCGGCGTCCGGGTGACCGGGGAGGCTGCACGACCAGCGGGGGTGGCGGTGTCTCGGGTCCTCGGCTTGGATGGCCGCGGGAGGTGGGCATGCGCACACGTCTGTGGCTTGGGCTTGCCCTGAGCTGCGTGACGGTCGTGATCCTCGTCCTCGGCACCGTACTTCCCCCGGCGGCGGTCATTGCCCTGCCCGTGTCGGGCGCCCTGATTCTGGTCACGTGGGTCGTGTCGCGGGTGCCAGTGCCGGTTCCCCTCATCGTGGCCTGGGGACTCACCGTGGTGGTGACCTGGGTGACGGTCGTCGTCCTCACCTACCTCGCACTGTCCAGCCCGACCGGAATCGACGAACAGTTCCCTTGGTGGCTGTGGGGCGTCGTCCTCTCCTACGCGGCTACCGCGGCCTGTGGAGTCTGGTACACCGTGCGACACATGAACGCGGTGCGGCAGAGCGCGCCCAGCTCGGAATGAGCCGTCCGAGGTCGCCGTTCTGGTCGCCGAGTTGGCGTGGCAGTGGCAGCATGGCCGAACCGACCCCAGAGAGAAGGACACATGCCGCAGCACGATCACATCGACCCCGAATCCCTGGTTCCGCTCGCCGCCCTCTACGAGGCGCTCCCGGGTGGCTTCAACGCCATCCCGGACATCGTCGCCCGTCGCGAGACCCTGTACGGGATGCTCGCCCAGATGACGGCCGACCTGCCGCCGAACGAGAACGTGGCCACAGAGGACCGCACCATCGCGGGGCCGGCCGGCGATCTCGGGATCCGCATCTACCAGCCCGTCGGAGTCGAGGGGCCGAAGCCGGGCCTGTACTTCATCCACGGCGGAGGGATGGTGCTCGGCAACCTGGACACCGACCACCTGACCGCGGTGATGCTCTGCGAGGCCCTCGGTGCAGTGGTCGTCTCGGTTGACTACCGCCTGGCCCCTGAGCACCCCTACCCCGCCGGACCGGACGACTGCTTCGCCGGACTGGCGTGGATGGCCGAGAACGCCGACGACATCGGCCTCGACCCGGCGCGGCTGGCCCTGTTCGGCGGAAGCGCTGGCGGCGGACTGGCCCTTGCGACGGCCTTGCGCGCCCGGGACGAGGGCGGGCCGGCACTGAGCTTCGTCATGGCCCCCTACCCGATGATCGACGACCGCAACGAGACCGCCTCGAGCCAGGCCATCACCGACATCGGCATCTGGGACCGCGCGGGCAACATCGAGGCGTGGGGCTGGTACCTCGGCGGCCAGCCGGCGGATCACTACGCCGCCCCCGCCCGGGCGGGAGACCTAGCCGGGCTGCCGGCCACCTTCATCGACGTCGGCGACCAGGACATGTTCCTCGACGAGGACGTCGAGTTCGCCGGCCGGCTCGAGCATGCGGGCGTGCCCGTCGAGCTGCACGTCTATCCGGGCGCGTACCACGCGTCTGAGGTGTTCGCGCCCACGGCGAACCTGAGCCAGCAGATCTGGAGCAACCGCCTGGCCGCTCTCCAGCGCGCGCTCTCCTGACCATCACCTCGTTGAGTGCGGGGTTGTTGCGGCTTCCGGGGGCAGAAGACCAGCAACAACCCCGCACTCAACGAGTCAAGAGCCAGTGAGGAGGGTCGCGCGCAGGCGAGCGATCTCCTCGGCCGTCAGGCCATGGGCCAGGGCCCACGACTCCGCACTGCCGTAGGTCTCCCGCAGGCGGCGGAGGAACTCACGCATGGTCTCCGGCTCGCTGGCGAAGATCCAGTCGGGCGCATACGCGAGCCCGTTCTCCTTGAACACCGGCGCCGTGCGGATGCGCTCGAGCACCGGAGCCATGTTTCTGGTGGTGACGTGGTAGTCGGCGACGATCACCTCGTCCTCGACCCCCAGCAGCGTCAGCAGCAGCGCCACGACGATCCCCGTGCGGTCCTTGCCGGCGGTGCAGTGCACGAACACCGGTCGGTTCGCCGGATCGGCGATCAGCCGCAGTGCCCGGACCACCGAGTCGCCGTTCACGTCGATCTGCCGCATGTAGTCGTCGACCAGGTTGTCCGCCGCGCCCGCGTCGATCTGCTCCTGGTTCACCCCCGACTGCGGGAGCATCGGCAGGTTCACCACGCGCACTGGGTCATGCAGGATCGTGTAGCCCTCGCGGTGCACCTCGAGCTGGATCCGCAGGTCGACGACGACAGCAGGGGCCACGATCTCGGCGAACTCCACCTGCCCTAGCACGGTCAGCGCCTTCGGGTTGTCGCCACGGATCACCTGGCGGCGCTCGATGACTCGGCCGTCCCCGGTCCGGATGCCGCCGAGGTCGCGGACGTTGACCAGTCCGTCGATCCGCAGCTCCTCGGCCTCGCTCACTCGCACACCCTGCGGGCAGCAGCCATCATCGCGGCCGCCAGGGCGTCCGGATCAGCAGGATCGGCCTGGCCCGCGAGCGGCGCCTCGACGCTGATGATCGTGTGCGCCGGCAGGGCCGCGACGAACTCCCGCACCGGCAGGTCGCCCTCGTCCGGCATCAGCCGGGCCCGCACGCCCTCCGCGCGCGCGGCGTCGGGATCGGGCGCAGGTCCCGGTCCGGCCGCACCGCAGATCTGCGCGTACGGCAGCAGCGCCGGGTCGGTGGCTGCCAGCTGCGCGACCGTCCCGCCCGAGCGCACCAGGTGCAGGACGTCGGGCAGCACGACCACGTTCGGCGCCCCGCTCGCCCGTACGACGTCGATGCAGTCGAGCAGCGTGGGAGACGCGGTGAACATCATGAACTCGACGGCCACCGCGGTTCCGTGCTGTGCAGCGGAGTCCGCGAGCGACGCCAGAGTCTCGACGCGACGGACCGGGTCGGGATCCTCCACGGTCGCGATCACGTAGCGAGCCCCCAGTGCCTGCGCCGCCTCCAGCAGCGGCGCCGCCTCGACGACCGACTCCGGACCCTTCATCCGGACGACCTCGAGGTCGAGCAGCCGGGCGCCACTCGAGTCGATGCGCTGCCGGAGCGCCTCAAGCGCTCGCTCGTCACCGAGGGTGCCGTGATCGATGCCCGTCGACGGGCTCGGCGTCAGCCGCAGGCTGAACCAGTCGAACCCGGCGCCGGCGGCCACCTCGGCCAAGCGCGCAGGCGGTACCGCGATCATCGACAGGTGCGCCAGGGAGTACTCGCGGCTCACGTTCCGGCCAGCCTCTCGACGATGGGAAGGAAGGCATCGAGGTGTGCGTCACCGACGGTGATGTACGAGAAGCCGTACTCCTCGCGACGCCGGTGCAGCTCCTCGCAGATCTCGTCGACGGAGCCGACGGCCGCGTGCGGGAAGCGCTTGAGGGCGTCGAGGTCGAGTCCGGTGCGCTGCGCCACGGAGTCGGCGGTGATCTGCGACCGACCGTCGATCGAGATGAAGTACGTGGCCGTCTCGAGCTCGATCTCCCCGAAGCGATCGCCGGCGCCGTCCTTGACCCATTGGATCTTCTTGCGGGTCTCGTCCTCCGTCGACGACGAGATGCTGCCGGCGCCCACCACGCCGCTGCTGTTGTTGAAGTTCACGCTGACGATGTCGGCGAGCTCGCCCGCGAGTCCCAGCACCTTGGGGGCACCACCGCCGATCATGAGGGGCGGGCGCGGGCGCTGAACGGTCTGCGGCACCGCACGGTAGCCAGCGGAGTGGATGAACTCTCCGTGGTAGTCGACCTCGCCCTCGTCCGCATAGGCCATCCGCATGAACTCGGCCGTCTCACGCAGCAGCTGGATCCGGCGCCCTGCGGACTCGAAGGGGATGCCGAGCGCCTCGTACTCGTTGACCAGCCAGCCCGCGCCCAGGCCGATCTCGAGCCGGCCCTCGGACAGCACGTCGATCGAGGCCATCTCCTTGGTCAGCACCGTGGGCAGGTGATAGCTGACGCAGGCCATCCGCGAGCCGATGCGCAGGGTGGACGTCGCCAGCGCAGCAGACGTCAGGGCAGGAATGAGGGCCAGGGTCTGCACGCGGTGCCCGGTGCCCTCGATCTTGCTGCCGGGACCGAGCAGGTGATCGGCGACGTGCAAGGTGGAGAACCCGGAGCCCTCCACCTTGCGGGCGAGCTCGGTCCACTCGGTGAGGCTGGTCGAGCTGAATGCCTGGATGGCGAAGCGGAACGGCCGCGTCACAGCACGGCCTTCCGGGCGGCGCGGAAGTACTGGCCGTGCGACGCGGTGAACCCGCCGTCGACGAAGATCACCTGTCCCGTGACCCAGGAGGACTCGTCGGAGCACAGCCAGCTGACCGCCTTGGCGATGTCCTCAGGCTCTCCGAACCGCGCCACGGGGAGGCACTTCGCGATGGCCGCACGCGCTTCCTCGGTGCCGTAGTGGCCAGCCGTCCCCTCGGTGAGCACCGTCCCCGGAGCGACCGCGTTGCAGCGGATTCCCAGGGCGGCGAACTCGACGGCCATGCCCATGGTGATCTCGTTGATGGCCGCCTTCGACGCTGGGTAGAGCGAGCTGCCCGCTGGATGGGCGACCGAGGTGATGGACGAGAGATTGACGACGCTGCCGCCGCCGTTGCCCGCCATGACCGGCACGAGCGACTGGGTCACCAGCATCGGGCCCATGATGTTGACCTCGAGAATCGACCGCATGTCATCCACGGTCGTCGACAGGAAGTCGCGGTAGCGCTGGATGGCCGCGTTGTTGATGATCGCCGTGCACCCGGGCGCCAGCTCGGCGAGCGTGGCCACCTGCTCGGGCTTCGATACGTCCACGCAGGCCGAGCGGCCCCCGACGAGCTCGGCGGTCGCCGCCGCGTGATCTGCGTCGACGTCGACGCACAGCAGGTCGTATCCGTCGGACGCGAGCCGCACGGCGATCGCACGTCCGAGCCCCTGCCCCGCGCCTGTGACGACGGCGGTTCCCCTGTCGGTCATGCGTCCTCCTCCACGGGGCAGGTGCCCCACTCGTCGCCGTGCACGGCCCATGCCACGCAGCGTCTCAACACGTCGCGGTACTCCGGCGACTCCCAGGCAAGCCGGTCGACAACGCCGAGGTCCTCGATGCCCAGGTCCGCGACGTCGAACCGCCCGCGGCAGTGGCCGAGGGTGAAGTAGGTGACTGCACCCTGGCCCTGGGCCCGCTGGTAGAGCACTGGATGCCGGCCGGCACCGTGATCGGTCTCGAAGCCGGGGCACGGGCCGGTGTAGTCGACGTCCAGGATCACGTCGAGATCGTCGGCGAGCTCGGCCACGTAGATCTCGTCCACGGTGGTGAATGCATTCACTCCCGCTACCAGTGGGTGCTCCGGCTGCACCGGCTCGATGAGGTAGGGCCCGATCTTCGGGTGGGCGAGGAAGCGATTGCCGAGCAGGGCGGTGAAGTCCGGCATGGCGTCCGGGGTCCGGAAGACGCGCGGTGTGCCCGGCTCGGGCGGATCGATCGCCGAGTTGGTCGCATGGAGCGCGAGCAGCCGGCCGCCGGCCGCCACCGTCGCGGCGAGCGCCTCGGCCTGCTCGGCCGTCGGACGGACGTCGCAGGTGTACGCGATCACGGCATCCGCGGCCGAGAGGGCGACCACGTCCGAGAAGTCCGTGTGCACGGAGCAGCGGACCGCATCGTGCGCCGCCAGGAGGTCGAGGAGCTGCAGCCGTGCGTAGTCGACGTCGTGCCAGCGGCCGCCCACGACGAGAGCGACGTCGACGCGCGAAGAGGCGCAGCGCGCGGGTTCCGCCATGCGCTGCGCCTCCTCGATCGCGAGACTTCGGGGGTTCGGTGCTACTAGAACTGCGTGCGGACCGTCATGCCGCCGTCGCACACGACATTCGTGCCGACGCAGTATCCGAAGGCCGGGCTCGCCAGGCTGACGATGACGGCCGCGACCTCCTCGGGCTTGCCCATGCGGCCGAGCTTGATGGACCCGAGCACCTTCTCGTACACCTCGGGGCGACCGGCCTTGATCTTGCCCCAGTCGCCCTCCTCGAAGTAGACCGGACCGGGCGAGACGGTGTTGACGCGGATACCCTTCGGCGCGAGGGCCTGGGCCGCCGCCGATGCGTGCCGGACGATGGCCGCCTTGAAGGCGCCATACGAGTTCGGCGAACTCGGCCAGACGTTGTCGAAGCCGAAGGTCGAGGACAGGGCGACGATCGAGCCACCACCGGCGGCCTCGAGGATCGGGGTGCCCTCGTCGATGATGTGCACCAGCGGCATGAGATCGAGTTCGAGGCTCTGCTGCCACTGCTCGGGGCCCTTGAGCGAGCCGCCGGTGACGTTGGAGACGAGGATGTCCAGGCCGCCGAGCGCTTCGGCCGCCTCGCGGATGAAGCCCTTGAGCTCGTCCTCCTTGCTGACGTCGATCGCCTTGGCGAAGACGGTCGCGCCCCGGCCACGCAGCTCCGCGGCGAACTCCTCGACGGCCTCGGGGTTGCGCGCGCAGAACGCGACTGACGCACCCTCCGCGGCCAGCAGTTCGACGGTGGCCCGGCCGATGCCGCGCGTTCCGCCCGTGACGAGGGCGCGCTTGCCCGCGATTCCCAAATCCATGTTCGTCCCATCTATCGATCGACCGGGCGGAGCCCGATGCGGCGTATGCCAATGGCGATTGGGTTGGCATGTTACTGCAATCCGACTACGGTAAGTACCCCTTCACCGAACTCCCCGCCGGAGGCACGATGAGCATTGTCCGGGTCCTGCCCCTCGGGCTTGAACTCGACGTGCACGAAGGCGAGACGGTGATGAGCGCCGCCCACGCGGCTGGCTACGTGTGGCCAACCGAGTGCGGCATGGCCGCCGAGTGCGGCCTGTGCGTCAGCATCATCCGCGACGGCACGGAGAACTGCGGGCCGATGCCCGATGATGAGCGCGACACGCTGCTGCGGACGATGGGCATGGTCGACGCCTCACGTCGGCTGGCCTGCCGAATGACCGTGACCGGGCCGGTCACGCTGACGAAGCGCGGGGTGCGCGCCGAGGGCGAGGGGTGACCGTGAGCGGATCCGAGGACGTCTCAGCAGTGCTGGCGAGGCTGGATCGGCTCGAGACGGCCGAGGCCGCGCGCGCGGCGCTGTACCGCTACGCCGCAGCGGCCGACCGACGCGACTGGGCACTGCTCGGCTCGGCGTTCGCGGAGGATGCGGTGCTGGAGCTGCCGGGCAGCACGGTTGCCGGCCGCGCGGCGATCGTGGACACCCTGCGGGACATGCTGCCCGCCGAGTTCGTCACCCAGCACCTGATGGCCAATCCCGAGGTCGAGGTGACCGGCCCGGGCCGGGCCGTCGTCACGTCCGCGGTCTACTACCTCCACGAGGGCGCTGGATACGAGGCGACCGGCTGGGGCGCGTACCGCGACGAGGTGTCCGTGGTCGGCGGCCGTGGCGTGATCACCCGCAAGGCCTTCACTCCCGCACAGCACCTGCCCGGCAGTGTCGCCACCCTCGCGGCCAGGCTGGATCGGCTCGAGACGGCCGAGGCCGCTCGCGCGGCCACCTGGCGCTACGCCACGGCAGTCGACACCGTCGACTTCGACCTTCTTGCGGACGCGTTCACCGAGGACGCGGTGCTGACCACGAGCAAGGGCCCGCGCGAGGGCCGCGACACGGTCGTCGACTACTACCGGCAGGCGCTGGCCAGCCCGGTCGCCCGCAAGCACTTCCTGGTCAACCAGCAGGTCGATGTCATCGAGCCGGGAGTCGCCGTGGTGACGTCGTACTTCATGTACACGTATGCGGGGGACGACACGTCGATCCTCGGGTGGGGCAACTACCGGGACGTGGTGCGCGTGGTCGACGGAGTCGGCCGGATCGCCGAGAAGCGGATCACCATCGACGTGCACGCGGACAGCCGCACCGGCTGGGCAGCCGAGATCAGGCCGTGAGCCGCCTCGACGGCAAGCGGGTGCTGGTCACCGGTGCCGCGCAGGGCATGGGTCGGTCCATCGCGGTGATGGCCGCCGAGCGCGGCGCCGAATCAGTCACCGTGACCGACGTGCAGGCCGGCGCAGCCGACGAGACGGCCGACCTCGTCCGGGCCGCGGGCGCCAAGGCGGCCGTCGTCATCGCTGACCTCACCAAGGGCGACGAGATCCGCGCACTCATCGAGGCCTCGGTCACCTTCGCGGGCGGGCTCGACACTCTCATCAACAATGCCGGCATCATCGACTCGGCGCTCATGGACGGCGCGAGCTTCGACACGATCGACGAGCGGGTGTGGGACCTCGTCTTCGACGTCAACGTGAAGGCGGTGTGGCTCGCCTCGCAGGCGGCGGCGGAGCACCTGCGCGCATCGGACCGCGGGCCGTCGATCGTCAACTCGGCCTCCGTGTCCGGCATCAACGGAACTCAGAACGCGGTCGCCTACGGCGCCAGCAAGGCCGCGCTGATCCAACTGACCAAGTCCACGGCCGTGGCGCTGGCGCCGCAGGTCCGGGTGAATGCGTTCCTCCCCGGCGCCATTGCCACCCCGATGGCGATGGCCTTCCTCGACTCCGTCGACAACCGGGAGTACACGCAGAAGCACATGACCGGCGCGCACCTGCTGCCGCGGTTCGGCGAGGCTGACGAGGTCGCCGAGGTGGCCTGCTTCCTCGCGTCCGACGCGGCGTCCTTCGTCACCGGCGGCATCTACGCCGTGGACGGCGGCACCCTCGCCTGGCGGGGTCTCCAGCAGTGAGCCCGCGGTACGACCTCGTCCTCTTCGACCTCGACGGCACGATCATCGACTCCGAGCCGGGCGTGCAGGCAGCCCTGCGCCACGCCCTCGTCGCCGGCTTCGGCATCTCCCCCACCCAGGCGGAACTCGAGGAGTTCATGGGCCCGCCGCTCAGCGACATCCTGCCGCGGCTGTACGGCATGACCGACCCGGCCGATCACGAGAGGTTCTTCGAGCTCTACTGCGACGTGTACTTCCACGGCATGGAGTACGACTTCGATCTCTACCCGGGGATCGCAGATCTCATCCGGGACCTGGCAGCTGCGGGCGTGCGCCTCGTGCTGGCGACCGCCAAGCCCCACGAGTCGGCGAGCCGGATCCTCGAGCGAGCCGGACTGGCCGAGTACTTCACCTACGTCGCCGGCTCACTGTCGGACGGCAGCCGGCAGGAGAAGGCCGACGTCCTCGAGCACGCCTTCGAGGTCGTCGAGGAGACGTCACCGGGACCGCACGCCGTAATGGTCGGTGACCGCGCGGTGGACGCGCGCGCCGCTCACGCCCATGGCCTGGACAGCGTCGTCGTCGAGTGGGGCTACGCCGCACCTGGCGAACTCGACGGTTGCGGCGCCACCCACCGGGCGGAAACGATCGCCGACCTGTGCGCCCTGCTGCTCGCCGCCTGAGCACCCGCCCCGGCCGCTCAGCGATCGGCGGCGGCCAGCACGGGGGCCAGCCGGTCCGGCACGGCCAGCCAGTCCTCGGGCGAGGTGATCGTCGGGTCGAAGTTCGCGTCGATCGAGATCGCATCGACGCCGGCGGCGGCCGCCGCGCCCGCCTGCTCCGACAGTTCGTCCACGCTCAGTGGCTTCAGGTTCGCGACGACGACCGGCGGGTCGGTGAACAGGTTCCAGCACATCTTCAGTGGCGCAAGGCCGGCAGGACGCATCTCCGCCAACTCGGCCATGGTGGCCAGGTGCTGCTCCAGGGTGCCCGACGCCGGATTCCACCAGTCGAACTTCTGCGCGGTGCGTCGCAGGCCCGCAGCCGAGCGCATGCCGGACATCAACGGCGGATGCGGCCGTTGAACCGGCTTGGGATCGACGTCTGAGGGCGGGATGGTGAAGAACTCCCCAGCGTAGGAGACCGGATCCGGTCCCCAACAGGCCTTGAGGGCGTCGATGAGCTCGTCCGCGCGCCGACCTCGGGTGCGGGGGTCCACGTCGTACTGGGCGTGCTCCTCATCGGACCAGCCGACGCTGAACCCGAACACGGTGCGCCCGCCGGACAGCACGTCCAGTGTCGTGATCCGCTGAGCAAGGTCGACGGGGCGGTGGTAGCCGGCCACCAGGATGCTGGTGCCGAGGATGACGTCCGTCGTCCACCCGGCCACTGCGGCCAGCAGTTCCAGGGGCTGCAGCACCGCGCGGTAGGCCTCCGGCACTGCCAGCCCCGGACGCGCCGAGTACCCGGAGACCACCTCGTGCGGGTAGAAGAGGTGCTGCTGGACGAACAGGTGCCCGAAGCCGAGCTCTTCGGCACGCTGGGCGAAGCCGCGCACCACCCGGCCGTCCACGTGCGGGCCCAGCTGCGGCAGCGCGAGCCCGACCCGCATGCGCTCGCTCACGGGTACAGGCCTCCGCCGACGGTGACGACCTCGCCGTGCATGTACGGCACCTCATCGCTGAGCAGCCAGGCGGCGGTGGCCGCGATCTCGTCCGCCTCCGCGTAGCGGGCCAGCGGGATGGCCGTGCTCAGCGCCGCCTGGAAGCCGGCCGCGTCCATGCCGGCGAGGGCCGCGAGCCCCTCCTCCAGCGGTCGCATCATCCGGGTCTCGACCGGGCCCGGGGCGATCACGTTCACCCGGATGCCCAGCGGGCCGGCCTCCTTCATCAGGGAGCGGGCCAGCCCGATGACGGCGTGCTTGCTGGCGACGTACACCGAGACCCCGGGATCGCCCTTGAGCCCAGCGATCGACGCGGTGAACACGATCTTGCCGCGATCAGGCTGCGTCATCATCACGCGCATCGCCTCCGCCGCCCCGAGGAAGGAGCCGCGGACGTTGACGGCGAAGACCTTCTCGAAGTCGGCCAGGTCGAATGCGGCTACCGGCAGCACGCGGGACTCGACTCCGGCGTTGGCGAAGAACATGTCCACCGACTCGAAGGTGTCGACGGCCCGGCCGAAGTACATGGCGGTGTCCTCGGCGCTCGTGACGTCGGCTCGAACCGGCAGCACGCGGTCGCCCAGCTCAGAGGCCAGCGCGTCCACCGCCCCCTCGTCGATGTCCACGGCGACCACGTTCGCGCCCTCACCCAGGAGCCGCCGGACTGCAGCGGCCCCGATACCTCCCGCCGCACCGGTCACGATCGCCGTACGTCCTTCGATTCCCTTGAGCATGCGCGTCCTCCCGGTCTCAGCCGCCGATGGTGCGGTCGCCGTCCCAGTAGGGACGACGCAGCGACTTCTTGTCCACCTTCTGCATTTCGTTGCGCGGCAGTTCCGCCAGGAACTCGTAGCGGCGCGGGATCTTGTAGGCCGCGATCCGCTCGCGGCAGAAGGCCTCCAACTCGGCCGGCCCCGGGGCCGCAGCGGGATCGGCCGGCACGACCAGCGCCAGCAGCTGCTCCCCGAGGTCCGGATGCGGGATCCCGATCACCGCGACCTCCGCGACGCCCGGATGCTCGCGGAGCGCGTTCTCGCTCTCGGACGGGTACAGGTTGACACCGCCGGAGACGACCATGTCGGAGAGCCGGTCGGTGATGAAGACGAAGCCATCCGCGTCGACGTAGCCCATGTCGCCCAGGGTGAAGGCGCCCGGTCGCACGTACGCCTTGGCCGTCTTCTCCTCATCTCGGTGGTAGGCGACGCCATAGCCCTCGGGCGCCTCGAAGGCGAGGATGCCGACCTCCCCTTGGGGGAGCTCGGTGCCGTCCTCCGCGACGACGATGACGCGGAAGGGCTCGACCACCGTCCCGACGGAACCGGGGTGGCTCAGCCAATCCTGGGAGCCGATCCGGCACAGGGTGCCCGACTCACTGCCGCCGTACGACTCGAGCAGCACCGGACCGAACCAGTCGATCATGGCCCGCTTCACGTCGGGCGGGCACGCCGAGCCGGTGTGCGCGACCAGCTGCAGGCTGCTCACGTCGGCCGAGGCGCGAACGTCGGGGTCGACAGCCAGCAGGCGCTGGAAGTGCGTGGGGACCATCACCGACGAGGTGACCCGGTACCGGCCGATGAGGTCGAGCACCGTCGCCCCGTCGAACTTCGCGACGACCACCACCGGACGGCCGAGCAGCAGGTGGCGGACCGCGGTCAGCGGTCCGTTGTGCTGCAGCGGCCCGACGACGATGTGGCAGCCGTCCGGGAACTGGGCCCGCTCCAGGAGCTTGTCGAGGTACTCGCGGTGCGTGGTCACGGGGGCCAGCACCCACCGGGTCTGCGTCCCGCGGGCCCGCCCGGTGGTGCCCGACGTGTAGACCATCGGCGGCCGGGCGGGGCGATCCGGCAACTCGACGAGTTCGGGCGCCGCCGCGATCCAGTCGGCCCACCGGATCAGCCCCGGCCGGCCGGCGTCCACCGTGGCGCCTGAATGCAGGACGACGGTGGTGACGAGGCCGGCCTCGAGCGCGGCCACCGCCGTCGCGGCACCGCTGGGTCCGGCGATCAGCCCGACCATCGACGCGTCCTCGATCTGGTCCCCGATCTCGGACAGCGTCAGCTGCCGGGAGACGGCCACCGTGCCGACTCCCGCCAGCAGACCGGCCGCGTGGGCGAGCAGGGTCGGTGCCGCGTTGTCGCCCAGGACGCCCCAGCGCTGGTCGGGATCTGGGGCGGCGGCGAGCAGCTGCGCGGCCGCCCCGCGGAGCTCCGCGACGACCTCCGCCCAGGTGCGCTCCCCTGATCCGTCCACCAGGGCGATGCCTTCCGGGTCGCGCTCAGCGACGTCGGCGATGGGGCCGAGGGGCAGGTCAGCCACGGGCAATCCTCACGATGATCGGTCGCACAATCCCGGTGCCGGCGTGTTGCATCCGTCCCGGCACAGGCGCGAGGATAGCGCGGTTACTAAAGTGCGAGTCAAGAAACAAGCACTTGGCAGGCCCGCAGTTACCGATCCCGACGACCCCGGAGTGAGCATGGACTTCCAGCCCAGCGCGAAGGCGCAGGAACTGTCGGCGCAGATGTGGGACTTCCTCAACGACCGGGTCCTGCCGGCCGAGGCGGACTACGACGCGTACCGGGCGGAGAAGGGTCCCGACGACCACACCCTGCCGCCCGTCGTCGAGGAACTGAAGTCCGAGGCCCGAGCGCAGGGCCTGTGGAACCTGTTCCTGCCGGCAATCAGCGGCCTGACGAACGTCGAGTACGCACAGCTCGCGGAGATCTCCGGCTGGAGCGTCGACATCTTCCCCGAGGCGATCAATTGCCAGGCCCCTGACACCGGCAACATGGAGACCATCCACCTGTTCGGCACCGACGAGCAGAAGCAGCAGTGGCTGGAACCCCTGCTGGACGGCACGATCCGGTCCGGCTTCGCCATGACGGAACCCGACGTCGCCTCGAGCGACGCCACGAACATCGAATGCTCGATCGTCCGCGACGGCGACGACTACGTCATCAACGGCACCAAGTGGTGGACGTCCGGCGCCAACGACCCGCGCTGCACGCATCCTGATCGTGATGGGCAAGACCGACCCGGACGGGCCGGTCCATCGGCAGCAGTCGATGGTGCTCGTCCCCATCGACACACCCGGTGTGACCATCACCCGCTCCCTGACGGTGTTCGGCCGTCAGGACCAGCATGGCCATGCGTGGATCGAGTTCGAGGACGTGCGGGTTCCGGTGGCCAATCGGCTCGCCGAGGAGGGCGATGGCTTCATGATCGCCCAGGCGCGGCTCGGCCCCGGTCGCATCCACCACTGCATGCGCTCCATCGGGGCGGCCGAGCGCGCGCTGCAGATGATGGTGGAGCGGGCCAAGAGCCGCGTCGCCTTCGGCGGACCGCTGGCGGACCAGGGCTCCATCCAGGAGTGGATCGCGGAGTCACGGATCGAGATCGAGCAGGCACGACTGCTGACGATGAAGGCCGCGTGGATGATCGACCAGGGCGACGCCAAGTACGCGAAGACCGAGATCTCGGCCATCAAGGTGATCGCCCCCCGCGTCGCCTGCAACGTCATCGACCGAGCCATCCAGGTGCACGGCGGGCTCGGGGTCTGCGACGACGTCCCGCTGGCCAAGATGTACGGCTGGCAGCGCGCACTGAAGATCTTCGACGGCCCTGACCAGGTCCACCTGCGGTCGATCGCCCGCTGGGAGCTCAAGCGGGATCGGGCTGTGCGGCTCCCTGCATGATCGGCACGAGGATGTCGGCGAGGGTGGCCTCCACCTTGGCGACCGGCAGCCGGCTCAGCGAGCCGTCGAGCCACGCCGTCTGAGACAACGGGAGAAGCGCGGCGAGGAATCGGAAGCCCAGCAGGCGCACCGCGTACTGCTCGCGGGCCCGGCGCGAGCTGCGCGGGGGACGCTCGTCCTCGGGCAGGTAGTCGAAGGCCCGCTGGGCGTGCCGCTCCTGCCAGGCCTCGTACATCCGACGTGACTGAGGCGTGGCACCGTTGAGGTGCAGGGTGAGGAAGCGGGCCTCGACCGGATGGGTCCGCCACCAGGCCCAGCCCGCGTAGATGACCTCGCGGAGCACCGCCTCGTCGAGGGCGTCCGCAGTCGCACGCACGGAGTCGACCATTGCGCTGAACCCCATCAGGCAGGACTCGAAGGCCTGGTCGAACAGCTCCTCCTTGCCGCCGAAGTGGTAGTAGACCGCGGTGGGGCGACCCCGCACTCCAGAGCGATGTCCTCGACGCTTGCCTCCGCGTACGTGAGCCGGGAGAAGACCTTCGTGGCCGCGCTCACGATCTCGCTGCGCCGCGACGGCCGGTGCGCCGGACGTGCCGCAGCCCGCAGCGAGGACTCGTCCACGTCCACCCCTCACCTACCGACCTGTACCGCGGATCCGTTGGGCCGGAGCGCAGTCCCTTCGTGTGGAAGGATGCGCGCATCATGTCAAAGTCCCGCTCGACGCGCCCGGCCAACCGGCCGTCGCGGAGGCACGAGATCCTCGAGTCGGCGGTGGAGCTGCTCGCCGTCCAGCCGCCCGATGAGATCGCGGTGTCCGACATCGCCGCTCACTGCGGAATGACCCCGGCTGCGTTCTACTACCACTTCTCCTCCAAGGACGAGATCCTCGACGAGATCGTGGACGGCTTCGCCCGGCACTGGTCGGAGGTCGTCATCGGGGCGCTCTCCCGGGTGCATGAACGCGACGACCTGGCCGCGTGCGTCGAGGAGGTGCTGACGTGGGTCGAGGAGCACGAGCGGCCGGCACGCGTCTACTTCGTCACCTCCATCGGCGCCACCAGCTCCTGCGAGGCGGTGCGTCGGAAGACCCGCAACGACCTCGGGCGGCGCGCGACGCGGACATTCCGCGAGGTGGCACCCGAGCAGGACCGCATTCGGCTGGCCATCGCCGGCCTCGGACTCATCACCCTGCTGGAGATCGTCTCCCGCAGCCGGCTCGAGCTCGACGCCAGCTACCGCACGCTCGGACCGGTGCGGTTCCGGGCGACCGCGACGCAGCTCGCCGAGGCACTCATTCACTAGCCTGCCGACCGCTCGTCGCCAATCTCGCGAAGCGGATGACCGGAAGGCCTGTACCCGAAAGCATTGATATCCTAATATTTGTCATCCAAGGTAAAGAGGAGGCGTCGTGGCCGAGGACTCCCGTCCGGTTCACCCCGTCCGGTTCGTGACGGCGGCGAGCCTGTTCGACGGGCACGACGCGTCGATCAACATCATGCGTCGGATCCTGCAGTCGCAGGGCTGCGAGGTGGTCCACCTCGGCCACGACCGAAGCGTCGAGCAGGTGGTCCGCGCCGTCATCCAGGAGGACGCGCAGGGCGTCGCCATCTCCTCCTACCAGGGCGGCCACGTCGAGTACTTCATCTACCTCCGGGAGCTCCTCGACCAGAACGGCGCCGAGCACGTGCGCATCTACGGGGGCGGCGGCGGGGTCATCGTGCCGGCCGAGATCGAGTTGCTCGCCCGGCACCGCGTCCGCATCTTCTCCCCCGAGGACGGCCAGCGCCTCGGACTCGTCGGCATGATCGCGTCGATGGTCGAGGAGTGCGACTTCGCGCTCGACGAGGCACCCGACGTCGACGCGGTCCTCGCCGGCCATGATCGCGACCTCGCGCGCGCCGTCACGCTGCTCGAGGAGGGCCGCGCGCCGGCAGGGCTCCGCGACGCGCTCCTCGCGGCCGCCGCCCAGCGCAGCACCCCCGTGCTCGGGCATCACCGGCACCGGTGGATCCGGCAAGTCCTCACTCACCGATGAGCTGCTGCGCCGGTTCCGCGCCGACCAGGAGGGCAAGCTGCGGATCGCGGTCATCGCCGTCGATCCGACCCGGCGCAAGGGCGGCGGCGCGCTGCTCGGCGACCGGATCCGGATGAACTCGGTCGACCTCGGCGGCGTGTACTTCCGCTCGCTGGCCACGCGCCGCGCTGGCTCCGAGATCCCCGAGCATCTCTCGGACGTGATCGCTGCCTGTCGGGCCACCCACGACCTGGTCATCGTCGAGACGCCCGGCATCGGCCAGGGCGATGCCGGGATCGTGCCGTACTGCGACGTCGCCCTCTACGTGATGACGCCGGAGTTCGGCGCCGCCTCGCAGCTCGAGAAGATCGACATGCTCGACTACGCCGACGCGGTGGCCATCAACAAGTTCGAGCGTCGGGGCGCCGACGACGCCCGGCGCGACGTGGCCCGCCAGCTGATGCGCAACCGCGAGGCGTTCGGCGCCTCCTGGGAGGACATGCCGGTGTTCGGCACCTCCGCTGCCCGGTTCGCCGACGACGGCGTCACCGCGCTCTACCACTACCTTCGCGACCAGCTGGTCGAGAAGGGACTCGCGGCGAGCGGCGGCCTGCTCCCCCGCGTCGAGACCAGGAGTCCCGACCGGCCTGACCACGGTGGTGCCGCCGGCGCGCGCCCGGTACCTGTCCGACATCGCCGAGACGATCCGGGGCTACCACGCCACGACCGAGGAGCAGGCGGCCGTTGCCCGACGGGTGCAGCACCTGCGCACGGCCGCGAAGCTGCTGGCTGCCGAGGGATGCGGACACAGCGGCCGTCGACGAGCTGCTCGCCGCGCAGGAGGCGGAGCTCGAGCCACAGGTGGCGGCACTGCTCGGCCGAGTGGCCGCGGTCCGCGAGCAGTACGCGGCCGACGAGCTCGTCGTCCGGATCCGCGACAAGGAGCTGCACACCGCGCTGTGGCGCGAGACGCTGTCCGGCTCGCGGGTCCCCCGCGTGCGCCGTCCCGCGCACCGACGACGCCGGCGAGCTCGTCCGGTACCTGCGCGAGGAGAACGTGCCGGGCAGCTTCCCGTTCACCGCGGGTGTCTTCCCCTTCAAGCGCGAGGGCGAGGCTCCCGCGCGCATGTTCGCCGGCGAGGGCGACCCCTTCCGCACCAACCGGCGCTTCCACCTGCTGGCGTCCGGCCAGCCCGCCACCCGCCTGTCGACCGCGTTCGACTCGGTCACCCTCTACGGCCGCGATCCCAACGACCGAGCCCGACGTCTACGGCAAGGTCGGCACCTCCGGCGTGTCCATCGCCACCCTCGACGACATGAAGGTCCTGTACTCGGGCTTCGACCTCTGCGACCCGACCACGTCCGTCTCGATGACGATCAACGGACCGGCGCCCACCATCCTGGCCATGTTCATGAACACCGCGATCGACCAGCGGCTCGACGCGTTCCGCGAGCAGGAGGGGCGCGAGCCGACGCCCGAAGAGACCGCGGAGATCCGCTCCTGGGTGCTGGCCAACGTCCGGGGCACGGTGCAGGCCGACATCCTCAAGGAGGACCAGGGCCAGAACACCTGCATCTTCAGCACCGAGTTCGCGCTGCGCTGCATGGCCGACGTGCAGGAGTGGTTCATCGACCACCGCGTGCGCAACTTCTACTCGGTGTCGATCTCCGGCTACCACATCGCGGAGGCCGGGGCGAACCCGATCTCGCAGCTGGCCTTCACCCTCGCCAACGGGTTCACCTACGTCGAGGCGTACCTCGCGCGCGGCATGAGCATCGACGACTTCGCGCCCAACTTCTCGTTCTTCTTCTCCAACGGAGTCGATGCCGAGTACACGGTGCTCGGGCGGGTTGCCCGTCGCATCTGGGCCATCGCCATGAAGCGAGCGGTACGGCGCCGACGACCGCAGCCAGAAGCTCAAGTACCACATCCAGACGAGCGGGCGGTCCCTGCACGCACAGGAGATGGACTTCAACGACATCCGCACGACCCTGCAGGCCCTGTGCGCCATCAACGACAACTGCAACTCGCTGCACACCAATGCGTACGACGAGGCAGTCACCACGCCGAGCGCCCAGAGCGTGCGGCGCGCGCTGGCCATCCAGATGATCATCGACCAGGAGTGGGGGCTGTCGAAGAACGAGAACCCGCTGCAGGGCTCGTACATCGTGGACGAGCTGACCGACCTGGTCGAGGAGGCGGTCCTCACCGAGTTCGACCGGATCTCCGATCGCGGCGGGGTGCTCGGCGCGATGGAGACCGGCTACCAGCGCGGCCGCATCCAGGACGAGTCCATGCTCTACGAGCACAAGAAGCACGATGGGTCGCTGCCGATCATCGGCGTGAACACCTTCCTCAACCCGGAGGGCAGCACTGCGACTCAGGATCCTCGAGCTCGCTCGGGCCACCGAGGAGGAGAAGCGCTCCCAGGTGGAGCGGCTGGCCGCCTTCCACGAGGCTCACCGGGACGAGGCCGAGGCCGCCCTGGCGAGACTCAAGGACGTCGCATCATCGGGAGGCAACACTTTTGGCTCCCTAATGGAGGCCGTCCGAGTATGCTCTCTCGGACAGATCACCTCGGCGTTCTTCGAGGTGGGTGGCCAGTACCGGCGCAATGTCTAGACCGGTGCCAGCGGCCGTGAACGGAGGAACGCGTGACCATCGGCAGGACGCTCGAGAGCGACCCCATCGAGGAAGCCCGACGCCAGTGGATCGATCACGGCTGGGACGAGGCCGCCGACGGCATGGCGGCGGTGACCTCCATCGTGCGCGCGCAGCAGATCCTGCTGCAGCGCATCGACACCGTGCTGCGCCCGCTCGACCTGACCTTCGCGCGGTACGAGATCCTCACCCTGCTCTCGTTCACCAAGAAGGGCTCGCTGCCCATGACCCGGATGGGTGCGCTGCTGCAGGTGCATCCCACCAGCGTCACCAGCGCCGTGGACCGGCTGGAGAGCCAGGGGTTCGTGGAGCGGCTGCCGCATCCCACCGATCGACGCGCCGTGCTCGCGTCCATCACCGAGGCCGGCAGGACACGGGCCCTGGCCGCGACGCACGCGCTCAACGGTCAGGTCTTCGAGCAGCTCGGTATCACCGAGCACCAGATCAACCAACTCCGCACGGTACTGCGCGCGCTGCGCGCCAACGCCGGCGACTTCTGAGCCCGGGCCTCCCCTGGCGCCCGGACACCACCAGGCGCACGCAGCGGCGCGCGCGGAACACGAGGAAGTGGAACGCATGAATCGCATGGGCGTGGTCGGGTGCGGCGTCATGGGCGCGGGCATCGCCGAGATCGCAGCGAAGGGCGGCTGCGACGTGCTCGTCGTGGACGCCTTCCCCGAGGCGCTCGACCGAGCCCAGGGCAGGATGGCTGCCTCGCTGGCCAAGGCCGAGTCCGCGGGCAAGCTGACCGAGCCCGCGGACGCGATCCTGGCCCGCATTCGCTGGAGCACCGACCTGGCCGACCTCGCCGACCGCGAATTCGTCACGGAGGCGATCCGGGAGACACTCGAGGACAAGATCGACCTCATCCAGCAGCTGGACGGCATCGTGGCAGCCGACGCGATCATCGCGACCAACACGTCCTCGATCCCCGTCGCCCAGCTCGCCGCGGCCAGCGCGCACCCCGAGCGGGTGCTGGGCACTCACTACTTCAACCCGGTGCCGGTGATGCCCCTGGTCGAGGTGGTCGCGGCGATCCAGACTGATCCAGGCGTCGCCGACCGGACGGCCGAGTTCTGCGCAGATGTACTCGGCAAGAAGGTCATCCGGGCCGTCGACCGCGCCGGCTTCGTCGTCAACGCCCTCCTCGTCCCGTACCTGCTCGACGCCATCCGGTCCCTGGAGAACGGCGTGGCGACGAAGGAGGACATCGACGAGGGCATGGTGAGCGGCTGCGGCATGCCGATGGGGCCGCTGCGCCTGTGCGACATGATCGGGCTCGACACCATGCAGCTCGTCGCGGAGAGCCTGTACTCGGAGCACCTCGAGCTGCGCTTCGCCCCGCCGCCGCTGCTGAAGCGGCACGTCGAGGCTGGGATGCTCGGCCGGAAGTCCGGCCGCGGCTTCTACGACTACAGCTGATCCCAGTTGCGATCCCGTCGAGCGTGGAGGTCAGGCGCTCGCCTTCGGCGTGTCGCGCCTGACCTCCACGCTCGACGGGCCGGGTAGCCGCGTCAGCGGCCCCAGTAGCGCGGGTCCTGACCCCGGGCCGACGTCGGCACGGCGAACACCGCTCCTGCGTCCGGATGCTCGTCGGTCGCGCCTCTGGTCGACGTGGTCACGAACAGGGTGCTGAGGTCCTCGCCCCCGAATGCGCACGAGGTGACGTTGGCCACCGGCAGGGTGATCCGGGTGATCTCGTGACCGTCCTCGTCCGTGCAGACCACGAACGGCGTGCCGAAATGGGCCAGCCAGATCCGCCCCTCGGTATCCACGGCTAGGCCGTCGGGGATCCCGCCGATGGACTCGGTGCTGAAGGCGGGACGGCGGTTCGTCGCCGCGCCGGTCGCCGGGTCGAAGTCGTACCGGTCGACCCGGCGCGTCGGGCTGTCCACGTGATACATCGTGCGACCGTCGGGGCTCCAGCCCATGCCGTTCCCGATGGACAGCCCCTCGGTGACGACCTCGAGCGAGCCGTCGCGACCGACCCGGATGAGGGCGGCCGAGCCGGCGCGCTTCTCGCGATCGAGCGCCATCGTTCCGCAGAACAGCCAGCCACCCGGTGCCACCTGGCTGTCGTTGATCCGCATGGCGCCGGATGGGTCCAGGTCGGCGCAGGTGTGCACGGCCTCCCCTTCCGCAATGACCACGGTGCTCCCCCGCCCGTAGGCGATGCCGTCCTGCGTCAGGACCACGAATCCGGTGGCCGCGCCTGCGTCGACCGCCTGGTCCGAGCCGGAGGTCACGTCGGTGTGGTGGAGCACGCCGCCCACCAGGTCGACCCACCGCAGACGCGCGGACCGCGGGTCCCAGACCGGGCTCTCCCCGAGGAAGCAGACCGTCCCCGGAATCGGCTCCGGGGGTCCCAGCACCAACGACGTCATGACATCTCCCTGCCAATCCTCGCGAGTGTGCGCCCGTCGTCGGTCTGACCCACCCGAAAGCGACGACGAGCGCACACTCGCGAAGGTTTGGTCTCCTTCAGCGGGCGAGGTAGCCGCCATCGACGGCGAGGGCGTGCCCGATGGTGAAGCTGGCCGCTCCCGAGCAGAGCCACAGCGCGGCCCCGGCGATCTCCTCCACCGTGCCGAATCGGCTGAGCAGCGACAGCCGGTCCGCGACGTCCTGGGGATCGCGGCCACGCTTCTCCATGGCCCCGCGCAGCATCGGCGTGTCGATGGCCCCCGGGCAGATCGCATTGATCCGGATCCCCCGAGGCGCGTAGTCCACGGCCGCGGACTTCGTCACGCCGAGCACGCCGAACTTGCTCGCCGTGTAGGCAGACTGGTGCGGCTGGGGACGGTACGAGTTGGTGGACGCGATGTTGACGATGGCCGCGCCCTCGCGGCCGGTGACCAGCATCGCGTTGATCTCGTACTTCATGCACAGGAAGACAGACTTCAGGTTCACATCGATCATGCGATCCCAGTCCGACTCGGCGAGGTCCGCGAGGTAATCCACCTCGAACTCGATGGCCGCCGCGTTGACGGCGAAGTCGAGGCCGCCGTGGGCAGCCACGGCGGCCTCGACCATGGCCCTGACGTCGCCGTCCTGGGAGACGTCGGCACGCACGAACTGAGCGGTGCCGCCAGCCTCGCGGATCAGTGCGACGGTCTCCTCACCAGCGGCCACTGCCACGTCACTGACGGTGACGCGGCTGCCCGCGGTGGCGAAGGCGAGCGCGATGGCCCGGCCCATCCCGCCTGCCCCGCCGGTGACGATCGCCGAGCGACCCTCGAACCACTGGTCCAGGTTGCCGAGATGGGACACGGGCGCCGCCTGCCTTCAGGTGAGCGCGACGGTCGACGCCTAGTAGGGCGACGCGCCGCCGTCGACGTTGATCGAGGTGCCCGTGATCCCCGCACCGAGGTCAGAGGCGAGCAGCACGCATGCGGCCGCCACCTCTGCCGGGGTGTTGGGCCGCTGGATGGCGGTCACGCTGTACATCACGGCGGCAAGGGCGTCGAGGTCCGGCAGGCCCATCGCCTCGACGGTCGCGGGGCCGGTCTCGTAGAACATG
The DNA here is from genome assembly GCA_963749905.1 of uncultured Actinomycetota bacterium. Taxonomy (GTDB): domain Bacteria; phylum Actinomycetota; class Actinomycetes; order S36-B12; family S36-B12; genus UBA10649. The sequence continues at coordinate 314,769 of CAVVOF010000003.1, forward strand.
TCGGTCGGGACGAAGCCGGGGCAGATGGCGTTGGCCGTGATGCCCTGGGTGCCGACCTCCTTCGCGAGCGCCTTCATCAGGCCGATGATGGCGTGCTTGTTGGTGATGTACCCGGGCACCGCCATCGTGGTGATCTTGCCGTACATGGACGACATGCCGATGATGCGGCCGAACTGCTGCGGGATCATGTACTTCAGCGCCCGACGGGACATCCAGAACGTCTGGTTGATGTTGAAGTCGAGCTCGTACTGCCACTCCTCGTCGCTCATCATCGCCACCGGAGCGGTGTTCGCGACGCCACCGGCGTTGGGCACGATGATGTCGACCCGGCCGAAGTGCTCGACGGTGCCGTCGACGAGGGCCTCGATGTCGGCCTGCTTGGAGGCGTCGGCGGCGATGAAGTGCAGCCGGTCGCCGCCGCCCATCTCCTCGATCGCCTTCGCGCCCTTCTCCGCGTTGCGCCCGCTGAGGACCACGCTGGCGCCCTCCGCGTGGAAGGCCTCGGCGATGCCGCGGCCGATGCTGCGGGTGCTGGCGGTGATGACCGCGACCCTGCCGTCGAGTTGACCCATGGAACTGCTCCTTTGTGTTCGCTGCGGCCGGCGCATGCCACGGCCCTCGGTAGGGCGACGCTAGTGCGCCGACCGAGCAATTGTCTGGAAATCCATCAATCTGATGGTCACGAACCTGTGAAGGCCGCCGCCCGCTTGGCCTGGAAGGCGGCCATGCCCTCCGCGAAGTCCGCAGACGCCAGCAGCGGCTCCTGCCCGGCGCCCTCGGCCGCGAGGATGTCCTGGAGGAGGGCCAGCGTGGCCTGATTGAGGACCCGCTTGGTCGCCGCGTACGCCAACGGCGGTCCGGCGGCCAGCTGGCCGACGAGCCCGTCCACGTAGGCGACGAAGTCGTCGTCCGGGACGACGTCCGCGATCAGCCCCCACTCGGCGGCCGTCCGTGCCGCCACCTTCTCGGCGAGGAGGGCCATTCGGAGCGCTCGGGCCCGGCCGATGGACGCGGGAACGAGCAGCGAGGCGCCGCCGTCGGGCATCAGGCCGATGCGGGTGAACGCCAGCATGAAGCCGGCGGATTCGGATGCGACCGCGAGATCCGCGGCGAGCGCGAAGGAGCAGCCGACACCCGCGGCGATCCCGTTGACGGCCGCCACGACGGGCACGGGCACGCTCACGATCGACGTCACCAGCCGGTTCGCGGCCGCGAGGGTGTCCATCCCAGGAGGCGAGCCGTCGGGTCCGACGTCGGCCCCGGAGCTGAACGCCCGTCCGGCGCCGGTGAGGACGATGACCCGGGTGCCGTCGGACTCCGCCGCGTCGACCAGGTCGGCCGTCGAGTGGATGAGCCCGGCAGTGAGCGAGTTGAGCCGCTCGGGCCGGTCGAACGTCAGGCGCAGCACGCCCGCATCCCGTTCTTCTCGCAGACCTTCGACGGGCATGAGACCTCCTCCGGGCCGGGGACAGAGGGGTCACTCTAGCGATAGATTCTTTACATGACGTTCAGTATCGAACACGACGTGGTCGTCCTGGGCAGCGGCGCGGCGGGCCTGACGGCTGCGCTCGCCGCATCGCACGCGGGCGCCTCCGTGGGGCTGTACGAGAAGGCGGAGGTGCTCGGCGGGTCCAGCGCGATCTCCGGTGGCGTGCCGTGGGTGCCGCTCAACCACCACCAAGACCAGGCCGGCGTGTCCGACTCCCGCGAGGAGGCACTCGCCTACCTCGCCTCGCTGTCCCTCGGACGCATGGATCCGGCGATGGCGGAGGCCTTCGTCGACTCCGGCCGGGGGACCATCGCCTGGCTCGAGGACGTCACTGACCTTCGATTCAGCCTGCTCCCCCGCTACCCCGACTACCACCCGGAGAACCCCGGCGGGAAGCCCGACGGAGGACGGTCCCTCGATCCCGGGCTGTTCAGCTACCGGACGCTCGGGCCGTGGGCCGACCGCGTCGCCCGTTCGCGCCGGAGCGTGCACCTGAAGATCACCGACACCACGCTCGGCGGCGGCACCGGCTTCCTGCCGGAGGGAGAGTTGCAGCGACGAATCGACGAGGACCTGCGCGGCTGCGGCAACGCGCTCGTCGGCCCGATCCTGAAGGCCCTCCTCGAGCGCGGCGTGGAGCCGGTAGTCAACGCGCAGGCCCTGGACCTGCTCGTGGAGGACGGCCGCGTCTGCGGCGTACGCCTGAGCATCGACGGCACGCCGGTCGAGGTGGGCGCCCGACGTGGTGTCGTGCTGGCCACCGGCGGCTTCGAGTGGAACACGGACCTGGTGGCCGAGTTCCTCCGCGGGCCGATGACCGCTCCGACGGGCGTGCCGTCGAACACCGGCGACGGACTGCTGATGGCGATGCGCGCCGGGGCTCGGCTGGCGAACATGGGGCAGGCGTGGTGGGTGCCCGCGGTGAAGATCCCCGGCGACATCGCGTTCGGCGAGCAGCGCTCGAACCTCGTCAACCGCGAGCGGACGCTGCCCGGCTCGATCATGGTGAACCGGGCGGGGCGCCGGTTCACCGACGAGGCCGCCAACTACAACGCCCTCGGCGGGGCGTTCCATCAGCTGGATCCGGTGGAGTTCGGCTTCGCCAATCTCCCCGCGTGGCTGGTGTTCGACCAGGCACACGCGGATCGCTACGGCTCCTTCGGGACGCCCGCCGGCGAGCCGGTGGCGGAGTGGATCATGCGCGCGGACACCATGCGCGGAGCTGGCCGGGCTCGTCGGGATCGACCCCGAGGGGCTCGAGCAGACCGTCGACCGCTGGAACGCCTTCGTCGACGCCGAGCAGGACGAGGACTTCCACCGCGGCGACAGCGCGTACGACAGGTGGAGCGGCGACGGGGCGCACCGGTTCACGAAGGCATCCACGCTCGGCCGGATCGACGACGGCCCGTTCTACGCGGTCCCAATCGAGTCGGGCGCCCTGGGCACGAGCGGCGGCCCGAGGACGGATCCGGACGGCCGGGTGCTGGACACGCGCAGCGAGCCGATCCCCGGGCTGTTCGCGGCGGGCAACGTCGCCGCGGCACCGACGGCGATGGCGTACGGCGGTGCCGGCGGGACGCTGGGACCGATCCTGGTGTTCGGCCGCCGCGCCGGCCAGGCGGCCGCCGCGTCCCCTCCGGTTGTCCCGTAGTACGGGACAACCGCGGCGCAAAACGGGCATACCACCCGCCGATTGCGTACTTGTCCCGTATTGCGGGACAAACGGAGCTGGGTCGAAGGCGCTAGGTGCCGAGGGGGCGGTCGCCGCGCGGACGGTCCTCGGCGCCGGTACGGAAGCCGGACAGGTCCCCCGCCATCGGCGCGTGCTCGATCGTGGTGGTCGCCTCGTGCACGCAGGTACGGTGGCTGATCCGCCACTCCCCGTCGCGGCGCTCGTAGCGGTCGAGATAGCGGCCCAGCCACACCGACCACGGACCGCCGTCGCGTGGCACGAGGTACGTCACGTTGTAGATCTCGCCGCGGGCGTGCTCGTCATCGTCGAACTCGATCGCGTGCTGCAGGTTGCAGTGCATCGTCGCCTGCCACCGGTCGTGCGTGCCGACGACGCGTTCCGCGAACTCCCAGCCGTTGCCGACGAACCGGCCGTGGTCGTCCGTGGCGTCTGGCCAGTAGGCGCTCTTCATCAGCTCCGCGTCGAGCCGGTCGACGCCGCGGGCGTAGCGGAACGCCGCCTCGCGGATCGCCTCCCGTTCGTCGGCCCGGCCGATCATCCTTGCCCCACCGCCACGGCCGACTGGCCCGCAACGCGTCCCATCGTCACGCAGTTTCCGTACGAGTTGCCGCTGCCGACGTAGCGCGGGCCGATGACGCCGCCGGTGACCTCGCCAGCGGCGAACAGGCCGGGGATCCGGCGGCCAGCGGAGTCCAGAACATTCGCATCCCGGTCGATCCGCACGCCACAGGCCGTGAAGCAGCAGGTCGCGGGCCGCACCTCGACCGCGTAGAACGGTCCGTCATTGATGGGCTCCAGGAACTTCGGATCCTTCAGGTAGTCGCGGTCCTCACCTACCTCTGCCAGCTCGTTGACGCGCTCCACGGTCGCCACGAGGTGGGCTGCCGGCACGCCGATGAGCCCGGCGAGCTCGTCGATGGAATCAGCCCGGTGGACCTTGCCCTCCTTGAGCATCAGCTCGATGACGTCGAGGTTCCAGTGCGGGCTCTGCTTCTTCGTCGAGCCGGGGATCGACTGCTTGTAGCGGGCGACGCCCAACTCCGTCGCCTCGACCAGCCGCCGGTGATCGAAGATCGCGAAGGCCGAGTCCCCCTGCTCCGCCAGCAGGCCGTCCATGATCCCGTAGGGCGCGGTCTCATTGCAGAAGCGGCGGCCGTCGCGGTTGACCAGCACCAGCCACCCGGGGATGTAGGCCTCGTACATCCGGTCGAAGTCGGTGTGCATCAGGCGCAGCCCGCGGTTGAACCCGGTCACCTGGGCATCGACATCCCTGGTGAAGTCCAGCGCATCGCCACGGGAGCCGTCGGCGCCGATGTAGTACGACCAGCCGGTGTCGTAGACGGACGGGAACAGTTCACGCCGCTTCTCGTCGTTGGCACCGAAGCCACCGGTGGCCACGACGACCGCTCCCGCCGTGATCTCGTCCTCGCCCACCGCGACGCCGTGCACCGCACCGTCGACGACGAGCAGCCGGTCGACCCGTTGGCCGAGCGCGAACTCGACGCCGGCCTCACGGCAGCGCGCATACAGCACGTCGACGACCGCCTGGCCGCGACCGATCGGGCAGTGCACCCGCGGCACGGTCTCGTCGCCGCCGTAGACCATCTGGTCGTAGAACTCGACGCCGAGATCGCCGAGCCACTCGACCGCCGCACCCGCCCGCTGCGTCAGCCGTTCGACGACGGCGGACTCGACCTGCCACTGGTTGAGCGTCATGTAGTCGTGGAACAGGGCGGCCGGGCTGTCCTCGATACCGATCGCCCGCTGGTAGCGGGTGCCCGCCCCCATCATCAGACCGCCCGACAGTCGCGACGACCCGCCGATGATGCCCTCGCCCTCGGCCACGAGCACCGTCGCACCGTCCTGCGCGGCTGCCAGCGCCGCTGCCAGCCCGGCGGCACCCGAACCGACGACCACCACGTCGAAGTCGTAGCCGCTCATTCAGTGCTGCCCTGCGGCGGTGGGAAGATGCCGGCGTTCGCGGTGATGCCGCCGTCGCACATGAGCACCGCGCCGGTGATGAAGCTCGCGGATGGCGAGGCCAGGAAGCAGATCGCCTCGGCCTGCTCCTCCGGCGTGCCCATGCGCCCGAGCGGGATGTTGCGGGTCAGCTCCTCGAGGTGGGCTGGCGTCACCTTCCCGCCCTGCAGGATCGACGTCATCGTCGGTCCAGGCGCCAGCACGTTGACGCGCACGCCGCGGTGACCCCAGTCGAGGGCGGCCGCGCGGGCGAGGTTGATGGCCGCGGCCTTCGACGCGTTGTAGGCGAAGCGCTCCGGGTCCGCGCGCACGCCCGACGTGGACGCGACGACGACGATGGCGCCGCCACCGGAGTCGGCGATCGCCGGTGCCCCGTGCCGGATGCCGAGCACCACCCCGCGCGCGTTCACCGCCATGATCCGGTCGTACGCCTCGACCGCGTCGTCGGCCTCCCAATGCGTGCGGCGTGCGATCCCCGCGTTCAGGACCATCGCGTCAACCCGCCCCCAGCGTTCGAGCGCGGCGCCCACCATCCGCTCGTTTCCCGCCTCGTCGCTCACATCCGCAACCAGCGGGATGGCCCGCGGTGAGTCGGCCAGCCAGTGCAGGGCATCTGCTGACGCATCGGCCACGACCACGCTGCCGCCGCGCTCGAGGAAGAGTTCCGCCGTCGCCCGTCCGATGCCCGCCCCGCCGCCCGTGACGATCGCGACGGGGCCATCCGACTGAACTGCCGCCATCACCGCTCCGTTCGCCGACGAGTCACCGACGATAACAGCGCCGAGTGGTCACACACTCGAAACCTTTCGGCCGCCCGCCGGCAACCTCCCGCGCCTAGCGTCGTACGAAGTCAAAGGAGGACGGATGGACTGGCGTGACTCGGCGGCGTGCCTCAAGGAGGACCCCGACCTGTTCTTCCCGACCGGCACTGCCGGCGCGGCCACGCGGGAGATCGAGCTGGCCAAGACCATCTGTCGCCGCTGCCCGGTCCAGCAGCCCTGCCTGCAGTGGGCCATCGGGACCGGCCAGCTGGCCGGGATCTGGGGCGGGCTGACCGAGGCCGAGCGAAGGAACTGGACGCGTCGGCAGGCGGCGGCCGCCCGCAGCGCCTGAGCCGTCCGTGGCCTAGCGGACCTCGTACATCTCGTAGACGATGTCGTCGCCCTCGGACCGGCCCTGACCGATCGCCTGGATGGCGTTCAGCCAGGCGTAGCGCTCATCGTCGGTCTCGAAGGTCGGCGCCACTGAGTAGGTGCCTCGGCCACGGTCGCACCGACCCTGGTAGGTGACGTAGATCAGCGCCCCGTCGTCGGTGCGCAGGGTCTGGCGCACGTCGAGCAGCATGAGGGTCCCGTCCGCAGATGGCAGCGCCCAGTCACCACCTGGCTCGATGATGTCCGCGTGCAGGCGATCGCCGTCCCATCGTCCGCGCGAGATGCCGCCGATGACCCGGCGGTGGAAGGCTGTCTGGCCGAGTCGGTGCACTTCGCCGCGGGTGACGCGGACGGTCGCGAGCGGCACGAGGTCGAAGGGCGGCGTCATCCGCTCACCGCCACGGACGGGAGCGAGGACGTCTTGGCGCGAACGCGGATCGGATCGGTGACGCCGTCCCACGACTCGTGCGCCTCGCGGATCTCCCGGAACAGCTCCTCCACCTCCTCGTTCAGACCGTGCAGCTCGACGAAGCAGCCGAGTGCTGACCGGCAGTCCAGGTACGCGACCGGGACGTACGAGTGCAGGGTCGACGCGACCTCGTACCCGGCATCGACGAACCTCTGCACCTCATGGGGCATGTCCTCCGCCGGCACGAGGCAGGCGACGTGGTGGAAACCGCCCTCCCCCGGTCCGTACATGTCGCGATACACGGAAGGCGAGTCGTCCCGGCACTCGATGAGCTGGATCTGCGCCGGACCTGACTGGCCGAAGGCGTACGAGAACACCGCATCATCGAGGACGCCGCGGTAGGTGTGCTCACGCCCGCGGTGGTTCCTGCTCACGAAGAACGGGCCGGCACCCATCACCTCCACCCAGTGCCGGACGCCCTCGTCCAGGTCGGGCACCACATAGGCGTACTGGACGATCGGGTGGCGGATCAGGGGCTCGTGCACGGTCGCGACGCTAGCCCAGATCGGTCAGGTCCACGCCCCACTCAGGTCGATCGGGGTCCCATCCCTGCCCCGCGCCGGCGCGGTCACGCCGTCCCACTCGGCGTGCGCCGAGCGCACCATGGCGAAGAACGATTCGGTGCGCTCGGTGTGCCCATACAGCTCGACGAAGCAGCCGACCTCCGCCCGGCAGTCGACGTAGACCACCGGGACCGTCGTGGTGAGCGATGCCGCGATCTCGTGGCCGGCGTCCGTGAATCGGGCGACCTGCTCGTCCCACTCGTCCAGCGGGATGAGTGAGCACACATGGTGGAAACCGCCCTCGCCCGGCGCGTACATGTCCCGGTAGATCGACGGACCGGGGTCGTCCTGTGCGATCAGCTGAACCTGGACAGGGCCGCACTGCCCGAACGCGTAGTGCACCCGGGTCGTCGACGGCATCCCGCGGTAGGTCAGGTCCCGGCCGAGGAAGTCCCGCATGACGAAGAACGGGCCGGCCCCCATCACCTCGACCCAGTGCCGGATGCCCTCGTCCAGATCGGGCACCACGAACGCGTGCTGCACCGGTGCGCGCCGGAGCAGCGGCGCGCGCATCGTCATCCGATCGCGTCGATCGTCACCGTTCCCGCGGACCCGTCGACCGTCACCGTCGCGCCATCAGGAATCTTGGACGTGGCGCCCTCGAGACCAGCGACGCACGGAATGCCGAGTTCCCGGCTGACGATCATCGCGTGGCTGTTCGGAGCGCCGACGCCCACGACCACCGCGCTGGCCACGACGAAGAGCGGCGTCCATGACGGATCGGTCTGGGGTGCCACGAGCACGTCCCCGGGCTCGAAGGCCGCGACGTCCGAGGGATCGGTGATGATGCGTGCGCGGCCCGAGGCCGTACCCGCGGCGGCACCGATGGCGGTGAGGGTCTGGCCGACCGCGGCCGCGGTGAACGAGGACGCCGCCTTGCGGGGGACCTGATCGACCGGTACCCGCGCCTGGCGAGCGTCGAGGAACAGCGGTACCTCGAGGTCCCAGTACTCCTTCCAGTCCGCTTCGCGCTGCGCGGATGGCGCGGCACCACGAGGTCCGGCTCGAGCACCAGGCGGTCGAGTTCGCCGTCGAGGGCCATGAAGACCTGCCGCGGGTGATCCAGGTGCTCCTCGTGGGCCAGCCGACGGCCGACCTCGAGCAGTGCGACGCGGGCCTCGTTGATCACCTTGATGCAGTTGCTCTTGCCCAGCTCCCGCCAGCCGGCGAACCGACGCGCGGAGTCCAGCCCCATGCGCAGGGTGCCCTGCGCCTCCTCGTTGCCGTCGAGCGCGTCGACCACGGAGGCGACTGCTCGCTCGGCAGCCAGGGAGGCCTCTGCGCGACGGGCCGCCGGCGACTGAGCGTCCTCCAGATGGCGCATCCGGTCGATGAGCGCAAGGGGCAGCTCGGGCTTGGTCTCCCACGAATCGGCGCCGAGGTCCCACTCGGACGGCCCGCGGTAGCCGAACTCGCGCAGGAAGGCCTGGAACCGCTGATGGAAGTCGGGATGGTGGTCCTTGAGCCAGGGCACCATGCCCTCGACGCCGGCGTCGAAGAGCTCGCTGAGGGCGGCGTCGTTGCGGACGATCCGCGACAGGTCCCACAGTGCGTAGCTGGGCTGGGCCGAGACCACGTCCCCCGCGGGTCCGACGAGGTCGAACGGCGAGATGCCCATCTCCGGCGGGATGACCGAGCCGACCACGGCCGGGCCGATGGCGGCCTGCGCTCCGCCGATCAGCTCACCACGCCAGGTGATGCGCTCGTAGGGGGCCAGGCTGCGGGCGTAGGCGACGAGGGCGACGTTCGACATCTCGTCGAAGTCCGGGCGCTGGGCGCGGAGGCGATCCGCGATGCGGGTGTCCTCCTCGAGCTCCGGGAAGGTGGACGTGGTCAGCGTCCAGCCGGTCCGCTCGGCCAGACGGGCGGCGATGGCCGGGTCCCCGTCGTCCGGATGCATCTCGTGCGGCGGCGCGTCCGGATGGCTGCCGAAGAAGGACACGTCGATGGCCTCCCAGCCCATCCCGGCACGGATGCCCGTGAGGCGGGCCGTGGTGACGTTGACGTACATGTGCCCGTAGCGGAAGCAGGCAGCCGGGAACGCCTCCGGATCGCTGTTCGCCTCGGCCACCGAGATGCAGCCCATCTGGGCGTACGCATTGGAGAAGCCGGGCAGGATGTGCGGTGCCCAGATCAGGTCCGCGCCGAGCGGCGAGATCGGATCGGGAAGCACGTCGTTGGCGTTGAACCGGGTGTAGATCGGGAAGCGCTCGTTCAGCTTGGGGCTGTCGATGCACCAGTCGTCACTGACTCGTCCCTGCGGTGTCTGCGTCATGGGCCGCAACGTTAGGCCAACAACCGCTCCTGCGACACCCGAATTCGTCCACACTCCCCTCCTCACGCGCCGAGTGGCGGGTTGTGCAGCGCCCGGAGCGCTCTCCGGCTGCACAACCCGCCACTCGGCAGAGGAATGGGGCAGACCTAGGCCAGCAGCTGCTCCAGCACCACATGGAAGTGACGGATCTTCGTCTCCTGGTACTCGGCGAACGTGACCTCGTCCATGGAGCCGGACTCCAAACCCTTCTGCACGAAGGGCAGGTTGGCGTCGTCCTGGTCGAAGACCCGGGCCAGCAGGCCGAGCTCGGGCACCGTCGTCCACGACGTGTCCATCTCGACCATCGTCAGCTCCGCGCCCTTGGGCGGGGTGTCTCCCTCGTAGGGACTGAGGATCATGCACTCCATGATCGACAGGCCGGGATCGTTCCCGTACGGGCGGAACCGGTAGCAGGTCCGGTTGTACGAGCCCCAGGGATGGATGTTCGGGAACAGCGTGTAGGGCATGGAGTCGCACATCTCCGCATCGGAGAGCGCCTGCGCCCGCTCCGCTCCGATCTCCGACTCGAGGTGCGCGCGCCGGTTGTCCGACATGGCGCGACGGGCCGTGGTGCCCTCGGGCACGACCACTTTCACCGGCTCGTCGAGGCTGCGGTCGGTCAGGGCGTCCATCATCTCCTGCTCCGTCGGCGCCCAGTTCAGGTGCGGACTGGGCACCCCGTTGGGCGTCAGGGTCCGCGAGAAGTTTCCCCACGCGTCGTACTTGGAGATCGTGTCGCCGAGACCCGGGAGCAGCTGGGCGTGCGTGGCCACCACGTGCCACGACTCCATGAACGCCTCCTGCGCCAGCTTCCAGTTGCAGCGCAGCACCTTGCCCACGTGGACCTGCTTGTACCGGCGATCCAACGGCCAGTCCTCGAAGTGCCGGGGCAGGTCGCCCAGGTAGTCGAGCAGCGGCTCGCTGTCGGGATCGAGGTTGATGAAGACGAAGCCGCCCCAGGTGTCGACCTTCACTGAGGGCAGCGGCCACTCGCCGTCGACCTGCGGGAAGTCCCACTTGCACGGCATGTGCTTCAGCGAGCCGTCGAGGTCCCACGTGATCCCGTGGAACTGGCAGGCGAAGGAGTCGGCGCGGCCGTCCACGTCGCGCAGCTGACGCCCGCGGTGCAGGCAGATGTTGCGATGGGCCTTGATCGACCCGTCGCGCTGCCGGACGACCAGCACCGAGATGCCGGCGATGTCGTACTTGACGTACTGGCCCGGCTCGAGGATGTCCTCGACGCGGCAGGCGACCTGCCAGACCTTCTTCCAGACCTTCTCCACCTCGAGGTCGTGGAACTCGCGGGACGTGTACCGGTCGACCGGCACGGTCAGTGCCTGGCCCTGCAGCGGGTTCGTCCACCGGTAGACGTCCGGCACCTCCCGCGAGTCGGCGTCGAGCAGGTCGAAGTACGAATTGACCTGGGCGGCCTGATCGGGGTTGAGGCCCTCCAGCGAGCCGAGGATGCGGTCGTCTGTCGCGGTCACCGGTAGACCTCCGGGGTGTCGTCGTGCTGCTCGGCCGGGAAGTCCTTCGGATTGCCCGCGGAGCCTGCCGGCAGCTGAGGACCAGCGAGCCAGTGGCAGAGGTGGATGTCCACGTTGTAGACGTTCCCCTCCACGCGGTTGCCGTTGGGCGTGAAGACGCCGCGGCGCTCACCCTGGGTCACCTCGACGAGTCCGTCGGGTCGCACGTCGTAGATCGCCTTGCTCAGTGGATGCATGCGGGTGCGCACACGGCCTCCCTGGGTCGCTGACTTCCTATGTGGAGGCACTCTAAAGAAAGTACGCCCTCCGGCCGCAGGGACTTTGGTCCCGAATCGTCAGTCCTAGGTCGTCGACGTGCCGTCAGACGAGGCTGCCGCCGTCGAACCACCGCATCATCCGCTCGCGGTTGGCGTAGGTGACCGGCTCGAGCAGGAACCCCGTCGGGGACCGGACGTAGGAGAACGAGCCGTAGCCCTCCTCTGGCGACACCTGGCTGCACACCAGCGTCCAGCCACGCGAGACCAGGTCATCCGTGAGCGCGGCTACATCCGCCCAAACACCCGCGTGGTGCAGGTTCTGGAGGTCCCCGTGCCACCAGGGCGTGCCCTCGACACCCTGGATGAGCTCGACGTACTGCGGGCCCTTCGTCGAGTAGCAGAAGGTGAGCGGCACCCGGCGCTGGCCGTGCTCGGGCGTCCAGACTCGCTGGTCGTCACGAGTGACGACTTGGGTCCACTCCAGGCCCAGGCTGTCGCCGAGCTCGTCCATCGCGGCCGAGATGTCGGCGACCAGATGCCCCACGTGGAACACCTCAGCGGAGTAGTCGTACATGGGGCCTCCTAGAAACTTGTCAGTGACGACAGAAAGTATCAGCCCTCGTGCCAGCGGACGTCCACCACGGTCGAAATGCCGGCGGCGCGCGCGGCGGCCATCCCCGGCGCGGAGTCCTCGAAGGCGACACAGTGCTCCGGATCGACCCCCAACCGGTCGATCGCCTGCCGGTAGCCGTCCGGATCGGGCTTGCCCGCGCGCACGTCGTCGAGGGTGAGGACGAAGTCGAACAGCTCGGTGATGCCGACTGCGGCGAGCGACTCGCGGACCGCCTCCCCAGGTCCGCTCGAGACGACCGCCATCGGGAGCCGGCCATGATGCGCCCGGGCGATGTCGACCACGTGCTCCAACGGCTCCACGAGGTGCGTCGACGCCATGAACATCGCCATGCCCTCCTCGGTGATGTCCGCGCGAGTGCCAGGGTCGGCGTCGGGGAAGGCGGCCGTTACGAAAGCATGGACGTGATCGCCGGCGAACCGTGCGAACCACTCGTCGCTCATGTCGAAGCCGTGCCGTCCGAAGACCTGCCGCCAGCACACCCGGTACAGGCTCAGGGTGTCGACGAGGGTGCCGTCGCAGTCGAACAGCAGGGCCTGGGTGCCCTCGGGGAGCTCGACGAAGGGCGCGTTCACGCTCGCCACCCTGTCATAGGGTCGGCGCCATGACCGAACCGCAGGATCCTCCCGGCCTGCGGATGGCCGCCCTGCGCGACTGGCTCGACTCCGCGGCCGTCGGCCTTGACTGCTCCTCCGGGCTGTCCGCCACGCTGTTCGCCAGCGGCCGGTCGAATGTGACCTACCTGCTCACCGACGCCGTCGGTGCCTCCGTGGTCCTACGGCGCCCCCCGCTCGGAAACGTCATGCCCACCGCGCACGACATGGCGCGCGAGTACAGAGTCCTCACCGGACTCGCCCAGGCCGGATTCCCCGCTCCCCGACCGCTGGCCGTGTGCGAGGACGAGGACGTCCTCGGTGCCCCGTTCCTGGTGATGGAGTACGTCGCCGGGCGAATCGTCGGGACGGCCGACGACGTGGTGGCCCTCTCCCCCGCCGAGCGCGGGGCGGTCTCTGCCTCGCTGGTCGGCACTCTCGCCGACCTCCATGCCATCGACGTCGCGTCCGCCGGCCTGTCCGACCTCGGTCGGCCGGACGGCTACCTGGCCCGCCAGGTCGTCCGGTGGGCGAAGCAATGGGACCTCACCCGCACTCGAGAGCTGTCCGCGATGGCCGAGCTGCGACGGCGCATCGACGAGTCGGTCGCCGACCTCCGGACGGACCTGGCATGGGGACTCGTGCACGGCGACTACCGCCTCGACAACGTCATCCTGGAACGGGAAACGGCTCGGGTGCGCGCGGTCCTGGACTGGGAGATGTCCACCCTCGGCGATCCGCTGGCCGATCTCGCCCTGACGCTCGTGTACTGGTCGGAGCCGGGCGACACCCTCCGGCACCGGATCCCTATCGCCGAGAACCTGACCGACGCCGACGGCTTCTGGGGTCGAGAGCAGATCGTCACCGGGTACGCCGAGCGAACGGGTCGACCGATCGATCACCTCGACGTGTGCACGGCGCTCGCCTGCTACAAGCTGGCGGTGATCGCCGAGTCGATCCACGCCCGGACGCTCAGCGGCAAGCAGCTCGGTCAGGCGGCCGGGGATCGATCGGGGATGGGCCAGGCCACTGAGGCGCTGGCCGACATGGGCCTGGCCGTCACCGAGCGAGGCACTGTGGCGGGCCTGTCGTCCTGACTCCCGTCCGTGAGCGGGCAAGCGCTACACGGGCGGGATCTCAGTCGGCGTCGACCGCGAACCGGCACGGATGACCAGCACGATGCCCGCGAACATCAGGATCACCGCCGGCAGGATCGCCAGTGGCGGGACCTGCCCGAGGGCGAAGGCCGCGATGAGCGTGGCGCCCGGCATCTCGAAGAGGATCGCCAGCGAGACGACGGTGGCGGAAGTGGTGGCCAGGACCTTGTTGATCAGGGTGTGACCCAGCAGTTGAGCGCCGGCGGTCAGCAGGAGAATCAGCGCCCAGGCCTCAGCGGAGAACCCGACCAGCGCCTGGCCGAGGACCAGGCACAGGCCCAGCAGGAGCACGGAGGCGGAGGCGTAGAGGCCGGTGGTCAGGGTCGCCGTCGAGACCGACGTGCGCGCCCGCTCGGAGACCGTCACGTACGCGGCCGCGAGGATCGCCCCAGCCAGGGCGAGTGCGTCGCCGATCAGGTGGCGCGGATTGACCGAGACGTCCACTCCCGTCAGGATCAGGACTCCCACGAGGGCGATCCCGATGCCGACCCACGCGCTGCGCGGGATCTCGACTCCCCGGCGACGGGCGATCAGGGCGGCCCACACCGGCTGCGTGGCGACCAGCGCCGTGCTCGACGCCACGGTGGTGAACCTCAGTGACGGGATCCACGTGGCGAAGTGCGCTCCCAGCAGCAGGCCGGCGAGTCCGATCAGCCGCCACTCGTGCCGCGTCAGGCGGGCGAGCTCGGCACGGTGGCGCAGCAGCACCCAGGGTGCCGTGGCCACCGACCCGAGCAGCGTCCGCCAGAAGGCGATCGCCAGCGCCGGGGCCACCGTCGCGGCGATGATCGGACCGGACGACGAGATGAACAGCACGGCGATGCCCAGCCACGCCACATCCGCGGCGGGCGGCCGGCCGAGGGCGCGCGGACGTTCCGTGGGCGCTGCCATCGCCGCTCCTCTCCGCTCGCGGCGGTAGCCTTTCGACGTGACGACAGGCACCGCAACCCGCATCTTCCTCGCGCGCCTGGCCGGCAGTGGCGTCTTCGAGCCCAATGGCGACCAGGTCGGCAAGGTACGCGATGCCGTCGTGGTGCTGCGGATCGGCAGCAATCCCCCGCGCCTGACTGGCCTCGTGGTGGAAGTGGCCCCGCGGCGGCGCATCTTCGTGCCCATGACGAAGGTGACCGCGATCGACGCGGGCCAGGTCATCGTCACCGGCACCGTCAACCTGCGTCGCTTCGAGAAGCGCAGCAACGAGACCCTGGTCACGGCGGAGCTCCTCGACCGGACCGTGGACCTCAAGGAGAGCGGCGAGAGCGTGTCGATCCTCGACGTGGCCGTCGAGATGAAGCCCACGCGCGACTGGTTCGTGACCCAGCTGTTCGTACGCAAGCCCGGCAGCGGGCTGCGGCGGCGCGGCTCCACCCTGATCGTCGACTGGGTGGACGTCACCGGCCTCTCCCTGCCCCCGATCGACCAGCCAGCGGAGCAACTGCTTGCTCACATGGACACGATGCGAGCGGCCGACATCGCACACGTGCTCCAGGATCTGCCGGCGAAGCGCCGCCTGGAGATCGCTCGCGAGCTTGAGGACGATCGGCTCGCCGACGTGCTCGAGGAGCTGGCCGACGACGAGCGCGTCGAGATCATCCAGGGACTCGAGGACGAGCGCGCGGCAGACGTGCTCGAGGAGATGGATCCCGACGACGCCGCAGACCTGCTGGCCGAGCTGAACCCGGACCAGGCCGAGGACCTGCTCGAGCTCATGGAGCCGGACGAGGCCGACGACCTGCGCCGCCTGCTCTCCTACGACGACGACACCGCGGGCGGGATGATGACGCCGGAGCCGATCGTGCTGCCGCCTGACGCCACCGTCGCTGACGCGCTCGCACGGATCCGGAACCCGGATCTCTCGCCCGCCCTGGCCTCCCAGATCTATGTGTGCCGACCGCCGACGGAGACGCCCACCGGACGGTTCCTCGGGACCTGCCACTTCCAGAAGCTGCTTCGCGAGGCGCCTGGCACGCTCGTCTCGTCGCTCGTCGACACGAACCTGATGCCGGTCGGACCCGACGCGCCCCTGGATGTGATGACCCGGCTGTTCGCTGCCTACGACCTCGTCGCCCTGCCCGTGATCGACGACGGCGGCCACCTGCTGGGCGCGGTGACGATCGACGACGTCATCGATCACATGCTGCCCGAGGACTGGCGCGACAGCGACGACCTTCCCGAGGGCATGTAGCCATGGCCGCGAAGAAGCTGCGCCCTACGCGCGAGGACCGGATGGACCAGCCAATGGGCCGCTCCCGGACGCTTCGGCCGTCCGTCGACACGGAGCGGTTCGGGCGCATCTCCGAGTCGGTCGCCCGCCACATCGGTTCGTGGACCTTCATCCTGTGGATGACCATCGCCATCATCATCTGGGTCGGCATCAACGTGGCGATGACCGACGGCGCGCCCGACCCCTTCCCGTTCATCTTCCTGACGCTGCTGCTGTCGCTGCAGGCGTCGTATGCCGCGCCGCTGATCCTGCTCGCGCAGAACCGGCAGACCGACCGCGACCGGGTCCAGTTCCAGGAGGACCGGCAGCGCACGGAACGGCTGCTCGCCGACTCCGACTACCTGGCGCGGGAGATCGCGTCCCTGCGGATGGCGCTCGGCGAGGTCGCCACCCGCGACTACGTCCGCGGAGAGCTGCGCGACCTGATCTCGGACCTGGACGAGCTGTTGGACGAGCGCGAGAAGAAGCGTCGCAAGGCGGAGAAGAAGGCCGAAAGGAAGGCCCTCGAGGCCAGCCTCGAGGACACCGACGACCGCGAATAGCATCGCTGCATGCCCGCACCCACCGCCGACGCGGTCACCGCTGCCCTGAGCACCGTCAACGACCCGGAGATCAACCGGCCCATCACCGAACTCGGCATGGTCAAGTCGGTGGAGATCGCCCCGAACGGCTCCGTTCGCGTGGTCGTCTACCTCACCGTTTCCGGCTGCCCCATGCGCAGCACGATCATCGATCGGGTGACCGCTGCCGTCGAGCAGGTCGAGGGAGTGACCGGCGTGCTGGTCGACCTCGACGTGATGTCGGACGAGCAGCGCGCCGAGCTCAAGGCCAAGCTGCGCGGACATGATGAGCGGGAGATCCCGTTTGCCAAGCCCGGCTCACTGACGAAGGTGTACGCGATCGCGTCCGGCAAGGGCGGTGTGGGCAAGTCGTCCGTCACGGCGAACCTCGCCGTCGCCATGGCCGAGCTCGGGCTGTCGGTGGGCCTGGTCGACGCGGACGTGTACGGGCATTCGATCCCGCGCATCCTGAACGTCACCGAGCCGCCCACAATGGTCGAGGGCATGATCATGCCGCCGCAGGCCTTCGGCGTGCGGGTGATCTCCATGCTGCCGTTCAAGCCCGGCGGCGTCGCGCAGCCGGTGGCCTTCCGCGGGCCGATGCTGCACCGGGCGCTTGAGCAGTTCCTCGCCGACGTCTGGTGGGGAGATCTCGACATCCTGCTGCTCGACCTGCCGCCGGGCACCGGCGACATCGCCATCTCCACAGCCCAGCTGCTGCCCGGCGCCGAGCTCGTCGTCGTGACCACTCCGCAGCCGGCGGCGGCCGACGTCGCCGTCCGCGCCGGGACGCTCGCCGGCCAGACGCACCAGAAGGTCGCGGGCGTCATCGAGAACATGAGCTCCTTCCCCTGCCCCCACTGCGGGGAGCCGCTCGACCTGTTCGGCATCGGCGGTGGCGAACTGGTGGCGCAGATGCTCTCGGCCGAGCTCGGCACGTCGGTCCCGGTGCTGGGCCAGATCCCGTTCGACGTGGCGCTGCGCGAGGGTGGGGACGCCGGGGCGCCGCTGGTGCTCAGCGCCCCCGACAGCCCGGCGGGCGGCGAGCTGCGCCGGATCGCACGGGAGCTGGGGCTCAAGCCGCGCGGCCTGGCCGGCATGTCGCTGGGCATCAGCCCCTCCGGCCGCCCCTGACGGACCGGGTAACTACCCCGCGAGTGTGCGCTCGTCGTCGCTCTGGGGGACCCCAGAGCGACGACGAGCGCACACTCGCGGGGTAGTTCGCGGGGTAGTTGGCGGGGTAGCCCGTGCGGAATCAGGTGGCGTCGGGGTCGAAGGCCGGACGGTCGGTCGACGGATCGGTGCCGGCCGACTTCCCGTCCGCGGCCTTCCCGTTCCCGTCCGCGGCCGGCTTCCCCTCGGCAGCCCCATCGTCCTTGAGCAGGCTGGTCGCCAGCCGCTTCGGGTGGAACTCCTGCAGCGACCGCACGGTGTCCACCGTCTCCGACAGGTCGATGCCGGCCGAGTCCGCGAGGTCCTTGCGGGCGCCGGACGCCATCGTGCGCAGGTCACGCAGCCACCGCGCCGCATCGGCCGCGGCCCGAGGCAGCCGCTCGGGCCCGAAGACGAGCAGCCCGATCACCCCGATGACCAGGATCTCGCCGATGCCGATGTCGAACATGCTCAGCCGTCCTGTCTGTCGTCACCGAGCACCAGTACGGCCGACCGCTTCTCGCCACTGCGCTCGTACGTGATCTCGATCTCGTCGCCCGGCGCGTAGCTGCGCACCGCCACGACAAGCTCGGTTGCGTCGTCGATAGTCCGCTCGCCGACCGACAGGATCACGTCGCCCGACTCGAGGCCGGCGTCGTCCGCGCCGCTGCCCGGCGTCACCGTGTCCACCCGCGCACCGCCGTCGAAGTACGTGGTGTCCAGCTGCACGCCCATGATCGGCGTACGCGACACACCGGTCTCGATGATCTCCTCGGCCACCCGCTTGGCCGAGTTGACCGGGATCGCGAAGCCGAGCCCGATGTTGCCCGCCTCCCCCTGGGCGGCGGTCGTCGCGATCGCGGAGTTGACTCCGATGACCGCGCCGCTCGCGTCGAGCAGCGGTCCCCCGGAGTTCCCCGGGTTGATCGCCGCATCCGTCTGGATGGCGTTGATGTAGGAGACGTCGTCAACGGACTCGCCGGCCAGCACCGGACGGTCGAGCGCACTGACGATGCCGGATGTCACGGTTCCGTCGAGCCCGAGCGGTGCACCGATCGCGATGGCGACGTCACCGACCCGCACGCCCTCCGAGTCGCCGAGGTCGAGAGTCTCGAGGCCCGCGCGGTCCACCTTCACGACGGCCAGGTCGTACGACGCGTTGGTGCCCACGACCTTGCCCGTGACCCGCTCTCCGTCGCTGAACACCACGGTCAGCGTGCTGTTGCGGTCGGCGATGTCGACGACGTGGTTGTTGGTGATCAGGTAACCGTCCGGCCGGATGACGAATCCCGAGCCGCTGCCCTCCTGAGCCCCGCCCTCCACGAGGATGGAGACCACGGCGGGGAGGGTCTGATCAGCGATCTCCGCGATGGACCCATCGACCATCGGACGCGTCGGGGCATCGGGCTGCGTGCCCGTCGGCACCGTCCCGGACGACCCACCACTGGTCTCGGTCGCCTGGTTGCGGCTGTCGAAGCTGCGCCCCAGGGAGTAGCCGGCGATGCCCGCGAAGGCCCCGACCACGGCCGCGACGACCACGGCCACCAGCACGGTCCCCAGCACGCCGAGGCCACGTCGAGGCGGCACGGGGGCGGTCTCAGCGGGCGCCGGGGGCGTAGGGACCGGCGGCTCCGCAGGGGGACCGACGGGCGGCGGGATGGGCGCGCCGAACGGAGGGACCGGCTCGGACATGTCGACCTCCGTGGCGGGATGGGGACGCCCCGCGAGCGTGGCCCCGGGTGGGGCAACCCTCCAAGGCTAGATCAGGCTAGGCTGCACGCGAATGCGGCCGGTCCAGCGCCCGCCCGCGCGCGTGCCGACGACCATCGTCGGCCAGTGGCCTCGGAGGTGCACCATCGCCAGCAAGGACGTCGACATCGCTGTCCCCACCAGCGACGCCTGGGCGTACGCCGACACGTGGCAGGAGGACTCGGAGATCATCCGGGAGGCCCGCGAACGAGCCGCAGAACTCGGCTGCCCGCCGATGGCTCGCCCCGCCGCCGCGCTGCTGCGACTGCTGGCCGCGACCCTGGGCGCCCAGTCGGTCGTCGAGGTCGGAACCGGCGCCGGGGTATCGGGAGCCGCCCTGCTGGCCGGCATGGCTCCGACGGGCGTCCTGACCAGCATCGACGTCGAGGCGGAGAACCAGCGGGTAGCCCGCGAGACGTTCACGGCACTCGGCTACGACCACACCCGCACCCGCCTGATCGCCGGTCGGGCCCTCGATGTGCTGCCGAGGCTGTCCGATGCGGCGTACGACATCGTGCTGGTCGACGGCGACAAGACGGAGTACCCGACAATCCTGGCTCAGGCCAAGCGACTGCTGCGCACCGGCGGCCTGGTGATCTTCGACAACGTGCTCTGGTCCGGCCGGGTGGCCGACGCCGGTGAGCGCGACGCCGAGACGGTCGCCCTGCGCGATACGGCCAACGAGGTGCGCGACGACGACGACTGGCTCCCCGTGCTGCTGACCGTCGGCGACGGCCTGCTGGTGGCGTCGCTGCGCGAACGGTCCTAGCCGTCCCCTGATCCCCGAATGTCGAAGGGGCCCCGGACCTGTGCGGTCCGGGGCCCCTTCGACATCTAGGCGGGTGTCAGGCGAACAGGGCAAGCAGTTTCTCGCCGAGATCCTTGGCCTCGTCGCCGTTGAGCTCGACGACAAGCCGGCCGCCGCCCTCGAGGGGAACGCGCATGACGTACCCACGCCCCTCCTTGGTCACCTCGAGCGGGCCATCGCCCGTCCGCGGCTTCATCGCGGCCATCTGGTTCCCCTTCCGTCCGTGCGTCGTCTCGGAGCAACTCGCTCGTGCCGCCCACGGCAGACGCGGGCTGCACCATTATCCCCGACGACCGCGACGCGGAGTCGGCGGGGTAACCGGCTCACCGGGCAGTTCGGCCGCCTCGCACGGGCGTCGTACCCCTGACGAGAAGCCCGAAGGCCCACGCGACGAGGTTGAGCGACGGGCGCGCTAGCCGTTCGGGTCGTCGGCCACCGGTCCGCGGAGCTCGTCGATCTCACCTTGGAGCTCCGCGAGTCGGGCGTCCACCTCGTCCATCCGGTAGCCGCGCAGCACCACGTCGAAGGCGGGTTCGCCGTCGCGGGTGTCGGGGCGCAGGTCAGGCTCGGCCTCCGGGAGCTCGCCCAGCCGACCGACCGCGAGGAAGGCCGCCGCACCGAGCACCAGGATGACGACGAGCACGAAGACGAACGTCATGCCGTCATTCCACCACGCCCGGTGACCAGGGTCATCTGCTACCCGTCGGCTGGGCCGGGGGCGCCCTGCTGCCATGCCCGGTCGATCTCGTCGAGCGCGTCGGCTATCCGGGTGGCCCAGTGCACGTGCGCGATCGAGGCCGGCTTGACGAAGCCGCGCTGCACCCAGTGATCGAGCAGGGCATGCAGATGGTCGAAGTCGCCCCAGGGATCGAGCACCACGACCGGCTTGTGGTGCATGTTCAGCGATCTGGCGGTCCACACCTCGACGAGTTCCTCCAGTGTCCCGATGCCGCCCGGCAGCGCCAGGAAGGCGTCGGAGCGCTCATCCATGATCCCCTTCCGCTGCCGCATGTCCCTGGTCACGATGAACTCGTCCGACTCGTGGTCGGCCACCTCGAGTCGCACCAGCGCATCCGGGATGACCCCGATCGTGTGGCCCCCGGCGGCCCGCGCGGCTCGACCCACGGCGCCCATCATCGAGATCGAACCGGCGCCGGACACCAGCCCCCAACCACGGCGTCCGATGGCCTCGCCCACGCCCGCCGCCAACTCCAGATAGCGCTCGTCGATGGTCAGGCTGGAGGAGCAGAAGACGCAGACGGCGGGCACAGCGGAACCCTAGGGCACCCGACTTGCACTCCTCGATTTTTAGTTGTACATTCAACTTCATCAGTTGAACACTCAACTAAATACCGAGACTTCACACATCCCCACCACTACCAAGGAGCAGACATGACCACCACCGCAGCCGAGACCCTCGGCCTCGCCACCGCCACCGGCACCTGGGTGATCGACACCGCCCACACCAACCTCGGCTTCACCGCCCGCCACGCCATGGTCGCCAAGGTGCGCGGCAACTTCGGCGAGTTTGCCGGCCAGTTCACCATCGCCGAGGACCTGTCCGCGTCGACGGCCGAGCTGACCATCCAGACCGCCAGCATCGACACCAAGAACTCCGATCGCGACGCGCACCTCAAGTCCGCCGACTTCCTCGACGTGGAGAACTTCCCGGAGATCACCTTCACGACGACCAGCGTCAAGGTCGACGGCTCGGACCTGGTGGTCACGGGCGACCTGAGCATCCGCGGCGTCACCAAGAGCGTCGACGTCGTCTACGAGCTCACCGGCATCAGCCAGGACCCGTGGGGCGCCACCAAGATCGGCTTCGAGGGCGAGGCCAAGATCAGCCGCAAGGAGTTCGGCCTGGTCTGGAACGTGGCCCTGGAGACCGGCGGCGTCCTCGTCAGCGACGAGATCAAGCTGACCCTCGACGTCGAGGCCACCAAGCAGGCCTGACCCGCTCCCCGTCGAATGGCGGGTTGTGCAGGCGTCCATACCCGGACGGACCTGCACAACCCGCCATTCGCGTGTCAGGGGGCGGTGAGCCAGGTGCGCAGCCGGGCCTCGCAGGAGGCGATCTGAGCCATGGACACATGCTCGTCCCGGGTGTGTGCGAAGGCAGGATCGCCCGGGCCGAAGTTCAGCGCCGGCACGCCGATCCCGGAGAAGCGGGCCACGTCCGTCCAGCCGAACTTCGGACGCGGCACCTCGCCGACCGCCGCCACGAAGTCAGCAGCCGCTCCGCTGGCCAGCCCCGGCAGCGCCCCCGGCGCGGCGTCGGTCACCGTGACCTCGAACCCGTCGAAGACCTCACGCACATGGGCGATCGCCTCGTCCAGGGTCCGATCGGGGGCGAACCGGTAGTTGACCGTCACCAGGCACTCGTCCGGGATGACGTTGCCCGCCACCCCACCGGTGATGCCCACCGCGTTCAGCCCCTCGCGGTACTCGAGGCCGTCGATGTGCGGTCGGCGCGGCTCATACGCGCGCAGCCGATCGAGCACCTCCGCGGCGCCATGGATGGCGTTGACTCCCAGCCAGGATCGAGCACTGTGCGCGCGACTGCCCGCCACCGCCACGGTGACCCGCACGGTCCCCTGGCAGCCGGCCTCGATGCCGCCGTCCGACGGCTCCATCAGGATCGCCAGGTCGGCGGCGAGCAGGTCCGGCCGCTGATCGGCGAGGTGCTGCAGGCCGTTGCTGCTGGCCTCCACCTCCTCGCACTCGTACAGCACGTAGGTCACGTCGCGGACCGGCTCGGCCACGGATGCCGCCAGGGTGAGGGCGACCGCCACTCCCCCCTTCATGTCGCAGGAGCCGAGCCCGTAGAGCAGGTCGCCGTCAATGCGGTGCGGCAGGTTGCCGTGCGCCGGCACCGTGTCGAGGTGGCCGCCGATGAGGACGCGCTCTGCCCGACCCAGGTGGGTGCGTGCGACCACCGTGTTGCCCGCTCGGATCACCTCGAGCCAGGCGACCCCGCGAAGTGCGGATTCGACGGCGTCCGCGAGCGGTCCCTCGTGCCGGGACTCGCTGGGAATGTCCACCAGCGCGACCGTCAGGTCCACCGCGCCCGTCGACAGGTCCAAGGTCGGTGGCTCGCTCACGCCGATACGGTAGCCGTATGACGACTGATGCTGCTGCACGGCCGCTGGTGACCGGCGGGGCCTCCGGTCTGGGCCTGGCCACCTTCCATGGCGACGCGATCCTCGACGTCTGGTACCCCGCCCCCGCGCTCGGCACCTCGCCACCCGACGTGCCCAACCTGGACTCCGGCATCGACTCCGACCCGACGCGCGGCACGGCCGTCCGCTCCGTCGTCACCATCATCGACGACCTGCAGGCACCACCTGATGGCCCGGCGGACGCCTACCTGCGCCTGCACCTGCTCTCGCACCGCCTCGTGGCCCCGCGGACGATCAACCTCGACGGGATCTTCGCGGCCCTCCCCCTCGTCGCGTGGACGAACATCGGGCCGGTCCCGGTCGAGCACGTGACGGAGACGCAGCTGCACCTGCGCCGCAAGGGACAGCGGCTGACGATCCACGGCATCGACCGGTTCCCCCGGATGGTCGACTACGTGACCCCGGCGGGCGTCCGCATCGCCGACGCGGACCGCGTCCGGCTCGGCGCGCATCTGGCCGAGGGCACCGTCGTGATGCATGAGGGCTTCGTCAACTTCAACGCCGGGACGCTCGGCACCTCGATGGTCGAGGGCCGGATCTCGGCCGGTGTCGTAGTGGGCGACGGGTCCGACATCGGCGGCGGCGCCTCGATCATGGGCACGCTGTCCGGCGGGGGCTCAGAGGTCATCAGCATCGGCACCGGCTGCCTGGTCGGGGCCAATGCCGGCGTCGGCATCAGCCTCGGCGACGACTGCGTGGTCGAGGCAGGCCTCTACGTGACCGCGGGAACCAAGGTGACCATGCCCGAGGGCGCGGTGGTCAAGGCCGGGATGCTGTCGGGCATCAGCGGCCTGCTCTTCCGGCGGAACTCGGTGACGGGCACCGTCGAGGCAGTGCCGCGCACGGGCACGTGGGGCGGCCTGAACGCGGCCCTGCACGCCAACGACTGAAGCGCCGGGTCGAGTGCTTCAGCGGGCCGCGCGCACACCTCGGGCGGCCCCGCGCAGACGCTTGGCCAGCCGATCGATCGACGTCTCGAAGCCCCGCCTCGCCGCATAGGCCACCGGGCGGGCGAGGAACTGCGGCAGGTACGGCACCCGGATGTCCTCGAGCCAGTCCAGTCGCGATCGCTGCTCACCCAGTTCGGCCACCGACAGGTCGACCACGCCGGTCAGCACGGGGCCGATCTTGACGATCCGCACCGTCATGAGGTCGTGGTCCAGCGCCTCCACCCGCATGCGATCAGGCAGCGCGAGCGGGCCGATGCCGCTCGTGGCGACGAAGACGGTGCCCGGTCCGCCGTCGCCGGACTCGATCCGCACCCGGGTCAGCGGCACCCAGTCGGCGTGCCCCCGCCAGTCGACCAGTTCGCCGAACACGGTTCGGGCGGGTATCGCGAGCTCACGCGTGACACGGAAGCGGACTTGGGCCATGTCATGACTGTGTCATGGCTGGCGCCAATCGGCATCCCGAGCCGCGTTCAGCGACCGCCCACCGGGACGAAGCCGCCGCCGGCATGCATAGACGCGATCACGGCGTCCGCCACGAGGGCCGCCTGCAGCGCGTCGCGGGCCGTCGCCAGCGGCGTCGGCGTCCCCGCCACCAGCGACTCCACCCACGCCCGGTTCTGGAGGCGGTAGGAGTCGGCGAAGCGCGGACGCCAGTCCGCGCCGTAGGACTGGACTCGGCCGAGACCGGCGTCCCGCACCATTCGGTGCGGCTCGGTGAGGGCGGCGGACGACTGCGATCCGACGACCTCGCATCGGATGTCGTACCCGTACCGGGCGTTGAGGAAGACGTCGACTGTGACGAGGACGCCGTCGGCGGTGCGCAGCAGGATGAACTGCGGATCCTGCCGGTCCGAGACCTCGGGCGACTGGCGGGGAGCCAGCCAGCTCACTTCCACGACCGGCGACGACAGCAGCCACGGCACGATGTCGATGTCGTGGATGGCCGAACCGGTGACGCTGAGCTCGTCGGACCCGGCCGGGGCACTGACGCTGCGACCGACGCTGTGCACCGCCAACGGCACGCCCAGCGCGCCCGCGTCGACGAGCCCCTTCAGCTCCACGTAGCCAGGATCGAACCGGCGCATGAAGCCGACCGAGACCAGCGGCCGCCCGCCCGCCGTGACGGCGTCCTCGGCCGACACGATTGCCGCGCACTCGGCAGCCGTCGGCGCAAGCGGCTTCTCGCACAGCACCGGCTTGCGCAGCTCGAGGCAGGCATGCACGTACTCCGCGTGCGTGGCATCACTGGACGCCACGAGCACCGCATCGACCTCGGTGGACCGGATCACCGCGAGCGCGTCGTCCGTCACGTCGGCACCGGGGATGTCCGCTGCGACCTCGCCGGGCTCGACCGGAGTCGACATCGGCGATCAGGACGACGTCCGCGTGCGGAACGTCGCGGTGCAGGATCCGTGCGTGATCCGCACCCATGATCCCGGCCCCGATGACGCCGATCCTCATGGCCGAGCCTCCTGATCCATCAGACGCCACGCCGCTGCGTGCGCAGGCCCTCGTCCATGGCGGCCCGGGCGGCAGTGACCTGAGGCCGCTCGCTGACCTCGGGCACGCCCACCTGCCAGAAGGCGCCGCCCTCGGTCCAGTCGCTCGCCCGCACCTTCGTCACGATGACGGTCGTCCGGTCAGCGGCGCGCGCCGTCTCCAGCGCCTCCGCGAACTCCGCGAGGCTGCCGACCTCGAGCGTGAGCGCACCCATCGAGCGCGCATGTGCGGCGAAGTCGACACGAGTGTCGGAGCCGGTACCGGTCGAGTCCTTGAGCATGTTGTTGTACGACGCGCCGCCCTGCCCCACCTGGAGCCGCTCGATCACGGCGTAGCCCTCGTTGTCGCACACCACGAGGATGAACTTCTTGCCCGAGAGCACCGACGCGTAGATCTCGGAGTTCATCATGAGATACGAGCCGTCGCCGACCATCGAGTACACCTCGCCGGTCGGGCGTCCGAAGACCGCCCCCCAGGCGCCGGCGATCTCATAGCCCATGCACGAGAAGCCGTAGTCGCAGTCGAACGACGCGATGGCCTTGGTCATCCAGTTGATGTTGAGCTCGCCCGGCAGCCCGCCGGCGGCCGTCATGACGTAGTCGTCCGCGGTCGCGGACTCGTGCACGAGGCCCACCAGCTGCGCGTAGCTCGGCGGCCACACGCCGTCGTCCGCGGTGCGGCCGTCGACGAATGCCTGCAGCTCGTCGCGCATCTCCACCCCGCGCGCGGTCCATTGTCCGTCCGCCGACCAGCCACGCAGCGCCTCGGCGAGGTCGGCCATCGCCTCGCGTGCGTCTGCCACCACCGGGATCGACCGGTGCTTGATCGCGTCGAAACGAGCCGCGTTGACGCCTACGAAGCGTGCCTCGGGGTCGAAGACGGTCCACGAGCCAGTCGTGAAGTCCTCCAGTCGAGTGCCGATGGCGATGACGAGGTCCGCCTCCGTTACGACGACATTCGCAGCGCCGGCGCCCGTGACGCCTACCGGACCCGCGTAGCGCGGATGATCGGCGAGCAGGCAGGACTTGCCCGCCACGGTCTCGACGACCGGGATGCCGAATTCCTCCGCGAAGGCGGCGAGCTCCGCCTCCGCCCGCGAGTAGTGCACGCCGCCGCCGGCGATGATCACCGGCCGCTCGGCCGCTCGGATCGCGTCGGCCGCTCGCGCGACCTGGCCGAGGTCCGGACGCGGCCGGGCGATCTCATGGACCTGGACCGCGAAGAACTCCTCGGGGTAGTCGTAGGCGTCGGCCGCGACGTCCTGGGGTAGGCCGATGAACACCGGTCCGCAGTCCGCCGGGTCAAGGAGCGTGCTGACCGCCTGCGGCAGCGAGCTGAGGACCTGCGCGGGGTGCATGACGCGATCCCAGTAGCGCACGACCGGGCGGAAGCCGTCGTTCACTGTGGTCGACGGGTGGCCGTAGTGCTCGACCTGCTGCAGCACCGGGTCGGGCAGCCTCGACGCGAAGGTGTCGCCGGAGATGAACAGCACCGGAAGGCGGTTCGCCATCGCCACGCCTGCGGCGGTGATCATGTTCGTCGCCCCCGGGCCGACCGACGAGGTGGCCACCATGACCTGCTGGCGCCGCACCGCCTTGGCGAACGCCGCGGCGGCCAAGCCCATGCCCTGCTCGTTCTGGCCGCGCCACACCGGGATCTCGTCACGGTGCATCTCGAGCGAATGGCCCAGGCTGGTCACGTTGCCGTGTCCGAAGATCCCGATGACTCCCGGGAACAGCGGGACCTCCTCGCCGTCGACGACGATGCGCTGCGCGACGAGGTAGCGGACGATCGCCTCAGAGGTGGTGATCCGGACGGTGCGCGTCATCACGCGGCTCCTTCTGCGAGGTCTGTCACGGGCTCCCACGTGCGGGAGTCCCAGGAGTTGATAAGGGCCTGCTGGACGCTGACGACGTCGACCGCCTCGCGGAAGCCGGGCGAGAAGGCGCCGCCGGTGGCCAGCGACTCGAGGAAGGCGAAGTCCTCGGTGGCGACGAGGTCCTCGAAGCCGATCGCGTTCGCCTGTCCGGGCACGAAGGCGCCGTGGAAGGGGAACCGGTCGCCGCCGAAGATCGTGGTGTAGCCGGAGCTCGGGTCCGTCGTATTGCGGTAGTACTGCAATTCGTTCAGGCGCTCGAGATTCCACGCGAGCGCCCCCTTGGTGCCGTACACCTCGAAGGCGTTTTGGCTCTCCGGGCCGACGGTCGTGCGGCTGACCTCGAAGGTACCGGTGGCCCCGTTCTCGAATCGGCAGAGCATGGAGGCGAAGTCCTCGTTCTCCACCTCGCCCTTCGGGTCCTCCGGACGCCCCCGGCCGTAGTGGCTCGCCGCCCCGGTCGGCAGGGGGCGCAGCGGGATCGTCGTGTGGCGCATCCCGACGACCTCGGTGATGCCGCCGACGAGGAACTGCGCCATCGACACGGAGTGGCTGAGGATGTCGCTGGTGACTCCGTAGCCGGCCTGATCGAGCATGAACCGCCAGGTAAGCAGCCCGAGCTCGTCGCTTCCGTACATGGAGAGGAATCGACCGCGGTAGTGCGTGATCTCCCCGAGCTCGCCGGACGCGATCAACTCGCGCGCGTGGAGCATGAGCGGCGCCCACAGGTAGTTGTAGCCGACCCCGGTGTGGACGCCGGCCGCCTCCGCCGCGCGGTACGCGGCCACCGTCTGCTCCGGCTTGCCGCCGATGGGCTTCTCGCTGAAGACCGCCTTGCCCGCCGCGCACGCCGCCTCGATCATCGGCACGTGCAACATGTTCGGAGCCGTGACCCACACCGCGTCCACGTCCGGCGCGGAGACTGCTTCCTCCCAGTCCTCGACGGCGCGCTGGAAGCCGAAGTCCCGCACCGCGCGGTCGCGGCGGGATGCCTCCGTGTCGGCGCACACGACGAGTACGGGGTCGAACGAGCGGTCCGGGAACAACGACGGGATGCGCAGGGCGGAGCGGCTGTGCGCCTGCCCCATCCAGCCCAGGCCGAGCACGGCGATGCCGATGCGCTGCGCCATGGTCAGGCCTCCGCTCGGCCCGCGGCCGACGTCCAGGGGAGCCGGGGATCCGGCTGCTGATCGGTCCACGACTCCCTGATCCAGTGGTGCTCCGGATCGTCGCAGAACGCCATCGTGCGGTCCGCGTCAGGACCGGCCAGGACGTTGAGGAAGTACATCGGATACTCCGGCGGGGCGACCGTGGGCCCGTGATAGCCCTCCGGCACCAGGTAGACGTCCCCGTCATGGAGGGTGACGGTCTCGTCGACGGATCCGTCGACGGTATACACGTGGAACAGGCCCTGCCCCGCGGCATCACCGTGCGGGTTCTCCTCGCGGCCGATCCGGAAGTAGTAGATCTCCTCGTTGGCCACCGTGCACTCGCCGATGCCGTCGTGGCGATGCGGCGGCCAGGACGACCAGTTGCCGCCAGGCGTGATCACCTCGCACACGTTGATCTTGTGGGCCCCTGTGAACGAATCGGGTGTGGCGATGTTGGTCACCTGCCGAGTCGAGCGCCCCGCTCCTCGCACTTCGACCGGGACGTCAGGTGCCGGCACATGGACGGCCGGGAAGGGCTCGGTCGCGCGCGCGGTGCACAGGGCGATGTCCCCGGATACCCCAGCGATGGTCAGGCGCGACCCGACAGGCACGTACAGCCAGTCGCTCACAGCGTCGAAGACGCCGCTGCGGCCGGCCAGCCGATACTCCGCGCCGTCGACGGTCACGTCCACGTCGCGCGCCGAGAGCGGGACGAGGACCCCTTCCTCGCCCACCAGGTCGACGGTGACCGACCGGTCGGGATCGAGGGTCCACACCCGCATGCCGGAGTAGGTCCACCCGGCCGTGTCCGGGGTCACGACGACGTCGGCGTCGCCCTCACGCAATGAGCCAGCGGGATGGAACCAGGTCATGCTGCACCTCCATGAACGATCGACGCAGCGCGGCGGACGGCGTCCTCCGGCTCGCTGCCGTGCGGGTAGAGCAGTGCCCGGCCAGCGACCAGGCCACGAACATTGGGCTCGCGCATGGCGGCTGCCCAGCGAGCGTACGTGCGATCAGCCTCCGCGCCCGGGTCGCCGCCGAGCATGAGGACCGGCATCGTGGTCGCCCCGGCCACCTCGCCCATCCGGTCGCTCCCCGGAACCTTGAGCCACGTGTAGGCCGAGGACGACCCGAGACCAGAGGCGATCGAGACGACCTTGATGAGTGCGTCGTCCGACGTGTCCAGCACGGCCCGCCCGGTGGCGTCCTTCAGGTAGGGCAGCGGCTCGAGCATGGCCATCAGCCCGCGGTCCGCGAGGGCGGTGGTCACGGCGGCGACCGACTCGATCGTGCGCGCGACGCCAGCGTCGGAGTGGTCGATGCGCAGCAGCGTCTTCCCGCCGTCTAGGCCACACGACGCCACGTGGTCCGCGTCGTACGCCGTCATCCGGTCATCGAGCTCCCACGACGCCCCGATGATGCCGCCGCGATTCATCGTGCCGATCGCGAGTCGATCATCGAGCGCGCCCAGCCAGGCCAGCTCCTCGAGGATGTCCGCACTGGCGAGTACGCCGTCCACCCCTGGGATCGCCAAGGACCGGATCAACCGGTCCAGCAACTCGTACCGGTCCGCGATGGCCAGCGGATCACCGGAAGCGGAGAGCATGCCCCTGGCGGTGTGGTCTGCGGCGAGGATCAGCAGCCGTCCGTCAACGCCCGCAACGGTGCGCCGCCGTCGCGAGAGCAACGCTTCCGGCAGGGCCCGAGGGGCGAAGATCCGGGTCTCGATCAGACCGCGGTAGAGCTCACGATCCAGGCTCATGTCCGCTCCTCCATCATGACTTCGACTTCGGCCGTCGACGGCATCGCATCGGCGCAGGTGAGCCGCGTCGAGACGAGCGCGCCGGCGGCATTCGCGAACTCGCCGATGCGGGGGATCTCCCAGCCGTTCAGCAGGCCGTGGCACAGCGCACCGCCGAACGCGTCCCCGGCCCCGAGCCCGCACACGACGTCGATGTGGATCGGCTCGATCCGCCAGCGACCGTCCGGCGTGGCCAGCAGGGCGCCCTCGGCACCGAGCTTCACGATGGCCAGCGAGACACCGGCGGAGAGCAGCGCGTCGGCGGCCGCATCCGGCTCCCCCGTACCGACAGCGACCGCGCACTCCTCGCGGTTGCCGACGACCACCGTGGAGAGGGCGATCGCTTCGGCGGCGCGCTCCCGGGCCACCGCCCGGTCCGGCCACAGTGCCTCGCGGAAGTCGAGGTCGAGGACGGTGTGCTCCGCGCGGCCTCGCATGGCCAGCCAGTCGAAGCACGTCGACGCGGTGCTCCCTTGGGCCAGTGAGCCCTGGCTGATCCACAGCAGGCGGCAGCCGCGGATGACCGACTCCGGCACGTCGTCGACATGGAGGGTCGTGTCCGGCGCGGCGGGACCCCGATAGAACACCACCTGAGGCGTCTCCGGGGGCTCGAGGGCCGCCAGCGCGAGCGGGGTCTGAGCTCCCGGCTCGCGGCCGACGTAGGCGGTGTCCACGCCCCAGTCGCCCAGGCGGGTGCGCACGTAGTCGCCGAAGGCGTCTCCGCCGACCTTGGTCGCGATGGCCGCGTGGTGCCCCAGCCGGGCGGCCGCCACGGCCACGTTCGTGGGGCTGCCGCCGACCGACTTGGTGAACGACTGCTGGCCGTCGAAGCCCACGCCCGGTTGGGTCGCGTAGAGGTCGACGCTGACCCGGCCGACGCTGAGGACGTCCATCATGCTGATGCGGCTACGCCAGGCTCGGGGCGACGACGTCGGTCAGGTACTGCATCGACGTGGTCACCTGGTGGATCGGGCCGTCGCCCTCGGCCGGCAGTCCGTCGGTGATGGCGGTGTCCTGCTCGATCACGTACCAGCCGTCGTATCCCGCGCCCTCGAGCGCCTGGACGACTCCGAGGATGTCCACGTCGCCCTGGCCGAGCGGCGTGAACAGGCCGGCCTGCGTGGCCGCCATCAGCGACACCTCACGCTGGAGCACGGCGGGCACCATGTCGAGGCGGACGTCCTTGAGATGGACATGCCCGACCCGCTCCATCGCCTCCTTGGCGAAGGCGACCGGATCCTGGCCGCCGATCGCCATGTGGCCGGTGTCGAGGCAGAAGTTGACGTCGCAGGTGTCGAGCACGCGGTTGATGTCGTCCTTCGTCTCCACCAGCGTCTGCACGTGCGAATGCAGCACCTGCTGCAGCCCATGCTCCTCGCAGATCTCGTCGATGACGCGGAACATCTCGGCCATGTGCTTCTGCTCGTCGACGGACAGCGCCCGCGGGACCGACCAGTCCATGTCCTGGACCACGGCGGAGACGAACTTGGTGGCGCCCGCCTGCTGGAACAGCCGAGCGGTCGCGGTGGCGCTGTCGATGGTCGCCTGACGCTGTGCCGGGTCGTGCAGGACCACGGGGGTGAAGCCGCCGAGCAGCGTCATGCCGTAGCCCGCCAGCTCGGACTTGACCTCGTCCGGGTCGGTCGGCAGGAAGCCGGGGGCCCCGAGCTCGGTCGCCGTCAGGCCCAGACCGGACATCTCCGCGAGGACTCGCGGTGTCGGCAGCATGGCTCCCCAGCCGGGGACTTCGCAGATGCCCCACGAGATCGGGGCCGACGCGACGCGGGCGATGAAGTCAGACATTGTCACTCCTATTGGAACGTTCCAACAATCGTGGCACACTGGCACCCGGTCACGCAAGACAATCGGGAGGCAGCATGCGGATCCTCGTCGTCGGCGCCGGACGGATGGGCGCCATCCGGGTGGAGGACCTGGCCGCTGACCCGCGGGTCAGCGAGGTCCTCGTCACGAACCGCACGCAGGCCCGGGCCACCGAGCTGGCCGAGCGGTTCGGGGCGCGCGCGCTGCCCTGGGACGAGGCGACCGCGGTGGTCGCCGACGGGACCGTGGTCGCGGTGGGCACCGACGCGCACGGGGATCTGCTCGACGGCATCCTGCGGCACGGCCGGCCGGTGCTCTGCGAGAAGCCCATCGCACTGACCCTCGCCGACACGCAGCGGGTCATCGACACCGCCGCGGACCACGGCGCCGACCTGCAGATCGGCTTCCAGCGCCGCTTCGACCAGGCGATCCGCGCCGTGCACCAACGCATCGCCGATGGGTCCGTCGGCACGCTCTACTCCATGACGATGACCGCGCACGACCACACCCCCTCGCCTCGCGAGTTCATCGCCGGCAGCGGAGGGAT
Source organism: uncultured Actinomycetota bacterium (assembly GCA_963749905.1). Taxonomy (GTDB): domain Bacteria; phylum Actinomycetota; class Actinomycetes; order S36-B12; family S36-B12; genus UBA10649. The sequence continues at coordinate 347,880 of CAVVOF010000003.1, forward strand.
ATTCCGGGACATGCACGTTCACGATCTCGACCTCGTCCGCTGGTTGACCGGCAGCGAGGTCGCCTCCGTCCACGCGACCAAGGCGGTGCGTGAGCACCACCAGTACGGGGAGTTCGATGATGCGGACGTCAGCTCGATCCTCGCGGTGACGCAGAGCGGGGTGCAGGTCCTGATCACCGGCACCCGGCACGATGCCCGCGGCCATGACGTCCGCCTCGAGGTGCACGGCTCACTCGACTCGCTGTCCGCGGGGCTGAACGCTCGTACTCCCCTGCTGACGATGGAGGGCGACCTGCCGATCGGCGAGCGCCCGTACACCGGGTTCGTCGACCGCTTCCGGGATGCCTTCCGCGCGGAGACGGCGGCATTCGCCTCCCTCGTCGAGGGGAGCATCCCCAATCCGTGTCCGCCGGACTCGGCCCTGGAGAGCCTGCGGGCGGCGATCGCCTGCGAGGAGTCGATCCGCCGCGGCGCCCCCGTCGTCGTCGCCGACATCGACACCTCCGAGCACTGAGGGACACCACCAGATGCGCGAGGCCCGGCCGACCATCCACGATGTCGCCTCGCGAGCAGGCGTGTCGAAGTCGTTGGTCTCGCTGGCGATGCGCGGATCACCCAAGGTCAGCGAGGCCAGCAAGGAGGCGATCCTCACGGCTGCTGCCGAGCTCGGCTACCGCCCGAACGCCGCCGCCCGCAGCCTCGCCGACCGACGCAGCCGGACCATCGGCATCCTCGTCCTGGACCTGCACAACCCGGTTTTCGCGGAGATCCTGGACGGGGCTCAGGAGGAGATCCGTCGCCACGACTACAGCACGATGCTCGTGACCGGTGGGGCCAATCCGGCGCTCGAGCAGTCCGAACTCGAGAAGCTGCTGGAGTTCCAGGTGGAGGGCCTGGTCCTCATCTCCCACCGCCTGCCGGCGGTCACCCTTCGGGAGATCGCCGCCGAGGTGCCGACGGTCGTCGTGACGCGACGCGACATGACCGGGCCGAGGATCGACACGGTCAGTGACGACGACGTCGCGGGCGCTGCCCTTGCGGTGCAGTACCTCGCCGATCTCGGCCACCGGCGCATCGTGCACCTGTCCGGAGGCGACAACCCCATCTCGCGCGATCGCCAGCGCGGCTACGTCGAGGGCATGGCGGCCGCCGGACTGGCCCGCGAGGAGCGGGTCGTCGCGGGCTCGCTCACCGACGGCGGCGGGTATGCGGCGGCAGCGGCCGCCCTGGCCACGGGCCCGCGTCCGACCGCGTTCTTCGTGGCGAACGATCTCGCGGCCCTCGGCGCGATCGCCGCGGTGCAGGACCACGACCTGCGGGTTCCCGAGGACGTGTCCGTGGTCGGCTACGACGGCATCTCCCTCGGCAGCCTGCGCACCATCAGCCTCAGCACCGTGGCCCAGCCGCTGGTGGAGATGGGCATGCTGGCGGCCACCCGCCTGTTCGAGCGGATCGAGCGGCCGAACAGCCGGGCGAAGCACATCAGCGTCGACGCCATGCTCGTCCCCCGCGGCACGACCGCCCCCGCCCCATAACCGTTTGTCCCGGTAACGCGGGACAAGTACGCGAATCGGCGGCCGTGGCGCGATTCGCTCAACTGTCCCTGTGGATCAGCGGATTGGCCGGCGAGCGACGGGCCCAGCAGCGTGCCCCATGCCCAGACCACTACCGCACTAACGCGGCGCTCGACCGCATCCGAGAGCTGGTGCGCGCGACCGCAGCGTCGTCTCGGGCGAGTATTCCGCGGCTCCGATCTAGTCACCTGGGGATTGCCCGGTCGTCATCGAGGTCCCGATGCTGCGCCGACGATGGTGGGTTCGCCTCCACCACGGCGTGTATGCGGACGTCCGGCACTCGTCGGCGGAGTCGCCGCACGCTGCGTCACCGCTCCGCGTCGCCGCCACGTCCCGCCCTCGCGGAGCCTGCGTACGCTCTTCGGTCCACTCGGCCGCCCTCGTTCACGATCTCGCCGTTCGATCGAGGATTCGTGACGGACCGTGACCCTCGTTCGGCCGCCGGCGGGAGGGCCGCTCCCTGTCACGACGCGTCACGGCGACCGATCACCTCAAGCCGCCAGTCGTCGCACCCATCAGCTGAGACCCGAGGTCGTGACCGAGATCGGCGGCATTCCAGCGGTTTCCGCTCCCCTGGCCGCCTGTCTCGGCCGCGGTGCAGCTTCCCCGACTGGGCCGTCGCCCCTGGATGCCGTCCGCTGGCGGTCGCCCGGCCGATGGAGCGATGCGGTGCTTACCGGGACGGGTCGCACTCTGGGGCATCGGGCTCGTCCGGGCCGTCCGTCGACCACGTACGCAGCGGGAGCGCAGACGCCGCTCGAGACGCCGTCACGACTGCGCGTCTGCGGTGCGGACTGCCCGAGCCCAACTGCAGGTGCCCTTCGCGGATGACTCGACGGTCCTATCGGCTACGTCGACATGTACTGTGGGAGGAGTTGGGCGTGATCGGCGAGGCAGACGGATGCTCAAGTACGAACCGGTGCCGATGCTGATCAGCGAGAAGGTGCGCGAGGACCGGCTGCGCCGCCTCGGCTAGTGGTCTGCTGGACTGGGCCCGAATCCTGGTCGGACCCCGAATCGGTAGCGCGTCGATTCGTGAGGCGGCCCAGTGGCGGCGAGCGGGATGACCGGGACGAATCAGCGAGGATGCGTGATCCGTCGAGGGTGCGGATCGCCGATCTGTCCCGGTATCCGGGAGAAACGAGGCAGGGGGGCTCAGCGGTCGGTGACCGGCGCGTACTCCCGCAGGGGCACGCCCACGTACACCTGCCGCGGACGGCCGATCTTGGTGTCCGGGTCGCTGATCATCTCGCGCCACTGGGCGATCCAGCCCGGCAGCCGGCCGAGGGCGAACAGCACGGTGAACATCTGCGTCGGGAAGCCCATCGCCTTGTAGATCAGGCCGGTGTAGAAGTCGACGTTCGGGTACAGCTTCCGCTCGATGAAGAAGTCGTCCGCGAGGGCGACCTCCTCCAGGCGCAGCGCGATGTCGAGCAGCGGGTCGGTGACCTGCAGCTGTCCGAACACCTCGTAGGCCGTCTTCTTGACGATCGCCGCGCGCGGGTCGTAGTTCTTGTAGACCCGGTGGCCGAAGCCCATCAGCTTCACGCCGTCCTTGCGGTCCTTGACCTGGCGGATGAAGGTGTTCACCCCGCCGCCCTGGGCGTAGATGTTCTCCAGCATCTCCATCACGGCCTGGTTGGCGCCGCCGTGCAGCGGCCCGAAGAGCGCGTTGATGCCCGCGGAGACCGACGCGAAGAGGTTCGCGTGGGACGAGCCGACCAGCCGCACCGTCGAGGTCGAACAGTTCTGCTCGTGGTCCGCGTGCAGGAGCAGCAGCTGGTTCAGCGCCTTGGACAGCACCGGGTTGACCTCGTAGGGCTCGGCCGGCACTCCGAACGTCATCCGCAGGAAGTTGTCGATGAACCCGAGGGAGTTGTCGGGGTACAGGAACGGCTGTCCGACGGCCTTCTTGTGCGCGTACGCCGCGATCGTCGGCACCTTGGCCAGCAGGCGGATCGTCGAGATCTCGACCTGGCGATCGTCGAACGGGTCGAGAGAGTCCTGGTAGAACGTCGACAGCGCGGACACCGCCGAGGAGAGCACCGCCATCGGGTGCGCGTCGCGAGGAAAGCCGTCGAAGAACCGGCGAAGGTCCTCGTGCAGCATCGTGTGCATGCGGATCTGGCTCTTGAACTCCGCCAACGCGTCGGCCGTGGGCAACTCGCCGTAGATGAGCAGGTAGGCGGTCTCGAGGAAGCTGGACTTCTCGGCCAACTCCTCGATCGGGTATCCGCGATAGCGCAGGATGCCCTTGTCGCCGTCGATGTAGGTGATCGACGACCGGCAGGACGCCGTGTTCACGAAGCCGTGGTCCAAGGTGACGTGGCCGGTGTTCTTGAGCAGCGCACCCACGTCGAGGCCGTCCTCGCCGACAGACGCCGGAGCCTCGGGCAGGGGCAGATCACCCTCGGGATACTTCAGCACATAGTCAGACACGAGAAACCTCCTGCGGGTGAGACTACCGACCCGGGCGGCCAGTTTCTCAAGACGGTGTCCAGTTCTGCCGTGACCCCGCTCACGAGACGGCCAACCGACGGACGAACGCCTCGATGCTCGTCGTCTGTCGCCGTCATCGCGACGCGGATGTGCCGGGCACCCGCCGGACCGTAGAAATCCCCGGGGGTGACGAGGATCCCTCGGTCGGCGAACCAGCCAACGGTCTCCCAGCAGGGTTCCTCGCGGGTTGCCCACAGGTAGAGGCCGGCCTCGCTGTGGTCGATGCGGAATCCGGCCGACTCCAGCGCGGACCGGACCTGCTGGCGCCGCCAGCGGTAGCGGTCCCTCTGCTCCAGAGCGTGCGCGTCGTCGTCCAGCGCGGCGATGGCCGCGGCCTGCACCGGCGTCGGGACCATCATGCCCGCGTGCTTGCGGATGGCGAGGACCTCGGCCACGAGGGCCGGGTCACCGGCCGCGAAGCCGAAGCGGTAGCCGGCCAGGTTCGATCGCTTCGAGAGGGAGTGGAGTGCCAGCAGCCCCGACACGTCCCCGCCCGAGATCTCCTCGTGCAGGATCGAGACCGGCTCCGCCTCCCAGCCCAGGCCGATGTAGCACTCGTCGCTCACCACGATCGCCCCCGCGGAGCGGGCCCACGCGACGATCTCGCCGGCCCGCTCCGGCCTGAGCACCGCTCCAGTCGGGTTGCCGGGCGAGTTCAGCCACACCAGGGCGGCATCGGGGACGGTCTCCGGCTCGTCAGTCGCGACGTACCGACAGCCGGCCAGCAGCGCACCGACCGCATAGGTCGGGTAGGCGATCCGGGGAATGACGACGGTCGAGCCGGGTGCGAGCCCGAGCAGGCGCGGCAGCGCGGCCACCAGCTCCTTCGAGCCGATCGACGGGACGATCGCATCCGTCCCCACGGACACCCCGAGCGCTCGGTCGAGCCACCGCACGCAGGCCTCGCGCAGTTCGAGACGTCCCGCGGCTGTCGGGTATCCGGGGGCGTTCGCGGCCGCGCGCAGCGCATCCTGGGCCACCTCGGGCGTCGGATCGACCGGGGTGCCGACCGACAGGTCGACGATGCCCTCCGGATGGGCACGCGCCCGATCGCCGTACGGTGCCAGGACGTCCCACGGGAAGTCCGGCAGTCCGGCGGCCACCCGCCCGACCGTCGGAGAGCCCGAAGCCGGGACCGGGGCGTCGCTCATGGACTAGTGGTCGTGCTCCTGCGGCGGCACGCTGGCCAGCAGAGCGGCATCGAAGTCCTGGGCGCCGAGCTTCGCGGCGCCGCCAGGTGAACCGAGGTCGACGAAGAACTCGGCGTTGGCCGCCGTGTAGTCCTTCCACTCGTCGGGCACGTCATCCTCGTAGAAGATGGCCTCGACGGGGCACACCGGCTCACACGCGCCGCAGTCCACGCATTCGTCGGGCTGGATGTAGAGCATCCGGTCGCCCTCGTAGATGCAGTCGACGGGACATTCCTCGATGCAGGCCTTGTCCTTGAGGTCCACACATGGGAACGCGATGACGTAGGTCACCTGAGCCTCCGGTTGATCCGCCCCTTTCGGGGTATCCGACGGGCACAACTTACACAAGGCTGCTCCGGCAGGCCTGCCGGCTCCGCTTCCGTCAGTTGACGAAGACGTCTTCGCCCGGGTCAGCCGGCGGTGCCGGGTCCTCGCCGCCCTGCGGATCCTCGGTCTTGCTCGGCTTCGGCGAGGGCGAGTCGGCGTTGCCGGCGTCCGACTCGGGCGCGGTCTCCGCCTTGGCGTCCTTCTTGTCCTTCTTCTTGTCGGGCTTGGCGTCGCAGATCACCTGAGGGGCCGGCTTGTAGCGCGTGGTGATCGGTTCCCGCTTGACCTCCTCGCCGTCCTTGTAGAAAACGCGATCCACGGTGATGGTGAAGCCATCGACGCCGCTCTGCGGATCGCAGTCCTCCGATTCGTTGTACACCTTCTTGAAGGGCACGATGCTCGTGCGCTTCCCGTACTCCGCCTCGATGTCGTCGTACTCCTTCGTGCCCCAGATGGAGACGGTGATGGAGGTAGGGGACGTGCCCGCGGTGATGAACACGGCGTTGTCCATGTCGTTGCGGAACTTCATGTCGAAGATGCCCCACGCGACGGTCGCTTCGAGGCCGGGCTTGTACCTCGAGATATAGATCGAGTGGGCCACCGTCTGGACCCGCTCGAGCCCGGCGTAGAAGGCCGCCGTCCAGGCGGCGGTGGCCGACGTCGAGACCCCACCGCCGAGGTCCTCGGCGAAGATGCCACCGGGGCCGACGACGTAGCCGACCGTGTAGCCGTTGGCCTCGGTGCGCTCGAGGATGGTGTCGTTGAGGGAGAACGTCTCGCCTGGCATCAGGAGCGTCCCGTTGATGCGCTCGGCGGCCTGGCCGATGTTCTGGGCGCGGTAGGCCGCATACGGGTACGACTGAGTGAACGTCGACAGCCGCTCGGTGATGCCCAGTTCCTTGGCCTGCGCGGTGGTCAGCGCGGGCGCGCGGGTGCCGATGGGCACAGTGACGCTGCGCTGCCCCGCAGGCTTGTCGATGACACCGAGGACGGCGGCCGCGAGGTCGTCGTCGGAGATCCCGGTGCCCACCTTCGACTTCACTACCTTCGGCACTCCACGTCGGATCTTGAAGGTGGCATCGCGTCCGGGCGTCTCCACAGGGGCGAGCTCGGCGGCGATCGCCTTGTGCAGAACCGCGCCGTCGAGGCTCGGCTCGAGGCTGCCGTCGACCGCGGTGAAGCGCAGCGCTCGGCCGACCTTTCGGCCGGGGATCGTCGCGGTGACGGTGCCGGCTGTGACCTCGACCGGACTGGCCATCGCCGTGTCGGCGAGCGCCAGCGCCTCCTCGACCGCGGCGTCGGTCACCGTCGGCTCCTTCGAGATGACCGTGGCCTCGACCGTCGATCGCGGCTGGACGAGGGCGGCCACGAGGGCCTGCTTGAGCGCGGGCCGGTCCAGGGCCTGCCCTGGGGCCCCCTCGGTCACGGTGGCCGTGCCCTTCTTGATCCGGATGGTCGGCTCGACCGGCGGGTTGTCGATGACGGACGCGATGACGTCCAGCTCCGCGTCGAGGAGGGCGTCATCGGTGTCGATCACCGCCGGCAGTTCCTGCGTGGAGAAGAACGTCGACAGCAGGGCGACCGGATTCCACTGCCGTCCGAAGGCCGGGGCAACCGACTCGTCGGCGTTCAGTTCGAGTCCCGCCTCCTCCGGCGTGAACTTGACCGTGGCGTCCTGCACCTTGACCTTCAAGGTCTTCTCGGCCACCGGATCGAGTTCCTCGGAGACAGCCAGGGCAGCCTCGGTCTGCGACATCCCGGCGATGTCCACGCCGCCGACGGTGGTGCCGGCCCGCGCGCTCGACCCGGACGTCATGGCCAGGAACACGTACCCGACAAGGATCAGGACTGCGACCGCGGCCACCCCCGCGAGGATGCGCTTCTGGACGAGGGTCATTACGCCCGAAACCCCTCACCCACGCGCGAATTCCTCCCTGACAGCGCTTACGTTTGGCAGCGATCGTACGCGCTGCCCGGGTTTCCGACGAATCGTCGACAACGATGGTTCCCCGTCAGGCCGCCTCTCGGCGCTGCGGCACGGGGAGGGTGGCGGCCGCTGAGGCGAGGATCACCCCGCCGAGCAGGTAGGTCAGCTGTCGGCCGCCGCCGGACAGGGCAACGTCACCGGACGGGCTCTCGGCCGACATGACGACCGTCGAGACCAGCCAGCCCAGGGCGACGGCCCACCCGCCCCAGCGGCTGCGCAGCGCCCAGGCGCCGCCACGGACTCCCACGATCAGGGCGATCCACATGACCACCAGTCCCCACGGCAGGACGGTGGTGCCCCACGGCGCGGCCAGCGCTACCCGCTGCGCCTGGAGGAAGGCCCCGATCAGGCCCATGCCGAGGCCGGCAACGAGCAGCAGCAGGGCGCCCACCCAGCGGGTCCACCCGCGCGGGGTCACTCGTCGACGCCGTCGAAAAGGTCGGTCTCGTGAGCGCTGCCGGCGGAGCCGACGGGCACGCCGTTGGCCAGCCGGTAGTACTCGACGCCGAAGGCCTGGCTGCCCACGCTGTCGGCGAGGGCGAAGAAGCCGTCCTCGACGCTGACCTGCGTGCCGTGCGCCTTCAGGGCCGCCATCTTGTTCGGCAGGTAGTGCTCGACGTCCACCGCCGTGGTCACCAGGTCGTCGTCGCAGGCGAAGGGGATGTCATTCGGATCCATCGCGGTGAAGTCGTCCTCGACGCCGCGTGCCTTCAGCGCCTCGATCCCGGCGACGATGATGGACCGCGGGAACGCCGTCCAGTAGACCTTCTGCACCGTCCACGGCTCCCCCAGTTCGGTGCGGAACGTCGGGCTGGCCGCGAGGGTCACGGCGTAGTGGGTGACGCGGTGCGCCTGGATGTGGTCGGGATGGCCGTAGCCGCCGAAGTCGTCGTACGTCACGACTACCTGTGGGCGCACCTCGCGGATCACCGGGACCAGCTCGAGTGCGGCCGCGAGCAGATCGGCGCGCCAGAAGCAGTCGGGTCGATCGTTGGCGGCGGTGCCCATCATCCCGGAGTCGCGGAACCGACCCGGGCCGCCCAGCAGGCGGTGGTCCGTGACTCCCAGCGCGGCCATCGCGGCGGCGAGCTCACCCTGTCGGTGCTCGCCCAGCGAGTCCTCCTGGTCGCTCGCGAGGTGCGAGAGCTCGGGCAGGAGGACCTCCCCCTCCTCGCCGAGGGTGCAGGTGACGAGGGTGACGGCGACGCCGTCGGCCGCGTACCGCGCCATCGTCCCCCCGGTGGCGATGCACTCGTCGTCGGGATGGGCGTGTACCAGCAGCAGTCGGCGATCCATCCGAGAAGGGTAGCGGCGCAGCCGACCCGCGTGGCGCCCCGTCGGCCCGCCTACGATGCCGGGATGACGACCCCCACTCCCGAGTCCTTCCCCCGGCAGGAGGCGGCGACCCGGCGGTTCCGCCTCGGTGTCCCCCGCGCCTTCGCGATCGCGCCGACCGGTGATCGGGTCGCCTTCATCCGCTCGGCCGGTGGGCGGGATCCCGTGGGCAACCTCTGGGTGGCCGAGGCCGACGGGGACGGCGGGCTGGTCGAGCGCCTCGTCGTCGACGCCCGAACGTTGGTCCGCCCCGACGCCGACCTCCCGGCCGCCGAGCGGGCCCGGCGGGAGCGCCTGCGTGAGACCACGTCCGGGATCACCGCGTTCACCACCGACCGCGATGTCACGCGGGCCGCGTTCAGCGTGGACGGAGTGCTCTTCTGCGTCGGACTCCTGGCCGCGGATGCGGCTGCGCGGTCCCTGCCGGCTCCGGGGGCGGTCGTCGACCCCCGGCTGTCCCCTGACGGCCAACGGGTGGCCTTCGTCAGCGACGGCAGCCTCGTCTGCGTTGACGCCGACGGTGCCGGCGAGCCGTCCGTGCTGGCCGAGTCCGACGCCGAGACGGTCACGTGGGGACTGGCGGACTTCGTCGCCGCCGAGGAGCTCGACCGGATCCGCGGACTGTGGTGGCTGGCGGACGGCAACTCCCTGCTCGCCGAGCGGGTCGACGAGGCCGGCGTCGCGGTCCGATGGATCGCGGACCCCGCCAACCCGGAGGACGCGCCGCGCGCGCATCGCTATCCGGCAGCCGGCACCGACAACCCTGAGGCACGGCTGTTCCGCATCCTTCTCGATGGCACGCGCGAGGAGGTGCGCTGGCCCCATGCCGACTACCCGTACCTGGCATCCGTCGAGCCGGACGACCGTGGTGGCGCGGTCGTCGCGGTGCTGAGCCGGGACCAGCAGCGGATGCACATCCTGGACCTGTCCCCCGAGGGCGACGAGTCGGTCGCCAGAGACCGGGCGACCGCGCCGTGGCTGACGATGCGCGCCGGGGTGCCGAGCCGGGCGTCGGACGGTCGCCTGCTCGAGATCGTGGCGGATCCAGCGGGTGACGTGTTCCGGCTGGTGGCGGATGGCGAGGCGCTCAGCCCGGACGGCCTCAACGTCACCGCCGTGCTGCACGAGGGTCGCGACGGGATCGTCGTGACCGCTCAGGCAGACCCGCGGGATCAGGGGGTGTACGTGCTGCGGCCGGACGGCTCGGCCGAGGCACTCGCCGACGGGCCCGGGGTGCACGCCGCGGTCGCCGGCGCCGGTGGCGTGGTGGTGGCGTCAACGAGCCCGGAGCGGCCGGGCAGCCGGTACGAGGCGCGCCTGACGGGCGGCTCCGCGTCGATCACGTCACTCGCGGAGACGCCCGTGGTGCAGCCGCGGGTGGCCTTCCACCAGGTGTCGGACCGGGAACTGTCGGCCGCGGTGCTGTTCCCCACCGGCCACGTCCCCGGCTCGCGTCGGCTGCCGGTCGTGATGTCGCCGTACGGCGGCCCGCATCATGCCCGCGTCATGCACGCCGCAGGGATGTTCGTCGCGGACCAGTGGCTGGCCGACCAGGGCTTCGCAGTCGTCATCGTGGATGGCGCGGGCACCCCGGGACGAGGTCCTGCGTTCGAGTTCGAGATCAGCGACCAGCTGGCGCACCGGGTGCTCGACGACCAGGTGACCGGACTGTGGGCCGTCGCGGAGATCTATCCCGACCTCGACCTCGAGCGCGTCGGCATCACCGGCTGGTCGTTCGGCGGATACCTGGCGGCCCTGGCGGTGCTCGACCGTCCGGACGTCTTCCGGGCCGCGGTCGCGGGTGCGCCGGTCACCGACTGGGCGCTGTACGACACCGCGTACACCGAGCGGTACCTGGGCCTGCCGCAGGAGAACCCGGCAGCCTACGAGGAGACGTCGTTGCTGGCGCGGGCGGCTCGCCTCGAGCGACCGCTGCTCATCATCCATGGGCTGGCCGACGACAACGTCCTGGTCGCCCACTCGCTCCGCCTGTCCGGCGCGCTGCTGGCCGCCGGCCGGCCGCACTCGGTGCTGCCGCTCAGTGGAGTGACGCACATGACGCCTCAGGAGGACGTGGCCGAGAACCTGCCGCGGCTCGAGGTCGGCTTCTTCGCCGAGCACCTGCGCCCGTAGCCATCCCGTCGAGCGTGGAGCTCAGGCGCGATCCGCCGACGGCGGGCGCCTGCAGCGACCCCGCTCGACGGGTGGGACTACCAGTCCTCTTCGCTGTACTCGCCGTCGCCGCCCGCATAGTCCGCGCCCATCGGACGGGCCGAGCCGGCCGACTCCATGTCCGCGATGACCTCGCTGGGCGGCTGGACCGCCGGCGCGCTGAAGTCCGACCGCGCCTGCGTCCGGTCCCAGTATCAAGTCGGAGCCGAGGCTCTCGGTGATCGGGAAGAAGCAGGCGACGCTGTGCCCCGGGGCGTACTCCTCCAGCGGCGGCACCTCGGAGCGGCACCGATCCTGGGCGCGGAAGCAGCGGGTGCTGAACACGCACCCCGACGGCAGGTTGATCGGGCTGGGCAGGTCACCCTGCAGCACGATCCGCTCGCGGGAGGCCTCGATCCTGGGATCCGGCACCGGCACGGCCGACATGAGCGCATGCGTGTACGGATGCAGGGGCTGCGAGTACAGCGTCTGCCGGTCGGCGAGCTCCATGATGCTGCCGAGGTACATGACGGCCACCCGGTGCGACATCTGCCGCACCACCGACAGGTCGTGCGCGACGAACACGTAGGCGATCCCGAACTCGTCCTGGAGGTCCTGGAGCAGGTTGATGACCTGCGCCTGGATGGACACGTCGAGGGCGGAGACCGGCTCGTCACAGACCACGACCTTGGGCTGCAGCGTCACGGCCCGGGCGATGCCGATGCGCTGACGCTGGCCGCCGGAGAATTCGTTGGGGTAGCGGTTGTAGTGCTCGGGGTTGAGACCGACGCGCTCCATCGTCTCCTGCACGGCCTTCTTCACTCCGCCGGGAGGATTGATCTTCTGCACCTGGTACGGCGCCGAGATGATCGAGCCGACCGTGTGCCGCGGGTTCAGCGACGAGAACGGATCCTGGAAGATCATCTGCAGCTCACGCCGCAGCGGGACCATCTCGTGGCGCGACAGGCCGGTGATGTCCCGCCCGTCGAAGGTGATGGTGCCGGCCGTCGGCTCGATCAGCTTCAGCAGCGAGCGCCCGGCCGTCGACTTGCCGCATCCGGACTCGCCGACCAGTCCCAGGGTCTCCCCCGGCGCAACGCCCAGGGAGATGCCGTTGACGGCGCTGACGGTGCCCACCTGCTTCTTGCGGATCGCGCCCTTGGTGATCGGGAAGTGCTTGACCAGGTTGTCGGCCTGGAGGATGAAGTCGGAACCACTCTGCACGGTCATGCCACACCCCCGTCGCGTCCGGCTGCCGCCGCCAGGCTCTCGACCGCGAACTGCCGCCGGTCCTCGGAGCCGAGGAAGCAGCGCACCGCGTGGGTCGACGAGATGGTGAGCAGGTCGGGTCGCTCGTCAGCGCACCTCTGCTCGATGCCGAACTGGTCCTTCGCGCGGCAGCGGGGAGCGAACACGCAGCCGTTCGGCAGGTTGATGAGCGACGGCGGCTGGCCCGGGATGGGGGTCAATCGCTCGCTCACCGCATCGAGGCGCGGGACGGAGGACAGCAGGCCCACCGTGTAGGGCATCTCCGGCGCGTAGAAGATGTCGTTGAGCTCACCCCGCTCGACGAGCCGTCCGCCGTACATGACGGCGACCTCGCTCGCGACGTCGGCGACGACGCCCAGGTCGTGGGTGATCAGGATGATGGCGGTGTTGTACTGCTCCTGCAGTTCCGCCAGCAGCTCCATGATCTGCGCCTGGACGGTGACGTCGAGCGCAGTCGTCGGCTCGTCGGCGATGAGCAGCGACGGCCCGTTGATCAGCGCCATCGCGATCATGACGCGCTGGCGCATGCCGCCGGACAGCTGGTGCGGGTAGTCGTCGATCCGGCGCTCCGGATTCGGGATCCCGACACGGCGCAGCATGTCGATGGCCTCGGTGCGAGCGTCGTCCTTGGACACGTCGCGGTGCACTCGCACGGTCTCGACCAGCTGCTTGCCGATCCGGTAGAAGGGATGCAGCGACGCGAACGGGTCCTGGAAGATCATGCTCATCTCGGCGCCGCGCAGCTTCCGCAACTGCTCATCGGTGCACGAGATCAGCTCGGTCTCGCCGAGGAAGGCTCGACCCTCGACCTGCGCGTTGCGCTTGTTCACCAGCCCCATGAGCGCCTGCGAGGTGACGCTCTTGCCCGAACCGGACTCACCCACGATGGCGAGCGTCTGCCCGCGATCGACGCTGAAGGAGACGCCGTCGACGGCGCGGACCAGGCCGTCCTCGGTCGGGAACGAGACCTTCAGGTCCTCCACGCGTACGTATGCGTCGCTCATGCTGACAGCCTCACTCGCGGATCGATGACCGCGTAGAGCAGGTCGACGATGATGTTCGCGATCACGATGAACGAGCCGGCCACCAGCACGACGCCGACGATCACCGGAAGGTCGGAGTCGGTCACCGCGTTGACGGCCAGACGGCCGAGTCCGGGCAGGCTGAAGACGCTCTCGACGATGATGGCGCCGCCGAGCAGTCCAGCCAGGTCCAGGCCGGCCGCAGTCACGATGGGTGTGAGTCCGGCGCGCAGTCCGTGCTTGCGGATCACCGTCCGCTCGGGCAGGCCCTTGGCCCGCGCTGTGCGGATGTAGTCCTCGCTCAGCGTCTCGAGCATCTGGTTGCGCGTCAGGCGGATGTAGAAGGCCGCGAAGATCAGGGCCAGCGTGATCCACGGCAGGATCATCGTCTGGAAGAACTGCACGGGATCCTCGGTCGGCGGCACGTACGACGGGTACGGCAGCAGGCGCCAGCGGATCACGACGAAGAACAGCAGCAGGAGCCCGATGAAGAACGAGGGGAACGAGTACCCGACGAGGGCGGCGCCGAGGGTCACCTTCTCCTGCCAGCGGCCGCGACGCAGCGCGGCGTAGATGCCCAGCAGCACGCCGGTGATCATCCAGACGGTGAAGGCGCCGACGGCCAGGTAGATGGTGGTCGGCAGCGCGTCGAGGATGAGTGGCGTGACCTCCTCGCCGCGGCGGAAGGAGTAGCCCAGGCAGGGGGCCGCGCAGGTGAAGACCGCGGTGCCGGAGCCGTAGGAGCGGCCTGCGAACAGGCCCTTCACGAACTCGACGTACTGCTGCCACAGCGGGAGGTCGAGGCCGAGGCGGACCCGGTTTGCCTCGATGACCTGCGGGGTGCAGTTCTTGCCACAGGTCAGCGCGGCCGGGTCGGCCGGGAGGGCGCTGAAGAGCAGGAACGTGAAGATGCTCAGCAGGACCAGGATCAAGAACCCGGTCAGCACGCGCCTGATGACGTACGCGGTCACGTCAGTGTCGTCCTCTACTTGGTCAGGGGGCGGTCGGACGCCGGTGGGCCGGTCCGACCGTGATGGTGGCTCCGGGAGTCGAGACTCCCGGAGCCACCACGGTCACACTCTTACTGCATGACGTACAGGTCGCCGAATGCCAGCGAGCCGTACGCATCCCAGAGGTAGCCGTTTCCGATCTTCGAACCCCACAGGGCCTGGGCCTTGCCGAAGAGGTGCGGGATGACCCACGCGTTCTCCATGGCGGCCTTGTTGGCCTCCTGCCACGCCACGCCCTGGGCCTGGCGGTCGAGGATCTTCAGGGCGTCCTGGAGCTGCGCCTCGTAGGCGTCGTCCACGACCTGGCTGAGGTTGAAGCCACCGGTCTGCCCGAAGAGCTCGGGAAGGACCGTCGAGGCGTTCAGCCAGTCCGGACCCCAGCCAGAGCGCATGAGCTCCTTGGCCTGCTCCGGATCGAACACGATGCCGTAGTACTGACCCGGCTCGATCGGCTCGAGCGCCACGTTGATCCCGGCCAGCGCCATCGACGACTGGATCGCAGCAGCGATCTTCTCGTCAACGGGGTTGTTCGGGAACTGGTAGGTCAGGTCGGGCATCGGCTCGCCCGACTCCTCGATGAGCTTCTTGGCCAGCTCAACGTTGCCCTCGACCGGGATCACGTCGCCGTACATGCCGTCCCAGATGCCCGAGGGGGCGTAGTCGGTCGGCAGGTTGGGCTTCACGACGCCGTCGGCACGCTCGCCGGCGAAGTCGCCACCACGCGCGGCGATGTACTGCGCGTTGTTCATCGCTGCCACGATCGCCTGACGGTGCTTGAGGTTCGGCAGGAGCGTGGTGTTGATGGCGGTGTAGCGCACGTACGGGTCGTAGCCGTTGTACGTGCGGCCCTCGAAGCGAGGATCACCCGCGGTGAAGACGGCCGCGAGGTTCTCCGGCTGGAGGTTGCCGTACGCGATGGTGGCCTGGTCCTCAGGCGCATCGGCGATCAGCCGCTGATCGATGGCGGCCGGATCCTGGGCGAACTCGACCACGATCTGGTCGGGGTACGCCGGACGGTAGTCGTCGGAGTCCGGGGTCCAGTTCTCGTTGCGGTCCAGGACCATCTTCTGGCCCTTGGTGTACTCGGTGATCTTGTACGGGCCGGTCGAGACGACGGCGTCGTCGTAGGTCTCGCCGGTGTCCTTGGCGGCCGGGACCGGCGCGAACGCCGGCAGGGTCACCGTGTAGTTGAAGTCCGCAACCGAGCGGCCGAGGTTGAAGGTGATGGTCTTGCCGTCCTCGGAGCACTGCACGGCAGCGTCGTAGGCGGCCGTGTCATTGCCCTCGGTGACGTACGGACCCTTGTAGACGGAGCTGCCGTCTTCAGCCTTCGGGATGTCCAGGTACGAGATCGCGTACGTGGGCCCGTCGGTGATGATGTCCTGCGCGAAGGTACGGGAAACGCCGTACTTCACATCGGCGCAGGTGACCGGCGTGCCGTCCTCGAAGGCAACGCCATCACGGATGGTGAAGGACCAGCTCGTCGCATCCTCGTTGGCGGTACCGGTGTCGGTAGCCATGTCCGCGATGAGCTCGGTACCGGCCGCGCCCTCCGCGTACTTGTACTGGGTCAGCGTACGGGTGGTGTATCCGCTGAAGAATGCGATGTCGGCGCCGGTGTACATGCGCTGCGGGTCGACATGCTGCCACTGCTCGGCGTTGGTCAGCATCGTGATGGTGCCGCCCGCTGTGCCGCCGTCGCTGCCCGCTGCACCGCTGGCAGCGGCGCTTTCCTCGGAGCTGCTGTCGCCTCCGCCGCAGGCCGCGAGCACGAGAGCGCCCACTGTCGCAACTGCCGCCAGGCGCAGGCCCCTATTGATGGCCTTACCCATGTGTTTCCTCCTTGTCGCGGTCGCACGGGTGCGCGACCTTGCTCCGGCCATGAAGACCGGTAACCGCTCTGTTCGAGCGGCAGTCTGTGGGGGTCCGACGCGTTGTCGTCATCGGGCGTTCCTCCCGGTGCGCGGGTCCAGGGCGTCGCGGACGGCGTCGCCGAAGACGTTGAACGCGTAGACGACGATGAACAGCGCCGTACCGGGGATGAAGAGGTAGGTCGGGACAACCGCGAAGTAGCGCACCGAGTCGGCCAGCATCTTGCCCCAGGACGGCGTCGGCTCCACGATGCCGACACCGAGGTAGGCCAGTGCGGCTTCGGCCGCGATCAGCGTGGGCAGCGAGATGGTCACGTAGACGATGATCGGCGCCCACAGGTTCGGCAGGACCTCGCGGAACAGGATCCGTCGCGTTGGGGCACCGTTCGCGACGGCGGCCTCGACGAACTCCCGCTCACGCAGGCTCAGCACCTGTCCGCGGATGAGGCGGGCGAGGTACGGCCAGCCGAAGAAGGTGAAGACGACGATCAGGTAGAGCATGCGCGAGAGTTCCTCGCTGACGCCCATCGCGGTGAGGCGCTGCGTGAGCACGGGGCCGAGGGCCAGGGCCATCAGGAGGAACGGGAACGCGAGCAGCAGGTCGGTGGTCCGCCCGATGATGGTGTCGATCCAGCCGCCCTTGTAGCCGGCGATGATCCCGATGGTCGTGCCGACGAGCGCGATGAGCACGACGGACGTGCACGCGATGAACAGGGACACGCGAGCGCCGTAGAGGAGGCGGGCCAGCAGATCGCGACCGGTCAGTGGCTCGACGCCGAGGGGGTGGTCGAGCGAGGCACCGCCCCACGGGCCGGCCGGCAGGCTGCCCTGGGCCGGGTCGAGGACGGTGAGGTCGAAGTCGTAGGGGTTCACGCCGAGCAGTGCCGTGATCACCGGGGCCAGGAGGGCGGTCAGGAAGATCACCACGAGCAGCCACATGGCGAACATGGCCGCCTTGTCGCGCTTGAGGCGGCGCCAGGCCAGTTGTCGCAGGGACAAGCCGGTGAACGCCTCGGGAGCCGCGCCAGGAGTCGGAAGAGCGTCAGCGCTGAGTGTGCTCACGTGCTCACCTGGGCTCTCGGCTGATCGGGACGGCCTGAGCCGTGCGCGGGCGTGTTCGGATGCCGTGCCCTCACAGGCTGGCCGCCTGAGGTTACGTCATGGTGACCGGCGAGTAACAACGCATTCCGCACCTGCGCGGGTTTAGTCGCCAAATCGTGACCTTCACATGTGCGCAACCGCCGTTCGGCCGGACGACGTCCGGCAGATCGGCGCGACGGGACAACGTTGTCCGGGGCGGCAAGCCCTACGACGCAGGAATGTCGGAGGTCCTAGAACCTGCCCACCAACCTCGCGAGTGTGCGCTCGTCGTCGCTTTGGCGTACCGCAAAGCGACGACGAGCGCACACTCGCGGAGGCTTCTAGGTCTTCTTGCGACCCGCCTTGGCGCGGTCGGTGGCCGACAGCAGCACCTTGCGGATCCGGACGAAGCCCGGCGTGACCTCGACGCACTCGTCCTCGCGGCAGAACTCCAGCGCCTGCTCGAGGGACAGCTGCTTGTGCGGGATGAGCGGGACCAGCACGTCGCCGGAGGACTGGCGCATGTTGGTCAGCTTCTTCTCCTTGGTCGGGTTCACGTCCATGTCGTCCGACCGCGAGTTCTCCCCGACGATCATGCCTTCGTACACGTCCGTGCCCGGTCCGACGAACATCGTGCCGCGCTCCTGCAGGTTGGCCAGTGCGAACCCGGTCGTCGCACCCGTCCGGTCGGCCACCAGCGAACCGGTCGGCCGCGTGCGCAGCTCACCGTGCCACGGCTCGTACCGGTCGAAGACGTGATGGATGAGCCCGGTGCCGCGCGTCTCCGTCAGGAACTCCGTACGGAAGCCGATCAGGCCACGCGCGGGAACCAGGTAGTCCATCCGCACCCAGCCGGTGCCGTGGTTGACCATCTGCTCCATCCGGCCGCGGCGCAGCGCCATGAGCTGGGTGACGACGCCGAGGTAGTCCTCGGGGATGTCGACGGTCAGTCGCTCCATCGGCTCGTGCACCTTGCCGTCGATCACGCGGGTGACGACCTGCGGCTTGCCGACGGTGAGCTCGAAGCCCTCGCGCCGCATCATCTCGACGAGGATGGCCAGCTGCAGCTCGCCGCGTCCCTGGATCTCCCACGTGTCCGGGCGCTCGGTGGTGAGCATGCGGATGGAGACGTTGCCGACGAGCTCCTGCTCGAGGCGCTGCTTCACCTGGTTGGCGGTGAGCTTGGTCCCACCGCTGCGACCGGCGAGCGGGGAGGTGTTGATGCCGATGGTCATCGAGATCGACGGCTCGTCGACGGTGATGACGGGCAGCGCGACGGGGTTCTCGGGATCGGCCAGGGTCTCGCCGATGGTGATCTCCGGGATGCCGGCGACCGCGATGATGTCGCCGGGACCGGCCTCCGCGACCGGCACGCGCTCCAGCGCCTCGGTCATCAGCAGCTCGACGACCTTCGCGCGCTCCTGGGTCCCGTCCGCCTTCATCCACGCGATCTGCTGGCCCTTGCGGATGGACCCCTGCCGCACGCGGCACAGCGCGAGGCGACCGAGGTACGGCGAGGCGTCGAGGTTGGTGACGTGCGCCTGCAGCGGCTTCTCCGGGTCGAACGACGGTGCCGGGATGGTCTCCAGCAGGGTGCGGAACAGCGGCTCGAGGTCCTCCTCCTTCGGCATCCCCCCGTCCTCGGGACGGTCGAGGGAGGCGCGGCCGGCCTTCGCGCTGGTGTAGACGATCGGGAACTCGATCTGCTCCTCGGTCGCGTCGAGGTCGAGGAACAGTTCGTACGCCTCGTTGACCACCTCGGCGATGCGCGCGTCCGAGCGATCGACCTTGTTGATGACGAGCACGACAGGCAGGTGCTTCTGCAGCGCCTTGCGCAGCACGAAGCGCGTCTGGGGCAGCGGCCCTTCGGACGCGTCCACGAGGAGAACAACCCCGTCGACCATCTCCAGGCCGCGCTCGACCTCGCCGCCGAAGTCGGCGTGCCCCGGGGTGTCGATGATGTTGAACGTCACCCCGCCCTCGGTTGCGGCCGGCCCGGTGTACCGCACTGAGGTGTTCTTCGCGAGGATCGTGATGCCCTTCTCGCGCTCGAGATCCATCGAGTCCATGACGCGGTCGGCGACGTCCTGGTTGGCGCGGAAGGCCCCCGACTGCCAGAGCATGGCGTCGACGAGTGTCGTCTTGCCGTGGTCGACATGGGCGATGATGGCGATGTTTCGAAGGTCTTCTCGGCGGCTCACCCCCGAACCCTAGAGGGCCGCACCGGTGCCACTGAAATCGCGAAAGGTCCCGCCATGGTCTTCTACGCCGACATTCCGGCTCGTCGCGCACGCCAGCTGCTGGGCGATCTGTGGCTGATCGTGTGGTCACTCCTCTGGATCTGGGTCGCGATCCGGCTGCACGAGCTGATCATGAACCTGGCCGCGCCGGGACTGGCGATCGCTGAGGGCGCAACCGACCTGGCGGGCAACATCTCGTCGGCGGGCGACTCGATCAGCCAGGTGCCTCTCGTCGGAGACACACTGGGGGCGCCGTTCGACGGGATGAGCGCGGCGGCACTGTCCATCGCGGACGCGGGGCAGGCAACCGCCGACGCTGTCGCCCTGCTGGCCCGATTCCTCTCCATCAGCCTCGCGGTGCTGGCGATCATGTCGTTCGCGGTGTTCTGGGTGCCGATCCGGATCGCGTTCATCCGACGCGCCACCGCCGCCCGGCAGTTCGTCGACGCGAACGAGGACCTGGACCTGTTCGCGCTGCGGGCGATGGCGCGTCAGCCGCTGCACGTCCTGGCGCGGATCAGCGATGACCCCGCAGGGGCGTGGCGGCGGCAGGACCGGGAGATCATCGACGCGCTCGCCGCGCTGGAACTGCGGGAGGAAGGCCTGCGCCCGCCGTCTCCGCTGCCACTAGCCTGAAACGATGGCGATCGATACCGAGACGCTCGTCATCGGGGCGAGCGCATCGGGCCTCGCCACTGCGGCGAGCCTGCGGGCACGCGGTGCGTCGTTCGAACTGCTCGAGGCGACCGCCGCCGTCGGCAGCACGTGGCGTCATCACTACGACCGCCTTCACCTGCACACCCCCAAGTCGAGCTCGGCGCTGCCGGGCCTGCCCATGCCGTCGTGGTGGCCGCGCTACCCCTCGCGCGACCAGGTCGTGCAGTACCTCGAGAAGTACTGCGAGGTGAACCGCCTGAGTCCGTGGTTCGGCCAGGAGGTCACGAGCGTCGTGCGCCGTGACGGGGCCTGGGTTGCGAGCACAGCGGGCCGTGAGTGGTCGGCACGCAACATCGTGATCGCGACCGGCGCCGCGCGCGTGCCGGTGCGCCCGTCCTGGCCCGGCATGGACGCGTACGGCGGCACGGTCATGCACTCCAGCGAGTACGTCAACGGCGAGCCGTGGCGAGGACGGACCGTCGTGGTGGTCGGCTTCGGCAACTCGGCCTGCGAACAAGCGATCGACCTGGTCGAGCACGGCGCGCATCCGCACCTGTCCGTCCGGTCCGCCGTCAACGTGGTGCCGCGCGATGTCCTCGGCGTGGTGCCGGTTCTCCAACTGGCCATCCTCATGCGCCGGCTCCCCACGCCGGTCGCCGACGCCCTGGGCGCGCCCCTCGTCCGCCTGACCATCGGCGACATCACCAAACTCGGCCTGCGCAAGCTCCCCTACGGACCGAACACCCAGATCGCGCGCGATCACCATGTCCCGATGCTCGACATCGGCACGATCGACCACATCCGCGCCGGACGAATCGGCGTGCACGGTGACATCGCGCGCTTCACCGATCGTGCGGTCGTCTTCGAGGACGGCACGACGCTCGAGGTCGACGCGGTCGTGCTGGCTACTGGCTACCGGCCTGGCATCCCCGACTTCCTGCCGGACTGGAAGCAGGTATGCGACGAGGACGGTCGGCCAACGGTGTCTGGAGGCCCCACACGCCTCCCGGGCCTCTACTTCTGCGGCATGTACGTGTCGCCGTCGGGAATGCTGCGCGAGGCCGGCATCGAGGCGAAGGCGATCGCCCGCTCCATCAGCCCTTGGTGATGCCCCACTTGTGGGGCTTCTTCGGGCGGCGGATCTCGACGCCCCCGAAGATGGCCGCGCCCTTGACGACGAGCACCGGAGCGTCCGGCTGACCCGCGTCCTTCGGCACCTCTGAGCCGCCGAAGATGCCGACGACCTCGTTGCGCACGAGCATCCCGTCGGGCACCACGATCTCGAGTCCACCGAACAGGCAGACGGTCGTGATGACCGTCTCGCGCGAGGTCAGCACTGCCTCGGTGAGGTCGATCTGCCCACCGCCGAAGATGCACACCGCCTGCGCCTCCGCGGGCACCGTCCACGAGCCGGCCCGCTCGAACGCGCCGAACACCGCGATCATCGAGTTGTCGTTCGGCGCCGTCAGACCGCTGTTGACGACGATGCCGCCGTCGGTCCGCCGCCCGCCCGCCTGACCCGGGGATGGATCCGGCGCGATCGCGTTCGGCGTGGGGATGGCCAGCGTGCCCGGCGGCACCGGCAGGTCCCGCATGACGGGGATCAGCTCGCCGTACGTCTGGGCCCGGTAGGCCTCCTCGAGCCGCTCCTCGTGCTCGACCGGGGTCAGCCGCCCCTCGATGAACGCCTCGCGCAGGATGCCGGCGACCTTCTCCCGATCGGCGTCCGACGCCCGCATCCGCATGGCCTGGGCCACGGGGTCCTCGGACGGCTCCGCGGGGAGGTTCTCGGTCACGGCTCGAGGCTACCGACTCCAAGGGTTGCGATGCCCGTGTCCGTCCGTTCACCCGACCGTCCACCCGCCGTTCAGCGAGCCCTAGTTGATTCGTCCCACCCAACTTCCGTCCGAGGAGGACACCCGAATGCGACGCATGACCCGAGCCCTGGCCCTTGCCGCCCCCGCGTGCCTGATCGCCGCAACCCTCATCTCCGCGAGCGCCAACGCGGCTCCCGCCCTCAAGGTCACGACCGGCAGCGATGACGGAGCCGGCTCTCTGCGCCAGGCGATCGAGGCAGCGAGCAGTGCAGGCGGCGGCACCATCGTCGTGTCGAACGGCGTCGGGACGATCGAGCTGCAGGCCGAGGTGACGTACACCGGCACGGGCCCGCTCACCATTCAGGGCGCGGGCGCGACCGTCACCGCCGATGACGAAGGCGGGCCGTTCCACCTCGTGCGCACGACGGGCGGTGGAGCCTTGACGATTCGCGACCTGACGCTGACCGGCGCCGACGGCGCTGGGCTCGTCGTCGAGGTGCCGACAGCGGCCACCACGGATCAGGTGGTCAGCCTCGTCAACGTCGTCGCGTCGGACAACGCCCTCAACGGGGTGTACGTGGACGACTGCGAGACGGACCTCGCCGCCGAGGCTCCGGCCCAGTGCGATGACGACGGTAGCGGCTCCGCCGCGGGCGTGGTGCTCGACCTCAACCGCACCACCATCAGCAGCAACGGCTTCCGCGGTCCCGACGACTTCGACGGCATTCGCGTGAATGAGCGCGGTGCCGGGTCGATCACCGCCACCTTCGTCAACTCGGACGTGATCGAGAACGCGGCCGACGGCATCGAGCTCGACGAGGACGAGACCGGCGGGGTCACGCTCAAGGTCCGGGGTGGCGAGTTCCTGTCCAACGGCTCCCAGCCGCAGCTGCCGTCGGATCTCGAGGATGCCATCGACATCGATGAGCGGGGAGACGGCAACGTCGACACGGACCTCGTCGGCGTGACCGTCAAGGACAGCCGCGACGAGAACCTGGACTTCAACGAGATGGGCAGTGGCGACCTGATCAGCAGGCTCCAGCAGGTGACCATCGACAACGCGACAGGCGGCCGCGGCTACGACCTCGAGGAGGGGGACGAAGGCTCCCTGTTCGCCACGGTCACCAATGTCGTGATCACGAACAGCGACTCGGACGGCATGCGCGCCCAGGAGCGCGGCGACGGCGACCTGACGGTCGACGTCAACCAGAGTCGGTTCGTCGACAACGGCGAGGCTGGGCTCGAAGTCGATCAGCGCGGCGGCGGGGTGGGCGCAGCGACCGTCAAGAACTCGGCCTTCGAGGGCAACGACGAGGCCATCGAGGACGACGGCGACGCGACGACGGTCACCCTGATCAACGTCACCGGGGCCTGACCGGAGCGAGCACGTTGCGTGGGTTGGGGTGCCGCCACCCCAACCCACGCTTCTCCCCGTCTGTCTTGAGGTTGGTGGTCGGAAACCGGCCCGATTGCGACCACCAACCTCAAGACGGACGGGGAGGGTAGGCGGGTCAGAGGTCGACAGTCTCCGTGGTCTCGATGACCATCGTCTCGGCCCGGGCCATGACCGGGATCGACGGATCGGCCAGCAGCTCGCGCAGGCGGCCGTGGAAGGCGACCGCCTCGTCCACGGTGTCGAAGTCGAGATCGACCAGGACCGCTGAGCCGTTGTCGACGTCCCGCGAGATCCGGTAGCGGCGCACGCCGCTGCCCTTCCGGTCGAGTGGGTCGCGGTCGAAGATCCGCCGCCACGCGTCGTAGTCGTCCAACTCGTAGCGCATGCGCAATTGGGCTGACATGAGTCCATCCTCCAGATGACGGGAGTGTGACCCCGTCGAAACTACCCACGAACGGCCCCCGTCGGAACCCCCTCCCGCAGCCGACGGACGATCGCCGTCGAGGACTGGGACAGGTACGCGATCCGCGTCCGATTCGCCCGATTCATTACGCACTTGTCCCGCAAACCGGGAGAAACGGGGGTCAGACGTTGAAGCGGAACTCGACCACGTCGCCGTCCTGCATGACGTAGTCCTTGCCCTCGATGCGCACCTTGCCCGCGCGCCTTCGCCTCCGCCATGGAACCCGCGTCCACGAGCGCGTCGAAGGAGACGATCTCGGCCTTGATGAAGCCCTTCTGGAAGTCCGTGTGGATGACGCCCGCGGCCTCCGGTGCGGTCGCACCGACCGGGATGGTCCACGCCCGTGCCTCCTTCGGCCCGGCCGTCAGGTACGTCTGCAGCCCGAGCGTGGCGAACCCGACGCGGGCGAGCGCGTGCAACCCGCTCTCCTCCTGGCCCACCGACTGCAGCAGCTCCAGCGCCTCGTCATCCGGCAGCTCCACCAGCTCCGCCTCGAGCTTGGCGTCGAGGAAGACGGCCTCGGCGGGCGCCACCAGATCGCGCATCCGCTGCTTGAAGTCCTCGTCGCCGAGCTCCTCCTCGTCCACGTTGATGACGTAGAGGAACGGCTTGGCGGTCAGCAGGAACAACTCCTTCAACGGGGCGGGATCGATGCCGCTCGCGAAGATCGTGGTGCCCTCGTCGAGGATCCGCTGCGCCTCCTCGGCCGCCGCAAGGATGCCAGCGCGCGACTTGTCCGTCCGGGCCTCCTTCTGCAGCCGCGGCAGCGCCTTCTCCAGCGTCTGCATGTCCGCGAGGATCAGCTCGGTGTTGATCGTGGCCATGTCCTCCTCCGGCGCGACGCGCCCCTCGACGTGCACCACGTCGTCATCAACGAAGGCGCGCAGGACCTGGCAGATGGCGTCGGACTCCCGGATGTTGGCGAGGAACTTGTTGCCCAGTCCCGCGCCCTCGCTCGCGCCCTTCACGATGCCCGCGATGTCGACGAACGTGACCGTCGCCGGCAGACTGCCGCTCGGATCCGAAGATCCCGGCGAGTACCGCAAGCCGCGGATCGGGCACGCCCACGACACCGGTGTTCGGCTCGATGGTGGCGAACGGGTAGTTCGCCGCCAGAACGTCGTTCTTGGTCAGCGCGTTGAACAGCGTCGACTTTCCGACGTTCGGGAGTCCGACGATGCCGATGGTGAGAGCCACGATCCGGTCCTTCAGTAGAGCAACAGGGGGCGATGGACCCGACACCGTGCGTTGGAGAGGTCGACCACGCGGGTGCTAAGGGTAGACGCACGCCCGCACGGCACCCCCGCGGCGGGTGACGGACCCCGATCACGACAGGCCCTGCCGTTTCGTCGGGACACGCACTGGCCGCGCCACTACCGTGCCGTTGGGGGCCGGGTCGGCAGGACCGATCACTCGTCGTGGGAGGGGCGCGGGATGCTGAGCCGCTATGAGGCCGTGCTGGCGGGCCTGCGCGCGGGAGTGGTCATCCATGCCGCCGACTCGACGATCCTGGAGGCGAACACCCACGCGCGGAAGCTCCTCGGGATCCAGGACCTCGAGGGCCGGCTCGCCACGGATCCGGACTGGGTGTTCCTCGAGGCCGACGGCTCACCCATGGTGCTGGACAGGTTCCCCGTGATGCAGGCCATCGCGACCGCAGAGCCGGTTCGCGACCTGAGCATGATCATCAAGCCTCCCGGGCGGCCGGACACCTGGCTGGACGTGAACGCGGTCCCGGTCTTCGATGACGACGGCGCGCTGCAGTACGTCACCGTGACCTTCATCGACGTCACCGCGGAGAAGGAGGCGGAGCGGGCCCTGGCCGATCAGGCCGAGCGCCTCACACTGGTGCTGGCGTCGTCCCGCCTCGGCCTGTGGGACTGGAACATGGTGACCGGCGAGACGGTGTACGACGACCGGTGGGCCGAGATCGCCGGATACACGCTGGCGGAGCTAGCGCCCGTCAGCGTCGAGACGTGGCTGAAGCTGGCCAACGCGGACGACCTCACCGGCTCGAACGCGCTCATCCAGGCGCATGCGGAGGGTCTGACACCGTACTACGACGTCGAACTCCGGATGCGGCACAAGCAGGGGCACTGGGTGTGGGTCCACGATCGAGGTCGCATCGTGGAGTGGACCGCAGACGGCCGGCCGCTGCGGATGACGGGCACGCACGAGGACATCACCGAGCGCCGCGAGATCGAGGCCGCCATCCTGGCCAGCCGCGCGCAGCTCGAACTGGCGGAACACGTGGCGCACGTGGGTCGCTGGCAGGTGAATCCGCAGACCGGCACAGCGCGCTGGTCCGGTGAGCTCCTCGAGATCTTCCGGCTGGATCCGACGGCCGAGGTGCCCGACTTCCCGCATCAGCAGCAGTTCTTCGCACCGGCGAGCTGGGTGCGTCTGCAGTCTGCGGTGTCCCGCACGGCCGAGACCGGCGCTCCGTTCGTGCTGGACGTCGAGATCGTGCGAGCCGATGGGTCTCATGGGTGGATGGAGGCACACGGGGAGGCCGTCCGCGATCTCGACGGCGCGGTCACCGAGGTCCACGGCCTCTGGCTGGATATCACCGATCGCAAGGCCGCGAGCGACCAGTTGACGGAGATGGCAACGCACGATGCGTTGACGGGGCTGGCGAACCGGGCCTCAGTGCTGGAGCAGATCACGAGGGCCGCGACCGAGGCCCACCGGTCCGGTCGCTGGGTCGCCGTGCTGCTGCTCGACCTCGACCGGTTCAAGCACATCAATGACACGCTGGGGCACACCGCCGGTGACGATCTGCTGATTGCCGCGGCAGCTCGCCTCGTCGGCCTGGTCCGCGCCGGCGACTTCACCGGCCGGCTCGGCGGCGACGAGTTCGTCGTGGTGATGCGTCATGTGCTCGACCCGCGTGAGGCGCTGCGGGCAGCAGAGCGACTGGTGCGGGAGTTCCGTGCGCCGTTCACGACCGAGGCGGGGGAACTCTTCTCGACGGCGAGCGTCGGAGTCGCCATCAGCCAGGACGAGGTCAACGCCGGCGATCTCCTCCGAGAGGCGGACACCGCGATGTACGCGGCCAAGGAAGGCGGCCGCGACCGCGTGTCGATGTTCAACGAGACCCTGCGCAGCGCCGCCGCGAATCGCCTGGCCGTCGAGACCGATCTGAGGCGAGCACTAGAACGCGACCAGCTCGAGGTCTGGTACCAGCCTGAGGTCGATCTCGTCAGTGGCTCCGTCATCGGATTCGAGGGGCTGCTGCGCTGGCACCATCCCAGCGGCGAGGTGTGGGCTGCCGACCGCTTCGTCAGGGTCGCCGAGGACGCCGGGCTCATTCATGACGTCGGCAGGCGGGTGTTCACCCAGGTGTGCCACCAAGCGGCGCGGTGGGCTGCCGCGCGGCCCGATCGGAGCATCGCCTGGCGAATCAACGTGTCGGCGCTCCAGCTCGCAGAGCCCAGCCTGCTGGCCGACCTGGATGAAGCCTTGGCCACCAGCGGGGTCGACCCGCACACCCTGTGCGTCGAGATCACCGAGACGGCGCTCCTGCATCGCACTGCCACGGTGGCGGAGAACATCACGGGCATCCGGAGCCGTGGGCTGTCCCTGGCCATCGACGACTTCGGCACCGGATATGCGTCGTTGACGAACCTCGACATCCACCCCATCGACGTCATCAAGATCGACGCCAGCTTCATGACCGACCCCCAGACTCCCCAACCCGACCGCCGCCTGCTGACCGCGATCGTCGGACTCGCGCAGACTCTCGGCCTGGCGACCGTCGCTGAGGGTGTGGAGTATCCGGAGCAGGCCGCACACCTACGGCAGATCGGCTGCGTGTCGGCCCAAGGGTGGCTGTTCTCGCGAGCCGTCCCGCCCCGGGAGATCGCCAGCGTCCTCGACCGCGTCTACCCGCAGACCTGACGCCGACTGCACGGCATGCGGTGGCGGAGACCATCGGGGCCGCCACCGCATGCCACGTGCGCCGCAGCTAGGCGGTCACCGTGATCTCGTGCACCTCGTCCGCGCGGTGTCCTGCGCGCTCGTGAATCCGCTGCACGGCCTCGGCGTCGGGCGCCTCGGACAGGCAGAACACATGGCCCGACACCGGGTCCGCCCACGCCTGACGGAAGTCGACGCCCTCCTCGCCCTGGATGGCGAGATCGGCCTGATGAGCCTCGTGCAGCGCCTCCGGGGTGACTCCGACCATGTTGGTGTGCACGTCCATGAACATCGGCATGGGCGCTCCTCTCTTGTGGTTGGGCGCCCCCCGCGCCTCGGCGGGTGAATTCCCACACGCTAGACCCGCGCAGCGGTCAGGGGAACCCCCTGCGTGACGGCCGGACCTCGTTCCCGCCCCCCGCTTCGGGCATTGAGTACGGTACGCAGGTGACCTCGACCGGCGGTGGTGACGGCTCGCAGCCGATCGACCCTGACTTCGCCGGGCTCTTCCGCCCCGATGATGATCCCGTGCCCGGACCCCCGCCGGAGCGCAGGTCGGCACGTGACGCCGCACCGGCGCCCGCGGTCATGCCGCAACCGACCTCGTCGCCGATCGGCGAGCCACCACCGCCGGCGGCAGACCCGGGCGCGGACACCGGGCGCCTGTTCCGCAGCCAGGGCGTCTCCGACCACCCGGAAGCCGTCCTCGCCCTCGGCTCCGACCACTTCGGCCGCCTGCGGAGCCTGCGACGGGACGTGGACGTGTCGCCTGCAGCGGCGGCGGCCGTCGCGGTCGCGGCGACCGACTCTTCGCACACTGGGACACCTCATGGGCACGACGCACCCGCCGACCTTCCCGGCTCGCTCTTCCCGCACACCGGGACACACGAGCCAACCGGGGCAGACATGGGCCCGGTCGACTCAGGTCTCCCCGGTGCGACGGCCGGAACCGCCGCAGCGGCGGAAGCCGGCGCCGGCATGAGGCACCGCGCCCCGCGCGGGCGCACCCTGCGCGCGGGCGCCGTCTATCTCATCGTCATCGGCGTGACAGTGCTCGTCGGCTTCGCCAACGCGCTGCTCTCGAACGGCGAGCTGGGCTGGCCGACCGGGGTCGCCCTCGTCGTCAGCTCGGTCTACGCGGCGTTGTTCGTCCGGCGGGAGGACGACACCGTCGCCTTCCTCACGCCGCCGGTTGCCTTCCTGCTGGCGGCGCTCACCGCGGGCCAGCTCTTCATCGACGCACTGCAGGGCTCGCTGGTCAATCGTGCCGTGGTGCTGTTCTTCACGCTGGCGGAGAACTGGGTCTGGATCATCGGGGCGACCGTCGCCGCCCTCGTCATCGTGCTGATCCGTCGCCGCCGCTAGGCGTCGCGGGCGGCCCGCAGGTCACGCCGCAGCTCGGGCGGCAGCGCGAACATCAACGTCTCCTCAGCGGTGTGCACCTCCTCCACGGTGTCGCACCCCCGCTCCTTCAGCCACGCGAGGACTCCGTCGATGAGGATCTCGGGGACGGACGCGCCACTGGTCAGGCCCACCGTCGCACATCCGTCGAACCACTCCTCCTGCAGCTCGTCGGCGGCATCGACGCGGTAGGCGGTCTTCGCACCCGACTCGAGCGCCACCTCGACCAGCCGAACCGAGTTCGACGAGTTTCCGGAGCCCACCACGATCAGCACGTCGCAGTCCGGGGCGATCGCCTTGACGGCCGCTTGGCGGTTCTGCGTCGCGTAGCAGATGTCGTCGCTCGGCGGGCTGACCAGGTTCGGGAAGCGCTCCTTCAGGGCGCCCACGGTTTCGAGCGTCTCATCCACCGACAGGGTCGTCTGGGAGAGCCAGACCAGCCGATCCGACGCCGGCACTTCCACCTCGGCCGCCGCCGCCGGGTCCTCGACGAGGGTGATCACCTCAGGCGCCTCGCCCATCGTGCCGACGACCTCCTCGTGACCCTCGTGGCCGATCAGCAGGATCTGGTAGCCCTCGTTCGAGAATCGCCGCGCCTCCGCGTGCACCTTGGTGACCAGCGGGCAGGTCGCATCGATCGCCTTGAGCTGACGCTCCTCGGCCTGGCGGTGCACCTCTGGGGCGACCCCGTGCGCCGAGAAGATCACCAGAGATCCCTCAGGCACCTCCTCGAGCTCGTCGACGAAGATGGCGCCGCGCTCCTCCAGGGCCTCGACGACGTACTTGTTGTGCACGATCTGCTTGCGGACGTACACCGGGGGGCCGTAGTGCTCGAGGGCCTTCTCCACCGTGACGACGGCGCGATCGACGCCTGCGCAGTACCCGCGGGGGGAGGCGAGCAGGATCCTGCGGTTTGCGGTCATGGACCCATGCTAGGCGCATCCGCGCACACCCGCCCCTCGCGATCTAGGCTGCAACGCATGGCACTGGAGACCAGCCCGGAGCAGCCCGCCGCGGTGCGGACCATCTCGCGGATGCTGGCGGACTGGATCAACCGGCTCGGCGCGGTGTGGATCGACGGCCAGGTGGCGGAGTACCGCCCCCGTCCGGGGGCGCGGATGCACTACTTCGTGCTGCGCGACACGGATGCCGACATGTCCCTCAATGTGAAGGTGGACGTGGGCGTGCTCGGACGACTCGATCCCCCGCTCGCAGTGGGGCAACGAGTCGTGGTCCATGCCCGCCCGGACTTCTATGCGGCGCGCGGGTCGCTCGCGATGCTGGCGAAGGAGATCCGTCCCGTCGGCCTCGGCGCGCTGCTGGCCGAGCTCGAGCGGCTCAAGGCACTGCTCGCCGCGGAGGGGCTGTTCGCACCCGAGCGCAAGAAGCCGCTGCCGTTCATCCCCAACCGGATCGGGCTGATCTGCGGCCGGGCCAGTGCCGCGATGGAGGACGTGCTCGCCAATGCCCGTGACCGGTGGCCCGGCATCGACTTCGAGGTCCGCGAGGTCCCCGTGCAGGGGGTGCAGGCCGTGCCATCGGTGGTGGCAGCGCTGCAGGAGCTCGACGCCCTCGCGGAGGTGGACGTCATCATCCTGACCCGCGGCGGTGGCAGCGTCGAGGACCTGCTGCCGTTCTCGAACGAGACTCTGGTCCGCGCGGTCGCCGGGTGCCGGACCCCCGTGGTGAGCGCGATCGGACACGAGCAGGACGCCCCGCTCGTGGACTTCGTCGCGGACCTCCGGGCATCGACGCCGACGGACGCCGCCAAGCGGGTGGTGCCCTCGCTTGCGGAGCAGCGCGAGTTGGTCGCCGGCCTGCGACGTCGCGGCGCCATGGTGCTGCGCCACCTCCTCGACAGCGAGCAGCAGACCCTCCTCCACCGGAGACAACGCGCGCGGCGCGTCGTGATCGGGCGCCTCGATGCCGCGACGGCCGACGTGGGCCACCTCGCCGCGCGGGTCCGCACCCTGTCCCCGGCGGCCACCCTCGACCGCGGCTACGCGATCGTGCTGACGGACGACGGCGCCATCGTGCGCGAGGCGGACACGGTGGCGACCGGCACGGACCTGGACATCCGAGTGGCGAACGGCCGGCTGCACGCCCGGCGCACGGACGCCCCCTCCCCTGTCTCCGCGGCGGGCTAGGGTGCCGGGCATGGCCGACAAGCAGCCGACGTACGAGGAGTCCCGCGACGAGCTCGCGGCCGTCGTCGCGTCGCTGGAGCAGGGCGGGCTGACCCTCGAGGAGTCGCTGCGGCTGTGGGAACGCGGGGAGGAACTGGCGCAACGGTGCCAGCAGTGGCTGGACGGTGCGCGCCAGCGGGTCGCGGAGACCGAGGACTCGGACGAGGCGTAGCTCCACCCCGATGCTGCGTCACTCGTGGCTGGTTTTCGGGGTGGAGAACCAGCCACGAGTGACGCAGCATCGAGGACGGATCAGGGGGCGGACAGGGACTGGGCCAGGCTGATCAGCTCGTCCCAGGACCCGGTACCCGAGACGATCACCACAGAGCCGGCCTCGCGCAGCACCAGGCTCTTGCGCTCCGCCGTCTCCCAGCGCTCCCACGTCGTCGACCCGATGGCCTGGCTGCCCGTGGCCACCCCACCCGCGGTCTGCTCGTCGAGATAGGCCGCGTCATCTACGGACGCGACGGAGAGCTGGCCGTACTCGTCCGTCGGCGTGACGTAGCCCAGATGCAGGATCGGCTGGGAGAGTGACTTCTCGGTCGGCTCCCAGCGAGCGCTGGTCGGACGCCACTGCTCGGACAGCCCGGCGGGGGCGACGATGGGGAAGTCCGCCTCGGCTGCGGCCTCGGCGATGACGGGAGCCGTCTCCACCACCTTGATCGGGTCCGGCTGCGGCCGCCAGGCAAGAAGGACGATCAGGAAGACGACGGCCAGCACCACCGCCATCGAGCGGGCCATGTCGCCGATCGTCTGCCGCAGTCGGGCGTTGGGACGGCCGGTGGGCACGACGTCCGGCGCAACGTCGTGGATGTCCGGCGCGCTGGCCTCGGGCGCGCTCCCCTCGACCGGATCCGTCACCCGCCCATCATGGGCCATGGCGTCGGGTCGCCGCGACGCCGGCACCGTGCGTGCACCGGGCCCGACGGAACCACCAGGCATGCGAGTGGAGTTGCAGTTCGCGTGGCTAGCCCTCGCCCGACACCTCCTCGACCCTCTCCAATGGCTTCGCGGTCACCACATTGGAGCGGCCGATGCACTCCTCCTCGATGCGTTCCAGCGTCATGGTGTCCGCATCGATGAACGCCACGGCATAGCTCCCTCGCGCGCCGCCGCAATACGACTCGTCCGCATTGTCGAAGGTGAGGGTCGACCCTTCGAAGGCGTAGATGCCCCAGCCGACGGGGTCGATCGTTTCACCCGCCACAGCCCAGGATCCGTCCTCGAAGTACACCTTCGGAGTGCTGTACCAGTTCCCGTCCGGGTCCCATGTGAAGTACGCACTGCCGCTGGCCGACCACGTTCCGACCAGTTGCGCAAGGTCCCCGCCCGTCGAACTGGCCGCCACGGTCGACGTGGCCTCCACGGTGCCCGACTCGGAACCTTGCCCTGATGAACAGGCTGGCATGGTCGCCGCTGCGACCAGCATGCAGGCGACTACTCCTGCCGTGCGGATTCGCGTTCCTCTCGTGGGAACTCCTCTACGTGGTGCGAGCATTGACCCACCTCCGGTCGGTTCCACAGACTGTGCGACACCCGGGTGAGGCGACCAACCGCCTCGGAGTCGGCGCTCTTCGGATACATCGCGAAGGTCCGGTCCATGACGCCCCATTCCGGCGTGGCCCACGCCCTGCACGCGGGTGACTTGCAGTCACCCAACCTCAGGGCGATTGCCAAGGTCCACGAATGCGACCGGAATGCGACCGGACTACGACATCCGTCAACCGGCCCACGGCCGCGATCCCGAGGGTCCGCACCCGTCATTTCCCGACGTCCGCCGGGGCGGCTACCGGCCTCCTCCGTGGCTAGGGTGGCGTTATGTCCGATGACTATGCGCAGCCTGAGGTCCCCGACCGGAACCTGGCCCTCGAACTGGTCCGCGTCACCGAGGCGGCCGCCATGGCCGCCGCCCGCTGGGTGGGCCGCGGCGACAAGAACGGCGCCGACGGCGCAGCCGTGAATGCGATGCGCCGCCTGATTGGAAGCGTTTCCATGAACGGCGTCGTCGTCATCGGCGAGGGCGAGAAGGACAACGCCCCGATGCTCTACAACGGCGAGCGGGTGGGCGACGGCGAGGGCCCCGAGGCCGACGTGGCCGTCGATCCCATCGACGGCACCACCCTCGCCGCCAAGGGGATGCCGAACGCGCTGGCCGTGCTGGCCGTCGCGGAGCGCGGCGCGATGTACGACCCGAGCGCCGTCTTCTACATGGAGAAGCTCGTCGTCGGCCCGGAAGGCGCCGACATCATCGACATCGACGCGCCCATCGGCGTCAACCTGGCCTGGCTGGCGAAGGCCAAGGGCGAGAAGGTGGCCGACCTGACCGTCTGCATCCTCGACCGGCCCCGGCATCACGACCTGGTCGAGGCCATCCGTCAGGCGGGCGCGCGCATCCAGTTCATCTCGGACGGGGACGTCGCCGGCGCGATCATGGCCGCCCGCGAGGGCACCGGCGTGGACCTGCTCGCCGGCATCGGCGGGACGCCCGAGGGCATCATCGCCGCGTGCGCCGTCACCTGCCTCGGCGGCACCATCCAGAGCAAGCTCTGGCCACGGGACGACGCTGAGCGCCGGCGCGCCCTCGACGCCGGCCACGACCTCGACCGGGTGCTCACCACGACCGACCTGGTCACCGGCGAGAACATCTTCTTCTGCGCCACCGGGATCACCGACGGCGAGCTGCTCGAGGGCGTCCGCTACACCCCCCAGGGACCCACCACGCACTCCATCGTCATGCGCAGCAAGAGCGGCACCATCCGCGAGGTGCGCAGCGAGCATCGGCTGGCCAAGCTCTCCCGCTACTCGAGCGTGGACTTCAGCAGCCCAGGCGGCGGCTGAGCACTTGCCATCCGGTCGGAGCGGCCGCCATGCTGTGCGGTGGAATCGCTTACATGACCTGAGGGAGCGGCAGCATGGCCACCGGCGAGGCGACCCGGAGCATCCTGGCGGCGCGGTCCCAGCTCGCCGTCGCGCTGGCGGGTGATCCCGACCTCCCCGACCTGCTCGCCCGCTTCGACCGCTGGGCACCGGACCTGCACGACGGCCTGGCCACCGTGTACGACGCAGACGCCGTGCTGCCCGCCGTGGCCGCCGTCATCGCCGAGGTGCACCGGCAGCGCACCGAGCCGCTGCGCCAGCGCGATCGCGAGCGACTCCTGCGTCCCGACTGGTTCCAGTCCGCCGACGCGATCGGCTACGTGGCGTACACGGACCTGTTCGCCGGCGACCTCCTGGGCATCCGGCAGCACATCGACTACCTGCGTGAACTCGGCATCACCTACCTGCACCTCATGCCGCTGCTGACCCCCCGGCCCGGGGCCAACGACGGCGGCTACGCGGTCATGGACTACCGATCGGTGCGGCCCGACCTCGGCACCATGGCCGACCTCGCGGCGCTGGCCGCGGACCTGCACGACGCGGGCATCTCCCTGACCCTGGACCTGGTGCTCAACCACGTCGCCCGCGAGCATGAGTGGGCCGCCAAGGCGAAGGCCGGCGACGACAAGTACCGCAACTACTTCTACGTCTATCCGGATCGCACCGTCCCGGACCAGTACGAGCAGACGCTGCCAGAGGTCTTCCCCGCCTTCGCGCCGGGCAACTTCACCTGGGACGACGAACTCGAGGGCTGGGTCTGGACGACCTTCAACGAGTGGCAGTGGGACGTCAACTGGTCCAACCCCGATGTCTTCGTCGAGTACGCCGACGTCATCGGCTTCCTCGCGAACCAGGGTGCCGACTGCGTCCGGCTCGATGCCATCGCGTTCACCTGGAAGCGGATGGGCACCGACTGCCAGAACCAGCCCGAGGTGCACGCCCTCACCCAGGCCCTGCGCGCGGCGGCGCACATCATGGCTCCGTCGCTCATCTTCAAGGCCGAGGCCATCGTCGGGCCGAAGGACGTGGTGGCCTATCTCGGGCAGGGTCGGCATGCCGGCAAGGTGAGCGACCTCGCCTACCACAACTCGCTGATGGTGCAGATCTGGTCGGCGCTCGCGGCCCGCGACGGCCGACTGCTCGCCACCGCCCTCTCCCGGTTCGCCCCCATCCCCGTGACGTCCGCCTGGGCCACGTACCTGCGCTGCCACGACGACATCGGCTGGGCGATCGATGACGCGGACGCCGCCGACGTCGGCTGGACCGGCTACCAGCATCGCGCCTTCCTGGCCGACTTCTACGCAGGCGAGTTCGACGGCAGCTTCGCCCGCGGGATGCACTTCCAGAGCAACCCGGAGACCGGGGATCGGCGCACCTCCGGGAGCGCCGCCAGCCTGGCCGGCATCGAGGCCGCCCTTGACTCGGGCAACCCGGCCGTCCTCGAGACGGCGATCGCCCGCCTCGCCTGCGCCTACGCGATGGTGTTCGGCTTCGGCGGTGTGCCGCTGCTGTACATGGGCGACGAGCTCGGCCTGCTCAACGACCATTCGTTCGAGGACGACCCGGCGAAGGCGGCCGACAACCGCTGGCTGCACCGCCCCGCGATGGACTGGTCCCTCGCGGAGGGCCACGCGCGGACCGGTGGCATCGCCGATCGGGTGTTCTCCGCCATCACCCGACTGATCGAGGCGCGCAAGGGCCTGCCCGCACTGCACGCCTCGGTCTCCACGACGGCTGCGGTCGCGGAGGATCCCGCCGTGCTCGTCTTCCGTCGCCGGCACGCGGCAGGCAGTGTCGTGCAGGTCTACAACCTGTCCGAGTCCACCCGCGTGCTCTGGCCCGGCGATCTGGAGCCGCTGCCGGCCGGACTGCTGCGGGAGCACATCTCCGGCGAGGTGCTCGACCTGTCCCGGCCGGTCATCCTGCCCCCGTACGCCGCGTGGTGGCTGACCCAGACATCGTGACCGGAGTCACGGCGCCGGAGGGTCACGGGCGGCCTACGCTGGGCGGGTGACTGACTTCGTCTACTCCGACCTGCTGCCGCTGGGTGAGGACACCACCCCGTATCGACTCCTCACCGCCGACGGCGTGGACGAGGTGACGCTCGGCGACCGCACGTTCCTGACCGTGGCGCCGGAGGCGCTCAGCATGCTGGCGTACGAGGCGATCCATGACATCCAGCACCTGCTGCGCCCCGGGCACCTCGCCCAGCTGCGGCGCATCCTCGACGACCCGGAGGCCAGCCCGAACGACCGCTTCGTGGCCCTGGACCTGCTGAAGAACGCGAACATCGCGGCCGGCGGGGTGCTGCCGATGTGCCAGGACACCGGCACGGCGATCGTGATGGGCAAGCGCGGGCAGCAGGTGCTCACCACCGGCGACGACGAGCGCCACCTGTCGCGCGGGATCTTCGACGCGTACCAGCGCCTCAACCTGCGCTACTCGCAGTTGTCGCCGCTGTCGATGTGGCAGGAGCGCAACACCGGAAGCAACCTGCCGGCGCAGATCGAGCTCTACGCCGACACCCATGCCGGGCACGAGCAGCAGTACGACTTCCTGTTCATGGCCAAGGGTGGCGGCAGCGCGAACAAGAGCTACCTCTACCAGGAGACCGCGGCCCTGCTGAATCCCGAGGCGTTCGACCGTTTCCTCGACGAGAAGCTCCGTGCGATCGGGACCGCCGCCTGCCCGCCCTACCACCTGGCCATCGTGGTCGGCGGCACGAGCGCCGAGTACGCCCTGAAGGTGGCCAAGTACGCAAGCGCCCGCTACTACGACTCCGTCCCGGTGCACGGATCGGACGAGGGACGCGGCTTCCGCGACCTCGAGATGGAGGAGCAGGTCCTCCGCATGACCCAGCAGTTCGGCATCGGCGCGCAGTTCGGCGGCAAGTACTTCTGCCACGACGTCCGCGTCATCCGCCTGCCACGGCACGGGGCCTCCTGCCCGGTGGCTATCGCCGTGTCCTGCTCCGCCGATCGTCAGGCCAAGGCTCGGATCACTCGCGAGGGCGTCTTCCTCGAGCAGCTCGAGACCGAGCCGGCGCACTTCCTGCCCGAGGTCACCGACGAGCACCTGGATGACGACGTCGTGCGGATCGACCTGAGCCGCCCGATGGCGGAGATCCGCCAGCAACTGGCAGCCCTGCCGATCCGGACGCGGGTCTCCCTGACCGGACCGATGGTGGTGGCCCGCGACCTGGCGCACGCGCGCATCAAGCAGATGCTCGACCGTGGCGAGCCGATGCCGCAGTACCTGCGCGACCACTGCGTCTACTACGCAGGCCCGGCGAAGACTCCCGAGGGCTACGCGTCCGGCTCCTTCGGTCCCACCACCGCGGGCCGGATGGACTCGTACGTCGATCAGTTCCAGCGGGCCGGCGGCTCGTTCGTCATGCTCGCCAAGGGGAACCGGAGCAACGCCGTCACCCGCGCCTGCCAGGAGAACGGCGGCTTCTACCTCGGATCGATCGGCGGCCCGGCCGCACGGCTGGCGCAGGACAACATCCGGAAGGTCGAGGTGCTCGACTTCCCGGAGTTGGGCATGGAGGCGGTCTGGCGGATCGAGGTGGAGGACTTCCCGGCCTTCGTCGTAGTCGACGACAAGGGGAACGACTTCTTCGCGGAGACGCTGCGCCCGATCAGCACGATCCCGGTAGGGCCCCCGAAGCAGTAGCCCGATCCCCGGGCCGGGGCGGACTGACTAGAAGCAGCTGTGGCTGCCGCCGCGCCAGTGATGCGCGCCGGTGCCCTTGCCCCAGATGGTCCAGAAGGCCCGGTCCTGCCAGTAGCGATTCCAGGTGTGCGGGGCCGTCTTGCGGAGGGCCTTGACGATGGCCACGCCCTCGGCACCGAGCTCCTTGGCCACTTCCTTCTGCATCTTGTAGGTGGCGCCAACGGCGAGGTTGCGGTTCATCTGGTACGCGCCGAAGTAGGTGCCCGCGCCGACGGCCCGGTAGTTGAAGTTGCTCTCCCGGTCCTGGATGCAGCGCCGGATGGCCTCCTTGGCCGGCATGTACCACTTGCCCTGGTAGAGGCTCGGCATCCAGCCCACGAGGTCGGCGGCCTGCCGGTCGCCGCGCATCAGAGACGACTCGCGGTCGCCGCCCGTGCTGCCGGTCGAGTCGGCGGCGGGCGCCGTGTCGCCCGCGGGCGGCTCCGGAGCCTGATCGTCCGGGTAGAAGACATCCTCGGCGGCGACCGAGGCGGGCGGGAGCGCGGACGCGGCCCCTGCTGAGAGCGGCAGGCCGATCAGGAGCGATGCCACGACAACTGCCGTGACCGCGATCCGTCGGCGCATCCCTCGTCCCCTCGTCATCGTCTGAGTTCCTGTCTCCAGGCAGCCGAAACGACCACCGGACAGGCACAACGAGTCACTACCGTGCCCGAAGGTCACGGGGTTGTCACGCCGAACGGACGTGGAGCCGGTCACAGCACATGTCGGAAATTTCGGTCATTTGTTGTCTCTCGCCACAATCCCGTGGGGGCGCATGCGGATCGTGTGTGATGCAGATCACTTCCTTATCCCCAGACTTATCCACAGGCTCGGTTTGTCCCGCAACGCGGGACAACTGCGCGAATTCGGCGAGCGGGGACCCGGATTTGCGGATCTCTCCCGCGTTGCGGGACAAACCGATCTGGACGGGCCATGCGGCCCTGCCGCCGCCCGACCGCCGGTGGGACGGTGGAGGTGCAGGACCTCGACTGGGAGACGGGGTGGTCGTCATGTCAATGGAACTTGCCTTCTGGCTCATCTTCGGAGCGACCGCGGTGATCGCGGTGAGCCTGCTCGTCCTGGCCATCGCGCGCGGACCGGTCCGGCCCGAACGTACGTGGCCGTGGCTGCTTGCGGTCATCATCATGGTGGCTGGCGCCCTGCTCAATGGCGCAGTCCTGATCGGCGGACTGCTCAACAACGCCGCCGGAATCGCCTGGATGCTGCCGGCCACGGTCGCGCTGCTGGCCGCGACCGCGATGATGTTCGTCCGGCCGCGCTGGGCGGCATGGACGCTGGCCGTCACGGCACTGGCGGTCCCCGCGCTGGTGTTCCTGGCCACCCTGGTGGTCGGCAACCCCGAGCAGGGACAGGACCTGCTGCCGGCCATGCTGATCTTCTACAGCGTGCGCTCGCTGGTCGCCGCCGGGCTGCTCTGGCTGGCCGACCGGCCTAGAGGTGTACGTCCTCCAGCATCTCCGTCACCAGCGCAGCGATCGGAGAGCGTTCTGACCGGGTGAGCGTCACGTGCGCGAAGAGCGGGTGGCCCTTGAGCTTCTCGACCACGGCCACCACGCCGTCGTGCCGTCCGACGCGGAGGTTGTCGCGCTGCGCGACATCGTGAGTGAGAACGACGCGACTGTCCCGGCCTACGCGCGAGAGCACCGTCAGGAGCACGTTGCGCTCGAGTGACTGGGCCTCATCCACGATGACGAACGCATCGTGCAGCGAACGGCCGCGGATGTGCGTCAGCGGCAGCACCTCGAGCATCCCGCGATCGACGATCTCCTCGACGACCTCCTGGGTGGTGACGGCGCCGAGGGTGTCGAACACTGCCTGGCCCCAGGGCGACATCTTCTCCGCCTCGGTGCCTGGCAGGTAGCCGAGTTCCTGGCCGCCCACGGCGAAGAGCGGCCGGAAGACGATCACCTTGCGGTGCTGACGGCGTTCGAGCACCGCCTCCAAGCCGGCGCAGAGGGCCAATGCGCTCTTGCCGGTGCCGGCACGGCCGCCGAGCGAGACGATCCCGATCTCGGGATCCATCAGCAGGTCGAGCGCGACGCGCTGCTCCGCACTGCGACCGTGGATGCCGAACGCCTCGCGGTCGCCACGGACCAACCGGACCCGCTTGTCCGCAGTGACACGGCCCAGCGCGCTGCCGCGCTCAGACAGGAGCACGAGACCGGTGTGACAGGGCAGGCCCGCCGCCGCCTCCAGGTCGACCACCTGATCCTCGTACAGCCGATCGATGTCGCTCGACGCGACGTCCATCTCGGTCATCCCGGTGTAGCCGGTCTCGACGACCAGCTCCGCGCGGTACTCCTCTGCGGGCAGGCCGACGGACGAGGCCTTGACCCGCATCGGCAGGTCCTTGCTGACGAGGACCACGTCACGGCCCTCGACCTGCAGGCTCCGCGCCACCGCGAGGATCCGGGTGTCGTTGTCGGCCAGCCGCATCCCGCTGGGCAGCACCGTCACGTCGGTGTGATTCAGCTCGACCCGGACCGTGCCGCCGCTCTCCCCCACGGTCATCGGCTCGTCAAGGCGGCCGTTGTCCACCCGGAGGTCGTCGAGCAGGCGGAGAGCCTGCCGAGCGAAGTAGCCGAGTTCGGGATGACTGCGCTTGGCCTCGAGCTCCATGACCACCACGACCGGGATCACCACGTCGTGCTCGTCGAACCGCAGCAGCGCGCGGGGGTCCGACAAGAAGACCGAGGTGTCGAGGATGTAGGTGCGTCGGGTGTCCGGCAGGGTGCTGGCAGCGGGCACGTAGACCTCCAGAGGGCCACCTGCCCGGTGACCCGGTGCGGTTGGGGAGGGGCGAGTACCCCTCGCTGCTGCGACGCTAGAACTGCCGGGGTCAGGTTCGACGGAGCCACGCCGAACGCGCGCGAGCATCGAGATGAACGATTGGCGACGGTCAGGAGCCGTAGCGGCGCTGGCGCTCGGAGTAGGAACGCAGCGCCCGCAGGAAGTCGACGTGCCGGAAGTCCGGCCAGTACGCCTCGCAGAAGTAGAACTCCGAGTGCGCGCTCTGCCACATCAGGAAGCCGGACAGCCGCTGCTCGCCCGACGTCCGGATGACGAGGTCCGGGTCGGGCTGCCCCTTGGTGTAGAGGTGCTCGGAGATCAGCTCCGGATCGATGATCTGGGCCAGCTCGTCCAGTGAGGAGCCCTTGTCCGCCTGCTCGTGCAGCAGGGAGCGGACCGCGTCGACCACCTCGCGCCGCCCGCCGTAGCCGACGGCGACGTTGACCAGCAGGCCGTCGACCGCGGACGTGGTCTCCTCCGCCTCCTTGAGCAGGCGCGACGTGTGCGCAGGGAGCAGGTCCAGCGCGCCCACCGGGTGCAGCCGCCAGCGGCGCTGCTCCACCAGCCCGGTGACCGTCTCCTCGATGATGCGAGACGAGGGCCTCGAGCTCCTGGGGCGGACGGTTCAGGTTGTCCGTGGACAGCAGCCAGAGGGTGACCACCTCGACGTCGGCCTCTTCGCACCAGCCGAGGAACTCGACGATCTTCGCCGCTCCGGCCCGGTGTCCGGCGGACGACGACGTGCCCTGCTCCGTGGCCCAGCGCCGGTTGCCGTCCAGGATGACGCCGACATGCCGCGGGCGACGGCTGGCCGGGATCTGCTGTGCGACACGGCGCTCGTACACGCCGTACACCAGATCACGGATACCCACTCGCGACTCCTCGCTCGCACTCGGCCGTCAGGCTACTCCTGACGCACCTGCAGCCGGGTCCGGAATTCGCCGAGGTCCGTGGTGGGCCGGTCACAGGTGAAGCCACGGCAGACGTACGCCGTGGGATGTCCCTGGACCGTCGGCCGATCGCGCAGCAGCGGAACGGCCGCCTCGACCTCGCCGATCCCGGGGGCGACGACCCGCCCCGGCGACGGGCTGAGCAGCGCGGCGCGCCACCACGGCGCCAGCGCGTCGGAGTCGGCGGCCACGACGGCCACCTCCAGCGGTCCGGCGAGCAGTGCCGTCGCCACCGCGAGGCCGGACCCGGCCGCCCGCGGCGCGTTCGGCCCGATCGCGGTCGCGATCGTCACCGCTCGCTCGGCCACCTCCCGGTACTCGGGCAGACCGGTGAGCGCGCCCTGGGTCAGGGCGGCCCCGGCGACCGAGAACCAGCCCGAGGGCTCGGCGTCGTCGTGCGGATCGTGGGGTCGTCGGACCAGCGCGGCGGCGTCGTCGGCGGTGTCGAAGAACCCGCCCTCGCCGTCGGCGAAGTGCTGGATGGCCACGTCGAGCACGATGCCGGCCAGTACGAGCCACTCGTCGTCGCCCAGCACCTGGTAGAGCGTCTGCAGCCCCTGCGCCACGGCGCCGTAGTCGGCGAGCACTCCCTCAGAGCCGCCCGGGCGGCCGTCGCGCGAGGTGCGCACCAGTCGATCGTCGTCGTTCGCGCCGAGGTGCACGGCCAGCAGGAGGTCGGCCGCCTCTACCGCGGCATCCACCCAGGCTTGCTCGCCGAACAGGGCGCCGGCTTCCGCGAGCGCGCTGATGGCCAGGCCCTTCCAGGCCGCCACCACCTTGTCGTCGCGGCCGGGGTGAGTGCGCTGCTCGCGCACCTCCCAGAGCCGGGTGCGCAGTCGCGCCCAGCGTTCGGCGTCGACCGGGTCGACGGGCAGCTGCAAGGTGGACTGGCCGTCCTCGAACGTCCCCTCCGCGGTCACGCCGAGCAGTTCGGCCACCCATCGGCCGTCCTCCTCGCCCACCGCGTCGACGAGCTGCTGCGGCGACCAGGCGTAGAAGGCCCCCTCGCGGCCGTCGCTGTCCGCGTCGAGGGCCGCCGCGAACCCGCCCTCGGCGGTGCGAAGGTCGCGCAGGAGGAACTCGGCCGTCTCGCGGACCACCCGCTCGGCCAGCGGCGAGCCGGTCTGCCGCCACCAGTGCGCGTAGGCGCTCAGCAGGAGCGCGTTGTCGTACAGCATCTTCTCGAAGTGCGGCACGACCCAGTCCGAGTCCACGGAGTAGCGGGCGAACCCGCCGCCGAGCTGGTCGTAGATGCCGCCGCGTGCCATCGCCGTCAGGGTTCGCTCCGCCATCGCCAGCGCGACGTCGTCGCCGTCGAGGGCTTCCATCCGCAGCAGGAACTCCAGCACCATCGACGGCGGGAACTTCGGCGCCCGGCCGAAGCCTCCCGATCGGTCGTCGAACTGCTGCGCGAGTGCCTCGACGGAATGCCGGAGGTCGTCGATGGTCGGCGGTGCGTCGGCGGTGGGCAGGAGCCGATCGGACAGGGCCGACACGATGCGCACGCCCGATGCGAGCACGTCCTCCCGCCGGTCGCGCCAGGCATCGCTGAGACCCAGCACCAGCTGCGTGAAGGACGGCAGCCCATGCCGCGGCTCGGGCGGGAAGTAGGTGCCGGCGTAGAACGGCCGCCCGTCGTGGTCCACGAACACCGACATGGGCCAGCCGCCCCTGCCCGTGAGGGCCACGGTGGCGTCCATGTAGATGGAGTCCACGTCCGGCCGCTCCTCGCGATCGACCTTGATGCTGACGAAGCGCTCGTTGAGGACGGCCGCCACGTCCTCGCTCTCGAAGGACTCGTGGGCCATGACGTGGCACCAGTGACAGGCGGAGTAGCCGACGCTCAGGAAGACGGGGACGTCCCGTCGACGTGCCTCCGCGAAGGCGTCTTCGCCCCACTCCCACCAGTCGACCGGGTTGTCGGCGTGCTGGAGCAGGTAGGGCGAGGTGGCGCGGGCCAGGCGGTTCGTCATGACTCCATGGTGGCCTTCCCGGTGGGATCATGCGTGTCCGGGCTCGACGTGCTAGAAGTCGGCTGACTCAACCCTCTGATGAGTCTGCGCCTTCGGCAGCGTGGCCAGCCGACAGCAGGAGGGTGTCCAGCCCACGGACGAGGCCGACGATGGTTGGCACGGCCCGGACGGCGAGCAGAGTGCCAGCCACGTAGGGGGTCGGCGTGCCGCCCGCGTCGTGTCGGATGGACAGGCGCTCGTCCGGCAGGCCGAAGACGACCTCGGTGGAGACGACGAAGCTGGGCAGCCTGAGCGAGTGGACCTGCGTCCCGGCGATGTCAGCGCCGCGGGCCTCGGGCCGGCCGGTGGTGTCGGCCACGGGGCGCGCCAGTTCGTTCGAGCGCACCTGATCGAGTCGTTCGGCGAGCTCGCGCGCTGTTCCGCTCGGCGCATCCGGCTTGCCCGCCGAGGCGTAGTCGATCACCTCGCGGTGTGGCAGGAAGGGAGCCACGAGCAGGGCGGCCGCCTGCGCCATCGCGGCAGTGACCGAGAAGTTGCCGGCCGCCACCACCCCGACGCCTGCAGCGCGCGACGCAGCATCGATCAGATCGAAGTCGGCTGCCGACAGTCCACTGGTCCCGATGACGACGCCGACACCGGCCTCGATCGCGGTCAACGTGTGCGCGAGGACGGCGTCGGGAGCGGTGTAGTCGACGAGCACATCAGCCCCCGACACCGCCTCTCGGACGTCGTCCGTCACGGCGAGGCCGACGGCCCCGGCACCCCAGGCCTCGCCCAGGTCACGACCGGCCGTCGACCGT
Organism: uncultured Actinomycetota bacterium; assembly: GCA_963749905.1. Classification (GTDB taxonomy): domain Bacteria; phylum Actinomycetota; class Actinomycetes; order S36-B12; family S36-B12; genus UBA10649. The sequence goes on from CAVVOF010000003.1 coordinate 392,398, forward strand.
CCGATGGCAGAGCACAGCACCAGGTCGGGGGCCTGCAGGACCGCCTCGGCGACGGCGCGCCCGGTCCAGCCGGTGGCACCGGCGACAGACACCTTGATCATGTCGATGACCATAGACGTGCGGAGCCGTCCGCACCCCCGTCGAGCGTGGAGCTGAGGCGCTCTGCGCGGTGTGTCGCGCCGCATTCACGCTCGACGGTATGAGCGCAGGACTACCGAGCATTGCCATCGCTGGCGGTAGAGACATGACGACGTCGTGAGTTCACAGGCCTGATCAGCTGACACGTGAACTCGCGGAACAGACGCCAGCGCTGTGCAAGATCCTAGGACGCGGGCATCGACGCCACACTGTCGACGCGACCGGACCGGGAACCTTGTTGCCGGATCAGGGCAACGGCACCGGGCAACTCGCGTTCATCGGCACTTCGACATCGTCCACGACGCCGGACTGGGTCATCCGCGTTCGCGCCGCATCGACGACACCGGCTACCTGCACGCACGGCGCGGTGACATGAAGAACAAGGTCGCGCGCGAGTGTCGCGATTAGAGCCGTCCGCACCCCCGTCGAGCGTGGAGCTGAGGCGCTCCGTAACGGTGTGTCGCGCCTCAGCTCCACGCTCGACGGGATGGGTGTCACACGTACGGGCAATGCCGGCAGCCGCTGCCGCAGCAGTAGCCACGGTCCGCCAGGTATCGCGCCGTCATGACGTACAGGCCGGTCGCCGGATCCCGGTAGCCGGCCGCGCCCGTCGCCAGTGCCCGCTCGTGCGCGGCGAGGATCTCCGATCGCGCGACGGGATCGTCCGGAAGCCGGCCGGGCTTCGGCTCGGTCAGGTCTCGGGACAGGTCCAGCTGGGTCGACTCGGTCACGGCGAGGGCAGCAGGACCGCGATGACCGAGACCAGCGCGGTACAGAGGAGCGCCAGCGCGAACAGCAGCCCCTTCGCGCGCAGCATGGCGTCGGACTCGTGCACTCTCAGCCTGCGCATCCGGACGAAGATGACGCCGAGCGCGACCAGGCCGGGTGCGAGGGCCAGCAGCATGACGGCGAGCGAATGCTCGGCGAGGAGCAGCGACCGCTCCACCAGCAGGGTCGCGACGATGACGCCGAGGCTGGTGCGCAGCCATGACTGCCGGGTACGGCTGCCGACCTCGTCGTACTGCAGCTGGCTCATGTCAGCGCGACGATGCCGGCGACGATCAGGGCCATCAGTGCGAACAGCGCGCCCACGACGACCAAGGCGGGCGTGCGCGCCAGCGGGAGGCCCGCGCGCATGGCCGTGTCGGTGCGCATCCATCGCACCGTGCCGATCACTGCCACCAGGGCACCGGCGCAGATGATGGCGATCGCGACGGCGATGACCAGTCCCTCGCCCTTCTCCACCCGCACGAACTGGTCGAGCGCGACGCCGCCGGCGATCAGGCCCAGTGCGGTGCGCATCCACGCGAGGAAGGTCCGCTCGTTGGCCAGCAGGAAGCGGTAGTCGACGACCACCTCGTCTTCGTCCATGGGAGGGACGCTACCCCCGGTCACCCGTCGGTGACCGGGTCGCCTACGTCCCGGGCAGCACGCGACAATGGCGTCATGACCACTGGATACGGCCTGAGCGCCGTCGTGAACCGGGATTTCGACGTGACTGTCGCCGACGTGAAGGCGGCCCTCGCCGATCAGGGCTTCGGGATCATCACCGAGATCGACATGCAAGCGACGCTGAAGACGAAGCTGGGCGTGGACGTCGACCGTCAGGTCATCCTCGGGGCGTGCAATCCCACCTTCGCGCACCGCGCCCTGATGACGGAGCCGTCGATCGGACTGCTGCTGCCCTGCAACGTCGTTGTCCGCGACAGCGCCGACGGGACTGTCGTCGAGATGATCAACCCGGCCACGATGACCGATGTCACGGGCAACCCCGACGTCGAGGAACTGGCCGACGAGGTCTCGGCCCGCCTGCAGGCCGCGCTCGGCGCAGTCGCCGAGTAGCTGGCCGAGTACTACCTGCTCGTCGTGCGCATGTAGCGCCGCACCGACAGCGTTGCGAACACCGCGATCAGCACCGTGCAGGACAGCACCGTGTAGGCCTGCGGATTCTGCAGTGGCCAGTAGTCCGGCTGGATGCCGGTGGGGTTGCCGAACAGTTCGCGGCAGGACAGCACGAGTGCGGAGATCGGATTCCACGCCGCCACTACCTGCAGCCACCCCGGCAGTGAGTTGATGGGCACGAACGCGTTGGACAGGAAGGTCAGCGGGAACAGCCACACCAGTCCCGCGGTGTTCGCCGTCTCGGGGTTCGGCATGTACAGGCCGACCCAGGAGCCGATCCAGGCCACCGTGTAGGCGAACAGCAGCAGCAGCGCGTACGCGTAGATGGCGTTGAGCAGCCCGTTGTCGATCCGCCAGCCGACCAGGTACCCCGTCACGCTGAGCACGAACAGGACGAGGATCTGCCGGGCCGCGTCGGCGACCGTTCGCCCGATCAGGACCGCCGGCGGCGCCATCGGCAGCGCACGGAACCTGTCGATCAGGCCCTTGTGCATGTCCTCGGCCAGTCCGACCGTGCTCGACGCGGCGGCGAAGGCCACCGTCTGGCCGAAGATGCCGGGCATCAGGTACTGCCGGTACGCGTCCGAACCGGTATCACCCGGGATGGGGATGGCGCCGCCGAACACGTACGCGAAGAGCAGGACGAAGATCACCGGCTGCACCAACGAGAAGAACAGCAGTTCGGGCACGCGGATGGTCTGGATCAGGTTGCGTCGCGCGACGACGAGCCCGTCGTGGATGGTCCAGCCGTAGACGGGTCGACGGCGCGCTCCCGGCGCGGCGAGGGTGAGGGTGGTCATGCCGCATCACCGTCCTTCCGCCGGCCGCGTCGACTGGACGGAGCCGGCGGGGTCGGCTCCACCTCGGCCACGTGTCCGGTCAGGGAGAGGAACACGTCGTCGAGCGTCGGCCGCCGAAGGACCAGGTCGGTCACCTCGACGTCGCGGGAGTCCAGCGCCCGGATGGCGTCCACCAGCACGGTCGAGCCGCCGCTGACCGGCGCCGAGACCCGAAGCTCCTCCACCAGCGGTTCTGCGGAGCTGATCCCGTGCAGCGCCTCGACGGCGCGGCCCACCGCAGTCGGGTCGGCCACCACCACTTCGATCCGGTCGCCGCCGATCTGGTCCTTCAGCACCTCCGCCGTGCCGTGCGCGATGACCCGGCCGTGGTCGATGACCACGATGTCCTCGGCGAGCTGGTCCGCCTCCTCGAGGTACTGCGTCGTCAGCAGGACGGTGGTGCCCTGATCCACCAGGCTGCGGATCACGCCCCACAGGCCCAGTCGGGAGCGGGGATCCAGTCCGGTCGTCGGCTCGTCCAGGAACAGGATCGACGGCTGCGCGACCAGGCTGGCGGCAAGGTCGAGCCGGCGGCGCATGCCCCCGGAGTACGTCTTCGCGGGTCGGTCAGCCGCGTCCGCGAGGTCGAACCACGTCAGCAGCTCGTCGGTGCGCTCGCGCACGTACTTCCTGGGCAGGTGGTAGAGATCCCCGAACATGCGCAGGTTCTCGCGCCCGGTCAGGTACTCGTCGACCGCGGCGTACTGGCCGGTGAGCCCGATCGCCCGGCGCACGTCGTCCGGGTGCTCGACGACGTCGAAGCCGGCGACCCACGCCCGGCCCGCGGTGGGGCGCAGCAGGGTGGACAGGATGCGGACCGTCGTGGTCTTGCCGGCGCCGTTCGGGCCGAGGAGTCCGACCACGTGCCCTCGCGGGACGGTCAGGTCGATCCCGTCGAGTGCGGCGACCTCGCCGAAATGCTTGACGAGTCCCTCTGCGTGAACCGCTGCGTCCTGAGACATGGCGAAACCCTAGGGACGCGGCACCGCAGTGCGCCAGTGGCTACGCCGCCCGCGAAATCGCCGAGTAGTGGGCGACCTGGTCCGCGATGAGGCGGGGCCACGGAGTGGGCTCGAGCCCGAAGACCTCGCGAGCGGCAGTGTCGTCGAGGAGGTACGGGCGGGTGCGCTGGTAGTCCGTCTCGCGGAGTTCGCGTACCAGCGGCTGCACCCAGCCCACCGCCCTCAGCACCGGACCGGGGATCGATGAGACCTTGGGAGCCGGCAGGCCGGCGGCCTCGGCGAGGTCCAGCACCACCTGTCGCTGCGAACGGGGTGCGTTGCTCGGCACGTGCCAGGCACGGCCGTGGCCGCGGGGGTCGTTCGCGACGGTGATCAGCGTCCGGGCCATGTCCACGGGTGCGGTCCAGGTGTGCGGCTGGTCGATGTCGCCGATGAGCTGAACGCCCTTGCCGGCGAGCAGGCGCGGCATCACCCGGTCTCCGAACATGCCCTGGTCGCCCGCGCAGAGGTAGTCCGACCCTCGCACCTCGGTCATCCGGATCCGACCGGACTCGTGAGCCGCCAGCTGGTCCTGCCACATCCGGATGCGCACCCCCGCCTTGTGGCCCGGGGCCACCAGCGGCAGGTCCTCGGTCATCGGCACGTCGACCGGTCCGTAGCCGTAGAGGTTCGACACGACGGCAAGGACCGCCCCGGTGCGCTCCGCGTAGGCGAGGAAGGCTGCCGCCATCGGGGGCCAGTCCTGCTCCCAGCGGGTGTAGGTGGGGTTCACGCAGTTGTAGATCACCGCGGCGGTCGGGGCCGCCGCGAGCAGGTTCTCGACGTCCGAGGCGTCGGCGGCCACCCGCCGGATGTGCGGGTGGATCGGGCCGCGGCCGCTGCGACTGACCAGCACCACGTCGGCGCCGGCATCGGCCAGCAGCGACGCGGTCGCCGAGCCGACCTCGCCGGCTCCCACCACGAGGTGCGGGCCGTTGATGAGGGTGGGGTGCGTCATGGAGTCTCCTTAGATCGTTGCTCTCTGTTGTGAGCACTGCTCACATTACGAGGCGTAACTTGACCTGTCAAGAGCACCGCTCATATTTGTTGTCACTGCTCTCGCTTTCCGGCAGACTGGGCGGCATGACGGCCACCGACGTACCCCGGACCGCCCGCGAGCGCGCCCGCGCGGAGATCAACTCGGAGATCCTGCGGGTGGGGCGAGCGCACCTGGCGCGGGACGGGGCCGCGTCGCTCTCCCTGCGCGCCATCGCCCGCGATCTGGGGATGGTCTCGTCGGCCGTGTACCGCTACGTGCCCAACCGGGACGCCCTGCTCACCCTGCTCATCATCGATGCGTACGACACCGTGGGCGCCGCCGTCGAGGCGGCCGATCGGGCCTGCACCCGGGAGGACTACTCCGGCCGGTTCCTCGCGGCGTGCCGGGCGGTCCGCGACTGGGCCCGGGAGAACCCGCACGAGTATGCGCTCATCTACGGCTCCCCCGTGCCCGGCTACGCCGCGCCCGAGGACACCATCGCGCCGGCCACCCGAGTGCCCGTCGTCCTGCTGACCATCCTCGTCGACCTGACGGTTGCCGGTTCCGCTCCCGAGCCCGAACCGGTCTCGTCGGACGTCGTCGAAAGCCTCGCGCCGATGATCGCGTTCACCGGCGGGCTCGTGTCCGCGGACCTCCTACTTCGCGGCCTGGCCTCGTGGGCGACACTTCTCGGTGCCATCTCGCTCGAGCTCTTCGGCCACCTGCACAACGTCGTTGAGGAGGATGCCGACCAGCGGGCAGCCTTCTTCGACGAGCAGATGCGACGCGTCGCGATCGGCCTCGGCCTCGACTCGCCGAAGAGCTGAGCCGATGGCCCACCGCCATGACGAGGCCGAGCGCCTGACCTTCGGATCACGGGCTGAGTGGCGCACGTGGCTTGCCGAGAATCACGACACGTCGAAGGGCGTCTTCGTCGTCTACCCCAAGAAGTCGGCCCGCCTGCCGGGACCGGCCTATGACGACCTGATCGAGGAGGCGCTGTGCTTCGGCTGGATCGACGGGACCGCGCGTCGGGTCGACGAGCAGCGCACCAGCCTCTACTTCTGCCCGCGCCGCAAGGGCAGCGCCTGGGCGGCCACCAACAAGGCACGCATCGTTCTGCTGCGGGCCGAAGGGCTGATGACGGCGGCCGGCGAGGCGGCCATCTCGCGGGCCGAGGCCGACGGCTCGTGGACCATCCTCGACCGCAGCGAGTCCCTCGAACTCCCGGACGAGCTCGCGGCGGCACTCGCCGAAGTCCCCGGCGGCCGCGCTGCGTTCGACTCGCTTGCGGTGAGCACCCGGAAGCAGCTCATCTACGCCATCGACTCGGCCAAACGACCGGAGACCCGGCAGCGGCGCGTGGCCGACGCCGTGCGCCAGGCGACCGCGACATGACGCTCGAGTCCGAGTGGGTCGCTGCCACCGTGGCCGCTCTCGCACCGCTGGCCGACGCCGATGATGCAGTGGCGATGCAGGCGTACATGAAGGACGTGGCCCCGTTCCTCGGTATCAAGGCGACGCCGCGCAGGGCCGCGCAACGCCTCGCCTGGCACGGCCTGCCGCCGCTGGGCCCCGAGCAGATCGGGCCAGTGGTCGAGGGACTGTGGGCGCTGCCCGAGCGGGAGTACCAGTACGCGGCGTGCGACCTGCTGGCCCGTCGGTCGCGTCGACTCGAGGGTGACTTCGTGGTCGATCCGGTCGAGCGGCTGCTTCAGGACCGGCCCTGGTGGGACACCGTCGACGCGCTCGTCAACGCGGTGGTGTCTCCGGTGGTCGCTGCGCACCCCGACCAGGTCGAGACCATGTGGCGGTGGTGGGACACGTCCGATCGCTGGCTGATTCGAGCGGCGATCGGCCATCAGCGCGGCTGGGGCGAGCGCACCGACCTCGAGCGGCTGTTCACGATGTGCGACCGCTACGCGGCGGATCGGGAGTTCTTCATCGCGAAGGCGATCGGGTGGGCGCTGCGCGACGTGACCAGGTGGGACCCGGCGGCCGTCCAGCAATTCGTTGACGGGCATCCGCAGCTCAGCAGCGTGGCCCGCCGCGAGGCCGTCCGCGGCCTCGCGCGCACCCTCCCCCGTCTGTCTTGAGGTTGGTGGTCGGAAAACCGCGGTTTTCCGACCACCAACCTCAAGACAGACGGGGAGGGCCAGGGGTCAGGGTTGGCGGGGGTTCATGCCCTCCGAGATGCGACCGATGGCCGACGTCAGCTCCGCGGGCACCACCCACACCTTGTTGGACTCGCCCTTCGCCACCTCGGGCAGCGCCTGCAGGTACTTGTGCGCCAGTTCGTTCGGCTGCGGGTTCGCCGCTCGGAGCCCCTCGTAGATCCGCTGCACGGCCTGCGCCTCGGCCTCCGCCGCGATGATCCGAGCCTTCGCCTCGCCGTCGGCCCGCAGCACCGCGGCCTGCGCGTCCGCCTCCGCGGAGAGCACGGCGGCCTGCTTGTTGCCTTCGGCGTTGAGGATCGCGGACTGCTTGGCGCCCTCAGCCGTCAGGATGGCCGCCCGACGCTCACGCTCGGCCTTGAGCTGCTTCTCCATCGACTCCTGCACCGACTTGGGCGGGTCGATGGCCTTGAGCTCCACACGGTTGACGCGGATCCCCCACTTGCCGGTCGCCTCGTCCAGCACCCCACGCAACTGGCCGTTGATCGAGTCACGGGAGGTGAGCGCCTCCTCGAGGTCCATCGAGCCGATGACGTTGCGCAGCGTGGTGACGGTCAGCTGCTCGATGCCGATGATGAAGCTGTTGATCTCGTAGGTCGCCGCCTTCGGATCGGTGACCTGGAAGTAGATCACCGTGTCGATGGAGACCACCAGGTTGTCCTCGGTGATCACCGGCTGCGGCGGGAAGGACGCGACCTGCTCGCGCATGTCGACGCGCTCGCGAATCCTGTCGATCACCGGCATGAGGATGCTCAGGCCCGGCGTCAACGTCCGCTGGTACCGCCCGAGCCGCTCGACGATCGCCGTGTCGGCCTGCCGGACGATGACGATCGTGCGGGTCAGCAGGATGAGCATGAACAGCACCGCCAGGAACACGACGCCGACGGGTAGCAGGAAGTCCATTGCTTCTCCTTCGTCAGTAGTACGGGGTCAGGCCAGTGGCGGGTCGATCGGGTGCACCAGCGCCGTCGCCCCATCGATGCGGGTGACGACCACGTCGGTGCCCTCGGGCACCGGCACCGTCGTCACGTCGGGATCCAGCCGCGCCGACCACACCTCGCCCTTGAGCATGATCCGGCCGTCGTGCCGCGATACCTCGGCCACCGCGCGGGCCTGGCTGCCGGGGAGCGCCTCGATGCCCATCCGCGCCTGCGGAGTGCCGCGCAGGTGCTTCAGTGCGTACGGCCGGATGAAGGCGATGCCCGCGACGGACACGCCGACCCCGAGCAGCGCCTGCAGCCACAGCGGCGCCCCGACCGCCGCCGCCACCGCCGCGGTGCCCGCCCCGACCGCGATCAGCCCGAAGGTGAGGTCGACCGTGAAGATCTCGATGCCCACGGCGACGAGCGCCGTGATCAACCACACCAAGGCCGGTGACATGACAACCTCCTTATGCCACTGTAACCGCCATGCCCGCCTCCGCACCTCCGAGCATCAGACCGTGACCGCCCGAACGCCCGGAGCGTTCTGGGTCTACCTGGGCGTCGCCGCCGCGGGCCTGGTCGGCACCGCCTGGTTCAACATCCAGTCGATGACCCAGCCGCAGGAGGGCTCGTTCCTGTCCGCGTGGTTCGCCAACGCGTCAGTCACGTCCCTGTCCATCGACCTGCTCGCGGTGGCCTCTGCCGCGTCCATCTTCATCATCCTCGAGGGTCGCCGGCTGGGAATCCGCTGGTACTGGGCGTATGTGGTCGTCTCCTTCGTGACGGCGGTCGGCTTCACCTTCCCCCTCTTCCTGGCCGTGCGCGAGCGCCGACTCGCGCAGCTGGACGCGGCATGAACGCGCCGGTCGTCCACCACCTCACCCTGACGGTCACCGACGCCGAGGCGAGCGCGGCGTGGTACCAGGCCCTGCTCGGCCCTGCCGCCGCCGTCCGGCGCGAGGGACCCGACTGGGTGCGGGTGCGGCTCGAGTGGCCCTCCGGCCTGGTCATCGGGCTGACCCGGCACGAGCGCACATCCGACGTCGACCGGTTCGACCACGCCCGCGTCGGACTGGACCATGTGGGCCTCGCCTGCGCGTCCGAGGACGAGGTCCGCGCCTGGTCCGCCCGGCTCGACGACCTGCATGTCGCCCACGGCCCGGTGGAGGAGGCCGGGTACGGCTGGGCCGTGACCGCCCGCGACCCTGACGACATCCCCATCGAGTTCTTCGCAAGTCGGTAGGGCGAACGGCTGGCGGATCCGCAGATGCGGAGTTAGTCTCCCCTGCATGACGCAGATGCGGATCTCCGAGGCGGCCACCCTCCTGGGCGTCAGCGACGACACCGTGCGCCGGTGGCTGGACTCGGGTCGGCTGGTGGCTGGCCCGGGGCCCGGCCCACGCACGGTCGAGGCGGCGAGCGTGGCCGCCCTCCTCGCCGACCAGCACCCCGTGCCGCAGCCGACCGTCCATCAGTCCGCACGCAACCGCTTCCCGGGCATCGTCACCCGGGTGGAGAAGGACGGGGTGATGGCCCTCGTCGAGATCCAGGCGGGGCCGCATCGCGTCACCTCGCTGCTCAGTCGGGAGTCCGCCGACGAGCTGGGACTCGCCCCCGGGGTGCGGGCGGCAGCCATCGTGAAGTCGACGAACGTGATCGTCGAGCTCGAGGAGCACTGATGCGGCGTCCCGCCACCGGGCTGCTCGCCCTCAGCATCGCCTTCGCCGCCCCCCTGCTGGCCGCGTGCGCTGGCTCGTCCGAGGACACCGTGACGGTCTCCGCGGCCGCGTCCCTGACCGACGCGTTCACGGAGGTCGCAGACGCGTTCGAGGCCGAGAATCCGGGCACTGACATCAGCCTGAACTTCGGCGGCAGCAGCGCGCTGGCCGAGCAGGTGACGTCGGGCGCCCCGGTCGACGTGCTGGCAACCGCCTCCCGGGACACGATGACCTCCGTCGTCGACGCAGGCTACGGCGAGGACGCCGCGACCTTCGCCACCAACTCCGTCACGATCGCCGTGCCGACGGGCAATCCGGCGGGCATCACGTCGCTGGCAGACCTCGCCGGCGCGGGCGTTCGCGTCGCCGAGTGCGCGCCCGAGGTCCCCTGCGGTGCCGCGGCTCAGGCGACCCTCACGAATGCGAAGGTCAGTGTCACCCCCGTCACCCTGGACCCCGACGTGCGGACCGTGCTCGGGCGGGTCACGGCCGGCGAGGTCGACGCCGGACTCGTCTACGTCACCGACACCAGGACCGCCGACGTCGACGAGGTGGCCATCCCGAGCGACATCGCGGCCAGCACGGACTACGTCATCACGGTCATCAACCGGTCGGAGCGGCAGGGCGGTGGCCGGGCGTTCGTCGACTTCGTCCTCGGTGAGCAGGGGCAGCGGATCCTGGCCGATCACGGGTTCGGGCCCGCGTGAGCCGCCGCTCCCGTAGCGAGGCCCCGCCGTGGTATCTCGTCGCCCCGGGCATCCTGGCGCTCGCCTTCCTCGCCCTGCCCCTCCTCGGCCTGGTCCTCCAGGCGCCGTGGGGTGAGCTCCTCCCGCAGCTGACGACCGAGGCGGCGCTCCAGGCCCTGCGGCTGTCACTCGTGACCTCGCTCGCCGCGACTGCGATCGCCCTGCTGCTCGGCGTCCCGCTGGCGGTGCTGATGAGTCGCACCCGGGCCTTCTCCGGCACCTGGGTGCGCGCCCTGGTCACCCTCCCCCTGGTGCTGCCCCCCGTCGTCGCCGGGGTCGCGCTCCTCGCGGCCTTCGGGCGCAACGGCTTGGCCGGCCAGGTCCTGTACGAGGTGGGCGGGGTGCAGTTGCCGTTCACGACCGCGGCGGTCGTGCTCGCCGAGGCGTTCGTCGCCATGCCCTTCCTCGTCATCACGGTCGACGGTGCGCTCCGCTCGGCCGACCGACGCCTCGAGCAGGCGGCCGCCACCCTCGGCGCCGGCAAGTGGACGGTCTTCCGGCGCATCACGCTGCCGCTGATCGCGCCGTCGATCCTGGCGGGTGCCGTCCTCGCCTGGGCACGCGCGCTCGGTGAGTTCGGCGCAACGCTGACCTTCGCCGGGTCGTTCCCCGGAGTGACCCGCACGCTGCCGCTGGCCATCTACTCGGCCCTCGACGTCGAGCGTGCGCAGGCCCTCGCCCTCAGCCTGGTGCTGGTCATCGTGTCGGCCGTCATCCTCGTCTCGCTGCGTGGGCAGTTCCTTTCCGGGATGCGCAGGTGACGGGCCTGCACGGACGCATCGGCGTGCGGCGCGACGAGTTCCGCCTCGACGTCGACATCAGCGCGCGCCCCGGGCGCATCACCGCCGTGCTCGGACCCAATGGATCGGGCAAGACCACCCTGCTCCATGCCGTCGCCGGGCTGCACCCGCTGGACGACGGTCGGATCACCCTCGACGGTCGGGTGCTCGACGACCCGGCCGCCGACGTCCTCGTCCCCGTGGAGGACCGTCGGATCGCGCTGGTGTTCCAGGACTTCCTGCTCTTCCCGCACCTGACGGTCCGGGAGAACGTCGAGTTCGGGCCGCGCAGCCGCCACCTTCCAGACGCCTCGGCGCGGGCCGCCGAGTGGCTGCGGCGCCTCGACGTCCTCGAGTTCGCGGACCGACGACCCGGGGCCCTCTCCGGCGGGCAGGCCCAGCGGGTGGCGCTCGCGCGCGCGCTCGCCACCGACCCGGCGATGCTGCTCCTCGACGAGCCGATGGCCGCCTTGGACGCGGCCACCCGGGTGGAGGTCCGACGCGAGTTGCGCCGGCATCTCAAGGACTTCGCCGGCCCGACGCTGATCGTCACCCACGATCCGCTTGACGCGCTCGTGCTCGCGGACGATGTCGTGGTGCTGGAGTCCGGGCGGGTGACGCAGTCCGGGACGACGGATCAGGTCGCCCGGCGCCCGGCGACGTCCTACGTGGCCACGCTGATGGGGGCCAACCTGCTGCACGCCGTGGCCGGCAACGGCATCGCCACCTGCGCCGACGACACGGTCATCGCCATTCCCGACCATGCCCTGGCCGGCGAGGTGGTCGTGGTGCTGCGCCCGGAGGCGATCGCGCTGCACCGCACCCGGCCCGAGGGCAGTGCGCGGAACGTGTGGCCGGTCACGGTCGTCGACGTGGAGACCCATCTCGACCGCAGCCTCGTGCAGGTCGCCGGGCCGCCCGACTTGGCCATCGCCGTCACGTCCGCCTCAGCGGCCGAACTGGCACTGGCCCCCGGCGTCTCGCTGTGGGCGAGCGTGAAGGCGCTCGACCTGGACGCCTACCCCCGTCCCGAGTGACGGCGCAGCGTCGCCGACCGACGGCTGGCTAGGGTCGGCGTGTGCCCGCCCCGATCACCGACCTCGTCCACCCGTCGTGGGCGCCCGATCTCGCGCCCCTGCAGGACACCTTCACCGATATCGGTGGGTTCCTGCGCGCCGAGACCGCTGCCGGGCGGCCGTGGGCGCCCGCCGGGGCGAACATCCTGCGTGCCTTCCAGCAGCCGCTGGACGACGTGCGCGTCCTCATCGTCGGCCAGGACCCGTACCCGACGCCGGGGCATGCGGTGGGACTGTCCTTCTCCGTCGCCCCGGACGTGCGGCCGCTCCCGCGCAGCCTGCAGAACATCTTCCGGGAACTGCACGACGACCTCGCCCTCCCGGCGCCGAGGAACGGTGACCTCACACCGTGGACACAGCACGGGGTCCTGCTGCTGAACCGGGTGCTCACTGTCCGCGTGGGTGAACCCGGCAGTCACCGGGGCATCGGGTGGGAGGCGATCACCGCGGCCGCGATCGACGCCTTGGTGGCGCGACCCGACCAGCCGCTCGTCGCGATCCTGTGGGGACGCGACGCCCAGTCGCTCGAGCCCGCGCTGCCCGACGTGCCGGTGATCGCCTCGGCCCACCCCAGCCCGATGTCCGCCGACCGCGGCTTCTTCGGCTCGCGCCCGTTCAGCCGCGCCAACGCCCAGCTCGAGGAGCTGGGCGTTGACGGCGTGGACTGGTCGCTGGCCTGACGACCGTTAGGCGTCCGAGCGAGGCGTGAGGTTCTCGATCGGCACGCGGCGGGTGACCGGCGCCGGCTGAGCGCCCGAGACCGTGATGACCAGCAGCCCGGCGTCGTAGGACGCGGTCACCGCGTCGGGGCCGATGTGCGCCGGCAGCCGGAAGCCGCGGGAGAACTCCCCGCGGCGAATCTCGGAGCGGATCACCTTGGCCTCCTCGTCCCCACCGACGGGAACGGGCCGCTGGCCGCGCACCACCAGGGTGCGGTCCTTGACCTCGATCTCGATGTCATCGGCGGTGATGCCGGGCACCTCGAGGGTGATGACGGCGTCCTCCCCCACCTGGACGATGTCCGCGGCGGGTACCCAGCTGGCCGTGCTCGGCTCGCCCAGGCTGCGCCGGACCAGGTCGTCGAATGCGGCATCGAGGCCGGCCTCGAAGAACGGCTTGAATCGAACGACTGAACTCACGTTGTCCTCCTGTGGTCGACGGCCAGCCGCCCGTCGGCTGGCACTCTCATTCGCCGAGTGCTAACGGACGGGCCGACGCGGGTATTCCCGTCGAGAGGCAGTTGCTCAGCCGGACCGGACGCTCAGGACGCGAGCAGCCCGCGGCCCTTGAGGTCCTTGTGCACCGCGGCCTCCGCGAAGAAGGAGGCGAACGGGATGGTGCCGGCGATCAGGATGAGCAGGACCCGGCCCAGGCCGTACCGCACCCGGAAGGCGAGATCGACGCCGGCGATCAGGTAGAGGAAGTACAGCCAGCCATGGGCGATCCAGAGAATGCCGTACAGGGCCGGACGGGCGGCCGCGTCCGAGTAGTCGAGGAACAGCCGTCCGATCACCAGCCACACGAATGCGGTCGCCAGCACGACGCCGGTGACCCACGCCATGACCCGGAACCGGGTGAACGCGCCGGGGAGTCCCTTCACTGCCACCCACCCGGCATCTCGGCGATGAACGGCGGATTGGCGCCCGGCCGCTGGCAGGTGACCCCGGCCACTGCGATGCCGAAGCGAGCGGCGGCGGCCACGGCGTCCAGGTCGGCGAGATCGGCGCGGTGGTGGTCGTGGTGCAGCCACCAGGACAGGAAGCCGCCACTGAACGAGTCGCCCGCGCCCACGGTGTCGGCGACCGGAACTTTGGGAACGGGCAGTTCGACGTCCTCGGACTCGGTGATCAGGTGCACCGCGTTCCCGCCGTCCGTGTAGAGCACGAGCGCGTCCCACTCGACGGCCATCCGCCGCGCGGCGTCCAGCAGCGGCACTCCGGGGTGCAGGTACTCGAGGTCGTCACCGCTGACCTTCACCACGTCCGCCCGCGGCAGCACCGCGCCGAGGGATCGGATCAGCAGGTCGCGACGGTCGACACTCGGCCGGCAGTTCGGGTCGATCATCACCAGTTGGTCATCGTCAGCCGCCTGGACCACGGCGACGAGGGCGTCGGCGAGTGGCTCGAGGATGAGGGCGAGCGTGCCGGCGTGGATGGCCCGTGCCTGCGGGTCCAGGGCGGCGAGCGCCATCTCGGGCGTGACGGCCGCGGCAGACGTGCCGTCGAGCATGAACCGGTAGGAGGCGGCGCCGTGCTCGTCGATCTGCGCGATGGCGAGCGTGGTCGGCTCGTCGACCTGACGGCCGAGGCCGAGCACCACGCCGTCCTCGGCCAGTAGGCGCATGATCCGCTGGCCGAAGGGATCGGTGGACACGCCGCCCAGGAAGGTCGAGGGCAGACCGAGTCGGGCCACCGTGCGCGCGGTGTTGAGCGGGCCGCCGCCGACGACCGAGGTGACCTCGCCGCGAGCGTCCACGATGATGTCGACGAGGGCCTCGCCGATGACGGTGATCACGGCAGCAGGCTAGTCGACCGACCTTGCTCCCATCTGCGGACCACGTCTCTCCCGGTAACCGGGAGAGATCGGCGACAATGGGGGTCTGAACCGTCCGGATCGCCTGTTTGTCCCGGCTACGTGGACAGCGACAGCGAGTCCGCCTGCGAAGGAGACGCGACCATGTCCATCAGTGGCGAGTACGCACCAGGCAAGTGGGGCTGGGTGGCCCGGCAGGTCGAGGAGTACGAGGCCTCGGGCGGTACCCGCGCCAACACGCTGCGCGACACCGGCATCCCCGTCATCATCGTCACGATGCGGGGCGCCAAGTCCGGCAAGGTGCGCAAGATCGCCCTCATGCGGGTCGAGCACGACGGGGAGTATGCCCTCGTGGCGAGCAAGGGCGGAGATCCCGCTCATCCCGCCTGGTACTTCAACCTCACCGCCGATCCCCGCATCATGATCCAGGACGGCCCGGCGCCGATGGACTACGTCGTGCGCGAGGTCAGCGGCGACGAACGGCAGGCGTGGTGGGAGCGAGCGGCCGCGGCGTACCCGCCCTATCTGTCGTATGCCGAGAAGGCCGGGCGGGAGATTCCCGTGCTGGTGGCCTCGCCGGCCTGATCACCGCTACTTCGCGACGGACTGTTGGTCGGCAGTCGGCTCCGACTCGTCACGACCCGCCTCGATCCACAGCCACCGCAGGTACACCGCCGCCCCGAAGGCGGCGAAGATCCACCACTGGATCGCGTAGAAGAAGTTCTGCAACGGGAAGGACACGTCGGACGTCTGGATCGTCGGCGGGACGGGGCTCGGCGCCGCCACGTCGCCGGGCTCTTGACTCTCGAGCACGACGAAGCCGGGCAGGACGGGGACCCCCCACATCTCGGCCAGTCGATCGCTGGCGATCACCACCGTCCGATCCGGCTGCACCGGTGCGTCGGCGTAGAAACGCTCGTCCGGGTGGAGGACGCCCGTGACAGAGACCACCTCATCGGCCGGCGTCACGCCCGGCGCGTCCTCCGACGGCAGCCACCCTCGCACGACCGCGACGACGGTGCCGTCCGGCTGGGGCATCCCCGTCACCACCCAGACGCCCGGCTCGTCCGCGAGCGACCGCGAGGTCACCACCGCCTGCAGGTCGGGGTCGTAGCTCCCGACGAGCGTCACCGGATGCCCGATGGCCGGGGTAGGCAGCTCCTCGGGAACCTCACCGGGGCTCCGGTCGGGGAACAGCTCGTCGATCGGCGCGGGCGCCGCGGCGGCGGCTCGCTCGGCGGTGAGGATCGTCTGGGTGCGTTCCCACTGCCAGCGGCCCAGCAGGGCCGCGGCGATCATCAGCAGGACGAGCCCGAGTAGGGCGAGCAGCCACTTCGGCGTCAGGGCCAGCCGCAGCATCCGGCTACTGCGGCTGCTGGTCATCCTGGCTCTCGCCGCGGGCCACGGCCTCCTCTGTCAGCGCGCGATCCATCGCCTGCTCCCGGTCGTCGCGGCCCTCGGGCAGGGAGGGGTCGATCCTCTTGATCTGCTTGTTCATGGAGCGCCACAGGAAGAAGACGGCGATGAGGAGGACGAGGACGAACAGGCCGGCGATCGGCAGGGCGTTGTCGATCAGGGTCTTCTGCTCGTCCGGGTCGGCGGTCTCTGTGAGCACGGCAGCATGGACGGCAAGCAGGGCGGCCTGGGTCATGAGGCGTCCTCTCGTAGGCCGGCGAACAGGTCGTCCTCCGGAAGCGTGGTGTCGACGAGCGACCGGGCGAGTTCGAAGTCCTCTGTGGGCCAGATCCGCTGCTGGAACTCCATGGGCACCGCGAACCAGAGTCCGGTCGGGTCGATCTGGGTGCGGTGCTGCAGCAGCGCGCGATCGCGCACCTCGAACCACTCGGCTGCGGGGACACGGGTGGTGATGCGGTTGGCGTCCTCGGGCCGGTCGTCCCAGCGCTTCACCCAGTCGTGGTACGGGGAGTCGAGGTCGGCGTCGATCATCGCCAGGTGCAGCGCCTCGACTCGGGCCTTCGAGAACTGCTGGTTGTAGTAGACCTTCTGCACCTGCCACGGCTCACCGAGTTCCGGGAAGCGGGTCGGGTCGGCAGCGGCGTCGACGGCGGACATCGTGGTCTCGTGCGTGCGGATGTGGTCCGGGTGCGGGTAGCCGCCGTTCTCGTCGTACGTGGTGACCACCTGCGGGCGGAACGAGCGGATCAGGGCTACCAGCGGCGGGATCGTCTCCTCGACGGATAGCGCGGCGAAGCAGCCGTCGGGCAGCGGGGGCGGCGGATCGCCCTCGGGGAAGCCGGAGTCCTCGAAGCCCAGCCACTCGTGCCGGACGTCGAGCACGGCGACCGCGTCGGCCATCTCCCGACGCCGGACGGCGATCAGGCCGTGCTCGTCGACGTCCGCCTGTGCGGCCGCGTTGAGCACGTCGCCGCGCTCCGCCGCCCGTGCAGGTGACGACCATGACGTCGACTCCCTCGGCGCGGTACTTGGCGATCGTGGCGGCGCCCTTGCTCGACTCGTCGTCGGGATGGGCGTGTACAGCCATCAGGCGGAGGGGCTCGGTCACGGGACTAGTCTCCCCTACGTGCCCACGCCGTTCACTCGGGACCAATTGAGCCCGGCGATGCAGGCGCGGTATGGGCTGGACCGGCGGCCGATCGGGCGCTGGCTCGCGGTCGCGCTGCTGGTGCTGGGCTTCGTCGGGGTGCTGGTGTTCGTGACCGTCGGCCTGTCGAGCAACCCGGTCGAGGCGCGACTGGTGACGTTCGAGGTGGTCAGCGCCGAGCGAGCGGACGCCCGGGTCACGGTGCAGAAGCCCGCCGACGAGGAGGTGGTCTGCGTGCTGCGCGCCCAGGACGAGATCCGCGTCGACGTCGGCTACGCGACCGTCGTGCTGCCGCCCGGCGAGTCGGACGTCCTGCTCGATTACTCGCTGCGCACGCTGGCCCCGGCGTTCACCGTGGAACTCCTCGGCTGCTCGGTGGACGGCCCGCCCGGGGTGTCTCCCCCGCAGTTCCCGCCCGGCGTCGTCCCGCCGACCCAGCCCTACTGACCCCACCACCCCCCGCGAGTGTGCGCTGGTCGTCGCTTTCAGGGGGCCCTGAGAGCGACGACCAGCGCACACTCGCGGGGGGGTTCGCGGGGGTGGTGGCCTCGCGGGATCGGCGCGATCGACGTACGGTCATCGGGTGACCCGACTTGCCCCGCCCATCCCCGCCCACCTGCCGACCGACCTGGGTGGCCTCGTGGCCTCCGGCTACGAGAGCCGGCCGGTCAAGGAGGAACTGCGCGCCAACCTGCTCGCCCGGCTCTCCTCCGGTGAGCCCACCTTCCCCGGGATCGTCGGATTCGAGGACACCGTCGCGCCACAGCTCGAGCGCGCGCTGCTCGCCGGTCATGACGTCGTCATGCTGGGCGAGCGCGGACAGGGCAAGACCCGACTGCTGCGCTCCCTCGTCGCCCTGCTCGACGAGTGGCTGCCGGTCGTCGACGGGTGCGAGATCAACGACGATCCCACCGCGCCCATCTGCGCCCGCTGCCGCCGCCTGGCGGCCGAGCTGGGCGACGACCTGCCGATCAGCTGGCGGCACCGCAGCGAGCGCTTCGGCGAGAAGCTGGCCACGCCCGACACCTCCGTCGGCGACCTCGTGGGCGACGTCGACCCCATCAAGGTCGCGGAAGGCCGCAGCCTCGGCGACACCGAGACCATCCACTTCGGCCTGGTGCCCCGCACTCATCGCGGGATCTTCGCCATCAACGAGCTGCCCGACCTCGCCGAGCGGATCCAGGTGGCCCTGCTCAACGTGCTCGAGGAGCGGGATATCCAGATCCGCGGCTATCAGGTGCGCCTGCCCCTGGACCTGCTCGTGGTCGCCAGCGCGAACCCCGAGGACTACACCAACCGCGGCCGGATCATCACCCCACTGAAGGACCGCTTCGGCGCGGAGATCCGCACCCACTACCCCACGACGGTCGAGGCCGAGGTCGACCTCATCGCGCAGGAGGCCCGGCTGGGCGCCGTGGTGCCCACCCACCTGCTCGAGGTCGTCGCCCGATTCACGCGCGAGGTACGCGAGTCGCCTGCGGTCGACCAGCGCAGCGGGGTGTCCGCCCGGTTCTCGATCGCCTGCGTCGAGGCACTCTCGGGAGCCGCCCTGCGCCGCGCCGCCCTCACCGGCGGTGGACTGGCCGTCGCGCGCATCGGCGACCTCACGGGCGTCGTCCCGACGCTGCGGGGCAAGGTCGAGTTCGACGTGAGCGAGGAGGGCCAGGAGGAGCAGACGCTGCAGTTGCTCGCCCGTCGCGCGACGGCCGACGCCTGGCGCGCGCGACTTGGGGGCAACGACCTGCGTCCCCTCCTCACCGCGGTCGTCGGCTGGTTCGACGAGGGCAACTCGCTCGTGGTCGGCGATACCGTCCCCGGGTCCGTGCTGCTCGACGAGCTCGGACCGCTGGAGGGGCTGGGGCGGCTCGTCACGACACTGGAGCCCACCCTCGAGCAGTCGCCGGAGCTGGTCGCCGCGTGCGTCGAGTTCGCCGTCGAGGGCCTGTGGCTGACGCGGCGGATCGACAAGGACTCGGTCGGCAGCGTGAGCCGCTACGGATCCTCGTGAGCGCCCGCGCATGACCGGCTTCCGCTTCGGCGCCCTGCACGGCGGACCGGACCCGCTCGCCTCTCCCCCGGACGCCGGTGCCGGGCTCGACGAGCTGGGCCGGCGCATCCTGGGCGGACAGTCGGTGCGTGACGCCTTGCGCGACCTGCTCCGTCAGGGCACGCAGGGTCGGCAGGGACTGCAGTCGATGGCGCAGCGCATCCGCGAGGAGCGTCAGCGACTGGAGAAGTCCGGACGCATGGACGGACTGCTGGAGGACCTGCGCGACCTGCTCGAGCAGGCCCTCGACGCCGAGCGCACGGCCCTGTTCCCGGATCCGTCGGACGACGCCCGCTTCCGGGAGTCCCTGCTGGACGCGGTCCCCGACGACGTCGGCCGCGCGGTGCAGGAGCTGTCCACGTACGACTGGCGGTCGCCGGAGGCCCGCGAGGCGTTCGAGCAGATCCGCGAGCGGCTGCAGCGGGATGTCGTCGACCAGCAGTTCCGTGACCTGACCCGCGGCGTGGACAGCATGTCGTCGCCGGAGACACGGGCCGCGCTCAAGGAGATGATGGCGGACCTCAACTCCCTGCTGGATCGCCACCGGCGCGGTGAGGACGTCGCCGAGGACTATCAGGAGTTCATCGACAAGCACCGCGAGTTCTTCCCCGACGCCCCGGACACCATCGAGGAGTTCATCGACGATCTGGCCCGCCGGTCGGCCGCGATGCAGCGCATGCTCGACTCGATGAGCCCGGAGCAGCGGGCCGAGCTGGCCGCTGCGATGGAACAGGCCCTCGCCGACCTCGACCTGCAGTCCGAGATGGCCGCCCTGCAGGACAACCTGCAGGCCCTGCGTCCCGAGTTCTCCTCGCGTGGCACGTCGTCGCTGTCCGGCGAGGAGCGACTCGGCCTGCCCGACGCCACCTCGGCGCTGGCCGAACTGGCCGAGCTCGAGCAGCTCTCGGAGGATCTCGGCGACGGCTTCGCGCGCACCGATCTCGAGACGATCGACGAGACGGCCGTCGAGAGGGTCTTGGGCCGGGCGGCCCGGGACGATCTCGAGGCCTTGCGCGACCTCCAGCGGGAACTCGAGCGGCAGGGGTACCTGCTCAACGATGGCGAGACCCTGCAGCTGTCTCCCAAGGCGATCCGCCGGATCGGGCGCACCGCGCTGCGGGCGGTGTTCGACTCCTTGGACGGCCAGACCCGAGGCAACCACGAGCTGCGCCGGTCGGGCGCCGCCGGCGAGTCGACCGGCAGCAGCCGGCGCTGGCAGTTCGGCGACGAGCAGCCCGTCGACGTGGTGCAGACGCTGCGCAACGCCGTGAGCCGACGCCTGATCGATCCCGCGGACGACGCACGCCTTCGCGCGGATGACTTCGAGGTGCACGAGACCGAGACGGTCACCCGAGCGGCCGTCGCGCTGCTCATCGACCAGTCCTTCTCGATGGTCATGAACGACACCTGGCGCGACGCGAAGACGATGGCCCTCGCCCTGCACTCGCTCGCGTCCACCGCGTACCCGCTGGACGACCTGCAGGTCATCGCGTTCGCGAACGTCGCCCGCGTCGTCGCCCCGCACGAGCTGCCCAACCTCGAGGCGAGTCACGTACAGGGCACCAACCTGCAGCACGCGCTGATGCTGGCCGGGCAGTTCCTCGACCGTCATCCGGGAGCGCAGCGGATCGTCATGGTGGTGACCGACGGCGAGCCCACCGCGCACCTGCTCCCCTCCGGGGAGGACTGGTTCAGCTGGCCGCCGTCCGCCGAGACGATCGAGGAGACGATTGCGCAGGTGGACCGCATGACGCGTCGACGGGTGCCGATCTCGTGGTTCCGCCTGGGGGACGACCCGGGTCTGGCCCGGTTCCTCGATGCGGTGGCGCGGCGCAACGGGGGCCGCGTGCTCGGCGTGTCCGCGGACCGGCTAGGTGACTACGTCGTCACGGACTACGTGCGCGCCCGCCACCGATGAACCACGGGTACCCTTCCCCGTTATGACCGAGAACGCCATCACCTGGCTCACGCAGGAGGCCCACGACCGCCTCGTGGCGGAACTCGCCGACCGTCAAGGACCCACCCGCGAGCAGATCAAGAACCGCATAGCGGCCGCACGCGAGGAGGGCGACCTCAAGGAGAACGGCGGGTACCACGCCGCGCGCGAGGAGCAGGGCAAGAACGAGGCCCGCGTCCGCCAGCTGAAGCACCTGCTCGAGCACTCGCAGATCGGCGCTCCCGAGGCGGACCACGACGAGGTCGCGCCCGGCAAGGTCGTCACGGTGCGGTTCCCTGCCTGGGACGAGGAGGAGACCTTCCTGCTCGGCTCTCGCGAGGAGGCCGCGCACGCGTCCATCGAGGTCTACTCCCCGACATCACCCCTCGGCGCCGCAGTGCTCGGACAGCGGGTCGGCGACTCGGCGACGTACACGCTCGCCAACGGCAAGGACATGACGGTCGACATCCTCAAGGTCGAGGCCTACGGCGGCTAGTTCGTTTCGCGAGTGTGCGCTCGTCGTCGCTTTCGGCCACTCCAAAGCGACGTCCAGCGCACACTCGCGAAGGGTTTCAGCCGGTGAGCGAATCCCGGACCCGATAGCCGTGCTCACGCAGGTGATCGATCAGGCTCGCCGCGTGCTCCGCCCCGCGCGTCTCGACGTGCACCACGATCTCGACCTCGTCCACGCCCAGTGAGGCATCCGCTCGGTGATGCTCGACGTTGACCACGTTCGCGTGCCGCGCGCTGATCGCCTCCAGCAGGCTGGCCAGCGACCCCGGACGATCCTGCATCCGGACCGTCAGTGTCAGGTAGCGCCCCGCAGCCACGAGGCCGTGACGGATGATCCGCAGCAGCACCAGCGGATCGACGTTGCCCCCGGACACCACCACCGCGACCGGCGGCTCGAAGGCCGTCGGATCGGCGAGTACCGCCGCCGTCGCCGCCGCGCCACCCGGCTCGGCCACCAGCTTGGCCCGCTCGAGCAGCAGCAGCACCGCCCGCGAGAGCTCCTCCTCCGTGACCGTCACCATCCGGTCGACGTTGGCCGCGATGATGTCGAAGGGGATGTCGCCGGGCAGGCCCACGGCGATGCCGTCCGCCATCGTGGACATGGCACCCAGCCGGATCGGCTGGCCGGCGTCGAGTGAGGCCGGGTACGCGGCAGCGTTGCGCGCCTGCACGCCCACCACCTGCACGTCCGGCCGGATGGACTTGACCGTGAGCGCGATGCCCGCCAGCAGCCCGCCGCCACCGGTGCACACGACGATCGTGCGGACGTGTGGCAGCTTGCGCAGGATCTCCAGACCCAGCGTCCCCTGGCCGGCGACGATGTCCGCGTTGTCGAACGGGTGGATGACGACCGCGCCCGTCTCGTCGGCGAACGCCAATGCGCCTTGGATGGCCTCCTCGATCGTCGCCCCGTGGAACTTCACGTCCGCGCCGTAGCCGAGGGTCGCCTGCACCTTGGGGATGCTCGCGCCATCCGGCATGAACACCGTCGCGCGCACGCCCAGCAGCTGCGCCGCGACCGCCACCCCCTGCGCGTGGTTGCCCGCACTCGCCGCCACGACACCGCGACTGCGCTCCTCCGGACTCATCCGTGAGATGCGGTTGTAGGCGCCGCGGATCTTGAACGAGCCGGCCCGCTGCAGGTTCTCGGTGACCAGCCGGACCTCCCCGCCGACCAGCCGTTCCAGCCACTGTGCGCCGGCCAGTGGCAGGTCGCGGATGACGCCGTCGAGACGGTCGGCGGCCGCCTCGACGTCGGCGAGGGTGACGGTGGGCGGCTCGGCGGGCGTCATCCCCGCATTCTTCACCCGTCCACCCCGTGCTGCGTCAGTTGTGGCGGCCCCGTGACCGATTTGTCCAGCCACGAGTGCCGCAGCACAGCGGCCAGTTCAGCCGGGCAGGCCCGGACCCTTGCCCGGCAGCCCGCGCTGCTCCGTCAGCCGTGCTCGCGATGCCGCTCCGCGCCCGGCGACAGCGGCCGTCCCCGCCGCCGATCGGACGCCACCCGCGTAACCGCCCCAGGACCCGCGGGCCCGGGACTCGCGCGCATGAAAGGCCCGGACCTCGCTCGCCTTCGCCCGCAGCGCCACCACCCCGGAGGTCGCCCCCGCGGGAACCGACTCGACCGGCAGGCTGGCCAGGGCCGTCGCGCGCGCCTCCGCCAGCCGCTCCCCCATCCGCTCGACGTAGGCGCGGTAGAAGGCGGCCCGCGCCGTCTGCGCGGTGTGCGGCTTGCGGATGCCGCGCCTTCCGCGGGCGGTCGACGCTACGTAGGTCTCCCCCTCCCATGTCCGAGCGATGACGTAGGACTGCGCGCTGTGCACCATGTGCACCGAGAGCGACGCGAACATCGCCTCGATCACGTCGAGATCCGCCGTCAGCCCGTAGCCGATGACATAGGTGGAGTTGGACGCCACATCGACCTGGGCGTCGTTCGCGTGCGCGATCGACACGAACAGCGAGATCAGGTGCGGGTTCGCCCGACGGCCCTTCTCACCGATCGTCGTCGTGCGCGCCTCCGGCTGCTGCCTCGCCTCACGCCGCGCCACACGTGCGCGCGCGACCGCGAGGTCGACGCTGGCCAGTGTCGCCAGCTGCTGCGCCTTTACCAGGTAGGCGTCGGCCTCCGCCTCGTTGTCGGTGCGCTCCGCCTTCGCCAGCAGCGCTCCGATTCGATCCAGGGTGGCGCTCACGGCGCGACCCCGGCCGCGTCGTACCCCGCACGAAGGAGCAGCGCGGCCTGCTCGCCGAGCACGGCGACGACCAACGCGAGCATGGCCTCGCGGAACTCCGTGCCGTGCCAGCGATGCCCCATCCGATCGACGGGGACGCCGGTACTGCACGACACGTGGTGGGCCAGCTCGTGCAGGACCACCGACTCGCGGCCCGCCCAGAGCTGGCGCATCGGGACGGCGATGGTGGTCGTCGCGGGGTCGTAGTGGGCCCGCCCCTGCCCCGCACGCTCGCGCACCTGCACGGGTCCGGCATCCGGGTAGCCCTCAGCGATGGCGGGCAGGGCCAGCACCGCGTCGACGTACGTCCGGACGGACGCGATGTCGGCGAACCGGCGTTGCTGCGGCACGTCCATTCGGGACCCGAAGAAGTCCACCACGCCGCCACGGTCGAGCACGGCGGACCACTGGTCCTCCGCGGCATAGACGGCGCTGGCAGGCACAGACCGGAGGATAGGCTGCCGCCGTGACATCCCGGCCCGACGCGTGACCCCGCACCGCCGTCTGGGGCGCGCGATCCGCCGGACCCCACTGCTTGCGGGACTGCCCCGTGAGGTCGCCGTCCTGTCCGGCGTGGCGTTCTGCGTGGCCCTCGGCTTCGGCATCGTCATCCCCGTCATCCCGGTGTTCGCCCGGTCCTTCGACGTGTCGGCACTCGAGGCCAGCGCGGTCGTCTCCGTGTTCGCGCTCGTGCGGTTCGTCACGTCGCCGCTGTCCGGAGCGTTGGTGGATCGCCTCGGCGAGCGCCTCGTCATGACGTCGGGCCTGCTGATCGTCGCCGTGTCGAGCGCCGCCGCCGGCCTGTCACAGTCCTACGGGCAGCTGCTGGTGCTCCGGGGGGCCGGCGGCCTCGGCTCGAGCATGTTCACCGTGTCCGCCATGGCGCTGCTCCTTCGCGTGGTCGACACCGATCAGCGCGGCCGCGCGAGCGGCGCCTTCCAGGGCGGCTTCCTCCTCGGCGGCGTCGCCGGACCCGCAGTCGGCGGCATCGTCGTCGCGTGGTCCATCCGGGCGCCTTTCTTCGTGTACGCGGTGACCCTGCTGGGGGCCGCGCTCGTCTCGGGCGCCTTCCTCGCCCGGGCCCGCCTGCAGGAGCTCGAGCACGCCGTCGCCGGCGGCGACGAGAACCGCCTCGAGCAACTGCGGACCGCCCTCCGAGACGGCGCCTACCGCGCAGCGATCACGGTCAACCTGGTCACCGGCTTCGTCGTCTTCGGCCTTCGGTCGTCAGCCGTGCCGCTGTTCGTCACGGAGGGGCTCGGGCAGAGCGCCAGCCTCGTCGGCATCGGCTTCCTCGTTGCGGCGGGCCTGCAGGCGGTGCTCCTGCTCCCCGCCGGCCGGATGGCGGACACCCAGGGCCGCCGGAAGGCCCTGCTCATCGGCACCATCGGCACCGCGATCGGGATGCTGGTCCTCACGGCGGCCGACGTCGCCGCCAACGGGTGGGGCACCCCTTCCGTCGCCGGGACGGTCCTGTTCCTGCTCGCCATGGGCATCCAGGGATTCGCCGGCGCCTTCCTCGGCTCCGCGCCCGCGGCCGTCGTCGGCGACGTCATGGGCGGGCGCCGCGGCGGCATCGTGGTCGCCGCCTTCCAGATGATGGCCGACGTCGGCGCCATCATCGGACCGTTGGCCGCGGGGCTGCTCGTGGACGCCCTCGATTTCGACTGGGCTTTCGCGGCGGGTTCGGCCCTGTGCGTGGTAGCGGTTACATTGGTAGTCCTGATGCCCGAGACGCTGCACCGAGGACGAGAGAACCCGCCTGCATGAGCCTGACGACCGAGCGCACCCGACGCCGGCGCATCCTCGTGACCCTGACCGCGACCCTGACGGCCGTCACGATGGTCGTCGGGCTCGCTCTGATCGGCCTCAGCGCCTCCCCCACCGCGGCGTCCGCCGCACCCGATCTGCCCTGGCCATCGGCCGTGCCGGCGGCATTGGCGAACTCCGCGCCGCTCACTCCCACCCAGCCGGCCAGCCCCTCGGCCACCCCGTCGGCAACCGCGGAGCCGACCACGGGCCCGAGCCTCGACGACGTCGAGAACGTCGTGCTCGTCCTCGTGGACGACCTCGACTGGAACCTGTTCCGCCAGGTGCCTCGCCTCGCGGCCCTGCAGCAGCGTGGCCTCACCTTCACCAACACCACAGTGGCCGACTCGCTGTGCTGCCCGTCCCGCGCGTCGATCCTGACCAGCCGGTACATCCACAACCACGGCGTGGTGTCGAACCTCGACCGCACCGGGGGCGGCTGGCCGACCTTCCGCGACAACGGCTGGCACACCGACTGCCTGCCGGTCTGGCTCGACAACGCCGGCGTCACCACGGCGCTCGTCGGCAAGTACCTCAACGACTACCCGAACACGCCGAGGGGCGCCACCTACGTGCCCCCGGGCTGGGACGAGTGGGTCGTGCCCGTCTCGCGCGGTGACTCGTACACCGGCTACGACTACGACCTGAACGTCAACGGGAAGGTCCTGCGGTACGGGAAGAAGCCGACCGACTTCCTCAACGACGTCCTGACGACCAAGGCGACCGATTTCATCAGGACCGCGCAGGAGCCCTTCTTCCTCGAGCTGGCCACCTACAGCCCGCACAATCCCTCCCCGGTGGCGGTTCGGCACAAGGGCACGCACTTCGCGACCGTCGCTCCGCGAACCCCGAACTACAACCAGTTCGGCACCAACGAGCCGACGTGGCTGCGCAAGATGCCCCCGATCAAGCCGTGGAAGCAGGCCCGGCTAGACCAGGAGTGGCGCAAGCGCGCCCAGTCCACCGAGGCGGTCGCCGACTCGGTCGAGCAGGTGCTGGCCACCCTCGAGGAGACCGGCCACACCGACGACACCCTCGTCATCGTGACCTCGGACAACGGCTACCACATCGGGTCGCATCGGCTGTTCAAGGGAAAGCGCACCGCCTTCCGCGAGGACACCGTGGTCCCGATGGTCGTCATCGGCCCCGGCGTGACGCCCAACCGGACAGTCGGCGCCATGACGGCGACCATCGACCTCGGCCCGACCATCGGCGAGATCCTCGGGGCCGACGTGCCCACCAGCGTCGACGGTCGTTCGCTCGCCGGCATCATCCGGACCGGGCAGGCACCTGACGCATGGCGCACGGCCACCATCTCGGAGAGCCTGGGCACCTCGGGGCCCGGTGACCCTGACTACCAGCCGCAGGCCCCGCCGCAGTTCACGTCGCTGCGCACGCAGGACTACCTGTTCGTCGTCTACCGCAGCGGGGAGCGCGAGCTGTACGACCTGCGCGCCGACCCGTACGAGATGAACAACATCGCGGCGACGGCCGACACCCGCCTCGTCGCCGACCTGTACTCGCAACTGCAGGCGCTGCGGTCCTGCAGCGGCGAGAGCTGCCGCACGGCAGATGCCCTCGTCGCGCAGACGTCCTCCTGACGGGGAACCGACCGTTCAGTCAGTTCAGCACGTTGATGGCGCGCGCGATGACCAGCGTGGCCAGCGCCAGGGACAGCAGCGACTCCAGGATCACGAGCAGCTTCGCCCACGGCTTGACCGCTGAGACGTCCGTCGGGCTGAACGCCGTCGCCGTCGCGAACGAGTAGGCCAGGTAGTCGACGAACGTCGGCTGCCAGTCGGGGCGCACATGCTGCGTGTGCTGCATCTCCGGGAAGATGAAGGCCGGTGATCGTCCGGTGCCTGCCGCACGTTCCGCGGGTCCGCCGCGGTCGAGATCCCAGAACCACAGCGCGAAGGCGATCACGTTGGTCAGCCAGACGGAGCCGCCCGCGGCCAGCAGCACCATGGGCGTCTCGTACGAGGCGTTCTGCACGATGCCGGCGACCAGCATGATCGCGGCATAGGCGTTCGACGCCGTGATGACGGCGATCAGCACGTCGGTCAGCACCCGGACCCACGTCTTGAGGCTGTTGATCCGCCCGGGGTCGCCGAACACGAGAGCGGCGAGGATCACCGCGGCCGCCCACGGCAGCCAGCCGGACGTCACGTACTGGAGTTCCTCGGGCAGCAGGGCATGCAGCGTGGCCGCCAGCAGCACGGCGACCGCCATGGGCCAGCGATGCTCGCCCCGCCACGTGCTACCCGACTGCGCTGCGGCGTGCTCTTCTGGCATCCGCTAGCCGGCCAGCGCGCGAGCCAGGTCCACCAGCAGGTCGTCGGCCGTCTCGATTCCGACGGACAGCCGCACGAGATCGGCCGGTACTTCGAGCGGGCTGCCAGCCGCCGAGGCGTGCGTCATCCGAGCGGGATGCTCGATCAGGGACTCCACCCCACCGAGCGACTCCCCGAGTGTGAACACCTTGGTGCGACCGCACAGGTCGACGGCCGCCTGCTCGCCCGCAGCGACCCGGAAGGAGACCATGCCGCCGAAGTCGCGCATCTGCCGCGTGGCCACGTCGTGACCGGGGTGGTCCGGGAGGCCCGGCCACATCACCTCGGACACGCCGCGGTGACCCGCCAGGAACTCGGCGATGGCCCGCGCGTTCGCCGAGTGCCGGTCCATTCGCACGCCCAGCGTCTTGATCCCGCGCAGGACCAGCCAGGAGTCGAAAGGTCCGGCGATCGCGCCCATCGCGTTCTGGTGGAAGGCCAACTGGTCGCCCAGCTCGACATTGCGGGCGACGAGCGCGCCCCCCACGACGTCACTGTGCCCGCCGAGGTACTTCGTGGTCGAGTGCACGACGATGTCGGCGCCGAGCAGCAGCGGCTGCTGAAGATAGGGCGACGCGAAGGTGTTGTCGACGACCAGCAGCGCGCCGGCATCGTGGGCCACCTCGGCGAGAGCCGCAATATCGGCCACGTTCAGCAGCGGGTTCGTCGGGGTCTCGACCCACACCAGGCGCGTGCGGCCCGGCTGGATCGCCGCGGCCACCGCCTCAGGGTCCGTCAACTGAGCAGGCGTGTACTCCATGCCCCACGGGACGGCGACCTTGTCGAACAGGCGGAAGGTGCCGCCGTATGCGTCATCCGGGATCACCGCATGGTCCCCGGGTCGGCACAGTGCTCTGAGCACGGTGTCCTCTGCGGCGAGACCGGAAGCGAAGGCCAGGCCGACGGCGCCGTCGATCCCGGGGGCCTCGAGGGCGGCGAGACACTCCTGGAGCGCCGTCCGTGTCGGATTGCCGCTGCGGGAGTACTCGTATCCGCCGCGCAGGCCGCCGACGCCGTCCTGCGCGTAGGTGGACACCTGGTAGATCGGCGTGACGACTGCCCCGGTGAGCGGATCCGGCTCCTGCCCAGCGTGGATCGCCCGCGTCTCGAATCCCTCCATGGCGACACCCTAGGGGGAGGGCATGGTGGCGGTCGCGCCCACGGCATCGGATACTCGTGCGATGCGCCTGCCCACCCTGCTCGCTGCGGGGGTGCTCTCGGCCGGTCTCGCGGTGACCCTGTTGGCTCCCGCGACCGCAGCGGACGAGGGCACGCCGCCCACCCCGTCCGCGACTCTGGCCGTGACCAGCAGCCTCGTATCGGAGCAGGCCGGCGTCGTGCGCGTCACCGGGGCCGCGCCCGGCGCCCGGGTGGTGCTGGTCGGCCCGGGCGTCGAGCTGTCCGCGGTGGCCGATGCCTCCGGCGGCGCCGACTTCGCGGTCAGCGCGTGGGGACCGTTCCCCGTCACGGTCGCGTCCGGCGCGTCGACGCTCGAGACGACGGTCCCCGTCGCGCCCGTGTTCCCCGACGTGCGCGTCGAGCCAGTGCCCCAGGGGGTGATCCCCGACCCGGCGGCCCTCGGCGAGGGTCCGAACCCCGCCATCCTGCCGATCAGCCCCGAGCGCCAGGCGTCGATGACCGGGCTCTCCTGGCGACCCGGCTGTCTGCCGTTCCCCGTCCTGCGGGAGATCCAGATCAACTACATCGCCCCAGACGGCTACCGGCACCGAGGGGTGCTCATCGCGCGCGCCAACGCCGCGGAACGGGTGGTCGAGACGCTGTCGCGCCTGTACGACCTCCAGTACCGGTTCTGGTCCATGCACCCCGTCGACGTCTACGGCCCGTCGCCGATCGGCACGGGGGCCAACGACTACGCCTCCATGGCCACGGGGAACACGTCGATGTTCAACTGCCGGTACGTGGTCGGTCGCGAGCGCGAGCGGGTGACCAGCCCGCACGCCAGCGGCCGGGCCCTCGACATCAACCCGTGGGAGAACCCGTACCGGTCACGGACCGGCCCGTACCCCAACACCACCTACCTGCCTGGGCCGAGCCGTCCCCTGTCACCCCTCGTCCTCACCCCGAACAGCCCGGCCGTGCTGCTGATGAGATCCCTGGGATGGTCGTGGCTCGGACCCCGCGGCGACTACCACCACTTCGACCTCGGCCGTCGTCCGACGTAGGGTGCCGACATGGACTTGTTCGGACGGATGAAGTCACGCATGGTCGCGCCCGATGAGGCGCTACCCGGTCGCGCCACGCCCGTGCTCCCCCACCCGGCCCCCCATGCCGTGCTCGGGACCTCGCTGACCGGCCCGTGGCCGGAAGGCACCGAGGTGCTCTACCTGGCGATGGGCTGCTTCTGGGGAGCCGAGGAGTACCTGTGGCGGCTGCCCGGGGCCATCACGACCAGCGTCGGCTACATGGGCGGAGTGACGCCCAACCCCACGTACGAGGAGGTCTGCAGCGGGCGCACCGGCCACACAGAGACGGCCCTGATCGCGTACGACCCGACAGTTCTTGCGACGTACGACCTGCTGAAGGTCTTCTGGGAGCACCACGACCCGACGCAGGGGTACCGGCAGGGCAATGACATCGGTACCCAGTACCGCAGCGCGGTGTTCTACACATCCGACGAGCAGCGGGACCTCGTCGAGCGGACACGGGACGCCTACGCGGGAGTCATCGCCGCGCGCGGCTACCCGGAGATCACCACCCAGATCGCACCGGCGACCGACCGTGAGTACTTCCTGGCCGAGGACTACCACCAGCAGTACCTCTACAAGAACCCGAACGGGTACCGCTGCCACGCCAACACCGGGCTCGCGCTCCCCGCCCTGGCCACCGGCTGACTCGCCGATGCGAGTCCTGCTGATCCCGGGCTTCTGGCTCGACGCCTCGTCATGGGACGACGTTGCCCCGGTGATCACGTCCGCCGGGCATCGAGGTGACCGCGCTGACCCTGCCCGGGCTCGAGTCGCCCGACGCCGATCGCACCGGCATCACCCTGGCCGACCACGTCAGCGCCGTCATCGCGGAGATCGACGCGGTCGATCCCAGCCTCGGCCCGGTCGTGCTCGTCGGCCACTCCGGCGGGGGTGCAGTCGCGCACGCGGCCGCCGACGCTCGACCCGACCGGGTGGCCCGCATCGTCTACGTCGACAGCTTCCCGCTCCGCGACGGCGGCTGCATCAACGACGAGCTGCCCGTGGTCGATGACGAGATCCCGCTTCCGGACTGGACGGTGTTCGACGCGGCCGACCTCGTCGGACTCGATGACGGCCTGCGAACGGCCCTCCGCAGGCGGGCGATCCCCATGCCGGCCCGCGTCGCGAGCGACCCGCAGCAGTTGGCAGACCCGCGTCGATACGACGTACCGGCGACCGTGATCGCATGCGAGTTCACCGGGGACCAGATGCGTCACTGGATGGCGGCCGGGGAGCCATGGGCAGCGGAGCTCGCCGCCGTCCGCGACGTCGAGTTCATCGACCTGCCCACCGGGCACTGGCCGCAGTTCACCCGGCCCCTCGACCTGGGCGCGGCAA
The DNA here is from genome assembly GCA_963749905.1 of uncultured Actinomycetota bacterium. GTDB lineage: Bacteria > Actinomycetota > Actinomycetes > S36-B12 > S36-B12 > UBA10649. The sequence continues at coordinate 424,182 of CAVVOF010000003.1, forward strand.
TCGTCGCTGCCCTCGACGAACGCCGGTAGTCAGCGAGACAGGTAGCCGAGCAGGTCCTGGCGGGTGATCACGCCCACCGGCTTCCCGTCGTCCACGACGACCAGGGCGTCCGCGTGGTGCAGCGACTCGATGGCCGCCGGGACCGGCTCGCCGGCTCCCACCATCGGCAACGGCGGAGACATGTGCGTGTCGACCGCGTCGGCCAGCTGCGCCTGTCCCGAGAAGAGCGCGTCCAGCAGGTGGCGCTCGGTCACCGAGCCCACCACCTCGGCAGCCATCACCGGCGGCTCCGCCCGAACGACCGGCATCTGGCTCACGCCGTACTCGCGCAGGATGTCGATGGCGTCACGCACGGTCTCGGTCGGGTGGGTGTGCACGAACGGTGGGAGCTCGCCACCCTTGCCGCGGAGCACGTCACCGATCGTCTCGTCGTCGTGGGTCTGGAGGAACCCGTACCTGCTCAACCACTCGTCGTTGAAGACCTTCGACAGGTAGCCGCGCCCGCCGTCCGGCAGCAGGACCACGATCACGTCGTCAGGACCGGCCGTGGCCGCCACCTCGAGGGCCGCGACGACGGCCATCCCGCACGATCCGCCGACCAGCAGACCCTCCTCGCGGGCCAGTCGCCGCGTCATCTCGAAGGAGTCCTTGTCCGACACGGCGATGACCTGGTCGGCGACGGTGGCGTCGTAGGTCGAGGGCCAGAAGTCCTCGCCCACCCCCTCGACGAGATACGGGCGCCCGCTCCCGCCCGAGTAGACGGAGCCCTCGGGGTCCGCGGCGATGATCTGCACCTTGCCGTCGCTGACCTCCTTCAGGTAGCGACCCGTGCCCGAGATGGTGCCGCCCGTGCCCGCACCGGCGACGAAGTGGGTGATGCGCCCGTCCGTCTGGCGCCACACCTCCGGTCCGGTCTCCTCGTAGTGCGACCGCGGGTTGTTCGGGTTGGCGTACTGGTCCGGCTTCCACCCGCCGGGCAGCTCTCGGGCCAACCGGTCACTCACGCTGTAGTACGAGCGCGGGTCCTCCGGATCGACGGCCGTCGGACACACCACCACCTCTGCGCCGTATGCCTTGAGCACGTTGCGCTTGTCCTCGCTGACCTTGTCGGGACAGACGAACACGCACCGGTAGCCGCGCCGCTGCGCGACCAGCGCAAGGCCGATGCCGGTGTTGCCGCTGGTCGGCTCGACGATCGTCCCGCCCGGCTGGAGGGAGCCGTCGCGCTCCGCAGCGTCGATCATGCGCACTGCGATGCGGTCCTTGACGGAGCCACCGGGATTGAAGTACTCGACCTTCGCCAGCACGAGGGGTCCGGGTTCGGGAACCACCCCCCGGGTCACCTGAGTGAGCCGGACGAGCGGCGTGTTCCCGATGAGCTCGAGTACTGAGTCGTGAACCTCCACCCGCCGACCCTAGCGCCGTAGGCTGCCGTAGTGGCCGCTCCCGTCGTACTGCTCGCTCCCGGCGTGTACCGGATCCCGACGATGGGGGACTACATCAACTCGTTCGCCTTCGTCGACGACGACGGCCAGGTGACCCTCGTCGACTGCGGGCTGAAGCGGGCGCCCCGCCGGATCGTCGAGGCCCTGGCCGGGATAGGGAAGCGGCCGTCGGACGTCACCCGCATCGTGCTGACCCACGCGCACTTCGATCACGCCGGCGGTGCGCGGGAGATGACCAGCCGGACCGGCCGCGACGGGGTCGATGTGCATGCCGACGACGCGGAGTTCATCCGGACCGGGCACAGCGCCCCTGCCCCTCCGACGACCGCCGGACGGCTCTTCAGCCGCGGCCCGGCGGCGACGTTCACGTCCGTCGACGTCGCGCGGGAACTTCACGACGGGGACGTGCTGCCGGTCGCGGGCGGGCTGCGCGTCGTGCACACTCCCGGTCATACGCCGGGGCACATCTCGCTGATCCACGCGGACTCCGGCGTCCTCATCACCGGTGACGCGATCTTCAACATGAACGCCCGCATGCGCTGGCCACTGGCCGTGGCCTGTACGTCCGCACACCTCAACATGGAGTCTGCGCATGTACTCGGGGAGCTGGACTACTCGCTCGCAGCCTTCACGCACGGTCCCGAGATCCGTGACAACGCCCGCGAGCGCGTGCGCGGATTCCTCCGCAGAGGCCGGACGTGACCGCAGCAGCGGGCCTCGAAGCCGTCGATCGTGAGCTCCAGCGCGTGGTCGATCGGCTCAATTCGATGCCGCTGGCGAAGGCCGCGACGGCGAGCGACGACGTCCGGGTGGCCGCCGAGGTTCTGCTGGAGCAGCTGCGGAGGCTCGACCCGGCAGTGCCGCCCGACGCGACCCTGCCCGACCTGGGGCCGCAGGGCCTCGGCGCGATGATCGCGGTGCTCGGTCAGGACTGGCAGGACGCAGCGAGGGCGTCCAGCGATCCCGATACCGGGACCGTGCTGGACGCCCTCGTCGAGCTGCGGCGCGCGTTGCCCTAGTTGCGGCTGAGGATCGCGAACAGGCGCAGGAACTCGAGGTAGAGCCAGATCAGCGTGACGAGCAGGCCGAACGCCATCCGCCACGACTCGCGCTCGGGAGCGCCCATCTTGATGCCCTGGCTGATGGCCTCGAAGTCGAGGAGCAGGAAGAAGGCCGCGATGAGCACGCCGAGGACTGCGACGATCGGGCCGAAGCCGGTGCCGTAGATGCCCCAACCGCCGCCACCGCCGAACAGCGCCCAGATGAACGAGCCGAGGCCGAGGACGAGGTAGGACACCAGCGCCACGAGCATGATGCTCTGGAACTTCTTGTCCACCTTGATGACGCCGGTCAGGTACAGGGCCAGCATCACGCCGAACGTGGTCATGGTCGCCACGACCGCCTGCAGGACGATGTCGTTCCAGCCGTTGCCCGCGGCGTAGTCGCTGTACCACTTGCTGATTCCGCCGAGCATGACGCCCTGGAACACGGCGTAGAGCATGATGAGCGGGGGCGAGACGGTCTTCTTCAGGGCGTTGACGAAGCCGAGGGCCAGTCCGCCCAGGAGTCCGACCCACAGCAGCCACGGCATCGCGTCGACGGTGTTCCAGCCGATGACGGCGAACACGACGGTGATCGCGAACACGCCCATGGTCTTGACGATGACGTCATTGATCGTCAGGCGAGCCCCGCCAGCCGCGGTGATCTGCTCGAACGCGGCGGTGACGTCGGTGGCGCCCGCGCCGCCGGCAGCAGCCTGGGCGTAGGCGTCCACGCCCTCCTTGTAGGCGAAACCGGACTTGTCGGTCTTCTCGTAGCGCGACAGCACAGGGTTGTTTGATTGCATAGAAGTACGTTAACTGACCCGGGCGGAATCCGCACAAACGGCGTCACCATCCCTTCGCGAGTGTGCGCTCGTCGTCGCTCTGGAGGGGGCGAAAGCGACGTCCGCCGCACACTCGCGAAGGGATGGGCCGGGGTGCCCCCGGTGGGAGTCGAACCCACACTGGGCCGGGTTTAAGCCGGGTGTCTCTGCCATTTGGACTACGGGGGCCGCAGGCCAGCCTAGGACTCCCCCGGGCCCCGCCGAATGCCCCGAGCGGCCCGCGCGAGGACCTCGTCGAGCATCGGCTCCGTCAGCCGGCCGGTGAACGTGTTCTGCTGACTCGGGTGGTAGCAGCCCAGCAGCGTCACGGACTCGCCCGACGGCCCCCGAGCGGCCGCCTCGGCCCCATGCCCGAACGGGACGCGATCGACCTGCCAGCCGGCCCGGGCCAGCACCCCGACCGCAGCCCGCCAGGCCAGGCCGCCCAGCGCCACCACGACGTCGAGGGTCGGCGCGACGAGCGCGAGCTCCGCATCCAGCCAGTCGGCGCACCGATGCTGCTCCTCGGGAGAGGGCTTGTTGCCCGGCGGAGCGCAGTGGACGGCGGCCGTGATCCGCGCCTGAGGGAGCGCCTGACCGTCGTCGCGAGAGACCGAGGTCTGCTGCGTCGCCAGGCCGACGCGATGCAGGGACGCGAACAGCCAGTCTCCGCTGCGGTCGCCGGTGAACATGCGTCCCGTCCGGTTCGCCCCATGGGCACCCGGAGCCAGCCCCACGATCCAGATCCGAGGGGTCTCGGACCCGAATCCCGGGACGGGTCGACCCCAGTACTCCTCGTCGGCGTAGGCCGCGCGCTTGGTCAGCGCCACCTCCTCGCGCCAGGCGACGAGGCGAGGGCACCGACGGCAGTCGACGATCCGGCGGTCGAGCTCGCCCAGAGTCCGCGGGCTAGGCAAGCCGTCGGCGCAGGAAGTCGAGCGTCCGCTGCCAGGCGAGCTCGGCATGATCCCGCTGGAACACCTCGGGACGGGCGTCGTTGAAGAACGCGTGGACGCTGCCCGCGTAGTCGAACACGTCGACCTCGCCACCCGCCGCGGTGATCGCCTCGACGTACGCCGCGATGGCGGGCCCGTTGCCCGGCTCGTCGGACTCCGCCTTGTGCACCATGGCCGCCTTGCCGGCGTACCGCGTCCAGTCGGGTGCGTACTGCGGCCAGGGGAACGCGGGATAGAAGGCACTCGCGCAGACGATGTGGTCGGAGACGGTCGGGCCGAGCAGGGCCAGACCGCCACCCATGCAGAAGCCCACCACTCCGATAGTCGACCCGGCGACCTCCGGGCGCTCGAGCAGGTCGTAGGCGGCGCCGGCGAGATCGTCGGCCACCTGCCCGATGTTCAAGCCCAGCATCAGCTTCTGCGCCTCGTCGGGCTCGGTGGTCTCCTGACCCCGGTAGTGGTCCACGGCCAGCGCCACGAAGCCCTCGGCCGCCAGCCGCTGGGTCACGTCCACGATATGCGGCACCAGGCCCCACCATTCCTGGACGACGATCACCCCGGGGCCAGTGCCGGAGGCAGGCAGGGAGATGACGCCTGGGACCTGTTCGCCGTCGATGCTGATCGTCGTATTGCGCATGCGACCAGTCTGGCCCATCAGTCGGGCGGCGCGCAGGCTTGTAACGTTCCTCTGTCCGTGACTTCGAGCGGCATCGGGTCGATGAGGTAGCCGCCGAAGCCGCCGTCCGCAGCGCGATCCGCGAAGGCGATGAGCTGCGGCCGTCCGGACCGATCGAATACGACCCGGCCCGCGTACGTGCCGTCGACGCGAATCGGCTCGGCACGGTCGAGGTGGAAGGGTCCGGCCAAGGAGTCCGCTGGGGCGGACCAGGTTCCCGTGAGCGCCGGACCCCCGTCGGCCGGAGGCTGCGCGTGCTCGCCGAGGTCGACGTCGCGCATGGACCACACCAGGACAATCCGACCATCGACGTCGACCGTCTGCGGCACCTCCAGCTGGTGCAACCCGGACGCCATCGTCAAGGGCGGCTCCACCTGCCAGGTGCGGAGGTCGGACGAGACGGCAGTGCCGACACATCCGCGCGCATTCAGCTGGAGGGTCGCGGTGGATGCCGTGACCAGCATCCGCCAGACCCCCACCACGTCGTCGAAGAACACCCACGGATCGCGCCACGGCGAGTAGCCGGCGACGCCTTCGGTCTCGTACCAACGGGGGTCGGCCTCCACGGGTGGTGCGTCGACACGGGTCCATGTGGCCAGGTCATCGGAGACCGCATGCCCCACTCGCTGCACATGATCGTCGTGCTCCCGGTCCACTCCCGTGTAGAAGAGGTGGTAGCGACCGTCCGGTCCGGCGATTGTCGACCCCGTCCAGGTCGCCAGGTCGTCGAAGGCGGGTCCATCGGAATGCACTAGCGCATCCGGGAGCTCCCGCCACGTCGTGAGGTCGGACGAGACGGCGTGGCCGATGGACGCCCGATGGTGCCGGCGATCGGGGTCGAGTAGCGCGCGGGAGGCCTTGAGGTAGAACGCGTGAAAGAACTCACCGTCGTCGAGAAACCAGCAGTCCCAGACCCACGCGTCGGGCAGCCTCAGCACGTCACCGACGGGCGGCCAGTACGTCGCGGTACCAGCGGGCGCTGTCCTTCGGCGTACGTGTCCCGGTGGCGGGATCGACGCGCACGATTCCGAACTTCTTGGTCCACCCGGACGCCCACTCGAGGTTGTCCATCAGGCTCCAGGCGTAGTAGCCCCGCACGTCGAAGCCACGGTCACGACTGCGCAGGAGGGTCCGCAGATGGTCCCGGATGTACTCGATCCGCAGGGGATCGTGGATCTGGCCGTCGACGGTGTCCTCGGCCACGGCGGCCCCGTTCTCGCAGATCCACAGCGGAACCGCCGGCAGGTGATCCGTCGCCTTGCGCAGCGCCAGCTCGAGGCCGTCGGGGTAGACCTCCCAGCCCATGTCCGTGAACGGCGGGCGCGGAGCGAACTGCATCGGGGGGCAGGCCGGGAATGCGGCCGTGTCCTGGCCGACCGCGTGGGCCTCGGCCGCGCCCGGCCCCGCCACCCGCATCACGGAGTAGTAGTTCTCGCCGAGCCAGTCGATGGGTGCCGACAGGATCGGGTTGTCGTCCTCGCGCACGAATGACCAGTCGGTCACGGACGAGCAGGACTCCCGCAGGTCGTCGGGGATGCCGTTGCCCGCCAGCAGGTCCAGGAAGATGCGGTTCTGCAGGCCGTCGATGTGACGGGCTACCTCCGCCATCGACTCGTCCTCCGCGATCACCGGAATGAGGTTGAGGACGATGCCGAGATTGCGTGCGCCCGCCCCGCGCAGTCGCTCGATCGCGAGGCCGTGCCCGAGGATCAGGTGGTACGCCGCGGCCAGCGAGGCGCCCGGCTCCTGGCGACCCGGCGCGAAGTAGCCGGAGCTGTACCCGAGGAACGCCGAGCACCATGGCTCGTTGAGGGTGGCCCACCGGTCGACCCGATCGGCGTAGCGCTCCCCCATCGCAGCCGCGTAGTCGGCGAACCGGTAGGCGGTATCCCGGTTGGGCCAGCCGCCGGCCTCCTCCAACGGGCTCGGCAGGTCCCAGTGGAACAGCGTGGCGACCGGCCGGATGCCGCGCGCCAGCAGACCGTCGATAAGCCGGTCGTAGAACTCGAGACCGCTCTCGGACAGCGCCCCGGAGCCTGTCGGCATGACCCGAGGCCAGGAGATCGAGAACCGGTAGGCATCCACACCGAGCCAGGACAGCAGGTCGAGATCCTCATCGAGGCGATGCACATGATCACAGGCCGGCTCACCCGTGGCCCCGTCGACGATCGTCCCCGGGATCTCCGAGAAGTCATCCCAGTTGCACCGGCCACGACCGGCGACGTCGCCCTCGATCTGCCATGCCGAAGTAGCCACACCGAGCTCGAAGCCCGGCGGGAAGTCCAGGTCCATCGTTACCCCTTGACTGAGCCAGCCAGCAGACCGCGCACGAAGAAGCGCTGCAGCGAGAAGAAGACGATCAGGGGGACCACGATGGCGATGAACGCGCCAGCCGTCACGAGATGCAGTTGTGCGCCGTAGGAGCCCTTGATGTTCGCTAGATAGGCCGTGATCGGCGCCACGTCAGGAGTGCCTCCCGCGAACGTCAGAGCGACGAGCAGGTCGTTCCAGACCCACAGGAACTGGAAGATCGCGAATGATGCGATGGCCGGAACGGTGAGCGGCAGCACCAGCTTGCGGAAGATCAGGAAGTGGCTGGCGCCGTCCACCCTGGCCGCCTCGAACAGCTCGCGCGGCAGCTGGCTGACGAAGTTGTGGAGCAGGAAGATCGCCAGTGGCAACGCGAACATCGTGTGCGCGACCCACAGGGGGATGTACGTGCCGACGAACAGCGACTGCTCCGACCCGGGTTTGTTCAGGTCTGGGAACAGTGGGATCGGCCCCAGGCTCCAGCCCTTGTTGAACATCGTCAGCAGCGGCAGCAGTGACATCTGCAGCGGGATCACCTGGAGGGCGAAGATGGTGAAGAAGAGGAACGTCGACCCCTTGAACGGGATCCAGGCGATCGCGTAGGCGGCCATCGACGCGATGACCAGAGGGAAGATCGCGGCCGGGATCGCGATGGCGAACGAGTTCCAGAAGTAGGGCTCGATGCCGTTCGGGATCACGCTGCCGCCGGTGAGGACCTCGCTGTAGTTGCTCAGCGTGAGCGCCGGGTCGGTGAAGATCGTCCACCAGCCGGAATTCTGGGCCTGCTCGGACGGCCGCAGCGAGGTGACCAGGAGGCCGAAGGTCGGGATGGTCCACAGGATCGTGATGAGGATGACCAGGCCCGTGGCCCAAGGGCTGCTGAGCTTGCGCCGGGCCGCCTCGGGGATGGACTCCTCGCGGGGCTGTGGGATCGGGATGACCTCGTGGGCTTCGACGCTCATCGGATCGTCCGCTCCTTTCGCAGCTGCATGACGTTGTAGGCGATCAGCGGGATGATCGCGACGAACAGCACCACGGCGAGCGCACTGCCCCGTCCGACATCGAATTGGACGAACGCCTGTGCGTACATCTCGTTGGCGACGACCTGGGTACCGAAGTTGCCGTTCGTCATGACGCGGACGATGTCGAAGACCTTGAGGACGGCGATGACGATCGTGGTGAGGACGACGATCAGCGTGCTGCGGACCATCGGGATGGTGACCCTGCTGAAGAGCTTCCAACCCGTGGCGCCATCGAGTTCGGCCGCCTCGACGACGTCGCCGGGGATGGCCTTGATGGCGGCAGAGAGGACGACCATGGCGAAGCCGACCTGGATCCAGATCATGATCACCATCAGGAAGAAGTTGTTCCATGGCTGGAAGAGCAGCCAGTTGGGCGGTTCCTCCACGCCCAGCCACATCACGACCTGACTCAGCAGGCCGACCTGCTCCTGGGCCGGGTCGCGGTACTCGTAGACGAGGCCCCAGATGATGCCCGCGCCCACGAAGGAGATGGCCATGGGCATGAAGATCAGGGACTTCGAGATCGACTCCCTGCGCATGCGGTCGAGCAGCAGCGCGAGCATCAGGCCGATGCCCGTGGAGACCAGCGGGGCGATGACGATCCACAGTGCGGTGTTGATCAGGAAGGTGCGATTGGCCTCGACCGTGAAGATCCACCCGTAGTTGGCGAGCCCGACGAAGTCCTCGCCGTTCGGGCCCTTGAAGCTGCCGAAGGTGGTCAGGACGGCTGGGGCGATCAATCCGTAGGACAGCAGCAGCACCGCCGGCCCGAGGAACACGATCATGGCGGCGGGGAACTGCAGCTTCCCCTTCGCTCTGGCGCCAATGAAGAAGATGATGAGCAGCAGACCCAGGAAGACCGCAATGGCCGCGAAGCCCGTTGCCACCTTCGCCAGGCCGGCAGTGATCTCTTCCACCGAACCTCCTCGCTCCGTACGTGTGCTGAATCCCTACGGACTGCCTATCGGAACCCGTCCTTCATGCGGTCATGGCTGAGGGCCGGGGTCCAAGAGTGTGTCTACACCCTCGGAGCCCCGGCCCTCAGTCAATCTGTACAACTAGCGGCGACCGTTAGGTCAGGACGCGGGCCATGCGTCGTCCATCGCCTGCAGGACCTCTTCGGTCGGCTTGTCCTCGCCGAACCAAGCGGTCATCTGCGTCCACATCGCACCGGCGCCGACAGGAGCCGGCATCAGATCCGAGGCATCGAAGCGGAAGATGCCGTTGGGATCAGTGAGGAACTGTGCGGACAGCTGGGCAATCGCGTCGGTGTACGTGTCCAGCGGAACGCCACTGTTCGCGGAGACCCAGCCACCGGGCTGTGCCGCACGAGCGGTGTGGTACTCCGGGGAGGACAGGTACGTCTGGACGGCCTGGACCTCAGGACGATCCGAGAACGCGGTGGTGAACTCGCCGCCACCGACGACCGGGTTCGGGAACTCGTCGCTGATCTGCGGCAGGAAGAAGGCGAACACGTCGCCGTCCTCAGCCACAACCGCACCCGGCTTGAAGGACTCCCACTGGGCCGCGTAGAACGAGGCCTGCTGGAGCATCCCGCACTGGGCGTCGAGGATCGGCTTGCCAGCATCCTGGAACGCGGTCGTCGCGATGGTCTGGACGTTGCCGAAGCCACCGTTGACGTAGTCAGGGTTCTTCATCCAGCCAGAGATGGTGTCCATGGCCTGAGTGATCTCGGGCGAGTTGAACAGCACCTCGTGCGCGACCCACTGGTCGTACACGTCGCCACCCTGCTGACGCAGGACGACCTGCTCCAGCCAGTCAGTGGCCGGCCAACCAGTGGCGCCACCGGACTCGATGCCACCGCACCACGGCTTGATGCCGTCGGCGACCATCTGGTCACTGAGCGTGAAGAGCTCGTCCCACGTGGTGGGAACGGTGTAGCCCTTCTCCGCGAAGACCGTCGGCGAGTACCACACGAAGGACTTCATGTTGGAGCTGTTCGGCGCACCGTAGAAGGTGCCGTCGACGCTGCCGTAGGCCTTCCATGCCGGGTTCCAGTACTGGTCGACGTTGGCGGCGACACCCTCGGGCGCCGCGACCGGGCCACCCTGCTCGACGAGCTTGGCAAGCAGACCGGGCTGCGGGATCCACGCGAGATCGGGGGCGTTGCCGCCGGCGATACGGGTGGGCAGCTGAGCCTCGAACTGATCGCTGCCTTCGTAGACGATGTCGATGCCGGTGCAGTCCTCGAAGGGCTTCCAGGCATCTTCGTAGCGCTGCTGCTCGGGGGGCAGGACGGACGTGAACAGAGTCACGGAGGTGCCGTCGTTGCCCATGTAGTCGGCGTACGCTTCGCAACCCGCGGCAACGTCGCCGCCGGCCTCGGCGCTGGCCTCAGTGGTGGCAGCAGCCTCGCTGCTGGCTTCGCTCGAGGAGCTGTCACCGCCACCACAAGCGGCAAGCAGCAGGGTCGCTGCCGCACCACCCATGACGAGGGCTGCTCCACGGCGCCGCATCGATGCGGTCATGGAATCTCCTTGCGTGTTGGTTTCGACGGGGAAGGTCCCCGAACGATGCTCCGCCGACCCACAGGTTCGGGCGACGTAAACGCTTCCATCCAATCGCGCAGGAGGGGTCGAGGCAACCCCGGAGGGCAATGAAGGCACAACAAAAGCATCACGATTTGGTATACGCGTTGCGGTCGGCTGCATGCAAACGAGTTGCAGCAGGACGGCGGCCGTCCTTCGGGAGTCCACCCCCGGGCGCTCGGTCGTCCACTACGGTGGGACCGCACCCGACCGGGTGCACCTTCCACTCGGATCGTCCGGCACGTTCCTGCCGGTAGAAGGAGTCAGCATGACCCAGCGTGTCCAGTACGAGGACGTTTCGCTCGTCTACCCCGGCGGCACCAAGCCCGCCGTCTCCCACCTCGACCTCGATATCGCCGAAGGCGAGTTCCTGGTTCTCGTCGGCCCGTCGGGCTGCGGCAAGTCCACCTCCCTGCGCATGCTCGCCGGGCTCGAGCCCATCAGCTCCGGGCGCATCCTGATCGGCGACCGCGACGTCACCCACGTCCCCGCCAAGGACCGCGACATCGCCATGGTCTTCCAGAACTACGCGCTGTACCCGCACATGTCCGTCGCGGAGAACATGGCGTTCGCGCTGAAGATCCAGAAGGTCTCGAAGGACGAGATTCATCGCCGGGTGCAGGATGCGGCGCAGCTGCTCGACCTCGAGCCGTACCTCGACCGCAAGCCGAAGGCGCTCTCCGGCGGCCAGCGGCAGCGCGTGGCCATGGGTCGCGCCATCGTCCGTGAGCCCGAGGTGTTCCTCATGGACGAGCCGCTGTCGAACCTCGACGCCAAGTTGCGCGTCCAGACCCGTACGCAGATCGCCGCTCTGCAGAAGCGGCTCGGCACCACGACCCTGTACGTCACCCATGACCAGGTCGAGGCCATGACGATGGGTGACCGCGTGGCGGTGCTCAAGGACGGCATCCTCCAGCAGGTGGACTCGCCTCGTGAGCTGTACGACAACCCGGCCAATGCCTTCGTCGGCACCTTCATCGGCTCGCCGAGCATGAACATCATCACCGCCGAGATCGTCGACGGCGGCGTCGTGATGAACGGCTACACCGTCCCGGTCGACCGGGAGATCCTGGCCAAGGCGAGCGGCAAGAAGGTGCTCCTCGGCGTTCGTCCCGAGGACCTGGAGCTCACGGATGAGGGCGCGGAGATGACCGTCACCCTCGTCGAGGAGCTGGGCGCCGACACCTACGTCTACGGCACCTACGCCGGGCCCGACGGCCCGATCGACCTGGTCGCCCGCGGACATGGCCTGCACTCGAAGATCGGCACCGTCGTCAAGGTCCGCCCGCAGCGCACCTACGTGTTCGACGTCGAAGGGGCGCAGCTCCGCCTCGGCTAGGCACGTCCTCATCCACTGACTGCTACGGGTTCCGTCGCAACGCTCCGCCGTTGCGACGGAACCCGTAGCAGTCGGCGACATGCAGAAGGGGCGGGATCCTCTCGGATCCCGCCCCTTCGTGGTGCGTGGGACTAGAAGTCCATGCCGCCCATGTCGCCGCCCGGCATGGCCGGGGCCGACTTCTCGGGCTTGTCCGCGACGACCGCCTCGGTCGTCAGGAACAGGCCCGCGATGGACGCGGCGTTCTGCAGTGCGGAGCGGGTGACCTTGGCCGGGTCGATGATGCCGGCCGCGATCATGTCCACGTACTCGCCGGTCGCGGCGTCAAGGCCGTGACCCGGGGTGAGCTCGCGAACCTTCTCCACAACGACGCCGCCCTCGAGGCCGGCGTTCTCGGCGATCTGCTTCAGCGGAGCGTTGACCGCGACGCGCACGATGTTCGCGCCGACCGCCTGCTCGTCGGTCAGACCGAGCTCGTCGATCTTCGGGCCGGCAGCCTTCATCGCCTGGATGAGGGCCACGCCACCACCGGGCACGATGCCCTCCTCGACGGCTGCCTTCGCGTTGCGAACGGCATCCTCGATGCGGTGCTTGCGCTCCTTGAGCTCGACCTCGGTGGCCGCGCCGACCTTGATGACGGCCACGCCGCCGGCCAGCTTGGCGAGGCGCTCCTGGAGCTTCTCGCGGTCGTAGTCGGAATCCGACTTGTCGATCTCCGCGCGGATCTGCGAGACGCGGCCCGCGATCTGCTCGGCGTCGCCCGCACCCTCGACGATCGTGGTCTCGTCCTTGGTGACGACGACCTTGCGCGCACGACCGAGCAGGTCGAGCGTCGCGGTCTCGAGCTTGAGGCCGACCTCCTCGGAGACGACCTGGCCGCCCGTCAGGATCGCGATGTCCTGGAGCATGGCCTTGCGGCGATCACCGAAGCCCGGCGCCTTGATGGCGACGGATCGGAAGGTGCCGCGGATCTTGTTCACGACCAGGGTCGACAGGGCCTCGCCCTCGACGTCCTCGGCGATGATGACCAGCGGCTTGCCGGACTGCATGACCTTCTCCAGGAGCGGAAGCAGGTCCTTGACCGACGCGATCTTGGAGTTGGCGATGAGGATGTAGGGATCCTCCAGCTCGGCCTCCATGCGCTCGGGGTCGGTCATGAAGTAGGCGGAGATGTAGCCCTTGTCGAAGCGCATGCCCTCGGTGAGCTCGAGCTCGAGACCGAAGGTGTTGCTCTCCTCGACGGTGATGACGCCTTCCTTGCCGACCTTGTCCATGGCCTCGGCAATCAGCTCGCCGACCTCCATGTCGCCGCCCGCGGAGATGGCCGCCGTCGAGGCGATCTGCTCCTTGGTCTCGACGTCCTTGGCCATCGCGAGCAGCTCGTCGCAGACGACGGTGACTGCGCGCTCGATGCCCTTCTTCAGGCCCATCGGGTTGGCGCCAGCGGCGACGTTGCGCAGGCCCTCGCGCACGAGCGCCTGGGCGAGCACGGTCGCGGTGGTGGTGCCGTCACCGGCGACGTCGTCGGTCTTCTTGGCGACCTCCTTGACGAGCTCCGCGCCGATCTTCTCGTAGGGATCCTCGAGCTCGATCTCCTTGGCGATGGACACGCCGTCATTGGTGATCGTGGGGGCGCCCCACTTCTTCTCCAGGACGACGTTGCGGCCCTTCGGGCCCAGGGTGACCTTGACGGCGTCTGCGAGCACGTTCATGCCGCGCTCGAGGGCCCGACGGGCCTCCTCGTCGAATGCAATGATCTTTGCCATGGGGGCGGTTCCTCCCGGAACGTCCGTGTGGATTATCACTCGTATGATCAGAGTGCTAACGAGAAAATTAGCACTCCCCACCCCCGAGTGCAAACCCAGAGTTGCACCGGTTCCCGGCCCAAATCAGCAGAAATCCCCCGATCCCGGCTCAACTCTGCAGAGTTGAGCCGGGAAGCGGTGCAAATCTGGCGGCGGAGGGGTCAGCCGGAGGCGGGGGTCCCGGTGTCGGCCGTGTCGGTCGGGGTCGGCGCGGTGCCCCCCGCGAGGGCAGCCGTGGCTTCTCGCTGAGCGCCCCGGAAGGCCTTCTTCGCGTTGATCCCGGCATCGACACTGGTCGAGGTCGACCACGCCGTCGCATACGGTCCCCAGACGACGGCCGCCTGGGGCAGGTTGGGCATGGTGACCCCATCCACCCCGGCGTTGCCGATCGCCCGGATCCGGCCGCCGCCCGTCGCGACGGTCGCCGCCGCCTTCGTGTTCGCCGGGAACCAGCCCTGAGCAGCCGCCAGCGCCTGCTGCGGCTTGGCCCGAGACAGCTTCTTGCCGGCCAGCGCCAGCGCCTGCTCCTCCACCCCGTGCCGCGCCGCGAAGCGGGTGACCATGAAGCCGTGGACGGTGAGCAGCGGCACCGGCTTGGTGCCGCTGACCATCGGCGGGACCGTCCCGATCCGGTAGGGGAAGCCGAGGCCCAGCAGGTACTCGAGGTCCTCCGGGCCGGCGAGGAAGAACGGTGAGTTGCCCTTGCTGAACGAGTTCTTCGCCCGCTCGATGGTCACCGACGACTTGATCAGTCCGCTGGCGCGCCATGCATCGATCTGGTCGCTGTTGCCGAGGAACTTCTTGTTGGCCAGGCCCAGATCGGCGGAGTTGAGGCTGGCGTCGGACGACCGACCGAACAGGTAGCCACCGAGCCCGCTGAACAGCGGGTACGTGGACCACGGCGACGTCCCCTCGCTCTGCGCGAGCGCGAACGGCAGCTTGATCTTCTTGTCCTTCTTCAGCTTCAGCGCGAGGGCGCTCAGGGCCGCGAACGTCGCGGGCTGCTGCGGTACCAGCTTCGTGTTGGTGATCAACGCGAGATTGCTGATCTGGACGGGCACTCCGTAGCGCTCGCCCCCGACGTTGGATCCGACGAGCACGTTGCCACGGAAGAGTGCTCGGCGCTTCTTGGTCATCGGGACCGGGACGAGAAGCTCGGCGGAGGCGAGCTCACCCGTCCATGCCAGGTCACCCCAAACGAGATCGGGAGCATCGACCGGACGCACCGTCGTCAGCTCGGATCGCACCGTGGCTGGGTCCTTGGCGACCACCGTCACGGGCGTGTCCTGATAGCCACCTGCCAGCAGCTTCTCCAGGACCGGGGCATGCGCCGGGTCGGACCAGATGACGATTCCGTCGGCCGCCTGGGCCGGGGGTGCGCTCGTGATGACGCCCGCGGCGAGCAGCGCCGCAGTCCCCATCGCCAAGCCTCGTGTCCACCGCCGCACGTTGCTGCCCTCCGAATCGTGACCCATCCTCGGCCCCGATCGTAAGCAGGTAGGGCCCATTCCGCAGAACCCGCCCGTGTGTCGCGGTGCCCGCGCCCGCTAGAGGAACGGTGCGATGCGAAGCGAGCGGATCGGGCTGGCGGCCCGCTGCCCCGCCGAATCCTGGACCACGGCCGCCACCTGCACGGTGCCCTTGCCCGCCGGTAGATACATGCGGAACGGCCGTGCATCGTCGACCCCGGCCACCGCCCAAGCCCGCCCGGGACGGCGAACGAGGAAGGTCACGCTCGACGGGTCACTCCCCGGAACCGTGGCGGAGAGGCGGAACCGGCCCGTGACCCGGTCCTTGGTGGAGCGCAGAGATACCTGCGGCACTCCAGGAGCAGGTAGAGGGGCATCGGCGACGAATGCCACCGAGGACCGCGCCGGGACTCGCACCCGCACAGCGCCGTCGTCGGACACGGCGCTTCCGGAGCCGAGCAGCGTCGTCCAGCGCGCCCCCGGCGTCGCCGGCGTCACCACGATGGAGCCCTCGGCTGACCCGGAGTTGAACGCGACGAGGTACTCGGTGCGCGTCGTCGGATCGATGCGGCTGGCGGCGAACACGGAGCCGCTGCTTCCTCGCGGGAGGAACGCGCCCGTGGCCAGGGCGGGGTGGGCGGACCTCAAACGTGCCAGCGCGGCGACGTGCTGCTCCAGGTCTGTTGACTCGCCGAACGAGGAGGACGTGCCGATCGGAGGGCCGCCGATGCGCTCCTCACGCTGCCACTCGCTCACCTCGGTCGGGAACATGTCCTGGCGGGCCCTCTTGTCGGTCCCGTCGCCGGAGCCCGTCATGCCCACCTCATCGCCGTAGTAGACGATGGGCACGCCACGCGTCAGGTAGAGGACGTCGTGCGCAAGCCGGTCCCGTTCCAGCAGCGCCGCGCCTGAGTCCTGGGACTGGGTGGTGAGGAAGAAGCCGATGCGACCCATGTCGTGGTTGCCCAGGAACGTCGTCAGCCCGTAGGCGTTCGTCGTGGCCGACGTGTAGTAGTCGTCCTCGGCGAACAGCGCCGCGAGCAGGCCGCCGCCCGCCCGACCGGTCGCGTACTGCCGCACCGCGTCCTGGAACGGAAAGTCGAGCACGGAGGGCAAGCCGCGTGCCTGCTGGAAGTCAGCCAGCTCGGCAGCGTCGACGTACCACGCCTCGCCGAAGGTCGTGAAGGACGGCTTGCCAGCTGCGTCGGCCTTGGCGTCGATCAATGGGAGCCAACGGCCGAAGAAGTACGGGTCGACGTGCTTGGCGGTGTCGATGCGGAAGCCGTCCACGCCGTACTTCGTGATCCAGTCGCCGTAGGCGTCCGCCAGCGCACGGACGACGGTCCAGTCCTCCGTCATCAGGTCGTCGAGGCCGCTGAAGTCGCCGTCCATCTCGCAGCGGCCGACGCAACTGCCCCAGGAGATGTCGCCGCGGTTGTGATAGCGAGTGACCTGATTGAGCACCGCCGGCCTCTTCGCGGTCGCGAACTCAGGCGCGACGACCGGCGTCTTCGCGAAGCTCCGCTTGGCGGACAGCCGCGGGAACGCGGTCCCGGTGGCGTAGTCCCACGGGTCGAACACCCGGCCCGCCGCCGTGCGGTAGGGGCGCTTCGACAGCGACACGAACGCCGGTCCCTGCGGGTAGGAGATGACGTCAGCGGTGTGGTTCACCACGACGTCGAGGAAGACCTTGATGCCCAGCTTCTTCGCGCAGCCCATGAAGGCCGCGAACTCCGCCTCGGTCCCGAGGTGAGGGTCGGGCCGGGTGATGTCGAGGAACCAGTAGCCGTGGTAGGCGGCGCTCGATCCCTGCACGGTTCGCTGCACGAAGGGCGGGGTGATCCAGACGGCAGTGAAGCCGAGCCGCTTGAGCCGGGCCAGCCCGTCGTCGTCCGGATCGGCGGGATCGCAACGGCCGGTCAGCCCAGCCAGGTCGCCGCCGTGGAAGTACGACTCCGACTCGGGCAGGTAGCCCGTCTGCTCCAGCCCGCCTGCTGCCCCGCCCGTGTTGTTCGCCGGATCGCCGTCTCGATAGCGGTCGGTCATCACGAAGTAGAACGTGTCCGACGCGATCGGGGACCGCACGGGCGGTGATGCGAGCCCGGTCAGGGAACTCTCCGCCGACGCCGTGGGGCCAGCGACCCCGACCGCGAGCGCCACGACGGACGCCGAGGCGAGCAGGCTGCTAGCGAATCGCAAGACCCGATTCCAGGTCGAAGAAGTACATCCGCGAGGGATCGACGTTGATGATCACCGGCTCCTCGGTGGCGAAGTGCATCCGCGGCGGGAAGATCGCCGTCCCCTGGATGTCCAGGCCATGACCGAGTCGGGTGACGTCCTCGTCCTCGTCCTTCGCCAGACCGCTGCCCAGCCGCGACTCGTCCACGGGAGTCCCCTCCAGCGCGAAGGTGATGTGGACGGACGAGCCCAGCGCCTCGGCCAGCACGACGGTGGCGTGCAGCGGGACGGTCCCCTCCCCCGGCGCCGCGTGGATGTCCTCAGGACGAATCCCCGCGATGAGCTCGGTGTTGTTGTGCTCGCGCAGGGAGGGCCGCTGGTCCAGGACCTCGCGAGGCAACGGGATCTCCTGCGGACCAACCTTGACTCGGACGGAGTCTCCTTCGATCACCAGGCCGGCGTGGAAGAGGGTCATCGGCGGCGTGCCGATGAAGCCCGCCACGAAGACGTTGTCGGGGTTGTCGTAGAGATCCTGCGGCGCCGCCACCTGCTGCAGCTCCCCCAGGCGAAGGACGGCGACGCGGTGCCCCATCGTCATCGCCTCCACCTGGTCATGGGTCACGTAGAGAGTGGTGGTGCCCATCTCGCGCTGGAGCCCGGCGATCTCCGCCCGCATCTGCACGCGCAGCTTCGCGTCGAGGTTGGACAGCGGCTCGTCCATCAGGAAGAGCTGGGCGTCCCGCACGATGGCGCGACCCATGGCCACGCGCTGACGCTGGCCACCGGACAGCTGCTTCGGCTTGCGCGTGAGCATCGACGTCAGGTCGAGGATGCCGGCCGCCTTTCCGACCTTCTCCTTGATGGTGAGCTTCGGCTCGTGCCGCAGGGCCAGGCCGAAGCCGATGTTCTCGCCCACGGTCATGTGCGGGTAGAGCGCATAGCTCTGGAAGACCATGGCGATGTTGCGGTCGCGCGGACCGATGTCGTTGACCACGCGGCCGCCGATGGTGACCGTCCCATCGGTGATGTCCT
Source organism: uncultured Actinomycetota bacterium (assembly GCA_963749905.1). Lineage (GTDB taxonomy): Bacteria > Actinomycetota > Actinomycetes > S36-B12 > S36-B12 > UBA10649. The sequence continues at coordinate 442,827 of CAVVOF010000003.1, forward strand.
CGAGTCCGGCGACCATCCGCAGGGCGGTGGACTTGCCGCAACCGGACGGCCCGACGAGTACGAGGAACTCGCCGTCCTCGACGTCGAGGGAGAGGTCCTTCACGGCGTGGAAGCCGTTGTCGTACACCTTGTCGACCTTGTCGAGAACCAGATCGGCCATGACTACCTACCCTCCACTCGCCACACGCCAGCACCTGCTGACGGGACATCGATGACGACCTGTTCTGCGACGACCGCGGCGTCGAAGCCGAACAGGTGATGGACAGAACGTGCATGCAGGTCCGTCAACGGGATCCTGATGGACTCGGACTGGCTGCGCGCGACGACGACCAGAACCGCTTCGTCCGGGAGCTCGCGCACGAAGGCGACCGAGTCGGCGCCAACGTCCAGCCAGCGGAGACCGCCGGTCGCCAGCGCGGGACGCGACCGCCGGATGTCGATCAGGGCCTGGTAGGCGGCCAGGGTGTCCATGTCCCACGACGACTCGTCTCCCCAGGGGAACGGCGTACGAGCATCCTCGCCCCACCAGCCGGTCGCGCCGATCTCGTCACCCGCGAACACCATCGGGACACCGGGCAGGCCGACAGCCAGCGCGAGGGCAGCCACCTGACGCTCCGCTGACCCGACGACGGTTCGGATCCGCGCAGTGTCGTGGCTGCCGAGGATGTTCCAGCTGGCGAGCAGCGAGCGCCAGGGGATGCGGGCGTGGAACGCCTGCAGGGAGGCCACCATTCGCTCGCCACTGATGACGGGCGCCTCGACCGGCAGGCCCAGGAAGGTCTCATGGAAGTCGGCACTGCGCAGCCAGCACCACACCTGCCGGGTGAAGCCGGCATAGTTCATCGTCCCGTGCCAGCCGTCTCCGAGCAGGTCGCCGCTGGCGTCATGACCGTGCTCCGCGACGAGCAGCAGGTCGGGCTCCTCGCTGGCCATCGCTTCGCGAACGTCTCGAGCGAAGTCGTGGGTGACGTCGATGGAGCCCATGCGACCAGCCATGTTGGCCACATCGACGCGCCAGCCGTCCAGGCCGTTCGGACCGCGCACCCACGTGCGCACCGGCGAATTCGGGGCGAGCACGAGCGCCTGCCGGAGGGCCGGGCTGGTCAAGTCGAACTTGGGCAGCGTCGGCACGTTGAACCAGCACTCGTACCCATGCTTGAGGTGGGAGTCGAACCGGAAGTACTCGCGCTCCGGCGCGGCCTCATCCTGCGCCCGCACGAACCACGGATGCGTCCGACCGCAGTGGTTCAGCGTGATGTCGCCGATCACCTTGACGCCGTCGTCGTGTGCGGCCGACACCAGCCGATCGAGCGCGGCGTCCCCACCGAGCAACGGATCCACCTCGGCGAACGTCGCAGCGTCGTAGCGGTGCGTTGACTCCGCCGGGAACACCGGCGTCAGATACAGCACATTCGCGCCGAGGTCCTCCACGTAGTCGAGGTGCTCGCGGACCCCGTCCAGATCCCCACCGAAGTACTCACGCGAGGTGTGCTTGCCCCGGCCCTCGGGCTTGTCGGTCCACGCCCGAGGGCACGACCCAGTAGGGCAGCGTCGACGCCTTCGGGTGCCGTCGCCGTCCCCGTTCCGCGCTCAGCCGCGCGCGCGAAGCGATCGGGGAACACCTGGTAGATCACCGAGGACAACACCCATTCCGGCGGAGCCGGAGTAGCGCTGATCACGAAGTCCGTGGCATCCGGGACGTCGTAGTCGACGAGTCCGCCCGCGGTGAGCCAGGCGAAGTCGAACGCGCCGCCGACCAGCAGCCACCGGTAGTGCGTCTCCACGTTGCGTACGACGATCTCCGCCTGCCACCACACATCCGGGCCGCCGTCGTCGACGAGGTCGGCGGTCACGACGTGCGGCTCACCGTCGCGCACCGTCCGGAGCACCACGGTCTCGGGCCGGTGCTCGCGCCGTGTGCACAGCCGCAGAGTCAGCTTCTCGCCGAGCCGGGGCGAGAGGCTCGAGGCGTACAGGGGCGACCCGTCGTGGTGGACACCGGGCGTGAGGGTGAGCACTAGCCCTTCACCGAACCCGCCGTGAGGCCACTGACGATGAACTTCTGCAGGAACATGAACAGGATGACGACCGGGATCGCCGCCAGCAGTGCACCGGCTGCGAACGGTCCCCAGTTCTCCGAGTACTCGTTCGCGATGAAGCCCTGCAGACCGACGGCGAGCGTCTTGGTGGACGGCGTCTGGATCAGGGCGCTGGCGATGATGAACTCGTTGATCGTGCCGATGAAGCTGAGCAGGCCGACGACAGCGAGGACGGGCACGGCCAGCGGCAGGATGATGCCCCAGAAGACCTGCCCGTGCGTGGCCCCGTCGACCTTGGCCGACTCGTCGATCTCCATCGGGATGGTGTCGAAGAAGCCCTTGATCAGCCAGGCGTTCACGCCCATCGCGCCACCGAGATAGACGAGGGTCAGGCCGGCCAGCGTGTCCAGCCCGATCGGCGGGAACACGTCGCCGATGTTCACCATGATGATGTAGATCGCTGTCAGGGCCAGGAACTGCGGGAACATCTGGACGAGCAGCAGGAACATGATGCCGACCTTGCGGCCCTTGAAACGGAAGCGGCTGAAGGCATAGGCGGCACCGGCGGCAATGAGCACGGTGAGGAACGCCGAGACGGACGCGACGATCATCGTGTTGATGTACCAGTTCCCGTACGGCTGGTCCGGGTTGGTGAAGAGGGTCTCGAAGTTCGCCAGGGTCGGACTCGTCGGGACGAGTGCGCTACTGCTGATCGACGGGTCCTCGGTGAAGGCCGCGCTGATGACCCAGAGCACCGGGAAGAGTGCAGCAGCGATGGCGATCCACGCGATCATGTGCCGCCAACCGGTATGCCGGACCCAGCCGCCGAACGTGCGGCGACGGGCCTTGGGCATCGGCGGGGCGACGATCTCGGCGGTCATGAGCGCTCCTCCCGCAGGGCCTTGGATCGGGCGAAGGTGATCGCCGAGATGGTGCCGACGATCAGGAAGATGATGATCGAGATCGCGCTGGCCAGGCCGTAGTCGTTGCCCTTGCCGGCCGCGAACGCGATCTTGTACGTGTAGCTGATGAGGATGTCGGTAGCACCCGCGATCGCGGACCCCTCGATCGCGGGGCCACCACCGGTCAGCAGGTAGATGTTGTTGAAGTTGTTGAAGTTGAACGCGAACGACGCAACCAGCAATGGTGTGAGCGCCACCAGAAGCAGCGGCAGGTTGACCAGCCGGAAGACCTGGAAGTTGCGGGCACCGTCGATGCGGGCCGCCTCCTGCAGCTCACTCGGGATCGCCTGCAGGGCGCCTGTCGAGACCAGGAACATGTAGGGCACGCCCAGCCACAGGTTGACGACCAGGCAGGAGACCTTGGCCCAGAACGGGTCGAACAGCCACGGGATGCTGGTGCCCAGGGTCGTGTTGATGGCGCCGAAGTCGTCGTTGAGCAGACCTGCCCACACCAGCACCGACAGGAAGGCAGGCACCGCGTACGGGACGATGAGCAGGGAGCGATAGATCCGCTGGCCCCGCATGCCGGGCTTGTTCAGCGCGATAGCCAGCGTGAGGCCGACGGCGAACGTCAGCACCACCGTGAGCAGGGCGTACACGAACGTCCAGACGAACACGTAGAGGAACGGACCGCTGACGTCGGGGTTGGTCAGGATGGAGGCGAAGTTGGACCAGCCGATGTTGGCCCGCCAGCCGGGCAGCAGTTCGTCGTCGGGGTTGTCCGGGTTGACGAACGAGCCCTCGTTGTTGTCCACGTAGACCGCACCGGTCTGCACGTTGGTGAAGGTGTCGGTCGCGGCGTCGTAGACCACCACGGGGGTCAACTCGACAGCGGAGTTGAAGCCCTCCGCCACGATGAAACCGCCATTGGGGCCGGGAACCTTGATGGTGGCGATCGCCGTGTCGAGGGACGGGTAGTCGGCCTCGGGAACCGTCTCGTACCCGGTCACGCCGATCACGGTGCCGAACTCGTCGCGCTGGACATCACCCGGCGGCACCGGATCCAGCCCGTCGTTGGTGCCGATGTAGGTGGGCGGCCAGCCGCCCTCGGGCTCGGAGACCGCGAGGTTCAGGTCGCCATCGTCGAGGGCACTCTGCTCGACGTCGGTGGGCACCTCGCCCTCACCGAACTCGGTCTGCACCTCGCCCTCGCCGAACTCGGTCTGGACGCTCGCTTCGGGGCTCGCGCCCTCGTCTCCGCCGAACTCGGTCTGCACCTCGCCCTCGCCGAACTCGGTCTGGACCTCGCCCTCACCGAACTCGGTCTGGACCTCGTCGCCACCCTCGCCGAGATCCGGGGTCTCCTCGACCGGGACCTCTTCGGCCTCCTCGAGGACCTCCGTCAACGCGAAGACGACGTTCTGCGCCTCGTCGTACAGCGGCAGCATGTCGTAGAGAGCCGCGCCCTCGGTCTGTGCGACCGAGTCGCGCTGGATGGCCGCGATGGCCTCTTCCTTGGTACCGATGTGGCCCGTGGAGTAGTTGGTGAACGCGAGCGCGACGGTGTAGAGGATCGGGATGATCGTGAAGACCAGCAGTAGGACGGCACCGATGATCACGTACTTGCCGGGGACGAACCGCTTGCCGAGCATGAAGAAGTCGAGGGCGAGCGTGCAGGCGACGAGGACGGCCAGCATCACCCAGTTCTGGGTGCTCAGCAGCGCGGGGATCGCCCAGATCGCGGCACCGTTGATGAGGCCGAGGAACAGCAACTTGATGATGAGTGCCGGGGTCCCGCCGAAGCGGGAAATCAACTCCTGCATCGCGAATCGCGCTCCTCGCTCACGACTGGTGAGTGGACACTAGGGCAACGAACGCGGGGATCCTCGGTGTTTCGAGGATCCCCGCGTCCGGTGGTTCAGCCGGTTCAGCCGGCCGCGATGGCCTTCTTGACCGTCGCCTGGGCCTGCGCGAAGGACTTGGCAGCCGGGATGGCGCTGGCACCCTTCGTCGAGTTCACCCACGCGCCGCCGAGTGCGCCCCAGACGGAAGCCATCTGCGGGACGTTCGGCATCGGCACGCCACCGTTGCTGGCGGCCGAGAAGGCCTTCAGCACCGGGTCGGACACGTTCGCCGCGGCGATCTTGTTGGCCGGGGTACGGCCGTCGGCGGCGGCGAGCTTCGCCTGGTACGGCGCGCTGGCCATGAACTGCGTGACGAGCGCGTTCGCGCCCACCTGCACGCCATTCTGCGCGGCGTACTTGGTCACCATCGCACCCTGAGCGCCGAGGAACGGCACGGCCTGGATGCCGGCGACGATCGCCGGAACAGTGGTGACGCGGTACTTGAACGGCAGGGCCTTGATGGCCTCGAGCTCCCACGGACCGGTGATCCAGAACGGCGACTTGCCGGTGGTGAAGGCGGTCTTGGCGATGCCGTAGTCGACCTTCGAGTTGATCAGGCCGGTCTTGTTCCAGGCATCGATCTGGGACTGGTTCGCACGGAAGGTCTTGTTGTCCAGGCCGACGTTCTTGACGTTGACCGAGCCGGACGGGTTGGTGCCGAAGATGTAGCCACCGAGGCCGCTGAACAGCGGGTACATGTGGTACGCGTCACCGTTGGCGCCCTGCGGCACGGCGAACGGCACCGTGACCTTCTTGGCCTTCTTCAGCGCGAGTGCCTGCGTGGACAGCTGGCTCCAGGACTTCGGCTGGGTCGGCACGAGCTTCGCGTTGGTGATCATCGCGACGTTCTCGATCTGGGTCGGGATGCCGTAGATGCCGGTGCCGTAGCGGAAGCCCTGCAGGGCGAACGGGGAGAGCGCCTTGATGGTCTTCGACGGGACGTTCAGCTTGACGATCAGGCCGCTGGCGGCGAGATCGCCGGTCCAGTCGTGCGCGCCGCTGATGACGTCGGGGGCAGAGCCAGCCGAGACCGTCTTCAGCTCGTCGCGGATCTTGCCGAAGTCCTTCGGCACCAGGTTGATCTTGTAACCGGCGTAGCTGCCGCTCGAGAACACCTCGCGGTAGTTGTCGATCCGCTTCTGGTCGACCCAGACGGTGATCGTGTTGTCCGCTGCGTTCGCCACGGGGGCGGCGAGCAGCGAACCAAAGGCGACCGTTGCCACCACAGGGGCGGCCACGAGCGCACGCAGAGACCTGCGCATAGTGGTCCTCTCTCTTCGGCCGAATCCGGCCGTTCATGGGAATGCGGGGGCGGAAGCCTCCCCGCGCAATGTGCCTCAAATGTACGTCCGATGAAGACTCGATGAAATCGGTTACATGGCGTTACAGCCGAATCGTTACGCAACCGTGATGATGGACGTCCAAGTACCGTAATCTGTTGTCTAGACAACAGATTAGGGGGGCCTTACCGCCCGCTGAGCTCGATGCCGAGGCGTCGCGCGGACCTCGCCCGCTGGCGGGAGGCACGCATCCGACGCAACCGCTTAACCAGCATCGGATCGAAGGCCAGTGCCTCCGGGGTGTCGATCAGGCCGTTGAGGATCTGGTAGTAGCGGGTGCCGCTCATGTCGAAGAGATCGCGGACGGCCTGCTCCTTGGCGCCCGCGTACTTCCACCACTGCCGCTCGAACTCCAGGATCCGGCGGTCGCGGTCGGTGAGCGTGGTCGCCCCGTGCTCGAGTGGCGATCGCGCTGCGTCCATGCCCTGCTCCCTCATGTCCTGACTGACCTCGCGTCATCGTAGGGGGTGAATCCCACGGCTGTCATTCGACTCCCCCGGACTCGGGGTCCCCCTCCTGCTGCCTGCTCCGACGTTCGTCCAGCCGCAGCCGCACCGCCCGACGGTGTCGCGCGATGCGGCGGTTCCGCTCTCGGATGAGCAGCCACGAGAAGGCGTAGCCGAGTCCGTTCGTCGCCCAGTGCAGGCCCATCGGCGCGAGCACGCTGCCGGACAGCAGCCGAAGGCCGGCGAACAGGACGCCGGCGACGGATGTGGTGAGCACGCTCAGCAGCACCGCGAGGATGTTGCCCTTGCGGCCCTCCCCCACCATCGATCCCAGCGCGGGGTTCTGCTCGTGGGTGCCGATGCTGGGCAGGATGTGCCACAGGCCGAAGAGCACCGCGGACACCGCAAGTCCCCAGCCGAGCCCGAGGCGCCGGACGAGCATCGACAGCAGGACCGCGCGAAACGCGATCTCCTCGAGCAGCACGGTCCCCAGCGGCACCTCGATCAGCGCCTGGAACATGATCCGACCGCCGCTCATCTCCGCCATCCGCTCGTCGTGGAAGGCGGTGCGGGTCTTCCGGAAGGCCGAGCCGATCAGGTACACGGCGGTGACCCCGCCGATGCAGACGGCGGCCCAGACGAATCCGGGCAGCAGGTAGGACCAGCCGAGCCCCATGTCCGTCCATGAGTTGCCGTCCAGGAGCCCGAACGCGAGCAGGAGAACGGATCCGCCGAACGCCCACAGCAGGTAGTGCGTCTGCGGAGCCACCCGGTTGTTCACGATGTTCAGGACGATGAGGGCGGCGATCACGACGACGACCGGCCACCAGGCCAGCCCCGTCTCCTGTGCCGGCGCCACGATGTCGAACATCGCTGTCAGTGTAGGCGCGGCGGCATACTCGACGGGTGATGGACGACGGCGAGGACCGGTCGGTGCTGGGGCGGCCCGGAAGGCCTCCCGACGACGAGTGGCGCTTCCGCCCCGGACCGGACGGAGTGGCGGACGTGTACCGCCCGGCCGGGCCTCGGCAGGGCGACGTGGTGCTCGTGCACGGCGGGTTCTGGCGGTCGGAGTACGACCGCCACCACCTGCGGGCGATGGCCACGGCCCTCGCGTCCGTGGGCTACCTGGTGCTGCTGCCGGAGTACCGACGTGAGCCAGGCCGTCCCGACCTCGCCGTGACCGACCTGCGCCAGGTCCTCGCCACGACCGGCTCCACCGATGGCCCCGGACTCACCAACCACCCGGTGCTGGTCGGCCACTCCGCCGGCGGACACCTGGCCCTGCTGCTCGCGGCCGATCCGGAACAGCGGGCCGCCGGGTGCCTGGCCCTCGCCCCGGTGGCCGATCTGGCAGCCGCAGACGAGGAGCAGCTCGACGGAGGTGCGGTGCGCGACTTCCTCGGTGGCCCTGCGGCGAGCCGCCGAGACCTCGACCCGGCGCTGGGGCCCCCACCGGCGATCCCCGTGCGCATCGTCCACGGAGAGCGCGACGCACTCGTGCCACTGCGCCTGTCCCAGCGGTATGCATCGGCCACGGGGACACCCCTGCTCGCCCTGCCTGATGCGGGTCATTTCGAGCTCATCGATCCCGATTCCACGGCATGGCCGACCGTCCTGAGCGAACTGGCGTCGCTCGCCGGTCCGCGGGTATTGAATGACTGACGTGACGACCGACACGAGCGAGGACTACGCCCTCCAGCAGGACGCCCAGCCGGACTCGGCCCTGCGTCGGTCGGACTTCCTCATCCCTCCGGCCGTGGGGGGCGAATTCCCCTTGACCGCCTACCTCGCCGGCAACTCCCTCGGCCTCCAGCCCCGCGCCACCAGAGCCGAACTGATGGCCGACCTGGACGCCTGGGAGGAGTACGGCGTGCACGGTCACCTCGACGCTCCCCGACCGTGGTTCCCGTACCACGAGCAGTTGCGCGAGCCAGCCGCGCGACTGGTCGGCGCGGAGCCGCGGGAGGTCGTGATCATGAACTCGCTGACCGTGAACCTGCACCTGCTGCTCGCCTCGTTCTACCGGCCGACGGCGATCCGGCACCGCATCGTCATCGAGGACCGGTGCTTCTCCTCCGACTCCTACGCGGTCCGCAGCCACGTCGCACTGCGAGGGCACGACCCCGACACTGCGGTCCTGCGCCTGCAGCCGCGTCCGGGTGAGGACGTACTGCGTACCGAGGACGTGCTCAAGACGCTGCACGACCACGCGCACTCCATCGCCACGGTGATGATCGGCGGCGTCAACTACCTGACCGGAGAGGTGATGGACATGCCGGCCATCACCGCAGCGGGCCACAGCATCGGCGCAAGCGTCGGCTGGGACCTTGCCCATGCGGTCGGCAACATCCCACTGGAACTCCACGACTGGGACGTCGACTTCGCTGCCTGGTGCTCGTACAAGTACCTGAACTCTGGCCCGGGAGCCGTGGCCGGCGCGTTCATCCATGCCCGGCACCTCGACGAACCGGGCGTGCCGCGGCTCGAGGGCTGGTGGAGCACGAATCCGGCGAGCAGGTTCGACATGCTCCCTCTCTCCGACCCCCCGCCCACCGCTGACGCGTGGGCGCTCTCCAATCCGCCGATCCTCGCCATGGGACCGGTGCGCACCTCGCTAGAGATCTTCGATGCCGTCGGGATGGGACCCATCCGCGATCGGAGCCTGCACCTGACCGGCTACCTCCGCGGCCTCCTGGAGACGCTCCCGGAGCGGGCGCGGGCCACCATCGTCACGCCGGCCGAGGATGAGCGGCACGGCGCGCAGCTGTCCGTGCGCGTGCCCGTGGATGCGGGCGAGCTCACCGAACGTCTCAGCGAGAACTGGGGGGTGGTGGCAGACGATCGCCGGCCCGACATCGTGCGGCTGGCCCCGGCACCGCTGTACTGCACGTTCCACGACTGCTGGAGAGCGGCAGACGCGCTGAGCTGGGAACTGACCGGGGAGGGGCTGGCATGACGAATCCGGCGGACACGAGGGTCGCCGTCTGCGGTGCCGGGCTGGTCGGGTCGCTGCTGGCCTGCTATCTGGGCAGACGCGGCTACCAGGTCGACGTGTACGAGCGGCGTCCGGATCCGCGTGCCGGCACGTCCGAGCGCGGCCGCTCCATCAACCTCGCGCTGTCCGAGCGCGGCCTGGACGCACTGCGGCGCATCGACCTCGTCGAGTCGGTGATGGCACCGGCCCTGCCCATGCACGGACGCATGATGCACGCCGTCGACGGCACGCTGACCTTCCAGTCATATTCGGCGGACGGCGAGCTGGCCATCAACTCGATCAGCCGAAGTGCGCTCAACGAGACGCTGCTGGACGCCGCGGAGGCGACTCCCGGTGTCACCCTCCACTTCGACCGCAGGTGCACGGGATTCGACCTCGCCTCGAACACCCTGGACTTCGAGTCCCCTGACGGCACCGAGCGGGTCCGCCCGGACATCGTGCTCGCCACCGACGGCTTCGCCAGCATCGTCCGCGCATCCTTGGAGGCCGCCGGCCGGCTCCAGGTGGTGACCGACACGGAGGACCACGGCTACAAGGAGCTGAGCATCCCGCCGAGTGATGGGCAGTTCGCGCTCGATCCCGACGCACTGCACATCTGGCCCAGGGGTGCCTCGATGATGATCGCGTTGCCGAACCCCGACCGAACCTTCACGTGCACGCTGTTCTGGCCCAAGAGGGACTTCGACGACCTGTCCACGCCCGTGCAGGTAGAGGAGCACTTCCGGACGCACTACGGCGATGCGCTGAGCCTGATGCCGACGCTCGTCGAGGACTTCCAGGCCAACCCGGTCGGTCCACTGGCAACCGTGCACACCGACCCGTGGCAGGCCAACGGCCGGGTGGCCCTGCTCGGCGACGCGGCGCACGCGATCCTGCCGTTCTTCGGCCAGGGCGCGAACTGCGGCTTCGAGGACGTGGTCGAGCTCGACCGTTGCCTGGCCGAGGTGGCGGACGACTGGACGCTCGCGTTGCCCATGTACCAGGAGCGGCGACGTCCCAACGCGGAAGCCATCGCCCAGTTGGCCAAGGAGAACTTCGTCGAGATGCGCGACAAGGTCGGCTCCCCGACCTTCCTGATCGCGAAGAGGATCGAGCACGGGCTGGAGCGGCTGCTACCCGGGATCTACCGGTCTCGGTACGAACTGGTGTCGTTCACCACCATGCCCTATGCGGATGTGGTCGCTCGCTCGCGGAGACAGAAGCAGGCACTGACCGCCGCGGTGGGCGGCCTCGCGATAGGGGCCGCTGTGGTCGGTGTCGCAGTGCTCAAGCGCATCACCGGATCGGAGGACGCATGAGCGTCGAGAGCCATCTCGTCTCTGGCAAGGCCACTCCTCGCGGACGCTTCCCCCACGCCAAGCGCGCGGGCGACTTCATCTTCGTGTCGGGGACGTCGAGCCGGCGTCCCGATGACACCTTCGTCGGAGTCGACACGGTGGACGGGCAGAAGGTCCTGGACATCGCCGCTCAGACCCGAGCAGTCATCGAGAACATCGGCGACATCCTGGCCGCCGCTGGTAGCGATCTGAGCGACCTCGTCCAGATCACCGCCTTCCTCGTCGAGATGGCGGACTTCCCCGCATACAACGCCGCGTACGCCGAGTTCTTCACCGAGGACGGTCCCACCCGCACGACCGTCGCCGTCCGTGAACTGCCCCACCCCGACCTGCTGATCGAGATGCAGGCCGTCGCCTACTGCCCGAGGAGCCAGCCATGACCCTGCCGGACGTGCCACTGGAGACGCTCGACTTCGAGGGCTGGCTCGCTGAGCACGGCCCGAACCTGCGCCCACCCGTCGGCAACAAGGAGGTGTTCCCGGGACAGCAGGACTTCATCGTGATGGTTGTCGGCGGCCCCAACCAGCGCACCGACTTCCACGTGGACCCGTACGAGGAGGTCTTCTACCAGCTCAAGGGCACCATGCACGTCGACCTCCAGACGGCGGCGGGCAGGCAGACCGTGACCATCGGCCCAGGCGAGATGTGGGTGCTCCCGCGCAACGTCCCGCACTCGCCACAGCGTCCTGAGGCCGGCTCGCTCGGCCTGGTCTTCGAGCGCCCGCGGGAGCCCGGAGTCCTCGAGCACTTCCAGTGGTACTGCCCTTCCTGCAATGCGCTCATCCACGACGTCGAGCTGCAGGTGACGGACATCGTCGCCGACCTGCCGCCCGTGTTCGAGGCCTTCTACGGCGACGAGTCGGCCCGAACCTGTGCGAGCTGCGGGACCCTGCATCCCGGCAGAGGCTGACACTTGCCTCCCGTCATCGACGTCCACACCCATGTCGTGCCGCCGGGCTGGCCGGACCTCGGCAGTCCGGGCGACCCATGGCTGCGTCGGGACTCCGTCACCGAGGCGACGATCATGCTCGGCGACCGGGACTTCCGGCGGATCACCGATGCCTGCTGGAACGCGGACACCCGCCTTGCCGACATGGACGCGGACGGCGTCGACGTGCAGGTCGTGCTGCCGACCCCCGTCTTCTTCGGCTACGACCGGCAGCCGCAGGACGGCGCACGCGTGGCCGGCATCTTCAACGACCAGACCCTCGAAGTGGTGGCGCAGGCTCCTGACCGGCTGCTGCCGTTCTGCCAGGTGCCCCTTCAAGATCCCGACGCGGCCTGTGCCGAGCTCGACCGCTGCGTGGCAAACGGGCACCGGGGCGTGGAGATCGGGAACCATGTCGGTGATCGCGACCTCGACAGCTCGGGCGTCCTGACCTTCCTCCAGCACTGCGCGGCCCGGGACGTGCCGGTGTTCGTGCACCCGTGGGACATGCCCTCCGCCACGCGCACGGATGACTGGATGCTCCAGTGGCTGGTCGGCATGCCGGCCGAGACCCATCTGAGCCTGCTGCGGCTGGCCTTGAGCGGCGCCTTCGACCAACTCCCTGAGACGCTGCGCATCGGCTTCGCCCACGGCGGCGGATCGTTCGCCTTCTGGCTCGGCCGGGCCGACAACGCGTGGCGGCGGCGCAGGGACCTGGTCGGGGCACAGAGCGCACAACCGCCCAGCGCCTATGCACACCGGGTCTACGTCGACTCGGTGGTGTTCGAGCCGAACGCCCTTCGGCTGCTGGTCGACGTGATGGGCGAGGAACGCGTCCTGCTCGGCAGCGACTATCCCTACCCGCTCGGCGAGCGGCCAGCGGGTGACGTGATCCGGCGGGCCGGACTGGAACCGCAGGCCGCTGAGCTGCTCCTCGGCGCAAATGCCTTGCAGTTCCTCGGCGACCGCGCCTAGCCGACAGAATGGCGACATGACATCAGCCGACCCGGCCTTCCACCTGACCGCTGAGCAGGTTGCTGCCGGGATGGCGGACGTGCGGGACTCCCCGCGCGGCCCCGGTCGAGTCGACCTCATCGTGATCCGCCCGGGCATTGACGAGCGGATGATCCTGAGCGAGGTCGAGGTCGACGCCGACCACGGGCTGGCAGGCGACAGCTGGGCAGCTCGGGGAAGTCGCCGCAGACCTGACGGGTCGGCTGATCCGGGCGCCCAGGTCACCGTCATGAACAGCCACTTCGCGCGACTGATCGCGGGGACGGACGAGCGCATGTCCCTGGCTGGGGACCAGCTGTTCATGGACCTGGACTTGAGCTGGGGCAACCTGCCGACCGGCACGCACCTGGAGTTCGACGAGGTCGTCCTTGAGGTCACGGACGTTCCGCACACCGGCTGCGCGAAGTTTCGCGAGCGATTCGGCGTGGCGGCCCTGCGAGCGACGAACACCCCGGAGGGCAAGGACCTGAGACTGCGGGGGATCAACGCGACCGTCGTGCGTGGGGGCACCCTGCGTCAGGGCGAGTCGGCGCGAGTGGTCCGACCGTGACCTCGGGACTGCTACGAGCCGCGGTGATCGGGACTAGGCCTCGAGCGCACGGAAGCGAAGACCCGGCACGTCCGCGAACGCCCGATCCGCGCTGACCAGTTCCGCCTCGAGCGACAGTGCCACCGAGGCGAGGATGGCGTCGAAGGCGCCCAATGAGGGCGTCTCTGCCCACAGGCGCAGGCCGCTGGAGAGGTGCTGCGGTCCCGTCACCTGCAACGGCGACAGCAAGGTCGCGTACGCCTCGCAGATCGCGACCGCGTCACGCCTCGATCGTCGTCGCGCACGTACGTGGGCGAAGTCCTGGATGACCTCGGGGGTGGTGCGCGTGCATCTCGCCCGACCGAATCCGGCCCAGGAGGTCACGGGCCGGGGCAGCGAGCGGATGGTCCTCGCCCACCGCGTAGTCGAGGACCGTGTTGTCGAGGAGGATCACGTCGGCCGCCGCCTGCCGTGCCGCGTCGGGTTCCGCCCACGCGAGGTCGATCGCTTCGCGGACGAGCGACCCCACCGAGCGGCCCTCCTCGTGGGCCCGCCTCGAGAGCCGCTGGTACTGGGACTCCTCGAGGAGGAGCTGAAGGCGGTGGGTCAGAGCCATACGCATACCTTGGCATGTGTTGGCCCGTGCGTCCGCCCTCGAAACCGCACTCCCTCGACTCTCGACTAGCGACTCCGACGCGGCTCCCACCGGAACAGCCGCCATGCCAACAACCCGGCGAGCAGCCCCCACGCGGCGACGACGCCCAGGTGCATCAGCCACTCGGCTCCCACGTTCGCTCCGGATGTGGTCTGGGCGGCGAGCCAGGCCATGTGCCGCAACGGGAAGGTCCAGGCGATCGTGGACAGCACGCTCGGCAGGTCGGGCGCGTTGACGAAGATGTCGGAGATCATCGACAGTGGCAGCAAGGTGGCGAGCGAGATCGCGATGGACGCCTGCGGAGCGTCGACCAGCGATGCGATCAGCATGCCCAACGCCGCGAGGGTCGCGATGGTCAGCAAGTACACGAGCAGCCCGAGCAGCAGGGCGACCAGTCCCACGCGCACGCCGAAGAAGGCGGCACCGATCCCGAACACCAGGAGCACGGTGGCGATGCCGAGCAGCACGACCGACCCGACCCGGCCGACAAGGTAGGAGGACGGGGGCAGGGGCGTGCCCCGCCAGCGCTTGAGGACGCCCTTCGCCCGGTCGTCGACCACGCTGGCCGGCAGGTTGACGTAGGCAAGGACGGCGACTCCGTAGACCGCGAACACCGCAGCGAGGTACTGGGGCAGAGGCAGTCCGCCCCAGGTCGCCTCGCTGCCATAGATGGCCGAGAAGAAGACGAGCAGGACGATCGGGAAGACGATCGCGAAGAAGACGGACATCGGATCCCTCAGCATCGCCGTCGCGGAGTAGCGCACCTGCTGGACGGCGAGGGAACGGCGTCCCGGGGCATCCCCTCGCACGGCCGGCGACAACGCGGCGGCTGCCGGCCGAGCGGTCGGCACTTCCACGTCGGCGGCCACGTCGACGTGCGCCTTCGCCCGCCGGTGCCGACGGTCCGGTCGCGGCTCCCACGTGAAGAACCGCAGGGCGATGAGGGTGCCCGCCACTCCCCAGGCGGCCATGACCGCGAGGTGATCCCAGTAGAGGCCGGGTCCGGTCAGGTACGGGTTGAAGCCATCGGCAACCGCGTTGACGAAGTGCTTCAGGGGGAACACCCAGCCGACCCGATCGAGCCAGTCGGGCAGTTCGACGATGAAGATGTCCGAGATGAAGGCCAGCAGGATGAGGCCGCCATTGGTCACCGCCTGCGTCGCCCCAGGGGTCGGCACGATCGAGACGGCCGCGAGTCCCAGCGCCGCGAAGCAGAAGACACCCACGACGATGGTGAGCAGCACTGCCGGCACGGTGCTCCAGACGATCTGGACGCCGTAGAAGGTGACCCCGATGAGGACGATCAGCAGCAGCGCCACCAGCGACACGAACATTGCGGTGGCCAGACGTCCGGCGATGTGCATCCACGCGGGCAGGGGTGTCGCCCGCAGTCGCTTGAGCACGCCCGCCTGCCGCCCGTACGCGACGCCGAGAGCCAGCGACACGAAGGAGGCCATGCAGATCCCGAAGACCGCGAACACCGGCGTGAGGAACTGCGCCAGCCGTATCCCGGAGCGGTCGTCGAGGATGGCGTTGCCGGCGATGGCACTGATCACGACGAGGAAGGTGGTCGGGAACGCCAGCGTGAAGAAGGCGGCCACCGGCGTGCGGATGAAGCCGACCGTGCCGTAGCGGAACTGGCCCCAGATCAGCGATGCGGGCGACGGGCGATGCAGGACCTCACTGCTGGTCACCGGCGCCTCCCGTGAGACGCAGGTAGACGTCCTCCAGCGTCGGGCGGGACAGGGTCAGGTCGGGCAGCTCGACGCCCTCCCCGACGGCCCACTCGGCCACGACCTGCACATCGCGCGTCGGGTGCGAGGTCTCGATGACGACGTCGCGGCCGTCGACGGCGATGGTCCCTTCGAACGACGGCAGGCTCGCCGTATCGACTCCCGGGGGGATCGTGAAGGCGATGACGCCGAGGCTCTCCGCGGCGACGAGCTCTGCGGGCCTACCCGTCGCCACCAGCCGACCGTTCACGATGAGGGCCACCCGATCGGCCAGCCGCTCGGCCTCCTCCATGTAGTGGGTGGTCAGCAGGATCGTCGTGCCGAGGTCGCGCAGCGAGGCGATCAGCTCCCAGGCCCGCCGACGAGCAGTGGGGTCGAAGCCGGTCGTCGGTTCGTCGAGGAACAGCAGTTCCGGGTCGCCGACCAGCCCGAGGGCCAGATCCAGCCGACGGCGCTGCCCGCCGGACAGCGTCTTCGTCCGGGCCTTCGACTTGTCGGCGAGGCCGACGAGCTCGATCACCTCGTCCGGGTCGCGACGGCGTGGGTACAGGGCGGAGTACATCGAGACCAGCTCCCGCACCGAGAACTCCTCGTCGAATCCGGCCTCCTGCAGCACGACACCGATGCGCTCGCGGTAGGCCCGTCCGCCGGTCGCCGGATCGAAGCCGAGCACGTCGACCACTCCTCCGTCACGCGTCCGATGACCCTCGAGGATCTCGACCGTGGTCGTCTTGCCCGCGCCGTTCGGTCCCAGCAGCGCGAACACCTCTCCCTCGGCGACCGAGAAGGACAGGCCGTCCACCGCACGGACGGAGCCGTACTCCTTGGTCAGTCCAGATACGACGATCGCGTCGCCCATGAGTCGATTGTCCCGCTCGCCGCTCGACGAAGCAGCCCCACGGATGGGGACTTCGCAGCCGATATCCTTCGAGCACCCGCCCCTGTAGCTCAGTGGTAGAGCAACCGCCTTGTAAGCGGTAGGTCGTCAGTTCAAACCTGACCGGGGGCTCGCCAACGTCGACGCCGTCAGTCGACGACCACACGCCCCTCGTGCGCCGCCACCCAGCTCGCCAGCGCGGCACGCGAGAGCGTGCGGGCGCCGCAGTCGCACCAGGCCGGAAGCGCATCGTCGGCGTCCGGGCCGGCTTCGACGAAGTCGATCAGCCATTCCGGCGGGGTCGCGCCATGGGGCTCGTCCACGCGGTCCCGCGACCCGTGCGAGCGGGGATGAACCTGGGCGCGGTACACCAGTCCGGCGGGAGTGGCGTAGACGATGGCCACGTGGTGGCTGTTGGCGCACTGCACGTGCAGGACGGCATCGTCATGGCCGCCATGCGGCAACTCCGCATACGCGCGTCGTGCCTCAGCCACGCGATCAGCAGTGATGGAACCTCCGTTTGACATCTCCGACACCTCCTCGGAGGCGAGCTCGTGTGCTCTCCACTTCAAGGGTAGGCCGAGACAGGCGGGACGTCGTCCTGTCGAATGTCCCTCACAAGCGCACAATCTGGCCCTACTCTCGGCGCCATGGGGCTCCGTCCGGAGTCCAGAGGAGGTCCAGTGAACGAAAAGATGTCAGCGGGCGGTGGCGTTACCTATACGCACGCCGGCAAGGACTACTTCGAGAAGCGCGGTCTCAAGCGTCACGCGGGGGCCGCGGCGCTCTGGGGCCTAGGCGTTGCCGCGGTCATCTCCGGCGACTTCTCCGGATGGAACCTTGGCATCGGTGAGGCCGGCTGGGGCGGCATGCTCATCGCCACCATCGTGATCGGCGGCATGTACCTGCTGATGATCTACAGCATCTCCGAGATGTCGGCGGCGATGCCGCACACCGGAGGCGCCTATTCGTTCGCGCGCTCAGCCTTCGGGCCCTGGGGCGGCTTCTTCACCGGCTTCGCCGAGACCATCGAGTACGTCATCACCACCGCCGTCGTCGGAACATTCGCCGGGCTCTACGCCGACGCGATCATCGTCGACCTGTTCGACGTGTCGTGGCCACTGTGGGTGTGGGTCATCATCTTCTACGCGATCTTCGTGACCCTGAATGCCGCTGGCGCGGCGGCCTCGTTCCGGTTCGCCTTCGTCATCGCCATCATCTCGCTCGCGGTACTGGCGATCTTCTTCGTCACCGCGATCTTCTCGGGACAGTTCAGCACGGACAACCTGATGGACATCGTCCCCGAGGAAGGCGGATCCACCTTCCTGCCGTTCGGCATTCTCGGAGTGTTCCTAGCGATGCCGTTCGCCATCTGGTTCTTCCTCGGCATCGAGGAGCTGCCCCTGGCCGCCGAGGAGACGCACACCCCGGCGAAGGACATCCCCAAGGGGTCCATCGCGGGCATGTTCACCCTGCTCGTGTCCGCCTTCCTCGTGCTCATCCTCAATCCGGGCGTCCTCGGTTCCGAGGCGATCGCGTCGAGCGGCGAGCCGATCCTCGACGGCTTCCGGGCCATCTTCCCGGACAGCAACATCGCTGCGCTGCTCTCCCTGATGGCGCTCGCCGGCCTCGTGGCGTCCTTCCAGGGCATCATGTTCGCGGCCGGCCGGAATGTGTACTCACTGTCGCGGGCGGGCTACTACCCGAAGTTCCTCTCGCTCACCGGCGAGAAGACCAAGGCTCCGTGGGTGGCCCTGCTGGCCAGCGCGATCGTCGGCGTCGTCCTGATCTTCGGCCTCGGCGAATGGGTCTACGAGGGCGATCCGGTGGCTGCGGCGGGTGCACTCCTGCTCATCGCCGTGTTCGGCGCCGTCATCGCCTACGTGGCGCAGATGCTCGCCTTCATCGTGCTCCGTCAGAAGCTCCCCAACGCGGACCGTCCCTACCGCAGCCCGGTCGGACTGTGGGGGGCACTGGTCGCCGGCATCATCTCGCTGGTGACGTTGATCCTCATGCCGTTCAACGAGGACTACCGGGGCGTGATCATCTGGGTCGCGATCGTGTACGTGGTGGGTCTGATCCTGTTCGGCCTGTTCGGGCGTCATCGCCTGGTGCTGTCCCCCGAGGAGGAGTACGCGATCACCGGCGGCGTCCACGGCCATCCCGAGCGGGAGGGCTACGACGTCACCGAGCAGCTGGAGGAGTCAGGCAAGGAGGAGTTCTTCCCGCCCGAGAACTAGCAGCGGCGGATTCAGGAGGGGCGGGCCACGGCCCGCCCCTCCTGCTGTCTGCGAGGCCGTGCGTACGGTAGGCCCATGCTGGACGTCCGGGGCCTGAGCCGCGCGTACGGACGGCACGTCGTCGTGAGCAACGTGACGTTCTCCGTCACCAGCGGGCGCATGCTCGCCCTCCTCGGCCCGAACGGGTGCGGGAAGTCGACCACGCTCAAGGTGCTGTCCGGAGCCCTCACCCCTTCGTCCGGCTCGTTCACCATCGCCGGCCAGCCGCCCGGCAGCGACGTCGCACGACGGTCCACCGGGTACGTGCCCGACACGCGAGGGGTCTTCCCGCGATTGACCGGCGGCGAGCATCTCGAGTTGGCGGCGCGGCTTCACCACGCGCTCGACTGGCGGCCCCGGGCGGACGCGCTCATCGAGCGGCTCGAGTTGGACGAGGTCGTCGACCTCCCGGCAGCCGCCTACTCGCACGGCCAGTCGCGCAGGCTGTCGATGGCCATGGCCCTGGTCGCCGAGCCGCCTCTGCTGCTCGTGGACGAGCCATTCGACGGAGTCGACCTCGACGGCGTCGACATCATCACCGAACTGCTCAACGAAGCGCGCGACGGTGGGGCAGCCATCGTGCTCACCACGCACCTCCTCGACGCCGCAGTGGTAGCCGACGAGGTCGCCGTGTTCCGCGGGCACGAGCTCGTCGGACCACACGCGACAGGCGAGCTGCTCGTCGAGCACGGCAGCCTCCAGCAGGCCTGGAAGCACCTGTCGAGGGCGTGACCAGTTGACCGACGTCACCCTGGGGATGCGGCATCAGCTGCGCAACGGCTGGCGGATGTCCCGCGCCTTCGCGATCAGCGCGATCGTGATGACGGCCGTCTTCCACGGGCTCGCCATCCTCGCCGCGGCCGTGCACTCGCGCATCCCGGAGTCCAGTGTCACCGTCGAGATGGTGCTTCCGCTCGCGGCCGGCCTGTGGTCCGCACTCGCCCTCCTTCCCGCGCTCGGCGGCGGCGAGAGCGATGATCCGATGGCGCTGGCCGCCGCCGGTGCGGGCCGCTCGTTCCGGTTCGGCGCGCGGTTCGCCTCCTCGCTGACCGATGCCGGACCAGGACTCTTCGTGCCAGCGCTGGCACTCGTCGGGGCGGCGGTCGCCGGCTGGCCTGGGTGGCTGGCCGGATTGGCCCTGGCATGGAACGGACTGGCCACGGGGCAGCTGAGCGGTGCGGCGTCGGCGATCCTCGTGACGCGGATCGGTCCGACCGCCGCCCTGGTCATCGTCTCCGTTCTCGTGCTCATCTCGGCCACCGTGCTGGCCGCCACGGGAATCGGCCCCGGAGCCTGGTGGATGGCTGCGACCGAGGACCCCGTCTACAACCTGCTCCTGATCGTCGGCGGGGCCGTGGCCCTCGTCGGGGCATGGGCGCTGAACCGTCCAGCCGAGCTGGTCGTCCGACCGGCGCGCCCGGTGCGCATCCCGCGGAGGGACTTCCCGGCCGTCCTCGTCACCATGCTGGTCGGCGTCAATCGCTCGGTCATGGCCCGCAGCACCCTGATCACCGCCATCCTCACGCCGCTGCTCGTCCGCAGCGCGGGGGCCGAGGTGACCGCTTCCATCGCGTTCTTCGTGACGGCCGCCGCCGCAGCGGTCATCGGGGCGAACGGCTTCGCCTATGACGGCGGTGCCGCCGTGTGGCTCCTGGGCAAGGTGCCCCGGCTGCAACTGCTGGGCGCGCGACTGCTCACCACCGCGGCCTGGGCGCTGCTCCTGTCGGTGATCGCGGCCCTCGTGGCCACGATGGTCGGCGCGGCTCCCGCGAGGGAACTGCTCCCCCAGCTCCTGCTCGTCGCCCTTGGGGCCGGGGCCGCCGGGCTGGTCCCGTCAGTCCGTCGGCCGACATCGACGGACTTCAACTCCTTCCGGTCCCAGCCGGCACCGGTCGCGTCGGCCATCGGCACGTTGTCCCGGGCAGTGGCGCTCACGGTGATCGTCCTGTACGTCCCCTTCCCCTGGTCGGCGGCGGTGGTGGCGCTCTACGTCGCCTTCGCCGTCGCGCACGCGCACCGGCTGCTGCGCGACCCCGTGCCCCTCGCCGCTCTCACGTGAACCAATGACCTCCCATCGGGGGCCGCGATGCAGTTGAATCGCCCTACCCGTCCTGAGGAGGACCCATGGCCCGCTCGCTGCCCGTCACGCCAGAGAGCCTGCGCGCCGCAGTCGAGGAGGGGAAGGTCGACACCGTGGCGGTGGCGATCACCGACATGCAGGGCCGGTTGCAGGGCAAGCGGATCGACGCCGACTTCTTCGTGGACGACGTCATGGGCAGCCACACCGAGGGCTGCAACTACCTGCTCGCGGTCGACGTCGACATGAACACCGTCGACGGCTACGCGATGTCCTCGTGGGACACCGGCTACGGCGACATGGTGATGCGGCCCGATCTGGGGTCCCTGCACAACGTGCCGTGGCAGCCCGGCACGGTCGGCGTCCTCTGCGACCTGACGACGGAGGAGGGCGAACCGGTCAAGCCCTCGCCGCGGCAGATCCTCAAGGCCCAGCTCGATCGGCTGCACGCCGCAGACCTGGAGGCCTACGTCGGCACCGAGCTCGAGTTCATCATCTTCCAGGACACCTACGAGGAGGCCTGGCTCTCCGGCTACCACGACCTGACGCCCGCGAACCTCTACAACGTCGACTACTCGATGCTCGGGACGGCACGCGTCGAGCCGCTGCTCCGCGCGATCCGACGGGCCATGGCCGGGGCAGGGCTGATCGTCGAGAGCGCGAAGGGCGAGTGCAACTTCGGACAGCACGAGATCGCCTTCAAGTACCAGGACGCGCTGCGCACCTGCGACAACCACAGCATCTACAAGAACGGCGCCAAGGAGATCGCAGCTCAAGAGGGCATGGCGCTCACCTTCATGGCCAAGTACAACGAGCGGGAGGGCAACTCCTGCCACATCCACCTGTCGGTTCGCAGCGGTTCCGGGGATGCGGTGATGGCGGACCACGACGGGGAGTACGGCCTGTCCGCGCTGGGCCGGGCGTTCATCGCGGGTCAGTTGGCGCACGCCCAGGAGCTGACGCTGATGTTCGCGCCACAGATCAACTCCTACAAGCGGTACGTCGAGGGCTCCTTCGCCCCCACGGCGATCCGATGGGGCCAGGACAACCGCACCTGCGCCTTCCGCCTCGTCGGGCACGGCCAGTCCCTCCGCGTCGAGAACCGCGTGCCGGGCGGCGACGTCAATCCCTACCTCGCGGTGGCCGGCATGGTCGCCGCGGGGCTCGACGGCGTCGAGCGTGACCTGCCCCTCGAGGATCCCTTCGTCGGCAACGCCTACCTGAGTGACTCGACCCGCGTGCCGACGAGCATGAGCGAGGCGCTCAGCCTGTGGGAGTCCTCCGAGTGGATCCGCGAGACCTTCGGTGCCGAGGTGCAGGACCACTACGCCAACATGGCACGCGTCGAACTGGCCGCCTTCGGCAGCACGGTCACCACCTGGGAGCGCTACCGCGGCTTCGAGCGGCTTTGATGGTCTCCAACACGTATCCCGGGAGCCACCATGCATGACGTCATCAACCCCGCGACCGAGCTTGTCATCGCATCGGTGCCCTCAACGGACGCCGCCGGCACCGACGAGGCGATCGCGCGCGCGCACGAGGCCCTGCCCGCGTGGCGGTCCGTCGCCCCGGGCGAACGCGCCGACCTGCTCCGTCGCTTCTCGGCCGTCGTCCGAGACCACGTCGACGAGCTCGCCCAGCTCGAGGTGGCGAACTCGGGCCACACCATCGGCAACGCCCGGTGGGAGGCCAACAACGTCGCGAACGTCCTGAACTACTACGCCGGGGCGCCCGAGCGACTCTTCGGGAAGCAGATCCCGGTGCCCGGGGGCATCGACATCACCTTCCAGGAACCGGTCGGCGTCGTCGGGATCATCGTCCCGTGGAACTTCCCGATGCCGATCGCCGGGTGGGGCATGGCGCCGGCGCTCGCGGCCGGGTGCACGGTCGTCCTCAAGCCGGCCGAGCTCACCCCGCTGACCGCCATCCGGCTCGGCGAGCTGGCGCTGGAGGCGGGCATCCCGGAGCACGTGTTCACGGTGGTCCCGGGAAAGGGGTCGATCGTCGGGCAGCGGTTCGTGGAGAACCCGCTGGTGCGCAAGATCGTGTTCACCGGCAGCACCGAGGTCGGCGAGCGGATCATGGCCGGCGTCGCGCCGCAGATGAAGCGGCTGACGCTCGAACTCGGCGGCAAGAGCGCCAACGTGATCTTCGCGGACGCCGACCTGGAGAAGGCGGCGGCCACCGCCCCGTACGGCGTGTTCGACAACGCCGGGCAGGACTGCTGCGCGCGTTCCCGCATCCTCGTCGAGCGGACGGTCTTCGACCGCTTCATGGAGCTCTTCGAGCCCGCGGTCATGGGCGTGCAGGTCGGTGACCCGACCCTGGAGTCCACGGAGATGGGACCGCTGATCTCGCGCGGGCACTGGGAGTCGGTCGCCTCGTTCGTGCCCGACGGCGCGCCCGTCGCGTTCACCGGCAGCTGCCCGACCGGTCCCGGGTACTGGTATCCGCCGACCGTGCTGGCCCCGGTGTCGCCTTCGGACACGGCGTTCCAGGAGGAGATCTTCGGACCCGTCGTCGTCGTCACGCCGTTCGACGACGAGGCCGACGCGATCCGGCTGGCGAACGACTCCGAGTACGGGCTCTCCGGATCCATCTGGACGCGCGACGTGGGCCGGGCGATCCGGGTGGCGCGCGGCATCGAGACGGGGAACCTGTCGGTGAACTCGCACTCGTCGGTCCGGTACTGGACGCCCTTCGGTGGCTACAAGCGATCCGGGCTCGGCCGTGAGCTGGGGCCGGACGCCGTCGAGGCGTTCACCGAGACCAAGAACGTGTTCATCAGCACCGACGACTGACCGTCCTCTCGTTGAGTGCGGAGTTGTTGCGGCCCGCGCCCGGCGCGACCCCGCAACAACTCCGCACTCAACGAAAGGACCGACCCAGAATGAGGAGTGGGACATGACCGATAGCAAGTGCCGGCGGCTCGAGGGCCGGGTCGCCGTCGTCACCGGCGGCGGCAGCGGCATCGGCCTCGCCACGGTGCGCCGGTTCGCCGACGAGGGCGCCAAGGTCGTCATCGGCGACATGGACCCCGCGTCCGGGCAGGCGGCCGCCGACGAGGTAAACGGGCTGTTCGTGCGCACGGACGTCACCGACGCCGACGACGTGGCCGCCATGTTCAAGGCTGCGAAGGACACCTACGGCAGCGTCGACGTCGCGTTCAACAACGCGGGCATCTCCCCGCCGGACGACGACTCGATCCTGGAGACCGGCATCGAGGCCTGGCGGCGCGTGCAGGAGGTGAACCTCACCAGCGTGTACCTGTGCTGCAAGGAGGTGCTCCCGTACATGCTGGAGCAGGGCCGCGGCAGCATCATCAACACCGCGTCGTTCGTGGCGACGATGGCCGCAGCGACGTCGCAGATCTCGTACACCGCGTCCAAGGGCGGAGTGCTCGCCATGTCCCGGGAGCTCGGCGTGCAGTTCGCGCGGTCGGGCGTGCGCGTCAACGCCGTGTCACCCGGGCCGGTGGCCACGCCGCTGCTGATGGAGCTGTTCGCCAAGGACCCCGAGCGGGCCGCGCGCCGGCTCGTGCACATCCCGGTGGGCCGGTTCGGTGAGCCAGAGGAGATCGCGGCCGCGGTCGCCTTCCTCGCGAGCGACGACTCGTCGTTCATCACGGCGTCGAACTTCCTCGTCGACGGTGGCATCTCCGGCGCCTACGTCACGCCCCTGTAGGCGTCCCGTGGTGGACATGACCCGGGCCATGCGCCACCTCGCGTGGGCCGACGAGAGGTTCTATACGCAGTTCGCGACGCTGCCCGAGGCCGCCATGGGGGCGCGCTACGCACCCGACCACTGGTCCGCGGGCCATCTTGCGGCGCACATCATCGCCAGTGCCAGCTGGTACCGCTACTGCCTGACCGGCGCGCCGTGGCTGGACGTCGAGTGGGTGCGCACGCCCGCCGATCTCGGCGGCCTGCTCCCCGAGCTCCTCGCGATGGATGCGGTGCTCCTCCAGCAGGCCGCGCTGCCGGACGAGCCGGTGACGTTCGCGGACGAGGACGGGCCGACGACGGTGCAGCGCTCCACCCTGCTCGCTCAGGCCTGCCTGCATGCGGCTGAGCACCGCGCTCAGATCTCGTGCGCCCTGGAGGCGTCGGGATTCCCGTCGATCGTGCTCGACGACCTCGACTTCTGGGCCTTCGAGGCATCCGAATCCCAGTAAGGCCCTCGCGAGTGTGCGCTCGTCGTCGGTTTCGCCCCCCTCAGAGCGACGTCCGCCGCACACTCGCGAAGTCTGCTGCGGCAGCGGCGAAGGCGGAAACCAGGGGCAGGTCCACGGCCCGACGGTCGGGGTGCTCGGGATGCCACTGCACCCCCACGCAGAACGGCAGGCTCGGGTCCTCGCAGGCCTCGATCGTGCCGTCCGCCGCCCGACCGGTCACGACGAGGTCGCCTGCCGCGTCCACCGCCTGATGGTGAGACGAGTTCACCACCACCGGGCCGGTGCCCATCACCGCCGCCATGATCGAGCCGGGCGCGAATGACGCCTCATGATCGGAGAAGGTCCCCGGGCGCTCCCGGTGGACCAGCGACGACACGTCAGGCAGGTGCTGGATCAGCGACCCGCCGTGCGCCACCGCCATCACCTGCAGGCCGCGGCAGATCCCCAGGACCGGCATGCCCAGCTCCCGCGCCCGTCGGTACAGCGCCAGTTCGGACGCGTCGCGCGACGTGCGCGGCACGTCCGCTGTCGGGTGAGCCGGGGCCTCGTACAGAGCGGCGTCGAGGTCTGCGCCGCCCGCCATCGCCAAGCCGTCCAGCCGGTCCAGTGCCGCCTCCTGCCCGCCCGGAGGCAGCAGCACCACCTCGGCGCCCCCCGCCCTGAGCAGGTCGACGTACCACTCGGGGATGAGCGCGGCGGGCAGCTCCCACGCCCCCCACTTCGCCGGCTCCAGGTAGCAGGTCAGCCCGACCACCGGGGTCATGCGTCCGCTCCAGCCGCGCCGGCGCCCCGGACGGGACCGGTGCTCCCCCTCACCACCAGCTCCGGCCGGAAGATGAACTCGTCCCGCGGTGCCGGCCGGCCGTTGATCCCGTCCAGCAGCGCCTGCACGGCTGCCGTCGCCATGGCCGGTACCGCCTGCCGCACCGTCGTCAGCGGCGGGTCGGTGAACGCGATCAGCCGCGAGTCGTCGTAGCCCACCACCGACACGTCCTCTGGCACGCGCAACCCGCGCTGTCGAATCGTGCGGATCGCCCCGAGCGCCATCAGGTCCGAACCGCAGACGATCGCGGTCACGTCCAGGCTCAGCAGGTGATGAGCAGCCGCCTGCCCGCCCTCGACCGCGAACAGGGAGTGCGAGACCAGGTTCGCGGCCTCCGAGTGATCGATGCCGGTCTGGCGGACCATCGCATCGATGAAGGCCGCCCGCTTGCGGACCACCGGCACGAATCTCGACGGCCCGACGGCGAGACCGATGCGGGTATGGCCCATGGACGTCAGGTGCGAGACGGCGAGGTCCATGGCGGCGGCGTCATCGTCGGAGATGAACGGTGCGTCGATGCCCTCCGCATAGCCGTTGACGAGCACGATCGGCAGTCCCCGCTCGAGCAGGTCGCGGTAGCGGCCGTGATCGGCCGTCGCATCAGCATGCAGACCCGACACGAAGATGATCCCGGCCACGCCCCTGTCGAGCAGCAGGTCGACGTACTCGTCCTCGCTCACTCCCCCAGGGGTCTGCGTGCACAGCACCGGCGTGTACCCGTGCTGAGCGAGGAGCGTCTCCATGACCTGGGCGAAGACGGGGAAGATCGGGTTCTCGAGCTCCGGGACGATCAGTCCGACCAGCCCGGTGCGGCTGCGCAGCCGCAAGGGGTCGCTCATAGCCGAGCACGTCCAGCGCCGTCAGGACCGCCTGCCGAGTCGTCGTCGACACCCCGGGGCGGTCATTGAGCACGCGCGACACCGTCGCCTCGCTCACCCCGGCCTGGTCGGCGATGTCCGACAGCCGGGCCCGTGCCGTGTCCGTCACGACCGCCAGCCTATGGCCCCGGCGGGCCCTCGAACGTGGAAGGCTGCAGCCGTGCGGATGACCGGAAGCCCCCAGGAACCCGATCTGGCATTCCTGCCCTGGCACGTTCCCCTCGAGGAGTGGCCCGAGGACCTCGTGGTCGCCCTGCCGCGCGGCATCTCGCGGCATGTGGTCCGCTTCGTGCGCCTGAACTCTGTCGTGTACGCCGTCAAGGAGGTCGAGGCCCACTACGCGAAGCGCGAGTACGAGCTGCTCTTCGAGCTCGGCCGCCGCGACCTGCCCGTCGTCGAGCCGGTGGGCGTCGTTCTGGATCGACTGGACGCTGACGGCGAGGCGCTGTCGGCCGCCCTCATCACTCGGCACCTGCAGTTCTCGCTCCCGTACCGCGCGCTGTTCTCGTCCAGCCTGCGGCTCGAGACGGCGACCCGCCTGCTCGACGCCCTTGCCGTGCTGCTCGTCCAGCTCCACCTCGCCGGCTTCTCGTGGAACGACTGCTCGCTGTCGAACACCCTCTTCCGACGCGATGCGGGCGCCTTCGCCGCCTACCTCGTCGACGCCGAGACCGGCGAGCTGCATCCGACGCTCTCGATCGGCCAGCGCACGTACGACCTCGAGACTGCCGCCACGAACGTCGCCGGCGAACTGATGGACCTCCAGGCCGGCGGACGCCTCCAGGAGGGCATCGATCCCATCGTCACCGGGGTCGGGCTGCGGACCCGCTACGACGCCCTCTGGCAGGCCGCCACCGGCCCGATCATCATCACGCGCGACGACCGCTACCTGCTCGAGGGGCAGATCCGTCGCCTCAACGAGCTCGGCTTCGACGTCGCGGAGCTGCAGGTCAGCACCCAGCCCGACGGAGTCCACATCACGGTGAGCCCGAAGGTGGTCGACGCCGGCCACCACTCCCGGCGCCTGATCCGGCTCACCGGGCTCGATGTCGAGGAGAACCAGGCCCGCCGACTGCTCAACGACCTCGATTCCTTCCGCATCAAGATCGGGCTCGAGCCCGAGGACGAGGAGATCGCGGCGCACCGATGGGTGACGGAGCGGTTCGAGCGCGTCATGGCGGAAGTGCCCGCCGAGATGCGGGGCAAGCTCGAGCCCGCCCAGATCTTCCACGAAGTGCTGGAGCACCGGTGGTTCATGTCCGAGCGCGCCGGGGCCAGCGTGCCCTTCGAGGATGCCATTCACGACTACGTGGCGGAGATCCTGGCGGCGAAGCCCGATGAGCAGTCCGTCCTCGGCGCTCGGATCGGGACCCCGTCCGACGACACCACCGAACTGCGGATCGTGCTGCCCCCGGAGAGCCCATGATCGAAGGGCTCGGCTCTCTGCTCGTCATCCTCGTCATCTCTGCCGTGGTCCCCATCGTGGTGGGCCTGCTGAACATCCGGGTGACCCAGGTGGTCTTCCTGCTCCTCGGCGGGATCCTGTTCGGGCCGTCCATGCTGGACTGGATCCACATCGACGCCCCCATCGAGCTGCTCTCCGAGCTGGGTCTGGCGCTGCTCTTCTTCATCGCCGGCATGGAGCTGGACATGCGAGTCCTGCGCGGACCCGCGGGCCGACTGGCGGCCATCGGCTGGCTCTCGTCGTTCGCCATCGCCACCGTGCTGGCCACCGCGTTCGTCCTGACCGGACGCGTGGTCTCCGGCCTGGCGATCGCCATCGCCCTGAGCACGACCGCTCTCGGCACCCTCCTGCCCGGCCTGCGCGACGAGGGGCGCCTCCATACCCGGTTCGGCAGGCTCTTCCTCGGCGCGGGAGCGTGGGGCGAGTTCGGGCCGATCGTGGCGATGGCCATCCTGCTGTCGACCACCGCCTCATCGGCGGCCGCGGCGCTGACGATCGTGCTGTTCGGAATCATCGCCCTGATCATCGCCGCGATCCCCAGCCGGCTGATGACCCGCCAGATCCGGCGGCTGTGGCTCCGCGGACATCGCAACACCTCACAGACGCCGGTGCGAGTGGTCCTCGCCTTCATCGTCGGCATGCTGACCCTGGCCGCCATCCTCGATCTCGACGTCGTCCTCGGTGCCTTCGTCGCGGGCCTCATCGTCCGGCGCTACCTCCCGCACGGCGCGGAAGTCGCCTTGGAACGCAAGGTCGAAGCGATCGGCTTCGGCTTCCTGATCCCGATCTTCTTCGTGGTCGCCGGAGCGGAGCTCAACGTCACGTCGCTCATCGAGAACCCGCTGCGCCTACTCGGTTTCACCGTCCTGCTCGTGGTGGCCCGCGGGCTGCCGCAGTTCTTCCTGTACCGGCGGGCCCTTCCGGACATCCGGCAGCGCACGCGCTTCTCGCTGCTGGTGGCCACCGGCCTGCCGATCATCGTGGCCGTGACCAACCTGGAGACTCAGGCCGGAGTCATGCTGCCGTCCACGGCCGCCGCGCTGGTGGGCGCCGGCATGCTCTCCGTGCTGGTCTTCCCCGCCCTCGGGGACTGGATCAATCCGCCTGCACAGAACGCCAAGGAGACCGTGTGATCGAGGAATTCCGGTCGCTCGTCGTCATCGCGGCGATCGCTGCGCTCACCCCGCTGGCCGTCGGACTCTTCCGCATCAAGGTGGCCGAGGTCGTCATCCTGCTCGGCGCGGGCATCCTGTGCGGACCGGAACTGCTCGGCTGGATCATGGTCGACGACAGCATCGAACTGCTGTCCCAGCTGGGCCTCGGGCTGCTGTTCTTCCTCGCCGGCATGGAGCTCGAACAGCGTGCGGTCCGTGGCGAGAGCGGCAAGCTTGCTGCGATCGGCTGGGGTCTCTCGCTCGTCGTCGCGAGTGCCGCTGCCCTGCTGATGGCCCACAACGGACGGATCCACGACACCGTCGCCGTCGCCATCGCGTTGACGTCGACGGCGCTCGGGACGTTGCTGCCGATCCTCCGCGACCGCGGCGAGCTCAACACTCGGTTCGGCGTGCTCTTCATGGGCGCCGGCGCCTGGGGAGAGCTCGGACCCATCGTCGCCATCTCGATCCTGCTGGGCACGAAGTCGTCCTTCGCCGCGATCCTGAGCCTGGTCGCCTTCGGCGTCCTCGCCCTGATCATGGCCACCCTGCCGACCCGGTTCGCGACGCCCCGCGTTCGGGAGATCCTCAACCGTGGCACCACACGACGTCTCAGACGGCCGTGCGGTTCACCATGCTGATGCTCATCGTCATGCTGTCGATGGCCGGCGCATTCGGCCTCGATGTGGTGCTCGGCGCGTTCGTCGCGGGCGTCATCGTGCGCCGGTACGCCCCACCATCGAGCGAGTCGGCTCTGCAGATCCGCATGGAGGCCATCGGCTTCGGCTTCCTCGTCCCGCTCTTCTTCGTGGTCTCGGGCGCCACCCTGGACATCCTGTCCATCATCGAGAACCCCTGGATCATGCTGAGGTTCTTCGCCTTCATCTTCGTCGCGCGCGGCCTGACGCAGTACTTCCTCTACCGGAAGGCACTGCCCGACCGTCGCGAGAGAGCGCGATTCTCGTTGCTGGTCGCCACCGGGCTGCCGATCCTGGTGGCCATCACGGCGATCGAGGTCGCAGCCGGCGCCATGTCGCCCGCGAACGCCGCCGCACTGGTGGGCGCCGGCGCACTGACGGTGCTGCTGTTCCCGCTCATCGGGAACGCCATCGACCGACGCCGGCCCGATCAGCTTCCGGAACGGGCCGAGAACGTGGCGTGAAGGACGATGCTGGCCGCCACGGACGCGTTCAGCGA
The DNA here is from genome assembly GCA_963749905.1 of uncultured Actinomycetota bacterium. Classification (GTDB taxonomy): domain Bacteria; phylum Actinomycetota; class Actinomycetes; order S36-B12; family S36-B12; genus UBA10649. The sequence goes on from CAVVOF010000003.1 coordinate 473,576, forward strand.
CTCGACCTCGCCGGTCATGGGAATCGCCACGCGCCAATCGCACGTCTCGCCGACCAGTCGCGAGAGCCCGGCACCCTCCGCGCCGACCACCAGCACGACAGGGTCGGTGAGCACGCTCGCCATGAGAGTGGCGAGGTCGGTGTCCGCGTCAGCCGATAGTCCGACGACGGTGAACCCCTCCTTCTGCAGCTTCTGGAGCGTGCGCGTCAGGTTGGTGACCTGGGCGACCGGTATGCGGGCCAAGGCACCTGCCGAGGCCTTCCAGGCCGACGCGGTGACGCCGACCGATCGACGCGTCGGAAGCACGATGCCGTCCGCTCCGAACGCCGCGGCAGAGCGCGCGATGGCCCCGAGGTTCCGGGGATCCGTCAGGCCGTCGAGGGCGACGATCAGCGTCCCGGACGACACGTCCTCGAGGTCGGCGTACTCGTAGTCCGGCACGGTGAGGACGAGCCCCTGGTGCACGCCGCCGTCGGTCATGCGGTCGAGTTCCGACTTCGGGACCTCGAGCAGCGCGATGCCCCGAGCCGCGGCGCTTCGCACCGCCTCCCGCCAGCGGTCGTCGGCCTCTGCCTTGGTCTGGACGTACAGCGCGGTGGCCGGGATGCCCACCCGCAGTGCCTCGACGATCGGATTGCGGCCCATCAGCATGCTGCCGGTGCTCCGACGGCTGCCGCTGGAACCCGAGCGCTTGGTCGACTGGGCCCGCTTCTGCACCGCCCGCTCACGGCGAGCGGCCGGGTGATGCGGTCGCTCCGTGGCCTTCGGCGTGGGGCCGCGGCCCTCGAGCTTGGCCCGCCGCTGACCGCCGCTGCCGACCGTCTGGCCCTTCTTGGTCCCCGACTTGCGCATAGCGCCGCGCCGCTGCGAATTGCCCGCCATCGTGCCTCCCGACTAGCCCAGCGACCAGCGGACACCGTGCGCGGTGTCCTCGACCCGGATGCCGATGCGATCCAGATCATCGCGGATGGCATCAGCGGCCGCGAAATCCTTGCGTGCGCGCGCATCCTGACGTTGCGCGAGCACCACCTGCACGAGTTCGTCGATGACTTCGGTCTGCCGACTGGAGGAACCGCCGCTGCTCGCCCACGGCTCGGCATACGGGTTGAGGCCCAGCACGTCGATCATGGCGACCACCGCGTCCAGGGCGGCCCGAACCCCGTCCTGGTCCTCTGCCGTCAGGGCAGCGTTGCCGGCTCTCACCTGCTCATGAACCACCGCCAGCGCCTGTGGCACGGCGATGTCGTCGTCCATCGCGTCGTCGAACGCCTGCGGACGCGCCTCCGGACGGACCTGGGGGACCGCGACTCCCAGCGCCTCGGCGGCACGGGCGAGGAAGCCCTCGATCCGCTGATAGCCCTGCCCCGCCTCCGCCACGTGCTCGTCCGAGTACTCGAGCATCGATCGATAGTGGGCACCGGCCAGGTAGTAGCGCAGTTCGACGGGACGCACGCGCTGGACGACCTCGTCGACCAGCAGGGAGTTCCCCAGCGACTTGCTCATCTTCTCGCCGGCGGTGGTGACCCAGGCATTGTGCAGCCAGTACTGGGCGAAACCGTCGCCCGCCGCCTTGCTCTGCGCGATCTCGTTCTCGTGGTGCGGGAAGATCAGGTCCAGCCCGCCACCGTGGATGTCGAACGAGGTGCCGAGGTACTTCTCCGCCATCGCGGAGCACTCGATGTGCCAGCCGGGACGCCCGGCGCCCCAGGGGGTGTCCCAGGCGGGTTCGCCCGGCTTGGCCGACTTCCACATGGCGAAGTCCCGAACGTCCTTCTTGGCAAGCGGCTCGGCGTCGGTCGCTGCCAGCATCTCGTCGAGTCGCTGACCGCTCAGCTCCCCGTACTGGGGGAAGGACCGGACGTCGAAGTAGACGTCGCCGCCGGCGGCGTAGGCGTGCCCGGCGTCGATGAGCCGCTGCATCAGGGCCACCATCTCCGGCACGTGGCCGGTGGCGCGCGGCTCGTAGCTCGGCGGCAGGCAGCCGAGCACGTCGTAGGCGCGCGCGAACGCCCGCTCGTTCTCCATGGCCACGGACCAGTAGGGCACGCCCAGCTCAGCCGACTTGGCGATGATCTTGTCGTCGATGTCGGTCACGTTGCGCACGAAGGTGACGTCGAAGCCCTTGGCCATCAGCCACCTGCGGATGACATCGAATGCGATGCCGCTGCGGATGTGGCCGACGTGCGGCGCCGACTGCACGGTGGCCCCGCACAGGTAGATGCCCACCTTGCCGTCCTCGACGGGGACGAACTCCCGCTCGCTGCGGGTCGCGGTGTCATGCAGGATCAGTGCCACAGGCGGAACAGTACCGACGTGGGTTGCGCCGCCCATCCGACCGTTCGCGGTCACCTGCGGACGAAGACCCGATCCGGTGTGATCCGAACGAAGATGCGGACGTGGTCGGTGCCGTCATCCGCGGTGTGGCGAGGCGTGCCGTAGTAGTCCTGGTTCAGCCGGTCGACCAGTTCGACGCCGCCCTCCTCGGACATCGAGGCCGTGCCGCGGATCTCCACGTAGGAGTAGGGACGATCGCGCGGGAAGACCAGGATGGTGACGCGGGGATCCGCCAGCATGTTGAGGTGCTTGCGGCGTCCCTTCACGGTGGAGACCACGACGTCGTCGCCATCGAGGCCGACCCAGACGACCGACAGCTGTGGTCGGCCGTCCGGAAGGATGGTCGCCATCGTCGCGAACTCGGGTGCGCCGATCCACGGCCTGACGTCGTCAGGGATCCGCTCGGTCACCTCTACGGCGCCAGCCAGGCCGATTCGGCGTTGAACGCCACCCTGCCCACAGCCTTGCGCTGCTTGGTGGTCAGGTTGTCGTTGGTGTTCGACATGTACTGCGTCTGGATGATCACGTCGCCGAACAGCGAGAAGACGGTGTAGTTGTCATTGACGAAGCGTGAATCGCCAGGCGTGGACTCGCTCAGCGAGTTGTTGCTGACGAACAGGGATTCGACTCCGAGTGTCGACACCTCCGGCACGACCCCGTGGGTGACCGCGGTCGAGTACGTCGTGACAGTGCCGTCCTCATCCGTCCAGGTGCTGGACCCGGTGCCGGTGCACTTGCTGATCCCCTTCTGCAGGACCCGGAAGGCCTTGATGGCCGCCGAGTCGCTGGCGTACTGGTCCACGTTGACGATCAGGTAGGGCGCATCCTTCCCCCGTCCGTTGTACGAGGCCGCGTACGCGTACTTGCCGCCGGGGAACTTCACATTCACGTCCGGCGCATCCGCGTCGGACTTGGGCACGTAGCAGGCGTTGTTCGTACCGCTCGACGTTGTCCACGCCGTGAATGTCAGGTTCTTCTTGAACGCACCCAGCGAGGCCGGGATGTCGGAGCGCTCGATCATGTGGCTGGCCGCGTACGCGAATGCATCACGGTCGTAGGCCTGCGCCGGCGCGATCGCGCCGACCGAGGCGACGAGGGCGACCGTGGCAGTGGCGGCGGCAAGACTCCGGAACCTCATGGGGACTCCTTGATCAGGGTCTGTCGAGCGTCGGTATCAACGACGCTACCGCAATCGCGGCGATGCCCTCGCCCCTTCCGGTCAGCCCGAGGCCATCCGTCGTGGTGCCGGAGACGCGGACCGGGGCACCCACCGCCGCCCCGAGGACGTCCTGCGCCTCCTCGCGCCGGGTGCCGACCTTGGGCCGATTGCCGATCACCTGCACGCTGGCGTTGCCGATGACGAAGCCGGCCTCCCGGACCAGCCGGGCGGTGTGGCTCAGCAGCGAGACCCCGGATGCCTGCGCCCATTGGGGGTCGCCGGTGCCGAAGACCGCCCCGAGGTCGCCCAGTCCGGCTGCCGAGAGCAGCGCGTCGCAGACGGCATGGGCGGCGACGTCGGCGTCCGAGTGCCCCGCAAGTCCCGGCTCACCCGGCCACAGCAGGCCGGCGAGCCAGAGTGCTCGGCCCTCATCGAAGGCATGAACATCGGTGCCGACGCCCACCAGGGGCAGGTCAGTGCGCACCGGCCGCCCTCCGCCGGGCCAGCACCGCCTCGGCGATGGTGATGTCGAACGGCCGCGTGACCTTGAAGGCCTCCTCGTGGCCGGGGATGACGTGCACCGCGATTCCCATGCGTTCGACCAGGCCGGCGTCGTCGGTGGCCGGAGCGTCGTCGAGGTCCACGCCCGCGTGCGCCCGCTGGAGCACGTCGCGAGCGAACCCCTGAGGGGTCTGGATGGCACGCAGCAGGGAACGGTCCACCGTCCGCACGACGTCTGCCTCCGCGTCCACCTCCTTGATCGTGTCCACGACGGGCAGGCCCGGGACGACCGCAGCGTGGCCGGCGCGCACCGCGGTGGCGACCGCGGTCACCAGTTCCTCGGGCACCAGGGGGCGTGCGGCGTCGTGAACGAGCACGACGTCGACGTCAGCGGGTAGGGCCAGCAGTCCCCGAGCGACGGAGTCCTGACGGGTCGCCCCGCCGGCGACCACCACGATCTCGGCCCCGAGGGTGCTGTCTGCGAGGAGCGTCGCCACGCTCTCACCGGCCTCCTCGGGCGCGGCCACCACGACGACATCGACGGAGCGAGAGGCGGCCAGCGCGCGGACGGCGTGGACGAGCATCGGCACGCCAGCAAGCTCACGAAGTGCCTTGGGGGCTCCCGGGCCCAGCCGCTCACCGCGGCCGGCCGCCGGGACCAGCGCGGCCGTCCGACCGGTGGTCACTGACGGCTAGGAGGCGAGGACTTCGTCGAGGATCGCCTCGGCCTTGTCCTCGTTGGTCTTCTCCGCGAGAGCGAGCTCGCTGACGAGGATCTGCCGCGCCTTGGCCAGCATTCGCTTCTCGCCGGCCGACAGGCCACGCTCACGCTCACGACGCCACAGGTCGCGCACGACCTCAGCCACCTTGATCACGTCGCCGGAGGCCAGCTTCTCGAGATTGGCCTTGTACCGGCGCGACCAGTTGGTCGGCTCCTCGGTGTACGGCTGCCGCAGCACGTTGAAGACCCGATCCAGGCCCTCGGCGTTGACGACGTCGCGCACGCCCACGAGATCGATGTTGTCAGCTGGTACTCGCACGGTCAGGTCACCCTGGGCAACCCGCAGAACGAGGTACTCGCGGTCCTCTCCCTTGATGGTTCGAATCTCTACTGCTTCGATGACGGCCGCCCCGTGGTGCGGGTAAACAACCGTGTCGCCGACGTTGAACGTCATTGAGAGGAACCCCTTTCGCAGGCATACAAGGGTAACACGCAGCGCGGGGCCTCCGACCGGGCCGCCTGAAACGCAGGCCCAACCTTCGCTACTCTGTGCCGCGTGAAGCGCTCCCATATCGCGGCCCTCGCCACCCTCGTCGTCCTCGCCACGCCAGCCCTGACCGGCTGCTTCAACGGCCAGGACGCGACCACGACGACCCAGTCGTCCATGAACTCGGGCAACGGCGTCGAGGCGCTGCAGGGCGACATCCACATCGAGAACGCCACCCTGGTGCTTGGCCCGGAGGGCAGCGGCTCGGTGACGCTGATCGTCCGATTCGTCAACACCGGCCCGGAGGCGGACGCGCTCACGTACGCGACGATCAACGGCACGCCGGCGGAGATCATCGTCGCCGACGATTCCGCCGACGGCGGCTCCGCGGAGCTGCCCCCGGGGTCGTCGGTCGGCTTCGGCTACGACGGCGGCAGCCGGATCAGCCTGCTGTCGGGCTTCGACGTCCCGGCGGCGAACTACGTGACCGTCGAACTGGGTTTCCGCACCTCCGGCCTGGCCACGCTGCAGGTCCTCACCGTGCCGCCGACCGGCTACTACGAGGGCATCACGCCGACCCCGTAGGTGTCCGCCCCCCTCGTCCCGCCTCACCACCTCGTTGAGTGCGGAGTTGTTGCGGGGTTGCGGTGACGAAAAGCCGCAACAACTCCGCACTCAACGAGGTACGGATCAGGGCTCGAACTTGTAGCCGAGGCCACGCACGGTCACCAGGTGCACCGGCGACGCCGGGTCCTCCTCGACCTTGGCCCGCAGCCGCTTGACGTGCACGTCGAGCGTCTTGGTGTCGCCCACGTAGTCCGCGCCCCAGACGCGATCGATCAGCTGCGCCCGGGTGAGCACCCGACCCGCGTTGCGAACCAGCAGCTCCAGCAGGTCGAACTCCTTCAGGGGCATCGACACCTGCTGTCCACGCACCGTCACGACGTGCCGATCGACGTCCATCCGGACCGGACCCGCCTCGATCGTGGTCGCGATCAGGTCCTCCGGTTCCCCGTGTCGGCGCAGGACCGATCGCACTCGCGCGAGCAGCTCACGCGACGAGAACGGCTTGGTCACGTAGTCGTCGGCGCCGATCTCCAGGCCGACGACCTTGTCGATCTCCCCGTCCTTGGCGGTCAGCATGATGATCGGCACCTGGGACTTCGCCCGGATCTGGCGGCACACTTCCAGCCCGGGCACCTGCGGGAGCATCAGGTCGAGCAGGATGAGGTCCGCCCCGCGCTGGTCGAACGCCTCGAGGGCGACCGCGCCGTCCGCCGCCACCTCCACCTCGTAGCCCTCGCGCCGGAGCATGAAGGAGAGCGCCTCCGAGAAGGACTCCTCGTCCTCGACGACCATGATGCGTGTCATGCGCGATCCTCTCCGGAGGAATGAGTGACCGCATCGAGGTCGACGGCCTCGTCGACGGACGGATGCGTCGGGACGTATGCGGGGAGCCGGACGGTGAAGGTCGAGCCGACCCCAGGCTCGGACCACACCGTGCACTCGCCCCCGTGGTTCTGGCAGACGTGCTTGACGATGGCCAGCCCCAGGCCGGTTCCGCCGGTGACCCGAGAGCGCGCCGGGTCGACCCGGTAGAAGCGCTCGAACACCCGATCCACGTCGTTGGGGGCGATGCCGATGCCCTGGTCCTTGACCGCGATCTCCACCACCTGGTCGACCACCCGGGTGCCGACCGCCACTCGGGTATGCCCGGGCGAGTACGAGATGGCGTTCGTGAGCAGATTGCGGAGGGCAGCGAGCAGCTGACGCTCGTCCCCGTAGACCAGGCAACCGCAGGGGTCGCCCGTGACGATCTCGATCTGCTCGCGGTTCGCCATGGTGCGGACCTCGTCGATCGCCCGGCGCACGAGCTCGTCGACGTCGACCACCTCGGCCCGCGTCATCGGGTCGTCACCCTGAAGGCGCGAGAGGTCGATGACGTCCTGCACGAGATGGCTCAGCCGGGAGGCCTCGATCTGCATTCGCTCGGCGAAGTGACGTACCTGCTCAGGGTCGTCGCTTGCCGCGAGCACCGCCTCGGACAGCAGGGACAGCGCCCCTACGGGGGTCTTCAGCTCATGACTCACGTTGGCCACGAAGTCGCGGCGGATCACGTCGACCCGACGCTCCTCGGCGAGGTCGTCGATCAGGACGAGGATCGCGCCGGTGCCGAGGGGAGCCACGCGGACGCGCAGTTCGAGCAACTCACGGCCCAGCGGTGGCCGACGCACCCGCATCTCCTGCTCACGGGCGTGCCCGTCCTCCACGACGCGCTCGACCAGGTGCACGATGTCCGGGATGGTGATGGCGTCACGGTTGACGAGGCCGAGGCCGGTGGCGCGGGCGTTGTTGCGCAGTACGTGCCCGTCCGGCGCAACGACGAGCGATGCGGAGGGGAGGACGTTCAGGACCCGGATCACCTCGTCCGGCACGGCCGGCCGGTTCACTCGCGCGGACCCCGGGACCATGGTGGTCGAAGAGGCAACGGGGCGGGTCGGCACACCCAAAGAATAGGTCCCCATCGACCGCCCCAAACCTCCTGGACATCCTCCCGGGGCAGGATTCACCAAGGATTCGACGCTGAACACCGGCTGTTCATCGACCGGCTGCTCCCCGTTCACCTGCGCATTCCGGGTGTTCCCTCGGCCGGGCTATGGTTCTGCGAGCGACTGGACGTCCCGTCGCTCGATAGTCGCCAGGGAGCGTCATGGAGCCCGTCTTGAGTGCTGAACTCGGCACGGTGAGCGACGACCTCGTCCGCATGACGCGGCTGGTCGGCTCGGCCATGAACCGCGCCACCCAGGCCCTCCTCGACACTGACCTCACGCTCGCCGAGTCCGTCATCGCAGCCGACGCGCAGATCGACCTGCTCGCCAATGACGTCGAGGACCAGTGCATGCACATGCTCGCCGAGCGGCAGTTGACCGAGCGCGAACTGCAGGAGCTGATGGGAGCGGTCCGGATCGCCGCCTCGCTCGAGCGCATGGGCGATCTCGCCGAGCACGTCGCCAAGCAGGCCCGCCTCCGCTATCCGCGGCTGTCCATCCCCCAGGAGCTGCGCGGCACGTTCGCGGAGATGGGCGGCCTCGCGGAGGCCATCGTGTCGAAGACCGGCGCCGTCATCGCGACCCAGAACGTCAACCTGACGGCCGACATCGCGCGGCACGACGAGGAGGTCGACCGGCTCCACCGCGAGCTGTTCACCATCGTGCTGACACCGGGCTGGTCCCACGGCGTCGAGGCCGCCATCGACGTGACCCTGCTGTCCCGCTACTACGAGCGGTACGCCGATCACGCCGTCTCCGTGGCCCGACGGGTCGTCACCATCGTCACCGGTACCCCCTACGTGGGCGTCTCCCTCGACTGAGTCGGGTCCCGCCATCCGGTGGCCGATCCCCTCGGAATACGCCAGACTTCAGGACTGTTGCCGTCAGGCACACGGTCGCGTCGCTGTCGAGAGGGAGGTCGCCTTGTCCGTCCCCTCGCTGCTCGACGTCCGACGTGGACGGCGCCCGAAGCGGATCGCGATGCTGTCGGTCCACACCTCCCCGCTCGACCAGCCCGGCACCGGTGACGCCGGCGGCATGAACGTGTACGTCGTGGAGACCTCCCGACGGCTCGCCGAGGCAGGGGTCGAGGTAGAGATCTTCACGCGTGCCACGTCGTCCGCGCTTCCCCCGGTGGTGCAGGTCAGTCCCGGCGTGACCGTCCGGCATGTCACCGCGGGCCCCTTCGAGGGCCTGCTCAAGCAGGATCTGCCGGGCCAGCTCTGCGCCGTGACGGCGAGCGTGATGCGCGCCGAGGCCGCGCGGCCCGAGGGCTGGTACGACCTCATCCACTCCCACTACTGGCTGTCGGGACAGGTCGGCTGGCTCGCCTCCGAACGGTGGAACGTCCCGCTCGTCCACTCGATGCACACGATGGCCAAGGTCAAGAACCGCGACCTCGCCGACGGCGACGCGCCCGAGCCCGCCATGCGGGTGATCGGCGAGGAGCAGGTGGTCCAGGCCGCGGACCGGCTGATCGCCAACACCGACGACGAGGCCCACGAGCTCGTCGAGCTCTACGGCGCTCACCCCGACGCCGTCGACGTGGTGCATCCGGGCGTCGACCTCGACGTCTTCATCCCCGGGTCCCGACGGGATGCTCGGCGCCGGCACGGCCTGGCCGACGACGCGATCGTCCTGCTGTTCGTCGGCCGCATCCAGCCGCTCAAGGCCCCCGACGTGCTGCTGCGCGCGGCGGCCGAGATGGTGGCCACCGACCCGTCCCTGCGCTCGCGACTGACGGTCGTCGTGTGCGGTGGCCCGTCGGGCAGCGGGCTGGACCAGCCGACCGCGCTGATCGACCTCGCGCGGCAGCTGGGCATCACCGACCTGGTCCGCTTCGAGCCCCCGTCGGACCGGGATGCGCTCTCCGACTGGTACCGCGCGGCGGACGTGACAGTCGTGCCGTCCTACTCGGAGTCCTTCGGCCTGGTCGCTGTCGAGTCGCAGGCCTGCGGCACCCCCGTCGTCGCCGCCGCCGTGGGCGGCCTGCGGACGGCGGTCGACGACCACGTCAGCGGTCTCCTCGTGGGCAGCCACGATCCGCGAGACTTCGCCTCCGCGATCACCGCTGTCACCGGACAGCCGCGGCTGCGCGCCGAGCTGAGCGCCGGCGCACGGATGCATGCGGCTGCCTTCGGCTGGGCGGCCACGTCGGCCGGCCTGCTGGCGAGCTACTCGGCCGCCCTCGCCAACGATGCGCTGACCGGCCGGCTCGCTGCCACCCCTTCATGACCCAAGCACCCACGCCCGCCGACGCCGCCCGATCCGTGCTGGCCGGCTGGCTGGCCGACTCGGGTCTCGAGTGGGAGGAACCACGCGAGGGCACCTACGTGGTGACCCTCCCCGGCGAGCGCAAGCTGCGCACCACCACGGTGCTGGCCGTGGGCGACCATGCGCTGACCGTCAACGCTTTCGTCGCGCGCCGCCCCGACGAGAACACCGCGGCCGTGCACCGGTGGCTGCTCGAGCGCAACAGGCGGATGTTCGCGGTGGCCTTCGCGGTCGACCATCTCGGCGACATCTACCTGGTCGGCCGCCTCCCGCTGGTCGGGGTCACTCCCGACGAGGTCGATCGGCTGCTGGGCGCCGTGCTCGAGTACTCGGACGGCTCGTTCAACACCATCCTCGAGATGGGCTTCGCATCGGCAATTCGCCGCGAGTGGCAGTGGCGTACCGAACGCGGGGAGTCGACCGCCAACCTGGCCGCCTTCGCCCACCTTGCCGCCCCCGTCAGCGAGGCCCCGACCGACCTCGACTCGGCGCACCCCGACTCGCCGCCGAACGGGTAGCCCGGTGCGGCAGGATGGCGTCATGACCACTGCTGCCGCGCCGTACACGCTCATCCTGCTCCGCCACGGCGAGAGCGAATGGAACGCCAAGAACCTGTTCACCGGCTGGGTCGACGTCGACCTGAACGAGAAGGGCATGGGTGAGGCCAGCCGGGGCGGCGAGCTGCTGGCGGAGGCGGGGCTGCTGCCCGACGTGCTGCACACCTCGCTGCTGAAGCGTGCCATCAAGACCTCCCAGCTCGCCCTCGACGCCTGCGATCGACTCTGGATCCCGGTGCGCCGGAACTGGCGCCTCAACGAGCGCCACTACGGCGCCCTGCAGGGCAAGAACAAGAAGGAGACCCTCGAGGCGTACGGCGAGGAGCAGTTCATGCTGTGGCGCCGCTCCTACGACGTTCCACCGCCGCCGATCGACCCCGAGGATCCCTGGGCCCAGACCCACGATGCGAGGTACGCGGCCCTGCCCCCCGAGGCCCGCCCTGCGACCGAGTGCCTCGCCGACGTGGTGGTCCGACTGGTGCCGTACTGGGAGGACATCATCGTGGCCGACCTCCGTACCGGCCGGACCGTACTGGTCGTCGCGCACGGCAACTCGCTGCGCGCGCTCGTCAAGCACCTCGACGGGATCTCCGACGACGACATCGCGGCCCTGAACATCCCCACTGGGATCCCCTTGGTCTACCGGCTCGACGCGGACATGAACCCGATCGTGCCGGGCGGGGAGTACCTCGATCCTGAGGCCGCCGCGACCGCGGCGGCGGCGGTGGCCGCCCAGGGCAAGAAGTAGCCGTGGCGGCCCCCGGGCGCACCCACCGGCTCGAGCTCGACGACTCGACGCTGCGCGAGTGGCAGGCGACCGTCCTGTTCAGCGACCCCGATCAGGGCATCGTGCTCGACCGGTCCGCGTTCTACCCCGGCGGTGGCGGGCAGCCGCCGGACCACGGCGTCCTGCTGTGGGCCGGCGTCCAGACGCGCGTGGTCGACGTCCGCCGCGGCGACGATCCCTACCTCGTGCCCGCCGAGGGCGATCCACTCCCGCCGGTGGGAACGACCGTGACGGGGGCCATCGAGGACGACCGGCGAACGGCGCTGATGCGCACCCATTCCGGCCTGCACCTGCTGTCGGGCGTCGTCTTCCGGGACTTCGGCGCCCTGGTCACCGGCTCCAACATGGACCCGCTGAGCGGCCGCCTGGACTTCAACCTGGTGGAGGTGCCCCCCGGCTTCAAGGAGGCGGTGGAGGACGCCTGCAACGCAGAGGTCGGCGCCGACCGGGCGATCGAGGCGTACGAGCTCGCGCGTGACGAGGCCTTCGCCCTTCCGGACATCATCCGCACGGCGACCAACCTGCTGCCACCCGACATCGAGATCGTCCGCATCGTCGACATCAAGGGCCTGGACGTGCAGGCGGACGGTGGCACGCACGTGGCCTCGACTCGGCAGATCGGCCCGATGCGTGTGCTGAAGGTCGAGAACAAGGGCAAGGGCTTCCGCCGGATCCGGGTCGCGCTCGACGAGTCACGCTAGGCAGAAGCCTGCGCGGCGAGTTCAAAGGCGGCGAGCGACTCCTCGTCGAACAGCACGAAGCGCACCAGCTCGATCGCATCGCTGCCGGCCGCCCACGAGCGGACCGCACCCACCGCGATGGGCGCTGCGTCGACAGCCCGCCAGCCGAAGGCTCCGCAGGAGATCGCCGGGAAGGCGACGCTGCGCGACCCGACCTCCGCCGCCACGGTCAGGCTGCTCTGGTGGCAGGAGGCGAGCAGCTCGGCCCCGCCGTCGGGGTGCTCCCAGTAGCGGGGTCCGACGGTGTGGACGACCCACTGAGCGGGCAGGGCACCCCCCGGCGTGGCGACGGCCCGCCCGGTGGCCAGGCCGTCGGGGAGGACGGTGGCGCGCAGGCGCCGGCACTCCTGCAGCAGCGTCGGCCCCGCGGCCCGGTGGATCGCGCCGTCGACTCCCCCACCGCCGAGCAGCGAGGAGTTGGCGGCATTGACGATGGCGTCGACCCGCTGCCGGGTGATGTCGCCGCGGACCACCTCGAGGGTCAGGCTCACCAGCGGCGCGAGGTGATCTCGATGATCTTGGGGCGGAGGTCGAACAGGTAGACCAGGGCGACGACGACGCCGGCGATCCCGATCAGGTTCAGCGTGAACGCGGGGTAGATGCCGGTGCCGGCCGCCAGGCCGGTGAGGATCAGCCACAGCACCTTGGACTTCCGGCCGATGGCCGGGAAGGCCGCGGCCGGGCGACGGATGCAGTCGATGAAGGCGACCGCCTTGACGACCATCGTGACCAGCCAGAGGGCCACGAAGACGAGGTCCTGCATCGTGTCGAGCATCAGCCCACGGTAATGCAGGACCCGCCAACATGGTGAAGGGCCGTCCCTGAGGGACGGCCCTTCACTGCTGGCCCGGGTTCAACGGGCGCTTGGGGGTCGGCTCTGTCGAGCCGTTGGCGTCGGCGGGCGCCGAGCCGGGTGCGTCAGACGCCGACCGCCTCGCGGACGAGCGTGACCGTGTGGCCGACGCCGTCGCGGACGCTCTTGGCGGTCTCGGTGACGCGGTCCCGCGCCTGCGCGCCGAGGGCGGAGACATCGGGACGCTTGAACTCGGGCATCTTCACCTCAGGCATCTTGACCTCCGGCATCTTGACCTCAGGCATCTTCACCTCGGGCATCTTCACCTCGGGGAGCGTGAGGGACGGGAGGGTGATCGGGTGCATCTCCACCTTCGGCAGCTCCGGCTTGCGCACGTCGACCTTGCGCAGGTCGATGGTCGGCACGGAGAAGGTCGGGATGGTGAGGGTGGTGCCGGTCGCGCCGGTCGCCTTGGCGGTGGTCGCCTTCGCAGCCGTCGCGGCCTTCGCCGTGGTCTGCTTGGCGGCGGTAGCGGCCTTCGCGGTGGTGCGCTTGGCGGCGGTGGCGGCCTTGGTCGACGTCTTCTTCACCCGGGCGGTCGGGGTCGCCGGCGTCTGCTCGCTGCTCATTGCTGTTCCTCTCGGTTGTCCCTGCCGTCGGCGAGGGGGTCTGTGGAGTCGGCCGACTCGCGTTGCTCGGACTCGGCCTGTGCGCGGTTCTCGGCCTGGAAGGCCGCGTAGATCTGGAGGAGCGTCGCGCGCTGCCGCTCGTTGAGGGTCAGGTCCGCCGCGATGGCGGTGGTGACGGCCTCGTCTCCGGCCCGGTCATCGAGGATGCCCGCCTGGACGTACAGCGTCTCCGCAGAGATCCGCAGGCCGGACGCGATGCGTCCGAGGATCTCCGCACTGGGGCGGCGCAGGCCGCGCTCCACCTGGCTGAGGTAGGGATTCGAGACGTTGGCCGCCTGGGCGAGCTGCCGGAGCGACATCTGGGCCTGATCGCGCTGGTCGCGGATGAAGGCGCCGAGGCCACTCACATCGATGCGGGTCACGCATCCAGTGTGCCCCAGCCTGCTTGCAATTGCAAACGCAACTGCTAGCAGCCGCTAGCGACTCGTCACGTGAGCGGCGAGCACACCTCTCCGACCACCTCTGCGCCGCCATGCACCGGGATGGTCCGCAGTGCCGCCAGACCCGGCGAGTCGACACCCAGGCGGGCGAGGATGGCGGCCAGCGCCACGTCACGCGCGCGCTCCGCCCCGTCCGACACCTTCAGTGCGATGCCCGTGCCGTCGGGCAGCGCGGCCACGTAGACGCCGTCCGCGCCCTCCTTCGCCACCAGCCCCGGCACCGCGCGCATGAACTGCGTCGTCGTGTGGAACGTGCCCCCGACGAACTCCGGGAACGCGCGCATCGCATCCGCGACCCGGCGCGCCGGCTGGTCAACGTCCTCGGTCACGGCCCGCGACATGGATCGGGCCAGGCCCGCTACGGACAGCGACAGGACCGGCGCACCGCAGCCGTCGATGCCCACGTGCCCGACACCCTCGCCGGCCAGCGCCTCGACCTGCCACCGGATGGCCACCTGCAGCGGGTGGGCCGGATCGCGATAGGTGGCGGTGGGCCAGCCGTTGACCACGCAGGTGGCAAGCATCGCGGCGTGCTTTCCCGAGCACGTCATCGCGGCCGCCGACTCGTGCCGGCCCTCGCTCACCCATGCGTCGCGCTCGGCCTTGTCGTACGGATAGTCGGGCGGGGTCTGCAGCTCCGACTCGTCGAGCCCCACGCCGTCCAGGATCTCCCGGACCCCGGCCAGGTGGAAGCGCTCCCCGGAGTGCGAGGCCGCCGCAAGCGCGAGCAGGTGCGGAGGCAGGTCCAGTCCGTGACGCACCATGGCCGTCGCCTGCGCCAGCTTGTTCGAGGAGCGCGGGAAGATCTCGTGGTACGGATCGCCCCAGGCGATCTGCACCGAGCCGTCCGGACTCACCACCGCTGCGTGACCGAGGTGCTCCCCCTCGCAGAAGCCACTTCGCGTGTACTCGGCCAGCACAGCGGGGCGGTGATTCGTCACCGGGGCATGATGGCACGCTGGGACTCGTGAGAGCCGTCGTCCAGAGAACTCGCGGAGCCTCGGTGACCGTCGACGGAACCGTCGTCGGCTCCTTCGCCGGCCCCGGGCTCGTCGTCCTCGTCGGCGTCACCCACGAGGACACCTTGGCTGTGGCCCAACGACTCGCCGACAAGTGCTACGACCTGAGGATCTTCGGGCCCGAGCACGCCCCACCGGGAGCGCCGTCGCCCGAGGCCAGGGAACTGTCGGCATCGGATCTCTCGCTGCCCGTGCTGGTCGTCAGTCAGTTCACTCTCTACGGCGAGACCCGCAAGGGTCGCCGACCGACGTGGGATGCCGCCGCCCCCCGGCCGGTGGCCGAACCGCTCGTGGCGGCCGTCGTCGACCGTCTTCGGGAGCGCGGCGCCGTCGTGGCCACCGGTGTGTTCGGTGCCGACATGCAGGTCAGCCTGACGAACGACGGGCCGATCACGGTCCTGCTGGAGCTGTGAGGCGGGATCTATCGGCGCAGGAGCCGGTCGCTGCTCGGCCCCCAGATCAGCTTCTCGATCCCGTTCGATCGGGTGCCCAGGGTGACGAAGCCCTGCCCGGCGAGGAACGAGCGGGCCGACGGGCGGCCCTGGCCGATCCATGCCGAGAGGCCGCCCGGCCGCAGGCTCTTGGCGGCGTCCATCAGCCGTGTCCCGTACCCGCGGCGTCGCAGCGTGGGCTCCACGTCGAGGATGTCGATCTCGCCTCCGGTCAGCGCGAGCAGCCCCACGATCTCGCCGTAGCTCCGCTCGAGGAGCCAGATCTCGTCCAGTTGGAGCGCCCTGAGCATCCAGCGCGAGACCGTCTCCTGGGTGATGCCGTGACGATCGGCCGCCGTGCCGTCGTGGTGCTGGGAGCGCACGTACACCCGGGCCATGCGAGTGATGTCGTCTGGGCAGGCGCGACGCAGGACAGCGTCCTCGGCCGGCAGCCAGAAGGCCTCGTCGGGATAGCGCGTCGTCGAAGGCGGTGCCGAGGGCATCGTGACCAGCATGGGAACTCCCGTCGTGAAGGTAGGAGCAGTCCACCGCGCGCGGCTTTCGGAACGCTCTCAACGGGCGTACACCGGGCTCTCGATGCAGGCGGGGGGCACGGCTCCCGCTGCCCGCGGCGGCGTCAGCCGCGGACGACCGCCTCCTGGCTCGCGGCGATCTCACCGTCGGCGTCCGCCACGGTCACGTCCGACGGGGCCGCCGAGCGCTTGAGGACTGCCGTCGCGATCGGACCCAGCTCGTAGTGCCAGGCGGCGGACCCGACCCAGCCCACCTCACGCCCGTCGATCGACACCGCAGCGCCATGTGCAGGCAGCCGCTCCTCGGCGCCGTCCAGGTGCAGGAGCGCGAGCCGGCGCGGCGGGTGGCCCAGGTTGTGGACGCGTGCCACCGCCTCCTGACCGCGGTAGCAGCCCTTGGCCAGATGCACGCCCGGGCCGATCCAGCCCACCTCGTGCGGCAGCGTGCGGTGGTCGGTCTCGAGGCCCAGGCGCGGGACGGCCGCCGCCACCCGCAGCGCCTCGACCGCCCATGTGCCTGCGCGCTCGGGATGCGCGTCCAGCCGGTCGGCGAGTTCCTCTCGCGGTACGAGGACCTCGCGCCCGACGAATGCTGCCGGCCGGTCGTCGACGTACTTGCCCGCGTCTCCCCCGCGATCGCTGCCCGCATCAACGTGGCCGGTGCCGGCGAAGTCCGCGGGCACCACCCAGGTCGGCAGGTCCGGATCTGCCTCGTGCTCCGGCTCCCACACGACCGCGATGTCCGGCGTGCGGTCCTGGACGTCCACGCGGAGGAGGAACTGCATCGAGCGCAGGTAGTCCACCAGGGCAGCCGCCGTGCCGGGCTGGACGATCAGCCACGTCGTCGTGCCGTCATCGACCGCATGCAGCTCGTGCTCCACGTGACCGTGCGGGCTGAGGATCAGGGCCAGCGCGGACTCCCCCGGACGGAGGGCGCTCAGCACCTGCGTAGTCAGGTCGGTCAGCCACGTCAGCCGGTCCGGGCCGGAGACCGAGACCACGCCACGGTTGGACAAGTCGACGGCGGCCAGGCCCGAGAGCAGGTGCCGCTGCTCGCGCAGCGGATCGCCGTAGTGCCACGGGACGTCCGGGTCCGCAGACCCGTCCGGCGGTGGCACGGCCGGACCGGTCACAGTGCGTCGTCCGTCTCGGGCTCGTACGGTCGGTCCTTGCACGAGCCGCAGAGTCCGTGGATCGAGACGTGCGAGATGTCGGTGCGGAAGCCGTACTCCGTCTCCAGCGAGGCGATGAAGTCCGAGGCGACCTCAGAAGGAACGCTCTCCACCTTCTTGCACCGGTCGCAGACCAGGTGGATGTGCACGTGCTCCTCGACGGCGTGGTACGTCGGCGGCCCGTGACCGATGTGCGCGTGCGTCACCAGCCCGACGTCCTCGAGCACCTCGAGGGTGCGGTAGACCGTCGAGAGGTTGACTCCTGACGCGGTGCGCTGCACCTCGGCCAGGATCTCCTCAGGCGTGGCGTGCCGAAGGGCCTCGACGGCCTCCAGCACCAGCTGTCGCTGCGGAGTGATGCGGAAGCCGCGCTCGCGCAGGCGTGCCTCCCAGTCGTCAGTCATGTCGTCAGTCCTCCACGCCCGCACGGGACAGCGTGGCCGCGAGGTGGTTGCCCATCGTCTCGCCGACCGCCGCCATGTCGAAGGTCCAGAGCAGGCGGTCGTTCACCAGCCCGTAGAGCCGTTCGCCGGAGGTGTACTCCTTGGCGGACCGGCTGCGCAGCACTGCGTCGGTGCGCAGCTCGGCGCGGGCGCCGGTGATAACGGCGTTCTCGATTCCGGTCACCTCGACCTTCCCGTACCAGAGCTCGGCGTAGCCCGTCGGATGAGCGAGGGTGAGCTCCACCTCGTTGCCCGGCCGCGGCCGCCAGAAGCCGGCCTCGGTGCCGAGTGGGCGGACCCGCTCGCCATCCTCGTCCAGCAGCCAGCTGCGGGAGAGGTAGCTGAGGAAGGGCCGACCGTCCGTCGCCAGCACGACCTCCTGGCCGAACCGGAAGTCCTCGATCGTGGGGTACTGCCCGGTGCCCACGCCCACCCAGCGTCCGATCAGCCAGGACAGGTGGGCCAGCTCCTCCGGTACCTCTACCCCAGACCCGTCCGGGGCGAGCATCTAGCCCTGGCCCTTGAACAGCTTGTAGACGACGTAGAAACCGAACCAGCCGGCAGCAGCCAACGCGATCACGAGCAGTCCGGTGTACATGACCTCGACCATGGTCGCAGCCTAGTCGCCCGACGGCCAGGGGCTAGCGGTGCCGCAGCCGGGCGAGGATGAGATACATCTCGCAGCCGAGGCAGAAGGCGAAGACCGCGTTGAGGAATGCCGCGATCAGGGCCAGCGCGATGGCCACGGTGGCCACCGTGGTGGCGCCGGCGAGCGCGGCGATCAGGGCAACGATCGCGAACACGAAGCCGACCGCCTGCGCGAACCGCGGCGGTGCGGCGTCCTCGAGCTCGGACGGGGGCGCGAGCCGGGGGCGGACCACGGTGCGGAACAGCCAGCCGTACGGCTGCGCCTGCAGGCCCACGAGCGCACCGAGCGCGAACACCAGGGTCTGCCATGCGATCAGGGCGGTGCCCACGGGCGTGCCGACGAGTACCAGCGCGAGCGCGAGCACGACCGTCGTCACGGCGGCGCCGAACCGCGGGCCGCGCGGGTCCACGCGCTGGCGCGGTGCGGCCTGCGGGGATTGGACGTCACTGTCGGCGTGGGCCATGGCTCCTCCTTCGGATCCCCGAACGCTAGGCAGAGCCGACGGGGGTGGGGACAGCGGGTGACGCAGTAACGAGTTCTGCGTTGCTGCAACTCCTTCGCAGCAACCCTCCCCGTCTGTCTTGAGGTTGGTGGTCGCAAAACGTACGTTTTGCGACCACCAACCTCAAGACAGACGGGGGGTCAGATCTCGAAGTCGGGGGGTGCGGCAGACGGGATCAGGTCGCCGAGGGCCGCGATCACATCGGCCTTCCGCGGCTGGCCGCTGGCCCGCTTGCGGATCTCCCCGCGCCCGTCGAGGAAGAGCACCGTCGGCGTCCGCCGGATGTCCAGCTCGCGCACCAGTTCGAGGTTCTCCTCGGCGTCCAGCTCGACGTGCGACACCCCCGGCACCAGGACCGCGACCTCCTCCAGGATGCGCCGGGTCGCCCGGCACGGCTGGCAGAAGGCGCTCGAGAACTGCACCATCGTCGCCTGCTCGCCCAGCCGCCCCGCGAGTGCGCCGCTGAGGGCGACCGCGTGCGCCGACGGCGGATCCGCCTCGATGCTGGCCGGGGGGTCGTCCGCACCCGCCTGGGGCACTGCCGCCGACTCCGCCATGCCTGCCTCCCGGATCCGTCCGTTGGCCTTGGTGAACCACAGTCCGAGGCCCGTGGCCACCGCCAGCACCACGAGCAGCACCCACACACCGGTCATGTCAGCCTCGAACCATCGTCGACGACGACGCATTCCCGCACCCACGTGCCGATGCGGTCGAGCAGCTGCGTCGAGACGGCCGACTCGGCGTGCCCGAGCCCCGGTTCCTCCCAGAGCTCCGCCGTCAGCCCCGCCCCCGTGGCCGCCCGATGGATGGCCCGCGCGTGCTCCAGCGGGAAGTAGTGGTCGGCGTCACCGTGGACGACGAGCAGAGGGATGCCGGGCAGCCGCCCGGCCGCCTCGTGCGGGGCCACCGGCGGCGGCTCCGGCCAACCGCGCGCACTGACCCTCGTGCCCCGGGCCCGGAGCATCGCCCGCCCCGGCCGAGTCTCGACGAGCCAGTGCACGCCTCTCATGATCCGAGTGCCGCGGTAGTACCAGAACGCGGGCGCGCTCACCGTGACCACGCCGTCCACGCCGGCGGGGCCGTCCCCCGCCAGCGCCGCGGCCCGCACGACGACCGCACCGCCGAGGGAGAAGCCCACCGTCACGACGCTGGCATAGCCGAGGTCGCGTGCCCAGCGGACGGCGGCGTCGACGTCGTGCACTTCCTCATCGCCCACCGTGGTCGCGCCGCCGGAGCGGCCATGTCCTCGCAGGTCGATGGCCACGACGCCGCCGAATCCCTGCAGCCGCCCGATCACCCGCTGCACCCGCTCCTGCCGGGTGTCGCCGGTGAATCCGTGCACCACGACGAAGCACAGGTCGAGGGCGGGGTCTCGCCTCGGGACATGCACCGCGCTGATCCGCACCCCATCACTGGTCGTCAGCATCCGGTGCGTACTCACGGCAGCATCCTCCCGCAACCACCGTCGCCCACGGGCAGCGCTCCCGCCCATGCCGGCGTTGGGTACCCTGTGCCCAGCCGTTCGCCACGCGGAGACCCCGGAGGTGCCCATGAGACTTCTCCTGCTCACGCGCGCCATGGAGCCGTCCGCCGAGGTGCTGCCCGCGCTCAGCCTGCTCACCCACCACGTCCGCACCCTGCCGGCCGAGGCCACCGCCCTCCTTCAGGCCCCGGCCTGCGACGCCCTCCTCATCGACGGCCGCCGCGACCTGCCGGCCGTCCGCGGCCTGACCCGCCTGATCCGCCAGACCGGCGTCGACGTTCCGGTCATCCTCGTCACCACCGAGGGCGGGCTCGCTGCCCTGCAATGGGACTGGGGCATGGACGACGTCCTCGTCGACACGGCGTCACCCGCCGAGGTCGAGGCGCGACTGCGACTCGCGGTCTCCCGAGTCCACGAGACCGTCGGCGCTCCCGAGAGCGAGCCCGAGGAGATCCGCAGCGGGGAACTGCACATCGACGAGGCCACCTACACCGCGAAGCTCCGCGGCCGCACGCTGGACCTGACCTTCAAGGAGTTCGAGCTGCTGAAGTTCCTGGCCCAGCACCCCGGCCGGGTCTTCACCCGCGCGATCCTGCTCCAGGAGGTCTGGGGCTACGACTACTTCGGCGGCACCCGCACCGTCGACGTCCACGTCCGGCGCCTGCGCGCGAAGCTCGGCACCGAGCACGAGGCCCTCATCGGCACCGTCCGCAACGTGGGCTACCGCTTCGTGCCGGCCGACGCGGACGCCGCCACCCGGGCAGCACTGTCGGACACCGCCGACGTGCTCACCTGATCGAGGCTGACCTGACCGGTCCGGACGGCTACGCCGTCGAACTGCAGGACACCCTCTCCCCGTCCGACGTCCAGCACGTCGTCGACCTCGTCGATCGCTGCACAGAGCACGACGGGATGCGCCCGGTCTCGGAGCATGTCTGGCTGCACCTGAAGGAAGGCGGCGACGAGCGCGACCTGCACATGCTCGTGCACGACACCGACGGTCTCCTCGTCGGCTACGCACACCTCGACCCCACCGACGCGGTGGAGGGCGCCAGCGCCGAGATCGCCGTCGATCCGGACGCCCGGCGGCACGGCCTGGGCCGGCAGCTGGTCGAGAGGCTGATCGCCAACTCACCGGACGGTCGGCTGCGCCTGTGGGCCCACGGAGAGCAGGCCGGCGCCGCCGAACTGGCGTCGAGCCTCGGCTTCACCCGCTCCCGGGTGCTCTGGCAGATGCGGCGGTCGCTCCACGCACCGCTTCCCCGAGCCTTCCTGCCCGCCGGTGTCGAAGCTCCGACCCTTCCAGCCGGGGCGGGACGAGGACGCGTGGCTCGACCTGAACCGACGTGCCTTCGCGCAACTGCCGGATCAGGGCAGCTGGCAGCGCGCCGACCTGGACATGCGCCTGCGCGAGCCGTGGTTCTCCCCCGACGGATTCCTGATGGCCTGGCGGGGTGACCGACTGGTCGGCTTCCACTGGACGAAGGTCCACGGTGACCAGACCGTCTCGGACGGCCACCGGCACCCGCCGATCGGCGAGGTCTACGTGGTCGGAGTAGACCCGGACGAGCGGGGCAATGGCCTCGGCCGGGCACTGACGGTCGCCGGCCTGCATCACCTCCGGTCCCTCGACCTGAGCCAGGCCATGCTCTACGTCGACGCGAGCAACCTCCCCGCGATCCAGCTCTACGAGGGACTCGGCTTCGCGCGCTGGGACACGGACGTCCTCTTCCGTCGCTGAGCCTCAGCCGCAGCAATGGCCACGGCCCTCGCGCTGTGGGACGATCCCTCTGTGACAACGCATGACACATCCGCCCCACCCGTCGAGGCCGCCGGCTCGCCCGTCAGCGCGGCCGAGGACCCCGTCGAGGCCCCCCTGCCGCCCGACCGCTTCCTCGACCGCGAGCTGTCATGGCTGGCCTTCAACCAGCGGGTACTGGAGCTGGCCGAGGACCCCACCCTCCCCGTGCTGGACCGTGCCAAGTTCATCGCGATCTTCGCGAGCAATCTGGACGAGTTCTTCATGGTGCGGGTGGCCGGCCTCAAGCGCCGCATCGCCACGGGCATCGCCGTCCGCGCAGCGAGCGGCTACACCCCGCGCGAGGTGCTGGAGAACATCTGGTCCAAGGCCCACGGCCTGCAGTTGGAGCAGACCCAGTTGTTCCACCGCGAGGTGCTGCCCGATCTCGAGGCCGAGGGGATCTCGCTCCTGCACTTCGACGAGTTGACGCCGTCCGAGAAGGCGGACGTCGAGCAGTTCTTCGACGCCAAGGTCTTCCCCGTGCTCACCCCGCTCGCGGTCGATCCGTCGCACCCGTTCCCCTACATCAGCGGCCTGTCCCTCAACCTCGCGGTCGTCGTGCGCAACCCGATCACCGGAACCGAGCTGTTCGCCCGCGTCAAGGTCCCACCGCTGCTGCCCCGGTTCGTTGAGGTGAACCCCTCACGGTTCGTTCCGCTCGAGGACATCATCGCCGCACACCTGGACAAGCTCTTCCCGGGAATGGAGATCGGGCAGACCCACGCCTTCCGCGTGACGCGCAATGAGGACGTCGAGGTCGAGGAGGACGACGCGGAGAACCTTCTCCAGGCGCTCGAGCGCGAGCTCATGCGCCGCCGCTTCGGTCCGCCGGTTCGCCTCGAGGTCGAGGAGTCCGTCGACCCGCACGTGCTCGAACTGCTCGTCGACGAACTCGGCATCACCGAGCAGGAGGTCTTCCGGCTGCCCGGCCCGCTCGACCTGACCGGGCTGTGGACCCTCTACGCGCTGGATCGCCCGGACCTCAAGCAGCGCACCTTCGTGCCCAAGACCTCCGCGCAGCTGAGCGAGGTCGAGTCGGCGTCGGCTCCCGACGTGCTCGCCGTCATGAAGGAGCGCGACGTGCTCCTCCATCACCCGTACGACTCGTTCTCCACCAGCGTCCAGCTCTTCCTCGAGCAGGCCGCGCGGGACCCGAATGTGCTGGCCATCAAGCAGACCCTGTACCGCACGTCGGGCGACTCCCCCATCGTCGACGCCCTCATCTCGGCGGCGCAGCGCGGCAAGCAGGTGCTGGCCCTGGTCGAGATCAAGGCTCGCTTCGACGAGCAGAACAACATCGAGTGGGCGCGCAAGCTCGAGGAGGCCGGGGTCCACGTCGTCTATGGACTCGTCGGCCTCAAGACGCACGCCAAGCTGTCGATGGTGGTCCGCGACGACGGCGATCAGCTCCGGCGGTACTGCCACGTCGGCACCGGCAACTACCACCCCAAGACCGCGCGACTGTACGAGGACTTCGGCCTGCTCACCTGTGACCCGTCGGTGGGCGAGGACGTGTCGAACCTCTTCAACGTGCTGTCCGGCTACTCGATGAACACCCAGTACCAACGGTTTCTCGTAGCTCCGCACTCAGTGCGGACCGGCCTAGTGGAGCGCATCGAGAAGGAGATCGAGCACCGGCGCGAGGGTCGCCTGTCTGGGATCCGCTTCAAGTGCAACTCCATTGTCGACGAGGAGGTCATCGACGCCCTCTACCGCGCCTCGAGGGCCGGCGTGCCCGTCGACGTCTGGGTACGAGGCATCTGCGCCATCCGGCCCGGCGTGGCCGACATGAGCGAGAACGTCCGGGTCATCAGCATCCTGGGCAGGTTCCTCGAGCACTCTCGCGCCTTCTGCTTCGAGAACGGCGGCAATCGCGAGGTCTGGATCGGCTCCGCCGACCTGATGCACCGCAATCTGGATCGCCGCGTCGAGACGCTGGTCCGCCTCGCCGACCCGGAGGAGGCCGCCGACGTCGAGTCTCTCTTCGACTTCGCCTTCGATCCGGGGACCTCCCGGTGGTCGCTCGGTCCGGACGGCACGTGGACCCGGCATCTCATCGGTCCGGACGGCGAGCCGCTCGTGGACTACCAGGAGTCACTCATCGCCCTGAAGCGCAAGCGGCTCTTCGCCCCGTGACCACCCCGACCACGCACCGCGAGGTGGAGCACAAGTTCCGCGTCCATGCGATGTTCGACCTGCCTGACTTCGTTGCTGCCGGGATCGCCCCGGCTGCCGAGTCGAGCCCGACGTTCGTGATGCATGCCGTCTACCACGACACGGCCGACCTGACGCTGTTCCGCTGGGGAGTAACCCTGCGCCGCCGAGAGGGTGGGTCCGACGAGGGGTGGCACATGAAGCTGCCGGTCGCCGGCGCCGACGGATCGTCTCGGGACGAGCTGCGGCTTCCGCTGACTGCCGGTGCCGTGGGTGCAGTCCCGGCCGGCTTCGTCGAAGTCGTCTCGCCGCTGCTGCGCGAGCAGGCCCTCCAGCCCATGGTGACCCTGTCCACCGAGCGAACGCCGAGCATCCTCCGCGCGGCCGACGGCCGCCCGCTGCTCGAGGTCGTCGACGACATCGTGTCGGTCCTGCGCGACGGCCGCACGGTGTCCGTCTTCCGCGAGGTGGAGGTCGAGGCGCTCGACTCCGGTGACGACGAGGCCATGACGCTCATGGCCGCGGTCGGCGCCCACCTGGTGTCACTCGGCGCGGAGACGAGTTCCGTGAGCAAGGCGGCAAGTGCGCTCGGGCCGCGCACCGCGGAGCCGCCGGACGTCCCGGTCTGGCCGATGCCCGCGCCCGACGGCCTTGCCGTCGATGCGATCCGCGCCGTCCTCGCCCAGCACGTGCGCCACCTGCTCATGGCCGATATCGGTGTGCGACGCGATCTGCCCGACTCGGTGCACCAGATGCGGGTCGCGGCCCGGCGCATTCGCAGCGCCCTCGGCACGTTCGCCCCTCTCATCGATCCCGACGCCGACGCGCGCCTGCGGGAGGAGCTCAAGTGGATCGCCAGTGAGCTCGGGGCCATCCGCGACACCGAGGTCATGCTGGAACGACTGGACGAGCACGCGGCACAACTCGATGATCCCCTCGACACGGATCGCTGCCGGTCGGCGATCGACCCCCTGCTCAAGGCCCGGCTCTCCGCCGCCCGGTCCAGCGCGTTGGCCGCCCTGCGCAGCGACCGCCACCAGCAGCTGGTCGACGACCTGATGTCGGCGGCGATCGACCCGCCGGTGACCGATGCGGCCTACGCCCCCTGCGAGGACGTGCTGTTCCCGCTCGTGGCCCGCACCTGGCGGAAGCTGCGCCGAACCATCATGGCCCTGGAGATCGACGGGCCGAGCACCACCTGGCATGCGGCGCGCATCAAGGCCAAGCGGGCCCGCTACGCGGCGGAGTCGGTGGCGCCGATCTTCGGCAAGCGGATGGGGCGGTACGCCGACCGCATGTCCGACGTCACGGAGCTCCTCGGCGAGCATCAGGATGCGCATGTGGCGCAGACGATCCTGCGCGAGCTGGCGGGTCACCCCGACGTCGACGGCGCCACGGGGCTGTCACTCGGGATCCTGCACGAACACGAGGCCGAAGAGGAGATCCTCGACCGGTTTCGGTTCGAGGAGTTGTGGCCCAAGGCGATGCGCAGCGCCCAGCGCGCGGGGGTGGCCTGACGATGGGAGCGTCGTCGCCGATCCGGGCCGCGGGCGTGGTGCTTCTGCGCGAAGGCACCGAGGGGCAGGAGTTCCTGCTCGTGCACCGTCCGGGGCGCGCCGACTGGTCCCTGCCCAAGGGCAAGATCGAGGCTGGTGAGCATGCGATCGCGGCGGCGGTCCGCGAATGCGACGAGGAGTCCGGGTACTCCCCCATCCTGATGGCACCCCTGCCCATGCAGTCGTACAGCATCGGCAGCCAGCCGAAGGTCGTGCACTACTGGCGGGCGCGTATCCGGGAGGAACTCGGCTTCGCCCCGGATGACGAGGTGGACGAGATCCTGTGGCTCCCCGTGAGCGAGGCTCCCGGGCAGCTGACCTACCCCTCAGAAGTGGGTCTCGTCGACATCGCGGCGTCGCTCGAGGACACCGTCCCGTTGGTCATCCTGCGGCACTCCCAGGCGCTGAAGCGCTCGCAGTTCGACGGGAAGATCGACTCGGAGCGGCCGCTGAGTGGCAAGGGTCGCACGCACAGCAAGGCCCTCGTCGGGCTGCTCGAGGCCTACGGGATCACCTCCCTCCACTCCAGCCCGTCGCGGCGCTGCGTGGACACGCTCAAGCGGTACGCCAAGAGCGCGGATCAACCGGTCCAAACGGATCAGCGGCTGAGCGAGGAGTCGTTCGACGACGATCCCGACGCCAGCCGCCGCGCGGCGGTGGAGCTGGCGCTGACTCCCGAGCCATTGGCCTTGTGCTCGCACCGACCCGTGCTGCCCGCCATCCTGGAGGCGGTCGCGGCGGCGCTGGGCATGGACCCCGACGACCGCCGGTGGCGCAAGGACTGGGACGCCAAGCTCCCGACCAGCGGTTTCCTCGTGGTCCATCGGGCGTTCGACGAGGACGGCAACGCGCACGTGGTCGCCATCGAGCAGCACTCGCTGAGTGGCATCGGCGGCAACTGAGGCCGGCCGCCGCAGGGCCCCGGACCGGCCCCTGCCTCCGTCACAGGGTCGCGGTGACGCCCTTCCCGAGGCAGACCACGCCGCCGTCGCTGACGGTGTAGCGCTCGCGGTCCCGCTCGAGGTCGACGCCGATCTGCGCGCCGTCGGGAACCTGACCACGTTCTTGTCGAGGATGGCCCGACGGACGACGGCATCCCGGCCGATGCTCACGCCCGGCATGATCACCGCTGCCCTCGACGTAGGCGCCCTCGCGGATGTTGACGTCGTAGGAGAGCACGCAGTTGCGCACGTGCGCCCCCGCCACGATCGATCCCCGCGCCCACCATCGACTCGTGGCTGTTGCCGCCCTCGACGAACTTGGCGGGGGACAGCGGCGGCAGGTTCGACAGGATCGGCCAACGCCGGTTGTAGAGGTTGAAGATCGGGTGCACGGACACGAGGTCCATGTGGGCGTCGTGGTAGGCGTCGAGCGTCCCGACGTCGCGCCAGTAGCCGCGGTCGCGGTCGGTCGAGCCGGGCACCACGTTCTCGGCGAAGTCGTAGACTTGCGCCAGCCCCTGCGCGGTCATCATCGGGATGATGTTGCCGCCCATGTCGTGGACCGAGCCGTCGTCGCCGGCGTCATGCGCAGCGCCTCGATCAGCACGTCGGTGGTGAAGACGTAGTTGCCCATCGACACGTAGACTGGTCGCGGTCGCCCGGGATGGTCGGCGGGTCCTTCGGCTTCTCGACGAACTGGGCGATCGCGCGCCGTCGGCGCGCGGTCTCGATGACGCCGAACTGGTCGGCCTGCTCCTTCGGGATGCGGATGCCCGCGACGGTGACGCCGGCACCGGAGTCGATGTGGTCCTGGACCATCTGCTGCGGGTCCATGCGATAGACGTGGTCGGCGCCGAAGACCACGACGTAGTCCGGCTCCTCGTCGTACACCAGGTTGAGGCTCTGGAAGATGGCGTCGGCGCTGCCCGTGTACCACCGCGGCCCGAGTCGCTGCTGCGCCGGCACCGGCGTGATGTAGTCGCCCAGCAGCGTCGACATGCGCCACGTCTGGGTGATGTGCCGGTCGAGGCTGTGCGACTTGTACTGCGTGAGCACGCAGATCCGCCGAAGTCCGGCGTTGACGAGGTTGGACAGCACGAAGTCGACGAGCCGGTACGAGCCTCCGAACGGAACCGCCGGCTTCGCGCGGTCGGCGGTCAGCGGCATCAGCCGCTTGCCCTCGCCACCGGCGAGGACGATGGCCGACACGCGCGGATCACTGCTCACAGTCGAAACCCTAGTCCGGTCCGCCATCGCGTGGGCACCCTTGAAGCAACACCTCTAGGCTCAGGGCGTGCGCATCGGAATGCTGACCAGGGAATGGCCGCCGGACGTCTACGGAGGAGCCGGAGTGCACGTCGAGCACCTGGCGCGAGCAGCTCCGTCGGCTGATCGACGTCGACGTCCACTGCTTCGGCGAGCCCCGCGGCGACGCATTCGCGCACGCGGTACCCGCGTCGCTGCTCGAGGCCAACGCAGCGATCCAGACCGCTCGCGCGTCGACCTCGACATGGTCGGAGCACGACGGACGTCGACCTGCTGCACTCGCACACCTGGTACGCCAACCTCGCCGGGCACCTCGCCGGCCAGCTGCACGGGGTGCCGCACGTGCTCACCGCGCACTCGCTCGAGCCGCTCCGGCCGTGGAAGGCGGAGCAGCTCGGCGGTGGGTACCGGGTGTCCTCGTGGGTGGAGCGCACCGCCTACGAGGCGGCCGCCCGATCATCGCGGTCGTCGACGGGATGAACGCCGACGTGCTCGACGCCTACCCGTTCGTCGACCCGGACCGCGTGCACGTGGTGCGCAACGGCATCGACACCGTCGTCTAGCACCCCGACCCCGAGCCACGGCGCTGGCGAGGGCTACGGCGTCGACCAGACCCGGCCCTACGTCGTGTTCGTCGGGCGCATCACCCGGCAGAAGGGCATCGTGCACCTGCTGGACGCTGCCGCGCACTTCGAGGACGACGTCCAGCTCGTGCTCTGCGCGTCCTCGCCCGACACCCCGGAGATCGGCGCGGAGACTCGCCGCCGTCGGTCGCCGCGCGCCGAGCGCGGGGAGAGCGTGGTCTGGATCAAGGAGCAGGTCGCCCGCCCCCGGGTCGTCGCAGCTGTTCACCAACGCCCTCGCGTTCCTCTGCCCCTCGGTCTACGAGCCGCTCGGCATCGTCAACCTCGAGGCGATGGCCTGCGAGACCGCGGTGGTCGCCTCCGACGTCGGCGGCATCCCCGAGGTGGTGGTCGACGGCGACACCGGACTGCTGGTGCACTACGACGCCGACGAGCCGAGGCCTTCGAGCACGCGTTCGCCGAGGCGGTGAACGCGCTCGCGCACGACCCGGCGCGCGCTCGCGCGATGGGCCGACTGGGTCGGGCTCGCGCCGTGCGCGACTTCGGGTGGGAGCGATCGTGGAGCAGACCGTCGCCGTGTACGACGCAGCCCTCCGCGGGTGAGTGACGTCGCCGAGCCGTCCCGGGAGTAGCGCACGCACGACACGGCACCCGGTGACCGGCTACCTGCTCTATCTCGTCGCGGCCTTCCTGTTCGCACTCAACGGCACGATCTCGAAGTCGATCCTGCTCATCGGGGTCGAGCCGGCCCGCCTGTCGCAGCTGCGGGTCACGGCTCGCCTTGGTGATCCTGCTCGTCGTCGTCGCACTCACCCGTCCGAGGCGGCTGCGCATCCGGCGCGACGAGATCGGCCCGCTGCTCGTCTACGGCATCTTCGGCGTCGCGATGACGCAGTACCTCTACTTCGTCGCCATCGGCCTGCTGCCCGTCGGCGTCGCCCTGCTCTTCGAGTTCACCGCGCCGATCATGGTGGCGCTGTGGTTCCGCTTCGGGCTCAAGGACCGCACCCCGCGCGTCGTCTGGCTCGCGCTGCTGATCGCGCTGGTCGGCCTCGCGATGGTCGCGCAGGTCTGGCAGGGGTTCACGCTCGATCGTCCTCGGGGTCGCCGCCGCCTTCGGCGCGGCCGCCTGCGCTGGCGCTCTACTTCCTGCTCGGCGAGCGCTGGTGCCGACCGGAACCGCGGGACCCGGTGTCGCTGACGATGTGGGGGTTCGGTGCGGCCGCCCTCTTCTGGGCGATCGTCCAGCCGTGGTGGTCGTTCCCCTGGGCGGACCTGTCCGGGTCCGGGTACCCGCTCGGCGAGGACGGGTCGGCGGTCGCGTCTGGGGCTCTGTGCCTACATGGTCGTCCTCGGCACCGTCGTCCCGTTCTGGCTCTCGTCGTCTCGCTGCAGCACCTCCGGGCCACGCAGGCGTCCGTGGTCGGGATGACCGAGCCGGTCCTCGCCAGTTTCATCGCGTGGGCGGCGCTTGGCGAGGTCCTCTCCCCCGTCCAGATCGTCGGGGCAGTCACCGTCCTCGTCGGCGTCTACCTGGCCGAGCGTTATCGGGAGTGAGTGCGGCGATACTAGGCTCCGCCGCATGCGCATGGCCCTCGACGTCATTCCGACCGGTCGCACCACGGCGACCGTCATCCTCAGCCAGGCTCAGGTCGACGAGCTGCGCGGCGCTCCGGGCCGGGGACGCGTGCCAGTGGCCATCGACTTCGGCGGCCGCACGTTCCGCACCAGCGTGTCCGTCTACCGCGGCGAGTGGATGATGGTGGTCAACCAGGAGATGCGGGAGGGTGGCCTGGCCCCCGGCTCCGTGTACGACGTGGACATCCGCATGGACACCGAGGAGCGCACCGTCGAGGTGCCCGACGATCTCGCCACGGCCCTCGCCGAGGCTGGCGTGCGCGAGGCCTTCGACCGACTCGCGTACACGCACCGCAAGGAGCACGTCCGCGCGGTCGAGGACGCCAAGAAGCCGGAGACCCGCGCTCGTCGGATCAGCAAGGTGATCGAGGCACTGCAGGCGTAGCGCTACGCCCGGAGCACGAAGGGGTCGCCGACCGGCTCGTCACTCGACTCCACCCACACGCCCTTCGGCTGGGTGAACTCCGCGAACCCGTCCATGCCGTTCTCCCGGCCGTAGCCGGACAGCTTGTTGCCGCCGAACGGGGTGGCGAACTGAAGCGCCCGGTACATGTTCACCCAGACCGTGCCCGTGTCCAGCGAGCCCGCCACCCGGTGGGCCCGGCCGAGGTCCCGCGTCCAGACGCCGGCCGCGAGCGCGAACGGAGAGTCGTTCGCGATCGCGATGGCCTCCTCCTCGTCCGAGAACCGGATGACGGAGAGCACCGGACCGAAGAGCTCGTTGCGCGCCACCGACATGTCGTTGCTCACGTGATCGAGGACCGTGGGGGCGTAGAACCAGCCGTGGTCCGGGCGGTCCGCCTCGTCGCCGCCGTACACCAGGCTGGCACCCTCCCCGACCGCCTCCTGCACGCGCATCCGCACGCCGTCGAGGATCTTCTCCTGCGACATCGGCCCCATCTCCGTCTCCTCGGAGGTGGGATCGCCGAGGCGGATGGTCCGTGCCCGAGCCGCGATCCGCTCCACCAGCTCGTCCGCGACTCCGGACTGGACCAGCAGCCGCGATCCGGCCACGCACGTCTGTCCGGCGGCCGCGAAGATGCCCGCGATCACCCCGTTGACGACGTCGTCGACGCGCACGTCGTCGAAGAAGATGTTGGCGCTCTTGCCGCCGAGTTCGAGGACCAGCGGCTTGAGATGCTCGGCAGCGCGCGCTGCCACGAAGCGGGCACTGTCCGGCCCGCCGGTGAACCACACCTTGCGCACCTGCGGGTGCGCGACCACCGCGTCCCCCGCCTCATGCCCGTACCCGGTGACCACGTTCAGGCAGCCGTCGGGCAGCCCCGCCTGCTGCGCGAGCTCACCGAGCCGGAGCAGCGACAGGGAGTTCACCTCCGGCGGCTTGACGATGACGGTGTTGCCGGCAGCCAGCGCGGGGGCCAGGCCCATGCCGCCGAGCAGCATCGGCGAGTTGAAGGCGGGGATCACGCCGACCACCCCGAACGGGATGCGCTGGGTGTACACGGTCAGGCTGGCCCGATCCTGCGGGATCGTCCGGCCCTCGGTCTGATAGGCGAGCGACGCGTAGTAGTGGTACCAGGCGCGCAGCGAGACCATCTGCCCTCTGACCTCCCGCACCACCTTGCCGGCGTCGCGGGCCTCGAGGGCGGCCAGTTCGTCGGCATGCTCCGCGATCAGGTCACCTAGTCGCCAGATGACCTCCGCTCGACGGGTCGGACCCGCCGAGCGCCAGGCCGCGAACGCCGTGGAGGCAGCTGCAGCAGCGGCGGCCACATCGGCGGCGTTGCCGCGCGCGATCTCGGCCCACGGCAACGTGGTCATCGGGTCGTGGGTGGGCAGGAAGTCCCCCGAGTCGGGCGCCGTTCGCGTGCCGTTGATCCAATGCAGGTGTCGATCCATCACTCGTCCTCGAAGAAGTCGAGGCGCTCGAGCACCTCGATGGCGTGGCGGGCACTGGCGTTGATGTGCTGTTCCATGGCGCGCTGGGCGGCCAGGGTGTCTCGACGGCGGAAGGCATCGACGATCTCGCGATGCTGGCGGTTCGCCTCGTCCAGCCACTCGGGCGGGAAGTCCTGATAGGGCATCGGCAGCGATCGCGACAGCAGCTGGAGCATGCTGATCATCCGCTGGCTGCCGGCGGCGCGATTGATCGTGCGATGGAACTCGTGGTTCAGGTGCTGCTGCTCCACCAGGTTGTCGGCGGCGAGCATCCGCT
Source organism: uncultured Actinomycetota bacterium (assembly GCA_963749905.1). Taxonomy (GTDB): domain Bacteria; phylum Actinomycetota; class Actinomycetes; order S36-B12; family S36-B12; genus UBA10649. The sequence continues at coordinate 505,955 of CAVVOF010000003.1, forward strand.
CGTGGAGGTCGCTCAGCGCGGCCTGACCGTCGTCGTCGAGCCTGGCCACCGCCCGGGCCGCGGCCAGGCCGGCCACCTGCCCGAAGATCAGGTAGTGGTCGGCGACGTCGCCGCGGTCGACGTGCGAGACGTAGGAGCCCTTGCGCGGGATGGTGTGCACCAGGCCCTCGCGGTCGAGGGAGATCAGTGCCTCGCGCACCGGCAGCCGGCTCACCCCCAGCTCCTCCGCGACGGCATCCTGGTCGATGCGCTCGCCCGACCTCAGCCGACCGGAGAGGATGCCCGACCGCAGGTGGGCGGCCACCTCCTCGGCCAGGTTCGGGCGACGGCGTGCCCGATCCCTGTCAGACGTCGACGCCGTCATGACAACTCGATCCAGGTGGTCTTCAGGTTCGTGAACTTGTCCATGGCGTGCAGGGACTTGTCGCTGCCGAAGCCCGACTGCTTGACCCCGCCGAAGGGCACGGTCATGTCCCCCTCCTCGTAGCAGTTGACCCAGACGGTGCCCATCTGCAGCGCCTTGGACGTGCGACGCGCCCGACTCAGTTCGTTCGTCCATACCGCGGAGGCCAGGCCGTAGTTGGTGGCGTTGCCGATGGCGACCGCCTCCGCGTCGTCGGTGAAGGTCAGCACCGACAGCACCGGCCCGAACACCTCCTTCTGCGCGAGCAGGGAGTCCGGTCGAAGGTCGTCGACGACGGTCGGCGGGTAGTACGACCCACCCGTCTCCGTCAGCACCGGCTCACCGCCGACGAGCAGTCGGCCACCGTCGGCCAGCCCCTCGCGCACGATTCCGTGGATGGTGTCGAGCTGCCGGGCGCTCGCAATGGCGCCGATCGGCGCCGCATCGTCGAGGGGATTGTCCGGCTGCAGTCCGGTCATGGCGTCGAGCACGCGCTCGAGCACCTCGTCCTTGACGGACTCGTGGACGACCAGCCGCGAGCCCGCCGTGCACATCTGACCCGCGTTGTACGTGACCGCCCACGCCACCCCGGCGGCGGCTGCGTCGAGGTCGGCGTCCGGGAACACGATGTTCGCGCCCTTGCCGCCGAGCTCGAGGTAGGGACGCTTCATGTTGGACTGCGCCGCCGCCGTCATGATCGCGCGACCGGTGGCCGTGGACCCGGTGAAGGTGATGATGTCGACGTCCATGTGGCCAGCGAGGGCGGCGCCGGCCTGAGCGCCCGATCCGTTGACCACATTGAGGACGCCCTCGGGGAGGCCGGCTTCGAGCCCGAGTTGGGCGACGTAGAGGGCCGTCAGCGGGGACAGCTCGGCGGGCTTGAGGACGACCGAGCAGCCGACCGCCAAGGCCGGCGCGATCTTCCAGGTCTCGAGGGTGAGCGGGAAGTTCCACGGCGTGATCGCTCCGACGACGCCGGCCGGCTCACGCTCGATGAGCGCCCACGACGAGTCCGGAACGCGGGGATCTCGTCGAGGACCTTGTCGATCGCCTCGCCGTACCAGCGCAGCGTGCGATGACAGGCGCGCACGTCGATGGCCTTCGCCTCGCGGGCCGGCTTGCCCATCTCGAGCGCGGTGAGGACAGCCAGCGACTCGGCGTGCTCGTTGACCAGGTGCGCCCACCGCACCAGCACGTCCTTGCGGTCGGCCGGGGCCATTCCCGCCCAGCGCCGATCGTCGAAGGCGGCGCGAGCCGACGCGACGGCCCGGTCCACGTCGGCAGCCGTCGGCGAAGGCCACGTCGGTCACCACCTGGCCGTCGATCGGGCTGATCACCTCGTGCCGGGCGGCGCCCCGCTCCCAGCGTCCGTCGATGAGCAGGTCGGTCGGGTACTCGACGGCGGCGGCGACAGCGCGCCAGTCCGGAACGGTCGTGGTCATCGAACTCCTCCACACATGGATTTGATAAATGATACAAATGACGGATGCAGTTGACCGAGAAGCCGGAGTACGACGACCTCCGCGCAGGCGTCCAGCAGATCTGCTCGCGCTTCGACGGCGCGCTACTGGCGCGGGCTCGAGCCGGACTCCTACCCCGAGGAGTTCGTGGCCGCGCTCACCGAGGCCGGCTACCTCGCCGCCCTCGTCCCGGAGGAGTACGGCGGCGGCGGCGCGACGCTCACCGAGGCGTCGGTCATCCTCGAGGAGATCTCCGCGTCCGGCGGCAACCCGACCGCGTGCCACGCGCAGATGTACGTCATGGGCACGCTGCTGCGCCACGGCAGTGACGAGCAGAAGAACCGGTACCTGCCCGGCATCGCCGAGGGCACGCTGCGGCTGCAGGCCTTCGGCGTCACCGAGCCGGGTGCGGGGAGCGAGACCACGCGCATCCGCTACGCGAGCCGAGCGGGTACCCGAGGGCTGGCGCATCAACGGGCAGAAGATCTGGACGTCGCGGGCGCTGTACTCCGACCTGATGCTGCTGCTGGCCCGCACCACTCCATACGACGAGTGCGCCAAGCCGACCGAGGGCCTGTCCGCGTTCGTCTTCGACATGCGCGACCTGCCCGGGCTGACCATCCGCCCGATCCGGACGATGATGAACCACAACACGACGGAGGTCTTCTTCGACGACGTGGTCATCCCCGCCGACTCGCTCATCGGCGACGAGGGCCGGGGATTCCGCTACATCCTCGACGGCATGAACGCGGAGCGGATCCTGATCGCCGCCGAGTGCATCGGCGACGGCCGCTTCGTGCTCGAGCGAGCGGTCGACTACGCCAACCAGCGCGAGGTGTTCGGCAAGCCGATCGGATCGAACCAGGGCGTGCAGTTCCCGTTGGCCCGTTCGTATGCGGCCCTGCGCGCGGCCGACCTGGTGCGCTTCGACGCCGCCGCGCGATACGACCGCGGCGAGTCGTGCGCAGCCGAGGCGAACATGGCGAAGCTGCTTGCCTCCGAGGCGTCCTGGATGGCAGCCAACGCCGCCCTGGACACGCACGGCGGCTTCGGGTTCGCGGTCGAGTACGACATCGAGCGCAAGTTCCGCGAGACGCGGCTGTACCAGGTGGCACCGATCAACAACAACCTCGTGCTCGCCTACCTCGGTCAGCACGTGCTCGGCCTGCCGAAGTCCTACTGACGGCTCGGCCGCGGCGCACGATGGCGTCCACGGTGGCCGGGTCGTGTTCGTCGAGTGCGGGCACTCGGGGGGTGCTCGTCGGTGCGTCGCTGATGTCCAACGGCGCCGCGAGCAGCTCGACGTCGCCACTCGGCGTGGAGACCGGCACGAATCGGTCGCGGGACCGAAGCTGTTCGTGCTCCCACACGCCCTGAAGGTCGTTGACGCGCGCGTTGGCGGTCCGGCCCTCCGCAAGCAGTGCTCTGGCCTCGTCCGCGGCGAGCCGGGCCAGCCGCTCGCTCACCAGTGCCTCGAGCTCGTCGACGTTCGCGATCCGCTGCGCGTTCGTGTCGAAGCGCGGGTCGGTCCCGAGGGCAGCGTCGCCCATCAGGTGCTCGGCCATGCTCCGCCACTCCCCGTCGCTCTGGACGGCGATCAGCACGGTGCTGCCGTCGCTCGAGCCGGAAGGTGCCGTACGGCGCGATCGCGTGGTGGCGGCGGCCCATGCGCGGTCCCTGCCCACCGCCGTAGACGGCCCCGTACAGGGGCGCAGACATCCACTCGGCGAGCGCGTCCAGCATCGACACGTGGATCGCTGCACCCTCACCGGTGCGTTCCCGCCGGACGAGGGCGGCGAGGATGCTCGACAGCGCGTACATGCCCGAGCAGATGTCGGCCACCGAGAAGCCGACCTTGCTCATCTCACCGGTGCCAGTCACGGAGAACACGCCGGCCTCCGCCTGGATGGCCAGGTCGTACGCCTTGTCGTCCGTGCGGGGTCCACCGAGTCCGTAGCCGGAGATCTCCGCGGCGATCAGGTGCGGGTAGCGCTCGTGCAGAGTGGCCGCGTCGATGCCGAGCGACTGGGCCGCTCGTGGAGACAGGTTGTGCACGAAGACGTCGCACCCGGCGATGAGCGCGGCGAACGTGGCGGCGTCCGTCTCGTCCTTGACGTCGAGCGCGATCGACTGCTTGCCGCGGTTGGCCCACACGAAGAATGCCGACTCGCCCCGGACCACGGAGTCGTAGTGGCGGGCGAAGTCGCCCTCGGGCCGTTCGACCTTGATCACCGTGGCGCCCAGGTCCGCCAGTTGCCTCGTCGCGAACGGCGCGGAGATGGCCTGCTCGAGCGAGACGACCACGATGCCGTCCAGCGGGGCGGTCACGACGCCAATCCCGCCACGTCGGAGAGGAACCAGTCGACCAGCCGCTCGGCGTTGCGGCGGAGGGTCGCCTCGTGGATCTCGAGGTCCTGCAGCAGCTGCCCGGCCGACGTGTGGGCGGGCACATGGTCGGGCCCGATCCTGATCCAGGAGCGCACCAGGTCGGTGTCCGCCTCCGGGTGGAACTGGGTGCCGACGGCGCGCCCGTGCCGGAACAGCTGCACCGCCTTGCCGTTGTGCGCCAGCACCTCCACGCCGTCCGGGATCACCACGCGATCCTCGTGCCACGTGAACCACGGTCCGGAGGGCACCGGCAGCGCCGGGTCCTCGTCGAAGGTGACCAGCCCGATCTCCTGCTCCTCCTCGGGAGCGCGCTCCACGTGGCCGCCCAGCATCTCGGCGAGCAGTTGACCGCCGAAGCAGACGCCCAGGTAGGGCACGTCCTCGTCGACCATCGCGCGGATCAGCGCGAGCTCGGGCTCCACCCACGGGCGGGCGCCGGGGTCGTAGGCATTCGCGAACGAGCCGAAGGTGATCACCGCGTCGAAGGTCGTGGGATCCGGGTACTGCGTATCCGGGTGCGTGGGGTCAGTGAGCACGACGTGGCGCATCACGTCATGCCCTCGCTCCTGCAGCACCTGGCCGACGACCGCCGGCGCGGCCTCCGGCTCGTGGCTGATGAGCAGGATCCTCGCCACCTAGATGACCGCCCGGTATCGACGGATCTCCCACTCGCTCACGTCCTCGCCCTGCTCCGCGTTCTCCGCGAACTCCTGCGCCTCCCGGCGCTGCATGACGAGGTAGTTGTCGACGAAGTCGTCACCGAAGACGCTGCGGTTGAAGGCGGTGTCGAAGTTGTCGATAGCGCCGGTGATGTCCGTCGGCAGCCGCTCCCAGGAGTCGTCCGCATGCGGGTCGCCGACCACCTGCCGCATCAGTTCGTAGTCGTTCTCCAGCCCGTCGAGACCAGCGCCGATGCAGCCGGCGAGCACGAGGTACGGATTCGCGTCCGCCGCTGCCCATCTGGCCTCCAGCCGGTTCCCGTTGCCCGCGCCGACGATCGAGCGCACGCCGACGAGCCGGTGGTCCAGTCCCCACGTCACCTGTGTGGGCGAGAAGGAGTAGTCCTGCAGGCGCTTGTAACCGCTGATGGTCGGCGTCATGACCAGCTGCAGCTCCTTGTGGTGCGCGAGCAGCCCGGTGAGGTACTTCCGCATGGTGCTGTTGGTGAGGATGCTGTCCTCGTCGGCGTGCGCGAAGACGTTGCGTCCGTCTCGAGTGAGCGACTGGTGGATATGCATTCCGTTGCCGGCCTCGAGCAGGTAGGGCTTGGCCATGAACGTCACCCGGAGGCCGTGCCGCCTCGCCACCAGTCGGACGATGTACTTGAAGTAGATGGTGTGGTCGGCCATGTCCATGATCGGGCCGTACCGCAGGTTGATCTCGGTCTGCCCCGGGCCGTACTCGACGTTGGTCGCCTCGACCTCGATGCCGGTCTTGCGCAGCGACTCGCGGATGTCGAGCATGAAGGGCTCCATCTCGGCACCGCGGACGATCGAGTAGCAGTCGATGTCGTCGTACAGCGGCCGCCAGTCCTCGGTGAAGAAGTGGCACTCGAGCTCGGTGGCCGCATCGATGTCGAAGCCCATCGCCTTCGCCCGAGCCACCTGTCGCTTGAGCATGGCGCGGGCGTCCATGGCCACCGGCTCGTGCGTGGCGTTGTCGAAGGTGTCGCACATGACGATGGCGACGCCGTCTGTCCACCCGGCGATGCGGAAGCTGGACAGGTCGGGTACCGCGTGCATGTCCGGGAAGCCGTCCTCCTCGTCGACCCACGGGGTGGGGAAGATGAAGCAGGTCGGATCCCAGGTGTAGATCACGTTGGCGATGTGGAAGCCGGAGCCGCGCAGGAACTGGCGGACGGGGATGCGCTTGCCCCGGGGCATCCCCCAGGTGTCGACGATGACGCACTCCACGGTGTGCACGCCGTGCTCCTCGCACAGCGCTGCGACCCGATCGCGCTCAGCCGGATCCCACGACTCCATCGAACCTCCAACATCGGTCTCGGATATTTGATAAATGTAGTGTCCTGATTCGTCGTCGTCCGGGAAATCGCCATTCGCGACCCGGCCCGATCGGAAGGCGTCCCATGCGCGCTGTCGTCCTCGACGCCCCCGGGCAGCCGCTCGAGGTGCGGGAGCTCCCCGACCCCGTGGCCCCTCGCGGCGGGGCCGTCGTCGACGTGCTCGCCTGCGGTATCTGCCACTCCGACCTGCACGCCGCCGCGGGCGACTACCCGACCGCGGTGCCGATCGTGCTCGGACACGAGGTGGCCGCACTGCACGAACGGCTCGGGCCGGTGCTCGTCTACGCCTGCTGGGGCTGTCGGCAGCCGGGCTGCTGGGCCTGCGAGTCGGGGCAGGAGATGATCTGCCCCAACGCGACGGAGGCGGGACTGTTCCGGGATGGCGGCTACGCCGAGCGGATGGCCGTCCCCGACGAGGAGTACCTCGTCCCCCTTGGCGACCTCGATCCGGCGCACGCCGCCCCGCTGGCCTGCGGGGGGCTGACCGCCTACCGCGCCGTCGATCACACGCTTGACCTCCTCCGGAGCGCGGCGCACCCGCGAGCACTGGTGATCGGTGCCGGCGGTCTTGGGCAGTTCGGTCTGCAGTGGTTGAAGATCCGCTCGGACGTGCACGTCACCGTCGTCGACGCCTCCCCGGAGAAGCGTGATGTGGCCCTGCAGCTGGGGGCGGACGCGGTGGCCGCTCCCGGGGAGGTCGAGGACACGTTCACGGCGGTCGTCGACTTCGTCGGAGCCGAGCCCACCCTGGCCACCGCCCGCGACCATGTGCGTCGTCAGGGCATGGTCGTCGTGGTCGGGCTGTACGGCGGGACGATTCCGTTCGGGTTCGGTGCCGTGCCGCACGAGGCCCGGTTCATGACATCGGTGTGGGGCAGCCTCGCCCAGATGCACGAGATGGTCGCCCTGGCGCAGCAGCACCCCCTGCACTCCCCCGTCGAGCTCATCGGGCTCGACGACGTCCCGACCGCGCACGACCGACTGACCCGGGGCGACGTCTCCGGCCGCTTCGTCATCACCCCCACCCCCCGTCTTCCTTGAGGTTGGTGGTCGGAAATCGGTCGATTTCCGACCACCAACCTCAAGACGGACGAGGAGACACCCGAGGAGAGCCATGACCGACACGGTCGACATCACCGATCCCGCGACCTACGCCAACGGCATCCCCCACGAGGTGTTCGCGGAGCTGCGCCGCACCGAGCCGATCGCCCGCCGCCTGTACGAGGGTCGGCCGTTCTGGGCAGTCACCCGATACGCCGACCTGGTCACCGTGACCCGCGACGCGGACACCTACTCCAGCGCGCGGGGCATGACCAACCTGCCCGACCTGACCGCGGAGCAGATGAACGCCCGCCGGTCCATCATCGACACCGATCGGCCCGAGCACATCCGCCTGCGCCGCCTCGGGATGCCCGCGTTCACCGGCCACAAGGTCAAGGGCTACGAGGAGGTCACCCGCGAGATCGCCACCGGGCTCCTCCGCAGCGCGGCCGAGCAGGGATCGGTCGACATCGTCCAGGCGATCAGCGCACCCCTGCCGATCCGCGTCATCGTCAACATCCTCGGCGTTCCGGAGGAGGACGCCGACATGCTCGTCCAGTGGTCCGACGAGCTCATCGACTCGACAGGCGTGCCCGCCGACGCGTACGGCAACACCACGCCCCTCGAGCTGCTGCCGTTCAGCGCCCCCGCGTCACACGCCCTGTTCGAGTACGGACGACGGATGCGGGCCGAGCGGGCCGAGCACCCGCGGGACGACCTCGTCACCACACTCGTCCAGGCACGCTTCGAGGGCGAGGCGCTCTCCGACTACGACTTCAAGAACATGTTCCATGTGCTGGTCTTCGCGGGCAACGAGACCACCCGCACCGCGATCAGCAACGGAATCAAGGCCTTCATCGACAATCCCGACCAGCTCGAATTGCTGTACGCGCGGCCAGAGCTCGTCGAGCAGGCCGTCGAGGAGATCATCCGGTACGCAACCCCCGTGCTGCACATGCGTCGCACCGCCACCCGGGACACCGAGCTGGCGGGCGTGCCCATCGCCGAGAACGACAAGGTGGTGATCTTCTACTGCTCCGCCAACTTCGACGATGACGAGTTCGCTGACCCGCTGCGGTTCGACATCACCCGGCCGGTCAAGCCACCGCATGTCGCCTTCGGCGCCAAGGGACCCCACCATTGCCTCGGGGCCCCGCTGGCCCGCATGGAGATCCGGGTGCTGCTGGAGGAGATGATCAAGCAGGGCATCCGGTTCGAGCCGGCGGGTCCGCTGGTGCGGACGAACTCGAGTTTCGTCAACGGCATTGCCACGTTCCCCGCGGTCGTCACCGCCTCCGCATGATCGACTTCCTCGGCACGCTCCAGGACAAGGGTGAGAAGTTCGCCGATGTGGTGGCCGCTGGTGACCTCGACGCGCCCGTCCCCTGCTGCCCCGACTGGGCCCTCCGCGATCTCGCGGTGCACCAGGGACGGGTATGGGAGTGGGCCCGGTCCTGCGTCGAGGCCGGAAAGCACGTCGACGAGTCGGCGGACGCGATCAGCGACGATGCGCTCGTCCCATGGCTTTCGGACCAGCTTCAGCGGCTGGTGCCCGTGCTACGGGCAGCGGACCCGGACGCGCCGACGTGGACGTTCGGCCCCAAGCCACGCACGGTGGGCTTCTGGTGGCGGCGCCAGGCCCACGAGGTGGCCGTCCACCTGTGGGATGCGCAGTCAGCCGTGGGCGGTCCGCTGCCGATCGAGGCGGCGCTCGCCTCGGACGGCGTCGACGAGGTGCTCACTGTGATCCTGCCGCGTCAGGTGCGGCTGGACCGCATGGACCCGGTCGAGGAGGGAGTGCGCGTACGGCTGCCCGACGGACGCGCCTACGACCTCGGGGAACGCATCGTCGCCGAGGTGACCGGCGATCCGAGCGACCTGCTGCTTGCCCTGTGGCACCGGGCACCGATCGAGGCGCTGACGGTCACCGGTGACGTGGCGGCCGCACACCGCGCACTCGACCGGGCACTCACCCCCTGACGCGCGGATGGCCCGGTCCACGGGACCGGGCCATTCGCGATCGACTTGTCAGCTGACGAAGTTGTGCACCGCGTCGTAGTTCTCCTTGTCGCGCCGGACCGCACCGAGGATCAGTCCGATGACGAAGAAGATGAACGGCGCCAGGACGAGGAACCAGCCCAGCGTGTTCAGCTCGAATGGCCCGCACCCGGATCCCGTGTCTCCGGGGCACATCGCCGGGTCGGGTGCCGTACCCGCGAACAGGTTGAAGCGCGCCATGAGCATCGTCATGCCCAGGCCGAGGCCCAGGATGGCGAGCGCCGGAGCGATGACCGTGTTCCAGATGCGCGTGTCCTCCTTGGTACGACGGAAGTACACAATGACCGCGATGCTGACCAGGATCTCCGTGAGGACAATGGCCAGGACGGCCACTGCGGAGAACCAGTAGAAGATGTTCAGGATCGGATCCCAGCTCGCAATGATCCCGACGATGACCAGCGCGATCGCGAGCACCGTCACGACCGAGGTGGCGACGTGCGGGGCCTGCTTGGCGTTGGTGCGGTCCAGCACCTTCGGCAGCACTCCCGCACGGCCCATCGAGAACAGGTAGCGCGCGGCGCTGTTCTGGAAGGCGAGCATGGCTGCGAAGAGCGATGTGAGGACGATCCAGCCGAAGAGCTCGGTGAGCCAGGAGCCGACGAACTGGGTGGTGAGGCCGAACAGCATCCCGGACGGATCCGCCAGCGGCACCCCGTCGATCGCGGTCACCTCGAACACCTTGTTCTGGATGTCCGTGGCGCCGAGGCCCGTGACCAGGCCGAAGCCCACGAACGCGAAGATCGCGGTGATGAGGATGACCGAGATGTACGTCGCGAGGGGGACGTTGCGCTTCGGATTCTTCGACTCCTCGCCGTAGATGGCGGTCGCCTCGAAGCCGATGAAGGAGGCCAGGGCGAACGAGAATGCGATCCCGGCACCGCCCGCGAGGCCGCCCGCGAAGATCTCGGTCGGGCTGAACGACGCGACGAAGTCCGGTCCGTCCGGCCCGCCGTCGACGATCGCCGCGAAACCCACGACGAGCAGAGCGACGAGCTCGATCGTCAGGAAGACGCCCAGCACCTTGGCGCCGATGTCGACGGAGAGGGCGGAGAGCGCCCAGACGATGACGATGAGCACCAGCGCGTACACCCACCAGTCCAGGGCGAGGCCGAACTTCGCCTCGAACTGGAAGGACATCTGGGCGGCGAGGAAGCCGATGACGGCCCACTGCACGGCCAGGTATGCCAGCACCGACACTGCCGCCGAGCCGACGCCCGGAACGATGCCCAGGCCGCGACCCACGTAGGCGAAGAACGCGCCCGTGTTGGTCACGTACTGGCTCATGGTCGCGTAGCCGACGCTGAAGATGAGGAGGATGATGCCGACCGCGACGTACATGCCGGCGGCGGCGGCGCCGTTGCCGATGGCCGACGGCCACCGGGAACGCACCGGTCATGCCGGCCAGCGGTGCGGCAGCAGCGACGACGAAGAAGATGATGCCGGCGAGGCCGAGAGTGCCTCGCTTCAGTGTGGTGTCTGGGGTCTCCGGATCGGGGGCGCCAAGGCCTTGGTCGGACTTGGGGAGATTCTCCCTCTGGGACATGCTTCCTCCACGTGGGGGCGGGCAGGGCAGATCGTACGGGGCCGAACGATGGCACAGAGTCCCGTATGGCCACGGGTCGGTCAAGCACTTTCGGCAAATGTCCCGAATTTGCACCGCAACTGTGACCTCGATCCCGCAGCCCCCGTCGAGCGTGGAGCTGAGGCGCGACACGCCGAAGGCGAGCGCCTCAGCTCCACGCTCGACGGGTCCCTGAGCCGTGCCGCTACGTTTCCCACATGCAGGGCTGCCGAACGGGAGCGCGCGCATGACCGCGCCTCGGATGGTCTCGGTCCTCACCGAGAACTGGACCATGACCGACCCGCGTGACCTGCGGGGCCTGGTGCGCATGGCCCAGGAGGCCGAGGACGCCGGATTCGACATGGTCATGGTGAGCGACCACGTCGTCCTCGGCCCGTCGGCCGGCAGCGACGGACGCATGGCGAACCCGCGTGACTACGCCATGCCCGGCAACCAGGATCCGGCCACGCCCTGGCCGTCGAACATCGTGCTGCTGAGCGCCATCGCCGCCGCCACCACCCGGATCCGCATCGGCGCCATCGCGCTCATCGCGCCACTGCGCCACCCACTGGCGCTGGCGCACGACCTCGCTGCCCTGGACCTGCTGAGCGAGGGTCGCCTGGTCATCCAGCCGACGGTGAGCTGGCACCGGGACGAGTACGACGCCCTGGGAGTGCCGTTCACGAAGCGAGGCCGCATCCTCGACGAGCAACTGGAGATCTGGGCCAAGGTGTGGGCCCGCTCGCCGGTGAGTCACCGCGGTGAGTTCTTCTCCTTCGACGACGTGTACCTCGAGCCCAAGCCCACGCGCCCGACTGGTCCGACCATGTGGTTCGGCGGCGAGCGAGTGCACGGCAAGGTGGTGGAGCGTCTCGTGCGCTATGGCAGCGGATTCCATCCCGTCGGACGGGTGGACGAGCAGGACGTCGCGGCACTGCGCTCAGCCCTGGCCGACGCGGGCCGCTCGCCGGACGAGTTCGAGCTCGTCGGCGGCACGCGCGTCGACTTTCCCGACGATCACAGCGTCGCCCCGCTGCCGGAGGCTCTCGAGGAGATCCCCCGGCAGCAGGCGATCGGATTCACGACGTTCGCCATCAAGCCGTCCATCTTCATCGACCGGCGCGAGGACCACGCCGCGTTCTGCCGCGAGGTGGTGGCGCGCGTCGAGGCGCTCGCCGGCTAGCCGAAGACGATGGTCCGGTTGCCGTCCAGGACGATGCGGTCCTCGGCGAACAGCCGCACCGCGCGCGCCAGCACCAGTCGCTCCACGTCCCGCCCGATCTCGGCGAGTGCCTCCGGACTCGCCGAGTGGTCGACCCGCTCCACGCCCTGCTCGATGATCGGGCCCCTCGTCGAGATCCGCCGTGACGAAGTGCGCGGTGGCACCGATGAGCTTGACTCCGCGGGCATGCGCCTGGTGGTACGGGCGAGCGCCCTTGAAGCCCGGCAGGAACGAGTGGTGGATGTTGATGATCTGGCCGGGCAGCCGGGCGCACAGGTCGTCGCTGAGCACCTGCATGTACCGGGCCAGCACCACGACGTCGACCGGTGCTCCTCGACCAGCTCGAGCAGCCTGCTGCTCCTGCTCCCCCTTGGTCTCGGGGGTGACGGGCAGGTACGCGAACGGGATGCCGTGTCGCTCGGCGACGGCGCGGCAGTCCTCGTGGTTGGAGACCACGAGCGGGATCTCGACGGGCAGCTCGCCGATGTCGAAGCGGTAGAGCAGGTCGACGAGGCAGTGATCCTGGCGCGAGACCATGACCAGCGCCCGGCGCCGCTGACTCTCCGCGCGCAGCCCGACGATCGGATCGAAGACCCCAGCGCGCGCGAGCACCGCGTCGCGCATCGCCTCAACCGACTGCTCGGGCGCCTCGAACCGGGTGCGCATGGCGAACAGGCCGGTGTCCTGGTCGGTGAACTGCGCCTGCTCGAGGACGTTGGCGCCGACCTCCAGGAGTGCGCCGGAGACGGCGTGGATGATCCCGGGTCCGTCCAGGCAGCGCAGGGTCAGGAGGTACGTCTGCATCGGTCCATCGTGTCGCACGACCCGAGCGTCGCCCCACCCGGGACCCGTCGAGCGTGGAGCTGAGGCGCGACACGCCGCAGGCGAGCGCCTCAGCTCCACGCTCGACGGGGGATGCCCCCGGCTACAGGTCCTCGATGTACTCCTCGAGCTCCCAGCGGGTCACGTCCCGGGTCGCCGGGTTGCCGACCTCCGACTCGTACCGCTCGCACCTCGTCGCGCTTCAGCGTGACGAACACGTCGATGAACGGGCCGGGCAGCAGCTCGCGCAGCGAGGAGTCCGCCTCCAGCGCGTCCAGTGCCTCGTGCAGCGTCATCGGCAGCACCGGCCGGTTCTCGTCCTCGTACGCCCAGCCTTCCGCCGCGTCGGGCGGGGTCAGTCGGCGCCGGACGCCGTCCAGTGCGGCGGCCAGCACCACGGCGAGCACGATGTACGGGTTCGCGGTCCCGTCGCCGATGCGCAGCTCGAGGCGCGTGCCCTGGCCCCGCTCCGGCGGGATCCGCACCATCGTCGACCGGTTGTCGTAGCCCCAGTTCGACCGGTACGGCGCAAGCGTGTCCGGTCCCAGCCGCTTGTAGGCGTTGACGGTCGGATTGGTGAAGGCGGCGATCGCCGGCGCGTGCTCGATGACGCCCGCGATCATCTGCAGCGCGAGCTTGGACAGGCCGCCGCTGCCGTCGTGCATCTTGTTGACGCCGTCGCTGTCCGTCGCCGAGAAGTGCAGGTGGAAGCCGCTGCCGCCCTCGTCGTTCCACGGCTTGCCCAGGAACGTGCCGAGGATCCCGCGCTCCGCCGTCACGTCCTTGATGGCGGTCTTGAACAGGAAGGTGCGGTCGGCCGCATCCATGGCCTCGCTGTGCCACAGGTTGATCTCGTACTGCGACGGGCAGAACTCGTGGTTGCCCGCGAAGGCGCCGATGTTCAGCTGGTCGAGCATGCGCAGCAGGTGCAGGTAGTGACCGTTCGGATCCACGAGCCCGCCGGTCATGTACACGCGCCCGGCCTTGTCGATGCACCGCGCCCAGCCGTCCGCCGTGCGCTGCGCGAAGTAGAACTCGAGCTCCGGCCCGCAGACGGGGACGATGCCCTCCTTCGCGTACTCGTCCAGCACGGTCCGCAGCACCGCTCGGGGGGCGATCTCACTCCGGGTTCCGTCCGGGTTGTCGATGTCGGCGATCGCGTACGCGACGCCGGGCAGCCACGGGATGGGGCGGATCGTGTCGGTGTCGAGCTGGACACCATGTCGGGGAGTCCGTCGTCGAAGCTGCCGGTGCCGCTGCCGGCGTCCAGCACGTCGCCACGCGTGGTCGTCACCCAGGTGCCCTGGCAGAACGCCGGGCCGTGGGCGGCCGCCCGCTCGATCTGTGACACGAGCAGGTCCTTGGAACGGGTGATGCCTAGGACGTCCGAGAAGATCAGTCGGACGACGTCGATGTCCTGGGTCTCCAGGAGGCGGCGGGTCTCGGCCAGGTCATGCAGCATGGGACTCCTCGCGGTAGCTGGCGGGATCCGACAAGAGTCGTTCGGACCCCAACGATCTCGTGGATACTAGGACCTCCCCGCCGTCGACGGAAGGGGAACGCCCATCGCCACGAGGGAGGCCGGCCTTGCGCGCATTGTTCCTGCAGCACGACCACGTCAGTCCGCCTGGACCGGTGGCCGAGCGATTCGCCCACCGGGGCTTCGAGATCGTCGAGTCGATCGTGGTGGCCCCGGAGAACTTCCACACCCCCAATCAGCCCTTCGACTTCCCCGACGCCCGCGAGTTCGAGGCGCTGGTGGTCATGGGTGCGCCGTGGGGGGCGTGGGACGACGAGACGATCGGCAACTGGCTGCTGCCCGAGATCGAATGGCTGCGCGAGGCGGACGAACTCGGCGTTCCGGTGTTCGGCATCTGCTTCGGCGGGCAGCTGCTCGCCCGGGCGCACGGCGGCTCCGTGTCCCGTGCCCCCAAGCCCGAGATCGGGTGGACCGCCATCTGGTCCCAGGAGCCGGAACTGGTCGGCTCCGGGCCGTGGTTCCAGTGGCACTACGACCGCTGGGAGGTGCCTCCGGGCGCACGCGAGATCGCGCGCAACTCGGTCGCCTCCCAGGCCTTCGTCCTTCGCCGGAACCTCGCCGTGCAGTTCCACCCGGAACTGACGGCGGGCGGCCTGCAGGGCTGGCTGGAGAACGGCGGACGCGCGGGCGCGGAGGCCGACGGGCAGGACGCCGACATCCTCTACCAGCACACGCTGGCCGAAGGCGAGGACGCCGCGCGGCGGGCGCACGACCTCGTGGACGCGTTCCTCGATCGCGTCGCGACCACCCGGTAGGCGACCGGAACGCCGAAAGCGCTTGACCATCCCCGGACTGCTGCCTAGCCTGTCCGTTCGGACCCGAACGATCCACCATCCCCGTCAGGAGCCTCGATGGAGCCCACCCGAATCCCCCTCGCCGATGTTGACCTGACCGACCTGGACTTCTTCGAGAAGAACGAGGCCTGGGGCATGTTCGAGACCCTGCGGGCCGAGGACCCGGTGCACTGGCAGGACGAGCTGAACAGTGACGGCCACGGCTTCTGGGCACTGACGCGCTACGACGACATCGAGATGGTGAACAAGGACGGTGACTCCTTCACCTCGACGAAGTTCGTCAACCTCGAGGAGCCGCCGCCGGAGTTCCAGGACCTGCGCCGGTCCATCCTGGAGAGCGACGGCACCCGCCATCAGGCCCTGCGCAAGCTGCTCGCCCGGGACTTCAGCGTCGCCCAGCTGCGCCGCTACGAGGACTTCCTTCGCGGCCTCGCCATCACGTCCATCGAGGAGGCCCTCGAGAAGGAGGACGTCGACTTCGTCGAGGCGATCGCCGCCGACTTCCCGATCAACGTGCTGGCCCGCCTGCTCGACGTGCCCGACGACATGATCCCCCAGCTCATCGCGTGGGGGAACACCATCGTGGGCTTCAGCGACCCCGAGCTGTCGAAGGTCCTCGTGGACAGCGACGAGGCGCAGAAGTGGAAGCACCTGCCGTTCCGCAACCCCGTCTCGCTGGAGATCTTCGAGTACGGCCGCCAGCTGGCGAAGGAGCGCCGGGGCGGTGACGGCGAGGACCTGGTGTCAGCAAGCTCGTCAACCGGATTCCCGAGGACGGCATCCCGCTGACCGACACCGACTTCGACAACTACTTCCTGCTGCTCGTGGTCGCCGGCAACGAGACCACCCGCCAGGCCATGACCCTGTCGATGAAGGCCCTCATGGACAACCCGGACCAGATGCAGTACTTCATCGACAACATGGACAAGGCGCAGATCATGGTGGAGGAGCTGATCCGCTACGCCTCCCCCGTCTACCACTTCCGCCGCACGGCGACGAAGGACGTCGAGCTCCGCGGCAAGCAGATCAAGGAGGGCGACAAGGTCGTCATGTGGTTCGCCGCCGGCAACCGCGACGCCGGAGAAGTTCGTCGATCCGTACACCCTCGACCTCACCCGGTTCCCGAACGACCACATGACGTTCGGCAAGGGCCCGCACAGCTGCCTCGGCGCCAACCTGGCCCGGCTGGAGATCCGGATCCTGTTCGAGGAGCTGCTCCCCCGCCTCGCCGAGATCGAGCAGACAGGTGAGATCGAGCGGGTCCGCAGCAACTTCGTCAACGGCGTGAAGCGGTTCCCCGTCCGGATCAAGGCCAAGTAGCCCATGGCGGAGACCGAGACTCGCCTCAGGGAGTTCGAGGCCGACCTCGTCGTGGAGTCGTGCGACACCGTCGCCGAGGACGTGGTCGCCTTGACCCTCGTGCACCCGGACGGCACACCGCTGCCGGAGTGGACGCCCGGCGCGCACATCGACCTGGTGCTGACCCCCGACATCACCCGCCAGTACTCACTGTGCGGCTCGCCCGCCGACAGCGATCACTACACGGTGGGCATCCTGAACGCCCCGGGCAGCAGGGGCGGATCGCGGTTCGTCCACGAGAACCTGACGACCGGCAGTGTGGTCAGGATTCGCGGGCCGAGGAACCACTTCCCGCTGGTGGCGGCACGCCGCTACACCTTCATCGCGGGCGGGATCGGCATCACCCCGATGCTGCCGATGATCGCCGAGGCGGAGGCCGCGGGAGCCGAGTGGACCCTGCTCTATGGCGGTCGCAGCGAGGACTCGATGGCCTTCGTCGACGAGCTCCGCGGCTACGGCGACCGAGTCACCCTCCTCCCCGGAAATGACGTCGCCCTGATGTCGGCAGCCCTCGACGCGCGCATCGGCACTCCGCAGCCCGGCACCCTCGTCTACACCTGCGGTCCGGAGGGGCTCCTCGGTGCCGTCGAGCAGCGATGCGCCTCCTGGCCCGCCGGCAGCCTCCACCTGGAGCGCTTCGCGGCCAAGGCCACCGAGGGCGCCGTCGACACCGAGTTCGAGGTGGAGCTCGCCCGCACCGGCATCACCATCACGGTGCCCGCGGACCGGTCCATCTTCGACGCCGTGCAGGACCACGGCATCAGCGTGCTGGGCTCCTGTCACGAGGGCATCTGCGGGACGTGCGAGACCGTCGTCATCGATGGCGACGTCGACCACCGGGATTCCGTCCTGAACGACGACGAGAAGGCCAGCAACGAGACCATGATGATCTGCGTGTCCCGGTGCCGGTCCGGCCGCCTCACGCTCGACCTGTAGTGGAGCCGACGATGACCTCCCCTGTTTCCGTCCCGCGCGACTGCTGGTACGCCCCCATCGCGTCCGACGAGGTGGACCTCGACCTCGTGCCCCTTCGTGCTGCCGGACTGCCCCTCGTCCTCTACCGGACCGAGGCCGGTGCGGTCGTGGCGTTGGAGGACAGGTGCGCCCATCGGGCCTACCCCCTCAGCGCGGGCGAGCTGATCGGCGACAGCGTGCGCTGTGGCCTGTGCGGCTTCGTCTACGGACCCGACGGCCGCTGCGTCGACGTCCCCTCGCAGCCCCATGTGCCCTACGGAGCCCAGGTCCGGTCCTACCCGGTCCGCGAGTCGGACGGCCTGGTGTGGGTCTGGCTGGGCGAGCCCGGCCGCGCCGGGCTGCATCGCATCCCCGACCTGCCCTGGCTCGCCGACGACGGCTGGTCGACAGTGGCCGGCGAGGAGGAGGTGTTCGCGTCCTTCCTGCTCCTCCACGAGAACTTCGCCGACGTGACCCAGGTTCCGTTCGTGGCGCCCGAGATCGCACCCGCCGTGCTCGACACGACGCCCCCCGCGCTCGACGTCACGGTGAGCGAGACCTCCGTCTCGCTGCGCCGGGACTTCCCGCCGGCACCCCTGCCGGAGTGGCAGGCGGAGATCGTCGGCTGTCCGATCGACGCCCCCTTCCGCACCGCCCAGTCCGGCTTCTTCCCCTCACCGGCAGCCTGGGTCGATCACTGGGACGCGCAGGGCGAGGACGGCACCTGGATCCGGCTGCGGTTCACGCACCTGGTCACCCCCATCGACGAGTCCAGCAGCCGGCTGCTGTGGGCGGTGAGCCGAGACTTCGCCCTGGGCAATCGGGCCGTCGACCAGTACCTCGACGGGATCTTCACCGACTACTACGACCGGGTCATCGACGCGATGGAGATCGCACAGGACGTCCTCGACATCGACGGACCCGGGCCCGAGGTCAACGTCAACGCCGACGCGGTCGGGCTGAAGATCCGCGAGATCGTGGCATCACTGCTGACCGCCGAAGGAGCCTGACCGTCCAGACCACGGTTCCTTCAGGGGAACGGTCTACTGTGCGGCCACGAGACGATAGGAGTTCGACGTGGCGGGACCGCACACGCTGACGGAGACCGAGCGGGCAGCCGAAGCCCGGATCGCCGGACTCGAACTGGACTTCGAGTCCCTGCACGTGGTCTCGAACCTCTTCCGAGCCGCCAACGCCGTCCGCAATCACATGGAGCGCGAGGTGCTCACCCCAGCGGACCTCACGTGGACGGCCTTCGTGGTGCTGTGGGTGACGTGGATCTGGGGCGGCGCCGAGACTCGCGTGGTCGCTGAGGAGACCGGGGTGTCGAAGGCCACCCTGAGTGGCGTGCTCACCACGCTCGAGAAGCGTGGCCTTCTCCAGCGAAGCAAGAGCCCCGACGACGGGCGACTCGTCCTCGTCCAGCTGACCCCCGCCGGGAAGCGCCTGATCAAGCAGTTGTTCCCCCGGATCAACGGCGGAGGAGACGTTCGCCACGCGGTTGCTGCCGAAGGGCAGCAAGGAGCACACCGCTGAACTGCTCCGCCTGATGGTGCTGGCCGTCGAGGAGGACTGACCTAGGCGTTGCCGCTGGCCTCGGCCACCAGCTTCCGGAACGGCAACAGCTGTTCTGGGTCGGCCTCGTACGTGTCCTCCGGGTGCCACTGCAGTCCCGCCGCCCAGCCGTTCGACGCGATGGCCACGGCCTCGACGACGCCGTCCTCCGCGCGGCCGAGCACGGTGATGCCGTCGGCCACCACATCCACCGCCTGGTGGTGGTAGCAGGAGCAGGTGATGGGCCGGTTGCCGATGCCGAGGTGGTCGTCGGGATCGACGACGGACACCTGGTGGACGTGGTGGCGGTGGTGCACGTCCATGTCGATCACCAGGGTCCCCCCAAGGATCGCGTTGACGACGTGCAGGCCGCGGCACACAGCGAGGGTGGGGATGCCCTGGTCGAGGACGTAGCGGGCCAGCGTGAAGTCCGTCTCGTCCTGCAGCTCGTCGACGTCGTAGAGCGAGACATGGGTGGGATCGCCGCCGTAGCGCCTCGGGTTCACGTCACCGCCGCCCGGCAGCAGCACGCCGTCGACGCCCCGCAGCCGGTGGGCCCAGTCGACCCCGTCGGGCCCCTCGGCCGGCAGGAGCACATGCGGGTCCCCGCCCGCCGCCCACACGGCCTCGAGGAGCTTGCGCGCAGCCACGACCCCGCGGTAGCGCAAGGCGCTGGCGGACTCGGTGAACCTGCCGGGAATGGCGATGACGGGACGGGACACGGTGCCTCCTTACCGAGAAGGATGCCCGATTCGGCGGCAATCCGCTTTCCGTTTGGAACCGAACGACCTAGGATGTGCCGACCACCTGCCCTCGTAGGAGTCCCATGACCACGATCACCATCGCCGGCGTCGATGTCGACACGCGGCACTGGATCGGCGGCCAGCGCATCGCGTCGCCCGACACCTTCGACACCGTCTCCCCCGTCGACGGCCAGGTGCTGGGACAGGTGTCGAGAGGTGGCAAGTCCGAGGCCGACGCCGCGGTGGCCGCTGCCCGGGCCGCATTCCCCACCTGGTCACGCATGTCTCCGGAGGAGCGCGGCGAGATCCTGTTCCGACTCGCCGACTCGATCGAGGCGCATGTCGAGCAGCTGGCCCAGATCGAGACCCTGGACAACGGTTCCCTGCTCCGGTCGCACCGCCGCGGAGTGATGCCCCGGGTGGCCATGAACATCCGGTTCTTCGCCGACTACGCGGTCAACCGGCTGCACCATCCCGAGTTCGAGACCCGCGGGCACACCAACCACGTCTCCTGGGATCCCTCGGGCGTGGCGGTCATCATCACGCCCTGGAACGCCCCCCTGATGCTGGCCACGTGGCGCATCGGACCGGCCCTCGCCTCCGGCGACACCGTCGTGCTCAAGCCGCCGGAGTGGGCGCCCCTGACGGCGTCCTACTTCGCCGACCTGGCCCACGAGGCCGGGCTGCCCGACGGCGTGTTCAACGTCGTCCAGGGCTTCGGCACCGAAGCGGGCGCCCCGCTCACGTCCAATCCGGACGTCGCCCGGATCTGCTTCACCGGCTCGGTGCCCACGGCGAAGGTGATCGCGCGCGCAGCAGCCGACAACCTCATCCCCTGCTCCTTCGAGCTCGGCGGCAAGAGCCCGACCGTGATCCTCGACGACGCTGACCTCGACCTTGCCGTCGACCTCGCGATCGAGCAGTACGACAACGCGGGCCAGGTCTGCCTCGCCGGCACCCGGCTGCTGGTCCAGCGCGGCATCGCCGACGCCTTCACCGAGCGCTTCGCGGCACGGGCCGCGCAGATCCGCCAGGGCGATCCGCGGGACGAGGACACCCAGATCGGCCCGAACATCCACCTCAAGCACGTCGAGCGGGTGCAGGGCTTCGTCGACCGGGCCCGAGAGGGCGGTGCGACCATCGCGTACGGCGGAGAGGTGAACGCCGCCCTCGGCACGCACTACTACCGCCCGACGCTGGTCGTCGATGCCGCCCCCGGCAGCGAGATCCTCACGCAGGAGGTCTTCGGGCCGGTGCTCACCATGCAGACGTTCGACACGGACGAGGAGGGCTTGGAGCTCGCCAACGGCACCGAGTTCGGCCTCGCCGCCTGCGTCGTCAGCGGCGATCGCGACCGGGCCGAGGCGTTCTGCAAGTACCTGGTCGCCGGCACCATCTGGGTCAACTGCTTCTTCGTCCGCGACCTGTCGGCGCCCTTCGGCGGGTCGAAGAAGTCCGGGATCGGACGCGAGGGCGGCGTCTGGTCCTTCGACTTCTACGCAGATGTCAAGAACACGGTCTACGCCCCGAACGGGTGGAAGGAGTAGTCATGGGAGAGGTCGTCGCCGCGGGGTTGCTCTCGCACGTGCCCACCATCATGCTGCCCGAGGCGACCCGCCTCGAGCTCAACGAGGGAAAGGAGATCTCCCTCGTCCCCTCGCTGAACCAGCTCCGCAAGGACGTCTTCGAGACGATGGACTACGACACGGTCCTCGTCCTGGACTCGCACTGGTTCACCACCGTCGAGTTCGTCATCACCTCCCACGCTCGTCGGGCCGGCCTGTTCACGGCGGAGGAACTGCCGCGTGGGATGTGCCGCATCCCGTACGAGTGGCGAGGTGATCCCGAGTTCGCGAATGCCATCGCGTCGCACGCCGACGAGGTCGGCACCTGGATCACGCCCATCGACGACGAGTACCTCCCCCTGTACTACCCGTCGATCAACCTGTGGTCCTACCTCGGCAAGGGCCTCGACAAGCAGTGGCTGTCCATGAGCGTGTGCCAGACCGCCGACACCGAGGACTACCTGCGCGTCGGTCGCGCCATCGGCAAGGCGATCGAGGACGTCGACCGGAAGGTCATCGTCCTCGCCACCGGGTCGCTTTCGCACACCTTCTACCCGCTGCGCGAGATCCGTACGAATCCCACGGTCGAGCGATCCGACCCGCGCTACCTGTTCAGCGAGAAGGCGCGCGCAGATGGACCACGAGCGACTGAACTGGTTCGCCGAGGGTCGCCACGACCTGGTGCTCGACACGATGGACGAGTTCCTCACCGTCCGGCCGGAGGGCAAGTTCGCGCACTACCTGATGATGGCCGCGGCGCTGGGCGAGCAGGACTTCTGCGCTCCCGGCCGGCAGATCTCCGACTACGAGAACTCGATCGGCACCAGTCAGGTGCACGTGTGGTTCGACCGCCCCGAGACGGGCTGGACGCGCAAGGGAGCAGCCGCATGACGGAGTACCGCCGGATCCTCCTCGAGGGCGCACCGGTGCAGGTGGTCCGCCACGGGGACGAGCTGGTCGCCGCCGACGGCCGGGTGGTCGGAGTGGAGGACGCCGATCCACCTGCCGCCGGTCGAGCCGACGAAGATCATCGCGGTGCACCTGAACTACGACTCCCGCACGCAGGAGTTCATGACGAAGCTCCCGGCCGCACCCACCTACTTCCACAAGCCGATCACAGCGCTGAACTCGCACAAGGGCGCGGTCGTGCGCCCGGAGCGGTGCAAGTGGCTGAACTACGAGGGCGAGATCGTCATCGTCATCGGCCGCACCTGTCGCAACGTCTCCCCCGAGGAGGCCGGCGACTACATCGCGGGATACACCGTGGGCAACGACTACGGGCTGCATGACTTCCGCGACACCGACGCCGGCTCGATGCTCCGCGTGAAGGGGTCGGACACCCTCGCGCCGATCGGGCCGGGCCTGGTGACCGGCTGGGACTTCCGCGGCAAGGGCATCCAGACCCGGGTCAACGGCGTCGTCAAGCAGGACTCGACGACGGCGGAGATGGAATGGGACATGAACTACCTGGTCGCGGACATCGCCCGCACCATCACCCTGGTCCCGGGCGACATCCTGTTCTCCGGCACGCCGGCGTTCTCCCGCACCGTGTACCCGGGTGACGTCGTCGAGGTCGAGGTCGAGGGCCTGGGCATCCTGAGCAACACGATCGTGCAGGGCCCGGTGCCGATCCGCGACGACTGCGGCGCCCAGCCGACCGAGAGCGAGGAGGTCGTCTCCACGGCGATGGGCGGCGACTGGGAGTTCCGCGGCATCCGGACGCCCTCGAAGGACCTGTACCCCTCCACGGTCGAGGAGAAGGAGTAGGCATGGCGAGCTCGAAGGGCTTCCTCCCGCCGTACACGGAGTCCGGGCGCACCTCGCTCGTGCCGGATATGCCGTGGCACTACTCGGGGACGCTCATGACGGTCGAGTACCGCACCGACCCGGCGAAGGTCCGCGCGATCCTGCCGCCCGAACTCGAGCTGGCCGACGAGGACCCCGGTGCCGTCGCCTTCATCTGGGCCGACTGGCAGTCGTGCTCGACGGGCGGAGCGGAGCTGCTCGACCCTTCGCGCTCGCAGTACCTGGAGGCTTTCGCCGTCGTCCGGGCCAAGTACCAGGGCGTCACCTACAGCCGTTGCGTGCTCATCTGGGTGACGACCGACTTCGCCATCGGCCGCGGCTGGTTCCAGGGCTACCCGAAGAAGCTCGGCAGCGCCTACGTGACCCGTCCGTACAACCGGGGCATCGCGGCGCCGCGCATCGCCGAGGGAGGCACATTCGGCGCCTCGCTGGCCGCGTACGACCACCGGCTCGCGACCGCCAAGGTCACCCTGCGGGAGCCATCCGAGACCAATGGCTTCGTCAACGCGCACAAGATGGTCCACCACCGGTACCTGCCATCACTCGTGCCCGGCGCCGGCATGTCGCTCGAGCAGGTCGTGACGATGGGCGGGGTCGATCTCGACCTCGGCCAGCCGTGGACGGGCGACGCGGAGCTCACCCTCTTCGACTCGCCGTGGGACGAGCCTGCCAGCCTGCTGCCGGTCGATGAGATCATCGCCGGGTACTACTGCGAGGTGGGCACGACCTTTGCGGGCGGGTCGCTCCTGACGGACTCGTCCCGCCCGATCTGATCGCCGAGGAGGACAGGTGACCGTTCGCATCACCGTCGACCGGGAGCTGTGCCAGGGCTACGGTCAGTGCGTGTTCGAGGCGGAGGACCTCTTCCGCCTCGACGAGACCGATACCAGCGTGCCCGCCGCGGACGTAGACGAGAGCCGCCGCGCCGACGCCGAGCGCGCTGCGGACGTCTGCCCCATGCAAGCCATCGTCGTCGAGTAGTGCCCGTGGGGGGTGTGGTCGTCGCCGGCGCGGGGCTGGGTGGCCTGCGCGCGGCCGAGTCGCTTCGCGCGTCCGGGTACGACGGTCCCATCACCGTGATCGGGGACGAGCCGCACCTGCCCTACAACCGCCCGCCGCTCTCCAAGGAAGCCCTCCGCGGGGGCATCGACGCAGCGGCCCTGGCCTTCCGTCGGAAGGCGACCATCGACGACGTCGAGTGGCGGCTCGGTCGCCACGTCTCGGCGAGCGACCTGTCCGCCGGCACGGTGACCCTGGACGACGGCAGCATCGTGGAGTTCGAGGGTCTCGTCGTCGCCACCGGCATTCGGCCGCGACGGCTGCCCATCCCCGGTCCGGCGGAGGGGCGCACCGTGCTGCGGACCCTCGACGACGCGCACCGGATCCGCGCCGAGCTACGTCCGGGAACGCGTCTGCTGGTGATGGGTGCCGGCTTCATCGGCTGCGAGGTGGCCGCCACCGCGCGCCAGCTCGGCGCTGACGTCTCGGTCGTCGCCCTCGATCGTGAGCCGATGATCCGTCCGCTCGGCGCGGACCTCGGCGCGGCCATGCGCCGTCGGCACGAGCGGCAGGGCGTGCGCTTCCACCTCGGCCACTCGATCGATGCGTTCGAGGGCGTGGACCGGGTCCGGTCCGCCAGCCTGAGCGACGGCACCGAGCTCCCGGCCGACCTCGTCCTCGAGGCCGTCGGCAGCGTGCCCAACGTGGAGTGGCTCGACGGCAATGGTCTGGATCTGTCGGACGGCGTGCTCGCCGACAGTGCCCTGCCGCGTCCGCTCGACACCCGCCGCCGTCGTCGCGGTCGGCGACATCGCCAGGTTCCCGCTCGCGCTCACCGGCCCGACGCCGAGGCGGATCGAGCACTGGAACATGCCGACGGAGACCGGCCGCCGCGCGGGGCGCACGCTGGCCGCCCTGCTCGCCGGTGACGACCCGGTCCGGGAACCGTTCACGGCGATGCCCTCGTTCTGGAGCGACCAGTACGACGTTTCTCTGCAGTCCTTCGGCGCTCCCGACCCGAACGCCCGCATCGACGTGGTCGAGGGCGAGGTCGATTCCGCGTGCATCGTGGAGTACGCCGATGACGAGGGACTCGTCGGCGTCGTGGGCCTGGA
Source organism: uncultured Actinomycetota bacterium (assembly GCA_963749905.1). Classification (GTDB taxonomy): domain Bacteria; phylum Actinomycetota; class Actinomycetes; order S36-B12; family S36-B12; genus UBA10649. The sequence goes on from CAVVOF010000003.1 coordinate 531,362, forward strand.
CCGGACGTCCGATCTCGGCAGCTATCGCGCCCGGCTGATGGCCCGCGCCAGCCGAATGGTGGAAGGCTGATGCCATGAGCCGACCCCTGTCCCTGGGTGACGACCGCGAGGCCGCCCTCCAGCACGCGGCCGCCCTGGTCGTCCATGCCTGGCGTGACTTCGACAGCGCCCGCGACGCGGAGTCCGCTCCGACGGCCGAACTCGTCGCCGCTCTGCAGGAGCCGCTCCCCGAGGGCCCGAGCGAGGTCCTCGGGCAGCTCGACCTCGCCGCCCATGTCCTCGACACCTCGCTCGCCCAGGCCCGCCCTCGCTATCTCGCCTACATCGGCTCGAGCGGGCTCGAGGTCGGCGCTCTGGCCGACCTGCTGGCGCACTCGTACGACATCAATCTCGCTCTCGATGCCCGCATGGCCTCCCACCTGGACCGGCAGGCGATCGGGTGGCTGGCGGACTTCCTCGGCTTCCCAGCGGCCACGGGATCGTTCACCAGCGGCGGCACCATCAGCAACATCACCGCGCTGGCGGCAGCCCGCGAGCGGGCACTGCCGGGCAGTCGGGCGACCGGCATGGGGGGACGTCGGGTCCGCGTCTACTGCTCCAACGAGGCGCACTACTCCGTGACGCGCGCAGCCGAGTTGCTCGGCATCGGGCGCGACCATGTCCGGGACATCGCGATCGACCACCTGCGACGGATGGATCCCGTCGACCTGGCCGCCCAGTTGGACCGGGACATCGCCGACGGGATCACGCCGATCGCCGTCGTCGCCACCGCAGGGACGACCCTCACCGGTGCCGTTGACCCGCTGGATGCCATCGCCGACGTGTGCGCCGAGCGCGGGGTGTGGCTGCACGTCGACGGCGCCTACGGTCTCCCGGCGGCCGCGTCGGCGACGTCGGGCTGGCGCTTCGCCGGGCTCGATCGCGTCGACTCGCTCAGTGTGGACGCGCACAAATGGCTGTTCGTCCCCAAGGCGTGCAGCGCGGTCCTCGTCCGCAGGACGGAGGACCTCACTGCGACCTTCTCCCATGACGAGGCCTACATCCCGCACGAGGACGACGCGCCCAACGCCGTCGACTTCACGCTCGAGTACTCGCGGCCACTGCGCGCGCTGAAGCTGTGGCTGGCGTTCCGGGTGCACGGGGCTGCCGCCTTCAGAGAGGCGATCGACCGCAACATCGAGCAGGCCCAGTTGATGTACCGCCTGGCCGCGGACCATGACGAGTTCCGGATTCGTTCGCACCCACCCCAGCTCAGCATCGTGCCGATCCAGCACGTGGTGGCTGGCTGCCCCGACGTGGACGAGCACAACGCCGCGCTCTGCCGGGTCATGCAGGAGGACGGCAGGGTCTACGTGTCACCGGCGCAGATCGACGACGAGACGTGGCTGCGCCCCTGCTTCACCAACTTCCGCACGACTGACGAGGACGTGCGCATCACCCTCGCCGTGGCCGCCGAGCTCGGGCCGAGGGCTGTGCCCGACCCACTAGCGGATTGGCTACCCTCGCAACATGGCAGATGACGCTCGTGCTCCGGTAGAGGGCGTCGCCTTCCCCGAGGGCGGTGACGGTCGCCGCAGTACCAGCGCGACGGGCCGAGCCGTGTTCGCCGACTGCATCCGAGCCGTCGATCCCGAGATCGCGGCCCGCATCGAGCACACGTCGGACTGGCGCGGCGGCTACATCGGACCGCTCCGCGACATCTCCCTCGCCTCAGCAATCGACGGAGCGGCGGCGCTGTCCGTCTCGCGCGACGGCCTCGACTCCGCGCATCGACGCTTCGTCTTCGGTCGCGACGGCGAGCAGCTGCTGCTGTGGGAGGCGATGCGCCGGTGGAACCAGCCGGGCTTCGGCTCGGTCACCGTGCGCGGCAGCGCCCCCCGGGAGATGGAACTCACCCTCCCGTATCGCGGCCGCCGCCTCTTCGGCGACGACCTCCGGCGCCAGATCGACACCTGGATCGAGAACGGCATCGCGGAACCCGGCTTCGCTGCCGCGCTCACCCTCGTGCTCGACAATCCCGACTGGCTCGACCTGGGCGACGTGGACATCGCGGTCCTGGGCGCCGGTGCCGAACTCGGCCCCACCCGCTCGCTGCTCCGCTGGGGCGCCCGCGTGCACGCCATCGACCTGCCCCGACCCGACCTGTGGGAGCGCCTGATCTCGACCACCCGGGGCACCGCCGGGTCGCTTCGTATTCCCATCGCCCTCGATCCGGAAGGGAAGCCGCCGTTCTTCGTCGACGGGTTCGTCCATCCCGAGGACGACGCCACGGTGGCAGCCCGGGCCGGCGCCGACCTGCTCAGGCGAACTCCGGAGATGCTCACCTGGCTGGACCAGATCGATCAGCCGTTCGTGCTGGGCACCTACGCGTACGCCGACGGCGCGGCCCACGTCCTGCTGTCGATGGCGTCCGACGCCATCGTCACCGAGCTCACCACGCGCCGGGACGACGTCACCCTCGCGTACCTGGCCACGCCGACCGATGTGTTCATGGTGCCGCTCTCGGCCGTGGAGATGTCGCGCGAGCGCTGGGACGCGCGCGGACTCAGCGGCCTGCTGCAGACGCCGCTCCGGCTGCTGCGGCAGTTCGAGCCGAACTACCCGCGCACGTACACCGCGCTCGACGGCACCGAGTTCGGGCTCAACGACTCGCTGGTACCGCAACAGGGTCCCAACTACGCGTTGGCCAAGCGCTTGCAGCGCTGGCGTGGCCTGGTGGCGAGGGCCGACGGCATCCCCGTCTCCATCAACCTGGCCCCTGCAACGCGCACGCACTCCGTGGTGAAGAACCGGGCGCTCGCCGCGGCCTACGCGGGTGCGGGCCGGTTCGGCGTCGAGGTGTTCGACCCGGCCACCTCGACGACCCTGATGGCTGCCCTTCTCGTGCACGACCTGCGCAACCCGACCGCGGCGGCCAACCCCAGCACCCAACTCGCGAATCCGATGGACCTGTTCGCCGCGGCCGCCAATCACGGCGGCCTGTGGCGGGCCGCCTACTCGCCCCGCAGCGTCCTGGGCATCGCGGCGCTCCTGGGCATGTTCGAGGCGCGTGCCTGACGATGACCGCGTCCCTGTCCGTCGCCGGTGCGATCCTCGAACTGCTCGGCCGGCACGGCACCAGCACGGTCTTCGGGATCCCGGGCGTGCACAACCTGCCCGTTCTGGGATGTCGACTCGGAGGCCGCGCCGCGGATCGTCGGCGTTCGCCACGAGCAGGCCGCCGGCTACGCGGCGGACGCGCTGTACCGGGCCACCGGAACCCCGTCGGCCGCTCTGCTCACCAGCGGCCCCGGAACTGCAAACGTCCTGACCGCCTTCGGTGAGGCCTTCATCAGCGGCTCACCGGTGATCGTGCTGGCCAGCGAGGTCGGTCAGGCGCTGCGCCACCCCGGCGGGCACCGCGGCATCCTGCACGAGATGCCCGACCAGGGCGCGATGTTCGAGGCCTTCGGGGCGACCGCCCGGTCCGCCCGCACGCGTCAGGAGGCCATCGCCTCGACGGTGCTGGCCCTGCGTGATGCGTGGGGTCCCCCCGCACGGGGCAGCTACGTCGGCGTACCGACCGACGTCCTCGGCGAGGAGTGGACGGCCGCCATCCCGCACATCCCCCGACTGCCCGCGCCCGGCGCGGACCAGAACGAGGTCACCAACCTCGCCGAGCTCATCCAGGCGTCCGGCCGAGTGGTGCTGTGGTTGGGGGCCGGCGTCGTCGCGGCAGACGCGGAGGAGGCAGCGCGAAGCCTGGCCCATCGCCTCGGCGCCCCTGTCCTGACCAGCTATGCCGGACGCGGACTCCTGGCTGGCGACCCGCTGCTCGTCGACGCGCCCATTCACGAGCCCGAGGTCGACGCGCTGCTGGCCGAGGCCGACCTGCTGCTCGTGATCGGGTCGGGCTTCGACGCCATGAACACCAAGAACTGGCGGATGACCCTGCCGCCGCGACGCGCCGCCCTGACCCTGGGCGACGTCATCGAGCGGACCGCCGACTTCGACTGCCTGATCGCGGCCGACGCCGCACTGGGCCTGGCCGACCTCGAGGAGGCACTCGACGCAGTCGGGGTGCCGCCGCGCGAACCCTGGACCGACGTGTCCGTCATCCGACCGGCACTGTTCCAGCGGCTGGCCGCCGACCCGCGGACGGCCGACGCGGTCGCGTGGGTCCAGCAGGTGTCCGCGGGCTGGCCCGTCGAGGGCGCGGTCATCTGCGACATGGCCATCGGCGCGTACTGGATCGGCGGGTACTCGAGTCAGCCCCGCCCGCGCCGCCTGATGCACGCGGTCGGCTGGGGCACCCTCGGCTACGCCCTGCCGGCGGCATTGGGCCCGGCGAGCGTCGGGATCCCGACCCTCGCCGTGTGCGGCGACGGCGGCCCGATGTTCGCGCTGGGCGAGCTGGCCACGATGGCGCAGGAGTCGCTGCCCGTCACGACCCTCATCGTCGACGACGGCGGCTACGGGATGCTCCGCTACGACCAGCAGGTGTTCGGGCACCCGGAGCGCGGCGTCGACCTGGTGGTGCCGGAGTGGCACGCACTGGGGCAGGCGTTCGGGATCACCGTCGAGACCGTGCCGGGTGTCGACGCGATCGGCGGGGCGCTGCAGCGGGCCCACGAGGCGAACCTGCGCGGCGAGCCGCGCATGGTGATCTGGAAGCACACGCTCTTCCCGCCGAAGACCCAGTCACCCCGCTGGTTCGAGTAGCCGACTGCTACGCGATCCGTCGCAACGCGCCGATCTTGCGACGCTTCGGGTAGCAGTCAGCGAAGGTGCGCCGACTCACTCGGTCGGAATGAATCCCGAGTCCAGCTCCCACGGCGCGATCGGGGAGTTCTCGATGACCCACGTCTGGATGTCCTTGTCCCAGCCGAACGCGATCGCGACGCCGACGAGGATGAACACGATGCCCAGGCCGCGACGGAACCACGAGTGCGGGTCGGCGGCCCAGCGGGCGTTGCCGATGAACTTCTGGCCCAGCAGCGCGATCGCGAGCAGGGTGACGCACAGGCCGACGACGTAGCCGAGCAGGAGGAACATGCCCTGCGCGAACGACGCCGGGAGAACCGTCACGATGACGTACCCGTACATCGGCGAGCAGGACGAGAACACCGGACCGAGAGCAGCGCCGGTGAGGATGGCCCCGCCCATGCCCTGCCGCTGCCGGGCCGATGCGAGCCGGGTCGTCGACCGCTCCTGCAGCCGCAGCGCCGCCGAGATCCGGTCCCAGATGCCGGGGAAGAGCGACACCAGGCCGAGGACGATCAGGATGCCGCCGCTGATCCACTGCCACACGTCGCTCGGAATGCCGATCAGGGCAGTCGTCGCCTTGAGGATCAGCGTGAAGACCACGATCGACAGGCCCAGCGACGCCGTGATGACGTACGCGCGTCGCCGGGCCTGCGCCGAGGATGGCCCGAGCGAGCCGCCGACGATGACAGGCAGCATCGGCAGCACGCACGGGGCAAGCGTGGTCAGGACCCCGGCGACGACCGCGCCGAGGAAGAGGAGCATCAGGCGGTCTGCTTCGCGATCTCGTCAGCGGTCAGGCTGCCGGTCCACTTGGCCACCTCGTTGCCGTCGGCGTCGACCTGCACGAACGTGTGCTGGGTGGTGACGCCGTACTTCTGCTTGAGCTCGTCGGAGTCGTCATAGTCGACCCGCACAATGGCCAGGCCGGCCGGGATCGCGGCAGGGTCGGCCTCGAGGTTCTTCGTCGTCGTCTGGCAGGTCGGGCACCAGTCCGCGGCGAAGAACAGGACGACGTCGCTCTGCGCGTACATGTCCTTGCTGCCTTCGTACTCCGAGAGGGTGATGTAGCCGCCGGCAGAGGCTGCTTCGTCGCTCATCGCGTCGGAGTCGCTGTGCCCTTCGGACTCCATGGCCTCGGACTCCATCGACTCCGAGTCCATCTCCTCGGACTCCATGGACTCGGACTCCATCTTCTCGGACTCCATGGCCTCGGACTCCATGGCCTCGGCAGTGGCGACCGCCTCATCGGAGGCGGCCGGGTCGGAGCTCGCGCCCGACGAGCTGCAGGCGGCCAGCGCGAGCATCGACGCGGCGACCGGGACGGCGAAACGGATCAGGCGGGTTCGTGAATTCGTCATGGCCACATTCCACCCTGAACCGACCGCACTCCACATGCGGGAAGCCTTACGGAGTCCTTACCGGGTCGGCCAGATGGCCAGGAGCACCCGTCGCGCCGCCTACGCTTGCGTCATGGCCACCGTGCTCGTCGTCGACGACGACCCCACCGTCCGCGAGGTCGTGGTCGCGTACCTGCAGCAGGCCGGCCACGACACGCTCGAGGCACCCGACGGTCCCAACGCCATCGTGGCGGCCCGGGCCCTGCCCGACCTGGTCGTGCTCGACGTGATGCTGCCCGGGTTCGACGGGTTCGAGGTGTGCCGGCGTCTGCGCGAGGAGCGGCCCGACGTGCCGATCATCATGCTGACCGCACTGGGCGAGGAAGAGGACCGGATCGCCGGGCTCGGCTCCGGTGCTGACGACTACCTGTCCAAGCCGTTCTCACCGCGCGAGCTGGTGCTGCGGGTCGGCTCCGTGCTGCGTCGGACGAACCCCGAGCTCCCGGCGCACGAGCAGCCACGCGAGGACGGCAACCTGCACGTCGATCCGCTCGCCCGCACGGCCACCCTCGACGGGTCGCCCCTCGCGCTCACGGCCCGCGAGTTCGACCTGCTCGCTCACTTCATGTCCCATCCCGGCACCGCCTTCTCCCGCGAGGAGCTGCTCTCGGCAGTGTGGAACTGGGAGTACGGCGACCTCACGACCGTGACCGTGCATGTCCGCCGCCTCCGCGAGAAGGTCGAGAAGGACCCGAGCAACCCGACTCGCATTGCCACGGTGTGGGGCGTCGGCTACCGCTGGGATCCGACGTGAGGCCGGAGGCGGAGGCCGTCCTCATCGCCGCCGGCACCGCGGCCACGACCGGCCTGGTGGGCTGGGCCGCGATCACGGCCATCGGTCGGCGCTCCCCGCGCGCGGCGGCACTGCTCGCGCCACTGGTCCCCGTGCTGGCGGTCGGCGCGGCCATTGTGGTCTCCGGTCGCTCGATGTTCCTCGCCGAGCAGGACCTCACCCTGCTGACCTGGATCATGGTGTCCGCGCTGCCGTTCGCGCTGCTGTTCGGCGTGCTGGCCGCTCGACGCATGGACGAGCAGACGCGGGCCGCCGCTGCCGCGTCCGCCGAGCTCGAGGCGAGCCAGGAGATCGAGCGGCGCCGCCGCGAGATGGTCACCTGGATCAGCCACGACCTGCGCACCCCGTTGGCCGGCATGCGCGCCATGACCGAGGCGCTCGAGGACGGCGTGGCACCGGACCCGCCCCGGTACCTGCGGCAACTGCACGACGAGGTCGATCGGCTGTCTCAGATGGTGGATGACCTGCTCGCCCTCTCCCGACTGCAGTCCGGGGCGTTGGAGCTGCACCTCGACGACATCGATGTCCGCGACGTGCTCTCGGACACCGTCGCGTCCGCGGAGCCGGTGGCCCGCGCACACTCCGTCCGGATCACCGGTGCCGCGCCATCAGGTCTGCGGGTTCGTGCCGACAGCCGCGAGCTCGCCCGCGCCGTGACCAACCTGCTCGCCAATGCCGTGCGGCATACGCCCGCGGAGGGGAAGATCACCGCGACCGCGTCGGGCTCCGATGAGGCGGTCACGATCACCGTCACCGATGAGTGCGGCGGCATCCCCGACGGCGACCTCGATCGCCTCTTCGAGCCCGGCTGGAGGGGTTCCGAAGCGCGCACCCCCGGCGAGGGCTCCGGACTGGGACTGGCCGTCGTGCAGGAGGTCGTCAGCGCCCACCACGGTTCGGTCGCGGTCGTGAACACCGACGGCGGCTGTGCGTTCACGATGACCCTCCCCCGACTGCCCTGACAGGACTGTGGACGCGCACCTACTCTGATGACATGCGTCGCCGACTCCTGATCGCCGCGACCGCGGCCGCGATGGTTCTCGCGGTTGCCGGCCCTGCCCGGGCCGAGGACGCAACGCCAGCCGATCCTCCCCCGGACGTTGGGAGCACCGCTCCCGAATCGCCGACGGCCGACCCGACACCGGGCCCGGAACCGACACCGCCGTCCGAGCCGACGCCGGAACCGACCCTCGAGAGTCCTCCCCAGGTCACGCCGAAGGCGTCCAAGCTTCCGTTGCGCACGGGTGCGATCGGATGGCGGGTCGCTGACGTCCAGGAGCGACTGGAGTGGCTGGGCTACGAGATCTACCCAGGGAACCTCGAGCGTGAGCGGATGGGCGTCTCCACCACCAACGCGGTCCGCACGTTCCAGGTCAAGTTCGGATTGCGCCCGACCGGAGTCGTCGGCCCCGGGACCTGGGCGAAGTTGAAGGACGTCGCCGGCAAGGTCGGCTGGCTGCCTCGGGCCTGCCGCGGTGAGCGGGCCCTCTGCATCGACAAGACCCAGCGCCTCGTGCGCCTGGTCGAGGACGGCGAGGTCATCACCGCACTCGACGCACGCTTCGGGTTCCCCGGCGCCGAGACCGACGAGGGCACGTTCCGCGTCCATATGAAGAGCCGGAACCACACGTCGAGCCTGTACCGGACGTGGATGCCGTTCGCGCTCTTCTTCAATGGCGACGAGGCAGTCCACTACTCGCCCTACTTCGCCCGGGACGGCTACCTGGGCGGGTCCCACGGGTGCGTGAACCTGCGTGACTTCAAGGGCGCCGAGGCCCTGTTCGATCGGGTGCCGTTGGGCACCCGGGCCCACGTCTACTGGTCCTGAAATCGGGCTGACTGGTCCCGGAGACGGGAAGACCCGCGCGGCTGGGGGGCTGTCGCGCGGGTTCCCGAAGCCCGAGGGCTTCGAATCGCTCGGGGGGGTGAGCGACACCCCTATTGTGCATCACCCGGGGCCCGTTGTCATGCCCCGGGTGATGCTCGGTGGGGTCAGTCAGCTCTGCTGTCCCATCCCCCACATGGCCCACAGGGTGGTGCGGGCCGACCGGGGCTGCTGGAGGACGGTGACGATCGCATGGGCCACGTCGTCGGCCGTCAGCCAGTCCGCGAATCTGGGGTCGTCATCGACCCGACCGGTGCCGATGGCGAACTCCGTCGCCGTGCCCGCGGGGCACACGGCCGTCACCCGGATGCCCTTCTCCCGGAGTTCGCGGTCCAGCGACCCGGCGAGCCCGACCTGGGCGAACTTGGTGCCCGCGTACACGGCCTCGTCGTCGCCGCCGCGGAGCCCGGCCACCGACGACACGATGACGATGTCGCCCTCGCCCGCGGTCGAGAGGATGGCCGGCACTGCAGCGCGGATGGCCCACACGGTGCCGTCGTAGTTCGTGTGCATCATCCGCTCGATCTCGTCGTCAGAGTGGTCGAGGATGCTGCCATAGAGGCCGATCCCGGCGTTCGGGACGATGGTGTCGAGGCGCCCGAACGTCGACACTGCGGCATCCACGAGGCGGGCGCAGTCGGCGGGCGAGCGCACGTCCATCGTCACGCCCAGCGCTCGATCCGGTCCGAGTCGCGCGACCGCCTCTTCGAGTCGCTCCTCGCGTCGACCGCCGAGCACCACCTTGGCTCCGGCTTCGACGAGCTGGTTGGCGGCAGCGGCGCCGATGCCGGCAGTCGCGCCGGTGATGGCGACCACGGATCCGGTCAGGTCACGTGCGGGGTAGGGCATGGCTTCTCCTTCGGTTGCGTATCGAACCTACCCTCGGCGCCTCGACGTTGCAGCGTGCTTGACTAGCCGCATGTCCCCTGACGCGCCCGCCTCCGTCGTCGTCGTCGGCTACGGCTTCGGTGGCCGGGTGTTCCACGCCCCCCTCGTGGCCGCCACGCCCGGCCTGTCGCTCGATGCCATCGTCACCGCGAATCCCGATCGTCGTCGCCAGGCGCTGGCCGACCATCCGGGGGTCGAGCTCTACGACACGGCCGAGCAGGCATGGTCCGCCGGCCACCAGTTGGCCGCCATCAGCACCGCCAACAGCACGCACGTCCCGTTCGCGTCCGCAGCCCTGGCCGCCGGCCTGCATGTGGTGCTGGACAAGCCGGTCGCCGCCACCGCTGACGACGTGCGCGGGCTCGCGGCCATCGCGGACGAGTCCGGGCGGCTGCTCATCCCGTTCCAGAACCGGCGCTGGGACAGCGACATCCGCACGGCTCAACGGATCGCGGGCGAGGGTCGGCTCGGCGACGTGCACCGGTTCGAGTCGCGCATCACCAAGATGCGGGTGGTTCCCAAGGCCGGGTGGCGCGGCTCGTCGGCCCCCGAGGACATGGGCGGGATGCTCTACGACCTCGGCATTCACGTGGTCGATCAGGCGATGTCCCTCATGGGGCCGGTCGTCTCAGTCGGGTGCTGGGCACGATCCGTCCGGCCTGGCGACCCCACCGACGATGACACGACCATCGTGCTGACCCACGCCACCGGCGCCATCAGCATCCTGACCGTGGGCCAGGCGCACGCCTTCCCCGAGCCGCGGATGCTGGTACTCGGCACGAGGGGCGGGCTGCGCATCGATCCTGCTGACGACCAGGAGCCGGACATGCTGGCCGGGATGAGCCCGGCCGCACCCGAATGGGGAGTGCGCCGACCGGGCACGGAGGCCTGGTTGCGCACCTTCGACGACGACAGTGCGCCGTCCGACGAGCGGGTACCCCTCGAGCCCGGGGCGTGGCCCGAGTACTACCGCATGGTGGACAGGGCGATCCGTGGCGAAGGCCCGGCGCCCGTGCCGATGGCCGACGCGGTCGCCGATGCCCGCGTGCTCGACGCCGCGCGCCTGGCAGCCACGACGGGAGCCGTCGTTCCGCTCGATCCGCCCGCGGCACACGAAGGCGCCGACCCCTCAGCCAACTGACGGCCGGACAGTCCAACGGGTCCTCAACGCGACGGGCGCATCGGGGCGCGCCACCCGGACCTCCCCGAACGCAACCGGCCGTCGCGCGTCAGCGAGCCCGTCGGGCGGCCCGTTCTGCGGCTCCACGCACAGCGCCTCGGTCGGCTCGTCATAGACCACGTACCAGCCGCCATCCGATTCGACGTCGAGCTCGAGCGCGCCGGGCCAGCGCAGCGACGCGCGGCCCGTGGGCACCACGAAGGCGTCATCGAAGGGCCCGTCCCCCGGATCGAAGGCCACCGCCTCGCCAGTGGGCAGGTGATCGGGTCCGCGGACCAGCCGGCTCGTCGCCGGGAGGGCCCACTGCGCCGGCGCGCCCCGGTCCAGCTGCCGCCGGAACCATGGGTGCCACCCGAGCACCACCGGGCACGACGACTCGAGGGCGTGGACGGTGATGTCTGCCTCCACGCCCTCGGCCACGATCCGCCACGCGACCTCCACCGACACGGGCCACGGCCAGCCCGGGTGGTCCGCGAAGGTAGCGACGAGTGCAGGATGGTCACCGCCCTCGATGCGAACGGACGCGGCCGGCCGGTTCAGCACGGTGCCATGCAGCGCCCATCCGCCGTAGGTGACCGGCAGGGCATGACGTTCGCCAGCGAAGTCGAACCTGTTGTCGCGAATCCGGCCCGCCCACGGCGCCATCGGGTACATCCCGTGCTCCACCGGGTCGGCCGACTTGCGGGCCAGGAGCTCGGATCCCGCCACCTGCCACGAGACGGCTCGAGCCCCCAACGAGGGATCGATGGTCAGCTCGATGTCACCGGAGGCCAGGTGGACGAGGTCAGGACGCGGTGGCATGAGCGGATCGCTGGAGCACGTCCATGGGGTCGTTGAGCAGGTCCTCGAACGACGCCTCGGCCGCCCCGAGCAGACTGCTGTCGCCCTCCAGCGCCGGTACCTCGACGCGCACCTGCTCCCGCGACGCGGGAGTGCGTAGTGGATCCTCCGGTACACCGTGGCACTCACCAACGGCAGCAGCAGCCGCAGGTGGCCGCCGAGCACGATCACCTCGGGATTCAGCAGATTGACGAGGTTGGCCAGCCCGATGCCCAGCCACTCACCGGCCTGATGGATCGCCTCTGCCGCCTTGGGATCGCCGTCGTTGCAGGCGCCGATGACGTCGGCGACGTCGTGCGTGTCGACCTGCAGGCCTGCGGCCTTGACGATGGCATCACGCCCGATCTCGGTCTCCCAGCACCCGCGCGCCCCGCAGCGGCATTGGCTGCCGTCGGGGTTGACGATCATGTGTCCCACCTCGCCGCCGTACCCGCCCGCACCCACCAAGGCACGGCCGTCGATGATCACGCCGCCACCGACACCGACCTCGCCCGAGAGGTAGATCAGGTTCCGGTTCGCGGCTCCCACGCCGCGCACGTGCTCGGCCAGTGCGCCGAGGTCCGCGTCGTTGCCCACGTGCACCGGAGGGGCGAATCCGAACTGCTGCACCAGGGCGTCGCGGATCAGCACACCCAGCGGGGCGTCGGTCCAGCCCAGGTTGGGGGCCAGTCGGACGGTGCCGTCCTGATGCTCGACCGTGCCGGGCACCGCGACTCCGAAGCCGACCCAGACGGCATCGCCCGGCGCATGCTTCAGCGCCTGCTTGGTCAGGGACACCAGATTGCGCACTGCCACTGCGGGCGTGAAGTGGGCACGGCCATGCGCCTGCTCCTTCCGCCAGAGCTCTTCGCCGCCAAGGCCCACCAGGGCCACGACAGTCCGATCCACCCTCAGGTCGAAGGCGGTCACGACCGCTGATTCCGGCGTCGGACGGACCACGAGCGAGGGACGCCCCACCTGCCCGGCGCTGCCGGGCACCTCCCGGACCAGGCCCGCGTCGGCGAGCTCGGACACCAGCACGCCGACCGTGCTCCGGTTGAGGCCGCTGAAGGCCACCAGGTCCGAGCGGGTCGCTGCGCCGCCTTCGTGCAGGCGGCGCAGCAGACGCGCCCGGTTGTGACGGCGCAGGTCGTCCTGGGTCACCGCATTGCGCGACGCCATGACGGTTGACTCCTTCGCTGGCTAGCTGGGTGTCGCCCTCTTGCGCGAGATCGCATCCACGCTGGCGGCGATGAGGAGGACCAGGCCCGTGACGACGAACTGGATGCCGGACTGCTGGGTGATCAGCGGCAGCCCGTTGGCGATGACCGCGATGACCAGGCCGCCGATGACGGCGTCCATGACGCGGCCCTTGCCACCGAAGAGGCTGGTGCCGCCGATGACGGCGGCGCCGACGGCGAACAGCAGGGTCTGCGCCCCACCCGTCGTGGGCGACACCGAGTTGTCACGGGAGGCGATGAGAACACCGGCCACGGCTGCGAGCGTCGAACAGATCATGAAGCAGTAGATCTTGATCATCTTGACGCTGATGCCGGCTCGGCGCGCCGCCTCGGCATTGCCGCCCGTCGCGTAGATGTGCCGGCCGAACGGGGTGCGGCTGAGCACGAACGTCAGGCTGACCAGCAGGACGAGCACAACGAGGACGGCCCAGGGCACGCCCTGGATGACCGGGATGCAGCCGAGCTCCCCGGTGCCGTCCATCGGGCAGGACTCCTTGCCGGGTCGCACGATCTGGCGCTCCTGGTTGAGCAGGAAGACCAGCACCCCCAGCATCACCGCAAGCGCGATGGTCTTCGCCGCCCAAACCGACGCGGCGGTCGCCCGAAGACCGGCCTTGCGGCGGCCGCTGATGGCCCGCCACGACACCCAGGCGTATCCGAGGACGACGAGCGCCCACAGCAGCCACCCGCCCCAGAGCGGCATGTTCTGGTTCATGATCGCCAGCAGGAAGTCGCTGCGCAGGCGGATCGTGCCGCCCTCGCTGATGATCAGCAGCATGACGCCCTGGAGGGCGAGGAACATCGCCAGGGTCACGACGAACGATGGGATGCCGAGCCTGGCCACCAGCATGCCGATCACGAGGCCGATGACCGTGCCCGTGAGCAGCGCGACAATGAGCGCGATGGGCCACGCCAGACCCCACGAGGACAGCGCCACCGCGAGCACCGCCGCCGACGTGCCGGCGGTGAAGCCCGCCGACAGGTCGATCTCGCCGAGCAGCAGCACGAAGACCAGGCCCATGGCGAGCACGATGATGGCCGTGCCCTGGTTGAGCAGGTTCGCGAAGTTGAAGGTGCTGAAGAAGGTGTCCGGCTTCATGATGCTGAACAGCAGGAACAGCACGATGAGTCCGAGGACGGCGGGCAGCGAGCCGACGTCACCGCCCTTGACCCGGGTGAAGTAGTCGCCGATGGCCTGGCCGATGCCGCCGCTGTCCCCTGCCTCGGGGATGTCGACGTCGGTTGGCTGCTCGATCGTGCTCATGCCGCACCTCCCGCGGCCGCAACGTCGGGTTGCAGGCCCATGTCGCCGGATCTCCCGGTGGTGATCAGCTCGACGATGGTCGAGTGGTTGACAGCGGAGGCCGGGACCTGGGCGGCCATCTCACCGAGGTAGAGGCAGGCCACGTTGTCGGCGACCTGCATGACGTCATTCATGTTGTGCGAGATCAGGACGACGCCGAGACCGTTGTCCGCAAGGCGGCGGACCAGGTTGAGGACCTGCTCGGTCTGCGCGACGCCGAGGGCGGCCGTCGGCTCGTCGAGGATGACCATCTTGGAGTTCCACAGCACCGCGCGGGCGATGGCCACCGTCTGCCGCTGACCGCCGGACAGGCTCGACACCTGCTGGCGCACCGACTTGAGGGTGCGGACGGACAGGCCCTTGAGGGTGTCCGTCGCACGCTTCTCCATGCCGATCTCATCCAGCGTGCCGGCCTTGGTCTCCTCGCGGCCGAGGAACATGTTGTGCACGACGTCGAGGTTGTCGCACAGGGCGAGGTCCTGGTACACGACCTCGATGCCGAGGGCGTTCGCCTGCTTGGGGTCGTGGACATGTGTCGGCTTGCCCTCGAAGAGGTACTCGCCGGAGTCGAAGGGGTAGATGCCGGCCACGCCCTTGATCAGCGTGCTCTTGCCCGCACCGTTGTCACCGACGAGCGCGGTCACCTGACCGGGCCAGACCGACAGGTCGACGCTCCTCAGAACGTGGACCGGGCCGAAGCTCTTGTTGATGCCCTTGAGCTGGAGGAGCGGAGTGTCAGAGGTCATGTGGCCACCTTGTCGTAGCGGGCTCGAGCATGTGGGGGATTTCGGCGGACTGGCCGCCGGACGGCGGTGGGGGCGGGTGATAACACCCGCCCCCACCAGTTCCGTTCGGTCCGGATCTACGGGACCGAGGGGGTTCTACTGGACGCCGAACTCGGCGCACTTCTCCTTGAGCTCGTCCGTCGCGCAGACGTTCTCGACGGTGGTGAAGCCGTCAGCGATGACGTCCTTCACGGTGTCGGGGTAGATCGCCTGCGGAACGAGGAGCACGGACGGCACGTCGGTGCCGGCCTCGCTGTCGGCGGTCACGCCGGTGGCGAGAGCGTCAGCAGCAGCCTGGTCGCCATTGAGCAGGGCGACGGCCAGAGCGGCGGCCGCTTCGGCCTCCTTCTTGACGGCCTTGTAGACGGTCACGCACTGGGTACCCATCAGCACGCGCTGCAGGCCCTCATCCGTGGCGTCCTGACCCGAGACGAAGATCTTGCCAGCCTGGCCGTTGCGGTCGAGAACCGCGATGGCCGCGCCGCCGAGACCGTCGTTCGCCGCGGCAACGGCGACGAAGTCACCATTGGCCTCGGTGTACATCTGCTCGAAGATCGTGCCGGCCTTGGTGTTGTCCCAGTCCGGAACGGCCTGATCGGCGGTCGGCGTGAAGCCGGCGCCCTCGAGTGCAGCTGCGTAGCCCTCCTTGAACAGGGTGGCGTTGTTGTCGGTCGGCGAACCATTGAGGTAGGCCACCGGACCCTCGGTGATGCCAGCGTCGGTCAGGCACTTGACGAGGCCCTCGCCGATCGCGGTACCGACCGCGACGTTGTCGAAGGACACGTAGTACTGAGCGCCGCCACCCAGGGTGAGGCGGTCGTAGTCGATGACGGGCACGCCGGCGGCGGTCGCCTTCGCGATCACGGCAGAGCCGGTCTCGCTGTCGAGGTTGACGATGGCGAGGACGCCACAGCCGCTGGCGAGCATGCCGTCAGCGATGGTGGCGAACTTGGCCTTGTCGCCGTTCGCGTTCTGGATGTCGTACTCGACACCCGCGGCCGTGAAGGCCTCCTCGAGGAACGGACGGTCCGCGGTCTCCCAGCGAGCGGAAGAAGCGGCGTCGGGGAGGATGACGCAAGCCTTGCCGCCAGCGGCCATGGCCTCTTCGGTCATCTCCTCGGATGCGGCGGCCGAAGCGGCAGCCGTAGCCTCGGCGGGCGCCTCTTCCGACGACTCGGACGAGCTGCTGCTACACGCAGCGACGAGCAGCGATGCGGCAGCAAGGCCGGCAACTGCTCCGATGAACTTCTTGGACATGCGTTGCTGTCCTTTCCCCGCAGGCGGGCCTGCGAACCTTGATGGGTGAGTGGTGTCGACCACTTAGGCGATGCCCAAGATGTGATCGACGGCGAGCTGGTCGAGCTTCTCGATGCCGAACCCGCGCGCAGCGAGGGTCTCGACGTCGAAAGTCTCGGCCATGAGTCCGGCTGCCGCCTCTGGGGTGTAGGGGCCGACAGTCGGAGCCGCGAGGTCAGCGACGCCCGTGTAGGCCATCGCCTCCGCAACGCGGGGGTCTGAGTCGAATTCGCGGGCCTTCTCCGCGAATGCGAGGTAGTTCCGGATGCAGCCGCGGGCGAAGTCCCATACGCCCTCGACGTCCTCCGTGCGGTAGGCATGCGCATCGAAGTGACGCACGCCGTCGTAGCCGCTGTTCTCCAGCAGGCGGACCAGGAAGAAGTGGTCCTTGATGCCCTCGGAGCCGAAGCGGAAGTCCTGGTCGAAGCGGCCGATCCGCTGGTCGTTCAGGTCGATGTGGAACAGCTTGCCCTGCCAGAGGGTCTGCGCGACCCCTTGGTAGAAGGACAGCCCCGACATCGTCTCGTGCGCGACCTCGGGGTTGAGGCCCACCATCTCGTGATGCTCCAGCATGGAGATGAAGCCGAGCGCGTGGCCGACCGTGGGCAGGTAGATGTCACCGCGCGGCTCGTTGGGCTTGGGCTCGATCGCGAAGCGGATGTCGTAGCCCTTGTCCTTGACGTAGCCGGCGAGGAAGTCCAGCGCCTCTGCGTAGCGGCTCAGCGCGTCGCGAGTGTCCTTCGCCGTCGGCGACTCGACGCCCTCGCGGCCGCCCCAGAACACGTAGATGGGGGCCTCGAGCTCGGCCGCGACATCGATGTTGCGCATCGACTTCTGGATCGCGTACTTGCGCACCTGCGGGTCGTTGGACGTGAACGCGCCGTCCTTGAACACCGGGTGGTAGAAGAGGTTGGTCGTCGCCATGGTGCAGCGCAGGCCGGTCGCGTCGAGGTCCTTCTTGAAGGCGTCCAGCTCCGCGCGACGCTGGGACTCGGGAGCGCCGAAGGTCATCAGGTCGTCGTCGTGGAAGCTGACGCCGTAGACGCCGAGGTCGGCCAGGCCGCGCAGCATGTCGCCGACCTCGATCTTCGGCCGGACCGCCTCGCCGAACGGGTCCCGCCCCCGATTGCCGACCGTCCACAGGCCGAATGAGAAACGATCCTCCGGGCGCACGCTCAGTTCGCGAGACACAGGACTCCTTGTCCAGCACAGGGACAACGAAATGTTGTCAGCGCCAACATATGTACCGAAGGCACCGTGTTGCAAGTGATTCGCAGCAAGGAATGGGCACGGACCGGTAACGATTTGGTCACGCGCTGTCCACCTCGCCGACTGCTACCGGTTCCGTCGCACCCAACCGCCGGTGCGACGGAACGCGTAGCAGTCGGCGAGTCAGCCGTAGAGGGAGGTGCGGGCGGCCCGGTACTGCTCGCGCACCTCGACCGCCGGTGAAGGTTCGTGAATCGTGGTCTCCCCGCCGCGCAGCTCCGCCCACTCCGGCGCGGTGTCGCCGCCGGACAGCACCCAGGCCGCCTGCCGGGCCGCGCCGTCGGCCACGTACTCCCCCGGCGGCGGGATGACCACCGGCGCGGGGAACATGGTGGCGGCCACCGCGCCGACAGCAGGGTTCGCCGCAGCGCCGCCCACCAGCAGGATGCGACGCGGCTCGACGCCGACCTCGACCAGCGCGTCGACCGCGTCGGCCAGACCGCCGAGCATGCCCTCGACGGCCGCCCGGGCGATGGTCGACGGAGTCAGGTTGGTGCGGCTGATGCCGTGCAGGGAGCCTCGCGCGTCCGGGAGGTTGGGCGTCCGCTCGCCGTCGAGGTACGGGAGCATCACCAAGCCGTCGGCGCCGGCCGGAGCCGCCAGCGCGAGCCGGGCGAACTCGTCCATGTCCACGCCGAGCATCTCGGCGGTGGCCGTCAGCACGCGGGCCGCGTTCAGCGTGCACACCAACGGCAGGAAGTGGCCGGTGGCATCAGCGAAGCCGGCGACGAAGCCACTCGGGTCGCGGGCCGGGACCATGGAGACGGCGAACGCGGTGCCCGACGTACCGAGGGAGACGACGACGTCTCCCGGCACGGCGGCCAGGCCGAGGGCGGCGCCCATGTTGTCGCCGGTGCCCGGACCGAGGGCGATCCCGGCGGGCGTGCGCCCGACCTCCTCGTGCGGGCTGGCCACCCGCGGGACCAGCGGCGTGTGGCCGAGCGCCAACTGGAGCAGGTCCTTGCGGTACTCACCTGTGATCGGCGACCAGTAGCCGGTCCCCGAGGCCTCGCCCCGATCGGTGACGGCCGTGTCCGGCCGACCGGACAGCACCCACGTCAGGTAGTCGTGCGGCAGCATCATCCTGGCGGTGCGAGCCGCGTTCTCCGGCTCCATGCGCGCCATCCAGCGGGCCTTGGTCACCGTGAACGCGGCCACCGGCACGCTGCCCACGGCATCGGCCCACGCCTGCGGTCCGCCGAGTTCCTGCACGAGGTCCGCCGCGTCTGACGCCGACCGGGTGTCGTTCCACAGCAGTGCGGGACGGACGACCTCGTCGTCCTCGTCGATCGCCACCATGCCGTGCTGCTGGCCGGCGACGGCGAGCGACTCGACGCCTTCGAGCACGCCGTCCATCGCGGAGTCCAGGGCGTCCAGCCAGGCGGACGGCGGCACCTCCGTCCCGTCGGGATGGGCGGCCCGCGCCTCCCGGACGAGCGCGCCGGACTCGGCGTCGCGCACCACGATCTTCACCGACTGGGTGGAGGAGTCGACTCCAGCGACAAGGGCCATGGCCAGAAACTACTCCGGCTCCTTACCTGTCTCTTGCCCGAGCGAGGGCTCCGCCTCACCCCGCTCCGCCACGATGTCGCCATGACCGCCCGCCTCGGCCTCGGCTTGCCGGCCACGATGCGCGCCCATCAGGACGCCTACGGTGCGCTGCCCGCAGTTCCGGGTCGACGGTCGGCCGCACCCGGCGGGCTGGTCGCCGAGGTCGAACGTGCCGGCCTGCGCGGTCGCGGCGGCGGGTGGTTCCCCACTCACCTGAAGCTGCGAGCCGTGGTCGAGAGCTCTGCCGGCCGCGGGCGGCTCAGTCGCACCCGTCACCCGGTGGTGATCGCGAACGGAATGGAGGGTGAGCCGGCAAGCGGAAAGGACGCGGCTCTGCTCGCCGCGTCCCCGCACCTGGTGCTCGACGGCATCCAGGTGGCGGCACGCACCATCGGCGCCACCGACGCGTTCATCGCCGTCCACCGCGGCTCGTCGACGGTCCCCGGCCTCGAGCAAGCCCTGGACGAGCGAGCGCGGGCAGGCGTCGATGAGCTGCCGATCCGGCTGGTCACGCCGCCGGCGCGCTACGTGTCCAGCGAGGAGAGCGCCCTCTCGCACTGGGTCGGCGACGGGACGGGCACGCCGGTCTACCCCGATCGACCCTTCCAGCGCGGTGCCGCCGGCCGCCCGACACTGGTGCAGAACGTGGAGACCCTCGCTCACATCGCGCTGATCGCCCGGTTCGGCGGATCGTGGTTCGCCGAGATCGGTGCCTCCACTGCTCCCGGCACCACGCTGGTGACCGTGGGGGGCGGCGTCCGTCAGCCGCGCGTCGTCGAAGTGCCGACCGGAACCACAGTGGCCCAGATCCTCCAGGCGTGTGGCGGACCGACGGGGTCGATCCGTGGCTACCTCACCGGGGGCTACGGCGGCGGCTGGGTGCCTGCGGGCGACTTCGACCGCGTCGCGTGGGACCCGGACTCGGTGCGCGCGGCCGGCGGTGTCATCGGCGCGTCCGTGCTCTGGGCGCTGGACGAAACCGCCTGCCCGCTCGACGAGATGGCCCGGGTCGCGGCCTGGATGGCCGGCGAGAGTGCCGGACAGTGCGGACCCTGCGTCTTCGGCCTGCCCTCGGTCGCCGCTGACGTCCGCGCCCTCGCCCTGCGCCAGATCGACCAGGCAGGCATGAAGCAGCTGGACGCTCGGCTCGGCCTGGTCGCCGGACGCGGCGGGTGCAAGCATCCGGACGGCACCGCGCGATTCGTGGCCACCGGCCTCGCCGCGTTCCCAGACGAAGTGGCCCTGCATCTGGACGGACGCTGCTCGCTGGCCGGTCGTCGCGACGCAGCCTCCGCACGCGAGTTGCCGGTGCCGCCCGTTCGACTGGCCGCGCTCGACCCCGAGGGGCGGGACTTCACATGAGCGGGCGGACGGCCAACGCACGGCGTCGGCAGGCGCAGGCCATCCTCGTCCTCGACCCGATCCGGTGCGACGGCCGTGGGCTGTGCCGGGACGCGGCTCCCGAGCTGATCGAGCTCGACGAGTGGGGCTATCCGGTGCTGCCCGGAGGTGCCCTGCGGGCGCAGATCGACCGGGGCGACCTCGCCGCCGCCAGGGCGGCCACGCACGCGTGTCCCGTACTGGCCCTCCACCTCGACAACAACCCCCCCGACTGACTCCTCAGATTTGCACCGCTTCCCGGTGCAATTCCGCAGAACTGCGCCGGTTTCGCGGCTTGGGTGCGGATTTGGACCGCTCGACCTAGGGTCGCTCGGTTGTCGCCTGGGCGCTGGCGATCCCGAGTTCGACGCACTCCCGCACCCCGAGGCCCCTGGCCTGCCCGACGAGCCAACCACCCGTGAACCGGTCACCTGCGCCCGTCGTCTCGATGTCAGCCTCGGGCACCGGGACGACCACCACCTCGTCAGGACCGACCACCCGGACGGCAGACCAGGCGTCGTGCAGCACCCGGAGCACGGGAGCCGCCGCCAGGAAGGGCGCGGTTGCGTCGACCTCGTCGGGACGCCCGACAATCGCGCTCAGCGGGGGCAGCTGTCGCAGCCAGTGGACCGCGAGCTCGAGGCGCCGCGGGCTGGTCGGCTCGAGTGAGATGGGCAGCCCGCGGCTCGCCGCCTCCGCGGCCAGCGCGATCACCGCGGCACCACCGATCTCGTCCAGCACGTACGCGTCGATGTGGAGCGCGACGGCCCCGTCGAGCGACCCGGTGCTGGCCAACGCCTGGGCCGTGACGGTCGCCAGACCGCTGCGGGAGATGATGCTGCGATCGCCGTCCGGCCCGACGATGACGGTGGAGCGGACGCCTCTGCCGGCCGTCACCAGCCGGTCCTCCACGCCCGAAGTCACCAGTGCCGTGCGCAGGTCGTTCGACTCGGGATCGGCGCCCGCCCAACCCGCCACGCGGCAGGGCCATCCGGCGCGCACGACTGCCCGCGACGTGTGCCACACCTGGCCGCCACCCGTGACCGTCCACTCCCTGGCCCGCTGCGAGCTGCCGGGCAGCACCGGGTGATCGCACCACAGGATCTCGTCCACGACGAGCTTGCCGGCGATAACGATCGGTGCCGCATCTGACATGGTCACCACCCGGTCCAAATCCGCATCAGGGCCCCGAAACCGTTGCAGTTCCGCAGATTTGCGCCGGGAAGCGGTTCAAATCTGGGAGGGGTCGAAGATGACGCCCTTGTGCAGGATGAAGCAGCCGTAGGGCGCCGACTCCAGGGTGTGCACCACGGCGAAGACACCCCGGGCCCGCTCGTAGAACTCGAGCCGGGGCACCACCGCGTACGTGAGCTCCCGGCCCTCCGCCTCGATCGCGGCGGCCAGGACGGCGTCCTGCGTGGCCGTCGTCACGGCCGGATCGTCGTCGACCTCCATGCGCTCCAGCGGCCGGTCGACGAAGCTGTCGAGCGGCAGCACGCTCAGGACTGCCCGCACCGCGCGCACGACAGACACCTCACCGAGCCTGATGACCGGGCGCCCCGACGAGACCGCCGGGTAGTTGCGGTCGACGAGCAGGAGCTGGTCGCCATGCCCCATGTCGTCGAGGATCTTCAGCAGCTCGCCGCTCAGCAGCGGATCGATGCCCTTCAGCACCGCTACTCCTCGTCGCCCGCCTCGAGCGCGATCGCGATCGTCTCCTCCTGGGACACCAGGTTCGCGTCCTCGTCGTAGATGCTCACCGTCTCGTCCTCGAGCAGCAGGTGACCCTCCGAGTCGAGCACGTCGATCGTCTCGTCGACCAGGGAGCCCTCTGGCGCAGAGGCGACGACGATGTCGTCGACCACCGTGCCTACGGGGTCGCCCGCGTCATCGAGGACGACGGTGACCTCGACCTCTTCACCGATCTCGATGTCGTCGTCAGCCATGTCCGGTCCTCCGCTCGTGCGCAATCTGCGCCTTCCGTCACTCTAGGCAGGGCGAACCGGCGAGGCGACCGCTACGGCAGGACTGTGACGTCCGTCGTGATCTGTGCGGTGCCGCCGGCACCGTTCGTGGCCGAGAGGGTGTAGCGGTAGCAGCCGGGCGCCAGGCCCGACTGGGTGATCGGGCCACTCAACGCCAGCACCATAGGGCTGGACGCATCGATGGTCGAGCAGGTGGCGCCGAAGGTACGCAGCAGGCTCTGGTCGGCGATGCCGGTGTGCGTATCCGAGTAGGCGGTCAGTGACGACACCGAGAAGGAGTCCGTTGCGCTGACGTTGGATGCGCTGCCGGACGTAGTCGCCGACGTGCCGTTCACCATGAGGGCGCCACCCGTCGGCGCTGTCGCGTCGACGACCACGGTCAGGACTACGGGAGTCGCGGTCAGCCCGGCCGCGTTGGATCCGGTGAGGGTGTAGCGCACGCACCCCCTCGTCAGGCCCGATTCAGTACGCGGCACCGTGATGGTCGACGTCCGGCCGAACGGGCCGCAGACGCCCCCCGACAGCGTCGTCGTGCTCTGCCGCGTGATCGTGGTGGTCGTCGTCGACTCCGGGTCGGTGACGCCGGCAGCGTCCACTGTCCACGTGCCGGTCGAGGAGTACGTCGTGGAACCGGAGTCGGCGGAGCTGGTGGCACTCCCGACCACCACGCTGCCCGACAGCGGGGCGGTCGTGTCAACCAGCACCGTCGTGAAGACCGTCGACGACGTGCCGACGCCGTTCGTGCCCGTCTGCGTGTACAGGTAGCAGCCGTTCCCCAGACCCGATTGGTCGATCGGCGCCACCCCGTCGATCACCACGGGGTCGTCGTACGTGCCGCAGGCGCCGGCCGTGAGGGGCGCCCACTGCCGGGTGATCACGTCGGCGCTGACGCCCGACTGCGAGTCGGCGAACGTGCGCCGCTGCGCGATGGTGAAGGCCCCAGAAGCGCTCACTGTGGTGCGACCCGCGGCCGTGGCGCTCGCGCCGTTGACGACGAGACTCCCGCTTGCCGAGGGACCGCTGCTGTCGTACATCACGATGATCGACGTCGTCGACGAGAGGCCGAGGGCGTTGTCACCGCTCAACTCGTACCGATAGCAGCGTCCCGCCGTGGGCAGCCTGTTCACCTGCGCGTCGTTGATGGGCGTCAGGCCCGACTGGAGCGTCGACGGCTGCCCGTAGTTGGCTCCGCACACTCCGTTGGACAGCGGCGTGCTGCGTGTCCGACGCAGCAGGGCCGACGCCATACCGCTCTCCGCGTCACCGAACAGCGTCCACGTGACGGTGACGTCGCGCGTCGTCGTGGTAGCCATGGCACCACTCGCTGAGGAGATGCCGTTCACGTCGAGGTAGCCGTTGACCGGCGCCGACTGGTCGACACGGACGATGAGCCCGACCGACGATGTGCGTCCCGCGTTGTCCACCCCCGTCAGCGTGAAGCGATGACAGCCATCGGCGAGTCCGGCCATCGTGAACGATCCCGAGGTCGGCACGGCTTCCTCGGCCCCGAAGAATCCGCAAGAGCCCTCGGTCATCGTCGCGAAGGCGCGCGTGAGGGTGCTGCTGGCCAGCCCGGACTGCCCATCGGTGAACTGCGACAGGTTGTCGATGGTGACGGAGCCCGAGGTGGTCGAAGCAGTGGGCACCGCGGTCGACGCGTCAATGCCGCCGATGCTGAAGGCGCCGCCCACTGGATCCTCGCGATCGGCGAGGACAGTGACGTCGACGGCGGACGTCAGGCCGACAGCGTTCGTCCCGGTGAGCGTGTACCGATAGCAGCCGGACGCCAGCGACGACTCGCCCGGACTGCCGGCCACGGTTGCACCGGCGTCGAAGGCGCCGCAGGCTCCGTCCGCGAGCGGCGCAGTGCTCCGACGCAGGACTGACGTCCCCATGCCCGAGCCCGGGTCGCTGTAGTCGGTTCGCTCGAGCGTCCACGTTCCGGTGGTACTCATTGAGGTGGCACCGCCCGGCGCAGCGTCGGTCGCGTTGGCCCGCAGCGCGCCCCCGACAGGCGCCGACGTGTCCACGACGACCGTCGTGACGATGGCGGCGCGGTTGCCGACTCGATCGGTGCCGGACAGCGTGTATCGATAGCAGCCGTCCGACAGGCCCGGCTGGTCCAGCGGCACTGCGCCAGCGAGCTCGTCGTCAGAGCCGAAGGTGCCGCAGCTGCCATCCGATACCGAGGCCGACGCGAGGGTCAGGGTCGAGTTCGCCAAGCCCGATTCACTCGACGACTCCTCCTCGGCGAACGGCGTGAGCGCCTCGACGGAGAACGAGCCCGAGGCGCCGGATGACGATCCCCCGACGGTGGCATCGACTCCGTTCACCCGGAGGACGCCGCCCGTGGGTGAGGTGCCGTCGGCCACGACGGAGATCGAGGTGGAGGTCTCGTTGTCCTGCAAGTCGCTCGCGACAACCGTGACATCTGCAGGCACGGCTGCGTTCGCCGCGAACTCGAATGGGGAGGAGCGCAGTACGAGGCCGGCGCCTGTCAGCTCGCCCGCCGTGACTGTCTCCGCCGCATGCGACCAGCCCGCTGAACTCACCTCGGGGAAGGTCGCAGACCTGGGACCGGACTCACCGTCGGCAACGGTCGCGGCGAGGGTGACGCGGCCAGCAGCGCTGGCCTTGACGTACAGCCGATAGTCGGGGCCCGTTGACGCGAGTCGCGCGTTCTCTTCATTCTCTCCCGCGAGAGTCAGGGACGGTGCGGTGCGGTCGGCCGCGACCGTCGCCATGGCCTCACCCGACGTGGTCCAGGTCCCGACGATCGCCGATACGGCGAACCGGTACTCACCGTCCGGGAGACCGGACACGTCACAGGTGGTCGCTGACGCTGGCAGGAGCGCGCTCGCGCTGCTGCCGCACGCGTCGATCCGCGTGCTTCCGTCGATTCGTTCGACGCGGAAACCGTTGAGCGCCAAGCCAATAGGCAGGGTCGGCTCCGTCCATGTCAGCCTGACGGAGTCGGAATACGGCTCCGGTTCCGCGTCGATGTCGAGCGGGGCCAGGGTTGCCGCGGAGGCGACTCCCGTTCCGGTTGCCGTCCCCGTCCAGTACGCATGCGCAGGCCCGCCCGCCAGTGCCGGCACGACCACGAGCCCGATGGCCAGCAGCCATCGGGCGAACGTGGACGTGCGGGCGCCGGGGTTCACGCTGTGTGTCCGGCCCCGGTGATGACGAGGGAGAAGCGGGCGCCCTTGCAGGCGTCCTGGTTCACGCGCGCGAGATCCGTCAGCTCGAACGGCAGCACCACAGACGACGTGCCCCGCGGCTCCACGGTGACCGTGCGATCTCGCCTCGGGTCGTAGGGGCTCACGGAGAGCCATTCGGCCCGACACTGCGGGTCACTCGTGCCCGTGACGGTCACGGCGAGCGTGTCGAGTACGACCAGCCGGCTCGCTGGGATTCGTGACCTCGACGGTAAGTCGGCCCGGTTGGCCCAGCACAAGCGGCTCAACAGGAACGAGCGCGTCGAACTCCAGTGCGGGGCCGCTGCCTCCGGGCGCGATGCCCACGATCTCGACGTCGCTGGACGTGACAGGACCACGCACCGGAGTAGCGGCGACCTCGCCGCCCGGTCCGTTGGTGTAGAGCACGACGATTGCGAGCACCACTGCGAGCGCGAGGAACGACGCCGCCGCGACCACCGGGAGGTCCCGGGAGCGGCGGCGCCGTCCTGCGTGCGGATGCTCGGGCGTGTGCTCTGTCAGGACATTCGTGTCCATGGCAGATGCACCCCCGCCCCGCCTAGCTGGCGGAGAAGGCGAGGTTGATCGTGACGCCCTTGCAGGCGTTCTGATCAGCCGTGGTGTTCTTCATCGCGATGGTGGCGACGGCCGGGTAGTCGACGGTGGCACCCCCGGCGATCGTCTGGCTGCTCCACGTGTCGGACACCTGGAAGTCGGCAGCCGTGCAACCGGGATCGCTCGTACCCGTGACCGTGGTCGTGACGGTGGTGAGGGTCACGGCGGCGGCGTTGGGGTTGGTGATGTCGATCGCCACGTCCTGGGCCGGGCCTCCCGGGTAGAGACCGGTGATCGGCGGCGTGACGTCTTGGGCAATCGTCACGGATGCCGTGGTGCCAGCCGCAGCCTCGCCGGTCGACGTTCCCGAGCTGGTCCAGTAGGCGAAGGCCGCTCCGGCCCCGACAACCACGGCAAAGGCCGCGGCGCCCGTGATGACAACACCCTTGCGGGTCATGCGCTTCATGTGTCGCTCCAATATCTGAGGGGGAAGTCGCACTCCCCCCACGAGAGTCGACTCGATATCGATTACTGCGTATTCAGTTGTGCAGGGTTCCTGTAACCCTCAACTCGATGGTGAGACTGACCCTCCGCCGAATCGGCCACAGAAGGTAGGGGATGGGCGCCCGTAGACCCCGGAACGACACGCCGATCGGCGTGTCGGCGTCACTCGTCGGACGAGGACGATCCGGACGCGTCGGGGTCGCCGGTCAGCCGCATGGTCCGCCGACCGGCGACGAACAGGCCGACCAGCATCGCGACGAAGGTGACCAGGTAGATCTGGCCGATGACCGCCTCGCTGGTCGCGAACAGTCGGCCGACGTCGGTCGCGGCGGTCAGGTCGCCGTATCCCGTCGTGGTGATGGTGGTGAGGCTGAAGTACATGAAGGACTGGGTCGGCTGTCGCTCGTCGAAGAAGCGTCCGTCATCGAGTTCGGCCACCGCGAGGAAGAGGTAGAAGAAGGTCAGCGCGATGAGCAGGTAGCCCGAGATGGCGCCGAACAGCGTGCCGCGGGTGATCTCACGGTGCCTGACCAGCCGAACGATGACGGCGATGGGGGCCAGCACGGACAGGATGACGATGAACCAGGGGGCCGGGCCGGCGGCGCGGATCGGGGCACCCACCGTGTCCAGGAACGCGAGGACGAGCACCGCCGTGACGACGACGAGGACGGCGATATCGGCGATCCGCTGGTAGCGCCGCGCCAGTCCCGAGGCGCGCAGGGCGAGCAGCAGAGTGACGCCGACCAGCAGGGACGCGACGACCGACTCCCACCGGCTGAGCAAGCCCGTGAACTCGGGATCGAT
This sequence comes from uncultured Actinomycetota bacterium, assembly GCA_963749905.1. Classification (GTDB taxonomy): domain Bacteria; phylum Actinomycetota; class Actinomycetes; order S36-B12; family S36-B12; genus UBA10649. Next base: position 558,940 of record CAVVOF010000003.1, read on the forward strand.
GTTGATCAGCATGAGCAGGACGATCGCGGCGATCGAGATGACGGTTAGCCAGCCGAACTGGTCGATCAGGCGCGAGTCTTCGTCGAACACCGGGTGCCGCGCCATGCTGGTCAGCGTAGGCGATCAAGCCGCTGAAATCGGCTCCTCGGTAGCGCCCGGTCGTGCTCGAATGCAAGGATGCCTGCGTGGCCCCCTCCCCGACCACGCGCGACGTATCCGCCTTGGTGGAACAGATGTTCGCGGACGTCTTCACTGCCGACGAGCGCACTCACCTGCTCGTGTGGATCCGGCGATGGGAGTCGGAGAACCCCGATGTGGGCGCGGCTCAGCGGGTGACCGGCTGGATCGACGTCGCGTACGAGTTCCAGGAGCATCTGAAGACCCACGCCGTGGCCGAGGCCGCTCCGGACGACGTGCCGTCGCCCCTCCTCCGATAGGCCGTCAGCCGCCGGCCACGGATCCGATGATGAACACCGTGATTCCGGGCCTGAGCGGTGTGGCCAGCCCCTGACGTGTCCGGCACTCGTCGTCGCCCACATAGACGTTGACGAAGCGACGTACGGCCCCCGTCTCGTCGCACACCCGCCGCCACAGCGCCGGATGCTCCGTCCGCACCTGGGCAAGCAGGTCCGCGAGTGTCGCGTCGTCGGGTACGTCGAACTCCAACAGGCCCTTGCCTCCTGCGTCCACAGCCAACGCCTGCGGCAGGCGCACGATGATCGGACTCACGTCAGGCGCTGGCCCGCACCGACAGGACGTCCGGCAGCCGGGTTGCGACCTCGGTGAACGTCTCACCCTCGTCCGTGCTGGCGTAGACGGAGCCGTTGCGGGTGCCGAACGCGATGGCCGCGGTGCCGTCGATGTCGACCACGTGCGCGGCATCGCGCAGGACGGAGGCGTAGTGATCGTCCGGCAGGCCCTGACCGACCTCGCGCCAGGTCGCACCCGCATCCTCGGTGCGCCACAAGCGCAGGCGTCCGTCCGGCGGGAACATGGTCTCGTCGTCGATCGGGATGACCCACGCGGAGTCGCCCTTGGTGGGGTGGGCGAGCACGACGAAGCCGAAGTCGGCGGGCAGCCCGTCCATGATCGGCTGCCACGTCGTGCCGTTGTCGTCGGATCGGTACACGCCGCCGTGGTTCTGGGCGTACAGACGATCCTGATCACCCGCGTCCATGGCGATCCGGTGCACGCACTGGCCGTATGCGGGGTACTCGTCTGGGGAGAAGAGGACCCTGATGCCTTGGTTGGCGGGCTCCCAGCCGGTGTCGCTGTCGGCGGAGCGGTAGACGCCCCCGGTGCTCATGGCGATCACCATGGACTCGTCGGGACGCGGGACGATGGTGTGGACGGCGGGGCCGCCGGCGCCGGGCAGCCACTCGGGGCGATGCGGGTGCTCCCACAGCGCGCGGTTGAGCTCGAACGTCGTGCCGCCGTCGACCGACTTCCAGAGCGAGTGCGGCTCGACCCCTGCCCAGACGCGACCCGGTTCGCGCGCGTCCGGGGTGAGGTTCCAGATGCGCTCGACCGCCGCGCCGGTGTCCTCGGGGAAGGTGACCGCGCCGGCCTCGGGCTCGGACCAGGTCGCGCCGTCGTCGTCGCTCGTCAGGATCGACGGGCCCCAGAACCAGCTGCGGGCCCCGACGACCAGGCGCGGCGGCCGGTCGGGGCCCATGGGCACCCAGGCGACGGAGGCGAACTCCGCCATCTGCTTGAGCGGCTGGCTCACCGTCCAGTCGTCGGCGTCCCCCATCGCCGTCCACAATCCCTTACGTGTGCCGATAGCGATGCGCATCCCCGAAGGCTAGAGACTTCCGCCCCCCAGCAAAACCCCCTTCCCTCCCCCCGTCTGTCTTGAGGTTGGTGGTCGGAAATGGGCCGATTTCCGACCACCAACCTCAAGACGGACGGGGAGGGTGCGACGGGCCCGGACAGGGAACGACGATGCTGATCACCCTGCCCGTCCGGGCCTGATCGACCGGGTAGGTTCCGCTCATGCGCCGTCGGCTGCTCGTTCTCCCGTCCGTCACACTGCTGCTGGCGGGCCTCGCCTTGGGCCAGGCATCAGCGCCGGCGCACGCGGGAGACCGAGCCAGCAGTGAGTCGGCGTCGGCCCCCGCCTCCTCCGAGCCGGCGCGGAACCGCGCGGACCAGGCAGCCGCGATCACGCGGATCGTCCGCGACTCGATGCGCGACAACCACCTGCGCGCGGTCATCGTCAAGGTCAGCGTCGACGGCCAGCCCGTGATCACGCGTGCGTTCGGCCAGTCGATGACGGGCGTGCCGGCCACGACTGACATGCACTTCCGCAACGGCTCGGTGGCGATCGGCTACCTCGCGAACCTGCTGCTGCAGCTGGTGGATGAGGGGAAGGTGAGCCTCGACGACAAGGTCTCGACGTGGCTGCCGGACCTTCCCCATGCCGACCGGGTCACGCTCGGCCAGCTGGCGCGCATGACCTCCGGGTATCCCGACTACGTCCGCTCGCCGGAGTTCGTCGACGCGTTCTTGGCGGATCCGTTCCAGCGATGGACCACGCGCCAGCAACTGGGATTCGTCGTCGACCAGCCGCTGTCCTACGAGCCGGGCACCAACTGGAGCTACGCGCATACGAACTACGTGATCCTCGGCATGGTGCTCGAGAAGGTCACCGGCCAGCCCGTGAAGAGACTCCTCCGCACCCGGGTCCTCGAGCCGCTCGGACTCGACCAGACGCGCGCGGCGCAGAACCCGTCGATCCCGGAGCCGGTCCTGCACGCCTTCTCCGCCGAGCGCCGTGATTTCCTGGGCATCCCGGACGGCACGCCGTTCCTGGAGGAGTCCAGCTTCTGGAATCCCTCGTGGACGCTGGCTCGAGGATCCATCCAGACCACCGACATCCACGATCTCCACGCCACCGCGATCGCGTTCGGCACGGGCGCGCTGCTGTCGCGCTCGTCCTACCGGGCGATGACGTCCACCGACCTGCGTGGCTTCGGCTCCCCCCTCGCCGGCTGCCCCACCTGCTTCCAGCAGAACGAGCGCTATTCCTTCGGCATCGGGGTGGTGACGACGGGCGACTGGGTCATGCAGAACCCGCTGTTCGGTGGGTACTCGGCGGCGACCGCGTACCTGCCGTCGAAGCGGATCGCCATCGCGGTGGCGGCGACGTACGAGGAGGCCGCGTTCGCCAACGACGGCCCGACGAACCAGGCCGACGCGCTGTTCCGGGCCATCGCCCGGCAACTCGCGCCGGCGGACGCGCCGCCGTCGCGATGACCGGCTGAGCGTCGAGCGCGCACAGACCCGGGTTCGCGCGTCGGCTGCTAGCGTCCTGAATACCGCGGGCGATCGATCCACCTCGTGTGCCATCGATCGACGGGAGAACCCCGATGAATCACCGACGTGCCGGCCGCATCGTGCCGGCCATCCTCGCGGGCGGCCTGGTGCTGGGGGTGCTGTTCGCCGCGCGACCCGCCACCGCCGAGGACGCGCCAACCCCGTCGCCCAGCGCGTCAGCGGAGCCCAGCGCAACCGCCAGCCCCTCGCCCAGCCCTGAGCCGACACCCACCCCGGACGCGTCGTCGACCGCGACCGCGTCGGCCGATCCGTCCGCATCCGCGTCCGCATCTGCGTCGCCGACCGGCCTGCTGCTCGCCCAGACGATCGACCTGGCCTTCCTCGCCGACTACGTCGTCGGCCAGGTCGCCCCGCTGTCCGCGACGGCCACGTCTGGCCTGCCCGTCACCTTCAGCGCGACCGGGCCCTGCTTCACCGCCACCATCAAGGGCGGGCCGGCGATTCAGGCCTCCGGAGCAGGCGAGTGCACCGTCACCGCGAGTCAGGCCGGCGACGACACCTATGCGCCCGCCGCCGACGTCAGCGAGTCGTTCCGCTTCGAGCAAGCGGACGTGGACGTCACCGCCACCCTGCCCGGTGGAACCGTGCTCGAGTCCAGCGAGCCCGCGAAGCTCAACGTCTCCGTGGTCGGCGAGCAGGGCAACGTGCCCGTACCGAGCGGCACCATCACGGTCACCCTGGACGGCGAGTCGACCACGGTCGGCGACGGAATCACCCTGGCCACGTCGGCACTGGATGCGACGGGTGCCGCCGTGATCGTCCTGCCGGCCGAGAAGCTGGCCGGGCTTGATCCCGGCGATCATGCGCTGTATGTCGCCTACTCCGGCGACTCCGGTCACCGTGAGCACCGCGCGGCGACCATCACCGTGGATGTGGTCCCTGGTCACCTGGGCGCGACCCCGCCACCTGCCGGGTCCCCCAACGCGGAGTTCATCGCCCAGTACCGGCCCATCCGCGGCTTCTCGTATGAGCCCAGCTCGTCGGACTGGAAGCCGGGCGGCGTGGCATTCGATTCGGACTACTACCACTCCAGTTTCAGTCAGTTGTGGGGCCCGGGGACGAACGGTGCCTATGGGCGCGACGACCTTGGCGCGATGAAGGCGCTGGGCGTCAACCTGCTCCACATCTACAACTGGAATCCGCAGAACACGACGCACTCGGCCTTCCTGGACGCAGCTTCCGCCAACGGGATGGGCGTCACGATCCCGATCAGCAACTACACGCACTGCGTGATCACCGCCGACTGCCAGAGCGTCAACGGACCCGGAAGCTACGTCAAGGCCTACGCGTTGATCAAGGGCATCTTCGACGAGATCTATCTCCCGGGTGCCAACACGACCCCGCACGCAGGGGCCGCTATCTGGGGCCTGTTCAACGAGTTCGACTACAACGGCATCCCCGCTGAGCACGCGCTCTTCGTCATCCAGTCGATTCTCAAGCTCGAGGACGCCAACAATGTGCCCCAGGAGCATCGTCTGCCGTTCTTCGTGAGCACGTCGACGACGTCGTACGGAGGCAAGGCCTGGGGCATCGCGCCCACGCAGCAGGTGGCAGCCCTCCTCAAGGATTCGGCGACGGGCGGCACACCGACGGTCTGGACCGGCAAGGACGGGCAGACCGTCACCCTTGACGCGATCCCCGCGGGCTTCTGGCAGCGCCGGATGATCGGGAGCACGAACCCGTTCCAGGACGTGACGAAGTACTCGGAGATCATCTTCCAGGACTGGCCGGCCGCCTTCCCCGGCACCGACAAGTGGGACACCCTTCCGCCGATGTTCTTCGGCGAGATGGGCCTGAACGTGAATCCCACGGGGCTGCCCCAGCCCTCGACGGCGGCGTACCAGGCGATCGCGGACGAGGACCGGAAGTCGCTGGCGTGCGTCACGCCCGCGGCCGAGGGGTCCAAGACACCGGCCGGCTACTTCCTCGGCGGCACGATGTTCGAGTACTCGCAGGAGTACAAGAACTACGCCACCAATGCGTACGCCTGGTGGGGTGCACGGGCCTACGGTCCGCCCGCCAACGCGAAGCAGGGGTCGGCCGGCGGGGCTCCGTACCGGATCGACGAGCTGGTCGACACCCCGATCTGGAACGCCGTCAGTGACGGCTTCAAGCTGGGCCAGCCGATGGTCTGCCCCGGCCAGCCCTAACCCCGGTCCCCCCTCGTCCGTCTTGAGGTTGGTGGTCGCAAAACGTACGTTTTGCGACCACCAACCTCAAGACGGACGAGGGGGGTTGGCGTCAGCTGCGCTGGGTCGGCAGGTGCTCCTGGATCCACGAGACCAGGTCGGAACTGCTCCGCGTCTGCAGCCACACCCGCCCGGGCCCGGTGAAGTCGGTGACGAGTCCCTCGGCGCCCAGCAGCGTCGTCTTCCACGAGCCGGCCTTGCGCACCGAGTACTGGACCGTGTCGTCGAACGCGACGACGTGCCCCGTGTCGAGGGTCATCGTCTCCCCGGCTGCGAGCGTGGTCGGCCGGATGGCGCCGTACGCGGACATCAGCACCTGACCCTGACCTGAGCAGCGCAGCAGGATCAAGCCCTCGCCGCTGAAGAAGGTCTTGCCGCCGCCCCACTTGGCATCCACGTCGATCGCCGGGTCTGACGCGATCCACGAGCCGGACTGGACCAGCAGGGTCCCGGTCCCCGTCAGCTCGGCGACGGTCATGTCGCCCGGAAGCGCGGGTGCGACACCGACGATGCCGCCGCTGCCGGACGAGAAGTCGTTGACGAAGAAGCTCTCGCCACCGATCGTCCGCTTGAGGCCCTTGAGGAAGCCCCCCTGCGTGGAGGTCTTGATGGTGATGTCTCCCCGCGTCATCGCCATCGCGCCGGCTTCGACGCGGACGGCGCCGCCAGCGGGGAGGGTGATCTCGGCGTAGGCGAAGGCGGGCCCGGACTGGATATCGATCTGCATGATGACGACGCTAGTGCCGCGACCTCAGCGAAGCCATCCGGCCAGTACCCGCACTCCCCCGTCGAGCGTGGCGCTCAGGCGTCAGCGCCCGGCGAGTCGCGCCTGAACTCCACGCTCGGCGGGTGGGGTGACCCTCAGTCAGTCCGGGGCGTGGTCCGCAATCCACGTCTCGGCGTCGTCCATCGCGCGCTTCAGCGTCGCCCCGGCCCGTTCATCTCCCCGGTACATCGCGTCCTGCCCGATCACCGCGACGACGCCGCCCACCGTCATCTGCTCCTCGATCCGCTCGTTCGTGGACACGAGGACGAGCCGACTGCCCACGGCGACAAGCTCCTGCGCGTACCGCAGCAGCACTCGAGTCACGGACGAGCCCACCTCGTCGCGTCCTCGCAGCCGCACCAGCACGACGCTGTTGCGCGACGTGTCGCGCACGGCCGGCAGCTGCTCCTCGAAGACGGGGGCGGAGGCGAAGAACAGACTGCCGTAGGTCTGCAGCAGGACGACCTCGCCGCCGGGGAGGATCGCCGGGGGCTCCGACTCGACCAGGTGCCCGTCGGCGTCGGGCCGCTGCCTCTTCACGGTGACCCGGTTCGACTGCCGCACGACGTGAAGCACGACGGACAGCACGACACCCACCAGCACCGCGTACTGGAGCGGGATCACCATCGTGAGCACGAACGTGGTGACGAGCACGACCTTCTGGACGGTCCCGGTGCCCCACACCGATCGCAGGGCGAGCGGCTTGATGGTCCGGACCCCGATGAGAATGAGCAGGCCCGCGAGGGCCGGCATGGCCACGTAGCCCACGACGCCACCGAAGGCGACCACCACCACGGCCATGACGAGCGCGGCGAAGATCAGGGACTGCCGCGAGCGTGCACCCGCCGCCTTGTTCAGCGCGGTGGCCGAAACCGAGCCGCCTACCGGCATGCCCTGGAAGACGCCGGCTGCGACGTTCGCCACGCCCTGCCCGACGAAGTCACGTGATGCGTCGGGGTAGCGGCCGTCCGGATTGGGGAAGCTGGCCGAGATGCCGGCGCCTTGGACCAGTCCGACGAACGCGAGTGAGATCGCTGGCAGCAGCAGTTCCGGAATCAGGCCGAGCATCGGTGCCACCGGACGTGGCAGTCCGGAGATGTCGACGCCGAGGTCGTTCAGCGTCGCCACCGACGACCAGCCGAGCGCGAGGGCGCCGGCTGACGTGACGATCACCGCGACGACCAGGCCCATCGCGCCGACCCGCGTCCGCTCCAGCAGCACGATGAGGACGACCGTAGCCACGCCGATGGTGACGGTGGCGAGGTCCCATTGGCCGGGGTTGAGGAACGTCTGAACCGCCCGGATCACCCGGTTCGGCCCGTCGGCGACGAAGCCGGTGAGGTTGGCCAGCTGGCCCAGGACGATGTTCACGCCGACGGCGTTGATGAAGCCGACCATCACCGCGTTCGAGACGAACCTCAGCACCGATCCGAGCCGCAACAGCCCGGCCGCCAGCATGACCACACCTGTCAGCACCGACAGGGTGAAAAGGGCGCGCGCGGGATCCTCCCCGTCGTGAACAGCGGGAACGTCGGCGACGATGATGGCCATCGCCCCGGTGCTCTGAATGGCCATGAAGGCCGAGCCGGCGGCGATGCCCCCGGCCAGCGTCCCGACCATGTATCCGTACAGGCCCGACAGCGGGTTGACCCCGGCCAGTAGGCCCGTAGCCAGACCGTCCGGGACGCTCTGCACCCCGAGCACGACTCCGGCGACGGCGTCCTGCCGCAAGGTCCGTCTCTCGAACGGAAGCCAGCGCACCGTCGTCCCGCCCCTCAGCCGAGAACTCAGCCCCAAAGTCGCGTGCGTCGCGACCTAGTCGGATAGTAATGACATAGCAACTGACCCCCAGGCTCGCACGCGACCAGCGCGAAGCCCGGAACGTGACCAACGAGGGAGCCGAACCATGCCGCACGAGCACTTCCACGAGCTCGGCAAGATGCCGTCACCCACGACGGTCGCGGCGCGGGCAGCCGCCCGCGAGCAACTGCCCTTCGACGACGAGCGCGACTTCGAGGAGGCCCGCCGAGGCTTCATCGCCGCACCCCCGTACCGGCAGATCATGGCCGAGGCAGGCCACGTGGCCTGGGACATGGGGGCCTACGACTTCCTCCTGTCCGGGCAGGACTTCGACTCCATCCACCCGTCGCTCCAGCGTCAGGCCGTCCTCAACATGGAGTACGGCCTGTACGAGGTCGTGCCCGGCCACATCTACCAGGTTCGCGGCTTCGACCTCGCCAACATCTCTTTCATCCGCTCGGACACCGGCTGGATCGTCTTCGACCCGCTGACGGCGTCGGAGACGGCGGCGGCGGCCCTCGCGCTCGTGAACGAGCACCTGGGCGCGCGGCCAGTCGTGGCTGTCGTCTACTCGCACTCGCACGGCGACCACTTCGCCGGCGCGCACGGGGTGGTCGACGTGGCGGACGTGCGGTCCGGCAAGGTCCCCGTCATCGCCCCGGTGGGCTTCCTCGAGCACGCAGTGGCGGAGAACGTGTACGCCGGCAACGCGATGAACCGGCGCATGTTCTACCAGTACGGATCCCTGCTCGACCGCAGCCCGTTCGGGCACGTCGACCAGGCCATCGGCAAGGGCGTGGCAGCCGGGTCGGCCGGACTGATCCCTCCGACCGTCGACATCGTCGACGACATCGAGGAGCTGACGGTCGACGGGGTTCGGATGGTCTTCCAGAACACGCCGGGCACCGAGGCGCCGGCCGAGATGAACACCTGGTTCCCCGACCTCAAGGCCTTCTGGGCGGCCGAGAACATCGTCGCGACGGTCCACAACATCTACACGCTGCGGGGCGCCCTCGTTCGTGACGCCCTCGAGTGGTCCCGGCAGATCAACAAGGCCCTGTACCTGTTCGGCCGCGAGGCGGAGGTGATGTTCGCGTCCCACTCGTGGCCCCGCTGGGGGAACGAGCGGATCCAGGAGGTCATGCGCACCCAGCGCGATGCGTACGCCCACCTCAACAACGGCGTCATGCACCTGGCCAACCAGGGTGTGACCATCAACGAGATCCATCGCGTCTACCGGGTCCCGGAGTCCCTCGAGCGCAAGTGGGCAGCCCGCAGCTACCACGGCTCCGTCGAGCACAACTCGCGCGCCGTGATCAACCGGTACCTCGGCTACTGGGACGGCAACCCGGCGACGCTGATCCCGCTGGCTCCGCGCGAGTCCGCGCCGCTGTTCGTCGACATGATGGGCGGCGCCGACGCCATCGCCGCCAGGGCCACGCAGCTGATGGACGACGGCGACTACCTGCTCGCGATCGAGATCCTCAACAAGCTCGTGTACGCCGAGCCGGACAACGTCGACGGCCGTCGCCTGCTGGCGGACGCCTTCGAGCAGGTCGGCTACCAGCAGGAGAGCCCCAGCGTGCGCAACAGCTTCCTGGCCGCAGCACTGGAACTGCGGTCGGGCATCCCGTCAGGGACGGCTCCGAAGAGCACCGGCCCCGACCTCGTGCGTGCCCTGAGCACGCTGCAGTTCCTCGACTACCTCGGCATCCGGCTCGACTCGTCGGTGGTCGGCGACGCGGCGTTCGTGATGAACCTGATCACCCCAGACAACGGCGAGACCTTCGTCGTCGAGCTGAGCAACGGTGCGCTCACCAGCCTTCAGGGCTTCGTCGCCGAGGACCCCGACCTCACGTTGACGATCAACCGATCGGATCTCGAGAACGCGATGATCGGGCTGGTGCCTCTGCAGCAGCAGGTCGCGGACGGCACGGCGACACTCACGGGCGATGCCTCGATCCTGCTCACGCTCGCGGGCGCACTCACGCAGTTCGAGCCGACCTTCGCGATCATGCCCGGCACCACGTCCGCAGCGGAGGCGGTCCCGGCCGATGCCTTCGCCTATCGGGACCTCGGCGACAGCAGCGGCGGCTGACCACTCCCCGTCGAGCGTGGCGCTCAGGCGTCTGCGCTCGGCGAGTCGCGCCTGTGCTCCACGCTCGACGGGGTGGGTGACGGGCAGCAGTCGCCGGGGACGCGTGCGCGCAGGACGGAAATCGGGTTGTCTGGGCCCATGAGGTACACACCGCCCCGACTGCCGGCAGACGTAGGTCTCGAGCGGGGCCGTGAGTTCCTCGCCCACATGGACACCCGCCGCAGCGTGCGCATGTTCAGCAGCGACGACGTCCCTCGTGAGCTCATCGAGACGGCCGTGGCGACCGCCAACACCGCCCCCAGCGGAGCGCACCAGCAGCCGTGGACCTTCGTCGCGACCCGCGACCCGGAGGTCAAGCACCGCATTCGGCTGGCCGCCGAGACGGAGGAGCGCGAGAACTACGAAGGCGGACGCCTCCCTGACGCCTGGCGTGAGGCGCTCGCACCGCTGGGCACCAACTCGGACAAGTCCTACCTCGACGAGGTGCCGTGGATCGTGGTCGCCTTCGCGCAGAAGTCGACGCCCATGGCCGACGGGTCGCTGCGCAAGAACTACTACGTCAACGAGTCGGTCGGCATCGCCTGCGGGCTCTTCATCGCCAGCCTGCACACGATGGGCCTGGCCACCCTCACGCACACCCCGAACCCGATGGGGTTCCTCACCGAGATCCTCGACCGCCCTTCGACGGAGCGGCCCTACATCCTGTTCCCGGTGGGCTATCCCGCCGAGGACTGCACGGTCCCGGACCTGCAGCGCAAGCCCCTCCGTGACGCACTGATCGAGGTCTGACTGTGCCCGGGCCCGCCTCGGTCACCCCTCGCTGAGCGCATCCCCAGCGACCGTCCGTCTGCGCCGCACGAGTATCAGCACGCTCACCAGCGCCACCCACAGCGGGAACAGGAACTGGACGACGTTGGGCAGCGGCGGGATCACCAGCAGCGTCAGCCCGGTCAGGAACCCCAGCAGCCCTAGCCAGCGCGGCAGGGTGCGAGCCCGCATCCCGGCGCTGGCCGCTGAGAACATGAACACGGCAGCCATCTTCGCGCCGAAGACGCCCAGCACGGCCGTGCCGAAGGTCCACGCGAACCCGACGATCTCGGGGGTGGGCGTCTGCCCACTGGCGTCGAGGATCAGGACCGCCTTCAACGCGGCTGCCGCCGTGAACATCGTGGCGATGAAGATCAGCCCCGAGCCGAGGAACACCGTCTCGAAGAACCGGTCATCACGAGCCCCCAGATGGGTCCGGATCACCGCGATGAACCACAGGAACGCGATCCCCGCGAACGGCAGCAGCGTCAGGGCGATGTTGATCGCATTCCGTCGGCCCTCATCGGACAGCCAGGTCTCGGCTCCGGCTGCCTGATCCGGAGAGGCCTGGTGCAGTTGGGCAAGCACCACGCCAAGGATGGTCGCGAAGACCAGCCCGGCGATCGCCGCCGATTCCGGCCTACGGACGGCGGCCATGACATGCGAGCGGTCCATCACGACTCCTAGAGGACGTTGACGGCGCGGGCCACCACGAGGGCGACGAGCGTCAGGGAAATGGCCGACTCGAGGATCAGCATCAGCTTGGACCAGTGCCGGATCGCCGACACGTCGGTCGGGCTGAACGCGGTCGCCGTGTTGAAGGACAGGGCGAGGTAGTCGACGTACTCGGGAAACCAGTCGGCGCCTACCGTGGCCGGGATCTCCTCCTCGGGAAACCGGAACGCCGGCCGCACGGCGCGTGACCCACGCGCACGCGCGGCCGGTCCGCCGCGATCGAGATGCCAGTACCAGAACGAGAAGGCGATGACGTTCGTCAGCCACACCACGCCGCCGATCATGAGCAGCTGCCCTGGGCTGGCGAAGTCCGCCTTCTGGAGAATGCCCACCACCAACCGCACGGCAGAGGCCGCCGTGGCAATCGTGATCGTGATGATCATGAGACCGGTGACCACGCGCAGCCACCGGCTCTCCCGATCGATCCGACCCGGATCGCCGACGACGAGCACGAGGAGGAACAGCGCCAGCAGGATCGGATAGCCGAAGTGGGTCGCCTCGGTGACCCGGAAGTCTGCAGGAATGAACAGGTACAGTCCGCCGGCGGCCAGCACGGCGAGAGCCATCGGAAGGCGGCGCTCGCCCTGACGGGTCGGCCGCTGCAGATCGGTCACGGTGTCGCCCCACGGCACTCGGCCACTCCTACTGTCCCTGCGGGCACCCGCACGTGGCTCGTCGCCGTTGGCATGTGCTCAGTGAAGCAGCCCCAGCCCCTCCCCGAGGGACCGACGCGACCTCGTGGCAGCATCCATCGCACTGCCAGGACCTAGGGAGTCGAGCATGACGCGGTACCTCATCTCCTTCGACGATGGTGCGATGAACATCCCCGAGGAGGATCTGGCCGCCGTGGGCGAGGCCGCTCACGCAGTCGTCCGTGCAGCCCAAGACTCAGGGGTCTGGATCTTCGGCGGCGGCGTGGCGCGCCAGCAGGCGAGCATCGTGGACACGGACGGGTCGATCGCCGACGGACCGTACCCGGAGCGCAAGGCCGTCATCGGCGGGTTCGTGATCATCGAGGTGCCCTCACGCACGGAGGCGCACGAGTGGGCGGCACGCTTCGCCGTCGCCTGCCGCTGTGCTCAGGAGGTGCGCGAGATCATGTTCGACCCGCTCGTCTGATCCGGCCTGGCACGGCGTCCTTCCTCTACACGCCCTCGGTCGCCTCGACGCGGCCCTCGTCGATCGCTGCGCGCAGCCTGGCGTGGTCCTTGTCGTTCTGGTCCGCGTAGGCGGCCGCGAAGTCCGCGACCGCCTCGTCGAACGTGTCCCGCTTCCCGAGGTACGCGCCGATCGCGACCCGATCCCCCGACCGGGCGTGGGCGCGGGCGAGCGTCCAGCCACAGACCTGCCCGTAGACCGCCATGCCTTCCGGCACGGATCCCTCGACGTCGGCGGAGGCCTTCCAATCGCGCAGCTGGCGCAGGTAGTAGTCGCGGTCGACGCCGTCGAGACCATTGGTGCGCTGCCAGCCGAGGAAGATGTCGCTGCTGGCCTGCATCAGCCGCTGGCCGGCGACGACGCGCTCGCCGTGGTTGGCGTACTCGCTCACCCCCGCGTACTGCTCCAGCACCGACGTTTGGGCCTCCTTCGCCTGTAGGAAGAGCGGGTCCCCACCGTCCAGCCCCTCGAACAGCAGGATCCACGCGCGGGTGCCGACGCTTCCCACGCCGACGACCTTGCGGGCCATGTGGACGAAGCGGTACTGGTCGAACAGGTGCTTGCGATCCGAGACCAGGCTCGCGCGGTACGCGCTCAGCAGATCGGCCATCTGCGCCTGCAGCGTCTCGCCTTCCTGACCTGGGAAGAGCTCCTCGACCGGGACGATGAGCGGCGGCTCCGAGATGATCTGACGCTGCCCGTCCACCTCGCGGGTGAGCTTGCGGAACGCCTGCATGCTGTCCTTGGTCTTGGCCGAGGCGATGAGGTTCTCCGCCTTGCGCAGGCGTTCGGCTGGCGCCACCGCCCGCAGCCTGTCCAGGAGCTCGTCGGCCTCGACTCGGGCGTACCAGACGGCCTGGTTCGGCATCGTCGCGAAGGTGCGCATGCTCTCGCGGTAGGAGCGCACTGCCTTGACGACTACCGCCCGCGCCTCCTTGGCGCGGAAGGACTGGCTGCGCGCCGCGATCTCGAGGCTCGCTGCCAGCCGCTTGACGTCCCACTCGAACGGCCCCGGGAGGGTCTCGTCGAAGTCGTTCAGATCGAACACCAGACGCCGCTCGGCGGACGCGTAGAACCCGAAGTTGGACAGGTGCGCGTCACCGCACAGCTGCGCCCGAAGGCCCGAGCTCGGCGTCGCCGCCAGGTCCGCAGCCATGACCAGCGCGGCGCCCCGGTAGAAGGCGAACGGCGACGACACCATCCGGCCGTACCGGATCGGCAGCAGCTCGGGCACTCGCGCCGGCCCCTGCCTTCCGAGCAGTTCCACCGGATCAGCCCGCAGATCCGTGGGCGCGAAGACGGCGTGGTCCTCCAGGGGGGCTGCCGCGCGGGCCTGCTTGCCGGCCGCCACTCGGGCCAGCCACCCCTCCGAGCGTGGGACGGTCTCCGCCCGTCGGCGAGCCGGATAGACGGGTTTGACGCTTGTCGCTCGGCCCTTGCCCATGACGCCTCCTGCTCGGACCGGCCCGGTCCACTTGGTGAGCGGAATGTACTGCGCCTACCGACGGCCCTCTGCTCCGGGAGAGGTCAGCCGGCGAGCGCCTTGGCCTTCAGCGCGTCGAACTCGGCCTGGGTGATCGCGCCTTGGTCGAACAGGGCCAGCAGGAACGATCCGTTGTCGTTGAACATCAGTGTGCTCGCTTCCCGTGAAGGGGCTTCGGGGTGGTGCCGGATCAGATGTCGGCGTGGGCGTCGGCCGTGGGCAGCCCGGCCTCTTTCCAGGCGGTGATGCCGCCCGCAAGGTTGACGACGTCGGTGAAACCGAGCTCGGTCAGCGTCACGCCGGCCAGTGCGGATCGAGCGCCGGATCGGCAGTAGACGATGACTTGCCGATCGGGGTCCAGCGCAGGATCGTGGCGGGGGCTTGTCGGGTCGGCCTTCGCCTCGAGGATCCCGCGAGGGATCTGCAGGCACCCGGGGATGTGGGTCTCCCACTCGGTGGGCTCGCGCACATCGAGGACCACCGCGGAGCCAGCCGTCAATCGCTCGAAGGCGTCCTGAGGAGTGACCGCGGGGATCAGGGCATTGGCCTCGAGCACCATCTGTCGGGCGGTCTTCGCCATCCCGACGTCCTCTACCCGAGCCGTGTCGTGGCTGCGTCAAGTTCCGTGCCAGCGGGCAGCTTCGCGCCGGACCGCGTCACCCACTCCTCCTCCAGCAGGTCACGTGCCGCCTGCTCGAGGAACTCCGGCGCAGCCCACTCGCGTACGTCGAAGTCGTTCTTGATGTAGCCCTGTTCGAGCATGAAGTCCTTGCCGATCTCGATGCTGACCAGGTTCTGCGGTGACAGGTTCGGAACCATGTCGACGTCCTTGATGCCACGGTAGGTGTCCTCGACGTCGAGGTAGAAGGTCTGCTTGTTCAGGATCGCTGCGGCCGCGTGCTTGTGCTCGTTGGCCCAGCGGCCGACCTTGATCATCGCCTTCATGTAGGCGACCACGAGCTCGGGATGCTCGTCGGCCATCACATCGGTGCAGGTGATCACGGCCGGGCAGTTGGCCATCTGCACGGTCCAGTCCGGGTAGCGGGACAGGTCCTCGATCGCCTTGAACTTGCCGGTGGCCTCCTGCAAGTGCTGGAACGGCTTGCTCTGCGTGTAGATCGCGTCGACGGTGCCGGCCTCGAGGGCCTTCTCGAGCGGGCGGAACGCCAGGTCGTGCTTGTGGTCGCGACGCAGCCACAGCTCCGAGGGGTTGTTCATGTTGACCTGGAGCATCTCGGGCTTGTCGTACCAGTCATCCGGGTACGGGAAGTCGACAACCTCGACGTCGTCAAGGGTCATCCCGTTCAGTCGCAGCATGAGGCGGATCCCGGAGTCCTCCTGAATCCGCCACCAGTCGTTCTTGATCGTGTTGAGGCTGCGGGTCAGCCCGATCTTCTTCCCCTTGAGGTCGGACATCGTGAAGATGTCATCGCGCGAGCGCACCAGCATGCAGCCACCCTCGTACACCTGTGTGGCCCCGAGCAGCCGTGTACGGCGAATGTCAGCGTTCACGTGGATGGGCGGGTAGAGGCCGCCGAAGCGGATCAAGTTGTCCAAGTTGTGGACGTAGTGCGGGTACCAGTTGTTCTCCGGGCGGGAGCGGAAGAACGCGTACTCGACGCCGATCTTCTTGAACTCCTCACGGCACCAGCCCAGCTCCTGGTCGACGTTGTTCGCCGACACCATCGGGCAGTTCGTGAAATAGACCTCGTTCCAGTCAAGAGGAACGGTTGTCGAGAGGCTGTCGCTGGCCATGATTGCTCCTTTGCGGGACCGCGTGCAATGCATACGCTCGTATGCATAACTCTACCGGCGAGGATGCCCCAACGCATGGCCCAGGCGCAGGATGCTCGGTCAGGGAGTGATTGTGGGCGGGTCCGGGGGGGACGGCCACGGGGTCGCCCCGGCACGACGGCCCGCGTGGACCAGGTCGTCGCGCAGCGCCTCCACCGGAATGTTGCCCAGACCCGCCGCGTCCACCAGGTACGCCTCGAAGATGCGCCACCCTAGAGCCGTCGCCACGATCTGCGCGGCACGGACCCGGGCCGCCTCGGGAGACAGCCCGTAGCCGGCGACCACGCTCTCGGCGATCGCCTCGACTGGGTTGTGTAGCGCGTCGGCCGACATCGGTCGTCCGGAAATCGCCAGGGCCGCCCCGATGCGCACCCACTTGCCCATCACGGTGTCGGGAGTGTGCCCTTGGCCCTCAAGGGGATGCTCAGCGACGGCGTCGGCCAACTGGTCGGACACGTGCGCGAACACCGCGGCAATCAGGTCGTCTCGACTGCCGATATACCGCCGGATGAGCGTCAGGTTCACGTCCGCCTCCGCGGCAATGTCGCGAAGCGAGACGCCATCGATCCCCCGCAGGGCGAACAGGGTCGCCGCCGCATCCAGCACAGCATCGCGCACCTCATCAGGGCCCGATGGTGCACCCAGACGGCGCCGAGGTCCACGCCGAGATGGCTTCCCAGGCGCGCTCATCCCCCCATCATTGCCGAGATTGCCGGCAGGATGCTGCGCAGCGCTCAGGACCGTCGGCCCCGTGCCAGACTCCCCGGCATGGAGTTCGCAGAGGTCGTCCGCCGCCGTCGCATGATCCGCCACTACACGGACGAGCCGATCCCGCCCGACGTCGTCGAGCGGATCCTCGAGTCGGCGCTCCGCGCACCATCAGCCGGCTTCTCCCAGGGCTGGGCCTTCCTGGCCCTGACCAGCGCCGAGGACCGCGCCCGCTTCTGGCCCCACATCCCGACGCGGGTCGAGCAGACGCCCACGATGCAGCTCGCTCCCTTGGTCATCGTGCCGCTCGCTCACAAGGCCACCTACCTCGCGCGCTACGCCGAGCCGGACAAGGGCTGGGAGGACAGGGCTGAGGCGCGCTGGCCGGCGCCCTACTGGTTCATCGACACCGGCATGGCATCGCTGCTGATGCTCCTGACGGCGGTCGACGAAGGTCTCGACGCGTGCTTCTTCGGCATCCAGCCGGACCAGCTCGCGCCGTTCCGAGCCGCATTCGACGTCCCCGACGACTATGCGCCCATCGGCGCCATCACCGTCGGCCATCGCGCCCCGGACACTCCCCCGCAGTCGACGGCTGTCGAGCAGCGCCGCCGTGACGCCCACTCGGTCATCCACCGGGGCCGGTTCGGCGTCCGACAATGAGCAGGATCTTCACGACGAGTGTCGCCGCCGTCTACCCGCTCTACGTCAACAAGGTCGAGAAGAAGGGGCGCACCTCCGCGGAGCTCGACGAGGTGATCCGGTGGCTCACCGGCTTCGACCAGTCTGAGCTCGAGGAGCACCTCGCCCAGGAGACGACGTTCGAGGACTTCTTCGCCGCTGCGCACCTGAACCCGAATGCGGCATTGATCACCGGTTCCGTGTGCGGGGTGCGGGTCGAGAATGTCGACAATCCGCTGATGCAGAGGATCCGCTACCTCGACAAACTGGTCGACGAGCTCGCCAAGGGCCGGCCTATGGAGAAGGTCCTGCGGTCCTAGGACCTTCCCCAGACTGGCTGAGCTCAGCGGCTCATCAGTTCGACCAGCTGGTCGAGTGCCGCACCCCAGCCCGCCTGGAATCCCATTTCCTCGTGCACCTGTCGGCCCGCCTCATCGGCGTGCCGCACGGTTGCGGTGTAGTGCGTCCCACCGTCCGTCGGCTCCATCTCGATGACCACGGTGAAGACCGGGACGCCGAACTCGGACACCGACGGCCGGAAGCCGGGCAGCAGGGCGCCCGTCCACACCAGCCGTCGCTCCGGAACCACCTCGAGGACGCAGCCCGTTCCGCCGCCCTCCTCACCGTCCGGCCCGGCCATGACGGTTCGGAAGGCGCCGCCCGGGTGCAGTTCGATCTCCGCCTCCGTCGTCCGCCAGGGCCGCGGGGTGAACCACTGCATCAACAGGTCCGGCTCGGTCCAGGCCCGCCACACGTCACCGGGAGGAACGGGGATGTCACGTTCGAGCACGAGGTCGAGGGCGGGATCCGCAAAAGGCATGGCCCATTATCGGTGCCCTCCCCCGTCTGTCTTGAGGTTGGTGGTCGGAAAACGGCCGTTTTCCGACCACCAACCTCAAGACAGACGGGGAGAGGGCTCGTCGTGGGGGTCGTCCAGCCGGGCCAGACGGAATCCGTGCGTGCGCGTCACGAGGACAGCCGTGATCCCGCCCATCAGCAGACCCGCGATCAGGACGGTCGGGCGGGGGCCGATGAGGTCCGAGGTCGCCCCCCAGGCGAGGCTGCCCAGCGGCGCCGCCAGGGTGAAGGTCATCAACCGGATCGCCAGGACGCGACCCCGGAACGGATCGGCGACGATCACCTGCGTCGCGGTGTTGATCGACGCGACGACGGTCAGGAAGCAGGCACCGATCACGATCGCCGCGAACACACCCACGGCATAGCCCGGCGCCAGGGCGAACACGACGAGGGCAGCGCTGTAGGTGACGAGCCCCCAGGCCACGAGGCGGCTGAGCGATGACGTCCACCTCGTGCCGGCCACGACGGGCGCGGCGACGAACGCTCCGACGCCGAGGGCCGCGGTCATCAGCCCGAGGGCGGCAGGCCCAACATCGAACACGTCGCCGGCGAAGACGACGGTGAAGGAGAAGATCGGATTGCCGAGGAATCCGATCGTGGCGGCCACCAGCATCGACATCAGCAGGCCGGGCTGGGTCTTCACGTAGGCGATCGCGGCCCCGAACTGCCGAGCCACGCTGCTCGTCTTGGGAGTCCGGACGGCATCGCGGCCGGCCCTGACGAGCAGGAGCGCGAGGATGACGAAGCCGAAGGACAGGGCGTTGATGCCGAACGCCCAGGCGGGGCCGAGCGTCGCGAGCAGGAGTCCGGCGATCGCAGGGCCGATGGCCCTGGCCGCGTTGAACTGCAAGGAGTTCATGGTGACAGCCGACAGCAGGTCCTCGCGCGGCACCAGGTCATGGATGAAGCCCTGCCAGCTCGGCATGCTGACGCCGTTGAGCGCGCCGATCAGTGCCACGAGGGCGAGCAGGAGCAGCGGGTCGCGAAGATCGACCGCCCAGACCAGCCACAGGCCGAACGCCACGACTGCCATCGCCGTCTGCATCACGAGCAGGATCCGACGGCGCGGACGATGATCAGCGAGCGACCCTCCGTACGGGCTCAGCACCACCATCGGGAGGAACTGGGCGGCCACCGCCGCCCCCACCCACAGTGCTGACCCGGTGAGCTGGAACAGCACGTAGGGCAGCGTCAGGTTGAGCAGCCACGATCCGGTGTTCGACAGCAGCGCCCCGATCCAGAAGATGCGGTAGTCGCGATGCCGGAACGCGTTCACGCGGTGCGCCGCCCCTTCACTCCTCCTGCCCGCGGGAGGACTCGGTCCTGCCGCGAGGCTATCTCCACGACGCCGGCGCCACTGACCCGCTGCGCTCGCACCTGCTCGTCGTCAGCGGCGAGGCAGGTTCCTGCGGTCGGGGCGCCCGGACTCCGTGTGCGGCAGGGCGTCGAGGGCGCGCCTGGCCACCACCTGCTGCCGGGTCACCACCCGCTCCGCCCGGCCGTTTCCGACGAAAGTGATCGCCCAGTTCAGCAACGTGGTGGCGCGCTGCTTGAAGCCGATCAGGTAGAGGAGGTGGATGAACAGCCACATCAGCCACCCGACGAAGCCGGAGATGCGGAGCTTGCCGACGCTCGCGACGGCGGAGAACCGCGAGATCGTCGCCATGTTGCCCTTGTCCCGGTAGTGGAACGGCTCGGGGATCCGACCGCCGGAGACGCGCGCGGCGATCACCTTCGCGGCGTAGCGCCCCGACTGCATGGCCACCTGGGCCACGCCCGGCAGTCCCGCAGCCATCATGTCGCCGACCACGAAGACGTCCGGGAAGCCGGGCAGCGAGCAGTCCGGCTCGACGGGCACGCGCCCGGCCCGATCGACCTGCTCTCCTGCCTGGTCGGCCAGGTGCTTGCCCAGTGTCGAGGCCGCCACTCCGGCGGCCCAGACAACGGTGCGGGCCTCGATGCGCTCGGTGCCGTCGGCGGTCGTGACCTGGATGCCGCCCGCGTCGACATCGACGACCGCGGTGTCGAGCAGGACTTCGACGCCCATGCTCTCGAGCTTGGCCGTCGCCTTCGCCGACAGTCGCTCGCCGAACGAGCCCAGAACGGTGGGTGCTCCGTCCACCAGAATGATGCGCGCGTGGCTCGGGTCGATTCGACGGAAGTCACCCTTCAGCGTGTGCCGCGCCAGCTCGGAGATCTGACCGGCCATCTCGACGCCCGTCGGTCCGGCGCCCACGACGACGAAGGTGAGCCACTGCTCGGCGAGCGCGGGGTCGGCCTCGATCTCGGCGAACTCGAAGGCGCTGAAGATCCGGCCGCGCAGTTCGAGGGCATCGTCGATGGACTTCAATCCCGGCGCGTGCTCGGCGAACCGGTCGTTTCCGAAGTAGGACTGGGTGGATCCGGCCGCCACGATGAGACTGTCGTAGGGCGTCGCCTGCGGGCCTTCCGGCGTCCACGCGGTCACGGTTCGGGCCTGCAGGTCGACGTCGATCACCTCCCCCAGGCGCACCTCGACGTTCTTCTGACGGCGCAGGATCTCGCGCGTTGCCGGCGCTATTGAACCTTCCGAGAGGATTCCCGTCGCCACTTGGTAGAGGAGGGGCTGGAAGAGGTGGTGGTTCGTCTTCGCGATCACCACGACGTCGACGTCGGCGCGCTTGAGCGCCTTGGCGGCAAAGAGGCCGCCGAAGCCGGACCCGATGATCACCACCCGCGGACGGTGGCCGGGTCCATGTTCCATGTCGGTCACCCTCCGTGTCCGTCGCTACCGCACCAGAGTAGACAGGGCAGCTGCTGGCGCGGACAGGACGGCGAGCGCCGACTCTGCTCAGTCATGAACCCGTCCCCTATGCCAAGCACTCAGGAGCTCACGGAACGGCCACCTCGATGAGGCGGACCTCCCCCGATCGGCGGAAGATGCGATCGCTGACGTCGGGGGCGATGCGACCGTCGCTACCCGCCACGACGCTGCCGTCGGCCAGCTCCACCCGAACCTCGAGTTCCTCCCCCTTGCGGTACACGACGGGGACCTGACAGAAGGTGAAGGCCAACGAGGCCTCGGGAATGTGCAGGGTCGTAGCGCGACCCAGCGCATCGACGAAGTCGAACCGGGCGGCCTCGCGGGTCCACTCCTCGTCACGGAGCTGCGACGGGCGGAAGGCGATGGCCCCGTCCTCGACCCGCAGGCCGAGTTCGCCGAGCCGGGTCAGCACTTCCTCCTTGACCTGCCCCGTCATCCCCGGCTGCCGGGCCCCGTGACCCCCGGGAGTGTGCGAGTACGGGTCGGTCGGGAAGGCGCCGTAGACCTCCGGCGACTTGCAGTAGCCCAGCCCTGCCCGGACGTCCTCGTACGCCTCGGCCAGCGAGTGCACAGCCTCGGCGGGTGCACCGTCTCGCGTCGACCGCTCCCACGTCTCCTGCACCGAGAGCAGCAGCTTGGACACCATGTGCCAGTAGATGCTGCCGAGGCCCTCGTACGCGAAGAACGAGCCCGAGCGCCCAGTGAACTCCGCGTGGTTGAACACCTCCTCGAAGATCGCGAGCAGCTCGGCCCGCCCCGACTCGACCAGGCTGCCCACGGTCGGATCGGACGCGAGCCGATCCAGCGCAGCCTCCACATCACCGGCCCTGCGGATCCCCGCGGCGAAGTGCAGGTCTCCCTTCACATCCCGGACCACGACGCTGCGGTCACCCGCCTCGACCAGAGCGTGGACAAGCGGGCAGTCGTCCGCCCGGCTCGCGGAGAACCGATTGCGGCTGAGGAACCCGGGGAGGTCCTTGTCGGGGTACAGCAGGTAACTGTGCTGATCCGCGCGGTAGAGCGGGCTGTGCCGCAGGGCCGCGAGCAGGGCAAGCGACTCCTCCGCGTCCAGCAGTCCGCTGCCGAGAACGGCGACCTGCCCCTCGAGCATCACTGGGAGCCGCCGGATGCCGGCGGTGTCGTCGGCCAGGTCGAGGATGTTGTACGAGTGGTACAGCGAGTCCGCGCGCGCATTCGCCCGCAGGCTGGCCCGGACGTACTCCTGCGCTGAGGCGAGGAAGGACTGGATGCGCGCACCCGCAACCACGGTCCGTTCCCCGCTGAATCCGGTGTACACGCGGTTCCGGTAGGACGTGGCCACCGCACCGAGGTCGTCCATGAACGCGCGGCGAGTGGCGTCCGTGAACCCCGCCTCGAGCTGCGGTCGGTGGAGATCCAGCGTCGACGCCACCGAATCAAGCAGGTTCGCCGCCTCCTCCGTCAGGTGTGCATCCTCGGTCAGCAGCTCCCGCGCGAACTCGATGAAGCGATGCACCTGTGCCAGGGTCACCACGGAGAGCCCCAGCCCGACGAGGGCGTTATTGGCGTCATTCCACTCCGGGCGCTGGGTGTTCATCCAGATGCCACCCTCGGGAACGAAGTTCACCATCTTGGCGAGCAGCAGGACGAGCAGCTTCTCCGTGAGGACGACGCGCACGAGATCGCCGTCGGAGCCGTGCACGAGCCGTCCGTCGGCGCCACGCTCGGCGACCCGCGCCTCGATCACTGCGGCATGGCCGGCATCGAAGGTGACCGTGGCCCGCGGATCCCGCAGGGTCTGCTCATACGACGCGATCCGGTACGGCACGTCCGCGTGCGTGAACACGGCCGCGTCGAGCATCCCGCGCAGCCGGCCGGGGTGGAAGCGCGCGGATGTCTCCATCAGCCGGAGCAGGTAGATGATCTGATGATCGCTCCAGTAGCCGATGTTGGCCCATGGGTTGTCCGGCTCGGGCACCTCCCAGTCGATCCCCGAGCGGGAGATCCGGTAGGGGTTGTAGCCGTCGGCCGTCGTGGCGTTGAGGAACACCGTCACCATGGACTCGAGGTACTCCGGGAACGACCACGCGAGCGCCTCCCAGTTCTGGAAGATGTCGCGCCAGTTGCCCTGGAAGCTCAGCAGCGGCTCACCGTCCGCGGCCTTCCCTGCGATCTCGAAGCTGTTCCAGGGTCGGGACGGATCCCCGTGCCTCCGGCTGAATGTCAGGGGCAGGTACTCCATTGCCACTCGCAGCAGATCGACGTCACCCGTCGCGCGCGCCTGCTCCACCAGCTCGCCGACGGTCAGTTCGGCCGGCAGGCCAGCCAGGAAGTCTGCACTGCGCGCGGCCGTGACCCGGCTCCGCTCCTCTACGAAGGAGCGGACGTCCGCCGCTCGCACCCGGTACCCGTTCGCGGGCACGCCCCCGCGCATCACGTTGAACAGCACGTTGGCCAGATGGTGGGACGTGGCGAGCTCGTCGCCGGTGACTTGCAGGCCGTCCGCGGACGCCACGATGCGCTCGATCTCGTCGCGGCTCGACATCAGGTCGGCCGACAGCAGTCCGCCTAGATCGTCCGGCTGCGTGAGCAGTTCGCGCAGCTCGACGACGTCGGCGGCGTCCTTGTCGACGTCACCCACGATCCGCCAGGACCTCCCCTCACCCGGGGCCAGGGTGAGGTGGGCCTGGACGAGGTACGCACCGCGCTGGCCTCGCACGTCATGCTCGGCGACAACGCTCCGGCCCCGGCGGAAGCCCACGATCTGGCTGGCCGAGGCAAGGTGCACGACGTCGTCCAGGCCAACCTGCCAGACGACGTTCGCCGACAGTGCCTCACTCGGCTCGGCCAGGTCCGTGAGCCCCGAACTGAGCCAGAACATCCCCAGCCCGGTGCCGACGTCGATCTCCGATCGCTTGTACGCGTCGAGCAGGTTGCTTAGTCGGTTCTGCACCTGGACGTCGACTCCTGCGGGCAGCACGTTGACGAACCCGTCGATCAAGTCGAGATCTCGCGCGGCCTCTCCGATGTTCGCGAGCTCGCAGGTTCGGACGATGCCGAATCGACTGCCGATCTGCCACCTGCTCCGCAGACGCAGCCCGAGTCCGAGGTGAATCTCCTCGAACACGAGCTCCGTGCCGGTGGCGTCCTTGTAGAGATTGCGTTGCACGCCCTGGTCGAGCACATGTGCTGGGGCGAACGGCTCCCACAGGACCGGCTCGTCGCCAGATCCCCCGATCCGCAGGACGCTCACGGCACCCGTCTGTCCGGCGCTCTCACTGACCTTGTCGTCGGTGTAGTACGGAAACAACGCAGAGTCCGGCCGCGCTCTGCCCGCCGTGAGGCCTCCAGTGCTGGAGACGAACAGCCACCCGTCGCCCGCGCCGACCACCGTCATGAAGAAGGGTGCGAGCCGGTCGAAGTCGGCGATCCGGTAGAACCGTCGACCCAGGAGCTCGACGTACCCGTCACTCGGTCCGGCGACGCTGTCGCGCATGGCTGCCTCCAGTGGCACTGCATCGGAACGGCTCGGTCCTGACCCTACGAGAACGATCTCGCTCCTTGAGCCCTGCGTCGAGCGGGGAGTCGCCGCCCACGATCCCGCACGCCCTACGGTCGGCCAATGCAATAGTCCCCTCGACGGTGCCCCTACGGGGTTGGCGGGATCCGGTCCTCGACCGCCTCAAAGACTCCGCCGAAGACGTTGGTGGCGCCGAGTCGTTCAACGACACCATCCCGGTCGAGCACCTCAAGCACCTGGGGCTTGACTCTGGCCAGACGCAGGGCGACGTCGTGGTTTCGGGCGAGGTCGACGATCGCCCCGACGTTCGCCGAGCCCTGCGAGTCGATGTAGTTGACGCCCTCGAAGTCGATTACTACGACGTTCACCGACCCCTCCGACTCATGGGCGAGGTCACGGATCCGGTCCTCGAGTGCATCTGAGTCGATGAAGAACAGACCGGCATCGAATCCCACGATGATGACGCCCGGAACGGTCTCGCCGTCGGGACGCGTCGAGTCCGCGGAAGGCGTGTCCACCGGGTTCCCTGCCGAGGACCGGCATGCGCGGCACGGCGGATACGTACACGGGTCCACCGGTCAGCAGGGAACGCACCGCGGCAGCGGTCCCGTTGATCACGAGCCGGTTGACGAGCAACTAACCCCGGGAGAGCAGGTTCGGCTGGAGGGATAGGCCGGTGTAGTAGGAGCCAAGCAGGAAGCCGGAGCGGGACGATACGTCTAGCCGGTGGAGAAGGACTTATGCCGACGGCTCTCGTCGGATGCCATGTCAGTCCCCCCGTCGCTGGGGAAGGTCGCACCGGCGGTCACGAGGTCCGCGCCAGTCGGAACGCATCGATCGCCCCACCGACGCTGGGCTGGACGTCACCTGGCTCGATCTTTGTCATCAGGCCGAACGACTCCAGGGTGTCGAGCACCTGCTGGTCGGCGCCGGCCAGCACGAATCTGATGTCGTGGTTGTGCAGGTAGTCAATGAGCCCGCCGAGGCTGATGCCGGCGGAGTAGTCGATGTCCGTCAGTGCCGTAGCGTCGGCGACGAGCCACCTGACCGGGTCTGGTGCGTTTTCGACCAGCAGTTCGACGTCGTCGACGAAGCGGTTGGCGTTGGCGTAGAACAGCTCGGCGTCGTAGCGGAAGACGATGAGGCCCGGCTCGGTCTGGATGCCGGCGGCGGCAGCCCGGTAGACCTTGCGCCCCTTCTCGTCGATGCCGACGACGAAGTCGGCGGGCTTGTACTGGCGTCTGATGAGGTCGAGGATCGACAGGACGATCGCGAGGATGATGCCCTGCTCGACGCCCACTGCGCACACGGTTATCGCGGTGATGAGGGCGACGATGAACTCGTTCTTGCGGCGAGCGCAGGATGCGTTTGAAGCCTGTGATGTCGATCAGGTCGAAGCCGATGAGGAAGACGATGCCGGCGAGGACTGCCTTGGGCATGTCCGTGAGCAGGGCGGTGAAGAAGAGCACGACGAGGAGCACGACGACGGACATCGTCGAGGTTGGCGAGCTGGGTGCGGCCCTTCTCCTCGTTCGAGGATCTGGGTCTTGGTCGGGCTGCCGTTGACGACGAACGTGCCGGTCAGGCCGGCCGCGAAGTTGGCACCGGACAGGCCGAGGATGTCGCGGTTCACGTCCACCTTCTGCCCGTTCTTCATCGCGAAGCTGCGGGAGGTCGCGGCGCTCTGGGCGATGATCAGGACGAAGCAGGAGAAGGCGATGCTCAGGCAGATGCCGATGTTGGCCATGGCTGATCCCCTGTGGCAGCCCGATCGGCGGGAAGCCGCCCTGCACCGCGCCGACGATGGCCACGCCGTCGGCCTGGGCGTCGATGGCCGACGAGATGCCGATCGAACAGGACCACGGCCACGATGGCGCCCGGGACCTTGGGAACGAAGCGCTTGAAACCCAGGATGATGAGGATCGTGCCGAGGCCGAAGGCGAACGTCGGCCACGAGATGCTGCCCAGGTTGGAGATCCACGCCCACTGCTGCTGGAACCAGTTGCCCGTGCCCTTGGGGATGCCGAGCAGACTCGGGGATCTGGCCGGTGAGCACCTGCACGCCGACACCGGTGAGGAAGCCGATCAGGACCGAGGCCGACAGGAAGTCACCGATGAACCCGAGCTTGAAGATGCGCGCGAGGACGAGCAGCCCACCGCAGAGGAGGGCGATGAAGCTCGTGTACGCAAGCCACTCCGAGCTGCCTGGGGTGGCACCGGGGATGGCCGCGGACGTGAGTCCGGCGGCGAGGATAGCCGCCGTCGCGGAGTCCGCCCCGACCACGAGGAGCCGCGAGGAACCGAGCAGGACGAACAGCAGCGTCGGGAAGATCACGGTGTACAGGCCGGTGACGACGGGCGTCTGCGCGATCGACGTGTAGCCCATGCACTCGGGGATGGCGACCGCGGCGAGAGTGACTCCCGCGATGACGTCCGGAAGGAACCACGAGCGGTCGTAGGACCGCATCCACGGCGGCACGAGCGCCCCCAACGGATTCGACATGGGCACAGGCTCGTCGCAGCGGCGCCCGGCCGCGTCCTCCCGATCGGATGACTTGTCCGACTCGCGCGTCTCCGACCTCCTCACGCCGCGCCCCTAGACTCGGCCGCCAAGGGAGGTGAACGTGGACGGAGGAGCGAGCGAGATTCGGGTGCCTCGCCATCGGCTCCTGGCCGCGCTAGCGGAGGCGTCCGCTGCACCCGTGGTCGTGATCAGCGCAGCCGCCGGATCGGGCAAGTCAACGCTTGCCGCGCAATGGGCCGCGGTCGACGCCCGACCGCACGCAACCATCCCGCTGTCACCCCACCTCGACGACCCCGCCGCCTTCGGGATCGTGCTGGTGAACGCCCTCGAGGCCCTCGGCCCCCCGGCACCGCGGACCCGAGCCGCCGTCACGGGCACCGAACCGGAGTTCTCAGCCGTGCTCCTTCCGGCGATCCGCGGGCTGGCGGCCTCGCGAAGCGATCCGTACGTCCTGGTCGTGGACGACGCTCACCTGCTGCGGCATCCCGGCTGCCACCAACTGCTCGAAGCCGTCCACGACGGAGTGCCCTCCGGATCGACCATGGCGCTCCTGACGCGCGACGCGACGCCGGCGTGGCTGGCGCGCACCCGCACCCAGGGCAGGCTCGTGGAAGTACGCGACCTTGCCCTCGACAAGACCGAGGCGGCACGCGTGTTCGCCGACGTCGGTGCCTCTATCGACGGGCCAGCCCTCACCGATGTGCTCGAGAAGAGCGAAGGCTGGGCGGTGGGGCTGTACCTCGCCGCCCTCGCGCAGCGCGACGGCCATGGCGTCACGACAGGGGACTTCCGCCGGTTCCTCGGCGACTATCTGCAGTCCCAGGTCCTCGACGCCCTCCCAGCCGACCAGGTTTCCTTCCTTCTGGAGACCTCCATACTGGAGGAGCTGAGCGGTCCCGTCTGTGACGCGGTCACTGGGCGCGCCGACGGCGGTGCCGTACTTGCCGATCTCGCCCGTCGGATCCAACTCGTGATTGAGTTGGACGCCACGCCGCCCCGGTACCGCTACCACCACCTCTTGTCCGAGTGCCTCCAGACCAAGCTTCAGGCCGAGGACGAGGCGACGGCTCCGCGTCTGCACGCGCGTGCCGCGCGCTGGCTGGCCGACGAGGGAGACCTCGACGCCGCTATCCGGCACGCCAAGCGGTCCGGCGAGCTCGAACTCTTGGGCCAATTGGTCTGGTCGGGCATCCTCCCGTGCATCGGCTCAGGTCGGCCCGACCGGCTGCGCTCGTGGCTGGCCGACCTTGAGGACCGTCAGATCCATAAGGACCGCTGGCTGACGCTCGCGGCCAGTTGGCTGTCACTCCAGGAGGGGGACGGGGCCCGGATGCAGCGGTGGGCGCTGGCTGCGGAAACGCACGCGGGCCGCCACTGGCGAGGCCGAGTCGCCACGGACGAGTACAGCGCGTCCCTGGCCACTCTCCTGGTGCTGATCGGCCCGTCGCTGAACGACGCTGTGGCACTCAGCGGGGATGCCCTCCAAGGCCTTCCCCCCGACTCGGGGTTCCGACCTCCTACCGCCTGGCTCCGCGGAGTCGCGCTGACTCTGCTGGGCGACCTCGACGAGGGACGGGAGAGCATCCTGCAAGCCGGAGCGCTCGCGGCAGCCCTCGACGTCCCCGTCATCGAGGCGGACTCCCTCGCCTTCCTCGGGGTCCTGTCGATCTTGGGAGGCGATCGTGACGCCGGCGTCTCGATGGTCACGCGGTCGATGGAGCTCATCCGGCAGCATGACCTCGACCGTCTCGCAACGAGTGCCCACACCGTCACCGCGCAGGCGTTCGCGCAGGCTACGGTCGGTGACCGCCGGGCAGCCGAGGCCACGTTCGCAAAAGCTCGTCGATTGAGCGGAATGGTCGCCGCGATCGCACCCTGGTTCGCGGTCACCGGCCGCTTGCTCCAGGCACGAACTGCGATGCTGCTCGGAGACGGCGCCACCGCGCGGATCCTGGCGAACGAGGCCGAGCGGAAGATGACCGCGGACCTCAAGGGCACGCTCGTCGAGTCGATGCTCGTCGAAGCCATGGAATCGCTGCGATCCATGGCCATCGAGTCAGGGTCGGCGGTGCCCCTCACGACTGCGGAGATCCGCGTACTGCAGTTCCTGCCCAGCCACCTCAGCTTCCCGCAGATCGGCCAGCGCCTGTTCCTCTCGCAGAACACGGTGAAGACGCATGCCCTGTCGATCTACCGCAAGTTCGGCGTCTCCTCAAGAGGCGAGGCTGTACTGCGGGCCCAAGCGCTCGGACTCGTCGAACCGCCAGCACGCGCGTAGCGCTCGCCGCACTCACTGCCACCCCACTTCGCTTCATCCGCTTCGGATGACGCGCACCTGCCTCCGACCCGATGAGATCAGGGGACCTCGTTGCCGCGGGGCATGAACGACGGAGGCCGCCCTGATCGACACCCGGAAGGTCGACGCGACGCTGGCTGCCCATCGCATCGCCGGGCGTCGTTTCACGGCGGCCGGGATCACCAGTTTCGTACGCGAGCAGGGCAGCGGCGAGACGGTCGTCCTGATGCACGGGCTGCCGACCTCGAGCTTCCTCTACCGCAAGGTGATCCCTCGGCTGGCCGAGCAGGGCTTCCGTGCGCTCTGCTTCGACCTGCCCGGGCTCGGCCTGGCGGACCGACCGTCGGACTTCGACTACAGCATCCGCGGCCTGGGCGACTTCGCGACGGCCGCCATCGACGCGCTGGGCATCGACCGGTTCCACTTGGTCGTACACGACGCCGGGGGGCCTGTCGGATTCCAGGCCGTTCTGGCCGATCCGGAGCGGGTTCTCTCCCTCACTGTGTTCAACACCCTGCTCAGCATGGATCACCCCCCGTTCCCCGGCGAGATCTATGGCCGGTTCGCGAGCAGGTTCAGGGGTGTGCTCACCTCGCCACGCCTTTTCCGAGAGTTGATGCTACGTGTCGGCATCGCGGACGCCCACGCCGTGACGGACGAGGAGATCGACGTCCACCGTCGGCTCCTCCTCGACGCAGACGAAGGCGCCGCCTACCTGCGCATCATGCGTGCCCTGCGGCAGAAGGACGTCGGTCCGTGGCACGACGTCGTGGACTGCCGCTTCGCGCCGTATCCCGTGGACGTCGCCTGGGGCGGCCTGGACCCGATCCTGTCCTTGCGCAGGTTCGGCTTCCCGATCCTCCAGGCCGCGCACCTCCCCTGGATGAGGGTGATGCGGGCCAAGCACTACCCACAGGAGGACCGACCCGATGACGTCGCCGCGTTCATTGCCGGCAACGCCCGGAGGACCCAGGAACAATCACCGATCGAGGAGAGCCGATGAGGACTTCGACCCGCTGGATCATCGGCTCGACTGCCGCGCTGCTGGCTCTGTCCGGATGCACCGCCTCCGGGACCAGCGCACCCGTCGCGACGTCCACCGCATCAACGCCCGCGGGGACAGGGTCGTCCTTGGTGAGCTCTGCACCCGTGGCCGCTGTCAGTGGGAACGTGTGTCCCCAGGTGTTCGACGCCTCCACGGCGGACTTCTATCCGATCCAGCCGAGCTTCTCCGCGGGCTACACAGCCGCAGGCCAGCACCTGACCGACGCCACTGCGGACTGGGCCTACGTTGTCGAGGGCGACTTCCCGTACTCGAATTGGATGGCGTGGTACCTGTACACCGCGAAGGGGGTGCCGCTGTTCAAGTTCTCCGACAGCGCGATCACTCCCGATGAGGGGTCGACCAATCCGTTCGTCGACGGCAACCCCATCCTCGCCCCCGAGCGCCGCTACACCCTCTACCTCATGCCCAGCGATACCCCTGACAGCGTCGTGACCTCGATGCAGAACCAGGGCAAGAACGTCGCCCTCCTGCCGTCTTCGCAGACGACCCCCGACGTGGTGATCGTGAGCCGCAGCTACTGGTCGTTCGCAAACGACGGTCTCGGTGACTACGACCGGTTCGGCTACGGCGGGCCGACGGACACGCCGACTCCGACCATCAAGGCCTACCTGACCGACGCGACCACGGGCGAGCTGACGGACACACCCGTCGACAACTGCAGTTCGCAGAGCGTGCTGCCCGCGAAGCTGTGGTACGACGCCCAGACGAACAGCCCCATCGTGACGTTCGCGGACGCGCCGGTTCCCACCGAGCAGGAGCTCACGGATATCCCGCACTTCCTCGTGCAGACGGGGTCCTTCTCGGGCAGCATCGGTTCGGAGTTCCCGCCGTCCCCGGTCGTCGATGAGGTGCAGTTCTACCGCGACGTGGCGTCGCACGCTCCCTTCGCTGACGTGGACTCGGCGCCGCCGGCCGGCAACCCACCTGATGCCTGCGGTGGATATGTCATGGCCAACCTGCCGAACGACGTCGTCTCCCTCGTGCACATCCCGCAGGTCCCGTCATTCCCCGACTACTCCGGTGCAGACGAGTCGACGCTCAACACGTCCGAGCAGGACGACGTGCAGTTCTACAGCGTCGTCATCTACGGCGGCGCCAAGCAGCTCGACGCGCTCGGCACCGTGAAGAACTCGCAGATCGGGAACCGCCAGATCAAGCAGAACGAGGACGGCAGCGCCACCATCGTGCTGTACCCGAACACGGCGTCATCGGAGGAGATCCAGAAGATCGATGCCGTCGTCAAGGCCAACGGCTGGAACCTCCTCAAGAGCGGCGTCCAGACCGCACTGGCTCCCAACCTCCTGGTCGTCCGCGAGAAGGGCCAGAACCAGCAGTGGGAGAACGCCCTCAGCGCCAACGCCGTGACCCAGGGCGCACCGTGCCCGCAGTCGTCGGACGCGTCACTTCCACTGCCCCAGAATCCGCCGAGTGCTCA
Source organism: uncultured Actinomycetota bacterium (assembly GCA_963749905.1). Taxonomy (GTDB): domain Bacteria; phylum Actinomycetota; class Actinomycetes; order S36-B12; family S36-B12; genus UBA10649. The sequence continues at coordinate 590,979 of CAVVOF010000003.1, forward strand.
GGTCACCCAGTTCAACGGAATGGGCCTTACCGCGCCGCAGGGCCAGAACTGCACGGTCGACGAGTTCCTGTCGGGTGCCTGCCTGGAGGCGTTCAAGAAGCAGCTCGCGGCGGACGGGTCGCAGTGGTCCGCGAGCGCTGCCGAAGGACCCACACAGAAGAGCAGCTGATTCGCTCTCCAACAAGGAAAGGAACGCCATGACAGACGAGGACGCAGACCTCGACACCATGGGACCCGTTGACTACCTGGTCATCGAATTCCCCGCAGGAAAGCAGAGCTTCACCGGCGAGATGGCCGCCGAGCTCGCTCGCCTGTCCGACGCCGGGATCATCCGCATCCTGGACCTGCTCATCATCATCAAGAACGAGGACGGATCCATCGACGCGATGGAGATCGACGACATTGAAGGACTGGACGAGATCCGGCAACTCGAGTCATACATCGCGGAGATCCTCGCCGCTGACGACGTCGACATGCTCGCCGCCGCCATGGAGCCAGGAACCGTCGCCGGCGTACTGGTGTGGGAGAACACGTGGGCAGCGCCGTTCGCGTCCGCCGCACGTCACGCAGGAGGCCAACTCGTCGCCACCGGGCGCATACCGCTCCAGGCAATCGCCGCCTCCATGGAAGCCGAACTGGCCCTCGAGGCCGTAACGGAAGGGAACTGACATGCCACTTGGCCCCAGACGAGTAGGACGCGTCGGCGTCGTGGGCGCTCCTGTAGCGCGTACCGCTGCTGTCGTCGGCACCGCGAAGGTCGTCAGTAACGGCGTGGACCGGCGGCAGGATCGTCGCGACGATCGGCGAGACGACCGAGGACCCCGCCGCTAGACGCACACCAGCACCTAGCGAGGGCGCCGCGGTGGCGTCGTCTCGGGCACCAGCAGGGAGGGCCATGGCCGTCGAGGCCGCAGAACGCCAGCCGCGATCCCGGCTGCGCGTTCGGTCATTCCGGTGGTACTCCTCCGAAGCCGGCGCGCCGGCACGCAGACGGCCGACCGATGGCGTTCTGCTGACGATCAGCGTGCTGGCCCTCCTGCTGCTGGCGCCGGTTGCCCCGGGTCCGTCGACCATCGACCAGTCCCTAACCACAGCGATCCAGGCCCTGCCATCGTGGCTCACCTGGACCTTCACTGCCGGCTATGCGACAGCAACGCTGTGGGCTGTCGTGCTCGTGATCGTGCCCATGCTGACGCCGCATCGTCGCCTCCTGGGGCCGCTGCTCCTCCTCGCCGCGTTCATCGCCTTCGCGGTCGCCGGGCTCGCCGGAGCTTTCGCGGGGACGAGCTGGGACGGGTCCTGGGCGGCCCTGTGGACCGACACCTCCCCGCCGGTCTACACCGCGGTCCGGGTCGGGGTGATCACGGCAGTCATCACCGCAGCGTCGCCGCACCTCGCCTATCCGATTCGGCTGGTCGGCCGCGTCCTGCTCGGCGTCGTGGCGGTCAGCGCTGTCGCGATCGGCATCGCCTATCCGATCGGCGCCCTGGCCGGCTTCCTACTGGGGGTGTCGGCCGCGGCACTCTCGCACCTGCTCGTCGGGTCACCCGGCGGCCACCCCTCCCCCACCCGGATCGCGGAGGCACTCGCCGACTTGGGCATCGACGACGCAGATGTCATCGACCACACGCAGACCCCATCGGGCGCCGCCACCTACTCCGCACGCCTTCCGGGGAGTGAGGCACTCTCCATCAGCGTCCTGGGCCGCGACGACTGGAACTCCCAGCTGCTGGCCTCCAGCTGGGCCACTGCCACCCGGCGCGGCGAGCACCTGAGCATCGGGACCACACGGCTGGCCCGGGTCGAGCACGCAGCGTTGATGTCCGTGCTCGCCGAGCGCGCGGGCGTCCGAGTGCCCGCCGTCGTCGTGGCAGGACGGTCGGCGGACGGTGACTGCCTCCTCGTGACGCGCGGGCCAACCGGCACCTCGCTGGCGGACCTCGCACCCGAGGACGCCCACGACGCCCTCCTCGACCAGGCGTGGCAGCTCATGACCACGCTGCACGACGCCGGGATCGCCCACCGGCGCATAGACGGCACTCGCCTGGTTCGCGACCAGGACGGCCTGCTCACACTCACGGATTTCGCGCAGGCGCGTGCCGCCGCGGAGCCTCGCGACCTCATGTTCGACCGCGCCCGGCTGATGGCCGCGACGGCCCTGGTGGTCGGGGCCGATCGGGCGGTCGCCTCTGCGCAGCGGGTGCTCGGCGACGCCGGGCTGGTCGCGCTGCTGCCGTTCCTGCAGCCGGCCGTCCTCGATCGCGCCACCCGGGCCCGCATCAAGGCCGGTGAGTGGGACCTGGCAGTGCTGCGCGACCGCGTTGTCTCGGTGACGGGAGCCGAGGCACCCGAGCTTGAGCAGGTTCGCCGCGTGTCCGTCCGGTCGTTCGCGCAGGCGGCCCTCATCGTCCTGGTGACCTATGGACTGATCAGCGCGCTGTCCGGCGTCGACTTCAGCGAGATCTGGGCCGACCTCCAATCGGCCGACTGGGCATGGCTTGCGGCCGCTCTGGTGGTCGCACCGCTGGCTCAGGTCTTCTTCGGGTTCTCGACGCTCGGCGCAACGACGGCCTCGCTGCGCTACCTGCCCGTGCTGATGCTGCAGTACGCGTTGCAGTTCATCGCCCTGGTGCTGCCCGCCACGGCAGCACGCATCGCGATGGACGTCCGCTTCTTCCAGAGCTTCGGAGTCGCGTCTGGAGCCGCCGTCTCGATCGGCATCGTCGACAGCTTCAGCGGCTTCGTCGTCCAGTGCCTCCTCCTCATAGGGATCTCCCTGTCCAGCCTCCCCGGGCTCACCCAACCCGTGTCGACCGGGTCCAGCACCACGGATACCTCGAGTTCGACGTCCTCAGACCCGTCGGCGCTCACCATCATGCTGGCGCTCGCCCTGATATCGGTCGTGATCGTCCTGGTAGTCCCCCGCTTGCGGCGCCGATACCTCGGGCGCGTCCGAGGATCGCTGTCGGCGCTTCGTGACCAGGCAGGACAGGCCCGCGGGGCCCTGGCCGTGCTGCGCCATCCGCGGAATGTGGCTCAGATGCTAGGAGGGAACCTCGGCGGTCAGGTCGTGCAGGCCGCCGTCCTCGGGCTGTGCCTGGCCGCCTTCGGCCAGCACGCGGCCATGTCCCAGCTCATCCTGATCAACACCGCCGTGAGCCTGTTCGCAGGGCTCATGCCCGTGCCGGGCGGGGTCGGGGTGACCGAAGCCGGCATCACCGCGGGCCTCCAAGCGATCGGCATCCCCAGTTCCATCGCGATCTCGGTGGCCATCTCGTTCCGCCTCGTCACCTTCTACCTTCCCCCGTTGTGGGGATCGATGGCGCTGCGATGGCTTCGCCGAGGCGCGTATGTCTGACCGTTCAACCCCACCACGGAAGAGGCAGCACCATGACGGAAGAGCCAAACACGAACCCCGCTCAGGTTCCCCAGTCCACCGAGCGCGCCGAACCGACTGCTCCTGCGACCAAGGTGACCCACCGGAGCGAGGCTGAGCGCGCTACTTCGGGCAAAGCCGCTCGTACCCGTGCTCCCCTGGCCGGGCACGCCGACCTCCACGTCGGCGAACGCGCCGACCCCCTCGCGCTGCTGGCGACGCAGGCCGCCATCCGCGTGCCTGACCTCGTCCCCATCCGCTACGGCCGCATGGCCAGCTCACCGTTTGCGTTCTACCGAGGAGCCGCACTGCTGATGGCCTCGGACCTGGCGTCGACACCGAACTCGGGCCTGAACGTTCAATTGTGCGGGGACGCCCACCTCAGCAACTTCGGCGTCTACGCCTCACCCGAACGCCGGCTGGTGTTCGACATCAACGACTTCGACGAGACGCACCCTGGTCCCTTCGAGTGGGACGTCAAGCGTCTGGCGGCCAGCCTCGCGGTCGCGGGGCGCGCCAATGGATTCTCCGCGAAGAAACGACGCGCCGTCGTGACCGGCTGTGTATCGGCCTACCGGCAGTCCATGCGCTCGCTCGCCAGCCAAGGGAACATGGCCGTCTGGTACTCCTCGCTCGACATGGACGAGTTCATGACCCAGATCAGCAGGCAGGCCGGTGCCCGACGCACAGCCAGGGCACAAGCAGTGTTCGACAAGGCACGCACCCGCGACAGCGTCCAGGCGCTCTCCAAGCTAACCCGACTAGTCGACGGGCAACACCGGATCATCAGCCAACCGCCTCTTGTTGTCCCGATCGAAGAGTTGGTCTCTGAGGACGCGGCAGCAGCGACGTACGACGAACTTCGCGTCCTAGTCCGCTCGTATCGGCGCACCCTGCAGTGGGATCGACGTCACCTCCTCGAGCAGTTCAAGCTGTCGCAGGTCGCGCGCAAGGTCGTCGGCGTCGGCAGCGTGGGCACGCGAGCGTGGATCCTTCTCTTCGAGGGTCTCAACGGCGGTGATCCGCTGTTCCTGCAGGCCAAGGAGGCCCAGTCGTCCGTCCTCTCAGGCTTCACGAAGCCGAGCGGGTTCAAGAACCAGGGCCAACGCGTCGTCACGGGTCAGCAACTCATGCAGGCCAGCAGTGACATCTTCCTCGGCTGGCAGCACGTGTCGGGCCTCGACGGGGTACCGCGTGACTTCTACCTGCGCCAGCTGCGCGACGGAAAGGGCTCTGCCGTCATAGAGGAGATGCGACCCGACGCCATGACCCTCTACGGCCGCGTCTGCGGTCAGACGTTGGCTCGCGCGCACGCCCGATCCGGTGATCGCGTGGCGATCGCTGCCTACCTCGGTGGACGGGACCGCTTCGACAACGCCATCGCCGACTTCGCGGAAACATACGCGGACCTCAACGAACGAGACCATTCCGCGCTAACCGACGCAATCACCGCAGGCCGCGTTGAGGCACAACTCGGCACTTAGGCCAACTCCGAATCCGTCGCCGGGGCGGAGACTCGCCTCTGGCAGCCGCTGTCGAGGATCCGTCGCTTCGTCTCGTGAGCGGGAGCAACCCCCCGTCCACGCCCCCCGCACTCACGTGGATCACGCACCGAGCGCCCACCGCGTCCGATCCGTGATGTCCGATTCCCTCCACACCCAGGACGTGGAGCCACCTTGAACCCACGGACTACGCATCCGCACGATCGGGCCGTCTTCGGCGATTTCTGGCGTCACGGCCGGCATCGCGGAGATGCCCGTGCGAAATCCGTTGTTTCGCCCATCTCCCACGTTCAGTGACGAGCCGCCCGACACCGCAATCTGCGGATTCCACAGGGACTGCGGATTGATTATCCGTGGGTTGAAGAAGAAGGGGTCAAAGAAAGGGCCACCGCCGGCCACGCCATCGTCCCCAAGTCGCAGCGCGAGCCCGGCCCGAAGCACGGAGAAGGAGGCTGTGCCACCAGCGTTTGAGGGTCAGGATGACAGCGCCAAATTCCGATCCACTTCCCATCCGAACCTCGACCGCCGCACCTTCGGGTCCGGATTGGCTAGAGTCCCAACATCCGGCTCGACTACAGGGGGAGCCACCATCGCCAGCACCCTCATCAGGACCAAGTTCTCCGCCCCGCGCTTGCGAGACGTGCTGGTATCCCGGTCTCGACTGCTCACGCTGATGGACGCCGGCGCCCACGCCACGCTCACCCTCGTCTCCGCCCCAGCCGGGTTCGGCAAGACGACGGTCCTCGCATCTTGGCTGGCGCGCGCTTCGTCTGGCTCGAAGTCCGTGGCGTTTGTGTCGCTCGACGACTCCGACAGCCACGCGGGTGCCTTCTGGCTCTATGTCGTGGCGGCGCTGAACTCAGCCGCACCAGGGATCGGGGCAGGCGCGCTGCCATTGCTCGCCGCCGGGCAGCCTCCCACCAGGGAGATGCTGACCGCCGTCCTCAACGAGATCGGGGATCATACGAACGAGGTCGACCTGATCCTCGACGACTACCACCTTGCAGACAGTCCTGAAGTCGCCGAGGGGATGACGTTCCTGCTCGAACGCCGGCCTGCGAACCTGCACGTCGTTGTCAGCACCCGAGCCGACCCCAACCTGCCGCTTGCGCGATTGCGGGCTCGTGGCGAGCTGGTCGAGATCCGCGCCCGCGACCTGCGCTTCACTGTCGACGAGACCGCGTCGTATCTCGCCGACGTCGGCGGACTTCCCATCGCATCCGCAGACGCCTCGGCCCTGGAGTCACGGACCGAGGGGTGGGCGGCCGCCCTCCAACTCGTGTCCCTGTCGATGCAGGGTCGGGATGACACCGGCGACTTCATCGCAGGGTTCGCCGGAACCGATCGATATATCGTCGACTACCTCGCCGACGAGGTGCTCTCCCGTCAGTCCGACGAGGTTCGCGACTTCCTCGAGCGGACATCGATTCTCGACGTGCTCAGCGGGGACCTGTGCGACAGCGTCCTCGAGCGGAGCGGAAGCCGGGCGATGCTCGAGGGGCTGGAGCGCGCGAACCTGTTCCTGGTCCCGCTGGACGACCAGCGCAACTGGTACCGCTACCACCACCTCTTCGCGGACGTGCTCCAGGCGCGCCTGCGCGACGACCGGCCGGACGTCGTTCCGGCGCTGCACCTGCGAGCAAGTCGCTGGTATGAGGTGGCTGGAGACTCCGTTGCCGCCGTCCGATGCGCACTGGCCGCGGGGGCCGTCGATCGGGCTGCCGATCTCATCGAGGAGGCCACTCCGGCCCTGCAGCGCACCCGGCAGGAGGCCACCCTGCGGCGCTGGCTCGATGACGTGCCCGACGAGGTGGTCCAGCAGCGCCCGGTCCTCGCGATCGCCTTTGTCGGCGCATTGATGTCCAGTAACGAGTTCGGCGATGTCGAACGTCGCCTTGGCGACATCGAACGCCAGCTTCCCGCGATCCAGTCGGCCCTCGGCGCGGGCGGCACGAAGGGTTCGTCCGACAGTCCGCCCGTCGCGCTTGACCTTGCGGAGCTGGCCAGGGTTCCGGGAGCCGTCGAGCTCTATAGAACGGGCCTCTGCCTGGTATCCGGAGACCTGCCCGCGACGCACCGCCACGCCCGACGAGCGATCGCAGCCGCCGCCCCGGAAGATTATGTCGTCCGCGCCGGAGCCGCCGGCCTGTCTGGGCTCGCGCATTGGTCGAGCGGGGAGCTCGACGAGGCGCTCCACTCCTACGCGATTTGCATCGACGGGCTTCGCCGCGCCCAGCACATCTCCGATGCCATTGGCTGCTACCTGACCGTTGCCGAGATCCAGATGGCCCAAGGTCGACTTCGCGATGCGCAGTCCACCTATATCGAGGCGCTGAACCTGGCCGCGGGCTCCCCGGGCGGGACGCCGCGAGGAGCAGCGGACATCCGCGTCGGCCTTGCCCAACTGGCCCTGGAGCGCGGGGACCTCGATGCGGCTCGCGACCAACTCGTCGCGGCGCGCGAGCTCGGCGAAGAGCACGGTCTCCCTACGTACGCCTACCGCTCGCGGGCAGTCGCGGCAGTGCTCGCCGAAGCCGAGGGCGACCTCGCCGGAGCCCTCGCGCTCGTGATGCACGCACAGCAGGTGTACCTCGGCGACTTCTCACCGAACGTGCGACCACTGCCCGCCATCGCGGCTCGGCTGCAGATCCGGCTCGACGACCTGGACGGGGCTGAGCGGTGGGCGCGCGACCACGACGTATCGGCGACGCAGGAGTTGTCCTACCTGCACGAGTACGAGCACGTGACGCTCGCCGAGGTCATGCTGACCCAAGGGAAGGTCCGCGCTGACCCGGCGCTTCTCATCGAGACCGAGGGCTTGCTGCAACGCTTGCTGGTCGCCGCGACGGCCGGCGGTCGGAATGCCACGGTCATCGAGGTGCTGGTCCTCCAGGCGGCCACCGCCCAGGCTCGCGGCGACGTGAGCGCATCGCGGGAACTCTTCGATCGTGCCGTGAGAATGGCGGAACCGGAGGACCAGAAGCTCGCGTTCGCACGGTCTGGCAGCATCCCGGGCGCGAGCCTCCACGTCTCGGCGGTGCCACACGACCATTCCGCGGCGAGCAGCCTCCCCGATCCGTTGAGCGCCCGCGAGCTCGAGGTCCTAGGCCTGCTCGCCACCGAGCTCGATGGCCCCGAGATCGCCCAGCGCCTGTTCGTGTCGCTCAACACCTTGCGCACTCATACCAAGAACATCTACGCCAAGCTCGGCGTGAAGAGTCGGCGCGCGGCCGTTCGGCGCGGTGACGAGCTAGGCCTGCTGACCAAGCCCTGAACGCATCTGCTCGTCGCTGTCGATCGTGTGCAGGGAGACCAGAGTGGCACCGATGTCGCGCAGCCGAGCGAGGATGCCGTGCAGCTGCGCCTGGTCGGTGACCGAACCGGTGATTGTGCATGTCCCGTCCCCACAGCGGGCGATGCTGAACCCGTCGAGCGAGCTGGACCAGCGGTCGTCGAGATGCCCGAAGATGCGCATCTGGTACGTCCGTCGGACGGTCGCGGTCACGACGAGACACCTGCACGGGCGGGACTCTGGTCAAGGCGCACGGACCGCCTCGACCTCCCGGATCCGTCCTGGCGACGGATGATCCACTCTGCAACGGCAAGGTTGATGAACCACGCGGACCCCATCGCGAGGTCTCCCTGCAGCACACCGTGGCCGAACAGCGCGATACCGATCCCTCCCGTGACAGCCTGCGTGCCCGCGGCGAGACCGATGGCGTAGGCACGAATCATCCAGGCGCGGTGTCCGGCGACGTCGCCCCGCCGGATCATGGTGACCCCGAGCAGGAGGCAGGCCGCCATGGCCGAGGCGAATAGCAGTCGCAGCAGGTAGAGGAGGAGGCCCGTTCCGGGCTTCGTTGCGTAGAACAGGGTCATCCAGAGCGCCGAGCCGGCGACCAGCAGGCCGGCCACGAACAGGACTCGGCCGGCGCGGCGGTGCCAGGCCGGATGCCTACGGCGGAACCGCGGCACGAGCTGGAAGGCACCAATGGCAAGGAAGGTTGCAGCGGCGACGATGTGGATCACCAAGGGGAGTGGGACGTCCGCGAACCGGTCGTCGGCCGGGATGAGCGCGGGTCCGCCGAGCAGTTGGATCACGCGAAGAGCTCCGGCAACCAACGGGATCACAGCAAGCATCAGCAGGGCGGCGGGCACCGGCCAGCTCCTCCGCGGCAGTTGCCGGGGCGGAGGCCCCGGCACCTGCGACGTGCGACGAGTGCTCATCAGACGGTCGCGTGCTCGAAGCGGGCGGTCTCGACGGCAGCCGCAACGACTGGGGAGCTCGGGTTGCTCCACAGCGAGATGCCCAGCCCGATCAGTGCGAGGCCGACCGGGACGGCCATGGGCCGGTTGAAGGACTCGGGCAGGACGACCAGCGAGGCGGTCGCGATGGTGCCGACGGCGAGGAGTGCCGCTGCCCACCGAGCGAGGATGCGGGCCCGGAAGAGGGCGATACCGAAGATGAGTCCGCCGACCATGTAGCCGACACCGGTGACGGCGAGCACCGTGCTTCATCGCGCCGATGTCTCCCGACGGCGTGCCCCCGGCGGCGGCGACGAGGATGTCGCTCACGTATCCGGGTGTCGCGTCCACCAACGTTGGGAGGACATACGCAGAGATGACTTCGGTGCTGAACATGAGCAGGTATCCGGCACCGAAGAGCAGATACCCGATGAGTCCGAGCAGGCCGACCTGTCGAACCTGCCGCAGGTAGATTCCCGTGATGCCGACGAGGGCCAGCGCACCCATGAGCACCTTCGCCGAGTTGCGCACGACCCACTCTGTGGTGGCTACCGAGGCTGCGTCCATCGGTGGGTGGTTGATCTGGACGGCGATGAAGATGAGCCCAGCGGCAGCAGCACTTAGGCCGGCAGCACGCGTAAGGCCGGTGGTGGTGATCGACATGTCGGACTCCTCGTCCCTCGGACCGAGCGGGGTGCCGGCCATGTCAGCGACGGTAGGGATCGACGTGGTGAGAGCACATCACCAGATGATGTGACTGAGGTGGTGATTCGGCCCTGGTGGTCACCTCAGGCTGCCGGTTACCTTCGACGCTGCAACCTCCGCCACACGGGTGGCGAGCTTCGGTGCCCGTCAGGCGAACGCCTTCCTCGGGCGAGCAACCTCCAGCGAACCTAGCGCCACCTAGATGCAACAGCCGAAGCAACTGACTTCGCGTCCGCACGATCGGGCCAACCTCACCGGTTTCAGCCCACCAAGCCGGACTCGCGAGGATGCCCGTGCGGAATTCGCAGTTTGCCCCGTCGGGGACGGAGCATCGCCACTCCCACGATGCGCGCGATCTGCGTATTCCACATGGGCTGCGGATTGATTATCCGTGGGTTGAAGAAGAAGGGATCAAAGAAGGGGCCAACACCGCGAAACGACAACGCTTGTTGTCGCATTGCAGCCCGAAACCTGTTGCAGCGCAACGACTTTCGAGTGGGTCGCCGGGGGCTCGAACCCCGAACCTACGGATTGCGAGCCCGGGAGAACCGCATGGCTATGACCGAAATGTCAGCAGTACCAACGCATCTCAGCGCAGCCAGACCGCTCCAGACCCACCCAGACAGGTACGTTTGGGGCTAACGCTGGGGCTAATCGTGCGGATTCGCTGTGCGATGAAGCGGTGCTCATCCGGCCTTCCTGACGAGTTGCTCCAACGCCTCCCGCGCCAGTGCCGACACCGAGGTCCCGCGCTCCGCTGCGAGGCGCTCGGCCCGTTCTCGCACTGATGGGGACAGCCGGAACGTCACCTGCGGCGAGGTGCCCGAACCTCCCGCCAGAGACGGCCGGCCGGCCTTCCGCGGGAAGGTGATCTCCACGCCTTCAAGAGCCGCGTCGTCATCCTCGAACTCCTGCGCCAGGCGGGCGGCATCGGCCTCGGTGATCACCTCGCCGTCTGGCGTCGTCCATGCCGTGGTCTTCGCTGCCTTCTTGCGGCTCATCGCTTCGCCTCCTCGTACAACGTCCGCCATTTCGGTCGCAGGTCCATCGCGTGGATCACCAGCAGTCCCTTGTCCGTACGCACCGCCATCACCTCGAGCGCCCGGCCGGACTCGTCGTCCCCGACGAACACGAGTCGCTCCTGCCGTCCATGCTCAGCAGGCAGAACCGCTTCCGCTACCGGGTCCGCGAGGACCTGTCGGACCCGTGCCCGCCCGATTCGGTGCTTGCGCGCCGACTGGGTGAACTCGATCAACACTCACCTATTTTGCACGACATAATTGATGGTGTCTAGAGAAGGTCTGGCGCCTCGACGTCTGACGCCCGGCGATCAGGCGGTACCAGTCTCGGCCCTGTTCGCGTTACGACGGACGTCCGTCGCGACGCGACTCCAGAGCTGCTGCGGCAGGTCGTGCCCCACTCCTGCCAGTTCCACGTAACTGGCGCACTGGATCCGCTTCGCGGTAACGCGTCCTCCGCGCGTTCGGACGATGGGGTCTGCGTCGCCGTGCATCACGAGTGTCGGCTTGTCCAGGGCGCTGAGCTTGGGCCCGTGCCACTGAGCACCGATCTGGCGGCTCTGCGCCTTCGTGTCCCGAGGTCCACTGTCCACCTGCCGCTCGATCCACTCTCGGGCCGCAGCCTCGTCGAACGGGTAGGCGGGCGACGCCACGCCCCGGGCCACCGCAAGACTCGCCGCGATGTCCCCGTCTCGGCCCTCGGCGAACTTCATCCGGGCGAGCTTGGCGAGCAGTCCGAAGCGCACGTAGCCCGCCACGGCAAGGCCTGACACATCACTGGGGACAGCGGCCGAGGTGGTGAGGGACAGGACGCGATCCGGGTGCCGGAGCGCGATTCGTTGGGCGATCGTTCCGCCCATCGAGTGACCGAACACATGGGCCTTCGGCCAGCCGAGTGCGTCCATCACCGCGATAGCGTCATCGGTCATGTCCTCAGCGGTGTAGGCGCCGCCCCTCTTGCCGAACAGCGCCGCGAATGGGTTGCCCGTGGAGGTGTCGGGCATGCGGGTCGATTCACCCGCGTCGCGCTGGTCGTACCGGGCAACATCGAAGCCCTGCCGCGCGAACTCCAAGGCCAGTCCCAGCGGCCACCAGAAGCGCGAGGTCCCGAGCCCCATCACCAGCAGCAGAGGATCTCCCGTCGCGCCGGCGAGCCGGTCATACGCCAAGTCGACATCGCCGTTGTGGGCGTATGCCGTCGGCGTCCAGGCGTCGCCGTGCACGTCGTCGGTCATGGGACTCCACTCGCTCAATACTGCGATCAGTGTTCGCAGTATATGCTGCCAGACTGCGAGCGACAGACAAAGGGGGCCAGGTGACCGAGCCGTCCAGTATCTGGCTGCGCCCCGAGCGCGGGACCCGTGGACCCGCATCACGGTGGACCCGTTCCGACCTCGCCCGGGCCGCCATCGCGCACGCAGACGAGCATGGCCTCTCCGCGGTCACCATGCGGTCGATGGCACAGGCCATGGGCACGGCCCCTGCATCGCTCTACCGCGCAGTCCGGTCTCGAGCTGAACTTCTGGAACTCATGGTGGACCACGTCATCGGCGAGTTCACCTACCGACCGGCACTTGTCGGCTCCGGAGCGCACGGCCTGATGGATCTATCGGGGCAGGCGCGGGCCATCTACCGGCGCCACCCCTGGATGACCGAAGCCCACGCCGGCCAGGGCGTCCTCGGCCCGAACGCGATCACCTACCTCGACTGGGCTCTCTCGACGCTCACCGCATCGGCCCTCCAGAGCCAGCAGAAGCTCGAAGCCGTCGGCGTGCTTTCCGCCCTCGTGCGCATGCTGGTCGCCAACGAGCTGGAGGATGCGCGTGCAAGCAGAGCCAGCCGTGACTGGCAGACAGCCACAGCCGCGCACCTCACGGCGAGAGCACAAGACGGCCAGCACCCACACCTCGCATCAGTCCTGGCTGCCGCGGTGACCGAACCTCACCACACCAATGACCTGTTCGATCGAGTTGTTCAACGCGCCATCACGGGACTACTGGCCGATGCCTGAAACCTACGGATGGCGCATTCGCCGGTATCGCGCCAGCGGACGACATCCGAGCCCACCCAGGCGCACCGTGGCCCACGGAGGTCAGTCCTAGCCCCAGTCCAGCCGTCGGATCGGTACGTTTGGGGCTAAGCGTGGGGCTAAGACCCATGAACATGCCTGCGAGCCATCTCGCAATCTCTGAAACCTGTTGCAGCGCAACGACTTTCGAGAGTGGGTCGCCGGGGGCTCGAACCCCGAACCTACGGATTAAAAGGTTGCCGAGGTCCTTTCCGACTATGAGGGAAATCGTTGTGTACCAACGATCTCCGCGTCAGCGAGACCCACCCTGAACCGCCGAGAACCGCGGGGAAAGGGCTACGGAAAGGGCTAGGAAACAGATCCCCCATGCGCCCAGCACATCACCCGACTCAACTGAGGGACCGACGGTGCCCGCGTCCTTCGGCGAGGTTCTAACTGCTCTCACAACATGCGATCCCACAGCTGCAGACCGACTTCGTTGACCTTCGTGAACTGCTTGGCGCGACCTACGCAATACCAGCCGTTCCCAGCCCCCTAGGACCACGCCCATACCCGTGCACACTCCGGCATACCCCGCCATCCTCGGTCATACGCACGCCATGTTCCGGGGCATATCCGGGGCATCTTGACGCGCTCACACTCGTCCATCGACCTTCGTCTCGGCCAGCGTCCGCCTGATCTCCCGTGCCCGCTGGGCGATCAACGAGGTCGAGATGTGCCGGGAAGTTCGGCGCTAGATGCGCCGGCGGCCACGACCCGGTGACACGGCCGCTCCGACCACTGCGGCCTTGGCGACCGGGGACGGACCGGGCGACACGGCTGCTCCGACTACCGCGGCCTTAGCGACCGGGGACGGGCCGGGCGAAGCAGCGGCCGATACGACCGCGACTTTGGCCACCGGTCCACCAACAACCCCCGCGCGTCCTACTCGTGCTGGCCTGAGCGGCATGTCATTCCCCTTCGCTCGTTGCGCTATCAGCTTCGATCGAGGCAATGATCGCCTGGATCGGGATCCTTCCATTGGCGATCAGCTGACCGCCAGAACGCCGGGCCGCCGATGCGAACGGTGCGGCCCACAGGTTCTCCCAGACCAAGACGCCGGCCACACTTCCTGGCTCCATCGCCGCCGCGAAGTGCTCGACGTCCTCCGCCGCCAGCAGTTCGGCGAGCTCGGCCTCCAGGGCCTGGAGCGGCCCGAGGTCAGCCACGTCCTCGAGCTCGATCGCATCGACCGTTCCGTCGTCGTTCTTGGTCAGGATGAGCACGTCGATCAGTCGGATCGTGCCGGACTCGACCAACGCGACGAGTTCCGCAGCCATCTCCCCGGTAAAGCTGCTCGCGCCCGCCGGAAACTCCACGACGAGGTAGTCCACGGGGCCGAGCTCATAGAGATTGGTGTCAGTCATCAGCAGTTCCCATCACTGGCCGGTTCACGCGGGAGAGCTCTTGCAACGTACCTCATCCCCACGGGCATTCCTGCCTCAAGCGAGGCGCATTTGCAGGGACGTGCGGCACGCATGATGGAGTACGCGGACCGCTGTCTGAGGGCGATGGCGTCGCTCACGTCACTTCAGGATGGCGTGGGACAGCATGCCGCCGGAGATGACCCGGGCGTCGAACCCGTTCTGCTGCAGGCATCGCGTCGCGGTGTAGGCGCGCTGCCCGGAACGGCACAGCACCAGGATCTCCCGGTCCGACGGCAACTCACTAAGCCGCGAGCGCAGCTCGCCGATCGGGATGTTGACCGATCCGGCAACTCCTTCGACGGCGAGCTCGACCGGCTCCCGCACGTCGAGGATGAATGCGTCAGGGGTGTCAGCCCAGTGCCGTAGTGGCATATCGCCGCGCAGCACGCCGGCGGCGATCATGCCGGCGAAGTTGACCGGGTCCTTGGCGCTGCCGAAGGGTGGGGCGTAGCAGAGTTCGGCCTCTTCGAGGTCGTACACGGTCGCGCCCACCTGGATGGCGAGTGCCAGCGTGCTGATGCGCTTGTCGACGCCGTCCTGGCCGACGGCCTGTGCGCCCAGGAGCCGTCCGTCGGACTTGCGGAAGATGACTTTCATCGCGATGGGCTTGGCGCCGGGGTAGTAGCCGGCGTGGGAGTTCGGGTAGAGGTAGACCTTCTCGTAGTCGTCATCGCCGAGGCGCTTCAGCGTCTTCTCGGTGGCCCCGGTCCAGGCGACCGCCGACCCGAACAGTTCGATGATCGAGGTGCCCTGGGTGCCGCGGAAGATCGAGTCGCGCCCGGCGATGACGTCGGCGGCGATGCGTGCTTGCCGGTTCGCCGGGCCCGGCGAGTGCGATCAGGCTCCACTCCCCTGTGACGAAGTCGCGCACCTCGATGGCGTCGCCGACGGCGAAGATGTCCGGGTTGCTGGTGCGCATGTGCTCGTCGACGCGGATACCTCCGCGCTCACCGATCTCGATCCCGGCCATGCGGGCCAGAGTCGTGTCCGGGCGGACGCCCAAGGCGAGGATGACCAGATCGGCGGGGTACACCGCGCCCGAGGCCGTCGTGACCTTCAGGGAGTCATCATCGGCCTGCTCGAATGAGGCGACTCCATCGCCGGTGACGACGTGCACTCCGTGCTGCTCCAGGAAGTCCGCCACCAGCGCGCCGTACTCCGCGTCCAGCGGAGTGAGGACCTGCTCGGCGAGTTCGATGACGGTGACGTCGAACCCGCGCTGGGTGAGGTTCTCAGCCATCTCCAGGCCGATGAAGCCGCCACCCACGACGACTGCGTGCCGCTGGGGTCGTACGGTCTGGAACCCGGAGTACTTCTCCATACCCGTAAGGAAGCTCGTCCCGCGCTCGATCCACTGGCGGATCTCGCGGGCGTCCGGCACGGTGCGAACCTGGAAGATGCCGGGCAGGTCGATGCCGGGGATCGGGGGGCGGACGGATGCCGCGCCGGGAGACAGGACGAGGGTGTCGTAGGTCTCGGTGGTCACGGTGCCCGTGGCGACGTCACGCAGCTGGACCGTCTTGTCAGCCGGGGACACGCTGGTCATCTCGCAGCCGGTGCGGCAGTCGACGTTGAACTGGCTGCGGAAGAGCTGTTCGTTGGCGACGAGCAGGTCGGACTCGTGCTCGATGACGCCGCCCACGTGGTAGGGCAGGCCGCAGTTCGCGTAGGACACGTATGGCCCCCGCTCGACCATGAGGATCTCGGCGTTCTCGTCGAGCCGGCGCAGCCGCGCCGCGCACGAGGCTCCGCCTGCGACACCGCCGACGATGATGACCTTCACTGATTCACTCCCTGTTTGTTGTGGTGCCTGGCCTGTCGGGGGTTGGTGGCGGATCGGCTAGTCGACGGTCCACGGGTCGAACCAGCCGCCGTAGTCTGCGACGAGCCTGTCCGCCTGCTCCGGGCCCCATGATCCGCGCGGCTACTCACCGCCCATCTCGGCGAAGGTCACGTCGAGCTGGATCGGGACGGCCGCGACGGCGTCGGCTCGCGGGCGTCAGGATCTCGCCGGGCGTCCAGGATCTCGCCGGTGATCCCGAAGATGACGAGAACGTCGGCTCCGGCACTCGTCCGGTTGTCCGTCATCGAACACGACCCCCTCTGCCTCGACTTCGCGGAGTGCCCTGACTTAGCGCCTTCCCCACCTCACCTCGTGACACTACGCCCGAGGTTTCCCGCGCGGCTCACCCGCCGCCGATGATTTCCGGTACCCAGCGTCCGGTACGACGGACCGACGGGGAGGTCTCGTGCCATCGACGGACTCGACGTCTTCACCCCGTGTTCACTCAGGAGTTGACTCTACCACTACTAGTGGCTGATGGCGACCTTCAGGCCCACGAGCGCGATCCCCAGGAAGCCGGTGAAGGCGACCGCGAGCAGCAGCCGAAAGCCCACGACTCCTGCGTCGCGGCTGATGCGATAGCCCTCGATGAGGAGTACGGCGGTGTTGACGTACAGGGCCCACTGCGTGGCCGTGCTGGCGGGCAGCCCGGCGAGAGCGGCGAGGATCAACACCCCAAGCGGCAGGAAGGACACGGTGATCAGCGGAAGGCCGTCACGCGCAATGACGCTGGCCGTCCGGGGAGTCAGGACGTGCCTTTCAACCGCCCGTTCAGCCATGAGGTGGACGTAGGTCTCCGCCAGCCAGTACACGACAAGGGTCGCAAGCACGGAGAGCGCGATGATCCACACGCGGTCGTCGGCCCCGGAGGTGGCCAGGACCGCGGCGCCGATGATGAGCCCGTACAACGCCGAAGCCCGTCTGCGATGTGAATCGTGCTGCACCTCAACCTCGGCACCCATGGACACGCGGGCAGTCTGCCACTGGCGACTCCGCAGGGTCATCCCCGCGGGCTGATGCTGGACCCCCCATCAGCACTTCACCTCCATGAGGGACATCATGGACGGTGCACCCGTTCGCGCCGGAGGAGTCCCGATGCCCGTGCTTCCTGGACGACCGCTGCCCCTCGGCGTGGAACTCACCACCACGGGTGCGTACGTCTCCCTCGTATCCGCCAGCGCAGACGCGGTCACCCTGTGCCTGATCGCGGACGACGGCGCGGAGGAGCGGCTGCCCCTCACGCAGCGTGACTTCGGGGTGTGGCACGGCTTCGTTCCCGGCCTGCTGCGCCGGGCAGCGGTACGGCTTCCGCGTGGACGGCCCGTACGACCCCGCGCGGGGGCTGCGCTTCGACCCCAGACAAGCTCCTACTCGATCCGTACGCCCGGGCCATCACCGGCGACGTCAGCTACGGACCCGAGATCTACGGCTACGCGCAGGACGATCCGTCGCACCACAGCGGCCTCGACTCCGCCGGCAGCGTCCCGGTGGGCATCATCGTCGACACGGGCCTTCGACTGGGGCGCCGACGACCATCCGAGGACTCCGCTCGCTGACTCGATCATCTACGAGGTGCACGTCAAGGGCTTCACGATGCAGCATCCCGATGTTCCGGCGGCCTTGCGCGGAACCTATGCAGGGCTGGCACACCCGGCGGCACTTCAGCATCTCGTCGACCTCGGGGTCACCGCGGTCGAACTGCTGCCCGTCCACCACTCCGTGACCGAGCCGTCGGTCCACGCGCACGGGCTGGTGAACTACTGGGGGTACAACACGCTGGGGTTCTTCGCCCCGCACGCCGCCTACTCCGCGGCCGTGCGGGCCGGCCGCCCCGGCGGTCAGGTCGCGGAGTTCAAGTCGATGGTCCAGGCACTGCACGCTGCCGGCCTCGAGGTCATCCTCGATGTGGTGTTCAACCACACCGCCGAGGCCGGCGCGGAGGGACCGACGCTGTCCTTCCGGGGCCTGGACAACACCCACTACTACCGACTTGACCCTTCAGATCCCGCCAGGTACGTGGACACGACCGGCTGCGGGAACTCCCTCGACGCCGACTCGGTCGTCGTCCTGCGCCTGATCATGGACTCGCTGCGGTACTGGGTCCAGGAGATGCACGTCGACGGCTTCCGGTTCGACCTGACCCCGACGCTGGGGAGGGAGTCCGGCGTCTTCGAGCGAACGGCGTCCTTCTTCGACATCATCGCCCAGGATCCCGTCCTGTCGCTGGTCAAGCTCGATCGCCGAGCCCTGGGACGTCGGGCAGGGCGACTCCTATGACATCGGACGGTTCCCCGCCCTGTGGAGCGAGTGGAACGGCGCCTACCGCGACACCGTCCGGGACTTCTGGCGCGGCACCGCCGGGCAGCTACCCTCCTTCGCGACTCGTGTCACCGGCTCGTCCGACCTGTACGGAGGGTGGCTTCGCCGCCCGACCGCATCCGTCAACTTCATCACCGCCCACGACGGCTTCACGCTGCGCGACCTGGTCTCCTACAACACCAAGCACAACGAGGCCAACCTCGAGGACAACGCTGACGGCACCGAACGACAACCGCTCGTCGAACTGCGGGATCGAGGGCCCGACCGACGACCCGAGCGTCCTCGCATCGCGCTCACGCCAGCAGCGGGCCCTCCTCACAACCCTGCTCACGTCATTCGGAGTGCCGATGATGCTGGGGGGCGACGAAATGGGACGAACCCAGCAGGGCAACAACAACGCCTACTGCCAGGACACACCCCTCGCATGGTTCGACTGGGAGTCCCTCGACGCCGAACTACTCGCCTTCACCCGCCGGCTCATCCGGCTGCGGCGCGAGCACCCGGTCCTGCGGCGCAATCGATTCCTCACTGGTGCTGACGCCGGGCACGTCTCCTGGTTCACGCCCGCCGGGACGGAGATGACTCCGGCCAACTGGGACGACCCGAACGCACGCGCGATCGTGATCCACCTGGATGGGCACGACGCTCCAGACACAGCGGCCGACGGCAGTCCTGCGCTCGACGACGACCTGCTCATCTGCGTCAACGGCTGGCGGGAGCCACTGACCATGGCTATCCCGGCATCGCTCCCGGCGGCGCGTTGGACTCGCCTCATCGACACCCACGACCCAGCATCCGGGGAGTCCGCGATACCGCCAGCCGCCGGGCATCCACTGGACCGCTCTGACTCCCTCGTCATCGCCGACCGGTCGATCATCGTGCTGCGTGGCGCGAGGATCGACACCGCCGCATGACCGAGACGAAGGCGTGACACATATGACACAGACAGAGTCGAATCGAGGCTCGTTCAGCAAGACCCGCCTGGAGGCGTTCAGCGACGGCGTGTTCGCCATCGCCATCACCCTGCTGATCCTCGAAGTGGCCGTCATCCCCGGCGGCACGCCGCTCGACGAGCTGGTCAGCGCCTGGCCCTCCTACGTAGGGTACGTGGTCAGCTTTCTTACCATCGGAGTCGCCTGGATCGGCCACAGCGCCATGACAGAGGAACTCGACCGCGTCGACCCCGTCTACCTTCGCCTGAACCTCCTACTGCTACTGGTCGTCGTGTTCCTTCCGTTCCCGACCACCTTGATCACTGAGGCCTTCGGAGATCGCGAGGCCGAGCGCGTTGCAGCAACCGTGTTCGGACTGACGCTCCTGTGCATACGACTGCTCAGCATGGCGCTTGACGGCTACGCTCGGCGTGAAGGGCTCTACACGGAGTTCGGCACAGACGTGGAACTCACCCGGTCCCGGCGCAAGGATGTGGCCGGCGTTCTCCTGTACCTGGTCGCCATCGGCGTCGGGCTGATTCTCCCTGGCATCGCTGTCGCGGTGTACTTCGCGATCGCCCTCTTCCTCGTGATCCCCTTCAGTGAGCTCGTACGACTCGGCCGGCGAAGCGCCGGGGCTGACGGTGACCGACGGTAGGGACCAGCTCCACGCTCGAAGGCCTCTCAGCTCGCGCTTCGCGAGCCAGGCTGTCCGCTGCGCTTACGGCACGTGAGGATGCAGCGAGGACGCGGTGCGTTGTGGATCACCCCGCGCGGGTGATGCGGGGCACGGCGAGGCGTCCTACCGTGACACGTGGAATCGAGCTGCCGGCAGGCGGCGCGGTCCACTCGACTCAGGAGACAGACATGTCCGACGACACACCGCTGCTCGACACCCTCGCCGCGATGACCCTCGCCTCGATCGAGGAGTGCAACCTCGAACCACGCGAGCTCATGCTCGTGCGGATCGCCGCCCTCGCCGCCGTCGGCGCCCCGCCGGCGTCCTACCTGGCCAACGCCGGTACCGCGGTCGACGTCGGCATCACCCTCGAAGACGTCCAGGGCACTCTTGTCGCCGTCGCCCCCATCATCGGCGGACCCCGCTCCGTTGAGGCGGCGGGCAACATCACGCGCGCCCTCGGATTCGCCATCGCCGTCATCGAAGCCGAGCTCGAAGCTGAACTCGACGCCGACAGCGAGTAACCGCCCGCAGAGCCACCCACCCAATGGGACACAGTTGCATTCCGTCGGCCTAGGCCCGTCGTCCGCCGCTCGACCCAGCACTCGCTCGCGTCATTGATCGTCGTGCATGTGGACGCCTACGCACGACGTGCGCGGCTCTACGCGGACCTCGATGCCGATCTGGAGCTCACCCCCTCGCAGTGCAAGGGTCCCTCGGACATCGTGCACCACCTGATAGCCATCGTTGTGCGGCTGGTTCTCCCCGGCATGCGGCTACGGTCTCGTTCGCCATCGCCCTCTACCTGGTCATCGCGTTCAGCGAGCCTTGCCCGGCCGCGGACGGGAGATACAGGCGCCGGCGCGTAACCCACGCCCGGACGCCGCAAACACCGAGTGTCACCCGTCGTGGGTGATGCTGGGTTCCAGGGCGTCCGCTACGGTCGAGATGGACGGAGATGGGTAGCCGTCTGCCTTATCCCGCATCGCGACGCGGCCTCACCTCACACCGGGAGTCAACGAGATGGCGAAGAAGCACAAGGCCAAGAAGACGAAGAGTTCCGGGAACTCCACAGCGGCTGCTCCCCCGGTTCAGCACGACGCCGAGGCGGCCCCGCGGTCGAAGATGACGAACAAGGAGTACGAGCAGGAGATGCGGGTCCTGCAGGGCGAGTTGGTGGCGATGCAGGAGTGGGTCAAGTCGACCGGCGCCAAGGTCTGTGTGGTGTTCGAGGGCCTGGACTCGGCGGGCAAGGGCGGCACGATCCGGCGGATCACCGAGCGGACGAGCCCCCGGGTGTTCAAGCACATCGCGCTGCCCACGCCGACCGAGCGCGAGAAGTCGCAGATGTACATCCAGCGCTACATCGCCCACTTCCCGTCCGCCGGTGAGGTGGCGATCTTCGACCGCAGTTGGTACAACCGGGCGGGCGTCGAGCCGGTGATGGGCTACTGCACTCCTGAGCAGAGCGAGCGCTTCCTCGAGCAGGTTCCGGCGGTCGAGAAGGCGATGGTCGACAACGGGATCATCCTGGTCAAGTACTGGCTCAATGTCAGCGTCGCCGAGCAGACCCGCAGGCTGGGGAACCGCATCGAGGACGCGCGCAAGATCTGGAAGCTGTCCCCGACGGACCTGAAGTCCTACAGCCGGCACTACGAGTACTGCAAGGCGCGCGACGCCATGCTCGCCGCCACCGACACCGCGTGGGCGCCGTGGTGGGTGGTCGACAACGACGACAAGAAGCGCGGACGCCTCAACATCATCTCGCACCTGCTCAGCCAGGTCCCGTACGAGCCGCTGCCGCCGCGGGACACCAAGATGCCCCGGCCCCCGACTCCGCGTGGCTACGTGGAGCCCGAACCCGCCCTGCATCGCGTCCCCACGCCGTTCTAGGCACTCAGAGAGAGAACCGGACATGACTGAGAAGTGGTACGCGCTGTCGCCCGAGGACGTTGCCGCGAAACTCGCCGTCGACCCCGCGAACGGGCTGACGGCTGCCAAGGCCGCCGAACTCCTGACCGCGAACGGGGCCAACGCCCTCCCGGCGGAGAAGCCGCCGCCGGCATGGCATCAGTTCCTCGCCCAGTACAAGTCCTACATGCAGATCATCCTCGTCGGCGCGGCGGTCGCGTCGCTCCTCATCGGTGAGTTCACGACGGGCGTGGCGGTGCTGCTCATCACGGCACTTAACGCGTTGGGTGGGATGCGGCAGCAGGGCAAGGCGGAGAGCGCGATGAACGCCCTCCAGTCGATGCTCAAGACCAGTGCGCGCGTGCGTCGCGACGGCACCGAGGTGAAGGTCGACGCCGACCAGGTCGTGGTCGGCGATGTCGTCCTGCTGGCGGCCGGTGACGACGTGTGCGCCGACGGGCGGATCATCCAGGCGTCCTCCCTGCAGATCGACGAGTCGGCGCTGACGGGCGAAAGCGTCCCCGCGTCGAAGAGCGCCGAGGTCATCACTGACGAGAACCCGGTCCTCGGGGACCAGGTGAACATGGCGTTCATGAACACCCCGGTCACGCACGGCAACGGCATCATGATCATCACCGGCACCGGCGCCGACACCGCTGTCGGCAACATCTCCGGGATGCTGAAGTCGGCCCCCGCGTTGAAGACGCCGATGACCAAGCAGCTGGACACCCTGACGCTGTGGATCGCCGCGGCGGCGGGCCTGACGATCGCGATCATGTTCGCCCTGGGGATCTCCCGCGGGGAGTCCACGCAGGTCATCTTCACCACCGCCATCGCGCTGGCGCTGGCCGCCGTCCCGATGGCCATGCCGACCGTCCTGCAGGTGATCCTGTCCGGCGGGTCCCGGGACCTGGCCGCGCACGGCGCCGTCGTGAAGAGCCTCGACGCGGTGGAGACCCTCGGGTCCACCTCGGCGATCAACTCCGACAAGACCGGCACCCTGACGATGAACCAGGTCACCGTCGTCGAGGTCATCGACCCCACGGACCGGTTCTCGGTCAGCGGGATGGGCTACGGCCTCGACGGGGAGATCCAGCACACCGCCGGCAACACCAACACGATCGAGGCCGCGATCCTGCCGTTCCTCATCACCAACGACGCGAAGCTCGTCGACGGCAAGGTCGTCGGCGACCCCACCGAGGGCGCGCTCCTCGTGCTGGGGCACAAGGCCAAGCTCGACATCGAGGGCACTCAGGCGGCCTACCCGCGCCTGGCCACGCTGCCGTTCGACCCCACGTACAAGCTGATGGCGGCGTTCTGCGACGCCACGGACGAGAACGGCAACGCCGTCGTGCGCATCTTCGTCAAGGGCGCCGCTCCCGCGGTGATCGGTCGGGCCACGTCCGCCCTCGCCAAGGGCCAGAGCGTTCCGTGGACGACCGAGGCCGGAAGCCGCGCCGATGGTGAGATGGCTCGTCTCGGCGGCAAGGGCCTGCGGATCATGGCCGCAGCCATGAAGGACCTGGACCCTGCGGACTTCGACCCGACCGGGGACCTGCTGTCAATGGTCCAGGGCCTGCAGATGACGGCCATCGTCGGGATGATGGATCCGCCGCGGGCGGAGTCCCTCGACGCCGTCCGCGCGGCGCAGGATGCGAACATCCGGGTCCGGATGGTCACCGGCGACGACGTGATCACGGGCGCGGCGATCGCCCAGCAGCTCGGCATCCCCGGTGAGGCGATCCTGGGAACCGAGCTAGCGGGGATGTCCGACGAGGAGAGGACCGCCCGGATCGACGGCATCGGCGTGGTCGGGCGCGTGGCCCCCGAGCACAAGGTGCTCATGGTGGAGACCCTGCGCGCGGAGGGCGACGTGGTGGCGATGACCGGCGACGGCGTCAACGACGCACCTGCGATCAAGGCCGCCGACATCGGCATCGCGATGGGCACCGGCACCCAGGTCGCGAAGAACGCCGGCAAGATGATCCTCACCGACGACAACTTCGCCACGATCGTGCGCGCGGTGTCGGTGGGCCGCAAGGTCTACGACAACATGCTGAAGTACATCCGCTTCATGCTCGTCGCGCTGGTCACGTACGTCGTGACGTTCCTGATGGCGAGCCTGCTCAACATCGCCGGCGGCCAGCCCTTCACCGCAGTCCAGATCCTGTGGATCAACTTCCTCATCACCGCACCGGTCGGCATCGCCCTGGGCCTGGATCAGGCCACTCCCGGACTGATGAAGCGCAAGCCCCGCCCCCGGTCCTCCAAGATCATGTCCCCCGCGGTCATGGTCACGGTGGGCGTGGCCGGAGTGTTCATGTCAGTGGCGATCAACCTGCTGATCGTCCTGGGCGAGAATCAGTACGACAGCGTCGTGATCGGCAGCACCATGGGACTTGTGGCGTTCTCGCTCATGCTGGTGGTCGCGGCGTTCGAATCACGCGACGAGAAGGCGTCCGTCCTCACCCCGAAGACGTTCGACAACAGGACCGTCAACCTCACCGCGATCGTCGAGATCGTCCTGGCCATCCTGATCGCCGCGGGCAGCTTCCTGCCGTCGCTGCTCGGAACGACCCAGCTGACAGGCAACCAATGGCTGATCGGCGCCGCACCGGCCCTGGTCCTGCTCATCGGATGGGAACTCGGCAAGGCCATCGCCCGCCGCCGCACTCCTACCGTCAGGGGATGAGTCCGAGTTCTCTGGCCCGACGCACAGCGGCACGCCGATTGCTGACGCCCAGTTTTCGGTACAGGTGCTTGAGGTGAGACTTCACCGTGTTCACGGACACGAAGAACTCCGCGGCGATCTCGTCGTTGCTGCGCATCGTCGGGAGCTCGGCGAGGACCGCGAGCTCCCGCTCGGTGAGGGACTCAGCGAGCGGCTCCGGCTCAGGGGCGGATGGCCTCGTTCCCTCACCGTGAACCGGGCTTTCCCGCACCGCAGCCAGGAGCGCCCGGTTCCCCCACGTGACGGGCACTTCGACGAGGAGTGCGGCAAGGCGATCCGAGCCCGTGACGAGGAAAGGACGGGCTATCCGTTGCGGGGCGGCCAGCTCGACGGCAACCCCGATGGCCGTCAGGGCGTCCCGCCTGCTGCCGCGAACGTCGGCCACCAACGCCTTGACGAGTGACACCTCAATCGCGGCGAGAAGGTCATCGAGGCGCCCCCACTCGGGTTGGCCCGCAACCCATTGGGCTGCGGTGTCCGCCTCTTCGAGGTCCCCTCGGCCGAAGGCGAGCCTGGCCCGGGTCGACCAGGACGTGAGCGACACGGCGTCCAGCCCCGGACCAGCCGTGGGCCCGTCACCGCTGCCCGATGCATCAATGAGCAGCGCCACGTCAGCGTCAACGCGCATCAAGAAATCGGCCAGCGAGGGCGACACGGGTGAGCCCCTCAAGTAGTTGTGCGCCATGTTCAATGCTGCGACGGATGCGCGCACACGTCCGTTCGATACTGCGATCGACGCCTGCGTGAGGTGCAACGCGCCGCTGCTCCACGCCTCCGTACCGTTCACATCAGCAGCCAGTCCAGCCCTCGTCCAGCTGTCCGCGGTGTCCCAATGCCCCCACAGCGTCTCGGCGATGGCGAGGGGCAGGTACGAGGAGCGCAACTGCATGTGAGACGTCCATCCCCTGATCGACGCGTCCTCGATGACGCGGTGGGCCGCTGCGGCGGACTCGTCGAGATTCCCCTCGACCAGATCGCACCACGCCAGTTGCCCTCGGGCACCCAGAATGGTGAGCGGGACGTCCGCGCGAGTCTCGTCCCGCACAGTGATCCGAAGCCGCTCCCGGGCGCTGGCGATCTTGTCTTCGCGCATCAGGGCCACCGCAAGCATGGTGGACGCGACGCTCCGCAGTCCCTCGGCCGCTGGTCCTGGCTGGGCTCGGGAAATCGCATCGAGCGCGACCGTGACCAGCGTGGCTACGGCGGCATCGTCGCCGCGCGCTCGGGTCGCGACGCCGGCGAAGATATTCAAGAGCGCCAGTGCAAGTGGTCGCAACTCCTCGCCCGATTGCGTCAGGCGCCGCGCTCGCTCGACGTGTTCTTCCATGGCGCTGAAGTGCCCTGGGATGTACTCCAGTCCCGCGGCGCACAGTTCCAGGCTTGGTGTTGGGGGGAGACGGTCGAAGGGAATGCGCTGCAGAAGTCGGTGCACAGACATCCGTCCCACACCAACCAGTTCTGGGGACGCGTCGACGAAGATGTCAGCCGCCAACGGCCAGTCCTCGGCGGCAACGGCATGATGCAGCCCCTCCAAGGGATCGCCCTGCTCGCGAAACCAGGTGGCGGCGGCGCGGTGAGCCCGCACGTAACCCTCCGGGATATCACGTTGAAGGCTGTACGCGAGCAAGTCGCGCAGCAACGGGTGATAGCGGTAGAGCCCCTGGTCGCGGTCGACGCAAGCGACGAACTGGTTGCCCTGTTCGAGCACCTCCAGTCGCGCCCATCCGCCCCCCTCCGGCACGATGGAGTCGGCCAGCGATCCGCTGATGATGTCCACGACGCTGGTACGCATCAGGAAGTCCCTCATCCCGTCGTCCTGACGGTCCAGAACTTCCGCGACAAGGAACTCGGCGACGGACCTGTCCGTCCCCCCAAAGCCTTCCAGTCCCACCTCCGGGCCCACTCGCGCCAGGTGCATCGTGGCCAGGCGCACCCCTGTCGGCCAGCCCTCGGTGCGGACAAGGACCTCCTGGACGTCTGCGGCCGACAAGTCGAGCGACTCTGCGACGCTGGCGAAGGGGCCGATCGCTGCGGCGTCAAAGGCGAGGTCGCTGGCGCTCACCTCAGACAGCGCGCCGCTCACGCGCAGTCTGTGGAGAGGCAGGGGCGGGTCGACGCGCGTGAGCAGCACGAGGTGGACTGGGGTCCGGTGCGAGGCCAGGTCCGTCAGGGCACTCATGACGTCCTCGTCGCTGACGACGTGGAAGTCATCCAGAACGAGAACCAGTGGCTGCCGTAAGGCGGCCAGTCCTCGGAAGAGGGTCAGGAGCACTTCGTCGGTGACCCCGCCGGCCGTCGACACATGCGACAGGGGGTGATGCGCAGGCAGGGCGCCCGATCGACGCACCGCCGTCAGCACAGAGTCCCAGAACGAGGCCGGGTTGTCGTCTGCCCGACTGACGGTAAGCCACGCCGTCGCGCCGGCGGCCGCGTCTATGCGGCGGCGTACCCAGCCGGCGACGCTGGTCGTCTTCCCCCATCCCGGACCTGCGGTGACGACCGTCAACGGACGCGTAGCCGCCGCCTCGAGAATGTGATCCACATGCGGTCGGACAATCTCGACTGCCAGCGACGGGGGGACGGAGGCGCGGGCGCCCGCGCGAACGGGCCCGGGACCCGTCGGCGCACCCATGCTCACCCGCATAGCCGGAGAGTCGTCGACTCGGGGCGTGGGCATCTACTGAGCCTAAACGCAAGGACTACCCGTCGCGGGTGGTGTGCAGGGCCAGCCGTCACGCGACGATGACGTCACAGGAGCCGGCTTGGAGGTGCGCATGCCTGAAAGGACCTTCATGTTGCAGGTCGGCGGACGCCACCAGCCGGAGGTACTCGGCGACGGCGCGATCCTCGACGGAAGGGGTCGACTAGCCACGGTGCTGCAGGTCGTGGTCCGTGACCAGGCCGCCCTGCAAGGCCTCCTTCGGCTGATCAGCGACCTAGGCCTGAGCCTGGTCGAGGTCCACGAGTCGGGCGAGAGGGGTGACTCTTCGGGTGGACCCGGTGTGCGGGAGCTCATCTCGCCTTGTCGGGTCTACGACGTGACCGTCGACGGACCGATCGGTGTCCTCGTCGAGGAGACACTCGCCGACCACATTGAGATCGTGCGGGTGTCGACCCGGTACACCTTCAGTGACGCTGCCCTCATGGGCGAGGTCCTCACGCGTCTGCTGAGTCGTGGGGTGGACCTGGAGCACGCCACGGAACTCCACCCACACCACTACACGACCTCCAGCCGGCGCCAGCGCGCGACGGACGTGGATGGCTGATCCGAGGAGCCGCCACGCACCTGAGGTTCACCCGCCACGGGTGAAGCGCCCGGGCCCTTCTGATTGCACAATCCTCTTGGCCCACAAGCCATGCGCGACCCTGCGGATGATCAACGAAAGAAGGCGACCCTGATGCAGTTCGGAACCAACTTCATGGACATCCTGTTGTGGACGCTGTGGATCTGGATGGTGTTCGCCTTCTTCATGGTCCTGTTCCGCGTGTTCGGCGACATCTTCAGTGACACGTCCCTCAGCGGTATGGGGAAGTTCTGGTGGAGCGTCTTCATCATCTTCCTGCCCTTCCTCGGCCTCCTCGTCTATGTGATCGCACGAGGCAACGGTATGGCTGAGCGGCAGATGGCCAAGATGAACGAGGCACAGGCGGCGCAAGCGGCCTACATCCGCCAAGCAGCCGGCACCGGCTCGACCGCGACCGACCAGATCGCGTCCGCCAAGGCCCTCCTCGACGCCGGGACAATCACCCAGGCCGAGTTCGACGCACTGAAGTCCAAGGCCCTCGCCAGCTAGCCCACCCGCCCTCCACCAGCGTCAACCGCCGCAGCAAGGAGACATCATGAAGCTCACCCGCCCCCTCGGACTCGCCGCCGCCGGGCTGCTCACCGTCACGGGACTGGCCGCCTGCAGTTCCACCAGCGATGCCCCCAACGCCACGACCGCTGAGCTGGAGGTCCGGGTGACAGCCCTGGAGACCCAGGTCAGGGGCCTGGAGTCGATCATCGGACGGGTCATCATCGCGGACCCCGCCGCCCAGTTCGCCGCGCTGGAGGCCGAAGTGGCAACCCTGGAGAAGGATCTCGCTGACGCACAAGACAGCGCCGCCGAGGCGACCGACGCCGTGGCCGCGCAGACTACGGCGGCGCAAACGGCTCTCGACGAGGCCATCAAGTCCGCCGCCGCCGCCAAAGAGGCAGCCGGAGAGGCTCAGGCCCAGGCGATCATCGATGCCGAGGCTGCTGTCGCCGACGCCCAAGCCGCCATAGACGAGCTGAAGGCGCAAATTGCCGCGAAGTTGGGGTCGACGACACCTGAGCCCAGCGCCAGCTGACCTGGCCCGGCATCATGGGGGCAGGACAACCTGCGTGCGACATCTCGGGACGCAGGCAGGGTCTTCACGACGATAGTTGGGTCCATGAGCGACGCAGACTCCGATGAGCAGGCGGCAGACTCTGGCCTGGTCGACGTCGACGAGACCATCTGCCTGCGCAACATCCTCGACACTCCCGGCACGATCTTGTACTTCAAGGACCGGCAGGGACGCTTCACCACGGTGAGCATCGACTGCGCCCGGCTCTACGGCCGAACCCAGAACGAGATGATCGGGCTCACCGACTTCGACCTCACCGACCACGCGCATGCGTTGGAACTACTCGCTGACGAGCAGCGCATCATGGACACCGGCGAACCGCTGATCGACAAGGAGGAGGTCGACCGCCTAGTCGACCAGGCCGGGACGTGGGTCGAGTCGAGCAAGTTCCCGCTGCGCGGGGCCGACGGGACGATCATCGGAACCTTCGGATACTCCCGGGACGTGAGTCGCTGGGAGCTCGCCGAGCGGCAACTGACGCAGACCGCCGCCGACCTCGCGGACTCCCACGCTCACCTGACACAGGTCGAGGCCCAGTTGCGGGCCGTCCTCAACGGCTCGAGGGACGCCATCGCCCTGTACGACGCGCGATCTGCGCTACCGCTACATCAACCCCGCCGGCGAGCGTCTCAAGGGCAAGACATCAGCAGAGGTGCTCGGCCGCACCGACCGGGAGACCGGCACCCCCGAAGCCTGGCTCGTCGTCCTTGAGGCCGCCTTGACCGAAGTCCTCCAAACGGGCCGGCCCCGCGAACTGGAGTTCCCCGAACTCGAGGCTCCGCTCCGCGAGGCGTCCTGGTTCCACCTCTCGCTCTCGCCGGACATCGACGGCACCGGCACCGTTGTCGGGGTGATGGGCTCGATCAGGGACGTCACCCACATCAAGCGGGCAGAGCGGTCGCAGGCCCATCAGGCGCTCCACGACCCGCTCACCGGATTGGCGAACCGGACGCTGCTGATGGACCGGCTCGGCAAGGCCCTCGCACAACTGGAGCGTGCTCCCGGACGGATCGGCCTACTGTTCATCGACCTGGACCACTTCAAGCAGGTCAACGACACCCACGGGCATGCCGTGGGTGACCGGATCCTCCTCGATGTCGCGCGCCGGCTGAAGGCGGTGGCCAGGCGCGGCGACACGGTCGCACGTTTGGGAGGCGACGAGTTCGTCCTGCTGTGCGACAACGTGGAGCCCGGCCGAATCGAGGCGATCGCCGAGAGGCTCCTGCACTCGCTGTCCGAGGCCTACGACGACGTGGGCCCCTCCTCGTCCCCCTCGGCCAGCATCGGCGCCGCCACCACCGAGAACTCCCAGGCGAGCGCTTCCGGCCTTCTGCACGCAGCGGACTCGGCCATGTATCGAGCGAAGATCAACGGCCGCAACCGCTTCGAGGTCTCCCC
Organism: uncultured Actinomycetota bacterium; assembly: GCA_963749905.1. Classification (GTDB taxonomy): domain Bacteria; phylum Actinomycetota; class Actinomycetes; order S36-B12; family S36-B12; genus UBA10649. Next base: position 621,505 of record CAVVOF010000003.1, read on the forward strand.
AGAATTGACACCCTGACAGACCAGCCCTGGCCTAGGGGAGCCGCGACCCACGCCTGCGTTTCACTATCGGTGCCGTCTTCAGCGATTCATAGGGCCAACTCCAGGGCCAAGATCCCGGAATTGTGCCAAATCGGACAGAACTCCACGGCGCCAGAACCACTGAAAACACTGCGCTGCAACACTCTCCGTCGGAGCCGCCTCGGGGTCTTGAACCGGGGACCCACGCATTATGGATGCGTCAGTCGATGGCAGCTAGGCACCCTGGACCCACGGATAGCGCGTCCGCAGACCCGCCAGCTTGGGACGCCCAGGCGCAGCTGAGGAACGGCGGCGATGGAACCCGTCACTCCACGCGAATTGGGCCACCCGAGGGCTCATAGTCGCTGTGTCCCAATGACTATGGCGTTGAAGTTGCCTCTAGTGAGGAGCTCCTGACGGACTGACGTGCTCGATTCTCGGATGCTTGACCGCCGCCCTCACTGCCGAGATCCGGTCCTTTGGGCCTCGCAGAAAGGGCTATGGAAAGGGCTACGGCCCGAAATCAGTCACGTCCGAGCCAACGACACAGGCGCGAAACCCGTTGCGCTGCAACAGTTTTCGCGAGTGGGTCGCCGGGGGCTCGAACCCCGAACCTACGGATTAAAAGTCCGCAGCTCTACCCATTGAGCTAGCGACCCGCGATGCACCTCGGCACATCAGAACGTGCACAGCACCTTCTCACACGTCTGCGTGCTGGCCCTGCGCGGTCAGGCCTTGCGGGCCTCGACGCTTCGAATGCGCGCCACCAGCGCCTTCAGCACCGCGCGAGTGATGTCCGGATGAGCGTCGAGCAGATCGGAGAAGGCAAGTGCCGAGACGGCGAAGGTCTCGACCCCGTCCGGACCGGCCACCAGCGTCGCCGATCGCGGCGCGCCGTCGAGCAGCGACATCTCGCCGAAGTACTCGCCCGCCTGCATCGTGCCGACCTCATTGCCGTTCACGAAGACGGTGGCGGAGCCATCAAGGATCAGCTGGAGCCCCGCGTCGGCACTCCCCTGCTCGACGACCGTGCGCCCCGCCGCTTTCTTGAATTTGGTGCCGCAGTGCACGAGTTGGTCCATCTCGGTCGGGTTGAGCCCGCCGAACAGGTCGACCTGGGCCAAGGACTCGCGCAGTGCCACCGTTGCTCCCTCATCTGGTCCGGCCACTCGGCCGGAGGACTCGATTCTGTCGGATTCGGTCGACACGGGCCAGCGAATGCCCCAGAAGGACAGGAAGGTGGCACCGCACGCAGCTCATTCGCCTGGGCCTGCCCCATGACGCATGACCCCTGACACAATCGCCGCATGACGGACCAGCGGACAGTGCTCGTGACCGGCGCCTCCCGAGGCATCGGCGCTGCGATCGCCCGGGCCTTCGCAGCCGACGGCTGCCGGGTCGCCGTGCACTACAGCAGTTCCGAGGCCGGCGCTCATGCGGTGCTCGACTCCCTCGACGGCGCCGGACACGTCCTCGCGCACGCTGACCTCACCGATGCCGCCGCCATCCGCGTCATGGTCGACGCGGTGGCCGCCGACTTCGGCCACATCGACGTGCTCGTCAACAACGCGGGCGTGTTCGCCGCGCACCCGATCGAGTCCGTCGACTACGAGTCGTGGCAGACCGCGTGGGCGGATCACGTCGCCGTCAACCTGGTCGGAGCCGCGAACGTCACGTGGTGCGCCCTCCAGCACATGCCGCGTCATGCGTCGGCGCGCATCGTCAACGTCGGCAGTCGCGGCGCCTTCCGCACCGAGCCCCACAACCCGGCCTACGGGGCGACGAAGGCCGGGCTGGCCGCGTTCGGCCAGTCGATCGCCAAGGCGCTGGGCGCAGAGGGCATCGCGGTCACGACCATCGCCCCGGGTTTCGTGGAGACAGACATGGCTGCGGAGTCGCTGGCCAGCCAGGGCGACGAGATCCGCGGTCAGAGCCCCTTCAACCGCGTTCCGTCGCCGGAGGAGGTCGCGAACGCCGTGCTCTTCCTCGCCTCCCCCGCCGCCGAGTGGGCCAGCGGCACGGTTCTCGACTTCAACGGCGCGAGCTGGTTCCGCCTGTGACGCAGCCGCTGCCCACTGATCCGGTCCCACCGGGCATCCCCGAACTGAGCGAGGACGAGCTCGACTCCGTGGTGGGCTCCTACGACACTCCAGCGAGCAGCACCGACCGCTGACGACGCGCGGCGTCGCTTAGGACCCGTGCCGCCGGCGCGTCGGGCAGCTCGCTTGCTCGCGCCGTCAACGCCTCGACCAGCGCGAGGTTCGCTTCGGCCACCGCCTCGACGATCTCGGCGCACTCTGCGTCCGACCAGCCGGACGCGCGTGCGAGGCCCTCTACGAGATCCGCCCGCCCACCCTCGCGGAAGGTGAGGTGGCTGATGGCTGCGCCTTCGTCCGACGGTGTCACGACCGGCGGCAGCAGGTCCCCTGACCTGGCCCGCCCCTTCGCCGCCACGACCACTCGCCCGACACCTGGGACGTCGACCGTGACGGGCGCGCTGTGGGCCACGGGACAGCTCTCGTCCGCGAATCCGTACACGACCGCCATGCCGATCGCGTCGCGCTGCAGGCCGTAGTCGAGGAGGCACTCGCCGGTGGACGTCGGGCGGCTGGCATGGACGTCGAAGCTCTCCCCCGTCCACGTGCCGGTCGCGCCGCCGCTGGCATGGTTGAGCAGGTCGACGAGCGGGAGGCACACCGGCTCCGGCTCACCCGCGGGCCCAAGGGGTAGGCGAAACGCGCGCGTGCTCCACAGCAGGCTGGCGGGAGTTGGCTGCCGCAGCCGGAAGCTCGGTCGGAATGCCCGAACAGCGTCGATCACGTCCGGCGACAGGTCCGGCGCCAGCACTGGATGCGTGGCCACCAGCCACGGGATCCGGTCGCAGGCGTTGTGCAGCGCGGTCTGCAGGATCAGCAGCTCCGCCTCGGCGTCGCCGAGGTCAGCGGGAGTGTCGAGTACCTCGAGTCGCTCCACGCTGTCTGACCACGTGACACGGCCGACGCGTACGAAGGCCTGACGTGGAAGGCGGATGAGTGGCTGACCAGTCTCGGCGTCGCACGACAGGCTGAACTGCCCCCCGCGCTCCACCACGCGCGCATCGGGATGCAGCCAGCCGCCGAGCCCGAGCACCAGGTCGACGGTGCCGGCGAGGAAGTCGGCCGCCATGTGGTCCTCGGCGTCCACGAAGCGCCACGGATCCATCACCTCGACGTCCCCGACCGGCTGCTCACGCAGAGCATCCTGCCCGCGGCCTGGGCTACCGCCTCATCGGGGATCCGGGTCGGTCGGGCATGCGTCACACCGCCGGGTGACAATGGCCGTTGGGAAGGGAGCACTCGCAGCATGCGGATGAGGGGCGCGCTCGGCATCGGGCTCTCGGTGCTGGGCTTGACACTGGCCGGGGTCATCGGGCCGGCTGCAGCTGCGCCCGCCGCCAAGCAGCCCAAGCCGGGACAGGCCGTCTCCGTCGCCATCTCCGCGCCGGAGCTGGTCCGGATCGACCGTCAGGGCGGTGATGCGGCAGCCCGCGTCGTGTTCAGCGGGGTAGACGACCGCACCCGCGTTCGGATGAGCCTGGGTGACGGCACGCTGAAGACGGCCAAGGGCACGTGCTCGGTGCGACGCGCGGCCAAGAGGCCCGCGGCCTGCACGGTGGTCTTCCCCGTCGCCTACCGAGCGCCCGGCACCTTCACCATCACCGCCCGCGGCGGCAGCGCATCCGCCAACCAGTTGATCACCGTCGCACCCCTGCCGGGCCGATGGCGCCCGCAGCCCGGCCAGGTCTTCAACCAGGGCTGGGCTCCGCTCGGCGTCACGCAGCGGGCCGGCAGCACGTTCACCTTCTGCCAGAACGTGCAGTGGCACTTCGACCGCAGCGGGGAGTCACCCGAGCGGTCGACCATGATCGACGACGTCCGGGCCGGGCTGGCCACGCTGTCTGCGCAGACCGGGCTCCGCTTCGAGGAGGTGGCCGACCCGTCGCTGGCCGACCTGACGCTGTCGTGGGCGGACCTGACCGATCGCGGCGAGTACGTCGCCGGACTCGCTGGCCCCCAGGGGCTGGGCCGCGGCCTGGTGAAGTTCAGCACCACGTCCGAATGGACCAAGGACATCTACGCCGGCAACCAGCCGGTTCACCACGAGTGGACCGAGGGCAACTGGCGCTACTGGTACGACCTGCAGGGCCGGCAGGCGCTCGTCATCCACGAGGTCATGCACGTGCTCGGCTTCGACCACGTCGAGGACTACACGTCGATCATGTACCCGCAGAGCATCGGCAACGGCGCCGGCCAGCTCAGCGCCGGCGACGTGGCCGGGCTGCGCGCGATGTACCTCGACAACGGCTGCCCGCTGATCCCCGACTAGTTGTCTGGTGACGCCGGCATGCCCGGTGCGGCTCGGCAATACTGAGCCGATGCCCTGCAGCCGTCGCGTCGCGCCATGACGGACGAGCAGCCCTACCCCCGGATCTTTCTGCCGCCGCAGGACGACGCCGACCAGGGCGGTCTGGCCAGGCTCGCGCTGCTGGCCCTCGCCGCTGGCGCGGTCGCCGGGCTGGTCGGCGGCGGGTTCCGCTGGCTGCTGGCCGTCGTCGAAGGACTGCGCACCGACCTGCTCGTCTGGACGCGCGACGAACCCGGGACCCGCTGGCTCATCCCGGTGCTCCTGGCCGCCGTCGCCGTCGGCCTGGCCCGGCTGATCGTGCGGTACGTGCCCGAGTCGTCGGGCAGCGGCATCCAGCGGGTCGAGGCGAACGCCCGGGACGAGATCGGCTTCGCGCGTTTCCGCATCGTGCCGGCCAAGTTCGTCGGCGGCCTGCTGGCCATCGGGTCCGGCCTGGCGCTCGGCCGCGAGGGCCCGACCGTCCAGATGGGCGCGATCATCGGCGCGCGTGCCGGGCGGATGGCCAAGGTCTCCGACCATGACGAGCGCACCCTGGCGGCGGCACTGGCCGGCGCGGGCCTCGCGGTGGCGTTCAGCGCACCGGTGGGCGGCGCCTTCTTCACCTTCGAGGAAGTCACCCGGGCCTTCCGCACGAGGCTGGTCATCGCCACCCTCGCAGCCTCCGCGGCCGCGATGGCCGTCGCTCGCCTGATCATCGGGTCGGACCCGGTCTTCAGCGTCCCCGACATCGCGGCACCCGCCCTGTGGACGCTGCTGGTCTTCGGTGCGCTCGGCGTGCTCATCGGGCTGATGGGCGTCTACTACAACCGCCTGGTGATGTACCTGCTCGACCTGTTCGACCGGATCCCCGGGCTGCCGCCGGAGATCAAGGCAGCGATCGTCGGCGGACTCGTCGGCCTGCTCGGCATCCTCGATCCGGCTCTGGTCGGCGGTGGCGACGAGCTCAACCAGTCGATCCTCGTCGGCCAGTTCTCCATCACGGCCTTGCTCGTCATCCTCGTGGTGCGCTGGTTCCTCGGTCCGATCTCCTACTCGCTGGGCACCGCTGGCGGACTGTTCGCGCCGCTGCTGGTGGTGGGCGCCTCCACTGGCGCGCTGGTCGCGCAGGGGCTCAATGCGCTCATGCCGTCGCTCGAGCTGTCGCCGCTGTCTTTCGCAATCGTCGGGATGTCCACGTTCTTCGCGGCCGTGGTCCGCGCGCCTGTCACGGGCGTCGTCCTGGTGGTGGAGATGACGGCGACGACGAGCCTGCTCGTGCCGATGATCCTCGCGGCGGCGGTGGCCGTCGTGACCACGACGATGCTGCACGCCCAGCCGGTGTACGACTCCCTGCGCGAGCGACTGCTCCGTCGCCCCTAGCCGGTTCAAGAACTGCCGAGTGGCGGGTTGTGCAGGCGTTCGCGGCGCGATTCGCCTGCACAACCCGCCACTCGGCGGTTCAGGTCAGCGCAGGCGCAGGCGCCAGTTCAGGTGCCCGCCACGTCGGCCAGGCGATCCACGCCAGCACCGCCAAGACGACGGCGATGCTGCCCATCACCGCCTGCAGGACGCTCGGGCCGACGAACGGGATCTGGACGAGCAGCTCGAACGCCAGCAACCCACTGGCCACCAGTACGGCGATCATCGCGCGCGTCGACCGCCGGAACACCAGCACCGCCGCGACCGTCGATGGCACGGCCACGCTGGCCAGCAGCCACAGCCCGGGCAGGACCCAGCTGGTCAGGCCGAGCGGCTCGAGGTCGGAGATCGGCGGCGTGCCCTGGCCGATGAGCATCGAGACCGAGCCGCCGACCGCACCGAGCGCAGTGAAGGCCAGGACCCCGATGAAGACGCGGCGGAACCGGTGCCGCGTGTTCATCATGCTTCCGAGTAGACGCGGGACGGGTCGTAGCCGTAGTGGGCGGTACGGGCGGCCCGACGGTTCTGGGCCTCGGTCTCAGACGCCCGAGCGAAGTCGACGTCGAGCGGGTCCTGCTCGATCCGCGTGACGGGGTTCCGCTCGAACAACCACTTCTCCAGCGCCGGACCCGACTCGAACGAGTTGATCAGGCAGTAGCGCGGCTCGTCGCCCGTGTGCCACACCGAGTGCCACATGCGCTCGGAGTCGACGATGAGCTGCGCGCCGGCCGGCAGCGCCAGGCGCGTCTCCGTGCTCGGGTCGTCGATGTCCTCGCGCAGGATCATGTACGAGCCGGGGTTGTCGGTCAGCTGCATGAAGCTGCGGATCACCCAGCCCTCGCCGTCGGGGTTGCGCCGGTTGTTGTCATCGAGATGGCTGTTGTACAGCGCATCCGCGTAGGTGTTGGGCTGTAGCTCGATGATGCGGCAGCGGCCGACGCGCGCGTCGACCTCCTTCACCCGCTCGACCAGGGTGGGCGCCTTCGCGACCTGGCTGTCGATCCACACGCCGTCCTTGTCGCCGCGCGGCGGGTCGAAGTGCCAGAACGCGTTGCACTCGATGTCGCCCGTGGCGCTGGCCAGCGGGGCGAAGCGGGTGTCGCCGGACGACTTCCAGTCCACGTACTCCAGGCTCCGCCACTCGGACGGGTCGATGACCCCGCCGTACGAGTCCAGGACGACGAAGCCGGTCTCCTCGAGGATGGGCATGCGGTAGTAGGACACGGGTGCCTCCGACGTGGGGTGTTCCCACCATTGTCCGGCCGCCGGAATGGGCGGCCCCTCACCCAAACGGCCTGTGTCACCCGGGACCTTGGTCCCTAGTCCTCGTCGCACGAACGGGTGCAGGTATCGTCCGGCCATGCCGATCGCCGTAGGAGAGCCGCTGCCCGACGTCCCCGTCATGGTCATGCGCGACGGGAAGTCCGCCGAGGTGTCGTCACTCGAGCTGCTCGGATCCGGCACCGTGGTGCTGTTCGCGGTCCCCGGTGCGTTCACGCCCGGCTGCTCGCGCGTCCACCTGCCCGGCTACGTCGAGCATGCAGCCGACCTCGCCGGCAAGGGCGTCGACACCGTCGCGTGCATCTCCGTCAACGACGTCTTCGTGATGGACGCGTGGGGGCAGGCGCACGACGTCACCGGCACGATCCAGATGATCGCCGACCCGGATGCGTCCTTCACCCGCGCCGTCGACCTGACGATCGACGTCACCCGGAACCGCCTCGGCCTGCGCTCGCAGCGCTACGCGATGGTGCTGCGCGACGGCGTGGTGACCGACCTGCTGCTCGAGGACAACGGGCTCTCGGTCGGCAACAGCACCGCGGAGTGCGTGCTCGACCGGCTCTAGCTCGCGCCCAGGCGGCCGGCGATGGCGGCGGCCAGCCGGTCCGCAGCACCCGCGGAGTGCGACAGGAACAGCGACGGCTCGGTGAGCTCCAGCTCCAGCACGACCGGGGTGCCGTCCGCCGACGGGATCAGGTCGACGCGGGCGTACAGCGGTGCGCCGCCGGGGATCCTCGCCACCACCGCGTCGGCGACCGCTCGCTCGGCCGGGGACGGCTCGCGCGGATCGATCTGCTCCTGGACGAACAGGCCCTCGACCTTCTCGCCCTCAACGCCGCGCGCCAGCAGCGGGCCCTTGCGGATCGCGTGCGAGAAGACCCCGTCGAAGTACAGCAGCGCGGTCTCCCCCACCGTGTCCACCGCGTCGAGGTAGGGCTGGACCATCACGGAGCGATCGTCGGCCAGCAGCCGCGCGACGTGCGCCTCGGCGACGTCGACCGGCTCGTGCAGGGCGTAGCGGACGGTGTCGCGCGAGCCGCAGGACACGGCCGGCTTCACCACCACGTCGGAGAAGTCGCCGGACGGCAGCCACGTCGAGGCGTCCGCGCCCGGCTCGACGAACACGGTGGGCACGACCGGCAGCCCCGCGTCGGCAAGCTCCTGCAGGTAGTGCTTGTCGGTGTTCCACGCGACGACGGCAGCGGGGTTGAACAGCGCGGACACCGACTCGATGCGGGCCGCCCACGCGAGGAAGGCGTCCCGGTCGTCGGCGTAGTCCCAGGTCTCGCGGATGACGACGGCGTCGAAGCCCGCCCAGTCAATGGCGTCGTCGGTCCACACGGCGGGCACGGCGTCGATGCCGAGGGAGGCCAGGGCCGGGATGAGCAGCCGGTCCTCGTCGTCGAGGTTCGGGAACTCGCGGCAGGTGGCCAGGGCGACGGTCGGCATGCGTGCTCCAAGTACATGCGACTGCTACGCATTCCGTCGCAACGGGCGTGCCATGCGACGGAACGCGTAGCAGTCGGCGGTGGGGAGGGTTACTCGGTGACGGTGATGGCGAGATCGCGCGAGGAGCCGTCCGGGTTGGTGACCGTCACGGTCGCCGAACCGGGTGCCACGCACTCTCCGCCGGGGTTGAACAGGGCGCCGCCCTCCTCCTTGGCCTGGGTCACGGTGACCACGGCCGCGTCGGAGGTGGCCACGGTGGTGCCGGCCAGCTTGTCCTCGGGGATCACGATGTCGAGGAAGTTGCCGACCGCGCAGGTGGCCTCGGTCTGGTCCTCGGTGATGATGACGGGGGGCAGCATCTCGGTCGTGCCCTCGCTCGCGGCGGCAGACGCGGCCTCGCTCGACTCGCTCGACGACGAGCAGCCGGTCAGCAGGGCGACGCCGATCAGGGCGGCAGCGCCGAATGCGGCGAACGTGCGGGTGCGGTTCATGGATGTGCTCCGTTTCCTGGGTGCGTGCTGGTCAGGGCAGTGATACCCGCCCGGAGGCGGTCCTAAACAACCGGATTTCCGTGGGTGCGGTCAAGTTCCGCGAGCTTGTCGATGCGCCCTTGATGCCGACCGCCGTCGAAGCCGGTCTCGAGGAAGACGCGCAGCGCGCCGAGGGCGATGTCCTCGGTGGTGAACCGCTCGCCGAAGCAGGCCACGTTGGCGTCGTTGTGGCGACGGATCATCTCGGCGTCCTCACGATCGCGCACGACGCCGCCGCGGACGCCGGCGATCTTGTTGGCCGCCATGCAGATCCCCTCGCCGCTGCCGCAGACCGCCACCCCGCGGTCCGCATCGCCGGACGAGACGGCCAGGCCGACCTTCGCCCCGAAGTCGGGGTAGTCAACGCGGTCCTCGCTCATGGTGCCGACGTCGAGGACCTCGTAGCCGTTCTCCGTCAGCCACGCGCCGATCGTCTGCTTCAGCCGGAAGCCGGCGTGGTCGGAGCCGATCGCGATCCTCATCTGGCCTCCTGGGTCGTGGCGAAGGCCACCATTGTCCCTCGGCGCTCCCGCAGCAGGGCCACGGCCTCCGGCCGGGGTTCGATCCGGGCGGTGCGGCTGGACGGCACCGGGTTCACGGTCACGCCCGACGCCAGCAGGGCCGCCCCCACGACGGCCGCGTCCGGCGCGTCCGTCACCTCGAGGACGAGCCCGGTCGCGTCGGCCAGCAGCTGGCGGAACGCGGGGTCATGCGTGCCCCCGCCGACGAGCGGCACCGCGTCCGGCAGCGAAGCCCCCGACTCCTGGACGGCAGCGACGCCGAGGGCCACCGCCTGCGCGATGCCCTCGAGCACGCTGCGCAACAGCGCTGCGCGGTCAGTGGCCAGGGACAGGCCCACCCACGAACCGCGCAGTCCGGCATCCATGAACGGGGTGCGCTCGCCGGCCAGGTAGGGCACGAAGATCGGGTCGTCCGGGCGCACGCCGGACGCCAGCGCGGCCGCGGCCTCCTCAACGGTCGCGCCCAGGGCCGCCAGGGTCGGGGTGAGCACCAGGCCCGCGCTCTGGACCGCGCCGATGCGGTACCAGCCCGACGCCGGTGCCCCTGCGGTGGCGAACGTGTGCGTGCGCAGGCTGGCGTCGAGCTGGGGAACGTCCATGACCCGCACCACCTGGGCGCCGCTGCCGACGGCGATGAAGCCCTCCCCGACCGTCAGGCCCAAGCCGGTGAGCGCGCATGCGGTGTCGGCGGCGCCGGTGGCCGATGGCAGCGTCCGGCCGCCGACCGACACCTCGCCGACGATGTCCGCCGAACCGCGCACCTCCGGCAGCAGGCTCGCGGAGATCCCGGCCGCGCGGATCGCGGCCTCGGACCACTCCCCCAAGGCGACGTCGCACAGCAGGGTGCCGGACGCGTCACTGGGATCCGTCGCGATCCCGCCGCCGAGGCGGGCCCGCAGCCAGTCCTTGGGCTGCAGCGCGTACGCGGCGCGGGCGAGCACCTCGGGCTCGTGCTCGGCCAGCCACGCGAGGGTGGTCCCCGCGAAGCCGGGCACGGCCGGCGAGCCGAGGCGAGCCAGGGCGTCGACGCCGAGGCGGGCGGCCATCGCCGCCGCCTCACCGGTGGCACGGGCGTCCGCCCAGATGATCGCCGGTCGCAGGGGTCGCAGCTGCTCATCGGCGAGCACGACACCGTGCATCTGCCCGGAGAAGCCGACCGCGCTCGGCGTGCCCTCGGCGAGGACCGTGGACGCGACCTCCAGGGTCGCCGCCAGCCACTCCTCCGGGTCGCTCTCCGCCCAGCCGCGCTGGGGTGACTGCACCGCGTACGGGCGACTGGCCTTGGTCAGCACCCGGCCGTCGTCGACGATGGCCGCCTTCACCGAGCCGGTCCCGAGGTCGATGCCGAGGTTGCTCACCGTGTCACCTGCACACCTGACAGTATCGACTCCATGTCAGGTCGCGTGGTCGTCGTCGGCAGCCTCAACCAGGATCTCGTCGTCAACCTGCCGCGCATGCCGGAGAGCGGCGAGACGGTGTTCGGGCACACGCTCGAGCGGCATGCGGGCGGCAAGGGCCTGAACCAGGCGGTGGCCGCCGCGCGACTCGAGGTGCCCGTCTCGATGGTCGGCGCCACCAGCGGGGACAGCGCCGGCGACTTCCTGATGCGCGTCGTCGACGAGGAGCACATCGACGGCGGCGGGATCATGCGCACCGAGGAGGGGTTCGCCGGCACCGCGGTCATCGAGGTCGACGAGGACGGCGCCAACCGCATCATCGTCATCCCCGGCGCCAACAAGTTCGCTCACCGGTGAGCACGTTCGCCACGCCCTCGCCCAGATCCCGCACATCGGCGTGATCCTGACGCAGGGCGAGATCCCCGAGGACGCCGTACGGGCGGCACTCGAGGTGGGCCACGAGCGCGGCGTGACGACGATCCTCAACCCCGCGCCCGTCCAGGACTACCCCGACGACCTGTGGGCGCTCGCGGACTACGCGATCCCGAATGAGCACGAGGTGGCGCTGATCACCGGGATGGCCACCACCACGAGCGTCGACGTGACGGAGGCCGCGCGGAAGCTGGCCGAGCGCGGAGTCGGCACGGTGATCGTCACCCGCGGCTCCCGCGGTTCGGTGTGGGCGTCATTCACGCGCAGCGGCTCGGCGGGCGCCTTCCCGATCCTGCCGGTGGACACCGTCGCGGCGGGCGATGCGTTCTGCGGGGCGTTCGCCGCGGCCCTGAGCGAGGGGCGCAGCCTCAGCGCCGCCCTGCGATGGGGCAGTGCCGCCGGTGCCCTCGCCGCGACGAAGCAGGGCGCCGTGCCGTCGCTGCCGAACCGCGAGCAGGTGGAGAAGCTGGTCAACCAGGGCGACCGGAACTAGACCGACGACGGGTCCCCGCTACGGGAACACGGGCGCCCAGGGCAGGTTCAGTTGCAGCGCCGCGTTGCGGTACGCACCGCCCGGGTCGCGCACGTCGAGGTGGATGCTGCGCATGCCGGCCGTGCGACCGCCCTTGACGTACGTGGGGTTGTCGTCGATGAACACGATCTCGTCCGCCTGCATCTCCATGCGCTCGATGGCGACGAGGTACGGGTAGGGGTCGGGCTTCCGGGCGCCGAGCTCGGAGGAGTCGACGAGGACCGGGAACCACGGGAACCAGTCCTGCGACTCCACCCACTCGCGCCCCTGGAAGTCCATCAGCTCGTTGGTGAGGATGCCGACGCGAATGCCCGCGTCGAGGCAGGCCTGCACGACGGCGCGACCCTCGGGTCGGACCGCGTCGATGCCGGGCTGCTGGAACATCGCCCGCATGAGAGTGGGGTGCCCGTCGAGGGGCGCGCCGTTGTCCTGCGCACGGCCGGCGAACGTCAGCCAGTAGTCACGCTCGGTGATCTCACCCTGCTCGTACTGGACCCAGAGCTCGTCGCCCGCGCCGTCGAGCGGGCCTCGACCCTCGACCGTCCCGGCGGGCAGGCCCCGGAGCCGCTCATAGTCGTCCGCTATCTCCCAGGCCGACTTGAAGAAGACGACACCGACGTCCAGCAGCAGTCCTCGCGCGCGTCCCATCCGGGCATTCAACCGACTCAGCGCGGCGCGGGCAATGGTGTCGTGATCGCCACGCCGTTGCGGGTGACGGTCACGCCGTTCGCGTCGATGACCACGGGGACCGATTCGACGTCGGTGCGGGGCACGAGCACGGTCACCAGCACCTGCGCGTCGGCGGTCGGCTTGAGCCCGACCTGGCGGGACAGCACGGCGCCGGGCAGCTTCTGCCCCCAGGCGCCGGTGAACCAGCCGATGGAGGAGCCGTTCCTCGCGGTGCGGATGTCCCAGCCGCCCGGACCGGACTTGTAGACGTCGAGGCGCTTGTCGCCGGCCGCCAGCGTGAGGATGTCGTTCTCGTACTTCTCCGCGCCCACGCCCGGGGTGATCTGCCACCGCTGGGTCATCGTCCGGGTGGCGTAGCGCTTCAGCTTCTTCTTCTTGCCCGGCAGCCGCTTGGCGCTGACGTAGTCGGCGACGATGAGCGCATCCATCGACCGCACGTACGTCGTGCAGCGCATCACGTCGACGCTGCCCCACGTGCGGTCGCTCAGGCAGGTGTAGTCGTTGCCGCCGAGCGTCCAGTCCGACGTGCTGGTGACCTTGCGGACCCCGCTCGACTTCGTTCGGGAGACGTTGGTGACCGTGAAGGACGAGTGCGCGGGCCGCGACTTCATGAACCAGCGCAGCGACGAGCCGTTCTCGTAGCGGTACGGGCCGGGATCGCCGATCCACTCCACGCCGCGGGAGTAGAAGGTCAGGCCGCCGCCGTCGTCATGGGTGTGCGCGGTGTTCGGCCGCGTCGAGGAGAACCGCAGCGTGTAGTACGAGTCGGGCGAGCCGGGCGGCGGGTTCCAGCCGGCGCGTCCGAAGACATAGCCGCCGTCGTACGCCGTGTAGATCGGCGTGGGCGGGGCCCCGGCGGTGCCGGACGACCGGATCCAGTCCGCACGCCAGTCGCCGAGGCCGAAGTTGCCGCGCATGGGCTGCGTGACGGTGTCGCCGAGGGACTGCATCTTGAAGTCGGGCCGCATGGCCTGCGCGACGAACTGGTAGAGCAGCGCGCGCAGCGACGTGATCGGGTCGGGGGCGATACCGCAGGTGCTCGCCGAGCGCTCGGTCTGCAGCAGCAGCTTCTCGACGTACTGCGCGTAGCCGGGCGAGCCCTCGACGTCGCTGCCGTCGGGCTGAACCAGGCCGCGGGCGATGGCCTGGACGTTGGCCCAGCCGCGCTCCCGGCCGGCGGGGTCGTTGACCCAGCAGTAGGCGGCGAGCGCTCCGGTCTGGCGGATCAGCTCGGTGTTGTTGGTGCCGTACGCCACCTCGCTGCGGGACCGGTAGCTGCGCAGCATCGTCTGCGCGTCGCGCAGGGCAGCCGACGTGATGGTCGGGTCGCCGAGGGTCTGGGCGGCGCAGACCAGGGCCTGCGTGCGCAGTCCGCCGTAGATGGAGCCGTCGACCCAGGCGCCGCGTCCGGACTTGTTGTCGTCGATCCAGTAGTAGAGGAGCTGGCGGAAGCGCTCGACCATCCGGGTGTTCTGCTTGTGCACGCCGCGGTAGAGGAGGGGCAGCGCCCAGTCGAGCGAGTGCACGTGGCGGTCACCGGAGGTGTCCGTGCCGCGCTGCGGGCGCCAGTTCGGATGCTCGCTGATGTAGTAGGTGCCGCCGTTGCCCATGTCGACCTTGCCGGCCATGAGTTCCTTGGCGATCCGGCGCTCCTTGCCGGGCTTCAACGGCGGGAAGAGCGTCGTGCACCAGGAGCCGAGTTCAGTGGGCATCACCAGCGGAGGCAGGACGGGCTCCACCGGAACCGGCTCGACGGGAACGGGCTCGACCGGGACCGGCTCGACCGGGACGGGCTCGACCGGGACCGGGTCGACGGGGACCGGGTCGCCCTCCTCGGCCTGCGCGACGGGGCCCAGCAACAGGGTGAGCGCGGTCGCACCGGCCACCACAACGGTCCAGCCGGCGGACCGTCCGGGGCCTCGCCTCAATCGCAACATCCGCAACATGATGACCCGAGAGACCCCGCTGCGCCAAATCCCCCCGAATCCCCCCTTCGTTGACTGCGGAGTTGTTGCGGTGTCCAAGCCCTTAAACACCGCAACAACTCCGCACTCAACGAAGGGAGGGGGTGGTCAGGGCGTCCAGGCGGGCCTGCGCCGCGCGCTGGGACGGGGACGTCGGGCCGAGGGCCGCGCTCAGGCCGGCGAACAGCGCCCCCACGGCCGGGCGCACGACGGCGAGCGGGATGGCCGGCAGCCCGAGCATGCGTCGATGGTGCTCCGGCAGCGTGGCCACTGCACCCGCGAACAGCACCGCGTACCCGGGGCGGCCGGCCATCGGGATCGGCGCATGTCGAACGAACTGGGCCATCCGCCGCGCGGCCTCGTCACCGCGGAGGTCCGGCTCGAACCCGCGCACCTGCGCCTCGAGCTCGGCCACCGAGCGCGGCGGACCGTCGACGCCGACGAGCTCGCCCGCCGTCGCCCACTCGCGGACGTACGCATCCCCGCCACCGGGGATCTCGCCGCCCCAGACGCGGTGCGCGGCGAGGAAGGAGTCCGTGAAGGCGACGTGCACCCAGCGCAGCAGGTCGGGGTCCATCGCGGAGTACGGCCGCTCCCCCTCCGCAGTCGGGTAGGTGCCCACCACCTTGCGGTGCATGCCGCGCACGCGCGCGCACTCGCGGTCGGCGAGGGCCCGATCGCCGAAGGTGACGACGGTCAGCCACCGCGTGGTGCCGGCCAGCCGGCCGAGCGCGTCCTCCTCGTAGCGCGAGTGCCGGGTCACGCCGGCCAGCGCCGCGGGATGCAGCGCCTGCATCAGCAGCGCACGGATGCCCCCGACGATCGTGGCCAGCGAGCCATGGACGGCCCAGGCTGCGGAGCCGGGCCCGAAGTAGCCGGCGTCCTCGCCGGTGGCCATCGCCTGCACCCAGTCCGGCTCCCCCGTCGGGTCTCCGGAGACGACGCTGCGGAACCCCTTCGACACGCGGCTGCGGATGGGGTCGACGATGGGAGGCACCCGACGATGGTGCCCCGAGTTCGCCGATCCCGCATCCCGAGCACCCGCGGCGGCACCTAGACGGACGACGGCCCGCACCCAGGAGGAGGAACGGGTGCGGGCCGTCGGCTTGGGGAAGTCCGGTGGTTCACGGAGACTCCGCGAACCGCCGTCCGGGAGGGACGTCAGGACGTGGCTGCCTCCAGCACCACGGGGACCTGGGTGGTCTGGCCGCCGCGCTCGACGGTCAGGTCGAGGGTGTCGCCGGGGGCGTAGGACCGGATGGTCACCACCAGCTGTGTGGGATCGGTCACGGTCGTGCCGTTGATCGCGGTGATCACGTCACCCGACTGCAGGCCGGCCTGCTCGGCCGGGCCACCGGCGGTCACCTCGCCCACCTGGGCGCCCGGACCGGAGTACTGCATGTCGAGCTGCACGCCGATGATCGGGGTCGACGACGAGCCGGTCGTGACGATCTCGTCGACGATGCGCTTGGCGGTGTCGATCGGGATGGCGAAGCCGAGTCCGATCGAGCCGGCCGAGGCACCGAGCTCGGAGCCCATCGTGGCGATGGCCGAGTTGACGCCGATGACCTCGCCGTTGCCGTTGAGCAGCGGGCCGCCGGAGTTGCCGGGGTTGATGGCCGCGTCGGTCTGGATGGCGTTGATGAAGGCCGTCTCGCCCTCGCCGCCGGCGGTGACCGGACGGTTCAGCGCGCTGACGATGCCGGTGGTCACGGTGCCGGTCAGGCCGAGCGGGGAGCCGACCGCGATGACCGAGTCGCCGACGTTGAGGTCGCCGGACGAGCCCAGCGGCACGGTGTCCAGGCCGGTGGCGTCCACCTTGACGACCGCGAGGTCGTAGCCCGCGTTGGCGCCCACGAGTCGACCGGTCTCGGTCGAGCCGTCCGCGAAGACGACGTCGATGGAGCCGCCGCTGCCGGCCACGCCCGCGACGTGGTTGTTGGTGATGATGAGGCCGTCGTCGGAGATGACGAAGCCGGAGCCGGTGCCCTCCCCGCCCTGGCCGGTCACGTTCAGCTGCACGACGGCCGGCTGCACGGCCGCGGCGATCTCCGCGATCGATCCGGGCACGACGCTCGGCAGGATCGCGCCGCCGTCAGTGGCCAGGACGGCCGTCGCCGCAGTGGCTGCGGGAAGCGTCTCGCGGGCCACGAGGTACCCGACTCCGCCGCCGATGGTCCCGGCGGTCACGGCGATCAGGCCGGCGCCGGCGATCAGGCCGATGACGGTGCCCGCACCGGGGCCGCGCTTCGGCGGTCGCGGGGGCTCGTCGGCCGTCCGGTCCAGAGGCGGGTAGACGGCGTAGGGCTGCGCCTCGTCGTACCAGACGGGTCCGGTGCCCTGGGTGGGGGTGGTCACTGATTCCTCCTCGTGTGGGCCGCTCACGCGAGCGGCTCATTGATTCTCCGAGGACTCAGACACTCCCGGAACCCGCGGCGTTCCCTTCTGAGGCCCCTCGGGCGAAGTCCTGACATTCCTCTTACACAGGGGGTTCGGCGGCCGACCGGAGCGCGTCCCGCGCCACCCGGTTGAATGCTGTCGTGCGGTACACGACGGACCCCGGGGTCGCGGCGCGCGCCCTGGCGGACGGACGGCTCGCGGCGGTGCCGACGGAGACGGTCTACGGGCTCGGCGCGCGGGCCGACCTGCCCCACGCGATCGCCCGCGTGTACGCGGCCAAGGGGCGGCCGGCGGACCATCCGCTGATCGTCCACGTGGCCGACGCCGGGGCGCTCGAGGACTGGGCCGCGCACGTGCCCGTGTACGCCCGTCAGCTGGCCGCCGCCGAGTGGCCCGGGCCGCTGACCCTGGTGGTGCCCCGGACCGCGCGGGCCGGCGATCACGTCACGGGGGGCCAGGACACCGTCGCCATCCGCGTCTCCTCGCACCCGGCGATGCGGGCCGTGCTCGACGAGCTGGTCGCGCTCGTCGGCGACCCCGCGGTCGGCGTCGCGGCGCCGAGCGCCAACCGCTTCGGCCGGGTGAGCCCCACCACCGCCGCGCACGTGCAGGCGGAGCTCGACGGAGTGCTGGATGACGACGACGTGGTGCTCGAGGGGGGCGCGAGCGCGGTGGGCGTCGAGTCCACCATCGTGGACTGCACCGGCCCGCGGCCCGTCGTGCTGCGACCCGGGCGCATCTCGGCGGCCGACGTCACCCGGATCACCGGGCTGCCGGTCGACACCGGATCCTCGGTACGGGCGCCGGGCACCCTGGCGTCGCACTACTCGCCACGGGCGCGCGTGCGGCTGGTCAGAGCCGACGAGCTCGACGCCGCTCTCGCCGAGGCCCCGCGCGACGCGACCGTCGGCCTGCTCGCCCCCGACGCGATCCGCACGCCGGAGGGCATCGTCCGGCTGAGCGAGCCAGCCGATGCCGACGCCTATGCACGCGTCCTCTACGCCGCGCTCCGGGAGGCGGACGCGCTGCAGCTCACGGACGTGCTTGCGGTGCCGCCGTCAGCTGAGGGGATCGGCGCAGCGGTGATCGACCGCCTCACCAGGGCGGCCGCCGGCGGCTAGGAGTCGAGCCAGGCGATGGCCGCGTCGCGGTCCCCGAAGATCTTCATGTTGACCCCGCGGTTCTTCTCCGCCATCCGGGCCACGTCCAGCTCGATGCGGGCCTGGTCGTCCGTCGGCCAGAGCAGCGCATGCTTGCCTGAGGTGACGGAGAGGGCGTTGATGGCGGTCTCGACGAGGGTGACGGTGTCGGTAGCGCCGGGCAGGTCGACGGCGTCGACGTAGTTGCCAAGCAGCCGCTGGATCCCGGTGCTGGCCGCGAGCTCCTTGAGCTGCTTCTCGACGGAGCGCAGGTCGGACGCCGTCACGGTGCCCGAGTGCACGACCTCGATGATCTGGTGGGCTGGAGCCAGGCTCTCGACTGTCGACGTCATCTCAGTTCTCTCTCCTACTTGGGGGCCATGCGGATCGCGGCGTCCATCCGGACGACCTCGCCGTTCATGTAGCCGTTCTCGGCGAGCGCCTCGGCCAGCTGGGCGAACTCGTCGGCCCGGCCGAGCCGCTTGGGGAACACGGTCGTCTGGCCGAGCTGCTCCTTCAGCCCGGGCGGGGCGAGGTCGTAGATGGGGGTGTCGACGAGGCCCGGGGCGATGGTGAGGACGCGGACGCCGACCGAGGCGAGGTCGCGGGCCAGCGGCAGCGTCATCCCGACGATGCCGCCCTTGCTCGCGCTGTAGGCGGTCTGGCCGATCTGTCCCTCGAAGGCGGCGACGCTCGCGGTCATGATGATCACGCCGCGCTCGCCGTCGGCCTTGGGCTCGTTGCGCGCCATGGCCGCGGCGACCTTGCTCACCACGTCGAACATGCCGATGAGGTTGACGCTGATGATGCGCCGCCAGCCGTCGATGGGGGCGGGCTGGCCCTCGCGGTCGACGGTGCGGGTGGCGTACGGGATCCCGGCGCAGCCGATCAGGGTGTCGATGCGGCCGAAGTGGCTGACCGACTCGTTGACGGCGAAGGAGACCTTCGCGGGGTCGGTGACGTCGGTGGGGATGGCGAGCACGGTCTCGCCGAGCTCGCCGGCGAGGGCGAACGCGCGGTCCGCGTGCGCGTCCAGGACGGCGACGCCGGCGGCACCGCTGGCCACGGCACGCCGCACGACGGCCTCCCCCAGCCCGGAGGCCCCGCCGGTGACCATGACCACGGAGTCCGCGAATCGCATGGCACCATCCTGCCCCTGTCGGCGCGGGTTCGTCTGCCCGAACGGGCGTGCTGGTGCTGCGGGGGTGCGGGGGCGGCTACGCGTAGCCGAGGTCCTCCAGCACGTCGTGGTCGATGCCGAAGTGATGGGCCACCTCGTGCAGGACGGTGATCCGGACCTGGGTGACCACCTCCTCGGGCGTGTGGCACATCCGCAGGATCGGCACGCGGTAGATGTGGATGGTGTCCGGGAGCATCCCCGCGTAGTGGTGGGTGCGCTCGGTCAGCGGCACTCCGAAGTAGAGGCCGAGCAGCCGGCGGCCGTCCGGCGGGTAGTCCTCGACGAGCACCACGACGTTGTCCATCAGCCGGGCGATCTCCTCGGGGATGGTGTCGAGCGCCTCCCCCACCAGCTCCTCGAACTCGTCCCGCGACACGTCCATCACCCCTCCATCGTCACCCACCGACCCGAGTTGCACAGCCCCGGGGGGCCTCCCCTATGCTTGCCCGGTCGCCAACGGCTTAACGGTCGACGGGGACGCAATAGGTCCCCATCGTCTAGCGGCCTAGGACTCCGCCCTTTCACGGCGGCAGCACGGGTTCGAATCCCGTTGGGGATACGCCTCACCACGAGGCCCCGTAGCGCAGTTGGTTAGCGCGCCGCCCTGTCACGGCGGAGGTCGCCGGTTCGAGTCCGGTCGGGGTCGCCACAGCCGGAGCGAAAGCTCCGGCAGTACGGCCAGGTAGCTCAGTTGGTACGAGCGTCCGACTGAAAATCGGAAGGTCGGCGGTTCGACCCCGCCCCTGGCCACCACGAAACCCGTTGCAGTGCAGTCACTTCTCCCCTTGATTCCCACTTACTGGCGAGGGAATCAAGCTCCAGCCCGATCTTCTGCCCTATCCGCACTTGTCCCGAGCGTGGCCTCTCACGTGACGCCGGGCGCATGGGTCGGCGCCACATGATCACTCTGTCGAGCGGCTGATGCCCGAGATGATCACGCGGGGTGTCACCCTCTTGGCCCCATTCAGGGACCGAGGAGTGCGAGCGGAATCACGGCGACACCGTCCGTTCGTCGATATGCGTACTCACCTGTGTTGATGACCATCGTGTCGAGCACCCGGTCGGGCAGTTGCCGGCGCAGCCACAGGAGATGCCGGACGTCCTTGTCATCCACCGTCGCGCTGAGCTTGACCTCGATCGCGACGAGAGAGCGATCTGAGCGTTCGACGATCAGGTCGATCTCGTGCTCGGTGGACTTGGTACGCAGATGCCCGACGCTGGCCTCAGCCGCCTCGGCGTAGATGCGCACGGACTGGACGACCAGCGACTCGAAGAGGGCGCCGAGCCACGGGCCGGTGTCATGGCGAGCACGCACGCGCACGCCCTCGCCGCGCAGCAGCCCTTCCCCGCTCACCCCGACGAGGCGGGCGGCCAGGGCGGGATCGACGAGGTGGTGCTTGGGGGTGTGGGTCAGCCGCCGCAGGGGTGCGAAGGACGGGATCCACGCCGGCAGCGGATCGAGCAGGAAGAGCCGCTCGAGGTGCTCACGGTAGACGTCAGCCGTCTGCCGCACGGGCTTGTCCGCGGCTCCGGCTGTGGCTGCATCGAGAATGGCGGTGTAGGAGGCGTCGGTCGACGTCGCCGCGGCGTAGCCAGCCAGCCAGGCGCGCAGGGCGGCCGGGCGGCGAACGCTCATCCCGTTCTCGGCCAGCTCGTGATCGACGACACGCGACAGGTAGCTGTCGAGCTGCAGGCCTCGGGCACGCGGTGCGAGATCCCGAATGCCGGGAAACCCCGAGCGGAGGATCTCGTCGACGTAGTCCGACAGCCCGACCGGCGAACGACCGTTGATCGGAGGTTGGTCGCCGGCGAGCATGGCGCGCATCGAGATGGACGTTTCGGAGACGCCGCGTTCGGCGAACGACAGCGGCCGCATGCGCATGCTGACGATCCGCCCGGCTCCGGAGTGGATCGGCACCCCCGGAGCAACCCCCGCCGATCCCGTCAGCAGGAAGCGACCCCCGGTGTTGTCGGCGTCCACCGCCCGGCGCACGCGATCCCAGACCGTCGGCTCGAGCTGCCACTCGTCGATCAGGACCGGTGGCGTGCTCTGAGTGATCAGGTCGGGGTTGGCCTCGGTGATCTGACGCATCGCGGGATCCGCGAGGTCGATGAAGGTCCGTGCTCGCTGCGCCGCCGTCGCCGTCTTGCCTACGGCCTTGGCGCCTTCGAGCGCGATGGCCGCCAGCTCGGGAAGCAGGTCGTCGAGTGCATCGTCGATGATGCGGCGGCGGTAAGACACGGATTCAACCTAACATATGGACAGTCTTTTAGTTTACAAATGGACGGAATCCAGCTTGGCAATCGGACGAACGGACGTTGACGCAGTCATCGCAGCGTCCGCAGCAGCCTCCGTAGATGCACCAGGCCTGCGCTACGGGCTCGCGGATCCAGGGACTCCGCGGGATCCAGAGCCACGGCGACAACGTTCAACCCCCTTGCGGTGGCCGGTCGCCGGCGCTAGTAGAGCACCTCGTACTTCGCGATCTTCAACTGCCCGTTGTCGTCAGACGTGACCGTGAAGTGCGCCAAGCCCTGCGATCCGGCGAAGTACGGGCTCGTCGGGTCTGCTCCGAGCCCTTCCTTCGTCGGCACCGCCACGACGAGACTGCCAACGTCGTATGGCGGGCCTTCCGTGATCAGAATCGCGGCATCCGCGCGCCAGAACGAGCCGTTGGAGAAGCGTTCGACGCAGGCCGCCGCACCGGTACCACCGGGATCGTCGACTTGGGCATCCAGGCACCCACGCAGGTTGAAGGAGCCCTGGGGCGTCATCAACGACAGCACCGCATCCGTGTCACCTGCTGTCCACGCCGTGAAGAAGTCGTCCAGCAAGGTCTCAACCTCGGTGACGATCTCCGCTGGGACGGTCGACTCGCTGACGACCTCCGGTGGGACTGCCGGCTCCTCCGCGCTCGTCACCGCGATCGGGCTGAGCGGGGCGAAGACCGCCCAGCCGACCCCGAAGCCGAGTGCAAGCGCAAGCACGGCCACCAGACCGACGATGAGCCAGCGATGCCTAGCCGGTCCGCTGCTAGGTACTGATTCGGTGGGAGTGGAAGTGGAAATGCTCATGACATCACCTCCTCATGCACCTTCACGGTAGAAGGCCTCGCGGAAGTCGAACCAGAGTCATTTGCCCCTTCAGCGCCAGCATTTGGCGCGCCGAGGGTGGGCTTCCCGACGCGATGCGGATTGTCCGCCAGCGCACCGGTGGTGAACTCCCAGGCGGCCGCGGCAACGTGCTCAGGTAGGTCGTTCTCGAGCGCGCGTCGCGCAGGTGGCGCGACCCGGATCCGGTAGGTCACGAGCGATGACGCAGGGTGATGTCTGCAGAGTCGACGAGATCGCCCTGGGAGATGGCTCGCCGAGCCTCCTCGATGTCCGCCATCGCTGCGGGATCCGACAGGATCGCGATCGTCTCCTCGAGCGCCTCCAGGTCAGCTGGGGAGATGAGGACCGCGGCCGGCTCACCATTACGTGTGATGACGACGCGTTCGTGAGTGGTCGACACGGACTCAACGAACGCCGACAGCTGGGCCTTGACGCTTGCCAGAGATGTGACCGTCATGACCAGAATTGTCGTCCCCACGTCAAGAGCGGGGCACGCTTGAACCCACGCCTCCCGCAGCACGTCCAACCTCTCGGGCAAGCACCGGACTCGAGGTGCTTCATCCATGAGCCTGCCTCCTCGTGTTCGGCGACCCTCCGGGCTGCGCGTCCATCGTCACGCTCCATTCGGGGCGCGGGTAAGGCCCCGGGTCTGCCCTGTCTTCTGCCCTTTCGCGGCGGTTTCACATGGCTCTGCCCGGCTCGGCATGGCCGAAAGTCGTTTAGTACCAACAACACCGTGAGGCGTCTGGCCAAGGAGAAGTCGGCTGAGAATCGGAAGGGCGACGGTTCGACCCCGCCCCGGCCACTCATGCTGAGGCGAACTCCCAGGCAGACGAGGTAGCCAAGGTCACCATCAAAGCTTGGGGCCTCCTCGTGCGCACGGATGTGCCGTGACTCATCCCAATCGGCTAGTGGCTCACCAACCGGGCGCGCTGGCGAACTCAGCGGTTGATCGGTGGCACCAATCCCGCGCTGCTAGCGTCACAACGTGGCTGTTGAGACGGGGTCCTGGGCCATACGCGACGCGCGCGAGCACTTTCCCGCCACGACCAATCTCACCTACTTCAATACGGCAGCCGTCGGCTTGGCCAGCGACGCGCTGACCGCCGCGTACCACCGGTTCGTCGACGACTGGTCGGTGAACGGTCTTGACTTCGTCGAGGCGGAAGCCGCAGCCGAGCGATCGCGGGCAGCCGTGGCCAGCCTGCTGGGTGCCGAAGCAGTCGACATGGCACTTATCGCGTCGGTCTCAGCTGCGGCCGGACTCGTCGCAGCCCAGTTCGGCCCAGCCAATGCACGAGCGAACATTGTCATCGGCGAACGCGAGTACAGCTCGAACCACTTCCCGTGGCGACTGCTGACCGGCAAGGGCTACGACATCCGACAGGTCCCCTTCCGCAATGGCGGCTTGGAGCCGGAAGACATCGCAGCCCAGGTCGACGGTGGGACTCGACTCATCGCCGTGAGCGCGGTTCAGACCGCATCCGGCCACCGCTCGGACCTGCCTGCCATCAGCGCGATCGCTCGAGAGGTCGGCGCACTTGTCTTCGTCGATGGCGCCCAGATCGTCGGCGCCATCGATATCTCCGGCGATCTCGCCGGCATCGACATCTTGGCGACGCCGGACCACAAGTTCCTGATGCATGCTGGGCGAGGGCTGGGCTACTGCTACCTATCCAAGCGAGCACAGGAGGAATTCACCCCCGTCAACGCCGGCTGGCGAGCCGGAGCAGAACCGTTCGCCAGCTTCTTCGGACCCGACATGCACCTGTCAGCCACCGCGTCGCGTTTCGACAACTCCGTGAGCTGGATCGCAGCCATCGGGAACGACGTCTCGCTCTCACCCTTCTCCCGGTACGGCAAGGAGGCGGTCTTCTCCCGCAATCGCGATCTCGCTGACCTGCTCCGCGCAGCGTTGGCCGATGCCGGCCATCGCCCCGTCGAACTCCCCCACGTGAACCGCAGCACTCTCGTCGCTGTTTCCCTCGCAGGTGCCGACCCAGGTCCACGGCTAGCCGAGTTGCGGTCGAGAGGGATCATCTGCTCGGCACGTGACGGAAATCTGCGTTTCGCCGTGCACTTCTACAACCACGAGGACGACATCGACGTGCTCGTTGCCGCCCTCACCGGAGTCTGACTCACGGCCGACCTCCTGGGAATTGGGCAAGGGGGGCCGCACAGACGCGCAAAGACCCTGCTACCGATATTCCCTCTGCCCACTCGCCTAGGGGGCAGTGGCGGGAACCGCGCGGAACAGGCGAGTCCCGTTAGACATTGCGTCAACGGTGACAGTGGAGGGGCCCGAGCCTGCCGGCACCCGCCAGACCCGGGCGGCGGCGCCTGCGCGAGCGTTGCACGCGCCCGTCGGGACGGCGGCGAAATCGTCGTGGTGGTACAGAACCGCTTCACTTCCGTCGTCCGACTCAAGATCGGGGGGTCACCGCACTCAGCCCGCAACCGCCACTGTTCGAACGATGTTGCAGCGCAACGACTCTCGCGAGCCCACCATCCAGACTCGTTCACTAGGGAGGGAGCGCTGCCCTTTCGTGTTGGAGGCCGACTTCACGGATCCTGCGCTGCCAAGGTGGTTGGCGCCACGAATCGCGATTTGGCGGCAGACATCGGAAGGTCAGGACGCGAGCGTCAACGTTCGGACAGTCAGCCACCTGTTCGATCCCGTTGGCCAATCGCACCCCGGTGTGGACGGCTGTCCGCGATTGCGGTGGCCGGCTGAGCAGCGCCCACCACCGGCGTTCACTGCCTGCACACGCCTGGTGAGAGCGTGAGCGACGCGGATGTGAGACGAGCGGGTCCCCTCAGCACGATCCGGACTCTGCATTGGACAGGAGGTCCGTCGAGCTCGGTCGCTCCTGACGGCGCCGCCGCCGGTCTGTCCCCGTTCCGGGGGCGTGGCGCCCCAACGCGATGCATCAGCAGATCGCCCGAACTCGTGGCGTCTGGCGTTCGAGCGAGTCTGACGTGCGCCCAACGCCGAGGGAAGCTAGGCCGACGGGGCGTCGTCGGCGCTGCGGGCATCCTCGAACTGGGTCACGACGTGTCGCTGGGCGGCGGTTTCGGGCAGCAGGCGCGTGACAAGCGCGAGCACGCCGGCGATGACGACGACGATGACGGCGCCCGCGACGGTGGCCCCCAGCCGCGAGCCCCCCACCTCGACTCCGGAGGTGGGCGTGAGCGCGAGAACGATGGCGAAGGCCGTCGTTGCCGCGTTGAACCACCGCGGATCCGGGACGGCGAGCGTCAGGACCAGGGCACCGAAGGCGAGGGCGTAGTCCAGCGCGGGTGCTTCGATGACCAAGCTGACCAGCCCGGCAGCGCCGACGCCAACGGCGGTGCCGACGACTCGGGCAACTGCCCGCTTCGACAGCGCCGCGCCCGGTGCCGGGATGGCCAGCAGGAATACCGTCATCGGCAACCAGTACGCGTTGTCGTTGTCCCAGTGCTGGGCGATGAAGCCGGCCAGCCCGGCGGCGATCGCGAGGCCGAAACCGCCGACTACGGCATTGCGAGGGGTCACGGTGACTGAGCCCGTGTCGGCGGGGACCCCACTACGACGGGCCAGGAGAATCGCGTAGGTGCCGGCGATCGCGGCGAACAGCAGGAGGACGAGCAGGTCGCCGGCCGGATCAGTGGGTTGGGACACCGACCAGGCGATCCCCATGAACGCGAAGGGAATCAAGAGGCCGCGCATCCCCAGCACGCCCGTGAGCAAGCCGAGAACGGCCAAGCCCGCCACCCACCACAGCGTGCCGCTGGACATCGCCGACAGGCCGGCGGCGGCCAGTGTTGGCGCAACGAAGAAGGCCGCTCGTCGCCAGCCGGAGAACAGGGCGAGGAGGAAGGCCAGGATGGCTCCGAGCCCGGCTCCCCCTGCGGCTGTCGCGCCGCCGGCCAGGTAGGCGAGGACAACGGGCAGGACGACTGCGGCGGCAAGCGTTCCGGCGGAGGCCGCCAGCCGTCGCGCCAGCGTCGGATCCGTTCGGGGCACGGCCATATCCTGCCTCCTGCCCACGCTAGCCTGCACCCCGGACGCGGCGTCGGCGATGGAGGATCGTGGTGAGCGACGATCAGGGCGACCTGACGGCCGGCTCGGATGACGGACCTGACGACGTCGAGACCCCCTCGATTGCTGCTGATGCGGCGCTCGGAACGGAGTCAGGCGTCACGGTCCGCCTGTCCCCCTCGAACGTGTGGCGCATCGGGCTGGTGCTGCTCGGCGTGGTCGCCTTCGGGCTGCTGATCAAGTTCCTCGTCGAGGATGGCGGCAGTGTCATCTTCACGGTGCTGATGTCGTGGTTCGCGGCGATAGCAATGGCGCCCATCGTGGACCGGCTGTCCCGCCATATGCGTCGCGGACTGGCGACCGGAATAGTGATGGCGACCGCGGTCGTGTCCGTGGCGGTGTTCTTCGTGGCGTTCGGAAGCCTGTTCGTGGACCAGTTGACCCAGTTGGTCCTGCTGATCCCCGACCTCGTGGACGGGGTCCTGTCCTGGATCAACGGCAATTTCTCCACCGCCTTGTCACGCGACGACATTCTCGAGTCGATCAACCTGAGCCCTCAGCAGATCGCCGCCACAGCGGCCTCGTTGGGGATCAGCCTGATTGGGTTCCTCGGCTCGGTGGTGGGCAGCGTCTTCGGGCTGTTCACCTTCGCCCTGTTCGTGTTCTACCTGTCGGCGGACATGCCACGGTTCGAGCGTTGGGTCGCGGGACTCTTCCCGGCCCGGTCGCAGGGGGTGGTCGCGACCGTGTGGGTGCTGACCGCGCAGAAGACCGGCGGGTATGTCGGTGCACGCGTGATCCTCGCCGCGATCAATGCGATCACCACGGGCATCGTGTTCGTCGTCATCGGGATGCCCTACTGGCTGCCGCTAGCGCTGTGGACGGGCATCGTCGCCCAGTTCGTCCCCACCATCGGGACCTACATCTCAATCATCCTGCCGGTAATCGTCGGTCTGCTGAGCCCGAATCCGTGGCTCGGGGTGATCGCCCTGGCCTGGGCCATCGCCTACCAGCAGGTCGAGAACCTCACCATCGAGCCGAAGATCAGCGCCAAGGCCGTCGACGTCAACCCCGCCGTGGCCTTCGGCGCGGTCCTTCTTGGCGCGGCGCTCTTCGGTGTGGCCGGTGCCTTCCTTGCCGTTCCCGTCGCCGCCATGCTGCTGTCCCTGCTGGACATCTACGGCCATCGGTATGAGCTGCTGCCGAATGTCCAGAAGGGGGTGGACGCGCTCGAACGGCCACCGAGGGTTGGGTGGCGGAGAAGGCGATCCGACTCAGCGGGAGATGGCAGTAGGGCGCCCGAGACCGGCGAGGATTCGGAGTCGGCAACCGACTGAACGCGGACGCGCGATGTCGTGTGCACTGCCGTCGGCGCTACGGTTCCCGCGTGAACGAGATCACGCGCGCTGTCTCATCGGCCGACATCGCACGCATGTCCAACTCCCTCTACATCTTCGCGGGCTCCGAAGGCGAGCGCCGTGCGTCGAAGTTCTGGGTCCTGCTGATCCTCTCGGGGGTCATCGCGTCGGCAGGCGTCCTCCTCGACTCCACCGCCA
This sequence comes from uncultured Actinomycetota bacterium, assembly GCA_963749905.1. Taxonomy (GTDB): domain Bacteria; phylum Actinomycetota; class Actinomycetes; order S36-B12; family S36-B12; genus UBA10649. Next base: position 649,531 of record CAVVOF010000003.1, read on the forward strand.
CGGTAATCGGGGCCATGATCGTCGCGCCGCTGATGACGCCGATCCTGGGGACCGGGTTCGCGCTCGTCCTCGCCGACCGCCCGAATGTCCTGCGCAACGGGGGCCTCGTGCTGGGCGGTGCCCTGGTCGTCATCGCGATCGGCTTCATCATGGGACTGGGGGATCCGCTGCCCGTCGTGGCGGACACGAACGGGCAGGTCGCCTCGCGGGTGAGCCCGGGGATTGTCGACCTCATCGCAGCTCTCGCGACGGGCATCGTCGGCGCCTTCGCGGTCGTGCGCTCCGACGTCTCCGACACCCTGCCGGGAGTCGCGATCGCGATCTCGCTCGTACCACCGCTCGTCGTCGTGGGCCTCACGCTCGAATCGGGCGCCACAAGTGAGGCGTTCGGTGCGCTCCTGCTGTTCCTGACGAATGTCGCCGCCATCATCGCGACGGCCACGGCGCTGCTATTGGTCTATCCGGTGAGGGCGGCGGCCGCGGCCGCGGGACAGCACGTGGGCCAACTGCGTGGCCGGACCCTGTTCGCGGTGGGTGCCACAGTTGTGGTCATCGCGATCCCCCTCCTGTACGGAACGCTCACGGTGATCGCGGACAATCTCGTTGTCCGACAAGCTCAGCCGGTCGTCGACGTTTGGGCCGATGAGGCGGGATGGTTCGTGTCGGATGTCTCCTACGCGCAGGGCCAGCTGCGACTCGTCGTCGTCGGGACGCCGCCGACGCCCACCGAGGCGAGCCTTCGCTCCGCCCTCGACGAGGCTGGACTGACCGACCTTTCCGCGGTGGTCACGCTCGTTCTGGGCGACCGGCAGGACATTGCGACCTCGCCGGCGGAGGCGCCCGCCAGTTGAAGCCAGGCAAACCCTTGGAGGAGGTGCTGACGTCTCTGGACGCCTGGTCGGAGCCGACCACCCGCACGCATCAGGACCGACAGGTCCACATCGTGTGCACTGGCCCACGGATGCGCCAGTCAGGACGGGACCCTGCGACAAGGGCTGGTCCCCGTTGTTGCAGGAGTGGGCCGAGCCGGTCACCGGCGGCTGGGTCTGCACCCGCAGCATCCCCCGTCCCTCGGATAACACCACGCTCGACCGGTACTCCGGCGCGCACGTTGGGTCGCGGCACCGTCACGTCGGCATCGTCTTTGCCCGCGAGGCGGTGCGCTCGCCATGTCCACGAACTCCCTTGTCCCGCATCGCATCGTGACGGACTGGACAGACCTCTCGACGGGCCGCATATACCTGCAAGGACGCTGTTGCCGACCTGGCTTCGTTCCGAAATCGGAAGGTCGGCTGATCGACCCGTCCCCGGCCGCCACCAGGGGGGCCAACGAGGCACCAGTTGAAAGCTGGGATCGTCGCCGCTATCGACCGCGCCGCATGGGCAGCCGGATCAGGTAGCTGCGCACAGGCACCCCAAGGGCCTTCTGCGCCATGGCTCGCACTGGCGTGAGCGCCCCGGCGCCAACGAGACGAAGAGATGCAGCTGGAGGACCATGAGTTCGGTGGATGACGAGGACGGCGCGGCGGGCACGGCCAGGCTCGAGCAGACTGAGCTGCTGACGAAGCGGGGCCTGCGCTTGGCCCAGTTCACAATCGGCTACAACGTCTTCGAAGGCATCGTGGCGGTCACCGCGGGCTTGGCCGCCGGTCTGGTGTCCCTCGTAGGTTTCGGGCTCGACTCCGGCATCGAGTCGATCTCCGCGATCATCGTCGCGTTCCGGCTCAGCGCCCGGCTGCGCGACGGGCACACAGACGAGGCCAAGGAGCGCGTCGCGCTGCGCGGCGTCGCGATCACGTTCTTCCTCCTAGCCGCCTACGTGACCATCGTGGGTGTCCGCGACCTGCTTGCCGGAGAGACGCCGGACACCTCGACTGTCGGCATCGTGATCCTGGTGCTGTCCCTGATCGTCATGCCGTGGCTGGCGTGGGCCAAGACCCGCGTCGGACGGTCACTGGGCAACGACCGGCTGATCCTTGCCGACGCCGCGGAGACCAGGATCTGCGTTCTACTCAGCGCCTCGACACTGCTGGGGCTCGTCGCCTTCACGCTGACCGGACAGGCCTGGCTGGACCCGGTCGCCGGGTTCGTCATCGCTGTCTTCGCGATCCGCGAAGGCCGTGAGGCCTGGGAAGGCGAGCTCGTCGAGGAGGACTGACCGCTTCCTGGAACGGGACCGGCTCCTGCTACGGCAGCACGAAGTCGAAGGTCGCCTCCATGGAGTCGTCGGACTGCTGGGTGACCGTGACGAGCATGGCGTCGCTGAAGATTCCGTCACTGTCGTTCTGCGGGACGTCCGGGAAGTAGAGCTGGGTGGTGTGGACCACGCCATCGGGACCGGTCACTTTCACGTGGATGTGCTCCGTCCGGCTCGGGTAGAGGCCGGGGATGACCGTCCGGAGCGTGTACCGCCCCTCCTCGTCAGTGGTCTGTGTGCCGCGCAGGTCGAAGCCCGAGTTGTCGTACACGCCGGCTCCGTCCGCCTGCCAGAAGTCAAGGACGGCTCCGGCCACCGGCGAGCACTCCGCATCGAGAACCTGCCCGGTCAGTGTCAGCGGAATCCCGACGGTGGACGCATCGCTGAGATCGGTCCGCTCGGGGGCACCCGGCGTGTAGTACGGGCCTTCGGTCTGCTCCACCAGCGCGTCCTGGCACGCCATGGCCCGACCGACCGAGCCGGCGCTCGCAGGCGCGCCACCCGTAAGGGCGGTCTCCTCGGGTGTGGGCGCGACATCGATATCTGCCTCGGTGACCGCCGGTGACGCCACGAGCCCAGGGGCCGAGGACTCCGTCTGCGTGGCGGTACCCACGCACGCGGACAAGGCTCCGGCAGCCGCAAGGCCGACGATGGCGATCAGCACGCGTCGATGGGTCATGGACCGATCCTGCGTCGTGACGTGGCGTTTCGCCAAACGGCGTCGACCATGGGCTGGACCACCCCGCGTGCCGAACCGCTGCTATGGCGGTCGCTTCACGAGTTCTCCCGACGCAGGTGGCGAAACCCGTCCCGCCGGTGGATGCCGCTAGTCGGACTGCCGACCGCCGGCACGGGAACGCCGAAATCGCAGCGGATCGTCGTCGCCGGTCAGGCTGCGACGCAGCTGGACGGCCTCGGTGTCATCGTCGTTCGGAAGCACGGCGGCAGAGCATCCGGCTGAGATCGACGGGTCATCCGAGAAATTGCTTGACTTCTAGTAATTAGACTTCTAATCTTCTTCCATGGGACACGGCGACGGGCCGATAGGATCCCGCTACTTGAAGGAGAATCACATGACCACCACCGCCCTGAAGACGACGGTCGCGGACTTCGCCAGCTGGAAGTCCGTGTTCGACAGCACCGTGAATCTGCGCCGCCGGCACGGAGCCACCGGGCACCGCGTTCTGAACAACGGCAACGACGTCCTGGTCCTAGTTGACTTCCCCGACGAGGCGTCGGCACGCGCGCTCGCGTCCGATCCCGACATTCGGGAGGGCATGAAGCGGTCCGGAATCCAGGGCGCACCTGATCTCCTCGTGTGGGCATCCTCCGAAGAGGTCCAGTACTGAGCGCGAAGCGACCCGAGCCGAGACGGGGCCCCAAAGGTCGGGGCCCCGTCTCGCGCGCGTCCGAAACCGACCCCTTCCTGCAGGAGTTCCCGCACGGGAGCAAGTCGGCTGGCGCGGCACTCATGGGCCTGGCGCGGCTCACCACACTCATCAGCGACGTGTTCGATCGCGGAGTCCACCGTCCCGGCCTGTCCACCACCGGCCGTCAGGCGCTCGCCGTCCTGGATGGTGCAGGACGGCCGCTTTCGCCCACTGAGATAGCCGAACGACTGCTGCTCACGACGGCCTCGATCACGTCACTGCTCAATACCCTCGAACGTCGCGGCTGGGTGCTTCGCGAAGCGGATGCACGCGATCGGCGCAAGCAGCTGATCAGCCTCACCGAGGACGGACAGCGGCTCGTGGACGACATCCTTCCGCGGATCGTTGCCCTGCAAGCCGCCATCATGCAGGACGTGCCGGAGGACGACCGCCAGGATCTGCAGCGCATCCTTGACACCATTCGCACCACGGCAAGCTCCCTTGACGCTGAGGAGGTCGCCGCGTCCGCGCCGCCGCGCGGCAAGCGGAAGCGGTCCTGACGTCGGCCCGTGGACCGGTGCACCGGCTCTCAGCCCCGGTAGTCGAGCACCTGCTCGGGCAGTGACATGCCCTCCGCCAGGTCCATCCCGTGCACCGCGATGAGGTGGGTCCGGAACCACACGTCGAACGGCTCGGCGGACGTAGCGAGTCCGTGCAGCGCGGTGGGCAGGTCGGGCGACTCGATGAGCACGACCGCGAAGTCCCCGACGGGCGTGCTCTGGATCCAGACGGCCTCTCGGGTGATGCCGTGCCGCCGGCGCGACGCCACGTGGTCGTCCCGGCGGGTGCCTTCTCCGCAGGAGAGCATCTCCTCGCGGTCCACGTCGGTCGTGCCGGGGAGCAGAGGAGCGGCGAAGCAGACGGCCTGGGTCGCGGTGGTCGTCGGCGAGCTGATGTCGATGGTCATGGTGTCCTCCTGTGTCGACGCCGCCGGTCGGCGGCTTGAGAGGACTCTGCTCGCGTAGGCACCCCCCGCGGATCCCTGCGGATCTGGGATCTTTCGCGCATCTGGGCACCCGCGCCCGCCCGGGAGGATCACCATGGCGCTATGCAGCCGTGGACCGCCGATCGCCTGATCGACGAGGTGGAGCGTCTCGGCTCACGGGGTATGGCCTATGCGGACCTGCACGCCGAGATCGCGGTGCGCCTGCGCCACGCGTTCCCGGTGGACGCCATGTGCTGGCACGGACTGGACCCCGACACCAAGCTGCTCACTACCGCGAACCCCGTGGAGCTCATGGCAGGAGGGTTCATCACACCCGAGACGGAGGGCCAGGCCGCGAGTGCGGTCGTGACCAGCGAGTACGCACGAGACGACGTGAACACGTTCGCCAGCCTGGCTGGCCGACGAACCCCGGTTGCGATCCTGAGCGAGACGACCCGTGGCCACCCCGAGCGCAGTGCCCGCTACGTCGAGTATCTCGCGCCGATCGGCACCCCCTTCGAGATGCGCACCGCCATGGTCACCCGCGGCCGCGTGTGGGGTGCCGTCGTCATGCAGAACACCGGGGACACCGGGGACTTCGACCCGACTCACGCCCGCGTGATGGCACGCCTGTCGCGCCCGATCGCCGAGGCACTGCGCGCCTCGTACCGGGTAGAGGCGGCCCGACGCCCGGACGACGAGCGGGCACCCGGGATGCTCGTGCTCGACCGTCACGACGACCTGGAGCTGATCACGCCCCCCGGCGACCAGGCTCCTGGAGCAGTTGGCGCGCGACGACCCGCAGCACCGGACCGTCCCGAGTGCGGCACTCAGCCTCGCCGCCACCGCCCGATCCCGCGCGCTGGCCGGACGGACCGCCCCGCCCCTGCACGTCCCGACCTCATCGGGATGGCTGACGTTCCACGCCTCGCTCCCCGACGGGCCGTCGACGGGTCGCGTCGCCATCGTGGTCCAGCCGGCCGGCGAGGAGTACGCGCTACCCCTGCGGCTGGAGGCCTTCGGACTGACGGCTCGCGAACGCGACGTGGCCACCCTCGTCGCTCGGGGCTTCGACACGGCGGCGATCGCGGAACGGCTGGTGATCTCGCCCTGGACCGTGCAGGACCACCTGAAGTCCGCCTTCGACAAGACCGGCACCCGTTCGCGCCGCGAGCTCCTCGCCCGCGTGTTCTTCCATGACCAGCTGCCGGGCATCGTGGCGCGGGACCCGCTCAACGCGGGCGGGCATCTGCAGTCGTCGCAGCGCTAGGCCGTCGCTTCAGGGCAGTTCGTCGTCGCGACCCGGTTTGACTGATCACTCTAGAGTGTTTACTCTACTCACATGAAGTACGAGCCACACGACATCCTCGAGGCAGCCGTGCGGCTCATCAACCGGGACGGCGTCGGCGTCTCGATGGCCAAGGTGGCCGAGGAGGCCGGCGTCTCCAACGGGACGCTCTTCCACTACTTCGGCACCAAGCAGGACCTGCTCGACCGGCTCTACGAGTGGCTGAAGTCGGACCTGATCGCCGCCATCGGCGACGTGCCGGACGATCTCCCCGCGACCGAGCAGCTCCGCACCCTGTGGATGCGGTGGATCGAGTGGGTCCGGCGCTACCCCGCGCGGCATCGCGTCAGCCAGCTGCTCCACGGCTCCGGAATCGTCAGCCCCGCCGCCGTCGAACGCGGAGAGGGCATGTTCGCCCGCTTCCCCGGCATCCTCGCCGAGGCACAGGCCGCCGGCGCACTCTCCGACCTTCCCCTCGACCTATCTCGGCGGGAGCCTCATGGCACAGCTCGAGGTCGCCGCCCGCAGCGACCTCACCGAGGAGCAGTGCTCCCAGGCCTTCGACCTCGCCTGGAACTCCGTACGCCCGGCCACCACCACCTGACCCCCTCCCCAGTCCCCAACCTCAGGAGTCCCCATGACCACCGTCCTCGTGACCGGAGCCTCCGGCTTCATCGCCAAGCACATCGTCCGCGAACTGCTGGAGAACGACTACACGGTCAAGGCGACCGTGCGCTCGGACCGCGGGCAGGCGCAGCTCGTCGAGCTGTTCCCCGACGCCGGCATCGACTTCGTCCGCGTGGACCTGCTCGAGGACGAGGGATGGGACGAAGCCATGACCGGTGTCGACGTCCTGATGCATACGGCCAGCCCGTTCCCCGGCAGTGAGCCGAAGGACCCGCAGGAGCTGATCCGGCCCGCCGTGGAGGGCACGCTCCGGGCCCTGCGGGCCGCCCAGCGGGCGGGCGTCGGACGCGTCGTGCTGACCTCCAGTTGCGCCGCCATCTACAAGGATCCGTCGAAGCCCCCGATGCAGCAGCCCACGCGGGACAACTGGACCGACGCCGAAGGACCTGCCACGACCGCCTACGAGGCGTCCAAGACCCTCGCGGAGAAGGCTGCATGGGACTTCGTCGCGGAGCACCCGGAGATGAAGCTGACCACCATCAACCCCGGGGCCGTGTTCGGAGTGCCGATGGATGAGCACTACGGCACGTCACTCGCCAGCGCCGAGCGCATCCTCAACGGCACGGATCCTGTGTACCCCGACATGTCCCTGCCCGTCGTCGACGTCCGCGACGTGGCGCATATGCACGTCGCGGCGCTCGAGAACGACACCGCGGGCCAGCGGTTCCCGGCCAACGCCGGCGCCCTGTCGCTGGTCGAGATAGCTCGAACGCTCAAGGCGGCCTACCCGGACCGGAAGATCTCCACGCGCCAGGCGCCCGATCTACTGGTCCGGGCGATGGCGCTGTTCGTTCCGCTGATGCGAACCATCGCGTCGAACCTCGGCCGCAACCTGGACGTGGACGGCTCCGATGGCCCCCGCGCGCTGGGGTTCACGTACACCCCGTCTCGCGATGCGCTGCTCGCCTCGGCCGAGTTCCTCGCCGCCAGGCCCGCGACTGCGACCTAGGCCACGAGCGGGCAGTGATACGGTTTACCGTATCGAAAGGAGGTGACCGGCATGTCGGCATCGGGCCTCCTGCGCTCCACGCGAACCAGTCACGGCCTGTCGCAGCGCGCTCTCGCGACGGCCGCCCGGGTGCGCCAGCCCGGTGTCGCAGCGGTGGAGTCCGGTAGCGAGGACGCGACGGTGAGCCGTCTCGAGCACCTGCTGAAGGAGCTCGGAAGCCAGCTCACGGTCCTCCCCACGCGGCAGCGTCCTGTGTGGGCGGCCGGCGAAGACGTACGCCGCGCACTGGACATGGATGACGAGCGCACTGCCTGGCGCGAGGTAATCCAGCTCAACGACGATCTGCGCGGAGCCGACCGGGCCACGCGGGTGGCACTCGCGATCGCGCCACCGGGACGCACGGGTGACCTCCGCTTCGACGCCCTCATCGCGGCCGTTACCGACTGCGCCCTCGTCGACGCCCGACTGCCCCGCCCTCACTGGCTCGATGAGGCTTCGTGGACCCTCGACGAACCGTGGGACGTCGAGGTGATCCCTTCGCTGCGCGAGGCCGCCCGCAAGGCAACACCAGCGGCGATACGCCGTCACGGCGTCTACCTCGATCGAGTTGCACTCGCAAGCGTCTGATGTCGGCCACGCTCACGCCGGACGAGGTTCGTCAGCTTCTTGATGAGCTTGCGACTCGCCTCGATGCGGCCGGGGTTGCAGCGGGCATTCGGGTCGTCGGCGGTGCCGCCCTCTCAATCCTTGACGAGGGCCGTCGTTCTACATCCGACATCGACGCCGTGCTGGTCCCCGCCGGAGCGGCCGCCGACATCGTCGCCGCGCTTGCCATCGAGCATGGGCTACCGGACAACTGGCTCAACGACGCGGCTCTCGCCTACGTCCCACCCGTCGGAGCGGATGACTGGATCGAGGTGATGCGCCGGGGTGACGTGATCGTCTCGATCGCCTCCGTACGGCTGCTCCTAGCCATGAAGCTGCTGGCCAATCGGGGCATCCGAGACAACGACGACATCGACTTCCTGCTCAACGCCTGCGGCGTCAGGAGTGTCGCGGACGCGCAAGAGATCTTCGAGTCCTACCACGCGCAGGACGTCCTCACGGCAAGCGCGGCGGCCCGAGTCCAGCGCTGGCTGGACCGGTGCCCCGCCAACTGACGGGGATCAGCTCGGATCCGCTTGAACCCGTTTCGTGCGGCACGTGTCTACTGACTCGCTCGAAGTCTGCGCACGGCCGACTCGAGCGACCCGAGGTCTGCCTCCACCGTCCGATGGATGATCGCGGGGACGACGCGGTGGTAGTGGTGACCGATCACATCGCGCATGGCGGCGATCTCGCTCCACGGCGTCTCGGGATCCGCCTCGAGGATCTCAGTTGGGACACCGTTCACGGCCTCGCCGATCACGGACAGGTTGTGCAGGATCGCCTGGAACGCGATCTGCACACCGACCTCGTCACCCAGGGACTCCGCGAGCCGTAGCCGCTGGTCCGCGACCTTCGCCCTCCTGATGCCCTCGAGCACGTCGTCCAGCCGTTCGCTCACACTGCGTGTCACAGCGGCACCGCCTCTGCCAGCGCCGGCTTCCGGACTTGGTCGCGTAGCAACTCGACCGTTGTCACGTCCACGTCCCTCCCGATGATGGCGCGCACGTCGCTGCCGAAGCCGGCCAACGGCAGCACGCCGTGCTTGGCCGCGTCGAAGTCGACGAGCAGGTCGACATCCGAACGAGGAGACTCCTCCCCGCGTGCCGCCGAGCCGAACACCCGGACGTTGCGCACGCGGCGGCGACGGGCGGCATCGCGGATCTCGTCCGCGTGTGCGCGCAGTTCCTCGAGCAGCTGGCCTTGGGCGGCGGGCGCCCGTCGCACGGTGACGTGCAGCGTTGCTCCTGCCGCCCGGACGATGCGATCGAGGGTGCGAACGGAGGGCGACTTCGCCCCGGACTCGTACGCGGCAAGGGTCGGCTGGGAGGTCCCCGCAGCCTGGGCCAGTTGCGCCTGGGTGAGGCCGGCACGAGCCCGTGCCTCCTTGATCAGGGCGGCGGCGTCCATGCACTCACCATATCTCTAGAGATATGCCAGCTGCCTGGGCGGGCGGCTGTCGTCATGCCTCGGGCTGGATCGCCCCGTCATGCAGGTGGTAGACGCGGTCGCACATCTCCGCGAGGCTCGGATCGTTGGTCGACAGCACGACCGTGACGCCGGCGTCCGCCTCGGCGCGGAGCGCGGCGACCACCAACGCCGCGCTGGCTGCATCGAGTTCGGCCGTCGGCTCGTCCGCCACGAGCAGCCTGGCCCGCATGGCCAGCGCTCGGGCCACCGCCACTCGCTGCCGCTGCCCGCCCGACAACTCCTCGGCCAGTCGGTCGTGCAGTTCCGGGAGTCCCGCCTGAGCCAGCGCCTCTTCGGTGCGGCGCCGGGCCTCGTCACCGTCGACACCCCGCAGGAGGAGCGGAAGCTCGACGTTCTCCTTCGCCGTCAGCACTGGGAGCAGGCCGTAGCTCTGGACGACGAGGGCCGACAGGTCGAACCGGTCGTCGGGGGTGATCGATCCCGCGTCCGGCTCGATGAGCCCGGCGATGACCCACAGCAGAGTCGACTTGCCCGCACCCGAGGCCCCGGTGACCGCCGTCACGACTCCGGGTTCGGCCTCGATGTCGACATGGTCGAGGATGACTCGACCTGCTCGGGAGACGACGAGACCTCGACCATGCACGTGCGGACCCGCGCCGGAATGAGTTGTCACGGGTGTCTCCTGCTCAGCCGGATGTGGTCCCCGTCCCGCTCGGCGACGACGCGGGTGCCCGGCGGCCACTCGGCGAGGATCTCGTCCGGGAGATGCACGCTGCCGTCCTTGCCGACGACGGTGAACTGGCCGTCGTTGCGTCCCTCGTGGCCCACCTGTCCGAACCGCATCGAGACCGTGCGACCGAGGCGACGGCCCACCTCCGCATCGTGTGTCACCACGACGATGGTCGTCCCGAACTGCTCGTTGACCGCGTCCAGCAGGTCGAGCACGGCGTCGCGGGCAGGTTCGTCGAGCTGGGACGTCGGCTCGTCGGCGAGGAGCAGGCCCGGCCCGTTGGCCACGGCCACCGCCAGCGCCACCCGCTGCTGCTCGCCGCCCGCGAGCGTGGCCATCGGCTGATCCGCGATGTCCGCCAGCCCGAGCGCGTCGAGGAGGGCGAGCGGCTGGAGAAGGTCACTGCGCCGGGCGCGCGAGATCGATCGCTGGGCGAAGCGGACGTTGTCGGTCGCCGTGCCGTACGGGAGAAGGTTCCGGGCCGCGCCCTGGAGCACGAACCCGACGCGGTCCGCACGCATGCGCAGCAGCTGCCGTTCGGTGAGGCCGCCGATCTCGTCGTCGCCGATCCACGCCCGCCCTGCTGACGGCGGGATCAGGCCACCGAGCATCCCGAGCAGCGTGGACTTGCCCGACCCCGACGGGCCGAGGAGTGCGATGCGCTCCCCCGAGTCGACATCGAGGTCGACCCCGCGCACGGCAACGACGTCGACGTCGCCCGTGCGGTAGATGTGCACGAGTTCCTCGCACCGGATGGTGAGTCCCGTGGCTCCCGCGTTGCGGTTCATCACTCCTGCACCGCCCTGAGCAGATCGGGCTGGGCCAGCCGTGCAGTCCGGCGAGCGCCGATCTCGGCGACGAGGCCGAGAAGCAGCAGGACGCCGGCGGTGGTGGCGAGCACCGGAAGCCATGCGGGGCCGAACCACGGGGCCGGATAGTCCGCCGACGCCGACATCAGCAGGTTGGGCAGGGTGATCGCTGCGCCCAGCAGGCCGGCCGCTGCGCCGAGCGCCGTTCCGGTGATGGCGAGAGCGAGTTGTTCGAGCCGTCCCGAGTGCACGAGGACGTGGTGGTCCGCGCCGAGGGAGCGCATCGCCGCGAGCTCGTAGGCCCGCCGCCGCGCCGTGATGTAGGTGCCGGCAAGCACGGTTCCCGCGGCGATCAGGAGCGCGACGAGGGCGGCGGCGGCGAACAGGCGCAACGCCAGTGCGGCGCTGTCACGGCCGAGCACGCTCAGTCGCTCGTCGACGGAGTCGACCGCCACCACCTCGAAACCGTCGGCCTCGAGTGCCGCGCGGATGGACGAGGGGGCGTCGGCGGACAGCCAGACCTGGTAGTCGAGCAGCGTGGGCGCGCCGCCCATCACCGCGAGCGCGAACGGGAAGTCGGCCAGCACCCCCATCCGCAGCTTGCGCGGGAGCACGCCCGACCCGAGAAGCTGGGCGGGGACGGCGCGGCCGTCGAGGTTGGTGATCTTGGTGACCGCGCTCGACCCTTCGCCCACCAGCGCCTCACTGCCGACGAAGACCGGAAGCTCCGTGGGATGGTCGGCAACCTCGATGGCCGCACTCGCGCCCTCGAGATCGAAGGACGTCACGAGTCCTCCTGGCTCCTCGACCGAGAGGACGGCCACGGGCGGGATGGGGACGAGTATCGACGTGGCACCGCTCCGCCACCCCGCCGGACCGGCCGACGTCAGGTCGACATCGCCGCCGGCATCCTCGGCGCCCGAGATGGTCACGGTGCCTGCCACCGACGACGCGAGGGGCGACGGGGTGAAGATGAAGGACTCGAGATCGCAGGCAGCGCTGGCGCACATGGGCAGGTCCGCACTCACGGTCGAGGTCCCGGGCCGGAGTTCACCGAAGTCGATCGTGTGTGCGAGCCCACCGGCGTCCCGCACGGCCACGTCCAACGCCAGCGCGCCCGAACTCTCGGCCTGCTCATAGGCGACGTCGAGCGACAGGTTGCCTTGAAGCGGAATCGGGACGGCCGCCTGATCTGGGTGCAGCTGCGCGCCGATGTCGTCGCGCGAACTGCCCGTCCACGCAGGATCCCAGGCCGCGACGGCGCCGATCCGGGAGGCGTCGATCGCGATGAGGCCACCGTTGGCCCCGGCCGTGCTGGCGACGGCGGCCAGCGCCTGAGTGCCGCTGGGGTCCGCGTCGCGCACGGCCGTCAGCAGCGAGCCGGGCGAGTACGACCGCACGTGGAGCACCTGCCATCCTCCGACCTCGGCAGGGGCGACGTCGTTGCGGTTCGCCGAGGCCACCGCCCAGCCGTCCACGGCGAACACCGTCAAGCCCACTGCCAGCGACAGCAGGATGACCGTGCGGAGTCCACTGGGCCGCCGGGCGATGTTGGACGCGGCCAGGAACGCGGCGACGCGGCGCGACCCGCGCGTACGTGCCACCGCGAGGCGCGCGACCCGGGGTACGACGCGCACCGCGAGCAGGCCCATCGTCAGCGCCAGGAGGGCAGGCGTCAGCAGTGCGAGCACATCCGAGCCGCCGCGCCGGAGTTGGTAGATGCCGGCGGCCAGCAGCGCGATCGCGAACGCGTCGACCGCGACTGACCGCGCCAGCCGCGCTCTGCGGCCGCCCGTGCGACGCAGTTGCTCGATGACGGGTGCGGTGAGAATGCGACGGGACGCCAGCGCCGCGGCAACGACGCCGCCGAGGAAGCCGACGGCCAGGGCGACCAGCGCGGATGCGGTGACACCCGTGTCCGTGCCGGGGGCCATCACGATGCCGACGATGAACGCGTTGATGGCGTAGGCGACGGCGAGCCCGACCGGCACCGCGGCGAGCAGCAGCAGGAGCGGCTCCGCGAGGCCGAACATGAACGTCGACCGAGCGTCCATGCCGCGCAGCTTCGCGAGCGCCACCTCCCCCGACCTCTCCTCGCTCGTCGCGGAGACGACCAGGAACAGGGCGAACCACGCGAGGAGCACGAGAGCCGCGGTGACGGCGAAGGATGCTGCGGCCACGTCGGCGAGGTCGGGGTCGAGGGCATCCAGGAACGACGGCAACCCGGACGTCGCCACGGACTGCGGACCGGCGTCGGCCGAGGCAGCGGTGGTGGCGACCGCGGCCTCGACGGCGCGGCGGAGGTCCGGGACCTCGGATGCGTGCACGGTCGTCGCGTCCAGCGCCCTGAAGCTCGTTGCCGCGACGTCGCCGCTGCTGCTGAGCAGCGTCCCCTCGTCCACGACGATCTCGTCGAGGCGGTCCGGTCCGTCCGGGGTCTGCGCGGGCAGGAACCGGGCAGGTGAGACCGGTCCCCACACCGCCGGGTCCGCCGTGGCCGCGTCGTAGGTGCCGACCACCTCGACCTGATCGGTCGCGACGTCGGCGCTGATGCCGAGCCGCATCGGATCGCCCAGCGCGATGTCGAACTGCTCAGCCATCCGGTCGGAGATCATCGCCTCGCCCGGATCCTCGGGGCACTCGCCGGACGTCAGCTCGACGGCGCCGCACTGACCCCGGTGCCAGCCGATCATCGCCACGCCGATCGGGCTGTCCCCGAGCTTCGGCGCGCCGCTGACCACGGTCAGCGCGAGCGTTCCGGGCTCGTACCACGGATCCAGCGCGGGGTCGGCGGCCCGCTCCGAGACGGCGTCGAGCAGGTCACCGGGAGTGAACTGTCCCTGACCCGCGCGCTGCGCGCGCACCTGCACACCGGTCGACACGGGAGCGGCCTCCGCCAGGCCCTCGCGGACCAGGGAGTCGGCGGCACTGCTCGCGTACAGCGGACCGAGGACCGCACCGACCATGGCGACGACGGCCACCAGCGCCACCGCGATCGAACTGACCATGCGCCAGCGGAGACCGCGCATGACCAGGCCGAGGAAGGTCACCACGGATGCACCTCGACGCCGTGATCGACGAGCGGTCGCGTGGTTCACGTCCGCAGCCTAGGCGCGCCTGTCCTGCGTCGACGCGCCCATCCACACCCGCGTCGGACTGTCGGGCTCAGGTGTGGCGGGCCTGGTGCGCGAGGAGGTCCTCCAGCGTGCCGCGCATGAACTCCAGGGTGACCCGGTCGTCTGACAGGCCTGGCCCGCACTCGCCCTCGAGGGCCCTCGCTGGCTCGGCTACCAGGAGCCGCCACCCGGGCGCATCCAGCAGGGGGCTGGCCCTTGAGGTAGCCGAGAACCGCAGCCCCCTCGGCGTTCCGGCCGGTGGCCGCCATCATCGTGACGAACTCGATGCAGTCCATCATGGCCGCCTGCATGTTGTCGCTGTCGAGAAGCTCGTCGATGTGGTCCCGGAGGATGCGAAAGGCTCGGTTCTGCTCGCCTCGTCGGAACGCGGCACGCGCCTTGAGCGGCTCGGACGGCGTGTGCGTCCGCGGAGGCAGTTCGATCTCGACCCCTTCAGAGAAGCAGGAGTCCGCCATCTCTGCGTCCTCTCGGAACAGTGCGGAGTAGCCGCGGAGCAGGAGCGCCCAGTTGAGGAAGGTGGGCGGACCCTGCTGACGGAACCGCTCGAGGAGCCTGTCCAGCTCGAGATCGGCCTCATCGAGCCTGCCAAGGTTGAGCCACGCAGTCGCCATGTTGATCTCCGCCCGCTGCGCAAGAAGGGCGTCGCCCCGATCCTGGAACTCGGACGCCGCGACAGGCGCCCACGTCGCCATCAGGTCGTAGTCCTCCGTCGCCACGGCGCGCGCGTGGTGCACAAGGGCGTCGTCGGGTTCGCCGTAGCGAGCCACCGAGTTCCTCGTAGGCGGCCGGATCCTGCGTCATGGAGTACCGGTGGGCGGCGGCGTACAAGCCGAGAACGCGACTGTCCTCATCCTCCGGCGGCGCCACGGCCAGCAGCCGCTCACCCCAATCCCCCAGTTCGTTCGCACTGCGAACGACGATCTCGGAGAGGATCGGCCACAGAAGGCTCCTCGCCAGCTCAAGGTGCCCGCTCGCACACGCCCAGTCGAAGGCCGCGCGGAGGTTGGGCCAGAGCTCCGCGAGTCGGGCAACCCCCTCGGCCTCCTGCCAGCCCTGCAACTGCCGGTGGATGCCGACGACCTCGCACCAGCACCAGCGAGCGTGCCGTTCGGCCAGCTGATCCACGGTCCCGGCGTCCGCGAGCCGCTCCTTGCCGAACTCCCGGACCGGCTCCAGCAGTCGGAAGCGTCTGCCCAGTGGGCCTGACTCGACCACCACCAGGGACTGCTCGGCGAGGCGACCCACGGCATTCGCCACGCCGTCGATGCCGTCCTCGCCGGCCACCCATTCTGCGGCGGCCAGGTCGAAAGGTCCGGTGAAGGCAGCGAGGCAACTGAACACCCTGCGCTCCTCGGGGGTCAGCAGGTCGTACGACCAGGAGATGGCTGACCACAAGGTGCGATGCCGTTCGGTGCCGCTGCGCCGAGAGCCGTCGAGGACGTGCATCCGTTGGTTGAGCCGTTGGCGCAAGTCGCCGATGTCCATGCTCGCCGCCCGCCCGGATGCGAGCTCGATGGCCAGCGGAATGCCGTCGAGTCGTTCGCAGATCTCCACCACTGCTGCCTGCTGAGCCTCGAAATCGAACGACGAGTCGATCGCACCTGCCCGCTCTGCGAACAGCTGCGCGGCTGCGGCGGTCGGCAGTGGCGGCACAGTGATGACCCGCTCGCCCGTGATGCCGAGGCGCTCCCGCGACGTGGCCAGGATTCGGACGTCCGGACAGACCCCTCATCACGGTCGCCACGAGATCCGCCACGGCGTCCACGACGTGCTCGCAGTTGTCCAGAATGAGCAGAGCACGTCTGGACCGCAGGTGCTCCACGATGCGATCAGTGAGGTCCGTGCCCTGTCGTTCCTTGACACCGAGGACCTCCGCCACGGCCCTCGGAACGTCGGTGGGGGCCTGCACGGTGGCCAGCTCGACCAGCCATCCGTCTCGTGGCGACAGCCGGCGCGCCACCGCCAAGGCAAGGCTCGTCTTCCCGATGCCGCCCATCCCGACCAGGGTCACGAGTCGGTACGACTCGAAGGCCGAGGTCAGCCCGGTCGGACTCCTCATCACGCCCCACCAAGCGATTGAGGCTGATCGGGGATGTTGCCGCGATGCCGGTCCTCTGCCGCCAATGGTGCGTACGTGCCGGCGCCGATCTGCAGGATCCGGACCTCGGAGACCACGCCCTCGAGGGCCCAACGACCGAGGTCGACGTGCGTTCCCTCGATCAGCCCTGCTGTCGACTCCGATGCGAGGGTCTGACCACCGCTGCCGACAGCAGCCAGCCGCGACGCCACGTGGACGGCGGCGCCGAAGTAGGTCCCGTCATGCTGCTCCGCGTCTCCCGTGTGGATCCCGATGCGGAACCGAAGATCGCGACCCGCGACCTGGCATGCCTGCGCTCCGTGCACGTCAGCAGCCCAAGCCGTCGCCTGCACTGCGCTGGCGAACGCGATCCCGTAGGAATCGCCAACGTGGGTGAACACCGTGCCGCCATGACGATCGGTGAGTTCACTGACTCGAGCATGATGGTCGACCATCTCCGTGGCCATCGCCGTCGCGTCTCGCGACCAATGGCCAGGCGCGTCCTCGACATCAACGAACGCGAAGGTGACGGTTCCGGTGGGTAGTGCCGGCTGTCTCCCGGTCGGCCGCACGACAGTCGGGGAAAGGCCGGGGTCCTGCCGCAGGATGCGCCCGTGGAGGTCCTGCAACCGGCTCCCCGGTTCGACACCCAGGGCGTCGGCCAGCCGATCACGTGCGACCCGATACGACGCCAGGGCATCAGCCTGCCGGCCGACCCGGTACAGCGCCGTCATGAGGAGTGCCCACAGGCCCTCTCGGAACGGATACGTCGTCGTCAACGAACTCAACTGAGCCACGCATGCGGCCGGGTCCGAGTCGACGCGCGACTCCAGGTCCTGTTCAACGGCGGCGAGCCACCGCTCGGTCAGCCGCACGCGCGCGAACTCGAGTCCCGGCGCCTCCAGCCCAGCAAAGGGTTCGCCGGCCCACTCGGAGACCGCGCCCTCGATGTCGCCCTCGTCGAGGCGGCGCTCGAAGCGGAACACGTCGACCGACTCGGGAGGCAGGGTCAGTCGGTAGGCACCGGGCGCGCGGTCGATGGAGCCTGAGCCAAGCGCCCCGCGCAGTCTGGCCAGATAGGACTGCAGGGTCCGCTCGGCAGTGCGGGGCGGATCCTCACCCCAGATCGCATCGATGAGGTGTGGGACTGGGGTCGGTGACCCGACGTTGAGCGCCAGGGCCGCGAGGGCGATCTGGCACTTGGCTGGGCCGACGTCCAGCACCGAGCCGTCCGCGCCCAGTGCCTGCACCCCGCCAAGCAACCGGATGCGGGCCACCGGAGAGGGCCCAGGTCCTTCGGCCATCGGTCCACGGTAACGCTCGCGGCGTGCCGCGGCGAGGCGATCGGGCCATTCCTTCGTGCGCCTCGCGACGGCGCAGGGCGAACACAACGAACGCTCGACAGCGGCACAACACGGCTGAGCCACGGTAGGGGAACCAACCACCAGCTGAGGAGATTCCACATGCAAGCCCTCGCCCACGACACCTACGGACCGCCCCAGAGCCTGCTCATGCGGGGCGAGCCCGACCCCTCGGTGGACGCCGACAGCGTCCTCATTCAGGTTCGCGCAGCAGGTGTGAACCGCGGCGACGCCCTCGCGGCAGAGGGCATCCCCTACGCCACACGGCTGACATCCGGACTCGTCCGACCCAAGAAGACTCGGCTCGGGGCGGACGTCTCCGGCATCGTCGCGGCCGTCGGGAACGCCGTCACCGATCTCAGGCCCGGCGACCCGGTGCTCGGCTGGGCCGACGGGGCCTTTGCCGAGCTCGCCGTCGCGCGACCGGAGATGCTGATCCGAAAGCCCGACGCGGTCACCTTCGAGCAGGCCGCGGCGATCCCCACCGCTGCGGTCACCGCCTGGCAAGCGCTGAAGAAGGCGCGGGACATCGCCGACCAGCGGGTCCTCGTCCTGGGCGCATCCGGCGGGGTCGGCACGTTCACCGTGCAGATCGCCAAGGCGCTCGGTGCCGACGTCACCGCGGTGGCCAGTTCACGCAACCTCGAGCTCCTTCGCTCCATCGGCGCGGACCACGTGCTCGACTACACCCGAGAGGACGTGACCGGGCGGGCCGCCGCGTTCGACGTGGTCATCGACCTCGTCGGCCGAGAGCCCCTGATGAGCGCTCGGCGGGCCCTCCGGCCCAAGGGCACCTTCGTGGTCGTGGGCGGACCGAACCCGCGGTCCCTCACCGGCGCGGGGCGGTTCGCGCGGGCGGCGCTGCTGTCCCCGCTGGTGCCCCAGCGGCTGCACGCCCCTGTTCGCCACGCAGGATCGCGCCGCACTCAGGGACGTGATGAACCTCGTTGCTTCCGGGCAGGTCGTCCCCGTCATCGATGCCACGTACGACCTGCGCGACGCACCGGTCGCCCTGCAGTACGTCTCCGCGGGACATGCCCGTGGCCGCGTCGTCCTCACCGCCTAGATCACTCCCCGCACTCCCCACATCCCATCCCCGAGAAGGAGCAGCACGATGCACACGTCTACTCAACCCGGTACCTCATCCGACGCCTCAGCTCGCACAGCCAGTCCGACAGGCAGGGACCAGGCTGCGACGACTCACCCGGTTCGCAGGCGTCCTGTATCTGGCCATCTTCGTCATCTATCCGCTGGCGACCATGGTCAGGTCGATGCTCGTCGTTCCAGGCGACGCGGCCACCACCGCCGCGAACATCGCGGACAGCGAGGCCCTGTTCCGCTGGGGCCTGGCCGGTGAGGCCACCATCGTCGTGATCGAGATCGTCCTGGCGGGACTGCTGTACGCCCTCTTCCGACCCGTGAGCCGGGCCGTATCGATGGCCGCCGCGCTGGCCCGGGCGGGCGAGGGCGTGGTCATGGCGGCCGGCAACCTCGTCACCGGCGTGCTGACCCTCGTCATGGTCGGCGGCGCCGGCTACCTCACCGCCTTCGGGATCGAGCAGCGCGACGCCCTCGCGCTCGCATACCAGGAAGCCAATGACAGCATCGTGCTGCTCTGGGGCCTGTTCTTCGGCATCCACCTGGTGCTGCTCGGCTGGCTCGTCGTCAAGTCGGGGTTCTTCCCTCGCGTGATCGGCGTGCTCCTGTTCCTCGCCGGTATCGGCTACCTCGCGCAGAGCTTCGGCGTCCTGGTCGCACCAGGACTCGCGGGGGGCTTCGAGATCGTGGTCCTGATCCTGGCCGTGCCGGGCGAACTCGCGTTCGCAGCGTGGCTCCTCATCAAGGGCGTCAACGTCGACGCGTGGATGCGGCGCGCGGCCGCGTCCCGCGACTCGCAGCTGTGAGGGCGCACTGATGGCGAGAATGCTGGCCTTCGCCCGCACGCTGGCTGCCCTGGTGGCGGTAGCCAGCGTGGCGGTCCTCGGCTTGGCGCTGCATGCAGCGGCGGCGCTCCTCAGCTTCCCGGTGGGTGGCGTCATCACCGAGGAAGGCCAGTGGGGCACCTCAGCCACATCTCTCGTCCCACCTGACCGTCAGTGGGTCGGAATGCGCCGGCTGCCGGCCGAGGGCAACGGGCCCGGGCTCACCGTCTGGTATCCGTCCATGGCTCCGCATCCTGATGCTGCAGGCAGGCTGAGAGCCGGGGTGCGATACGCGTACGGCATCGCCGCACTGTCGCCGGGAACAACGACGACGCTGGCCAGCTATGGGGGCCGGGCCATCCCCGGAGGGCCGGCCGACGCCGCCTCGGAGCCGTATCCCGTTGTCGTTCTGTCACCGGGCTTCGCGATCGGCTCTGCCAGCTACGGATGGCTGGCCGAGCACCTCGCCTCGCACGGATTCGTCGTCGCCGCCGTGCAGCACCTCGAGTCACTGGATCCCACGACTCTCTGGATGGCGACAGCCGACCGACCGAGGGACGTATCCGACGCCTTGGATCGGATCGCGGAGGAGGCGATGCCCAGCGGACTGCTGGCCGGACTGGTGGACCTCGAACGGGTGGGCGTGCTCGGGCACAGCTTCGGAGGCTATGCCGCACTTGCGGCGGGGGAGCGCACCTGAACACAGCGGAGCTGCTCGAGGCATGCGCGTCCGACGGCGCCCCTGACGGACCGCTGACACTGCAATGTGACGGGATGACCCCCTACCTCGCTGAGCTCGCGCAACGCTGGGGACTCTCTGAGGTTCCCGCTGGTGCCTGGCCGTCACGAGCGGATTCGCGGGTCGACGCCGTCGTGGCCCTGGCCGCAGACGCTGTCATGTTCGGAGCGGAGGGCCTTGCGAGTCTCGACGTCCCCCTGCTGGCGATCGGAGGCACGGCCGACGCCGATGCCCCCTTCCAGTGGGGAACCCGGGCGGCCTTCGAGCACGCGTCGAGCGACCGCAAGGCCGAAGTGTCACTCGTCGGTGCCGAGCACCTGGTGTTCGCCGGAGGTTGCGAAACGCCGCGGCTCGCGCTCTCCCTGATCGGCACTCCCTTCTGCTCCGATCCTGCCTGGGGCAGCGTCGCGGCCCACGAGGTCATCGCCCGTTACACGACGGCCTTTCTGCGCGCAGAATTGACGGGCGACACCAGCGCGCGCACACGTCTTGGCCCCCATTCGGAGCCGCTGAACCCATCGGTGGCGGATGCAGGGGAACGAGTCGCATACGGACGTCACCGGTGGCAAGGACGAGCTGACCAACCGGGTCTCCGAGATCGTCGACATCGCCCCCGCCAACCCGCCCGGACAAGGCTGGGAGTACTCGAATCGTCAACTACCAGATCCTCGGCCGCCTGATCGAGGTCGTGAGCGGGCAGGACTACCAGGCGTACGTCGACGGCCAACATCCTCGAGCCGGTGGGCATGAAGAACAGCTTCGTCTCCGACGGCGAGGTCCATGAGTCGATGGCGACCGGGCACACGTCCTGGTTCACCACCAAGCGAGCGTTGGCCGAGAACGCGACCGACCGCGGAACGGCGCCGCAGGGCGGCATCGTCGCGAGCGCGACGGATCTGGCGCGGTACATGGCAATGATGATGAACGGCGAGGACGACGTGCTGAGCGCCGAGGGCAAGGCGATGATGATGCGCCCGGCGAGCGCGGCATCGCCCTCCTACGGCTTCGGCTGGTTCCTTGAGCCCGACGGGGGCGTGTGGCACACCGGGACGAGCCCGGGCTTCGAGTCGCTGGCATGGATGTTCCCCGCACAGGACAAGGGAGCCGTCGTCCTCGTCAACGGTGGCAGCGGCGTCGGCTTCGGCGAGACGACCGAGCTTCGCACCGGCATCGCCGCCGTGGCGTTGGGCGTCGACTACGACGGCGAGGGCTCCCGTTGGACCCAGAAGGCGCTGTTCATCGGCCTGGTCCTCCTGCCCTTCGTCTACCTGCTCAGCATGGTCTGGGCATGGCGTCACCGCGCCGCCATCCGCGCCAAGTCAGGTCCCGCCGGCCTGTTCAGCCTGTGGTTCCCGCTGCTCACCACCCTTGCCGCGGCGTGGGTGATCCTCGTCCTGGTGCCGAGCATGTTCGGTGCACCGCTGGCCACCGTCCGGCTGTTCCAGCCCGACCTCGTTCTGGTGCTCGTCGCATCGGCGGTGACCGGCGTGCTGTGGGCCGTGTTCAGGCTCGCGGTGGCCTACACGAGAAGGTGAGGGCGGCCGCGGTGGAGTCGCGTCCCGCTAACAGCACATGTCCAGCAGGTTAAATTGAACAATTCTTGACTCGATTGCATCCATGGGCCCCTCTGCCCCGGAAGTGTTGAGTGAGAGCCCCTCACCACACCACCGACCTATGGAGACCCACGATGAAGAAGATCACGATCGCCGCGGTCGCCGCGGCCGCGGTATTGACCCTCGCCGCCTGCAGCAGCTCTAGCGACGAGTCCAGCGCGGCAGCCGAGGCCCCCGCCGCGTCGTCCGCCGCCGCCGAGGAGTCGGCGATGGAAGAAGAAGGCGAAATGGCGGAGGAGCCGGCCGGCGACATCGTCGAGATCGCCAGCGGGACCGACGGGTTCGCCACCCTGACCGCCGCTGTGACGGCAGCCGGACTGGTCGAGACCCTGCAGGGTGAAGGTCCGTTCACCGTCTTCGCGCCCACGGACGATGCCTTCGCGGCCCTGCCCGCCGGTGTCCTCGACGCGCTCCTGCTGCCCGAGAACAAGGACGTCCTGACCCAGATCCTCACCTACCACGCGGTGGCCGGCAACGTGATGGCTGCGGACGTGACTGACGGCGACGTGCCGACGGTCGAGGGCCAGACGGTCACGCTGTCCACCGCCGACGGGGTCACCGTCAACGGCGCCAACGTGATCCAGGCCGACATCGTCGCCTCGAACGGCGTCATCCACGTCATCGATGCGGTGCTGCTGCCGCCGGACGTCGACGTCGACGCGCTGCTCGGCTAGGACCAACGCGCCGAGACCTGCTGGTACCCACACCAACGCACGTGGTTGGGGTAGGTGCCAGCAGGTCTCGGCCGTTTTGGCGTTAACGGGTCCGTAACGGGGGCCGACTAGCGTCGCCGGATGCACCCGGCGGCCCCGAATCCGATCATTCGGCTCCTCGACGAGGTGTACGCCGAGGTGCAGGGCCTCGACGGCGGCGAGGTCGCGACGTACATCCCGGAGCTGGCGAAGGCCGACCCGTCCGTCTGCGGGCTCGCCGTCGCCACGCTCGACGGCCACGTCTACACCGCGGGCGATCTCGTCCCCTTCACCATCCAGTCGGTGTCCAAGCCGTTCGTCTACGCGCTCGCGCTCGCCGACAGCGGCCCGGAGGCCGTGCTCGCCAAGGTCGGCGCCGAGCCGACCGGCGACCCGTTCAACACCATCAGCCTCGACGACGTCACCATTCGCGCGCACAATCCGATGGTCAACGCGGGCGCCATCGTCACGACGAGCCTGGTCGCCGGCGCGACGCGCGAGGAGCAGTTCGAGCGGCTGCTGAGCGGGCTGTCCGCCTTCGCGGGCCGCGCGCTCACCGTCGATGAGAGCGTCTTCCAGTCGGAGAGCTCCACGGGCGACCGCAACCGGGCCATCGCCTACCTCATGCGCTCGGCCGGCCTGCTGGACGAGGACGTCGAGCAGCAGATCGCCAACTACTTCCGGCAGTGCTCCGTCGTCGTCACCGCCCGGGACCTCGCGGTGATGACGGCGACCCTCGCGAACGCCGGCGTCAACCCGCTGACCGGCGTCGAGGTCATCCCTCGCGACGTCGTCGCCTCCGTCCTCACCGTCATGGCGACGTGTGGCATGTACGACTACTCCGGCGAGTGGCTCTACCGGGTGGGCCTGCCCGCCAAGAGCGGGGTGAGCGGTGCGGTCGGCGCCGTCCTGCCCGGGCAGCTGGGACTCGCGGCCCACAGCCCGCGACTGGATCCGCAGGGCAACAGCGTGCGCGGCGTCACCGCCTGCGAGCTCATCTCCGAGCGACTCGGGCTGCACCTGCTCCTGCCGGGCGAGCGGGTCCGCTCGAGCCTGCGACGCACCTACCGCGGCGACACCGTCCGCTCGCGGCGCCTGCGAAACCAGGCCCAGCGCGCGGTCCTCGACACCCACGGAGCCGAGATCGTCGCCTACGAGCTCGGCGGCGACGAGGCGTTCGCGGCCGTCGAGCCGCTGGTGCGCGTCGTGCTCGAGGACGACCAGGCTCGCTGGGTGGTGATCGACATGCGGCGGGTGACCCGCATCGACCGGGCCGCCCTCGCGCTCATGGACGGGCTCATCGCGCAGCTGGCCAGTGATGGCAGCGTCGTCGCCATCGTCGAGCCCCGGGCGCAGAGTCCCCGGGTGGCCGTGCGCGACCTCGCTCCGCGATGCCCGCGGTTCTCCGACGCGGACGGCGCCCTCGAGTGGGCCGAGACGCAGTTGCTGCACGAGCACGGGCTTGACGACGCGCTGCCGGAGGAGCTCGTGCCACTCGCCGAGCAGGATCTCCTGCGGGGACTGCCCCAGGAGATCGTCACCGCGATCGAGGACCGCGTCATGACCAAGGTCTTCCACGCCGGGACCGTGGTGTTCGAGGAGGGTGACGAGTCCGACGGGCTGTACTTCGTCGGCGCGGGTCAGGTCGCCGCCGACGTGCGGCTCGCCGGCCGCGGCGGGCGCAGGCGACTGAGCACCATCGCCAGCGGAGCGGTCTTCGGCGAGCTGGCCCTCGTCGACGGTCGACCGCGGTCGACCCGGATCGTCGCGATCGAGCCCACCATCTGCTTCGTGCTCTCCCCCGAGGCGTTCCGCGAGCTGTGGGACACGGCCCCCGAGGCCTGCGCCAGCCTGGCGATGGCCATCGCTCGCAGCCTCTCCGAGCGCCTGCGCTACTCCACTGCCGACGTCGCCGCCCTCGAGCAGGTCTGAGGGGGTTCGTTCGGGTAGACCTCGGGACGGCCTCGGCAGAGAATGACCCGACCGAACCGACCGAGAGGAACTGCGCCATGGACAAGGACCTCGTCGACCAGGTGATCGACGCCGCGCAACGTGTCGTCGCAAGCGGCGCCATCTCGGCGAACGGTCACGGCAACATCAGCATCCGGGTCCCGGGGGCCGAGGAGATGTACTTCACGGCGGCGCCCTCGTTGCGTGATCATCCCCGGTCCGCCGTCGTCCGAGTCGGCCTCGACGGCACTCTGCTGGAAGGGGACCTGCCACCTATCCAAGGCGCCGTGGTGGCCATGCACACGGCGATGTACGCCGACAACGCCGAGGTCGGCTGCGTCCTGCATACGCACTCGCCGTATGCCACGGCGTTCGCCGTCGCTCATCGGCCGATCGGCTGCTGGAACGAGGCGCTGGCCATGTTCGGGCTTCCCTCCGGGGTGCCGGTCGCGGGCTACGGTCCCCGCGGATCCGACGAGGCGGTCGCGAACATCCGCGCCGCGGTCGTGCCCGGAGTGCCGGCGGTCCTGCTCGCTAACCACGGCGTCCTCGTCTTCCACAAGAACCCGGACCTCGCGATCGTCGTCGGCGGCGTCGTCGAGGAGGCGGCGCAGGCGGGCATCAACGCCGCGGCCATCGGTGGGCCGGTGGACATCCCCGAATCCATGAGGGCCGCGGCACTGCAGCGGGCCATGACCTTCGACGCGGCGGGCACGAGGCACGCCTAGCTGCTCCGGGGTCCCCGCCGTTCCCTGCACCGATCAATCGGCCGCGACCGGTGTACTCGCTCGCGGATCGGGTCCATGATGGAGAAGGTCCAACGAGAGGAATGCGCATGAGCGTCTACCGAGTGGTCGATGTCATCGGCACGAGCGAAACATCCTGGGAGGACGCGGCCGCTGAGGCGATCGCCACCGCGTCAGGGTCCCTGCGGGACATCCGGATCGCGGAGGTCGCCAAGCAGGACGTCGTGATCGCGGACGGCGGGACGCTGCTCTACCGCACCCGGCTGCAGCTGTCGTTCAAGTACGAGGCCGAGTAGCCCTCCCCGCACCGAGACCTGCTGGCACGGACACCAACCGCGGAACTAGGTGTCGGTGCGAGCAGGTCTCGGCGGGAGGGTGGGGCGGCGCTGCTGTACCGTCCAGAGGTGACTGACCCCGACGCCACCTTCACGTCCCTGGGCCTGCGGCCCGAATTGTTGAGCACGCTGCAGGCACTGGGCTACGAGGAGCCGACGCCGATCCAGGCCGCCACCATCCCCGTCCTCGTCAGTGGCGCCGACCTGCTCGGGCAGGCCGCGACGGGCACCGGCAAGACCGCGGCCTTCGCGCTGCCCATCCTCGAGCGGCTCGACCGTGGCGAGCGCGGTCGGGAGCCGTCGGCGCTGGTCCTGGTCCCGACCCGCGAGCTCGCGCTCCAGGTGTCCCAGGCGTTCCACAGCTACGGGCGTCAGCTCGGCGCTCGGCTCGTGGCCATCTACGGCGGAGCCCCGGCGCGCCATCAGATCGACGCCCTGCGGCGCGGCGTCGACGTCGTGGTCGCGACTCCGGGGCGGGCGCTGGACCTCATCAACCGCGGTGTGCTCCGCCTCGACAAGGTGGACACCGTGGTTCTCGACGAGGCCGACGAGATGCTGGAGATGGGCTTCGTCGAGGACATCGAGACGATCCTGGCCCTCACCCCCGACAGCCGGCAGACAGTCCTGTTCTCGGCGACCATGCCCAAGCGCATCGACAAGCTCGCCAGCCGACACCTGCGCGACCCCGAGCGAGTGTCCATCCGTGCCCGCCAGACCGCCGAGGGCGAGGTGCCGCTCGTGCGGCAGGCCGCCTACATCGTGCCCCGGCGCAACAAGGCATCCGCGCTCGGTCGCATCCTCGACGCCGAGGACCCGGTGGCCGCCATCGTGTTCTGCCGCACCCGGGGGGCCGTCGACGAGCTCACCGACCTGCTCGTCGCGAGCGGGTACCAGGCCGAGGCCCTGCACGGCGGCCTCACCCAGGACCAGCGCGATCGCGTCATGGGTCGGCTGCGATCGGCGACCACCGAGCTCCTCGTCGCCACCGACGTCGCCGCCCGCGGGCTCGACATCGACCAGCTGACGCACATCGTCAACTACGACCTGCCGATGAGCCCGGAGGCCTACGTCCATCGCATCGGGCGGGTGGGGCGTGCGGGTCGCGAGGGGGTGGCGCTGAGCCTGGTCGATCCGCGTGAGCGGCGCATGCTCTCGTCGATCGAGAAGTTGATCGGGAAGACGATCCCCGTCGAGCGGGTGCCGACGGCCGCCACGGTTCGCGGCATGCGGCTCCAACGCAGCGTCAAGGCCCTCGAGGACGTGCTCGACGGCGAGCCCGACCACCTCGACCGCTACCGCGAGGTCGTCGAGGGCATGTTCGACGTGCGCGATCCCCGCGACGTCGCGCTCGCCGCGTTCGCCTTGCTGCACGAGGCGACGCAGGGGACCGCCCGCGACGACGATGACCGGGATCTCTCCGCACCCGACGAGGGCCACGGCCGGGCCACCGGCAGGCACGAGGAGAGGCCGGCCGGATCCCCGCGCAAGGCCAGGAAGCTGAGCGGCCCGGCCAGCCGACTGTTCGTCTCGGTAGGACGCAAGGCCGGAGTGACGCCCGGGGACATCGTCGGCGCGATCACCGGCGAGGCGGGCGTCAAGGGCAAGGACATCGGCGCGATCACCGTGCACGAGATGTACTCGCTGGTCGAGGTGCCGGAGGACAAGGCCCGCAAGATCGCCAAGGCGATGAACCACTGCACCATCCGCGGGCGCAAGGTGTCCGTCCGCCTCGACCGCGGCTGACCCCCCTTTCCGCCGAGACCTGCTGGTACCGACACCAACCAGCGCGGTTGGTGTAGGTACCACTAGGTCTCGGCGGAAGTGGGTCCGCTAGGCGGGCTCGACGCACGCTTGGTACGTCGGATCCCACCAGGAGCCGGGCGGACAGGTGGGCACCACGGGTGTCGGCGTCGATGTCGGGTCGGCGCCGACGGCGAGGTTGACCCGCGCGAGCGCTGACGTGGTGCCGTCGGATCCGGTGATCGTGAAGGCGGTCTGGCTGAGCGTGGCGACGGGGGTGCCGCTGATCACGCCCGTCTCGGTGTCGAGGGACAGTCCGCTGGGCAGGACGGGGCTGATCGAGTAGGTCACCGGACCGGTGAACCCGAACTCAGCGAGCACGGCCGTGGTGATGGGCGTCCCGACATCGACCTTCACGGTCTGCGGCGTCGGGGCGAGCCTCGCCTGCACTGCGGTCGGCCCATGGCAGGTCGCGGGGTCACCAAGCGTGAGGTCCCAGTAGTAGGCGAAGGCCTGCTGCTGGTTCGGGGACAGGTCCGACGGCACGAACGTGTCGGAGTACGGCATCGCGTACACGCCGGACGGCTTCGGCGCTCCCGGTGCGGGAAGGCTGTAGTCGCTGTTGGACGCGGCGCGGATCACGTCGTCGTACACGTTCCACGCGTACTGCCCGGTCTTCGTCGGGTACGTCGGCTGCGCGGCCGCGTACGCGTCCGTGAGCGGGTTGCGAGTGAAGTTGACGCCCGACGCCCCGGTGTCGTTGCCGTAGGCGGAGCCCCAGTAGCCGTAGGAGAACGCCGCGATGAAGTCGCGGTAGATCGTCTTGGTCACCGTGGTCCAGCCGGTGCCGGTGAGCGCAGATCCGTTGGACCACCCGAGCCACGCCTTGCCGGGAAGCTGCACATTGAACGGACCGTCCTGCCCGTACAGGCCGTACCCAGTGCCGCCGCGCGTGCCGGGACCATAGAGACCGGCTTGCTCAACTCGCAGGGTCGGTCCGGGCTGACCGCCGCTGACGGTGCCCGCCAGCGTCCACACTCCGCCGCTGAGGGTCGCGGTGTAGTCGAAGGCCCCGTTGCCGTACTGGGGATCCTTCTTCGTCGAGGTGACGCCGACGCTGTCCTGGACGGTCAGCGGGCCGGTAACGCTGGTCGCGTACGTCTCGACGCTCGGGTACGGCGTGGGGTACTTGGACGCACCGACGAGCCCGATCCACGTGCTGCCCCCGTCGCTCACGTCATTCAGGTCGTCGAGGGTCCATGTGCCCGGCGCCGGGGTGCTCGTCGGCAGCGTGCCGGTGTACTTCATGACCCCGCCCGTGTTCGTGCCCGTCGCCTGGTCGAACACGTACGGCGACATGTCCACTCCGGTCAGCGACAAGCCGTTGACGATGTCGACGAGGCAGCCGGTGTCGCGGTAGGAGCCGGGGATGGCGCTCTGGGACTGGTCCTTGAGGACCTGCGACATGGTGACACCGACCTGGTCGATCATCGTGAAGTCCACGTCAAGACCGGACGCGTCGTAGGTGAACTCCGCGAACCCGTAGCGGATCGTCGACGTGGCCGGGTCCGGCGGGGCGCCGGTGAGGCTCGCATTCGAGAAGTACAGGTTCCCGGACTCGACCGGCGGGGTCAGGGTGAGCGTGGCGGAGTGGGTAGCTGCGTCGTAGCCCGGCAGTGACGTGAAGGCGGCACTGGTCAAGGTGGATCCGTTCACGCCGGTGATCCCGCCGACCGCTCCCCCACCCGAGACGTCCGCCATCACCGACAGGTACAGGTCCCCGTCTGCGATGCCGGACGTGGCGGAGTTCGTGACCGTGACGGGAATCGCTCCCTGATACGGGGGCAGGAATGTGAAGCCCCCGGACGGGGGAACGGATGCGACCGTGTAGCCCGCAGGTCGGGAGCCCTTCTTCGGCAACGTGATGACCACGGCGCACGACGATGCGGGCACGTTCGGGACCTGGAACGAGATGCTGGACCCGTTCGCTGCCGGCTTCAGGTTCAAGGCCGGGTACGTGGCGGTCGGATTGTCGGCCGGGCAGTAGGCGAACGTGACTGCGGTCGCCGTGTTGAGCCCACTCCCGGTAGCCGTCACCCACTGCGGATCCGTCACCTGCGTCTGTGCCCCCTCTGCTGGGGACAATGCGATGGCCGGCACCCTCGCCGCGGTATCCACCCACACCCCGCTCGGGGTCAACGCCGTCGTATCGACGGTGTTCCCGGATGGCAGCGTGAAGGTGACGATGCACGAGGTTCCCGCCGGGACGGTGGCGAGCGTGGCGGCATCGGGGGTGACAGTCGCGCGGCTCGCAGGACTCGAGCCGATCGCGGCCACCGTCGCGGGCACCGTTACCGCACCGCAGGACAAGGACGCGGCCGTGACGCCCGAGAACCCGGCGACATCACCCGGGCTCCGTCGGATTCGCGGTCGAGCCGATCACCATGAATGAGGCATCCCCACCCGAGACCGGCAGGATCGACGGCGCTGCACCAATGGGGGTCAGGTACGCCACGTCGGTCGCGCTGTAGGTGATCTGGCCGACGAGCAGACCCGGGGTGGTCGGCTTGGTGCGCGTGGTCACGTACAGGTCACACGTCGACGGCTCGAACGGTCCGAGCTCCGCCGTCAGTGTTCCCGCCGCCGCGTCCACCGTGACGCCGGTGACGGACCCGGATCCGGCCACGGGCGTCCCCGAGCTCTCGCAGCCCTGAATCGTCACCGCGCTCCTGGCGACCAGTCCCGCAGCGGTGACGGTGACCTGCGTCGTGTATCCACCCACCGCGACGATGGTGGTCGGCGAGACACTCGGCGACGGTGCCGCATGCACTGCCTGCGGCAGCGCTACCCCTCCGGCGATGAGGGCCACCGTGGCGGCGATGGCGGCAAGCACGCGGGTCACGGGCACTCCTCGGACGGCATCGGACGGTAGCTGGCCCTGCAGGTCAGGTATCGGATGGCGTCGAAGCATCTCACCCGCGTGCCCCATTTCCGCCGAGACCTGCTGCTACCGACACCAACCAGCGCGGTTGGTGTAGGTACCACTAGGTCTCGGCGGACGGGGCACCTACGATCACGTGATGACGTACATTGCCGCTGCGCACGGCGTGGTCGGCCCCTTCGGGTACCCGCAGGACGT
The DNA here is from genome assembly GCA_963749905.1 of uncultured Actinomycetota bacterium. GTDB lineage: Bacteria > Actinomycetota > Actinomycetes > S36-B12 > S36-B12 > UBA10649. The sequence goes on from CAVVOF010000003.1 coordinate 680,073, forward strand.
CATCACCGAGGCTTTCGCCACCGTCGTCGCCCCCGACGGCGAGCAGAGACCGCTCATCGAGCGCATCCACAAGGCCACCGGGGTGCAGCACCGCAACCTGGCCATCCCACTGGAGGCCTACGCGCACCTCGCCGACTTCGGGGCGGCCAACGACGAGTTCATCCGGGTGGGCGTCGACCTCGGCGCTGAGGCGATCGAGGGGGCACTGGCCGCCGCGCACCTCGATGCCACCGACGTCGACATGATCCTGTCCACGTCCGTCACCGGCATCGCCGCACCCTCCCTCGAGGCCATGCTCGTGCCGCGGATCGGCCTGCGGGCGGACGTCAAGCGAGTGCCGGTCTTCGGTCTCGGCTGCGTGGCCGGTGCCGCCGGGATCGCGCGACTGCACGACTACCTCGTCGGGCACCCCGACGACGTGGCCGTGCTCCTGTCCGTCGAGCTGTGCTCCCTGACCGTCCAGCGCGACGACGTGTCCATGCCCAACATCGTGGCCAGCGGCCTGTTCGGCGACGGCGCCGCCGCGGTAGTCATGGTGGGCGACAACCGCGCCGCCCGCATGGGCCTGACCGGCCCGCGCGTGGTGGCCTCCCGCAGCCGGCTCTACCCGGACACCGAGAAGACGATGGGCTGGGACATCGGCGGCAGCGGATTCCGCATCGTGCTGTCCGCTGGCGTCGCGGATGTCATCAACCAGTACCTCGGCGACGACGTGGGCGATTTCCTGGCCGACCACGACCTCACGACCACCGACGTGTCGCGCTGGGTGTGCCATCCGGGCGGACCACGGGTGCTGGAGGCTATGGAGTCCGCGCTGGACCTCCATGACGGTCAGCTCGACGTCACCTGGCGATCACTCGCGGCCATCGGCAATCTGTCGTCGGCCTCGGTCCTGCATGTGCTGTGCGACACCCTCGACGGGTCAGTGGACGGTGCGCCGGAGCCAGGGACCGCCGGCCTGCTGATGGCGATGGGCCCGGGCTTCTGCGCCGAGCTCGTGCTGCTGGAATGGTGAGCCGATGACCGGCTTCGTCCTGTTCACGATCCTGATCGCCCTCGTCGCGGTCGAGCGCGTGGTGGAGCTCGTCGTGTCGAAGCGCAACCTGCGCTGGAGCGCGGAGCACGGCGGCGTCGAGTACGGCCGGTCCCACTACCCGTACATGGTGGCGCTGCACGTGTTCCTGCTCGTCGGGGCGCTCGTCGAGGTATGGGTGTGGCAGAAGCCGCTCATCCCCGCACTGTCCTGGACGATGTTCGTGCTCGTCCTCGCGTCGCAGGCTCTGCGGTGGTGGTGCATCACCACTCTGGGCAAGCGCTGGAACACCCTCGTGGTGATCGTCCCCGGCATGCCTCGCGTCACCGGCGGCCCATACCGCTGGCTGAGCCATCCGAACTACGTGGCCGTCGTCATCGAGGGCATCGCGCTGCCGATGGTCGGGTTCGCCTGGGTCACCGCCCTGGTGTTCACCGTCCTGAACATCCCGCTGCTCGCCGTCCGCCTGCGCACGGAGAACGCCGCGCTCGCCACCCTCCCGCGATGATCGACCTGATCGTCGCGGGCGGCGGGCCCATCGGCCTGATGACCGCCATCCGTGCGCGCCTGGGCGGCCTGGACGTCACCATCGTCGAGCCGCGCACTGGACCGATCGACAAGGCCTGCGGCGAGGGCCTGATGCCCGACGCACTCGCGCGGCTGAACGCCGTCGGCGTGGATCCCGCAGGCCGTGACTTCCACGGCATCCGCTACGTGGCACCGGGCGCGGTCGCCGAGGCGCGGTTCCGATCCGGGACCGGTCGGGGGGTCCGGCGGCTCGAGCTGCAGTCGGCCTTGCAGCGACGGGCCGAGGAGCTCGGCGTGGGCTTCGTCAGCGGCCGCGTTGATTCGATCTCGCAGGGCGACGGATGGATCGAGGCCGGGGGCCTTCGCGCGCGATACCTCGTGGGGGCTGACGGCCTGCACTCCGCGGTGCGCCGCGCGCTCGGACTCGGCTTGCAGTCGTCCGGCGAGCAACGGTTCGGCATCCGCCAGCACTTCGCGGTGCGGCCGTGGACGGACCTCGTCGAGGTCTACTGGCTCGACGACGCTGAGCTCTACGTGACGCCGGTGAGCGACTCGACGGTGGGCGTGGCCGTGCTTGGCCGTGCACCCTTGGACCTCGACCGCGCGATCGTTCGCGTCCCGTCCCTCGCGTCCCGCCTCGAGTCGGCGCCTCGGGCGAGCGAGTCCCGCGGCGCCGGTCCACTCCGGCAGAACGTGGCGGCACGATCCGTTGGGCGGGCGCTGCTCGTCGGCGACGCGGCCGGCTACGTGGACGCGCTCACCGGCGAGGGGCTGCGCGTCGGCTTCGTCGAGGCCGAGGCAGTCGTGCGGGCGGTGCTCGCGGACGATCCCGACCGCTACGAGGCGGACTGGCGGCGCATCACCCGCTCGTACCGCTGGCTGACCGGGGGGCTGCTGTGGGCGGCATCCCGTCGTCGGGTGCGGCCGATGATCGTGCCCGCCGCACGGGCGCTCCCACCGGTGTTCGGCCGGATCGTGGACTCGCTGGCCGCGTAGGCGGCGTCAGCCCACCCGATCGCCGAGAACCGCGGTGACGATCACGAGCACCGCGACGTCGACCGCGACCATCGCCACGATCGCCTGGAACATCGCGGCCCGACGCTGCGATCGGGAGCCGAGGACGAGCGCAGCAAGGAAGACCACGATGACGAGCAGGGCCAGCCACCGGCTGACCTCGGCCGTGACCACGGCCAGGATCCCACTCCCAACGGCCAGCAGCACCCAGCACAGGACGATGGACCGGCGGGCGCCGAGGCGGACGACCAGTCCGCCGACTCCCGCGGCCCGGTCCGACTCGACGTCAGGCAGGGCGTTGGCCAGGTGCGCGCTCACGCCGACGATGGCGAACACGGCGACGGACCACGGTGTCGGCGGCTCCCCGTCCAGGCCGAGGGACAGGAAGGCCGGCATCGCCCCGAAGGCCAGGGCGTACGGGAGCCAGGACCACGCCGTGCGCGAGAGCCGCACGTTGTAGAGCCAGGCCATCAGGATGGCGAAGACGTGGAACGAGCCGCCCAGCCAGCCGGCCACCGCCCAGCTGAGCACGCAGGCCGCGGCGAGCGCCGTCGTGGCCGAGATCCACAGCGCCCGCGGCGACACGGCCTGAGCGACCGTCGGCTTGCTCGCCCGGCCGACGCGCGCGTCCAGGGCGGCGTCGAACGCGTCGTTGCTCCACCCCACCGACAGCTGGCCGAGGAAGATCGCGGCGAACACCGTCGCGAGTGGCCACCCCGACCAGCCCAGGCTCCACGCGAAGGCGGTGATGACCAGCGAGACGGCCAGCGTCGGCAGCGCGTGGGCAGCCGTGACGAAACCGCGGAGCCGACGCATGCCGTGAGCCTCCCACTCCGCGTCGAGACCTGCTGGCAACCACACCAACCGGCGAACTAGTTGTCGGTTTCAGCAGGTCTCGGCGGGAGTGGGTGGGAGGGTGAGGCATGACCGTGGACGTGGGTGTCGTCATCCGACCGCAGGTACCGCCGGAGATCATGCGGGGCCTGTTTCAGCACGCGGAGTCCGTCGGGCTCGAGCAGGTGTGGCTGTGGGAGGACTGCTTCCTCGAGGGCGGCGTGTCGTCCGCGGCCACCGCGCTGGCCGACACCGAGCGGCTCGCCGTCGGGATCGGGCTGCTGCCGGTCCCCCTGCGCAACGTCGCCGCGACCGCCATGGAGATCGCGACCCTGGACCGCCTGCACGGTCAACGGCTGCGGGTTGCGGTCGGGCACGGCGTGCAGGAGTGGATGGGCCAGGTCGGCGCCCGCGCCGAATCGCCCCTGACGCTCATGCGCGAGTACCTCAGCGCCCTGCGCCGCCTGCTCGCGGGCGAAACCGTCAGCACCGACGGGACGTACGTCCGGCTCGACCACGTGGCGCTCGACTGGCCGCCATCCGAGCCGACGCGGATCCTGATGGGCGCGGCCGGCCCGAAGTCCCTGAGCCTGGCTGGCGAGCTCGCCGACGGCGTCGTCCTGATGGAGGACACCTCGCCGGACGCGCTCGCGTCCGCGCTCGCGGCCATTCAGGAGGGTCGCGAGAAGGGGCATCGACGGGACGCCTTCGACGTCGTCGTGTACCTGCGTGCCTACCGGGGTCCCGATGCCCAGGAGAAGCTGCGCCGCGACGCCAAGTACCCGACCGGCAACTTCGGCATCGAGCTCACCGCATCCGCGGTCGGGCAGGCCGTGGCCGACCTGGCCGGCGCGGGTGCGACGACAGTGGTCCTCGTGCCCGCCGGCGACGAGGACTCCGTGCCGGCCTACCTCGACCAGGCCGCGGGCATCATCGGCGAGATCCAGCCGACGACGCCCACGGCCCCGCAGGGGTAGATCAGGCCTGGACCTCCACCAGCCGGCCGGTGGCGACGTCGAAGACGAAGCCGCGTACCTGGTCGGTGTGGGGGATGAAGGCACTGGACGTGATCCGCCTGATCGAGCGGCGCACGTCCTCCTCCACGTCATCGAACGCCTCGGCCGACCACTCGGGCTTCAGTCCGGTCTCGTCGGCGATTCCCTCGCGGAACTCGTCGTCCGTGAAGGTGAGCATTCCGCAGTCGGTGTGGTGGATGAGGATGATCTCTCGCGTGCCCAGCAGTCGCTGGCTGATGGCCAGCGACCGGATCTCGTCGGCGGTGACGACGCCACCCGCGTTGCGGATCACGTGCGCCTCGCCCTCCTTGATCCCCAGCACGGCGGCGACGTCGAGGCGAGCATCCATGCAGGCGACGACGGCCACGCCCCGCGAGGGCGGCAGCGGCAGCGGTCCCTCGAACGTCTCGGCGTAGGTCGCGTTGTTCGACAGGTACTCGTCGGTGACGGTCATTCCTCGTCCTTTCGGGGGACATGCCCCATTCGCAGTTACGATCGGTCCGCAGAGGATTTCCCAGTCGTCGCGCAGCCCGGCCACCCCCCTCGTCAGTTGCAAGGGCTGGGCAGATGACGACTCGTTGCGCGACCTGACCCGAAGCGGAGGTGACGGTGAACGATCCCCAATCGGCTGGCCCCGCAGACCCGGGACCGTTCTTCCACGGCACCAAGGCCGCACTGCAGATCGGGGATCGGCTGGTGGCCGGCAACGACTCCAACTTCGGCGCCGGCGCGACGGCGAACTTCGTCTACCTCACCGCCACGCTCGACGCGGCGGTCTGGGGAGCGGAGCTGGCGCTGGGTGACGAGCCGGGCCGCATCTACGTGGTCGAGCCCACCGGTCCGTTCGAGGACGATCCGAACCTGACCGACAAGAAGTTCCCGGGCAACCCCACGCGGTCGTACCGGACCAGAGCCCCTCTGGTGGTGGTCGGCGAGGTCGAGGAGTGGGAGGGCCACCCCGCGGAGGTGCTCACCGCGATGCTCGACCATCTCGCGGAGCTCAAGCGCCAAGGCATCGAAGCCATCAACGACTAGGACGGGCCTAGGATCCCGCCATGGCGACTAACCCCGATCGCGCGAGCTATTTCCCCGCCATCGAGAAGAAGTACGGGCAGCCGATGTCCTACTGGTTCGACCAGATGGAGCAGATCTCCGACCGCAAGTACCCCGAGCAGATCGCGTTCCTCAGGGAGAACCACGGCTTCAGCCAGGCGCATGCCAACGCGCTGGTGATGTACTCCCGCGGGTCGACGAGCGCGCACCGCGTGCACACCCTCGACGAGTACCTCGCCCCCCATGACGAGACCAAGCGGGCAACGGTCGCGGCGATCTTCGCGGCCATCACGTCGAAGTACCCGAGGATGGAGATCGTCATCGCGTGGAACCAGCCGATGCTCAAGCTCGACGGGCAGTACGTCTTCGGCGTCTCCGTGCTGACGAACCACATCCTGATCGCCCCCTGGGGCTCGGGCATCATCGACCAGTTCCGGCCGCGGCTCACCGACTACAAGGTGAACAAGAAGACCATCCAGGTGCCCGTCGACTGGAAGCCGGACGCCGCGCTCCTGCGCGACATGGTGGCGGCGCGGATCGACGAGATCTCGGGCTGAGCGGACAACTGCCGCCAGCGCGCATCACCACCGTCGGAGGATGAGACTGGTGGAGTGCCGTCGTGCTGCGGCACTGAGTGAGGAGGTTCCCATGACCCATTCCGAGGAACTGCTGAATCACCCGCCCGCCATGGCGGAGATGGCCGGTAGCGCGCTGGACTCCGAGAGCCACGCCGCGTCACCCGTTCATCCCGGACATCCCGAGGAAGTGCCACTGGGCATGGCGCAGATCGAGACCGAGACGCAGGAGTAGCGCCAGAGCTCAACAGGCGTCGACTCGCTAGAACATCTCGCGACGGTAGCGGCGCGCCTCGCGCCACCGCTCCCACCACGTCATCTCCGAGCGTTCCTGGGTGACCTTGGACCGCAGTCGCCGCATTTCGCCGTCGAGGGCGTGCTCGGCCTCCAGACGGCGACGCTCCTCGAGAGCCCCGTGCCACTCGGCTGTCGCCTGGGCGAGCAGATCGTCCGCATCCGCGCGGCGCGCGGGATCGTGCGCCACGGAGCCGTCGGACATCATGAGTTCGTGCGTCAGGCTCGCAACGGTGGCCTGGCAGGTCTGCTCACGCAGGATCGCGCGCGCCAGCGCGGCCGGGGGACGTTGCTCGTGATGCACGCTGAAGACTGTAACTTCCCGGAGCGGCGATCCCGCGCAGGCTGAGCTACCGGAAACTCGCGTCGAGGGCCGCCTTCACGTCCGCGAGGTAGTCGACGTGGGCCGCGATCGCGGGCAGTCCCACCTTCTCCGTGAGCACACAGACTCCCGTACCGCCCGCCACCTGCCAGCGCACCGCGGTGTCCACGACGTCCTTCGCGGACCGCGCACGGGTGAGGATGAGCTCGAGCCCGAACCCGTCCTCACTCCGACCGGCCTCCCGGAGGTGGTATCGCACCCGCGCCAAGCCCTCGATCGCCGAGTCGACGTCGCCCGCGAAGGAGTAGCCGTCCCCGAGGGTTCCCCCACGCCGATAGGCGGGCTCGCTGAACCCACCCACCCAGATCGGGATCTGCCGCGTCGGCCGGGGGTTGATGCAGCAGCGCTCGAGGTGGTGGAACTGTCCCTGGTACGTCACCAACGGCTCGGCCCACAGCAGTCGCAGCACCTCGATCTGCTCGTCCAGGCGCGGACCCCGGGTCGCGAAGTCCTCGCGCAGGGCGTCGTACTCGACCCAGTTCCAGCCGGTCCCCACACCGAGACGAAGCCGGCCGCCCGAGAGCAGGTCCGCGTCGGCCGCCTGCTGGGCGACCAGGGCGGTCTGCCTCTGCGGCAGGATCAGGACGCCGGTGGCGAGCTCGATCCGCTCGGTGATGCCGGCGAGGTAGCCGAACGCGACGAACGGATCGTGGAACGAGTCGTCGCTCGGTGTACGGACCCCACAGCGGCGGCTCACGGTCGGCGTGCTCGGCACCGACCACGTGGTCGTAGAACAGCAGGCTGTCGAAGCCGAGTTCGTCGACGGCCAGGCCGAGGTCGCGAAGCGCCGCGGGATCGCCGTGCGTCTCGTTCTGCGGGTAGACGACGCCGAACTTCACTGCTTGGCCCTGCGCGGATTCACCACTCCACCGTCACGGCGCGGCTCGATGCCAGCCTCCAGCACCCGACGTTCCCGGATCCGCCACGTGCCGTCGATGAGTTCCCACCGGTCGTGGTACTCGCCCCAGAGGATCATGTCCGGCTTGCTGCGGTCGAGGAATCGGTGCCACGCGCGCACATAGCTGATGGCGGTGGCGTCCGTCTCGCTCGTGAAGGTGACGGCGATGTTCGAGATGAGGTGCTGCGTCGCCTCGAACTGCGCCAGGACCCGGCTCATCCAGTCGACGACCGCGTCCACGCCGTGAATGTCACCACTGTGCGGTGAGGCGAAGACGCACGCCTTCGCGAAGACGTCCCGGTGGTTCTCCGGCTCGAACCAGTCGGTGGCTCGCGCGTAGCGGAACATCTGGTCGGCGATGGCCGCCCGATCCTCGAGTCGATCCATGGGTGCCCCTCTGGTCGGTGCTCGTCTGGCCAGCACTCAGCCTGCCGTCCGGGCAGAGTAGCGGCCGCTGCGAGCAGGCGGCTATTGCCCGCCGCCCGCGACTCCGCGGACCGGCCGACCTACCGTGGAGTCATGGTCACCGTCGTTACCGGGGCCGCAGGACACGTCGGCGTCAACCTGGTCCGGGCACTCCTCGACGAGGACCGGGACGTCCGCGTGGTCGACATCATCGATCCTCGGCCGTTGGTCGGTCCCGGCGTCGACTGGGTCAAGGCCGACGTGCGCGACGAGGACGCCATGCGCGCCGCGCTCACCGGTGCCTCGACGGTCTTCCACCTCGCAGCAGTGATCTCGGTCGCCGGGTCCCGCGGTGGACTGGTCGAGAGCGTGAACGTCGGTGGGGTGCGCGCGACCTCGCGGGGCGCGTTGCGCGCGGGGGTCTCGCGATTCGTGCACTGCTCGTCCGTGCATGCCTTCGACCTGATGGCCTGTCGCGATCGGGTCGTGGACGAGCGATCCCCTCGGGCAACGGATCCCGGCCTGCCGATCTACGACCGCTCGAAGGCGGCCGGCGAGCGCATGCTGGGCGAGGCGGTGCGGGACGGACTGCCCGCGGTCATCGTCAACCCCAGCGGGATCATCGGGCCGATCGACGTCGGTCCGTCGCGCATGGCCGAGGTCCTTCGGGCCGCTGCCCGCGGGCGGCTCCCGGCGACGGTGACGGGGAGCTTCGACTGGGTGGATGTTCGCGACGTGGTCTCCGCTCTGCTGGCGGCCGAAAGCCGCGGAGCGGTCGGCGAGAACCACCTCCTAGGCGGTCGATCCGCGACGCTGTCCGAGCTCGCGGCACTCGCATGTGACGCGACTGGCGCTCGCCGCCCGTTGGCAGACCTGCCCCTGTGGTTCGCGAAGATCTGGTCTCCCGCGGCCACCTCACTCGCGTCGCGCAGTCGCAACCCGCTGCTCTACACCTTTGACTCACTGCACGCACTCGAGAGCCGGCCACGCATAGATCACAGCAAGGCCACTGCGACCCTGGGGTTCCACCCACGCCCGCTGGAGCAGACGGTCTCGGACCTGATCACGGCCGAGTCGCTCGTGCGGGCCCCCGCTCGGTGAAGGGTCGGGATCAGTCGCTGCGGCCGGAACCCGACTCGATGGTCACCAACGCCTCCAACGCGGTGCGCGCCTCGGACAGTCGCTGGCGCGTCTCCGCGACCCGACTGACAGCCTGCTGCTCGGCGTCGAGGGCCCCTTGCAGGGACTGTTCGAGCTCCGCGACCTCGAGTTCCGCTGCCTGCACCTCGGTGTTCAGGACCACCATGGCGGGCGAGAGCGCCGGCTCCTCCTCGACGGCGGCCGGCTCCTCGTCGAACACCGGCTCGGGCAGGTAGACCGGCTCGGGCGCGCGCGCGGGCTCCGGGGCCTGCATTCGGACGTCCTCGGACAGCAGCGCACGGCTGCTCTCGAGGTCTCCCGACACCTCCGAGTCCGGCTCCAGGTCCGTCCAGACCAGCGCGGGCTCTGGACCGGCGTCGCCCGACCGACCAGCGCTGGACGCGGTGGACTCGAACTCGAGCTCCGGGGCGTCCGGAAGGTCCTCCTTCATGAACCAGTCGGCGTCGAACTCGAAAACCTCGAGCAGAGCCGCGCCAAGCTCCTCAGCAGAGACCGGCCTCACTACCGGCGGGGCGCCCTCGGCACTGGGCGGTGCGCCAGGCTCCGAATCGGTGTGGATGATCGTGTAGCGCTTCATCAACTCGTCGGTGACCCGGGTCAGGTGCTCCCGCTGCTCGTCACTCAGCCCGGGACCCTTGGTGCTGAACTCGTCCTCATGACCTGGGATGAGGCGTCGCCAACCGCCTGCCCTCGACTCGGGGGGTGCCATGGCTCTCCGTTCTCTCAAGGCGAGTATCGGCTCCTCTGCCGTCACACGCCACCTCGACGCGGATCCGTCGTACTCTCGCCGCATGTGCCGCAGCATCAAGACCCTCCGACCTCCGTTCACCGACGACGTCACTCCGGATGACGTCCACGCGGCGGCCCTGCAGTACGTGCGGAAGATCAGCGGCTTCCGGGCGCCCGCCGCGCACAACCGCGAGGCGTTCGACCACGCCGTCGACGCCGTGGCGGAGGCGACTCGGGAGTTGCTCGAACTGCTGACCGTCCGAGGTCAGCAGGCACGAAGCGGAACAGGCACCCGTGCCTGATGGTCGCGGGGCAGTCGGCTAGCGCGCGTCCTCGTCCGGCTGGTGGATGCCGAAGGTGTTGCCCTCGGTGTCGAGGTAGTAGCCCTGCCAGGCCATGCCGACCAGAGGCATCTTCGGCAGCGCGACCTGTCCGCCGGCCCCGAGGATCCGCTCCTCGGTGGCGTCGTAGTCATCGACCTCAATCGTGCAGATGAACGCATTCGACCCGGATCCGGCCGCGGCGGGGATGGGCCGCTGGAGCAGCCCACCGTCGATGCCCGCCTCGTCGGACGGTCCGGTGCTGATTCCCCAGTACGTCGAGTCGACGACCTCGCCCCAGTCCTGGAACTGCCAGTCGAACGCCGCGGCGTAGAACGCCTTGGCTCGTTCGACGTCGTCGGCGTGGATCTCGAAGTGAACGACACGGGACATCTGTGCCTCCGGGTTCCCTAGTGGCGTGACACGATCAGCGTCCCACCGCCGGGGTCCGCACGGAAGGGGAGCCATGAGCAGCCCGACCAGGCTCCGCCCGGACCCCGCTCGCACCGGTGGTCCGTGGCGTCGAGGAATCGCACTGCTCGTGTGCCTTGCCGCGCTAGCGGCAGGTACCCATTCGGCGCGAGCCGAGCCAGCCGAGGACGTGCGGCTGCGCCCCGAGTACGCAACGGTCGCGGGCACGACGATCGCGTGGGCCGCGGTCGGGCAGGGACCCTCGATCCTGTTGCTCAACGGCACGGCCTCGCCCATGAACGAGTGGGACCCGGCCTTCCTCGGCGCCCTTGCGCGGGGTCACCGCGTCATCGTCTTCGACTATCCCGGGCTTGGGTTGTCAGGTGCTGCCCCCGGTCCCTGGCGCTTCGAGCGTGCCGCTGACTGGGTGGCCGCACTGCTCGACGAGATCGCACCGGGCGAGTCCGTGGACGTGCTCGGCTGGTCGATGGGCGGATTCATCGCCCAGCGTCTCGCCGTTCAGCATCCCGATCGCATCCGCCGGCTCGTCCTCGCGGGCACCAACCCGGGCGGCGACGCCACCGTCCTCGGACCGCGCTGGGTTCAGGCGGCCGACAGCTCGGGAGCGGATGACGCCTACCTGCGCACCAACTACCCGGCGGACGGCCGGGCTGCCGGCGAGCGCTTCCTCAGCCGACTGGACCGGGCCCTCGACAGCGGGCGATACCCGGAGGAGTCGGTGCCGTCACGGACACGACGGGCAATGGTCCGCGCGGAGGATCCGTGGCTGCGGAGCAACACCAACCTCCGCGAGCTCGCGTCGGTGACGATCCCGACGCTGGTCATCACTGGAGCCGACGATGTCATCACGCCGCCGGCCAACAGCCGCGCCATCGCGCGCGCCCTGCCGGCTGCCGACCTGCGCCTCGTCCCGGACGCCGGTCACTCCTTCCTGTTCCAGCAGCCGGTGCGGATGGCCCGGGTGATCGACCGCTTCCTGAGTCCTTGACGACCTGAGGCGGCGTCAGCCGCCCAGGAACGACAGCCGCACGTGCCGCCTCGGGTTGTCTGCGTTCGGGTCGACGAGCACGACGCTCTGCCACGTCCCCAGCTGCAGTCGACCGCCCACGACCGGAATGGTGAGACTCGGCGCCACCAGCGCCGGCAGGACGTGATCCCGGCCATGCCCCGGAGACCCATGCCGGTGCCGATAGGCCGCGTCCCTCGGCAGCAGCGACTCCAGCGCCAGCTCGAGGTCGGCCTCGGTACCGCTCCCCGTTTCGAACAGCGCCACCCCTGCGGTCGCGTGCGGGACGAACACGTTGCACAGCCCGTCACCGAGTGGACGGCAGAACTCCGCCACCTCCGTCGTGATGTCCGTGGCCAGTCGGTCGCCGGTGGTGACGTCGATCAGTCGTGAGTCCATGGCTGGATTGTGTCGAAGGACGGCACGCGACCGCCCGGCCGCGGGTCACCCTGCGCGGCGCGTCCCTGGTTCGGCCCTAGGGTTCCGAGCGTGAGGCAGACGAAGGCTCAGGTTGCGGGCGATGTCGCCGTCGGCGGCGGCGTCGGCGTGTTCTCGGGCGCCTTCGGAGTCGGCGGCGGACTGATGCTCGTCCCCTACCTGGTCCTGGTCCGGCACCTGCCACAGAAGACCGCGCAGGCCACCTCCCTGGTGATGGTCGCGATGGCCGCGTTGGCCGGGGCGGCTCGGTACACCCTCGGCGACTCGGTGGCCTGGCTGCCGGCCCTCGTCATCACGGTCGGCGGACTGGTCGGTGCCTATGCGGGTGCCCACATCGTTCAGCGCTCGAGGAACGCCGTGCTCCAGGCACTGTTCGGCGCCCTGGTGGTGATCGCCGGGGTGCGCATGCTGTGGCCCCAGGCCCCGACGTCCGCCTCGGCTGCGAACCTGCCGGAGCTCACCGTCACCACAATGGCCGCGTATGTCGCCGCCGGGCTGGGGATGGGGCTGCTCTCGGCGCTCTTCGGCATCGGCGGCGGGATCCTGCTCGTCCCGGTGCTCGTCGCCGCGTTCGGCTTCAGTCAGCAGCTCGCCGCCGGCACCTCGTTGGCCGTCATGGTGCCCATCTCCATCGTCGGCGCGATCCGGCTGACCAAGCCCGGACTCACCGACTGGCCACAGGGCTTCCAGTTCGGTCTCGGCGCGATCGTCGGTGCGGTGGTGGGTGCATCGATCGCGTTGGCGGTGAGCGGCTCTGCGTTGCGGATCGGCTTCGCGGTCCTGATGTTCATCGTCGGCGGACGGATGGCGTGGACGGCGATGCGAGCGGCCCGGCCCGGGCAGGAGCCCTGACTAGGGCAGGGGCAGCCAGGCGACGCGACCACCGGCGGGCGTGACGCCCTCGGGCACGATCGCGAACCCGCGCGACTGCGCCAGGCCGCGGAGCATCGCCGACCCGCCATAGGGCGACAGCGTGAAGCAGCCGTCCTGCAGCACGCCAGCGATCAGCCGGGTGTGCCCGCTGGGCGCACGAAGCTCCTCCACGGTCGGCACCCGTGACAGCTGCGCGGCCGTGCGTCCGAGCATGGCGTCGATCACGGGAGCGGCCAGGGTGGCGAAGCCCACGACAGCGGAATGCGGGTTGCCTGGCAGGCCCACCAACGGAACGGAACCAGCGCCCACCGGAAGGCTGGCCAGCAGCATCGGGTGCCCGGGCCGTACCGCCACGTGATCCACGACCAGCTGACCACCGAGAGCGTCGATCGCACCGCGTACGTGATCGCGCGGGCCCTCAGCCGTTCCACCGGTCGTGATGATGAGGTCGGCTCGTCCCGCGGCCAGCGCGAACGCTGCGATGACGTCGTCGAGTCGATCCCCCACCCGACGATGCTCGTGGGCCTGCGCCCCCGAACGGTCCAGCCACCCGGGCAGTTGCGGTCCCAGCGAGTCGCGGACCCGACCGTCGCGGGGGATGCCGCGCTCCTGCAGCTCGTCGCCGAGGAGGATGAGTTCGACACGCGGTCGTCGCGTGACCGCCACGGTGTCGTGCCCGGTGGCGGCGAGGAATCCGGACATCGCCGGGGTGACCTCGGTGCCCGCCAGGGCGATCAGCTCGCCGGTGCGGCACTCCTCCCCGCGTCGACGGATGTCCCCGCCGTCCGCGACGGGACCGGTGACGACGCCGTCCGCGACGTCGGCCGCCTCCCACCGCAGGACACCGCGGGTGCCCTCGGGGACCACTGCCCCGGTCGCGATGCGTGCGCAGGTGCCCGGCTCGAGTCGACCGGGCAGCGGACTCCCCGCCGCGATGTCGCCCACGATCCGCCAGGGTCCGTCACCTGCCAGCGCCCAGCCATCCATCGCCGAGGTGTCGAAGTTGGGCAGGTCGCACAGGGCCAGCACATCCTCCGCGAGGACGCGCCGATCGCTCGCGGCCACGTCCACGGACTCGGGCTCGAGCACTCGTCCCAGGCTTGCGGCCGCGGAATGCGCGGCCCACCAGTCCGCCTCGTGCAGGGCCGTCATGCCGCTGACCTCGATCCGCCTACGCGGGCGGCGCCCGCACCCGTGAGACTACTTCGGGGAATCCGCGGGCTCCGAGTCACGCTTGATCTCGCCGCCCGTCGTATCGAAGTCGGCGAGCGGCTCCTTGGCCGGCCAGCGGATCAGCAGGGTGATGCCCACGACGAGGATGATCACGCCGGCGATGACCTCGATCAGCTGGATGGCCGAGCCCTGCGCGAACTCGACGATGCTCCCGCCGACCTCCTGGATCAGGATGAAGAACGCCATGACGAGCACGAACCACCCGAAGCCCTTGCGGAGCCGATCCGGATGCACCCGGCCGGAGATCACCGCGCCGATCACCGCACCGATCACCGCGAACACGGTGACCAGGAGCGTGACCGTCCAGTTGATCTCGGTCTCCGGGTTCATCGCCACCAGTCCACTGGGGCCGCCGAAGGAGACCGCGTAGCCGACGAAGCCGGCGCTGGACTTCATCATGACGACGAGGAGTGACGTGCCGACCGCCGCCTGCATCGGCAGGCCGCCGAGCAGCACCAGCGCTGGCACCACGAGGAAGCCGCCGCCCGCGCCCACGATCCCCGTCACCAGGCCGACGATGAATCCGTCGAGCAGGATGCGGAAGAGCGGCAGTCCGGCGTGCGCCTTGCCCTCGACCTTCTTCCGCCCGCGGATCATCGCGATCGCGGTGGCGCCCATCATCACGGCGAACGCGGCCAGCAGGAGGGCGCCCGGCAGCCGGGCACCGATCTGTCCGCCCGTGAAGGCACCCACCATGCCGGCCGCACCGAAGATCAGGCCGGTCCGCCAACGGACCCGGCCGGCACGCGCATGCTGGATCAACCCGAAAGCCGACGTCACCGCCACCACGAACAGGCTGGCCGCGATCGCCTGCTTGGGATCGAAGTCCATGACGTACACGAGCATCGGCGTCGTGAGGATGGATCCGCCGCCGCCGAGCAGGCCGACGGCCATGCCGATCACGATGGAGAGCGCGGCGGCGAGCCAGAGCATCAGTTCAGTCCGTTCGGGTCGAGGGGAAGTGGCAGGGGACGCCTACTGCTGGGGGAACTGGCCGTCGACGTAGTAGGCCTGCAGCTGCGGCATGACGGGGCGCATCATGAACATCGGTCGACGCAGGCCGTCCTTGTTCGGTCCGGGACGCGTCCACGACATCCACTCGCGGTAGACCTCGCGCGACTTGGCCGTGTCGACGACGACGTCGCCGTACTTGTCCTCCTCGTGCGCCTTCTCGACCTTGACCCGCTGATGCCAGCAGTGCATTCCGGACTGGGTGTCCGGATGGACGGGGAAGGCCAGGTTCTGGTGAACGCCCGGGTCCTCCCAGGTGATGCGCATCGAGTCGGCGTCGTCGCTCACGAACGGGCGCACGCCCTCCTTGTAGCGCAGGCGCCATCGCCCGTCGTCCATCTTGCTGACGTCGACCTTGCCGGACACCCAGCGGCTGCCGGCGTCGTCCGTCGTGCGCCACCGCCCCATGTGGTGGGACAGCGCGATCACGCCGGGCTTGATGCCCTCGGTCGCCCAGATGCGGGCCACGAAATAGCCGATGTCCGTGTTGACGCGGACCATGTCGCCGGTCTGCAGGCCGAGGCGCTTGGCGTCGACGTTGTTCATCCACACCGGGTGCTTGTTGCTGATCTCGTTCAGGTACTTGGCGTTGCCCGAGCGCGTGTGGATGAGGGTCGGCAGCCGGAACGTCGGCACCAGCGCCATCTCGCCCTTGCTGTGATCCATGTCGTGGTGGATGACATGGCTCGGGATGTAGCAGGGGATCGCGTACTCCGGCCAGCCGAACTCGGCGATCGACGGAGAGTAGAGCTCGAGCTTGCGCGACGGCGTGAGCCACCCGGCCACCTCGGAACCGTCCTCCAGCACGACGCCCACGGCGCCGGCCTCGCCGACCAGCGGCTTCTGGGTCTCCCCCGTCACCGGCTTGCGCAGGACGCCGTTCTCGTCGGCGACCGCTCCCTCGCGCTCGGCAGGGGTGAGCGGGCGCTCGTCCTGGCGGTAGAGGTTGTTGACGATCTCCACCGCGCCGTACTTGCGCATGTACTCGAGCGGGGTCAGGCCCTCCTTCGCCGCCTTGTCGGGCAGACCGGGCACCTGGTTCTCGAAGATCCAGCCGTAGTACTCGTCCACGGTGACCTTCTTGCCGGGCTCACCCGGAGTCTCGAAGTACTTGCGGATGCCGAGGGAGCCGTCGGGATCGATTCGCCAGGACAACTCGATCCAGAACTCGGTCTCCTCCCAGACCTCCCCCGGGTTGGACTCCCGGGTGTCGGTGATGTTCTCGCCCATCTTGTTGAGCGCCACCCGACGGACCGGCTGACGGAAGCCGAGCCACTTGCCCGCGTACTGCTCGTACGACTGCGTGTCGTGGCGCTCCGTGCTGTGACCGAAGGGCAGCACGTAGTCGGCGAAGATCGCGGTCTCGTTCCACGTCGGCGTCATCGCCACGTGGCAGCCGACCAGGTTCTCGTCGGACAGCGCCTCGATCCACGTGAAGCCGTCCGGGTTGGTCCACACGGGGTTGTAGACGCGCGAGAAGTAGGTGTCGATCTTGCCTCGGCCGTCAAGCAGGAAGTGCGGAAGCAGGATGGACAGCTCGTTGGTGGACATCGGGAACTCGGACGGCCAGAGCAGCTCGTTCCACGAGTTGTGACCGCCCGGCATGCTCGGGCCGTGCGGGATGAACTTGTTCCAGCCGTTGGGGCTGGTGCCGCCCTTCTCGCCCACACTGCCGGTGAGGACGGTCAGGAAGAACAGCGCGCGGGCGACGGCCCAGCCGCCGAGGTTGCCGGCGGTGGCGGAGCGCCACGTGTGCGCAGCGAGCTTGCGGTCGCAGCCCGCGACGATCTCGGCCACCCGCTCGATCTGCGCGGCCGGCACGCGGCACTCGTCGGCCGCGAACTCGAACGTGTACTGCTGGTAGTCCGCGGTGAGTGCAGCCTTGAAGGCGTCGAAGTCCTTCGGGTCCTGGTCGGGGTGCAGGGCCTCCATGTAGGTGGACCAGTTCACCCAGCGGCGCAGGTAGTCCCACTGCACAGCGTCGGTGCGCATGAGGTACGCGGCGATCGCCAGCAGCATCGCTGCCTCGGTGCCCGGCCAGGGCGACACCCACTCGTCGGCGTGCGATGCGGTGTTCGACAGCCGCGGATCGACGACGACCAGCCGGGCGCCGCCGTGGACCTTGGCGTCCATGATGCGCTGGGCGTGCGGGTTGAAGTAGTGACCCGACTCGAGGTGAGCGGACAGCAGCAGGATCACCTTCGCGTTGGCGTGGTCCGGCGATGGGCGGTCGTAGCCGCCCCACACCGAGTAACCGAAGCGGGCACCGCCTGAGCAGATGTTCGTGTGCGTGTTGTTGCCGTCGACGCCCCAGGTGAGCAGGACGCGCTCGATGAAGCCGTCCTCACCGTGGCGGCCGACGTGGTACATGACCTCGTTGCGACGGTCCTCCTGGATGGCCTTGCGGATCCGGCCGGCGATGTCGTCCATCGCGTCGTCCCAGGACACCCGCTCGAACTTCGCCTCGCCGCGCTTGCCGGCCCGCTTCAGCGGGTACAGGATGCGCTCCGGGTCGGAGGTCTGGTTGATCGTGGCCGGGCCCTTGGCGCAGTTGCGACCGCGCGAACCGGGATGCGCCGGGTTGCCCTCGACCTTCACGACCTCCTTGGTCTCCTTGTCCACGTACGCCAGCAGGCCGCACGCCGACTCGCAGTTGAAGCAGGTGGTGGGGACGAGCATGTAGTGCTTCTCGACCTTGCGGGGGTGCGCCTTGGCGTCGTACATGACGACGTCGTCCCAGGTGTCGACCGGCGGGTAGTTGGAGACCGTCTCCCGGATCCGAAGGCCGTGGGCCTCCGGTCGATCCGCGGCGACCGGAGTCGCGGCGGGCCCGCGGGAGGGAGTGGAGCTCTTGGACATCTGCTGGCGTCCTTTCCTGGACGGTGCGTCGGGGACGGTCTTAGGAGAGCGGCGGATCCTGGCCAGCCATCACGAAGACCCGCTCGTGCAGCACCAGGGCGGGCTGGACGATCAGGCCGGCGATGATCGCCAGGCCGCTGGCCGCGCCGAGGCCGGTGGCCAGGGCGAGCGCGCCGCCGATGAGCGGACAGCAGAACGGACCCGAACCAGAAGGTCTTCGAGTAGCGACCGCTGGTGATCGCGTGCGCGGCCACTTCAGCGTTCCGGGTCGAGTGCTTGCCGCCGAACTCCACCGCGGTGATGAGCAGGTGCGCCACCACGCCGGCGACGAGCGCCCACGACAGCCAGGTGACGGTGGCATCGTCGGGCTGGAAGATCGGCGACAGCAGGAGCAGCACGCCCGCGCCGACCATGACGGCCTGCGCCTGCAGGTGCCAGAACAGGACCGGCGACTGCCAGAGATCCCGGCCCTCTGCCTGCCCGAAGAGGAAGGCGGTGTAGCCCGCCAGCATCACGGCGGACGGGATGGCGAGCCAGGCCAGGACCGTCAGGGCGGACGCGAAGTCGCCCATCTCGAGCTCGGTGGCCACGCCGGCGAGGAACCACAGCCCCCCGACGATGGCGGCGATGGTCAGGAAGATGCCGCCGATCGCCAGCCACGATCTCCTGTTGATCATCGCCGGGTTGAAGAGGAACCAGAACCGGTCCGGGCGCTTGAGGTCCCAGATCAGGAGAACCGCGGTGACGAGCAGGAAGAGCTCGGTCAGGAAGGGCGCCACCGCGGTGACGAGCAGGGTTCGATCTGTCGTCAGCAGGAGCAGCAGGGCGCCGATGAGGAGGGTGCCCGCCGCGATGGACTTCGTCCACAGGTAGGTCCAGACCTTCCAGCCCCACGGCCGCGGGTGCGCGGTGTTGTAGGTCAGCCGGGCGCCGGACACCGGGTCGCCCGGCAGCTCGGCGGCGGTCTCGAGGCGCAGCGGGTCCGCGTTGGCCCACAGGTAGGTGCCCTCGACCGGCGCCGCGAGCGGATCCAGCACGGTCTGGTCCGCGCCGACGTAGTACACGTTCGGCCGGGTGCCCTGCTCGGGCGTCCGCACGTTGATCGGCGTGATGCTCAGGAACTTGCTGATACCGCTTGTCGGGTCGTCGATGTCGCCCATCCAGATGGACTGGGTGGGGCACACCTGGACGCACGCCGGTTCGAGGCCGACGTCGATGCGGTGCGCGCAGAAGTTGCACTTCGCGGCGGTATGGGTGTCGTCATCGATGTAGATCGCGTCGTACGGACAGGCCTGCATGCACGTCTTGCAGCCGATGCATCGCTCATTGTCGAAGTCCACGATGCCGTCGTCGCGGATGAACAACGCCTGCGTCGGGCATGCCTTGACGCAGGGCGCGTTCGTGCAGTGATTGCACCGCATGACGCCCATCTCGCGGGTCGTGGTCGGGTACTCGCCCTTCTCCACGTACTTGACCCACGTACGGAACTTGCCGACTGGAACGTTGTGCTCGGTCTTGCAGGCGACGGTGCAGGCGTGGCAGCCGATGCACGTCCTCTGATCAATGGCGAAGCCATATCGCACTGAGGATCACTTCTTCCTGATGTAGAACTTCAGAACGTTGCCCTCTTCACTCGATTCAAGCAGTTCGTTTCCGGTTTGGCTCGCCCACGCGGGGATGTCCGAGCGGGCGCCGGCGTCAGTGGCCATGACGAGCATGACGTCGCCGGTGGTGAGCTGCTTCGCGGCCTTCGCCGTCATGAGCACGGGCATCGGGCAGCTCTTGCCGGTCGCGTCGACCGTGGTCGTGACGTTCTCCATTGTTCCTCCTGGTGGATGGTGAGGCCGAGCTAGATGAACAGGCTGATCTGGGACTTGGACATCTTTCCGAGGGCGGTGGCGGCACCGACCGGCTCACCGAGGTCGGGCAGCATCTGGTCGGCGCGGATGCCGAGGAGGTCCATGGTCATCTGACAGGGCCAGAGCTTGACGCCCATCTCCTGGCACATCTCGAACAGGTCCTCCGGCGGCAGCAGGCCGTTCTTGTTGGCCACCTTGCGCATCATCCAGCGCCCCATGCCGCCCATGTTCATCTTGGAGAGCTTGGCCTTCTTGAAGCCGGGCGGGTTCATCCCGCCCAGCATCTTGGTCATCGCGTCGTGGCCGATCTTCTCCCCGTCGCGCACGAGGGGGAAGAGCCCCCAGAAGGTGAAGAAGACGGTGACGTCCATTCCGCTGGCGGCCGCGGTCGAACTCAGGATCATCGTCGGCCACAGCTTGTCGAGATCTCCGCTGAACGCGATGATCGTCATGGACTCTTCTGGCGACTCAGGCATCGCGTCTGACATGGGAACCCCTTCCGGCTCTCGGAACCGTAGAGGCTTGAGCACTTCCAATCAAGGGTTTTCCGCGAAAAACCCTTCCCAATCCTCAATTTGTGCATTAGCGTCCGCGAATATGTCGATCTGCGCATCGACAGATGGATACCCATCCATTCCGATAGGAAAGCAGTTCCGCCGACCAGGAGGCACGATGGCACGAGTAATCACGTCCCGTGATCTGTACGACGAGATCGAGGCCGGCACGGTGCCGTTCATCCTCGATGTCCGCAACCAGGACGAGTTCGCCGCCTGGCAGATCGAGGGGCCGAAGCCGGTCGAGATGAAGAACCTGCCCATCTGGATGGCCGTGGAGCAGATCGAGGACCTGGCGCAGGAGATGCCGGACGGCTCGGTGGTCGTATGCGCTCACGGCAACGGCAGCGACCTGCTCATCGACATGCTCGAGGACGAGGGCAAGTCCGTGCGGAACCTGGACGGCGGCACAGCGGCCTGGGCTGAGCTCCTGGTGCCTCGGCGGCTGCCCGACCTGCCAGACGGACTGATCGCCTGGCAGGTGCAGCGTCCGTCGAAGGCGTGCATCTCCTACGTGATCGGCGTGCCCGGGCGCAACGCCATCGTCGTGGACCCCGCGCGCTTCCCCCAGCCGTACATCGATCTCGCGGCGAGCGAGGGCATGACGATCACGCACGTCATCGACACCCATGTGCACGCGGACCACATCACCGGCGGCCCGGAGCTGGCCGAGGCGGCCGGCGCCACCTACCACGTCCCGATCGAGGACACCGGCAAGGCGCCCACCCCCTTCGCCAACGAGCCACTGGCCGACGGAGCGGAGATCGACCTCGGCGACGCCACGGTCCATGTGCTGTCCATCAAGATGCCGGGCCACACGCCTGGATCGACGTGCATCAACCTGCCCGGCAGCTTCCTGCTCACCGGCGACACCGTCTTCGTGCGCGGCGTGGGGCGACCAGACCTCACGGGCCGGGCGGAGGAACTGGCGACCGAGCTCTACCACACCGTGCATGAGCGGCTCCAGCCGCTCGATCCGGCCACCATGGTGCTGCCCGCGCACTGGTCGTTCCCGAACGAGATCGGCGAGGACGGCCTGGTGCGCACGGACCTCGGGACCGTGTTCGAGAACACCCTGCTCAGCGAGGCGGACATGGCCAAGTTCATCCAGGAGGTCATCACCTCGCTGCCCAGTGCGCCGGACACCTACGACACCATCCGACTGGTGAACTCGGGCCGCAAGGACGCCACCGCAGACGAGATCGAGTTCCTCGAGATCGGCAAGAACCAGTGCGCGGCCTCCACCACCACCTGACGAGTGGGGGCGCGCACGTCCCCGGCTGGACAACGTAGGGTCATGGCGGACCTGAGCAGCGGAAGGGAGGGCCAGTGGACCGAGAGACGTCGCTCGAACTGCACGAGCTGCACGCACGGATCTGCAAGGCGATCGCCGATCCGAAGCGACTGCTGATCATCAGCGAACTCCGCGACGGTCCCAAGACCGTGGGCGAGCTGGCTGTCGACCTCGAGCTGTCCCAGTCCAACACCAGCCAGCACCTGGCGATCCTGCGCGAGCGGGGGCTGGTGGAGGCCACCAAGGACGGGTCCAGCGTGTACTACTCGCTCACCAGCAAGAAGGTGGTCAAGGCGATCGACCTGCTCCGGGAGTTCATGGTCGACCAGCTCGGCGACCAGAGCCGCCTGGGTCGGGCGGCCACGCGCGCAGCGCGATAGGCGGAAGCGTCAGCCCTGGGGGGTGTCAGCCCTTGGGGGGCTCGCCGATGACGACCCCCTGGATCACGTCGCCCGCGCCCGGCGCCGGCTCGGCGCCGTCCTGCGCGTCGAGGTAGTCCTCGGCGCTGGAGAGCAGGGCGGCCACGGCCATCGCGGCCAGGGCGAGGTCGTCCGCGATGCCGAACGGGCCGAGCAGCAGCTCAGGCAGGACGTCCACGGGTGAGACGACGTAGGCGATGCCCAGGACCCCGGCGAGGATGCGCCCACGAGGCGCCCCCGGCCACCGACCGGTGACGGTGTCCCTCAGCATCGGGATGACGGCGCGCAGGCGCTGGGTCAGCGGATGCCGGCCGTTGCTGGCCCGCACCGCACTCGCCACCGTGGTGGCTCCACGAATCACGCCCACGTGAGTCTCCTTCGTCGCCGGGCACGTCTCTCGGTGTCAACCCGCGGGACGCGCACGACATTCCGACGCGGCTGGCTCCCCGGCCGTTCCCGACAGCGACGAGGCATGGCAGCGAGGAATGGCGTCCGCGACCGGGACAACTGCGCGATCCGCCCCCTCTCCCGGCCCCGGATTGCTCGTTTCTCCCGCAATGCGGGACAAACGAGTGAAGACGGGGTGGATTGGGGGGCGGATCGCGTGGTTGTCCCAGAGTTGCCGAGAGTCCGAGCGTCAGCTCGTGCTGGAGGGGGTGGGCTCGCTCTCCGTCAACGGCCCGGTGCCGTCCTGCTCGCCGTAGCCGCGGCCCTGACCTTGGCCCTGGCCGAAGCCCTGACCCGGGCCCTGGCCCTGGCCGAAGCCCTGACCGCCCTCGGAGTGCCGGCCCTCACGACCGCCGCCCAAGCCCTGCTGGCCGTCCTGGTGACCCGGCCGAGCGCCCTGGCCGCCACCGAAGCCCTGCTGGCCGTCCTGTTCGCCTTCACGTCCACCGCCCTGGCGTCCGCCCTGGCCTGGCCCGACCGGGCCGCCGGCCTCGGGGCCCTCGCCCCACTGCTGCGCGGACCGATCCATCCGCCAGTCGTCGCCGTCACCGCCCGTTGCGTGACCCACGGCGAATCCGACGGCGCCGGCGACCACGATCATGCCGGCGGCGACCACGCCGCCGACCACCTCGAGGATCGTCCGGGTGTGGTTCGGATGCGACGTGGCCGACGCGGAGGCCGGCACCGCGGCCGACCCGACCGGCGGGGAGGCCACCGTCGGCTCGTCAGCCGCCACGGGCTGCTGGTCCGCGAGCTGCAGGGCCTCGGTGGGCGTGCTGTCGGGGTTCCCGGTGCCCTCGGGCTGATCGTTCTGCGGGGTGGTCTCGTCACTCATCGTGGCTCCTCAGTCATCTGTATCGACGGTGCCACTGTGCCCGGGCAACGTCAGCGGTCGATGTCGCTGATGTTCGGGAATGGTCAGGTCGCCGGGCAGGCACCCCAGCGACCGACCAGGCCGGCTCGTGCCGCGGACTCCGCGGCCGCGAACTCGGGCTGCCAGGCGAACCGGCTCGAGCCGTACTGCCGCTCCTCGGCGTACCCGCCGACGATCGCCTCCAGGTTGAACAGTCGCAAGGTGCCGTCCGGAAGCTCGCGCCAGACGTAGGCCAACGCGCGGTCGTAGGCATCTGTGCGCCCCTGCGAGTCGTCGAACTCGAGCGTCACCGTTGCGCCACTCAGCAGGTCCTTGGCGAAGTCGGACGCCTCGGGGCCGAAGCACTCGACCGGAGCGTCCTGCTTGACGGTCTCCGGGGTGTCGATCCCGATCATCCGGACGCTCACGCTCTCGCCGTCGATCCAGACGCGCACGGTGTCCCCGTCGACGACGCGGTCGACGCGCAGGTTGGCCGAAGTATCGCCGCGCGGAGCGAGCGACGGATCGACGGACGGTGCCGCCACCTCGGTCGCGCCACCGCCGCACGCTGACGCCGACAGCACTACGAGAAGCGCACTGGCGAGGGTCCTGCGCGTGGTCATAGCCGCACGCTAGTGCGATGAATGTCGGGCTCATGAGGCGAGAAGGGTCCTGTGGATGCCAGACTCTCGCTGTGGCGAAGAAGCACAAGGATCCGCATCGGCGATCGAGTGACCTGCCCAAGCGCATGCCCAAGCCCCTGTACGAGAAGGAGCTCTACCGGCTGCAAGCCGAGCTGGTGAAGCTCCAGGAGTGGGTGCGGCTCGAGGGCGTGCGCGTGGTCATCCTGTTCGAGGGACGGGACGCAGCCGGAAAGGGCTCGACGATCAAGCGGGTGACCGAGTACCTCAACCCGCGCGTCGCCAGCATCGTCGCGCTCCCGGCTCCCACCGAACGCCAGCGCACGCAGTGGTACTTCCAGCGGTATGTCGAGCACCTGCCGGCCGCCGGCGAGATGCGGCTGTTCGACCGGTCCTGGTACAACCGCGCCGGCGTCGAGCGGGTCATGGGGTTCTGCACGCCCGACGAGTACCGACGGTTCCTGCACCAGACGCCCATCTTCGAGCGACTGCTCGTCGAGGACGGCATCATCCTGCGCAAGTACTGGTTCAGCGTCAGTGACGCCGAGCAGGAGCGCCGGTTCGCTTCGCGCCTCCAGGACCCGATGCGCCAGTGGAAGCTCTCCCCGATGGACCTCGAGTCCATCACGCGGTGGGAGGACTACTCACGCGCCAAGGACGAGATGCTCGTGCACACGGACATCCCCGAGGCGCCCTGGTACGTGGTCGAGGCCGACGACAAGCGACGGGCGCGGATCAACATGATCCACCACCTGCTCTCGACCGTCCCGTACTACGCGGCCACCCGTGCGCCGCTCGCTCTGCCCACCCGCCCGGCCCCGAAGGGCTACGAACGGCCACCGCGAGAACTCAGCCACTACATCCCGGACCACGCTGCCACCGTCCTCGGGGAGCCCACACGCACGCCTGACACGCCGTTCAGCGTGGCGCCGCACACCCCGATCTAGGCGCGCCTCCCGAACGGTGGTCTAGTTCCAGCGCTCGCCGGTGATGTCCGTCAGGTGGTGGACCGGGTCGTGGACGATGTAACGGGCGAACGACTCGACGGTGAAGGATGATCCGTCGCCTCGACGCCCCGGCCGAGACCACGCATCGTCGGGGACGGCCTCGAGATCCGCAGCGAAGGCCTCGGCCGCACGGACCATCTGCTCCGTGGCGACCGCCGGATCCTGGTGGTAGTAGTCGTCCTCGATGGCCGCGGCGTCCGGGTCCCAGTTGGCGTACAGAGGATCGTCCTCGGTGAGCATTCGCTCAACCCGCATGCAGGCAAGGTCGTAGACGTCGCGCACGTGGCAGGTGTACTCGGACGGCGACCACACCGCGGGCCGGGGACGCTCCGTGGGCGCCGAGTGCTCGGCCATCGCCCCCGCCCAGCGGTCGGCGACCTCGCGGATGATGGCGGACAGCTCTGCGCGATCCGGCGATCGGGTGTCGAAGCCGCACTCGGGACACGCCTCCCCCAGCACCCAGGTCCAGTCCTTCGTGTCCGGCTCAGGCTGCTCAACCATCCGCCAAATGTAGGTCCTCAGCCCTACCGTGGTGCCGTGACGAGCCACATCGGGGTGCAGCGCCTGCTGCACTATGACCGTCGCGACCTGCGCGGCGACCTGCTCGGAGCAGTCACGGTCACCGCGTATCTCATCCCACAGGTCATGGCCTACTCGGCGCTCGCCGGCCTCCCCCCGCAGACCGGCCTCGTCGTCATCGTCGTCGCGATGATCATCTACGCGTTGATCGGCTCGTCGCGCCTGCTGTCGGTCGGACCTGAATCCACGACCGCACTGATGACCGCAGCGGTGCTGGCGCCGATCGCCGCCGGAAGCGCCTCGCAGTACGCGGGCTACGCGGCGTTGCTGGCGCTGCTGGTCGGCGGCTTCGCGCTGCTGTCCGGACTGCTCAAGCTCGGATTCATCGGAGACCTGCTCTCGAGGCCGGTGCTCATCGGCTACATGGCCGGCGTCGGCGTGATCATGATCACCAGCCAGCTGGAGAAGATCACCGGCGTCGACGTCGCGGGCAACACCTTCCTCGAGGACGTCAGCTCGTTCGCGCGTGGCGTCGCATCGGGCGACGGCAACTGGCAGACCCTGGTCCTCGGCCTCAGCGTCGCCGGACTGCTGCTGTTCTTCACGCCGCGGTACCCCAAGCTGCCCGTGCCATTGTTCGTGATGCTGCTGGCAACGCTCGTCGTGGCGGTCTTCGACCTGGCGCGATTCGGGGTCGAGACGGTCGGAGAGATCTCCATCACCGGACTCCAGCTCGGGCTGCCCGCGATGGATCTCGACGCCCTGCAATTGCTCCTGCTACCGGCGCTCGGCATCTTCGTCGTCGGGTACACCGACAACGTGCTCACCGCGCGTGCCTTCGCCACCCGCACCGGTACCAGCGTGCACAACAACCAGGAGTTCCTCGCGATGGGATCCGCGAACGTGGGCTCGGCCCTCGTCGGCGGCTTCCCCGTCAGCTCCAGTGCCAGCAGGACCGTCATCGCCGAGGCAAGCGGTGCCCGCTCGCAGGTGTATTCGCTGGTGTCCGCAGCGCTCGTCGTCGTCTCCGTCCTGGTGTTCGCCAGCGTGATCGCCGCCTTCCCGAATGCCGCACTCGGCGGCGTGGTGGCCTATGCGGCCATCCGCCTCATCGACGTCGCCGAGTTCCGGCGGCTGTGGCGGTTCCGCAGGCGCGAGTTCCTGCTCGCCCTCTCCGCCACGGCGGGCGTGCTGCTCTTCGACATCCTCTACGGCGTGCTCGCCGCCGTCGCGATCTCCGTCGTCGAGCTGCTGGCCCGCGTCGCCCGGCCGCACAACGCGGTCCTGGGCCAGAGTCCCGGCCTGGCCGGCTGGCATGACATCGACGACTACCCGGACACCACGCAGGTGCCCGGGCTGGTCATCTTCCGGTACGACTCACCGCTCTTCTTCGCCAACGCAGAGGACTTCATCCGACGCTGCCGGGCCGCGATCGACGGCGCCGTGCCCACCTGCCGATGGTTCGTCCTCAACATGGAGGCCATCACCGAGGTGGACATCACCGGCCTGGACGCCCTCGACCAGGTCTGCACCTACTGCGAGGAGCACGGCATCGTCATGGCCCTCGACCACGTGAAGTTCGACGTGCGCCGAATGCTCGACAAGCACGGGGTGGGCGTCCGAATCGGGCACGACCTGATGTTCCCGACTCACCCCACCGCCGTTGCCGCGTACGAGACGTGGCGCCGGGACCACCCGGCCTAGGAGTTCTCGCGCGCCTGCTGCCGGGCCAAGCGGACCTGCTCCTCGATCACGGCCGCCTCCTCGAGGGTCGGCGCCCCGCCGCCGAGACGGGCCGGCACCCACCACGCACCGGGCGGGGTATCGGGATAGCGGGCCACCGTCTCGTCGAGCAGATCGCGCAGCCGCGCGGACAGTTCGGCGGTGAGCTGGTCCGGATCCACGCCCCGCGGCAACGGCAGCGGCTCCCCGACGGTGATGCCGATGGGCTTGCCCCGCGACAGATCACGGCGGTCGTACGACAGGATGCGCTGGCCGCCGAAGACGATCATCGGGATCAGGGGCACCCCCGCCGCGCGTGCCATCCGCACCGCGCCGTTCTTGATCTCCTTGATGTCCATGGACCGGCTCATGGTCGCCTCGGGGAACACGCCGACGAGTTCACCCGCCTTCAGCGCGGCGACCGCGTCGCGGAAGGCGGCCGACCCCGCATCGCGGTCCACTGGGATGTGCTTCATGCCGCGCATCAGCGGGCCGGCGACCGGGTGCCGGAAGATGCCGTCCTTCGCCATGAAACGCACCAGCCGGTGCCCCCGCCGGTCGGCGGGCAGTCCGGACAGGGCGAAGTCGAGGTAGCTGGTGTGGTTGATGGCGAGGAGGGCGCCGCCCTCGAGGGGGATGTGCTCGGCGCCGACGATGTCGAGCCGCAGCCCGAGCCCCTGGAACAGCCCCCTCGCCGCGAAGATGATGGGCCGGTAGACAGGGTCGCTCACCCGGCGAACCTACCGGTGTCAGGCGCCGTTCGGCACCTCGTAGCGGCGACTCGGGGAGTTGGCCTCCAGCAGGGCGTGGACCTCCTGGGCGCGATAGCGCCGGTGGCCACCGAGCGTCCGGATGCTGGTCAGCTTGCCGGCCTTCGCCCACCGGGTGACCGTCTTCGGGATCGACGCGGAAGAGCGCGGCCACCTCAGCAGGGGTGAGGAGGTGCTCTCCCTCAGGGTTGGGTGCGGTCATGCGCAGTCCTCCTCACGGCTTCGCCCCCGTGATGGCGTGTCCGAAATGGCACTTTCGTCACTGTTCCACCGAAATTGGTCGGCTCGCAAGCACATTTGCGACGAATAGCCACTCCGTATCCGTTTTGCATCCATTCGCCCCCTAGGTGGTGGGCCGCCGTAATCCCCCGGTGACACCCGCTCCCGGGGTCGTCCTTCCTAGGCTGGGGTCATGACGGATACCGGCCCCGGGCAGCACGGCCACCCGGACGACCCCTGGCGGAGCTTCGACGGTCACGAGCGGGTGATCGTCGCCCGCGACACCGGCACGGGCACCGCCATGGTGATCGCCCTGCATTCCACCGTTCTCGGCCCGGCGCTCGGGGGCACCCGCATGGTGGCCTACCGCGACAGCGCCGATCCCGGCGCGGCGGCCTATGCAGATGCCCTGCGCCTGTCGCGAGCCATGACCTACAAGAACGCTCTCGCCGGGCTCGACCACGGGGGCGGCAAAGGGGTGATCGTCCGCGACCCCGCCGACCCCTCGTCCAAGTCGGCGGACGTCCTGCATGCCTACGGACGGCTGGTCGCCAGCCTGCAGGGCGACTACGTCACCGCGGGCGACGTCGGCATGACCGTCCACG
The DNA here is from genome assembly GCA_963749905.1 of uncultured Actinomycetota bacterium. Taxonomy (GTDB): domain Bacteria; phylum Actinomycetota; class Actinomycetes; order S36-B12; family S36-B12; genus UBA10649. The sequence goes on from CAVVOF010000003.1 coordinate 709,076, forward strand.
ACATGGACGTCATCGGGGACGTGTGCTCCTGGACGACGGGCCGCTCACCCGAACGGGGCGGGGTGGGCGACTCGGGCATCCTGACCGCCTTCGGCGTCTTCCGCGGCATGCAGGCGGGCGCCGCGTTCGTCTTCGGCTCCGACGACCTGGCCGGGCGGCGGGTCGGCGTGCTGGGCACCGGAAAGGTCGGTGGCCGGTTGATCGAGCACCTGGCCGGCGTGGGCGCTGACGTGATCGCCTTTGACCCGTCCGCTGATGCTCAGTCGGCCATCCGAGACCGCCTCCCCTCAGTCGGGTGGGCCGACAGCCCTGACGAGCTGCTCGCGGAGGATCTCGACATCCTGTCCCCCAATGCGCTCGGCGGACTGCTCACCGCCGCACTCGCCGGCCGTCTCACCGCTCGGCTGGTCTGCGGGGGCGCCAACAACCAGCTGGCCGAGCCGGCGGTCGGCGCCCTGCTGGCCGAGCGGGGGATCGTGTACGCCCCGGACTTCATGGTGAACTGCGGCGGCGTGATCCAGGTCGCCGAGGAGCTCCAGGGTGGGGACCTCGACCGGGCCCGGGCCGCGACGGAGCGGGTCTACGCCACCACGCTGCGGGTCCTCGAGCGGGCGGCCGCCGAGGGCGTGCCCCCCGTGGCCGCTGCGGAAGCGGAAGCGGAAGACCGAATCGCCCGGGCGCGACGGGAGCAGGTACTCTAAAGTTCCACTACTGCGGGGCCACCGGTCCCGTGGTGATGATCTGTCCGACATGAGCCGGGGCCTGATCCCCGGATGAGGGGGTCGAGCCATGGGGCGCGGCCGGGCCAAGGCCAAGCAGACGAAGGTCGCCCGTGCGTTGAAGTACGGCGGACCGCAGACCGACCTTGAGCGTCTGCAAGCCGAACTGGGCGGAACGAACGACTCCCCCGAACCTCTCGACGCCGAGTACGACGTCGTCGAGGATCCCTATGCGGACGATCCGTATGCGAAGTACTACGACGAGGACGAGGACGAGGACGGCGAGCGCAGCGCCGCCAACTGACCTCTCGACCTAGGCGTAGGTCCCCGCCAGGGTGACCGCTCCGCCGACGCCCCCCTTGGCCTCCGCGTCGCCCGCTTCGCCGTCGCGGCGCTCCCGGATCGTTCCGCACGTCCACGCCTGCACGTCCCGCTGGCCGAGCACCTCGATGGCCCGGTCGGCCTGGTCCGCCGGCAGCACCGCCAGCATGCCGATGCCCATGTTGAAGGTCCGCTCCATGTCACCCTCGTCGACGCGGCCCAGAGACCGGATCAGCGTCGAACACCGGCTGGGGACGCCATGTCGACCGATCGACGTCCGCGGCCAGTGCGGGCGGGAGGACGCGCGCGAGGTTGGCTGCCAGCCCGCCGCCGGTCACGTGGCTGAAGGCGTGCACGTCGACAGCGGCGGCCAGGGCCAGGCAGTCCTGCGCGTAGATGCGGGTCGGTTCGAGGAGCTCCTCCCCGACCGTGCGACCGAGCTCGTCGACCCACGCGGCGAGGCCGGGTCCGTCGGGACCGAGCAGCACGAGCCGCGCGAGCGAGTATCCGTTCGAATGCAGGCCGGACGAGCCCATCGCCACGACCACGTCGCCCGCGCGCACGCGCTCGGGGCCGAGCAGTCGATCCGCATCGACGATCCCGGTGCCGGCGCCGGCCACGTCGTACTCGTCCGGCGCCATCAGTCCCGGATGCTCCGCCGTCTCGCCCGCCGATGAGGGCACACCCGGCGAGCCGGCAGCCCTCCGCGATGCCCGAGACGATCGCCGCGACCCGCTCGGGCACGACGGATCCCACGGCGATGTAGTCCGTCATGAACAACGGCTCCGCGCCGCACACGACGAGGTCGTCGACGACCATGGCGACCAGGTCGCGGCCGATGGTGTCGTGGATGTCCATGGCCCGGGCCACCGCGATCTTCGTGCCTACCCCGTCTGTGGACGTGGCCAGCAGCGGCCGGGTCATGCCGCGAGCGGCGGAGATGTCGAAGAGCCCAGCGAAGCCGCCGAAGTCGCCGACCACCTCGGACCGCTGGGCGGCCGCGATCGAGGCGCGCATCAGGTCGACCGCACGCTCACCCGCCTCGACGTCGACCCCGGCAGCCGCGTACGACGCACCGTCACCCGTCATGGACGACCCAGCGCGTCGGAGGCGCCACCGCCGATGAGCGTGGCCACCCCCTCGACGTCCGCATGCCCGAAGGCGTCGGCGCTCGTCGCCCGGCGCTCGATGCCCTCGAGGACGTGCTTGCCCAGCAGGCCCTCCTCGGGCAGCGGCACGGGGTAGATGCCGTCGAAGCAGGCGCGGCACAGCCGGTCGGCGGTGATGCCGGACGCCTCGATCAGCTCGTCGAGGTCGACGTAGCCGAGGGAGTCGGCGCCGATGGACCGGCAGATCTCGTCGGTCGACAGGCCGTTCGCGACGAGCTCGGCGCGGCTGGCGAAGTCGATGCCGTAGAAGCACGGCCACTTGACCGGCGGGCTGGAGATGCGCACGTGCACCTCCTTGGCGCCGGCCTCGCGCAGCATCCGGACGAGCGCCCGCTGCGTGTTGCCGCGGACGATGGAGTCGTCGACGACGACCAGTCGCTGGCCGGCGATGACCTCGCGCAGCGGGTTGAGCTTGAGCCGGATGCCCAGTTGCCTGATCGTCTGCGACGGCTGGATGAAGGTGCGGCCGACGTAGGCGTTCTTGACCAGGCCCTCCGCGAACGGGATCCCGGACTCCTGCGCGTAGCCGATGGCCGCGTAGCGCCCCGACTCCGGGACCGGGATGACCAGGTCGGCGTCGACCGCGTGCTCGCGGGCCAGCCGCCGACCGGTCTCGACGCGGACCGCCTGGACGCTGCGGCCGCTGATCGACGTGTCCGGGCGGGCCAGGTAGACGAACTCGAACAGACAGCCCTTCGGCTCGGCCTCGGCGAACCGGTGCGAGCGCAGTCCGTGCTCGTCGACGACGACGAGCTCCCCGGGCTCGATCTCGCGGACGAAGGCCGCACCGACGATGTCGAGCGCCGCCGTCTCGGAGGCGATGACCCAGCCGCGCTCCAGCCGGCCGAGGACGAGGGGGCGGATGCCCTGCGGGTCGCGGGCGCCGTAGAGGGCGTCGTCGTCCATGAAGACCAGGGAGAAGGCGCCGCGCACGTGCGGCAGCTCGGCGAGCGCTGCCTGCTCGATGCCGATGTCGGGATGGGCGGCAAGCAGCGCGGCGAGGGTGTCGGTGTCGCTCGTGGCGAGCGAGCGCGCGCCGAGGGGCAGCTCGCCGGACTCTGCGGCGAGCTCCTCCACCCGGGCGCGCAGCTCATGGGTGTTGGTGAGGTTGCCGTTGTGGCCCAGGGCCAGGTGGCCGGTGGCCGTCGCGCGGAACGTCGGCTGGGCGTTCTCCCACACGCTGGAGCCGGTGGTCGAGTAGCGGGTGTGCCCGATGGCCACGTGGCCGTGCAGTGACTCGAGGCTGGCCTCGGTGAATACCTGGGAGACCAGGCCCATGTCCTTGTAGACCACGATGTGCGTGCCGTCGCTGACCGCGATGCCCGCCGACTCCTGGCCACGGTGCTGAAGGGCGTAGAGCCCGAAGTAGGTGAGCTTGGCGACCTCGTCGCCGGGCGCCCAGACTCCGAAGACTCCGCAGGCGTCCTGCGGGCCCCTCTCGCCGGGCAGGATCTCGTGCGAGAGCCGTCCGTCACCGCGTGGCACGCGGCGAGTCTACGGGACAATGGAGGCGCTCCCGCACGCACAGGAGAGGCAGGCCCCGTGACCGAACTGCGACGACCGCCCACCGGGGTGACGCGCTGGTTCATGCGCGCCCCGATCTCGCTGTACCGCGCCCACCTCGGTGCGCTGATGGGCGACCGGTTCCTCATGATCGAGCACGTCGGCCGCACGAGCGGCCTGCTCCGGCGGGTCGTCGTCGAGGTCGTGCGCCACGACCCGGCGACGGGCGCGGTGATCGTCGGTTCGGGATACGGAGAGCGCTCTCAGTGGTTCCAGAACCTGCAGGCCCAGCCGGACGTGACAGTGACCCTCGGGAACCGGCGAATGGCCGTTCATGCCCGCCGGCTGTCACCCGAGGAGGGCGAGGTCGAGATGCTCGACTACGCGCGCCGGCACCCGACTTCGGCGCGGAAGCTCTCCGGGTACATGGGCTTCGCGTCCGACGGCTCCGAGGAGACGTACCGCGAGGTGGGCCGGGTGCTCCCGTTCGTCCGCTTCGACCCCCGGTAGGACAGGTCCCCATCCCGCCGAGCGTGGAGCTCAGGCGCGCGCACACGGCGTGTCGCGCCTGAGCTCCACGCTCGGCGGGGGGACGGTCAGCCGACCTTGGCGAGCAGCCAGTCCCGACGGGCCACCAGCGTCTCCCACGGCGCGGCCGAGGACGCCGGCCCCGGCACCGCGCGCCGCACATCGACGTGCACCTGGGCGTGCGCCCGCCCGGTCCGCCCGGCCAGCCGGCCGACCAGCTCGTGCACCTCCTTGCGCAGGGCGTCCACGTCCCGCCAGGACGTCGGCTCGAGCGCCTCCTCCATCTCCTCGAACAGCGACACCGGCCGGGCCTTGCGCAGGACCGCGTCGCGGGTGGCCAGCAGGGCGGCCGTCTGCTCCGGGGTCAGCAGCCCGGGCAGCCCGACGAACTCCTGGTCCGCCTCGCTCAGCGCCACCTCATCGGCCACGAACGCCCGGCCCCCGTGCAGCACGTGCGCGAACTCGGCACTAGCCCCGAGCATCGTGATGCCGGCACCCGGCTCCGACGCGACCCGCTCGACCTCGTCGAGCCGGTCTCCTGCGGCGACGCGCACCACCTGGTTCCGCTCGTCCTCCAGGGCGGCCGCCAGCGCCAGCAGGGGCCGCACTGCCGGGAGGAACACCGTGGCCGACTCCTGTGCCGTGCGAGCACGCACGACGCGTCCGACCGCCTGCGCGAAGAACAGCGGCGTCCGGAAGGAGCAGGCCCACACGCACAGGCTCAGTCGCGCGACGTCGACGCCCTCGGACACCTGCTTGACCGCCACCAGCCACCGGTCGGTGCCCTGCCGGAAGGCCTCGATCTTCTTGCTGGACCGCGGGTCGTCGGACAGCACCAGCACCGGCGCATGCCCCGTCACCTTGCGCACCAGCTTGGCGTAGGCGCGGGCGGTCTCCTGGTCCGTCGCCAGCATCAGGGCGCCGGCGTCGGGTGAGCCGGCCGCGCGTACATCGCTCAGCCGCGAGTCGGCGGCCGCGATGACGTGCGGGATCCACTCGCCGGCGGGATCCAGCGCGGTCCGCCAGGCACTGTCCTCGACGGACGTGCTGCCCGCGTCGGTGAGCGACGCCGTCAGGACGTCGCCGGCGGAGTTCATCCAGCGGCTGGTGCCCGAGTAGGCCGCGAACACCACCGGGCGGACGACCGCATCGGCGAGCGCCTCGCGGTACCCGTAGGCGTAGTCGGCGAGCGAGACCGCCTCCTCGCCCGTCTCCTCGTAGCGGACGAACGGGATTCGCTCGCCCGCCTTCGTCCGGAACGGCGTGCCGGTCAGGCTCAGCCGACGCTGTGCGGGTGCGAACGCCTCGCTGACCGCGTCTCCCCACGACAGGCCGTCGGCCGCGTGGTGCACCTCGTCCAGGATCACCAGGGTGCGGGCGTTCTGCGTACGGGCCCGGTGCAGCATCGGATGCCCGGCGACCTGGGCGTACGTGGTCACGTAGCCGTCCATGCCCGGCCGCACCGGGCCAGCGCTGTTCTTCAGCGTGGGGTCGAGGACGAGACCGGCCGCCGCTGCCGCGTCCGCCCACTGGGTGCGCAGGTGATCGGTGGGGGCGACGACGACTATCCGGTTGATGACCTTCCGGTGGCGCAGCCGCTGCGCGAGGGTCAGGGCGAAGGTGGTCTTGCCGGATCCCGGGGTGGCCGTGACCAGGAAATCGGTCGGCTCGGTGCGCTCGTACTCCGCGAGTGCCTCTCGCTGCCAGAGGCGCAGCCCTGCGGGGATGGTCATCTGCTCCGAACCTGTGAGTGCTGGTGACGTCCGGCCGAGCCGGAGCGTCGAACCTACCGGACTACCGTGGTCCGGTGACCATGCACGACACGCCCGACCGCGAAGTCCGGCGGCCCGACGACGGAGAACTGTGCGGATTCGTGCGCGTGGTCGGCGACGGCTACATGGCGCTGACCGTCTTCCACGGCGTGCTGGGCAGCTTCGCCACCTCGCATGAGGCGACGCGTCACGTCCTCGACCACGGCCTGCCCAGCCTGCGCCTGCACTGGCACTACCGCGCGAGTCTCACCGACGACTGGGAGCTGGTGCTGATCCAGGAGGCCCGGCCGGGATGGGCGCGCCTGGTGCTGGGCTACTACTCGCTCCCCGGGGTGCCCACGACGGAGTTCATCGCCGGCGCCGACGAGTCGGAGCTCCGACTGCCGCCGCCCGGCGTGATCGAGGCCGCGGGCCCCTGACTACATCAGGCCGCCGCCACGCTCGTCGTCGCTCGAGAATCGCTGGGCGATGTAGATCGGCAGCACGCTCACGATGACCAGGAAGGCGGCCACGACGTTGACGATCGGCGCGTTGTTGGGCCGGAACAGGTTCTGGTAGATCCAGATCGGCAGCGTGGTGACGCCCGGGCCGGCGGTGAACGTGGTCACGATGATCTCGTCGAACGAGAGCCCGAAGGCGAGGATCGCACCCGCGATGAGAGCGGACCGCATCAGCGGGAACGTGACCGAGACGAAGGTGCGGAATCCGTTGGCCCCGAGGTCGGCCGAGGCCTCCTCGACGTTGCCGCCCATGCGCCGAATGCGGGCCAGGGAGTTGTTGTAGACGACCACGATGCAGAAGGTCACGTGGCCGATGATCAGCGTGTAGATCGTGAGCCCGCCGAGGAAGGTCGTGAAGACGTTGTTCAGGGCGATACCCGTGACGATGCCGGGCAGGGCGATCGGCAGGACGACGAGCAGCGACACGGTCTCCCGGCCGAAGAACCGGTAGCGGCCGAGGGCGAAGGCCAGCAGCGTGCCGAGCACGAGCGCGACCAGTGTGGCGACGGACGCCACCCAGACCGAGGTCCAGAGCGCCTCGCGAACGCCCTCGTTCGCGGCCGCCTTGCCCCACCACTCGGTGGTGAAGCCGCCCGGCGGCCAGCCCAGCCCCTTGCTGGTGCTGAAGGAGTTGATGAGGATGACGCCGAGCGGGATGTAGATGAACGAGAACGCGACGAGCGCGAAGAGCCCGAAGATGATCTTGGTGCCGCGGGAGAGGGTCATGCCGGCCGCCTAGAGGTTGTCGAGGGCGCCGGTGCGACGGACGGCCCACAGGTAGACGAGGACGATGACGACGGGGATGGTCGCCACCGCCGCCGCGAACGGCAGGTTGACGACGTAGTTGATCTGCACGACGTTGCCGAGCATGATGATTTTCCCGCCCACGATCTGGGCGGTGATGTAGTCGCCCAGGCTCAGCGAGAAGGTGAAGACCGAGCCGGCCACGATCGACGGGAAGATGATCGGCATGACGACGCTGCGGAAGGTGCGGCCGCTGCGGGCGCCGAGGTCACCGGAGGCATCCAGCATCGAATCGGGCAGCCGCGTCAGTCCCGCGTAGATGGGCAGGATCATGTACGGCAGCCACAGGTACGTCAGCGTGATGACGATGCCCATGAATCCGAAGCCGGGACCGTCGAGGCCGAGGGGCGTGAGGAACCACTGGATCACGCCCTCCTCGGGGGCGAGCATCGCGCGCCAGGCGTAGACCTTGACCAGGTAGGACGCCCACAGCGGCGTGAGCACCAGCGCTACGAGCAGTGGTCGCCACCGCGGATTCGCCACCCGCGCCATGAAGAAGGCGAGCGGCAGGGCGAGCACCATGCACAGGAGCGTGACGAGGACGGCGATCCCGAGGGTTCGCGCCATGACCCCGTAGTACGCGGGGTTGGTGAAGACCTGAGTGAAGTTCTCGAGGGTGAAGTCCCGGACGATCTGCCCGGTGAAGTCGTCGACCGTCCAGAAGGCGGTCAGGAAGAGCGCAGCGAGGGATCCCAGGTAGATCAGGACCAGCCACAGCATCGGTGCGGTCAGCAGACCGGCGAGCCGCATTCGCGGATGCCGGTAGCCGAAGCCGCCCCGTGGGGTGGTGGCCATGGTCGTCACTGGGATCCCTCGCTATCGCGCGTTCAGTACGTCAGCTGGTGATCAGCTGCGCAGGGCAGACCAGGCGGTGACCCACTCGGAGTAGGGAACACACTCGGTGTCCGTACGCCCGTCGAGGCACTGCGCGGTCGGGGTGTTCCAGTAGTAGACGTCGCTCCAGTAGTCGGTCTCGGTCGCGTGGAACACGTCGCAGTGGTCGGCATTGGCCGTGAGCGCGCAGGCCTTCTCGTTGGCCGGCGCCTCGCCGAACCACTCGGCTGCCTGAGCATTGATCTCCGGTGACGCGATCCAGTCGAGCCACTTGTACGCACAGTTCACGTTCGCCGTGTCCTTGGCGATCATCCACGTGTCCGACCAGCCGGTGGCGCCCTCCTTGGGCTTCACCGCCTCGATCGGGGTGCCCTCGGCCTCGACGGCGTTGGCGACGACCTGCCAGGTGGTGCTGGCCACGGTCGTGCCCTCCTTGAAGGCCGCCATCTGCTTCAGGTAGTCGCTCCAGTACTCGCCGACCAGGCCCTTCTGCTGCTCGAGCAGCGCCATGGCCGCATCGAACTGGGCGCGGTCGAGCGCGTACGGGTAGGTGATGCCCAGGTCGGGCTGGGTCGCCATCAGGTAGACGGCGGCGTCAGCGATGAAGATGGGCGAGTCGTACGCGCTGACCTTGCCGGCGTACGGCGAGTCAGCCTCGAAGGTGATCGCCCACGAGTCGGCACCCTCGGTGACGACGTCGGAGTTGACCATCAGCAGGTTGGCGCCACGGCCGTGCGGGACGCCGTAGTTGACACCGTTGACGGTGTTCCACTGCTGGTCCTTCAGGCCCGCGAAGATGTCCGCGTAGTTGGGCACCAGGTCCATGTTCACCGGCTGGACGTTCTCGCCGTAGATCAGGCGCAGCGACGCGTCGCCCGATGCGGACACGACGTCGTAGCCGCCGCCCTGCATGAGCTTGACGGCCTCGTCAGAGGTGCCGAACACCTTGACCTCGGCCGCGCAGCCGGTCGCCTCCTCGAAGGGAGTGACCCAGTCGACCGCGGGATCGGTCGAGCCGTCCTCGGCGTAGCCGGGCCACGCGAGGATGCTCAGCGCGCCCTCGCCGTCGCCCACCGGGCCGGCGAACGGCTCGCCGCCGGGAGCCGCGGCCGCCGAGCCCTCGGCGCCGGCCTCAGCCGACTCCTCGGATCCGCCACCGCACGCGGCCAGCATCAGTGCAGCGGCGGAACCCACCGCTGCGATCTTGAGCAGACGCTTTGTATGCACCTGCATCCTCCTGTTCTTGTGCGAAGCCGGCGGCGGCTGCCGACGGCTGGGGGAAAGTCCTATTCCGAGACCTGGTACTCGTGCTGCGGGTCCCAGGTCAGCAGCACCGCCTGGCCACGCATGTGTCGCAGGTCGACGGAGCCCTCGGAGTTCTGCTGCACGACCATGAGCGTCCCGCCGACCTCGAGGTCCACGACGAAGCGCGTCGACATGCCCACGTAGACGACCTCGCGCACCGTGCCGCGGACCGCGTGCCGACCGTCGGGCACCTGCTCGTCCGCGCCGATCACCTGGATCTTCTCGGGGCGCACCGACCACGTGCCGGGCTTGCCCAGCACGGCTTCAGCGGCCGCGCTCTCGAGCAGGTTCGACGTGCCGACGAAGCCGGCGACGAACGGCGTGGCCGGGTGCTCGTAGACCTCGGTGGGTGTGCCGAGCTGCGCGATCCGGCCGGCGTTGAACACGGCGATGCGGTCGGACATCGTCAGCGCCTCGTCCTGGTCGTGCGTGACGAAGACGAAGGTGATGCCGACGTTGCGCTGGATCTCCTTGAGCTCGACCTGCATCTGCTCGCGCAGCTTCAGGTCGAGGGCGCCGAGCGGCTCGTCGAGCAGAAGCACCTTGGGCCGGTTGACCAAGGCCCGGGCCAGGGCCACCCGCTGGCGCTGTCCGCCGGAGAGCTGGGAGGGCGCGCGATCGCCGTAGCCCTCGAGACGGACCGCCTCCAGAGCCTCGCGTGCCCGCTGCTCGCGCTCCGCCTTCGCGACCTTCTTCACCTTCAGCCCGTACTCGACGTTCTTCTGCACGGTCATGTGGGGGAAGAGTGCGTAGTCCTGGAAGACCGTGTTCACGTCGCGGTTGTAGGGCGGCACCCGAGTGACGTCGACACCGTCGAGTTCGATGGTGCCGGCATCGGGCCGCTCGAAGCCGGCGATCATCCGCAGCACGGTGGTCTTGCCCGAACCCGACGGACCGAGCATCGTCAGGAACTCGCCGTCGTACACGTCGAGGTCGACGCCATCGACGGCCACGACATCACCGAACCGGCGGACGAGGCCACGGATGCGGATTGCGACCGAATCGGCCATGGACTAGCGCTCCCTGCGTGGACTGCGGACCTACGAATGCGGAACAGTACCCCGTGATAGCGGTTTCATTTGCATATCCCCCCATTCACACCGGAAATCGTTACCGATTCGATGTTTCACGACGGTTTCCGGCGTGTGTCGAGGTCGGCCCGTGCGCCGGGACTACCCCTGCGGCTGGGCGAAGAGCCGGCCGACGCCGTCCACGACGACACCCACCCGGTCACCCGGCTGGGCGGCCCGGCTGCCCGGCACGCGCACCGGAACCTCTGCGCCCGTGTCGAGCCGCACCACCAGCACGCTGTCGTGCCCGTGGTACGAGCGGGACCGCACCGAGCCCGGCGCGCCCGAGCCCTCGCGTTCCGCCACCAGCCCGAGCTGCTCCGGACGAAGCACCAGCAGACCGGTGGCCCCCGCTCGAGCATCGGGGACCTTCACCTCGCCCAGTGCGCAGGTGACCCACCCGTCCGCGGCCGCGGCGGCATCGAGCTCAACGGCGTCGCCGACGAAGCGCGCCGTCGTCAGGTCCACTGGGTGCTCGTAGAGATCGGCCGGGCCGGCCACCTGCACCACCGTGCCGTCCCGCACCACGGCCACCCGGTCAGCGATCGACAGCGCCTCCTCCTGGTCATGAGTGACGAGGATCGTCGTCGTCCCGGTCACGTCGAGCACGTCGCGCACGTCCGCCCGCAACCGGCCGCGCAGAGAGGCATCGAGAGCGGAGAAGGGCTCGTCGAGGCACAGCACCTCCGGACCCGGGGCCAGCGCGCGGGCCACGGCCACCCGCTGCTGCTGCCCTCCCGACAGGTGCTGCGGGCGGGCCGCGCCGAGCCCGGCGAGTCCCACCAGTGCCAGCATCTCGTCCACTCGCTCGCGGCTGCCGCGCGGCAGCCCGAATCCGACGTTCCCCGCGACATCGAGGTGCGGGAACAGCGCGCCCTCCTGCGGCACGATCCCGACCTTCCGCTGCTCCGGGGGCACCCAGGCGTCCGGGCCGGACACCTCTCGGTCGCCGAACCACACCCGGCCCGCCGTCGGTCGCAGGAAGCCCGCGAGGACCCGGAGGAGGGTGCTCTTGCCCGAGCCGCTGGCACCGAGCACGGCGACCACCTCGCCGGGGGCCACCTCCAACGAGAGGTCCCGCAGCACCGGCGGACCGCCGTAGCCGGCGGTGACGCCCTCGATGCGCACCGGGATCATGCCGCGACCGTATCCGCGGTGGTCTCAGCGCCCTCGTCCGCCTCCACCGTCCGGCGTCGACGGGTCATCGCGTAGGTCATCAGCCAGGCGGGAGCGGCGGCCAGGGCGATCAGGGCGAGCGCGTATGGCGCGGCGGCTCCGTAGGCCGCCAGTTCCGTTCGGCTCCACAACTCCGTGGCGAGGGTGTCGAATCCGGTGGGTCGGAGCATCAGCGTGGCGGGCAGCTCCTTCATGGCCGTGAGCAGCACCAGCAGCCCGCCGGCGGCCACGCCGGGCCAGGAGATACGCAGCGTGGTGCTGGCCCATGCGGACAGCGGTCGACGGCCCAGCGTCCGGGCGACCTGCTCGAGGACCGGAGGCACGGCGGCCACCGACGAGCGAGTGGCACCGATGGACTTGGGCAGGAAGAGCACCGCGTACGCGAAGGCGAGCGTGGCGAGCGTCTGGTAGAGCGCCGGAATCACCGCGAGCGTGAAGAACACCAGCGAAAGGCCGACCACGACGCCGGGCAGGGCGTGCCCGGAGTAGGCGGCCGTCTCGATCATCCGGACCCGACGGTTGCGGTAGCGCGCGGCGAGCACCGCGACCGGCAGCGCCAGGAGGACGGCCAGCACGGCGCCGAGCAGGGAGGCGCCCGCGGAGTTCAGTGTCGCGACGCCGAGTTCCGCCAGGTCCAGCGGTCGACGCGACCCGCCGGCCAGCCGGATGAGCAGCGAGACGACCGGGACGACGATGGCCAGCAGGACGTAGCCGCCGACGATCATCAGTCCGAGTGCACGCGGGCGAGGGCCCAGGTGAGCCGCGGGGGCCGTTCGCTTCGCGCCGGATGAGGTGCGGTAGCGACGCGAACGTCCGCGCACGCGGCGTTCGAGCAGGACCAGACCCGCGGCGAGCACGACCAGGACGAGGGCCAGCACGGCGGCACCGGTGCGATCGAAGCTCGCGCGGTACGACGCGTAGATGACCCGGGTGAAGGCATCGACCCGGAACAGGGCCACCGCCCCGAAGTCGGAGAGGACGTAGAGGGCCACCAGCAGGGAGCCGGCCGCTGCGGCCGGCCACGCCTGCGGAAGCGTGGCCTCGGCGAAAGCTCGACCGGGCGTGCGGCCCAGGGAGCGCGCGACCTCCTCCAATGCCGGGTCGGCCGAGCGCAGGGCCGCAACCACCGGGATGATCACGTACGGCGCCGACACCAGCGTGAGCACCAGGGCCGCAGCCCAGAAGCCGCTCATGGCCGGGAACTGGGCGAGCCAGGCATACGCGGCGACGTACGACGGGATCGCCAGCGGCAGGGCGACCAGCACCAGCCAGACCCGCCGACCGGGCAGTCGGGTGCGCGCCAGCAGGGCTCCGATCGGCACGCCGATCGCGAGGCAGCCGATGACCACCACGGCGGTCAGGCCGAGGCTGGTGAGGAGTGTCTCTGCCGTGCGCATGCGCAGCAGGGCGTCCATCACCTTCTCCGGACCGGCGTCGAGGACGCGGACCACGAGATAGGCGAGCGGGAGCAGGGCCAGCAACGCCGAGACCGCCGCGGCGCTGGTCAGCGCGCGCGGCGGCCTCGGGGCGCCGACTCGGGTCACAGCAGCCCGACGTCCGTCAGCATCGTCAGCGTGCCGGGCAGGTCGGCCAGGTCGGCGAGCGCCACGTCCGGCCCGGTCATGGTGTCGAGGGCAGGAAGTCCGTCCGCGGCCGCGACGTCGGCGACCAGCGGGTACTCGAAGGTGTTCTCGACGAACCACTGCTGCACCTCGGGGGTCAGCAGCCACGCGACGAACTCCGCGGCCGCGACGTCGGTCGCCGCCGGCTCCATGATGCCGACGCCCGCGACGTTCACCAGTGAGCCAGGGTCGCCGGGGGCGGTGAAAGCAATCTCGGCGCGCATCGCGTCCGCGCCGACCTCAGCAGCCTTCTCGTACCAGTAGTAGTGGTTCACCAGGCCGAGCTGCACCTGACCGGAGTCGACGGCGTCGAGGATCAGGCCGTTCTTCTCGTAGGTCTGGACGTCGTTCGCCACCAGCCCCTCCAGCCACGCCCGGGTGACGTCGTCGCCCTCGGACAGCCGCATCGCGGTCACGAAGGACTGGAAGGAGGCGTTGGTGGGCGCGATCGCGACCTGACCGCGCCACTTCGGGTCGGTGAGGTCGAGGACCGTGGCGGGCACCTGATCCGCGGGCACCTGCTCAGGGTCGTACGCGATGACGCGTGCCCGACCGGTCACGCCGGTCCAGGTGCCGTCGGTCGACTGGTACTCGGGCGAGATCGCCCCGGCGATGCCCTCCGGCAGGGGGGCGAGCAGGCCCTCGGCAGCCACCGCACCCAGCGCGCCGGCGTCCTGTGAGAAGAAGACCTGGGCCGGCGTGGCGTCGCCCTCCTCGAGGAGCTGGGCGGCCAACTCGGCGCTGTCGCCGTACCGCGCGGCGATCGGGATCCCCGTCTGCTCGGTGAACTGGGCGAACAGCGGTGCGACGAGTTCCTCGCTGCGTCCGGAGTAGACGGTGAGCGCCTCGCCGCCGGCCTCGGCGGACGCGCCGGCCGATTCGGTGGACGACGACCCGCAGGCGGCGAGGACGAGGGCGGAGGCGGCCAGGGCAACGCCGAGGACGAGCCGGCGTGGGACGGGAAGCGGTGGACATGCAGGAAGCTCCTTCTAGATCAGGTAAGGCTTACCTTACTTGATCGCCAGGGAGGAGCGGCAGCCACTCCCCCAGATCCGATCGCTCCCCGCTGGCGCGCACCCGGCCGTCCGCGACCGCGTCCGCCCAGGCGACCTCGCCCCGCGCCAATGCCAGCCACGTGTGTGCGTCCGTCTCGACCACCGCCGCGGGCGTGCCCCGGCGATGCGTGTGCCCCGGGATCGCCTGCACCGCAGCGAACGGCGGGATGCGGATCTCCACCGCCCGCCCCGGCGCGCGCTGCCGCAGCAGGTCCAACGAGGCCTTCACCTCGGCCTTGAGGGCGGCGCGGTCCGACTCGGCGGTCATGCGAGCGCGGCAGGCAGCGTCCGCTCGTGGGCGTCGCGCAACTCGTCCAACGTCACCGTGAAGACATCCGTGTACTGCAGGACCTGCGTGTCCTGCGGATACCCGGCATCCGCCGCGAGGCCCGAGTCGACGACGCCGATGCGATGCGCCGGAAGCTGCCGGGCATGGCACATCTCGGTGAAGCGAAGCTCCTCGGTGCGCGGCACCACCACGACGGCTCGGCCGGCCGACTCGCTGAACAGGAAGGTGAACGGATCGAGCCCCTCGGGCGCCCAGAAGCGCGCACCCACCCGTGACCGGAGGGCCATCTCGACCAGCGCCTGCGCCACACCGCCGTCGGACACGTCGTGCGCCGCCGTGAGCATCCCGTCGCGCGAGCCTGCGACCAGGATCTCGCCAAGCAGCCGCTCGCGATCCAGGTCGACCGCCGGTGGCAGTCCCCCGAGGTGTCCGTGGACGTGGTGCGCCCACTCGCTGCCGCCGAACTCGTCACGGGTGTCGCCGAGCAGGTAGATCAACTCGCCGTCCGGGCCCCAGGCCATCGGGGTGCGGCGGTCGACATCGTCGATGACGCCGAGGACACCCACCACCGGCGTCGGCAGGATGGCGGTGTCGCCGGTCTGGTTGTAGAAGGAGACGTTGCCGCCAGTGACCGGGATGCCCAGCTGGAGACAGCCGTCCGCAAGACCGGTGGTGGCCTGCGCGAACTGCCACATCACCTCCGGGTCCTCCGGCGATCCGAAGTTGAGGCAGTTGGTCACGGCGAGCGGCACGGCGCCGGTCGCGACGACGTTGCGATACGACTCGGCCAGTGCGAGCTGTGCGCCCGCGTACGGGTCCAGCTTGGCGAACCGTCCGTTGCAGTCGGTCGAGATGGCCACGCCGCGGCCGGTCTCCTCGTCGACGCGGACCATTCCGGAGTCCTCGGGCTGGGCGAGCACGGTGTTGCCGAGCACGTAGCGGTCGTACTGCGACGTGACCCACGACTTCGACGCCAGGTTCGGTGCACCGACCATCGACAGGAGGGTCGCGCGCAGTTCCTCGGGCGTCGCCGGACGGGGCAGCCGGTCGGGGGCGTCGGCCTGAAGTTCGTCCTGCCACGGCGGTCGGTGGAACGGGCGCTCGTAGACCGGGCCCTCGTGCGCCACCGTGCGCGGGGGCACGTCGACGATCCGGTCGCCGTGCCAGTCGACGGTGAGCCGTCCGGAGTCGTTGACCTCACCGATGACGACGGCCTCGACATCCCACTTGGCGCACAGGGACAGGAACTCGTCGAGCTTCGCCGGCTCGACGATCGCGCACATGCGCTCCTGCGACTCGCTCATGAGGATCTCCTCGGGCGAGAGGGTCGCATCACGCAGCAGGACGCGGTCCAGCCAGACGTGCATGCCGCCCTCGCCGTTGGATGCGAGCTCGCTGGTGGCGCACGAGATCCCGGCACCGCCGAGATCCTGGATGCCCTCGACCAGGCCGGCGTGGAGCACCTCCAGGGTGCACTCGATCAGCAGCTTCTCCATGAACGGATCGCCGACCTGGACGCTCGGGCGCTTGGCCGGGCCGTCCGCGTCGAACGTCTCGGACGCCAGCACGGAGACGCCACCGATGCCGTCGCCACCGGTGCGCGCGCCGTACAGCACGACGAGGTTGCCGACGCCCTTCGCGCTGGCGAGGTGGATGTCCTCGTGCTTCATGGCCCCGACGCACAGCGCGTTGACGAGCGGGTTGCCCAGGTAGGTCGGATCGAACACGATCTCGCCGCCGATGTTGGGCAGGCCCAGGCAGTTTCCGTAGCCGCCGACGCCGGCCACGATGCCCGGCAGCACGCGCCTGGTGTCCGCGGCGTCGAGCGGGCCGAAGCGCAGCGGGTCCATCACGGCGATCGGGCGGGCGCCCATCGACATGATGTCGCGGACGATGCCGCCGACCCCGGTCGCCGCTCCCTGGTACGGCTCGACGTACGAGGGATGGTTGTGGCTCTCGACCTTGAAGGTCACCGCCCAGCCGTCGCCGATGTCGACGACGCCGGCGTTCTCGCCGATCCCGACGAGCAGGGCGTCCGTCTCCGGCTTCTTCTCGCCGAACTGGCGCAGGTGGACCTTGCTCGACTTGTACGAGCAGTGCTCGCTCCACATCACGGAGTACATCGCCAGTTCCGAGCTGGTCGGACGGCGGCCGAGGATGTCGCGGATGCGCTCGTACTCGTCCGGCTTCAGGCCCAGCTCGGCGAAGGGCTGCTCGTGATCGGGGTCGTCGACGGCGTGCTGGACGGTGTCGATCATGCGGTGGCCACCAGGGAGCGGAGGATGGACGTGAAGAAGGGCAGGCCGTCGATCGACGGACCGGTGAGCGGCTCGACGGCGTGCTCCGGATGCGGCATCAGGCCGACCACGTTGCCCCGCTCGTTGCGGATGCCGGCGATGTCACGGCGGCTGCCGTTGGGGTTGACCTCGAGGTAGCGGGCGATGACCCGGCCCTCGCTCTCGAGCAGGTCGAGGGTGGCCTCGTCGGCGACGTAGCCGCCCTCGCCGTTCTTCAGCGGGATGACGATCTCCTGGCCGGCCTCGTAGTCGGACGTCCACATCGAGGTGGTGTCCTCGATGCGCAGCAGCTGATCGCGGCAGACGAAGTGCAGCGAGTCGTTGCGGGTCAGGGCACCGGGCAGCAGGTGGGTCTCGCACAGGATCTGGAAGCCGTTGCAGATGCCGAGGACGGGCAGGCCGCCCTTGGCCGCGTCGACGAGCGAGTGCATCACGGGGGCGAAGCGCGCGATCGCGCCGCAGCGCAGGTAGTCGCCGTACGAGAAGCCGCCCGGGAGCACGACCGCGTCGACCGACTTGAGGTCGGCGTCACCGTGCCAGAGGCTGACCGGATCGCCACCTGCGAGGCGTACCGCGCGGCGGCGTCCTGATCGTCGAGCGTGCCGGGGAAGGTGACGACGCCGATCCGCATGCTCACTGTTCCACCGTCATGCGGAAGTCCTCGATGACCGGATTGCTGAGCAACTCGCCGGCGAGCCGCTCCATCAGGTCGGCGCGATCGCCCTCGAGGTCACCCTCGAGCTCGATCACGAACTGCTTCCCCTGGCGCACGTCACGGACGCCGCTGAGGCCGAGGCGGCCGAGGGCTCCCTGGACGGCGCGCCCCTGCGGGTCGAGGATCTCGGGCTTGAGCATGACGTCGACGACGACGCGGGCCACGGGCACTCCTGGGTTCGTTCGAGCGGTACGCCAACCCTACCGGCCGCCCGTCCCGGGTCGAAAAGCCTTCGCGAGTGTGCGCTCGTTGTCGCTTTGGCATCCGCCAAAGCGACAACGAGCGCACACTCGCGAAGGGGTTGACCGGGGCGAAGGGGTTGGACGGGCGCGGGCTGACCGGGCGCGGGCCGGCCGGCGTCAGGATCCGTGCTGGGCCTGCCAGGCGCTCCAGGCGGACGCCACCATCTCCGGCAGGTCCCGGGTGGCGCGCCAGTCCAGCTCCGCCTCCGCCCGCTCGGTCGCCGCCCAGGTCGCCGGCGGATCGCCCGCCCGGCGGCCCACCACCTCCGCGTCGACGTCACGGCCCACGGCGGCCGAGATCGCGTCCATGACCTCGCGCACGGACACCCCACGGCCGCGCCCGACGTTGAACGCGTCCGCCCGGCCCCCCTCCTCGCAGCGCGCCGCCGCGGCGACGTGCGCCTCGGCCAGGTCGACGACGTGGATGTAGTCGCGGACGCAGGTGCCGTCGGGGGTCGGGTAGTCATCGCCGAAGATCCGGGGTCGACGGCCCTCGTCCAGCGCCCGGAACACCATCGGGATCAGGTTGTTCACGCTGGTGTCCCCGAGGTCATCGCTGCCGGCCCCAGCCACGTTGAAGTAGCGCAGCGCCGCCCACGACAGGCCCCAGGCCACGCCGGCATCTCGGCTCATCCACTCGCCGACGACCTTGGTCTCGCCGTACGGCGACTCGGGCGTCAGCGCCGCGTCCTCGGTGACCGGGTTCTGCTCGGGCGTGCCGTAGACCGCGGCAGACGACGAGTACACGAGCCGCCGCACGCCGGCACCCTCCATCGCCTCGAGCACGGTGAGGAAGCCACCCACGTTCTCGCGGTAGTAGTACAGCGGAATGTCCACCGACTCGCCTGCGGCCTTCTTCGCGGCGAGATGTATGACCCCGTCGACGGCGTGGGTCCGCAGCGCATGCACCAGCGTCGCCGCATCCGCCACGTCACCCGTCACCACCGGCACGTCGTCCGGCACCCGGCTGCGCAGGCCCGCGGAGAAGTCGTCGTACACCACTACGTCGCGCCCGCTCGCCAGCAGCGAGCGCACGACATGTCCGCCGATGTACCCGGCCCCTCCAGTCACGAGCCAGGTCGTCATGCGAACGTCTCCCCGGTCAGCCGCTCATAGGCCTCGACGTACTTGGCTCGCGTCTGCTCGACGACGCGGTCCGGCAGCGGGGGCGGCGGCTCGTTCGACCCGCGATCCCACCCGGACTCCGGCGAGGTCAGCCAGTCACGCACGAACTGCTTGTCGAAGGAGGGCTGCGGCCCACCCGGGTGCCACGTGGCGGCGTCCCAGTACCGCGACGAGTCCGGCGTCAGCACCTCGTCGGCCAGCACGATCCGGCCCGCGTTCTTGCCGGTCTTCGCGAACCCGAACTCGAACTTGGTGTCGGCGAGGATGAGCCCGCGAGCCCGGGCGATCTCGAGGGCCCGGATGTAGACGTCGAGCGTCATCCGCTTGAGCTCCTGCGCCTCCTCCTGCCCGATCATCACGATCACCTCGTCGTAGGTGACGTTCACGTCGTGCTCGCCCAGCGCCGCCTTCGTCGCCGGCGTGAAGAGCGGCTTCGGCAGTTCGGAGCCGTCGACGAGTCCCGGCGGCAGTCCGTTGCCGCAGATCCGCCCGGTCTCGCGGTAGTCGGCGAGGCCCGACCCGGCCAGGTAGCCGCGGGCCACGCACTCGACGGGGAGCATCTCCAGCTCCTCGCACACCATCGCCCGACCGGCCACCGCCTTGGGGATCTTGCCCGACGCGACGTGGTTCGGCACCACGCCCTGCAGCTTCTGGAACCACCACTTCGACAGCGCCGTCAGGATCCGGCCCTTGTCCGGGATGGGCGTGGGCAGCACCCAGTCATAGGCGGAGATGCGATCACTGGCGACGAACAGCAGCTTGCCGTCCGGCGTGCGGTAGAGGTCTCGCACCTTCCCGGAGTACAGGTGCTCGTACTCCGGGGGCAGGCCGTAGTCGGTCGGCTCGAGGCTGACGTTGCCCATCAGAGGATCTCCCCCGGTCGATAGCCGGCGGCGTCAGGGAACCGCTCGACGACAGCTTGGACCCGGTCCGCGACAGCGCGGACCTGGCTGGCCGCGGCACCGGTGAAGGCGAGCGGCTCCGCGACCAGCGCGGCGAGCTCGTCCGCCGAAAGGCCCAGGCGCTCGTCGGCGGCAAGCCTGGCCATCAGGTCGTTCTCCCCGCGAGCGTCCTCGCGCATCGCCAGCGCGACGGCGACCGCGTGCTCCTTGATCGCCTCGTGCGCGGTCTCGCGGCCGACACCCTTGCGGACGGCGGCCATCAGCACCTTGGTCGTGGACAGGAACGGCAGGTACCGCTCGAGCTCGCGGTCGATGACCGCCGGGAAGGCGCCGAAGTCGTCGAGCACGGTCAGGAAGGTCTCGAACATGCCGTCGATCGCGAAGAAGGCATCGGGCAGCGCCACCCGCCGCACGACGGAGCAGTACACGTCGCCCTCGTTCCACTGCGAGCCGGCGAGGTCGGCGACCATGGTCAGGTAGCCGCGCAGCAGCACAGCGAAGCCGTTGACGCGCTCGCAGGAGCGCGAGTTCATCTTGTGCGGCATGGCCGACGAGCCGACCTGCCCCGGGCGGAATCCCTCGGTGACGAGATCCAGGCCGGCCATCAGCCTGATCGTGGTGGCCAGGCTCGAGGGACCGGCCGCCACCTGTGACAGCGCCGACACCACGTCGAGATCGAGGGAGCGCGGATACACCTGGCCCACGCTGTCCAGTACGTGCCCGAATCCGAGGTGCGTCGCCACAGCCTGCTCGAGGGCTTCCAGCCGGGCCTCGTCGCCGCCCATCAGGTCGAGCATGTCCTGGGCGGTGCCGACCGGGCCCTTGATGCCGCGCAGGGGATATCGCGCGATGAGGTTGTCGAGCCGATCGAAGGCGACGAGCAGCTCGTCGGCGGCGCTGGCGAACCGCTTGCCCAGCGTCGTCGTCTGCGCCGGGACGTTGTGCGACCGACCCGTCAGCGCGGTGTCCGAGTAGGCCACTGCGAGCGCCGACAGCCGGTCCAGTGCTGCCACGCAACGATCACGGACGATCAGCAGGGCGTCGCGGACCTGCAGCTGCTCGACGTTCTCCGTGAGGTCGCGCGACGTCATGCCGACGTGCACGTACTCGTGGCCCGCCAGCGCGTTGAACTCCTCGATGCGTGCCTTGACGTCGTGCTTGGTGACCCGCTCACGCTCGGCAATTGACTCGAGGTCGACCTGGTCGATGACCCGGTGGTAGTCCTCGAGCGCACTGGTCGGGATGTCCAGCCCGAGCTCGACCTGCGCGGCGGCCACCGCGAGCCACAGCCGGCGCTCCATCACGATCTTCGCCTCCGGTGACCACACCGAGGTCATGTCCCCGGAGGCGTACCGCCCGGCGAGGACGTTCGGGATCGTCGGCTTCGACACGATCAGGACTCCTTCTCCGCCGCAGTGGCCGCGATGTCACGCCGATGGTGGGAGCCTTCGAGGCGGATGAGGTCGACGCCCGCGTAGGCACGCTCCCGAGCCCGCGCCAGCGTCTCGCCGTGCGCCGTGACGGACAGCACGCGGCCGCCGGAGGACGCGATCTCCCCCGAGTCGGTGACCGTCGTGCCCGCGTGGAACACGTCGACGTTCGCCTCGTCCGCGGCCGTCTCCAGCCCGGAGATCACGTCACCCAGGCGCGGTGCCGACGGGTAGCCCTCCGCGGCGATCACCACCGTGACGGCGTAGCCGGACTGCCAGGCCAGCTGCGGCACCTGGTCGAGGTGGCCGACGGCAGCAGCATGCAGCAGTTGCCCGAGCGGCGTGCGGAGATTGGCCAGCACCACCTGGGTCTCCGGGTCGCCGAAGCGTGCGTTGAACTCCACCACGCGAACGCCGCGCGACGTCATCGCCAGCCCTGCGTACAGCAGGCCGACGAAGGGCATCCCTCGGTGCCGCATCGCATCGACCATGGGCTGCAGGACGCGGGCGGTCACGTTCTCGATGAGGTCCGTCGGCGCCCATGGCAGCGGTGAGTATGCGCCCATGCCGCCGGTGTTGGGCCCGGTGTCGCCCTCGCCCACCCGCTTGAAGTCCTGCGCCGGCTGCATCGGCAGCACGGTCGTGCCGTCCGTGATCGCGAAGAGGGAGACCTCGGGACCGTCGAGGAACTGCTCAACGATGACCTGCGCATCGTTGCCGTGGGACAGGCAGGTGCGTGCATGATCGAGGGCCGCCTCGTGGTCACTCGTGACGACGACGCCCTTGCCGGCGGCCAGACCGTCGTCCTTCACGACGTACGGCGGGCCGAACTGGTCCAGGGCGGCTGCGACCTCGTCCACGGTCGTGCACACGTGTGCCATCGCAGTGGGCACGCCCGCCTCGGCCATGACCTGCTTGGCGAACGCCTTGCTGCCCTCCAGCTGGGCCGCCGCGGCCGACGGTCCGAAGCAGGCGATGCCGAGCTCCCGGACCGCGTCGGCCGCACCGGCGACGAGCGGAACCTCGGGTCCGATCACCACGAGGTCCGGGGTCATCTCGTCGGCCAGCGCAGCCACCGCCTGCGGGTCCGCGACATCGACCGGGCGGGTGGGCACCACCTGCGCCATGCCGGCATTTCCGGGCGCCGCCACCACCTCGGTGACGGAGTCGTCCGCGAGCAGGGCGGTGACGATGGCGTGCTCTCGGGCACCTGAGCCGATGACGAGGACCTTCACGCGACAACCCTAGTGTTCGGCCTCAAGGGGTCGTTCGGGGTTGGAGGGCGGATGCTCGCGCTGACGGGCTGGGCGGTCCTCGGCCTGTCGACCCTGCTCTTCGCGACCCGGTTCCTGACCAGCCACTGGCAGCCCCTGGTGGTCGCAGCCACCTTCGCCTACTTCGCCGTCCCGGGCGCGGTCCTCGGCTCCCTGCTGCTCGTCGCCGGCGGCTCAGCAGGCTGGGTACCCGGCCTGCTCCTGGCCGCAGTGATGGCGACGGCCGAGGCGCGGCCCTGGCTTCATCGGCGGCCGGCCGGCGAGCACCTGCTGACCGTCCTCACCGCCAACGTGTGGTGCGGGCGAGGAGACCCGGCGGCCGTGCTCGCCCTTGCCCGCGACCACGACGTCGACGTCATCGCGTTGCAGGAGACCACGGCGGAGTTCGTCGCCGGTCTGGAGAAGGCCGGCGTGTCCGCGCTCTTCCCCCACGCGGTGGTCGCCGCCGCGCCGGACTGGGAGGGCGCCGGCGTGTGGAGTCGACGGCCGCTACGCGACGAAGTCGTTGCGCGGCGCGGCACGCTCTACCGGGTCGAGGCCACCGTCAGGCTCGGCGCTTCCGAGTCCCCTGACGACCCGACGGTGATGAGCGTGCACGTGCATGCGCCTTGGCCGGGCCCACCGGGGCCTTGGCATGAGCAGCTGGAGGAACTGCGCACGCGGTTCCGCGACGCGACTCGCCCGCTCGTCGTCGCCGGGGACTTCAACGCGACCCTCGATCACGCGCGCTTCCGGCGGCTGCTGCAGCAGGCCACCGATGCCGCAGTCTCGGCACGTGCCTGGACGACGCGCACCTGGCCCGCGCACCTCCCTGGTCCGTTGCTCATCGCCATCGATCACGTGGTGGTCCGCGGGCTGAGCGCCAGCCAGGTCACCGCGCACCACATCCCGGGCGCCGACCACCTGGCCGTGATCGCCACCGTCATCCGCGACCGACCAGGCCCTACGAGCAGTCGGGGTCCTCGAGGTCGCAGAACTCGACCCACTCCATGAACGGGAACGGGCCGTTGGCGGCGTCGTAGGACGCCAGGTCAACCAGCGTGACCCGAAGCGGTGAGGTGGTGCCGCAGTCCCCGAAGACGGCCGGCTCGTCCAAGGTCAGGGTGCCGAAGGTCAGCTGCCCGTCCAGGGGGCGGGGCTGACCCGACCCGTCCGGGGGGCAGAGGACGAACGAGTCGCCTGGCACGCCGATCGCGAAGGTCGACTCCGCGTCGCCGGTCGTCACGATCGCCTGCTCGCCGGTGATGGTGAGGTCGGCGTCGAGACTCTGCGTGCCCGACGTCGCATAGGCGCGGTAGGAGCCGTCGGCGACGTCCGACGGACCGCTTCCACACCCCGCGAGCACGAGGGCCACGGGAGCCGCGGCGAGCGCCGCCGCCGGTCGCATCCTCAGTTCGTGCCGGTGTAGTACGAGTCGATCTCGCTGAACGCGTCGTCGAGGATGGCGAGGCCCTCCTTGGCCTCCTCATCCGTGATCGTGCACGGCGGCACGACATGCAGCCGGTTGAAGTTGGCGAACGGCATGGCGCCGCGCTTCTTCATCGCGGTCGCCAGCTCGGTCATGGCCGGCGACGTTCCGCCGTACGGGGCGAGCGGCTCGCGAGTCGCACGGTCGGTGACCAGGTCGAGCGCCCAGAACACGCCCAGGCCGCGCACCTCGCCGATGACCGGGTGCCGCTCGGCGAGCGCGCGCAGGCCGGGGCCGAGCACGTCCTCGCCGATCCGGGCCGCGTTCTCGACGATGCCCTCCTCCTTCATCGCATCGATCGACGCGACGATGGAAGCGGCCGCCAGCGGGTGGCCGGAGTAGGTCAGGCCGCCCGGGAAGACCCGCGCGTCGAAAGTGGCCGCGATGTCATCGGAGATGATCACGCCGCCGACCGGCACGTACCCGGAGTTCGAGCCCTTGGCGAAGGTGATCAGGTCGGGGGCCACGTTGAAGTGGTCGAATGCGAACCAGCGACCGGTGCGGCCGAAGCCGGCCATCACCTCGTCGGCGATGTAGACGATCCCGTACTTGTCGCACAATGCTCGGACGCCCTCGAGATAGCCCGGCGGTGGCACCAGCACGCCGGCCGTGCCGACGACGGTCTCGATGAGGAGCGCCGCGATGGTGGCCGGCCCCTCGAAGACGATGACCTGCTCGAGGTGCTCCAGTGCGCGGGCTGTCTCCTCCTCAGGGGTGGTGGCCCAGAAGGACGAGCGGTACAGGTACGGGCCGAAGAAGTGGACGACATGGTCCGCGTACTCGTTCGGCCAGCGACGCGGGTCGCCCGTGGCCTGGATCGCGGTGCCGGTGTTGCCGTGGTACGAGCGGTAGAAGGCCAGCACCTTCTCGCGCCCGGTGTGCAGGCGCGCCATCCGGATGGCGTTCTCGTTGGCGTCGGCTCCGCCATTGGTGAAGAAGACCTTGTTCATCCCCTCGGGGGCCAGCTCCACGATCCGCTTGGCGGCCTCGCCGCGCACGTCATTGGCGTGCTGCGGGGCGATGGTCGCGAGCTTCCCGGCCTGCTCCTGGATCGCCGCGACGACCTTCGGGTGCTGGTGGCCGATGTTCACGTTCACCAGCTGCGAGGACAGGTCGAGGAACCGGTTGCCCTCGTAGTCCCACACGTAGCAGCCCTCGGCCCGGGCGATGCACATCGGGTTGAGTGCGCCCTGGGCGCTCCACGAGTGGAAGACGTGCGCCCGGTCGTTGGCGAAGACCTCGGCGCCGAGCTGGGGATCGGGGGTGGGTGTGCTCATGACTGCTCCTATGGGCGACGTGCTCGGGACCATTCGAGCACTGGATGCGAGGGTACGGGGGATCTGGCCGGGCACGCGAGCAGGCTCCATCGCCCGGGTGGATCACGTCACGCGGATCCGGAGTCCATCACGTACCGCGGGCCAGTCCTCGGCCGTCACCGAGAACACCACGGTGTCGCGCACCGAACCGTCCTGTCGGCGCTGGTAGCGGCGCAGCACTCCCTCGTACTGCGCGCCGAGCCGGGCGATGGCCGCCTGGCTGCGGTGGTTGCGGATGTCGGTCTTGAGCTGCACCCGACCGAAGCCATGGTCGAACGCCCAGCCGAGGAGGAGGTACTTGCACGCCGGATTGACGCGGGTCCCCCACACGTCATGCGCATAGAGGGTGAAGCCGATCTCCAGCCGGGCGTCGATCGGAGAGACCTCGAGGTACGACGTCGTGCCCACCACCACCCCCGCGCGACGCACGGTCCAGGGCGTTCGGCCGACGCCAGGCGCGGCGACGAGGCTCTCCGCGAACTGGTGCGCATCGGTCGGGCGACCGCGCACGTGCGCCCACACCCGGTCGTCGTCGAGCGCAGCGAACAGCTCGGGCGCGTCGTCAGGTGTGGTGAGGGTGAGCTCGATGCTCCCGTGGCGCAGGATCGTGTCCGGCGGCACCGGCCATTGGGCCGTCGGCCAGGGAGGGTCGAGCGGGCGGGGGTCCTCGAGCCGAGCGCCAGCGACGGGATCGGCGATGTCACGCGACAGGTGCACGTGCCGATCGTCCTGGGCGGTGACCCGGAAGCCGATCGACGTGTGGAAGGCGACGGACGACGAGTTGGCAGGCGAGGTGACGCAGCTGACCCGCCGGACGCCGAGCGTTCGCATGCGAGCGGCGAACTCGTCATGCATCAGCCGGCCCAGGCCCTGGCCCCTGCGTTCGGGGCGCACGCCGACGAAGTGCACGTACGCCTCGTCGGGATGGTCGAGGGACGGGAACCCCACGAGGAAAGCCAGCAGTTCACCGTTCTCCTCGAGGACGAGGCTGCTGGTGGCGAAGTGCTCCAGGAACAGCGGCTGCAGCAGGGCGGTGAGGTCGCGTCCACCCCACCAGTCGGGCTGCACTCGGACGATGCCGCTGAGATCCGAGGACTCCGCGGGCCTCAGTCGGGCCTCCGCCGGCAGGCCCGCGGACGACGCGGTCGTCACGGGGCCAGGCGGTCGCCCAGCCGCGGCAGCAGCCGAGCCACGGCGGCCGCCACCACGGCGGCGGGAACCAGCGGCCAGGAGCCGAAGGCGAATCCGGATGCCGCGCCGATCACCAGCACGACCCACCAGGGCATCCGCGCCGTCGCGACGATGCCGGCGACGACGCCGGTGACGACGGCCGCCTGTGTCGGCAGCACGTCCGGCAGCAGCAGGGAGAGGGCGAGTCCGGCCGCTGCGCCGACGAACATTGCGGGGAAGAACGGGCCACCGCGGAAACCGGAGCCGAGGGAGGCGGCGTAGGCCACCACCTTGACGGCCAGGACCGACAGCACCAGGGCGAGCGACGTCTCCGTCGCCAGGTAGCGGATCTGGCCCTCTCCCGAGGTCACCACGTAGGAGACGTCTGCTCCCGTCGCCTCCCGGACGAGCAGCGCCCCGCCACCGACGACGACCGCCGCCAGAAGCAGCGCCCACAGGTGCGGCCCGGCACCGGCCATGCGGTGCAGACCCCAGCCCAGCGCCCGGGCGGCCTGCACGGCAACGGTCGCGGCGATCCCCACCGGGATGGCCACCGCCATGGACACCCACAGCGATCCCGGCTCGAACTCCGGCACGGTCAGCGAACCCGAGACCATCGGGACCAGGAAGAGCGCGAGGATCGCCGCCAGCGCACCGATGCCGGCTACCTCCTCGACGGCGTCGGTCCGGGTGACCCGGGCGACGACCGTGCCGACGACCGCTCCGGTGGAGACCAGGGCGACTTCCGGCCCCAGCACCAGGCCGCCCAGCAGGGTGGCGAGGATCGCCAGGATCACGTCGACGAACTGACGCGGGGTCAACGCGGCGACGTGGATGCCGGTGAGCGGCTCGTGGCCGTCGTCCCCGAGATAGCGGCGAATCGCGAACACCGCGACGGCAGCCAGGACCGGGACGCCGAGCACGAAGGCCGGCGGCCGCTCGGTGTCTTCCCACATCCAGGCGACACCGGCCTGGACCGCGAGGAGCATCGCCCATCCGAGTGGCAGCGCGATGATCGCAGCGAGCGCAGCCGGACCCGGGGGGACTCTTCGCGCGGCAGCCGTGGCCATGCTCAGTCGATGAGGTCGTGGACGGAGATGGTGGCGTCGCGGTCCTGTCCGACACCGATCGCACTGATGCGCGTGCCGGACACGTCCTCGAGGAACTGGACGTACGACCGGGCGTTGGGCGGCAGGTCCTCGAGGCTGCGCGCCTGCGAGATGTCCTCGCGCCAGCCGGGCAGCAGCTCGTAGATCGGCTTCGCATGATGGAAGTCGGTCTGCGTCATCGGCAGTTCGTCGACCCGCTGGCCGTCGACCTCGTAGGCGACGCACACCGGGATCTGCTCCCAGCCGGTCAGCACGTCGAGCTTCGTCAGGAAGATGTCGGTCAGCCCGTTGACGCGAGTGGCGAATCGGGCGATGGGCGCGTCGAACCAGCCGCACCGGCGCGGACGCCCGGTGGTGACCCCGCGCTCGCCACCGATGGTGCGCAGCCGCTCGCCGTCGTCGTCGAAGAGCTCGGTCGGGAACGGTCCGGAGCCGACGCGGGTCGTGTACGCCTTCAGGATGCCCACCACTCGGGTGATGCGCGTCGGGCCGATGCCGCTGCCCGTGCACGCACCGCCGGCAGTGGGGTTGCTGGACGTGACGAACGGGTAGGTGCCGTGATCGACGTCGAGCAGCGTGCCCTGGCCACCCTCGAGCAGAACGACCTGGTCGGCGTCGAGGGCGTTGTTGAGCAGGAGGGCGGTGTCGACGACGTATGGGCGCAACTCGTCGGCGTACTGCAGCAGCTGCTCCGTCATCGCGTCGACATCGAGGGCGCGGCGGTTGAAGACCTTGACGAGGACCTGGTTCTTGTTGGCGAGCGCGCCCTCGACCTTCTGGCGAAGGATCGACGGATCGAAGAGGTCCTGGACGCGGATGCCGAGTCGGGCGATCTTGTCGCTGTACGTCGGCCCGATGCCGCGGCCGGTCGTGCCGATCTTGGCCTTGCCGAGGAATCGCTCGGTGACCTTGTCCAACGTCACGTGATACGGGGTGATCAGGTGGGCGCTGGCGCTGATGACGAGCTTGGAGGTGTCGACGCCCTGGGCTTCGAGCCCCCGCATCTCCTCGAGCAGGACGGCGGGGTCGATGACGACGCCGTTGCCGATCACGGGCACGACAGACGGGGTCAGGATGCCGCTCGGCAGCAGGTGAAGGGCGAACTTCCGGTCGCCGATGACGACGGTGTGGCCGGCGTTGTTGCCGCCCTGGTAGCGCACGACGTAGTCGACACGGCCGCCGAGGAGGTCGGTGGCCTTGCCCTTGCCTTCGTCGCCCCATTGGGCGCCGACGAGAACGATTGCTGGCACGGGCGGAAAGCCTACCCTTCGATCGGGGTAACCCCGTCCCTGGCGGTGGACCGGGGTTGGAGGAACTCCAGCCGGTTGCCGACCGGGTCGTCGGCGTAGAACCGGGCGAATCCCGGCAGGTCGTCGTCCCAGGCGACCTCATGGCCATGAGCCAGCAGCCGCTCGGCCAGCGCGGTCAGGTCGTGCACACGGAGCCCTGGGTGGGCCTTGCGAGCCGGCCGGAAGTCCGACTCGACGCCGAGATGCACCTCCACACCGGCGGCTCGGAACCAGCAGCCGCCGCGGGCCGCGAGCACCGGCGGCTTCGGCACCTCCTGCAGGCCGAGCGTCCCCACCCAGAACGCGCGACAGGCTTCCTCGGCACCGGCCGGAATCGCCAGCTGCACGTGGTCGATCCCGGCCAGCAGCGCGGGCGACTCCGCCATGCTCACGCCGCTTCCAGCCGGCCGCGAGCGCCCGGCCGAGCCGGTGCCCGGAGAGCCACGCAGCCTCGACCCGCGGGCCGTCAGCCCACGCGTCACCGGCGTGGCCGAGCAGGCCGTCCGGGCTCACCCAGAACGGCTCCGGCCGGGCAGCGAGCGGCTTCGCATACGTCCACCGGTGCGCGTCGACCCACGCGGGCAGGCCCTCGATCCGCAGCACGCGGCGGACCGCGGCGACCGCCTGCGGGATCACCGACGAGGGGTTCGCGAGGTGTGCTGCCGACAGCACCGGGTGCACGTGGGCGACCAGGACCGGAGCCTCGTCGCCCCGCCGCCGGCCGTCGTCCGCGATCCAGGTGAGCACGGGGTCGTCATTGACGAACACGCCGTCCATCTCGAGCCAGGTGCGATCGTCGAAGACGCAGGTGACGGCGATGACCGGCTCCCACGTGATGGGGGTGCCCGGCAGGCCGGGGTGCACGCGGACCGCCTGCGGGTGCGGTAGGCACAGGGCGACTGCGGCGGCCGGCACGTCATCGACGAGCGGGACACCGTCGCGAACGTCCACCCCGGCCACCTCGTCCGCCAGGCTCACATCAACGGAGACGTCGAGCAGGGCCTCGACGACGGAGCGGAGGCCGAGCGGGGCGGCGTACCGCATGGGACCAACCGAGACCCCCGCCATCCCGTCGGCACCATGCACGTGGAAGGCGGTCGTCCACGGGCGGACGACGCCTTCGCCCACCAGTCGGTCGACGACCGCGCGGAAGTCCGGGTCGCTCACCGTGAAGTACGAGGCGCCGATGTCGGTGACTCGTCCGTCATGCGGGGTGCCGGTGTCGCGAAGGGTCCGCGAGGCCATTCGGCCGCCGAGCCGCCGGCCTCGATCGCGCAGCTTCGCCGCGTGTCCGGCGGCGACGAGTGCGGAGGCGCAGGCGACCCCGCTGATGCCGCCGCCGACCACGATGGCGGCGGGCATCAGTCGCGCGGCACGGAGGGATCGCAGTCGTCGATGAACACGCCGAGGCGATCGACTTCCGCGTGCTCGCCGAGCGCCTGCGCGGCGCGCGCTAGCGAGCGCAGGCAGCGCAGGAAGCCCTGATTGGGCTCATGGCTCCACGGCACCGGGCCGTGGCCCTTCCAGCCGTTGCGCCGCAGGGCGTCGAGCCCGCGGTGGTAGCCGACGCGGGCAAAGGCATAGGACTCGAGCGGACGATCCTCGTTCCATGCCTGGTCGGCGAGGTCGGCCCACACCAGGGAGCTCTCGGGGTGTGCGCGGACGACGTCCTCTGGCGGGCTGCCGGCGGCGAGGTCGGCCGCGGCCGGATCCTCGGGGAGGAGAGTGGCGGCAGGTCCGGGGAACAGGTTCTCTCCGATGGTCATGGCCGACAGCCTGCCAGAAGGCGGCGGCCGGCACCCCTCGAGACGCCGGCGTCCGGTCGTCCTGCGTCGCGGGAGATCTCAGCGCTGGACCAGTCGCACGGTCGGCCCGTAGCCGGCGAGCCGCTCATCCACAGTCAGCAGGGTCATGCCCTCCACCCGGCCCTGGGCGATGAGGAGTCGGTCGAAGGGATCCCGGTGGATCGGCGGCAGGTCGGCCACGGCCACGACGTGGGTCGCATCGATCGCCAGCTCGGGGAACCCGGACTCGAGCAGCCCGCGCCGCAGCACGCGGGCGTCGAGCGCGAAGTCGGAACGCTCGAGGGACGACTTGATCGTGACCTCCCACAGGCTCGCCACGCTGAACCAGGCATCGATCGACTCGTCGTTGACGAGGTCACGGACCTCGTCGGGCAGCCGGTCCGGCTCCGCTGCGATCCACAGCAGCAGGTGCGTGTCGAGCAGGACGCTCACTCACGCCCCGCGAACAAGGCGTCGATCTCGGCTTCACCCATGCTGTCGAAATCCTCGGGCACGGTGAAGGCGCCGGCCAGGAAGCCCACTCGGGGCCGCCCTTGCGCCACCTGGACAGAGACGAGTTGCGCCACCGGCGTGCCGGCCCGCGCGATGGTCACCGTCTCGCCCGCCTCGACGCGCTCGAGGAGGCGCGAGAGATGCGTCTTGGCCTCATGGACGTTCACCGTCGTCATGGCACTTAGTCTACTTCACTTAGTCAACATGCCTAGCGCCGGTAGATCAGCGGGAGAAATGAGCGAATCCGGGCCGCTGGGACCCGGATTCGCTCACTTCTCCCGCTTTGCGGGACAAACGGTTAGGACATGCGGGTGCCGGCAGAGCGCAGGTCCTCGCAGGCCCGGACGACGCGAGCGGCCATGCCGGTCTCAGCCAGCCGGCCCCAGGCGCGCGGGTCGTACGCCTTCTTGTTGCCGACCTCGCCGTCGACCTTGAGGACACCGTCGTAGTTCTTGAACATGTGGTCCGCGACGGGGCGCGTGAACGCGTACTGGGTGTCGGTGTCGACGTTCATCTTCACGACGCCGTAGTCGAGGGCCTCACGGATCTCGCTGAGCAGCGAGCCCGAGCCGCCATGGAAGACCAGGTCGAACGGCTTGTCCTTGCCGTACTTCTGGCCGACCGCCGTCTGGATGTCGTTGAGGACGCTCGGCGTCAGCACGACGTTGCCAGGCTTGTAGACGCCGTGCACGTTGCCGAAGGTCGCGGCCACCATGTACCGACCGCGCTCACCGAGGCCGAGGGCCTCCGCAGTGGCGTAGCCGTCCTCCACGGTCGAGAACAGCTTGGCGTCGTGGGAGGCCTCGATGCCGTCCTCCTCGCCGCCGACGACACCGATCTCGATCTCGAGGATGGTGTTGGCCTTGACCGACTCGTCGAGCATGCGCTCGGCGATCTCCATGTTCTCCTTCAGCGGCACGGCCGAGCCGTCCCACATGTGCGACTGGAACAGCGGATCGAGGCCCTTGGCCACCCGCTCCTGCGAGATCTTCAGCAGGGGCTCCATGAAGCCCTCGAGCTTCTCCTTCGGGCAGTGATCGGTGTGCAGCGCGATGTTGACGTTGTACGAGGCCGCGATCGATCGGGCGAACTCGGCGAGGGCGGTCGCACCGGCCACCATGCTCTTGACGGGCATGCCGGACGCGAACTCCGCGCCGCCCCAGGAGACCTGGACGATGCCGTCGCTCTCCGCCTCGGCGAAGCCACGGATCGCGGCGACGATGGTCTGGGACGAGGTGCAGTTGATCGCCGGGTAGGCGAAGGCGCCGGCCTTGGCTCGGTCGAGCATCTCGGCGTAGACCTCGGGTGATGCGATGGGCATGACGACTCCTGCCGTGGGGACGATGTAAGCGATTAGATCCTTCCAGATGCGGGTGCGTCGTCACAACGCAGGCCGACGGACTAGGAGGGCACGTCCTGTCCCGGGCACAGTCCCGCCAGCGGCGCCTTCACCGTGCCGTCCGGCATCAGGGTGTTGCAGTAGTAGGCCCCGTCGAGGAGCGCGTTGGTCATGTCGGACCCGGTGAGGTCCGCGTCCGCCAGGTTGGCCCCCCGCAGGTCGGCGCCGGTGAGGTTGACCCCGATCGCCGTGGAGTCCGAGAGGTCGACGCCCGCGAGGTTGGCGCCCGCCAGGTTTGCCCCCACGAGGTCCCCGTACCCGAGGTGAGCGCCGCTCAGGTCGGCGCCGGAGAGATCGGAGAAGGCCAGCGAGGTGAACGACAGCTCCGCGTTGCTCAGGTCGGCACCCATCAGCTGGGCGAAGGCGACGCCCCCCACCTGCAGATTGATGTTGGCCGCCTGCAGGCCGGCCGCCCTGCCGAAGTTCAGGCCGAATCCCGGTGCCTGGACGTCGGTGAGCACGGCCCGCCTCATGTCAGACACCGGCAGGTCGACGTTGGAGAGGTCCGTGCCCCGGAGGTCCACGCCCGGGCAACGGGTCATCGGGACCAGGCGGCAGCCGTTGACGACCGTGCCGAATGGCTGGGCGGGCAGGGTGTCCGCCAATGACTTCGCCCCGGGGTAGAAGGGGTTGTCGGGCGTCATCACAACGGTCGAGTCGGCGGGGCCGAAGCGGGGCGCGCCGGGGCAGGCCTTCGCGGGATTCCTCAGCCGGCCGTCCGGCATCAGGGTGTTGCACAGGATCGCGTCGTCGAGGGCGCCCTCGTCCACACGCGCCCCCACGAGCTGCGAGCCGCTGAGATCCGTACCCGCGAATGTCGCGCCGCGCAGGTCCGCTCGCTCGAGCGACGTGTCGCGGAGGACCGCCCCGTCCAGCACGACGTTCCGCATGTCGGCCTTCGCGAAGGAGCTGTTGACTCCGATCACGCCGGCCATGTTCGCGTCACGCAGGTTCGCCCTGCTGTTGTCCATGAGCGTCATTCGGGCGCGGTGGAGGTCCGCTCGCGGCGCGTTGGCGCCGGCCATGGCGGTGGCCGACAGGTCCGTGCCGCGGAGCGAGGCGCCGGCAAGGTGGGCGAACGCCAGCGACCCGGCCTTGACGTTTGCTCGGCTCAGGTCGGCACCACCCAGCCTCGCGTACGACAGGAAAGCGCCCTGGAGATAGGCGCCCCGGAGTCCTGCCGACGGGCAGGCCGTGTAGCTCTCGATGACGCACCCGCGGACCTTCGTCCCACCCATCACCTGACCACGCGGGTCCAGGTACGTCTTCTGCAGCAGGTAGTACGGGTTGCTCGACGACACGGTGATGGCACCTTGCGACTCCTCGGCAGCCGCGGCCGGTCCACCGACCAAGACGGAGGCGGTCAGCACCACAACAGCACCGGCAACGGTCCAATTGCGCGCACCTGTCATCTGATGAGGCTACGTGCGGCCAGCGGACCAGCGCTAGCGATCTGCCGAAGGCGTCGAACGAAGAGTCCAGATCGCACGGGAGAACAGCGACGCCGTGATCGCCAGGGTGGCCACCGCCGCCGCCCCGAGGAAGGCGGCCTGCAGCCCGACCGCCGCGACCAATGGTCCGGCAAGGGCCAGCCCGATCGGCCCGAACATCAGCGATCCCATCGCGTCGTACGAGTTGACGCGGGACAGCGCCTCGCGCGGCACGTTCGTCTGCAGGGCCGTGAACCACAGCACCATGAACAACTCGATCGCGATGCCCCAGAGGAACGACCCGACGGCGACCACGGGCAGGGGTGCCGCGAGCGCCAGCGTCACCAGCCAGACGGGCAGGGTGAACGAGATCAGCATCCCGAACAGGATGGGTCGGCCGACCCGGATACGGGACCCGATCACGGCTCCCAGCAGCAGGCCGAGCGACTGCAGGCCGAGCACGACGGCCCACCCTGCCGGTCCGCCGTACTCCTCGTTCGCCAGTACCGGCCCGAGCACCTCCTCCGATCCCCGCAGCACCATCACGATGACGCTGAAGGCGACGACGACCACGACGGCCCACCGGAAGGACACGAAGACACGCCAGCCATGCGCGAGGTCGCCCAGCATGGACTCGCCCGAGTGATGCGGGTGCGACACGTGCCGGAACGACATCACCAGCAGCCCCGCGGTCAGGAAGGTGAGGGAGTCGATCGCGATCGCGATGCCGGACCCGAAGATGGCCACGAGCAGGCCACCGATCGCGCTGCCCATGATCAGCCCGGCATTGGAGCCGACGGCCACGTAGGCGTTCGCGGGCTGGATGTGCTCGTCCGGGACGACGTCGGGGACCAGGCCGCCGAATGCCGGGTACCAGAGCCCGTTCAGCACTCCGCTGATCACACCGAGGACCGCGAGCACAGGAACGGTGGCGGTCCCCGTCAGGAACAGCACGGCGGTGGTCATCACCACCGCGCTGAGGACGATGTCGGTGATCGCGATGACGCGTGCCCGGCCCAGCCGGTCGGCCACCACGCCGCCGATCGGCAGCGTGATGATCAGCGGCACGGCTTGGGCGGCAAGGACGATGCTCAGCGATGTCGGAGTGGCACCGGGCAGTTCCAAGACGCCGAAGGCCAGCGCGATGGGGGCGATCCCATTGCCCATGTTGCTGATGGTGCGAGCAGCGAACAGGCGACGGTAGTGGCTGTTCCTCGCGAGAGTCCGGGCGACCATCAGGGCCGCTGACGGAACTCATGCTGGCGGATCCAGGCGTGCATGGCGATCGCGGCGGCCGCGCCGGCGTTGATGGAGCGCGTCGAGCCGTACTGCGCGATCGTCAGCACCCGGGCGCAAGCGGCGCGAGCCTCGTCCGTCAGGCCGTCGCCCTCCTGGCCGAACAGCAGCACGCAGCCCGCGGGCAGCACGGCAGTCTCCAGCGGTACTGACCCTGGCACGTTGTCCACCCCGACCAGCTCCAGCTCGTTCTCCACGCACCACGCCGCAAGGTGGGTGGCGTCCTCATGGTGTCGGATCCGCTGGTAGCGGTCGGTGACCATCGCGCCCCGACGGTTCCATCGGCGTCGACCGACGATGTGCACCTCTGCGGCGAGGAACGCGTTGGCGGTGCGGACGACCGACCCGATGTTGAAGTCGTGCGCGAAGTTCTCGATCGCCACGTGGAACGGGTGACGCCGAGCGTCGAGGTCGGCGACGATCGCCTCGAGCCGCCAGTAGCGGTAGCGGTCGACGACGTTGCGCCGGTCGCCCTCTCGCAGAAGGTCCGGATCGAGTCGAGGGTCGTCGGGCCAGTCCCCCGACCACGGTCCGACGCCGACGTCCTGAGTCGCCGACGGCGTTTCCACGGTGGCGACGATAGCCTGAACAGATGCCTGCCGCGCTCGCGTCCATCCCGGCCCTCGGTCCCGACATCGAGGGCATCCTGACGAGTTGGGGCGACGTCGGCTTCTGGATCGTCGTCGGGATCATTTTCGCGGAGTGCGGCCTGCTGATCGGCTTCTTCCTGCCGGGCGACTCCCTGCTGTTCATCACCGGCCTGCTCATCGCCAGTGGGGCGATCACATACAACATCTGGTTCGCCGTCGCCGTGCTGTTCATCGCGGCCATCGTGGGCAATCTGACGGGCTACTGGATCGGGTTCAAGGCGGGACCCTCACTGTTCAGCAAGCCGGACTCCAAGATCTTCAAACAGGAGTACGTCGACCACACGCACCGCTTCTTCAACAAGTACGGCGCGCGCGCCATCGTGCTGGCTCGCTTCGTGCCGATCGTCCGAACCTTCATCACGGCGACGGCGGGCGTCGGCCGGATGGACTTCCGGAGATTCTTCGTCTTCAGTGCCGTGGGCGCCCTGCTGTGGGCCGTCGGCGTGACGCTGGCGGGCTACTTCCTCGGCAACATCGAGTTCGTCAAGAACAACATCGAGTTCATCCTGATCCTCGTGGTGTTCGTCAGTGTCGTGCCGATCGTCTTCGAGTTCATCAAGCACCGCCGCCAGCGCGCCGGCCTGGAGTAGCCGCGCCCCGATAGCCTCCGCGGATGCTCACCACGCTGCTCAACGGGCTCCGCGGGGCTCTCATCGGCGTCGCCGAGGTGATCCCCGGCGTCAGCGGCGGCACCGTCGCCCTCATCGTCGGCATCTACGAGACGCTCATCGGCGCGATCGCTGACGCGGTCACCGCGGCCCGGCAAGCCGTGGGACTGGCCCACGGCGGCGCCTCGCCCCGTCGGGCGGCAGCCGGGATCCGCGCCCTGCCCTGGAGCCTGCTCATCCCGGTCGGCGTGGGCATGGGGATCGCCCTGGTCCTGGGGGCCAAGTTCATCGAGCCGCTGCTGGAGGAGCAGCCGGTCGCGATGCGGGCGCTCTTCCTCGGCCTCGTCCTCGCCGGCGCCTACGTCCCCGCGCACATGGTCCTGCGTACCGCCCCCGGTGCCTGGCGGGCGTGGGAGGTGCTCCTCGCGCTCGGGGTCGCCGGCGTGACCTTCGTCCTCATGGGCCTGCCGCCCGGCGACATCGCGGACCCCGGTCCCGTGGCGATCGTCGCCTCGGCGGCCGTCGCCATCTGCGCTCTCGTCCTGCCGGGGGTGTCCGGCTCCTTCCTGCTCCTCACCCTCGGGATGTACGAGCCCACGATCGCCGCGGTCAACGAACGCGACTTCGCCTACCTCGCGCTCTTCGCCTTCGGGGCAGTCGTCGGGCTCGCGGCATTCGTGAGCGTGCTGCGCTGGTTGCTGGAGCACCGGGCGCGCATCACCCTGGTCATCATCGTGGGGCTGATGATCGGGTCCCTCCGGGCGCTGTGGCCCTGGCAAGGGGACAACCGCGAGCTTCTGGCACCGACCTCGCAGGTCGGCCTCGCCACCGCCCTCTTCCTCGCTGGCATCGCCGTCGTCGGGGTGCTCATCGTCGTCGAGCGCCGCTTCGGAGTGTCGGAGGAGCAGGTGGACTTCCCGAGCTGAAGCCGGCGCCAGTGCTACGCCAGGCCGAGATCCGCGAGCGAGTAGGCCGCCCGGTACTCCAGCCCGCGCTCGACGATCGCCGGCCCGGCGCCCCTGTCCACAATGACGGCCACGCCCACGACCGTGCGCTCCCGCCTCGGCCAGCGCATCGACCGCCGTGAGCACGGAGCCGCCCGTCGTCGACGTGTCCTCGACCGCCAGCACTCGTCGCCCCGCCACGTCCGGACCCTCGATGCGCCGCTGCAGGCCGTGCTGCTTCTCGCTCTTGCGCACGACGAACGCGTCGAGCTGCTGGAGGTCGGATGCGGCCGAGTGCAGCATCGCGGTCGCCACGGGGTCGGCGCCGAGGGTCAGGCCGCCGACGGCCGCGTACTCCCAGTCCTCGGTGAGCTCGCGCATCACCCGGCCGACCAGGGGCGCGGCCACGGCGTCGAGGGTGACCCGGCGGAGGTCTACGTAGTAGTCGGCCTCTCGGCCGCTCGACAGGACGACCTTTCCGTGGACGACGGCCTTCTCGGCGATCTGGTCACGGAGCTTCAGCCACGCAGCACTCGACATGGCCGAACTCTAGGGTGTCGTGCATGACGGCCGTTGTGGTGCTGCCGCCCTGCCCGCCCGAGATCGCGCGGCAGCTGGCGGGCATCGTCGGCGACATCCACGAGGTCGTTCCCTCCGACGGTCCGGCGGACGCGCTGGCCGCCCGGGTGTGCTCCGCGATCACGGCCCTGGCCCCGCGCCCGCCGCTCATCGTCGTCGCGCACGGCTCGGGAGCTCTCCTGCTGCCATCCGTCGCCCGGGCGCAGCGGAGCGCCCACCGCCTGGTCGTCGAGTACCTGCTCGTGCAACCGGAACTTCCGGTCGTGTCGGACACCTGGCCGGACGCACCGGTGACCGTCATGACGGACGACCCGTGGGTCTCGACGCAGGCCCGTCTGCGCGGATGGGAGGAGCTCGGCACCGTCGACCTCACCCAGTGGCGCCCCAGGCTCGCGGACGGCTAGTCCCGGGCCCCCATCCGAGGACGGCGCTGGCGGGTGTTGGTGGCGATGCGCCCGAGGGACCTCGGCCCGAACCGCAGCAGCTTCGACGCAAGCCGGTACTGGTTCCCCGCCACGCTGATCGGGTGGCCCTGAGCCAGGTCGGTGAAGGCCTGCGCGACGACCTGCTCGACGTCGAGCCACATGAACTCGGGCACGGCCGACATGTCCAGGCCGGCCCGCTCGTGGAACTCGGTGTGCACGAAGCCGGGACACACCGCGGTCGCCCGCACGCCGGTACCGTGCAGTTCGAGGGCCAGGCTCTCGGTGAAGACCGTCACCCACGCCTTGGAAGCCGAGTACGTGCCGCCGGTGAGCCAGCCGGACACGCTGCTGAGGTTGATGATCATCCCGGTACCGCGTTCCACCATGCCCGGGACCGCAGCGTGCGTGAGCCGCATGACGGCGGACACCATCACGTCGACCGAACGCTGCTCCTCGTCGACGGGCGACTTCAGGAACGACCTGCTCTGCCCGAAGCCCGCGTTGTTCACCAGCGCGGTGACCGGCCGCTTCGCGTCCGCCAGCCGAGCCGCCACCTTGTCCGTGTCCGTACGGCTGCTCAGGTCAGCGACGATCACCTCGGCCGAGATCCCGTAGGTGTCCCGCATCTCCTCGGCCAGCGCGGTCAGTCGGTCCCAGTTGCGGGCGACGAGGACGACGTCGAGACCCTTGCGCGCGAAGGCCTCGGTGAACCCACGGCCGATCCCGGACGTCGGACCAGTGATGAGTGCCGTTGCCATGCCGATCGACCTCCACGGTGGGTGCCCGCCGATGGGGCCCCGGACCATGCCATCCGGGCTCTGCCAACGTAGCGTGACCCCATGAGGATGCGGCCGTGGACGCGGCGGGCGCTGGTTGCCGTGGCGACCGCTGCCCTGTCCGTGTCGTTGCTCCCCGCAACCGGCAGCGCAGCCGAGCCGCGCGTCTCCCCGCGGATCATCAACGGCGACGAGGCCGCGGGCGGCGCCTACCCCTATCTGGTCTCCCTGCTGCAGGCCGGCATCTACACGAACAGCGGCGCCTTCGACGCGCAGTTCTGCGCGGGCACCCTGACCACCTCGACGACCGTCGTCACGGCGGCCCACTGCCTCGTGGACCAGCGGTCGGGCGAGGTACGTGCGGCCGCTGACACGCTGGTCGGCCTCGGCCCCGACCTCCGGGCCCCCAACCTGCGGATCGCACGCGTCGACCGGATCGTCGTGGACCCCGAGTACCAGCGACGACTGACGCAGCATGACGTGGCGGTGCTGGTGCTGAGTGAGCCGGTGACCGACGTCCCGGTGCTGCCACCGGTGACTCCCGAGGAGGCCGCGAGCCTGACGATCGCCGGCGCCCCGGTGCGCGTGGTCGGCTGGGGCAACACGTCCACCACCGCCAAGCAGTTCCCGAGCACGTTCCGAGTCGGGCGCCTGATCGTGTTCCCCGACGGGTCCTGCGGGCGCGGGGAGGGCTTCACCGTCAACGGTGTCACCTTCAAGGGCTTCGACGCGAGCGAGGCGGATCCGGCGGTGATGGTCTGCGCCGCCGGTGCCACCCTGAACGGCGGCGTCATCGACGCCTGCCAGGGCGACTCCGGCGGCCCGCTCGTCGGTGGCGAGGGCGCGTCGGCACGACTGGTCGGCGTGGTCAGCTGGGGCAACGACTGCGCCACGCGCTTCCCCGGTGTCTACACCCGAGTCTCCGCCATCCACGGCTTCCTCGCTGCGCTCGGCGCGGTGCCGCCAGCGACCGCACCGCCGATCACGCCCCCGGGGCTCAGCGTGACTCCCGAGCCCTCGTCGCTTCGGATGGAGCTGAGTCCGCCTGCCGACGCGGCCACGGTGAGTGCATACGCAGTGACCGTCCTCG
The DNA here is from genome assembly GCA_963749905.1 of uncultured Actinomycetota bacterium. Taxonomy (GTDB): domain Bacteria; phylum Actinomycetota; class Actinomycetes; order S36-B12; family S36-B12; genus UBA10649. Next base: position 749,574 of record CAVVOF010000003.1, read on the forward strand.
ACCCGGCCACCGGGCAGACCTGGAACTGCTTCGCCGCCCCGCGCAAGGACAGCAACGGGACGTGCACCGTGAGCGGACTCGTCGATGGCGCCGCGTACCAGGTCAGCGCGATCGCCGGCACGCCGCTCGGCAACTCGCCCGTCGCCGGGCCGATCCCCGGCACGCCCAGCCCCGCCGCCGTCGCCGGCCGCATCGTCAAGGCCACCTCCCTGCCCGGGGGTCGGGCCCGCTTCCGCGTCACGCCCAGCCTGGGTGCGGACCTGACGACGAACGCGGTCGAGTGCACACCGAGGTCGGGAGGGGCGATGCGGAGCGCGGAGATCGTCGGCGCCAGCGTCACCGTGCGCGGGCTGCGCGACGTCCGCTACGCCTGCGTCGTCCACGCAGCGAACGCGGCCGGTGAGTCACGCTCCGCCACGGTGCGCGTCACGGGACGCCGCTAGGCGAGGTTGCGCTTGAAGAACGCCAGTGCACGACGCATCGAGTCGGGCCACTCCCCGTACATGTAGTGCCGGGCACCCGGGTACTCGATGAGTCGCACGTCCACGCCGGCCTCCTCCAGGGCGGAGTGCGTGCGCCTGGCCCAGGAGATCGGACAGCTCTCGTCCTTGGTGCCGTGGAACATCAGCACCGGCTCAGTGATCCGATCGACGTAGTTCACCGCGGAGATGCCGTCCCAGAATGCCGGGTTCGCTCGCGGTGAGCCGTGCGTCTTGAAGATCTCGCGACGCAGCGGCACGTCATCGCGCTGCCACCTGTTGAAGTTGTCTCGAGCGTCCGTGCTCGTGGACGCGTAGACGACGGCGGCGTCGAACACGCCGGGCCGGGCCACCAGTGCGTTGAACGTCACGCTGCCCCCCATCGACCGACCGAGGATGCCGATCCGCTGGCCGTCGAGGAAGGGCAGGTCGGACGAGCGGACGGCGACGGCAGCGTTGAGCACGTCCTCCGCGTAGCCGAGGCGCATGCGCAGGTCGTTGTCGGGATCGTCGGTGGACCCGGCATGGTTGCGGTAGTCGACGTGCAGCGCGACATATCCGTTGCGCGCCAGCGCATCCTGCTCACGACGGAAGCCCTGCCCGCTCCAGTAGACGGCGGGGTCGATGTAGCCGTGGGCCAGGACGACCACGGGGAAGGGTCCCTTGCCCCGCGGCACGTTCATGATGCCGGTGATGCGCAGGTCGCCGCCCTTGAAGGCCACCGCGTACCGGCGGTAGGACGAGGTGCCGCTCAACTCCTGCCGGATGCGGAGATCGCGTCCGTCCAAGGGCGTCGTCATGAGTGCCTCGAGCGACACGTCCTCGCTGTCCACGGCCGAGGCAGGCGCGTTGCGGCAGGATGACGACGAACAGGGCTGCCAGGACGGCGGCGAACAGGGCTCGGACCGGGCGCATGCCTCAGGCTATGTCGGATTCTCCGATCGCGCGACGCGCCTGCAGGCGTAGCGATGCCTCCCGCGAGCTGGCGGTCTGCGCCTGCACCAGCAGGAACATCGCCTCGCGCACGCGACGCTCCGCCGCAGTACCGGTGCGCATCGCCGCGCCGGAGCGGGCCGTCACCACTGCCGTGGCCGCGCGTACTGCCAGGTCCAGGGACTCGGCACGCACGCGCAGCCGCTCCGCAACGTCTCCGTCAGCATCCGCGAGCCCGTATGCGCGAGCGCGGATGTGACGGCATTGCTCGACGAGCAGGTCGCTGAGCTCGAGGATGCCGGCGTCCCCTCGCGCGCGGCCCACCCCACGGAGGTCCGTCACAGCCCCGCGAGTGAGCCCGAAGGCCGAGGGGTTCGCATCCGCCGTCCGGCGGGCATCCGCCGCAAGCCATGCCGATCGGTCGAGGATCGCGCCGATCCGGGCGTCCGGTACGACCACTGACTCGAGGCGGAGCGGTCGGGTGTGGGTGCCGGACATGGCCAGCAGGTCCAGGGGCGGTTGGACCACCAGGCCAGCAACTGCCTCGGCGGCGCGACCGGCGGGGAGGTACGCGCAGACGAGGAGATCGTCGTCCGGCGGCGCGCCCTGAGCCATGACCAGGACGACGTCGGCGATGTCCCACGAGGTGACCCAGTCCAGGGTTCCGTCGAGCCGCCAGCCACCGGGAACCCGCGTCGCGCTGGGGTTGGCGGGTCCCGGCCGACGGACGTGAGCGAAGGCGACCGCCCCGAGCAACTGCCCGGACCGCAGCCCCGGCAGCACATCGGCAACCAGTTCGTCGGACGCCGCGTGCCGAAGGCCCGGCACGTCACCCTCAAGCGTTCTCAACGGCGTCTGGTGCTGGACCCAGCAGAACCAGGTGGTGGCGTCCGCGCCTGACAGCAGTTCGCCGAGCTCACGCATGGCGGGTGGCGAGAGGGCCGTACCCAGCAGGCCGGCCGCCGCGAGGGCGTCGATCGTCTCCCGAGGCACTCCGGACCGATCGGTCTCGGCCGCGTCCTCGGCCACCCGGGTCGCGATGAGGTCGCGCACCTCAGCGGGCAGCGGCTCACCCGCGGGGCCGACCGGGTCCTGCAGAGGGAAGGAGTCCGGCACGGCCGCCACGCTACCGTTCGGCCATGCCTCGCCGACCCGAGCCGCTGGTGCCGCGGATGGTCGAGCACACCACGTCGATCTTCGCCGAGATGTCCACGCTCGCCCTTGAGACCGGGGCGATCAATCTGGGACAGGGGTTCCCCGACACCGACGGGCCGCAGGAGCTCAAGGACGAGGCCATCGCGGCAATCCGCGACGGCCGCGGCAACCAGTACCCGCCGCCGCACGGCGTCCCCGCCCTGCGCGCGGCCATTGCCGCGCACCAGCGCCGCTTCTACGGACTCGAGCCCGATCCGGCCGTCGGGATCGTGGTCGGGACGGGGGCGTCCGAGATCCTGCAGGCCGCCCTGCTCGCCCTCGTCGACGACGGGGACGAGGTGCTGGTGTTCGAGCCGTGGTTCGACATCTATGCGGCCGGCGTCTCACTCGCCCGCGGGGTGCGGGTGGGCGTGCCGATGTCCGGGCCGGCGCTGCGTCCCGACGTCGAAGCGCTGCGAGCCTCGGTCAGCGACCGCACGCGCGTCGTCCTGCTGAACTCGCCGCACAACCCGACCGGCGTCGTGTTCACGCCCGACGAGCTGGCCGCGATCGCGCGGGTGGCGATCGACCATGACCTGATCGTGATCTCGGACGAGGCGTACGAGCACCTGTGGTTCGACGGGCATCGGCACGTGCCGATCGCCACGCTGCCAGGGATGTGGGAGCGGACCGTGACGGTGGGCTCCGGCGGCAAGACCTTCTCGTTCACCGGCTGGAAGGTCGGCTGGGCGTCCGGACCGGCGGACCTGATCGGTGCGGTGCGGGTGGTCCGGCAGCACCTGTCCTACGTGTCCGGCGGGCCGTTCCAGTACGCGATGGCGCTCGGGTTGGGGCTGCCCGACGAGTACTTCACCGGCTTCCGGGCCGACCTGCAGGCGAAGCGGGACCTGCTGAGCGACGGGCTGGCCGGGCTGGGCCTTCGGGTGCTGCCGACCGAGGGGACGTACTTCATCACGACGGACGTGCGGCCGCTGGGTTACTCCGACGGCCTGGCCTTCTGCCGAGAGCTCCCCGGACGGGCGGGGGTGGTGGCCATCCCGCACCAGGTGTTCTGCGACGACGCGGCCCTCGCCGAGCCGTACGTCCGGTGGGCCTTCTGCAAGCGCCCGGCGGTTCTGCATGAGGCCCTCGAACGACTCACCACGGCGTTGCGCTGATGGCGATCCTCGTCGACGACGCGATCTGGCCCTGGCGCGGACGACTGTGGGCGCACCTGGTCAGCGACACGTCGCTCGAGGAACTGCACGCGTTCGCCGCCCGGCTGGGGATTCCGGACCGGGCCTTCCAGGGCGATCACTACGACGTGACCGATGAACTCCGCGACTGTGCGATCGCGGAGGGGGCCCGTGCCGTGGACTCCCGCACCGTGGTGCGCGCCCTGCGGGCGTCCGGATTGCGCAAGCACCCGACCCGAGCGACCGGTCACCACCAGCCCTGACCCAGCCTCGTTTGTCCCGCAACGCGGGAGAAGTACGCGAATCGGGCTCGATCGGGCCCGGATTCCCGTACTTCTCCCGCGTTGCGGGACAAGCCGACTGAGGTCAGACGAGGGTGCCGACCGCGCTGCCCCGTACGTCGACGAGCACCAGCGGTGCGGACGTCGGCTCCCCCGGCGGCCGCTCGCCGCCGAACGCCTTGTCGACGGCCGGGTGGATGCGCTCGCGCATCGCCGTCTCGAACGCCGCACGCGACTCCCAGACGTCGATGTAGCGGAGCAGCCCGCCCTCGCGCTCGACCGTGAGGTGGACGATCAGACCGGCCAGCGGCTCGCTGCCCAACGCCTCGGTGATCCGGGCGTAGACGTCCCGGCCGATCGGCACGTCCTGCGTGTATGCGAACATCCTCGCCACCTCCATTTTGATCCGAAGCATTTTCGGATGAATAGCGATAGGCTAGGACTCATGACGAAGGTCGTCAAGGGCCCCCGGCGATATGACAACAGCCGCCGACGCGAGCGGGCCGCCGAAACCCGCCGGTCGATCCTCGAGGCCGCGCACGACCTCGTCCTCGCTCAGGGATACGTCGCCACGACGATCGCGCAGGTCGCCGAGCGCGCCCAGGTCAACGTGGACACCGTGTACACCTCCGTGGGCCGAAAGCCGGACCTGCTGCGCGACCTGGTGGAGATGGCCATCTCCGGCGAGGACCACGCGGTGCCGGCGGAGGAGCGCGACTACGTGCGGCGGATCCAGTCCGCAGCCACCGCCGTCGAGAAGATCACCGTGTACGCGGAAGCGGTCTCGGCTATCCACCAGCGCCTCGGACCGCTCTTCCTCGCGGTGCGGGACGCGGCCGCGACCGACGCGGACTGTCGAGCGCTGTGGACGCAGATCAGCGAGCGGCGCTGGGCGAACATGCGCCGCTTCGCCGCGGACCTGCGCGGCACGGGAGAGCTCCGCGCGGACCTCACCGACGACGAGGTGGCCGACGTCATCTGGAGCACCAACGCGCCCGAGTTCTGGGAGCTGGTGGTCCATCGTCGCGGCTGGACGCCCGACCGGTTCGCGCGCTGGCTCGCCGACGCCTGGCAGCGCCTGCTGCTCTCGCCGTGACTGCTACGCGTTCCGTCGCAAGGCGGGTGCGTTGCGACGGAACGCGTAGCAGTCGGCGGTGGGCTACGCGGACGTGACGGACAGCTCGCTGCCGTCCGGGACTGCCTCGACGAGGACCTCGTCACCGTCGCGAATCGAGCCGGACAGGATGCCCATCGCCAACTTGTCACCGACGGCCGTCTGGACCAGTCGCCGCAGCGGACGCGCCCCGTAGACCGGGTCGAACCCGCGGTTGACCAACCACATCATGGCCTCGTCACTGAGCCGGATGGTGATGCGCCGGTCATCGAGGCGACGCTGCAGCTGCTCGATCTGGATCAGCGCCACCTTGGCCAGCTCCGCACGGTCGAGCGGCTCGAACATCACCATCGCGTCCAGCCGGTTCAGGAACTCCGGTCGGAACTGCAGCCGGACGATCTCGAGCACCTTGGCCTTGCGCTCGTCGTACGGCATCTCCGTGTCGACCAGGAACTGCGAGCCCATGTTCGACGTGAGGATCAGGATCACGTTGCGGAAGTCCACCGTGCGACCCTGGCCGTCGGTGAGCCGGCCGTCGTCGAGCACCTGCAGCAGGATGTCGAAGACCTCCGGGTGCGCCTTCTCGACCTCGTCGAGCAGGATGACGGAGTAGGGGCGCCGGCGCACAGCCTCGGTGAGCTGACCGCCCTCCTCGTAGCCGACGTAGCCGGGGGGCGCGCCGACCAGCCTCGAGACGGAGTGCTTCTCCGAGTACTCGCTCATGTCGATGCGAACCATGGCCCGCTCGTCGTCGAACAGGAACTCGGCAAGGGCCTTGGCCAACTCGGTCTTGCCGACGCCGGTCGGGCCGAGGAACAGGAACGAGCCGGTCGGCCGGTTGGGATCGGCGATCCCGGCCCGCGCGCGACGCACGGCATCGCTGACCTCGCGCACCGCCTCGGTCTGGCCGACGACCCGCTTGCCCAGCTCCTCCTCCATGCGCAGGAGCTTCTGCGTCTCGCCCTCGAGGAGCCGTCCGGACGGGATGCCGGTCCAGCTGGCCACCACCTCCGCGACGTCGTCGGCGGTGACCTCCTCCTTGACCATCGTCGCGGTGCGCGCATTCACCTCGCGAGGTGACGCGCTCCAACTCCGCCTCGAACGTCGGGATCTCCGAGTACATGATCCGCGATGCCTGCTCGAAGTCGCCGGCGCGCTGCGCCTTCTCGGCCGTCGCGCGCAGGTCGTCGATCAGCACCTTGATCTCACCGATCCGGTCGAGGCCCTGCTTCTCCTGATCCCATCGGGCACGGAGGGCGGTGAGCTCCTCGTCCTTGTCGGCGATCTCCGCGCGGATCCGCGCCAGACGCTCCTGGGACGCCTCGTCGGTCTCCTTGGATACGGCCATCTCCTCCATCCGCAGGCGATCGACGGCCCGCTGGAGCACGTCGATCTCGACGGGCGACGAGTCGATCTCCATGCGCAGCCGCGATGCGGCCTCGTCCATCAGGTCGATGGCCTTGTCCGGCAGGAAACGCGACGTGATGTACCGGTCGGACAGCGTGGCCGCCGCGACGAGGGCTGAGTCGTTGATGACGACCTTGTGGTGCGCCTCGTACTTCTCCTTGATGCCGCGCAGGATGGAGATGGTGTCCTCCACCGACGGCTGGCTCACGAACACCTGCTGGAACCGTCGCTCGAGTGCGGCGTCCTTCTCGATGTACTTGCGGTACTCGTCGAGAGTCGTGGCGCCGATCATCCGCAGCTCGCCGCGAGCCAGCATGGGCTTCAGCATGTTGCCGGCGTCCATCGCGCCCTCACCGCCGGCGCCCGCGCCCACCACCGTGTGCAGCTCGTCGATGAACGTGACGATCTGCCCGTCGCTCTGCTTGATCTCGTCGAGTACGGCCTTCAACCGCTCCTCGAACTCGCCGCGGTACTTCGCACCGGCGACCATCGCACCCAGGTCCAGGGCGACCAGGGTCTTCCCCTGCAACGACAGTGGGACGTCGCCCTCGACGATGCGGCGGGCCAGCCCCTCGACCACGGCCGTCTTGCCCACGCCCGGCTCGCCGATGAGGACCGGGTTGTTCTTGGTCCGTCGGGACAGCACCTGGATGGTGCGCCGCACCTCCTCGTCACGTCCGATGACCGGGTCGATCTTGCCCTCGCGGGCACGGGCGGTCAGATCGACGCCGTACTTCTCCAGCGCCTGGAACGTCTGCTCGGGATCCTGATTCGTCACGCGCGCACTCCCCCTCAACTGCTGCAAGGCCTCCATCAACGACGCCGCGGTCGCGCCCGACTGCGAGAGCCGATCCGCGACCCCCGGACCGCCGTCCTCCGCCAGCGCGATCAGCAGGTGCTCGGTGCTGACGTACTCGTCACCGCGCTCCTTCGCCAGCTCCTGTGCGCTGTTGAGGACGCGGTACGACGACTGGCTCAACTGGGGCGCGGCGACGGAGGAGCCCTGCGCTGACGGCAGCGCCTGCATCGCGGTGCGCACCTGCGCGGTGAGCCCGCGCACGTCGACCCCGACCGCCTCCAGCAGCGACGTGGCGATGCCCTCGCCCTGCTGCAGCAGCGAGTCGAGCAGATGCAGCGGCTCGACCTGCGGGTTGCCGTTGGCGGCCGCGATGCGCACGGCCGCGCCAAGCGCATCCTGCGCCTTGGTGGTGAACTGAATGTCCATCGTCTTTCTCTATCTGTTCCGGTTGGGTCGCCAGACGACCAGGGATGTCGAACTCTTCTCGCGACGGAACTCCTCCAGCCGCAGTCGCAGCATCCGGACTTCCTCCTGCAGCTCGAGCACGCGGCGGATGCCCTCGAGGGACAGGCCCTGCGAGCTGAGGTCGGCGATCTCGCGCAGCCGAGCGATGTCGTTCGCCGAGTAGAGCCGGTTGCGACCGCCCACGCGGGTCGGGGTCACCAGGCCGAGGCGGTCGTACTGCCGGAGGGTCTGCGGATGCAGGCCGGCGAGCTCTGCCGCGACCGAGATCGCGTACACGGGAGCATCGTCGGTGATGCTGAACCCGGTGCGCGGGATCGGTGCGGAGCGCGACGCGCCAGCGGAGCTCATGGCTGCTTCCGGGCGCTCGACTCGGACATGGCCCGCAGGTCCTTGCGCGGGTCGTGATCGGTCGTGGCGGCGGCATACGCCTGCAGGGCGTCGCGGGCCTCCGCGGACAGGTTCTGCGGCACCGACACCTCGACGGTGGCGAGCAGGTCGCCGTTCGTGCCGTCCTTGCGCCGGATGCCCTTGCCGCGCACGCGGAGGGTGCGGCCGTTCGACGTGCCGGCCGGGATCTTCAGCTTCACCGACCCGCCGCGTGGGGTCGGGACGGACACCTCGCCGCCGAGTGCTGCCTCCGTGAAGGTGACCGGCACGGTGACGGTGACGTTGTCGCCCTTGCGGTCGAACACCGGATGCGGGGAGAGGGTGACGTCGACCAGCAGGTCGCCGTTCGGTCCCCCGTGCTCACCCGGACCGCCCTTGCCCTTCAGCCGGATGCGAGCGCCGTTGCGCACGCCCGCGGGGATGCGGGCCTGCACCGTGTGGCTGCTCAGCCCGCGGCCCGAACCGTGGCACACCGGGCAGGGATCGTCGACGAACAGGCCGCGGCCACGGCAGGTGACGCACGGATCCGCGAACGCGAAGCCGCCCGCATTACGCGACGTCTGGCCCGATCCCTCACAGGTCGGGCAGACCCGCGGCACCGTCCCGGCCTTCGCGCCCGTGCCGTGGCACGCAGTGCACGGCGCCTCCGTGGACAGCCGCAACGGCACGGTCACGCCGTCGAGGGCGTCGTCGAACGACAATGTCAGCGAGCTCTCGAGGTCCTGACCACGACGCGCCTGCGGCGGCCGCGCGCCACCCCGACCGCGGTTGAAGATGCCGCCGAGGAAGTCGCCGAAGCCGCCCGCGTCCTCGCCGAAGAGGTCCTCGACGTTGACGTTGGGCTGCTGGCCGCGGCCGCCGGGGCCACCTCCGAAGCCGCCGAAGCCGCCCGGCGAGCCGAAGCCCTGGCCGGATCGGAAGCCGCCGCCCGCGAACAGCGAACGCGCCTCGTCGTACTCCTTGCGCTTGGTCTCGTCGGACAGCACGTCGTACGCCTCGGAGACCGACTTGAACCGCTCCTCGGCCGGCTTGTCGCCCGGGTTCTTGTCCGGGTGCAGCTCGCGCGCCAGCTTGCGGTACTTCTTCTTGATCTCGTCGGCCGTCGCGTCCTTCGATACGCCGAGCACGGCGTAGAAGTCCTTCTCGAGCCAATCCTTGTTCACGGTCTCGCCCTCATGTGTCTCTCGTCAGTCAGCTGGTCGGGGACCGACGAGATGCACGTCAGTCCGTTCCGGCGACGGCCACGCGGGCCGGGCGCAGGACTCGTTCGGCGAAGCGGTATCCCGGCTGGTACACCGCGGCCACGGTCGGCTCGGACACCTCGTCCGAAGCCTCGTGGGTGAGTGCCTCGTGCACGTTCGGGTCGAACGGCTCACCGGCCGCCCCGAACCGCTCCAGGCCGATGCGGGAGACCGTCGACTCGAGCGACTCGCCGACGACCTTGAAGGTGCCCTCGAGCTCGCCGTGCTGACGGGCCCGCTCGATGTCGTCGAGCACCGGCAGCAGCTCGCTGAGGACCCCGCCGATGGCGTTGGTCCGGATGAGGTCCCGGTCCCGATCGACGCGCTTGCGGTAGTTGGCGTACTCCGCGTGCACGCGCTGCAGGTCGGCGGTGAGCTCGGCCACCTTCAGGTCGACGTCGGCGAGGTCGCCCTCGAGGGCGTCAACAGGGGATGGCTCCTCCTGCTGACGCACCTCGAAGGTCTCGGGGTCGACGCGCCGCTTGTCCGTCACCCGGACGCGCTGCTCCTCGAACTCCTGCTCGGTCATTACTTCGACTCGCCCTCATCCACGATCTCGGCGTCGATGACGTCGTCCTCGGACGTGTCGGCAGCCGCCTCGGCCGTGGCCTCGGAGCCGCCGGCCTCCTGGGCCTGTGCGTACATCGCGGCACCGAGGGACTGGCTGGCCTGCGCGACCTTGTCGGTGGCCGTGCGCATGGCCGGCACGTCGTTCTCCTCGATCGCCTTCTTGAGCTCGGCGAGCGGACCGTCGACGTTGGCCTTGGCGTCCTCCGGGATCTTGTCGCCGTTGTCCGCGAGGAACTTCTCGGTCTGGTACACCAGCGCCTCCGCGCCGTTGCGCACCTCGACCTCCTCACGCCGCTTCTTGTCCTCCTCGGCGTGCTGCTCGGCCTCGCGCATCATCCGGTCGATGTCGTCCTTGTTCAGGGCGCTGCCACCGGAGATGGTCATCGACTGCGTCTTCTGCGTCGCCATGTCCTTGGCGGACACGTGGACGATGCCGTTGGCGTCGATGTCGAAGGTGACCTCGATCTGCGGGATGCCGCGCGGCGCCGGCGGGAGGCCGGTCAGCTCGAACGTCCCGAGTCGCTTGTTGTAGGCCGCCATCTCGCGCTCGCCCTGGTACACCTGGATCAGCACCGACGGCTGGTTGTCGTCGGCCGTGGTGAAGATCTCGGACCGCTTGGTCGGGATCGTGGTGTTGCGCTCGATGAGGCGCGTCATGACGCCGCCCTTGGTCTCGATGCCCAGGCTCAGCGGGGTCACGTCGAGCAGCAGGACGTCCTTGACCTCACCCTTGAGCACGCCGGCCTGCAGGGCCGCGCCGATGGCGACGACCTCGTCCGGGTTCACGCTCTTGTTGGGCTCCTTGCCGGTCTCCTCCTTGACGAGGTCGGTGACGGCGGGCATGCGGGTGGAGCCGCCGACCAGGACGACCTGGTCGATCTTGTCCAGCGAGATCCCGGCGTCCTTCATGACCGCGTTGAACGGGGCCTTGGTGCGCTCGAGCAGGTCGGCCGTCATCGACTCGAACTGCGCGCGCGACAGGGTCTCGTCCAGGTGGAGCGGTCCCTCGGCACTGGCGGTGATGTAGGGCAGGTTGATCGACGTCTGCATCGAGCTGGACAGCTCGATCTTCGCCTTCTCCGCTGCCTCGCGCAGGCGCTGCATGGCCATCTTGTCCTTCGACAGGTCCACGCCGTGCGCGTTCTTGAAGTTGTTCACCATCCAGTCGACGATCTTGTTGTCCCAGTCGTCGCCACCGAGGTGGTTGTCACCGCTGGTGGCCTTGACCTCGACGACACCGTCGCCGATCTCGAGCAGGGACACGTCGAACGTGCCGCCGCCGAGGTCGAAGACCAGGATCGTCTGCTCCTTGTCGCCCTTGTCCAGGCCGTAGGCCAGGGCAGCGGCGGTGGGCTCGTTGATGATGCGCAGGACGTTGAGGCCCGCGATCTCGCCGGCCTCCTTGGTGGCCTGGCGCTGGGCGTCGGAGAAGTACGCCGGCACGGTGATGACCGCGTCGGTGACGTTCTCGCCCAGGTAGGACTCGGCGTCGCGCTTGAGCTTCATGAGCATGCGCGCGCTGATCTCCTGCGACGGTGTACTTCTTGCCGTCGATGTCGACGGTCCAGTCGGTGCCCATGTGACGCTTGACGGACCGCATGGTGCGGTCGACGTTGGTGACGGCCTGGCGCTTGGCGACCTCGCCGACCAGGACCTCGCCGTTCTTGGCGAAGGCGACGACGGACGGGGTGGTCCGAGCGCCCTCGGCGTTCGCGATGACGACGGGCTCGCCGCCCTCGAGGACTGAGACGACCGAGTTGGTCGTGCCCAGGTCGATACCCACTGCTCGGGCCATGATTGTGGTGCTCCTTCGTCGTTGTTCCGGATGAACCGGGTGGTCTCTCGAGTCTGATCGGCGTCGGGCCACGTTGCAACCCCAGCCGAAGACTCCTTGAGTCGAGTCGACTCAACTACACAGGAGAACCACGAGGGATGTCGTCACATTCCCTGAGTCGACTCGACTCAATGTGATCCCCGTCACACGTTAGGTCGCTCCACCGTCAAGTTGACAAGGTATCTTTCGAAAGATACCTTTTGATTATGACCTCGGCTGCAGACCTCCCCGTCATCGACGACCCGCGAGCCATGCGGGCGCTGGCCCACCCGATTCGCCTGGACCTGCTCGAGGCGCTCACCGTCCATGGTCCGCTCACGGCCACGGAGGCGGCGGCAGTCGTCGGCGAGAGCCCGGCCAACTGCTCGTGGCACCTGCGGCAGCTGGCCAAGTACGGATTCATCGAGGAGGCACCGACCTCGCACGGACGACAGCGTCCGTGGCGTCGTTCCTCGCTCGGGATGAGCTGGTCGGAAGGAAGTGCCGATCCGGCATCGGCAGCCGCCGCGCGGGCGCTGACCCAGGTGTTCGTCGACCGCGAGTTCCGTCTCGTCAAGGAGGCCATGGCAGCCCCTGAGCCCGACGGGTGGTCCGACGCGACCGTCGCCACTCAGACGATCAGCTGGCTGACCCACGAGGAGCTCCGCGAGTTGGACACCGCCCTGTTCGACCTGCTGTCGCGCTACCGCGAGCGCGTGCACGACCCATCTCTTCGGCCCGAGGGTTCGCGACCCGTGCGCATGCTCGCGCTCGCGATTCCCGACGACCGCATTCGTCACGAACCTGGAGATCACGATGCGTAGGAACCGCCGCAGTGCCAAGACCCAGTTCTCGCCCTACTTCCCGAGCCAGCAGCACGCCGGGCCAGCAGCCTTCGGGGAGGACCGCCGAAGGGTCGGCCCTCCGCGCTGATCGCGGACCTTCCCCCGTCTGTCTTGAGGTTGGTGGTCGCAAAACGTACGTTTTGCGACCACCAACCTCAAGACAGACGGGGAGGGCGGGTGATCGTCGTGAGGTCGCTGGGGGACGCGCCGTTGAGGCGCCGGCCGAGCGAGTCGGCGATCCGGTCGGCCTGCGTGACCGCCAGCTCCGCCACCTCTCCCGCGTGTCGATCGCGGACGGTCTGCTCCCACAGCTCCCGCCACCGGTCGAGGTGCGCCGGCGTCAGCGGCGTCCGCTCGTTCAGGTCGACATGCACCTGGAGCAGGTTGCGGCGGTAGGCACCGGTCCGGAACAGGACGGTCATCCAGAAGTCGACCATCACCGGAAGGTGAGCGTCGAGGTCCAGCCGGGCCACGTCGACGAACACCGGCCCGAGCAGACCGTCGACGAAGCACCGGCCGTAGAAGTCCCGGATCAGCGCGGCGACGTCGTCCGCGTCGGCGATGTCGCGGCGCGCCGCCCCGTCGAGCGTGGAGGCCAGGCGCTCCCCGTCGGCGAGTCGCGCCTGACCTCCACGCTCGACGGGTGAGTGGGCTCCGGTCAGCCGACCTTCTCCCAGCCCCGACGCGCGGATCGGTTGCCTGCCTCGTGCGGACCACGGTCCCGGTACACGACGTACGGCCGGAAGACGTAGCCGAAGGGCGCACTGAACGCGTGCACGAGGCGGGTGAACGGCCAGATCAGGAACACCAGCATCCCGGCAACTGCGTGCACCTTGAACGACGGCAGCGACTCGGCCATCAGCTCTGGCTGCGGCTGGAGCAGGAAGATCGACCGGAACCAGGGGCTCACCGTGTCGCGGTAGTTGTACCCGTCGCCGACGATGCCCGATCCGACGAGCGTGGTGAGAAGGCCCAGCAGGATCGCCGCCAGCAAGAACACGTACATCGTCTTGTCGTTCTTGGTCGTCGCCGCGAACACCGGCCCGCTGGTGCGTCGTCGGTAGATGAGCAGAGCGATGCCGACGAGCGTGCAGGCGCCGGCCACGAGGCCGATCCCCACGGCCATCAGGTGATACATGTCCTCGCTGACCCTCGCCGCCTCGGTCCACTGCTCCGGGATCAGCAGCCCGATGACGTGGCCGATCACGACAGCCAAGATCCCGATGTGGAAGATCGGACTCGCCACCCGGATCAGCCGGCCCTCGTAGATCTGGCTCGAGCGCGTCGTCCACCCGAACTTGTCGTAGCGGAAACGCCACACCAGGCCAGTGACGAACACCGCGATCGTCACGTACGGCAGCACCACCCACAGCAGGATGTCGAGGGTGGTCAGGGACTCGCCGTTCATCGCCGCGCTCCCGTCGGCTCGATTGTCAGCAGCTGTCCGTAGGGCTCCAGCCCCACGGACTCCACGGGCGGCCCGGACGCCGCCAGCTCGGCCATCCGTTTCCGGATGGCCGGGGTGACGGGGGGCAGCGTCGCCACCACCGCGTCGAGCACGTGCACGTACGCCGACTCCATCGCGGCGAGCGCGTCCCGCAGCAGATGGATGGCCTCCTGGTGCTCCGCAAGCAGGGCCTCGCCGGTGAGAACGTCGCCGACGGCAGCGAACTCCAGCACGACGGAGAGGTGGTCCGGCAACTCCTCGCTGCCGAGGCGGTAGCCGGCGTCGAGGTAGGCCTGCTGGAAGCGCAGGATCGCCCGCCCGCGGTTCCGGGTGTCGCCATCCGTCCAGTACGACAGGTAGGGACAGGCCTTGCGCTTCATGTCGAAGATGACGACGTAGTGCTGCTGCACCTCGAGCAGGGGGGTCCCGGACAGGTGATCGAGGAACGCCCGGATCGGCGCTCCCGAGGAATCCGGCAGCTCGTCAGTAACGCGAGCGATGTCGTCGAGACGGTCGAGCAGTGCCTCGTCCGGGTAGGCCAGCAGCCAGGATGCTGCGAGCCGAGATGCGGCAGTCAACCGGTCACTCATCGACGCCTCCCAGTCCGTCCCAGTTACGCAAGTTCACGCGAACCGATTCGACCGGGATGATCACCTCAGTGGTCTGCCGCTCCTTGAGTGCGTGGAAGGTCTCGACGGCCACCGGAACCGGTCGCCCCGAGACCTCGCCGAAGGGACCGGACACCGATCGGGCGCCGTCGGCGTAGTCGACGGCGCACGCCAGTTCCTCCAGGTCGCGCGCTGCCTCGGCGTGCGCCTTCGGGATGACGTAGCGGTCCTCGTACTTCGCGATGGCGAGCAGCCGGTACATCTCATACAGCGTCTCCTCGTCCATCCCGACCGCGGCGGGGATCTCCGGACGCGGCTCGCGCCCGAGATTGACGTCTCGCATGTACGAACGCATGGCCGCCAGCGTGCGCAACGATGCGAGCACGGGCTCCGGGTCACCCGCAGTGAACAGCTCGGCGAGGTACTCGACCGGGATCCGCAGTGTCTCCAGGGCACCGAACAGGCTTCCTAGATCCTCCCCGTCGTTGCCGGTCTCACGCAGCGCATCGACCACCGGTGAGAGCGGCGGGACGTACCAGACCATCGGCATGGTGCGGTACTCGGGATGCAGGGGCAGGGCGATCTTGTAGACCTTCGCCAGCTTGTACACGGGCGACAGGCGTGCGGCCTGCAGCCAATCCTCTGGAATGCCATCGCGGCGCGCCGCCTCCTGCACGACCGGGTCCTCCGGATCGAGCAGCAGGTCCAGCTGTGCCGAGAGCAGATCCCGCTCGTTCTCGGTGGCGGCGGCAGCCGTGACCTTGTCTGCGTCGTAGAGGAACAACCCGATGTAGCGGAGCCGGCCCACGCACGTCTCCGCGCACACCGTCGGCAGGCCCACCTCGATACGTGGGTAACACATCGTGCACTTCTCGGCCTTGCCGGTCTTGTGGTTGAAGTACACCTTCTTGTACGGGCAGCCGGTGACGCACATGCGCCAGCCGCGGCACTGGTCCTGGTCGACGAGGACGATGCCATCCTCGCTGCGCTTGTACATCGCGCCCGACGGGCACGAGGCCACGCACGCCGGATTCAGGCAGTGCTCGCAGATGCGCGGCAGGTAGAACATGAAGGCCTGCTCAAACTCCGCCTTGACGCGGTCGCTCACCTGGTCCTTGATCTTGATCAGCACCGGGTCCTGCGGGATGAGCTCCGGGCCGCCAGCCAGGTCGTCGTCCCAGTTGGCCGACCACTCGATCTTCATGTTGCGGCCGGTGATGAGGGACTTCGGGCGTGCCACCGGTGTGTGCTCGCCGAGCGGCGAGGACAGCAGCATGTCGTACTCGTACGTCCACGGTTCGTAGTAGTCGTGCAGGGTCGGCAGGTTCGGATTGCTGAAGATCTGCGCGAGCCTCTTGAACCGGCCGCCGGAGCGCAGCTTGAGCTTGCCGCGCTTGACGGTCCAGCCGCCTTTCCACTTCTCCTGATCCTGATAGGTCCGCGGGTAGCCCTGCCCGGGCCGCGTTTCCACGTTGTTGAACCACACGTACTCGACGCCGGCCCTGTTCGTCCACGCCTGCTTGCACGTGACCGAGCAGGTGTGGCAGCCGATGCACTTGTCGAGGTTCATGACCATCGCCATCTGGGCCATGACGCGCATCAGTACTCGACCTCCTGGGAACGGCGGCGGATCACGGTGATCTCGTCGCGCTGGTTTCCTGTCGGCCCGAGGTAGTTGAAGGCGAACGACAGCTGGGCGTAGCCACCGACGATGTGCGTCGGCTTGATCATCAGGCGGGTCAGCGAGTTGTGGATGCCGCCGCGCAGACCGGAGGTCTCGGTCTTGGGAACGTCGACCGTGCGGTCCTTCGCGTGGTACATGTACACGGTTCCCTGAGGCATCCGATGCGAGACGATGGCACGCGCCACCACGACCCCGTTGCGGTTGTATGCCTCGATCCACTCGTTGTCCTTGACGCCGATCGCATCGGCGTCCTGCGGGCTCATCCACACCTCGGGACCGCCACGGGAGAGCGACAGCATGAACAGGTTGTCCTGGTACTCGGAGTGGATCGACCACTTCGAGTGCGGCGTCAGGTAACGCACGGTCACCTCACGACCTCCGCCGGTCCGCTGATCGCCGTCGATGCGGGCGAGATTCAGCGGCGGCCGGAAGGTCGGCAGCCCCTCGCCGATCTCCTGCATCCAGTCGTGGTCGAGGTAGAAGTGCTGTCGGCCCGTCAGCGTGTGCCAGGGCTTGAGCCGTTCCACGTTGATGCAGAACGCGGTGTACCGACGGCCGCCGTGCTCGCTTCCCGACCACTCGGGACTGGTGATCACGGGCACCGGGCGCGCCTGGGTGTCGGGGAAGGTGATGTGCTTGCCCTCCTCCTCCTCGGCCAGGTCGGCGAGGCGCCGACCAGTCCGCGCCTCCATCGCACGGAAGCCCTGCACGGCGAGTCGTCCGTTGGTCGTGCCCGAGAGGGCGAGGATCGTCTCGCAGGCATGCACGTCGGTTGCCAATGACGGTCGCCCCGCCGCAGCCCCCTCCCCGATCACGCCGTTGCGGTGTGCGAGCTGCTCGACCTCCACGTCCGGGTTGAAGGGGACGCCCTTCGTAACCATCCCCGCTTTCGCCGTCAGCGGACCGAGCGCCGACATGCGTGCCCCCAGGGAGAGGTAGTCCCGCTCGACAACCACGAACTTCGGAGCCGTCACTCCCGGGACGAGATCCACCTCGCCGGACTTCCAGTCCCGCACGACGCCACCGGGCACCGCCATCTCATCGGGCGTGTCGTGCAGCAGCGGCACGGCGACAAGATCCTTGTGCACCCCGAGGTGTCCGGGTGCGAGCTCTGAGACCTTTCGGCCCAGGGCCTGGAAGATGTCGTAGTCGCTGCGCGTCTCCCACGGCGGGTCGATGGCCGGCGTGAAGGCGTGCACGTACGGGTGCATGTCCGTCGTGGACAGGTCGTGCTTCTCGTACCAGGTCGCGGCCGGCAGCAGGATGTCGCCGAAAAGTCCCGTGCTCGTCATGCGGAAGTCGATGCTGACCAGCAGGTCGAGCTTCCCCTCCGGCGCTTCGTCCCGCCACTTCACATCCTGCGGGCGCTCGCCGGGCGGCGCCTCCTCCGCGCGCACTGCGTTGCTCGTGCCGAGCAGGTGCCGTAGGAAGAACTCGTTGCCCTTGCTAGACGAACCGAGCAAGTTGGCGCGCCAGACCGTGAGGATGCGTGGCCAGTTGCCCTCCGCGTCCGGGTCCTCGATGGCGAAGGTGAGCTTGCCGTCCTGAAGCTGCTGGGTGACGTATGCAGCGGGCTCCTGGCCCGCTGCCTCCGCCTCGTCGACGAGCTCGAACGGATGGCGATCGAACTGCGGATACGACGGCATCCATCCGGACCGGGCCGACTGCGCCAGCGTGTCGATCATGGAGCGCCCGCGGAAACGGCCCTCCCCCAGCGGCGAGGCGAGCAGGTCCGCACCCAGCCGGTCGTAGCGCCACTGATCGGTCTGGACGTACCAGAAGCCGGTGCCGATCATCTGCCGCGGCGGTCGTGCCCAATCGAGCCCGAAGGCGAGCTGCGCCCATCCCGTGACCGGTCGGCACTTCTCCTGCCCGACGTAGTGGGCCCAGCCGCCGCCGTTGACGCCCTGCGTACCGCACAGGGTCACGAGCGCGAGGAAGGTCCGGTAGATCGTGTCGGAGTGGAACCAGTGGTTGGTGCCGGCGCCCAGGATGATCATCGAGCGACCACCTGAGTCCTCGGCGTTCTGCGCGAACTCTCGACCGATGCGCTCCGCCTGCGCCGCGGGCACGCCGGTGATCTCCTCCTGCCACGCCGGGGTGTAGGGCTCGGGGTCGTCGTACCCGCTCGGCCAGCTGCCGGGCAGGCCCTCCCGGCCCACGCCGTACTGGGCCAGCAGCAGGTCGAAGACCGTCGTGACCAACCGCTCGCCCGACGCTGTCGCGAGCCGCGCGACGGGCACGCCTCGGTGGTGGACTCCACCGCCCTCGGTCTCCGCCTGGCCGACGTCGAAGCGCGGCAGCAGCACCTCGGCCGTCTCCGTGCTCGCCGCCCCGTAGAGGGACAACGCGGGATCGATGCCCTCGAGGTCGAGGTTCCACTTCCCCTTGCCGGAGTCGCCGAAGCGGAATCCCAGAGACCCGTTGGGCACGTGGGGTCGTCCGGTGGCGCTGTCGACCAGCACGGTCTTGAAGGTGGCCCCCTCACTGTCGTCACCGAGGTCGGCGGCCGTCACGAACTTGTCGGGCACCCAGGCGCCGTCCTTCTCCCGGAGCGAGATCAGGAACGGCAGGTCGCTGAACTTCTTGACGTAGTCGACGAAGCGCGGAACCTGGCGGTCGACGAAGTACTCCTTGAGGACCACGTGTCCCATCGCCATCGCGAGCGCGCCGTCGGTGCCGGGATGTGGCGCCATCCACTCGTCCGCGAACTTCGTGTTGTCGGCGTAGTCCGGGGAGACGGTGACGACCTTGGTGCCGCGATACCGGGCCTCGGCCATGAAGTGCGCATCCGGCGTACGCGTCACTGGGACGTTGGCGCCCCACATGATCAGGTAGGACGCGTTCCACCAGTCGGCCGACTCCGGCACATCGGTCTGGTCGCCGAACACCTGCGGAGACGCGACGGGCAGGTCGCAGTACCAGTCGTAGAAGGACAGCATCGAGCCGCCCATCAGGCTGATGAACCGCGCACCCGCCGCGTGCGAGGCCATCGACATGGCCGGGATCGGGGAGAAGCCGAAGATGCGGTCGGGGCCGTGCGCCTTCGCCGTGTGCACGTGCGCCGCCCCGATGATCTCGAGCACCTCGGGCCAACTGCTGCGCACGAGGCCACCCTTGCCACGCGCCCGCTGGTACCGCTTCCGCGTCTCGGGGTCGCCGACGACGGCCGCCCAGGCGTCGACCGGATCGGGGTGGGTGCGCTTTGCCTCGCGATAGGCCTCGAGCAGGACGCCACGCACGTACGGGTAGCGGACGCGCGTGGGCGAGTACGTGTACCAGGAGAACGCGGCGCCGCGCGGGCAGCCGCGGGGCTCGTACTCCGGGCTGTCCGGGCCTACGGTCGGATAGTCGGTCTGCTGGGTCTCCCAGGTGATGATGCCGTCCTTGACGTACACCTTCCATGAGCAGGATCCCGTGCAGTTGACGCCGTGCGTGCTGCGTACCACCTTGTCGTGGCTCCACCGGTCGCGGTAGAAGACGTCGCCCTCGCGGCCCCCCGACCGAGTGACCGTGCGCAGGTCTGACGACACCTTCCCGGGGGTGAAGAACCTGGCGGCCTTGACGAGGAACTCGTCGGTGGCGGATCGGTCGTCGACAGTGGTCACGGTTGGGTTCCTTCCGCGGGGATCACGGTGCCCGCTAGTGAGATCTCGATGGTGCGGGCCGGACGGAGATCAGGACGGCTCAGACGTGCTCGGCACAGGCCCGGGCGCGCCCAGACATCCATGGACTCGAGGGCGACCGGCTGGCCGGTCTGCTCGAGCAGCCGCACCACCAGAGCGGCATGGATGTCGCAGATGACCGGGTTGTCGTCGACGAGATCCGCGTACGGGCAGGCCGTCAGATCTATGGCCTCACCGGCTCGGCAGACCTCTGCGGCGAAGCCCAATCTTGTGAGCGCGGCAGCCGTCTCTGCTACCGCCTCGTCGGGGGACTCGGCCACAGGCAGGGACGGCAGCGCGTCCGCCCACTGTTGCGCCGCGGACTCCGCGAGCAAAGGCTCCTCGATGCGCGCGAGCTGCGCCGTGAGCGCCTCGGCGAGGAACTGGAATGGGGACACCGCCGGCGTGCTCGAACGGTAGAGCCAGCGGGGCCGACCGCGTCCGGCGATACCAGCGGACTCGCGCATGACGTCACCGGTGGCCAACAAGACCTCGAGATGACCGCGCACCGTGTTGGCGTGCAGCCCGGACTGCTCGGCGATGTCTTCCACCGACAGCGGGTGCTCGGCGGACACCAGCAGGGCGCGGATCCGTTCCCGGCTCTCCGGGAGGGGCAGCTCGGTCATGGGCTATTTCTATCACGTCTTTTCTTTTTCACGGGTGTCCCCGTGAAAAAGAATTGACTTGTGCTTTAATGCGGACCGTGACAAGTGAAACTCATGAGAAGGGGCGCGTGAGCGTCCTCGTCTGGTCCACCCTCGGCTTCACGCTGATGTTCGCCGTCTGGCTGATGTTCGGCGTTCTCGGTATCCCGATCCGCGACGAGTTCGGGCTCAGCGACGTCCAGTTGGCGTGGATCACCGCCGTCGCCGTGCTGAACGGGGCCATCTGGCGGCTGCCTGCAGGCATCCTCGCCGACCGCTATGGCGGCAAGCACGTCTTCCTCGCGATGCTGGTGCTGACCGCCGTCCCCGCGTACCTGGTGTCCACGGCAACCTCGTACGAGACCCTGCTGCTGTACGCCTTCCTCGTGGGTTTCGCCGGCAACTCGTTCAGCGTCGGCATCGCGTGGGTCAGCGCCTGGTGGCCGCAGAACCGCCAGGGCATGGCGCTCGGCGTCTTCGGCGCCGGCAACGTCGGCGCGTCCGTCACCAAGTTCATCGGACCGGCCCTGATCACCGCGGTGCCGGCCGCCGGCCTGCTCGGCGGCTTCATCCCGGGCGGCTGGCGATTCGTGCCGTTCCTCTACATGGGCCTGCTGATCGCCATGGCCGCCGCTACGTGGCTCTTCACGCCGCACCGCGACATCAAGCCCGGCGGCGGGCGCTCTCTGGAGTCCATGCTCAAGCCCCTGAAGCAGATGCGCGTGTGGCGCTTCAGCCTGTACTACGTCGT
This sequence comes from uncultured Actinomycetota bacterium, assembly GCA_963749905.1. Classification (GTDB taxonomy): domain Bacteria; phylum Actinomycetota; class Actinomycetes; order S36-B12; family S36-B12; genus UBA10649. The sequence continues at coordinate 771,037 of CAVVOF010000003.1, forward strand.
CGTCTTCGGGGCGTACGTCGCACTGGCCGCATGGCTGCCCAAGTACTACGTGGACGTGTACGGCCTGGAGCTGCAGCAGGCCGCACTGCTGACCGCGCTGTTCATCTTCCCGGCCTCCCTGCTGCGCCCCTTCGGTGGCATCGCGTCCGACAAGTTCGGAGCCCGAAAGGTCATGTACGCGACCTTCATCACGATGCTGATCTCGTCCGGAATCCTGATGATGCCGTATGGCTACATCGTCTTGAACCGCAACGACGGCACGACCAGCGAGGTCCTGCCCTGGTCAGTGAACGTGCTCTTCTTCACCCTCCTCGTCTTCCTGATGGGCTGCGCGATGGGCGTCGGCAAGGCCGCCGTCTACAAGCACATCCCGGAGTACTTCCCGAACGACGTCGGTGCGGTCGGCGGCCTGGTCGGTTCGCTGGGCGCGCTCGGCGGCTTCTTCCTGCCGCCGATGTTCGCCTACGCGTCGGCGTGGACCGGGATGCCGCAGGCCACCTTCTTCGTGATCTTCCTGGTGACGCTCATCGCCTTCGCCTGGATGCACGCCACCGTCGTCTCCATGCTCCACAAGGCCAGCCCGGAGCTGAAGAACAAGTTCGAGCACGACCATGACGCCACCGTCGAGGACGAGGCGCCGTTCATCGAGTCATCCGACGTCACCACGACAGGAGTCCGGTCATGAGCAACCCCACCGCCGTCCGCAAGGGTTCGGACTGGCTGCCCTCCTGGGACCCGGAGGACGCCGCGTCATGGGACTCCGGCCGGGCATGGAAGACACTGTGGGTCACCACCTTCGCACTGACCCTGGCCTTCATCACCTGGTTCCTCGCCTCGGCCATCGCACCGAAGCTCAACAGCATCGGCTTCGATCTCAGTGACGCCCAGCTCTACTGGCTGGTTGCCATGCCCGGTCTCGCCGGCGGCACCCTCCGGCTGATCTGGACCTTCCTGCCACCCATTCTGGGCACCCGCAAGCTGGTCACGCTCACGACTGCGCTGTTCATCATCCCGCTTGTCGGCTGGGCATTGGCGGTGCAGAACCCGGACACGCCGTACGCGGTGCTGTTGCTGCTCGGCGCGCTGGCCGGCATCGGAGGCGGTGCGTTCTCCGGCTTCATGCCGAGTACCTCGTACTTCTTCCCCCGTTCGAAGCAGGGCACGGCGCTCGGCCTGCAGGCGGGCATCGGCAACTTCGGCGTGAGCATCGTCCAGTTCGTCACGCCGTGGGTCATCGGCTTCGCCATCATCGGCGGGACGTCGCAGATGCTCGTGAACAAGGACACCGGCGCCAGCCGCGAGGTCTGGTTCCAGAACGCCGGCTACGTGTGGGTGCCGTTCGTCGTCGTCGCCGTCATCCTCGCGTGGCTGCTGCTCCGCAGCGTGCCCGTGCAGGCCCGCGGCGTACGCGAGCAGATGGACATCTTCAAGAACAAGCACACGTGGCTGATGACCTACCTCTACGTCATCACGTTCGGAACGTTCTCCGGGCTCGCGGCCGGGTTCGGTCTGCTCATCAACAGCCTGTACGGCACCAAGGCCTTCGGCGAGGCGGGCATCGACCCGTTGAAGTACGCCTTCCTCGGCGCCCTCGTCGGCTCGCTGGCGCGCGTCATCTCCGGGCCTATCGCCGACCGGGTGGGCGGTGGACGGATGACGGTCGTCGCGACCTTCGGTATCGCGCTGGGCTCGCTGTACACGAGCTTCCAGCTGTCCCCGACGTCGGCGGACCAGTTCCCGTCGTTCCTCATCGGGATGCTCGTCATCTTCTTCTTCGCCGGCGTGGGCAATGCCAGCACGTTCAAGCAGATGCCGATGATCTTCGAGCGGCGTCAGGCCGGCGGCGTGATCGGCTGGACCTCCGCGATCGCGGCATACGGACCGTTCATCTTCGGCGTGCTGCTCGCCCTGATCGCCCCGACACTGTTCTTCGCGCTCGGCGTGGTGTTCGCGGTGATCGCGACCGGCATCGCCTGGTGGTTCTACGCCCGTCCGGGCGCCGAGAAGCCCTGCTGACCGACGTCCCCATCCCGTCGAGCGTGGCGCTCAGGCGCCCGGCACCGGCGTGTCGCGCCTCAGCTCCACGCTCGACGGGTCAGCGGAGGGCGAGGGCGGACGCGGCCTCGAGCACGAGCAGCGCGCCGAGCCTGACGGTTCGGCCGTCGGGGGCGTCCGCCGCCGCGTCGATCTCGGTGATGTCGAGCGACCGGACCCGTGGCGACTTGGCCGCGTGGAAGGCCACCTGCCGCAGCTCGTCGGCGGTGATCCCGCCGGGTGCGGCGGCCGGGCATCCCGGCACCACGGACCGGTCGCACACGTCCACGTCGAGATCGACGTGCACGGGACCACCGCCGCCCGCGGCCACTGCGAGCGCCTCGGCCATCACGTCCCCGATCGGGCGTCGCCGCAGGGCGTCCCGAGTCACGACCGTGATGCCCAGATCGCGTGCTCGCGCTGCGTACTCCCGGGAGTTCGAGAAGTCAGCGATGCCGACCTGAACGACGCGCATCCCCGCCAGGCCCGCCTCGACCAGTCTGCGCACCGGCGACCCGTTGCTGGTCCCGTCGCGCAGATCGTGGTGCGCATCCAGAGTGATCAGCCCGGCTGCGCCGATCTCCTGGCCCCAGGCGCCCCTCGCCACCGAGTAGGTGATCGAGTTGTCGCCACCCAACGCGACCAGGAGTCGTGACCTCGCGACGAGCTCCGCCACCCGGCCGATCACTCGCGCCTCTCCCTCGTCGCCATCCGGGTCGAGCAGGTCCCCGGCATCGAGGGCAGTCAGGTCGGCAACGTCGACCGCGTGCGTCCAGGAGTACGTCGAATAGCGCGCCAGCGCCTCCCGGATCGCGTTCGGGGTCAGGTGCGCGTGCGTCGGACTGATCGACGTGCGAGACGCGGGAACCCCCAGCACCGACAAGTCGACCGGGCCGTCCCCTGGATCGACCGCCAACCAGGCGCTCGCCCTCGGCCAGCGCGGATCATCGGTCATGACGCCCCCAATCTCCGCGACAGGTCGGCGGCCACCGGAAGCAGGGCCTGCGCAAGCTGTCGTCGCTTGTCGTTATCGGCACGATCCGATCGGAACGTTAACCCGAGGGAGGCCGCGGGCCGGCCGGAACGATCGACAGCGGCCACTGCGACCGAGGCGTAGCCCTCGACGACGAAGCCGTCCTCTGCAGCCCAGCCTCGTCGCGACTCCTCCCCCAACAGGCGCCGCAGCGCGCTGAGCGTTGCGGGGCCGTGGCCGGTCCGGTCGACGAATGCGTCCCGCGAGGGGTAGAGCGCGCGCAGCTGCGCGGTCGGCAGCAGGGCGAGCATCGCGCGCCCGGACGCCGTCAGCGCGGCCGGGAGCCGGACGCCCACGTCCACGACGACGGTGACCGGCGCGGGCGTGGACTCGCGGACCAGGTAGACAGTCTCGCGCCCGTGCAGCACGCCGAGGTGGACGACGGCAGCCGTGATGTCGCCCACCTGGTGCGCCAGCCGATGGACAAGGGGGCGCGCCAGGTGCTCGAGCGGCTCGTGCCGCAAGTAGGCGGCGCCGATCTCGAACGCCGCGACGCCGAGCCCCCATCGCTCCTCCTCGGGGTAGTGCGCGACGAAGCCCTCGGCGCTCATCGCCCTCAGCAGGTGGTAGGTCGACGACCGGGGTATCGACAGTCGGCGGGCCAGCGTGCCTGCCGTCAACGGTCCGGTCGCCGATGCGAGTTCGCGCAGGACGGACAAGGCCCGCGTCGCCGCCGTCGCGTCCGCCACATCTGCTCCCTGTGTCTGGTATGCCAGACATTAGTCCCCGGGAGAGGCTTCCCAGGCGATCGTGCACCCGATCCAATGAGCCCATGACCACGATCTCCGGCCCCCGCCCCGTCCGCGCCGCCCGCGGCACCACCTTGTCCACGCGCGGCTGGCAGCAGGAGGCAGCACTGCGGATGCTCCAGAACAACCTCGATCCCGAGGTGGCGGAGCATCCGGACGACCTCGTCGTCTACGGCGGCACCGGCAAGGCGGCCCGCAACTGGGCGTCGTTCGACGCGATGGTGCGCACCCTCACCGACCTCAAGGACGACGAGACCATGCTGGTCCAGTCCGGCAAGCCCGTCGGCGTCTTCCGGACCCACGAGTGGGCGCCGCGCGTGCTGCTGGCGAACTCCAATCTCGTCGGCGACTGGGCGAACTGGCCCGAGTTCCGGCGCCTCGAGCACCTCGGCCTGACCATGTACGGGCAGATGACCGCCGGCTCATGGATCTACATCGGCACGCAGGGCATTCTTCAGGGGACCTACGAGACCTTCGCCGCAGTGGCTGAACGGCGTTTCGGGGGCACCCTCGCGGGCACGTTGACGGTGACCGCCGGCTGCGGCGGCATGGGCGGCGCGCAGCCGCTGGCCGTCACCATGAACGAGGGCACCTGCCTGATCATCGACATCGACGAGTCACGGCTTCGTCGTCGCGTGGAGAATCGTTACCTCGACGAGATCGCCGACAGCCTCGACGACGCGATCGACCGCGTCGTCGCGTACAAGAACCAGCGCAAGGCCATCTCGGTCGGCCTGGTCGGCAACGCGGCCACGATCCTGCCCGAACTGCTACGTCGCGGAGTGCCGATCGACATCGTCACGGACCAGACGTCCGCCCACGACCCGCTGTACTACATCCCGGAGGGCATCGACTTCGAGGACGCCCGCGAGTACGCGGACAAGAAGCCCGAGGAGTTCACGGAGCGCGCACAGGCATCGATGGCCAAGCACGTCGAGGCCATGGTCGGCTTCATGGACGCCGGCGCCGAGGTCTTCGACTACGGCAACTCGATCCGCGACGAGGCCCGCAAGGGCGGCTACGACCGCGCCTTCGCGTTCCCGGGCTTCATCCCCGCGTACATCCGCCCGCTCTTCTGCGAGGGCAAGGGCCCGTTCCGCTGGGCCGCGCTGAGCGGTGACCCCAAGGACATCTGGCGCACCGACCAGGCCATCCTCGAGCTGTTCCCGGAGAACGAGCATCTGCGACGCTGGATCACCCTGGCGCAGGAGCGCGTCGCCTTCCAAGGCCTGCCCGCCCGCATCTGCTGGCTCGGCTACGGCGAGCGCGACAAGGCCGGGGCGGTGTTCAACGACCTCGTCGCCCGCGGAGAGGTCAGCGCGCCCATCGTCATCGGTCGCGACCACCTCGACTGCGGCTCCGTCGCCTCGCCGTACCGCGAGACCGAGGCGATGCTCGACGGCTCGGATGCGATTGCCGACTGGCCCCTGCTCAACGCCATGCTGAACATCTCGTCCGGAGCATCGTGGGTGTCCATCCACCACGGCGGCGGCGTCGGCATCGGCCGGTCGATCCATGCCGGCCAGGTCAGCGTCGCGGACGGTTCCGAGCTCGCGGCGCAGAAGCTCGAGCGCGTTTTGACGAATGATCCCGGCATGGGCGTGATCCGGCACTGCGATGCCGGCTACGACGAAGCCGTCGAGGTGGCCGAGCAGCGCGGAGTACACGTCCCCATGCTGGGGACGCTGGGTGGCTGAGACCTGGGCGCCGGGGACCACGGCCGTCGTCAACATCGGCTCACTCGTCACCAACGACCCGGCTGTCGGTGATGGGAAGCTGGGCATCGTCGAGGATGCGGCGCTCGTCGTCGAAGGCGGCCGGATCGCGTGGGTGGGCCGCGCTGCCGACTGCGGACCCGCCGATCACGTCATCGACCTCGACGGCCGGGCCGCGCTGCCTGGCTTCGTCGACAGCCACGCCCATCTGGTGTTCGCCGGCGACCGCTCAGACGAGTTCGCGGCCCGCATGGCCGGGCAGTCGTACTCCGCTGGCGGCATCCGCAGGACTGTGGAGCGGACGCGCGCGGCCGACGACGACGCCCTGCGAACTCGGCTCGCCCGCCTCCGCGACGAGTTGCTCGCCAGCGGCACCACGACGTTCGAGACGAAGTCCGGCTACGGCCTGACGGTGATCGACGAGGAACGCGCCCTGCGACTGGCATCGGAGGTCACTGACGAGACCACCTTCCTCGGTGCGCACGTGGTGCCGGTCGAGTACGAGGACGACCCGGACGGCTACGTGGCGCTGGTCACCGGGGCGATGCTCGACGCCTGCGCGCCGCATGCTCGCTGGATCGACGTCTTCTGCGAACGTGGCGCCTTCGGGGCGGACCAGGCGCGCGAGATCCTGCAGTCCGGCATCGCCCGCGGACTCCAGCCCCGTATCCACGCCAACCAGCTGCAGCACGGCGACGGCATCCGGGTGGCGGTCGAGGTCGGGGCCGCGAGCGCCGACCACTGCACGTTCACGTCGGACGAGGACCTCGAGCTGCTGGCCGGCAGCAGCACGGTCGCGACCCTGCTGCCCGGCGCAGAGTTCAGCACGCGAGCGGTGTACCCGGACGGGCGACGCATGATCGACGCCGGCGTCACCGTGGCGCTGGCGACCGACTGCAATCCGGGTTCGTCGTTCACCACGAGCCTGCCCTTCTGCATCGCCGTGGCGGTGCGCGACATGCGCCTCACGCCCGACGAGGCCGTCTGGTCGGCGACCGCGGGCGGGGCGCAGGCACTGCGCCGGGGGGACGTCGGGCAGATCAGTGTCGGCCGTCGGGCGGACCTCGTCAGCCTCAACGCGCCCAACCACGTCCACCTCGCCTACCGCCCCGGGGTCAACCTGATCGATCGGGTCTGGCAGGCGCCGAGCACCCCTAGGGTCCACCCATGACGGAGACCGTGATCATCGGCACCGACGGCATGTCCTTGGACGACGTCGTCGCGGTCGCCAGGCACGACGCCCGAGGTGTCGCTGTCTCCGTCCGCGCTGGCCGCGATGGCCGCCAGTCGCGCACAGGTGGAGGCGCTCGCGGCGTCGGACACTCCGGCGTACGGCATCTCCACCGGGTTCGGTGCGCTGGCGAACCGGCACATACCGGTGGAGAGCCGAGTGCAGCTGCAGCGCTCTCTGGTGCGCTCGCACGCGGCCGGCATGGGTGCACCCGTCGAGCGCGAGGTCGTCCGCGCGCTGATGCTGCTGCGCCTGAAGACGCTCGCGAGCGGACGCACCGGTGCCCGGCCGGTGGTGGCCGAGACGATGGCGGCCGTGCTGAACGCCGGGATCACCCCGGTGGTGCACGAGTACGGCTCACTCGGCTGCAGCGGAGACCTGGCTCCGCTGGCGCACTGCGCCCTGGTGTACATGGGCGAGGGGCGGGCCACCGATCGCTCTGGCATCGAGCATCCGGTTCCGGAGCTGCTGGCCGCGGCGGGCATCGAGCCCGTCGAACTGCGTGAGAAGGAGGGCCTGGCCCTCATCAACGGAACCGACGGCATGCTCGGGATGCTCGTCATGTCGATCGCGGACCTGGAACTGCTGTGCGACGCCGCCGACACCATCGCGGCGATGAGCGTCGAAGGCCTGCTCGGTACCGATCAAGTCTTCCGCGCCGACCTGCACACCGAACTGCGCCCGCACCCCGGTCAGGCGGTGAGCGCGGCGCGCATGCTCGCGGTGCTGGACGGCTCCGAGATCGTCGCTTCGCACAAGGTGAACGACGACCGGGTCCAGGACGCGTACTCACTGCGATGCGCGCCGCAGGTGACCGGAGCGGTGCGCGACACGCTGGCCCACGCCCGCATGGTCGCGGAGCGCGAGCTCGCCGCAGCGATCGACAACCCCGTCGTCCTGCCGGACGGCACCATCTCCAGCAACGGCAACTTCCACGGGGCGCCGGTGGCGTATGTGCTGGACTTCCTGGCCATTCCGGCCACGGACCTCGGCTCGATGTCTGAGCGGCGCACCGATCGGATGCTGGATGCGAAGCGCAGTCACGGCCTGCCGCCGTTCCTCGCCGACGACCCCGGCGTGGACTCCGGGCTGATGATCGCGCAGTACACGCAGGCGGGGCTGGTCAGCGAGAACAAGCGCCTTGCCGCGCCCGCGAGCGTCGACTCGATCCCGAGTTCGGCCATGCAGGAGGACCACGTGTCCATGGGCTGGCACGCCGGACGCAAGTTGCGGAAGGTAGTGGAGAACCTGGCCCGGATCCTGGCGGTCGAGCTGGTAGCGGCGGCGCGGGCGGTGGAGCTGCGCGCTCCGTTGGAGCCCTCGCCGGCCACTGCCGATGTGGTGCGCCGCCTCAGGGTCGCTGTCCCCGGGCCCGGGCCGGACCGGTTCCTCGCGCCCGAGCTTCAGGCGGCAGTCGAGTTCGTGATGTCCGGCGGGCTTGGTCTGGTGGCGCGGTGACCGTCGGGCGGGCGGGTAGTCACTCGACGCTGGGCGGCAGTAGACCACGAACGAAGCAGGATCGATTGTGGAGGTGCGGCCAGCAGACCCGCCAGAGAGGTCGACCAGCGCCTCCGTGAGGTCGCGCAGCCCAGGATCAGGACGCCAGGCCCAGCCCGAGGCATCCTAGCAGGTCTCACGGCCGCGAGCGCCGCACGCGGGCGGCCATGAGCAACGCGCACAGGGTGAGCGCTGGCCACCGCCAGCAGCGTGCCCAGCACAGCCGACAGCCGAGACGGACAGCGTGTCGAGGCAACAGGTTGTGGGCAGTGGAGCCCAGTCCGGGCAGCTCCCCGACGTTGCGACCGCCGAGCCGATGCGCTCGTCGCGGCTACCCGAACCACGGGGACTCAACAGCCACATACACGGGCGTACACGGCCAGATCGTCCCGTTCGGCCCGACTGAGCGACGTTTCGGCGCACCTGACGCCAGCCCGGCGAGGACCAGTCAGCCCCAGCAGGACGACGATTGCACCTGCCTCAGCGCCACCAGCGAGGTCGGGCCAACTCGGCCCACCGTCCGCGAGACCAAGCACCACCTGCGCCTGCCGAGACGACAGCGACAACCAGCCGATGGTCCCGATCACCGCGGTGCGACTGGCGGTCAGCAGCGAGGACCACGAACTCCGGCCAGCACGAACATGACCGCAGCCCAGCGCTGACGGCAGCATACCGACCATCATGAGGAAGCACTCCGATCGGCACCCGCCATAGTTCGGGTGCAGGAACGGGTCCGGCCCAGCGACCGTCAGCCCGAACAGTTCGACTCAAGCGGCAGCCAGTAGGAGGTCCGGTCGAACGGCAGGAACGGCTCGAACTCCTCGCGCACGTACCAAGCCTCAGCGATGCCAATCAACTCAAGGGTCAGCGATATCAGGACGGCGCCCATGACACACGATCGCCATCCAGGTCACGACGTCGCGTGCCTCACCCTGGTTCGGGGGCTTGAGCCAGACCATCAGCAGAAGCAGCGGAACAGCCAGCCACAGGGGATTCAGCGGCAGGTGCACCACTCGCCGCCGCCCAGCGCTGGCGAGCACCCACATCAACGTCGCGCAGACCGAGGAAGAGCGCGGAGCAGACCGCCTGCCAAAGGTCGCGAGGGACACCGGAACCACAGGCAGCAGCGACTCAGGGCAATCCGCCCGAGTACGACCGCCAACTGCGCAATAGCCTCCGAACCTGTTGGCGACCAGAACGCCATGCCGACTACTACCGTGGCGACTTCCGTGGCGAGGATTCCGCACGATGTACCTCGCCGCATCAGCCTGCCGACCATGGTCAGCGGCGTAGGTTGCGCGTCGGACACCGCGTCAGCCTGTCCACGACGAGGCCCATCGACGTGACGTAGCCGCTCGAAACTACTAGGACGTCCTAGAAGGGATAGTCTGCGGGTGTGGACTCGCACATGCTGATACGCGCCATCGTCGGCGCCGCCATCACCCTCGTCCTGCTCGCCTTCGCTCTCAAGCGGGGCTGGTTCCTCGTCAATCTCGGCCGGTCCGGCAAGCAGGCCGTGGGTCGTACGAGTGACGCACCCAAGCGCGTCGAGGCCGAAGCCACCGAGGTCCTGGGGCAGCGGAAGCTGCTCAAGTGGACCGTTCCCGGCGTGGCCCACGTGTTCGCCTTCTGGGGGTTCCTGATCCTCGGCATCACCGTGGTCACCGCATTCGGCGAACTCGTGATCGAGAACTTCTCCATTCCGATCATCGGCACGTGGCAGGTCGTCCGGTTCATGGAGGACCTCTTCGCCGTCCTCGTGTTCATCGGCATCGTGATGTTCGCGATCATCCGCCTGACCAACAACCCCGCGAAGCAGGGCCGGGCGTCGAGGTTCTTCGGCTCCCACACCAAGGGCGCCTGGCTCGTCCTGGTGATGATCTTCCTCGTCGTCTTCACGCTGCTGACGTACCGCGGCGCGAAGGTCAACAACATCATCGAGAGCGCCGAGCACGCTCTCGACATGGAGGGAGCGTTCGCGTCGAAGTGGGTCGGCGGCCTGCTCGAGGGCTTGGGCGATCTGAACATGTGGGTGGAGACGGTCTTCATCTGGGCGCACGTCACCGTGATCCTCGCGTTCCTGCTCATCGTGCTGCACAGCAAGCACCTGCACATCTTCTCGGCGCCGGTGAACGTCTACACGTCCCGTCGTCCCAACGCCCTTGGCCCGCTGCTGCCGATCTACTACAAGGGCGAGCCGGTCAACTTCGAGGACCCGCCGGACGACGCGACCTTCGGCAAGGGCCACATCGCCGACTTCACGTGGAAGAACTACGTCGACTTCATGGCCTGCACGGAATGCGGCAGATGCCAGTCGCAGTGCCCCGCGTGGAACACCGGCAAGCCGCTGAGCCCGAAGCTCATGATCATGAACCTGCGGGACACCATGTTCACGCAGGCTCCGTATCTGATGGCTGCCAAGGGCGAGCACCCCGGTCTCGGCGAGATGCACGAGGAGGCGCTCGCGTCCGTCAGCGCCGAGGTGCGAGAGCAGGTGGAGCGTCCGTTCATCGGTTCGCGCGAGGGCAGTGAGCACGCGGCCGAGGACGGCTACACGTTCGATGGCCACCGCAGCACTGGCCTTGAGTTGCCTGTGATCGACGAGGAGGCGCTCTGGTCCTGCACCACGTGCGGCGCATGCGTCAACCAGTGCCCGGTCGACATCGAGCACATCGACCACTTCGTCGACATGCGACGCAACCAGGTCATGATCGCCAGTGAGTTCCCCACCGAGCTCAACGGCCTGTTCAAGAATCTCGAGACCAAGGGCAACCCGTGGGGCATGAACGCCTCGGGCCGCAACGACTGGATCGCCGAGGTCGACTTCGACGTGCGCGTCTTCGGCATGAACGACGAGGAGACGATCCCGGCCGACGTCGACTACCTCTTCTGGGTCGGCTGTGCGGGTGCCTTCGAGGACCGCGCAAAGCGCACTACCAAGGCCGTCGCAGAACTCCTGAACATCGCGGGCGTGAACTTCATGGTGCTCGGCGAGGGTGAGACCTGCACCGGCGACCCGGCCCGACGCGCCGGCAACGAGTTCCTGTTCCAGATGCAGGCCATGCAGAACGTCGAGGTGCTCAACGAGATCAAGGCGACCAAGATCGTCGTGACCTGCCCGCACTGCCTGAACACGCTCAAGCGCGAGTACCCGCAGCTCGGCGGCAACTACGAGGTGGTGCACCACACGCAGCTGCTCAACGACCTGGTCAAGGCCGGTCGGCTGACCCCCGTAGCTCCCGTGGACCAGAAGGTCACGTACCACGATCCCTGCTACCTCGGCCGGCACAACAATGTGTACGTCCCACCGCGCGAGCTCGTCGATGCGACGGGCGCCAACCGTGTCGAGATGGAGCGGCACGGCGACAAGTCCTTCTGCTGCGGCGCCGGCGGTGCCCGCATGTGGATGGAGGAGAAGATCGGTACGCGCGTCAACGTCAACCGCGGTGACGAGGCCATCGCCACGGGCGCCAGCAAGGTGGCGGTGGCGTGCCCGTTCTGCTCCGTGATGCTCAATGACGCGGTCGTCGGCCGCCAGGGCGAGGGCTCAGCTCAGGGCGTCGAGGTCGTCGACGTGGCGACTCTGCTCCTCAGCGCCGCCAAGCCCTAGCTCCGCCTCCCCGTCCGTCCCCGTCGGTCTTGAGGTTGGTGGTCGGGAAACCGCCGTTTCGCGACCACCAACCTCAAGACCGACCGGGGGCTCGTCAGGGGTGACGGACATGGTCCCCACCGGCAATCTGGTCGAGGGCATGCAGCAGCACCGGACCCAACGCGGCCACCGTGTCCTTGGCTCCCCCGCTCGAGCCCGGCGCGTTGACGATCAGGGTGGAATCGGCGATCCCGGCGACGCCCCGCGACAGCACCGCGGTCGGCACCCCGTGTGCGACCCCGTAGGCGCGGATCGCCTCCGCCAGCCCCGGTGACTCGCGCTCGATGACCTGGCGCGTCATCTCCGGAGTGAGGTCACGCGGCGTGTGCCCGGTGCCCCCCGTCGTCAGCACGACGTCGACGCCGTCCGCGACGGCGGCGCGCAGCGCCTCGAGCACCGGCTCACCATCGGCCACAACGACTGGGTCCCCCACGTCGATCCCCAGTTCGAGCAGCCCGGCGACGAGGATCGGCCCGGACGTGTCCTCCCACAGGCCAGCGGCCGCCCTGGTCGAGCAGGTGATGACTCGCCCGACGTACGTCATGCCTCGCGCACCCAGTGCCCAGACCGCCCGCCGAGCTTCTCGAGCAGCACCACCTCAGAGATCGCCGCTGAGCGGTCCTTGCCCTTCACCATGTCGATCACGGTCAGCCCGCCCACGGCAGCCGCGGTGAGCGCCTCCATCTCGACGCCCGTCCGATCCGCCGTGCGCACGGTCGCGACGACCTCGACGACGGCACCGGCCCCCTCGGACACCAACGTCACCTCGACGTCGACCCCGTGCACCGCAATCGGATGGCACAGCGGGATCAGGTCCGGCGTCCGCTTGGTCGCCTGGATCGCCGCGATGCGGGCCACCGCCAGCGCATCCCCTTTCGGCATCCCGCCCGAGCGCAGCAGTGCGGCGACCTCATCGGAGACCGTGACCCGGCAACGAGCAGTCGCAGAGCGCGTCGTCACGTCCTTTCCGGTGACGTCCACCATCCGGGCCTCACCGCGCTCGTTCAGGTGCGTCAGGGGGTTCTCGCTCATGCGGAAACCCTAGTGCGGGGGCCCGATTCGCGGAGCGGTCCGCGCATGGCCCCGGAATCTCCACCTGCGGGATCTCCCAACCGTTGCTACCCTTCCAAGGACGACGAGAGGGCACCACATGAGCAACGACATCGACGGCTCGGCTGAGGTCCTGCGCGCCATCTGGCAGGGCACGCCCGGCGCAATGCAAGAACTCGACGCCGAGTGCAACCCCAACAAGTCGTGCCGCAACATGAAGGACGTCAACTTCGACGGGTTCGGCGAAGAGGGCGTCGACGTGGCCACCGCATGGCGCAACAAGCTCGAGCGCGAGGGCAAGCGCAGCGGCCAGTCCCTCGGCGACCTGCTGGGCTACAGCTGACCTCGATGGCCTCAACCTTCGCTGACACGACCGTCAGCTCGCTGACCGACGATCTCCGTGACCAGGGCTACATCGCGGACCGGGGCCTGGCCACGACCCTGCTGCTCGCACTGAAACTGGGCAAGCCGCTGCTGCTGGAGGGCGAGGTAGGCGTCGGCAAGACGGAGCTGGCCCGGACCCTCGCGACGATGCTTGGCCGCGACCTCATCCGGCTCCAGTGCTACGAGGGCATCGACATGCACCACGCCCTGTACGAGTGGGACTACGCCCGCCAGATGCTGTTCGTCCGGTCGCTCAACGAGTCCCAGCTCGCCACCTCCGACGAGGACCTCTTCGGGCCGCGCTTCCTCGTGGAGCGCCCGCTGCTCCAGGCGGTCCGCGCCGGCGATAGGTGCGTCCTCCTGATCGACGAGATCGACCGCGCCGACGACGAGTTCGAGGCGTTCCTGCTGGAGTTGCTCAGCGACTTCCAGGTGACCATCCCCGAGGTCGGCACCATCGCCGCGGAGTCACGACCCATCGTGATCCTCACGTCCAACCGCACGCGCGAGCTGCACGATGCCCTGAAGAGGCGTTGCCTCTACACGTGGATCGGCTTCCCCGATCAGGAGCGCGAGGTGGAGATCGTCCGCTCGCGGCTGCCCGGGGTCGGACCCGCCCTCACCTCCCAGGTCGTCGCCGCGGTCAACAAGCTGCGGGCCATGGACCTGGAGAAGCTGCCCGGCGTCGCCGAGACCATCGACTGGACCGAGAGCCTCGACGCGCTCGGTGTGGAGACCCTCACGGAGGCGGCCGCGCTCGACACGCTCGGCGCCGTCGTGAAGGACCGCGACGACCTGGAGTACACCTCGAAGAGCGTCCGGGATGTCCTCGCCTGACGACGTCGATGCACTCCTCATCGACTTCGGGCATGCCCTGCGTGACGCGGGCATGTCGATCGGCACCGACGACCTGCTGACCTTCTGCTCGGGTGTGGCCGCGCTCGACGTCACCGATCTGATGGACGTGTACTGGGCAGGGCGGGCCAGCCTGGTGCGCCGCCGGGAGTTCGTCCCCGTCTACAACGAGGTGTTCCAGCGGTTCTTCCTGGGCAACGACATCTCCGCTTCGGACGAGCTGAAGAAGGTGCTCCGATCCTCGTCCAATGCCGGCGCGACCATCGAGATCCCGAACACTGAGGCGGGGCTGCCCGGCGAGGTGAGCCCGGACGAGGTGAAGCTCGGCTACGTTGCGAGCACGTCGGAGATCTACCGATACAAGGCTTTCGCCGACTGCACGGACGAGGAGCTGCGCCGGCTGCGCCGGCTCATGTCGCGGATGAAGGTGACACCGCCCAAGCGCCGCACGCACCGGATGACCAGGTCCCGCAGGACAGCCGCACTCGACATGCGGCGCATGGTGCGCGAGAGCATGCGCGCGCTCGGTGAGCCACGCGAGCTCGCATTCAGACGACGCAAGGAGAAGCTCCGCCCGCTGGTCCTGATCCTCGACGTCTCCGGCTCGATGGCGGACTACTCCCGCAACCTGCTGCAGTTCGCCTACTCGGCCCGACGCGCCAACGCGAAGGTGGACGTCTTCTGCTTCGGCACCCGCCTGACCCGGGTGACGAAGTCCCTCGATCGGCGCAGCCCGGACGACGCCATGCGGCTGGCCGGGGAGTCGGTCCTCGACTGGGACGGCGGCACGCGGATCGGGGACTCGCTTCGGCAGTTCACCCGCGAGGCCCGGAAGTCCCGGCTGGGACGCGGCGCGATCGTGGTGATCTGCTCCGACGGCCTGGACAGGGGCGAGCCGCAGGAGCTGGCTGAGGCGATGGAGAGCCTGTCCCGCATCGCCCACCGCGTCATCTGGGTCAACCCGCACAAGGGCGACGCTGTCGACTACGTCCCCGCGACCCTGGGAATGATCGTCTCGGACCCGTACATCGACGAGGTGCACTCCGGCCACAACCTCGCTAGCCTCGAGCGGCTGGCCGACCGGCTGGCGAAGGTGGGGTGACGATGCGATACAGCATTTCGCTGGAGACCGAGGGCGACCGCGAGGTCACCCTCGAGGAGACCGTCGAACTCGCGGACGCGGTGGCATCCCTGAACGGCATCGCAAGCGGCATGGGCACGTACGGCTACGGCGCCCAGATCGTGGTGGAGGCCGAGAACTCCGACCTCGCGGTCGAGGAGGCACTCCGGCAGTTCGCCGAGGCCGTGGCCAGGACCTCCCTCCCCGTCTGGCCGGTGGTTCGTGCCGAGTCGCTGAGCGAGGACGAGGACTACGCCGAGCTCGAGGATCAGATTCCGTGATCAGGCTCGGCAGCCTCGCCGGCTACTCCTTCGAAGGCCCGCGCGCCCTGGCCGGCTGGACGGCACCGCCCCAGCCCGCCGTGTTCGCCGTGCTCGCCAAGTCCAATCCGCAGAGGCCACAGGAGTTCTCGGTCATCTTCGTCGGCCACTCCGACGACCTGTCCGCCGAGGGATTCCCGTTTCGCCACCCCCGGTCCTCCGCGTGGATCGAGCGCGCCGGTGGCAAGTTCAACCTGCATGTGTGCTGGCTCGACGTGCCGGGTGGCACGGCCGCGCATCGCGAGCAGATCAGCCAGGAACTGATCGCGATCTACGATCCGAGCTGCAACACCAACAAGTTCGACAAGTCATGGAAAGCGGAATGGATCGGCGCCTATGACACGTCGGTCACAGACGCCCTCACCACCGAACGCAAGCCCCGCTAGCGGCAACCGCGCACCCGACTACTCGTCGAGGTTGACGCCTACCGCCTCCATCAGCCGTGACCGGCGCGTACCCATGGCGGGCTTCGCCACCGGGTCGTGCACGTGCTCGTCATGGTCGAACGTGGCCCCCACCACGATGCCCTCACCCATGCCGTAGAGCAGGGGCAGTGCGCCCGCCACCACACGGCCGGTCGTGTTGATGGAGGTCAGACCGGGCGCGATCGACTCCGCATCCGCCTTGACCTGCCAGACGAGATCCGCCGAATCCTCCAGGTCCGAGGCCACCTTCTTCAGCTGGTTGCTGACGATGTAGAGGTAGATCGCCAGAACCGCGATGAGCGCCACGATGACGATGACGGTGAACCACTGCAGAGAGGTCATGAGCGCACCTTGTCCAGTACTCGTCCGAGGAACAGATGGTGTTCCAGTCCTTCTGCCAGCACCAACTCGACGCCGCCTGCGGTCGTCGTGATCAGCTCCGTGTCAGCCGTGTTCTCCTTGATCGTGGCCAGCGTGGCCTTGATGGCGGCCACCCGCTTGCGGATGCGGGCCACGAAGATCACCAGCAGCGTCAGCAACGCCGCCACGACCACGACCACGATCGCCCCGAGGATGTTGGCGATCAGCCACAACTGCTCAACCTGTGCGTCCACGTCAGCCTCCCAGCCTGGTGCGGCCGCGCTTGAGGCCGGCGATGACGGCCAGTGCGGATTCGATGGTCTCGTTCAGTCCCGCGAGCCCGGCGGTGTTCTTCTCCGCCTCCTGGAGGCCGGCGAGGATGGTGCCCGCCTGGTTCCCGATCCGCCAGGCGAGCACGAGGATCGGCACGACGAGCGCGACGACCACGAGCACGATCACCAGGCCGATGAGGTACCCGATGAGCCAGCCTTCATGTCCGGTGAAGTCCATCAGCCCTCCCTAGATCGAATCCGCGAAGGCACGGACCGGAGCAAGGCTCTGGTTGACCGACGCGACGGTGGACGGGACGGTGGAGGTCTTCTGCACGATGACCTGCACGCCACCGTCGAGTGCGCCGAGCGTCTTCGAGGTGGAGGACAGGTGCAGCGCGGCCCGCAGCAGGCCCAGGGCGGCGGCGGCGATGATCAGCGCACCGATGATCAGCGTGACGATTGCTTCGGCTGGCATTTCTGGCTCCTAACCCAGCAGCTTCGAGACGGGACCGGCGTAGCGCACTGCGCCGTTGGCTACTTCCTTGATGACGTCGTCCGTCGTCTCGAGCAACTCCGGGGTGGTGTTCAGCTCGCCGATGAGGGCGACACCTCCCGCGAGGGCGTCCTCCGACGCGCCACGGATGCGCTCGAGCGCAGCCAGCAGCATGTTGAGCAGCGCCACGAGGACGGGAACGACGACGATGAGAAGGATCAGATTGCCGATCCACCACAGACTCATGTCTAACCTCCGGTTCTAGCGGCTCGGCGCCGGCTCGTAGGGCAGGAAGAACCGCGCGAACACGCGCTTCGCGGCCCGCATGAATGCGGTGATGCCGATGGAGAGTCCGCTGGCCGCCTGTGGTCCACCGACGGCCATCGGGTCTCGCCCTTCGGCCATTGCGGTGATGCGCGCCTTCATCGAGGTCGCGGTCTGGTCGACGAGGACGCCGGTGACGTCCGCGACCAGTCCGCGTCCGTACTGGGCCGCGGCTCCGGAGATCGCGAGGTCCATGCTGATGTCGACCTTCGTCGACGCACCCAGGGGCTTGAGTGCGATCGTCATGAGCATGTTCGCCGCGCCGCGACCCTTCTTGTCCGCGCCCGCGGCGTCGAGTACGAGGGCCTTGCGGGCCTCGTCCCGTTCCTTGATCTTCACCGCCCCGGAGAACTCGAGCTTCACCGGACCGGCCGAGATGATGACGTCACCCTCGTAGTGATCGTCGCCCACCTGGTTGGTGAGGTCCGCACCCGGGATGCACGCCGCGACGAGGGGGATGTCGTCGAAGAACTTCCAGACCTGATCGACTGGCTGATCGATGTCGAACGACTGGTTGATCAGCATGGAACCTCCCGAGAGATGAACGAAGCGGGGTCCTTCTCGAATGCCTTCCTGCACCCCATGGCGCAGAAGTAGTACGTGGTGCCCTCGAACTCATACGGCCGGTTGGCAGGGACGGCTTCCACCGTCATGCCGCACACGAGATCGATGACCTGCTCCGGCTCGATCACCGGCAGCAGTGTTCGCTGCCGAGGCCTCAACGCACCCGCGGCGCGCAGTTGCACGAGCTCGGCGAGGATCGACACGGCGATCTCCCGGTGGCTGGTGTGGCCGAGGTCGAGTCCGATCGGCACGTGCACCTGATCCAGCTTCTGGGTCGGCACCCCCTGGTCGGCAAGGAAGCCACGCACGACCTCCCCGCGCTTGCGGGAGGCGACGAGGCCGACGAAGACGGCATCCGCTCGGACGGCCTCCTGGATCGCCTCCTCGTCACCGTGGCCCTGGGTCGCGACAATCACGACTGTGGACGCCGTGACCATGGCGGCCGTGAAGTCCGGGCCGTCCACCATGTCCGCGCGCCATCCGACGTCCCGGACGAGATCGACGAGGGTGAGCGCCATCGGCGATCGGCCGACGACCAGTACGTGCGGGGCTGCGGTGACGGGCTCGATGAAGATCTGCAGCGCACCGTCGCTCTGGCACGAGATCGGCACAGTCATGACGCCTTCCGGCACATGCATGCCGGTCAGGTCGGCTTCCTGGCCGAGCCACAGCAACGTGGACTCGCCCCTCTCCAAGACCCGCTTGGCCTCGCGGATGATGACCGGCTCGGCGCATGCGCCACCGATCCATCCGTAGAGCGTCCCGTCCGCCGTGACGATCGCACGGGAACCGTGCTGGCCCGAGGACGGCGGCTGACGCCACACCACGGTGGCCATCACGAAGGACTCGCCGGAGCCCAGCAGCTCCAGCGCCTTCGCCATGACGTCCGCGCCCTCGGCCGGCCGGTGATCGGTCACGTCATCCGACCTTGACCGGCGGCATGCCCGAGACGTTCTGCCCCGTCTGCAACGCCTCGTACACCCGGTTCGGCATGAGCGGCATGTCGACGTTGCGCACACCGGTGTGCTCGATGGCGTTCATCACGGCGTTCACGAACGCCGCCGGGCCACCGACGGTCGCACACTCGCCGATGCCCTTGGCGCCGATCGGGTGATGCGGGCAAGGAGTCACGACCTCATGCAGTTCGAAGCCGGGCGTCTCCCATGCGGTCGGCAGCAGGTAGTCCATGTAGTTCGAACCGATGCAGTTGCCCTCCTCGTCGAAGGTGATGTACTGCATGTTCGCCATGGCGTACGCCTCGGTCAGGCCGCCCATGATCTGACCCTCGACGATCATCGGGTTGATGCGCACCCCGCAGTCGTCGACCGCGACGAACTTCAGCACATCCCAGACGCCGGTCTCGGCATCGACTTCGACCTTGCAGATGTAGGCGGCGAACGGCCACGTCAGGTTCGGCGGGTCGTAGTAGGCGTTGTTCTCCAGGCCAGGCTCGAGTCCGTCCGGGACGTTGCTGTAGGCCGCAAGCGCGCAGTCCTGGATCGTGACGCCACGCTCCTGGTTGCCGCGCACGTAGAACCGGCCGAGCTCCCACTCGATGTCCTCCTCGGACACCTCCAGGAGGTGCGCCGCGATCTTGCGTGCCTTGGCCCGGATCTTGCGGGCCACCATTGCCACTGCCGCACCGGCCACGGGCGTCGAACGCGATGCGTACGTACCCATGCCGAAGGGCGCGGTGTCGGTGTCGCCCTCCTCGACGACGATGTCGTCTGCCGGGATGCCGAGCTCATGGGCGACGATCTGCGCCCACGTGGTCTCGTGGCCCTGGCCCTGGGTCTTGGCCCCGGTGCGCAGGATCGCCTTGCCGGTCATGTGTACGCGCAACTCTGCCGAGTCGAACATCTTGATGCCGATGATGTCGTACTCGCGGCTGTTGCCGGCGCCGAGCGGCTCGGTCATGGTCGAGATGCCGATGCCGAGGAGCTTGCCGCGCTTGCGCGCCTCCTCCTGCTCCTCCTTGAAGGTGCTGTACCCGATGGCCTCGAGGCCGACGTCCAGGCACTTGCCGTACTGGCCCGAGTCGGTGAGGAACCCGAACGCCGTGCGGTAGGGGAACATGTCGTCCTTGACCAGGTTCACCCGGCGGAACTCGGCCTGGTCCATGCCGAGATCGTTCGCGGCCGCGTGCACCATGCGCTCCTGGAAGAACATCGCCTCCGTGACCCGGAACGAGCAGCGATACGCCACACCACCCGGGGCCTTGTTCGTGTACCAGCCCTCACTCGTCAGGTGCGCCGCCGGGATGTCGTAGCAGGCGAACGTCGAGTGCATCAGGCCGATCTTGAACTTGGTCGGCTGCGCGTCTGCGAAGAAGGCGCCGTGGTCGGACACGGTGTGCATCCGCATGCCCAGGATCTTGCCGTCGTTGCGCAGCGCCAGTTCGCCGCGCAGGTACACGTCGCGGCCGAATCCCGTCGAGATCAGGTTGCCGGTCTTGTCCTCGATCCACTTGACCGGACGCTCGGTGAGGATGGATGCGAGGATCGAGATGACGTAGCCCGGGTAGATCGGCACCTTGTTGCCGAAGCCGCCGCCGAGATCGGGCGAGACGATCCGGATCTGATGCTCCGGCAGCTCCGCGACCATCGCGACCGCGGCACGGACGATGTGCGGCGCCTGTGACGTCATGTAGACGGTGAGCTTGCCCGTGGCGCGGTCGTAGTCCGCGATCGAGCCGCAGGGCTCAAGCGGAGACGGGTGCGAACGCGGGTAGTGGAGATCGATGGTGGAGACGACGTCGGCCTGGGCGAACGCCTGATCGGTGCGCTCCTTGTCGCCGATCTCCCAGTCGAAGATCTTGTTCGTCGGCTGGTTCTCCTTGTCGTCCCGGATAAGGGGCGCTTCGGGATCCTGCGCCTGGACCGGGTTGACGATGGCGGGCAGCTGCTCGTACTCCACGACGATCTTGCTGCACGCGTCCTTGGCGATGTACGGGTCGTCGGCGATGACGGCGGCGACCTCCTGGCCCTGGAAGCGGACCTTGTCGGTCGCCAGGACCGCCTGGGTGTCGTAGGACAGCGTGGGCATCCATGCGAGGTTGCGGGCCGCCATCATCTCGCCGGTGAGGACGAGGCGGACGCCGGGCACCTCCCACGCGGCCGAGGTGTCGATGGACTTGATGCGAGCGTGCGCGACATTGCTGCGGAGGATCTCCATGTGCAGCATGCCGGGCAGCACGATGTCGTCGACGTAGCGGCCCTTGCCCCGGATGAAGCGGTTGTCCTCGACGCGGCGACGGCTCGCGCCCATGCCACCGATCTTGATCTCGTCCAGAGCCATCACGCCTCCTGCGTCTGCTCGTCGCGCATCTTCTCGGCGGCCCAGAGGACGGCCTTGACGATGTTCTGGTAGCCAGTGCACCGGCAGAGGTTGCCGGACAGCGCCCACCGGACGTCGTCCTCGGTGGGATTGGGGTTGCGCTCGAGGAGCGCCTTTGAGGCCAGCATCATGCCGGGAGTGCAGAACCCGCACTGCAGGCCATGCTCCTCCTTGAAGCCCTCCTGGATCGGGTGCAGCTCACTGGCCGACGACATCCCCTCGACCGTCTCGACGCTGTGGCCGTCGGCCTGGACGGCGAGCATCGTGCAGCTCTTGATCGGACGGCCGTCGAACAGGACAGTGCAGGCGCCGCAGTTCGTGGTGTCGCAGCCGGTATGGGTGCCGGTCAGCGCCAGGCCCTGGCGAAGCAGGTGAGCAAGGAGCAGCCGCGGCTCGACGTCGACAGTCCGCTTCTCACCATTGACCTTGATGGTGACGCGGCGCACGGGAACATCCGCGCCCGGAGTCGGGGCTACTTCGTCATAGAGGCTCGACATTGTCACGCTGCCTTCTGCTCGGAGTTGGCGATGTTGGTCAGGATGCGCGTCACGAACGTCTTCACGATGTGTCGCTTGTAGTCGGCCGATCCGCGGTGGTCCGTGCGCGGTTCAGCAGCTGCGGCGACGGCGTCGGCCGCGGCCTCGATGTTCTCCGCGGTGAGCGCCTTGCCCTGGAGAACGGAGATGGCGTCGTTGGCATCGATGGTGCGGCCGCCCACGCCCGCGAGTGCGCAGCCCGCGCGACCCACGGTCGCGCCGTTCATGTCCAGTGCCACCGCGACGGACGCCGTCGCGAAGTCGCCGACGCGTCGTTCGAGCTTCAGATACCCGCCGCGCGGAGTCCCCTTGGCACCGGGGATCACCGCCTCGACGGCGATCTCGTTGTAGGCCAACGCGTTCGTGAAGGGTCCGAGCACGAACTCACGCACATCGATCGCGCGCTTGCCGTTGGGTCCCTGGGCGATGATCTTGCCGCCGAGGGCCACCATCGTGGCCGCCCAGTCACCCTGCGGATCCGCGTGGCAGACCGACCCGACGAAGGTGCCGCGGGTGCGGACGATGGGGTCGGCCACCAGCGAGGCGGCCGCGGCCAGCGTCGGGTGCGAGGCCGGGATGATCGTGGAGAACTCCAGGTCCTCATGACGGCAGAGGGCGCCGATGTGCAGGGTTCCGTCGGGATCGAGGCGGTGGTAGTCGAGCCCGGGGATCCCATTGATGTCGACGAGCATCTCCGGGGAGGCGAAGCGCAGTTTCAGCATGGGCACCAGACTCTGCCCGCCGGCCAGGATCTTGGCCTCTCCCCCGCCCGCGTTGAGCAGGGCGATGGCCTCCCGGAGGCTCTTAGGGGACTCGTACGCGAATCGTGACGGGTACATGGGTTCCTCTCGGCTCTACGCGCCGGTGTCGCGAACCGCGACCGGCAGGGAGTCGGCATCGGGATCGGGGCGAGGCTCCTGGTCCGGCGGCCAGGGTCCCTGAACGGGCTGACCCGCCACCTTGAGGAACTCGGTGAACTGGGGCCACGCCCAGACGGTGGGGCTCTTCCCGGTTCGGGGTGAGTTCTCGATCAGGGCGTACAGCCGCGGATTGCCGCTCTCGTGGCCAGTCGACTCGATCGCCATGGCGGGACCCC
Organism: uncultured Actinomycetota bacterium; assembly: GCA_963749905.1. Taxonomy (GTDB): domain Bacteria; phylum Actinomycetota; class Actinomycetes; order S36-B12; family S36-B12; genus UBA10649. The sequence continues at coordinate 794,080 of CAVVOF010000003.1, forward strand.
TCTCGTGATGCATCTCGTCCGTGCGGAAGCGGCCCCCGTGGAAAGCCACATCCAATGTGCAGTTTGGTCGGCCCGCAACTCGAAAGTGAGCAAACCGACAAAGTTGTCCGCATTCTGAGCGCGACTCCGGACGAGCGGAGTGGTATTCGCGCCTCGTGCGGCGCGAGCGGGCCGTCAGCCCAGCCGCAGGCTGAGGATCATCTGCGCGGCGATGGCGACCGCAATCTCCGCCGGACCGCGGGACCCGATCTCGAGGCCGGCCGGTCCGCGCACACGCGAGAGGTCGGTGACGTCGCGGAGGGCGAGCCAGTCCGCGCGGGCCTCCTGCATCGCCGGGGAGCCGAGCGCTCCGATGTACCCGGCCGAGCTCTCCAGCGCGGCCATCAGGCAGGTGCCCGCGGTCTCGACATCGTGTCCCATCACCACGATGCCGTCGAGGGGGGACAGGCTGGCCGCGAGCCCGGAGACCATCGCCGGCCGCGACTCGACCGCAACCTTCCAGCCGAGCAGATCCGCCTGCCGCGCCAGCGCATCCGCGATCGGCCCCTGACCCGCGACCACGAGCCTGGTGATGGGCGCAAGCACGGTCGTGACGCCGTCATCGGCGACGAAGACCGCAGGACGATCGTCCGGCCCCCTCGACGAGGAGTCCTCGGGAACACCGTGAGCGAGCGTGACGGAGGTGACCTCGTCCCCGTCGAGAGCCGTCGTGATGGACACCGCCTCGCGGTCGAGCAGCAGCGACCACAGGTCGGACGGGAACTGATCCGCCGGCACGACCAGGAACTCCGCCTCGGCTCCGACAGGCAGACCGCAGGCAGCGCTCTCGAAGTCGGTGACGTTGTGCCGCACCCGACGACCCGTTGCCAAGCGCCTCGACGCAACATCGGCGAGCATGCCGTCGAAGGCCCCGTTCATCAGCTGGCCGATGCGACCACCGCCGGGCGTGAAGGCGATCGCCTCGTCCGACACCACCGGGGCCAGCATCCACGCGACGTCGGCGCGCGTGCCCGATCGGGCGCAGGCGGCGACGCTGAGGGCGATGTCGTACATGCCGGGAGTCTAGGTGCGCATCCGCGAGCCGGCACCTGAGAATCGGGTGCGCTGCTCAGCCGCCGGCGAAGGGCGGCAGCACATCCACCCGAGACCCGGCAGGCACATCGATCGCCTCGTCATGGGCGGCCACCTCGTCGAGCAGGTACGAGCACCGGGGTCGCACCGCACCGAACTCCGGGTGGCGCTGCACGAGCTCGTCGAGGATCGAGCCCAGGGTGCCGGGGGCCGCCCGCACCACCGGCTCCCCCACTGCGGCTCGCGCTGCGGCGAACAGGTGCACCTCGACCATGCCGGTGTCGCTCATCCGCCGATTGCGCTCATCGGCCGGTCCGGCTGGATGAAACTGGGGTCGTTGATCCCGTGCCCGGGCAGTTTCGCAGCGGTGGCCAGGGCGAACAGCCCGCCGATCCTGGCCCGCCGCTCCTCGTCGCTCAGCGAGGAGTCCCGCAAGGTGGCGCGCACGTCGGTCTCGTCCCTCGCGAACAGGCAGTTGCGGATCTGGCCGTCGGCCGTCAGGCGCAGGCGATCGCACGCCGAGCAGAACGGCTTGCTGACGCTGGCGATGATGCCCACCGTGGCCGGGCCGTCATCGACGATGAACTCCTCGGCGGGGGCGGATCCACGGCCCGGCTTGGGCGTGAGGCGGAACCGCGCCGCCAGCAGATCGTGGATCTCAGCGGCGGTCACCATCTCGCCACGGTCCCAGGAGCCGCCCGCGTCCAGGGGCATCTGCTCGATGAACCGCAGGTGCCAGCCATGCTCGATCGAGTGCTGCAGCATCGGGATGGCCTCGTCGTCGTTGATCCCGCGCATCAGCACCGTGTTCACCTTCACCGGATGCAACCCCGCCGCGAGCGCCGCGGAGATCCCCGCCACGACATCGTCGAAGCGGTCCCGGAAGGTCAGCCGGCTGAACCGCTCCCGATCCAGGGTGTCGAGGCTGATGTTCACTCGCTCAAGCCCCGCATCCGCCAGCGGTTGAGCCAGTTCCGCCAGCCGCAATGCGTTGGTGGTCAACGTGATGCGCGGCGGCTCCGGCAGTGCGTTGATCCGACGGACGATCTCGACGATGTCCGGCCGCACGAGGGGCTCGCCACCCGTGAGCCTGATCGACTCGATGCCCTGCGTGATCGCCACCTCGATCACCGTCATCAGCTCGTCGAGGCTGAGCAGGTGGTCGCCCGGCATCCAGTCGGCGAAGTCGGGCGGCATGCAGTAGGTGCAGCGCAGGTTGCACCGATCCGTCACCGAGACGCGCAGGTCGCGATGGACGCGCCCGAAGGAGTCGACGAGCGCGCCGGTCGCTGCTCCAACCGCTGGACGGGGCATGCCGAGGTCGGCGCTCACGCGCAGTTCACCCACTCGTCGGTGCCGTCGCTGAACACCTGGTGCTTCCACACGGGCAGGCGCTCCTTGGTGAGGTCGACCAGCGCCTGGCACGCGGCGAACGCCTCCGCCCGATGAGCCGTCGAGACGGCGGCCACCAGGGCGGCCTCGCCGATGGCGATGGGCCCGACCCGGTGGGCCACCGCGAGGGCGACTAGTTCGTAGCGGGACTCGATCTCCTTGGCCACCTCGGCCAGGACGGACTCGGCCGAGGGGTGCGCCTCGTAGGTCAAGGTGGCGACCGACCGTCCGTGGTCGTGGTCGCGGACATTGCCGCTGAAGGAGACGACCGCCCCGGCCCGCGCATCCGCGACCGCAGCCTCAAGGGTCGGGGCGTCGATGGTCGTTTCCACGACTTCGACAAGCCGGATCTCGCCCATCGGGCCATTATTGACCCAGAGGCCGCCATCGGCCTCCGGAACCCCAGGAGCAGCCATGCGCGAAGTGCTTCCGGAACTGCTGTCCCTGCGCAGTCGCCGGATGGGCGCCGCCATGGCCACGGTGGTGCGCACCTGGCGCTCGGCGCCGCGTCCCGCCGGGGCGTCCATGCTGGTAACCGACGCGGGCGAGGCGGTCGGCTCGGTGAGTGGCGGCTGCGTCGAGGGGGCGCTGTTCGACCTCGGGCAGGAGGTGCTGGCTGACGGCCAGCCGCGCTATGAGACCTACGGCGTGGCCGACGACGACGCCTTCGCCGTCGGGCTGACGTGCGGCGGGATCCTCGAGGTCTTCGTCGAGCGCGTCGACGAGCAGACCTGGCCGGAGCTGCCGGGCATCCAGCAGAGCATCGTGGACGAGGAGCCGGTCGCCGTCGCGACCATCGTCAGCGGACCGCACTTCGTCGGACGCCATTTGGTCGTGCGCCGCGACCACACCGAAGGGTCGCTGGGGACCGGACGACTCGACGACACCGTGCGCGAGGACACCATCGGCATGCTCGCCTCCGGCACGACCGGCTTCCTGCACTACGGGCCGGAGGGCGAGCGCCTCGGCGAGGGACTCGACGTCTTCGTCCAGTCCTTCGCCCCGCAGCCGCGGATGATCGTCTTCGGCGCCATCGACTTCTCCGCCGCACTGGTGCGTGTGGGAAAGCTGCTCGGCTTCAAGGTCACCGTCGTCGACGCCCGGCCGGTCTTCGCGACGCCCAAGCGATTCCCCGAGGCGGACGAGGTGGTCGTCGACTGGCCGCATCGTTGGCTGTCCGGCCAGGAAGTGGATTCGCGCACGGTGATCGCGGTGCTGACCCACGACCCGAAGTTCGACGTGCCGGCCATCAAGGCCGCCCTCCAGACGGACGCCGGGTACATCGGTGCGATGGGCTCCCGCCGGACCCACGAGGACCGGCTGATCCGCCTCAAGGAGGCGGGCCTGACCGACGACGAGCTGGCCCGCGTCCACTCGCCGATCGGGCTCGACCTCGGCGCCCGTACCCCTGAGGAGACCGCGATCTCGATCGCCGCGGAGATCATCCAGTCGAGGTGGGGCGGCAGCGGGCAGCGGCTGGCCGCCACAGAGGGCCCGATCCACCCCGGCGCACCCCGGTAGCCGTGGCCGTCGCCGGACTCGTGCTGGCCGCCGGGGCCGGCACGCGCTACGGCCAGCCGAAGGCCCCCGTGCTCTTCGAGGGAGAACGCCTCGTGGACCGCGCGGTCCGGGTCCTGACCGAGGGCGGCTGCACGCCGGTGGTCGTGGTCCTCGGCGCATGGATCGGCCACGTCGAGGGCGCGGACGTCGTCGTCAACGACACCTGGCCCGAGGGGATGGGCACCTCGCTGCGGGCCGGGCTCGAGCGACTGGAGACGGATCCCGAGGTGGACGCGGCAATCGTCACGCTCGTCGACGTGCCCGGTGTGACGGCGCCCGCCGTCCGCCGCCTGGTCGAGTGCGCCGCCCCCCTGGCCATGGCCACCTTCCACGGTGAGCGCGGCCACCCGGTGCGGCTCGGCCGGGACACCTGGCCAGCCGTGTTCGAGGTGGCCCACGGGGACGAGGGCGCCCGACGGCTGCTCCGCGGGCGGGACGATGTTCAGCTGGTCGAGGTCGGCGACGTGGCGGACGGCTACGACATCGATGTCGCCGACACGGGCGCCGCCGACGCGTGATGCGGAGCGGGAGCGCCCGGCTGTCCCCCACCGACGAGCACGAAGGCCATCCCTGCGAGCACGAGCATCGCGATCCCGACCGACGCGACGGCGCGAGAGGAGGCGGACGGATCCTTCAGCCAGCACACCAGCGCCGTGGCCGCGACGAGGGCGGCGAGCGGGAGCACGGTTCCCGGGATCGCCATCGCTGTGACCATCACCGCGATCATCAGCGGCCAGCATGAGGTGACGCAACGCGCGCCCTGCCGCACTCCGTAGCGCAGCGGATCGTGGGCGTAGCGGATCGATCCGCAGCTGCGCAGGTTCCGCCGCATGGCTGGCAGCGTCTGGTACATCCCAGCGACGAACCACGCGGCGGCGATCCAGAACGGCGTCCAGGCCACCGCGTTCATCACCAGGTACGCCGGAATCCCGGCGACGAGCCAGACCAGGGCGAAGCCGGCCGCGTACGCGAAGGCTCGGCGGGAGGAGCCGTCCGCCGCGCGCATCATCGGACGCAGCGTGGTCGGGACCATCATGGCGACCGCCATAGCGAGCCACATGGCGGCGAAGGAGGCCGCCCGCGAGTGCACCGGGTCGATCGCGAGGACCAGCCACCCGGCGCCGATCGCGAGGGCACCAGCCAGCGTCGCCCCGCGACCGAGCGCGGCCGGGGCCCGCAGCGCCAGCACCACCATGTCCGGAGGCTAGGCCCGCCCGACTCGACGGGCAACAGGTCCGTCCGCGCCCCGTTTCTCCCGGCTACCGGGAGAAACGGGGAAGGAATCGGGCGAAACGGATGCGGATCGCGCACTTCTCCCGCTTCTCTCGCGCTTCGCGAGGCAACAGCGGGACCCCGGCTGCGGGACGGCCGGGCGTCAGACGGACGAGCGGCCGGCCTGCTCGACGCGCACCGGAGGCACCTGGATCCACGGGAACCGGATCCACCGGTCCGTCGAGCGCCAGGCGAGGTCAGGCGCATAGGTGGTGCCCGGCTTCTCGTAGAGCACGGCCACGTGGACGATCGCGTCATCGGGCAGCATCGTGCGGACGAACTGCAGTGTCGCGCCGGTGTCCGCCACGTCGTCGGCGACCAGCACCCGCTTGCCCCCGAGGTCCGCGAGATACGGCAGCTCCCCGATGAGCACCGGCTCGGGCAGCGTCTCCCCCGCGTCGGTGTAGAACTCCACGTTGACGTGGCGCACGTCCTTGATGTCGAGCGCGTAGGCCAATGCAGTCGACACGAACAGGCCCCCGCGGACGACGCCGAGGACCACGTCCGGGATCCAGTTGCGGGCGACGAGTTGCTCCGCGAGCCATCGCACGCCGAGCCCGAAGTCCTCGTAGGTCAGGATCTCCAGCTCGGACTCGGGGGGCTCGGTCACGTCGCTCTCTCAGATCCGGGTTCGATGGAAGTTCGCAAACGAGCGGCTCGGGGTGGGGCCGCGCTGACCCTGATAGCGGGAGCCGTACTTCTCGGACCCGTACGGGTGCTCCGCCGGACTGGACAGCCGGAACAGGCACAGTTGCCCGATCTTCATCCCCGGGTAGAGCAGGATCGGCAGAGTTGCGACGTTCGAGAGTTCCAGGGTGATGTGCCCGGAGAATCCGGGGTCGATGAACCCGGCAGTGGAGTGGGTGAGCAGGCCGAGGCGTCCGAGCGAGGACTTGCCCTCAAGCCGGCCGGCAACGTCGTCGGGCAGCGTGACCACCTCATACGTGGACCCGAGGACGAACTCGCCCGGATGCAGCACGAAGGGCTCATCGGCCTCCGGCTCGAGGAGACGGGTCAGATCGGGCTGCTCGACGCTCGGGTCGATGTGCGGGTAGCGGTGGTTCTCGAAGACGCGGAACCAGCGGTCCAGGCGCACATCGATGCTCGATGGCTGGATCAATCCCTCGTCGTAGGGCTCGACGCCGACACGGCCCGCGTCGATCTCCGCCTTTATGTCGCGATCTGAGAGCAGCACGCCCCGAGGCTACCGTTTCGTCCGGCGTGACAGGCAGGCAGCGCAGTACCTTCGGCGGGTGCGCCTGGCCATCCACGACCCCGGCCACCTCGCCCTGCACCGAGCGCTCCGCGCCGCCATCGCCCTCCCGCTCGGACTGGCCATCGCGCTCTACCTGATCGGTGACCTGCAGGGCGTCATCTTCACCATCTTCGGCATCGTGGGACTGCTCATCAACGCCGACTTCGCCGGCAGCGCCGGTCAGCGTCTTGCCTCGTACGCGGCCACGGGAGTCGCCGGCACCGTCGCTCTCGTCATCGGGTGGGCGATCTCACCCACAACGTGGATCGCGGTGGTCGTCACGATGGGCGTCGCCTTCCTGCTGTCGTTCCTGAACCTGCTGCGCGGCCCGATCGCGGTCGGCACCCCCGCCGTCATGCTCATCTACGTGGTGGCAGTGTCGTTGACGCCAGTTCCGGACAGCCTCCTCGCCTACCTCGCGGGCTGGTGGCTGGCGGTCGCCGTCAGCACAGTCACCGCGCTCGTCTTGCTGCCGCACAACCGTCGTGCAGACGTGCGCCGAGAGCTGGCCGCCGTGTTCGACGCCGCCGCCCGCGGGGCCGAGCGCGTCTGGCTGGCCACGCCGGCCGCCACGCCCGAAGTCGCCTTCGCCGATCTCGAGACGGCCGTCGACCAACTGGACCGGCAGCACGGCGGGCAGCCGTTCCGCACCTGGGGCCTGACGAGACGCGATCAGGCGCTCACCCTGCTCGTCGACATGGCCAATGACCTGAACTTCGTGTTGCGGGACACCTTCGTGCCGAGAGGCGTCTTCCTCCCTGCCGACACCCTGCCCGCCGTGCAAGAGCTGGCTCGAACGGTGGTCGCGGCCCTGGACGACCTCGCTGCCTCGGTAGCCGATCCGCGCCGGGTGCCCGACGTCGCGGGCCTCGACCGAGCGCGCACCCAGCTCACCGACGCCCTGCAGGACTGGGTGCTCAAGCAGGCGCGCGCAGGTCAGCCGATGGCGGATATCTCCACTGCGGTGGCAGGCAACCATGGGCTGCGCGTGCTGGGGCTGCTCGTGGAACAGCTCCTGCAGGTGGCGCGCAACGCGAACGGCGCACCCGCGCAGGAACTGGAGAGCAACCTGCCCGTCCCCGTGCTACAGCGGTCGACCCTGCTGCGGTCGCAGCTTCGCCTGTCGTCCCCCTGGATGAGGGGGGCACTTCGGACTGCCTTCGGGCTCGGCCTCGCAGTGCTCGTCGTGCAGCTCACCGGAGTCGACAAGGGCTTCTGGGTGCTCCTCGGGGTCATCTCGATCCTGCGCTTCGACGCCGTCGGTACGCGCAGCTTCGCGTGGCGCGCCGTGCTCGGCACGGCCGTCGGCGTCGCAGTGGGGTCGGCCCTGCTCGCCGTGGTGGGCTCGTACGAATGGGTGCTCTGGGTACTGCTGCCGATCGTCACGTTTCTGGCCGGCTGGGCCGCGGTGGTCGTGGGCTTCGCTGGCGGGCAGATGGCGTTCTCGATGCTCATCCTCATCGCGCTGGGGATCACCGCATGGCCGCCACAGCCCGGCCTCGCCATCGTCCGTTTCGAGGATGTCGCGCTGGGTGCCGTGGTCGCCGTGGTCGTGGGCGTCCTGATGTGGCCGCGCGGAGCGGTGGGGCACCTGCGCAAGGAGGTGTCCGTCGCCATCCGCGCCGCCACCGACTACCTGGTCGCGGCCATCAGCAGCACGCTCGGTCGCCTGTCGGCCGAGGAACTCGAGCACCTCCGTCAGACCGCGATCCGCGCCGCCGAGCTCGCGGGTGAGACCTACGACGTCTCCCTGATGCAGCGCGGACCGGCCGAGGATCTGAGGCCGTGGACCCGATCGGTCGCCGCGACGTACCTGCTCATCTCCACCGGTCGCGTCGTGGCCGCTTCGGGGACGGTCGCGCCCGCCCTGCGGCAGCGTCCGGCGTTGGTCGATGCGCTGACGCAGGCCCAGTCGGAACTGCGGCAGCACTGGGATGCCGTTGCCGAGCGGGCGATTTCGCCGGCCGAGTCGTCCGAGGCGCCCACGGGTCCGGTGCCACCACCGCGCGTGGTCCCCGACGCGATCGACGACTCAGACGATGCCCGCGCCCTGATCGTCACTATCTGGACGGTCGACTGGGTGCATCATCTCGACCGACTGGAGCCGATCCCCGTGACCTGATCGAGGTGGGTCCGGACGTCGGGCTGTGCCTGCACTGGCATACTTGCTGCGTTCCGCGGGTGTAGTTCAATGGCAGAACATCAGCTTCCCAAGCTGACAGTGCGGGTTCGATTCCCGTCACCCGCTCCACGCGACACGAGTCGCAGACCTCCGAGCCTGCCACGTCGGCTCGCCCGTCGGCCGGGCGCCGGCTATGAGTCGGAAGGGGTACCGGCGAGGATCTCGTCAGCGTTGTTGACGAGGGTCGAGAAGTGTCCGCCCTCCTCGTCGATGCGCAGACTCGCATGTGGCAGTTCCTCGGCGAGGAACTCACCCCAGGCCAGTGCCGCCTGCCGGTCACGGCGACCGTGCCAGACCTGCGCGTTCGTGCTCACGTCGCGCAGGCGGAATCCCCAGTCCGCGTGGTAGAGGCCAGCCTCATGCACTATCCCTGAGACCCCCTGCCGGGCGCCTTCGGTCATCTCGGCGATGATCTCGGCAGCCACCTCAGGCTTTCGCCGGAAGAGCTCGCCGTCTGCGGGCTGCATCCGGCCCCACACGGACAGCCAACGCTGCGGAGAGGTGACCATCTGCTTGAGCTGGTTCTTCGCCATCGGCCGGTAGAGCGCGGGCGACCTGAAGAGGACGTTCATGAGCCGGAACGCCGGGTGCAGGCCGCGATTGGGGGCGGCGGGCGGCGCGGGCGACGACACCGTCGCCACCGAGTGGACACGCTCCGGATTCGCCTGTGCGCAGGCGACGGCATGGGGGCCTCCGCCCGAGTGACCCACGACTGCGTACCCAGCGATCCCAAGTTCATCGGCAAGGCCGCCGACGTCGGCCGGCCAGTCCAGGAAGCCTCGGCCGGCCGAGAAGGTCGACGCCCCGAATCCGGGCCGGTCGGGACAGATCAAGCGGACGTTCTGTCGAGTGGCAGCGTCGGCCAGGAGTCGTCCGGCGAGACGGGAGTCGTTGCCCCCGTGGAAGAACAGGACGCTTCGGCCGTCCGGCACTCCGTACTCAGCCCAAGCCAGGGTCCGGCCATCGGGCAGGGTCATCGTCAGATCCTCAGATCGCATTCGTCCCTCTCTGGCGTGCGGGCGGTGCAGGGATCGCAGGGTGCCGGGTCGATGGCTGGCTACTGCGCATCCATGGGGTGGCTCGTGGTGTTCATTTGGAGGGCCTGGCTCCGTGCCGCTCGAGCAAGTGCTCAATCGCACGTTCGCCCCTGACGCGACCTCGGGCGTCCTCGAGAAGCAGGTGTGTGAGGCTGACCTCCTGAAGGAACGCGTGGAGTTCGAAGAGGACCTGTTCGATGTCGGTGTCCGAGGCAAGGTCGCCCTGGTCCACAGCTGAGCTGAGGTCGTCGCGCACGAGGGAGAGGCCGGCTCGGACGTTCGTCTCGATCGAGTCTCGAAGAGGCCCCGGTTGCCGGTCGAGCTCGGCCGCCGCCGCATAGAAGAAGCAGCCTCCACTGAAGGTTCGGCCAGTGAGGTAGTCGAGCCAGCGCGCCGTGATCGCACGCAGTCGCTCTAGTCCTGGCGGTTGGTCCCCGGCGGGGCCGAGCACGACCTCGGCGAAGATCTGCGACGCGTAGTCGATCGTCGCCAGCTGGAGCTTCTCGCGGGATCCGAAGTGTTTCACGATCCCGCTCTTCGACATCTGCAGCTGCTCGCTGAGCGCACCGAGTGTCAGTGCCTCGATACCTCGGCGACTGGCCAGGTCGGCTGCGGCCCTCAGCACGTCCGTGCGCGTCTTCGCTCCTCGGACACGTCGCTGATCAGTCCGGGACTCAGTCACGGGTGCATCGTAGTTGGGTGAACGGTCTTTGACAAAGTGAACGATCGTGCTCTAACTTTTCGCCATGAACCTGCCCAGTCTCCCCACTCTCCCCGCACTCCTACGGGCGAACGCCGCATACTCCGTGGTCACCGGTGGCCTCGCCGTCGCAGCGTCCGAGGCCGCGCCTCAGGCATTGGCCGTGCCCGCTCCGCTCCTCATCTCGCTCGGCATCGGACTCATCGCCTTCGGGGCCGGGGTCGCGTGGTTCAGCTCCGGAACGCGAGCCACCGCAACGGCCGGACTGGCCATTGCGGGCGCGGACGCCGCCTGGGTCGTGGCGATGGTCACGTTCGTCGCGGCGTCCCGTCCGCCGGCGATCGGCGTCGTGCTCGTGGTCGTCACCACCGCGCCGGTCGCCGCGTTCGCCGTCCTGCAGGCACTCGCAGCGCTGCGCCTCCAGGATCCGGGCCTGAGGACGATCGAGGTGCAGAAGACCATCGAGGGCGCCCCCGATGCGACCTGGGCCGTGATGACCGACCACGACCTCTACGCGCGACTTGCCCCGAACCTCTCGAGAGTGGGGCCATTCGCCTCGATCCAGGGAACCGCGGAGACCGGACGCAGGTGCTGGGACATCCGCGGCCGGCACTGGGACGAGACGCTCACCTCCTGGGACCCGGGCAAAGCCTTCTCCGTGGAGGTCGATACCCGCGCCGAGAGCTATCCCTACCCGCTCGACGAGATGCGTGGCGCGTGGTCCATCGCGGAATCGGATCCTGGCAGGTCGCTCGTGACGATGCGCTTCGAGGTCCGGCCCCAACCTGGCGCGGCAGGGCGGGCGTTCGCCAGCGCACTCGCCGGTACCGGCCCGGCGATGATGCGCAAGATCATCGCCGGCTGGGAGGCCGAAGTGACGGCCCGCAGCGAGTCCACCCGTCCATGCTGACCCCGCGGCTCCGTAGACGACCTCGGCCAGATCGGCAATGATCATGCCCTCGCCGGCGTCACCGACGACACCGCACCGCGGGACACGTCGGGACCGAGCACCCCGCGAGGCCCTGTTCGCAGAGGAGTTGCCGATGTCCACCTTCGTCATCGTGCCGGGAGCCTGGGACACGCCCTCGACGGTCGAGCCAGTGATCGAACCGCTGGTGTCGGCCGGTCACGAGGTGATCGTCGTCGATCTGCCGTGTGACGTGGCTGAAGCGCCCCTCGCGCAGTATGCGGACGCGGTGCGCGCCGTTCTCCCCGAGGACCTCACGCACGTCGTGCTGGTGGGCTACTCGTTCGGAGGATTCACCGCCTCGAGGATCGCCGCGGACCACCCCGACCTCCCCGTGGTCTACGTCGCGGCGTGGATCCCGCGGGACGGGTCCTCGGTACTCGACCTCTTCGCCGGCGGCGATCCGTTCGAGGCCGGGGAGGAGGCCGGGATCGCCGCCTTCGACGGACTGATACTCAGCGCCGGACCAGGTCTGTGCGCCCTGAACATCGACCTGTACGTCGCGGCGGCCGCCCCCGACGAGCGCGACGCGGTGCGGGACTACCTGCAGCGGACGCAACGTCCGCAGGGCATCGCTGCGTTGCGCGAGAAGTGGCGTGGGGCACCGCCGGCTTCTCCGCGCTGCACCTACGTCCTGACGACCGCCGACACCCTGGTGCCGCCGGACACTCAGCGGGTCATGGCGGCGTCCGTCGGCGCGGCCGTCGTTGAGATCGCTGCCGACCACGGGATCTTCCGTGACCAGCCCATGCCTCTGGCCGAGCTCCTGGTCGCCGCCTCTCGCTGACCGCCTACGTCACTGGCGCTGCGGGCGCAGATGGCGTCAGGTTGCCCCGGCCGCCAGCATGAACCCCAGTGCGAGGTTGGCGGTGGCCGCAGACGCGCTGGCTCGCAGATGCCCCAGGTCGGGGTAGATGTGCGCCCTGCCGTTCTTGACTCCCGCTGCGGTCTGCTCGAACAACTCGCGCGGGTAGAAGACGTCCTTGCCGCCACCGATCACCAGGGTCGGCGCAGTGATCAGGTGCAGGCGGTCTCCGACGTCGAACGCGTCCTCGGCGTCGAGGGTCACCAGCATGTCGCTCGGATCTGCTGGGCTCATCGAGCGCATCACGACGCGGGCCAAGGGGCGGGCAGGGCTCTGCAGGGCAGGCGGCAGCATCGCCGTCATCATCTGCGCGAACCCGCCGGCCGCGTCCCCCTCACGCGTCAGCCGAGCCAGCTCCTGCTGGATCCGGCGCCCGCCCGGCCCGAGCCGGTAGGCCGCTGAGATCACCACCAGCGCTCGGACGAGATCGGGACGATCGACCGCCAGTTGCAGGGCGACCGACCCTCCGGTGCTGGTGCCCGTGAGGAATACGGGTTCGCCGAACTCGGACTCGATCGCCGTGGCCAAGTGCCCGGCGATGTCCGACATGGACTCGCCTGGCTGCAGGCCCTGCTTGCGATTGACCACCCAGACTCGGAAGTCGCCGCACCACGGCTTCACGCTGGACAGCGCCATCCGCCGCTCCATCCCATGCGGCACCTCGTGCTGCGACGTCAGCCCCTGCACGGCAATCACGGGCGGACCTGCACCGACCGCAAGGTAGGGAATCCCGCCAGTGAACAGTCCCGTCGATACGTGTGTCATGAGGTTCACCGTCCCTCCGTCTCTCACCCCACCATTACGCCGCAGGGCCATCCACCGACAGGGCCGCACGTCACGTGCGAGAGCCCGTTCGGTCCCTCGGCGGCTGCGGTCAGTCGAGCAGCCCGGCGATGTCGTCGGGCACGTCGGCCGCGCACTCCTGGAGGGCGGCCAGCGGCACATGCCGCAGCGCCTCCTCGTTCGTCGCCGCCAGCACCACCGGGGCAGCGACGCCCGCCTCGTAGGACTGCTGCCACCGGCTCGCGCAGACCGCCCACCGGTCCCCCGGCTGCAGCCCCGGGAAGCCGTACTCGGGCATCGGCGTCGACAGGTCGTTGCCCGTCAGTCGCTGGTGCTCGAGGAACTCGACGGTCACGACCGCGCACACGGTGTGCGAGCCGAGGTCCTCAGGCCCGGTGTTGCAGTAGCCGTCGCGGTAGAAGCCGGTCCGCGGCTCCAGGCTGCACATCTCCAGGGGCGCCCCGGTCACGCTGCGCTGCGGTTCCATATCCGCACCCTAGGCACCGTGCGCGGCGCCCGCATCCACGATCTCCGATCACTACCCTTGAACCGTCCGAGGCGGTGAGGCCATGCGGCTGTCAGCCCTGCTCCCACCGGTCCGGTCAGTGGCAGAGGGGACGCCGCCGAGCCGAGACCGGATCCTCGACGCCGTGCGCGCATTCGCGCTCCTCGTCGTGGTCTTCGGGCACCTGCTGATGGCGGTCGTCTACTGGCCCGGTACCGGCGAGGCGCGCATCGGCAACCTGATGGCCTCCTATCCGGCCCTGCAGTACCTCACGTGGGCGCTCCAGGTGATGCCCATCTTCTTCGCCTTCGGCGGCGCGGCCAGTGTGATCGCCTGGCGCAAGGCGGATGCCGGCGACGTCCTGTACTCCGCGTGGATGTGGGGGCGCATCCGCCGGCTGCTTCGGCCGGTGCTCGTCTATCTCGCGGTCATGGCCGTGTTCTCGGCAGTGATGACGTTCCTGGTCGGGCCCGATCTGGACCCGCTGCTCTCCATCATCAACGGGCCGCTCTGGTTCCTCGGCGTCTACACGCTGACCCTGCTCTTCCTGCCCTTCATGTGGTGGGTCCACCAGCACAACAAGGCCATCGCCTTCGTCGTCCTGATCCCGCTCGCCACCATCGACTCGATCGGCGTCACCATCCTGGGATGGCCGCTGTGGCTCGGGTTCCTCAACTACCTGCTCTGCTGGCTCGTAATCCAGCAGCTCGGGTTCTTCTGGGGCGAGCACACGCGACACCGCATCTGGGTGCTCGTCGCCCTCGTCACCTTCGGCGTCAACGCGGCACTCGTGTACTTCGGTCCGTGGCCGATGAGCCTGGTCGGCCTGCCGGGTGACGTCCTCGACTACGACAGCATCACGGTCGCCGGCTGGACGGTGGACGTCCCTGGCTTCCACGGCGAGTACTCCAACATGGCACCGCCGAGCGTCATCCTGCTGCTGCACGGGATCACGCTGGTGTCGCTGGTGTTCATCGCCCGCCGCCCGCTTGACCGGCTCCTGCATCGCCCGCGGGTCTGGCTGGCCACCACCTTCATGATGCTCACCGCGATGAGCCTGTACATCTGGCACCTGCTCGCCATCGTGCTCGCCCTGACGACGCTGCGGCAGCTCGGGCAGCCGCCCCCGACCCGGCTCGACAGCAACGGCTTCCCCGAACCGGAGAGCACCGGCGGCTACGCCCTGTGGTTCCTGGGCTTCCTCGCCGTGTTCCTCGGGTACCTCGCGATTCTGGTGCTGCTCACCTGGTCGACCCAGTACCGACCCCTGCCCCTCTGGGACACGCCCCCGAAGCACTCGCTGCTGCCCGCATCGGCACCCGGGTGGCTGTACGTGCTGCTCGTGGTGGTGTCCGGCGTCATGGTCGGGGCCGGGATACTCGTCGTCGCGCTCATCGGCTTCGCAGGCTTCCCGCTGCACAACGCGGAGTGGTCCGGCGTGACGTTGAACGCAGTCGTGGGGATCGTCCTACTGCTGGGCGGGTCGCTGATGATGCGGGCGCTGACCCGCCAGCCGGCCGTCGTCAGCGAGCCGGGAACCGCTACAGCCGCTCGCTGAGCCGGCGCAGGCCGTTCTCGATGCGGGACACCATCGAGAGATGCCCCTCCCCCTGCAGGAGGTGCGACTCCGCACTCGGCACGTGCGCGACCAGCCACTCGCCGTGCGCGTACGGCACCATCAGGTCGTCCGACCCCTGCCAGATCTCGACCGGCGTGCGCATGGCGTTCACGTCGAACCCCCACGGCTCGATGAAGGCGACGTCGTCGTCGAACCAGCCCCAGATGCCTCCGCCCACCGCCCAGCGGAGGGTTTGCGCCATCTGGTCCGCCGAGTGGCCGGTCAGGTGCACCTTGTCCACTGCGGGGAGCAGGCTCGACATCGCGTCATTGACCTCCGGGCCGGTGATACCCGCCAGTGCGCCGGCCGCGTCGGTGAGGAAATCCTCGAGCGGTCCCTCGCCTTCACGTGCGGCGCCGAACTCGACGACGTTGTCCTCGCCCATCCCGGCGAGCCAGTCAAGTCCGTCGGCCTCGAAAGGGGCCACTCCCGCGAGACAGACCGCGCCCGCACACCTCTCCGGCATCAGGGCAGCCGTCGCGAGGACGTGCGGACCACCCCCGGACCAGCCCAGCGAGACGAACCGGTGGTGGCCGAGATGGTCCGCCAGCGCCGTCACCAGGGGGACCACGTCGGCCACCGTCCTGCCTGGCTGTCGGGTGCTCGGGCCGTAGCCGGGTCGGACCAGTTCGACGATGCGCAGCCCGGCGGCGCGGGCCGGCAGCAGCAGGTCGTCGCCGATGGGCCCGGCCACCGGTGTTCCGTGGTGGAAGATGAGCAGCCCGGCGTCTTCGGGAGCCGAGTCATCGATGAAGTAAGCCAGCGTGCGACCGTCGGCAAGGGTCAGGGTGCGCGTCTCGGACATGCCCGGACCCTACGAAGCCGGCGGGTGAGGTGTCACCTGCCTCCGAATCCCGAAGTCAGAGTCGTTGCCCCGCACGACCGGATCAGTGGAAGGCTGTCAGCGTGACGGCCGCCCTGCTGGTTCTGCGCTTCCTGCTGGAATTGCTCCTGTTCGCGAGCTTCTCGTTCATCGGATGGACGGCGCTCGACGGAGGGGTCATGGGGATCGTGGCCGCCGTCGCGTTGCCCGTGGTCGTCGCCATCGGGTGGGGCGTCCTGCTGTCGCCGCGTCGGATCGTCGATGCGCCCCTGTGGCTTCGCACAGTGGTCGAACTGGTCCTGTTCGCCTGCGCGGCCGTGGGCCTGTGGTTCGGCGGACTGGGTATTGCCGGCCTCGGCCTCATGATCGCCGAGATCGTGGTGCTCGCGGCACTGTGGGCCGTCGGCCAACTGCCTGGGGCACACCCGGGAGAGTCGGGACGAGCGGCGCCCAAGGGCCGCTGACGCGGTCAGGCAGCCGCGTCCTTCAGCAGCGCACCCAGCTCGCGCGCCTCGTCGGCGGTCAGCGACAGCACGAGAGTCTCCGAGAGGTCCTCGAGCGGAAGGCGCACGACGTAGGAGCGCCCCTCCTTGGTGGCCTCAAGCGGCCCCATCATGCCTCTCGGCTTCAGTGCACCCACAGTGTTTCGCTCCTCCTTGAGGACTCGACAGTAACAGCGACCGTCATTCGCCGCCGATGTCGCGGTTGACGGAGTCGACGACGATGGCCCGTGAACGACGCCGGTAACTCCGCTCGTCCGCCGCGATGGCCTCGAGCTCGTGCGCCACTCCCGCCACTTCGTCGGGATCCCCTGCCACGTCGGACAGGCGGCGGCGCAGCAGTTGCGCCCGCTCCATGAGCGCCCTCCGGTCACGGGTCAGACGGGAGGCGCTTGGCGCCAGATTCGGCGCATCCCAGACGGCATCGGCGAGGGTGCCGGTCGGGCCCTCGTCCTCGGCCTCGTCGCTGGCGAGGTGGTCGATCAGGTCATCGAGTGCGCGACTGACGGCGAGCCACCAGGCGGCGCCGCCCCGGGTATCGGTGGTCACGCTGTCGAGATTCGGAACGTACGTCGAGGACATGTCCGCTCCCTTCACCTGAGGCGGTCGGCCGACGAGGACCGCACCGCGCTGTTACGACCACTATCCGCCGGCGTTCGACGCGGGGGAATGAGCGGATGGACGCGGTTGCGACTCGGGAATGTCGCAGGTACGTCGCAGCGAGGTGGCAGGCAGTCGCGCAGCCGGCGCGGGGCGTCAATCCGATCATGTGTGGGCAAACCGTAGACGTGGCGGCGGTCCGGCTCCTACCGTCGGCAGGTGACCTCCACGCTGCCGCACGTCGATCCGCACGCGGACTCCTTCTACCAGGATCCGTACCCCACCTACGCCATGCTCCGGCACGACGCTCCGGTCTACCCGATTCCGGACATCGACGGCCTGTGGTTCGTGACCACGTGGCCGCTGGTCAAGGAGGCGCTGCTGGACCCTGCGCGCTTCAGCAACGTGATGCCGGCCGCCCGTCGCGACACCCCACCGCCCGAGGTCGCAGAGGAGGTCGCTGCCCTGCGAGCCCAGGGACTCCCGTACACCTCCGCGCTCGGCACGAACGACCCGCCGGACCACACCCGGTACCGCCGGCGCGTCAACCGTGCGTTCAACGTGCGCGCGGTGGCGTGGATGGAGCCGCTCGTCGCGGACGTGTCCGACCAGCTCGCGGCGGCGCTGCCCGATGACGAGGTCGTCGACATCATGGAGCGCCTGACGATTCCGCTGCCGGTCTGGGCGATCATGCGCATCCTCGGACTCGAGGACAGCTACCGCGAGGACCTGCGCCGCTGGTCGGACTCGTCCAACGCGGCCCTCGGCGGCAAGCTCACCGCCGAGCGCTGGCTCCAGGTGGAGCGCGACGTGCTGGAGTTCCAGCAGGTCATCTGCGAGATCCTCGACGACCGCCGACTGCATCCGCGCGACGACCTGCTCTCGACACTCGTCCAGGCGGAGGCGGACGAGACGCCGCTCACCAACCAGGAGCTGGTGTGGCTGGTGCGCGAGCTGATCGTCGCCGGCAACGAGACGACGATCCGCGCTCTCGCGGACATGATCGTCCGCATCGATGACCTGCGGGCGACGCAGCCTGACGTGTGGGACCGACTGCGCGATGACCCAGCCTTCCGCAGCGGCGTCGTGGAGGAGGGCATCCGGCTGGCCTCACCCGTGATGGGCCTGTGGCGACGAGTGACGCAGGACACCGAGCTCGGTGGCGTGGCCCTGCCCGGAGGGGGCGACCGTCTTCCTGGCCTACGGTTCGGCGAACCGCGACGAATCCGTCTTCGAGGATCCGGACACGTTCGATCCGCTGCGTGAGAACGTCAAGGAGCATCTCGCGTTCGGACGCGGGATCCACGTATGCGTGGGCGCAGGATTGGCACGCATCGAGGCGACGTCGGCGCTGCGCTCGCTGGGCGAGAACGTCACCGCGCTCGAGGTGGTGGACAAGTCCGCGCTTCGGTACGGCCCCAGCTACGGCCTCCGCGGGTACCTGGGCCTGCCGGTCCGCGTCCACCGCCGCTGAAACCGTTCGCGAGTGTGCGCTCGTCGTCGCTATCGGGTACCTCAAAGCGACGACGAGCGCACACTCGCGAAGGTTGGGGGCTAGATGCGGTGGGGTTGGATCGCGTCGGCGGGAATGACGCCCAGCCGGCCGGCCTGGTAGTCCTCGAACGCCTCGACCAGTTCAGCCTTCGAGCACATCACGAACGGTCCGTACGCGGCGACCGGCTCGCGCAGCGGCACACCGCCGATGAGGAACACCTCGAGGTTCGGCGAGCGCGACTCCTGACGGTCGTCCGCCTGCAGCACCACCGACGAGCCAGACTCCAGCACCGCGAGCTGTCCGGACCGGAACGGGCGCCCCTCGGCGCCGACCGTGCCCGACCCCGACAGCGCGTACGCGAGGGCGTTGAACTCGGACGGCCACGGCAGCACAACGCGAGCGCCCGGCGCAACCGTGATGTGCGTGACCGCCAGCGGGGTATGCGAGATGCCCGGTCCGGCATGGCCGTCGACCGCGCCGGCCAGCACCCGCACCAGCGCGCCCCCGTCGGTCGAGCTGAGCAGGACGAGGTCCTCACTCTGCAGGTCCTGGTACTGCGGCGCGATCCGCTTCTTGGCGCGGGGCAGGTTGATCCACAGCTGGAGCCCGTGGAACAGCCCGCCGGCCTCGACGAGCGGTGCCGGCGGGGTCTCGATGTGCAGGATGCCGTCACCCGCGGTCATGTACTGGGTGCCGCCGCTGCCGATCATCCCGCCGCCGCCGTTGGAGTCCTGGTGGATGAACTCCCCGTCGATCAGGTACGTGAAGGTCTCGAAGCCCCGATGCGGGTGCCACGGGGTGCCCTTGGGCTCGCCGGCGCCGTACTCCACCTCGCCCATCTGGTCCATGTGGATGAAGGGGTCCAGCAGCTCGAGCGGGACGCCGGCGAAGGCGCGATGCACCGGGAAGCCCTCTCCCTCGAAGCCCCGCGGAGCGGTGGTCAGCGAGGTGACGGACCGACCGGTCTCGGGCGCGAGCTCGGTGAGCTTG
Organism: uncultured Actinomycetota bacterium; assembly: GCA_963749905.1. Taxonomy (GTDB): domain Bacteria; phylum Actinomycetota; class Actinomycetes; order S36-B12; family S36-B12; genus UBA10649. Next base: position 813,695 of record CAVVOF010000003.1, read on the forward strand.
GGCAGGGTCAGGGTGTCTGCAGTGACAGCGGGCATGGCTTCCTCCTAGGTCAATTACTTTAGCATTCAACTACCTAGGGGCGCGAGTTGTTCCCGCCTCAGGCCGACTGCTCGCGGATGAACTGCGACGACTGGGGGTTGAACAGCAGCCAGAAGACCGCCAGTTCGATGACCACTGTGATCAGCGCCCGCACCCAGAATCCCTGGAACAGGAAGGCCAGTCCGCCGGCAAGGTTGAGGCTGGCGAAGACCGCCACGAGGATGCGTGCCCAGGCACGCCCGCGGGCCAGATACAGGGCCGCCATGACGCGGACGACGGCCACCGCGAGCAGCAGCACGCCGGCCACGAACACGGCTGTCACGAGGGCGGCACCCGGCACGTCGACGATCCCCTGCATGACGAGGGCGCCGTCGATCTGCTGGATAACCTCCGGGTCGCCCAGCTCGAAGGCCGCCGCGATCAGGTCGAAGCCGCTGATGACGGCGATGATGGCGGCGGCCCACTGCAGCACGACCACGATGGTCAGCGCCAGCGGGCGGGTCATGGCGTCCACCTCCACGGCCTCATGGTCGGGAGACTACGCGCGCGGGGACCTAGATGGGCAGCTTGCGGAACAGCGGCCGCGGCACGGCCTTGAGCCCGGTCATGACCAGGCGCAGCGGCCCTGGCGCGTAGACCGTCTCGCGTCCTTTTCGCAGCGCGCCGACGATGATCTTCGCGACGTCGTCCGGGTTGACGGTCATCGGTGCCTCGGGCAGTCCCTGCGTCATGCGGGTCCGCACGAAACCCGGCCGGACGATGAGGACGCGCGCGCCAGACCCGTGCAGCGCGTCGCCCAGACCCTGGGCGAAGGCATCCAATCCAGCCTTCGTCGAGCCGTACATGAAGTTGGATCGTCTCGCCCGGTCGCCCGCCACGCTCGACATCACGACGAGGGCACCGTGGCCCTGCGCCCGCAGCCGCGCCGCCACCCGGAGTCCTGCGCTGACGGCTCCGGTGTAGTTGATGGTGGCCATCTCGACGGCCAGGTCGGGATCCGCCTCGGCGAGCGCCTGGTCGCCGAGGACGCCGAAGGCCAGCATCACCACGTCGATGTCCCCGGCGTCGAAGACCGACGTGATGACGGCATCGTGGCTCGACGTGTCGCGGGCCTCGAACGGCACCACCTCGACGCCGAAGATCCCGGCAGCGGTGAGCGCAGCGGCTGCGTCATCCAAGGCCGGCGACGGCCGGCCGGCGAGCACCACCCGCCGCAGCCGGGCACGCGGAAGGGCGCGCACGGTCGCGAGGGCGATCTCACTGCTGCCGCCGAGGACCAGCACCGATTGGGGTTCGCCGAGGGCATCCATCACAGCGCCAGTCTCCTTGCCAGGTCGGAGGTGAAGACCCCGTTCGGGTCCATGGTGCGTCGCACGCGCCGCCATTCCGCGAGCCGCGGGTAGCTGGCCGCCATCATCTCCGGCGACATGCGCGAGTCCTTGGCCAGGTACAGCCGGCCGCCTTCGGCCAGCACGCGCTCGTCGAGGCCGTCCAGCACCGCCGCGAGTCCCTCGACGCCTGCCGGGACGTCGATCGCCAGCGTCCAGCCGGGCTGGGGGAAGGACAGCGGGCCAGGGTTGGCAGCGCCGAACCGCTTGAGGACGGTCACCGGCGACACCGCGCCGATCGACCGAAGCCGGGTGAGCGTCTCTGCGACCAGGTGGCCAGCAGCGTCGGGGACCGCGAACTGGTACTGCAGGAAGCCGGCCGGTCCGTAGCCGCGGTTCCACTCGTGTGCCACGTCGAGCGGGTGGAAGAAGGTGGCGATCGACTGCAGCTCGCCGCGCCGGGATTTCGGGGCCTTCCGGAACCAGGCCTCGTTGAACAGCCGCATCGTGACGGGGTTGACCAGACCGCTGGGGAACACCGGCGGCACGGTGGCGAGCGCCTTGGCGCCGTAGGCGAGCGGATCGGTGCGCTGCTTGGCCGGCAGCCAGTCGGCAGGGGCGTGATCTCCCCGCGTGAGCACGCCGCGGCCGGACGGATGCACGCTGTCGACCCAGGCGACGCTGTAGCGATATGCGTCGTCGCCGTCGATCATCCGGTCCATCAGGTCGTCGAGGTCGGTCGTTCGATCGGTGTCGACGCTGATGAGCGCCGACGTGATGGGGATCAGGTCGAAGGTCGCCTCCGTGATCACCCCGGTCAGGCCCATGCCACCGACGGTCGCCCAGAACTCCTCGGGGGTGCCGTCCTGGGACAGCTCACGCACATCGCCCAGTCCGTCGACCAGGGTCAGCCGAGACACGTGCGAGCCGAAGGTGCCCTCGACGTGGTGGTTCTTGCCGTGCACGTCGGCCGCGATCGCCCCGCCGACGGTCACCATGCGGGTGCCGGGAGTGACCGGCACGAAGTAGCCCGCGGGGACGATGATCCGAAGCAGGTCGTCGAGGGTGGCGCCGGCGCCCGCGGTGAGCTCGTGCCGCGACGAATCCAGCAGCACCCGGTTGAGATGGTCGAGCCGGAGCACGGTCGCGCCCCCCGACTGCGCAGCGTCACCGTAGGAGCGGCCCAGGCCCCGAGCGAGCACGCCGCGCGCCCCGGCCTCGGCGACTGCCTGCTGGACCATGGTGGCCGAGTCCGGTCGGACCACGGTCGCCACCGATGGGGCGGTGTGCCCCCACCCGTAGAGCAGCTCGTCGTCCGGCCGGGCGGCCAGGGGCGATGTCGACATGGGACTCATGCTCCCAGTGCGCCGAGGCCGAAGAGCACCAGCCAGGCGGCGCCCATCGCCTGCAGCACCCGATCGTTCAGGACGACGTCCTCGGGGGCTTCCGCCTCGCCTCGGTCGACGTCCACGGCATAGCGCAGAATCCCGAGGACGAAGGGCAGCACGCTCCACTCCGCGAACGGGAACGAGGACTCGGCGAGGCCGACCTCGAAGGCCCACAGGCAGTAGCCGGTGATCGTGACGGCGGCAGCCATGCCCCACACGAAGCGGAGGTACGCCGGGGTGTAGCCGGCCAGGCTGCGTCGCGCGGCTCCGTCCGCGTTGCCGTTCATCCGGATCGAGCGCTCGAGCTCACTGAACCGCTTGCCCGCCGCCATGAACAGGGAGCCGAAGGCGGCCACGATCAGGAACCACCGGGAGATGGGCAACTCCGCCGCCACGCCGCCCGCGATGGCGCGCAGCAGGAACCCGACCGCGAGCAGTGCCAGCTCGATCACCGGCTCGTGCTTCAGGAACAGCGAGTACGAGACGGTGAAGAGGGCGTACGCCGCCACGATGCCGAAGAGCGCCAGGTTGACCCACAGCGCGAGTCCGAGGGCCAGCAGGGCAAGGATGATCGCCGCGGTCAGGGCCGTGCCCGCGGACAGTTCGCCCGCCGCGATCGGACGACGCTGCTTGATCGGGTGCGTGCGGTCGGCGGCGACGTCCCGGATGTCGTTGACCAGATACGTCGCACTGGAGATGAGGCAGAACGCCACGAACGCGATCAGCGCGGGGACGAGGACGTCGGGCTCGAAGATGCTGCCCGCGGCCAGCGGTGCAGCGAATACGAGGACGTTCTTCAGCCACTGCCGCGGGCGCAGCGAGACGACCAGCGCTGCGAGCGTGCCGCGCCGAGCCGTATCAGAGGATGTCATCGCGCTCCACGGAGCGCCCCGGCTCGGAGTCGCCCACGATGCGGGCGATCTGCGGCACCACCAGGACCCAGGTGATCAGGTGCATGAGGCCCAGGACGGCGCGGGACACCCACGACACCGACTCGGCCTGGTCGATCGGGGCCCACAGAGAGATCAGCGCGACGATCGTGCCCAGCCAGAAGACCAGTCGCCCGGCGTGCGGCACGCCGCGCAGGAGTGCGCCCACCAGCGCCAGGGCCAGCGCGGCCACCAGCGGAGTGAGCAGCACGACCAGCCACGCCACCGGCTGCAGCGGGATCCCCGCCTGCCCCGAGACCACGAAGTCGAGTCCGGCCAGGCGGCCGATGCCGTAGATGAGCAGAGAGATCAGGCCGGCCCAGACACCCGTCACGATGGCGGCATAGACGAGCTGCCGCACGGTCGGGTTCGCCGACGTCGGCGGTCCGATCGGCGTCTTCGACTCGAGCCAGGGGGCGGCCATGACGCCATTGTTCACGCCCGGTCCCCCTCGCGGGTCACCGAGTCCGAATCCGACGCGCCGGATTCACTCTTGCGAAAGTTACCGGCGAGTAGCATCATGGAGTTACTGGCCGGTAACTACGGCGGGTTACCCCGCCCTACTCGGAGGACGTGTCATGTCGCACTACAAGAGCAACCTTCGCGATCTCGAGTTCAACCTGTTCGAGGTGTTCGGCGGCGGTGACCGCATGGGCACCGGTCCATACCACGACATGGACTCGGACACGGCGCGCGAAATCCTCCGTGAGGTCGAGCGGCTGGCCAGCGGCCCGTTGGCCGAGCCCTTCGCCGACGCCGACCGCAATCCCCCGGTCTACGACCCCGAGACCAAGACCGTGACCATGCCCGAGGGCTTCAAGAAGGCCTTCCAGGCGCTCATGGACTCCGAGTGGTGGCGCCTGGACCTGCCCGAGCACCTCGGCGGCACCGGGGCACCCCCGTCCCTGCGCTGGGCCGCCAGCGAGATGCTCCTCGGCAGCCAGCCGGCCGCGTTCATGTTCATGTCCGGCCCCGGCTTCGCCGCGATCCTCGACCACCTCGGCAACGACGACCAGAAGCGCTGGGCCGAGTTGATGATCGAGAACGGCTGGGGCGCCACGATGGTGCTGACCGAGCCGGACGCCGGCTCCGACGTGGGTGCCGGCCGGGCCCGCGCGTTCGACAACGGCGACGGCACCTGGCGCATCGAGGGCGTCAAGCGCTTCATCACGTCCGGCGAGCACGACATGGCCGACAACATCGTGCACCTGGTACTCGCCCGCCCCGAGGGCGCCGGTGCCGGCACCAAGGGCCTGTCCCTGTTCGTCGTGCCGAAGTACTTCGTCGACCTCGAGACCGGTGAGCTCGGCGCTCGCAACGGCGTGTACGCCACGAACGTCGAGAAGAAGATGGGCCTGAAGGTCTCGACGACCTGCGAGATGACCTTTGGCGCCGACCCCGACGACCCGGCCATCGGCTGGCTCGTCGGCGACGTGCACGACGGCATCGCGCAGATGTTCAAGGTCATCGAGTACGCGCGGATGATGGTGGGCACGAAGGCCATCGCCACGCTGTCGACCGGCTACCTGAACGCGCTCGAGTACGCGAAGACCCGCGTGCAGGGGGCCGACCTGACCGAGATGACGGACAAGACCGCCCCGCGCGTGACGATCACCCACCATCCGGACGTGCGGCGCAGCCTGATGCTGCAGAAGTCCTACGCCGAGGGCCTGCGCGCCCTCATCGCCTACACCGCCTACTGGCAGGACATGGTCGAGATGGCCAAGGCCGGCGACGCCGACATCGACCTCGACATGGCGGAGCGGATGAACGACCTGCTGCTGCCGATCGTCAAGGGCGTCGGGTCGGAGCGCTCGTACGAGATGCTGGCCGTCGGCCTGCAGACATTCGGCGGCTCGGGCTTCCTGCAGGACTACCCGCTCGAGCAGTACATCCGCGACGCCAAGATCGACACCCTGTACGAGGGCACCACGGCGATCCAGGGACTGGACTTCTTCTTCCGCAAGATGGTCAAGGACCAGTTCAAGTCGATCTTCCACCTCGCCGCCCAGATCACCGAGACGGTGAAGGGCGACGAGGGCTCCGGCCAGCTGTCCGCGGAGCGGGAGCTGCTCGGCGCGGCGCTCGAGGACGTGCAGGGCATCGTGGGCGTCATGGGCCAGTGGGCCATGGCGTCGCAGCAGGACGTCCGCGAGATCTACAAGGTCGGCCTCAACTCGACGCGGCTGCTCATGGCCAGCGGCGATCTGGTCATCGGGTGGCTGCTGCTGCGGCAGGCCGAGGTGGCGCTGAAGGCGCTCGCGGCCGACCCGTCACCGCGTGATCGCGCCTTCTACGAGGGCAAGGTCGAGACGGCCCGTTGGTTCGCGCGCAACCGGCTGCCGCTGCTCGCCGCCGAGCGCGTGGTCGCCGAGACCACCACGCTCGACGTCATGGACCTGCCGGAGGAGTCCTTCTAGTCGCAGGTTCGTCACAGGCCAGCTGACGAGGGCCGGCACCCTGACAGGATGGTCGGGTGCCGGCCCTCGTCATGTCCACGCTCGCACCCGCGGCGCTGCCCGCCGCGACGAACCCTGAGCTGTCCGCCGTCTACCTCGACTTCGGCTTCCTGCTGATCCTGCTGGGCCTGCTCTCACGCGTCGCCCACCGGTTCGGGTTCTCGCCGGTGCCCTTCTACCTCATCGGCGGGCTGCTGCTCGGCGAGGGCGGACTCGTCGGAGTCGATCCCGAGGGCACCCTGCTGCCGGCGCTGGCCGAACTGGGCGTGATCCTGCTGCTGCTCCTGCTGGGCCTGGAGTACTCCGGACGGGAGATCGTCGATCATGCGCGCCGTCAGATCGGTCCCGGTGCGGTCGACCTGGTCCTGAACTCGCTGCCGGGGGCCGCGCTCGGCCTGATCCTCGGCTGGGGTCTGGTCGGAGCCGTCGCCCTCGGCGGCATCACCTACATCTCCTCGTCGGGAATCGTCTCCCAGGTAGTGCGCGACCTGCGGTGGCGGCGCAATCCCGAGACCGGGCCGGTAGTCAGCATCCTGGTCATCGAGGACCTGGTCATGGCGCCGTACCTCCCGATCCTGACGGTCATCCTCACCGGCACCGGCCTGGTGGCGGGATTGATCAGCGTGGGCGTGGCCCTGCTCATCGTCGCCGTGGTCCTGGTGATCGCGGTGCGGCGTGGTGACGCCGGTTCGCGGTTCTTCCGATCCTCCGAGCCGGCCGGACTGCTGCTCGTGGTCTTCGGGCTGGCTGTCGCGGCCGCCGGGCTGGCCGGGCTGCTGTCCTTCTCGTCCGCCGTCGCTGCCTTCCTCGTGGGCCTGCTGCTGACCGGAGAGATCGCGGAGATCGCCCGGCGCCGGCTCGACCCGCTGCGCGAGCTGCTCGCGGCCATCTTCTTCGCCTACTTCGGCCTGGTCACCGATCCCGCTTCGCTGCTGGTGATGCTCGGGCCCGCCGTGGTGCTCGTCCTCATCACGGTGCTCACCAAGTTCATCACCGGCTGGTACGCCAGCACCCGCGTCGGCGGCGGCACCATCTCGCGCCTGCGTGCGGGCGCCCTGCTCAGCGCGCGCGGCGAGTTCAGCGTGATCATCGCGGGCCTCGTCGGGGCGAGCGCCGTTCTGCCCGAGGAGTTCCAGGCCCTGGTTGCGGCGTACGTGCTCATCACCGCAACCCTGGGACCGGTGCTGGCCCGGTACATCGAACCCATCGGTTGGTGGTGGGATCAGCGGCCCGTACGCTCATCGGCATGAGCAGGCGCGGCACCGGCATTCGGGCCGCAGCACCCGTGGCACTGGCGCTGGCCGCCTTGCTGCTCGCCCCGGCCCCGGCGCTCGCCCACACCGACCTGGTCAGCTCGACCCCGGTCGAGGGCGCCCTGCTCGAGGAGGCCCCCGCCGTCGTCACCCTGACGTTCTCCGAGCCGGTGCTCGCCGACTCGGCCGCGGTGTCGGTGGAGGACGAGACCGGGTTCGTCGTGCGCGTGCTCGATCTCGAGGTGACGGACGCGACGCTGACTCTGTCGTGGCCGCCGGGGCTCCCCGGCTCGGAGTACGCCGTCAACTACCGGGTCGTCGCACAGGACGGACATCCCATCGAAGGCACCCTGACCTTCGCGGCAGCCGGCGCACCCGCAGCCCAGACCACGGCGCCCGACGTGACTGCGCAGTCAGCCGCCGCCGACGTTCCCGCCGCAGCGGGCCCTGAGCCCGCGGACTCCGACTCCGGGCCTCCGCTCTTCGCCCTGGCCGGCGTCTGGATCGGGATCGTCGCGGTAGCGATCGCCTTGGTCGTCACCGCCAGGCGGGCGCGCCGCGGAGGGAGCGGCACCTCGTGAGCGGGACCCGGAGCACGCCCCGCGTCCAGACCCTCGGCACCGGTCCCCTCGCCCTCGTCGGGGTGGGGCTGCTCGCCCTGGCCCTGTCCGCAACGGCCATCGGACTGACGGTCGCGGGCGGCGCCTACGCCGAGTCGCTGCCCGGACTGCCGGATCCCGGTCCGCTCGTCGGCTGGGGCACGGCGATCACCCGGCTGCTCACCGACCTCGCCGCCGTGCTGACGGTGGGCTGGCTGCTCGCCGCCACCTTCCTCGATCCGTCCGGCAAGGACGGCGTGGTCTCGCCCCTGGGTCGACGCGACCTGCGCCGGGCGGCAGCGGCCGCGCTTGCGTGGGGCGTGCTCGCCTTCACCCAGCTCTTCTTCGAACTCGCGAACGCACTGGGGCTGCCGCTGTCCGAGGCACTCGACCCCAACGTCGTCTCGACGTACGCGAACGAGCTCGCCTCCACCCGGGCGCTGCTGGTGCTCGCCGTCCTCGCGGCCGTCGTCTGCGTCGGCGCCCTGTTCACCGCGACCACGGGAGCGGCCTCCGCCTGGCTGGTGGTGGCCATCGTGGCGGCTGCCCTGCCCGCACTCGCAGGCCATGCCTCCGGGCTGGGCGACCACGCGCTCGCCATGACGGCGGGAGCGGCGCACGTGGTTGCGGCGGTGGTCTGGGTCGGGGGCCTGGTGGCGCTGGCGGTGCACGCGGCGCGACGGGAGGTCTCCCTCGAGCGACCTGCGCGGCGGTTCTCCACCCTCGCGCTGGCCGCCATCCTCCTGCTCGCCGCCAGCGGTGCCGCGAACGCGTACACCCGTCTCGACAATGTCGGCCAGCTCATCACCACCGGGTACGGGTTGGTGACGCTGGTCAAGGTCGTTCTCATCGTCGGGCTCGGCGTCCTCGGCTGGTTCATGCGCGCACGCGTGATCGCGACCTTGGGTCGCGCCTCCCGGGCCGGGGCGTTCGCCCGGGTGGCCGGCATCGAGCTGGTCATCATGGCCACCGCGATCGGGCTGGGGGTGGCACTCGCGACGAGCCCGCCGCCGCGCATCGAAGTGCCCCTGCCGACGTACGGGGAGAGCCTGCTCGGCTACCCGTACCCGCCGCCGCCGTCCGTCGGCACCGTCATGGGCGGCTTCTACCTCGAGCCGCTGTTCCTCACCGTCTCGCTCATCGCGGGTGCCCTGTACGTCGCCGGCGTCGTCCGACTGGTTCGCCGTGGCGACCGCTGGCCGGTGCTACGGACCGTCTCGTGGTTGGCCGGCATCGCGATCGTCATCTGGTGCACGAACGGCGGGATCTCGCTGTACTCGCAGGTGTCCGCGGGCCTCCACATGATGCAGCACATGACATTGACGATGCTGGCCCCGATCTTCCTGGTCCTCGGGGCACCGGCCACGCTGGCCCTACGCGCGCTGAAGCCGGCGCGCGGCAACGAGCGCGGCCCACGAGAGTGGCTGGTGTGGTTCCTGCACAGCTGGATCACCCGCCTGCTCACCAACCCGCTGTACGTGTTCTTCGTGTACGTGATCGGGCTCTACGGCCTGTACTTCACGCCGCTCTTCGGCTGGCTGATGAGCGATCACATCGGCCACGTCTTCATGCAGGTGCACTTCATCGTGTCCGGGTATCTCTTCTACTGGATCCTCATCGGCATCGACCCCCGACCGAAGCCGCTGCCGTACTGGGGTCGACTCGTCATGCTGCTCCTCGCCCTCTCCATCCACGGGTTCTTCGCGGTGGCGATGATGATGGGCACCACGCCGATCGCCCCGGAGTGGTACGGCGTGGTCCAGCCACCGTGGATCACCGATCCCCTGCGCGACACGCTCGAGGCCGGGCAGGTGGCCTGGGGCCTGTCCGAGATCCCGAGCCTGATCGTGCTGATCGTCATCGCTGTGCAGTGGGCGCGGAGCGACGACCGGGAGGCCACCCGGCTCGACCGCCAGGCGGACCGCGACGACGATGCCGAACTGCGGGCCTACAACGAGCGGCTGGCCGCCCTGTCGGAACGCGACCGGGCGCCCGGCCGCTAGCAAGTGATACCCTAGGGGGTATGCGAAACCGTACCCTCGCGCTTGCCGCGTCCGCCCTCGCCGCCGCCTCCCTCGGCCTGGCCGCCTGCTCCTCGCCCACCGAGACAGCGGCACCGGCCGCCTCGTCCTCCGTCCAGGGTCCTGCCGCCCCGGTCGCCGCACCCGCGGCTCCCGAGCGCGTCGACGCCGCGAAGTTCGCCGAGGTCGTGGCCAGTCCCGGCGTGACCATCGTCGACGTCCGTACTCCCGAGGAGTTCGCGCAGGGGCACATCGAGGGCGCGGTCAACTACAACGTGGAGGGCCCCGACTTCGCGTCGCAGATCGCCGCCCTCGACGCAGCCGGCACCTACGCCGTCTACTGCCGCAGCGGCAACCGCTCGCAGGTAGCCGTGAGCCAGATGTCCGGCGTCGGCGTCAACGGCATCTACGAGCTCGAGAGCGGGATCACCGGCTGGGAGTCCGCCGGGCTGCCCGTCGTCCAGTAGCGGCGCACCACCACCCGCCTGTGGGCGGGCACCACCATCTCGTCGTACCGTGTTGGCATGACGCACGTCGCCCACCGGGGACTCACGACTGCCACCGTGCTGGCCACCGCGCTCGCGATGACGCTCGTCGGACTGGTCTCGCCCGCCGTCGCGGCGGAGCCCCGCTATCACCCGTCGCGGCTGGCGAACGTGGGCGATGCCGGCCAGGTCGTCGTCGTGACAGCCGCCGATTGGCGCACCTCGCATGCCACCCTCCGCGCGTACGAGCGCGACGGAAGCGGCGGGTGGCGACTGGTCGTCGACGCGACCCCGGCTCGGCTGGGGTGGAGCGGGCTCTACAAGGCGGACCAGCGCCGGCAGGGCACCGGCAAGACCCCGGCGGGCACCTTCCGGATCCCGTGGGCGTTCGGCCGTCTGCCCGATCCGGGCACCAAGCTGAGGTACCAGCAGTTCGATCGCGATGACGCCTGGACCTACAACCCCGACAACCCGCGCACCTACAACGTGTTCCAGGACGCGCCAGTGTCGTGGTCGTCGTACGGCTCGTACGTCGAGGAGCTCTGGTCGTACGGCAGCCAGTACCGCTACGTCGCGGTGATGGACTACAACCTGCCCGAAGGCCCGATCCGCCGCGGACCGGACGGCATCAGGCGAACGGCGAAGCCGGCCGACACCCGGGCTGGCGGCGGGATCTTCCTGCACGTCAGCAACGGCAAGTCGACCGCGGGCTGCATCTCCATACCCGAGCGGACCATGCGCACGGTGCTCCAGTGGCTGGACCCGAAACGCAAGCCGGTCATCGTCGTCGGCCCCGAGTCGGTCATCCACCGCATGTAGCGGCATGCCTAGCGAGGGGTCGTCAGCCGAGCCGGATGTCCTCGAGGACGGGGAACTGCTCGCGCCAGCGCGGGGCCTCGTCGGGGTCGATCTCGACGAACACCACGTCGGCGAGATCGCCGGCCCTGACTACCACCTCACCGGTGGGGCTGACGACGGTCGAGTGACCGCCGAGCGAGATGCCCGGCTGCTCGCCCACCTCGTTGCAGGCGATCAGCCAGGCCTGGTTCTCGATCGCGCGCGCCTGGGTCAGCACGTCCCAGTGCGCGATGCGCGGCGTCGGCCAGCCCGACGAGATCAGGAACGCCTGGGCACCGCCGTCGACAAGGGCGCGGAAGAGCTCCGGGAAGCGCAGGTCGTAGCAGGTGGCCAGACCCGTCGGCCCCAGCGGCGTCTCCACGACGAGGAGCTCGTCGCCGCCGCTCATCAGGACCGTCTCGCCGCCGTCGAAGCCGAACAGGTGGACCTTGCGGTAGGCCGCGACCAACTCACCGTCGGGGGCGAACAGCACCGACGTGTTGTAGTGCCGTCCGTCCTCAGCGTGCTCGGCGAACGAGCCGCCGTGCAGCCAGATGCGGTGCTCGGCCGCGAGACCCGCCAGCGCCTGAACGAGGGGACCGTCGATCGGCTGGGCGTGCTCGCGGGCGGCCTCCACATCGAAGGCGCCGACATGCCACAGCTCCGGCAGCACCACCATGTCGACGTCCGGCGCGACGCCATCGATGATGGTCAGCGCCCGGGTGACGCGCGCCGCAACCGGCTCCGCGGTAGAGCAGTCCAACTGGATCAGGGCCAGGCGCACGGTCATGAGACCACGGTATCCCCCGTCGGTCGTCGGATAGCGTGATGGCCATGACTGTCCCGCGCACCCAGGGCGAACTGATCGACATCTGGCAGGAGGCCGCAGTCGCGGTACTGGCCCTCGCGGACACCGCGACCGACGAGCAGTGGCTGGCTCAGACGCCGTGTCCGGGCTGGTCGGTCGGCGACGTGGTCGCCCACATCGTGGACGTCGAAGGCCTGCTGGCCGCCGAGCCCCGGCCCGTGCACGAGCCCGACTGGGACACCCTCGCTCACGTCGACGGGGACCTCAGCCGACTCACCGAGATCGGCGTCGACTACCGGCGTGGCCGGCCGAAGGCAGAGGTCGTCCGCGAGCTGCGGGACCTGCTCGCCAAGCGACGCGACCAACTCGACGCAATACCGGAGGGCGCTGAGGTCACCGGGCCGTTCGGCAACCCGACCACCATGGACCGGTTGCTCCGCATCCGCGTTCTCGACATCTGGATGCACGAGCAGGACATCAGGACCGCCCTCGGCCTCGATGGCGGATGGGACACCCGACCGGCCCAGATCACTCTTGGTCAGATCGTGCGCGCCCTGCCGGTGGTCTGGTCGCGCAACTGTCAGGCGCCGGTCGGCAGCACCGTGCGCGTGTCGGTGACCGGACCCGGGCTGACGGCTGACTTCGCCGCGGTGACCGGTGCGGACGGCAGGGGCGTCGCGTGTGACCCGGCCGATGCCGCCACCGTGCACCTCACCCTGGGCTGGCCGGACCTCGTGGCGCTCTCCGCGGGCCGAGTCGACCCGAGCGACACCGATCTACGTACTCGGGTGTTCCTCACTGGCGACGGCCCCCTGGGAGAGACACTGCTGCAGGCGCTGACCATCACCCCCTGACGCGCACCGGACCCGGGTCGGCCTCAGCCGGACTCCCGCTCCACCAGCAGGGCGAGGGCCGGGTCGGCGAGGAAGTCGGCGACGGAGCGCAGCACCCGCGAGCCCGTAGCCCCATCCATCACCCGATGATCGAAGGTCAGCGACAGCTGCATGACGGGGCGCGCGACGACCTGCCCGTCCACCACCCACGGCCGCTCCACCACCCGGCCCATCGCCAGGATGGCTGCCTGCCCCGGCGGCAGCAGCGGCGTACCGCCGTCGATGCCGAACACGCCGATGTTGGTGAGCGAGATGGTGCCGCCCGTCAGGTCCGCAGGAGTCGACCGCCCCGCGCGGGCATCGTCGATGACCTGCTGGATTCGTCGCGCCAGCTCCTGGATCGAGAGGTCGGAGGCACCTCGGACGACGGGGACCAGCAGGCCCCGAGGCGTGTCCGCGGCGATGCCGAGATTCACCGCACCGTGCATCGCCAGCGCCGGACCCTCGTCGATCCACGAGGCGTTCGCCAGCGGGTACTGCGTCGCGGCGCGCACCAGGCCCACCGCCACCAGCGTCATCGGCGTCACGCGCACGCCGGTGTCCTGCCAGGCCTCCCGGAGTCCGGCGACGACCGCGCTGGCCCGGGACATCTCCACGTCGACCCACTCGGAGCACCTGGGGAGCGGTCCGCGCTGACTGCGACATCGCCTCGGCCATCGCGCGGTGCACGCCGTGCACCGGAACCCGCTCGTCGGGCCGGGTCGCCGAGGGAGCAGGGGCGACGGGCGACGGTCCGGCGGCGGCCAGCACGTCCGCGCGGGTGACCTCGCCGTACCGCCCCGTGGGCGTGAGCGACGCCAGGTCGATGCCCCGCTCCCTCGCCAGATTCCGTACCGGGGGCTTGGCCTTCAATGGGCCGACGGGCTGCTCGGCCGCGACGGGGGTCGGGACGGGGGTCGGGACGGGCCGGTCCGCCGTTGCCGCCGGCCCCGACGCACCGTCCCGGGATCGGCGGCGTCGCGTCGGCGAGGACTCCTCGCGCACCCCGTAGCCGACCAGCACCGCCTGACGCTGCGGCGCCTCCGCCGGCGCGTCGGTCTCGATGCTGACGATCGGCGTCCCTACCGGCACCACCGTTCCCGGCGCCACCTTGAGCTCGACGATCGTCCCGGCGAACGGGCTCGGCAGCTCCACGGCAGCCTTCGCCGTCTCGATCTCGACGAGCATCTGGTTCACAGTGACCACGTCGCCCGGGTCCACCAGCCAGCGGAGGACCTCCGCCTCGGTCAGGCCCTCGCCCACATCGGGAAGCGCGAACTCACGCACGGTCGCCATCGACGTCCCCTTCCCTCACCACTCGAGCGATCGATCGACGGCATCGAGGATCCGGTCCAGGTCCGGCAGGAAGTGCTCCTCGAGCCGACTGCCCGGGTACGGAACGTCGTAGCCGGTCACCCGCAGCACGGGTGCCTCCATCGAGTAGAAGCAGCGCTCAGTGATGCGCGCGGACACCTCGGCGCCCAGCCCGCCGGTGAGCGACCCCTCGTGCACGACCACCAGGTGCCCGGTGCGCTCGACTGATGCGGCCACCGGGTCGAGGTCGAGCGGTGACAGGGACTGCAGGTCGATCACCTCGAGGCTGACGTCCGCCGCAGCGGCCGCCTCGAGACAGGTCCGCACCATGGGCCCGTAGCAGACCAGGGTGAGGTCGTCTCCGGCCCGCAGCACCCGTGACTGCCACGGGTCACCGCCGACCGGATCCTCGCCGAGATCGACCTCGCCCTTGTCCCAGTACCGGCGCTTGGGCTCGAGGTAGACGATGGGGTCCGCACAGGCGACCGCCTGCTGGATCGTGCGGTAGGCGGCCTGCGGGTCGCTCGGCGTCAGCACGCGCAGTCCGGCCGTGTGCACGAAGTACGCCTCGGGCGACTCGCTGTGGTGCTCGACGGCGCCGATGCCTCCGCCGAACGGGATCCTGATCACGATCGGCACCCGCACCGTGCCTTCGGACCTGCGCAGGGTCTTCGCCACCTGCGAGACGATCTGATCGAAAGCGGGGTAGACGAAGCCGTCGAACTGGATCTCCACGACCGGTCGGAACCCGCGCATCGCCAGGCCGACGGCGGCGCCCACGATCGCGCTCTCCGCCAACGGGGAGTCGATGACGCGGTGCTCGCCGAAGTCCTTCTGCAGGCCGTCGGTGATCCGGAACACGCCACCGAGCCGCCCGATGTCCTCGCCCATGAGGATCACCTTGGGGTCGCGCTCCATGGATCGTCGCAGCCCTGCGTTCAGCGCTTTCGCCATCGTCAGCTGTGTCATGCCCGCACCTCGTCGACGAAGCCGTGCTCGTAGGCGACCATCGCGGCGCGCTGGTCCGCCAGGTGCCGGTTCGGCTCGACGTAGACGTGGTCGAACATCGTCTCCGCGGGCGGCGGCTGCATCGCCCGGACGCCATCGCGCACCAGGATCGCGAGTTCCCCGGCCTCGGCGTCGACCTGGTCGAAGTAGGTGCGGTCGGCGATGCCCTGCCGGGCCAGGTACACCTTCAGCCGCTCGATCGGGTCACGCAGCCGCCAGATCTGGAGGTCGTCGTCGTGGCGGTAGCGGGTCGGGTCGTCGGACGTGGTGTGCGCGCCCATCCGGTACGTGTACGCCTCGATGAACGTGGGCCCGCCGCCGGTGCGCGCGCGGTCCAGCGCCATCCGGGTCACCGCCATCACGGCCAGCACGTCGTTCCCGTCGACGCGCAGGCCCGGGAAGCCGAAGCCGGCCGCGCGCTTGTACAGGGGCGCGCGGTTGAAGCGATCCCGCGGCGAGGAGATGGCCCACTGGTTGTTCTCGCAGAAGTACACGAGCGGCAGCTGGAAGTCACCGCCGAGCACGAACGCCTCGCTGACATCGCCCTCATCGGTCGCGCCGTCGCCGAAGTAGACCATCACCGCCTCGTCCGTACCGTCGAGCTGCACCCCCATCGCATAGCCGGCCGCGTGCAGGACCTGGTTCCCGATGACGATCGTGTACAGAGCACAGCGCCGGGCGAGGGGATCCCAGCCGCCGTTGGTGATCCCCCGGAACATGGCCAGGACCTCCATCGGCGGCACGCCGCGGACCCAGGTCACGCCATGATCGCGATAGGTCGGGAACACGTAGTCAGTGGCGCGCAGGCTCCGTGCCGACCCGACCTGCGCCGCTTCCTGCCCGAGACTCGAGGCCCAGAGACCGAGCTCTCCCTGGCGCTGGAGCGCCGTGGCCTCCGCGTCCAGCCGACGGACCAGGACCATGTCCCGGTACAGCGTCCGCAGCTCGGCGTCGGTGAGGCTGATGTCGAAGTCGGGATGAGCGACGCGCTCGCCCTCGGGGGTGAGCAGTTGAACCGCGGCTCCGGGCGTCACGTCGACCATGGCCACCTCCGCCGATCATCCTGTCACTTCCTCGTTGAGTGCGGGGTTGTTGTCGCCGAGTCCCGGCGGAGCAGGACAACAACCCCGCACTCAACGAAGCGGCGGTAGGGCACAATGGCCGGCATGACCACTGCCCCGGAGACGATCCGCGTGTTCCTCATGGACGACCACGAGATCGTCCGCCGCGGGCTGGCGGACCTCATCAGCCTCGAGCGCGACATGGAGGTCGTCGGCGAGGCGGGCTCCACGACCGACGCCCTGCACCGGATTCCCGCAGCAAGGCCCAATGTCGCCGTCCTCGATGTCCGACTGCCCGACGGCAGCGGCGTCGAAGTCTGTCGCGACATTCGCTCGTCGATGCCGGACGTGCACTGCCTGATGCTCACCTCGTATGCCGACGACGAGGCGCTGTTCGACGCGATCATGGCCGGCGCCTCCGGCTACGTGCTCAAGGAGATCCGCGGCAACGACCTGATCGACGCCATCCGACAGGTGGCCGCGGGGAAGTCGCTGCTGGACCCGATGGCCACGCAGCGCGTCCTCGAGCGGCTGCGCAACGGCGAGAAGCACGACTCCCGGCTCGACGCACTGTCCGATCAGGAGCGGCGCATCCTCGAGCTGATCGGCGAAGGCATGACCAACCGCCAGATCGGCGAGCAGATGCACCTCGCGGAGAAGACGGTCAAGAACTACGTGTCCAGCCTGCTCGCGAAGCTGGGCATGGAGCGACGGACCCAGGCCGCCGCCTACGTCGCCCGCATGTCAGCGGAGCAGGAATCGCGCTGACGCTAGATCGAGTCCAGCGGCACGCACCACGTCAGACGAGTGCCCCCCGCGTCTGACACGCGTTCCAGTCGGCAGCTGCCGCCGAGTTCCTGAGCCCGTACCGCGATATTCGCCACGCCGGAACGGCGGCCGGAACCCTCCGTGCCGATGCCGATGCCGTCGTCCGTGACCACGAGTGCGATCTCACCGCGGTCGATCTGCACCACGACCTCGACCCGCCGGGCGTGCGCATGCTTGGCCGCGTTGGTGAGCGCCTCGCGCAGTGCGGCGACCAGTTGGTCCGTCGACTCCGGAGTCAGCATCGAGTCGATGGGTCCGGCGAAGCGCACCGATGGCTCGAAGCCGAGCAGGGCGGCCGACTGTGACGTCTCGCGCAGCACCCGCCCACGGGCGCTACTGGTCGGCCCGTCCACCGGCTCATGCAGCGCGAAGATGGTCTGCCGGATCTCCTTGATCGTCTCGTCCAGCTCGTCTACGGCCCGGGAGACCCGGCCGCCGGCCGCCTCCGGGACGCCGTCGATCCGGCTGACGCCCTGCAGCATCATCCCGGTGGCGAACAGCCGCTGGATGACCAGGTCGTGCAGGTCGCGGGCGATCCGGTCACGGTCCTCGTAGACCGCGAGCCGCTCGTGCTCCCGGCGCGCCTCGGTCAGCACGAGAGTCACCGCTGCCTGCGAGGCGAAGGAGCCGGCCAGCTCGAGCACGTCGCGGGGCACGTGGCTGTGCGTGTCGCCCCACAGCAGCACGAGCACGCCGAGCACCCGATCCGCGGTGCTCAGCGGCACCACGATCGCCGGCCCGAACGCGGGTACCTCCGGCGGCAGCGCGAGTACGGCCTCGCCGGTCAGCGACACCTGGCTGACTCCCTCGCGGAAGACGCGGTACGCCACCGAGTTGTCGGGGATGAACTGGCTGGCCCAGCCGCCGATGATCTCGAGCAGGGGCTGCGCGGACGCCTCGACGGCCGGCGACTCGCCCCGGCCGTCGACGATCTCCACGACCAGTCGGTCCTCGTCGTCGGGCAAGGCCACCAGGCCCACGTGCGCCCCCGTCAGCGTGCGGGCCCGATGGGAGATGAGCGACAGCACCTCGTCGGTGTCGCTGCCGGCGAGGACCGCATTCGCGATCTCGGCCACGGCCTCCTGCCAGCGCTCCCGCTGCCGGGTCCGCTCGTAGAGTCGGGCGTTCTCGATCGCCACCGCAGCGGCAGCGGCGAGCGCCATCACGGTCCGCTCGTCCTCCGCCGTGAAACCCCCGCCTGAGCGCTTCTCGGTCAGGTACAGGTTGCCGAACACCTCGCCGCGCACGCGGACGGGGACGCCGAGGAAGGACGTCATCGGAGGATGGCCCGGGGGGAAGCCGGACGAGGAGGGGTGCGCGGCGAGGTCATCGAGCCGGATCGGCACCGGGTGGTCGATGAGCAGGCCGAGGATGCCTCGGCCGGCCGGCAGGTCGCCGATCTCCCGAGCGCGCGCCTGGTCGAGTCCGACGTGCACGAACTCGCCGAGACTGCCGTCGGGGTTCAGGACGCCGAGAGCGCCGTAGCGTGCGTCGACCAGCTCGGTGGCCGCCTTGACGATCCGACGCAGGGTGGCCCCGAGGTCGAGGCCTGCCGCGACGGACATGACCGCGGTGAACAGCCCCCGGTCGCGGTCCCCATGGCTCGTCACGCCGTCACTGTACGGGCAGGCTCTCCGAGCGGCAGGCTCACCGGGCGGGCAGGGACACGGCTCGGCCGACGGGGAGTTGAGGCAGGAGCGCCGCCATGTCCTCCCGCTCGGCCTCGGCCCACCACTGCTCCGCGTACCAGCCGCCCTGGGCGAGCAGGTCCCCATGCGTACCCCGACCCACGATGCGGCCGTCGCTGAGCTCGATGATCTGGTCGGCCGTCTCGAGTCCCCGAAGCCGGTGCGTGATGAGCAGGGTCGTGCGGTCCGCGAACACCTCGCCGAACGTGTCCGTGAGCGCGTCCGCGGTGGGCCCGTCGAGATGCTCGGTGGGCTCGTCGAGGATGACCACCGGACGGTCGGCGAGCAGCAGCCGCGCCAGGGCGATCCGCTGCCGCTCCCCTCCCGACACCGCAACGCCGAAGGAACCCACCGTCGTCCCCGCGCCTTCGGGCAGCGAGTCGACCCACTCTGCGAGCTGAGCCCTTGCCAGTGCGGCCGCCACCGCCTCGTCCGTCGCCCCTGGATCGCCGATCCGCACGTTGTCCGCGATGGTCGTGTCGAAGATGTGCGCCTGCTGGCTGAGCAGCCCGAGGAGGCGTCGGGCCTCGTCTCCGTCGGCGTCCCGGAGCTCGACCCCCGACAGCGCAATAGCGCCGCGATAAGGCAGGAAGCCCATGAGCACCGCTGCCAAGGTGGACTTCCCGGAACCGCTTGGACCGACGACGGCGATCCGCTCGCCGGGCCGCACCTCGAAGTCGACGCCGGACAGCACGACCGAACCGGTGACCCACTCAGCCTCGAGTCCACTCACCCGCAGCCCGGTGAACGCGGTGGGCATCGCAGCTGGCAGCTCGGGGTCAGACACCGGGGCGGGCGACAACTCGAGTTCCTGGAGTCTCCGCGCGGATCCGCGCAGTTGCTGGAACGACAGTGCCGCCCCGGGCAGCGTCGCCAGCACGTCGAAGAGCGCGAGCGGCACGAGCACCACCACCGCGAGCCACACCGGCGCCAACTCGCCGGCCGCCACCTGGGGAATCGCGAGCACCAGCGCGGCGGTGACGGCCGCGCCCTGCACCAGGATCCCGATGCCACCACCGAGCCCGAGGGAGAAGGCCTGTCGCTGATTCAGTCCGGTGAGTTCGTCGTCCAGTACCCGCACTCGCGCCGCCGCTCGCCCACGGATCCCGAATGCGCTCAGTTCGGCGGTGGCGTCGAGGGCACGGACCACGGCCGCGGAGAGCAAGCCTCGTGCCGGCGCCATCCGGGCCTCGGCCGCGCGCGCGGTCATGGCCACCAGCCAGGGCGTCGCGGTCAGCGCCGCGACCGAGAGCAGCCCGACGACCAGGCCCGCGGACGGTGACAGCCACACGAGGAACAGCACGGTCGCGACCGAGACGAGGACGGCCTGCAGCCACGGCAGGACGATGCGCAAGGGCAGGTCCAGGGCCGCATCGACATCGGCCACCAGCCGGGCGAGCAGGTCGCCGCGCCCGAACTGCGCCATTCCACTCGGGGCGATCCGCTCGAGCTGTCGGTACACGACCACCCGCAGCTGGGTCAGTCCTCGGAATGCGGCGTCGTGCCCGACGAGCCGCTCGGCGTAGCGGAACACCGCGCGGCTCAGGGCGAGGAAGCGCACCGTCACGGCGGCGACGGTCAGGGTGAGCACCGGCGGCATCTCGGCCGCCCGCGAGATCAGCCACGCGGACGCACCGAGAAGCGCGACGGCACTCGCCGAGGCCAGCGCGCCGAGCACCCCGGCCACCACGAGCTGGCGCCGCTGGTCGGACATCGCCCGCCACAGCTCGCCCATCGGGCGTCCGCTCGCCCGCGTCCCTCGCGTCACCATCCCTGGCCCCCGACTGAGCGCCGAACCATGGTGGCCGCCCCGACAGCCACCGCGTCCGGCTCCTGCGGCGCCACCGGCTCGGCCTCGAGGCGGAGCACTTGATCGGCGATCTCCACGAGGGCCGGGCGGTGCGCCACCAGGATCACCGTCGCGCCGGCCCGCGCCAGGTCACGGATGGCGGCGACCACGGCCCGCTCCGAGGTCGGGTCCAACGCAGCCGTCGGCTCGTCGAGCAGGACGACGTCGGCAGGCCCGGCCAGCGCCCGGGCGAGGCACACCCGTCGCAGCTGACCCACCGAGAGACCGCCGCCGTCGGCCGCCAGCCGGGTGGACAGGCCGTCCGGCCGGGCGCGCACCTCGTCGGCGATCCCGGCAGCGTCGAGGGCACTCCACAGGGTGTGCTCGTCGATGTCGCCGCGCAGCCCGACCGCTTCCGCGAGGGTCGGGGTCTCGGCCAGCTCCGCTCCGGGCAGATGGACGCGCTGCGGCAGCCAGGCGACGCGCCTGCGCCAGTGCTCGATGTCTGCGGCACGCAGGTCCAGGCTGTGCGAGCCCGACCTGATCGTCACCCGACCGCCGGACGGCTCGACGAAGCCGAGCAGGACGTTGAGCAGGGTGGACTTCCCACCACCCGAGCCGCCGACGATGGCAGTGATGGTGCCGGGCCGGGCGACGACGGACGCGCCCGACAGCGCGGGGCGCGGGCGCTGCGGGTAGGCCACGGTCAGGTCCTCCACCGCGATCTCGACCGGACCCTCGGGCAGGACGTCCGCGCCGCCGACCGGCACCGGGGTCTCCAGGATGGTGAAGACCCGGTCCGCGGCGCCGAGCCCCTCCGCTGCCGCATGGAAGTGCTGGCCCACCAGACGCAGGGGCAGGTACGCCTCCGGTGCCAGCAGCAGCACGAACAGCGCCACCGAGTACTCGATCTGGCCCTCGGCCAGGCGCAGGCCGACAGACACGGCGACCAGCGCCACCGACAGGGTCGCCAGCAGCTCCAGCGCCAGGGAGGACAGGAAGGACACCCGCAGCACCCCCATGGTGGTGCTGCGGTATCTCGTCCCGATGGCCCGGATCGCCTCGACCTGCGACTTGGCCCGCCCGAACGCCTTCAGCGTGGGCAGGCCGGAGACCAGGTCGAGGAAGTGACCGGACAGCACCGCCAGGGTCCGCCACTGCCGGTCGACCTGGGACCGTGTGTACATCCCGATCAGGATCATGAACACCGGGATCAGTGGCAGTGTCACCGCGATGATCACCGCGGACAGGATGTCCTGGCCCAGCACCGTCAGCAGCACGGCGACCGGAACGATCACCGCGAGCACCAGTTGCGGCAGGTACCGGGCGTAGTACCCGTCCAGCGCGTCGATCCCGCGCGTGATCAGCGTCGCGGTCTCACCGGGAGCGTGCGCACCCGGTCCGGCCGGCCCGAGCGCCAGAACGTGCTCGATGACGCCTTCGCGCAACTGCTCCTTGGCCCGAGCTGACGCCCGCACGGCGGCCGCCTCGGCGAACCAGGCCAGCAGGGCCCGGACAGCGAACACCGCAGCCAGCACGACCACCGTGTCGCGCACGTCACTCCACCGCGCCCCCTGCGACGTCACCCGGACGAGCACGTCCGACAGGAGTCGGGCCTGGATGATCACGATGACGGCGGTGATCGCGCCCAGCACGACCGCGAGGACGAGGAAGCCTCGGGTGCTCCGCGCGTACGTCAGCAGGCGCGGATCAAGGGGTCTCACGGAAGGTCATCCTGACAGGCGAAGGGGCCGCCCACACGGGACAGCCCCTTCGCGAACGTCTGCCGCTAGGACGCGGCCCCGGCGAACCGGTCGTCGGCCCGGCCGGACGCGGGCTGCGGCGGGATCATCGAGGTGCTGATCCGCTTGCGGAACACCCAGAAGGTCCAGCCCTGGTACACCAGCACGATCGGGGTCATGATCACGGCCACGATCGTCATGACCGTGAGCGTGTACGACTGGCTCGACGCGTTCGTGGTGGTCAGGTTGTATGCGGCGTCGATGCTGCTGACCATGACGTTCGGGAACAGGCCGACGAACAAGGTGGTCACCGCGAACAGGATGGTGGCGGAGCTGAAGATGAACGCCCATCCGTCACGACCCTTGATCACCATGAACAGGGCCAGCAGCCACGCGACCGCGGCGATGAGCGCGAGCGGCAGCGTGATGGCCACCCGCTCCGAGTACGCCTGGTACCAGAGCAGCGAGGCCACCGCGATCACGGCCGCGACGAGCCCGACCTTGAGGGCCACGCCCTTGGCTGCATCCCGGACCTCACCGGATGTCTTGAGCCGCAGGTAGATCGCACCGTGCGCCATGAAGACAGTGAGCGTCATCAGGCCCATAAGCAGGGAGAACGGGTTGAGCAGCGTGAACAGGTTGCCGGTGAAGTTGAGGCTGCCGGCGAGATCCGGCTGCGTGCCCGCGACCGGCTCGATCGGGGTACCGCTCACCACGTTGCCGAACGCGACGCCGAAGAGCAGCGCCGGCAGCGCCGAGCCCACCACGATCGCCGCGTCCCAGCGCTTGCGCCAGGTCTCGGAGTCCCTCTTGCCGCGGTACTCGAACGCCACGCCCCGAAGGATGAGACCGATGAGTACGAGGAAGAGGGCGAGGTAGAACCCGCTGAACATGGTCGCGTACCAGAGCGGGAAGGCGGCGAACGTGGCGCCGCCGGCGACGAGCAGCCAGACCTCGTTGCCGTCCCACACGGGGCCGATGGTGTTGATCATCACGCGACGACGCAGGTCGTCCTTGCCGATGACCGGCAGCAGCATCCCGACGCCGAGGTCGAACCCGTCGAGGACGAAGTAGCCGATCCACAGGACCGCGATGAGGATGAACCAGACGGTGGTCAGTTCCATGGTGTGTCCTTAGTCCGTTTCTCGGCCTAGTACGCGAAGTACAGCTGCTTGTTGTCTTCCTGCTTTGCCTGGTCGAACGGGTCGTCGACCACGTCCTCCGGCGCGCCAGCCTTGATGTACTTGACGATCAGGCCGACCTCGATGATGGCGAGGATCGCGTAGACCAGCGTGAAGCCGATCATGGTGATCCACACTTCCGTGGCGCTCAGCAACGGCGAGCCGCCGTTCGCGACGAGCTGCTCCCCGAAGACGATCCACGGCTGACGGCCCATCTCGGTGAAGATCCAGCCGAAGGAGATGCCGAGCAGCGGGAAGAACAGGATCGCGGCGCTGGAGATGCTGAAGAACCTGCCCTTGGGCACCCGGCCCCCGCGCAGCGCCCAGAGCGCCCACAGCGCCCACAGCGCGGCGATCATGCCGAGCCCGATCATCAGGCGGAAGGACCAGTAGGTGACCGGGACGTACGGGATGTAGTTCTGGTCAGGGCCGTACTGGGGGAAGGTCTGCAGGTACTCCTCCTGCAGGTTGTTGATGCCCTGCACCGTGCTCTCCGGGCCGTCCCACGTCCCGGTGGCCAGGTAGGACAGCAGGCCCGGGATCTCGATGATCGCGGTCGCCTCGTCACCGGACAGGTCGCCGATGCTGAGCACGCTGAACGGCGCGTTCTCCTGCGT
Organism: uncultured Actinomycetota bacterium; assembly: GCA_963749905.1. Lineage (GTDB taxonomy): Bacteria > Actinomycetota > Actinomycetes > S36-B12 > S36-B12 > UBA10649. The sequence continues at coordinate 837,941 of CAVVOF010000003.1, forward strand.
CGTGTACAGGGCCTCCGCCGCCGCGATCTTCATCGGCTGCTGCTCGACCATGACCTTCATGTCCATGTCGCCGCTGATGGAGACCAGCACGGCCGACACGAGGATGGTCCAGGCACCCAGCTTCGCGCCCTTGCGGAAGACCTCCACCTGGCGGTTCTTCGTGATCTGCCACGCGCTGATGCCCGCGACGAACGCGCCGGACACCAGGAACGAGGCCGCTAGCGTGTGGAAGAAGGCGATGTACGCGGTGTTCTGGAAGAGGACCGCGCCGATGTCGTTGAGCACCGCGCGGCCGGTCTCGGGATCGATCTCGTAGCCGACCGGGTGCTGCATGAAGGCGTTCGCCGCGAGGATGAAGTACGCGGAGAGCGCGGTGCCCGCGGCCGCGGCCCAGATGGTGGCCAGGTGCAGCTTCTTGGGGAGCCGGTCCCAGCCGAAGATCCACAGGCCCAGGAAGGTGGACTCGAGGAAGAAGGCGAGCAGCCCCTCCATCGCCAGCGGGGCGCCGAAGACGTCGCCGACGAATCGCGAGTAGTCGCTCCAGTTCATGCCGAACTGGAACTCCTGCACGATGCCGGTCACCACGCCCATGGCGAAGTTGATGAGGAAGAGCTTCCCGAAGAACTTCGTCAGCTTCAGGTACTCGACCTTGCCGGTGCGCATCCACGCCGTCTGGAAGCCAGCGACGAGCCACACCGTGCCAAGCGTGATCGGGACGAACAGGAAGTGGTAGACGGTCGTAATGCCGAACTGCCACTGGGAGAGTTGGAGCGCACCCATGGTCGCTGTCCTTCGTCGTCGGTTGCGTCAGGCGGACGGTTGCGCCGGTGCGGACACCGGCCTTGCTGACTCGGATTCTTCTGGCATGTGAAACCCCGCACGATCGGCGTCGGTCCATTTCAATCGGGACTTTGGTCCCGATTCCCCATGGCACCGCTGTGATCCCCGGCACATCCACACATCAGCGGCCGGTGACCGGGCGATTCACCGGCTCCGTCGCGGTGACAGAGTGTGCCGGTGGACTCCACCGCCGTCGCCCCGAGCGCCCGCACCCACGGGCCGGCCGTGTGGGTTCCGCTCGTCGCCCTCTGGCTGGTGTGGGGCTCGACGTACCTCGGCATCGCCGTCGTCGGCACCTCGATGCCGCCCTTGCTGGCCAACGGCACCCGCTTCCTCACCGCCGCCGCGGTACTGGCGATCGGACTCGTCCTCATCCAGGGCTGGCGGGTCCTCGTGGTCACGCGCGAGCAGCTGCGCTCCACGGCGATCATGGGCGTCACCCTGCTCGGCGTCGGAATCGGCACCCTCGCCCTGGCCGAGCGCTACGTGCCCAGCGGCATCGCTGCGCTCCTCGTCGCCGTGCTGCCGCTGTACGTCGTCCTGCTCCGCCTGCGCGCCGGAGATCGTCCGCAGCGATTGACGCTCGTCGGCGTCGCCGTCGGCCTCGCCGGACTCGCCGTCATGCTGCTGCCCGGGGGCACGACCCCGGTAGCCGGCACCGACGCGGACGTCGTGCTGTGGTCGCTGGCCATCCTGGCTTCCAGCTTCTGCTGGGCGTACTTCTCCTTCCGTTCCGCGCGCTACCGGTTCCCGGCGAATGCGCTCGTCACGACCACCTACGAACTCGCATTCGCCGCCGCCGCGCTCTGCGTCGCGGGCGTCGTCATCGGTGAGCGGCCGGACCTCGGCGCGGTCCAGCCGGACGCATGGTGGGCCTGGGGATGGCTGATCACCGCCTCGCTGATCGGGTACACCTGCTACACGTGGCTGCTCGCTCGCGCGCCCTTGTCACTGACGGCGACGTACGCGTACGTCAACCCGGTGGTCGCGGTGCTGCTGGGCTTCCTGATCCTGCGCGAGCCGCTGACGCGCGACGTGCTGCTCGGCCTGAGCGTCGTGATCGGCGGCGTCGCCCTCGTCGTGTCGGGGGAACGGCGCCGGCCATGACCACGTACGCCCAGCCACCGGCGGACACCACGACCGCGATCCGCAGCGACCACCGTCGCCTCGACATCCAGGGGCTGCGGGCGGTGGCCGTCCTGCTGGTGGTGCTGTACCACGCGGGGCTGCCGGTGCCCGGCGGCTTCGTCGGTGTCGATGTCTTCTTCGTCATCTCCGGCTACGTGATCACTGCCATGCTGCATCGCGAGTGGCTCGCCCGCGGCCGACTCGACCTCGGCCGCTTCTACCTGCGCCGATTCCTCCGGCTGACACCCGCGCTCGCCCTGCTCGTCGGCGTCGTGGCGCTCGTCTCGCTGGTCCTGCAGAACCCGTTCGGTGCCCAGCAGACCACCGCCCGCACCGGCATCGGCGCCATGCTGCTGACCGCCAACTACGTGATCGGGCACTCGAGCGGCAACTACTTCGCCGAGGCGGCCATCACGAATCCGCTGCTGCACACCTGGTCGCTCTCGGTGGAGGAGCAGTTCTACCTGGTCTTCCCCGCGCTGCTCGTGCTCGGCTGGCTGCTCGTGCGCTGGCGGGCGATCGCGCCCGTCGTCCTGGTGAGCGCCATTGCCGTGGGCTCGTTCGCGCTCTCGCTGCTGTGGTCGTACGACGCGTCCTTCGCGTCCGGGCTGACGGACGTGTTCGGCGGAGCGGCGTCGTTCGCGTACTACTCCAGCATCACCCGGGCGTGGGAGTTCGCCGCTGGGGCACTGCTCGTCCTCGTGCCCGTCGGCCGCCTGGTCGGCACCGGCGGCCAGCGGCTTGCGCTCGGGCTCGGCGGTGCCGCGCTGATCCTGGTGAGTGCCTTTGCGATCAACGACGGCCAGCCGTTCCCCGGCACGATCGCCCTGCTGCCGGTCGCCGGGTCGGTGCTGCTCATCCTCGCGGGCTCTGGACCCGGCGGAGTCGTCAGCCGAGCGCTGTCTATCCGTCCCATGGTCGCGATCGGGGACCGGTCGTACTCCTGGTACCTGTGGCACTGGCCGTTCATCGTGTTCACCGCGCTGCTCTTCCCGGGTCGGCCGGTGCTGCTCGTGGTCGCGGCAGCCGCATCGCTGCTGCCGGCGGCTCTGTCGTACCGGTACGTGGAGCAGCCGCTGCGCCGCCACCGGCCGGCCACCCGGGTGCGCGCCGGCGCGCTGATCGGGACGACCGTCGGCATCCCGCTCGTGCTCTGCACGGCTCTGCTGGTGGGGGCCAACGCCGGCTGGGGCCTGGCTCCCCCGACCCCCGCGTCCCCCTCCGGTGCTGCGTCAGTCGTGGTCGGGGAGAACCCCCCAACGTCGACCACGACTGACGCAGCATCGGGGACGGCGGAACTGGAGCCGGAACAGGAAGAGCCCGGCGACGGGGACGGGGGCGGCAGCCTGCGGTCCCAGCACGCCGTCGTGCGGGCTGGCTGCGTCAACACCGACCTGGACCCGATCGGCTGCCGCTTCGGCCCCAGCGCCGCGACGGGCACGGTGCTGCTGGCCGGCGACTCCCAGGCCTACGCGCTCGCGGACGGTGTCATCGAGGCGGCCGCGGAGATGGGCTACGACACCGTCGCCACCAGTCACACCGGCTGCCCGTTCCTCGCCCGCGAATCCAGCGGCGTGCACAACTACCCGTGTGCGTCGTGGCAGCAGGAGATCGTCGAGTACGCGCTGCAGACCCGTCCCGCCGCCGTGGTGATCGCGAACCGGTCCGGCGGGTACGTGCGTCCCGACAAGGATTGGCGCACCATCGCGCGTGACGACGGCAGCCGCACGGCCGACCAGGACGAGGCCACTGAGCTCTACGCCGATGCCCTGGGCGACGTGGTCACGGAGTTGAACGACGCGGGCGTGCCCGTCGTGGTGATCGCCTCCGTCCCCGAGATGGTCGGCTTCAGCAACCGCACGTCCCTTCTGTCCGAGGCCTTCGGGTCGCAGGTGTTCACCGTCGACCGCGCGGACGCCGAGGATGACCGGTCGCCCGCACTGGCTGTGGAGCAGACGCTCGCCGAGCGACTGGCCGGCGTCGTCGTCTACGACCCCAACCCCGACCTCTGCTTCGACGACCTGTGCGCGGTGGAGCGGGACGGCGAGCCGGTGTACCAGGACCAGTACCACCTGGCCGTCCCCGGCTCCCTGCGGCTTGTCGACGGGATCGGCGGCACAATCCGCGATGCGATGGCCGAGGTGTCCTCCGCGCGCTGACTCGGGTCACTAGCCTGTCCGGGTGACCCTGCGGACGAGGACGCTGATTGCGTCAGGCGTGGCCCTGGTGGGCCTCGTCCTCATGGGCGTGGTCCTGCTCTTCCAGTACGGGGTCACCGCGCTCGCCACCGCCACGGTACGGGATCTGGTCTCGCCCGCGGTCGACTCCTCTGCCGAGCTGACGCTCGAGCAGGCCAATGCGAGCGGGGCGCTGTCCGACTACATCATGCTCAACCGGCCGGAGTCGCTGGACGACTACCGGCAGAGCATCGGCCGGGCCACCACCATCCTCGACGGACTCCGCGACGACCTGGCCGACGATCCAGATCTCAGCGAGAGCGTCGCCGCAGCCCGCGCCGGTCAGCGCGAGTGGGTCAAGACGGACGCCGAGCCGTCGATCACGCTGATGGAGGCCGGGCGCCGCCAGCGAGCGATGCGGGAGACCAACTCCGAGGCGTCCTGGGCCGCGTACGACCAGATGACGCAGTCGTCGTCCGACCTGCACTCCGCCCTCAACGACCAGCGCGACGAGGTCGAGGCGGCCGTGTCCGCCTTCACGCGCATCCTCGGCATCTCGCTCCTCGTCGTCGGCGTCCTGATTCTCATGGGACTCGGCCTGTTCTTCACCGGTCTGCGCACCTGGGTGCTGTCACCGCTGCAGCACCTGCGCGACGACCTGCAACGTGCGGCCCGCGAGCCCGGTCACACGAGCCCGATCCGACCCGGCGGCCCACCCGAGATCAAGGCGGTCGGCATCGACGCCGAACTGCTCCGACGCAGTCTCGTGCGCGAGATCGACGAGGCCCAGGCGGCCAAGGAGGGGCTGGTCCAGGACGCGCCGCTGGTGGCCGCGATGCAGCGCGAGCTGACCGGTCACATCCCCGAACTGCCCGCGACCCTGGCGGTGGCCGGGTCCAGCCAGTCGGCGGAGGGCGTCGTCGCCGGCGACTGGTGGGACGTCATCCCCCGCCCGGACGGATCCGTGGCGCTGGTGGTGGCCGACGTGTCCGGGCACGGGCCGTCGGCGAGCGTCAGCGCCCTGCGCGTCCGTTCCATCATGCGGGCGGGCCTGGCGTCGGGACTGCACCCGGATGCCGTCATGGGCATGTCCGCCGACTCCTGCGTCGACGACACCCACTTCGTGACCGCCATCGCGATCGTGATCGACAGCGCCTCGGGCACGCTCACCTGGTGCAACGCGGGGCACCACCCCGCGATCCTGGTCACCCGCGACAAGGAGGCGTCCCTGCTGGAACCGACCGGCCCGCTCATCTCCGCGATCGGCGGCGAGTGGACGGTGCGCACCCAGTTCTTCCGCGCTGGCGACGTGGTGGTGAGCTTCACCGATGGCCTCGTCGAGTCCCGGAATGCGGACGGTGACGAGCTCGAGTCCGCCATGGTCTCCCAGCTGATCCGGGGCATGGACGCCCCGGTTCGCGAGCATCCGGAGGAGCTCATCTCCCAGCTGCTGGCGCAGGTGCGGCACCGGGCCGCGGACTGGCGGCGCGACGACGTGACGGTGCTCGCCGCGTCCCGTCGATCCTGAGCGCACGGACACGGCGGCGGAATCCGTCGTTTTGGGCTGGCGCGGAGCCGCATGGCACCATGTCCGGATGCGCCGACTGACAGCCATTGCCAGCCTGACCGCCCTCGGAGTCCTTGTCTCCACCCTCCTCGCCGCCCCAGCCGCACAGGCCGCGCCCGATCTCCGCGGGACCACCGTGCAGCGGGACCTGTTTGGGATGCACGTGTTCAACGTCCAGAACGGCCAGTGGCCGACCGTGCCGATCGGCTCGCTGCGGCTGTGGGACAACGAGACCACCTGGGCGCAGATCGAGCCGGCCCAGGACCAGTTCAACTGGGCCAAGCTCGACGCCGCGGTGGCCAACGCCGAGAAGAACGGCGTGACGGACATCCTGATGGTGCTCGCCGGCACGCCCGCCTGGGCGTCCGACGATCCCGCGTCGGGCGGCGCCGCAGGCGTGCTGCCGGGCGCGGCCGGGATGCCGAAGGACCTCCACGACTGGAACGACTGGGTTCGACGCGGTCGCCACGCGCTACAAGGGCCGGATCACCGCGTACCAGCCGTGGAACGAGGCCAACCTCGGCACCTTCTCCACCGGCAGCGCCGACAGAGATGGCCGAGCTGACCAAGCGCGCCTACGACATCGTCAGGCCATCGACCCGAATGCGACCATCGTCGCGCCGAGCATGGGCACCCGGCTGGGGAACGGTGCCGTTCAGCAAGGCGACCAGTTCTACTCGGCGTTCCTGCGGGAGTTGAAGGCGCGCGGCTGGCCGGTCGACGTGTGGTCCGCCCACACCTACCCGTCCTCCCTCGGCACTCCCGTCGATCGGGCCGGGCTGGCCAAGGGCTACCTGGCGGTCCTGCAGGCAGCGGGCGCGCCGAATCTGCCGATCTGGGACACCGAGAACAACTTCGGCCTCGCTGGCCCCGGGCCGACGAACCCGGATCAGGACATCGTCGACTCGCGCGCCTACAGCTGGACGGCACGCACGTACCTCGACGCGCTGCGCCTCGGCATCAGCCGCGTGTACTGGTACGCGTGGGGACCGGAGAACGACCTCGTCGGCATCCAGATGTACCCGGGCACGCCGGCCGCCACGTCGTACGCGACCCTGCAGGACTGGATCGTCGGTGCGACGTTCAACAAGTGCAAGGGTGCTGCCGCCGTGACCTGCACGTTCACCCGCAGTGGCGTCAAGTCCAAGATCGTCTACGCAGAGGTGGGCCGGAAGTCCTTCAAGACCAAGGGCTACTCCCAGCAGTGCAGCCTGGACGGCGTCTGCAAGCCGATCACCAAGAAGAAGATCCGCATCGCGGGCCCCGTCCTGCTGAAGAAGTAACCGCTCCGAACCTTCGCGAGTGTGCGCTCGTCGTCGCTCTGACCTCCGTCAGAGCGACGACGGGCGCACACTCGCGAAGGGGTGGGGGCTAGCGGCGGCGGGTCATGGCCCGTCGGACCAACTCGCACATGCGCTCCGGATGCTTCAGGTCGGCGGCCGTGAAGACGATCACGCGATAGCCGGCGTCCTGCAGCAGGTTCCGGCGCAGGGCATCGCGTCGGCGCTGATCCTCCGGCAGATGCACCTGGCCGTCGTACTCGATGATGACGCGGTGCTCCTCGAGCAGCAGGTCCACCCGAGCAAGCCAGGTGTCGCCCGTGTACACGTCGACGTTGCAGCGCGGTCGCGGCAGACGTCCGGTCATGAGCACGACACGAACGAGGGACTCACCCGGGGACTCCGCACCCGGATCCAGCATGCGCAGCGCCAGCCGTGCGGTCTTGACCCCGCGACGCCCGTGGGCCCAGTGGCACATCCGGCGCAGTTCGTCGTGGGTGGCGAGCGCCCGGCGCAGGATGACGTCGCCCATGGCGACGAGGTACCCCAACGGCACCTCCGCCGCGCAGTCGACCCACGTCCGCGCAGACGTGGTGATGGGTCGCCCGTCGAGTACCTGGACGTGCTCGGCCGGCAGGCGTAGTCGACGCCCCCGAACTCCCTGACGACGCGAGTGCGACGAACCGGCCGTCACCGCCAGCGATGCCCGGCCAACGGCGTCCGTCCGCCACGGTGGCAGCGGCAGGCCCCACGCCCAGGCGGCAGTCAAGTCCGTCAGCACCACGTCCTGCGGGCAGCCGACCAGTCCGGCGTCGACCCGCGTCTCGGGCTCGTCAGCTACGTCGCGACGCACCCGCACCCCTGGGCTCGGTGTGGCGAACTGCTGCGCACGGACCTGCCGAGCGGAGAGGCCACCTCCGCCATCAGCGTGGACGGCGAAGACGGCCGGTGTGTCGTGGTTGGTGTGTCGCATCCGCGTACGGTCGACGCCGGTGGCAGTGAGCGACAGCGGACACCGCGCGCCTGTGGACGCCCGACACGCCCGTCCCGCCCTGCGACAAACCCGGCCACCCCTTCGCGAGTGTGCGCCCGTCGTCGCTCTGACCCCCGTCAAAGCGACGACGGGCGCACACTCGCGAAGGGCTGTGGGGCTAGCGTTCCTCGGCGATCGAGTTGCCGCCATCGACGACGAGGCACTGACCGGTGACATAGGCCGCGCCCGGCGTGCACAGGAACGCGATCACACTGGCCACCTCCTCCGGGGTGGCACTGCGCCCCACGGGCACCCGCAGCCCCTGGGCCGCCTCGTGCTCCGTCTGCGAGCCGGTCGCGATCCAGCCTGGCGCCACCGCATTCGCGGTGATTCCCACGCGTCCGTAGTCCACCGCTATCGACCGGGCCAGCCCGACCATGGCGGCTTTCGCCGCCGCGTACGTCACCTCGTCACGCATGGCCATCACCGGCCCGGTCACGCTGGTCACGTTGACCACCCGCCCCCAGCCCTGCAGGTGCGGCAGCGCGGCCCGCGTCACGAGGAACGCGGTGTCCAGGTTGCGCTCCAGGCCGGTACGCCACGTCGTCAGGGAGGTGCCGCCGAGCCCACCCGACTCGGCCTCGGACCCGACGCTGACCATCCCGGCGTTGTTCACCACGATGTCGAGCCGGCCATGCGCGTCGGCCACCTCCGCCACCAGGCCCGCCGCCGCCTCCTCGTCGGTCAGGTCAGCGACGTGTCCGGACGCGCGGAACGACCGGGCGGTCAGCTCCGCAGCCCGCTCATGGATCCGATCGGTCGTTGCCGCGACCGCGACCGACGCACCGAGTTCCGCCAGCAGGTTCGCGGTGGCGAGCCCGATGCCGGACGGCGACCCCGCACCGGTGACGAGCGCTACCCGGCCGGCGAGGTCGAACGCCGCTGGTGTCACGACTCCATCAACTGCCGGACGGCCTCACGGAACAGCACCGTGTGCAGCTCGACATCGGACGTCATCGTGGCCGGGCACATGAGCGCCATGTTGTGGAACGGCGTCATCAGCACGCCGCGGTTCGACATGAACAGGTGCAGGTACTCCTCGATGTCGTCGTCATGCGCGGCAGCCGACTCCGTTCCGGTGCGCGGCGCCGGTCGGCAGAACCGGTACTCGGCGCGCGCCCCGAGCTGCGCGATCGACCACGGCACGTCGAACTCGTCCAGGGTCGCGTCGACCCCCTCGCGGAAGGCCGTCGCCAGGGAGATCATGTGCTCGAACGCGGCATCCGTCAGGACCTCGCCCAGCGTGGCGCGCATCGCCGCGGTCGACAGCACGTTGCCGGCGAGCGTGCCGCCGACGCCACCCACGTCCACGAGGTCGACCTCCGCATGCGAGCGCACGATGGCGGCCACCTCCTCCGTGATCCCGTAGGCCCCCGTCGGGATGCCGCCGCCGATGCTCTTGCCGATGACGAAGATGTCCGGCTGCAGGCCCCACGCCGCGGTGCAGCCGCCCGGGCCGGCGGAGATCGTGTGCGTCTCGTCGATGAGCAGCAGAGTCCCGTACTTCGTGCACAGTTCGCGCACGCCCTCGAGGAAGCCCGGCTCCGGCAGGACGATGCCGATGTTGGTCAGCGCCGGCTCCATGACGAGAACGGCGACGTCGCCATGGGCCAGCCCAGCCTCGACTGAAGCGAGGTCGTTGAACTCGGCGACGCGCGTGGTCTCGCTGACGTGCACGGCCGGCGCGACGTTGCCCCCGCGTGGCTCCGTGCGGCCGCCCTCCCCGGCGATGACGAACGTCTCGTCGACCGACCCGTGGTAGCAGTACGAGAAGGCCATCACCTTCGGGCGCCCAGTCACGAGGCGGGCCAGCCGCAGCGCCCAGCGATTCGCGTCGGTCGCCGTCAGGCTGTACGACCACAGCGGCATGCCGAAGCGCCTTGTCAGTTCCGCCGCCACCCATTCCGCATCGACACTGGGCATCATCGTCGTGATGCCGCCGTCTACGGCGATCCGTTGCTGCACCGCCGCGACGGTGGCGGCTGGCGAGTGACCGGCCATCGAGCCGGTGTCGCCCAGGGCGAAGTCGACGTACTCGTTGCCGTCGATGTCCGTGACCCGGTTGCCGTGCGCGGTCGCGAGATACAGGGGGTAGCCCCCGGACCACTTGTTCATCCACGTCATGGGGACCCGGCCGAACAAGTGGTCGGCGGCCTCGAACGCCGCCCGCGAGTTCGCCGTGCGCCCGTGGTGGGTGGCGCGCTCGTGCTCGAGCAGCTCGGCAAGGCGCTGGCGGTCGATGGCGGGCACGGGGACTCCTGACGTCGGTGGATGCTGGATGGATTCAACCAATCCCGAGGCCCGGAGTCAGGCCATCGCACGGACGCGTGGGTGGGTCGGCCGCCGTCGCACGCTCCGTCGCGTACATGGCAGGCTTGCGCCGTGCCCGACCCGCAGCAGACCGAGCCTTCCCCTCCCGCGCGGTTGCTCAAGGTCCGTGCCTTCGGCGTGGACTTCGATGTCCATCGGCTGGTCTACGCGACGATCATCCTGATGACCGCGCTGGCCATCTACGACGAGGGCACGACTCCCTTCAAGCGCGATCCGCTGCTCGAGATGTTCGGCATCGCGATCGCTCCGCTGTTCGCCCTCGCGATGGCGCACGCGTTCTCGGATGCGATCGACATGCAGATCCGCTACGGGCGACGGCTCACCGGGCGTGACCGGCGCCACCTGCTGGCCGAGAACCTCGAGTACATGTACGTCGCCATCCCGCCGCTGCTGCTGGCAGCAGTCCTGGCGATCGCCGGACTGGACGCGAACGACGTGGTCGGCATCGTGCAGCTGCTCGGCACGCTCAGCCTGGCCCTGTGGGGCGTCGTCGCGGCCCGGGCCGCGAACCTCTCCGGCTGGAAGCAGGCCCGGTTCGGCGTGAGCTACGCGCTCATGGGACTGATCGTCATCGGCGTCGAACTGGCGCTGACCCACTGACCGGCGCCTGGGGCGCCCTAGTCCACCCGCCAGGCCGGCACTCCGTCCGACCCGGGTCGCTCGAGCAGGCCCGCCGCGACCCCGCCCAGGAAGGCCGCGCCCATCGCCCCCGGTTCCGCGATGTCCATCACCGTCGCCGCACCCAGCTGGCGCTCCTTCGAATCGGCGACCATCGGGTTGCGGATCCAGCCGCCGGCCAGCACGGCGGTGCGATGCGGCCCGGCGACCGACGCCATCTGCGCCAGCGCCACTCCGGACATCTCAGTGAGGTCCTCGACCACCGACCGCCACGTCAGGGCCGGCGAGATCCCGTCGGTGATCCCGCCCAGTACCAGTGCCTCATTGCCGACGTCGACGAGGCGCGGCGACTGCGTCCCGCGTTCGACCCCCAAGGCCGCCTCGCCCAGCGCTCGCCGCGCCTGACGGTCATCGGCGCCGAGCATCGCCGCGACCCGCTCCAGCGTCAGACCGGTCAGCCGGCCGGCGAGCAGGATCTGGTGCCCGGGCCGGACTGACCAGTCCACGTCGATGTCCTGATCCGTCAGCCACTCGATCCGGTCGATGGGCACCGTGGCCGGGACGGTCCGGATGAGCGCCTCGGCCGTGCCCATCGAGTCGAAGAGCGCCCCATCGCTCGTGGCGCCCGAGATGAGCACCGCCGCCTGATGGTCCAGCCCGGCCACCGTCAGGGTGGCCCCGCGGAGCACCTCCGGGGCGTCCGCCCCGACGACGCCCGCCGGGTCGCCGGCCCAGACGCGATTGCTGGGGAGCAACTCGCCGACGAGCGACTCGGCCACCGGCCACGGCTGACGGGTGGTCACGTCGAGCATTCCGGTGCGGGAGGCGAGGGACGCCTCGCTGACCTCCTCGCCGCCGAGCGAGCGGACGATCCACTCGGCGACGCACAGGTGTCGCACCGCAGTCGAGGCGGACGGAACATTCGCCCGCAACCACAGCACCTTCATCAGCGAGGGCTTGGAGTTCAGCCGTCGACCGGTGGCCCGCTGGAAGTCCCGGGCGGCGACGGCCGCACGCACGGCGGCCGCGTCGCCTCGGGGATCGAACCACGCCAGGCTGGGGGCGCACGGCCGCCCGGCCGCGTCGATCAGCACGCCCGCCTCGGCGATGCCGGTCACTCCCAGACCCCGCACCGAAGCGCCGTCAGGGACCGAGTCCGCCGCCTCGGCGCAGGTCGCAATGACCACGGCCGCCAGGTCCCGTGGGTCCGCATCCGCCAGCGGACCGTCGTGCCGCCAGGGCGTGGGCCGACTCGCCTGCGCCAGCACGTCGCCACGCAGGCTCACCGCGAGCGCCTTGATGGACGTCGTGCCCACGTCCACGCCGACCAGGACTTCCTCGGGCATGCCCACCACCTCGCGCTAGGGTCGATCACACGCTATTCGGCCGACGCACCGCGTGCATCGCGCATGAGAGGAATGCCATGTCTGACGCCACCTACCGGCTCCGCCGGCTGTTCAACCCCGCCTCCGATCGGTGCCTCGACATCGCCGTCGACCACGGCTTCTTCGGCGAGAAGTCCTTCCTGCGCGGGATCGAGGACCTGCCGGCGGCCGTCGACACCCTCGCGCAGGCGCGTCCCGACGCCATCCAGCTCACCGTCGGGCAGGCCCGACTCCTGCAGGGCCAGGGCGGGCGGGAGCGTCCCGCCCTCGTCCTGCGCACCGACGTCGCGAACGTCTACGGAGCTCCGCTGCCGGACCACATGTACGACATGACCCTTCCGCATCCCGGTCTGGCCGGCGTGCAGCTCGACGCGGCGTGCGTCGTCGTCAACCTGTTCGACCTGCCGGGTCGTCCGCAGGTGCGCGAGGCCTGCTTGCGCGCCATCCTCAATGCGAAGGTCGACTGCGACAAGTACGGCATGCCGCTGATGGTCGAGCCGCTGGTCATGAAGGAGAGCGCGGCCGGCGGGTACGAGGTCAACGGCGATCTCGATCGGATCATCCCGGTCGTCCGGCAGGCCGTCGAGCTGGGCGCAGACGTCATCAAGGCAGACCCCACCGACGACCCTGCCGACTACCACGAAGTGATCCAGACGGCTTCCGGAATCCCGGTGCTGGTGAGGGGCGGCGGCAAGGTCGACGACGACGAGCTGTTCCGTCGCACGCAGGCCGTCCTGGAGCAGGGGGCCAGCGGAATCGTCTACGGGCGCAACATCATTCAGCACGACAACCCGGCGGGCATGACCCGTGCGCTCATGGCGATGCTGCACGAGGGGGCGGACGCGGCTCGGGCCAGCGAGATCCTGGCCGGGTCGTGACCACGCGCGAGCCGGTGCGGATCGGCGTCGTCGGCGCGGGGTTGATGGGCAAGGAGCTGGCCGGCGTCTGCGGACGATGGTCGCAGCTCGTGGACCATCCCGTGCAGCCCCAGGTGGTGGCGGTGGCCGACCCGAACCCGACAGCGCGCGACTGGTTCCGGCAGGTGGGCAGCGTCGAGACGTTCGCCGACGACTGGCGCGCGCTCGTCGACGACGACTCGCTGGACGTGCTGTACCTGGCCGTGCCCCACGACCTGCACGAACAGCTCTACGTGGCGGCGGCCGAAGCGGGCCGGGACTTCCTCGCCGAGAAGCCCTTCGGCATCGACCTGGCGGCCGCAGAACGGATCGTGGCGACGCTCGGGTCGTCCGACAGCTTCGTGCGGGTCTCGAGCGAGTTCCCGTTCTATCCCGGGGCGCTGAAGGCGTACGCCTACGCGGGCTCGGGCGCACTGGGGGAGATCCTGGACGTCCGATCCGCCTTCCAGCACTCGTCGGACATCGACCGCTCCAAGCCGATCAACTGGAAGCGCCGAGTGGCGACCTGCGGGGAGATCGGCGTCATGGGTGACCTCGGGGTACACGTCGCGCACCTGCCGCTCCGGCTCGGCTATCGGCCCGAGTCGGTCTACGCGATGCTCGACAACGTGGTCACGCAGCGGCCGGGACCGGACGGCGCTCCGGTGCCGTGCGACACGTGGGACAACGCCCTGCTCGCCTGCCGGGTGCCGACCGAGCACGACCGTCGCTTCAGCATGCTGTGGGAGACACGTCGGATCGCGCCCGGCCAGATGAACTCGTGGTCCTTCGAGGCCATTGGGATGGACGGCGGCGTCCGGTTCAGCACCCGGAACCCCGCTGTCGTGCAGCGGTTCGCCCTGCGCGACGGCGAGCAGGTGTGGGAGGACGTGCAGCCGGGGCACGCGTCGGCGTGGCCGGCGATCACCGGCGGCATCTTCGAGTTCGGCTTCGGTGACGCGCTGCTGCAGATGTGGGCGTCGTACCTCGCCGAGCGGGCGGGTGCGCTGGGTGACCGGTTCGGGACGGTGACCCCCGACGAGGCACTGGACGCGCATCGCGTGTTCGCGGCGGCCCTGCGCTCCGAGGCGTCCGACGTTGCGGAGCCGCTCGCCCGCATGATTGGGTTCCGGATAACCGGGAGAACCGGGTGATCCGGACCCCGCCAAGGGCCATCCTTACCCGTTGTCGTGGAGAGCCGGGAAATCGGGAGCGCGGTCTACCGCGGCCGGGATCGCAATCGTCCCGCTATGCGAGAGGAACGTCGAGGGTGTCGAGCGCGCGGAGGACGGACGTCACCTGGGCGACCTCGTGCGTGCGCAGCATCCCGGTGCCCCCCAGTCTCGCCAGGACGGCGTAGAAGCCCTCCCCGCTGCGGAAGTTCTCCTCGAAGAGGTCGAACGCGTGCGGCAGCGCGTTGCAGACCGGCACCCCCAGCTCGCGCAGCCGGAAGCCGCTGAGGATCACCCGTGCCTGGTGCCGCGCCCGGGTGATCGGATCGGTCAGGTTCCCGTAGTAGAAGCCCATGCCCGGATCGATCACGATGCGCTCGACGCCCCGGCGGCGCGCGTGGTCGATGCGTCGCGCGAAGTGGTCGAGCAGGCCCGGGATCGGGTCGCCGTCGAGATCCACATCCGTGATCTCCCGGACGTTGTCACCGCCCGAGTAGCACAGGATGACCGTCGCGGAGTGCTGCGCGACCAGATCGAGCATCTCGTCCTCGTGCTCGACGCCGGTCATGTTGAGGACGACGGCCCCGGCACCCAATCCGGCGGCGGCGACCTCCGGCTCGTAGGTCTCCACGGATGCAGCGACGCCTTCAGCGACCACTGCCGCCACCACCGGGACGAGTGCCGCCGCCTGCTGCGCCCCCGGAACGCGCACCGCCCTCGCCGTGGTCGACTCGGCACCGATGTCCACGACCTGGGCGCCTTCGGCGGCCATCACCCGAGCCTTGCGGACCGCCGACTCGACCGATACCGCGATGCTCTCCCGATACGTCGAGTCCCGCGAGAGGTTGACGGTGCCCATGACCACGGGAGTCAGGTCGGTGTCGAACGAGCGATCGCCGATCCACAACTCCGCGACCGGTTTGCCCCACGAGCCCTCGTGGCGGTTCGCGAGCGCGGCCAGGTCCGCGAGGGAGATCATCGGGGCAGTCTAGGTCGCGCCGCCCGACGGCTACCCTGCCCCACATGGCGCTGCTGCGATGCGACTTCTACTCGGAGAGCCTGTCGCTCTCGACGTCGATGACGGTCATCCTCCCGCAGGAGACCAGCACGCAGATCGGCATGAGCGGCACGGCGCGCACCGCGTTCCCTGTGCTGTACCTGCTGCATGGCCTCACTGACGACGACACCATCTGGACGCGGCGCACCTCGATCGAGCGCTACGTGGCGCCGCTCGGCCTCGCCGTGGTGATGCCGCAGGTGCACCAGAGCTTCTACACGGACGAGAGCCACGGCCTGCCCTTCTGGTCCTTCCTGACTGAGGAGCTGCCCGACCTGGTCAGCCGGTTCTTCCACGTGTCGACGCGGCGCGAGGACACTTTCGTCGCCGGGCTGTCCATGGGCGGCTACGGCGCGATGAAGTGGGCCCTCCGCGAGCCGGACCGATTCGCCGCGGCCGCCAGTCTCTCCGGCGCACTCGACCTGGCGCACGGGACCGCGCACGCCGATCCGTGGGTGGCAGCCGTCCTCGACCGTGTCTTCGCGGACGACGGGGTCGCCGGAACGCCGGACGACACCCTGCACCTGGTCGAACAGGTGGATCCCCGGCAGGTGCCGAAGCTGTACGTGGCCTGCGGGACCGAGGACGCTCTCTACGCGGAGAGCGTCGCGTTCGCGGACGCGGCGCGCCAGCGGGACCTGCCGCTGACGACGGACTTCGGCCCGGGGGATCACGACTGGGCCTACTGGGACCGCACCATCCAGGATGTGCTCGCCTGGCTGCCCCTGAACAACGAGTGAGGGGTGCGGTCCCAAGGACCGCACCCCTCCTGCTCGGTGCAACTGATAGCAGCCTCAACGCTGCTCGAGATCACGGGGCGAAGGGAAGCAGCACCCCGTTGATGCCGTGGGCCACCTGCATGTTGCCCTCGTTGATGTCGACCTTGGTCAGGATCACGCGCGGGTTGGCGATCTTGGGCGCACGATCGATGAGGATGATGGCCGGAGCTGAGGTGACCCGAACGCCGATCTTCTTGCCCTCGGCCGTGGTCAGGCGTGCACCGTTGGCCTTGAGCGCATCCTGGGAGAGCAGGGTCGCGCCGGGCACGACGTGGTAGAGCAGGACCTGCTCGACGGTGTCGACGCCCAGGCCGGCAACGGCCTTGAACGCACCGGCCTCGGTGCGAACCTTCTTGCCGGTCAGTGCCGACGCGAGGTTCATGAAGGCCTTGTCCGTGGGGATGAAGGCGGTCAGCGCGACGCTGCCGTCGGCGAGCACCTTGACGGCGGAGTCCGGCTTGGCGGCGAGAACGGTCTCGGCGGCCTTCGTCACGATGTCGAAGTCCTGGTAGTTCTTGTCGAACTTGGCCTGGCCGACCTTGAGGACGGTGGCGAGTGAGGTGTCACCGTCGGCAGCGTTGGCCGGGGCGGCGGCGATGAGGGCGGTCGCGCCGAGGGCGGCTGCCGCCGTGACGGCTGCGATGCGTGCGAAGGGCTTGCGCATGATTGCTCCTTGTGTCCGGATCCGCCCCCAGCGGGCGGTTATTGGGTACTTCGGCGGGGAGCACCCCCGCGGATGCAATCGCGTCAAAAATTCTTCAACTTTTTTTCGCGCCCCGCATCTGTATAGGGGGATCGCGCCGAAGTAGAGGTGTGAGCACTCGCCCGTCCCTCCAAACGATGCGCGCCTATGGGCGTGACGGGGCGACCCTGCCTAGAGTGGTGCTGAACGGCTCCTGGGCCGTCACGACCATCGAGGAGCGGCCGGTGCACGACGATCCGGTGCAGCCTGAACCCCATGCACGACGCGCACGACCACGCGGGCGATGTCGATCCGCGAGCCGACGTCGCGCGGGTGGGTGCGGCGTTCCAGGCCGGCGACGACGAGGCACTGGCTGAGGCGTACCGACGCTGGTCAGCACTGGTGCACACCACCGCTCTGCGAGCCACCGGTAACCCGGCCGACGCTGCCGACGTCACTCAGTCGGTGTTCGTCAGCGCCTGGAGGGGTCGCCATGGCTTCGACGCGGACAAGGGCTCCCTGCCGGGCTGGCTCCTGGGCATCACCCGTCGCCGCATCGCGGACCACTGGGAAGCTCGCACTCGCGAGGCTCAGCGCGTCCAGGCGGTGGGCGACAGCACTCTGGACGACACCCACGAGCCGTCGGCTGAGGCTGTGATCGACCGAGTCCTCCTGGCCGACGAGATCGCGAGGCTGGGCGACCCCCAGCGCCGCATCATCGAACTCGCCTTCTTCCAGGACCTGACCCACCCGCAGATCGCCAGCCTGCTCGACCTGCCGCTGGGCACCGTCAAGAGCCACATCCGCCGGTCCCTCGATCGGCTGCGTACCCGGTTGGAGGTGGACGGTGTCGCACTCTGACGAGGAGGATCTCGCAGTCATCGCGCTGGGCGAGACGCCTGGCCCCGAAGACGAGGCACATCTGGCGACCTGTGCCCGCTGCCGCAGCCAGCTCGACCAGCTCACCGCGGTGGTGGCGTCCGCGCGCACCATAACCGATGCTGATCGCCCGGTCCCCCCTCCGCTGGACGTGTGGGACACCATCACTCGCGAGCTCGGTCATGACCTCGATCGGGACGCGGACGTCATCCCGATCGGCCGTGCCGCTGGTCGCCGACGGATGTCCGCCTGGCTGGTGCCGGCGGCCGCTGCAGTCATGGGCGTGGTGCTCGGTGGGCTGGTGACGTGGCAGCTCACCAGCACTGGGACCGAGGCCCAGCTCCTCAGCAGCGGCGCCCTCGACCCGATCGGCGAGTCCGGACTGGTCGGCACCGCCCAGGTGGCTCAGGTTGCCGACCACGCCACCCTCACCGTCTCCGTACCCGGACTGCCCGCCGCCGACGACGGCTACTACGAGGTGTGGATGGCGACTCCGGACACCACGACCATGGTCGCCATCGGCACCATCAACCCCGGCGAGGAAGCGACGTTCACCCTGCCTCAGGGCATGACCGTGAGCGCCTTCCCGGTCGTGGACGTCTCCCTCGAGCACTTCGACGGCGACGCGGGCCACAGCGCCACGAGCATCGTGCGCGGCACCCTCTCGAGCTAGGCCACCGCCCTCAGCCGACTGCCTCGGGGTAGCGACTGAGGATTGCCTCGAGCTCGTGCAGCTCTGCACGTGCCACCGCGACGCATGCGGGGTCGAGCTTGCCGTCGGCAGCCATCCGTTCCAGTTCGCCGACTGCTCCGAGTGCCGACCACTCCCGCTTGTACGGACGCTCGCTCACCAGTGCGTCGAACACGTCTGCCACGGAGATGATGCGCGCCTCAAGAGGGATCTGCTCACCGATCAGGCCGTGCGGGTAGCCCGAGCCGTCCATCGCCTCGTGATGCAGTTCGACGATGCTCTTCAGCATCTCGTCGTTCGGCAGGCTCTCGACCCGCAGGTCCACGGTGATTCGTTCGATCATCTCCCGGCCACGTGTCGTGTGGGTCTTCATGATCTCCCACTCGTCCGGGTCGAGTTTCCCTGGCTTGAGCAGGATCCGATCAGGGATGGCGATCTTCCCGATGTCGTGGAGCGGCGCGTACAGGAAGATCTGCTCGACGAACTCATCGGGCAGCCCGCGCTCCGCAGCCAGACCCTTCGCAATGACCCGCGCGTACCGCGCCATGCGCTGCAGGTGCGCGCCCGTCTCGAAGTCGCGGAACTCGGCGAAGTCGCGGGCCAGGCTCACCGTGCCGATGATCGATCGGATCGCCATGAGCTCGTTCTCGACGGACATGGCGATGAGGGTGGCGTTCAGGAGCAGCTCCCGCTGCAGCTGCGGGGTGAAGGTGTCTGGCTTCCTCGAGTCGAAGAACACGAAGCCGAGGAAGTCGCCCTGGTAGTACATCGGGACCGTGAATGAGGACTCGAAACCCTCCTTCAGCACGTAGGCACTGTGCGCGGTCGTGGGCTCGAGCGCGCCCTGGATTCCGCTGATTACCCGCAGTTCCTTCGTACGGGCCAAGTAGCTCAACGACTCGCTGTCGCTCAGCCGGTACTCATACGCCCGGAGGGGCTCGCCGCCCCGCGTCGAATGCAGGAACGTCTTGAGCAGGTCCTCGTCGGGGTCGTACAGCGCGCACGCCACCCGCTCGACGTCAGGAGCCACGACGAGCAGCTGGTCGTGCAGGCCCTGGATCCGCTCGCTCAGGTGGCGATACGACTGCGCGTTGACATCTAGGTCCACGACGACTCCTCGGCGGCAGCGCCCCCCGCTGCCCCCGCAAGAATCCCACGAATGGGCATTGCTCGCCCGCTGACCGACACCAACTTCTGGCGAATGCCATCCAGCGATCAGGACCTGACGGCCTCCGCCAGCTCGGCGAACTCCGCCACCAGGAGGTCCATGTCGTCCTTCGTGTGCGCGAGCGAGACCAGCCACTGCTCGTCGAGCCCGGGAGGCGTGAGGATGCCGCGGTTGACGCCCCACAGCCAGCTGAGCTCGGCCATGCCGAAGTCGGTGCGCTTGTAGTCGCGGTAGTTGCGCAGGGCCGTGGGCGACCACGTGATCGCGCCCTTCACCCCGAAGCCGACCGTGTGCGGCGGGCAGTTCGTACTTGGTGATCAGGGAGTCCATCGCTGCCATCGCGTCGACGTTCAGCTTCTCCGCCTCGGCGAGTGCCTCATGGGTGCACACCTCGTCGACCGCCGCTGCCGCGGCCATGACGAGCGGGTTGCCGTTGTAGGTGCCGAAGTGCGGCATGCGGTTGTCGACGACGGCCGCCATGACCTCCGCGGTGCCGCCGAAGGCCGCCAGCGGCAGGCCGCCGCCGATGCTCTTGGCGAGGGTGACCAGGTCGGGCTTGACGCCCAGCCGCTGGGACGCGCCCGCGTAGCCCGCGGTCAGGCCGGTCTTGACCTCGTCGAAGACGAGGAGGACGCCGTGCGCGTCGCAGGCCGCGCGAACGCCGGCGAGGTAGCCCTGATCCGGCAGCACGATGCCGATGTTCTCGAGCACCGGCTCCATGACCACGGCAGCAGACCTCGTCCGCATGCTCAGCGAGGATGTACTGCAGCCGCGGGAGGTCGTTGTAGGGCACCACGTGCACGGTGCCGGGCTCGACGTCGAACGGCACCACCGGAATGGGCGCGTCCTCGGGGCCGGCATCCTCGACGGCCGGCTTCACCGACACCGACAGGCCGTCGTAGCCGCCGTGGTAGCCGCCCTCGATCTTCACGATGGCCTTCTTGCCGGTGTAGGCACGCGCGGTGCGCACGGCGTACATGGTCGCCTCGGTACCGGAGTTGGTGAAGCGCAGGCGATCGAGCGAGAACCGCTGCTGGAACCGCTCGGCCACGACGGTCGCCGACGGCGACGGGGTGACGAAGAGGGTGCCCGTCTCCTCGAGGGCCTCGGTCACCTTGGCCACGACGGTCGGGTTCAGGTGGCCGACGAGCATGGCCCCGAAGCCCATGGACAGGTCGAGCAGCTGCCGGTTGTCGACGTCGGTCAGCCACGCGCCGCGCGCCTTGACGATCGAGATGGGGTACGGGTCCCAGTGCTGGAAGGAGGAGGTCACGCCCAAGGGCAGGGACTCACTGGCCCGCACGTTGTGCTCCTTGGAGCCCGGCGTGTTGGCGGTGAAACGCTCCCACTCCGCGGCCAGCATCGCCTGCACGCGCCCGGCGTCCACCGGCACCGACGACGCGGGCACGTGACGCCACGCGGCTGGGTCGTGCGGGGGAACCTGGGTCGGGGCGTCGGCGGTCATCGGACCACTCCTCTTCGGTAGGCGTGCGTCGATGCTACCGAGCGGGCCTGCCCCTCGTGGCCGTTCAGGATGGCCGGTGCACCGTCGCCCGATTGTCCATCCCGGCGTCCGCTCGCCGCGTCAGCCGCTTCTCCAGGCCCACGATGGCGGCGAGGACGGCGCCCAACACGGCGACGATCAGCCACCACGTCCATGGGAGCGGGGCGGTGTGGAACGCGATGTTCATGAACGGCACATAGGTGATCAGGAGCTGGAGCACGACCATCACGGCGACGCCGAGCAGGAGCGGCCGGTTCGACAGCAGCCCCACGGTCAGCACCGAGCGGTCCAGGACACGACAGTTCAGCAGGTAGCCGATCTCCATGGCGACGAATGCGTTGACGGCCACCGTGCGCGCCTGGTCCAGGGACAGCCCCTGCGCCTGGGCGAACTCGAACAGCCCGAAGCTGCCCACCAGCATGAGCGCGCCCACCAGCACGATCCGCCGCAGCAGCACCGGCGTGAGGATCGGTCGCGACGGCGGATGGGGCGGCCGGGTCATGATGTCCCGTTCCTTGGGCTCGAAGGCGAGCATCAGGCCGAGCGCGACCGCCGTGGTCATGTTGATCCACAGGATCTGCACGGGCAGCATCGGCAACGTCACTCCCGCCAGGATCGCGGCCAGGATCACCAACCCCTCGCCGAGATTCGTCGGCAGGGTCCAGGCGACGAACTTGGTCAGGTTGTCGAAGACCCCACGCCCCTCCTCGACCGCGGCCTCGATGGTGGCGAAGTCGTCGTCGGTGAGGATCATGTCGGACGCCTCCTTGGCCACCTCGGTGCCGATATCGCCCATCGCGATCCCGATGTCCGCCTGTCGAAGGGCCGGTGCGTCGTTGACGCCGTCGCCGGTCATCGCCACCACGTGCCCACCGCGCTGCAGGGCCTCGACAATCCGCAGCTTCTGCTCCGGTGAGACGCGCGCCAGCGCATCCGCCTCGTCAATGCGCGCCCAGAGCTCCTCGTCGCCGAACTCCGCGATCTGCACCCCGGTGACGACTCTCGGTTCCTCGGTCGCCCCGGCCGCCAGTCCTAGCTGACGGGCCACCGCGCGCGCCGTGTGCGCGTGATCCCCGGTGATCATCTTCACCTCGATGCCAGCCGTCTTGCACGCCGCCACTGCGGCCATCGCCTCAGGCCTGGGCGGGTCGGACATCGCCTGGAGCCCGAGGAAGGCGAGTGAGAGTCCGGCCAGCGCCTCCTGATCCAGCAGCCAGTCCTCCTCCACCTCGCACTCGGCGAAGGCCAGGACCCGCAGGGCACGCCCCGCGAACTCGTCCACCGTCTGATGGACGCGAGGGACGTCGAGATCGTGACAAGTTCCGTCCGCGGCGCGCTCAAGGGCGCACAGCGCGAGGACCTCCTCGGCCGCGCCCTTGACTGTGACTCTCGCAACGCCGGTGTCAGGCTCACGGTGCACCGTCGCCATCATCCTGAGCTCGGCCGAGAACGGCATGGTGTCGAGGCGCTCCCACCTCGCCCGATCGCCGAGTTCGACGCCCGGCACCGACTGGGCCGCGCGCAGGAGGGCCGTTTCGGTGGGATCGCCCACCGCGTTGCCGTCCTCGTCGACGTCAGCGTCGTTGCAGAGCACCCCCGCCCAAAGGCAGGCGCGTGCCCCCGGACCAACATCGCCGCCGATGGAGTACGTCCGACCGTCGGCGTACACCGACTGCACCGTCATGCGGTTCTGCGTGAGCGTGCCGGTCTTGTCGGTGCAGATGACGGTTGTGCTGCCGAGGGTTTCCGCGGCGGGCAGCCGCCTCATGATGGCGTTGCGGCGAGCCATGCGCGCGACGCCGATTGCCAGCGTGATGGTCACCGCCGCGGGCAGGCCCTCGGGGATGGCACCGACGGCCAGTGCGACCGCGGCCACCACCATGTCCGCAGCACTGGCGCCCCTGATCATTCCGACGACGAAGGTCACCGCGGCCAGCACGAGGATGGCCACCGTCAGCCACTTGCTGAAGCGAGCGAGCTTGCGCGTCAGCGGCGTTTCCACTCCCTCGGCCAGGCCGACCAGTTCGTGGATCCGGCCCACTTCGGTCTCCGCGCCGGTGGCCACCACAATCCCGGCGCCCGAGCCGGTCACGACCAGTGCGCCCGCGTACGCCATGTTGCGCCGGTCGGCCACCACGGTGGCGGACGGCAGCATCACGTTCTCCTTGGCCACGGGGAAGGACTCGCCGGTGAGGGCGGACTCGTCGACCGACAGCTCCCGTACGCGGATCAGCCGCAGGTCGGCGGGCACCTTGTCGCCCGCATCCAGGAGGACCAGGTCGCCGGGCACCACGTCGACGGAGTCAACGCGTTCACTGCGGCCGTTGCGGACCACCGTCGCCCAGGTGCGCGTCGCGGCGGCCAGCGCCTCCAGCGAACGGTCGGCCCGCGACTCCTGGACATACCCGACGATCGCGTTGACGAGGACGACACCGAGGATGACCGCGGTGTCGACGCCCTGCCCGACCGCCGCGGTGACGACGGCCGCGGCGAGCAGGACGTACACCAGCGGGTTGTGGAACTGGCGCAGGAAGCGCATCACCGGGCCATGCCCACGGCGAGTGGGCAATTGGTTGCTGCCGAAGATCTCCCGTCTCCGGTCAACCTCCGCCGCGCTGAGTCCGTGCTCGGGATCCGTCTCCATCAGCAGCACGAGCTCATGCACGGGAAGCTCGTGGTGTGCGTTGGATCGACGCTCCGGCACCTTCCTCGCCTCCTACATGACGGTAATCAGTGACTGGAAGTCCGCCGCGGTCGCCGGCACGTCCAGCAGGCGGCCGTCGGGCAGCGGCACGGCGAGCGAGGTACCCGACTCGTCGATGAAGGCGACAGACTCTGCCCCCGCACCGGTCAGCGACAGGACGACCTGCCCCAGGAGCAGCACCTGCTCTGCTGGCGGCAGCGCCGGGAAGGCACTGCTCAACTGCACCGTCACCACGCCCGAGGCGGGCGGATCGACGGGCGGGCCGGAGGCGGGGGGCGCCTCGTCGGGATCGGCGGTCACGACCACCGCCAGCGGCAGTCCGGTGACCGGGTCAAGGGCGATGGTCCGCAGGCCCAGGTTGATGAGCACGTCGCCTGGACCAGACGCCAGCCCGATCATGACGCTCTCGGCCGGGCTGCCCAGCGGCAGGTCCGAGGCCACCGCCACCAGGCCCTCCTCACGGACGAACCACAGGTCGAGCACATCGGGCGTCGGCAGCACCGAAGCGGACGGCGAAGGTGTCGGTGAAGGACTTGGGGAGGGCCCCGTTGTCGGGACGCGGATCGGCGCAGGGATGACGTCCGGGGGGATCGCCTGCGGCTCCGACTGCAGCGACACGCCGCAGCCGGCCAGGCCCACGGTCAGCACGACCAGCACCATCACAAGCGTGGGAGCCTTCATCGCACCTCCCCGTCACTTGCCGGCAGCGTCGCGATGAAGCGAGCCCCACCCTCCGGGGAGTCGGTGATGCTGAGGTCGCCGCCGAGCACGTGGGACTGCTCGAGCGCGATGGCCAGTCCCAGGCCGGCACCCGCGGTCTGCTTCGCCCGGTCCCCGCGGGTGAACGGCTCGAAGAGCCGCTCTCGGATCTCCGGCGCGACGCCGGGACCCGCGTCGTCGACCATGATCGAGACGGTGTTCGGCTCGCGCCTGATGACGACCTGGACCACGCCCTGGCCGTGATGCTGCGCGTTGTCGACCAGGTTCCCGACGATGCGCTCGAAGCGCCGGCTGTCCGTCCGGATGGTCGGCGTGTCGCCCACCACGATGGCGGGATCGATGCCGCGCGCCTCCACCACCTCCCGGCACAGCGCAGCCACGTCCGCCGACTCGAACAGGGGCGGGTCGTCGGATCCGATTCGGCTGATCTCCAGCAGGTCGAGCAGCATCTGGGACATGCGACGGACCTGCTTGGCGAGCACGTCGATGAGGCTCGCCTCCCGCTCGCCCAGGCGCTCCCGACGGCTCTCCAGCAACTCAGTGGTGCCCATCACGGCGGTCAGCGGCGAGCGGAGCTCGTGGCTGACGTTCCCGGTGAAGCGGCGCTCGCGCGCGATCCTGTTCTGCACCGCCTGCGCCATGTCGTTGAACGACTCCGCGATCGGGTCGAGATCCGGGTCACCGGTGAGGTCGATGCGGGTGGCCAGTTCGCCGCCGGCGATCCGCTGCGCACCCACGCCCAGTCGACGCACCGGGCCGAGGATCCGGCCCACGGCGGTGGCGCCGATGATGGCGCCGAGCACGCCGGCCACCAAGGTGAGGACGACGAGGATCCAGCCACCCCAGGTGAGCGTCTGGTGCAGGTCCCGCATGGGGAAGACCTCGACGTACATCGCCGACGCCGCGGGGATGGCGACGGCGTAGAACGGATCGCCGGAGACCGCGAAGATCTGGCTGGCGCCCGTCGGGTCGGCGGCTTCCAGGAGCGCGGTCGGCAGCGCGTCAGGCTGGACGGTGACCGCGGACGTGTACCAGGTGCCCTCGGTCAGGATCATCGGCTGGGACGCCCCCACCGTGGGGATCTGGCTCAGGGTGTCGCTGGGGCTGACACCGGCCTCGAGGTAGGCCGCCACCGCTCGTGAGTCGAGTGCGGCACGCGTCAGTGCCGCACCCTCCCGCTGCCCGACGAGGTACCAGTTGGCAAATGCATAGGTGGTGA
Source organism: uncultured Actinomycetota bacterium (assembly GCA_963749905.1). Classification (GTDB taxonomy): domain Bacteria; phylum Actinomycetota; class Actinomycetes; order S36-B12; family S36-B12; genus UBA10649. Next base: position 863,771 of record CAVVOF010000003.1, read on the forward strand.
TGGACACCGTCCCGGCGACAATCAGGGACAGCAGCGCAAATGCAAGCGCGACTCGTGTGCGCAGGCGCACCTTCATCGTGGGCTCCTCCCCGACCGCGTCATGCCTTCATGCGGTAGCCGAAGCCGCGCACCGTGGTGAGCAGCTGCGGACTGGCCGGGTCCTCCTCGATCTTGTTGCGCAGGCGGTAGATCAGGTTGTCGACGACGCGGCCGTCGCCGGCATTCCCGTAGCCCCACACCTTGCGGAGCAGGTAGTCGCGGCTCAGCACTCGGCCGCGCGCGCCGATGAGCTCGGCCAGCACGTAGAACTCGATCCGGGAGACCGGCACGGCCTCACCGTTGCGGAGCACCTCGGCCGAATCGGGATGCAGCTCGATGGGGCCGCAGACGAGGGCCTGGTCGGACGTCTCCTCGTCCTCCTGCGGGTTCACACGTCGGATCTGCGTCCGGATGCGCGCCATCAGCTCCTTGGCGACGAACGGCTTGGTGACGTAGTCGTCGGCGCCGGCCTCGAGACCGGCCACCACGTCGTGGCTGTCGGCCTGCGCCGTCACGATGATGATCGGGATCTGGCTGGTGGCCCGCAGGCTGCGCACGAGGTCCAGGCCGTGGATCCCGGGCAGGCGCAGGTCGACGAGGACCACGTCGACCTTCTCGTCCATCATGATCAGCAGGCCCTGCTCAGCGGTCACCGCCTCGAGGACGCGATAGCCCTCATCCTCGAGATTGGTGCGCAGCACGAGACGAATGGCGTCGTCGTCCTCGACGACCATGACGGTACGAACCATGTCTCCATTCAACCCTGTCCGCGCTCCCGAGTCCCCACCCGCACCCCGACACGTCCGAAATGCACGACATTTCCGGGCCTTTCCCCCGTCGGTCTTGAGGTTTGTGGTCGCAAAACGGGCGTTTTGCGACCACAAACCTCAAGACCGACGGGGGAGGGCCTCGCTGGGCGAGCAACCGGTCGCACGGCGAGCGAAACTGGAAACTGGAGGGAGGTCATCATGACTGAGCTGCGCACACTGCCGACGATCACCTTCGGGGACGACGGATCCCCCGGAGCCGCCACTGCATGGGAGTGGCTGGTCGCCCAGCGCTGGACCGGATGGGCCGTGGACGTGGTGTCCGTGACCGACCCGCCCCCCGGCATCGAGTCCCTGTTCACACACGAGCCGCTTCACGACTTCATGCCGGATCTGCCGCGCGAGGTGCCGGCCGGCTGCGGGCTTGAACGGATCCGCTACCTGACCACGGCCTTCGACCCCCGGATCGTGCTGGCCGACCGACGGGACTGCGATCTCGTCGTCATCGGCGCGCGGGGACGCGGGCTGTTGAAGGCGCTGCACATCGGTAGCACCGCGGAGTGGCTGATCACCTGCCCGACCGCCCCGACGATCATCGCGCGAAGGGGCGCCCCGGTGCACAGCGTGCTCGCCTGCGTCGACGGCTCTCGGGATTCCAACGCCATGGTGGCCGTCCTCGCCAAACTGCCGTGGATCGCCGACACCACGGTGACCCTGCTGGCGGTCAGGGAGGCGGAGGGAGATCTGCTCGAGGAGACCCGCCCAGCCGCGCTGGAGCTGACGGCCGCTGGGGCCGCCGTCGAGACGGTGATCATCGAGCCCAATCCCGAGGCACTGGTGGTGAACGTGCGCGGCTCGATCCTCGATCAGATCGAAGCTCGCGAGCCCGACCTGGTGGCCCTCGGGACCGCGGGACGCAGCGGCATGGAGAGATTCCGGATGGGGTCGGTGGCCGGCACAATTGCCCACCACGCGTCCTGCTCCATCCTCCTCGCCCGCGCCTGACTCGTCGTACTCCCTCGTCTGTCTTGAGGTTGGTGGTCGCAAAACGGCCGTTTTGCGACCACCAACCTCAAGACAGACGAGGGGACCGCGGTCTACAGGTCGACCCAGGTGCCGGTGCGCGCCGATTCGACCATCGCGTCCAGGACGACCGCGCTGGCGACCGCGTCATCCAGAGTCGCCTGCTCCTGCCGCTCTCCTGCGATCGCCCTGACGAAGTGCATCGCCTCGATCACCTTGGTGTCGTCGAAGCCCATCGCGAGACCGGCCCCCGGCTGGAAGGCCGCGTACTCGCCGTGCCCGGGACTCGCGAAGACCGTCTGCGTGGCCTGCTCCGAGTAGTCGTCTCCGCTGGAGAACTGGAGCTCGCCGGGTCGTCGGAAGTCCCAGCGCACCAGCCCCTTGGTGCCATGCACCTCCAGCGCGTAGTTGTTCTGCTCGCCCACCGCCGCGCGGTTCGCCTCGCACACGGCCAGGGCACCGGACGACATCCGCAGCAACGCGACCACGTAGTCCTCGTTCTCGACGTCACCGAAGGTCAGGTCCGGCTCATCGAGGTCGAGGACGGCGTAATGGCTGGCCACCTCCGCGATCGGGCGGCGCGGGATCTGGATCGCCGTCTGCGCGACGAGCGCCTCCACATCGCCCAGCAGGTAGCGCAGGAGATCGACGCCGTGAGACGCCAGGTCGCCCAGCACCCCGTGACCACCGTCCTTGAGGGTGAAGCGCCAGCTCAGCGGGCTGCCCGGGTGCGCCGCGTAGTCGGTGAACAGCTGCACCCTCGCGTGGGCCACCCGCCCTATCGCTCCCGAGGCGATGAGATTCCGTGCGTGCGCGACCGCCGGGACCTGTCGGTAGTTGAAGCCCACGCAGCCCACGACGCCGTTCGCCCGCACGGCGTCGCGGACCGCCTTGGCATCCTCGGCCGACAGTCCGACGGGCTTCTCGATCCACAGGTGCTTTCCCGCCTGTGCGACCGCCACCGCTACCTCCCGGTGCAGGAAGTTCGGCACCGTCACGCTGACTGCCTGGATCTCCGGGTCCGCCACCAACTCGTGCCAGTCGGACGTCACCGCGCCTCCGTGCCGTGTCGCGAAGTCCTCGGCGACCGTGGGGCCGGTCTCCGCCACCGCGACGAGTTCCGGCCTGAGCGGCAGGTCGGCCCAGTGCTCAGCCGCCCGGCGGTACGCGCGGGCATGCACGTGACCCATCCAGCCCGCGCCGATGATGCCGACCTTGAGGGTGCTCATGGCGTCCAGCTCCCACCTCATCCGGGGTTCTACAGTCGCAACTCGATCCAATCACGGCGAGTGTCGTCACGGGGCGCTGAGCGACAGTCGTGCAACCCGCCTCCCATACGCGCGGACGCGGCTAGGAGAGCAGCCTCTCGAGGGTTCCGTGCACGCCTCGCTCAACGAGGGACGCCCTCTCCTCGACGAACGCTGAGCGGAACACGTCGTGCTCGGCGAGGTCACCGAACAGGTACTCCTGCTCGATGAAGGCGAGTGGGTTGTCCTGCTACGCCATGGCAGCGCGAGTCATCTCTTCCGCATGCACGTCGTCCGGGATCTCCGACGCCGGGAGCCTTCCGTGCCCGATGAGCGTCCAGTACTCGGCCCATGCAGCGACCATGGCGGCTCCCAGGGTCACCGGACGCCCCGCTTCGAGGTTGTCGCGGATCGCGGGGAGCGTGAAGGTGGCCATCCGGTTGGAGCCGTCGGTCGCGAGGCGAACGAGGGTGTCGCGCATGTGGGGATTGCTGAATCGCTCGATCAGCGTCCTCATGTAGGCCGGAACGTCAATGCCCGGCAGCGGACCAAGGGTCGGAGCCGCTTCCTCCGACATGTAGGCCATCAGGTAGTCGCGGATCAACTCATCTCGCAAGGCCTCGTCGACCAGCACGTAGCCGAGCGGGGCTCCGAAGTAGGCGATCGCCTGGTGCGAGGCGTTGAGGAGCCGCAGCTTCATCAGCTCGTAGGGCTTCACGTCGGCGACGAACTGGACCCCGACGCTTTCGAGCGCGGGGCGACCGGTCGGGAAGTCGTCCTCGACGATCCATTGAGTGAACGGCTCCCCCGGCACCGGCCATAGGTCGTCGACATCGAACTCGTCGGCGACCGCCTGCCGGTCGGCATCCGTGGTGGCCGGCGTGATGCGGTCGACCATGCAGTTCGGGAAGCTGACGCTCTCGTCGATCCACCTGGCGAGGTCGGCGTCGAGGAGACCGGCGAAGTCGACGACCGTCTGCTTCGCGATGTGGCCGTTTCCCTGAAGGTTGTCGCACGAGAGCACGGTGAACGGCTCGAGGCCTGCTGCCCGCCGACGTCGGAGCCCTTCGACGATGTACAGGAACGCCGTCTGGGGGTGAGTTGGATCGCTCAGGTCGTGCTGGACGGTCGGGTGATGCGGATCGAACTCGCCCGTCGCGGGGTTCTTCAGGTAGCCACCCTCGGTGACGGTGAGCGACACGATCCGGACCGCCGGATCCACCAGGCGCTGCCACACGGCCTCGGGATCGTCGGGCCCGTACACGTACTCCAGCACGGAGCCGATGACGCGGGGCTCCAGTGCACCATCGGGATGGCGGAGGACAAGCGTGTACAGGCAGTCCTGCTCGCTCATCACGTCCCTCATGCGCTCGTCCTGCGGCAGGATCCCGACACCGCAGATGCCCCAGTCCATCCCGTCGCCCAACTCCATGAGCCGGTCCACATACATCGCCTGATGGGAGCGATGGAAGTTGCCGAAGCCGATGTGCACGATGCCGACGCTCGCCTCGGACCTGTCGTACCTCGGCGTCGAGACCGTGGTCAGCGACCCCAGCGTCGAGGCGTCAAGCTTCGTCATGGCCATCCTTGCGTGCGTTTGGGGTGGGACAGGTCGATGCAACCCAACCGGGTGTGGGGGCCGAGTCCAGACATCGGGGAAATTGGAAAATTTCCATCAGGACTACATGTCTTTGGCTGTCCCTCACTGACGTGCATCACGTGGAGAGCGGGACCTGCAGCTGCGGGACGGTCCGGCGGATCCACTACGTACTTGACGTCCCCGTGGCCCGGCTCCTGCGAGAGGAGCGCAGGGACATCGTCGAGTCCGACCACGCGGGAGATCAACGGGTCGAGCTTCAGCACCCCGGAGCTGATGACGTCTGCCGCCCGTCCCTGCGTCAGCGGGTTCAGGAACGATCCCTGGATCCGCAGTTCGTCCACCACGAGGTCGAAGGGACTGACCGGGACGGTCGCGCCCTGGGGCGGGATGCCCAGCAGGATGATGGATCCGCCGCGACGGGCCAGGCGCTGCGACTGCGTGAAGGTCCCCAGCACGCCTGCACATTCGAAGACCACGTCGAAGGCTCGGCCCAGTCGCGCATCGGCATCCTGGGGATCGCAGGAGTCCGTCGCGCCCAACTGCTCAGCCAGACGGCGGCGGCCCTCCTGCCGGGTCACCAGCGTCACCCGCGCGGCACCCGCCAGGGCGGCGAGTTGGACGACGAGCTGTCCGATGACGCCGCCCCCGAGCACAGCCACGTGCTCGCCGCCGCTCAGTCCGGCCAGGTCCATTCCGCGCAGGCAGCACGCGACGGGCTCGACGAATGCGAGGTGGTGTGGCGGGACGTCATCGATGGCGTAGAGCTGGCTCACGGGGACGATGGCGTACTCGCTGAGTCCCCCGTCGACGTCGACGCCCAGCGCGGAGCGATCGGGGCACAGCGCCACGCGTCCGGCCTGGCAGTCAGCGCAGGCGCCACAGGCGATGTTCGGATCGACCGACACCAGCTGGCCGACGCGCCAATCGGAGCCCGCGCTGACGGACCGGATGCGGCCGCCGAACTCGTGACCGAGGACCAACGGCAGCCTGCTCGGGTACTCACCGCGGATGATGTGCCGATCGGTGCCGCAGAGGCCGCAGGACAGCACCTCGATGAGCACCTCCCCCGCCCCCGGCGTCGGGGTTGGTCGCTCGACGACCTCCGCGCGTCCGATCGCGGGAACCTGCAGGCAACGCACAGGCCGACTCTAGGCCCGCCCCACCCCCACGACTCCCCGTCTGTCTTGAGGTTGGTGGTCGCAAAACGTACGTTTTGCGACCACCAACCTCAAGACAGACGGGGGAGAGGGTCCACTAGATCTGGGCCATGTCGACGAACCGCGAGTAGTGACCCTGGAAGGCGACGGTCACGGTCTGCGTCGGACCGTTGCGGTGCTTGGCCACGATGAAGTCGGCCTCGCCCGCTCTCGGGGACTCCTTCTCGTAGAAGTCCTCGCGGTGCAGCAGGATCACCATGTCCGCGTCCTGCTCGAGGCTGCCCGATTCTCGAAGGTCGGAGAGCATCGGCTTCTTGTCCGTGCGCTGCTCGGGCCCACGGTTCAGCTGGCTGATCGCGATGACCGGAACGCCGAGCTCCTTGGCCAGCAGCTTCAGCGACCGGGAGAACTCCGAGACCTCCTGCTGACGACTCTCGACACGCTTGCCGCTGGTCATCAGCTGCATGTAGTCGACGATCACCAGCCGCAGGTCGTGCCGCTGCTTGAGGCGTCGGCACTTGGCCCGGATCTCCATCAGCGTCATGTTCGGCGAGTCGTCGATGAACAGGGGCGCCTCGCTGACCACGCCCATCTTGCTGGCCAGCTTGTTCCAGTCGGCGTCGCTCATGGTGCCCGCGCGCATGTGGTGCAGCGGCACCTGCGCCTCTGCGGAGAGCAGGCGCATGACGATCTCGTTGCGGCTCATCTCCAGGGAGAAGATGACGCTGGCAAGACCGTGCTTGATCGACGCGGCTCGCGCTAGGTCTAGACCGAGGGTCGAGTTGTGCGTCGGGATCATGGCTCGGCCGGCGAGGTACATGTGCGAGTCGTTGCCGACCTCGATGCACCTGACCGGGACGCTGGGGACGGGATCGACTGCCACGACGAAGCGTGACGTGCGGCGCGCGTCGGACTGGTGGCGCGTGCGCTCCTTGTGCGCGATCTGCTTGCGATGCAGGCGGAAGACCTCGTCATGGGTGCTGAAGTTGAGGTTGTAGGCAATCGAGGACTGCGCAGTGCGCCCCTTCACCGGCTTCGGATCGACCGAGCAGCGATAGCCCAGGGACACGATGAGTTCAAAGACACCGTCGGCGAGCACCTTCGACGTGGTCGTGAACTGGACTGAGCCCGTGCTGGTGACGGTCCCATCAGTGTCGAGCAGACCGGCAAGCAGAGCGCGGCGCTGCCGCTCGGACGCCCGCAGGTAGCCGGCGGGGACATGCTTGCTGCCGAGCACCCCCATCGAACGCAGAATCGCCTGCACGGATCCGTGATCGTGCACGCACGCCTGGCACCGGCCCATTCCCGTCACCGGGCCGCCGCAGTCCGGGCACGACGGGGCGTCGAGACCGTCGCGGACGCCCTTGACCTTGCCTCCGCACGCGCGGCCGCACGTCTGGACCAGTGGCTCACGCGGGACGAAGCTGAGGCCGCAGACGACGCACTCGCGGGCGGGCGCAGCCTCCCGGGGCGGCAGTCGCAGGCCGTAGCGCAGATTGCCCAGGTACGGCGCGACCAGACCCTCGCCCTCGATGTAGGCGGCGATCTCCGGGTCGGCACTGGTGTAGTGGGCGGCCGCGCTAGTGCCGTCGCCCAGCCAGACGCCCAGGGCGTACGGAGGGATCGGCAGTTCCGCGTCGGGCAACGCCAACGGGCGCGCATTGCGAATGCTGTGGTTGAGACGACGGTCCTTGGTGGCGCAACGCAGGGTGCCGCGAAGCTCACGCGTCGTGCGGATCGCGGCGAACGTCCGCTGGTTCCGGTAGCCGTTGTACTGCGCCGCGGCGGCCTGCGCGGACTTGCGTGACGCTCGATCGTCGGTGAGCCACTCGTGCTCCGCATCCGCGACGATCGTGCTGCCATCGGAGAAGGTGATCCGGTAGCAGGGACGGTGCTCCCAGACCTCAGTCACCCCGGTGACCGGGACGGGCAGACCGTCATTGCCCAGAACGACGTCGCCGACCCGCAGCTCGCCCATCGTCGTCCACCCGCCCGGCGTGGGGATCGGGGTGTCGAGTGCGAGGGCCTTGCCGATCGCGGGCCTGGCCGCGAGGATCACCATCTGCCCCGGGTGCAGGCCGTTGGTCAGCTTGTCGAGCTCGGAGAAGCCGGTGGGCACACCCACCATCTCGCCGCCGCGGTTCGAGATCGCCTCGATCTCGTTGAGCGCCTCGCCCATGATCTCGCCCAGCGGCGCGTAGTCCTCGCTCGTGCGACGCTCGGTGACCTCGTAGACCTCCGCCTGCGCGCGGTCGACGATGTCATCGACGTCGCCGCTGCCGCCGTAGCCCATCGTGACGATGCGGGTGCCGGCCTCGACCAGCCGCCGCAGGATGGCCTGCTCGCGGACGATCCGCGCGTAGTAGCCGGCGTTGGCCGCGGTGGGCACCATCGACACCAGGGTGTGCAGGTAGGGCGCGCCGCCCACTCGACCGATGTCGCCGGTGCGGGTGAGGTCGGCCGCCACCGTGACGGCGTCGGCGGGCTCTCCCCTGCCGTACAGGTCGAGGATCGTCGAGTAGATCGCCTGGTGCGCCGGCCGGTAGAAGTCCGCCTCCCGGACCGACTCGACCACGTCAGCGATGGCGTCCTTGCTCAGCAGCATGGCCCCGAGGACGGACTGCTCCGCAGCCACGTCGTTCGGCGGGGTGCGATCGGGGCCGAGGTCCTGATCCGGGCGCAGCTCGCTGATGCTCACCCTGTCCCCTCCCGCTGGCATGGCGCCGGGTACGACGCTGTCGACGCCGACGATCGACGCGACCGCCAACGTAGGGGGGCGGTCTGACAGTGTCCACGCAGCCTGTGGATAGCGGTGTGGACAACCCGGTGGACAACCCCCCGGGGGCTGCGGGCAGCCTGTGGATGACGTGGGGATTTCCCGACGGGTTCCGCACCGATTCCCTCGTGCGAACGGCCGGAACGTCGTCCCAAGGCTGTGGACGAAAACTCGTCACTAGGGTGAGGCCATGACTGCGCCCGACCGCTACCGGATCACCGTGGTCTGCCTGGGCAACATCTGCCGGTCACCGATCGGCGAGGCGGTCCTGCGCGCCCGAGTGGCGGACGCGGGCCTGGCCGAGCGGGTGCACGTCGACTCCGCGGGGACGGGGGACTGGCACCTCGGGCACGGGGCCGATCCCCGCACCCTGGCCGTCCTGGACGCCCATGACTACCCGCACGACCACATCGCCCGGCAGATCGCCCCGCACTGGATGGACGACATCGACCTGCTGCTGGCGATGGACGAGGCCAACTACCGGGATCTGGAGCGGATGGGGGCCGGTCTGGGCGATGGTCCGGAGCTACGCATGTTCCGGTCCTTCGATCCCGCGCTGGCGGGCCTGCGCGAGCCGCACCCCGATCTGGTCGTGCCGGATCCCTACTACGGCGGTCCCGAGGGCTTCGTCGATGTCCTCCAGATGGTCGAGAAGGCCGCCGACGGGATCGTCGACGACCTTCTCGCAGGGCGTTTGAACCGCTAGGCGGTCGCGGGGGGGCCGTACTGGTTGTCGCCCGGCGTGCCCGGCTGCACCCACAGGAAGATCATGATGATCCAGCCCACACAGGGGATCAGCCACAGCAGCTGCAGCCAGCCGGACTTGCCGGTGTCATGCAGGCGTCGGCAGCCGACCGCGATGGTGGCCAGGGTGAGGACGATCGAGATGATCCAGCCGATCGCCCACAGGAAGCCGTTGTCACTTCCTGTCACACCACCGGTGAACAGCGAGACGACGACGTTGATGATCCAGATGGCCAGCACCCACCACCAGAACTCCGGCCGCCCCGCACGCCCGTTGAAGTTGGTCATGTTGCTGAGGTTGTGCGAGATGGCTTGGCCGAAACCCATGCGATTCCCCTTGCTTGGAGTTGAGAGAGCGGATCCGGCTAGGCCGGCTTGGGTCCGTACATGTTGTCGGCCGGCGTGCCCTCGAGTGCCCAGAAGACGAGCAGCACGATGTTGCCGCACGGCACGAGGAGGAGCAGCTGCAGCCAGCCCGACTGTCCGCGGTCATGCAGGCGTCGGCAGCCGACCGCCAGCATCGGGATGTAAAGGGCGATCAGGAACAGCACCCAGACGATCCAGAAGATCACCGTGAGAATCGTGAGGATCCCGGAGACCGCCCCACCGTCATCGCTTCCGGCAGCGCCGATGAACGTGAGAACGAGGATCGGGACGTATCCGACGAGAGCCACCAGGATGACGAACAGGTAGAACCACCAGAACTCCGAGCGAGAGGCGCGACCGTCGAAGGTGGCGAACTTGTTGAAGCAGGTGCGGACGGACTCGGTGAACGACATTGGGACTCCTGTTCGTCGAGGTGCAGAGGACCCCACCGACTCGGAGCCTAGCGACGGCGCGTCCCACATTCGGCCATTTCGGCCCAGCCCCCGCGTGGCCGCGACGCCCCCGACAACGCTGAAGGGCCGCATCCGTGAGGAGTGCGGCCCTTCAGCGGTACTGCGTGGGTCAGCCGGCGACGACCTCGAGGGTCAGCTTCGCGGTGACGTCCGGATGCACCTCGACGGTGGCGGAGTGCTTGCCCACCGTCTTGATCGGGGTGTCGACAGCGACCTTGCGCTTGTCGAGGACCGGCCCGCCCGCCGCCTTCACCGCGTCGGCGATGTCCGCCGTCGAGATGGAGCCGAACAGTCGACCGGAGTCGCCCGCGTGGGCCGTCATCGTGATGGTCAGCCCCTCGAGGGACTGCTTGATCTCGTTGGCGTGGTCGCGGTCGCGGACCTCGCGCACCTTCTGGGAGCGCTTGATCTGGTCGACCTGCTTCTCGCCGCCACGGGTCCAGGCGATGGCGTACCCGCGGGGGAGGAGGAAGTTGCGGCCGTAGCCGTCCTTCACGTCGACCACGTCGCCGGCCAGGCCGAGGCCGGAGACCTCCTGGGTCAGGATGAGCTTCATTGGTGTTCCTCTCCTTCGCTCAGCGAGCCGTGGACGTGTAGGGAAGGAGCGCCATCTCGCGGGCGTTCTTCACGGCCATGGCGATGTCGCGCTGGTGCTGGGTGCAGTTGCCGGTCACGCGACGGGCGCGGATCTTGCCGCGATCGGAGATGAACTTGCGAAGCAGGTTCGTGTCCTTGTAGTCGATGGCCTTCACGCCGTCCTTGCAGAACTGGCAGGCCTTCGCCTTGACCATCTTGTCCTTGTTGCGTGCCGACGACTGCCGGCTCTTGGAATCTCTTGCCATGTCTTTCGTGCTCCTGTCATACGGCGCCGGGGCGCCGGAGGCTGTCTCGGGAAGGGTCTTTAGAAGGGGGGCTCGTCGAAGCCGGTGCCACCCGACGGGCCGGAGGCCCAGGGATCGTCAGTCGAGGCGGACGCGCCGCCCCCGCTGCTGTCGCCGAAGCCGCCGCCACTACCGCGGGAGATGCGGTTGACCTTGGCCGTGGCGTAGCGGAGCGCGGGGCCGATGTCGTCGACCTCCATCTCCACCACCGTGCGCTTCTCGCCCTCACGGGTCTCGTACGAGCGCTGCCGCAGCCGACCGGTCACGATGACGCGGGCGCCCTTGGACAGGCTCTCCGCCACGTTCTCGGCGTACTGACGCCAGACGCTGCAACGCATGAACAGCGCGTCGCCGTCCTTCCACTCGTTCGTGGCCTTGTCGAGGACACGGGGAGTGGACGCGACGGTGAACGAGGCGACTGCCGCCCCACTGGGCGTGAAGCGCAGCTCCGGATCGGCGGTCAGGTTGCCGACGATCGTGACGACGACATCACCGGCAGCCACTACTCGGCTCCCACCGTGGCGATCTCGTCGAGGCGCAGCACCTTGGTGCGCAGCACGGCCTCGTTGAGCGAGAGCTGACGGTCGAGTTCCTTGACGGCCTCGATCGTGGAGGTCAGGTGGATGACGGCGTAGATGCCCTCGGCCTTGTGGTTGATCTCGTACGCGAGCCGACGACGGCCCCAGATGTCGACCTTCTCGACGCTGCCCCCTTCGGCGCGGATGACGTTGAGGAACGCCTCCAGGCTGGGAGCGATGGTCCGCTCCTCGAGATCGGGATCGAGGATGACCATGACTTCGTAGTGACGCATGTACAACCCACCTCCTTCGGACTAGGCGGCCACGGTCTCTCCGTGACAGGAGGGTGCGATGCGTGCGTTCCCTGGACACGAGGCCCCGGAAGCGCCCCCAAGGGTAGCCCGTGCGCGTACTGACGACGAAATCGGCGCCCGAGAGCCGGCCCGGGCCGTTCGACGGACGTTCCGTCGACTTGCGCTCACGCGAACTGCGCGTGCGCCGTCATGGCCGCGACGATGTCGTCGAGGACCGGCTGACCCGGCTGCGCCGGCACCTGGGACGCCGGCACGGCATGCATGAGCTCGAACGCCTGGTCCACGAAGGCCGACCCGATCGTGGGTCCGTGGCAGGTGGCGATGGTGCGCAACCCGAGGGCTCGTAGGCGCTCGACCTCAGCGTGGTACTTCGGTCCGTCCACCAACTCGACCCAGGGGCTGTTCCACTTCTGGAAGGTCGTGAATCCGTGGGCCCACTCATCGGGATCGAGCTCATCCACGAACGCGGTCGCGCTCGGCACCGGCGTGGCGAAGCAGTCGGACGCCCAGTAGACACCCGTCGAGGGATCGAGCAGCCCCCTGGTCGTCGGGGAGTCGTACAGCGGCGGCCGGACCGCTCGCAGCACCCGATCGCCGACATCGAGCGACTCGCCGTTGCCGACCCAGCGCCAGCGGTTCGCCGGAGGCAACGCCCCTTCGACGCTCAGCCGCTCTGTCAGATACCAACTGGCGACGAGGGTCGCCCTCGGGCACAGGTCCATGAGTTCGGCGAGGTTGCCGTAGTGATCGATGTCGTCGTGGGTGATGAAGATCCACTTCACGTCGCCGGGTTCCACCACGTCGAACAACTGACTGAGGATGGCGTCCCGGTCCGCCGGTGTCCCGGTGTCTACCAGCACGGGCTCGGCACCGCGAATGAGCATCGCGTTCATGTGCACCGCGAGCGGGCCCTCGCCCTCACCGTGGATCCCCTGAATCACGTAGGTGTCGGGCGCCACGAGCACAGGACTCAGTCGGCTTGTGCCAGCGGTCGTAGCGGAGTGGTTCATGTCGCGTCCTTCGGATGGCCGCCCTCGCGGCGGCGTCTGCAGCAACCGTCGCGAGGAACCGCTGCGATCGGTATCCCGCGACGCTGGGGAGTTCCGGCCCCAGAAAGGTGGGATTCCCCCCGATGACGCGGGACGGCACAATCGACGGCATGCGTGCCGACGCGATCGAGGCCAGTCTGGGCGGACTCGCCCGGGCCGGATTGCCGGCCGCGGAGTTCGCCGAGGGCGCGCTCGGCCTGCTTCGGCGAGCCGTCCCCTTCGAGAGCGCGTGCCTGGCCTTCACCGATCCGGCCACTGAACTGCTTACCGGCACGGTGAAGCTGGACCTTCCCGACGCCCGCGACGCCGAGTTCGCCCGCCTGGAGTACGGCTTCGACGACGTGAACACCTTCCGGGACATCTCCGCCCGCGACGTCCCCGTCGGGGTGCTCGACCTCGATACCGACGGACGACCCGACACCAGTCGGCGGTACCGGGAGTTCCTCGTCCCCCACTTCGACCAAGGCAACGAGATGCGCGCGGCCTGCCGCATCGATGGTCAGACATGGGGCCTGCTCGGCCTCTACCGGCCGACGGCGTCCACCGGATTCAGCCAGGCGGAGGCCGCCTTCATCGCAGCCGCCTCGGTCACGATCGCCGGCGGCGTCCGGGCCGGGCTGGTCGCGGCCGCCGCGCCCGCGCTGTCTGCCGCATCCGTGAAAGGACCGGCAGTACTCGTCATCGACGAGCACGACGGCATCGTGCAGGCGTCCGACTCGCTCGCCCATCGGCTCGACGAACTGGGAGGCGACCCGTGGGGAGGCCTGCCCATCGGGCTCGCCTCCGTGGTCGGCGCAGCTCGTGCCTTCGCCTCAGGTCGCTCGGACGTGCCGGCGAGGACGCGGGTGCGCACGCAGAGCGGAGGGTGGCTGGTCGTGCACGCCTCGACACTCGCCTCGAGGGACGGGCACCGCGGAGACGTCGTGGTGACGATCGAGGAGGCACGACCCCCGGAGATCGTGCCGCTGGTCGTCGCGGCCTTCGGCCTCACCGAGCGCGAACGCGACGTGGTCCGGCTGGTACTGAGCGGCCAGAGCACTCAGGAGATCGCGCAGGCGCTGTACCTGTCCCCGTACACGGTGCAGGACCACCTGAAGAGCATCTTCGTCAAGACCGGGGTCGCCTCCCGGCGCGAACTGGTGGCCAAGGTCTTCTTCGAGCAGTACGGGCCACGGATCGGGTCTCCGCTGGCGCCGGACGGCTGGTTCTCGGATCAGTAGCGGTCCTCTGCCCCCTGAGCCCGACTAGGGTTCGTGACGTGCGGATCGCTACGTGGAACATCAACTCCGTCACGGCACGCCTGGATCGCCTGACCGCGTGGCTCGAGGCGGCGCAGCCGGATGTCGTCGCGCTGCAGGAGCTCAAGTGCACGTCGGACGCGTTCCCCCACATGCCGCTGCAGGCCCTGGGGTACGAGGCGGTCGCCCACGGCAATGGGCGGTGGAACGGCGTGGCGATCCTCAGCCGCGTCGGTCTGGACGACGTCACCCTCGACCTCGATGATCAGCCTGAGTTCGACGGCGTCGTGGAGGCCCGGGCAGTCGGCGCCACCTGCAACGGGGTTCGCGTCTGGAGCGTCTACGTCCCGAACGGGCGCGAGCCGCAGCATCCGCACTTCGCCTACAAGCTCGACTGGTTCGCGGCACTGCGGAACACGGTGAGCCGCGAGCTCGCCGCAGATCCGACGCTGCCGTACGCCGTCATCGGCGACTTCAACGTCGCACCCACCGATGCGGACGTCTGGGACATCTCGCTCTTCGCCGACTCGACTCACGTCACCGTGCCCGAGCGCGCCGCGCTGGCGACGTTGCGCGACGCGGGCCTGGCCGACGTGTATCCCCGGGCCCTCAAGGGTGAGCCGTACACGTTCTGGGACTACCGCAACGGCGCGTTCCACCGCGGCTGGGGCATGCGCATCGACCTCGTGTACGCCAACCCGGCGTTCAACGACCAGGTCGCGGACGCCTGGATCGACCGCGAGGCCCGCAAGGGCAAGGGCGCCTCCGACCATGCGCCGGTCGTGGTCGATCTCACGGACCCGGCATGACGCTGACCGTGCGCGTCATCACCCGCGAGCAGCACCTGGCGTGGGTGGCCGCCCGGCCGTCAGTCTCCTTCCTGCAACTGCCGGAGTGGGGCGACGTCAAGACCGGCTGGCGCAGTGAGTCCCTCGGCTGGTTCGAGGCGTCGCGACTCGTGGGCGCCGGGCTGGTGCTGTACCGACCGGTGCCGAAGCTGCCGCAGCGCTCTCTCGCCTACCTGCCCGAGGGTCCTGACATCGACTGGCGCCGAGAGGAGCACCCGGGGCTCTCCCTCGAGACATGGCTCGCGCCGCTGCTGGAGCACTGCCGTTCACAGGGCGCCTTCCAGGTGAAGATGGGACCGCCGGTGGCACTGCGCCGATGGGAGGCGCCGACCATCAAGGACGCCATCGCCCGACGGGACGCAGACAGCTCGGCGCCCGGTCGGCTCAGTGAGGTGCTCGCCGACTGGCACTCGCGCTCGGGGACCCAGGTCGTCGAGCGCCTGCGCGCGTCGGGATGGCACCAGGATCCTTCCGGCGGCGCCGGGTTCGGCGACGTGCAGCCGCGGTACGTGTTCCAGGTACCGCTGGCGGACCGCACCCTGGACGACGTGTTCGCCGGGTTCAACCAGCTCTGGCGTCGCAACATCCGCAAGGCGGAGAAGGCCGGCGTCACCGTCAGCGAGGGCACGCGTGACGACCTGGCCGCCTTCCACGCCGTCTACGTGGAGACCGCGCACCGCGACCGGTTCACCCCACGCGGACTGGTCTACTTCGAGCGGATGTGGGACGCGCTCAACGCCCAGGAGCAGCGCCTGCACCTCTACCTCGCGCACCACGACGGCCACGTCGCCGCCGCCACGATCATGGTCCGCGTGGGCACCCACGCCTGGTACTCGTACGGCGCGTCCACGACCGCCGACCGTGACGTGCGGCCGTCGAACGCGCTGCAGTGGCGGATGATCTCCGACGCGCACACCGCCGGCTGCACGGTGTACGACCTGCGGGGCATCGCGGACACTCTCGATCCGGCAAACCACCTGTTCGGGCTCGTACAGTTCAAGGTAGGCACGGGCGGCTTCGCCCAGGAGTACGCCGGGGAGTGGGACCACATCCTGAGACCCATGTGGGCCAAGGGTTTTCGCGCCTATCAGGCGAGGAAGGGATAGTCATGGGCTTCGCGGTGAACGTCAATGCGGAACGGTGGCGCGACCACCAGGACACTGTCGCCGAGTCCGTGCGACGTGCGGCCGGTGCCCCGCTGGTGCCGGTCATCAAGGGGAACGGCTACGGGCTGGGCCAGCGACTGCTGGCCGATGAGGCCATCCGGCTGCGTGCCGACACGGTCGCGGTGGGCACGGTCTTCGAGGTCGACAAGGTGGCCGAGTACGGCAACTACGACATCATCGTGCTGGAGCCCTTCGACCCGCGAGACGCGTTCGCCACCGACGCCTGGTGGCGGCTGGGGCAGCAGCTCCATGCCGGCCGCGTCATCCGGACCATCGCCTCCAAGGAGGCGCTGCTGGCACTCGGGTCCGGGCACGGCTCGGTGCGCGTGCTGCTCGAGGCACAGACGTCAATGCATCGTTTCGGCTTCGACGAGACCGGACTGCTTCGGGTGCTGGCCGACGCGCAGGTGCGCGAGGCGTTCGCCATGGGCCGGGTCCTCGTCGAGGGCCTCGCCCTGCACCTCCCGCTGGCCCAACCAGCCGACGAGGTCGATCCGAGGGGTGCGCAGCTCGGCACCGCCAAGGTGCACGAAGTGGTGCGCTGGGCGGGCCTGTGGCAGGCCGAGACCGAGGTGTGGTCCGGGCACAACTCCCCGGAGTGCCGCATCTGGGTCTCCCACCTCGAGGACGACGAGCTGCAGGCGATCTCGGCATCGCTCCCCGACGTCGTCATCCGCCCGCGCATCGGCACGCGCCTGTGGCTCGGCGATCGCAGCGCACTGCACGCATCAGGGACCGTGCTCGCCGTGCACCCGCTCCCGAGTGGCACGCACGTCGGCTACCGCCAGCGCACCGGACCGAAGGACGGGACCCTGGTCGTGGTGTCCGGGGGCACCGCCCACGGCATCGGGCTCTCCGCCCCCACGCCGGCCGCGAGCGTGCGCCAGCGCGTCGTGACGGCCGGCACGGGCGCCCTCGACGCCGCCGGTCGCGCCCTCTCGCCCTTCCGCTGGGCGGGCAAGCAGCGCTGGTTCGCCGAGCCTCCGCATCAGCATGTGTCGATGCTGTGGCTCCCGAAGGGATGCATGATCCCGTCGGTCGGCGACCGGATGGCCGCGGACGTGCGGTTCACGACGTCGCGGTTCGATGCCGTCCTCGGCCTAGAGTGACGCGGTCCTCAGCCCCGTCGAAGACCCCGCCGCCCGGATCGTCACGATCCTCCTCGAAGCCGTCGGTACGCACGGGGTCGTGCTCGGGCTTGAGGATGTCGCGGATGACGACGACAGCGAGGTAGATGGTCGCGAGCACGTGCACCAGCACCGCTACCGAGTACTCCTGCCCCGTCAGCCCCTTCTGGTCTTCGGTGCCGTACGCGACGAGGAACCACCAGATCCCCACGAAGTACACGACCTCGCCCGCCTGCCAGACCAGGAAGTCCCGCCAGCGCGGACGGGCCATCACGGCGAGCGGGATCAGCCAGAGCGAGTACTGCGGTGAGTAGACCTTGTTGGTGAGGGCGAAAGCCGCCACGATGAGGAACAGCAGGCTGACCAGCCGCGGGCGGCTCGGGGCAGCGAGGGCGAGCACGGCGATGCCCACGCAGAGCAGGACGAACAGCCCGGTGGCCACCAGGTTGAGTCGCTCTGCGGGCACCCTGGCGATGCCGCTCTCGCTGAGCATGAACCAGATCGAGCCGAAGTCCTGCCCGCGCTCGCTGCTGAAGCGGTAGAAGTACGCCCAACCGTCGAAGCTGGTGAGCATGACGGGGACGTTCACCGTCAGCCACGCGAGCGCGGTGCCGAGCAGGAGGGCGCCGAACGCCCGCCAGCGAGCCGTGCGCAGCGCGAGGACGAGGAAGCCGCCGATCAGCACCACGGGGTAGAACTTCGCGGCGATGGCCAGCCCCAGCAGGACGCCCGCCACGAACGGATGCCGACGCGACCAGGCGAGAAGAGCCGTGCCAATGAACGCGAGCGGGATCAGGTCCCAGTTGATGGTGGCGCCGAGGATGAGCGTCGGGGCCACCGCCACCATCAGGGCGTCCCACGGGCGACGCTTGACGGTCAGTGCGGTGGCGACGACCGCCACCAGCAGGGCCACGAACAGCAGGACCACGTTGACATCGAAGAACAGCACCTCGCGGTGCTCGACGCCGAGCACGCCGTCGAGTCCACGGGTGACCAAGCCCGAGACCTGCATGAAGACGCCGGTGAGCACCGGGTACTCAAGGTGCTGACCGTCGGGCATGGCCTGCGCGTAGGGGGTCAGGCCGTCCGCGAACCCACGCAGGGAGAACAGCGGAGGGATATCGCTGTAGCAGAGGTGCTCATAGCGCTCGGGCGACTTCCAGCGGTCCACGCGACAGGACTGATCGAGCAGGTAGCCGAGCGCGTACGCCAGCGTCGTGATCGCGACGATGACCCGCAGGGGTGACAGCCAGGACGCACCCATCCGCGCCCACCGGCCGAGGGGGCCACCGAGCCAGCCGAGCGACTCGGCGGCCATCGGGTCCGCACGCGACGGCACCACGATGGGTGACGCGGGTGGGGACTCGGGCATCACTCGGGTCCGAACTCCTCGATCGGCGGTGCCGGGGTCTCGGTCGGCGTGGGCGGCGGTCCGAAGACCGAGTCATCGGGGGCCTGACTCTCCGTGCTGCCCGTCGACGGCTCGATGGCCGGATCGCTGGGGAGTGTATCCGTGAACTCCTCGATCGGTTCGTTGGAGAACTCGGGGATGACCTCGGGGGTCGGGCAGCCGACCGGCACGGCTTCGTCCGGCGAGCTGATCGAGGTGGGGCAGTCATCGGGCGGCGCCATGACTCCGGGGGGCGGCTCGGGGAAGTCCTCGACGGGCTGGCCGTCGAGCGCCCCGGTCATGAACGCAGTCCAGATGGCGGCCGGGAAGGAGCCGCCGGTGACGGTGGTCAGGCCGCCGGTGCCGGCCATCGACACCGGGATCCCATCAGCGTCCTCCTTCGCCATCAGCACGGCGGCGGACAGCTGCGGGGTGTAGCCGACGAACCAGGCGCTCTTGTTGTCGTCGGTGGTGCCGGTCTTGGCCGCTGCGGGGCGACCCAGGGCGAGCGCCGTGCTGCCGGTGCCGTCCGTGACCACCCGGTTGAGTCCGAAGGTGACGGTGTTGGCGACGTCCTCCTCGAAGCCGCGTCGCGTGTCCGGCGCGAATTCGTACAGCAGGCCGTCATTCGGGCCGACGACGCGGGTCACCACGGTGGTCTCTGCGCGGGTGCCACTGGAGGCGAAGGTGGCATAGGCGTTGGCCATGTCGAGACCGGACGGGGACGCGGTGCCGAGCACGAAGGTCAGGTCGAGGGCGTCGAGGTTGAGTCCCGGGGTGTCCTCGGGCACGCCGGCAGCCAGCGCCGCGTCCGCGACCGCGTCCACGCCGACGGCGGACTCGACCTCGACGTACGCCGAGTTGATCGAGTCCTCGGTGGCCTGCAGCAGGGTCACCGGACCGTAGGACTTGTCGCCGTAGTTGGAGAACGTGTAGCCGTTCACCGTGGCGGGGGAGTCGCCGTTCCATACGGACGTCAGCGGGACCTCCTGCTCCGTGGCCGCGGCGAGGGCGAATGGCTTGAACGTCGACCCGGCCTGGGCGAACTGCCGCGTCGCGTTGTTGATCTGGTCGTCGATGAAGTCCGCGCCGCCGTAGATGGCCACCACCTCGCCGGTGCCCGGGCGCACCGCCGCGAGTCCGATGCGCAGTCCCTCGGTGCCACTGGTGGGGCCGACCTTGCGGACCGCCGCCTGCGCGGCGCGCTGCGCCTGTCGATCGAAGGTCGAGGTGATGCGCAGGCCGCCGCGCTGCACCTCCGTCTCGTCGAAGCCGAGACTCGACAGCTGCTGCTCGACCATCGTGAGCAGGAAGCCGGTCTGGCCGCCGAGGCGGTCCTTGGCCTTCTGCTTCTTGATCTTGGGGTACTCGGCCGTGCGGCGCTCCTTGGCCGTCAGCCAGCCCTCCTCCTGCATTCCGTCGAGCACGTAGGCCCAACGGGCCTCGAGGTCCTCGGGGCGCTCCTCAGGCGTCAGTCCGCTCGGGGACTTGATGAGGGCAGCGAGGACGGCGCCCTGCTCGACGCTCAGCTCGCTGGCCGGGACGCCGAAGTAGGCGATCGCGGCCGCCTCGATTCCGTACGCGCCCCGGCCGAAGTAGATGGTGTTGAGGTAGTTCTCGAGGATCTCGTCCTTGGACACCAGCGTCTCGAGCTTGGTGGCGAGCAGGGCCTCCTTGGCCTTGCGGTCCCAGGATCGCTCCTGGGTGAGGAAGGCGATCTTCGCGTACTGCTGGGTGATGGTGGACGCGCCCTGCGTGTAGCCGCCGGTGACGTTGTTCCACACGGCGCGCCCGATCCCCCACGGCGAGATGCCGCCGTGGTCGTAGAAGCCCCGGTCCTCCGCTGCGAGCACCGCGTGCTGCACCTCGAGGGGCACCTCGTCCAGGGTGACGCTGCGTCGAGTGGACTCGCCGAGTCGGCCGAGTTCCGTCTTGCCGTCGGCCCAGTAGACGATGGTCGCCTCGCTGGTCGCCAGCTCGTTCGGCGTGGGCACCGTCGTCCGCGCGAGCGCGACGGCGAAGCCGGCCACCACGAGCCCGATGAAGACCAGCAGGGCGATGATCAGCCAGCGCAGCCAGTGCCGCTTCTGCCGTGGTGGTCGTGCGGGCGCGCGGGAGCCGGCAGGTCTGCTCGTCGCACGACCGCCGCTCGGGCGCTTGCTCTGGGCCACGGTTCCTCACGTCTCGGGGGAAGTCCCCCACGTCGGCCGGGCACGCGAGGGTCGGGACTAGTCAAGGAGATCACGGGGCGTGGGCAGAGCCCGGCGCGGCACGCCGTCGCCTAGGACGTACGTCCGCAGCAGGAAGTTCCAGTGACAGCGCTGGCAGACCTCAACGACGTACACGGAGAAGGCCCCGAACCGGTGCGACATGCTGCCCAGCTCGTCCGTCTGGCGGATCCGTCCGGAGTACGGCCCGAGCTCGTCGCCGTACACGTAGGTGACCGTGACCAGGCCCTCGTCACGGCAGGCCGGGCAGGGCTGGCCGGCCGGCTCGCCGTGAAACTTGGCGGCCTTGAGGAGATACGGGTCGGCGTCGCACAGGTCGGAGTCGAGGGCACCGCCGTGGAAGAGGCGGTGGATGGCGGCCTGGCGCTGGAGGGCGTGATCCACGATCCGGCGCGGTCGCTCGGGGTTGGCGACGTCCTCGGGCTCGGCCTCGAGCGGGGACCGGCGCGGGGCGCGCGAGGGTACGCCGCGGGCGATCGTCCCGCGGATCGCCGACTTCCGAGGCGCCGCCATGGTCCGGTGAGTGTAAGTCGGAACTCCGACCCTCGCTGGCAGCCGAGTTGCGCGATATATCAAGTCGATATATCGTCTGTCTTGAGGTTGGTGGTCGCAGAACCGCCATTTTCCGACCACCAACCTCAAGACAGACGAGGAAGGAGGGGCTGTGGCCAAGCGACATGACGTACTCGAGTTCGCCGTTCTCGGGGTGCTCAGTGGCGGACCCATGCACGGCTACGAGCTGCGCAAGCAGCTGGCCGACGTGCTCGGCGCCTTCCGCGCGCTGTCCTACGGCTCGCTCTACCCGTGCCTGCGCCGCCTGCAGGGCAAGGGCCTGATCGAGGAGATCAGCGTCACGCCCGCGGAGGAGACCACGGCACCGCCGCTGTCCGGCCGCCGGGCCCGCGTCGTCTACGCCATCACGGCAGACGGCAAGGAGGAGTTCGGCGACTGGGCCAACCAGCCCGGCCCGGAGGCCTGGGAGGACGAGGGCTTCGCCGCCCACCTGGCCTTCTTCGGCCGCACTGAGTCCAAGGTCCGGCTGCGGATCCTCGAGGGCCGACGGTCCCGGCTGGAGGAGCGTCTCGACACCCTCCGCGAGTCGCTGGCCCGCAGCCGCGAGCGCCGCGACGCCTACACCCTGCGCCTGCAGGAGCACGGACTCGACGGCGTCGAACGCGAGGTCCGCTGGCTCACCGAACTGATCGACCTGGAGCGCGCGAGCAGCGACTAGCCGTCCGCCGCCCCACCACCGTCCACCAACCATCACCGCATACGCACACATCATCACCAGGGAGAAGTCATGGGTTCGATTCGAGTAGCCCTCGTCGGCGTCGGCAACTGTGCCTCGTCGCTCGTGCAGGGCGTGGAGTACTACAAGAACGCCAACCCGGGTGACTTCGTCCCCGGTCTGATGCACGTCCAGTTCGGCGAGTACCACGTGCGCGACGTGCAGTTCGTGGCCGCGTTCGACGTCGACGGCAAGAAGGTCGGCCTCGACCTCGCCGACGCGATCGGCGCCTCCGAGAACAACACCCTGAAGTTCGCCGAGGTCCCGCCGACCGGTGTCACCGTGCAGCGCGGCCACACCCACGACGGACTCGGCAAGTACTACCGCGAGATGGTCAGCGAGTCCGACGCGGAGCCGGTCGACGTCGTCCAGGCGCTCAAGGACGCCAAGGTCGACGTCCTCGTCTGCTACCTGCCCGTCGGTTCCGAGGACGCGGCCAAGTTCTACGCCCAGTGCGCCATCGACGCCGGCTGCGGCTTCGTCAACGCCCTGCCGGTCTTCATCGCGGGCACGCCCGAGTGGGCCAAGAAGTTCGAGGACGCCGGCCTGCCGATCGTCGGCGACGACATCAAGAGCCAGGTGGGCGCGACCATCACGCACCGCGTCATGGCCAAGCTGTTCGAGGACCGCGGTGTGATCCTCGACCGCACGTACCAGTTGAACGTCGGCGGCAACATGGACTTCATGAACATGCTCGAGCGGGATCGCCTCGAGTCCAAGAAGATCTCCAAGACGCAGGCGGTCACCTCGCAGGTTTCGTCGCACGACATGGGCGCCCGCAACGTGCACATCGGCCCGAGCGACTACGTGGCCTGGCTCGACGACCGCAAGTGGGCGTTCGTCCGGCTCGAGGGCCGCGCCTTCGGCGACGCGCCGCTGAACCTCGAGTACAAGCTCGAGGTGTGGGACTCGCCGAACAGCGCCGGCGTGATCATCGACGCGGTCCGCGCGGCGAAGATCGCCATGGACCGCGGCATCGGCGGCCCGATCCTGTCCGCGTCCAGCTACTTCATGAAGTCGCCGCCGGTGCAGTACTCCGACAGCGAGGCGCGTCAGGCCGTCGAGGACTTCATCGCCGGCACCATCGAGCGCTAATCCCGTTCACCATCTCCGCGAGTGTGCGGCGGTCGTCGTTCTCAGCCCCCTGAAAGCGACGTCCGCCGCACACTCGCGGAGACCGGGACCGTGGGGGATCGACGGCTCGCGGTAGCGTCCCGCCCATGGCGTCTCGCCCGGGTGTCGGAGCCCTCCGCGAGGTCCTCGCGGGGCGCGACTTCCGTCATCTCTTCGGTGTCCGCCTCGTCGCCCAGTTCGGCGACGGCCTGCTGCAGGCCGCGCTGGCCACCTTCGTCCTCTTCTCTCCGGAGCGACAGCCGGACGCCATCCGAGTGGCCGCCGCGTTCGCCATCCTGCTGCTCCCGTACTCGTTCATCGGCCCGTTCGCCGGCGTGCTCCTCGACCGCTGGCGTCGCCGCAACGTGCTCGTCCGCGCGAACCTGATCAAGGCCGCCTTCACCCTCCCCGTGCTCGCCCTCGTGGCCGTGGGCAACGACGGTCTCCTCCTCGGGGTGTCCGTCCTCATCGTGCTGGGCATCGGCCGGTTCGTCCTCGCCGGCCTGTCGGCCTCCCTGCCGCACGTCGTCGCCGGACGTGACCTGATCACCGCCAACGCCCTCACGCCGACGTCCGGCACCATCGCCGCGGCCGTCGGCGGGGTGGCCGGGGTGGCCCTGCGCGGACTCGTCGGCGCGGACGATCGCGGCAGCCTGGTCGTGCTGGCCTGCGCGGGGCTGGCCTACGTCATCGCGGCCCTGATCGCGCTCGCCATCGGGGTCGACAAGCTCGGACCCGACGGGGAGAAGCCCGCGGACACCATCGCCGGCATCGCACGCGGACTGGTCGTCGGCGTCCAGCAACTGCGCACTCACGACCGGGCCGGCCGCGCCGTCGCCGTGGTCGGCGCGCATCGATTCGCCTTCGGCGTGCTCACGGCGGGTGGCCTGCTGCTCGTCAGGGTCACCTTCCAGCCCATGAGCGAGGCGAACGCCGCGCTCGGGCAGTTCGCCCTGCTCACGGCGGCGGCCGCGCTCGGGGCCCTGATCGGTGCGGTCGTCACGCCCGCGGCGAGCCGTCGGATGGGCGAGGTTCGCTGGTCGGTCCTCGCCCTGCTCCAGGCGGGCGTCCTCGGCGGCACGCTGGTGGCGATCGGGGCCGCGGTGCCCTCGTTCCCCGTGCTGCTCATGGGCGCGGTGAGCATCGGCTTCGCGGGCCAGTCGGTCAAGGTCTGCTCGGACACCCTGGTCCAGCGGCACATCCCGGACGACACCCTGGGCCGGGTCTTCTCCCTGTTCGACATGATCGTCAACGTCTGCCTGGTCGCGGGCATCGTGCTGATGGCGCTGGTCTCGCCCACAAGCGGACAGGTGCCGCTGCTCTACCTCGCCGTCGGCGCCGGTCTCGTCCTCACGGCGCTGTGGTATCGCCGTCGCGACGGCCGTAGAGTTCCCGAGACATCAACCGGAGGTAGGTCATGACGGAGACCGCGGCAGTTGGCACGGCCAAGCGCTGGGGGGCGCGTTCGATCGTCTCCCTGATCCTGTTCGCCCTGGCCACGATCCTCGTCGTCCCGGCACTCGTGGGCCACTGGGGCCACCGCACCGTGATCGACGCTGATCGCTACATCGAGACCGTCGGGCCCCTGATCTACGAACCGGAGGTGCAGGCGGCCCTGGCCGAGGCGGCGACGAAGCAGGTCATCGAGCGCGTCGACACCGAGAACCAGGTCGACCAACTGCTCGGCAGCCTCTTCCCGAACACGCCGATCACCGGCCAGCTCGCGGGACCCATCGCCGCGGGCATCAACAGCCTCATCGGCGAGCTCGTCGCCCGCTTCATCGCGTCCGAACAGTTCGCGCAGGCGTGGATCACCTTCAACCAGGCGGCCCAACGCGGCGTGGTCCTGATCCTGGAGGGCAAGGACGGCGGCCCGGTGTTCCTCCGCGGCGAGGACGTCATTCTCGACACCTCCGCCGCGCTGACCGCCATCCAGGCCTACCTCGTGGACAACGGCGTCACTGCTGCCGGGAACATCACCATCCCGGAGAGCGACCGGGAGATCGTGCTCGCCACCACCCCGGCACTGGCCCAGATCCGGTTCATCTACTCGCTGACCAACCCGGTCCTCGAATGGTTCCTCCTCATCGTGGCCTTGCTATTCGGCATCGCCGTCCTGCTGGCCCGCCGCCGGGCGCGGATGGCAGTAGCGACGGGGATCGTCCTGCTGGTGTCCGGAGTGCTGCTGATCCTGGCCCTCGACGCCGGGCAGGCCACTTTCGAGAACGAGCTCGTCGGCACTCCGTGGGGACCGGCGGCCGAGATCTTCTGGACGACGCTGCTCGCCTACCTGGTGGGGGGCGTCCAGGCCATCGCCGCGCTGGGCGTGGTGGTGATCCTGGCTGGCTGGTTCGCGGGCACGACCACCTTGGCCGTGCGCGCCCGGGGAGAGGTGACCCGCGGACTCGCCCAACTCGGCGGCCGCCTCTCCGGCGATCGTCCGGGGGTGCTTCCGCGCCCGATGCTCGGCTGGGCACGCATCCTGATCTACGTCATCAGCGCGGCCATCCTGCTGTTCAGCAGCCTGCTGGCCGTCTCCACCGTGCTGTGGGTGTCCGCCCTCGCCGCCGGACTGGTCACGCTCGCTCAGCTGCTGGCCGGGCCCGAGGACGCGGTCACGTCGGGAGCCGTCAGCTCGATGCCCGAGCCCGAGGCGGCGACGACGGAGTAGTCCGTCGGCGTGCGCTCATCCGTCGTCGAGACGCGGCCATCCGCGATGGCTGCGTGGTAGCGGGCGAAGTCCATGTTCACCTGCTCGGTGTAGGCCAGGGCGAAGTCGCGGACCAGACCGTCGAACTTCGCGCTCGAGCCCAGGTAGCTGGAGATCGCCACTGCATCACCGGAGCGGGCGTGCGCACGCGCGAGCGTCCGTCCGCACAGCAGGGCGAACCCCACCAGTTGCTGCGCGTCGAATCGAGTGGGATCGGGCGCGAACTTCATGTCACGTAGTTGGCGGACGTAGAAGTCGCGACCGTCCTTGCCCCTGATCCAGCCCAGGAAGACGTCGGAGGCCGCCTGCATGATGCGCTGCCCGACCACCACCCGCTCTCCCATGTTGGGGTAGATGGACGCACCCGCGTACGGCTCCAGCACGCTCGGCACCGCCTGCTTCACCTGCAGGACGAGGAGGTCGTCGGCGTCGCGGCCCTCCATGAGCGCCACGAATGCCAGCAGACCGACACTGCCGACGCCCACGACCTTGTGGGCCAGGTCGATCAGGTGGTACCGGGACAGCAGCAGTGCCCGGTCACGCAACAGCGTGGCCCGATACTGCGCGATCAGGTCCTCGACGCGGCCGCCCGGCGTCTCGTCCGGCGGGAAGGGCACCAGCAGCGGCGGCTCGTGCAGGAAGCGACGGTGGCCGTCGACCACCTCGGTCATCCGGGTCACGGCGGACCACGAGTCCCGGGTGCGGGCCTTGGCCACGCCGCGGTCGATCCTCTTGATCGACTGGTTGAAGCCCTCCTGCTTCGCCCACTGCTTCATCACGTCGATGTCGATCCGGTCGTACCAGACGGCCAGGTCCGGCAGGGCCGCGTAGTCGGCCATCTTCGTCCGGTATGCGAGTCCTACCGACTCGGCTGCCTGCCGGATGACCTTCTCCTTGAGCCCGACGTCACGACCCGCGAGCACGAAGGACGTCGCGAGCCTGAGCACGTCCCACTCGAAGGGCCCGGGGGTGGTCTCGTCGAAGTCGTTGATGTCGAACACGAGGCTGCGGTCGGGGGCCGCGAACATCCCGAAGTTCGACAGGTGGGCATCCCCGCACAACTGCGTGACCAGGCCGCTGTCCGGCCGCGCGGCGAGGTCGCCCGCCATGACGATCGCCGCCCCGCGGTAGAAGGTGAACGGGCTCACCGACATGCGGGCGTGCCGGATGGGCACCAGCACCGGAACCCGAACCGTCTCCTGGCTCGCCAGCAGCGCAACTGGATCAGGGCGACCGGACGCCGACTCGTACGTGCCCAGGCTCAGTCGCGGAAGGCGCTTCCGCACTCCAAGGCCGGCCGCACGGCGCTCCGCCACGCTGCCGTCGCGAGCGGCGCCGGCCAGCGGGTCCGATCCAGGCTCCACGGTCACGGGCACACCGTAGGTCCAAACGCCCGCCTCGTCGCGCCCACCTGCCGCTCGCTGCCGGGACGTCAGGTCCTCGGCCGGGCCGCCCACCAGGCGCGCAGTGCCTCCTCCGCGAGCTCGGGACTCATTGGCCCGCGGTCCAGGCGAAGGTCGAGGAGGAACTGGTAGGCCTCGCCGACCTGCGGGCCGGGCGGGATGTCCAGGATCCGCATGATCTCGCGACCGTCCAGGGTCGGCCGGATCGCGGCGAGCTCCTCCTCCGCCTCCAGCTCGGCGATGCGGCGCTCGAGCGAGTCGTACGACCGCTGCAGCGCGAGGGCTCGCCGGCGGTTTCGCGTGGTGCTGTCGGCGCGGGTGAGCTTGTGCA
The DNA here is from genome assembly GCA_963749905.1 of uncultured Actinomycetota bacterium. Taxonomy (GTDB): domain Bacteria; phylum Actinomycetota; class Actinomycetes; order S36-B12; family S36-B12; genus UBA10649. Next base: position 891,567 of record CAVVOF010000003.1, read on the forward strand.
GTCGCGTCAGCTGCGGACCGGCATCCCGCACGTAGCGGCGCACCGCCGAGTCGGTCCACTCGCCCGTCCCGTATCCGTGGAAGCGCAGGTGCAGCTCGACCAGCTTCGCGACATCGTCGGTCATCTCGTTCGAGAACCTCAATGCCTGCATGCGCTTCTTGACCATCCGGGCGCCCACCACCTCGTGGTGGTGGAAGGAGACCCCGCCGTCGGCCTCGAAGCGGCGGGTCCTCGGCTTGCCGATGTCGTGCAGCAGCGCAGCCAGCCGCAGCACCGGGTCCGGTCCGCTGGCCGGCTCGTGCACGTCCTCGAGCAGCATCGCCTGCTCGAGCACCGTGAGGGTGTGCTCGTAGACGTCCTTGTGATGGTGGTGCTCATCCGCCTCGAGGCGGAGCAGGGGCAACTCCGGCAGCACGTGATCGGCCAGACCGGTGTCCACGAGCAGTGTCAGGCCGCGACGCGGATCCGCGGACATGACGATCTTCATCAACTCCACGCGGACTCGCTCGGGCGAGACGATCTCGATGCGGGCCGCCATGTCGGTCATCGCGACGACCACCTCGGGTGCCACCTCGAACCCGAGCTGCGCCGAGAAGCGCGCGGCGCGCAGCATGCGCAGCGGGTCGTCGCTGAAGGAGTCGGTGGCGGCCCCCGGGGTCCGGATCAGGCCGGCGGCGAGGTCGGTCAGGCCGCCGAACCGATCGACGAACGAGAGATCGGGCAGCCGGATGGCCATCGCGTTGATGGTGAAGTCACGCCGCACCAGATCGCCCTCGAGCGACGTACCGAAGTCGACCTCGGGCTTGCGGGAGGTCGGGTCGTACTGCTCGGCGCGATACGTGGTGATCTCCACCTCGCGGCCCTGGACCCGGGCGCCGATGGTGCCGAACCGGATGCCGACGTCCCACGTCGTCTCCGCGAAGCCGTCCAGGAGCGCGAGCACCGTCTCAGGGTGCGCGTCCGTGGTGAAGTCAAGGTCACCGTCACCACCGGACAACCGCCCCAGCAGTGCATCGCGGACCGGGCCGCCGACCAGGGCAACCTGATGGCCCGCCTCGGCGAAGCGCTGGCCTACGGACGTCAGGATCCCCGACACCGGCGCCAGCTCGGCCGCGGCGCGACGCCGGGCGTCGTCCACGGGCAGCGGGGTGTCAGGGGTCACGGCACGAGAGCGTAGTTGCGACGGAGGCTGGCCTATCCTGCCGGTATGTCCGCGACCCGCCCGTCCCGCCACCCGGGACGGCGGTTTCCGCGCGTCGAGGAGACCTCGGCTGGCGGTTTCGTCATAGATGACGCGCCGGGCGGTCTTCACGCCGCGCTGATCGCCAGGCGTGACAGTCGAGGGCGACTGATCTGGTCCCTGCCCAAGGGCCATATCGAGGAGGGCGAGAGTCCCGAGGAGGCCGCGGTCCGCGAGGTGCTCGAGGAGACCGGGATCCATGGCAGCATCGTCGAGAGCCTGGGCACGATCGACTTCTGGTTCATGGCCGAGAACCGGCGGATCCACAAGACGGTGCACCACTACGTACTGACTGCGCTCGACCGGGAACTCTCCGACGACGACGTGGAGGTCTCCGAAGTGGCCTGGGTGCCGTTGGACGAGGTGGCCGATCGACTGCGCTACGCCGACGAACGGCGCCTCGTCGCGCGCGTCCAGGAGATCGTTCGACGTACCGACGACGGCAGCGCGTGACCCGCCCTCGCCGGTTCGTCACCTGGGCCGCCACCACGCTCGTCGTGGGCGCCCTGGCCTCGGCCCTGACGGGCGCTCCGACCGCAGCAGTCGCCGCCCTGCCCGCGCAGGAGGAGGGTGAGCCCAGCGTCCGTATCGTCATCGACCGGCTGACGCCCGACATCCCGGCGGATGATGACGTGCTGCGGATCACCGGTCGGGTCATCAGCGACGTTGACGTCGCGCTGTCGGACATCAGTGTCCAACTCCGTCGGTCATCGCAGCCAGCGAGCACCCGCGGCCAGATCGTGGCCATCCACGACGCCGGGCTCGAACCTGAGGACGGGGAGCCCACGGATGTGCCGCTGCCGGGCACGCGGGTGCAGGTGGCTGACCAGCTGCCCGCCGGTGCCCGGCGCCCGTTCTCCATCCGAGTGCCCATCACCCAACTCGGTTTCACGGCCCCGGGTTCGTACCCGCTCGCGCTGGAGGCACTCGGCCGCGAGCCGGGGGTCGACGAGTTCGACGCCCGGAAGGGAATCGTCCGCACGTTCCTGCCGTGGTTCCCCGACGAGGCCGAGGTCGTGCCGATCCAGCTGGTGTGGCTCTGGCCGCTGTCCGACTGGCCCGACCGGGCCGCCGACGGCACGCTGCTGTCCAACCGCACCCCTGAGGAACTCGCCGACGGCGGTCGACTGGAGCGGCTGCTCGCCATCGGCACCCGCCACCGCGCGACCCTCTCGTGGATCGCCGATCCTGCGCTGCTGCAGACGGCCTCGGTCATGTCCAGGGGGTACGAGGTGCGCCAGGACGGGGCCATCACCGTCGGCGACCAGGACGCAGCGGCCGAGCGATGGCTGGTCGGCCTGCGCACGGCGACTCAGGACGTCGGCCTGCGCGCCCTGCCCTACGCCGACGTCGACGCCTCCGCGCTGACCCGAGGCGACCTGAGCAACGACGTGGTGCGCGCCGTGACCCAGGGCCCGGGACTCGCCTCGGCCGCGCTCGGCGCTGCCGTGCCCGGCAACCTGTACTGGGCGCCCTTCGGCCGCATCGATCGGCCAGCGCTCAACGTGCTGGCCTCGGCGGGCGTCACCTCGATCATCCTGTCGGCCGGCGCGATGCCCGCCACGGACGAGAACGCGTCGACACTCGGTCTCGCGACTGCGGCCCTGCCGACGTCACTGGGCACCATCAAGGCCGTGCTCACCGACCCCGGGCTCACCGCCGTTCTCGGCTTGCCACAGCGCAGCGCATCCGACGTGATCCGCGCCCGCCAGCGCTTCCTGGCCGAGACCGCCACCATTGCGCAGACCATCCCCGCAGACCAGGCCTCCCGCGTCCTGGTGGTGGCTCCGGACTCGGTGCGCTGGACCGCCACCGCGTCCCTGGTGAACCCCCTCCTCCGTGCCACGCGCAGCGCGTCCTGGCTCGAGCCGGAGAGCATGGCCGATCTCCTCGATGCGCCCACTCCGTCGACGAGCAGGCAGCGCGGCGGGTACGGGGACAAGGCACGCGAGGCGGAACTCACCCAGAACTACGTGTCCCGAATCGCCCGGGTCAGTCACGAACTGGACGTGTTCACGTCCGCTCTGGACGACCCCACGGGCATCGTGCAGCCGTTCTCGGAAGCGTTGCTGCGCGCCGAGTCGGCGGCCTGGCGCAGCGAGCCGGCTCGGGGTTCGGAACTGCTGGCCAGCGTGAGCGAGGGCATCCAGGCCGAGATCTCCCGTGTGCGCGTCCTGTCCGAGGGGCAGGTCACCCTCTCGGGCGATGTGGGGAAGGTGCCGGTGACCATCACGAACGAACTCGATCGTTCGGTCACTGTGGGCTTGGTACTGCGCGGCGTGCCACCGCTGCGCCTGTCCGCCGCCCCATTGACGGGGATCCGCATCGAACCCGGCGCGTTCGCGAGCGTGGACATCGAGGCGCGGGTGGTGGGTGGCGAGCCCCTTCCGGTGGAGGTGCAACTGCTGAGCCCGGACGGCGATGACTACGGCAGCCCGGCGCGCATCACCGTGGTCTCGACGGCCTACGCCCGGGCGGCCTCATGGGTGGTCGGCATCGCCTTCCTCGCCATCGTCGTGTTCGTGATCGTGGGCGTCACCCGACGCATTCACGGGGCCAGCACGTCGCGGAAGGACCGCGTCGATGAGTGAGCCCACCGATCCCCGCGCGGCCGAGCAGCCGCCCCCGGACATCGTCGACGACGAGGTAGCAGAGGCAGCCCGCGAGGCGCAGGCGGGCGACCTCGCCGCCAACCCGCCCTCCGCGGCGGGCCGCAGCCAGGCGCGCAGCAGCGCCGTGATGGCCTCCGGAACGGTCGTCTCCCGCATCACCGGCATCGCCCGCGACATCACCATGACGGCCGCGCTCGGCTTCTACCTCGTCTCGGACGCTTTCTCGCTCGGCAACTCGCTGCCCACCATCGTCTACATCCTGATCATCGGCGGCGCACTCAACGCCGTGTTCATCCCGCAACTCGTGCGGCGCATGGCCGACGACCCCGATGGTGGCGCGGCCTACGCGGACCGACTGCTGACCCTGGTCGGCACCCTGCTGCTCGCCCTGTCGATTGCGGCGGTGGCACTCGCACCGTGGATCGTGGACCTCTACACGCCGGACGACTACCCGCCGGAGCAGTACGAGCTCGCCGTGGCCTTCGCCCGGCTGTGCCTCCCGCAGATCCTCTTCTACGGCATCTACGCGATGCTGAGCCAGGTCCTGAACTCACGCGGACGCTTCGGGGCACCCATGTTCGCCCCCATCGCGAACAACGTGGTCGCAGTGGCCACCTTCGGCCTCTTCATCGCGATCGCGGGCACGAGCGCGGCTGCGGACGGGGCGCTGACCACCGGGCAGGTTCTGCTGCTGGGGATCGGCACCACCCTCGGCGTCGTCGTCCAGGCCCTCATCCTCGTGCCGATCCTCTGGCGCAGCGGGTACCGGTGGCGACCTCGCTTCGACTGGCGCGACAGCGGTCTGGGAAAGGCTGGCCGGCTCGCCACCTGGACCATCGGCCTGGTCCTGGTCAACCAGATCGCCTACGTGTTCATCACCCGGATGGCGGCCCAGGCCAACGTGAACGCGGCCGAGGGCGGGTTCACCGCCGCGGGCATCACCACGTACCAGAAGGCACACCTGGTGTTCATGCTGCCGCACAGCATCATCACCGTCTCCGTGGTGACGGCGATGCTGCCCGCCCTCGCCCGGCTGGCCCATGCCGGCCGGCTCCGGGATGTCGGCAGCGACGTGGCACGCACCATGCGGGTGGTGGCCGTGCTGGTGATCCCGATCGCCGCGGTGCTCGTCGTCAACGGAGCGCCCGTCTCGGTGCTGCTCTTCGGCTACGGGGCGGCGACGACCGACCAGGCCGTGCTCATGGGCCTGACCGTGTCCGCCTTCATGCTGGGACTCGTCCCGTTCACGCTCTTCTACATCCTGCTGCGCGGCTACTACGCCCTCGAGGACACCCGTACGCCCTTCTTCCTGACGATCGTCCTGAACGTCGTCTTCCTGGCCCTGGCCGTACCGCTCTTCCGGGTCAGTGACGACGCCGCGTACCAGATCGTCATCCTGGCCCTGTCGTACTCCATGTCGTACTGGTTGGCTCTGGTAGTCACCTGGTTCGCCCTCCATCGACGTCTGGGGCACATGGAGGTGGGCCGGACCGTGTGGGCGGTCACGCGAGCACTGTTCGCCGCGATCCTCGCCGGAATCGCGATGCTGCGACTGACCCTCTGGGTGGTCGAGGGACAGTTGCAGGGGGACGAGCTGACCTGGGCGATGCGCGGCATCCTGCTGCTCAGCGTCGTGGGCACCGCGATCGTCGGTGGCGCGGTCTACCTCGGGGCGGCGTGGGCACTGCGCATCGGCGAGGTGTCCGACGTACTGTCATTGGCACGCGGCGCCGGACGGCGCCTGGCACGACGTGGGAGTGGCACATGAGGGCGAGCGAGCAGGTCGATCGCTACTCGCTCATCGACCTGGTATCGCGTGACGAGGGGCCCGCCGGCGCGGAGGTCTCCGAGTTGTGGCATGGCTTCGACGCGACTCTTGACCGGCCGGTCGCCCTGCGCATCATCTCCGCCGACGACCCGCGCAGTGCCGCGATCGTGGGGGCGGCACGCGCAGCCGCGACCGTCGACGATCGCCGACTGCTGCGCGTGCTGGACATCCTCGACCTCCCGGCCACCAGGGATGAGCCCGCGCGAATCGCGATCGTCAGCGAGTGGGCGACCGGGCGCAACCTGGAGCGGACGCTCCAGGACCGTGGCGGCACGCCGTTCTCAGCACCGGAGGCGCTCGAGCTCGTCGCGCAGGTGGCCCGCACCCTCGCCCACAGCACGGCCGTGGGGGTCAGCCATGGGCGGCTACGCCCGTCCAGCGTGTTCATCACCGACGCCGGAGAGGTCCGCGTGCGCGGGCTGTCGGTGGACGCGGCACTCTTCGGGCCGCTGCCGGACGTCCCCGATCGCGCGGCGGCAGACGTCGACGCGCTCGGCTCGCTCACCTACCTGCTGACCACGGGCTACTGGCCCGGGGCGGCGTCGGTCGACGCTCCCGGCGCCCCGTCCGCGGGTGGAGTCGTGCTGCCGCCCTCCCAGGTCCGTGCCGCCGTCCCCCGCAGCGTGGACGACATCGTCGCCCGGTCCGTCCTGTCGGCCGCCCGGACCCGCGGCGTCGCGCGGGTCGCCGACCCAGCCGCCTTCGCGGCGATGGTCGGCGCCGCCCTCGACCACGTCGCCCCCGTCACCACCACGACCGTTCGCGTCGAACCGAGCACGACGGGGCGCCGTCTCGCCCGGCGCAGCCTGATCTGGCTGGCCCGGCTGATCGGCGTGCTCGTCGCGCTCGCCTTCGTGGCCGCGGTGGCCTGGGGCGGCTGGACGCTCCTGACCGCGGAACCCGAGGTCGTCGACGACACCAACCAGGGCCTGGCCGAGATCCTCACCTCCCCGGCGCGGCCGGTCGATGACATCGAGCTCAGCGGCATCGAGCGCACCTTCCCCATCGAGAAGTTCCGCTCCTACGACCCCTTCGGCGACGATGACGGCAACGGCAAGCCCGACAAGCGCAAGGGTCGGGAGAGCGAGGACCTGGTCGCCGTGGTCAACGACGACGACCCCGACACCGCCTGGCTGACCTCCCAGTACGGCACGCCGGATCTCGACGGCAAGCCCGGGGTGGGCCTGATCCTCGACCTCGGCAGTCCGCAGGACGTCCAGCAGATCACCGCGAACCTGGTCGGTCGGGGCAGCAATCTCGAGGTCCGGGTGTCCGACCGGATCTACCCGGATCCGGCCCTGTGGTCGCCGCTGGCGAACGCCGTCGCGCCTCGGGAGAAGGTCGAGGTGCGCTCCCCTCGACCGATTACCGGACGATACGTGCTGCTGTGGTTCACGAGGCTGCCCCCCACGGACACCGGCTCCGGCGAGTTCCAAGGCGGGGTCAGGAGCGTGGTGGTCAGCGGCTGACCCTCTAGGCTCGTGGCGTGGCCGATCCGCGCAGTGATGCCGACCTGATCGCCGCGCATGTTGCCGGGGACCCCTTGGCCTTCGAGGAGATCGTCCGACGGCATCGGGACCGGTTGTGGGCGGTCGCCCTGCGGACGACGGGCGATCCTGAGGAGGCGGCGGACGCACTGCAGGACGCGCTGATCTCGGCGTTCCGCCGCGCCGAGCAGTTCCGCGGCGACTCGGCCGTGACCACCTGGCTGCACCGGATCGTCGTCAACGCCTCCCTCGACCGGCTCCGCAGGCGCGGGGTCCGCGCGGCCGTGCCCCTGCCGGATGACGACGAATCGCTGCCCGGCGCGGTGGTGGCCGACCCGGTCGACCACATGGGCCGTCGGGAGATCCAGCTGGTGGTCACGGAGGCGCTGGCCAAGCTCCCGGAGGACCAGCGCGACGCGATCCTGCTGGTCGACGTGGAGGGCTGGAGCGTCGAGGATGCGGCACGAATGCTGGGCTGCCCCGAGGGCACCGTCAAGAGCAGGTGCCACCGCGGTAGGGCGCGACTGGCAAAGAGTCTGGACTTCCTGCGGAACCTGGACTCGCCGGGTCCCGTCGTACCCGATGCGGCCACATCAGACGCTGAAGGAGGTGACCAGCCCGCATGACCGATCAGCAGTACCCACGCAGCACCGATGATGAGGCCGACCCCGAGGTGCTCGCCGCCGTTCAGCGCGCGCTGGCGGACCTCACCTTCCTGCGCCCGGATGAAGGCGCGCCGGATGCGAGTCCGGCCCCCGAGCCGATGCCGGACTGGGCATGGGCGCGCATCTCCTCCGCCCTGAGCACCGAGGCAGCCCACGCCGAGCCATCCGCACGCCACCCCCGCTCCCGCCTCGTTCGCTGGGGCGGTGGCCTCGTGGCGGCGTCGGTCGCGGTGCTGGCCGTCGGACTGGGCGTGCAGGTCTTCAGCGCCGGCGGTAGCCAGTGACTCTGCCGTCGTGGCCGGCGGCGGTCCCGCCCCCTCGCCGCTGAGCTCCGCGCAGGCGTTCGCCGAGGCGGCGCCCGCAGATGCCGCCGCGGAGGCCGACGCCACGGTCGCCCTCTCCGAGGAGGCGACGGGCCTGAGGCAGCGCCAGTTCTCCTTCGCCGGCATCCCGCCGATCCTCAAGGTGCTCGGCTCCACAACCGACTACACGCCGGCGACCATGCAGGACCAGGTCACCTCGGCACTTGCCGCCGAGGGGATGGTGCCGATGAAGGAGATGCCGTCACCGTCCGCCACGGTCGACGTCCCTGCCGACGTCCCGGCCGAGGGCTTCCTGGCGACCCCGGAGTCGGTACGCGACTGCATCACCAAGCTCACCAACAACCAAGCCTCCACGGCCCTGCTCATCGACCAGTCCCGATACCAGGGCGAGGCGGCCAGCATCGTGGTCGCGCCCGACTACGACGTCCCGGCGGCGCAGGCACCCGACCTGAGCATGATCGAGGTCTGGGTCGTCGATCCCGAGTGCGACGTCACGTGGCGGATGCGCTTCCGGCTGGGCCGCTAGCCAGCCGGGAATGCCACGGACCGTAGGATCGTTGCGGCCAGCGTAGGATACCCCCATGGGTATCAGCCACCTCTCGAGAGGCAATCACGGTGAGTGAGATCCGCAACGTCATCATCATCGGCTCCGGACCGGCCGGATACACGGCCGCCATCTACGCGGCCCGCGCCCAGCTGAACCCCCTCGTCTTCGAGGGGTCGGTCACCGCCGGCGGCGCACTGATGAACACCACCGAGGTCGAGAACTTCCCGGGTTTCACCGACGGCATCATGGGCCCCGAGCTGATGGAGCAGATGCGCGGCCAGGCGGTCCGGTTCGGCGCGGAGCTCGTCACCGACGATGTCGCGAGTGTCGACCTCACGGGCGAGATCAAGACGGTCGTCGACGGCTCCGGCACCACCCATCAGGCGCACGCCGTCATCCTGGCCACCGGCTCGGCGTACCGCGAACTCGGCCTGCCCAGCGAGAAGCGGCTGTCGGGGCACGGAGTCTCCTGGTGCGCCACCTGCGACGGCTTCTTCTTCCGGGGCCAGGACATCGCGGTGGTCGGCGGCGGTGACTCCGCCATCGAGGAGGCCACCTTCCTCACCCGCTTCGCGAACACCGTGACCCTCGTCCACCGCCGGGACAGCCTGCGGGCCAGCAAGATCATGCAGGAGCGCGCCTTCGCCAACGAGAAGCTGAAGTTCGCCTGGAACAGCGAGGTCGTCGACGTGCTCGGCGACGCCAAGGTGTCCGGCGTGGTGCTGCGGGACACCGTCACCGGCGAGACCCGCGAGCTCGCGGTCACCGGCCTGTTCGTCGCCATCGGGCACGACCCGCGCTCTGAGCTGATCAAGGGCCAGGTCGACCTCGACGATGAGGGCTACGTCCTCGTCCAGGGCCGCACGACCGCCACGAATCTCCCCGGCGTGTTCGCGTGCGGGGACCTGGTCGACCACACCTATCGTCAGGCGATCACTGCCGCCGGCTCCGGGTGCGCCGCCGCCCTGGATGCCGAGCGCTTCCTCGCGGCGAACGAGTAGCCTGAGCCCACCCTCACACCTGGAGAGACCCCCATGGGAGCAACGAAAGCCGTCACCGACGCCAGCTGGGCCGATGACGTCCTGATGAGTGACAAGCCGGTCATCGTCGACTTCTGGGCCGAATGGTGCGGCCCGTGCAAGATGGTCGCGCCCATTCTCGAGGACATCGCCGCGCAGCACGACAGCGTCGTGGTGGCCAAGCTCAACGTCGACGAGAACCCGCAGACGGCCGCGTCCTACGGCATCACCTCGATCCCGACCATGAACGTCTACCAGGGTGGCCAGGTCGTGAAGACGATCATCGGGGCCAAGCCGAAGGCCGCGCTGCTCGCGGACCTGGCTCCCTACCTGTAGGGGACGTGCTCCGCCGCGGTGACACCGGGGCGGCCGTCGCGGAGGTGCGCGCACGGCTCGCGCACCTGGGACTGTGCAACGACGTCGCGTCCGGTCCGCCGGACGAGTTCGACGACGAGCTCGACCGTGCGGTGCGCGCGTTCCAGCAGGAGCGTGGCATCACCGTCGACGGCATCGTCGGACCGCACACCTTCCGCCGCCTCGAGGAGGCGCGCTGGCAGCTCGGCGACCGCGTGCTGTCCTACGTGCCCGGACACCTGATGTCCGGTGACGATGTGACCGAGCTCCAGCGGCGGTTGATCCAGCTCGGCTTCAACGCTGGGCGGGCCGACGGCCTCTTCGGACGCGAGACCGATGCCGCGCTGCGCGAGTTCCAGCGTGGCGTGGGTGTCACCGCGGACGGCACCTGCGGACCCGACACCTTCCGCGCCTTCGACCGGCTGATCCGCACTGTCTCGGGCGGGGACGCCGACACGCTGCGCGAGTCCATGGCCCTGCTGGACCTGCAGACCGGCATCGCCGACAAGGTCGTGGTCATCGACCCGGGCGACACGGTCGATGCCGACCTCTGCCACGCGATGGCCGTCCGTGTCGAGGGCCGCCTCGCCGCGCTGGGCACTCAGGTGCTGCTCACCCGACCCGCCCGTGTGGATGAGGATGCGCAGTTCCCGGACGACCCGGCGCGCGCCTCGTTCGCGAACGACGTGGGGGCGGACATCGTCCTGTCACTCCATGTGGACCGGGTGGCCAGCCCGCAGCCGAACGGACTCGTGACCTACTTCTACGGCGACCCGCGCGGTGGACGGCACTCGCCCAGCGGCCGGATCCTGGCCCAGCGGGTGCAGGAGGAACTGGCCGCCCGCACCGACCTGCTCGACTGCCGGATCCATCCCCGGACCTGGGACCTGCTTCGCCTCACGCGGATGCCGGCAGTGCGCGTGGAACTGGGCTACCTGTCCAATGACGCGGACCGGCGGCGGCTGCTCAGCCCCGGATTCCACGACGCGGTCGCGGAGGGGATCGCGGCCGCCCTCACGTCCTTCTGCTCGCCGCGCTGACCGGTTCCGGCCCGAGCGGAGGAGGAGCTACGGCTCCGGGGTGGACTGAGTTCCGTAGGAGTCCATGGACAACTGGCGCTGCGGCCACAGCAGGCGCACGACGAACCCGAGCACCAGACCGAGCGCGATCAGCCCGACGACAGCCAGCACCCGTCGCATGCGGCACCTCCTTGGACGGGGCCTACTCTAGGCGCACCAGCGTCGGGGCAACAGGCGCACACGGACGGACGGAAGTGAGGTGAGACGAGCATGACCGGTGGTTCCCGGCTCGATCCTTGGGTGGATTCCTACGCTAGTCGCGCCCACGCGATGCGGGCCTCCGAGATCAGGGCGCTGTTCGCCGTCGCCTCCCGCCCGGAGGTCGTCTCCTTGGCCGGGGGCATGCCCTTCGTGCAGGCGCTGCCCCTCGACATGCTCACGCAGACCGCTCAGCGCGTACTGGTGCGAGCGCGGGGCCCAAGCCCTGCAGTACGGCTCCGGCCAGGGCGACGTGACGCTGCGCGAGCAGATCCTCGACGTCATCGGCGAGGTCGGGGTCACCGCCCATCCGGACGACATCGTCGTCACCACCGGCTCGCAGATGGCCCTCGACCTGGTGACCCGCGTGTTCTGCGATCCCGGCGACGTCGTCCTCGTCGAGGCGCCGTCCTACGTGGGCGCCCTCGGCGTCTTCCGGGCCTACGAGTGCGACGTGGTGCACGTGGCCATGGACGACGAGGGCCTGATCCCGGAGGCGCTGGCCGAGGCGATCTCCGACACCCGCGCGGCGGGCAAGCGGATCAAGATGATCTACACGATCCCCAACTTCCACAATCCGGCTGGCGTGACCCAGGGTCCCGCGCGCCGCGTCCGAGATCCTCGCGATCGCGCAAACGGCCGGCATCGTCGTCCTCGAGGACGACCCCTACGGCCTGCTCGGGTTCGAGGGCGAGCCGCCGCGAGCGCTGCGGGCTGACGATGCGGAGGGGGTGATCTACCTCGGCTCCTTCTCCAAGACCATTGCGTCGGGCCTGCGGGTGGGCTGGGCCGTCGCCCCGCATGGGGTGCGCGAGAAGCTGGTGCTGGCCGCCGAGGCCGCGGTGCTCTGCCCGTCGAACTACGCCCAGCTCACCGTTTCGGAGTACCTGGCCACCCAGCCGTGGCGCGAGCAGATCAAGACCTTCCGGGAGGTCTACCGCGAGCGCCGCGACGCCCTGTTGGAGTCGCTGCAGGCGCTGATGCCCGAGGGCACCACGTGGACCATCCCGGCAGGCGGCTTCTACTCGTGGCTGACCCTGCCGGACGGTCTCGATGCCACCGCGATGCTGCCCCGGGCGGTGGCGAACCTCGTGGCCTACGTGCCGGGGACCGGCTTCTACGTCGACGGCCAGGGGCGGCAGAACCTGCGCCTGTCGTACTGCTATCCCGAGCCCGATCGCATTCGCGAAGGCGTGCGTCGGCTCTCGCAGGTCATCGAGGGTGAGCTCGAGCTGGCCCAGACGTTCGGCACCTCGCACGCGCTGGCCTCGGTGTCCGGCACCTCCGTCCCCGCGCCCGACCTGCAGTAGCCGCTCACCCCCTGGAGGCCCGCCCATGCACGTGCTCGTCCTGTCCGGAGGCCTGTCCGCCGAGCGCGACGTGTCCCTGCGGTCCGGTCGACGGGTCGCGGGCGCCCTGCGTGCGGCCCGACCCGACTGGGAGGTGGTCGAGCACGACGTCGACGCCGCGCTCATGGACCGCCTGCGCAACCACCGTCCGGACTGCATCGTGCCGCTGCTGCACGGCGCGGCCGGCGAGGACGGCGCCCTGCGAGACGTGCTCGAGTCGCTCGGGATCCCCTTCGTCGGGTCCACCGCGGCCAGCAGCCGACTGGCGTTCGACAAGCCGATCGCGAAGGAGCTCGTGGCCCAGGCGGGCGTCCGCACGCCCGCGTGCGTCGCCATCCCCCAGTCGACCTTCCGTGAGCTGGGCGCCAGCGGCGTGCTGGCGGCCGTCGCGGGTCGGCTGGGCCTGCCCCTGGTCGTCAAGCCCACCAAGGGCGGCTCCTCGCTGGGCACGTCCATCGTGCACACCGAGGCCGAGCTGCCGGCCGCCATGGTGGGGGCGTTCGCCTACGGCGACGTGGTGCTGATGGAGTCGTTCGTGGCGGGCACCGAGGTCGCGCTCGGCGTCTTCGAGCGGTCCGACGACCTGCTGGCGCTGTCCGGCGTGGAGGTCGTCCCGGAGGGGGACCTCTACGACTACGAGGCTCGGTACACCGCGGGCACGACGGAGTTCTTCTGCCCGGCCCGTCTCGACGATGCGGTCGCCGAGGCGGCGCAGGCGGTGGCGCTCAACGTCCATCTGCTGCTGGGCCTGCGCGACTGGTCACGCACGGATGTCATCGTCGATGCGGATGGCGTCCCGTGGTTCCTCGAGGTGAACGTGGCGCCCGGGATGACCGAGACATCGTTGTTCCCCCAGGCGCTGGCTGCCGCCGATGAGGGAGTCGGCGAACTCACCGCCGATCTGGTGACCGCGGCGGTCAGCCGCGGTCGATGAGGTCGATGACGCGGCGCAGGTCCTCGACGTCAGCGCACTCGATCACCAGCTTCCCGTGCGCCCGCGCAGTGACGAAGCCGTCCGTCGCGACCCGGGTGTCCAGTGCGTCCGCCACCCGGGTGCTGAGTTCGGCGAGATCCTCCGTCAGTCGCTGATCCCGTGGCGCAGGGACCCGGGCGCGGCGCTTGCGTGACCGACTGCGTCCGTCGGCATCCCCGACGATGATGATCTCCTCGACGGCGCGCACGCTCAGCCCCTCGGCCACGATGCGGGTGGCCAACGCCTCCATGTCAGCCGTGTCGTCAAGGGAGAGCAACGCCCGCGCATGGCCGGCGCTCAGCACGCCGGCGGCCACCCGCCGCTGAACATCCGGGGGCAGCTTGAGCAGCCGCAGCGTGTTCGTCACCTGCGGGCGGCTGCGGCCGATCCGGCGCGCGAGTTCGTCCTGGGTGCAGCCGAAGTCGGACAGCAGCTGCTGATAGGCGGCGGCCTCCTCCAGCGGATTGAGGTTGGCCCGGTGCAGGTTCTCGAGCAGCGCGTCGCGCAGCATGGCGTCGTCGTCGGTGTCCCGGATGATCGCCGGGATGGTGCTCAGGCCCGCCTCGCGGGAGGCCCGCAGGCGACGCTCGCCGGCGATCAACTCGTAGCGCTCGGGGCCGACGTGCCGCACGACCACCGGCTGGAGCAGGCCGATCTCACGAACCGAGAAGACCAGTTCGGCCATTGCCTCCTCGTCGAACACCGTGCGCGGCTGACGGGCGTTGGGCTCGACCTGGTCGATCGGCAGGTCCGCATATCGGGCGGCCGGTGCGGCCTCGGTGTCCTCTGCCGACGGCGTCCCGGTGCGGTCGCTCGCGTACTCCGGCGGTTCGGCGGACGGGATGAGCGCGCCGAGCCCGCGACCGAGCCCCCGCTTGGGTGCCGTGGTCATCCGTTGCCCTCCAGTCTTGGGATAACTGTGCTGCTATATCCGTTATCTACCATTATGTCTGTGGATAACCGTGTGGATTGTTGTGGAGAACCCCGAGCTCCACCACTTCGGCCGCCGCCTCGGCGTAGGCCACCGCCCCGGAGGAGGTGGGGTCGTAGGTGATCACCGTCTGGCCGTACGACGGCGCCTCCGACACCCGCACCGATCGCGGGATGATGGTGGTGAGCACCTGCTCACCGAAGTGCGTGCGCACTTCATGGGCCACCTGGGACGCCAGCCGGGTGCGGCCGTCGTACATGGTGAGCAGGATGGCTCCGACCGTCAGGGTGGGGTTCAGATGCGTGCGCACCATGTCGATGGTGCGGAGCAGTTGGGACAGGCCCTCGAGCGCGTAGTACTCGCACTGGATGGGGAGCAGCACCTCGCGGGCGGCTACCAGCCCATTGAGGGTGAGCAGCCCGAGGCTGGGCGGACAGTCGAGGAAGACGTAGTCGAACGGCCGCTGGGCGAGCAGGGCGTCCACGGCCCGGGAGAGCCGGTACTCGCGAGCGACCTGGGCCACCAGTTCGATCTCCGCGCCGGCGAGGTCGATGGTGGCCGGTGCCGTCCACAGTCCGGGGATCTCCGGGCACTCCTGCAGCACGTCGACCAGGGCGAGGTCTCCGATGAGGACGTCGTAGATGCTCGGCGTGCCCTCGCGGTGGTCCGCCCCCAGGGCTGTCGAGGCGTTCCCCTGCGGATCCAGGTCGATCACCAGCACGGAATGGCCGGCGCGAGCCACCGCGGCGGCGATGTTGACTGCACTGGTCGTCTTGCCGACACCACCCTTCTGGTTGGCGACGGTGATCACCCGGGTCGTCACGAGGGCCAGCCCAGACCCGCCGAGTCGGCGCCCGATGCGGATGTTTCACGGGAAACGTCGGCGACGTGCGGCCAGCCCAGACCCGCGACATCCACGTCGCGCGGCGTGGCAGGGGTGGCGGCCGGGGACGAAGACGTGCTGGCCGGCGTGATCACGGCGTCATTGTGCCGTACCGCGGATCCCGACCACCACCGTGGTCGGCGGGTCCACGACTCCGCCGCCCACCTGCTGCACGGCCACGTCGACCAGGCCTACCTGGGTGAGGTCGTCCGCGCTGTTCCTGACCTCGTCGGCCGCGGAGCTGCCTTTCAACGCCACCAGCCGCCCGCCCGGGGCCAGCAGCGGAGTGAGCCAGCCCGCCAGTCGACCCAGGGGGGCGACGGCCCGGGCGGTCACCACGTCCTGCCCCCGGAGCTCGGACGGCACGTCCTCGGCCCGCCCCCGCCAGACCCGCACCCGATCCGACAGGTCGAGGGACAGCACTGCCTCGTCGAGGAAGGTGCTGCGCCGCAGCAGTGGTTCGATCAGGGTCACCCGCAGGTCGGGTCGTGCCAGGGCCCAGACCAACCCGGGCAGGCCGGCACCACTGCCGACGTCCGCCACCCGGGCCTCCCCAGGCACCAGCCCAGCCTCCGGGTCGGCCACCACCGCACAGTTCAGCACGTGTCGGTCCCACAGTCGCGGAACCTCCCGCGGACCGATCAGTCCACGGGTGACGCCCGCGTCCGCGAGCAGATCCACGAACGAGGTCAGGCCTGCGGTTGCGGGGGTGAGCCAGGGTGGCAGCGCCGGGATCGGTCCCGCGGTTTCACGGGAAACCACGGTCAGGCCGTCCGCACGACCACACGCCGAGCGGGCTCCTCACCTTCGGACTCGCTGACCAGTCCGGCCTTGGCGATCACGTCATGCACGATCTTGCGTTCGAACGGGGTCATCGGGTCCAGTCGGACCGGTGCGGCCGTGCGCTGGGCCTCCGCCACGGCATCCTCGGCCACCCGCTCCAGCTCCACGCGCCGCTGCGCGCGGAACCCGGCCACGTCGAGCATCAGCCGCGAACGCTCACCGGTCTCCCGGGTCGCCGCCAGGCGGGTCAGCTCCTGCAGGGCGTCGAGGACCTTGCCCTTCGTGCCGACCAGATGACCGAGGTCGCCGGCGTTCGCCTCCAGGACGGACACCATCGCCCGGTTGCCCTCGACGTCGATGTCGATGTCCCCGTCGAGGTCGGCGATGTCCAGCAGGCCTTCGAGGTAGTCCGCGGCCACGTCGCCCTCGCGCTCGAGGAGCTGGGCTCCCGTCAGCCGGGCCTCCGCGGGCTCGTCGGCCTGCGTCGGCTCGTGCGGTCTGCGCGGACTCGTCGGTCTGCGCGGACTCGTCGGACTCAGTCAGCTCGTCGGTCTCAGTGGCGTCGACGGTTGCGGTTGCTTCCTCGGTCATGATCTCTCCACACGGTTGTCGTACAGGTCGGGGTGCGCCGGGGCGCTACTTCTTCTTGCGCTGACTGCGCGAAGTGCGCTTCGGCTGCTGGCGGGTGGGGTTTTCCGACACAGTGTCGGTAACTTCCCCTTCAATGGTCTCCACGGGCGGGGCGGTGCCCTTGCGGGCCGCCTTGTGCTCCTGGCGTCGCTCCTTCGCCTCGAAGGCGGGCGTGCCGGGCTGGGGATTGTTCCGAATGACCCAGAACTGCTGACCCATCGACCACAGGTTCGTGGTGAACCAGTAGATCAGCACGCCGACCGGGAAATTGATGCCGGAGACGGCGAAGATGATCGGGAACACGTACAGCAGGATCTTCTGCTGGCGCACCATCGGGTTGTTGGGTGCGCTGTTCTTGATGATCAGCTGGCGCTGCGTGATGAACGAGGTCGCCGTCATCAGTGCGATGAGGATGACGGTCAGAATGCGAGTGGCAGTGGGGCTCGGCGTCTGGTCCGCGTCCATGAAGGTCGCGTAGAGCGGCACCCCGAAGATCTGCGCGTCGTGCATGGACTCCGCGAGTCCTTCGTACTGGGGCCAGCTGAAGACACCGGGCGCGACGTAGCCGGGGTCGTCCGCCGGGTTCTCCGGGTACATGGCCACGCCCTGCAGCACGCTGAACAGGGCGAAGAAGATGGGCGCCTGCAACAGGATCGGCAGGCAGGAGGCCAGCGGGTTGGTACCGGTCTCCCGGTACAGCTTCATCATCTCCTGGGACTGGCGTTCCTTGTCCCCGGCGTACTTCTTCTGGATCTCCTTCATCTGCGGCTGGATCAGCTGCAGATTGCGTTGCGCCTTGATCTGCTTGACGAACAGCGGGATCAGCAGGATGCGGATGACGATGACCAGGCCGACGATGGACAAGGTCCACGCCCACCCGCTGTCGGGGTCCATGCCCAGGACGCCGGTGAAGAAGGCGTGGAACTGGACGAGAATCCAGCTGACCGCGTTCTTCAGCCATACGAACAGAAAAAAGTCGCCCACAGCGCCCTTCCTTATGAATCCGCCGACACGCGGATGCCCATGCTCCCATGCCGGGGTTCACCGTTGGGCAGCACGTCCGGCAACCAGTGTCCCCTGCGCGGGACCGGGTCCACGCCGCCCTTGTTCCACGGATTGCAGCGCAGCACCCGCCAGCTGCCGAGCAGGAACCCCTTGATCGGTCCGTGCCGCTTGATCGCCTTCACCGCGTACGTCGAACAGCACGGGTGGAAGCGGCAGGACGGTGGGGTCATTGGCGAGATCGCCACCTGATAGCCGCGGATCGGCAGGATCAGCACCCACGTCAGCAGCCAGCCGATTGAGTGGTCCCAGAGCCACCGCACGCGCACCCACAGCCCGCTCATCGAGCCGGCTCCCTGAGCCGTCCCAGGGCCCCCGACACGGCCGCCTGCACGTGCCCGGGCAGGCCGGGATCCTCGGGTGAACCGGGGAGTGCTCGCAGGACTATCCGCGTGCCCGGGGGGCAGGTCGCCAGCAGTGGCCGGACGGCGGCTCGGAGCCGTCGAGCCGCGCGATGACGCGCCACCGAGTTGCCGACAGCCTTGCTCACGATCAGCCCGACCCGTGCGGGCGCGTCAGACGAGGTGCGATCGGCGTAGGCGACGACCGAGCCGCGGGCGCACTTGGCCCCGAGCCGGGTGGTTGCCGTGAAGTCGGCAGCGAGCCGCATCCGGTGCGCGGCGGGCAGCATGTCGCCGTCAGGCGGAGAGGCGCTCGCGGCCCTTGGTGCGGCGGGCGGCGAGGATGGAGCGACCGGCGCGGGTGCGCATGCGGGCCCGGAAGCCGTGGGTCTTCGCCCGACGGCGGGTGTTGGGCTGGAACGTGCGCTTCATGGTGGGGCTCCTGGACGCGTGCGTGCGGGGAAGGTCGATCCGCCACTAGACGGACGCCCAAGACTACGGAACGGTCCCGAGCACGGTCAAATGGGGTCCCCGGGCCCGCTGTGGGCCGGCACTTGTCGGCCACCGCCGTTCTGGCTATCGTCCTAGGCCCGCTCCACATCTGTGGATAATCATGTGGACAGCCTGCGAATGACGAGGGGAAGCCGTGGACGCGACGGAGGATCTGACCGAGGTCTGGGCCACCGCCCTCGGGAGTCTCGGCGACGGCAACCTCACCCCTCAGCAGCGGGCCTTCGTCAACCTCACCCGTCCGATGGGCCTGGTCGAGGACACCGCCCTCATCGCCGCCCCCAATGAGTTCACCAAGGACGTCCTCGAGACGCGCCTGCGGCCCATGGTCGTCCACGCCCTGTCTCAGACCCTCGGGCGGGAGATCCGTCTCGCCGTCACCGTCGATCCCTCCATCGACCCGGGCATCGAGGAGGCGACCGACGAGGTGGCCGATGCCACGTATGCGCCGCCCCGTACGGCGCCGGTACCGGTCCAGGAGCGGCGAGAGGAAGCACAACGCCCGGGCGCCGGATCGCCCGGCACCCGTAGCGAGGACGGGCGGCTGAACGACAAGTACACGTTCGACACCTTCGTCATCGGATCGAGCAACCGCTTCGCCCATGCCGCGGCGGTCGCTGTGGCCGAGCAGCCCGCCCGCGCCTACAACCCGCTGTTCATCTACGGGGGCTCGGGGCTCGGCAAGACCCACCTGCTGCACGCGATCGGCCACTACACCCGCACCCTGTACAGCGGCACTCGCGTTCGCTACGTCAGTTCCGAGGAGTTCACCAACGAGTTCATCAACTCCATTCGCGATGACAAGGCAGCCAGCTTCCAGCGGCGGTACCGCGATGTCGACGTCCTGCTGGTCGACGACATCCAGTTCCTCAGTGGCAAGGTCCAGACCCAGGAGGAGTTCTTCCACACGTTCAACACGCTGCACAACGCGAACAAGCAGATCGTCGTGACGTCCGACCTGCCGCCGAAGCAGCTGCCCGACTTCGAGGACCGGATGCGCTCCCGCTTCGAATGGGGTCTGATCACCGATGTCCAGCCACCTGATCTCGAGACCCGCATCGCCATCCTGCGCAAGAAGTCCATTCAGGAACGCTTGCAGGCCCCGCCCGAAGTGCTCGAGTTCATCGCCTCGAAGATCTCCAGCAATATCCGCGAGCTCGAGGGCGCACTCATTCGGGTGACCGCGTTCGCCTCGCTGAACCGGCAACCCGTCGACCTCGCCATCACCGAGGTCGTCCTCAAGGACCTGCTCCCGTCCGAGACCGGTCCGGAGATCACCGCAGGTCAGATCATGGCCGCCACCGCCCAGTACTTCGGCGTCACCGTCGACGACCTGTGCGGGTCGAGCCGATCCAGGGTCCTCGTCACGGCCCGGCAGATCGCCATGTACCTGTGCCGTGAGCTCACCGACCTGTCCCTACCGAAGATCGGCCAGGCCTTCGGTGGCCGCGACCACACCACCGTCATGCATGCGGACCGCAAGATCCGGCAATTGATGGCAGAGCGACGCAGCCTCTACAACCAGGTGACCGACCTGACCAGCCGCATCAAGTCGCAGCCACGCCCCATGTGACTCGTACATCCCTACTGTCACACCTGGCACTGGTATCCATCTTTCCCCAACGTGTCCCCAGACTGTGGATAACTCTGCCTCAGGCGTCGACACCCACCCGCGGGCTCCGGTATCCCCACTGGTGCACATCCTGTGGACAACTCCATCGACGGTCCCCCAGCTGTCCACAGCACCACGAGCGTCACTGGGGACGCCGGCCGTCGTTTCGCCCTCTGAACGGCTGCCGTCCACCGCTGTCCCCAGCCAATCGGCCGTTGTCCACAGCTTCACTCGTCCACGACACGCGTGCTGACCAGCCGAAACGCGGATCATCCACGGTGTCCACACCACCTATGACGATGACGACATCTAGTCTCTAGGGAAGTCATTCCCCAGACTCAGGTGCACGGGGCGTGGATAACTCCGGTGCAGAACGGCACCTGCCTGCGCAGTACGCCCCACTTGCTGTAAGACTGACGCCTTCGGCGGACTGGAGGACACGGTGAAGATAAGGGTCGAGCGTGACGTGCTCGCGGAGGCGGTCGCGTGGGCGGCCCGGACTCTGCCGTCCCGTCCCTCCCTTCCGGTGCTGGCCGGGCTGGTCCTCACGGCGGACGCCGACCAGTTGACGCTGAGCAGCTTCGACTACGAGGTGTCCGGGCGAGTGGACGTCGATGCGGACGTCACCGATCCGGGCACGGTCCTGGTCTCCGGTCGGCTGCTGGCCGACATCGCCCGCTCGCTTCCCGGTGCTCCGGTCATGCTGGAGAGTGAGGGCACCCGGCTGGCCATCACCTGCGGGCGTTCGTCCTTCACGCTGCCGACCCTTCCCGTTGAGGACTACCCGCAGCTGCCGGTGATGCCGACGACATCGGGCACGGTCGGTGGATCCGCCTTCGCGGCCGCGGTTGCCCAGGTGGCGATCGCCGCCGGCCGCGATGACACCCTCCCGACGCTGACCGGCATCCGCATGGAGTTCGAGGGCAGCAATGTCACGCTCGCGGCGACCGATCGCTACCGCCTCGCGGTCCGGGAGTTCACCTGGCAGCCCGAGTCAACGACGATGTCCGCACATGCCCTGGTGCCGGCTCGAACCCTTGCGGATACAGCGAAATCCCTGTCCGACGTGGAGAACATCATCATCGCGCTCGCGTCCGGCGGTGCCGGGGAGGGCCTGATCGGATTCGAGGGACACGGCCGTCGCACTACGACCCGGCTGCTGGACGGCGAGTTCCCCAAGTACCGATCGCTGCTCCCTTCCGAGTCGTCCGCGACGGCGAACGTCGAGACCTCAGCTCTCGCGGATGCGGTCAAGCGGGTGGCTCTCGTCGCCGAGCGCAACACCCCGGTACGCATGCACTTCGAGGGATCGGAACTGACCCTGACCGCAGGCGCGGGTGACGACGCCCAGGCCCTCGAGGTCATCGAGGTGGCCCTGGACGGCGACGCGATCGACATCGCCTTCAACCCGGCCTACCTGCTCGATGGTCTCTCGGCCACCGGGGCCGACGAGGTCCGGTTCTCCTTCACCCAGTCGACGCGTCCGGCGGTGATCACGGCGGCCGGCGAGTCCGCGTCGGGAGACGACTACCGCTACCTGCTGATGCCGGTACGCCTCACCGGCTGACGCCGTGTGGGTCTCCGCCCTCCGTCTCACGGACTTCCGCTCGTACGAGCAGGCTGAGCTCAGCCTTCAGGAAGGGGCCTCGACATTCGTCGGACCCAATGGTCAGGGCAAGACCAACGTCGTCGAGGCGATTGCCTACGCGGCCGTCCTTGGCAGCCATCGCGTCGCCAGTGACGCGCCGCTCGTGCGCGTGGGCGCGGAACGGGCCGTCGTTGCGGTCGAGATCGTGCGTGACGATCGACGCGCCTTGGTTGAGATCGAGATCAATCCGGGACGGAGCAACCGCGCGCGGATCAACCGCAGTCCCGCGACCCGGGCCCGTGATGTCCTCGGCATTCTGCGGGCCGTGGTCTTCGCCCCTGAGGATCTGGCACTGGTCAAGGGCGATCCCTCCGAGCGTCGGCGTTTCCTCGACGAACTCATCGTGCAGAGATCGCCCCGACTACAGGGCGTGCGCTCCGACTACGACCGAATCCTCAAGCAGCGCAACGCATTATTGAAGTCGGCTGCCTCTGCGCGACGCGCGGATCCGGCCGAGGTGATCCGCACGCTGGAAGTGTGGGACGAGCAGCTCGCGACGGTCGGTGGAGAGCTGGTGGCGGCGCGAGTGGCCGCACTGGACGACCTCACCCCGTGGCTGGCCGACGCCTACGCCGTCATCGCCGGCGGCGGAGATGCCGTCAGTGCCGCTGAGGCCCAGGGCAGGTATGTGAGCGGCTCGGGAGCCGCGGACGATCTCGGGTCGGACCGAGAGGCGTGGCGCACGAGCCTGCTGTCCGCGATCGAGAGCCGCCGCAAGGAGGAACTCGATCGAGGGATCACCCTGGTCGGACCACATCGCGACGACCTCGAGCTGCGGATCGGGCCGCATCCGGCGAAGGGATACGCCTCGCACGGCGAGTCATGGTCGCTGGCTCTCGCCTTGCGACTGGCCTCCATGGACGTGCTCCGATCAGACGGCGACGATCCGATCCTCATCCTGGACGACGTGTTCGCCGAGCTGGACTCCCTTCGTCGTACGCGGCTGAGCGAGAGAGTGCGCTCGTGCACTCAGGTCCTGCTGACGGCGGCAGTGTTGGAAGACATCCCCGACGCCTTGCAGGGCCGGCGCTTCAGCGTCAGCCGAGGCTTGGTGACGCCGGATGACTGAATCCCACCAGCAGGACGGCACCCCCGAGCCGACCGCCGAGCCTCCCCAGCCACCAGCGCCTGATGCGGCCTCGACCGAGGCCGCCGGGGAGGCGCTTCGTCGGGCGACCGGCTCTACCCGACCGGCCAAGCGCCGCCGGCGCACGTCCCCGCCGCAGGCCAGCTCCGATCCGGAGCTGCTCGGCAGTGCCGTGGACCGGCTCATCCGCGATCAGGGGTGGTCCGATCGGTCGTCTGTCGCCGTGCTGATGGCGCAGTGGGCCGAGATCGTCGGCGCCGATCTAGCCGCCCACGTCGTGCCGACGAGCTTCGGTGACGGCGAACTGGTCCTGCAGGCCGAGTCCACCACGTGGGCCACGCAGGTCCGGCTGCTCCGCCCCCAGCTCCAGCGGGCGATCGACGAGCGGGTCGGCGGAGGCGTGGTGACCTCCATCTCCATCGTGGGGCCGGCTGGGCCCACCTGGCGCTCGGGAAGCCGCCGGGTCAAGGGTCGAGGGCCGCGCGACACGTACGGCTAGGCGGACCCTGAGGGCCTCGAGGGGCCATTGCCGACCCATGTCCATACGGCTACCCACACCCTGGGGGGTCAGCGGCCGAAAAGGGCCCGCATGGACGTGCCGGAGCCGGTCCTGTCAGCGGGAACCGGTAGACTGGAACTCACTTCCGGACCGCGCGCTCAGGTCTGGCATACCCACAGGAGGCCCGACCGCCGTGTCCTATGACGCCAGCGCGATCACCGTTCTCGAGGGTCTGGATGCCGTCCGCAAGCGTCCCGGCATGTACATCGGCTCCACGGGTGAGCGGGGCCTTCACCATCTGGTGTACGAGGTTGTGGACAACTCGGTCGACGAGGCGTTGGCGGGCTATGCCTCGACGATCTCGGTGACCCTGCTCGCCGACGGTGGCGTCCGGGTCATCGACGACGGCCGCGGCATCCCGGTCGACGAGCATCCGATCGAGAAGAAGCCCGCGGTCGAGGTGGTGCTGACCGTGCTGCACGCCGGCGGGAAGTTCGGTGGCAGCGGCTACTCCGTCTCGGGCGGCCTGCACGGCGTGGGGGTGTCCGTCGTCAACGCGCTGTCGACCCGGCTCGACGTGGAGGTGCGCAGGGAGGGGCATGTCTGGCGGCAGTCCTACCTGCACGGCGTGCCGACCGCGCCGCTGGCGAAGGGCGAGACCACCACGACCACCGGTACGACCGTGACCTTCTGGGCGGACGACCAGATCTTCGAGACCACGCACTACGACTTCACCACGTTGTCGCGGCGCTTCCAGGAGATGGCGTTCCTCAACAAGGGCCTCGTCCTGGAGTTGGTCGATGAGCGCACCCCCATCGTCTCCGACGAGCCCGATGCCGAAGATGTCGAGCAGGTCCGACGTGTCAGCTACCACTACGAGGGCGGGATCGCCGACTTCGTGAGGCACATCAACGCGAGCAAGGGCATCGCCAATCCCAGCGTCATCGATCTCGAGAACGAGTCCGACGACAAGCGGATGAGCGCGGAGATCGCCATGCAGTGGAACAACTCCTACGCCGAGTCGGTCTACACGTTCGCGAACACCATCAACACGACCGAGGGCGGTACCCACGAGGAGGGCTTCCGCTCGGCGCTGACCACGCTGATGAACAAGTTCGCCCGTGAGTGGAACATCCTGAAGGAGAAGGACCCCAACCTCAGCGGCGAGGACATCCGCGAAGGGCTGACCGCGATCGTCAGCGTGAAGCTCGCGGAACCGCAGTTCGAGGGCCAGACGAAGGGCAAGCTCGGGAACACCGAGATGAAGGCCTTCGTGCAGAAGGTCGTCAACGATCAGCTCGGCGAGTGGCTGGAGAAGAACCCGGCCGAGGGCAAGGAGATCGCCCGCAAGTCCGTCAATGCGGCCACCGCTCGGATCGCCGCCCGCAAGGCCCGCGACCTGGCGCGCAATCGCAAGGGACTGCTGGGCGGGGCGGGTATGCCCGGAAAGCTCATCGACTGCTCGAGCCGAGAGCCCGAGGAGTGCGAGGTCTTCATCGTCGAGGGTGACTCCGCAGGGGGGTCGGCACGACAGGGCCGCGATCCGCGCACCCAGGCGATCCTGCCGATCCGCGGCAAGATCATCAACGTCGAGAAGGCCCGGATCGACAAGGTGTTGCAGAACACCGAGGTGCAGGCGCTCATCTCGGCCTTCGGAACCGGCATCCAGGACGAGTTCGACATCAACCGCCTGCGCTACCACAAGGTCGTGCTGATGGCCGACGCTGACGTCGACGGCCAGCACATCCGCACGCTCCTGCTCACCCTGCTGTTCCGCTTCATGCGCCCCCTCGTCGAGCAGGGCCACGTGTTCCTCGCCCAGCCTCCGCTGTACAAGATCAAGTGGTCCCGCGAGACGGCCGACTTCGCGTACACCGAGCGCGAGCGCGAGGCGCTGATGGAGGCCGGCCTGGCCGCCGGCCGCAAGCTTCCGAAGGAGGAGGCGATCCAGCGGTACAAGGGCCTCGGCGAGATGAATGCGGACGAGCTGTGGGAGACCACGATGGACCCGGCCCGTCGCGTGCTGCTCCAGGTGACCATCGACGACGCGGCTCAGGCAGACGAGATGTTCAGCGTGCTCATGGGCGAGGACGTGGAATCCCGCCGCAACTTCATCCAGCAGAACGCACGCGACGTGCGTTTCCTGGACATCTAGCCACCGACGAACGACTGTCCCACCGAGGAGTGCTTCGTGCCTGACGACATCGAGACCGAAGTGGCCGTCGACCACGGCCCGCATGGTCGGATCGACCCGGTCGACCTGCAGACCGAGATGCAGCGGTCCTACCTGGACTACTCCATGTCGGTCATCGTCTCCCGTGCCCTGCCGGATGTCCGCGACGGCATGAAGCCGGTGCACCGCCGCGTCATCTACGCGATGTACGACGGCGGCTACCGGCCGGATCGCAACTTCTCCAAGAGCGCGCGCGTGGTGGGCGACGTCATGGGCAACTACCACCCGCACGGCGACAGCGCGATCTATGACGCCCTGGTCCGGCTCGCCCAGCCGTGGTCGCTTCGCTACCCGCTGGTGCAGGGCCAGGGCAACTTCGGATCGCCGGGCAACGACCCGCCCGCCGCCCAGCGATACACGGAGTGCCGGATGGCTCCGCTCGCCATGGAGATGGTGCGCGACATCGACGAGGAGACCGTCGACTTCGGCCCCAACTACGACGGCCGCACGCAGGAACCGCGCGTGCTGCCGAGCAGGTTCCCGAACCTGCTGGTCAACGGCAGCTCGGGCATCGCCGTCGGCATGGCGACCAACATCCCTCCGCACAACCTGCGCGAGGTGTCGTCCGCAGCACTCTGGCTGCTGGAGAACCCGGAGGCGTCCCGCGAGGAGCGCCAGGCCGCGCTGATGGAACGGGTCAAGGGGCCGGACTTCCCGACCGGCGCCTTGATCGTCGGCCGCCGCGGGATCGAGGACGCGTACCGCACCGGCCGCGGCTCGATCACGATGCGGGCCGTCGTCGAAGTCGACGAGGACGCGCGCGGGCGCCAGGTCCTCGTCGTCACCCAACTGCCGTACCAGGTGAACCCCGACAACCTGCTGCTGCGCATCGCAGAACTAGTGGGAGACGGCAAGCTCACCGGCATCGCCGACGTCCGCGACGACTCGTCGTCGCGAACCGGCATGCGGCTGATCATCGAGCTCAAGCGTGATGCGGTCGCCCAGGTCGTGCTGAACAACCTGTTCAAGCACACCCAGTTGCAGGACACCTTCGGCGCCAACATGCTCGCACTGGTCGACGGCGTGCCGCGCACGCTGACGCTCGAGCAGTTCGTCCGGTACTGGGTGGCCCATCAGATCGAGGTCATCCAGCGGCGCACCCGGTACCGCTTGCGGAAGGCGGAGGAGCGCGCGCACATCCTGCGCGGCTACCTCAAGGCGCTCGATGCGCTCGACGACGTCATCGCGCTCATCCGGGCATCCGCGACCGTCGACGACGCCCGCGTGGGATTGATGGAGCTCCTCGAGATCGACGAGCTGCAGGCCACCGCCATCCTCGACATGCAGCTTCGGCGACTTGCCGCCCTGGAGCGACAGAAGATCATCGACGAGTACGAAGACCTGATGACTCGGATCGCGGACTACAACGACATCCTCTCCAGCGAGTCGCGGCAGCGATCCATCGTCGCCACGGAGCTGACCGAGATCACCGACAAGTACGGCGACGAACGACGCACGGACTTCGTGGCGTGGGACGGCGACGTCACGGATGAGGACCTGATCGCGGTCGAGGACGTCGTCGTCACCATCACCT
The DNA here is from genome assembly GCA_963749905.1 of uncultured Actinomycetota bacterium. Classification (GTDB taxonomy): domain Bacteria; phylum Actinomycetota; class Actinomycetes; order S36-B12; family S36-B12; genus UBA10649. The sequence continues at coordinate 918,994 of CAVVOF010000003.1, forward strand.
CGGGCGGCTACGTCAAGCGGACGAAGACCGACCTGTACCGAGAGCAGCGACGAGGCGGCAAGGGCGTGCGTGGGGCCTCCCTGCGGCAGGACGACGTCGTCGACCACATGTTCGTCACGACCACCCATCACTGGATCCTGTTCTTCACGGACCGCGGCCGGGTCTATCGAGCGAAGGCCTACCAGCTGCCCGACACCGGTCGCGACGGCAAGGGCCAGCACGTGGCGAACCTGCTGGCCTTCCAGCCGGACGAGTCCATCGCTCAGGTACTGGCCATCCCCGACTACCAGGCGTCCGAGCATCTGGTGCTCGCCACTCGTCGCGGCATGGTGAAGAAGACGCGACTCTCGGAGTACGACTCGGTCCGGCAGGGCGGGATCATCGCGATCAACCTGTCGGACGATGACGAGCTCATCTCGGCCCGGCTGGTCTCCGGTGCCGACGAACTGCTCCTGGTCTCCCGCAAGGGCATGTCCGCCCGGTTCTCGGCCGACGACGACACCTTGCGACCCATGGGTCGCGCGACCGGTGGCGTGATCGGCATGCGGTTCCGTGAAGGGGATGCTCTGCTGGCGATGGATGTGGCGCGCGCCGACACGTTCGTGGTGACCATCACCGACGGCGGCTATGCCAAGCGCACGTCGATCGTGGAGTGGGCGACCAAGGGGCGCGGCATCCTTGGTGTACGTGCGATGAAGCTGGTCGAGGAGCGCGGCTCGTTGGTCGGCGCGATGGTGTGCGAGGAGAGCGACCAGATCTACGCCATCGCCTCCAACGGGATCGTCATTCGCACTCGTGTCGGTGAGATCCGACCCTCAGGGCGTGACACCATGGGCGTCACGCTGATGAATCTCGCCGAGGGCGACACGGTGGTGGCCGTGGCCCGAAGCGGTGACGTGGACGAGGACGAGCTGGACGGCCCGCCCGAGGGCGACGCCGACCAGGGTGAGGCGGTCGAGTGACGGGCGGTGACGTGACCCGTGGCCCGAAGCGGGCCCGGCTCTACGTCACACGCGTGGACCCGTGGTCCGTCACCAAGGCCGCGTTCATGCTCGCACTCGCCATCGGCGTCGTCATCATCGTCGCGGTCGCTGCGCTGTGGTGGGTCCTGGATGTCACCGGCGTGTTCGTCGCCATCTCCCGCACCATCGACGACGTGATCGGCACCGCCACCACGGGCTTCGACCTGCTCAGCTACCTGGAGTTCTCGCGGGTGCTCGGCGTGGCGGTCGTCGTGGCATCGGTGGAGATCGTGCTGGTGTCCTTCCTGGCCACGCTCTTCACGATCATCTACAACCTCACCGTCGGCCTGACGGGCGGCATCGAGGTCGTCTTGTCGGACGAGGCGTAGCCGGACCCGGTTCGAGACGATCAGTCACGTCGGGTAGTCTCTGCCGTCGTTCGGGCCTATAGCTCAGTTTGGTTAGAGCGCTTCCCTGATAAGGAAGAGGTCGGTGGTTCAAGTCCACCTAGGCCCACCGAATCCGTTGACCACACAGTGCTGAACGAGGGGTAGGCTCGGCCCATGAAGAAGCTGCTCCTGCTCGTCCTCCTCGCCGGCATCGGCTACGTCGTGTACCGCCAGCTCTCTGCTCGCAAGGCCGAGCAGGACCTGTGGTCCGAGGTGACCGCGGAGCCGGATCTGCGCTAGGGCCCGACTGGGCTCCGGGGGCTTAGCTCAGCTGGTAGAGCGCTGCCTTTGCAAGGCAGAAGTCAGGGGTTCGAGTCCCCTAGCCTCCACGTCACTCTCGCGGGGGATCGACCTCATCGCCGTGTGCGTCGCATGACAAGATGGCGGCCATGACGACGACCGCGACCCTCCACACCAACCTCGGCGACATCAAGGTCACTCTGTTCGACCTGCAGTCACCCAAGACCGTGCGCAACTTCACCGGCTTGGCGGAAGGCACGAAGGAGTGGACCGATCCGCGGGTGCGGGCGAAGTCGACAGCGCCGCTGTACGACGGCACGATCTTCCACCGCGTCATTCCCGGGTTCATGATCCAGGGCGGCGATCCGCTCGGCACCGGGACCGGCGGCCCCGGCTTCCGCTTCGAGGACGAGTTCCACCCCGAGCTCGCCTTCGATCGTCCGTACCTGCTGGCGATGGCCAACGCGGGGCCCAACACGAACGGGTCCCAGTTCTTCATCACGGTGGCGCCGACGACGTGGCTGAACTTCAAGCACAGCATCTTCGGCGAGGTGGCCGACCAGGAGTCCCGTGACGTGGTGGATGCGATCGCCGCGACCGAGACGGGTCCCGGTGACCGCCCTCGTCAGGACGTGGTCATCTCCTCGATCGACATCGTGCGCGACTAGTCATCTCGGTGTCGGAGCCCACACCACCGGCGCAGCCGGGACTGTCGGCCTGCTACCGGCATCCCGATCGCGGGACCGGCATTCGCTGTAGTCGCTGCGCCCGGCCCATCTGTCCCGAGTGCATGGTGCCCGCCCCGGTCGGCTTCCAGTGCCCCGACTGCGTCGCGGGCGCGGCCGCGCACACGCGTCAGGCCACCACGGTGGCCGGCGGTACGCCGATCACCCGTCCCGTCGTCACCTACACGCTGATCGGTGTCACCGCCGCCATCTTCCTGATGCAGTTCGCCACTGGGATCAACGCAGCGGCCGGCGACTGGGGCATGTGGCCGGTCGGCATCGCCATCGACGGCGAGTGGTGGCGGCTGGTGACGGCCGCGTTCCTGCACGGCTCGTGGCTGCATCTGGCCTTCAACATGTACGTGCTGTTCGCCCTCGGGCCGACGCTCGAGCGGATCCTCGGGCATGGCCGCTACCTGATCCTGTACGTGCTCGCGGCCCTCGGCGGCGGGGTCGCGTCGTACGTCTTCTCGGACATCCGCACGGTGTCGGTCGGCGCGAGCGGCGCCATCTTCGGCCTGATGGGCGCCTTGATCGTGGCGGGGAGACGACTGCGCTACGACATCACTCAGGTGCTGGTGCTGCTCGGCATCAACGTGGTGATCGGCTTCATCTCCCCCGGGGTCGACTGGCGGGCGCACCTCGGTGGACTGGTCACCGGCGCGGCAGTGGCGGCGATCATGGTCTTCCCGGCACGACGGCACCGAACCGCGGTCCAGGTGTCCGGGCTCATCCTGGTGGTCCTGGTGCTCGCCGGGCTGACCGCGTGGCGCACGGACCAGATCACCGACCTGGTGTCCGCCCTCCTCTGACCATCCTTGGTGCCACCCGCAATGCCTCCGTCGAACAGGCGACACCGGGCCACTCGACGGCGCAGGATGGGGGGATGAGCACCGACGCCGTCATCGTCTCCGCTGTCCGTACCCCGGTGGGTATCGGCAAGCCCGGGAAGGGCGTGCTCAGCAGCGTCCATCCCGCCGATCTGTCCGCCCTCGTCCTGCGGGAGGTGGTGTCGCGGGCCGGCGTTGCGCCCGACATGGTCGACGACGTGATCTGGGGCTGCGTCACCCAGGCCGGCGAGCAGAGCGCCAACATCGGCCGGAACGCGCTGCTCTCCGCCGGCTTCCCCGAGACCGTCACCGGGGTCACCATCGATCGGCAGTGCGGATCGAGCCAGCAGGCGGCCACTTTCGCGGCGGCCGGTGTCATCGCCGGGCATTACGACATGGTCATCGCCGGCGGGGTGGAGTCGATGTCGCGGGCGCCGATGTTCTCGAACATGACGGGCGGCGACGGCCCGTTCCCGGCGAGCATGCAGGAGCGCTACGACCACGGGCTGGTCAACCAGGGCATCAGTGCGGAGATGATCGCGGAGCGGTGGAACCTGTCCCGCACCTACCTCGACGAACTGGCTGCGGCCTCGCACGAGCGGGCGGCGAACGCCCAAGACGGGGGACTCTTCGACGACGAGATCGTCGTGGTCGAGACCGCGGACGGCCCCGTCAGCCAGGACCAGGGCATCCGTCGGGGAACGACCGTAGAGACGCTGGCCGGACTGCCGACCCCGTTCCAGGCGGACGGGCGGATCACCGCGGGGAACGCCTCCCAGATCTCCGACGGTGCCGCGGCCGTGCTCATCACCAGTTCCGAGCGGGCGGCGGAGCTCGGGCTGCGGCCGCTGGCACGGATCCACAGCGTCGCCATGGCCGGTGTCGACCCGGTGATCATGCTCACCGGTCCGATTCCGGCGACGGAGAAGGTCCTGCGCCGATCCGGACTGCGGCTGGACCAGATCGGAGCCTTCGAGGTCAACGAGGCGTTCGCCTCGGTGCTCGGTGCCTGGTACGCAGACACTGGCGCGAGCCCGGAGCTCACCAATGCGCGAGGCGGGGCGATCGCACTCGGGCACCCGCTGGGCGGATCCGGGGCGCGGCTGCTCACCACCCTCGTCCACCGGATGCGTCAGGACGGCATCCGCTACGGCCTGCAGACCATGTGCGAGGGCGGCGGGATGGCCAACGCGACCATTCTGGAACTGGTCGACTAGGAGTTGTCCACAGGCTTATCCCCAGCTGGGGATGAATGACAGCGGTGTAAGACCGCAGCGGGGAGCTACTTCCAGCGGGTGGCGAGGAAGAAGCCGACGGCGATGAAGGCGAACCCGATGAGCACGTTCACGAGGGCACTGAGGTCCTGCATGATCGGGATCTGCGACCCGGCGATGTAGAAGACCACGATGTAGGTCAGGCCGATGACGAACATCGCCACCATCGTGGGCGCAAGCCACGAAGGGGAGCCGATACGGGCAACCTTGCGCTCACCCTTGGTGGTGGGCGGCGGGGTGTAGACGGCCTTCTTTCGGCCCTTCGACTCCGGCACGGTGCTCCTCTCGCGGTTCTGTTCGTCACAGCCTGCCACATCACGGCGAACGCGCCGACGGTTACCGTGGTGCACATGCGTCGCCCGAGCATCCCGCTGACCCGGTTGCGGCCGGCGGTCGTGATCGCCGGGCTGGCCGCGGTCGCCGCCGGCCTGATGTTCGCCGCGGCCGCCTCGACGAGCCAGGGGACCGACCTCCGGGCGGAGCGAGCGGTCGAACTGCGGGATCTGGTCCGCGAGCGCGCGACCCGGGTGGACAACCTCGAGGAGTCGGTCGCGGCGCTCCAGCGGCAGGTCGACGACCTCACTGCGGGGCGGGTCGGTGACCCGGCCGCGATCGCGGCGCGCACCGGGATCCAGGCCCTGCAGGCCACCGCAGGCACCACTGAGCTCACCGGACGCTCGCTCACGGTGACCCTGGACGACGCCCCGCTGCGTGAACCGGACGACCCGATGTGGCAGACCCTCACGCCTGATGACGTGATCGTCCACCAGGAGGACGTGCAGGCGGTCGTCAACTCGCTGTGGAGAGGCGGGGCGAAGGGCATCCAGGTCATGGACCAGCGGCTCATTGCCACGAGCTCCATCCAGTGCGTGGGCAACACCCTGCTGCTGCAGGGCCGGGTGTACTCGCCGCCGTACGTGATCACCGCCATCGGTCCCGTCAAGAAGATGCGCGCCAGTCTGCGTGACGACCCGATCGTCGCGGCGTATCGCGACTGGGCTGGTGCCGTGGGTCTCGGCTACGACCTCAAGCGCAAGCAGAGCACGACGATTCCGGGCTTCGAGGGGCCGATCGCCATGGACTTCGCGACTCCGGGAGAATGAGCCCGTGGTGCGCATCCTCGTCGTCGACAACTACGACTCGTTCGTCTTCAATCTGGTCCAGTACCTCGCCCAGCTCGGCGCCGAGGTAGACGTGCGGCGCAACGACGAGGTGACCCCGGACGAAGCCCGTGGGTACGACGGCGTCCTGCTGAGCCCCGGCCCGGGAACGCCCGAGGACGCCGGGGTGTGCATGGACATCGTGCGGGAGTGCGCCGGCGACGTGCCCATCTTCGGCGTCTGTCTCGGGCATCAGGCGATCGCGGCGGCCTTCGGCGCGACCGTGGGACGCGCACCCGAACTGCTGCACGGCAAGACATCCGAGGTCTTCCACCAGGACGCCGGTGTACTCGTGGGCCTGCCCTCGCCGTTCACGGCCACGCGGTACCACTCGCTCGCAGTGCAGCCGGCGAGCGTGCCGGCGGAGCTGGAGGTCACCGGGTCCACGTCCGGCGGCATCATCATGGCGCTGCGACACCGGAGCCTGCCCGTCGAGGGCGTGCAGTTCCATCCGGAGTCGGTGCTCACCGAGGGCGGGCACGCCATGCTGGCCAACTGGCTGGCGGAGTGCGGCGATCCCGAGGCGCGGGAGCGCGCGACGCACTTGGCCCCCGTCGTCGGCTGACACGTTTGTCCCGGCTACCGGGACGCATCCGCGATCCGGGCCTCGAAAGTGCCCCGGATCGCCGATCTCGCCCGGCTACCGGGACAAACGTGGGCGGACGTCAGCCGCTGGGACCGAACTCACTGGGCACCGGCTCCTCGGTCGGGACCGGCTCCTCCGTCGGGACCGGCTCCTCGGTCGGCTCGGGCGTGGGCTCCTGGGTCGGCGTGGGCTGCGGCGGCGCGTTCGCGACCGTGATGGTCACCACCGAACCGCGGGGCAGCAGCTCGCCACCCTTCGGGGACTGCGCAAGCACAGTGCCCGACGCCACGGAGAAGTCGTCGATGTCCACCACCTGGACGTCGAAGCCCTGCTGTGCCAAGTCGCTGCGCGCCTGCGCCTCGGTCGACCCGACCACGTCCGGCACCTTGATCAGCCCGGACGAGACGGTGATGTCGACGGTGGAGCCGGCATCGAGCTGCGTGCCCTCCTCCGGATCCTGCGCGAGGACGTAGCCGGCCGGCTGCGCGGAGTTCCGCTCCTTGATGCCGCCCAGTTGCAGTCCGGCGTCCTCCAGCGCGATCCGGGCCGCCTCCACGGAGGTCAGGGCGATCAGCTGCGGAACCGTCACCTGCTCGAGCCCGGACGAGACCGTCACATTCACCGACTGCCCCTGCTCGATGGCCTCGCCGGCGGCCGGCTGCTGGGCGGTGATCGTCCCGACAGGCCGGTCCGACACCTCCGGCGTCTGCGCGCCTAGGCGTAGCTCGTACTCCTCGAGGGTGACCGTGGCCTGCTCGACGGTCAGCCCCTCCAGGCTGGGCACCTGCACCTGAGTGGCCGACGTGTCCCCGAACACGAACCGGCCGATGAGCAGTGCACCGATGACGGCAGCGGTGATGCCGACGAGGGTCAGCGCCCAGAATCCGAAGCTGCGGCGCCGCCGTGGGCGCTCGAGGTCGTACATCGGCTCATACGCAGCGGCCGCCTGCACCGGAGGCATCATCTGCGTCCGGTCGCCAGAAACCATGGGCACGGCGGCGGTCACGGGTGAGCCCGCGATGGCGCGCTCCACGTCCGCGCGGAAGTCGGCGGCGGTCTGGTACCGCTCGTCGGTCCGCTTGGCGAGTGCCTGCAGCACGACTGCGTCGACCTCCGCGGTGACGCCCGCGTCCACCTGCGACGGCGGCACCGGCATCTCACTGACGTGCTGGTAGGCGATGGAGACGGGGGAGTCGCCCGTGAACGGCGGCCGTCCGGTGAGCAGTTCGTAGAGCAGTACACCGGTGCTGTAGAGGTCGCTGCGGGCATCGACCACTTCGCCGCGGGCCTGCTCGGGCGACAGGTACTGAGCGGTCCCCATGACGGCTGAGGTCGCCGTCATGGTGCTGCCGGCGTCGTTGACGGCCCGCGCGATGCCGAAGTCCATGACCTTCACGTCACCGGTGCGGGTGAGCATCACGTTGGCGGGCTTGATGTCGCGATGGACGATGCCGTGCCGGTGGGCGTAGTCCAGCGCCGAGAGGATCCCCGAGGTGATCTCGAGGGCACGCTCGGGCAGCAGGCGGCGGCCACTGGCCAGCAACTGGCGAAGGGTCATGCCGTCGACGTACTCCATGACGATGTAGGGCACGGTGATGCGAGTGCCGTTGTCGCCCGACAGCACGTCCTCGCCGGTGTCGTAGACGGCGACGATGTTCGGATGGTTCAGAGCAGCCGCGGACTGGGCCTCGCGACGGAAGCGTGCCTGGAAGGTCGGGTCCTTGGCCAGGTCGGGGCGCAGGATCTTGACGGCGACGCGACGGCCGAGTCTGAGGTCACGTCCTTCGTGCACTTCCGCCATGCCACCGCGACCGATGACATCGCCGATCTGGTAGCGGTCGCCGAGCATGCGGGAGGCGCCGGGGTCGGTCGTCATGTGCTCATACTCTCAGTTGGCTCGGTCATCTCATCGCAGCACGGCTTCGATCACGGACTTTGCGATCGGCGCCGCGAGCTGGTTGCCGCTGACCTCCGGGGCGCCGGCATCCTCGACCACGACGGCCACCGCGACCTCCGGGTTCTGCGCTGGGGCGAAGGCGATGAACCACGCCACCGCGGGGTTCTCGTTTCCGGTCTGCGCGGTGCCGGTCTTCCCTGCGACCCGTACGCCCGGGATCCGGGCGTTGCTGCCGGTGCCGTTGTCGACGACGTTGACCATCATCTCGGTCAGCTGCGCGGCATACGCGGGGTCGAGGGCCATCTCGAACTGGGTGGGCTCTGCAGTCTGCAGGATGGCGAGGTCCGGGCCGCGGATCTCCTGGACCAGGTATGGGTTCATGGTCTCGCCGTTGTTGCCGACCGTCGCGGCCACCATGGCCATCTGAAGCGCAGTCGCCCGCACGTCGAACTGGCCGATGGCTGACATGGCCGTCTGCGGCGCGTCGGGCTCTGCGGGGAACCGCGAGGTCGCCGCGCGCAGCGGGATCTCGAACCGCGTGTCGAAGCCCATCAGCTGGGCCTGGTCACGCAGGGCGTCGTCACCGAGCTGGTTGCCAAGCCACGCGAACGCGGTGTTGCACGACACCGCTAGCGCGTCGCGGAGAGTCACCAGCCCGTCTTCGCTGCACGCCTGCCCGTTCCAGTTGCGGATCTTCCGGGACGAGTCTGGCAACTGGTAGGTCCGAGGACCGGGCAGGACAGAGTCCGGGGTGTACCGGCCGGACGCGAGAGCCGCGGCGGCGGTGACGACCTTGAAGGTGGAGCCCGGTGGGTTCAGCGAGACGATCGGCCGGTTGAGGAGCGGCTTGGCTGGGTCGGCCTCGAGGCTCTCGTAGTAGGCGCGGATGGCGGATGGTGCGTGACTGGACAGCTTGTTCGGGTCGAATGACGGCGACTGAACGCTGGCGAGGATCCGGCCGGTAGCGGGCTCGATGGCGACCACGGACCCCTTCTTGCCCTTCAGGCCGTTGAAGGCGGCGCGCTGGGCTCGGGCGTTGATCGTGGTGCTGACGGCGCCACCGCGCGGCTCGAGTCCGGCGAAGAGCTGCTCGGCCCGGTCGACCACGAACAGCGGCGACTTCCCCGTCAGTACACGGTTCTCGGTGCGCTCGAGCCCCGTCGCGCCGTAGACCAGCGAGTAGAACCCGGTGACGGGTGCGTAGAGCGGGCCGTTCGAGTAGACACGCAGGAAGTTGAGCGTGTTGCCCGTCTCCTTCGAGCGGGCCACCGGATCAGGTCCGACCAGGATGGGGCCACGTTCGCGGTTGTACTCCTCGAGCAGCAGTCGCTGGTTGCCGGGACGATCGCGGTAGTCGCGTGCGAGGACCACCTGGATCACGGTGACGTTGACCAGGAGCGCGACGAGCAGCAGCCCGAGAACGAGGGCGATGCGACGGATCGGCCGGCTCATACCCGACGCACCACCTGGGTGACGGCCTCGTCCGGCGAGGGAGCCACCGGCTCAGGTCGACGAGCGCGGTCGGAGATGCGCAGCAGCAAGGCGACGAGGATCCAGTTGGCGATCAGTGACGAGCCGCCGTAGGACAGGAACGGGGTGGTCAGCCCGGTCAGCGGGATCAGCCGGGTGACGCCGCCGATGATGACGAACACCTGCAGGCCGATGGTGATCGACAGGCCCGCCGCCACGAGCTGACCGAAGGAGTCCCGCACCGATACCGCCGTGCGCAGGCCGCGCTCGATGAGAATGGCGTAGAGCAGCAGGATCGCGACCAGGCCGGTGAGCCCGAGCTCCTCCCCGAGGGCCGCGACGATGAAGTCGGTGTTGGCGAACGGCACGAGGTTCGGGAACCCCTGGCCGAGTCCGGCACCGAGGATGCCTCCGTTGGCCAGCCCGAACAGCGACTGGACGATCTGATAGCCCTCGTTGCCGGCATACGCCCACGGATCCAGCCAGATCGTGACGCGGAGGCGAACGTGTCCGAAGGAGTAGTAGGCGAGCACCGCCCCGGCCACGAACAGCAGGGCGCCGAGGATGAGCCACGACCGCCGCTGCGTGGCGATGTACAGCATGGTGACGAAGAGCCCGAAGAACAGCAGCGATGTGCCCAGGTCGCGCTCGAAGATGAGCACGGCGAGCGAGACCAGCCAGGCGACGATGATCGGCCCGAGGTCCTTGAGCCGGGGGAAGCCGATACCCAGGACCTTGGTGCGGACCAGTGCCAGCGAGTCGCGCTTCTCGACGAGGTAGCCGGCGAAGAAGATGGTGAGCAGGATCTTCGCCAGTTCGGCCGGCTGGAACGAGAAGCCCAGCACGCGCACCCACAGCGTCGCCCCGTTGACGGTGGTGCCGATCACCGGCGCCAGCGGCAGGACGAGAAGGACCAGGCCGGTCAGCCCCAGCGTGTACGTGTACCGCTGCAGGATGCGATGGTCGCGCAGCAGGATCAGCACGGAGACGAAGAGGATGACCGCGACGGTGAACCACGTCAGTTGCGAGTAGACGTCGGGCGAGGGCGCGGGGTTGCCGTTCAGTTCCGCCCGGCGGGCCGCGGCGATGTCGAGTCGGTAGATCATGATCAGCCCGAGGATGGACAGCAGCGTCGCGACGGGCAGCAGGAACGGGTCCGCGTACGACGCCTTCCAACGCGTCACGCCATGCATCACCAGCGACAGCGCGCCGACCACGCCCGCAGTGATCCACAGGCTGCTCGTCGGCTCCTGCCCGATGGCCCACGTGATCTGCAGGGTGCCGAGCAGGCCGATGCTCCAGGCGAAGACGAGCAGGATCAGCTCGACGTTGCGACGACTCGGCTGTCGGCGCGTGGGGCTGGGCACCGAAGGCTGGATCGCTTCAGGGGGGCTCATGCAGGGGCCCCGGGGCAGCCAGCCGGCGCCAGCGGTCCCTGGCACTCCAGCGCGCGGGCCTGGAGTTCGCTGATGATCCGTTGGGCGTCCGCCTCGTCGGCTGCGGGGATCCCCTTGCTGACGAGTTCCTGGTCGAAGAACGGCAGCGTGCCGACCTGCAGCCCGGAGTCCGACCAGAGTTCGGACAGCGGGTACCCGAGCAGCGTGCCCTGGATGCCCTGGTAGACGGCCACCGTGCCGGTCCCGGCGCTGCCGTTCACGGCCACGTACCACTGCGACTCGAGCCAGGCGCTCGCGACGGAGAACACGACGACGGCGACCACGACGACCGCCACGACGGCGGCCGCGATGGTGCCCCAGATCCGACGACGTCGATCACGGTCGGTCGGTCGGCTCTCCCGTTCCCGCCGGCTGGCTGATGCGGGAGCGATGATGTCCGCGTCGATCAGCGGCTGGGGTGCCGTGGGCGGGCCGCCCTCTGCCGGCGGTGGCGCCTCGGGCCGGTCGGGGTCCGGTTGGGAGTCGTCGGGGAACCGGACGGACGGCAGCCGCAACCGGACGCGGGGCTCACCCGCGGCACCCACGACCACGGGGGCGAACGTCCGATCGGGCTCGACCACGTCGGGGCCGGGATCCGCCACCTCGACGACGTCGGCGACCACCACGGTCACGTTGTCCGGTGCACCGCGTTCGATGGCCAGCTCGACCATGCGAGTCACCGTGCCGGTCGGATCGCCGAATGCGAGCAGCCCAGCGATCTCGTCGTTGCTGACCACTCCAGACAGCCCGTCGGTGCAGAGCAGGTAGCGATCCCCGGGACGTGCCTCACGCAGGGACAGGTCCGCCTCGACCGGAGTCACGCCGTCGAGCGCCCGCATCAGCAGCGAGCGTCGAGGATGGACGGTGGCCTCCTCCTCGGTGATCCGCCCGGCGTCGACGAGCGTCTGCACATAGGTGTGATCGTGGGTGATCTGGGTGAGCTCGCCGTCACGGAGCAGGTAGGCGCGGGAGTCGCCGACGTGGACCACGGCGATGCGGGTGCCGAGCCAGTACAGGCCGGTGATCGTCGTCCCCATGCCGGTCAGGTCGGGGTCCGTGTCGATCTCGTCGGCAAGGGCATCCCCGACGTCGGCAACCGAGTCGGCGAGCGCGCCGAGGACCTCCGCCGGCTGGGGGGCGTGGACGTCCAGATCAGCGACCGTGGCGACCGCGATAGCGCTGGCGAGCTCGCCAGCCGCATGTCCGCCCATGCCGTCCGCCACCATCAGCAGGCTCGGTCCGGCGTAACCCGAGTCCTCGTTGCCTTCGCGGATCAGACCGACATCCGATCGGGCGGCGTAGCGCAGTTCGAGTGCCACGGCCGCCTACTTCTGGATCTGCAGGGTCGTGCGGCCGACCCGCAGCGGTGCGCCGACCGGAAGGACGGTGGGCGTGGTGATCCGCGTGCGGTCGATCCACGTGCCGTTGGTGGAGCCGAGGTCCTCGACGACCCAGGAGCCCTCGGCCGGGTAGATGCGGGCATGCCGACTGGAGGCGTAGTCGTCCTCGATGATCAGCGTCGAGTCCTCCGCGCGGCCGATGGTGATCTGGACGTCGCCCAGTGGGATCACGGTCCCCTGCAGCGGGCCCTCGATCACGACGAGCTTGCTGCCCTTCACCTTCTGCTGCTTCGCCACCTTCGGGGGCTTGGGTGGCTTGGGGGCGCGTGCGGCGCGGCGCTGTCGGCCGGCGGGCTTGGCCTCTGCGGGCATGCGCAGGTCCCGGCGCAGCACGAGGATGGTGAGGAGCACGAACGACCACAGCAGCGTGAGGAATCCCAGCCGCACGAGGGTGAGCGCAAGCTCCGACACGGGTCAGCCGCTCCGGAACACCAGTTGCGTGGTCCCGATGGTGATCGTGGAGCCATCGGTGAGCTCGCGCTGCGAGACCTTCTGGCCATCCACGTACGTGCCGTTGGTCGAGCTCAGGTCCCGCAGCAGGACCGGCTGGCCGAGGACGATCTCGCAGTGGTTGCGGGACGCCCCGGGATCATCGATGCGGATGTCGGTGTCACTGCCCCGGCCGAGTCGGCTGACCGCGCGCACCAGGGGGTAGGCGGTGCCGGACACCTCCAGCCGTGGCTGACGGACGTCCACGTCCACGGCCTGCTGGCTGCCCGCCGCCCGCACTTCCGCCTGGGCCTCGCTGCGAATGCGGAAGATGCCGGTCTCGAGCTCGTCGTCCTGGCTCAGCAGCACGTCGACCGGACCGAGCAGGGTGTAGCCCTGCTCGGCGCCGTAGTCGCGAACCAGGGTGGACAGCTCTGTCTGCAGGGCGTCCTTGAAGACGGCCAGCCGCCGGTAGTCGTGCTGCGAGAGCTCGACATGGAACACGTTCGGGATGACGGTGCGGGCGCGATCGATCACCGCCGCGCGATCGTTGATCTCGCGCTGGAGGGCGGAGGCGATCTCCACCGGCTGCACCTCTGCCTTGAACGCCCGGGCGAACGCGCCGTTGACGAGTCGGTCGAGGGAGTCCTCGAACCGTTCCAGCAGTCCCACGGGTCCTCCGCATCCGGGCAGCAGTACGAGCGCCAGTGATGACCAGCGTCGGTCGATGCTAACCCGCGCGGATGCTGCGATCGGGGACGCGCACCGGCGCACACCCGCGGTACTGAGGGGCGTCGTGCGGCCTGTAGGCTTCTCCCGCTACACGCGCGAGTGGCGGAATAGGCAGACGCGCACGGTTCAGGTCCGTGTGCCCGAAAGGGCGTGGGGGTTCAACTCCCCCCTCGCGCACCCAGCAAGAAGGCTCCCGCCTCACCCATCGGTGAGGGGGAGCCTTCTGCGTTGCCGGGGGACCCTGCTCGGCAGGTGCCGGATCAGGCATCCGGAAGGGCAGCGAACGTGGCCTTCATCTCCCGGTACCAGTCCATCGACTTCTTCGGGTGCCGCCAGCGTCCCTTCATCGCATCTCGGGCGGCCTCATGCGTGGAGTCGCCGGCCGCGACGGCGTCTTTCAGGTGCCGGTCCTGCGCGTTGATCACGTCGTCGGCTGATTCACCCAGGTGCGCGACATCGCAGGGGCCGCCCAACTGCTTGCAGGTCATGGTCTTCATCGGTCATCCTTTCGAGAGGGTGTGCGTCGTGAGTCCTGCCGCTTGGTGATCCCAGCCAGCACCGTCGGCTCCGCGCGGAAGGTGATGACGGCGACCACGCCGTTCTTGATGGTGAAGTCGAATGCCACGCGAGCTTCGCTGCGATGGAACCAGGCCGCACCAGGCCGCCCATCGATGAAGGCTGGCAGCGCTGCCTTGGCGGCACCGTTGAAGAACGCGGCGACCTCATGGCGCCCAACGATGCTTGCCGGGGTCCCGGCCGCCACGGCATCGAGGTCCGCAGCGAGGGCAGCATCAGGCGCGAGCAAGAGGAGAAGCCTCTCGAAGTCGCCGTTTCGCGCTGCGGACAGGAAGGCATCGACCACCTCCCAATCGGCCAGCGGATCCTCGACCCTCGGCTGGCCGACCTTGGCTCGGGCGCGTGAGGCCAGCTTTCGGGCAGCGGCGGGAGAGGTGTCCAGCAGAGTCGCGATGGTGGTGAACTCAAACCCGAAGGTGTCATGCAGGATGAACGAGACTCGCTCGGATGGGGTGAGCCGGTCCAGCACGACCTGAAGGGCCTGCCCGACTGTCTCCGCAAGGACGACCTCGTCCGCGGGGTCCGGGTCCACGTCCCCGTCGACTTCTCGGATCTCCTCGTCCTCGACAGGCAGTGGGACGCGAGCGCGCAACCGGTCCAGGCACAGCCGCGTGGTGACGGTGGTGAGCCACGCCGGCACGTCGTCGACGGAGTCCGTGCGGTCGAGTCGCATCCACGCCTGCTGGACGACGTCCTCGGCCTCCATTCGGTCGCCCAGGATGCGGGACGCGATCCTGACAAGGCGGTCTCGCTCGCTCATGAAGCTCGCTGTGCGGTCCACGGTCTCCTCCTTCCCCTACTTGGGGTATGACGTTGGAGCGGCCCCAAGTGTGACCGCTGGGGACGCACCGTGGGCGCACCATGGGCTCCGGCGAGGGAGTTCGACTTCCCCCCTCGCGCACCACACCGAGACCCCGGTCCGAGGACCGGGGTCTCGTGCTTTCGGCCTCGGGCGGGACACTCTTCCCATGCACTCGGCGATGCGCGCAGCGGCGACGGCCTGTGCGGCCGCCGTGCTGTGGGGTGTCGCGGTGCCGGCGGAGGCATCATCAGGAACAGCCAACGAGACGAAGAGCCTGTCGTTCATCGATGCGCTGTCGGCCATTCCTGAGGCCTCGAAGCAGGTGGCGCGGACAAGGAAGGCGATCCCTCCTCTGGTGGCGAGCTTCGACCGGGCCTACGCAGGCGCGAAGGCACAGAAGGACCGGGTGGCGGCGGCCAGCGACGGGCTGCACGAGGCGATCGTCGTCAGGACCCGGGCGGAGTTGGCGGTCCAGGGTTCCCAGGAGTCGATCGACGACTCGGCGCGCGTGATGTACACCAGTGGCGGCTCGGTGCCGACCCTGCCCGAGGTCCTGCTGACGGCCGACTCGCCGGTGGGACTGGCGCAGAGCCTGTTCACCCGGCAGTACCTCACCAGTGTTGCCGGAGCGACGGTCGCGCGTCGGCTTCGGGCTGAGCAAGCGGTCGTTGCCGCCGTGCAGGCCGGTGTTCAGAGCCTGGAGCAGCACACAGCTGAAGCGGTGCGCGCGGCCGCGGCCGACGCCGCAGCGGTCGCCGCGGCGCGGGAACTCACCACCGCCCGCAAGGCCGTCGTCGATGCGCGGGCCTACTACCGCAAGCTCATGCGTATCACCAGCGTCGATCGCAGCGCGGAGTACGGCAAGGTCAAGAAGTGCGGCGACTGGGTGACCAAGCTGCTGTCCCGGTCGGGATTCGAGGGCGAGGACCTGCGCGAGGCGTGGGCCATCGTGATGCGGGAGAGCGGCGGACGCGAGGACGCCATCTCCGTCTCCAATGACCTGGGCCTGTTCCAGATCAACACGGCGACGTGGCGGGGCCAGCCGTGGTTCAACCGCAAGGAGCTGCTGACGCGCAAGTACAACGCGAAGATCGGCCACCTGCTCTCGCAGGGCGGAAGGTCTTGGTACAGCTGGGGACTGGACGGGCACGGCCGACCGGACGCACGCGCCTACGTCAAGGCCGGTTGGACCCCGGAGCACATCATGTCGTCGATCGTGCGGCCCTACATCGCGTGGTACCAGCAGTACCCGTGCCGACCCTCTTACGAGAGCGGCTACCCCTATGCGCTACCCGCGCCACGAGCGGACGAGAAGCCTGGCGCCGATGACCAGTACGCGGGTGACGGCCTGCTCCCGGGCCAGCGACCGACGGATGACGACGAGAGCCTGGAGTCCGACGCAGCGCAGGCCGGGAGCGGCACATGACGGAGATCCGTGCGGTCGCTTGGGACCCGACTGCGGCCTGCGTCGTGCTCCTCGACCAGACCCGGCTGCCGCAGGAGGTCGAGTGGGTGCGCTGCACGTCGGTCGCGGACCTGGTCGATGCGATCCAGCGGCTGGTGGTGCGAGGCGCTCCGGCGCTGGGTGTCGCCGGCGCCTACGGGGTGGCCCTCGCACTCGCGCAGGCAGACCGGGAGGGCTGGGACGAGGACCGACTGTCTGCGGAACTGGCGAGCCTTCGGCAGGCGCGCCCTACCGCGGTGAACCTGTCCTGGGGTGTCGACCAGGCCGTGGAGGTACGTGATCGGGGTCCCCATGCCGCAGCCGAGGTCGCCGCTCGGATCGCCGCCGAGGATGAGACCGCCAACCGGGCGTTGTCTGGACTCGGCGCCGACTGGATCCAGCAGCGGATCGGCCGCCCAACCCTGCGGATCCTCACGCACTGCAACACCGGGGCACTGGCCACGGCGGGATGGGGCACCGCCCTCGGCATCGTCCGCGAGCTCCATGCGAGGGGCGCCGTCGAGCTCGTCTACGTGGACGAGACTCGCCCGTTGCTGCAGGGGTCCCGGCTGACCGCCTGGGAGCTTCAGCAGGAGGGCATCCCTTATGTCGTCCAGCCCGACGGGGCGGCGGCGTCCACCATCCTGCGTGGCTTGGTCGACGTGGCCATCGTGGGCGCCGACCGGATCGCGCGGAATGGTGACGTCGCCAACAAGCTCGGCACGCTGGGGGTGGCCCTGGCGGCAGCTGACGCAGGGATCCCGTTCGTGGTCGCGGCTCCGTCGACGACTCTCGACCCGCTCACCGGAACGGGCGCCGACATCCCCATCGAGGAGAGGACGGCGTCCGAGGTGCTCGAAGTCGGCGGTAGGCAGGTCGCCCCTGCCGGGGCGAGGGCGTTCAATCCGGCATTCGACGTGACGCCGCATCGACTCATCACTGCCATTGTCACCGAGGGCGGCGTGGTGGACCCGCGATCGGACGGGGTCGTGGACTGGAAGGGGGAGGCGGGATGACCGCCGCTGCAGAGCAGCTCCATGAAGCGATGCGCTTGCTTGCCCAGCGCGGCCTGAACAGCGGGACGTCGGGAAACGTGTCCATCCGGATCGAGGGAGGCTTCCTCGTCACCCCGTCCGCCGTCGCTCCCGAGCAGTTGTCCCCCGCGGGAATGGTCGACCTTGCGTGGAACGGGCGCACTCGGTCTGCGGGCATCCCATCCACGGAATGGCGGATCCATCGGGACGTGTATGCCGCGCTTCCCGGGGCGGGCGCGATCGTGCACACCCACTCGACGTACGCGACGGCCCTCGCCAGCCTGCGTGAGGACCTGCCGCCGTTCCACTATCTGGTGGGCAAGGCAGGTGGGCACCGTGTCCACTGCGCGGAGTTCGCCACCTACGGAACGCAAGCCCTGTCGGACGCGGTCGTCGCTGCCCTGGGCGATCGCCGCGCCTGCCTGATGGCGAACCACGGAATGCTGGCCTACGGCCCCGACCTGGCGTCCGCGGTGTCGCTCGCGACGGAGATCGAGGTGCTGTGCCGGCAGTACCTGATCGCGCGTTCGGCCGGTCGGCCGGTCCTGCTGACCGCCCAGCAGATGGACGAGGCCATCGCGAAGTTCGCCAAGTACGGAACGGCGGAGGATGACGAATCGTGAGTGACGGGGCGCTCGGTGTCATCGCGGGGACCGGCTTCCAGGACCTGACCGGGCTGGCGAGTGCCGACAGCCTGCGCGTGGAGACGGCGTTCGGGCCGGTGGACGTGACGGTCGGCAGGCTGCACGGCCGGCGCACGGTGTTCGTGACCAGGCACGGGTCCGGTCACACCGTTCCGCCGCACCGGATCAACTTCCGCGCGCTGATCCAGAGTCTGGTCGATCTTGGCGTCACGGAGGTGCTGGCCGTCAACGTCGTCGGCGGCATCGGCCTCGAGAGCGGTCAGCTCGTGGTGATCGACGATTTCATCGACTTCACCTCGGGTCGGGAGTCGACCTTCTTCGACGGCGGGCCCCCGGACGGCGTGGTGCACGTCGACGTGACGGAGCCATACGACGCACGGCTGCGGGCGACGTGGATCGAGGCGGCCGACGCGCTGCGCGTTCCGGTCGTCGAGCGGGGTGTCTATGGGGCCTTCAACGGACCGAGGTTCGAGACCCGCGCGGAGATCCGGATGGCGGCGGGGTTGGGCGTGACCGTGGTGGGCATGACCGGTGTGCCGGAGGTGGTGCTGGCCAACGAGCGCGGACTGCCGTACTCGGCCCTGTGCCTGGTGGCGAACCCGGCCGCGGGGCTGGGACCTGAGATCACCATCGACGCGATCCTCGAGGAGATCGCGCGGGGAGCAGCGACGGTGCAGTCGGTCATCGTCGAGGCTGCCCGAAGGCTGGCGACGTGACCGCCGCCGTCCGCGTCCCCACGCGTCCACGTGTGGACCTGTTGATCAGCGGCGCCAGATGCGTCCTCGTGTGCGATGACGAGGCGACCACGTTGAGCGATGCATCCGTCGCGGTGCGGGACGGCCGGATCGTCGATATCGGTCCCAGGGACGAACTCGACCATCGGCTCGAGGCGGGGCGCACCATCGACGCCACCGGCCACCTGCTCCTCCCGGGCCTGGTCAACCTGCACACCCACCTGCCGATGACCCTTCTTCGCGGGATTGCCGAGGACGTCGACCTCCAGCGGTTCCTTGAACTGGTCTGGGCCGAGGAGGCCCGCGTCATGGACCCGGAGGGCACCGAGCTGGGTGCGACGCTGGGCGCGGTCGAAGCGCTGCTCAGCGGGACCACGACGGCACTCGACATGTACTTCCATCCGGAGGCCGCGCACCGGGGGGCAGTCACCGCAGGACTGCGTCACGTGACCGGGCCGGTGTTCTTCTCCTTCCGTGGTCCGGACGGACTCTCATGGAGTCAGCGGATCGAGTTCGCGCGCGCGTGGCCGGACCTACTGGCGAGCATGGGTGGGCCGTACGTGCCGCCCGCGCTGATGCCGCATGCGATGTACACGATCGACATCGAACAACTCAGGGACGTTGGCCAGCTGGCGCGGGAGCAGGGCGCCCTGGTGCACACGCACTGTGCCGAGAACGATGCGGACGTGACGGAGACGATCGCGGCGCGGGGACACCGTCCGATCGGGTGCTTGGCCGAGGCCGACGTCCTCAGTCTGGGTCCGGTGCTCGCGCACGGCGTCCACCTCACACCCGATGAACGGGCGGCCGTGGCGCGGGCGGGCGCGAGCATCGCCCACTGCCCCGGTTCGAACCTGAAGCTGGCCAGTGGGGCCGCCGACATCGTCGGCTACCGCAGGGACGGGATCACGGTCGGTCTCGGCACGGACGGCTGTTCGTCAAGCAACGACCTCGACATGTTCGCGGTGATGCGGCTGACTGCCAACCTTGCTCGATTGGTGAGCAACGACCCGGCGGCCATCGCGGCGCAGGACGTCGTGCGGGCTGCCACCCTGGACGGCGCGCGAGCCTTGGGCATGGCCGATCGCATCGGCTCAGTGGAGGTGGGGAAGGAGGCCGACCTGATCCTCGTGGACACGCGCGTGCCGCACCTGACACCGCTGCGAGATCCGCACACGGCCCTCGTCTACGCCGCCGGACGCGGGGACGTGCGTCATGTAGTCGTCGCGGGCGAGCTTGTGGTCGAGGATCGACAGGCGAAGCGCGTCGACGTGGACCAGTTGCTGGAGACCGTCAACGCGCGGGCCAGCAGCTAGCCTGCACCGCACTCACGTACCGCTCAGATTCCGAGCATCGCGCGAAGCTCCGGGACGGTGTCGACGAGGTGAGTCGCCTCCGCCGTCTCGAGTTCGCGCGGCTCGGCATAGCCCCACGTCACGCCGATGGCGGTGAAGCCGTGGTGACGCGCGCCGAGGATGTCCTCCTTGCGGTCGCCGACGACCACCGCGTCGACGTCCCCGACGGAACGGCCGATCAGTTCGATCCCGTGCGTGATGATCGACGGCTTGTCCTGGCGCATCAGGTCGAGTTCCGTGCCACTGACGGCATCGAAGTACTGCAGCAGGTCGGCGCGCGTCAGCACGCGTTCCGCCGACTCGATCGGCTTCGCGGTCGCGAGCACGAGGGCCGAGTCGCTCGCTGAGATGTCGGCTATCAGTTCGCCCATGCCTGGAAACACGGTGAACTCGTACTCGCCGCCGCCGAAGTAGTGCGCGCGGTACTCGGCGACGAAGGCGTCGAGCTCGGCCTCCGACCGGCCGTACCGAGTGAGGAGGGTGTGTCGCAACGGTGGCCCGAGCCATGTCTGCAGCTCGTCGTCGGTGAGGTCCGCCATGTCCAGGACCGGCAGGGCGAGTCGGAGGCAGCGCAGGATCCCGGGGATGGAGTCAGTGATGGTGCCGTCGAGGTCGAGAAGGATGACGTCTGGACGAGGCACCTGCCGATCCTCGCAGGTAGTGCCTACGCTGCCTCTGTGACCCTGCGCGCTCGGCAACCGGAGGCACTCGACCTCCTCGACGCGACGGTGTCGCGCGCGGAGCAGGTCGTGGACCCGCGCCTGCTCGCGATGGCTCGCGCGTGCGTGGAGTGCCACGTCGCCGACGGGCCGCAGCCGCCGGAGCCCGTCGACGAGGCCGAGGCCGAGGTGCGCGCGGTGATCGAGCAGATGCTCATCGACGTGTCCCGACTGGACGACGCGACGGTGCAGCGGGCAGCCTCGCGGCTGCCAGAGGGCGCGCTGGCCGACCTCGTCATGGCCAGCTACGCGATCGAGGCCCGGACCCGACTGCGGGTGGCGTCGGATCGACTTCTCGGGGGCCTCGGATGACGCGGTCGGTGCGCGTCGCGGTCGGCGCGGATCGCCGACCGGTCGGCCGTGACATGAGGCTGGTGCGGTCGCTCGCCGCCTATCAGGAATCCGTGGTCCGATCCGGCCACCTCGATCCGACGACGACGGAGCTCGTCCGGCTGCGCTGCGCTCGGCAGCACGACTGCCGGATCTGCCAGACCCTGCGGCTCGCGGATGCGGTGCTCGCGGGTGTCGACGACTCCGTCACGAGCGCGATCGACGCCTACGAGACGAGCGACCTGCCCGAGCGGCACAAGGTCGCGCTGCGATTGGTCGACGCGATGATCTGGAAGCCGACTTCCATCGATGACCGGCTTGCGGCCGATCTGCACCGGCACTTCACCGATGACGAGATCGCGGAGCTGCTCGTCGACGTCACCAAGTGGAGTACGCAGAAGATCCACGTCGCCCTGGGCACCGATGGCGCGGAGCACCTGCCGAAGGACGCGGCCGGACGGACGTACCTGTCCTTCGCCGGTGACGGCAGCGTGGCATCCATGTCCGCGTCACGGCCGGAGCAACCGAGCAGCTAGTACGGGGGTGGGTCGACGTCGTATTCGCGGCCGTGGGGGGAGCGCCAGGCGACGTAGCCGTCGTCGGCGGTCTGGGTGATGTCCCAGCCTCCGTGGGTCTTCAGCTGGTGGTGTCTGCGGCACAGGGGGGCGAGGTTGTCGCGGTCGGTGCGGCCGCCGTCGTCCCACGGGTGGGCGTGGTCGATGTCGCAGCGGGCGGCGCGGCGGGGGCAGCCGGGGAACCGGCAGGTCCCGTCGCGGGCCACCAGGAACCCGCGCAGGGCGCCGGTGACCTGGTAGCGGCGCCGGCCGCGGTCGAGCAGTCGGCCGGTGAATGGCTCGGTGACGAGGCGGCGCAGGTGGGTGGGGACGCTCGGGTCGGCGATCAGCTCGCGCACGGCCTGCGCGGTGACCGGCGGGTCGCCGGCGGCGGCCTGCGCAGGGTGCCGGGGCGGTCGTCGAGGCCGAGCAGGGTGGCCAGGTCGACGACCACCTGGATCTCCACGCCCACACCGTCGCCCCCACCGCCCGCCTCTGCGCCGCAGACGGCGTCGACCAGGGCGCGTGCCCGCCGCTGGCCGAGGGGGGTGGCCGGGCCGGTCGCGTGTTCGTGGCCGGGCGTCTGGTCGTGGGCGCGGGCGTCGAGGACGGCGTGCAGGCGGGCGGCGTCGGCCATCGGCAGCCGGGCGAACAGCACGCCCAGGCCGTCGTCCTCCGCATACACCCGCACGTCGACCATCGCGCGGGCCGCGGCACGCCTGCGCTCCTGCCCGGCCCGGTCCAAGTCGGCCACGACGCGCCGCGCCGCGGCGGTGGTCTGCCCGACGGTGGACCGGGTCGCCGCGGGCAGCACCTTGTCCTGCAGGACCCGGCACGCGTGCGCGAACGCGACCCGGTCCTCGGCGTCGGCCGGCGTGTCCGTCTCGGGCCGGCCATGGAGCGTCGAGTGCGGCGGTCGACAGCCGGCGGGCCTGCTCGGCGATCGCCCGGGCGTGCCCCAGAGTGAGCTGGCCGTCGGCCAGCGCCTCACGGGTCGCGCGCAGCGGACCGGCGAGCAGCCGGGCCAGCACGATGTGGTCGTGCACCGCGCCCGGGGAACGGTGCACGGCGGCCGCGATCTCCTCGCGGACCTCGTCCTCGATCGTCACCGCACCCGACGCGACCGGAACCTGGTGGACCTGCACGTGGGCGCCGGCGATCCGCACCAGCAGGTCGAGCTCCCGCGCATCCAACAGCCGCACGCTCCGACTGGAGCCCGACCAGCTCCTCCACGAGCCCCGCGAGACCGGTTACCGACATGCCCCGAAACTACCCCGGGGGTCTGACACCCGGAATCGCCAAACATGCTGCCCCGCAACGAGAAATCGCCGGGGACGACTGTCGGCGGATGCGGCCTAGGCAGCCTTGAGGCGGAGCTTCCCATCCGGGGAGTACAGCTTCAGGACCGTGTCGGTGGCGCGGTAGCTGGTGGACTCCTGCACGGCCTTCAGGAACGCCTGCTCGCCGTCCATCCGACCGTCGCAGTACTTCAGTGTGGACGCGAGCGGGCCGATCTCGATCGAGTCCGCCTTCACTCGGTAGCTGCCCGTGAAGTTGTTGCACCCGGCGTTGCCGTACACGCGTCCCTTCTTGTCGAACGTGACGGTCTGCTTGAACCCTTCCGCGCGGGTCTTCCAGTCTCCGATGACGCTTCCGTTCGGCGCGGGCGAGTCACCAGCGAGGGCCGGTGTCGCGGGCCCCAGGGCGAGGGCAAGGGCCAACGGCGTGAGCAGCAGGGCCCGGCGTGCGTGATTCATCGTGCGACTCCCTTGTGGCGGCAGGTGGTTGGACACACCGTATGGGACGCAGCGGGAGCCGTTCCGGTTCTGCGGTGAACGCGTCGGTTGCCGGCTCCATGGGCGCCAGTCGCCTAGCATGGGCCGGACCCCCATGAGTGACGACGCACGGCTGACGGTGAGGCGGTGGCATGGACGACGGTCTCGGCGTCACGGTCGACGACATGATCGCGCTGTCCACCCGGGCAGGCGACGTCCTGCTGGAAGTGGACGCCGATGGGGTGTGCACCAGAGCCTCCGATGAGACCATCCGGATCGGCGTGCCGGCGGTCGACGTGTTCGCCGCCGAGGACGCGGGCGTCATCGCTGGGCTGCTGGCGCACGGAACGGCGGGCCCGGCATGGGTGCGCCTGCGCGGGCGTGATGAGGGCGGCACGTGGATGTCCGCCGTGGCCACGTCGCGCGCGGCGGGTGGCTGGCTCGTGCTGGCCAGGGCGTCGCGCCAGCTCGACCCCACCGCGCGAGCATCGTCTCCGCAGGGCCAGGACCGCGTCACCGCCGACCGTGAGCAGGTCCTGAACGAGGTGGCCTGGCTGCTGTCGGCGACGCCACGCACCGGCAAGGAGATCGCCGTCGCGAGCTGCGACCTGGACGACCTCGACTTCGTCAACGAGGAGTACGGGCGTGAGGTCGGGGACGAGGTGATCCGCATCGTCACGGGCAGGATCTCCGACGCCCTGCGTTCCGGCGACCTGGTGGCGCGACTCGAGGACGACCAGCTGCTCGTCGTCCTGCGGGGCGTCCACCACCTCCGCGGTGCCATCCGCGTCGCCAACAAGATCCGGGTGGCCGTGGAGGACCCCATCTCCCTGCCGGTCGGGGAGATCGTGCAGACCATCAGTGTGGGAGTGACCCTCATCAGCCGCGGTGAGAGCGTCGACTCGGTGCTCGAGCGCGCCGAGGGCGCCATGGCGATGGCCAAGGACGCCGGCTGCAACACGGTCATGTCCAGTCCGCCCATCTGAGATGTCGCAAACCGGAGTGCCGGGCACTCGCGCCGGTGTCAGGGTTCCGTCCATGTCCACACCATCCACTCGGGTCTCCCGCGCCTGCACGGCGATGCAGGATGCCGGCGGCCCGCTGCCCGTCGGCGACCTAGCCTTGAGCGTTCAGTGCAGCCCCCGGCAGCTCCAGCGCGACTTCGTCGAGGTGCTGGGGATCAGTCCGCGACAGTACGGGCAGGCCGTGCGGTCGGAGCGCACCCGCACGGCCCTGCGATCGGCAGACTCGGTGCTCGATGCTGCCTTCGCGGCCGGCTACGGGTCGGTCCGGGCGTTCTACGAGGAGGCGGCCCGTCGTCTCGGCATGACGCCGTCGGAGTACGCGGCGGGCGCGCGGGCGCAGGTGCTGCTGTGGTCCGCCCGTCGCACATCGATCGGCGATGTGGTCGCCGTGGCCACGCCCAGGGGACTGGCCGCGGTGCGGATCGGCGTCGCAGATGAACTCGCCGAGGAACTGCGCGATGAGTTCCCGCACGCGTCGCTCGAGCGGGATGACGATGCCATGTCGGACGTCATGGACGCCCTCGAGGCACTCGCCCTCGGTCGGGCCGCGCCCGCACTGCCCATCGACGTTCAGGGCACCGCCTTCCAGGCTCGCGTGTGGAGCGCGCTTCGGGACATCCCAGCCGGGCAGACGCGCACCTACACCGAGGTGGCCGAGTCGATCGGCAGTCCGTCGTCGGTGCGGGCGGTGGCCCGCGCCTGCGCGACGAACAAGGTGGCCCTGGCGGTGCCCTGCCATCGAGTGGTGCGCGCTGACGGCGATCTGGCCGGGTACCGCTGGGGACTCGCGGTGAAACGCAGCCTGCTGCAGGCCGAGGGAGCGTGACCGCACCCGCGCGCAGATGGCTGCCCGCCTACCTGGTGCTGGCCCTGATCTGGGGCAACTCGTTCATGTTCATCAAGATCGGGCTCGAGTCCCTGACACCCGCGGGTGTCGTGCTCTCCCGGCTCGCCCTTGGTGCCGTGACCATGCTCATCATCAGCGCGATCGCCAGGTCGCCGTTGCCGCCGCGTCGGTTGTGGGGCCGCATCTTCGTGGCCGCCGTGCTCATGACGAGTGGCGGCTGGGTGCTCTTCGCCTTCGCTGAGCAGTACATCTCGTCGGCGCTCGCGGGCATCATCAATGGGGCGACGCCGCTCATGACCCTGGTGGTCGTGATGATGGCGTTCCCCGAGGAGCGGCCGACCCGGGAGCGGATCGTCGGGCTGATCATCGGCTTCGCGGGCATCCTCGTCGTCATCGGCATCTGGCAGGGCATGGGGGCCGCGACCCTGCTTGGCATCGGGGCTGGCGTGCTCGCGGTCATCGGCTACGGAATCTCGTACCCGTACGTGCGCCGCCATCTGGCGACCGGCGAGGAGCGGATGGGCTCGCTGACGTTCGCCACCGGGCTGATGATCATGGGCACCCTGCAGATCGCCCCGCTGGCCGTCGTCACCGGCTATGCGCACGCACCCATCTCGTCTGCTGTGGTGCTGTCGATGCTCGCGCTCGGCATCCTCGGTAGCGGCATCGCATACGTGCTCAACTACATGGTCATCCATCGCTCCGATGCGACGACGGCGAGCACGGTGACCTACGTGATCACGGTGGTGGCAGTGATCTCCGGCGCGGTGTTCCTCGGTGAGGACCTGTCGTGGAACCAGCCGGTGGGCGCAGCGATGGTCATCCTGGGCGCGGCGACCGCTCAGGGGCTGCTCCGGCTGCCTCGTGTGGCCGGTCCCTAGGCCATCGGGGAGAATGGGTCGGCCATGACGAACCTCCCCGTTCTCGAGACCGACGTCCTCGTCGTCGGCGCCGGCCCGGCCGGATCCTCGGCGGCGGCGTGGGCGGCCCGATCGGGCCTCGACGTACTGCTGGTGGATGCGGAGACGTTCCCTCGCGACAAGCCGTGCGGCGATGGGCTGACCCCGCGTGCGATCGCGGAGATGGACAAGCTGGGCATGGCGGGGTGGCTGGACGGACGGGCGCGCAACTGGGGCCTCCGCGCGGCCGGTTTCGGCCAGGAGCTGTATCTGCCCTGGCCCGGTGGCTCCTTGCCTCGGTTCGGTGGAGCCGCGCCTCGCCTCGAGCTCGACGCGGCGATTCGACAGGTGGCGCTCGACGCGGGCGTCCGGTCGGTCGAGGGCTATCGGGCCGTCGACGTGCGCCTCGAGGGGTCGCAGGTCGCGGGTGTGACCTTCACGGTCGGCGACGGCCGCGATGCGGAGCGCCGCGAGATCCGCTGCCGGCGCCTCGTCGTGGCGGATGGCGCTCGCTCTCAACTCGGTCGCCGGCTGGGGCGACGGTGGCACCGGAGCACCGCCTACGGCGTGGCCGCGCGCGCCTACATCAAGTCCCATCGCAGTGACGACCCGTGGATCTCGTCGCACCTCGAGCTTCGCGGCACTGAGAACGAGCTGCTGTCCGGCTACGGCTGGGTTTTCCCGCTCGGCGACGGCGAGGTGAACGTCGGCGTGGGCACGTTGGCCACCGAGCGACGTCCGGCGGACGTGAACCTGCGGGGGTTGCTCGCCCACTACGCCGAGGGCCAGCGCGAGACGTGGCAGTTCGAGGGCGATGTCCGGGCGCCGTGGTCCGCGCTCCTGCCCATGGGCGGCGCCGTGAGTGGAGTAGCGGGGGCAAACTGGCTGCTCGTCGGCGATGCCGCCGGCTGCGTCAACCCGCTGAACGGTGAGGGCATCGACTACGGACTGGAGACCGGCCGACTGGCCGCCGAGCTGCTGGCCGACACCGTGCCCAACGACTCGTTGGACTACACCCGTCAGTGGGCGCCGATCCTGCGGGACCGCTACGGGACGGCGTTCTCGATCGCCCGACGGCTCGCAGGACTCCTGACCGTGCCGGGGCTGCTGCCGGCGTTGGGCCCGTGGGGGATGCGCTCGCGGTCCCTGATGACTGTGGCGCTGAGGGTGATGGGCAATCTGGTCACCCCGGAGGACGCCGACACCGTGGCTCGCCTGTGGCGGGTCTCCGGGCGGATGAGCATCCGGCTCGACGACCGCCCCCCGTTCACGTAGTCGGGCCGGTCAGGCCGGCCGATCAGGCCGAGGGGCCCTTCGGCCCGAGCCTCCCGCACCGCGCCCATCGCCTCGTCGAGCTCATGCCAGCCAGTCACCCTCGTGCTGGGCCACCAGCCGGACACACCAGGCAAGGGCGTCCGAGCGAGACCGCGCGACGCCGGCCTCGACGAGGGTGTCGAGCACCCGGCGCTGAGGCTGCTGCAGCCGGGTCATGACGGGGACGGAGATCCGCGCGAACAGCTGCTCCGTGTCCCCGCAGCGCACTCCCCAGGCGACCTTGCGCCCGGTCGTGGCCTCGAGTTCGCGGGCGATCTCGATCCGGGTCGCCCGGGTCTCTTCGCGGAAGCGGGTGATGCGCCCGCTCTCGGCGTCCGGGCTGGGGTGGTCTGTAGGCGCGGAGATGCGGCCGAGAACGGTGATCTCCTCGCGGTCGATCACTACCTCGACGTCAGTGAACCAATCTGCAGGCAGCCGACCGTCGAGCCAGTCGCCGACGGAGAATGTCTTTTGTTGTGTAGTCATGTAATTACCATTACACAAGGTCGTGGAAGGAGCCACCGTCGTTCGCGGGAGGCGAACGTCGTCGCGGAAGCGGTGGGAGCGGTGGGGACGGCTAGGCGAAGTGCTCGACCAGCGGCGGGCCGTCGAAGTGCGGGCCGATGAGCGCCCGCCACTCGGCAAAGAGGTCCGAGCCGCGGAACCCCTCCGTGTGGTGCTCGAGGGTCTCCCACTGGATCGTGAACAGGTAGGTGCTCGGTCGCTCGACGCACCACCCGTGTGCCCGGAAGTCGACATAGCCGGATGCACGCGGCAGCACGGTGTTGGCCGCGGTCCGAAGCGCGTCCTCGAACTCCTGCTCATGCCCGGGCAGCACGGCAACCTGCGCCACCTCGAGCACCATCAGAAGGCCCAGTCCTCGGCGAGCACCGTCTCCTGAAGCACCATGCGGAGGGGCTCCATTCGGAGTACGGCGGGCGGCCCCTCCAGGTACTCCGGCATCGTCGACATCATGCGTGCGAATCCCTGGGAGCCGCGATGCGCCTCCTCGGCGTCCTCGTCCTTGAAGACCTCGTAGAGCCACACGAGATTCCCATCGTCCGGGTCGAGTGACAGGAGGAACATCTCCGTCCCCGGCTCCTCCTCGAGCCCGTCCGCATACGTGTTCAGGACCTCGAGCATCGAGGGTCGCATGCCCTCCTTGCAGGTCAGGCGGACGAGCAGGCAGCGCCGCCCCGGCAGCAGGACCTGGACCGGCTCCTCGTTCGCGTCCATCTCAGGCGACGTTCTCGACGTACCAGTCGTAGGTACTCGCCAGCCCGTCCTGGAGCTTGATGGCCGGGTACCAGCCCAGCTCGTTGATGCGCGTCGTGTCGAGCAGTTTCCGCGGCATGCCGTCGGGCTTGCTCGTGTCCCACTCGATCTCGCCCTCGAAGCCCACGACCGAGGCCACCGTCTCGGCGAGCTCCTTGATGGGCAGGTCGTCGCCCCAGCCGATGTTGATGGTGTCGGACGAGTCGTACGTCTGCAGCAGGGTCAGGCACGCCTGAGCGAGGTCGTCGACATGCAGGAACTCGCGCCGGGGGGCGCCCGTACCCCACACGGTGACGGTCGGTGCGCCGCTGACCTTGGCCTCGTGAAAGCGTCGGATGAATGCCGGAAGCACGTGTGAGGTCTCGAGGTCGAAGTTGTCCTTCGGGCCGTAGAGGTTGGTGGGCATCGCCGAGATCCAGTGCCGGCCGTATTCGGTGCGGTGGGCCTCGATGTAGTAGATGCCCGAGATCTTCGCCATCGCGTAGGCCTGGTTGGTCGGCTCGAGTGGCCCGGTCATCAGGGAGGACTCCCGGATCGGCTGCGTGGCGTGACGCGGGTAGATGCACGACGAGCCCAGGAACAGCAGTCGGTCGACATCGCAGGCGTGGGCGGCGTCCATCACGTTGGTCTGGATCAGCAGGTTGTCCTTGAGGAACTCCACCGGGTAGGTCGAGTTCGCCATGATGCCGCCGACCTTGGCGGCGGCATCGATGATGATGTCGGGACGCGCCTGAGTGATCGCATCCATCGTCGCGTCTCGGTCGCACAGGTCGAGTTCGCTGGAGCGCCAGCCGACGACCTCGCCCACGCCGGACGCCTCCAGCGCGCGAACGATCGCCGAGCCCACCAGGCCGTTGTGGCCCGCCACGTACACCTTCACGTCCGGCCAGTGGATCTGCTGAAGCATGGCGAGATTGTCGCACAGGGGCCACCCGCCGGACCGGACGTGGCAACCCGGGGGGTGCAAGGATGACGACCATGAGAGTCGTGTCGATCGAGCAGTTGAAGGGCATCTTCTCCGGTCTCCCAGAGAACCCGCGAGTGGTCGCATCCGGGAACTTCGCCACCCCGACGGTCCTGCTGGACGCACTGGACTCGACCGTCCCCGAGTACAAGCTGCACATGCTCAATGCGCAGAAGGGACTCCCGGACCGCGAGGGGGTGGAGTACGAGACCACCTTCGTCGGGCCGGGCATGCGCGGGCACGATCGCCTCGTCTACATCCCGTGTCGACTGAGCCTGACGCCCGTTCTCTACCGCGACCACTACCGGCCGGACGTGGTGCTGCTGCACACCTCGGCACGCCGGCACGACACCGTCAGCCTCGGCACCGAGGTCAACGTGCTGCCGGCCGCGATCGAGGCCGTGCGCGAGCGAGGCGGCCTCGTCATCGCGCAGGCCAACCCGAAGATGCCGTACACCTACGGCGACGCCCAGGTGTACGAGCACGAGATCGACTTCCTCGTCGAGGTCGACGTGCCGTTGGCCACGCACACCCCGAAGCCGCTCGATGACATCTCCCGCGAGATCGGCAAGCGGATCGCCGCGCGGGTCAATGACGCCTCGACCCTGCAGTTGGGGATCGGTGCGGTCCCGGACGCGGTCCTGGCGTCCCTCACCACTCATCGGGACCTGCGCATCTGGACGGAGATGTTCAGCGACGGCGTGCTCGAGCTGCACAAGCAGGGCTGCCTCGACAACGACATCCCGCTCACCGCATCGTTCCTCTTCGGCTCGCAGGAGTTGTACGACTGGGTGCACCTGAACAAGCGGGTCCGCATGCTCCGCACGGAGCGCACCAACGACCCCGCCCAGATCGCCCGGCAGGCGCGGATGACCAGCGTCAACGGCGCGCTGCAGGTCGACCTCTTCGACCAGGCGAACGCGAGCCGGGTCAAGGGCTGCATCTACTCCGGCTTCGGCGGCTCCACCGACTTCATCGTCGGCGCGCTGCACTCGCGCGGCGGCCAGTCGTTCATGGCCCTGCACTCGTGGCACCCGAAGGCCAACGTGTCGACCATCGTGCCCCACCTGGTCGAGCCCGTGACGAGCTTCCAGCACAGCTACGTGGCGACGGAGCACGGGCTGGCCCAGTGCTTCGGTCGCAGCCAGCGCTCGCAGGCCAACAACATCATCGACAACGCCGCGCATCCGGATGTTCGCGACGAGCTGCGCGAGGCGGCCGGCGAGATGGGCCTGATGTAGGTGCCCGAGCTGCCCGAGGTCGAGGCGCTCGCCCGGTTCCTGGGGGAGCGCACCTCGGGTGCCCGAGTCGCGAGCCTGACGCTGGCCAGCCTCTCGGCGCTGAAGACCGTCCAGCCGTCCCTGACGGATCTCGCAGGTCAGCGGGTCGACAGCGTGGCCCGTCGAGGGAAGTTCCTCGACCTGGCGACTGAGGACGGGCTGCACCTCGTGTGGCATCTGTCGCGTGCCGGCTGGGTGCAGTGGCGGGACGAGGTGCCGGACAGCCCGGTGCGTCCGGGCAAGGGGCCACTCGCGCTGCGCGTCGCGTTCGTCAACGACGATGGCGAGCCCATCGGCGGTTTCGACGTGACGGAGGCCGGCACGCAGAAGCGGCTCGCCATCTATGTGGTGCGCGACCCGGGGGAGGTGCCCGGGATCGCCCGGCTTGGGCCGGACGCGCTGGGTGACGAGCTGACGCAGGAGGAGTTCGCCCGGATCCTGACCGCGGCAGGGCGGGCGCAGATCAAAGGCGTCCTGCGCGACCAGTCCGTCATCGCGGGTATCGGCAATGCCTACAGCGACGAGATCCTGCACGCGGCCCGACTCTCACCGTTCCACCCCTGCTCGAGCCTGACGCCGGACGAGGTGGCAGCGCTGTACGAGTGTCTGCGGGCGGAGCTGTCGGCAGCCGTGGAGCGCAGTCGGGGGCACGGCACCGGCACCCTCAAGTCGGAGAAGAAGGCCAATCTCGCGGTGCACGGACGGGCTGGCGAGGCCTGCCCGGTGTGCGGAGACGTGGTCAGGGAGGTGTCCTTCGCGAACTCGGCCCTGCAGTACTGCGCGACCTGCCAGACCGGAGGAAAACTGCTGGCCGATCGTCGGATGAGCCGCCTCCTGAAGTAGTCCCCCGATGCTGCGGCACTCGTGGCTGGACAAATCGGACGCGGACCAGCCACGAGTGCCGCAGCATCGGGGTCAGCGGCGAGCCGCCCCGTCGCGCAGGGCTGCGCGCACCCGGGCGACGATCCGCGGCGGGTAGCGCATGTCCTCCCCGACCACCTCGACGACGATCCACCCGTGCTCGCGCAGCACCGCGCGCCGCGCCGCGTCCTTGGCACGCTGCGCCATCGGGGCGTGCACCTCGCCGTCGTACTCGACGATCACGCGTTCCCGGCGGAAGACGAGGTCTCCCCGCGCCAGGAACTGGCCGTCGGCATCGGTGATGACGCCGTTGACCTCGGGGCGCGGCAGCCGCGCGCGACGAAGGAGGACGCGCAGATGGGACTCGCGCGGCGACTCGGCCCCCGGATCCAGCCAGGGCAGCTGCGGACACCGCTCGGGCCCGACCGGGGTAGCGCAGTCGTCGTTGCGCCACGTCGAGCAGGTCGGCAGCTGAGACCGCATGCCGACGCATGACGACGTCTCCGAGCGCGACGAGGTGAGTGAAGTCCAGCAGGGCGGCGAGGTCTACATACGTTCGGGCCGGAGTCGTCACCCGGAACTCCCCGAGCACCGACACATCCTCGGGCGGAAGTTGTGCGTGGTGGGTCACGATGTCTCGCCGCCGCGGCCGCGAGTGCTGGCGATCCGTGGTGACATGGATCGCGCCTTCGCGGAGTGTCGACGGCAGCGGAAGGCCGTGCAGCCGGGCTGCAGCGGTGTGCGACAGGACGATGTCGTCGCGCAGCGGCAGTTGGGCCGCCTGCAGTCGTCGGACCTCGCCTGACGTCCCGTCGCACTGGGGCAGTCGGACACCCCGACTGGTGAGTACGAAGTCGCGACGTCGGGTCTGCGCCCGGCTCAGCGCTGCGGAGCCGTCCGCCGTGACGAGGAAGGGAGCGCGCGCGTCGTCCATGCGGGAACGGTGGGACAGCGCGACGGCGGCTGTCCGACCTGCCGTGGCCGCTGTGGACGACCGACGCCGTGCCCCGGCCGTGCGCTTATCCCGACTACCCCCCGATGCTGCGGCACTCGTGGCTGGACAAATCGGACGCGGACCAGCCACGAGTGCCGCAGCATCGGGGGAGGCGCTGCCCGTAGGCTGCGGGCATGTTCGCGAAGAAGACGAAGGCGACCGGAGCGCTCCCCCCGGGCAAGTACCGCATGGGCGGCAAGCACTTCAAGAACGACGCGGCCTTCATCAAGACCGCGGTTCGAGACGTGAAGCGCCTCGAGCGCTACTGCGGACTGACGACGGACTCCCGCCTCCTCGACTGGGGGTGCGGCGCCGGCCGACTGGCTGTCGGGGTCCGTGAGCGCTTCGCCGACCAGGGCGGGCGCATCGCCGACTACCACGGCGTCGACGTCCAGCCCGAGCTCATCGACTGGGCCGAGGAGAACCTGGCCGGTCCTGGCTACCGGTTCACCTGCGTCGACGTCAGCAATGAGCGCTACAACCCGGACGGCACCCCCGAGCGCACCCTGGCAGCCGACCCGGGCACCGTCGACGTCCTCTACGCCTACTCGGTGTTCTCCCACATGAACGACGAGGACACCGCCGCCTACCTAGGGCTCATCTCCGAGGCGCTCGCACCGAGCGGTAAGGCCTTCGTCACCTGCTTCGTCGAAGAGGACGTCCCGGGCTGGGAGGAGAATCCGGACGGGTACGGCCCGCTCGAATGGAAGGGCCGCCTGCACTGCACCCGGTTCGCCCGCTGGCACTTCGAAGACCACGTGAACGCCGCGCGACTGGCGGTTGACCGGTTCGAGTACGGCCAGGAGACAGACGGCCAGAGCCTCTACGTACTACGCAAAAGGTAGGTAAGAACCTCACGGATTCCCCCGTCCGGCCGGCGTCGGTCGTCGGGAATCCGCCCGTCTTGGGCTATCGTCGAAACCGACCTGATCCTCACCGGAAGGCCTTCCCGCATGCGCCGCGCCCTGACTGTTGCTCTCCTGAGCGTCTCCATCGCCGTCACCGGACTGACTGCCGCCGCCCCGGCGCAGGCCGTCACCGGTGGGCCCATCGACGACCTCGCGTTCGGGATGCACATCCCGCAGATCTCGCAGGGCGAGGCCACGTCCGTCAACGAGGGCACCGTCCGGCTGTGGGACTCGGGGGTGGCCTGGGGCCAGGTCAACCAGGCGAACGGCAAGTACTGGTGGAACGGCCTCGACGCCGCCATCGCCAACGCCAACCAGCAGAACCTGCAGATCCTCTACGTCCTCGGTTCGACGCCCAAGTGGGCGGCAACCAGCACCAAGCAGGGCACGTACCCCAACAAGGGCGCGGCGTCGATGCCCAAGAACATCAAGTACTGGAAGAACTGGGTGACGGCGGTCGTCAAGCGCTACGGCAGCTCGATCGACGCGTACCAGATCTGGAACGAGGCGAACCTGCAGACGTTCTGGCAGGGCACCCCGAAGCAGATGGCACAGCTGACGCAGCAGGCCTACAAGATCATCCGCAAGTACGACCCGACGGCGAAGGTGGTGGCCGCCAGCACCACGGTGCGCCTGCAGAGCGCCTACAAGAAGTTCTTCCCGAAGTACCTGAAGGAGCTCAAGAAGGTCAAGTGGCCGATCGACGTCATGTCCGTGCACCTGTACCCGGCCAGCACCGGCACTCCCGCTGATCGCGTGAACTTCATCAAGCAGGTCCAGAAGGACATGAAGAAGGGCAAGGTCCCGAAGAGCAAGGCGCTGTGGGACACCGAGATCAACTACGGCATCGCCGGTCCGGGCTCGAGCAACAAGCGCAAGGTGATCGACGGCGCCCAGGCGGCCGCGTGGGTGGCGTCGACGTACCTCGACAACGTGCTCTACGGGGTCCAGCGGGCCTACTGGTACTACTGGTTCAACAACTCGAACCTCGTCGGCATCCAGATGTTCAACGGCACTGCCGGGGCGACGGGCTACCAGACGGTGCGCAACTGGCTCAGCGGCGGGTTCTACTCGTGCACCGAGGGCACGCCGAACGTCTGCCAACTCGGCGACAACGTCGCGCCGAAGGTGGTCGCGTGGGCGGACAAGGGCTCAGGTACCTTTACGGTGCCCGCAAACGCGACCGTCACCTGCAATGCGCTGAACCAGTGCACCCCGGTGGCTCCCGGGTCGCAGGTGACGATTGGAAGCATGCCGCAATGGTTCGGAACGCCCGCAGTCCCCGCCCCGCCGGTCGATCCCACCGCGCCGCCCGCCTCGTAGCACTCACGGCGGCGGGCACGGCCATGGCCCTGCTCGTGGCGGGCTGCTCCTCGGGCGGTGACGAGCCGGCCCCGAGCCAGTCCGCGGCGGCGTCCGGTTCCGCCGCGCCGGCCGCCGACGGCGTGCCCGCGTCCCTCGTCGGCATGCATGTCGAGGGCGAGGAGGCCGGCAACTGGCCGTCCGCCCCCTTCGGCGCATTGCGGCTGTGGGACAACGGCACCGGCTGGTCGCAGATCGAGCTGGAGCCGGGCGTCTACAAGTGGGACAACCTCGAGGGCGCTCTCGAGAACGCGGCGTCCAAGGGCATGTCCGACATCCTGATGGTGCTCGGCACCACCCCCGAGTGGAACGCCACGAAGATCACCGACACGGACTATCCGCAGCCGGGCGCCGCCAGCGCGCCGAAGGATCTGGCGGCCTGGGACGCATGGGTCACCGAGGTGGCCACCCGGTACAAGGGCCGCATCTCCGCCTACCAGATCTGGAACGAGGCGAACCTCAAGAACTTCTGGGGTGGCACTCCCGAGGAGATGGCCGAGCTCACGAAGCGGGCCTACGACATCATCAAGGCGATCGACCCCGACGCGCTCGTGGTTTCCGCTTCGCCCACCACCCGGTTGACCGCCGCGTTCGACAAGTTCTTCCCCGCGTACCTCACCGCGCTGGGTGAGCAGGGCTGGCCGGTCGACGTGATCGCCATCCACACGTATCCCGCGGGCGATGGCGATCCCGTTGCACGTGGTGCGGCGATCTCGAAGGCGCGCGAGTACCTGGCGGCCGCGGGCGCACCCGACCTGCCGCTGTGGGACACCGAGCTGAACTTCGGCATCGCCGGCCCGGGCGACATCGCCGGCCAGGACATCACCGGACCCCGCGCGGCCGGTTTCGTGGTCCGCACCTACATCGACGACCTTCGGTACGACGTGGGCCGTTCCTACTGGTACATCTGGACCCAGCGACCCGGTGGCAACACCGGCGCTGTCCGGGGCATCCAGGCCTACCCCGGCTCCGACGCAGAGCAGGGCTTCTTCGCCCTGGAGAACTGGGTGATCGGGGCGTCGTTCGACGGGTGCACCGACGACGCCACCGGGACGGTGACGTGCAACTTCTCGAAGGACGGCACGTCGTGGGTCGTGGCGTGGGCCGAGAACGGCGATGCCGCCTACACGGTGCCCGAGGGCGCTCGGCTGGTCTGCGACCCGCTGGCCAACTGCCAGGAGGTCGAGTCGGGGGCCGCGATCACCGTCACCGAGGTCCCGGTCCGGTTCTACTTCCAGTAGCGGCCTGGTTCCCGGCTGTGCCGATATCCGTCCACAACGGACAATTCATCCCCGGGTAAAGATTCGGACAACCGCGCGTCTGCGTGGCCGGAACCGCCTCGGGCCGCTGCTACCGTGGTCGGACGTCCTGGTACCGGGGAGGTGACGCGTGTCGCTCGATGAGGGCAAGCCCGACGCCGAGCCCGTGTCCGCGCCCGACGCGTCCGCGAAGAGTCACTTCGCCGAGCAGCACACCATCCCGCTACGCACGCCCGCGCGCATCGGCTGGGCGGAGGCGCACTCCCACCGAGATCGTCCGCACCTGCGTCGCGACCCGCTGCGGGTCTATGCCACCCGCGCGTTCTTTCTCGACCTGCTGGTCGTGATCGTCGCAGGGGTCACCGGCTTCGTGCTCCGCTGGGCGATCCCGTACTCCGTCGAGCTCAACGACCCCACGTACCTGTCCTTCGTGGTCATCATCGTTGTCGCGTGGATGATCATCCTGGTCATGCGGGGTGCCTACGACACACGCGTCCTCGGCGTCGGCTCGGAGGAGTTCAAGCGCGTCGTCGGGGCCACCGCGGTGGTGTTCGGTGCGGTGGCGATCGTTGCGTTCGCGCTGAAGCTGGACCTGTCCCGTGGCTTCGTGCTCATCACGTTCCTCGTCGGCTTCGTGCTGCTGCTGACCGTCCGATGGGGGCTGCGCGCGTGGCTTCGTCACGAACGACGCTACGGACACTTCCTGCACCGCACCGTGGTCATCGGAAGCGGCGCGGCGAGCATCGAGATCACCGACCTGCTCGACCGCGATCCGGTGGCCGGCTTCACCGTTGTCGACGTGATCGACGAGCCCGCCACCGACATCGCCGAGCAGGCCCTGGATGCCTGGCTCGACGAGGTGATGACCCGGATCTCCCTCGAGGACGCCGACACGGTCGCCGTCGCGGGATCGCAGGCGTTGGGGCAGACCGTCGTACAGAGACTGGCGTGGCGCCTCGAAGGCCCGCGGATCGACCTGCTCGTCGCACCCACGGTCGGCGACATCGCCGGCCCTCGCGTAACCATGCGCATGGCGGCCGACCTGCCGCTGCTGCACCTCGACGAGCCCCACCTGACCGGCCCGAAGCGGGCTATCAAGCGCACGCTCGACATCGTCTTCGGCGCGCTGCTCTTCGCCCTCTTCCTGCCGTTCATGCTCGTCGCCGCGGTAGCCGTGAAGCTGACCAGCCGCGGGCCGGTCCTGTACTTCCAGGAGCGGGTCGGCCGTGGCGGCCAGATCATCAAGGTGGCGAAGATCCGGACGATGTACCTGGGCTCGGACGCCAAGCGCGACGAGGTGATCGGCTCACCCGACGAACTGATCCTCGATCGCTACAAGGAGGATCCGCGGATCACCCCCGTCGGCCGATTCCTGCGCCGGTGGTCGATCGACGAGACGCCCCAGGTCGTCGCGGTCATCGCCGGGACCATGTCTCTGGTCGGTCCGCGCCCGGTGCTGGTGGACGAGATGCCGCTGCTGGGTGACGCCGACCACCGCCGGCACCTGACCAAGCCTGGACTGACCGGCCTGTGGCAGGTCTCCGGACGCAAGGAGACCGACTGGGAGGAGCGCATGCGGCTCGACC
The DNA here is from genome assembly GCA_963749905.1 of uncultured Actinomycetota bacterium. Lineage (GTDB taxonomy): Bacteria > Actinomycetota > Actinomycetes > S36-B12 > S36-B12 > UBA10649. Next base: position 957,125 of record CAVVOF010000003.1, read on the forward strand.
TCGACTACGTCGAGAACTGGTCGCCGGCACTCGATCTGGTCATCGTCGCCAAGACCGTCAAGGCCGTCCTCATGGGCGACGGCGCCTACTAGGGCTCGCGCGGGCGAGACCGGGATTGCCCGGAAGCCCTACCTATACTCACGAAGTGACTGTGCGCCGCCCACGACTCGTGCTGGGCGGCCTCCTCGTTCTCGTGGTGGGCGGCTTCGTCTTCTGGATGCAGGCGGGGCTTCTGTACGCCCTCACCAGCCTGGCCTGGGGTGGGTACGGCCTGCAGAGCCATCTGACGGAGACCGCGGCCGGGCTCCAGGCGGGTGAGTACGACCAGGTCACCGGGGAGTACGCAGCCGCCCAGGAGTCGACCATCCAGCTGGACCGGTCCGTGGACCTGCCGCAGCTCGCCCTGCTCGAGCGACTCCGCGGCGTCGATGTCGCCGTACAGAACTGGCGGGACGTGGTTGCGGCGGCATCCAACATCACCGACGCATCGGGCGGCCTGCTCAGTCTCTACGGGGACCTGTCCGGCAAGGGGGGCGGCGAGAAGATCTTCCGGGACGGCGCGATCGACCTCGCCATGCTGGCGGACCTGCCCGACCGGGTCACGACCGCAAGCGACCAGTTGCATGCCGCTACCGCGCATCTGCAGGCGATCCGCGCAGAGGCGGTGTGGGCGACTCCTCTCGATCGCATCCGTGACCGCGCGCTGGGCGAGATGGCCCCCGTGCAGCAGGCGGTCGAGTCACTCGAGGGCATCGCGCCGGTACTCCCCGACGCGCTCGGGGCGAACGGTGTCCGGCGCTACCTCATCGCCATCGGGAACCAGGCGGAGATGCGGGCCAGCGGTGGCGCTCCGCTCACGCTGGTGCTGGTCGAGTTCAACGAGGGCCGGATCTCCATTCCGATCAAGGGACCGACGAGCACGCAGCTCTTCCCACCCCTGAACGCTCCGGTCAGCTGGTGGGGGCCGGCGGCCAACCCCTTCTTCCCCGGAAATCCCCGGAACGCGCCGTTCGTCGTCACCAACACCCACCCGAACCTGCAGTTCTCCGGCAAGGAGATGGCCGAGGCATGGGTCGGCGGCAACTACCCGCCCGTGGATGGGGTGATGACGCTGGACCTGACTGCCATCGCGGCGATGCTCGACGCCACCGGGGCAGTGGAGTCCCCGGTCTACGGCACGGTGGACGGGCAACGGCTCGGCGAGATCCTGCTGATCGACGCGTACGCGGACTTCGGACAGGAGGGGGCGGCCGAACGCCAACAGGCGAATCAGGAGCTGCTCGACATCCTGCTGGAACGTCTCCTCTCCGGCAACGACCTGGTCGCCGCCGCGCAGGCGGTGGCGAGCACCGCTCCGGGCCGGCACTTCCAGGTCTGGATGCGCAGCCCGCAGCTGGAGGCCCTCGCGCTCGAGGCCGGCGCGGCCGGGGTCGTCGATGACCCTGAAGTCGGCGACTGGTCGGCCGTCTACACGCAGAACGGCAACCAGAGCAAGGTCGACGTCTTCCAGCAGCGCAATGTCCTGGTCACCGTGCAGCTGCGGGAGGACGGATCGGCGTCCGTCGCCCAGCAGATGACCGTCACCAACGCCACGCCACCGGACCGGCCCGCAGAAGGCACCTTCGGCCGCATCGGCTACGAGACGACCTGGCTGAAGGCCGCCTACATCATGTACGCGCCAGACGCGGCGCGCGACTACCGCGCTTCGTACCCGACCGGTTTCGCGGTGCGGCCGTTCAAGAACCACCCGCAGCTCGGGCGTGGCTGGGTCGATGACGGCTTCGGGCACAAGATGATCCGTGTCGTGGGCTGGACTCCGCCGGGTGGGCAGAACGCCGTGTCCGTGTCCTACGAACTGCCGGCCGGCACGTTCGGCAGTGCGGCAGAGGGACGACTCGACTACCGCCTGCGCGCGCTGCCGCAGTCGATCTGGACACCGTCGACGCTGACGGTGCAGGTCACCGCGCCCACCGGATGGACGCCGGTGCCCCTGGACGGCCAGCAGGTGAGCGGGTCCACCGCCACCGTCAGCGCCGTACAGACCGCGCCCGTGGACGTGCTGATGGGCTTCCGTCCATGACGGCGACCACCCGGTACGTCGGGGCCCTCGGGGCGGCCACAGCCCTGACCGTCGTCGTCCTGTGGCTGATCCCGCCCGTGGGCCTGGTGGCCGCCGCCGTGCTGCTGGTGATCCTGCCGCCCTGGGGTCGCGGCCTCACCGAGCGAGCGGTCATCTCCGGCCTGGTGCTGCTCGGTGTCGTCGCCGTCGTCTTCCCGCGCGCAGGCGGCCTGCCGGTCACGTCGGTGAGTTCCCGTGCGCTGCTCTCGTTGCTGCTGCTGACGATCCTCGCCCTGCGCCTCGTGCCGGGGCTACGCGATGCGCGTATCCCGAGGCCGAGCCTGAGCGACGGCATCGCCCTGGTGTTCGGGGTGGTCAGTGCCTTCTGGCTGATGGCCGCCTACCTCGGCCGATCCACCACGGAGATCGTCAGCGGCCTGTTCTTCAGCGGGTGGGACAACCACGCGCACTTCACCACGTTCGCCAACACCTACGAGTCGGCGAGCACGACGTGGCCGACGATCGATGGCTCGGTCGCGTGGAACCAGTGGTACCCGTCGCTGCACTCGACGGTGTGGTCGCTGCTCGAACTCGGCCTGCGGCCGGTGGAGCCACTGCTCGACCGTCCGGGCCTGCTGTGGCCCTATGTGCAGTGGAACGCGATCACGTTCGCCGCCTGCCTGGTCGCGCTCGCGTGGGTGGCCGGGGATCTCGCGGCCCGGCTTGGCGGACGCTCGCGAGAGTCCTGGGCACGGCCTCTGGGCGTGGCCCTCGTCGCGGTCTTCGGCCTGCTCGGCTCCCCTGCCTACCTCTACAACGCCGGCTTCACGAACTTCGCCATGGGTGTGACCGTCGTCGTCGTCGCGGCCTACCTCAGCGCTCGTAGCCTGCGGTCGGCGCGAGTGCTGGGCTGGTTCGTGATCCCGCTGGCGGTCATCTCCGTGATCGGGCTGTGGACTCCTCTGGTGCTCGGCCTGATCCCCGCTGGCGTGATCGTCGCCGTCGCGCTGATCCGGTACCGCTGGTGGCTGGGTGTCCTCTGGCTGCTGGCCGCCGCCCTCGCTGGCGGCTTCCTCGCGCTCACCCAGCTCTCGGCGATCCTCGGCGTCGAGCCGGGTCAGGGCGGTGCTGACGTCACTTCCGACCTAGGTGCTGTCAGCACCGGCATGGTGCCCTTCGAGCTTGGCATTGCCCTGCTCGCGCCGGTGATCGCGATCCTGCTCGCCGTGCTGATCGGAGTGCGACGTGGCTGGCCGCTGGCGGTGGCCGTCCTCGGTCCGACCGTCGGGTTCGGAGCGGTGGCGTTGTACTTCCTCGGCGCCGTCGATGCGGCCGGCGTCGGCCGTCTGCAGGCCTACTACTTCCTCAAGCCGCTCGACGCGATGCTGCTGGCAGTGGCGCCCCTCATCGCGGCAGCGGTCGCCGTGGCGATCGTGCGCGTGGTCGATGGGCTGCCTCGCGTGAGTGCCGCTCTCGCCACGGCCCTGAGCCTGGTCATCATCGTCGCCCTGTTCGGCTACGCGGGCGCTCTGACACCGCGAGGTGACGGCCTGGCGGCCGCCGCGGGAGTGCAGGCGGGTGCGGATCGCACCCGCGGCATCGAGGACCCGCTCGTCGGCGAGGCGATCATCCGCGCGCAGGAGGCCGCCCGTCCCTATCCGGATCGGGCCACCCTGCTGTGGGACGGTGCAGGCACGCTGCCCAACCTCTGGGTGATGTCGCTGCACGGCGTGCTGTCGAAGACGGAGCAGAAGTTCTACAAGGGCCTGCCCGCGTTCCCGTACGACAGCCGGGCGCTCGGCTACGTCGACCTCTCGCTGCAGACCAGCCCGGAGCTCGACCTCGTCGCCCTGTGGTTCCGGCCCTCATCCGGCGAGCTCTTCGACGCATACCTGGCCGAGCGGAACGATGACCGGGTGGTGTCCGTCGAAGTGCCGATGCCGCCCAACGACCTGTGCCCGGAGTGCGTCCCGTGATGCAGCGCCGGACGCTCGGCCGCTGGCGCGCCCGGGCTTGGCTTGCTGTGCCGACGGCGGTTGCGGTCGGCGTGGCGACATTGGCGACGGCGCCCGCCAGCGTGGGAGCGCAAACGGGACCCGACGGGCAGCCCCGGGTCCAACCCGCACCCGACCTGCCCGATCTGCCGGATGTCCCGTCGAAGTGGCCCAAGGGCAAGATCCTTCCGCTGTCCGTCCCGGCCGCGGGCGCGGCTGATCGGGGCGTCTGGGTGGTCTGGGGGGACGGCTCACGTCGCCGCACCGGAACCGAGGTGCAGCTGCCGCCCGCCACCGGCATCCCCCTCATGGCCGACTGGAACGGCGACGGCGTCGCCACGCCGGGGCGGTACGAGGCGGGTCAGTGGTTCGTCACCAACGCCGCCGCCAACTCCCCGCAATGGGAGGCGCGGACCACGTTCGGGGGTGACCCCAGGGACGTGCCGGTGACGGGGGACATCGACGGGGACGGGCAGGTCGACGTCGGCGTCTTCCGCGACGGGCAATGGCTGTGGCAGCTGGTGAGCGGCCAAGCGATCGATCCCATCAGCTATGGCCGGCCGGGGGACCGGCCCGTCGTGGGCGACTGGGACGGCGACGGGGTTCGACGACCTCGGCATCTTCCGCGCCGGTGAGTGGTACCTGCGGCTGACCGGCGTCGACGCCAAGCCTCAGGTGGACCGAACCATCGACGTCGACCGTGATCGGCGGGCCCGCACGGCGGTGCTGAGCTTCGTGTTCGGCTCGTTCGGGGACCTCCCGGTGGTCGGTGACTGGGACCGTGACGGCCGCTCGGAGCCGGGGGTGGTGCAGGACCGAAGCGCGTGGGTCCTCAGCGGGGGCCTCGGTGCCCTGCGGCCGACGACCAGGCAGGTGCACCCGCTCGCGGTCGACGAGACCGCGTTGGTGGGCAGCCAGGCCACGCGCGACGACCACTGCCCCTCCGGAACGTTCGCGGGTGAGAAGACTGGCAAGAAGCTCAAGAAGCTGGTCGACAAGCCCAAGACTCCCGGCGGCAGTCGCGCGATCGTCGGCAACCAGGAGGTGCTCGGCACGCTGCAGGACGGGCTGCGCTACGTCGTCACCAGCGACCTCACCGACCGCCTGCGCGGTCGGACCGACGTCGCGTTCTACGACCCGCTCAGCACCCACAAGACGATCGAGGAGTCCGTCCGGCGCTCGGCCAACTCGGCCCTCTCGGCCGCGGTGGCCCTGACCACGTCGCCCTGGGGCACCATCAACAACATCAGCAAGAAGGAGCTGACCGACTACGCGCGCTGGCACATCCGCTCGCTTGCCTGCCAGCACGGAGCGGTCACCCCTGGCGGCTGGGGCAACACCTGGCAGTCGGCGCTGTGGGCCGTCACGGTGGGGCAGGCCGGCTGGATGCTGTGGCCGAAGCTGAGCAAGAACGAGCGCGCGCTGGTGGCGGCGATGGTGGAGAGCGAAGCCGACTACGCGACCGCTCGGGGTCCGCGGTACCTGCGGAACCGACTCGGCACGGACATCACGCCGGGCAACTCTCAGGCGGACGAGGTCTCCTGGGACCTGCTCGCGCCGGCCCTGGCCATGGCGATGATGCCGGAGCATCCGCGCTACAGCGAATGGCGCGATGCACTGATCGGGATGGCGATCGCCGCATTCGCGCGGCCCGGCGACCTGCGGCAGGAGCAGGTCTTCAACGGTGTTAGGCCGGACATCAGACTGCCGGGCACGAACGCGAACGAGGATGGCACGGTCATCAACCACGGCATCGTGAACCCGGACTACGTCCAGAACGTGCAGCACCTGTGGTGGGCGGCCAGCCTGCTGCGGTCGGCGGGGCAGCCGGTGCCGGAAGCGCTGTTCATGAACGCGGACATCGTCTACCGCGCACTCGCGGTCGTGGAGTACCCGTCGCCGCCGTACGCCGCGCCGGGCGGCACGGTCTACCAGCCGGGTGGGCAGATCTACTACCCCATGGGTGTGAGCTGGGGCGTGCGTCGCCCGGCCACCTTCGTCGGCGTCGACGCGTTCGCGAACGCGTACGCCGCAGCGGACACGCGGGCCGGTGAGTTCCTCGCCGCGCACGCGCGCGACGCCCGGGCACTTCAACTGCGCTGGCGGGACGGTCACATGTATGCGGAGGGCCCGGGCGAGGAGTCCTACCGCCTGGGCAAGGAGGAGTACGCCCTGCAGCAGATGGCCCTGGCATGGTGGGCCGGCGCGGTGAAGTCGCGTCTGCGGATGACTGTGGACCGGACCGCGTACCCCGGCGTCAGCCTCGGCATCCGCACCGATCGTTGAGTGCCGGTTCGGATGGCCGGATGACGCGGGCGGCGCCGAGATCGATGGCGCTGTTCTATGTCGTCATCGCCCTGGTCGCCTTCAACCTGCGGGATGCGCTCACCAGCCTGCCCACCGTGCTGCGCGAGATCCAGGAGGCGACGGGGGCGAACGAGGTCATGCTCGGCGCCCTGACGACGATCCCGGTGCTGTGCATGGGAGCCTTCGCCATCCTCGCTCCGATCACGGCCGCGCGGTTCGGCGCCACCCGCGTGGTGTCGGCAGCGCTGGCAATCCTCTTCGTGGCCATGGGCATGCGTCTGTGGGCAGCGCATCCGATGGTGCTGCCGGTGTCCGTGGTGCTCGCCGGAACGGGGATTGCCCTCGGGGCCGGGCTCGTCCCGGGAATCATCAGAGGCCAGGCCCCGGCGCGCATCGGAGTGGCGACGAGCGCCTGGACGACGGCGATGTTCGTCGGTGCCGGTGCTGCCGCCGCCTTGACCGTGCCGTTGTCCCAGCTGCTGGGGTCGTGGGAGCGTGCACTCGCCTTCTGGGCCATCCCTGCGGCGATCGGCTGGCTCGCGTGGAGTCTGTACGAGCGACCCTTCCGGACCCCCGTCACGGGAGGGATGCGGCTGAGGGTGGCCGAACTGCCCTGGCGTGATCCGATCGCCTGGGCGTTGACGGCGTGGGTGGCCATCAACTCGATCGTGTTCTACAGCTCTGTTGCCTGGCTGGCGCCGTCGTTCGTCGACCGCGGTCTCACTCCGGCGGAAGCAGGGTTGGCCTTCGGCGTGTTCAGCATCGTGCAGATCCTCGCCGCGCTGGTCGTGCCGTCAGCGATCCATCGCAGTGAGCGGCCGCGGCTGCTGCTGTCACTGATCGTGGCGGTGGGCGTGGTGTCGCTGCTCGTCCTCGCCTTCGGTCCGACGCCCGCGGCGATCGTGGCACTCGTGGCGTACGCGTTGTCCCTCGCGGCCGGCTTCACGGCCGGACTCGCGCTGATCCCGATGACGGCGCGCGACCAGCAGGATGCGGCCGGCCTGACCGCCGTGGTGTTCACGGTCACGTACCTGTTCGGGGCGATCGGTCCCATCGTCTGCGGGGCGATCGTGCTGGCCACCGGGTCGTACACCCTCGTCTTCGTGGGGCTCGCGGTGGTGGGTGCGCTTCAGGCGGTGCCGGTGGCCTGGCTGAAGCGTGGGGCGAAGACGCGCGAGCCGGCCTGACTCCGTCCCGTCGTTGAGTGCGGACTTGTTGCGGACCCAGGGGGGCAGAAACGCGCAACAACTCCGCACTCAACGAATGGAGCGGAGTTCTTCGACGAAGGCCTGGCACTCGGCGTAGTCGGGCAGCAGCCCCTGCTCGAGCGCCTCGGCGAGGGTCGGTGCGCCCTCGTCCTTGGGCGAGAGCAGCAGTTCCATGTCCGGCCACGGCAGGCCGAGCGCCGGATCGACGGGTGTGACGCCATGCTCGTGGCTGGGGGCGTACGGCTCCGAGCACAGGTAGCCGACGGTCACCGACTCCGTCAGGGCGCAGAACGCATGCCCGAGCCCCTCGGCGATGTACAGGCCGTTGCGCAGCTCCGCGGACAGCTCGATGGCGTCCCACTGGCCGAACGTCGGTGAGCCGACGCGGATGTCGACCACCACGTCGAGGATGCTTCCCTCGAAGCACTGCACGTACTTGGCCTGCCCCGGCGGCACGTCCGCGAAGTGCACCCCGCGCACCGTGCCGGCCTTGGACACCGAGATGTTCATCTGCTGAAGATCGAACGGATGGCCGATGGCCTCCTCGAACACCGAGGCCTTGAAGGACTCGAGGAACACGCCTCGATCATCGGGCCGGAGGACGGGGGTGAACTCCCACACGCCGTCGATGCCGCGAGCGGTGACCTCCACGGCGGGGAGGCTACCAGCCGGGATGAGTACGGTTGCGGCGTGAAGGTCACCTTGATGGGAACGCGCGGCGTTCCCGCGCTCTACGGTGGCTTCGAGACGGCGGTGGAGGAGATCGGCAGGCGGCTTGCTGCCCGCGGATACGACGTGACCGTGTACTGCCGCAATCCCGGGCAGCGGCTGACCACCTACGAGGGCATGACGCTCGTGAACCTGCCCGCCGTCCGGCACCGCATGACCGAGACGCTCTCGCACACCGCATTCAGCACCGCGCACGCGATCGTGAAGGAGCACCCGGACGTCGTGCTCCTGCTGAATGCAGGCAACGCGCCACTGCTGAAGCCGCTCGCGATGGCCGGCATCCCGACGGCCATCCACCTGGACGGTCTCGAGTCCAAGCGCGAGAAGTGGCGCGGTGCCGGGGCGAAGTACTACCGATGGGCGGAACGAGCGTCCGTCGACTGGGGTGTCGAGGTGATCGCGGACGCGCAGGCCATCGCCGACCACGTGAAGGCGAGGTACGGGCGGGACTGCGTGGTGATCCCCTACGGGGCCGAGGTGATCGACCCCGGATCGGACCGGATAGGCGAACTCGGGCTCCAACCAGGGGCGTACCACCTGATCGTCGCGAGATTCGAGCCGGAGAACCATGTCCTGGACGCTGTGCACGCCTTTCGCGAGAGCGCCGAGGAGCGCCCACTCGTCGCGGTGGGCAGTGCTCCCTATGCACAGTGGTACGTAGACAAGGTGCGTGAAGCCGCTCGAGGGGATCAGCGGATTCGCTTCACCGGCGGCATCTACGACCAGGCACTGCTGGACCAGCTCTACGCCAACTGCACGGCCTACATCCATGGGCACTCGGTGGGCGGCACCAATCCGTCACTCCTGCGGGCGATGGGCGCGGGCGCTCCAGTGCTGGCGTACGACGTGGAGTTCAACCGCGAGGTCACCGCGGACCAGGCGTTCTTCTGGAAGGACGCCGATGCACTGACGGGACTCCTGAGTGAGATTGCGTCCGGCATGCATGACGGGAGGCTCCAAGAGCTGCGCGCACTTGGGCAACAGCGCGTGCTCGAGGCGTACCAGTGGGATGCTGTGACGGATGACTACGAGGCACTCATCCAGCGGCTCGCGGCCCGTCGCCGCTAGGAGTCCGCGATGACGCGCATTGCTGCCGTGCTGGTGACGAGCAATTCGCAGCGCTGGCTCGGCGCGACCCTGGACAGCATCGTCAGTCAGACGCGTCAGCCTGACGAGATCGTCGTCGTCGACGATCGGTCCGTTGACAGTACCCGCGACATCCTCCATCGGATGCTCGGCACCCGAGTGCGCATCGTCGACTCGACCGCACAGTCGATGGACCGGGTGTCTCGCATCGCGCACAACTTCCGGCAGGGGCTGGAGGAGGCCCGTGACTTCGATGCCGCCGTTCTCGGCGACCATGACGATGTCTGGCACGCGAATCGCATCGGCCACCAGGTGGGACTCCTGGAGACGTGGCGTGACGAGACGATGGTCGCGTCAGATGGCCGACTCGTGGACGAGTCGGGCGAACCGATCGGCGGCACACTTCGCACGGCATTCCCCGTGCCGTTGGACTGGGCGACGGCTTCGGCAGCCGAGCGGATGCGCACGACCCTTCGCTACTCCGTAGCCACCGGAGGTGCCAGCGCGGTGCGCCCCGTCGCGTTCGCGGATGTGCCCATCCCTGCCGGTTGGCTGCACGATCGGTGGTGGAGCCTGGTCGCGGCGTCGCGGGAGGAGCTGCGCGTCGATGACGAGTGCGTGATCGATTACCGGGTGTCCCGCGGCCAGGAGGTCGGCCTGGATCGTGGGCAGCAGGACCGCTCGCGTCGGGAGCGTGTGCAGGGAGCCGTCCGGCGACTGCCCACGTCCACTCGTCGGCTCCTGGAGGTGGCGTCCCTCAGAAGCCAGGCCACGGACGCGACAAAGCGTGAGCTGAGCCCCCGACGCTTGGTGCAGAATCTGGCGTAGTCACCTACCAGGTGAGGCGGGTGACGCAGACGTGCGCCTCGGGCGAGCCGATGCCGAGGAAGGGCACGGCCGTGCACTCGGGCACCGAGGCCCGGGCTTGAGGGGGCAGCGACTGCCAGAACGTGTATATCTGCTCGCGCGAGGGCGCGTACATGGCGATCGCCGACGGTCGCACGTCGGCCAGCCGAACGGACTCGTCCGCTGTCATCGTCGCGCTGTAGCTGACGGCGTTGTAGTTGCTCCACAACTGCATCGCCGCGATGCCGGCCGTGAGCCGATCCTGGTCCACCCACGTCCCCACCGTGTCGTCCGGTGACGTCACGCCAAGGACGAACTCCTGCGCAGCCACCTTGGCGCGCATGAGGTCCTCGATCTGGAAGTCCTCGTAGGCCGCACGGAACGGGAACTGTCCATAGATGCCGAGCAGTCCGCGCCCGTTCTGCAGCAGTTGAGCACCACCGGCGAGTACCGCCAGTGCCACGACAACGCCGACCCCCGTCCATGCCCTTTCGGGCCATCTCCGCCACGCGAGGGCGGCTGCCGCGAACACCGCCGCGATGAGGACGAGGATCAGCAGGCCTTGGCTGCCCGTGAGCTCACGTGACGAGTGGCCGGCCCAGATGGTGACGGCTACCGCCCCGGCTCCCACAATCCACACCGGCCAGCGCAGCTGCCCTCGACCAACCACCGCTCCGAACGCCAGAGCGGCTCCGGCGAGGGCACCCGGCCAGAGCAGTGCGCCACGTACGTGGGTGCTTCGAGCCACGGGCCGGGCACGAGCCACAGGTAGCCGAAGGTGAACGCCCAGTTCAGCGATGACACCACGAGGGCGGCCGCCGCGACCCGGCGGTCGCGACCGACCCACAGGGCGATGAGCGCGACGAGGACTGCGGCAAGCGGAACGAGCAGCGCGATGTCGCGTCGCCACACGTCGGGGTCGCCGACGAACACGGCGTAGTCAAGACGCGAGTTCCACTCGAGGTAGGTGCCCAGCCACGACCGTCCGGGGAAGATGGCCCACCCGGCCACCAGGAACACGGCTCCGGTCGAGAGCAGCGCCGACGACACCGGCCGCCGCGTCACGGGCAAGCCGCCGCCAGCGGACGTCGCCGTCGCGGATGACCGCCATCACCCACAGTCCGAGCCACATCGACAGGCCGAGCAGCATCCCGTACGGGTTCACCATGGCCAACCACGCCAGCAGTGCGCCCGAGAGCAGCGCGGGCAGCCAGGAAGGGTGTGGGTGCCCGAGTGCCCGCCACGCCCCGACCAGCAGCAGGGCGAGCACGCCGGCGAGCAGCGTGCCCGTCAGGTAGGTGTTGCCGACGAAGCTGAGTACGACGGTGTTCAGCGCGGCGAGGGCGGAAGCGATCACCGCGAGGGGTCGGACGCTGGCCAGCCGCACCAGGCCGTAGACGGCGCCGACGATGACGAGGATCAGCAGGAACCGCCAGGTGGCGAATCCTGCCCAGGGCCCGAGGAGTGACGTCAGCAGTCGGACCGGCGCGATGTAGCCCAGGCGCGTGGTCGTGTACGCGGGGTCGATGGCGCGTCCGGCCACGTCGTCGCCGAAGAGCGCCAACGACGCGTAGAACTCCGAGTCCGGAGAGTTGAAGCCGGTCCAGCGCTGGGCACCGGAGAGGAAGGCCGCGAATCCGGCGATGAGGAATACGAGGCCAGCGTCCAGGAATCCGGACTTGCGCATCTTCCCCGCCACGTCGGCAGGATACGGGTCCACCGGGCTCCCCTACGCTGGGCGCATGGCCGGTCTGCTCCTCGACGTCACCGACCTCGTGGAGTTCCTGCAGAGGCAGGAGTCCGTGTCCGGAGTCCAGCGGGTGATCGCCGAGACGGTGCCGCTGATCCTCGCTGAGGAGCTGTCCAGCCGCGCGGTCGTGCTCGACCGTCCGCGCGGCGTGTTCGTGACCCTCACGGACGCAGAGACTCGGGTGCTTGTGGCAGAAGGGGCCTCCACGCGCGGCAGCAACGATCGCGCCAACCTGGCGGCTGCAGCTCTCAGCCTGTCTCGCACGCGCGCATACAGCCGAACCGGTCGTGATCGACCGGCAGCACGACCCTGCTGTTCCTCGGCGCCGTGTGGATCAACGACGCCCTCATGCTCGCGGCCCGTGACGCGCACGCCGCGGGTGCCCGGTGCGTGTACCTGCTCTACGACCTCACCCCTGTGCTCGAAACCGGGCACACAGCCGCGGTCCACCAACTCTTCGATCGCTACCTGAACCTCATCACGCAGACGGGTTCGAGGGTCCCCGCCATCTCGAACTCCAGCCGACGCGACTACGAGCGCTACTGCGCGGCCCGCGGCTGGCAACCACCGGCTGGAGGTGCGACCGCCCTGCCGTGCGGCATCGAGCCGGGCGCCGCGACCGGTGGGGACCGCCCCTGGCCGCGTCCGTACGCCCTCTTCGTCGGGACCGTCGAAGCCCGCAAGAACCACATCCTTGCGCTCCGAGCCTGGGAGCGGCTCATCGAGCGGCATGGCGCGGAGGGCGTGCCCGACCTGGTGTGCATCGGCCGCTTGGGCTGGCATGCCGACGAGTTCCTCGACGCCTACGTGCGGACCCGAGGGCTGGGCGGCAAGGTGAGCGTGTTGTCTGCCAGCGTTTCCGACGCCGATCTGCGCAGCTTCTACGCGCATGCGGACTTCACCGTGTACCCGTCCCGCTACGAGGGCTGGGGGCTGCCGGTCTCGGAGAGCCTCGCGTTCGGGAAGCTCCCAGTGGCGGCGCGCAACTCGTCGATCCCCGAGGCCGGCAGAGAACTCGCCGCATACTTCGAGACCGACGACGTGGACGACTTCGTGCGCGTGCTTGAGGAGTCAGCCCTCGACGAGACGGCCCGCGCGGCTGCGGAGGAGCGGATCGCCGCGGACGGTGCAGACCCCATCACCTGGCAGGACGTCGCCGCGATCCTGCTGACAGAGGTGCGCGCGGCTGCGGACGAGGAGGCGAGGACGCCCGTGATCCCCGAGATCGAACTTGGACGTGAGTACATGCTGGCGGTTGGCCAAGCGCCACCCGATGGGGGCTACGCCGACCGCTACTACGCGCACCTGACCTCTGAGGGGTCGACGCCCCTGCTGGGTCAGCCTCGAGGCGAGCGGGACTTCGAGGTGGTCGATGCCGCCGTCATCGGCACCTTCGGGGCGCCGCAGGCCTGGGGCAATGAGGTACGTCCGGGCCGCCGGGTCGACGTGCGGATCACCCGTCCCGTCGACGGCCCGCTCGTGCTGCTTCTGTCGACGCGCTCCATGCCCGGGGTGGCGACGATCGAGGCTGCTGGCCCGGGGGGTCCTGTTCGGGAGGACGTCTACCTGGGGTCCGTGATCACGCTGCCGCTGGGCGACGGACGGGCGGGGGAGCCCGCCCAGGTGTCCTTCACGGTCGTCGACGCGCACGATTCGATCGAGGGTTTCCTCGGGATTCGATCGTTCGTGGTGCTGCGAGCCGACGACCTGCAGGCGCAGGTGGTCGCGCACAAGGCGGCCGCCGCGGCCCTGCGCCAGGAACTCGACTTCATGACGAGTACCCGCTCGTGGAAGGTCACCGCGCCGCTGCGCAAGATGAAGGGCCGCGGCGCCTAGGGGCTGTGCTGCGGCACTTGTGGCTGGCCGGTGTCCGGAATGTCCAGCCACGAGTGCCGCAGCAAGGAGCTAGCGCTTCTTCTTCTTGGGCGGGTTGGTGATGGTGATCGTGTACGTCTCGCTGCCCGGGGTGAGGGTGGCACTGCCCGGCGACACCGCGGTCACCTGACACTGGCCGGCGGCGAGCGCAGTGAGCACGGCACCGGCGATCACGCACGGACCCTGCTCGCTGAACAGCACCTGCGTGCCGGACTGACTCGCGCCCACCAGCGTCACCGTCGAGCCGGTGGTCATGTTGATGGGCTTGGCGATGTTCCACACCGGCTGCCCAGGCGGGTCCACGGTGATGTTGTCGACGGACTTGGCGGGCAGCACGTTCACGGTCTGGCTGACGTTGCCGTTGTACCAGAGCAGCCCGGCCTGGGTCGGCCGGGCGCCCGTGTACTGGACGTTGATCGTGTGGACGCCACTGGCCGGGGGAGCCCACTGGAAGCTGGACACGCCGTTCACTGTGGGGATCGATCCGCTGATGCCTTGGCCGTCCCAGGACCACGACACCGTGCCGTCCGGGATGCCTGCGCCCAGCACGGCCTGCAGCGTCGTCTGGCTGCCGACGTAGAGGTTCGTGGGCCAGCGCATCGCGACCGTGGTCACCGCGGTCGTGGAGTTCGGCTGCGAGATGGGGCTGGTGGACGCCAACTGGCCTTCGGAGGCTGGCGAGTACGTCGCCTGGACGGCGATCCCACCGCTTGATGTCGGGGTCCACGGAATCGTCGCGGTGGACGTGTTGGCGCCGAACGAGCCGGTCAGGGGGGCGCTGGCCAGGGCGTTGCCGCTGCCACCGGTCTGCAAGGTGACCGAACCCGTGGGCGCCAGGGTCCCGATGGGCGCCACGACTGCGGCGAGGATGTTGTTGCTCGACTCCCTGCTGCACCTCGTTCTGTGCGAGCAGCACCGTGTACGTCGGCATCGGCGCCACCGACGCCGACGTCGAACCCAGGTTCGAGATGACGCCCAGGCCGTTGATGGTCCAGGTGCCTGCCCCACCGGGAGTCCACGACACCGAGCCGTAGCCGTTGGACCCGATCGTCGTCTGCAGTGTCTGCGAGGTTCCGCCGACCTGGAGGCCGATGGTCACCACCTGCCCGATGGCCTTCGGGGCGTTGATGACGATCTGCTCGGTCACCCCGACCATCCCGTTCGGGACGGCGATGAAGCCGTTGGATGCGGCTGACGCAGGGGAGGCGACCCCGAAGGCCGCTCCCGTCAGGCCGAGGGCGAGCGCGCCGGACAGCAGGATCCGCCCGGCCCGGGAGCGAGTGGTCACACGGGACATGAAGCCTCCTTGGTGGGTGGTTCGAGCGTAGTCACGAAGGCCCGCATTTCGTCGCACATCGCGCCTCGGCGCGACGGGTAGGATCGCCGCATCATGAGGAGGAGGGGCGGGCGCCTGTGCTGACCGACCTCTACTCCCAGCGGGCCCTCGTCTGGGCATTCGCCAACCGGGACTTCGCCACCCGCTACCGCGCCAGTGTCCTGGGCTGGGCCTGGTCTCTCCTCCAGCCGCTGGCCACCCTGATCGTCTTCGCTGCTGTCTTCAGCATCGTCTTCCGCATCCAGGCACCCCCGCTCGGCAACGGCGAGGGCAGCTCCTATGCCGCGTTCCTGTTCACCGGCATCGTGACGTGGAACCTGTTCTCCAGCGTGCTCAACCTGTCGATGACGCAGCTGAAGTCCAATGGCGAGCTGCTGAAGAAGGTGCAGTTCCCGGCCTGGACGCCCATCCTCGGCGCCTCGATCGTGCAGCTGATCCAGGTGCTGCTCGAACTGATCGTTCTCATCGCGATGCTGCTCTTCCTGCGCAACGCCGGCTGGACGTGGATCCTGGCTCTGCCGATCCTGCTGGGGGCGCTCCTCTTCTCGCAGGGGCTCGGCCTCATGCTGTCCGTGCTGAACGCCCGCTTCGGCGACGTGCAGTACATCGTCGCCGTGGTCCTCGGTGCGCTCTACTTCCTGACGCCGGTCCTCTACCCGATCGACATGGTCGAGGGCCAGAACGAGCTGCTGGGCTGGGTCATCAAGCTGAACCCGATGACGTGGTACGTGGAGGGCATGCACGACGTCATGTACTCGCTCGTTGCCCCGCCGCTGTGGTCCATCGGCGCATTGCTGCTGGGCGGATTCCTGGTCTTCTGGGCCGGCTTCGTGCTGTTCGAGCGCGGCAGCGAAGACATCGGGGAGCTGCTCTGATGGCCGGCTCGGAGGACTTCGCTGTCGACGTCCAGCACGTGGGCAAGCGCTTCATGCGCCACACGGATCGCCGCAACTCCCTCAAGGAGCGCATCGTCCGGGGCAAGGCGCGCAACTCGGAGGACTTCTGGGCGGTGCGTGACCTGTCGCTGCAGATCCCGAAGGGCGCGGTCTATGGCCTCATCGGCCACAACGGCTCCGGCAAGTCGACGCTGCTGAAGATGATCGGCGGCATCTACCGGCCCACCGAGGGCACCATCCACACCGAGGGCCGGGTGGCGGCGCTCATCGAGCTCGGTGCCGGGTTCCACCCCGACATGACGGGGCGCGAGAACATCGCACTGAACGGCTCGATCCTGGGCCTGCCGCGCAAGGAGATCGCCGCGGTGACCGACGAGATCATCGAGTTCAGCGGCCTCGGCGAGTTCATCAACGACCCGGTCAAGCACTACTCCAGCGGCATGTACGTGCGGTTGGGGTTCTCGGTCGCGGTGCACATGAAGCCGGACGTCCTGCTCATCGACGAGGTGCTCGCCGTCGGCGACGAGGAGTTCCAGCGCAAGTGCTTCGACCACCTCTACTCGCTGCGCCGAGCGGGCAAGACGATCATCGTCGTCAGCCACGGACTCGGGCAGCTGGAGGGGCTGTGCGACGAGGTGGCGTGGCTCGAGCGCGGCGTGATGCAGCAGCACGGGCAGGCCGTCGAGACCATCAGCGCCTACCTGCGCAAGGTCAATGCGGAGGAGGCGGCCCGCAACCCCATGATCGCGGCGGTGCGCGATGACGAGGGGCCGCGTGCCGGAGACCAGAGCGTGCGGGTCATGTCCGCCGAGGTCATCGACTTGGCCGGCACTCCGATCACGCACGCGGAGACGGGCACGACGTTCCAGCTGAGCCTGGGCATCACGGCAGCGGAGCCGGTCCTCGGTCCGAACGTCCGCATCGCCCTGCAGCACGACTCGGGGACGCTGGTATCGATGCCCAACAACCACCGCTGGGGGGTCGACTTCGGCACCATCGAGGGCGACCACAAGGTGCGTTTCGCACTCACCGACAACCCGCTGCTTCCCGGCCGCTACCGCGTGCACATCGACGTCTTCGACTACACCGGCTCCCGACTGCTCGACTCGTGGAACGACGCCGTGGAGTTCGCGGTGCGCAGCCCGCGCGGCGAGATCGGCCAGGGTCTCGTCGAGCTGCCCGTCGAGATCACCTTCGAGTGAGCCGTCGGTGAAGGAGTCGAATCCCCTCATCCGGGCCAAGCGACGTGCGGGCCGGGTGAAGCGCTGGGTGAAGCGCAAGGTGTACGAGCGGAACATCGGCAAGCAGTACAAGGCGTGGCTGGCCGAGGCCACGACCGTCGTGCCGGGGTCGACGGACCATCCGGTGACCATCTCCGTGATCGTCCCGGTCTACAACCCGCCGGTCGCCTTCCTGCGCGAGTGCCTCGAGTCCGTGATCGGGCAGCAGGCGCGCAACTGGCAGCTCGTCGTCGCGAACGACGGCTCGACGAAGCCGGACGTCATTGACTACCTCGAGGAGTTCGCGACCGCGCATGCGAACGACGCGCGTGTACAGGTCCTGACCAAGTCGAACGGCGGGATCTCCTCGGCCCTGAACGCCGCCCTCGAGCTGGCAACCGGCGAGTACGTGGGGATGCTGGATCACGACGACGCCCTCGACCCGCGATGCATCGATGCGTTCTCCGTGGCCATCGCCGAGGGCAATGAGCCCGACGCGGTCTACTCGGACGAGGACAAGATCGACGGGCGCGGCCAGCACTTCGAGCTCTACTGCAAGCCCGGCTTCTCGCCGGAACTGCTGCTCACGCAGATGTACCTGTGCCACTTCACGGTGTTCCGCACCGATCGGGTCAAGGCGATCGGCGGGCTCCGCACGGAGATGGACGGCGCCCAGGACTTCGACCTTGCGCTGCGGCTGCTGCCCGAGCTGCGCACTGTGGTCCGACTCGCCCACCCGTACTACCACTGGCGCGCGTGGAGTGAGTCGACCGCGCTGACCATCGACGCCAAGCCGTGGGCGCAGGACGCTGCGGCCCGCGCTCAACGCGATCACCTGCAGCGGACCTTCGGCGGGGGTGAGGTGCACCCGAGCCGTGTACCCGGCCTGAACGAGGTGCATCCGGCAGTTGCGGGTGATCCGCTCGTGTCGGTGATCATCCCGACGATCGGAACGCCGAACCTGCGTGGCACCGGCCGGTTCGTCGACGACGCGGTGCGGTCCCTGCTGGCCCGGGAGACCAGAACGCGGCTGGAGATCGTCGTCGTGACCACCGGGGTCATCCCCGACGTGGTCGCCGAGGTGCCGGTTCGCCACACCCTCCGGCACGTCGTCTATGCCACGAGTGACTTCAACTTCTCGGACGCGATCAACACCGGGCGCGCGGCGGCCACGGGCGACTACCTCCTGCTGCTGAACGACGACACGACCGTGGCGGAATCCGACCCGGTGACCCGCATGCTCGAGCTCGGACAGATCGAGGGCGTCGGAGCCGTCGGCTGCAAGCTCACGTACCCCGACGGACGACTGCAGCACGTCGGCATGGTGCTGCTGCCGAGCGGCCCGACGCACTGCTGGATCGGGAAGCCGGCGAAGGAGCCGGGCTACTTCGGCTCCACCCTGACGCCGCGCAACTACCTCGCCGTCACCGCGGCCGCCATGCTGGTGCGCGCAGACGTGTTCGACCAGGTCGGGGGCTTCGACTCTGCGTTCGCGAGGGACTTCAACGACGTCGACTTCTGCCTCCGCGTGCACGCGAGCGGGCAGCGGATCGCCTGGACCCCCTACGCGCACCTGACCCACCACGAAGGTGCGACGATGGCGCGGAGGAAGTCGGATCCTGTGGAGGCTGACCTGTTTCGCTCGCGTTGGGCGCTGACCCTGCCGCTGGACCCGTACTACTCGCCCGCCCTGAACCCGAAGCTCGAGCGGATCTACGAGGCCCTGTGGAGATGGTCACCAGAACGGGTGTCCAGTTCGAGGCCGGTCCGACCGAGGTCCTGGTGGACATGCGTGAACACGGGCGCATGCTGGTCCAGCGAGATCGGGTCGTCCTGGACGTCTCCGCCGACTTGGACGTGGCTGAGATCGACTACTACCTGTACGGCTTCGTGCCGCGCGTCGTGCGCATCCTGCGTGAGCAGTACTCGCTCCATGCGTCCGCGGTTGTGATGGGCACCACCGCCGTGGCGGTCATGGGCATGTCCACGGCCGGCAAGTCGACGACCACGATGGCCCTAGTGCAGCGCGGGCACCCGTTGATCGTCGACGACGTGCTCCCGGTCGACGTGCACGGCGACCGGGTCACCGTGCACGGTTGGGCGCGCCCGCTGCACCTGCGTGAGGAGGCCGCCGCGCGGCTGGGAGTGGAGTCCGGGCGTCGGCATCAGCCAGGGGGGATGAAGGTCCGCACGATCGCTGGTGGCAGGCAGGACGCGGTCGAACTCTCGCTTCTCATCGAACTCACGGTGGACGAGGGAGCCGACGAGGTGAGTGCAGCCACGTTGTCCGGAGCTGAGCGACTAGCTGTTGTCATCAGCCACTCGGACGTGGCGCAACTGGCGTCAGCGGACGGACGCCAGCAGTCCTTCTTCCGCTGGGCGGCGGACGTTGCGGACCGGGTTCCGATCGTCAGGGTGACACGACCGAGCCGGGTCTGGACCCTGGATCAGGTGCTGGACGCCGTGGAGGCCGCGTCGAGCACCTGATCCGGCAGCCTTATTCCACCGGGTCCACCAGTATCTGGGACACCAACTCGCCGTTGCGGACGGGCGCGGAGTCCTGGACGGGTGCACCGTCGGGGCCGGCGAGCGGCTCCACGACGGGGGGGTTCCAAACGGACTCGGGGGACTTATCGGATATCGCCATTGCCGGAGGGTAGTGTCGATTGCGCCGCTTGGCTAGACCCTCTGCTGGAACGGTCGCCAAGCCGGTGGCCCGGTCGTCGTCACGGAAGGGGTGCTGCCCGGATGCCGGACCTGTCGGAGCTGTCACGCCGCGGCCGCCGCGCGGCTCAGATCGCCGGTCGGGTCGCGGTCGATGCGGCCGGCTGGCACGGTGGCCGGCTCTCGTCCGCCGAAACGCACATCGCGGCCCGACGGCTGCATCGGCTCACCGGCGGAAGGTCGAGTCGACTGCTGCTCGCGACCCTGAAATCAGTGCCTGGGTCGCGAGACCGCCACGCGTCGATATGACTGAGACCGTCCGGTCGCGGCACGGCCGCACCCTTGTCGTCGTCGGCGATCCCGCCCTCCTGACGATGGACCGGCTGAGCGAGTTCACCAGCCGCATCGACTCGGACCCGCGCATCGCGTCGCTCTCCCTAGTGCCGGGGCCGGCACGCCAGGGCTCGTGGCTGCGGGCGGCGGCCCCGGCAGGTGCGCTCGTCGTCGTGGCAACGGACCTCGATGACCTGGTGGGAGCGTTCGACCCCGAAGCGGAGGACGGCCTCGAGTCGTGGGCCCGGCGCGCGTCCGAGCGGGGCCTGTGGCATGACTGGTGGGTCACCGCGGACGCCGACGTCGCCCATGCCGAGGACCCGCGGCACGCGGCCGCCGTGGACTCCTTGGAGGCCGATGATCCGAGCTCGTCGCGCCACTACGCGATGCGCGTCTACCGGCCCAAGGCCGGGCGGCTGACCGTCACTGTCGACGCGACGTGGCTGGGGCCGCACGAGACCGGGGCGCAGGTGCTGACCACGGCGGCGCTGGGAGCCCTGGCGAAGCGCGAGGACGTCACCGAGATCCGCCTGGTCGGCCTCGCCGAGCTGCCCGCCTACGCGGCCCACCTCGTCGACGAGCCGAACATCAGGGTGGTGACGGACGATGACGCCCCCCCGCGGTCGGACGTGGTGTGGTACCCGAACCAGATCGACGGCCGCAGCAACATCGCCGCCGCCCGTCGGCTGGGCGCTCGCGTCGTCACGACCTACCTAGACCTGATTGCCTACGACATCCCGCGGTACCACGGCTCACCGGAGGCGTGGCATGCCTACCGGGCCCTCCAGCGACGCATCGCCCTGAGCGTGGACGGCATCACCACGATCAGTGCAGACGTGGCGAGCCGGCTCATGGACGAGGTGCCGCGCCTGGATCCCGACCGTGTGCTGGCGCTGCCCCTCGGCTTGGACCACATCACCGTGGAGCAGGCACCGGAGCAGCCGGGCGACGACGTGTCCGAATTGGTGAGATCGTTGGGGGGCAAGCGTTTCGTCGCGGTTCTCGGCAACGACTTCCAGCACAAGAACCGCGACTTCGCGATCAAGGTGTGGGAGGCAGCCCTGCAGGCCGGCCAGCCGTGCGATCTCGTGCTCGCCGGACTGCACGTCAAGAGCAGCAGTTCCAAGGAGGCGGAGGACGATCTGGCCGCCCGCCATCTGGACCTTCGCGGACGCATTCACACAGTCGGGCACGTCTCCTCCCAGAGTCGGGCGTGGCTGCTGGCGAACGCCACCGCCGTTCTCTACCCGAGCAGTGCGGAGGGGTTCGGCTTCGTGCCGTACGAGGCGGCGGCGCTGGACACGCCGACGGTCTTCACCGACTTCGGCCCGCTCCGGGAGATCTCCGGAGTGGCCGGGCTGCCAGCCGGCTGGTCCGTCGAGCGATACGCGGAGGACCTGGTGTCAATGCTGTCGGACGAGGCTGCTCGCACCGAACGGGTGGCAGCGCTCCGCCTCGCCATCGCGCAGCACACGTGGGCCGGCTTCGCCGAAGAGCTGACCCGGTTCTTCGAGCGGATCACCCGGATGCCCGAGGTGCCGACCAGTGCGGTGGGCGCGGACACTGCTGCCGCCGATGCGGCGGCGCTCTCGGCCGTGCTCTCGAGCCGGACGTGGCGGGCGACCGAACCGCTGCGGCGCATGGGCCGACGACTGAAGAAGGGCTAGGCCACCCAGCGGCCCATGACGAAGGCCACGGTGCCGACAACCATCATGGGCGCGCAGACGGCGACGTAGGCGACGAGGACGCCCCTCGATCTGGTCATCCACAGGCCGAGAAGCACCCAGATCGGGAACAGCGTCAGGAGCGATCGTGGGACCGAGTAGAAGAGCGTGCTCGTACCCAGGGCCAGGACCGTGAGGGCGACGTACGTGCACTCCCCCCACCAGCGCTTGACCGCCAGGACCACGGCGAACGCGAGGGCGACTGCCACAGCCGCTATCTCGAGGCGGTACTGGACCGCGAAGCTCGATGCCACTCCGTTGGTGAACGCCATCTCATAGGTCGTTCTCAGGGCTTCGACCGGGGAGCCGAACTCCCGGCCCCAGCCCACTCGCTGTGCGTCGAACCACGCCATCCAGTTCCCGGTGAGGGAGCCCAGGTACCCGACGTAGGCAGCTGCTGCTGCGAAAGGGAGAGCGAGCGCGAGGCCGCGCCGCCAGGCCCGACGATCGGTCGTCAGCAGCAGCACGATCAGCGCAACCGCAAGGAACAGGCCGTTCACCCGGACCAGCGTCGCGACGGCGGCGAGGGTGCCGGCCCACACCCAGGCCGATCGACGAGCCAGATACCAGGCCCAGAAGGCGAAGGCCGCGAAGAGCGCCTCGGTGTACGGCGCAGCGAGGAACACCGCCATCGGTGCTGCCACCCAGGCGAGCACGCCCAGGGGCCGGGATCCGCCGGCCAGCTCGGTGAGTCGTCCCAGTGCGACGGCGGCTGCCAGACCAGCCAGCAGCGAGACGAGCAACCCGGCTAGCGGCAGCTCGACGCCGATCAGGGCAAGTGGCCGCAGGAGGAGGGGCAGGCCCGGCGGGAAGGCCACATTCGCCTCGTGCGCGGGCGCGAGGTATCCCTGCTCCACGATGCTGCGGTACCACTCGACATCCCAGCGATCCCACATCGACACCGCGTCGCGCTCGGGCTCGAGCTCGCCGGGCCCGGCGATGAAGGACGTGCCGGAGCCGGTGAACACCCAGCTTCCGTAGATCGCGGCCACGAGAACGGCTAGCCGTGAGGCCAGCCAGACCCCCGCGCTCGGCAGGTCCTGCCGTGCGCTCTCCAGCCTCCGTGCGACCCCCGTCGTCACTCGCCGGCCCTGTCGCTACGTCCGTCCGGCCAGCCGGCCGAGGTACTCGCCGTACCCGCTCTTCATCAGCGGGGCGGCCAGTGCTGCCAGATCCTCTGACGTGATCCAGCCGTTGCGCCAGGCGATCTCCTCGACGCATCCGACCTTGGTCCCCGTCCGGTCCTCCATCACGCGGACGAACTCGCCGGCATCCTGCAGGGATCGGAACGTTCCCGTGTCGAGCCACGCGGTACCGCGCTCGAGGACCGTGACCGTCAGGGTGCCAGCCCGCAGGTAGTGGTCGTTGACCGACGTGATCTCGAGCTCTCCCCTGGCGCTCGGCTTGATCGACTTGGCGACGTCCACGACCGTTTCGTCGTAGAAGTACAGACCGGGGATCGCGAAGTTGCTCCGGGGATCGGCGGGCTTCTCCTCGACCGACAGGACCATCCCGCTCTCGTCGAACTCGACGACGCCGTACTCGCGCGGATTGGCGACCTCGTAGGCGAACACGTGGGCGCCCACCTGGTTCGTCAGCTCGCCCAGGTGGCGCCCGAGACGAGGCCCGTAGAACAGGTTGTCGCCGAGGATGAGTGCCGCCTGGTCGCCGGCGAGGAAGTCCTCCGCGATGAGGAACGCCTGAGCGAGACCCTCGGGCTTCGGCTGCACGGCGTAGCGGATCGACATTCCCCAGGGGGAACCATCGCCGAGCAGGCGGGAGAAGGACTCCGAGTCCTCGGGAGTGGTGATGATCAGGACGTCACGAAGCCCGGCGGCCATGAGGGTGGCCAGCGGGTAGTGGATCATCGGCTTGTCGTAGACGGGCAGCAGTTGCTTGCTCACGCCCTTGGTTATCGGCCACAGCCGACTGCCGGTGCCGCCGGCCAGGATGATCCCCTTCATTCGGGGAACGCTACCGGGTGCGATGGGGAAGGACGCCCCGGATGCTCGCCTTCGCCTTCGCCCAGCGGTCGTCTTCAACCGTGACCGCCAGGCCGGTCTGCACAGCGACGCGGCGGAGCGTGCGCACTGCGTGGCTGGGGGACTGGGCGAACTCGCCTGGGAACAGTCGGAGCCGATTGCGGACGATCGTCGTGCGCCGCTCGGGGGAGTGCCCGCTGGCCAGGACGTCCCGCCCGAGCAGCCGCACCTGTCGCCCTGCTCCGATGCGGTGGCCGACGGCGATGTCAGGCGCCACGACAATGCGCAGTCCGGCGGAGCGCAGGGCGAGGCAGGCGGCGGCGTCGACGGCGTCGATGCCCAGGCTCTCGTCGAAGCCGCCAAGCGCGAGGAGCGGGTCGACGGCCCAGAGCGTGCCGGTCTGGATGACCTCCTCGGTCACTGGAAAGCCGTTGATCTCGTGGAGCGGATACCCGAGCTGCACCGCTGGCGTCGTCGATACGACCGGCCGCCACCGCGCCCACGACGCGATCTCCGAGGACGGCCGTGGCCGATGCAGCGGCGGACGTGATCATGTCGACGTACTCGCGGGGAAGCGCAGAGTCCTGGTCGACCGTCAGCAGCCAGTGCGCACCGACGTCGGCGGCGAAGCGGAGACCGTCATTGAGGCTGCGTGCGATGCCGGCGTTGCGGTGATGGCGCACCACGGGAACGCCGAGAGCCCTGACGTCGCAGAGCAGCCGGTCGCTCGTGCACGGGCTGGCATCGTCGGCCACCAGAGTCGGAATGCTGAGGCCGTGCAGAAGGTCGACGAGGGTGAGCAGTTCGGGCGCTGACGGGCGGTACACCGGCACGACCGCCGCCACGGTTGGGCTCACGGCCGCAGTCTAGGCAGGCGGTAGGCTTGCCCGAGTTATCCACAGGAGGAACGTTGACTGAGGCGAAGCGTGCCCTGATCACCGGTGTGACGGGCCAGGACGGCTCGTACATGGCCCAGCAACTGCTGGACAAGGGCTACGAGGTGCACGGGGTGGTGCGTCGCTCGTCGACGTTCAACCGGTCCCGGATCGACCACCTGCACCACGACGAGCACATCCCTGGGAAGAACCTGCATCTGCACTACGGGGACGTCACCGACGCCGCCCGCATGCACCAGCTGGTCTACGACATCCGGCCGCACGAGGTCTACAAC
The DNA here is from genome assembly GCA_963749905.1 of uncultured Actinomycetota bacterium. Classification (GTDB taxonomy): domain Bacteria; phylum Actinomycetota; class Actinomycetes; order S36-B12; family S36-B12; genus UBA10649. The sequence goes on from CAVVOF010000003.1 coordinate 982,305, forward strand.
CTCGCGGCGCAGTCGCATGTGCGGGTCTCCTTCGATGAGCCGCTGTACACGGCCGAGGCCACCGGCATCAGCACGCTCAACATGCTCGAGGCCATCCGCAGCATCGACACCTCCATCCGCTTCTATCAAGCGTCGACCTCGCGAGATGTTCGGCGCGGCACCGCCGCCGCAGAACGAGGAGACCGAGTTCTACCCACGCAGCCCCTACGGCGCAGCGAAGGTCTACTCGTACTGGATCACGAAGAACTACCGCGAGGCCTATGACATGTTCGCGGTCAACGGGCAGCTCTTCAATCACGAGTCCCCGCGCCGCGGCGAGACGTTCGTGACCCGCAAGATCACGCTCGCCGTCGCGAACATCGCCAAGGGCAACCAGTCCGAACTGTGGATGGGCAACCTCGACTCGATCCGTGACTGGGGCTACGCCCCCGAGTACACCGATGGCATGTGGCGGATGCTGCAAGCGGACGTCCCCGAGGACTTCGTGCTCGCCACGGGCACCGCCTACACGATTCGTGACTTCCTCGGCTTCGCCTTCGAGCGCGCCGGCCTGAAGTGGGAGGACTACGTCAAGTTCGACCCCAAGTTCCTGCGTCCCACCGAGGTCGACGAGCTGATCGGCGATGCCGGAAAGGCCAAGGCCAAGCTGGGGTGGGAGGCCAAGGTGCTGCCGCCGGAGCTGGCGCAGATCATGGTCGACGCCGACATCGCCCGCCTCGAAGGTGCGCCCGAGGGACGGTTCTAGGTTCCGTCCGTGCGCGCCCTCGTCACCGGAGCAGCCGGCCAGGACGGCACGATCCTGTACCACCATGCTGTCCCGTGGGGGTGCAGCGGTCGTCGGGGTCGTCAAGCCCGGGACGGACACGACGCAGCTGCTGCGTTACGCGCCCAGCGCGGAGGTCGTCGAGTGCGACCTCTCTGACGTTGACGGACTGCGTGAGGTCGTGCGCCAGGCGGACCCGGACGAGGTCTACAACCTCGGTGGGTTCACGGCTCCCGGCGACTCCTGGGACCATCAGGACGAGGTCCGCCGCATCAACGTGGACGCGGTCGCCGGCCTCCTCGACGCTGCTGCCCACCTGAGCGGCGCCCGGCTCTTCCAGGCATCGTCCGCCTCGATCTTCGAGGGAGTCGATCGCTCGCCCCAGACGGAGCGGAGCGAACGGGCGCCGCGCACCCCCTACGCCGTCTCGAAGTCCGACGCGATGGATCTGGTGAACTCGGCGCGCGATCGTGGCCAGTTCGCGGTCGCAGGAATCCTGTACAACCACGAGTCCCCGCTCCGGGGCGAGAACTTCGTCACCCGCCGCATCACGGTCGCGGTTGCCCGAATCGCTGCGGGCCTGCAGGACGTCGTGGAGCTGGGTGACCTCGACACGGCACGCGACTGGGGATGGGCTCCGGACTACGTCCGGGCCATGCAGCTGATGGTGCGTGCTGAGGTGCCGCACGACTACGTGCTGGCCACCGGCATCTCGCACCGACTGTCCTTCTTCCTTGGGAAAGCCTTTGCCGCCGCCGGGATCGCAGGACTGGCGCCCGCACGTGATCAGCACGAGCGATCGATCACGGCCCGTCGACACGAACATCCTCGTCGGCGACAGTCGGGCGGCCTACCTGGAGCTGGGCTGGAGGCACACCGTCGACTTCGACTCGATGGCCGGGATCATGGTCCGGCACGACATGGATCTGCTCGCCGATCCGGATGCGCTCTGGGAGATCCCGTGACGGGAAGGAAGGTGTCCTACGCGCAGAACGCGGAGGACGTCCGTGTCTGGCGGGCCTTCCGGCATCTCGATCAGACGAAGTCTCACCTACGTGGACGTGGGTGCGAACGAGCCGCGGCACCTGTCGATAACCGCGAGCCTGTATGACCTGGGTTGGCGCGGACTGCTGGTCGAGGCCGACCCCGATCTCGCCGAGCAGCTGCGCATCCACCGCCCAGGCGACACGGTCGTCCAGATGGCGGCGGCATCCGGTCCGGGCGAGCTCGTCTTCCACCGAGTCCCAGGGACCGGCCTCGGCACCCTCGACGCGGCCGAGGCCGAGGCGGCCGGCGCACGCGGGTTCGACGTCGAGCAGGTGGTGGTGCCCACCGACTCCATCGACGCGATCATGGCACGCAACGGCGTGCGCGATGTTCACTTCATGTCGGTGGACGTCGAGGGCGCGGAATCCGTTGTGCTGCAAGGACTCTCACTCGAGTCACTCAGGCCGTGGGTGCTCTGCGTCGAGGCGGTCCTCCCGGGCACGACCACGCCGAGCCACGAGGAGTGGGAGCCACGTCTGCTCGATCGCGGGTACCGCTTCGTCGCCTTCGACGGTGTGAACCGCTGGTATGTGGCAGAGGAGCACGCCGACCTCGCGGACGCGGTCGCGATCCCGTTCAACGCGGTGGATGCCGGAGCACACGGCTGGGTGGTGGCGGATGAGGTGGTGGTCCGCGCCCGAGCCGATCGCGCCGCGGTGCGTCGGGCGTGGCAGCGGGAGCTGATCCTCAACGACATCCGTGGCGAGGTGCCGAAGGAGGAGTACGAGAAGCAGATCCACGAGCTGAGGTCCGCGCTGATCCAGGTGGAGGGATCGCGCACGTGGCGGTATGCCCGCAAGGTCGGCCGCGTGGGCAGGGGTGTCATCCATCGCGGACGAATGGCGCTGCAGCATCTCCCCGGTCCTGCACAGCGTGCCTTGGTGCGACGTCGGCACCTGCGGCACGTGACGGTCAACATGGGGCACCTGACCCATCCGGACCTGATGGCGGCTCCGCCGGTCGACGCCCTCGACTGGATCACCCCCGAGGGACTCCCCGCGGCGCCGGCTGCCGGTCTCGACCTCCGCAGCTTCTCGGAGGAGGACGCTGCCGCAGTCCGAGCCTGGCTCGAGGATCCCCACGACAGCGATTCGATGCTCGAACGGCGCATCGACAACCACGGCGACGAACTCGGCCGCGCCCGGGCCGCACTGCGGTTGCGACTGGCGCTCGCCGATCTGGCCGACAACGCGCCGTGGGCCGGGGGGAGCCTCGTGCTGGTCGATGCACGCGCGTTGCAGAGCGCCGCTTTCGGCACTCGGGGCATCGGCAGGTTCGCGCGGTCCGCGCTCCTTGCGGTCCGCGAGGCGGTGGGGGATGACCGGGTCGTGCTGCTCGTCGACCGCGGCCTGGAGCAGCTGCCGGAGGACCTGGCCGGCAGCTGTCGTCAGGTCACCCGTGTCGACGGAGCGGGAGCTGCCCGCATACGGGGTTCTCGTCGAGCCCTCCCCGATGACAGCCAGCGCCCGACCACTGGTGCCGCTGCTGCACAGCACTGCCCACAAGATCGCGATCGTGTTCGACTTCATCCCCCTGCACCATCCGACCGTCTACCTCGGCAACGTCGCGGCGCGGGCTGAGTACGCGGCTGCCCTCGATGCCCTCAAGCTCTACGACGAGTTCGTGTGCATCTCCGACCTGGCCCGCAGCCGAGACGATCCGACTGCTGGGGCGCCCCGCGGACGGACCCGACGCCGTGAACACGACAGTCGCGTGGCCACGAGACGTGCTGCCCGCCGCACCGTCAACTCCGGCGGGCCGCGCGGACGGCCCGATCGTGGTGATGACCGGCGACGACGCCCGCAAGAACACGTTCGGAGGCCTCGCCGGCGTGGCCGCCGCCACCGCTGGCGACGATGCCCGCGACGTCGTCGTCATCGGCATGGCCGGCACGGGTGACCGCGTGCACCACCTGTCCATCGCCGCAGCGATGCGACCCGGAGAGGCGCGCACCGCTGAGCGACTCTCGGACGACGAGATGACCTCGCTTCTCGCGTCGGCGAGCGTCGTGGTCGTGCCGTCCTTCGACGAGGGGCTCTCCCTGCCGGTCATCGAGGCGTTGCGTGCGGGTGCTCCGGTCGTCGCGTCGGACATCCCGGCGCATCGCGAACTCATCGGTACGGGATCCTTCCTGGCGGATCCACGAAGCCCTGCTTCTATCGCGAAGGCCGTGCGCGCCACCCGGGGTCGCTCCTCCGCGCGGGAGCGGCAGTTGGCCCGTCTGCGCCACCATCGGCACGAGGTACTCGAGGACGTACTCGCGGGCAGCGTTGCCGCGAGCCTGAAGGCCACCCGGGTCGACGTGCCGGCGCCGGTGGCCTTCTCGGGAGCCCGACCGCTGAGCGTGGGAGTGGGCGCTCCCTGGCCGCCGCAGCGCACAGGCATCGCCGACTTCACGGCGGCGACGATCACCGAACTGGCTCGGCTGTGCGACGTCACCGTCTACACGACGGCAGATGCGGACGTCGTCGGCAGCCAGTCCGACGGCGTGACCATCGGCCAGGGGCGTATCGACGACGTGATCGCGGGGGGACACGAGCACGACGTCTTCGTGTCGGTGATCGGCAACAGCCACTTCCACCTGCCGTTCATCGAGGTGCTGGAGTCCATCGACTCGGTCGCGCTTGCCCACGACACCCGCCTCGTCGAGCTGTACCTGGCCCTACGGGATCGCGGAGGCCTCGAGCAGGTCATGCTGCGTGGCAAGGGAAAGCGGACCCTCGATCCTCCGCTCGACGAGCAGATCGACGACATGCGGCTGCTGGAGAGCACCGCCCTGTGGGAGGTCGCACGGCGCGCCCAAGCGCTCGTCGGCCACACGCCGACGGCCCGGGACTTCATCGCGAGGGACACCGGCGTCGACATGCGACTGCTCCCGTTCGCCAACTACCGGCATCCGGATGCGGACACGATCACCGCACAGCTGCGTGCAGAGGCGCGCGACCGGCTGGGCTTCTCCAGCGATCGTGTCCACCTCGCCACCTTCGGCTTCATCGACACCCGGACGAAGCTCTCGGACGTGGTCGTCGAGGCCGCGGCGTGGCTGACCCAGTGGGGGCATCCGGTGAGCCTGCACCTGGTCGGCTCCGCGCCGGAGTCGCTCGCCGACGAGCTGCGCGATCGGGCCGCGGAGGCCGGGATCGCCGAGTTCGAGATCACCGGGTTCGTCGGACGACGACCGGTTCAGGGACTACGTCCTCGGCATCGACCTCGGCGTCCAGCTGCGGGTCAGCCCGCTGCTCGGGGTGAGTGGCCCGCTGAGCGACATGGCCGCGTACGGCACGCCCGCCGGTCGCCAACCGCGGCATCTGCGCGGACGTCGACACCCCCGAGTTCATCGACCGGCTGCCGGACGATGTCAGCCCGGTGCTGGTGGCGGAGGCGATCGAGCGCCGGCTGGCGAACCCGTGGCCGGCTGACGAGATCGAGGTGATGCGGCGCGACTACCTGGACCGCAAGTCCCCCGCCCGCTACGCGCGCTGAGCTGCACGCCCTCCTGTGGACATCGCCACGGGGGTGAGGGCGCAGTGACCCGCCACCCCTTCGTTGAGTGCGGAGTTGTTGACGTCGCAGCACCGTCCAAGGCCGCAACAACCCCGCACTCAACGAAGTGGGACGGGGGGTGACGGCCTGATGCATGTCGGCATCGACATCGAGCAGTTCGTCCGCGACCCCTATGGCTCGGGCATCCAACGGGTGCTCCAGTACCTGGCCCTCGAGTGGCCGGCCGGCGACGTGCAGGCGGACTTCGTCGTACCCCTCGGCGGCGGCCACGGACTGCTCACGCCGGCTCAGGCCGGTGAGCTGCTGACCCTGCCCTTCCTGCCCCGCGCCCCAGACACCGACCTGCGCCAGCTCGTCGATGCCTGGCTCGCCGAGACTGCCCCCATCCGGGTGAAGGACGGCGACCTGCTGTCCATCTACGACGCCTGGCTGCTCCCGGAGGTGTCCTACCTGCCAAGCGTGCTGCGCAGGTTCGAGCTGTTCGCGAGGTGCGTTCCCACGACGATGGTCGGCTACGACACCCTGCCGATGATCGAGCCGGCCAACTACCGGTTCCGGCCGGGGGCCAGTGCCTGGGTCAGCGAGTACTTCCGGCAGCTGGCCACCGCCGACGCGGTCGTGTGCATCAGCGCCTACGCCCGCGACAGCATCCTCGGCCGCCTGCGGCGCGACCCGGCTATGGCCGATCACCGTCGCGCATCCCGGGGGCGACCACCTGCCGGTGCTGGCCCCGGACCCGCCGGACCGGCCCGTCTTCGCCCGTCTGGGCACCCTGGAGGCCCGAAAGCGCCCGGTCGAGATCGCCGAGGCCTTCCGCGAGGCCGTGGACGCTACGGGCCTGCAGGCGGAACTGGTGTTCATCGGGGGTGCGTCCGCGTCCGATGAGGGGATCAACCGGGCAATACGGACACAAGTGGACCTCGGCGGCGTGCGCTGGGTGCAGGGAGCGTCCGACACCGAGGTGCGCGACCTCATCCACGGATCGAGTGCCTTCCTGTCCATCGGGGTGGAGGGCTACGGGATCCCGGTTCTCGAGGCCATCCGGCTGGGCACGCCGGTCCTCTTCGACGGAGTGCAGCCGGCCGGGGAGCTGATGGCGGGCCGCGGCGCGCGCCGTATCCGCGCGATGACGCACGACGAGTTGGTGGCGGAGTTCGGGGCCTGGAGCCAGCCGGACTTGCTCGCCACCCTGCGGGAGGAGCTCGACCCGGCGGCGGTGCCCACCTGGGCGGACTTCGCCGCGGGGGTGGCGGAGGCGGTCGCGTCCGCATGAGCCCGGGCGTCAGCCAGCTGCCGACCCTCGTCTGCTGGGCCAATCCGCAGCACTCCGCCTCGGGATCCGACGTAGGCCTGTTGGACATCCGGGTCTCGCCCGCATGGATCGGCGAGACGGGGATGCCGTTGCCGCTCACTACACTGATCGTGGCCATCGCCACCGCCGCCGTCGTCCTGGGAGTCCTCGTGCAGAACCGCCGCACCCGCCGGGCGCTGGCGTGAACCGGGCTCTCGTCGCGATCCCCGCATGGAACGAGCAGGGCTCGATCGCGGACGTCATCGCCAAGGTCAGGGAGCATCGTCCGGACGCGGACGTCCTCGTCGTCGACGACGGCTCCTCTGACGAGACTGCGGCCCGGGCCGAGGCGGCCGGGGCGACGGTGGTGTCGCTGCCGTTCAACGTCGGCGTCGGCGGAGCGATGCGGACGGCGTTCCTGTACGCCAAGCGGCACGGATACCAGGCGCTCGTCCAGGTGGATGCCGACGGACAGCACGACCCGGCTGACCTCGACCGACTGCTCGACGGGCTGGCCGATGCCGACGTCGTGGTGGGCACCCGCTTCCATCCGGACTCGATGTACTTCGTCGGCGGCCCCCGCCGCTGGGCGATGGTGCTGCTGTCGAAGTCGCTCAGTCGCATGAACGGCAAGCCGATCTCGGACCCGACGTCCGGCTTCCGATCCGCGGGCCCGCGGGCCATCGACCTGTTCGCCGTCGACTACCCCGCCGACTACCTCGGCGACACGGTCGGCTCGCTGTCCATCGCCATCCGTCACGGGCTGGTGATCCACGAGACACCGGTGACGATGTACTTCCGGCAGACGGGCCGGCCCAGCAAGAACGCTCTGTGGTCGGCGCTCTACCTCGGGCGCGCGACGCTGGCGATCATCGCGACCAGCCTGCAACGCGGCACTCATGTGCGAGGTGACGACTCATGATCGCCAACGTCCTCGGCGCCATCGCGTCGATCATCGTCTTCGTCTTCGTGTTCTGGCTCATGCGTCGGGGCGTGCTCCGCGAGAAGTACGCCGTGCTCTGGCTGCTGTTCAGCGGCTTCGCGCTGTTCTTCTCGGTCGTCCCGGGCGCCCTGCAGTGGGTCAGCGACGCCCTCGGCGTCGAGACGCCGTCGAACCTGCTCTTCTTCGTCACCATCGTCCTGCTGATCCTGGTGTCGATCCAGGTCAGCTACGAGCTCAGCCGGCACGAGGCTCGCATCCGCAGGCTGGCGGAGGAGATCGCGCTGCTGGACCGACAGGTGAAGGACCTGAAGGAGCAGCGTGACGGTGAGTGAGCCGGTGCTGGTGATGGCCTTCAACCGGCCGGACCACCTGGCCGTGCTCCTCCGGCGCCTGCGCGAGGTGCAGCCGGAGCGGCTCTACGTGGCGATCGACGGGGCTCGTACTGGTCGCGAGGGCGAACAGGAGCGGGTGCAGCAATGCCGCGACCTGGTGGCAACCGTCGACTGGCCCTGCGACGTGCACACGCTGTTCCAGGACTCGAATCTCGGTTGCGGCCTCGGGGTGAGCACCGCCATCTCCTGGTTCTTCGCCAACGAGGAGCGGGGCATCATCCTCGAGGACGACATCATCCCCGACCCTTCCTTCTTCCCCTACTGCGCGGAGTTGCTCGAGCGCTACGAGGACGAATGAGCGGGTGTTCGCCATCACCGGCTGCAACTTCGTGCCCCCCGAGCACCAGTCGCGGCCCGGCGCTGCCGTACCGGTTCAGCCAGGTGCCGCACATCTGGGGCTGGGCGACGTGGCGGCGATCGTGGCGCCAGCACCAGCTCGACATCGCCGACTGGCGCGGGCACGCTCCCTCTGCACCGGCTCTGGAGCCGCGTCGGGCTACTCCGTCGCCGAGCACCGTCTACTGGACCAGCACCTTCGAGCTGCTCGCGCGCAAGGAAGTCGATACGTGGGACGGCCAGCTGGTGCTCGCAGCCATGGCTCGGGACCGCTGACGGCGACCAGCAACGTCAACCTCATCGAGAACATCGGCTTCGGCGACGTCGGCCACGCACACCGTCGAGGATCGAGACGACCTGCAGCCGATCGGCGCAATGCGGTTCCCCCTCGCGGACGTCCCGGTCGAGCACGACGTGAAGGCGGACGCGTGGACGCGTCAGCACCACTTCCGGGCCACCTGGCGAGGCATGCTCGGGCAGGCCGATAGATTCCTGAGGCAGCGACGAGGGAGAGCATCGTGAGCATCGCCAAGGGCCGGGCCCTGGTCACCGGCGGCGCCGGCTTCATCGGCTCGCATCTGTGCGAGCGACTGCTCGACGACGGGTACGACGTGCTCTGCGTCGACAACTACTACTCGTCGACCAAGGACAACATCGCGCACCTGCTGCCCAACCCTCGCTTCGAGGTGATCCGTCACGACGTGACGTTCCCGCTGTACGTCGAGGTCGACGAGATCTACCACCTGGCCTGCCCGGCTTCGCCCATCCACTACCAGCGCGATCCGGTCCAGACGACGAAGACGGCGGTGCACGGCTCGATCAACATGCTCGGCCTGGCCAAGCGCACCGGCGCGAAGATCCTGCTGACGTCCACGTCCGAGGTCTACGGCGACCCGATGGTCCACCCGCAGACCGAGGACTACTGGGGCAACGTCAACCCGATCGGCCCGCGCGCCTGCTACGACGAGGGCAAGCGTGCGGCCGAGACGCTGTTCTTCGACTACCGCCGGCAGCACGACCTGCCGATCAAGGTGGTCCGCCTGTTCAACACCTACGGCCCGCGCATGCACCCGCACGACGGCCGGGTCGTCTCCAACTTCGTGGTCAGCGCGCTCGCGGGCAAGCCGCTGACGATCTACGGCGACGGCTCGCAGACGCGCTCGTTCCAGTACATCGACGACCTCATCGACGGCACTCGTCGCGATGATGGCGACGGACCACGAGGTCACCGGGCCGATCAACCTCGGCAACCCGGGCGAGTTCACCATCGCCGAACTGGCGGCCATGGTGCTCGAGCAGACCGGCTCGACGTCCGGCATCGAGTACCTGCCCGCTGCCGCAGGACGACCCGATCCGCCGCCAGCCGGACATCACCCGAGCGAAGCAGACCCTCGGCTGGGAGCCGACGATCCCGCTGGCCGACGGACTTGCAGCGGACGATCGAGTACTTCCGCGCGTCGCTGGCCTGATCGCGCTCCATGCTCATCGTGACGGGCACGGTGCTGGTGCTCCTGACGTGGGCGGTGATGCTCGGGGCGGCGATGGGGACCGGGCTGTTGACCGCGATGGCGATCCACCGGCGGGCGCTGGCAACCGGGGGTTCCGAGGTTCGCCCTGTGGTGGGGACTTGCGCTGCTCGCGGTCCTGATCACCAGTGTCAGCCTCGTCCTGCCCCTGCGAGATGCGGGCGCTGCCGGCGCTGTCATCGGGCATCTGCGTCGTGATGGGGGGCTTCGGCTTGTGGGCCGCCTGGCGGGCCAGCGGCTCCCAGCCTCGGTCAGGTCGGTCATCTGCGCACGGGTCCCGTCGCGCGTGGCGATGGTTGCTGGCGGGTCGGCGTCGCGGCCGCCGTGGCCTACCTCGCTCTCGCGGCCCTCGGCCCGGTGACGAACTACGACTCGGGTCTCTACCACCTCGGGGCGATCGCCTACGCCGGCGACTACCGGGCGATCCCCGGCCTCGCCAACCTGTACTTCCCGTTCGGCTACGCGAACGCTGAGTTCCCGGTGGCGGCCTTCCTCGGCAACGGACCCTGGGACGGCGTCGGGTACCGGCTGCTCAACGGGCACTGGTCACCGCCATGGCCCTCGACCTCTCGCTCCGAGCTCGCTCGCCGACGTCTGGGTCCCGGATTCTTCGTCCTTGCGGTGGGCGCGGCGGCCGTCGCTCGTCCCGATGGTGGCCCTGTCGGACTACTGGGTCACCAGCCCGACCTCCGATTCCGCGGTACTCGTCTTGAGCGTCGTCTCGGCCGCGTACCTGGCGGACGCCGCCGCCTCGGCCCGCGCGGCCGCTCCCAGCGGATCGGTCGCGATCGTCACGGCGATGATGACGGTCCTGCTGAGACCGACGATGGTGGTGTACGCCGTCGTGGTGGTGATTGTCGTGGTGGTGCTCGTGGTCCGGGCGCGCAGAGCGGGTCGGGGTGCTGGATCGACCGCTGCTCTGCTGCTGTCAGGGGGCCTGGCCGCGGCGGCTGCGATCGTGATGACGGCCCGGGACATCGTCCTCAGCGGCTGGCTTCAGTACCCGCTGTCGCTCGTCTCCTTCGATGCTCCCGTGGCGTGCCGCGGATCCGACTCAGTACCGCGTCCCGACGCTCGGTGCTGCACGCGATCCCGAGGACCTGTGGGCGGCCGCAGAGGGCTGGGGATGGGTGGCGGGGTGGCTGCGCAGACTCCCCACGCAGTGGGAGACCTACGAATTCGCCGCCCTGGCTGTGGCCGCCCTGGCGTTGATCATTCTCGTCGCACGTTCAGGGGCGACAATGCGGGTGCGCTCGCTCATGGTGGTGATGGCACCAAGCGTGCTGGCGGTCGTGGTGTGGTGGGTTGCCACCCCACCGTCGTTCCGGTTCATCTGGGGGCCGTTGTTCTGCGTGGCGGCCGTTCCGGCAGGGTGGTCGCTGTGGCGACTCTCGCTGGGCGGCCCAGCTCATGGCAAGGGGACGTGCTTGGATTCCGTGGCTCACTGCGGTGGCTGTGGCCTTGCCGGTCACGGCTGTGGTCTTGGTCAGCGGGGTCGCCAGGTTCGATCCGGCGGCCCTCACAGAGGACCGGACGTGGGACCTCGGAGTCCGCATCCCGTACTCGGTTGCCCCCGTGGTCGACGTGCCTGTTGTGGAGCAGCACCCTGTCCAGCGGCCTGACGGTGCTGTTGCCGACGCAAGTCGGATCAGTGCTGGCTCAACTACCCGTTGTGCACAGCACAGGTGGCCGACTCCGTTTCTCTGCGCGGCGATGGCATTCAGGACGGGTTCCTCCCCTGAGCGAGGCGCCGTCGTGGGTAGGTCATCAGCGCTCGACCGAGGGCGGCGGCCCGACGGGTGCGCTGGAGCCCGTCGGATGCAGAGAGAGGTGTGGAGACTTCGACCACGTCAGCCGCGACGGCCGCCTCCTCACCGAAGGAGGATGCACGGGAGTAGACGATGCCCCGGGACCGAGAGAGAACGCGCCAGTCGACCATCGCGTCCACTCCTGCGCCGGCGGTCGAGCGGTCGAGGTTGGGCTCAGGCGCCGACCAGCCGGACAGTCCTAGGAGTTCGAGCTCCGCTAGCCACTGGACTCTGCCCTCTGGTGTGTCCGCTGCCACGAACACGGAGCTGATCCCGGTGCGCGTCGGCCAGTTGGCGGATGGCGTCGCGGATCGCGCGAGGCCGTGGGGCGGACACCGACCGGTCCGTCTGCCGCACGTGCAGGCCGATGAAGTCCTGACGATCGCCAACCGCGATGTCCGTGCTGAACGTGACCGGCGTCGCTCCAGGGAAGTCGCCGGTAGAAGTGCCGACGCTGCGCCGCGAACCCGTTGTCTGGATGAGAGGTGGAATCGTCCGCCCGCGATGATCAGCAGTGTCGTGGGACGACACGGGTGATCGAGAGCTTGGGTGAAGCTCGGACATGAACGCCTGCTCACCACGATCGTGCCCGGCGAGCACCACGAGGCGACGTGACTCGTCGACGGACAGATAGCGCGGCAATTCGTCGTGCATGCAGCCGAGCACATCACGCAGGGCCGAGTCGTCGATCAGCGAAGCACCGGGGCGCCCTGGGATGAAGAGGTCTGCAAAGGCCGCCGGAGCGACGTCCTCGGGCTCCCAATACACCGTCAGAGGGACGTCCAGCTCAGCGGCCAGGATGGCGCTCGACGCCCAGGCCTGGAGTCGGTTCACGTATCCGTTGCGCGGGACGACGATCACGCGCTCCGGCGAGTGGGTGCCACGGTTCGTCAGCCATCGCGGCGATCCTATGGCTGAGGCGCTGCCCCGTGCGCCCCTAGAATCACCGGGTGCGGGTGGCCATAGACGAGCAGATCTTCGCCATCCAGCGCTATGGCGGGATCTCTCGAATGTTCGCAGAGCTCGCTCGGCAGTTCGTGCTGAACGAAGTCGCGGACGTGGATGTCCTGCCGTTCAATGCTCCGGTAGTCAACCGGTACCTGCTCGACCACCCTGAGATCGGCGGACCGCTGGGCGCCCGCGCGGCGCGCAACGAGTGGACGGCGCTGGCCCGGTACCTGACCCGCCCTGGCACCCACCCATCGTGCGACATCGTGCACAACTCGTTCTACCTGCCGCACGGGCTAGCGCCTGCACGAGGGGCGAAACGAGTCGTGACGGTTCACGACATGATCCCGGAACGACTCCCCCATACGCGTCGACGACTGGATTGGCTCACTCTCAAGCGTCGCTATGTGGACCACGCAGATCACATCATCTGCGTGTCTGAGTCAACGCAACGTGATCTGGAGGACGTCTACGGACCGGTGAGCGCCCCCGTGACGGTGGTCAGCCACGGCGTGGATGAGCGATTCCATCCGGGCGCTCCTGTCCTCGACTTCCTGCCTGCACGGTATGTGCTGTTCGTGGGGAACCGCGGCGACTACAAGGACGCTCAGGTGCTGTTCGAGGCCTTCGCTCTGTTGGCGAAGGATCACGACGACCTGCACCTGCTGTGTGTGGGCGGCGCCGGGCTCGATCCACAGGAGATCGAGTGGCTCAAGGCGCGCGGCATCCGGGAACGGGTGTCGCAGCGGTACCTGTCGGACGCCGATATGGCCTCTGCGTACGCCCATGCCGAGGTCTTCGTCTTTCCGTCACGTTTCGAGGGCTTCGGGTTGCCGGCACTGGAGGCGATGGCCAGCGGGACTCCCGTGATCCTGGCGGATGCGACCTCCCTGCCCGAGGTGGGGGGAGACGCCGCCTTGTACTTCCCGCCGGGTGACGTCCGGCAGCTTCGCGTGGAAATCGACCGCCTACTGGCGGATGCCGATCTTCGGCGGCGCCTGGTAGGTCTGGGGTTGGCACGAGCGGCGACGTTCACGTGGAGGACCGCAGCCGAGCGGACTGCGGCGGTGTACCGGGAGACCCTCCAGTAGCGTGGAACCCGCCATGGAGTCCTCCACAAACCCGCATGACGAGCGAGTCGAACGCTCCTCGTTGGCCGACTACCTGAGGACGAGCCTCGGTCCACTCGAGAGTGCCCACGTGCTGCTCACGGGCTTCAATCACTGGGCCTTCGCGATGGCAGCGGTGGCGGAGACCGCGCTCTGCCTGAAGGAGATGGGCTCCGCGGTCAGCCTGGCGCTGTGGTCGGACCGCACGCCGATGCGGGACGAGGGTTGGGAGGCCGGCCGCCGCGTGAGCCGGGTCCTCGCCGACTCGCTCCCCGGACGCGAACCTCGAACTTGGTCTGATCAAGTCGGGGATATCCCCGGCCGCGTTCGCGGACCCGCCCATCCGTGGGTGGCGGCCGGTCGAGCCGATCGTGATTCCCCGGCGCTTGAACCGAAGCGAGATCCGGGCGCTCACCTATCGGGGCACTCCGATGGGCAAGGCCATCCTCCAAGTGCATCCAGACCGGAATACGCCCATCACCGATGACCACTACTGGCCTCGTCGCTGGATCACCAACGCCGCACGCTCGTATGCGTTCGTGCTCGACCAGACGCTCGCCCTGGTCAAGCAGAGGGGCATCACCGCGGCACTGGCCTTCAACGGGAGGTTCCTGCATGACCGGGCGGTAGCCGAGGCCGCAGCCCTCGCCGGGATCCCGCTGCTGTCGACGGACCTTGGCGGCACCGACGCCGACTTCGAGTTGACTGTCGAGCCGACTCACGATTGGGCCGCATTCCAGCGCCGCATCCTCGAGCTTGTACGCGGCTTGGGATCCGAGCGATCGGGATGCCGTTGGCAGCGGTTGGTTCCTCGACCGGGTGGAGCACCGCGATCCCCAGAACTCGCTGTTCGTCGAGGCGCAGCGCCGAGGTGAGATGCCCGAGATCCCTCAGGATCGGAAGGTCGTGGTCGTTCTTCAGCTCGTCCGGCGACGAGATGGCCGAACTGGACTTCGACTGGAAGCAGTACTTCGGTGGTCAGGGCGCTGCCCTGAAGGCTCTTGCGGAGGCCTGCCGCGAGCGCCCAGACACGTTCTTGGTGGTCCGATCACACCCGCACAAGCGCATCAAGCCCGCGCGCGACGTCGAGGACTGGATGGCGGACGTCGCGGCGGCTGCCCCGGACATGCACCTCGACCCGTTCTCCCCGATCGACTCCTACACACTCATGCGCAGGGCGGATGTCGTCGTCACCTACGGGTCAACGACGGGCATCGAGGCTGCCTTCGCTCGCAAGCCGGTGATCGTCATGGGGCCGTCGGCGTACGGCGAACTGGGCTGCGTGACGGTCGTGCAATCCGAGGAGCAGCTGAAGGCGGCCTTGGATGATCCGGAACCGGGGGACTGGTCTGGAGCGGTGGCTTTCGGATTGATGATGCGCAAGCGCGGGTTCCGGGTGCGGCACATCGAGAGGCTCGAGGGCGGTGGCTACCGCGTCGGAGGCGTCACCCTAGGCGAGGTCCGTCCCGCGGCCCGCCATGCCAGTCACCTGCTGGACAGGACGCGGCGGGCCTATCTGAGGAGGAAATGAGCACGATGGTGGACGTCCGGACGACAGCGCGTCGAGTTCCCTTCAGCACCGAGATATACGAGTACGTGACGACACGTTCCAGGATGCGCCGGTCCAGGAGCGTGGCCCGAAGAATCCTCGAGTCAGGTCGGGAGATCAAACTCGACCTCGGTGGAGGGTATGCACCGGGACGCAACGGCTGGGTCAACGTCGACGTGTCGAACGAGGCGGACTTGTTCTGGGACCTTCGCTACGGAATCCCCTTCCCGGACGGCACCGTCGACCGGCTGTACTCGAGCCACCTGTTCGAGCACCTGACGTACGAGCAGGGCCGGGCCCTGCTCGATGAGTGCATGCGGGTCCTGAAGCCCGGCGGGTCGGTCTCGATCGTCGTGCCGAACGCCCGGATGTTCATCGAGGCCTACCTGTCCGGACGGCCGCTGCCTGCCGAGTACCTCGGATGGGAGCCGGCGAACAATCACACGACCGCCATTGACGCGGTCAACTATGTCGCCTACATGGCTGGCGAGCACAAGTACATGTTCGACCAGGAGAACCTCCTGCACGTCCTCACTGCACGAGGCTTCGAACGGGTCGAGCGGCGGGACTTCGATCCCGGAGACGGATCTGCAGGAGCGGGACTTCGAGAGCATCTACGCGATCGGCTACAAGCCGGACCGCGTCAGCCGATGAGGAGTTGCCAGGTCGTGACGGCCTGGTCCACGACGTTGGCATAGACGACGTCGGATCCCCATAGGGTCACCACCGGTGCGAGCCAGACGAGGGTTTCGACAAGTCGAAGCTCGTTCGTCTGCGCGTCCCTCCGGTGCAAGTAGGCCACCGTCAGCAGGAGCAGGGCAGGTGCCATCACCAGAACGAACACGCGGGGGCGGTCACCGCTGAGCACCGTGGCGGCGACGCCGACCACGAAGGCGCCCGCGAGAACCAGTCGGGCACGGGGCAGTGGCTGAGAAAGCCAGAAGGCGACGACGATCGCCCACGACCCGGCGAACAGTGACCACAGCAGCATCGGCCCGGTGTTGATGGCCACCTTCGTCCAGTCGGCGACATAGGGGCCGAGCCAGGCAGTTCGACCGGACGTCGCCGAGCCCGCCGTGATCAGGATGAGCAGCAGCAGCACCTTGCCGGCGAGGATGCCGATCACACCCCAGCCGGGGTTGGTGTCGCGCAGCCGCCCGGGGAGTTCTGGACGCACGCCGATCCAGACCAGGACGAGGGCCGCCATCCCGAGCAGGCCGTGCTCGAGGTGCTGAAAGCCGAGGAGTGCCCCGGAGACGGCGAGCAACGCCCTGGACCCGGACAGCCACGAGAACAGGACGACCGCCCAGGCCAGCATCGTCCAGGGGTCATAGAAGCCGAGCCAGGTGGCCAGCACGCCGATCACCGGGGACAGGACAGCCAGGCGGGCAGCCCGCCAGCGCTGCGTTCTCGGTGCATTGAGCCACGCCCACGCTCCCCAGCAGCCGGCAACGGCTGCCGATTGCGGCCACGCTCAGCCAGAGGTATGCAGATGGGGATCCGGCGCCGACGAGCCTGGCGAGCAGTAGCCCGAGTGGGCTGTCGGTGTAGAAGGCCTCGAACTCTCCTGGCAACCGCTGGGGCCAGGCCTGTGCGGCCGCGAGGAGTGCGTCCAGTGAGGGCGTGACGGTCGGGCCGGCACGCAGGATCGACCAGCCGAGGGCGAGCAACGACGCTGAGGACAGCGATCAGCGAGACCGAGCGGCGGGCACTCCTAGGCTCGGTCGGGAGGCTCACGTAGAGCACTTTAGGGCGACCGCCTCCTGACGGGGTCCCTTACACTCGTCACGCCCAGAACTCGTCGGGGAAGAGGATGCATGCCTGAACGGCGGTGGTCCGAGACGGCCCTCGCGTGCGGCTCGATCGGTGCATCTCCCCGCAGCACTTGCCGCCGGTGTCGGACTGCTGACAATCGCGCTGACCTACGGGGTCTTCGCCGGGTGGGCGACGCTAGGGGAGGGATCGGACCTCGCGACCTACCTGCTTCCTGTGCGAGGGCTCCTTGATGGCGGGCCGGTCCTCTACGTCGACCTCTTCGACATCAAGCCACCGTTGACGTATGCCTTGCTGGTCCCCGTGGTCGCGCTCACGGGCGGTGCGGCTCGTGCTGGCTCTGGGCTGCCTACGCCCTGCTCTTGGCGGGCATGCTGGCGGGGACGTGGCTGCTGCTGCGAAGCGTGTTGCCACCGTGGCCCAGCCTGGTGCCGTTCGTGTCAGCCTGCATGATCGGCGTCTACTTCAGCCTGTTCAACGAGTTGTTCTTCGCCACCGAGGTGCTCGGCATCGTGCTCGTCCTGCGGCGCTCTCGTACTGGTCATCCGACGTGGACCCGGCACAGTTTCGCTCCTGCGTCGCGGGCGCCCTGACGGGGTCGGCGGGACAGGTGAAGGAGGTCTTCATCTTCTCCGTTCTCGCCGCTCGTGCCCTTGGCCGTTCGCCATCGCCGGGGTCCGTGGATTGGTCTGGCATGGCTTGTCGGCGGTGCCTTCACGGCGCCTCGTGGCCAGCGTGGTCGTCCTCCTCATGTGGGGTGCCAGGTGCTCTGCCGGGATACCTCGAGGTGCTCGGGTTCAAGCGGGGGCGGTTCCCTGCCCCGACGCCCGGTGAGGTGGTGACTCGACTCCTGTCATATGGGTGGGAGCTCATGCCATTGGCTGCCCCTTGCCGGGGCCCTGCTCGCCGTGTTGGGAACGGTGGCGGCGACGTCGTCGATGGCTCGGAGGCGTATCACCTCGATCAGCCCGACGTCCGCCGAGGTGGCCCTTGGGTCCTGCCGTTCGTGGTTTCGCGGCGGGTTTCGCCATGGCAGGGATTCGCCCTTCACGCGTCACTACGCCCTGGCATAGCTGTCGAT
Source organism: uncultured Actinomycetota bacterium (assembly GCA_963749905.1). GTDB lineage: Bacteria > Actinomycetota > Actinomycetes > S36-B12 > S36-B12 > UBA10649. Next base: position 1,000,375 of record CAVVOF010000003.1, read on the forward strand.
CCCCCCTCTGGGCTTCCGCAGCTCGGTGCGGGACTGGGCTGCCATGGAGTCTGGCGCGTGGCGTGCACGCTGTCCCCGATTGTCGGCCCGGTCCTCTCGGCGCTCGTGCCTGATCGGCCTCCTGCTGGCGGTCAGCTCGGTGCTCTGGTTCGGCCAGGTGCGTCACGGGCTTCTCTCCCGGCGGGCTCGTCGCGCGCGTCGGGGACACTGGAGTCGGCGGGTCGCTGGCGCGCTTCCGTACCTCGTGGTCGGACGTTGACCGCCGCCGGTGACTGCATCCAGGTCGCCTACGGATGGTCCGCCAGTGCGTACTACTGGTACGCCGGACCGCGACCCTGTGCTCGCGCTTCTACGTTCCGCCGCTCGACCTGAGCCCGGATCTGCGGCCGGGAGTACCAGCGGCGCATTATGGATCCGGCGGCCCGGACCGCGCTCATCGTCTACGACCCGGCTCTCGCGGTCTCGACCACCGTCCCGGCGGAGGAGGGCACTCCGGACGAGGTCATCTTCCCCTTCGCCGCGGTCGTGGCCGCCTGCTATCGAGCCGGTGGTCGGGAACCGTGCTGTTCTTCCCGTCCGGGGGCGGATGCGGACGGCGACCTCCGCCATGCATCGCCGAGCAGGTGTCCCGGGAGATCCGCAGCCGGCCGCCAGTCCTGACAGGATGGGGTCGAAGGAGGCAGCGAGATGGGTGGAAGAGGACGGTGCGCCCCGTCGAGGGCGGCTTCATGCACGACCTGGCGCGGGACTGTTCCCCATCACGCGCAGCATCACCGGCGACGGCGTGCGCGCCAGACGCTGGCGATCCTGGGCGGGACCTGCCCGGCCTCATGATCCACGAGGTGCCCAGCGGCACGCCGGCCCTCGACTGGACCGTCCCCGACGAGTGGAACATCCGCGCGCGCCTACCTCGAGGGCCCGGCCGGCCGTCGCATCTCGACCTCGCCGACAGCAACCTGCACGTGGTCGGCTACTCCGTGCCGGTCGACGCGGGCACTGACCCTCGGAGGAGCTGCAGCCCCACCTGCACTGCGATCGCCGAGCTACCCGACGCGATCCCGTACGTCACGAGCTACTACAACCCGCACGTGGGGCTTCTGCCTGACCGAGCAGCGTGCGGCAGTCGCTGGAGCCGGGCGAGTACCGCGCCGTCATCGACAGCACGCTGGAACCCGGCAGCCTGACCTACGCCGACCTGGTCATCCCCGGCGACACCGACCGAGGAGGTGTTCGTCACCACCTACGTCTGCCACCCGTCGCTGGCGCAACAACGAGCTGTCGGGTCCGGTGGTGGCCACCGCCCTGGCCCGGTGGGTGCTGTCGCTGCCCCGGCGGCGTTACACCTACCGATTCGTGTTCGCGCCCGAGACCATCGGCGCGCTCACCTACACCAGCCGGCACCTGTGAGCACCTGCGCGAGCACGTGATCGCCGGCTTCAACCTGACGTGCATCGGCGACGACGGGCGACTACTCGTACCTGGCTTCCCGGCGGGCGACCTCGAGTTGGATCGCATCGGCACGTCGTGCTGTCGAACTCGGACGCCCGCAGTCGAGTACTCCTACCTCGACCGCGGAAGCGACGAGCGGCAGTACGGCGCCCCCGGGATCGATCTGCCGATGATCTCGCTCATGCGCACCAAGTACGGGGAGTATCCCGAGTACCACACGTCGCTCGACGACCTGACGTTCGTCACCCCGACGGGCCTGCAGGGTGGGCTCGACCTCGTCCGCGATTGCATCGAGGCGGTGGAGGTTGAACGAGTACTACGAGGCGACGGTGCTGGGCGAGCCACAGTTCGGCCGTCGCGGGCTGTACCACCTCGTGCGCCCGCGGGTGGTGGAGGACGTGGTGTACCTGCGCAGGAACGTCCTGGCATACGCCGACGGTGAGCACTCGGTGGTCGACATGGCGGTGTTGTTCGGGCTGCCCATCGGGGATGTCGCGGCTGTGGTGGACGAGTTGACGTCACACGGACTGCTGAGACGAGTCGATAGGGACAGGACGGTGTGATGGCGGCCGACGCCCTTGCCATCATCCCTGCGCGCGGCGGGTCGCGGCGGTTTCCCGGAAGAACCTCAGGGAGATGTCCGGCCGGCCGTTGATCGCTTGGGCCATCGAGACGGCCCTTGCTTCGGGGGAGTTCGGGCTGGTCGTGGTGTCGACAGACGACGATGAGATCGCTGAGGTGGCGCGTGCATCGGGGGCCGACGTACCGTTCGTCCGCCCGAAGGCACTGTCGGGCGATCATGCGACGACGGGTGCTGTCATGGCGCACGCGGTCGCGTACCTCCAGCGGACGGGCTTCGCGGGCACCGACGTCTGCTGCGTCTACCCGGGGGCGATCTTCGTGGTGCCTGACGATCTCGTGGCCAGCCGCAGGATGCTCGACGTCCACCCGCCCGAGGACTATGTGATGGCGGTCGTCGGGTATCCGCATCCGGTGCAGCGTGCGCTTAGGGTCGACTCCACTGGAGTGGCGCTGCCGGTCAACCCGGAGTTCGTTCGCACGCGCACTCAGGATCTCGAGCCACGTGGCATGACGCGGGGCAGTTCTATTGGGGTACCGCAGAGCGTGGTCGCAGGATCTGCCGGTGCATGGGAACGCCCGTGCGTATGTCCTCGACGGCCGGCAGGTCGTCGACATCGACTCTGAGGATGACTGGAGGCATGCCGAGTGGCTGCATGATCGGATGCTCCGCGAGCCTCCTAAGCCGTGAGCAGGCGCCTGGTGTCGGGGCCGACGTTGAGCAGGGCATCGACTGCGGACAGGTACGGCACGAAAGGGCCGTGGAGCTGCGGGTACTCGGGGTGCGGATAGGAGTGATACTCCACGGTGATCCCGTGGGCGGCGAAGCCAGTCTCCTGCGAGGTGTACGGACGCGACCCGCCGCGCGCGAGGTAGTGGGAGGCGCCCAGTTCGCGGCATTGGGCAACGGTCAACTCTGTGCGGCGCCCCGTCGCGCTCAGATCGCTTCCGAGGATGATCCGGGTCGTGATGCCCATCTGTGCAGCCAGCCAGCGGATCGGTACACGCGTTGAACGAGCCGAGCAAGGGCATGCCGCTCTTAACGAGATCGGTGAGCCCGGGAAGGTACTGAGCCGCGAACGGCGACTTGCGCGTACGGCGGTCTGCAGTGACTTGGCGTGGGTAGCGCCGAACCGGGTCTCGAGGTTGATCTCGGGTGGCGGCGATGGGCCGCTCGCACCGGTCCCTTGCGGATCGGGATCGTCAGCATCAGCTCCCCCTGGGAGGTCTTGATCCGGTTCCGCTGCTGCCAGCTGGACTTCTCGTACTGCACGTTGTCGAGCAGCACGAAGACATCGACCCGCGCCATCATGTCGAAGTAGCCCAGCCACGGAAGATACGGTCGGCTGCATGATTGCCACCTTCACGGCGAACCTCCGTCGCTGGTCTCGAGGCGGGACCCACGGTAGCGCGAGCATCGGCCCAGGCCTGCTCCCGACCATCCACGAGGCGCGCAGCCGCAGCCCCCATCGAGGTGAGGGCATCGGGGCTGCGGGACAGCGTCGTGAGGGCCTCGTTCCACTCGGAGGCGGATATGTCCTGCAGGGCCCCGAGGTGCCGCGTGGCTCCCGCAGCCTGGAAGGAGGCGCAGTCAGGCGCCTGGTTGGGGTGTGTGAGGACGGTGAGGGTGGGCAGCCCGGCCGCGCACCGCTCCCACTGGGCCCCGCCGGGCGCACCGATGGCCAGGTCCGCAGTCTCGAGCAGGGGAACCATCGTCTCCACGTGGTCGAGGACGGTGACCGAGCGAAGCGCCGCGGCCCGCTCGTGGACGGCGGCGCGGTCGGGAAATGCAAGGCCGAGGACGATCGTCGTGTGGCCGATGGGGAGCGCTGGATCGGCGAGAGCATCGAGGAGCGGCTGCAGGTCGGCGCCTTGCGTGGCTCCGCCGAGGAAACGAGCAGATCGTGCACGCGACCATCGCGAGGCTTCGGGTGTAGCCACGTCGTCGAACGGATCGAGCGGGCGAACCGAGGGCCGTAGCAGATACAGGGGTGCAGGAGCCACGGCCTGGTCGTCGACAGAGCCGGGATACCGATCGGGGATCAGCGTCGATGGTGGGATCGATGAGTACGTCGCATCGTGTGAGCCGGTCAGCGAGGTCGTCGATGACGATACGCATGCTCGTGCAGGCCGAGACCATCCCTCTCCCACGTGGCGGCACAAGCTCGTAGTGGTCGACCACTGCGAGCGCTATGGGCATCAGGTCCGTGACGGCGGCCAGCGGCCAGCGCGGGCGTCCGAGGCCTTGGTCCGGCTGGTGGTCGATGACGCGCACGGACCACCCGGAGGTCCTCGACCCGGCGACGAGTGCCTTCGGGCACGGACGTGCACACCAGGGCGACCTGGCCACTGGTGGGCTGGAGGCGCAGCTGAGAAGTGCCGAGCACCGGACCACGTGCCCGGTCCCGATCGTCTCGTCCGCGTCCGCGCGAACGAGCACGCTCATGCGAGCAGGTCCCACGCCAAGGGGGTGCCGCGCTCGACGTCGCGCGCCAGAGTTCGGCCGATGACGTCGCCCAGGTGCTTGTGGGGGCAGGCCATAGCCGGGACGGATGGCCCGGACATCGTCGGCCCCGAGCAGGTTCACCAGCTCGCTTGTCGCGGACTATGTATAGGGATCGTCGGTAGATGAGGGAGGGAACCTCCTCGGGCGCCGGTCCGAAGGACACGATGCCTCGTGCCCGCCAGGCCCGGCCCGCCTCCTCGACCATGGCGCGCAGTTCGTCGGGCTCGAGTGAGAACGCGCTGTCGACCGCACCATCGGCTCGACGCAGCGTGACGTGCTTCTCGATGACAGTCGCGCCCAGTGCCACGCTGGCCACCGGCACCCCGATGCCGAGGGTGTGATCGGAGAGGCCGACCTCGCAGCCGAACGCCTCGGCCAGCACGGGGATGGCCGCCAGGTTGCTCGCCTCGGGCGGAGCGGGGTAGGTACTGGTGCACTTGAGGAGGACGAGCTCGGTGCAGCCAGCGGCGCGTGCTGTCGACACGGCCTCGTCGATCTCGGCGAGGGTGGCCATGCCGGTGGAGATGATGACCGGCTTCCCGGTGCGTGCGACTTTCTCGATCAGCGGGAGGTCGGTGTTCTCGAACGAGGCGACCTTGTAGGCCGGGACGTTCAGGGACTCGAGGAAGTCCACGGCGGACGCGTCGAAGGGGGTGCTGAACGCCGTCAGACCGCGGGCACGCGCCCTGTCGAATATCGCACCGTGCCACTCCCAAGGCGTGTGCGCCTGTTCGTAGAGGGCATAGAGGTGGGACCCGAACCAGGGGCTCTCAGGCTCGCGGATCACGAATCCGGGCACCGTCGCAGTCCAGAGTCATCGTGTCTGCCGTGTACGTCTGCAGTTTGATGGCGTCGGCTCCTGCATCCGCCGCAGCGTCGACGATGGCTAGAGCCGTGTCGAGCGAGCCGCCATGGTTGCCCGATAGCTCAGCGATGACATAGGGGGCGTGCTCCGGGCCGATGTCGCGTCCGTTGATGGTGATCATGGCACCCGGCTAGAGCCGGCCCCAGACAATGACGTCGCGGTTGTCGATGCGCAGGTCGTGCTGGATGTTCTCGTGCGATTCGAAGAGCACTTGGCACTCGTTCAGGGTGCCGAGTCGGTCCTCGATGAGCTCGCAGCTCGTCGGGGTCGTAGAAGGTCATGGTTGCCCCCTCCTCCGCGGTCTGCCAGATGTTGATCCGGAACGTGTCCCTCTCGATCGGGTCGCCCTTGCCGTAGCGCCAGTCGTCACGGGTGCGGAACTTGAAGTAGACGTGTGCGCCGGGTGCGAGCGTCTCCCGCGCCTGGGACAGCAGCTCCTCAAGGTAGTGGCGTTCGAAGTAGAACAGGGAGCCGTTGCCCACTAGGGCGTCGAACGGTCCGTCCAGCGGTGGCAGGCCTTCGCGCAGGTCTCGCTCGACGAAGGCCGATGTGCCGGGCGGCTCGAGGTCCCAGTTGGCGCGTGCGTTCTCGAGGGCGGCGGCGTCGATGTCCACGCCGGTGACCCGCCAGCCGTACTCGGCGAACAGGCGGGCATTGTTGCCGTTTCCGCAGCCCAACTCGAGCAGGGAGCCGGGGGTCTGGTCGAGGCCGAACTTGAAGAAGAACTTGGTCACGTAGACATCGGGGAACAGCATCCCGCGCCACTCGGGGGCACGCTTCACGCCCGCGATGCTACCCCCGGCCGACATCATCTAGCGGTCAGCGGCATACCTGCCCCACACCACCACGTCCCTGTTCTCGACGTGCACGCCGTGCTGGACGTTGTCATGCCGTTCAAGCAACCGCTGGGTGTCGACGAGTGGCTCGAGGTGCTGCTCCACCAGCTGCTGGATTCCCTCGGGTGTGTAGAAGGTCATCACGGTTCCGGGCAGCTCTCGCCGGTCTCCACGACGGTGAGTCGGTAGGTGTCCTGCTCGAGCAACTCGCCTTGCCCGTAGCGCCAGTCGTCGCGTGGTGCGCAGCTTGATATGGATGGGAGCTCCCGGTGCGAGCAGGCGGGCGGACCTGCGTCGAGCAAGCCTCTCGAGGTAGCGACCGTTCGAAGTACAGCAGCGAACCGTCGGCGACGAAGGCATCGAAGGGGCCGTCCAGCGGTGGCAGGCCGTTCGCGCAGGTCTGCGCTCGACGAACGCCGAGGTGCCGGGCGGCTCGAGGTCCCAGTTGGCGCGTGCGTTCTCGAGGGCGGCGGCGTCCATGTCCACGCCCGTGACCCGCCAGCCGTACTCGGCGAACAGACGCGCATTGTTTCCGTTGCCGCATCCGAGCTCCAGCAGAGCGCCGGGAGTCTTGTCGAGGCCGAACTTGAAGAAGAACTTGGTCACATAGATGTCGGGGAACAGCATCCCGCGCCATTCGGGGGCTCGCTTCACGCCCCGATGCTACCGGGGCGGCGTCGACCCTAGACTCGGCGGAGCGCCGGCAACGAGCGAGGAGCGAGGAGCGAATGACCCTCAGGGACTCCCTCCTCAGGCTGGCACAGGGTGCCGTGTCGCGGACGAACTACCGGCTCGTGACCGGCCGTCTCGCAGACGCCGATCTCGTGGCGGAGGCCATCACCGGCTGGTCTACCGGGATCCTGCACGTCGGCGGGCACCATGGTCAGGAGTCCGGCTGGTACGCGGACATGGGCAAGGACGTGCTGTGGGTGGAGGCGATGCCCGTGGCCGCCGCTGCGCTCGCTGCGCGAATCGCTCCATACCCGAACCAGGCGGTCATCGAGGCCTGCCTGAGCGACGTGGACGGCGAGCAGGTGACATTCCACGTCTCCAGCAACGACCGTGGCGCATCCTCATCGCTGTTCCCCTTCGGTGAAGCGGCAACGGGGTCGCGGTCGATGTGGCCCGACCTGGACCTGCGGATGGTCGACGAACTCACGCTCACCACCTCACGGCTCGACACGATCCTTGACCGGGATGTGGAACGCCCGGAGCGCTTCGATCATTGGGTGATCGACGTCCAGGGGGCCGAACTTCTCGTTCTTGCTGGAGCAGAGGAGAGCCTGCAGCACTGCCGGTCGCTAGTTGTGGAGGCGAGCTCCATCGACGTCTACAGCGGCGGGGCGCGGTGGCCCGACTTGCGCTCGTTCCTGGAATCGCGAGGATTCGTTCCGCTCTGGGAATGCCTGGGACACATGGATGTCCTGTTCGTGCGCAGGCGCTGACCGCGGAAGGATCCGACGGCGACTCACGGACAACTCGCCAACCTCAGAATTGATACATCGGGAGCTGACCAGATCGACGTCGCGTACGGTTCCCAGCTGCGCGTGGCGGTCCGGGCGGGGTCCACCCAGACCCATCGGACACCCGCCGAGCACAGGGCCTGCGCCTCGACTCCGTCGGCGAGTCGATGAACTCCCAGGCCTGCTGCTCGCGATCGACCAGGGTGGGCAGCTGGCCGGGCCGTCCGTAGGGAGCCTGGTACTGAGTGCCGGAGACCCACGTGCGCAGGCCGGACAGTGCGGGAACGAGGGGGCTGAAGGTGATGTTGGTCAGGACGATGTCATCCCTCGCCGCCGATGTCCCGTGGCAGCCAGCGCCCGCAGCCGCCTCCTCGGAAGACCACGCCGGTCTCGCGCACGGTGTCGATTCCGTCGACGAACGGCTCCCGCGGGGTGAACGACGCGTCGCTGAGGCCCGTCGCGGACTGGACTCCGAACGAGGTGGCTGCCACATCCCAGGAGACGCCCGGGTGCAGCCGCGACGACGAGCACGAGGACCGTACATCGCCAGCCATCGAGCGCGGTAGGAGCCGCGCAGGGAGCGATGGCGGCTGATCAGGCGACCGACGACGCCGCCGAGAAGTACCCCGCAAGGGCAACTGGTGGTCCCAGCCACCGCAGCGAGGACACCCATACATTGCCCCCCGACCCCCCGGTCAGCCAAAACGCCGGCAACGACACCGGATAGAGCCAGGCCTGCAACCACCGTCCAGGCGAGCGGTCGGGTGATCCAGGCCGACCTGCTGGCAGCTCCAACCGCCGCAGCAGCTCTTCCGGCACCTGCGGCACTGATGACGCTGAGGGGAGCTGAAGCAGCCAGGGCGAACCAAGTGTCGTTCAGCCCGCCGCTGACAAGGAGGACGGTGGCGATTCCGGCGACGGCAAGTCCCGTGCCGAGAAGTGACACCGGCGACCAGCGGGATCGGGGACTCGCCGCCAGCCATGCAAGTCCCGACCACCGGACTGCGATGGCGATGGCGAGGATCGCTGTGCCCAGCGCGATCCCGAGCGACGAGTTGAGGGGGTTGAGACCTTGCACGCTCGATGCGCGGTCGACCAACTGCCCGAGGGCGAGTCCGCCCGGGTCGGCCGAGCCGGAGACGATGAGGAGGTAAGCCGTGACCAGTCCAGCGCCAGCCGCAGCAGTGCCGGCAAAGGCACGACCTTGCCACTCGGCGCGGCGGAACGCGCCCGTCAGCCACACGAGACCCATGGCTGCAACTCCCACGGCACCCGAGCTGATCTTGCCGCCAGCGGTCGCGAACCCCAGGAGGGCGAGGACTGCCGACAGGGGCGCCGTCCGATCGGGACGGCGCAGCAGCCTCAGGAAGACGACACACATCGCGAGAAGCCACGCGGTGCTGACGGCCTGCGAAGGGGAGTCGAAGTTGAGGATGGTTCCGTACGTTGCTCCGACGTAGCCACCGAGCAGCACGAGCGCCACGGCCAACGTCGGTACCCACGGCACCCGGCTCAGTCGTCCCGCCCACGACACCGCGATGAGCACGACCATCGTCGTCGCCGTGAACGGCAGCACCCGAGTGAGGACGGCGAACGGGTCTGCCGCCGAGGCCTCCGCAACCTGACCTGACCATGCGTAGACCAGCCAGTGGTAGCGCACCTGGCCGCCGCTCAGGAAGACGCTGTCCAAGGGGCCGTAGCGAGCCATCGAGGTGCTCAGTGCTTCGAAGAAGAGCATGTCGGGGTGGTAGCGCTCCCACACGCCCGTCCATGTGAGTGGGTAGTTGGCGAGGTTCACTGCCAGCGACAGCAGCCCGAGCGCGGCGCCGGCGAGCAGCCCGAGAGCGGAGCCGGTGCTGAGTCGGGCCAACGGTCTCATCGTCGTCTGCCGACCTCGTCCGACTACTCGGCCCAGCACGAGCGCGGCCAGTGCGGCGGCGGCAGGCAGCGCCCATCCCCACGATCCGAGGCCGAGGGTGCGCACGAGAAGCCCGGAGATGACCGCGGCCGCGGTCCCGATCGCCAGCCCCAGCCCGGCCAGTTCCAGGACATCCGCTCGACGACGGGTCAGCCGACTCCAGGCGTATGCCCCGGCCCAGCCTTGGAGCCCGATCACGGCGATCGCGATGAGGCCCGAGGCCGGAGAGACGCCGGTTGCCAGGAGAAAGCCGAAGGCGACGATGGAGATCAGCCCCGGGAGGACCCACGGGCGTGTCAGCAGGGTGGTCATCGACCCCTCCTGAGCAGGTCCCGGACGATCCACAGCCGCCCGAACTGCATGGTCGTCTCGTAGCGCTCACGCCACGCCGACGGACCGGTCGGCGTGAGGATCGCTCGACGAGCCTGGTGGAACTCGGCGACGGAGGCCTTCCACCGACGGGTGGAGAGCCCGCCCTCGACGAACGTCGCGACGACGGTCTGAAGGAGCAAAGGGTCAGCGAGGAGACTCATGCGCAGGAACGCTGCGTAGTCGGCCACGATCGGGTAGGCGGGATCGAATCCGCCGACCTGACGCAATAGGTCCGTGCCGGCGAACGTCCCCTGATGGGCGGGGAAGTGGCCTCGGCTGAAGGCGAGGGACCGCTCCCGGTGGTAGTCCCATGGCGGCGTGACGGTCCTCGTTCCGTCGCGGGAGACGATCTCCACCGGACCGAAAGCCCAAGGGGCGCCTTGGATCGCCAGCTCCCTCCGGACTTCGCTGAGGACGGCGCGGACCGTGCAGCATGTCACCGGCATTGAGGAAGAGGTGTACGTCCCGGATGCCTCGGCAAGGCCCGCGTTCATCGCAGGGTAGATGCCTTCCGGGGCGGTCCAGTGGTAGTCCGTAGCCACACCGGCCCGATCCAGCACGTCGGGGATGGCGGTCCGATCTGCGGACGAGTCGATGATCAGGTACTCGACGCCGTCACGATCCTGTGCCGCGACTGACGCCACCGTCCTCTCCAGGCCGGGACGGTCGTCACGGACGACCGTGACGACCGTGAGCCACGGAGGCGAAGGCATGGTCGTCAGCGGGTCTTGATGAACAGTCGACCCGAGTAGTCGATCGGGTGCATGAAGGGTCGCTGGCCGCGGGCGGCGAAGTACTCGTCGACAGCCTTGCGGGCACCCTGCCAGTGCCCGTAGTCGTCCAGGATGCACACGCCCACCGACCGCCAGTCGTGGGTACAGGACCTCAAGCCCGACCCGCGTGGACTCGTACCAGTCGGTGTCGAGACGCAGGACCGAGATGGTCTCCGGGACGTGATGGCGCAGGGTCTCGGCGACGTCACCCTCGACGAAAGTGAACTGATCCATGGGGTAGCCGGTCGACCGGACGTTCGCCTCGACATCGGCCCGGCCGGCAACGCACCAGACGTTGTTGCCGTCACCGACGTCTGTGTGCGACAGCATGTCGGCGGCCGTCGTGCCGGTGCCGGCTTCGACGTCCTCTTCGGTCGGAGCCGTCATCCCGGCGAAGGTGTCGTACAGCCAGATGCGGCGATCGGTGACGCCCAGGGACTGCAGCTGGAGAGCCATCGCCATCACGCTGCCGCCACGCCACACTCCGCATTCGGCGAAGTCTCCCGGGATCCCCTCTTCGACGACATACCGGACGGCATTGAGGAGGGACCAGAGCCGTTCGGCCGAGGTCATGGTGTACGGACGCAGCGACGCGATCAGTGCGGCTTGCTCATCGGTCGCCTCAACGGGAAGTCGGCTCTGCTCCGACCCCACTCGTGAGACCACGAGCCCGAACCGTCGCGCGGTTCGGTCGATGACTCGCTCGTAGCCCTTCATGCGATCACAGAGTCACGGTAGCGCTGGAGGACCCATGGCATGCGCAGGTAGCGGTCCTTGGTCAACTCGGTCGGTTCGAATGACGGGCGTTCGTAGTCCATGCCGAAGAGTGACGTGGCGAACTCACTCTCCAAGGCCAGGCGGTCCCCGGCCGTCGGAGTCTTGCCCTTGTGCAGGCCGATGGTGTCGACCGCCATGAGCGTTCCTGCCGGACCGGTGAGTTCAACGATGTCGCCTGAGAGGCCGGCCGACCTCACGGCATCGTCGGTGATGCGCCTATCGTGACGCAGGGACCAGGGGATACGGCGATGCGAGCCCCGCACGTACACATGGGGTCCGGTGTCCGTCGTGACGTCGGTCAAGTAGACGAAGAACTTCAGGAAGGACAGTCGATCACGGTCCTGATGGAAGAGCTGCGCGTTCAGGCTCGCATCCTCGGCACGTGCGGTCGTCGTCCACCAGAACGCGACCTCATCCATGAGGACCGCCTGGCCGAGGTAACGCTGGGCGATGAGTGCGAGGGCAGGGTCCGTGACGAACTCCTGCACCTCGGGGCAAGCGAGCGAGACCGCCTCGTCAAAGTCATACCGTCCGACGGATGGAGCGTGTCGCGGAAAAGGGGCTGCACGGGTCCCCTCGCCCCGGCCCCGGCAGGGGGCCCGCTCAGCGAACGCACGAATGGCATCGGTGAGCCGGCGGTCCAAGGTCTGCTGGAAGACGTAGTAGCCGTCGCGTCGAACGCCGGCGACGGCTTGGTCCACCTCGTCGGCGGCCACCAGTCGACTCGTCGAGACGTCGGCGAGTTGCCATGCGATCGGCGGACGACGTCGAACGACGAGACGGGATGCGGCCTTGCCCACGCGGGGGTCGAGGTCCATCGCGGCGCGCATCGCGTACTGGCTGTCGCCGTCGGTCTTGATGGGGGCTTGGGGCTTGCCTTCGAAACGCCGAGCGGCGCGAAGGGTGTGAACCAGTCGGGGAACTTGGAGGGCTGAGTCGGCAATGTGTCGAAAATCCACCGGCTCAGGGTACCTAGTGCTGAGTCCTGCCCGGAGTCATGGAGCGCTGGTCAATGGGGCCAGGGGATACGAACCAGCAGTCCCCTGCTCCTATGGCGCCAGTCGCTGTCATTCTCAGCAGGGCCAAGTTCAGTTTCCAGTCAATTGGGAGCACGGGTTCAAGGGGGATTGACTCGAACTGCTTCAGGAGTCTCGCCACGAACTCCGCTCGGTACAGAATTGCGCAGACGGTGTTCGTGACGGGACGTTCGGCAAATTCCACGGTTCGCTCGACGCTCCCGGCCCAGACCACCGTCCTATGACGATGAAGGACTCGACCCACGCCGAGCCTCGCCCGAGTGAAGGATTCCGACACATTGACAAACGAGGGACGCGGGCCATGTTCCACCATGAGGCCTGCCAGCCTCTCTGCGCAGTCAGATAGGTCCTCGGTCTCGGCATCGTCCTCCAGCACGAGCACCCACGCAGCCTGGCTGCGCAAGCCACGCTCCAGAAGGTCTATGTGGGCAAGCTCGATGTTGACTAGTCGGGTAATGGTTGAGACCGAAGGGGGCCGCGTACGACGGACTTGACGCCTTCCCCACCTGAGGGCCTGATCCAGGGATGCCCGCAAGCCTGGATGGCCGCCTGCCACATAGGTGTCCCACTGCTGGGCGAGGTTCAGCTGGCGGAGAGCGAGGCCTGCACCGTGGTCTCGTCGAGGTGGATCAGTGAGGGGTCGAGGAGGTCGGAGGTCTCGATATGGACGACGCTTGACACGCCGATCGACTCGAGTGCATTGGACAGGCGTGCTGCCAGGCCCGTGGGACCCTGGCTGGCAGGGAAGCGCGTGCGCTCGTGGCTTACCACGCCGATGAACAGGTCCGGCGACGCCGCTCCTTCGGCCAGTGATCGCGACAAGGCGGATGAACCGCCCGGGTAAGTAGGCTAGCGCTGTGAGCGACGAGGAGTTGTCTACCCGGGAGCCGGACAACCCTCACCGGGGGCTCAACGTCGCCGATTTTCCTACTCCGTCGGTCTGGTGGTCGGTCCGGAAGGCGATCAGCCTCCTGCCAGCGGAGAAGCGCCGACTTCTCTTCCTGGCCACTGCCGTCCAGGTCTCTCTGGGCCTGCTTGACCTGCTCGGTATCGCCCTGGTGGGGCTGGTCGCGGCCGTTGCGGTCTCGGGTATTGGGGTCACGTCGATTCCCTCATGGGCTGAGTCCCTCTTGGCGACCCTGGGGATGGATTCACTGACGATCTCACAACTGTCCGTGATCATCGCCCTCGCGGCGGTCACGATCCTCGTTCTCAAGACCGGACTGTCGGCGCTCATGTCTCGGCGGATCATGCGGTTTCTCGCCAATCGGCAGGCGGACGTGTCCGTGCGACTCGCCAGGGCGTTCTTGAGCCGACCGCTGGTAGACGTCCAGCGATGGACGACGCCCGAGGCCATGTACGCACTCGGAAACGGAGTCGGGGCGGCGACGGTGATGTTGCTGGGGAGCAGCATCACCATCGTGTCGGAGTTGTTCCTGTTCACGATCGTGGGTGGTGCCCTGTTGCTGTACGACCCCGTGCTCACGATCATCAGCGCGCTGTTCTTCGTCGGCATCGTCCTGTTCCTCCATCGTGTCCTAGGTCGCTGGTCGGCGCGCAACGCAGAAATGATGCGCAACGCCTCGATCGACACGCTCACGGCCGTCTCGGAGGCCCTGTCCACGTATCGCGAGTCGACGGTTCTCAACCGGCGCGACCTATACGTCGCGCGGTACGAGGGCCTGGTCGGCCGGTACGCGAAGGCCACCGCGACAGTTCATTTATCCTCGAGATCCCCAAGTACGTGCTCGAAGCTGCCCTCTATCTGGGGGTCCTACTGCTCGGCGTCGTCCAGTTCCTGACGAAGGACTGGACGGCTGCCGCGTCCACCGTGGCCGTCTTCCTGGCTGCGGGTTCCCGTGTCATCCCATCGCTGCTTCGGCTGCAGGGGGCTGGCATCACCATCCGAAACGCGAGCGTGCAGGCGCAGCCCACATTCTTCATGTCCGACTACCTGCAACGGCAGCCGCACGAGAGCAGACAGGCCCGACTGCCCGGGTCACGGCCGCGGAGATCCATCGCCACGTCGTGACGGGCTATCCCGACTTCGATGCGGCGGTCAGGTGGTGGACGTGACGCTCACCTATCGGATGCCGCGCTGCCGGCTCTCATCGAGGCATCGTTCACCGCGACACCGGCACGTCGGTCGCCCTTGTCGGCTCGACGGGCGCAGGCAAGTCGACACTCGCTGACGTCGTGCTCGGCGTACTCGCGCCTCAGCCGGGCACTGTCCTCATCGGCGGTGTGCCTCCGCGCGAGGCCATCGACCGCTGGCCGGGAGCGATCTCCTACGTTCCGCAGGCCGTCGCTCTGGTCGCGGGTTCCGTGCGGGAGAACGTCGCCCTGGGCCTGCCCAGCGAGGCGATCGATGACGAACTGGTGTGGGACGCACTTCGACGGGCCCATCTCGACGACTTCCTGATCGAGAGCCGTGAGGGTCTCGACACCATGATCGGCGAGCGTGGGTTCCGGCTCAGCGGGGGACAGCGCCAGCGCCTGGGCATCGCCCGTGCGCTGTACACCGGCCCTCGCCTGCTCGTGCTGGACGAGGCCACGAGCGCCCTCGACGCCGAGACCGAGCAGGCGATCATCCGGACTCTCACCGAGCTGGAGGGCAAGGTCACTACGATCACGGTTGCGCACCGGCTCGCGACCGTCCGGTTCGCCGATCAGGTGATCTATTTGGAGCAGGGGAGGGTGCGGAGCCAGGGGCACCTTTGAGGACGTCCGCTCGAAGGTAGATGACTTCGATCGTGCCGCTGCGCTGCTTGGGCTGTAGGAGTCAGTCACGGCTGCGTGAGCTCATGCGGTACAGATCGTACTGAGTGAAATCGCTGATGATGACGTCCCGCGCCTCATCCACGATCGTCAGCGTGGATGAGGGCACCGCCGTATCATCGATCGGTTGCCCAAGGTCCGTGCAGACCAAGGCGATCGAGGGGTCTCGGTCTTGCCGGGCTCGTTCCATTCCGAATGACCAGTCGACCCAGGAGGCGCTGTCGGAGAGATAGCGGCCGGTCCACACGGCGAAGAGCCCGTCTGGGCAGACGAACCTCGTCGATGCCGGCCGGAGGTCGCCGAGCAGTCGATCGACCGCGGAAACGGAGCCGGCAAGTTCCCGCTGGATCATCATGCCTGTCAGTACTCCGGAGTCGATGGTGACGCGAGGCTTGCTGAAGTAGGTCAGGCCGGTCCCGACGCCGACGATCAGGTAAGGCACCGTGAACAGCGCGATTAGCCAGGTCTGCGCCTCGCGCGGCTGCCAGAGGCGCATGGCCATGGCCAGCAGTGCGAGGGGTACGGGAGCGGCCCACCATAGGTGATTGGGATCGGCGATAGGGAAGAGTTGCACGAGCGATGCGGAGCCCAACAGGATGAGGACGACGAAGGCCTCCGCTGGGTCTGACCGTTGCGACTCGAGTCCAGTCGCTCCGAAGTAGCGTCCCGACGCCCGACGGATCACGAAGGCAGCGGTGAGGGCAATGGTGAGGACCGCCGTCAGGAACAACGGCTGCTGGGCCTGCACGTCTAGGGCCGGCGCCCAGGTGAGTCGCTCGAGGATGACACTGCGCAGCGGGGACCTCTCTAGCGACGTAGATGCCCACAGGGTGAGCCCCGCTAGCGCGAGGACTCCCGCGACCCGCATGAGGACTTTCGCTGAGGGTCGAAGGCGGCCAAGCAGCCACACCGCGCCCAGGCTGGCGAGGAGCGGCAGGATCCCCCACAGGTAGGCGCTCTTGAGGTACACCCATGGCGAGATGTTCTGGCTCGCGTCACCAGAGAGTGGCGACAGGATGGCTTGGTCCAAGTACGGGAGCAGGGCAGACTGGGCGGCGAGACGAGGACCATGATCGCCCAGACCGCACCCATGGCAAGGACCCCGAAGAACGCTTCCCGGCGGCTGATGGCGATGCGATGGCGGAGGATGAGCAGGGCCACCAGCAAGGCGACCAGCAGTGGAATCCCGTAGTTGGTGCGTGTGACCACGGCGAGAGCCAGTTGGGCTCCCACGGCGATAGCGAGGATTGGCCTGGGCGCTCCGGCACGTATGCGGAAGAGGAGCAGCAGGACCATGACGAGCTGGAGCACGAGGAACGTAACGGACGGCCACGGCTGAAGCGGCGTTCCCCAGATGACGGCCTGTCCTGGCCACATGACGACCCACGAGAGTGAAATCGCCGCCGATCCAACGGTGGGAACGCTGACGAGCCTCAGGATGACATAGAGCAGCAGGGTGGCAAGGACCAGGAGCGCGGCCATCTCGATTCGGACAACGAGGAGCGTCGACCCGAAGACATCGACCGCCATCGCGTGCAGCCACGTCGTGATCGGCCCGTACTGGTTGAAGACGTCCCGGTGGATCACGAGTCCTTCGGCGACCGCGATCGCGGGTGCCATCTGCGCCCCGTCGTGGTATGGGTCTGGATCCATCCGCGCAGCGCTGAGGAACACGGCGGCCGAGACAGCCGTAACACCTACGACTGCCGCCAGGTCCCCGCGGCGCCGCCGCCAGGACACGGGCATCACCGGTCGCCCCTTCTCGGAGCGTGTCGGCGCCAGGTGGCACGCAGCTTGGCTCGCGACACTCCGACGGCTCACCGTAGGACAGGTAGGGCGCCAACGATTCGGGCTTGGAGGCGTGCGGATCCACCAGGCCGATGTCCCGAGAGAAGTTCGAGTTGATGAGCACAGCCAGGTATCCGCGGGCGATGTCCTCCACCTGCACGCCCCGCATCAGGTACTCGAGGTGCTGGCTCTCGTTGTGGAACACCTTGACCAGGGGCTCACGCTGGTGGATCGGGATGACCGCGGTCTTCTGCAGCCACAGGTTGTACCAGCTGAACTCGTATGGCGAGACGGACAAGGCGTCCCGGTAGTCCCAGCCCCGCGGTGCAAGGAAGTCGTTGACAAGCGAGCGAAGGACCACCGCGGAGAACACCTGGTGCCCGTGACACGTCCGGAGAACGGGGTCGGTGAAGTCGATCTCATCCGCGATTCGCCGGATCATCCGCTCGCGCTCGACCCAGTGCTCCCGGAAGTATCGAGGCTCCACCTTCAGCTCGTTGTCCTCGACGAGCACCGTGTAGGGAAACCCGTCAGGGGCGACGAAATCCGAGCGAGTGAAGTCCCGGATGAAGACCGCCTCCGAGTCGACGCAGAAGTAGTCCTCCGCTGCACCGAGCTCCCAGAAGGACAACTTGACGATCTCCTGGTTGATGTAGCCGGCCCGGTATCCGTTCAGTGGTTCCGAGACCAGGTGATCGCCGAGTTCGTTCTCGCTGAGGACCGTGACGGACGATGACGCCAGCGGCGAGAAGGCGTCGACATCATCGGGGGGCACGATGCAGAAGAGGGCGATGTCCTCTGCGTTGTGCTCATGGAAGCTGCGGATCAGCCTCCGCGCGTACTCCAGGTCCGGCCCGAAGGACTTGAGGAGCATCGCGAAGGGCGCCACCCCTACTCCGCGTCTCGAACGGCCTCGATGACGCCTGCCGAGCACAGGAACATGCCGCGCCAGGTGCCTTCATGCTCCATCTCGAAGGCGGCTCGCCGGTACGCCTCGGTGCCGATCGTGGCCTCCAGCATCGGCGGTGCCGGATGGTAGTGGTACCAGTGGAACTGCACGTCGTGGTACCCGCACGCACGCACGGTGTCCGCGAGTTCGAAGGGGTTGTGGAAGCGGGACAGGATCTCGTCGTAGCCGGGCTTGCCATCGGTGCCGACGCGCCGCGGCGGCTTGTCCACGGCCAACCGGCGGTCGAGCTCAGCCTCCACGACGGCTCGGACCTCAGCCGGCACTCCCGCTAGGAGCTCGTCGAGGAAGAACTCCTTCGTCGGGCGGTTGAGGGTGTACAGGGAGAACATGGAGTTGCGAAACTCCAGGAAGATGCGGCCGCCGGGCTTGGTGAACATGGACATCGAGTCAATGAAGCGGACATCGTCGGGGACGTGGGGGATGACGCCCAGGGCCATGACCGCGTCGAACTGCCCGAACCGGTCGAGGTGCCCCTGGAGCGACGAAGGATCATCGCCGTCGGCCAGGCTGATCAGATCGGGATCGAGGCCTGCGGCCGAGAAGTTCGACCGGGCCGCCTCCACCATCGCGGGGGCGACGTCGCACCCGGCAACTGTCAGGCCAGCCCTGGAGGCCGCGATCAGTGGTGAACCCTCCCCTGCGCCGATGTCGTAGATCGACGTACAGCCGGTCTCCTGCAGACGCCGGATGACCATCTCTAGACGGAAGAAGTTGGCCGGGTAGGTGGGGTGAGACATCAGCCGCTCGCGCTGATACTGCTCGGAGTAGCCCGCGGCGATGTCGTCGTAGTACGAGGCGATGGACATGTCCCTACGATAGCCAGCGTGGTGGATCCGAGCAGTGCGCGGCGGGTGCTGCTCGTCGTCGCCACCCTGGGGCAGCGCACCGCATTCCTGCGCGAGACCCTCGACTCGATCCGGACGCAGGCGGTGCCGGCGGACATCGTCGTCGTGGCCCCGGAGTCGTCTGAGCCCACTCGGGCACTTGCCGACGAGTTCGGCTGTCTGTTCGTGCCTGATCCGGGCAGCCTCACGTCGGCCATCAACCTGGGGGTCAGAGCCGGCCTCCGCGGTCACGAGTTCGTCAACTGGCTGAATGACGATGACGTGCTCGAGGCGGGTTCGCTCGCGGCGACGTCAGGGCTGCTGGATTCCGATCCGGCAGCAGTGGTCGCATACGGCGCCTGCCGGTACATCGACCCCGAGGGTCGTGAGCTGTGGGTCAGCCGTGCTGGTCCGTGGGCGAACCGGATCCTCGGGTGGGGACCGGACCTGATACCTCAGCCCGGCATGCTGGTCAGGGCCTCGGCCTGGGTGGACGTTGGCGGGGTGGACGAGTCCTTCCGGTTCGCGTTCGACCTCGATCTGCTCCTGCGGCTCAGGCGCCTGGGTGCGCTGCGGGACACCGGCGCGGTCGTCTCTGCCTTCCGCTGGCATGAGGACTCGCTGACCGTCGGGGACCGCAGCCAGTCCCTCGCCGAGTCTGAGCGAGCGAAGCGCGCCGCTCTCGGCCCGACGGCGCGCCGGCTGGCATGGGTGTGGGAAGGCCCGGTGCGCGTCGCCACCCGGATGGCCGCCCGGGAAGTCAGTCGCCGCGCCCGACGCGTTGCCCAGGGCCACGGCTAGACTCGGGCGGTCTGTCGGCGGGAAGGGCGTTCGCGTGTCGGAGTTCGATGGCTCGTCCATCCTCATCACCGGTGGCACCGGTTCGTTCGGCAAGGCGTTCCTCGCCGGGATCCTGGCGGCCCACGACCCGCATCGGGTGATCGTCTACTCGCGCGATGAACTCAAGCAGTACGAGATGCGCGCCACCTTCGGCGACGATCTTCGCGTGCGATTCTTCATCGGGGACATCCGGGACCGGGATCGACTGCGAATGGCCCTCCACGGCGTCGACTACGTCGTGCATGCTGCGGCGCTGAAGCAGGTGGACACCGCGGAGTACAACCCGATGGAGTTCGTCAAGACGAACATCCTCGGGTCGGAGAACGTCATCATGGCCGCACTCGATGCCGGGGTGAAGAAGGTCGTCGCGCTCTCCACAGACAAGGCGTCGTCGCCTATCAACCTCTACGGAGCCACGAAGCTGACCGCCGACAAGCTGTTCGTGTCGGCCAACCACTACGGCTCGAGCTACGGGACGACCTTCTCCGTGGTCCGCTATGGCAACGTCATGGGCAGTCGTGGGTCGGTCATCCCGTACTTCCGCTCCCTGGCGCAGAAGGGGGAGCCCCTGACGATCACGGACGCCCGAATGACGCGGTTCTGGATCACGCTCCCGCAAGCCGTCGACTTCGTGATGCGCAGCTTCGAGGTGATGGTCGGCGGGGAGCTCTACGTTCCCCGTATCCCCAGCACGCGGATCATCGACCTTGCGGAGGCCATCGCGCCGGGGTCACCCACGATCGAAACGGGCATTCGCCCCGGGGAGAAACTGCACGAGGAGATGATCTCGGTCGAGGATGCCCGTAGGACCATCCGCCAGGACGACCGGTACATCGTTCTGCCGACGTTGGCGGAGTGGAACTTCACGCCGCCAACCGGCGAGGCAGTTCCGGAGGGCTTCGCGTACGCCTCCGACACCAACGAGCAGTGGCTCGACGTCAGGGAGATCAGGGCGCTGCTGGACCAGCTGGGGCTCTGACGCGGTCAGTTGAGCGCACTGAGCACCGCGTCGATCACCTGGTCGACCTCCGTGTCCGACAGCCTCGTATGCATCGGCAGGGAGATCTCGCGACGGTAGTACTCCTCTGCGCGCGGGCAGAGCCCTCGCGGATATCGCGAGGAGTCGAACGCCGGATGCCAGTAGGCCGGAATGTAGTTCACCTGGACGCCGATACCAGCATCGCGAAGGCTGACGAACGCTTCCGTCCGACGATCCTCAGGGACCCGGAGCGGGTAGAGGTGCCACATTGGGTCCACATCGGCCTCGGCGAAGGGGACGCGCACTCCCGGAAGAGTCACGAAGGCCTCGTCATAGCGTGACTTGATCTCCCCGCGCCTCGCCTTGAAGGAGGCGAGACGGCGCAGCTGGCTGGTGCCGAGGGCAGCGAGCAGGTCGGGGAGGCGGTAGTTCAGCCCGAACTCGTGTACCTCCTGGTGCCACGGCCCCTCGGTGGTGATGCGGAACTCGGACGGGTCGCGCACGAGTCCCTGTCGAGCGAATCGACGGGCCCGGTCGAGTAGCGCGGGGTCGCGGGCGAGCACGGCGCCGCCCTCGCCGGTGGTGACATTCTTCGTGGGGAAGAACGACAGGGTGGTCAGGTCGGCAAGTGTTCCGACGGGCCGGCCACGGAAGACCGTGCCGATGCTGTGGGCCGCGTCCTCGATGAGCAGCAGCCCGCGCTCGTCGCACAGCGCCCTGAGCGCGTCCATGTCGGCAGGATGACCGGCGTAGTCGACGGCCGTGATCGCCCGAGTGCGGGGGGTCACCGCGGCGGCGGCGGCGCCGACATCGAGACACCCCGTGTCCGAGCTGACGTCGGCGAAGACGATGTCCGCCCCCAGGAGCGCGGCGGTGGCCTGGGTTGCCACGAAGGTCAGTGGTGGTGTGATGACCTCGTCGCCGGGGCCGATGCCCGCAGCCGCGTAGGCCACATGCAGGGCGGCGGTGCCCGACGACACGGCTACGGCCGGGGCGCCGCAGATGGCGCTGATGGCAGCCTCGAATTCGGCCACGGCAGGTCCGGTGGTGAGCCAGTCGCCCTTCAGGACGGCCTCCACGGCCTCGACGTCTGCGGCGTCGATGTCATGACGGCCGTATGGGATCACCGACGTCGCCTCTCGTCGTGGGGATGGGCTCATGCTAGGCCTTCCTCGCCATGCAGCGTCAGCATGCTGTTCGTTGTGGTCGCGGGTCACGGTCACCTAGCATGCGGTGATGCAGAGCGACGGTGGTGGCGCACGTCGCGTGTTGTCTGTCCTTGCTGTCGCTTTGGGCCTGCTCTTCATGGGGGTCGCGTGGGCCTTTGCCTCACCCGTCGGCTCGAGCGCAGACGAGGGCTTTCACCTGGCATCCACGTGGTGTGCGTGGGGCGACCATGAGGACTGCGTGCGGGACGCGGACGACGGCAGCGTGCAAGTGCCCCAACAGGTAGCCGAAGCAGACTGTTTCGCGCTGAAGGACGAGTTGAACGCCCGCTGCACGTGGCTCCTGACAGACGCCCTCGTGCGCACTGAGGAGGTGAATCCGCCAGCCGGGGTCTATCCGCCGGTGTTCTACTCCACGATGCGCATGTTCGTCGGCCCGGACGTGGCGCGGTCCGTGCTCATGATGCGGATGGGCAACGTCGCACTGGCCGCGGTGCTTCTGGCTGTCGCCCTGTGGATCGCCCCTACAGTGGTGCGGCGAGCGCTGGCGGTCGTCTGGGCTGTCTCACTCATCCCGGTCGGCATCTTCTTCATCGCGTCCGTGAATCCGAGTAGTTGGGCCATCACGGGAGTCGGGATGTTCTGGGCGTTCGCCTGGACATTGGCACGGAGCCGCTCGTTGCGGTCCCCACGCTCGGTCCTGGCGGTGATCGGAGCGTTGGGCACGGCTGTCATGGCGGTCGGTTCACGCTCCGACATGGTGCTCCCCATCGGGCTGTCGGTGGCCGCGGTAACGGTCATGGAATGGCGACGCATCCGATCGCGGGTGGCGACGCGCTGGCTGGCAGTAGGTCTGGCGGTGACCGGTGCGATCCTTGTCGCGGTCGCGTGGGTCTTCCACGTGGGTGGCTACCTCAGTCGGTTCACTCTGTCCTTCCCGCCCGGCGACGCAGGAACGGATCAGCCGAACCCACTGCTGAAGACCCTGCTGGAGGTGCCGGCGTTCGTGGCGGGCGTCTTCGGCGGTCAGCAACCGTGGACGCAACGGGAGAGCATCAACGACTGGGGCCAGCAGGGCTACTCCTGGCACGGTTTCACCTACGGCGTTGGCGCCGTCGACGTGACGAATCCGTCAATCGCTGCCGTCCTGGCGGGCGCCTGCGCTGCCGGGGTCCTCTTCTTGGGTCTGGGAAGGGCCAGCCGCCGGAAGCTCGTCGTGGTGGCATCTCTGTCTGCCGTGTTCCTCGGACAGATCGTCCTCATGCGTGCTCTCGTGGGCTTCGGAGCATGGTGGAGCGGCGGCATCCAGTGGTCCCTTCAGCCCCGCTACTTCCTTCCGCTCGCCATGGTCATCGCCGCTTTCACAGTCGCCGTGTTCCCGCGCGTCGTGCCGTTCCTCACGCGAGCGCAGGCCGGAGTCCTCGCGGTGCTCCTGTCAATCGCCTCGGTAACCTCGCTGGCCGGCACCATGGGTCGGTTCGTTCACGGTCAGGACCACTCCTGGGTGCAGCTGGATCCGGATTCCGGCTGGTGGTGGTCGTGGGGTCTGTCACCCACGGGCTTCGTGATGCTGGGTGGCCTCGCGGGGGTGGCCTACATGGCCGCCTTGATGGTCATCGCCCGTGAGCCAGGGTCCCGACCGAGCGCTCGTAGCGACGTCCGGCCGCACGACGCCGTCCCCGCCGAGTGAGTCGGTCGGCAGGAGCAGTGCGCATCGTCGTGCGCCCCATCAGGATGAGCTGACTGCAGCAATGCCGACTGCGAGAAGCGTCGTGACGCCGAGGATGCCCTGAAGCGCGAGGACTGACACCGGGACGGAGCGGCCCTGCTCCTGCAGGACGTGGGCGAGGTGGTCGCGGCCCGCGGTGAAGGGATGGATCCCTGCCCGAAGCCGCTTGACCACCACATAGGTCGTGTCGAGGAGCGGGAGCGCGACGAGGAGGAGAGCGATCACCACTCCGGTCGCAGGGGTGACGGTCTCCGGACGGAGTCGAATCACGAGGGATGCGAGGAGGAACCCAAGGAAGTAGGCGCCCGAGTCGCCCATGTAGACGCGTGCGGGATGCCAGTTGTGCCACAGGTACCCGACACAGACTCCCACGAGGGCGAATCCCAGCAGTGAGACCAGTTCCTGCCCGAACATGACGGCGATCAGGCTCGCTCCGAGGGCGGACAGAAGCACCGTTGCGCCAGCGAGTCCGTCCGAGTTGTCCAGGAGATTGATGCCGTTCACCACGACCATGAACCACAGGATGGTGAGTGGCAGATCCACGGCCACGATTCCGGTGAGTTCGATCCGGGTCCCGAGCAGCCAGGCCAGGGCGCCAAGCGCCGCCTGCAGCGCTAGCCGAAGGGTCGGACGGAGGTGGCGCAGGTCGTCCACGTAGCCGACACACGCAGCCCCCAGAGATGGTACGAGTACGCCGACGGCCAGTCCTGCGGCCTCTGGTCGCCCGGCCAGTAGCAGGACAGTCAGTGCGCTCGCACTGAACGCCAGCGCGACAGCGAGGCCGCCCAACTTGGGAATGGGCCGGTGCTGGACCTTCCGGACTCCGTCGGGGTGGTCGTGGAAGCCGAGCCGATGGGAGACCCTGATGCTGGCTGCGACCGTCAGGCCCGCAAGCACCGCCGTCCCGGCCACGACGGCCAGGTAGGCAAGAGCGCTCACGGCCCGTTGCGTGTCTTCAGATCGGACGCGACGTCCAGCACGATGTCATCGAGGGTCTGGGTGGGCTGCCAGTCGAGGAGGGCACGGATGCGCCCGGTATCGGGCCGCCGACGCTGCATGTCCTCGAAGCCGGCCTCGTAGGCCTCGTCGTAGGGGACGAGCACGATCTCGCTGTCTGAGGCGGTGAGGTGGCGCACCCGCTCGGCCAGCTCGCGGATGCTGACCTCGTCCTGTGAGCCGACGTTGAAGACCTGCCCCTCCGCGTCTGGTGCTTCGACAACGCCGATCAGGGCGGTGACGACGTCGCTGACGTGGCAGAAGCAACGCGTCTGCTCCCCGGTGCCGTAGACCGTCATCGGGGCACCTCTCAGTGCCTGATCGACCAGTCGAGGGACCACCATTCCGTAGTGCCCCACCTGACGGGCGCCCACGGTGTTGAACAGGCGGACGATCACGGTGGGCAGCCCCTTCTGTCGCCAGTAGGCGTGGGCCAGCACCTCCTCGATGGCCTTGGCCTCGCTGTAGGACCAGCGCGTCTTCAGTGGCGAGCCAAGGATGCGGTCATCCGATTCGTGCAGGGCGTCCGATGTGTTCTTGCCGTAGATCTCGCTCGTCGACGTGACGAGCACCT
The DNA here is from genome assembly GCA_963749905.1 of uncultured Actinomycetota bacterium. Taxonomy (GTDB): domain Bacteria; phylum Actinomycetota; class Actinomycetes; order S36-B12; family S36-B12; genus UBA10649. The sequence goes on from CAVVOF010000003.1 coordinate 1,025,594, forward strand.
TGCGCCCGTACTTGTGGCACTTCTCCAGCACGATCTCGGAGCCACGGATGTTGGTGGCCAGGCTCTCCAGCGGTCGCTCGACGATCAGATTGACGCCGACGGCGGCGGCCAGGTGCAGGACGACGTCCGCTCGTCGGACGGCATCGTCGACCACCGCCTCGTTGAGGATCGACCCCATGATGAACTCGACGGCAGGATCACCGACATGATCGCGGAGGTTGTCGTGTCGACCGGTCGACAGATCGTCCAGGACGGTGACAGCGTGACCGCGCGCGACGAGAGCGTCGACCAGATGCGAACCGATGAAGCCGGCTCCGCCGGTCACCAGGTACCTGGACACGGGTCTCCCTCCTTGCGTCGCCGACATCGTTCCACACTCGGGTCTGGTGACAGACTGCCCCACATGGGGGAGTCACCGCGCCGGCCGATCAGGGTGATGCACGTCATCGCCCGCATGAATGTGGGCGGGCCTGCGGTGGAGATCACCGAACTCATGCGCGGCCTCGACCCCGGTCGTATCAGCCAGCGTCTGGTGACGGGCCATTGCGGAGTCGACGAGGCCGACTTCCTGCAGACGCAGGCGGTTGACGTGTCCGCTACGAGGATCGAGGGCCTCGGGCGAAGCATCCGACCCGCAGACGACGCACGCGCCCTGGCGCGGTTGGTGCAGATGATCCGAGCCTCGCGCCCGGACATAGTGCACACGCACACCGCGAAGGCCGGAGTCCTCGGACGCGTGGCTGCCGTGATTGCGGGTACCGGCTCGGGAATCGTTCACACCCACCACGGCCATCTGCTGCACGGCTACTTCGGCCCCGCGAAGACGGCGGCAGTGGTCCGGGTGGAGCGGCAGCTGGCCTTGGTCACCGAGCGGATGGTGGCCGTCGGAGTGCAGGTGCGTGACGACCTCCTTGAGGCCGGCATCGGTCGACCGCATCAGTACTCCGTCATCCACTCGGGCGTGCGTCCAGGGCCGCTTCCCGGGCGGTCAGAAGCTCGGCGCGAGCTTGGGCTGCCGCAGGGATCCGCGATCGTGAGCATGATCGGAAGGCTCACGCACATCAAGAGGCCCGATCGGCTCGCCGACGTGGCTGCCCTCCTCCACGCGCAGGGCCTTGACGCCCACTTCGTCGTTGCGGGGGGAGGTGACGAGCAGCGCACCCTGTCTCAGCGGATCGAGAAGGAGGGGCTCCCGATCACGATGCTGGGTTGGCGCAGCGACCTGTGGCGCGTCCTCGCCGCAACTGACGTCGTGCTGCTGACGAGTGACAACGAGGGCACACCGCTCAGTCTCGTCCAAGCGGGTCTGGCAGGCGTGCCTGCGGTAGCGACCGACGTCGGCTCCGTTTCGGAGGTGGTGGAATCAGGGGTCACCGGGCTGCTCTGCAGCACCTCGGCAAGGGAGTTGGCCGACGCCTTGACCGTCCTCATCGGCGATCCAGAGCTGCGCTCGGCCATGGGCACGGCAGCCCGGGAGAAGGCACTGCTCGAATTCGGCGTGCAGGCCTTCCTGGATCAGCATGCTGCGCTTTACGAGGCGGTGGCGCGACGCCGGGCGTAGGAGACTGCGCTACTGCGCGGCGCTCAGGATGCGCTCCGCAACCTGAGCGGCCGGCTCCTCGGGACCGGCCCACACCATCTGGTATGTCTGCTGGCGCATGGCCGCCAGCCGCCAGAAGTGGTCACTGGCGTTCGCGGGAGTGGCGATCTCCACCACTCGCGCAGAGCTCGGGCTGAAGGCCACGTTGGACAGGCCGGCGCCGTGCGTTCCCATCACGACGGCCGCCTCTGCGAACAGCGACACCTGCTCGGTCAGGGAAAGCGTGTGGCCCTCGACGACCTCGAGCTGCGGGAACATCCGCCGCAGGTTCGCGATCACGCCCTGCTCCTGCGGCATCGACCTTCGGAAGCCGACCCGTGACACGTACAGCCACCGGTGGCCCGGGGTGTCTGCGAGTCCGAAATGAGCGCGCAGCGTTGCAAGGCTCGACGGATGTACGTGCGAACTGAGGAACCCGCTAGCCGCCAGCCGCTGGACCGTGACCTTGGTGGCCGGTGTCGCGTGCACCTCGTTGGGGAGGGTGGATAGCGCGTCGGAAACGTAGCGGTGCCGGTTCGCGGGAGCGAGAACGCCTGCCTCGACACCAAGGTGGTCCCGGGAGTAGGCGAGGGATGACAGCAGCGCCGGGAGGTCCTCGACAAGGAAGTGGTAGTAAGTGTGACTCGGCAGGACGGCCCAGGTCCCCCTGATTCGCTCGCGTGCCGAGCGTCGCGCGAGCCCCCGGACATCCTGTGATCGGGAGTAGCGGCTGTCGCCGCCCATGACCTCCACAACGGGGGCGCCCTCCGATCCCCAGACGGCCCCCGATTCGGGCGCCACGGAAGCCTCGGCAAGGCAGTAGCTCCAGGACGAGGGGATCGCCTGGTCCCTCGGGAGCCACTCCGGAAGATCTCGCCGTGCGGGGAACCGAAGCACCTCTGCTGGGTGGCGTAGCCGCATGGCCTCCACCGTTGCCGTGAGGCGATCGGGCGGGCGGGTGGCGAGCGGACGAGACGCGGTCGACGTGCCTACTCGACCCGCGATGATGCGCTCGCAGGCGCGCAGCAGGGCCGTTCCGCGCCGGGCGTTCCAGTAGCGCAGGCGGTACTCCCAAGATTCCCGTCGGTCGGAGGTCATCGATGCAGATGCTCCCAGCCGAGCCCGGTGAATGACGGGCCGATGATCGCCTCGCTGTACGCGACCCCGATGTGCCCCGCGTTCCACTCAAGGAGCCGGACGTCCTCCTTGGCGTCCACCGTCAGGTCCCACCCGATCAGGCCGAAATGGGGGAACCGCTCGTGCAGGCCGCGGGCGAGTTCGACGGCCTCGCGATAGCGAGGCAGTCGCCCGCCCGGCACGGTTCTGCCCGTTTCCGGATGCACCGGGCTGGGGAGCCAATCGTCGCCGTGACCGATCTCGGCCAGACGGCCGTCATCGGAGACGACGGCGACCATGAACTTGCTTCCCCCCCGCACGGCGTCCTGGCCGACGCGTCCGAACTTCACATTGCCGCAACGCACGGTGACCTCGCCGTCCAGCTCGCGAACGGTGACGATCCGATAGGTGGCGACGGGTCCACTGACTACTGCCTCGAGAGATGCGTGCGGTCGTATCCGCTCCTGGATCACAGCGTCCCCCAGCGTGTTCGCCTCCGCGCCGCGCAGTTCATCGAGTGACATGCTCCGAACCTGGTAGCCGCGGTACCCACCGTCTCGCTTGACGATGACAGTGTCGTGGACAGCCGCTATCGCCTCAAGCAGCCTCGTTCGTCCGATCTCCAGGAGATCCCGGTCATACCACCTGCCCCGGAGGACGTATCCGAGATCGGGGAGCGGAGCGCCCGGCAGCAGTCTGCGCGTCAGCGTCTTCGTGCTCGCCAGGCTCCCCAGGTGACCCGACATCGCCGGCCCCACCCACCGGCCCATGTAGGTGGCCGGGATCCAGCCCTCCAGGAACTCCCCTCGCATGGCGGTGTAGACGTAGAGCCAAGGAGCGTGCCATCGCGAACCGAGTACGTCCGTCGCGTACTGATCGCACGAGCGGCGCTGCGCGGAGTCCAGGTGGGCGCCCGCGTTGCGGACCGCGTTGTCCAGGGACTCCAGGGCGTCGATCCGCTGCGCCCGGTATGCCCGTGCGTGCTCGACGGAGGCGGCCAGGCTCTCCCAGCGCGTCGCAGCCCTGCGGGCTAGGTTGCTGACCACGTTCCGTACCTCTCGTCGACTACATCCTGCCGTGTCGTCCCGGCGGCCGCTCGCGGTTGGAGGCTCGGGGCGGGTGCCACCGCCCCGATTAGGCTGGCGACCCATGGCGACCGTCGACGTGCTGATGCCAGTGCGGGAGCCCGCGCCGTGGCTGCGCCACTCGCTGGATGGCCTGATGGAGGAGTCGGACGTCGACTGGAGACTTGTGCTCGTCGTGCACGGACCCGATGAGGCCACGTCGCGCACGGCAGACCGCTATCCAGTCCCACTCACCCTGTGCCATGCGGACGCGTCGTGTTCGCTCTCCGAGGTGCTCAACGTGGGGCTGGCCAACTGCACCGCTCCCTTCGTCGCCCGTGTGGATTCGGATGACGTCCCCCTGCGTGGACGTCTCGCGGAGACGTCTCGACGCCTGGCCGAGGATCCAGATCTGACGGCCGTGGCTTCGTGGTCGGAGCTCGTCGACGCGGACGGTCGCGTCGCGGGCCGGGGTCCGCGTCCGTCGGATGAGGCGAACCTGCTGCGGGCGCTGCGATGGCGGAACGCCGTGGTGCATTCGAGTGTGACCTTCCGCCGGACCACCATCATCGACCTCGGGGGCTACACGGCAGGGCTGTCACAAGTCGAGGACTACGAACTCTGGCTCAGAGTGCTCGCCCACGGGCGATTCGGCCTGGTGCCCGAGGTGCTCGTACAGCATCGGGTGCACCCCGACCAGGTGAGCCGGATCCGAGCAGTGCCGGCGGCCTCGGCACGGGCGGTTGGAGCTTCGCGGCTCGCGCTGGCCGACGGGCGCGGTGAGTCGGGCGCGGCGGCGCGGCTGCGTCACGCTGCCTGGTCGGGTCTGCAGACAACGCGTCGGTGGCACCGTGGCTAGGACGAGCCGGATTGCAGTCGAGCAGGTCCAGAACGTGGATGGCACCGTCAATCGCATGATCATGCAGGGCCGTGGCTCGATCGTGCTGCCAAGGACGATCCGCGTCGAGTATCTCCATGTCGATGAATCGAGTCCGAGGTCGGTCGACGTGCTCGACGGATATCTGATGGGGGCTCTCCACTGGGCGATGGCAATCGGCGATCCGCTGGTGGTAGGTGGGCCGGTCACCCGAGCGGCTCTGCGGAATGCCGATGCGCTGATGGAGATCTGGGAGAGCTGGGTTCCGGACCGTTACCGGCGGATCGACATCCGTCCGGACACGGTGGTGGATGCCCCAGCGGGTGCCCTCTGGGAAGGCGACGGGGAGCGCGCGATTGCCGCCTTCTCGGGTGGTGTGGACTCGACCTTCACCCTGCTGAGGCACGTCACTGGTTCCCCCGTTGCTTGGCCGTACGAGGTCCGGGACTCCGTCATGGTGCATGGCTTCGACGTTCCGCTTCACGACCGCTCGGCATTCGAGGGTCTCGTCAGGCGCACTGATCCGCTTCTCGAGGCGCTCGGCGTGCAGCGCCACGTCGTCAGGACCAACGTGCGCGAGTGGCCAGAACTCGACTGGGAGCAGACCTATGGCGCACAGCTCGCCTGCGTGCTCCACCAGTTCTCGGGCGAATTCACCCACGGACTGATAGCGGGAGGGCCGCACTACCTGTCTCGGTGGACCGGTTGGGGAAGCACCGCACTCACGGACCCGCTGCTGTCGGGAGCTCGCATGGCGATCGTCCACGATGGTGCGGCCTTCACCCGGATCCCGAAGGTCTCGGTCATCGCAGGTCACGACGTCGCGAAGGCTTCCGTCAAGGTGTGCTGGCAGGGGCCGTCACCCGAGCGGAACTGCGGCACATGCGAGAAGTGCCTTCGCACCAGGCTTTCCTTCTTGGCGGTCGGAGAGACCGAACCAGGATGCTTCGACGGTTCCCTTGACCTGGGTGCCATCCGAAGGATCTCCGTGCACAACCATCACGGCCTTCGGGACCTGCATCGCATCGTGGACTACTGCGACGCTCACGGGGTGGAGGGACACTGGCTCGACGCGCTGCGCTCGCGGTTGGACGAGCTGGACGCGAGTCACGTCGCAGGCGGTCCCGGCGGTCGGCGTCGGGTGCGGGCAGCCGGGGCACGTCGAACTCTCAGGCGGCTTCGAATGCGAGCCCGGGTTGCGGCGAGGGGTGCTACTCGGTTGAGCCGCTCAGCGGATCGACCTGAGTCGTGACGGCCCACCCGAGTTTCGGGCTGCTGGTCGCCCCGACGATGAACCTTGGTGACGATATCCAGGCCCTGGCCGCGCTCCGGTATCTGCCCGGCGCCAGCTACCTCATCGACCGGGATGACCTCGGCGCCGCGGCCGCTCCTGCCGGAACCCCGCTGGTGGCGAACGGTTGGTGGGTCAACTATCCCGAGCGACTCAGCATGTCCACGTGCCGGCTGGATCCGCTGCTCACGTCGATCCACATCGCTCGTTCGGGGGTCCTCAGCGCGAACGGCACCTCGGTCATCGACGTGCTCGACAGGCCGGAGGTCCTGGAGTACCTACGCGAGCGCGGACCCGTGGGCTGCCGGGATCTCGCCTCTCGTGACCTGCTGGTCGAGCGCGGCGTCGACGCGTTCTTCTCTGGTTGCCTGACGTTGACCCTGCCGTTGACGGCCAAGGGCGTCGCACAGCCTTCCGCAACTCGAATCCTGGCGGTGGATATGCCGCGTCGTCTCATGGCACTTGTACGCAGATGGAGTGGTCTGCCGGTCGCGACGTTGACGAACTGGATCTCGCCGCGGGCCGCGGGCCGGGAGCGCCTCCTGGCTGCTCGTCATCGACTGCTGCAGATCGAGCGGGCGCACGCGGTCATCACCACCCGCCTCCACGTGGCCCTTCCCTGCATCTCGCTTGGTGTCCCCGTGCTGTGGGTGGTGCCCCGCGGACCGGATAGTCGAGTCGACTCCTACCGATCGTGGGTTCCCACGAGCACTGTCGAGGGCTTGGCCGAGGAGCTGGGTCGGCGGGCGGATGGTTGGCCCGCCAACCCGCGAGCACATGAGGACACGGCCGCCGCACTCGCCGAGTCCGTGCGATCCTGGGTATCCGGACGGCGCGCCACTCCTCCCGGAGATAGACACCCACCCGGCGCGGCCCCTCTGGTCACATACGACGGCCTGACCGCCGAGGCGACCAGACGCTGGGCAGATCTCGACCGCGACGCGAGCTTGCGGGTGCGGCATGCTCGCTGGGCGATGACGGATCGCATTCGACACCGCCGCCGCATTGTCGATGAGGTGACGAGATCGGGCCTCTAGGATCGAGTGGTGCCTGTTGACGTCATCGTGACTGCCAGCCACGGCTGCCGCCACGCAGCTACGGTGCTGAGTGTCATTCGGCAACAGTGCAAGGCCGGCGATCGGCTCCTCGTCCTCGAGTCTGAACCGTGCGACTTCACGCCGGGGGTGGCAGGTGCGGAAGATCATGTGACCGGCTCGGTTGACGACTTCGAGAGCCGAGTCGAGGGTCTGCGGCGGTCGACGGGCGACACCGTGCTCATCCTCGAGGACCACGGAGTCCCCGAGCCTGAGTTCCTCGAGGCCCTTCGCACGTACTTCGGCGAACACAAGGACCAGACCGCAGTCACCTTCTGGATGCGGAACGGCTCCCTGGACGGGGCGGCTTCGCGAGCGCTCTTCGCCTTCGTCGCTGGTGCGGCAGTGTCGACGCGAACGGCTGGCCGTCCGGCGATTGTCGCCTCGTCCTTTGCCCTCACCGGTCAGGAACTCGAGGACTGCCGTCAGGCGGCCCGTGACGGTGTGTTGGCCCCCGGAAACCTTGAGTACCAGGTCATTCCGCGGCTCCTTTCGGGGGCGAAGAGCTCGGTTCCCACCGAGCTGACGCTCATCCACCATCAGCGCAACACCGTGCGTGAGGCCCTCAGCGCCACCTACTGGAACGCACGCCAAACTGGCTGGGTGGAACGTGATGCGAGACTGTCGGGGGGCGCTGTCCGCCACACCGTCAAGCGGTATCCGGGACGAGCCGTCCGGCTGCTGCGACGAGGTCGAGGAGATCTGCCCGAGCGCTGCATCCTTGTCGCCATGGGCTCTGTGGGGCTGGCCGGTTGGTGGGCCGGCAGGCTTCATGGTCCCGGACGGTCCGCTACCAGGCTGCGCGATGCGCACCCAGTCCCCGCCTGAGTCCGATGCGACGCCGGCGAACGACCTACGAGGACGCGGTTCGCGACCGACTCGACCTGATCGAAGAGCAGCTGGGTCTGCCGCGCGGGCGGGCCGCCTTGGGTTCAGATGATCGGATCAGGGAACTCCTTCTCGATGGCAGGCGTCCGGCGGAGTTGAGGGCCGCGGTCGTGATCCTGGCGGCGACAGGGAGCTACGCCTCGCAGGACCGGCAGCGTGAGCTTGCCGCCTGGATCTCAACTGGCAGCCTGCCTGACTGCACCGCCCTGCTCGCGCGCTGGATTCGCGCGGCACCTGCGCGGGCGCGGCAACGTCGTCTTGAGGTCCCGCCAGCGGTCGTGGTCGACCTGACCCGAACCAGTCGGGCGGTGGAGACGACGGGGATTCCTCGGGTGGCCCGCGCCCTCGCCGCTGAGGCGGTCGCGCGTGGATACGTGCCGATCGTTTGGGAGGGCGGGGCGCCCGGCCCCGTCGAGCTGGGGAACGAGGGGTCCGACGTGGTCTTCCCTGACTCGGCTTGGGGCGCCGCGGGAGTTAGGCGGCGCGGCGCTGCGGCTCTGAAGCGAAGCTACTGGCACGCCATGAGATGGCTCTCGATGGTTCGTGGGGGAGCCCAAGTCGTTCGGCTGCTGCGCGCCGTCGCCGCACCGCTCGGTGACGCGATCAACGATCGTTCCGGGCCAACGCACGCATACTTGTTGGCCAACTGCCACTACGTGAGCCCGGAGGTGAACCGTCCGGACACGGTCACCAGGATCCTGGCGTGGCGAGAGGCGTGCGACAGTGTCCGCCTGACGGTCACCCTGCATGATCTGCTCCCGCTGGTTGAGCCACGGTTCTTCGCGCCGGACCAACGGGTCGAACACATCGACTTCATGAATCTGGTGGCACACGCCGACTGCGTCGTGGTCGCGTCAGACCATCTGGTGGAGCAGGTCGAGGGGTCCTGCCAGCTGCTGGGCGCTCAGTCGACGCCGGCGGTCGAGGTGGTTCCCTACGGGAGTGATGCCGCGTCGTGGATCCCTAAGGGCGCGCCCGAGGAGCGTCGTCCGGCGTTCCTGATGGTCGGCAGCATGGAACTGCGGAAGAACCACGCGCTGGCCCTGCGAGCGTTGGGGTTGCTCTCGGAGAGTGGGACCCCTACGACACTGCACGTCGTAGGCAGCGCGCGGCCCGTTCACCCAGACACCGTTGCAGCGCTCGACTACGCCCGACGCAGTGGCGTCGAGGTGATCGAGCACCGCGGAGCAACCGACAGTCACCTCGCGGGGATCATGGATTCCTGCATCGCGTCCCTCTACCTGTCATGGGCGGAGGGATTCGGCCTGCCTGTCGTCGAGTCGCTTGCCCGCGGGCTTCCCGTCATCGCGACGGACACCCCACCGCATCGAGCGCACCAGCGATACGGAGGCGTAGTGCTGACCGCGGTAGACCGGCCGACCGAACTGGCAGATCTTCTGCGGAAGTACATCGAGAATGCCAGCCTGCGAGACGATCTCCGCCGTTCCATCACCCGTGACTCACTCCCGCGCGGCTACGTGGAGTGGGCTGAGCGGGTGTTTCACGGTGGGTTGCCGCGCCGGGTCAGCTGAGGCCCAGCAGACCGGCCTGTGTGTTGAACGCCGGCACCGCGGCTCGTACCTCGGCGAAAGTTCCGAGCGCGACGAGTCTGCCCTCGTCCAGGTACGCAACCTGGTCGGCGTCGCGCACGGTGGCCAGCCGGTGGGCCACCGTGACGAGGGTGACCTGACCCGAGAGGTCGCGCAGCGCATCGGTGATGGCCTGTTCGGTCTGGGCGTCCAATGCGCTCGTGGCCTCGTCCAGCACGACCAACTGCGGGTCCGAGTACAGCGCTCGGGCGAGCCCGAGGCGTTGCCGCTGCCCCCCGCTGAGGCGCGTACCGCGTTCGCCAACCCTGGCGGCGAGTCCGCCCTCCCGGTCGCGGACGAAGTCGGCGAGTCGAGCGCGTTCGAGGGCGTGCCACACTCGCTCGTCATCGATGAGGTCCTCAGGGATCCCGAGGGCGACGTTCTGCCGGACCGACCCGTCCATCAGTCCCACTGCCTGGGGAACGTACGCGATCCCGCCCGGCCAGCGATGGACGGCGTCCTGCGGGGCCAGGCCGCCGACGCGAACGGTGCCACCCTGCGGCTCGATGACTCCCAGCAGGACATCGGCAAGGGTCGACTTCCCCGCTCCGGTGCTGCCCACGACCGCGAGGGACTGACCTGGCGGAACCTTCAGACAGACGCCGAGAAGCGCGGGTTCGGGAGCATCGGGATAGGTGAAGGCCACGTTGTCGAGGGAGACCGAGGCGGAGAAGTCCGCGAAGCCCTGCGCGATGCGCGCTGCGAGGACCGCACCCGAGTGCTCGCCCGGCGAAGGACTGGCGGACTCGACCTTGGGCAGCGCGTCGTCGAGTTCGAACACGATCGCCGCCTCACCCGAGGCGGACCGGATGGCGATGAGTCCTCCCTGCATGCGCAGGATCGACGGCATGATTCGCAAGGCAGCCGTGATGAACACGGCCAGCGTCGCGACGGCGCCCTCGACGCTGCCGCTGAGCAGTTGCGTGCTCGCGAGCAGCAGCGCACCGATGACCAAGGCGGCCTCGAGGACGTACTTCGGTACCTGCTGGATGAACAGTCCGTCCGCGCGGGCGACGGCACCGTCCCAGAGTCCCGCGCGAACCCGGTCCCGGTACACACCGCGTCGACCAGCCGTCGCCAGTTCGCGGAACGAGGCGATCCCCTCCTGGATCGCCACGGTGCTCGAGACCCCGATCCGGGCGGCACGTGACCCGACGCGTCCGGCCCACCGACCCATAAACCTCTGCAGCACCAGACCGATGACCGCAAAGTAGACGATCGTCGCCACCGTGAGCACGGGGTTGACGACCAGGAGCAGTGCGACGATCAGAGTCATCAGGGAGAGTTCGCTGATGGCGATCGAGGCCGCGCCGAGCAGTCCGACGGTCGCTGCGCTGGCACCGGATGTCAGGGCGTAGGCGGTCTCCTGGGACGACCGAGACTGCACGGTGGTCAGCGACTGGGCGAAGAGGCGTCCGGTGAGGTCCGAGGCGAGCAGGCCCTGTCGGTTCGCGAGGAAGCGGAGTGTCCGACGCGTGAGTATCAGCCCGATCACCGACTTGCCCACCAGCAGGCAGGCCGCGAGGCCGGCCGCGACGAGGGTGAGCTGAGCGGTGCTCCAGTCCTGGAGTCCGATTGCGCTGATGACTCCGTCGACTTGGTCGGGGAGAGGGGCGCCCGCCACCGTGTTCAGCGCCAGGTAGGCGACGAGGCCGATGAGGATGATCCCGACGAAGTCGAGGAAGGACGTCGTCGCCTGGAGTCCGACGGCCAGCCAGTACCTGCGTCGATCCCGCGGCCACAACAAGCGCAGGGCGCGCCGGACCGAGGCGATCGCCGTCACGGCTCCACGGTTCCGCGCACGCGCCACTCCTCTGCCGGGAGCCCAGTCCGCCGGAGGAGGGCGTTCGCGTATGTCGCCGACGCCGCCGGTGATGCCCGCCAGCCTCGTCCACTCCGCGGGGTGGCGGCGCACGTACTGGGCGAGCCAGGCGGCCAGGTGCGCGTCCTCCTTGCGCGCCGCCCTGCCGTAGCTCGCCCGGTCGGAGTTGGACCGGCCGTAGATGATGCTCACCGGCTCCGGGAACTCCTCGACGTGCGTGGTGGGCGGTGCCGCGGCGATCGCCATCTCGATGCGCATCGGTCCGGTCTTGCGGGGCCGGCTCGTCGCGCAGGGCGAGGAAGCTCTCGAACGGGCAGACCGATCCGCTCATCTGCATGTAGGTCGGCTGCACCAGCTGCTGCCTGATCCACTCGAGTACGGGCAGCCGAGTGGGACCCGCGACCCGGGAAGCTCGTCCAGCTCTCCAGTGGCTCGTCCCAGGGTCCGTCGAACGGAACCGGTCCGCCTGCTCGTGGCGCATGGCCCAGGGGCCGAAGTACGCGGTGCCGGGCCGCAGCGGCCAGCGCGCCGTGCGCATCGACGATCGCGTCGATGCCGCGCGACCTGACTTCGTCGTCGTAGGCCAGCCAGTAGATCCAGTCGCTCGGGTCGGACGCCGTTCCGTTCGAGGTGGATCGACCCAGAACGCCTGATGTGCCATGGTCGGCAGTTCGCGCCCGGTGCAGATCACCTCCACGCCCGGGTGCTGCTCAGCGAAGTCGCCTTGCCTGCGCATGTCCGTCGGAATCAGGCGACGAGGTGACGCTCAGCAGCACGCGCTGGAAGTGGTGGCAGGCTCGCCGCGATCGACGTCCAGGCATCGTTCGAACCGCGCACCTCCCCGCCAGACCATGACGACGAGGATGGCTGTGGACTGCCCGGTCATCGCGTCGCCTGCGCGTAGACGTCGAGGTACTGGCGCACGACGACGGGACCCGACCAGGTGGCAACCGCTCGCTCGCGTGCGGCCCGGCCCCAGACGTCGTCGCCTCGGGCGTCGGAGATCGCCTCGACCAGTCCGACGGCGAGTGCGTCGGCGTCGCCCGCCGGCGCGAGATAGCCGGTGCCGTGGTGCTGCGACGATGTCCGGCAGTCCGCCGATCTCGAACGCGACCACGGCGCGTCCGCAGTCTGCGCCTCCATGGCGGTCAGCGGCATGTTGTCCTCGCGACTGGGAACGGCGAGCACGTCGGCCGCGCAGTAGAGCGTGCGCAGGGCCTCGTCTCCGCTCAGCGGTCCCAGCCCAGGTGACCGGGATGCCACTGGCGATGTGGAGCGATCCGCCTCGGCGGGCCCGCAATGAGCGAGGCTGGAGGTCCGGGTGGGCGTCGCGTACGGCCGGCAGGGCCAGCTCGAGCAGGTCGAAGCCCTTCCGGTGGTCGTGGATGCCGGCCGAGGCGAGGAACACGATGGTCGGCACGTCCGAGCGGAACGCCGAGGACCGCGTCGTGCCTCAACGCGGTCCATCGGGGCGAACACGTCCGCGTCGACGACGTGCGGGATGCGGACGATCGGCCAGTCGCGCATGAGTGCGCTCTCCTGTGCGGCCTCGCGTCAGCCACGTGCTGGCCGGGACGACTGTGCGTGGGCGCCAGCAGCCGTCGCTTCCGCTCCCACGCATCCCGGTCGAGGTCCCAGCCCGGACTCGGTCGCCGGGCGGTTGTCCTTGGTGTATCCGGCCCGCCAGCGGGCGTCGGGGGCGTCCACCCCGTAGTGCTCGGTGCCGCAGAAGGTCCACATGTCGTAGAGCGTCCAGATGACGGGCTTCTCGATGCGGCCGATCTGCTCGATGGTCAGGAAGCCGTCCGTGACCCAGTGCAGGTCGACGATGTCGGCGTCGGTGGCGTTGATCTCGCGGCGCGCGGAGGCTGCCGAACCGGGCCGGTGAGCGCCACGTCGAGACGGGTGAGCGCTGCAGTCGCCAGAGCCGTCGATCGAGTTCGCTGGCGATCCGGAATCGGGCGCCGTGCGCGGTCGTCAGAGACGAGCGGATGCCCTCCTTGACCATCGCCTGGTGGAGCGCAGTCGCCGCTCGCGCCGCGCCGCCGTTGGTGGCGTAGGTGCTTAGATGGAGCACGGTGGGCGGCACGGGCCCACGGTAACGGGTGTGCCCGCGCCCCGGGACGGACGCGGAGGTGCACCGGGGTGGACGCCCTGTTCCTCGTCGCCTACCTCGTGCTCCCGTCGCTCACGCTGTGGCGGTCTCGCAGCATCGCGTGGACCGTCATCGATCGTGGGCGCCTCAGTGTCCATCGTCGGCGCGCTCGTCAGCTTCGTGGTCGACCACGTGCTCGCTCTGGACCTGGACCCAGCTGCAGTGGGTGCTGCTGCTGGCGCTTGCCGTACCCGCCGTCCTGTTCGTTCACGCGCCGGCCCGACGGTGATTCGCGCCTCGGCGGTACCAGTTCGCTGACCATCCTGGTTCCGGTGCTCGGACTCGCGGCCTTTCTGACGGTCGTGACCACTTGGTGGACCGAGACGCCTGCATTCCTCACGCCGGTCAGCTTCCTGATGGGTCACGCCGTGGCGGAGGACAACGCCAAGTGGCTGGACTTCGCCGCCTAGCTCGCCGCCGGCGTGCCCGATCGACCAGTACGTGCCGATGGGCGGGCCGCTGCAGCTGTTCCTGGTGTTCGTCGCCACGCTGATGGGCTGTCCTGTCGCAGGTCGACCCTCGGTGGCTTCAACGAGGTCATGGTCGCCGCCAACACGGTCATCTACGGGCAGTTCGTGCTGGTGGCGCTCGCGCCGCTCGCTCTGGCACCGCTGGCAGAAGCACGGATTCGCCGACCCGTTCCGGAGGTCGGCGGGCCGCGTGCGACTGCCGTGGCCGCTGGTGTGGATCGGGGTCGTCCTGCTCGTCACGACCGTGCTGCTCCTGACGGCCTACGGGCACCTGACTCTGCAGTGGACCGTCATCGTCGCCGCCCTGTGGGCGTCCGCGTATCTGGTGAGGTCGCCGGTACCGCGGGCACAGCTGCTCACCTCGCTCATCGTCGCTGCCGGCATGACGGTGTGGCTGCCGATGAACGCGATCGCGGCGGTGCTCGTCGTCGGTTGGCTGGTCGTGCTGGTTGCCCGCGTCATCCGCGAGGGACGCGCCGGCGCTGACTGGGTGGGATTGGACATCGTCGTGGTCGTGTCGGCGGTCATCGGCGAGCCGTTGCGGTCCAGTGTCGCGTTCGTGCTCGCCTCTGCACCGACCGCTGGAGGGGCGCTGGAGACCGTCGGGGAGGCCTTGGCGGCGGCGTCCGGGCGGCTGTGGGCTCTCGCGCCGGCACTCTCTCCGGTGTGGGCGGGTCTGACGGAGTCGACCCTGTTCGAGGCGGGCGGCGGGACAGAGCAGGACCACCGCGATCCTCGTGGCTCTGGCTGCCGCAAGCGACTGTGGCAGCAGCGCTGGTGGTCTCGAGGCAGCGGGCCCGTCGCGGCTACGTGAGGCTCCTCCCCGTCGTCCTGCTGGCCGGGTTTGCGGTCGCTCTGAACGGGCTCGACCAGTGGGCCACAGGCAGCGCACCGCACTACGGCTCGTTGAAGTTCACGTTCATGGCCATGATCGTGATCGCGGCTGTCACTCTGCCCGTGGGCATGCTCCTGCTGGACCCGCGGGCGAGCGGAATGACCCCGGCTCGGTGGACTGCGGTGGGGGCGGTCACCCTCATCCTCGTGGTCGACGGACTGCTCGTACGCTCGGTCGCCGCGGCTCGACCGGACCAGTGGTCCCCGCCGGTTCCCTTCGACAACGCGCGCAGCTACTGGTGGCCCGCGGACGTCAACGGCACCTCGAACCAGCCGATCGCCGGCAATCCGGTTGCGTGCGTCTACCTGCCGCAGGGGGCCAAGGCTCCGTCCGGCATTCTCGAGTCGCAACTGTCCGACCCGCAGCGCGTGTACTCGTGCACGAGGCTGCTGGCCGGTCTGGCGGGCGAGGACGCAGGCGCTCAGCCGCTGGTGGACTGGTTGCGCCGGGAGTGGCTGACCAACACTCGGGCCTGGACGGACGTGCACGGCTATCTGTCGGCCATGCCCGACTCCGTCCTCGATCGCCCGGTGATCCTCCTGGACGATGGCAGCAATGTCATCGGGCTGGAGAGCGTCAGGACTCTGCTGTCGAAGTATCCTGCGGAGGCCGGGCAGCAGTGGTGAGAGAGCGGTCCGGTCGCCTCAGGAACTGGACGAGCACGGACAGCGAGGCGCCGCAGACCAATCGACGCGGCGAGAATCCCGGCGAGGCTGGTGAGGAGAATGCTGTACCCAACAATGAGGGGGATGGACACCAGCAGCATCGTCACCAGCGAGGTGTAGAGCAGGAAGTGCTGTCGTGGCCGACGCGGCAGGGACATGAGCGGCAACAGCAGAAGCAGGAACGCCGCCTTGTAGGCAAAGCCGAATCCCGCTACCAGCACGCTGGCGAGGAATACCGTCGAGCCTGCGCTGCCGAGCATGGCTGGCTGCACAGGGTTGCCGGGCAGGTTTCGCGCGAACGCGACCCCCCAAGCGACTCCGGCAAGAGCCAAAGCCGCCACCAGTAGGTTGCCCAGTATCGGCTGTGCCTCGAGCGAGAACTCCGTCACCATGCGGGAGACGATCGGCAGTCGTCCCATCGCCGGAAAGTCGTACAGGATCAACGCACGGCTGTTGTCCGCTGAGCTGGAGGTGAACTCCGTCCAATTCAGCGCCAAGAAGGCCGCCACGGCCACGGCGAAGCCAATCAGGACCGTCCACCCTCGTCGAAGTCGGAGCGCCGGCAGCAAGAGCAGCCCCAGTGGCGAAGGGGTAGTACTTCCACGTTCCCATGACCCAGATGAGCGACGCAATCGCCGCCCAGACCCACAGTGACTGGCGGCGTCGGAGGACGAAGACCGCCACGATCGGCAGGGCAAGGACGAGCGCATCGAGGTTGCCCCGGTCCAAGAGCAACAGCCAGCCGCCGCCCACCGCTGCGATCGCGTAGACGGGGAGGGCGAGTGGTGCGCTGTTACGGGCGAGCCAGACGAGGCAGAGACTCAGGCCGATGGCCAGCAACGTGCCGAGGATGGGCGTCCACGACTCGCTGACCAGGTCGAGGGTGGCCGGTCCGAGCCACAGCACGCCGTCTGCGTAGCCGGGGTCTTGTTCAGCACACCCATCGCACTCGACCCAGCGCAGGACCCAGGCCAGATCTGAGTAGTGCTCGCGGGCCCGGAGCAACTGCAGGCCCGCATATAGGGCCCACGCCTCTGCATCGCGTCCGATCTCGATGAGCAAGCCGAGCAGCAGCGTGATCCCGGCTGAGACTCCGCCGATGGCCCACGGCAGCCACCGGGGCCCGCTGAGTCGCACCGATCGGACCAGAAGTGGCAGGCCCACAGCCAGTCCGAGCACGAGGAGGGCAGTGCGGCCGCCGGTATCGGTGTCGACGGTTCCCTCACTCAGCGCGGAGGACGTCACGACCACCTTGGTCAGGATGGCAAGGAGTGCGATCCAGGCGGCAGCGACGGTGCCCCACGCGCGCCCAGTAGCTCGTGCGGCGGTCGGATGGGTGGCGCGCGTCGCTCCTGAGGGCCTCCTTCACAGGCGGGATGCTACGCAGTCAGAGCGCGACGCTGGACGCGGGCGAGCACGTCGAGGTACACGGCCTTCATCCCTGCCGGCAGGGTGGTGGGACTGCGAAGAGGGACGGTGGGCACCAGCCGCAGGTCGGGGGATTGGTGGACGGCGCTCGGATGGCTCCCGAGTGCGACGGGAACGCGACGCTTCGCCACCAGATTCATGGTCCGTACCAACTGCCCCACGGTCGCGGGCTGACCCGACGCGATGACCGTGGTCAACGCTCCCGGCTGGGCGGCTGACCTCGCGAGATCAACCGAGTCCAAGACGGCGCGTGCCGCATCATCGACGTAGATGTAGTCCCTGATCGTGTCGAGGGGCACGAAGATGTTGATCGGCTGCCGGGTGACGGCGGACAGTGCGAGCCGCGATACCAAGCCCTGCAGCTTGGTGAGGTCCTGGCCCGGGCCGTACAGGTTGCTGATCCGTCCGACGACGACGGGACACACGGCTCCGAGGATTCCTGCGGCGAGCCTCTCCTGGGCGAGCTTCAACTCGCCATACGGGCTGAGGGGCGATGGGTCGGTGTCGCAGGTGAAGGGGGGGTTGTGCGACCCCGCGAACACTCCCCCGGCCGAGGAGGCCACGAACACGGACCCCGGTCCTCGTGGCAGGGCTGAGCGGATCCCCTCGAGGAGACCCTGCAGGGGCTCCAACTCACGCTGAGCCGTGGCGCTCGGGGTGGACGTCGTGGCGGCCCCGGCGGCCCAGATCACGGCCCATGAATCGCTGGCGGCTTCGATACTGAAGCGCCGCGCCTCGGATCGCAGCACGGCTGCGGCGGACGACGGATCGGTCCAGGGGACCCGTTCGCCGTCGAAGGAGTGCTGACTGTGGCGGACGATCGCGCTGCCGAGCAGCCCGCCGGCCCCGATCGTCCAGATGATCATTTCGCCCGTGGGTCGAAGGTTCGCGCGGGGTCCTGCACCACCACGTAGAGGGGCTTGCCAAGACTCATGTTCGTCGCCGCACCGATGTACTGGGCGATGATGCCCAGAGACAGCATCACCGCCCCGCCGACCACCATGAGGGCAATGAACATCGAGGCCCAACCGCTCACCGGGAGGTCGCCCACGATCCGCTCATAGGCCACCCACAAAGCGGCCAGACCTCCGACGATGACGAAGGCGACCCCGATGAAGGAGACGAAGAACAGGGGCTTCGTTCCGGAGGAGACGACCAGTCGGCCGAAGTGAGAGAACAGGCGGGAGTAGCTGTAGTTGCCTGCTGCCCGACCTTCCTGGCGAAGGGTCACCGGGCACGTCGTCACATCTGCCACGACCCACGACAGGGCCACGTCGAGGTAGACCCCGGTGCCGGTGTAGGCGGCGACCGACCGACCGACCTCGCCGAGTACGAGGCGGTAGGAGTTGAACTCCTCGAACTCTTGGTCGGCGAGGAACCGCACGAAGAGGCCCTTGGCCACTCTCGATCCAAGGTTGCGGAGTGCACTGTGCGGAGGCGGATTCGTGGGGCTGCCGTACACGAGTTGCGCACCCTCGGCGTAGGCGGCGTCGATCATTGAGCCGATGTATGCGGGATCCTGCTGGCCGTCCTCGTCCATGGTGACGATCCAGTCGCCGCCCGAGGACGTCATGCCCGCCAGCGTCGCCGCATGCTGGCCGAAGTTGCGACTCAGCCAGACCGGTTGCACCCACGGGTGCTGGGCGTGCAGCTCGCGGATCACCTCGTCACTGCGGCCAGGACCGCGATCCCACACGAGGAGCACCTCGGAGATCCGGTAGGAGCGACCACCTGGGGAGACTTGGGTCTCGTGGAGAGCGACCAACTCGTCAATGAGACCCGGCAGCGTGTTCTCGCCTCGGTAGACCGGAACCACCACGCTTACCTCGAGTGGGGCGCCGTCGGCGGAAGCAGTGGCGTCTCTGAGTCACGTGGAGAGTCTATGGGTGCTCGCCTCCGAGGTGCCCGCTTGCTGCGCCACCTGCCCGCCGTTGTCGGCGAGGTAGCGTGACACTGTGACCGATCCCGATGCATCCGCCAGAGCGGTCGTCGGGAGACTCGCTTCGAGGGTCTATCCCGGATTGGATGAGGCGCTCTGGCGCCGGCAGCGCCGCAAGATCGTCCGGTCCCTTCATGAGGCGACTCCGTACGCGCGTGAGCTCACGTCCACGGTGCCGGTGAAGGCCCCGATCGGCGTTGATCGGATGGTCACGCGCCCCAGTCACCTGCTGGTGGTGCCTGCGCAAGGTCCGTCGCACCCGTCCTGGGGACCCGGTACGCGGAACCTCTACTACGAGGCCTACCAGGGCGCCCGCGAGCGGTACGGCGCTGAGCGGGTGAGCGTGATGGACATCCTGCCGGATGAGTCTCCACAGGAGTGGCAACCGCGACTGCTTCATCATGTGCTCGACTCGGGGGCAACACACCTGCTGACGCACATCGAGAGCGATCCCGGACACATCGACGGCACGTGGCACTGGGACGCCCTCTGGTCGGCGCTTTCCGAGAGATGGGACGGCGTCCTCCTGGGCGTCATGTTCGACTCCGCATTCCAGTGGATCCAGGCGAAGAGCCGCCTGCTGGGGCGGATGTCCGCCAACTTCGTCGCCGTTGACATCTGCATGCCGATGGATGGCGTGATGGTGCGGGGCCGTCCTGAGGTCGGTCCCGTGAACATGCCGATGTCGCTCGAGTCGCTGGCCCTCCTTGATGCACGCCTCGAGGGCGTCGAGGCCGAGCACGACGTCTCCTTCATCGGCACGCTGTATCCGCACCGGGTCGACATGCTCGACGCGCTCGCGAGGGCAGGCGCCAACGTGGTCGTCAATCCGCACCGACTGGATGAGACGAGGAACTTCGCGGAGAGTCGCGCGAATCAGCCGGGCTGGCTCGACTACATGGCGGGCCTTGCCTCCAGCCGCATGACTATCAACTTCTCACGCTCGTCTGCCGGCCCCTTCGAGCAGCTGAAGACCCGCGTCTTGGAGGCGACACTGGCGGGAACGCTGCTCTTGACGGATGACCGGGATCGCACCGGCCGATTCTTTGTCCCCGAAGAGGAATACGGCTACTTCGCGTCCCCGGATGACCTGCCGAGCGTCGTCACACGCTGGCTGTCACAACCCGAGCGGCTCGATGGGGCTCGCTTGGCGGCCCAGCGGAAGGCCCGCGTCCTGGCTGGGGCCAGCTTCTTCGGCGGGATCGAGGAGGGTCTGAGGCGACGCGGACTCCCTCAACTCGGTGAGGGATAGCGGTCCGTCACGCGCTGTCCAGGGCGACACGCAGTCGACGCAGGTTGGCGTGCCAGTCGGCCTTGGCTTCGACCAAGTGGCGGGCACGGAGCACGACCTCGGTCGGGTAGTGGTGGTTCACGGTGTCCACGAGGCTGGCGAGGGCGGTCACGTCACCAGTGGGGAAGGTGTACCCCGTCTCCCCATCACGGACCCATCCCAGATTGCCCGGGGTGGCGCTCGCGATCACAGGTGTCCCGCACGCCATCGCCTGCAGCAGGGTCACTGACGTGCCATCCATCTCCGCGGCGCTGACGTAGCAGGCGGCTCTACCCAGCAGGGGAACCAGGTCTTCCTCTGGCACGTGCCCCAGGAAGCGTGTTCGATCAGCGATGCCCAGCTCGCGTGTGCGCGCTTTCAGCGAGTCCGTGAGTGAACCGGAGTGGCCGATGATCAGGTACGGGTCCGGGAAGTCCTCGTGCAGATCGGGACGTCGCCGCACGAGAGCGAACGCGTCGATGACGTCGGCGACGCGGTAG
Source organism: uncultured Actinomycetota bacterium (assembly GCA_963749905.1). Classification (GTDB taxonomy): domain Bacteria; phylum Actinomycetota; class Actinomycetes; order S36-B12; family S36-B12; genus UBA10649. The sequence goes on from CAVVOF010000003.1 coordinate 1,046,236, forward strand.
AGCGGCTCATGCGCACGCAGCGAGAGTACGAGGTGTGCGTGTGGGGGAACTCCGAGCTGGAACGCGTCGATCCAGGGAGCGTGGAAGGGGAACGCGTGCAGGTCCACGCCCCAGGGCAGGAGGGTGATCCGCGAAGGGTCGAGTCCGGCGCCGACGGCGATCCCATGGTTGGCGTCGGAATCGACGATCAGTCCACTGAGGAGCGCGAGCCAGGACAGGTCTGACGCCTCGAGGGCCGGATCGCTGAGGTCGTACCCCCACGACAGTCCGACGAGCCGCAGGCCGAGGTCCGACAGCGGGCGGGTGACGCTGAGCAAGGGGCCCGCCAGGACGGGCAGCCCACCTTCGGCGGCTGCACTGACCGCTAACCGCAGTTCCAACGCGTCGGGGACGTCGCGTCCGAGCGAGATGACATGAGGGGTGTACCCAACCTCGAGTAGCGCAGACACCCATCGCTCGTCGTGGATCCCCCACCCCGAGGTCGCGTACACGCAGTCGTGCATCAGCGGACGTCCGAGGAGTGTGGATCAGGCCCTGATCTGGGGGATGGTGTGCGCCTCACCCCGCCATCGTACGTTCGCCGCCCGTGCGTTCAGGATGAGTGGAAGGACCCCTTCATCCGCAGCCACGTGTAGGCCCCGCGTCGCAGCGTGGTCTGCAGGCGCAGGCCGGCCCGCGCCCGCACGATCTCGGTTCGAGACGGCGGAGACGGCTGGGCGGCCTCGTACTCCTTCTGCCATTGCTCGAACTGTGCGCGCTGCACGCCGGCCAGCCGCGTCGACCAGGAGCTGGCGCTGACCCGGAACGCACCCACGCTGTTCCTCCGCACCGCCACGTCGCCGTGCTGAGCGACCTTCGCGTACAGCATGAGGTCGAGCACCAGCGGGTTGTGGTCCTCCCACGGCATCGACGCGAGCAGCGGCTCGCGACGGAACAGGACGGCCAGCGGCTCGCCGATCACGTTGGTGCCCTTCAGCCAGCACGCTCGGATGACGTCACTGCCCCGCATCGCCCCGGCCGTCAGGCCCGACCCGCCACGTCGGGGGTAGAGAACGACTCCGTTCGCGTCGACGATGTCCCGCTGGGCGACAGCCATCACGGCGGACGGGTGGGCCTGCAGGTCGCGGACCTGCTGGGACACCGCATCAGGCGTCAGCAGGTCGTCCTGGCAGACGAGCTTCACGAACTCGCCCTTCGCGGCCTGGGTCACGGCGGTCCAGTTGGCCGCGGCACCAAGACCGTTCGGAATGGTCATGACGCGCACGCGGGCATCATGAATGCCCTGCAGGAAGCCCAGGGAGCCGTCGGTGGATCCGCCGTCGGAGAAGACGATCTCCAGATCGGGGTAGTCCTGGGCGAGGAGCGCGGGGACCAGCTCTGCGAGGTGCGGCATGCCGTTGTAGACGGGAACGACGACCGAAGCGAGAGGGCCCACGGCGGCAGCTATCCGCGTGTGAGCGGCAGCGGAGCGACGAGGGTCGTCCGCGCCCGCTGGGTCGTCGCC
>CAVVOF010000004.1:0-1078631 GCA_963749905.1 uncultured Actinomycetota bacterium
GCAGCGACTTCGCCGAGGCGATCTGGTCGGTCGCCGAGCCGCTCGAGCCGGCAACCGACTGGATGTACTCCGTCTGCGCCTGCTGCATCGCCTTGGCCTGCTCCAACTGACGCTCCTGCATCCCCTTCCCACGGGCAATGACGTATACGAGGATGCCCAGCCACGGGATGATGATGACGAAGATTATCCACGCAGTCTTTGCCCCTCCGCCCAGATCGCTGCTGCGGAAGATGTCGCCCAGGACCCAGAACAGGCACATGAACCAGGCGAAGAACAGGAAGAACTCGAACAGGGCAAGCAGGAAGGAACCATTGTCGTTGAACATCGATGTCGCTCTCTCTTGAGTGGGGCTTACTGACCCTTGATCGCTGATGGTGGGATCAAGTCCTGGGCCACGGGCGCTCCGTGGCACTTCTTCCACTTGCGGCCGCCGCCGCACGAGCAGGGGTCGTTCCGCGCCCGCTTGGCATCGGCAGCGGCGTACCAGTCCCGAAGACCCGTGGCGTCGGCGCCGCGACGCAGCAGCCCCGTCATCACCTTCATGGGCTCGTCGACATGACGGAAGAACAGCTGGTACCCCTCGCAGAGGTAGTGCAGGCCGGGCTCGCCGTCCGGGGTGGCCAGGAACCGGTCCTTGGGGCAGCCACCGTTGCAGGCGAAGCGGACGTCGCAGGTCCGGCAGTAGGCGGGCAGCGTGTCCAGCTTGGCCTGACCGAAGGCGCGCTGGGCCGGTGAGTCGACCAGCTGGAGCAGCGTGCGCCCGGCAGTGATGTTGCCGAGCAGGTAGTCGGGGTCGACGTAGTGATCGCACGAGTAGAGGTCACCGTTGTGCTCCAGCGCGACAGCGTCGCCGCACGTGCGGGCATGGACGCACATCCCCGCCTGGTCCATTCCCATCCAGTGGGCGAGCGACGTGTCGAACATCTGGACGAAGACATCGCCGACGTCGTTCCGGGCCCACTCCTCGAACACGTCGACGAGGAATCGCCCGTACTGGGTACCCGAAACCGATCTCGTGCTGGCGCGCTCCCCCTCTTCGTGCTCGACGATCGGGATGAGTTGCATGAACGTCGCCCCGAGCTCGTCCCGCAGGAACGTGTAGACCCTTCGACCGTGATCCCCGTTGGCCGAGTTGACCGTGACGAGCGCATTCCATTCGACCCCATGGCGCTTCAGCGCCTCAAGGCCGGCAATGACGCGGTCGAAAGTGGGCTTACCGCCCTTGTCGACGCGGAAGGCATCGTGCATCTCACGCGGACCATCGATCGACACGCCGACGAGGAATCCATGCTCAGCGAGGAAGGCCGCCCACTCGTCGTCGATGAGGGTCGCGTTGGTCTGGATGGTGTTCAGGATCCGCTGCCCGGGCGCCGCGTACTGCGCCTCGAGCTCCAGGGTGCGCCGGAAGAAGTCGATGCCCATGAGCGTGGGCTCGCCGCCCTGGAACGCGACGACGATCTCGTCTGCCCCGCGCTGGGCGGCGAGCAGCTGGCTGACGTAGGCCTCGTGCACGTCCGGGGGCATGCGGAATCCGCTGCCGGGGTAGAGCTCCTCCTTGGACAGGAAGAAGCAGTACTCGCAATCCAGGTTGCAGATCGCTCCGGTCGGCTTCGACATCACGTGGAACATCCGTGATGTCGAGGCGCTGGACTCAGTCAAGCAGGAACCATCCCCGGACCTGGGCCTCGTGGTCGACGTAGTGCTCGCCCGAGAGATCGACGACCACCTTGTCGATCATGCCCCCGGTGAACGGGAACGGCGCTTGGTACTCGGGGGTGACGGCCGATCCACTGTCGCGACCGACCGAGATTCCGTCGCCAGTCAGGCAGAAGACGCCCGGCTGGGTGGTGATCTCGGCCGATCCGACCGCGTCGCCGTCCACGTAGAGCGTGAGAGTGCCCGAGGCCCCCGGCATGTGCGGCTTGTCGCTCTTGCCGGTGGCGACGAACTCCGCGACGCACAGGTGCTTGCCCGGTGTCAGATCGCGTTCGGCGACGACGTCCTGGAGGTACGTGCCGACCCAGTTGAAGGTGTAGCGCAGGCGCCGGTCCTGCACGTACAGGCTGTGACCGCCGGCGACACCGCCCGCTGCCCACAGCACCCCCTGCGCGTCGGCCTCGTCCACGTCGACTCCGACGGCAATCGCGTAGGACCGACCTGAGATGAGCGGGCCGGCCGACTCGGGGACGTCGGCGCAGTCGGGGTAGAAGGTGTACTGGTTGCGCGGGCCGCCCGGCCGGGGCCGCTCGGCCAGGATCTGCTCCAGGGCCGACCTATCGTCCAGTGGCAGGCCGTTGTACTCCTCAGCGCACTCGAACCAGAGCGCCGTCATGGCCGCGAGCCGCTCCGGCTCCTGCTCGGCGAGGTTGGTCGACTGGGAGCGGTCGACCTCCAAGTGGAAGAGCTCCCACTCATCGTCCTCGAAGTGTCCCCAGCTCGACAGCGGCGGATGGACGGTGCAGGCCAGCCAGCCCTCGTGGTAGATCGCCCGCTGCCCGAGCATCGTGAAGAACTGCGTCGACTTCGCTGGTGCACTCGGATCCGTCAGCGCCGCGGCGAAGCTCTCGCCTTCGATGGGCAGTTGCTCATAGCCGTTGATCGACTCTGGCGGTGTGATCCCCAGCAGGTCGTACAGCGTCGGCACCACGTCGACGGCGTGGACATACTGATGCCGCACCTCGCTGCTGGAGGCGATCTTGGCCGGCCAGGACACCAGGCAGATGTCCGCAGTTCCACCCTCGTAGCCGGCCCACCGCTTCCAGTACGGGAACGGGGTGTCCAGCGCCCAGGCCCAGCCGGTGTTGTAGTGGTTGTTCGAAGCGGGGGTGCCGAGCTCGTCAATGTGCTCGAGGACCAGCTCGGTGGTGTCGGCGATGCCGTTGAAGAATCGCCATTCGTTGAACGTGCCGTTCGGCCCGCCCTCGCCACTCGAGCCGTTGTCCGACACCGCGACGATGATCGTGTTGTCCAGCTCTCCGGCCTGCTCGAGGTAGTCGATGATGCGGCCGAGCCGGTCGTCGTAGTAGGTGACGTATCCCGCGAACACCTCGGCCATCCGGATGAACAGCCGCTTCTCGTCGTCGCTCAGCGTCTCCCAGGGCCGGACCGTGTCCAGCATCGGCCACGGCTCTCCATTCGGGCCAGTGCGCGCGGGCTCGCCATGCGGGTTGATTCCCGACAGCTCTGTTCCCTCGGGCAGCAGCCCCAGCTCGATCTGCCGGGCCAGGATCTCCGGGCGCATCGCCTCATAGCCCTCGTCGAACACGCCCTTGTACGCGTCGGCCCACTCCAGCGGGACGAGGTGCGGCGCGTGCCCGGCCTGCGGTGCGAAGTACATGAAGAACGGCTTGTCCGGATCGATCGTCTTCGCATCCTGGATGAACTGGATCGCTCGGTTGGAGAGGTCGTCGGCCAGGTGATAGCCGTCCTCCGGACGGGCCGGCGGTTCGATCGGGTGGTTGTCGTGCACGAGGTCCGGGTAGTAGGAGTTCGTCTCGCCGCCCAGCCAGCCGTAGTACCGCTCGAATCCGCGGCCCAGCGGCCACCGGCCCTTGTACGCGGCGACATTGCACTCTTCCCCGGGAGTCAGGTGCCACTTTCCGATGCAGTAGGTGTTGTATCCCTGCGCCGCCAGGACCTCCGAGATCATGCCCGTCTCGAAGGGGATCCGCGTAGAGATGCCCGGGAACCCCGAAGCGAACTCCGCGATCGTCGCCATGCCGGTCGTGGTCGCATTGCGGCCCGTCAGCAACGACGCCCGGGTCGGCGAGCACAGCGCCGTGGTGTGGAAGTTCCCGAACCGGACGCCTCGGTCTGCGATTCGCTGCATCGTCGGGGTCTTGATCGGCCCTCCGAAGACGTCCATGGCCCCATAGCCCACGTCGTCCCAGGCGATCATCAGCACGTTCGGAGACCCCTTCGGGGCCTTGGGTGCCAGATACGGCGCCCAGTCTGGGGTCGAGTCCCGGACGTCGAGCGCGATCTTGCCCTGGAATGGCGTGCTCATGGCATCCCCTTGAGGTGGACGTACCGAGTGGACCGTGCCCGCCGGCACCATCACAGACTAGGCCGTCAGTCGGCGGGGCGCCTCATCCATTTCGGTGGACCCCACCCTAGGAGAAGACGGCCTCGCGGAAGGCCTCGCGCTGCTCGCACGCGGCCTTGATGCGGTCCATCTGCTCGTCGCTGCACTGCAGGCCGTAGACGTCGCGGATGAACTCGGGCAGGTCGGGCCGATAGTCATGAGCCCAGGCCCGGTAGGCGCCCGGAATCTGGGCATTCTTCATGTCCACGAGCGACTGGAAGAAGGTGGTGATGGGACGCCACCGCATGGAGGCCGGGATCCCCCTGGGTGAACGCCCCGGAAGCTCCTGCATGGCTGGCCGGTTGGGGCCGAGCCACGCGGGGCGCTGGCTGAGCAGGCCCGCGCCGAACTTCGTGACCCCGTCGTTGTCGTGGCTCAGCAGCACGTAGCGGATCTTCGCTCGAGCCTCCGGGCTCAACTCACAGAACTGCTCGTAGTCGTTGACGATGGAGACCACGGACTTGTCGACGTCGGGCCGGTCCGGGCCGACGATCTCCTGGCGCCAACGGCTGCTCTCCGGTGTGCCGATCCATAGGGCTCGGTCGATGCCGAGCGCCTCAGGCCCCAGCGTGCCCCAGCCGGCGAAGGCCGCCTGGCTGGTGTGCGCACCCAGCGACTCGCCGAAGATGACCACGCGGGGTCGATCCTCGGGGGCCATCAGGCGCACCCGCTCGAGGATCTTCAGCCACAGCAGTCTGTTCTGGGACTGGGCGTCGCCGATCTTGCCGAGCGACAGCGGCGACGGACGCTTGGAGTACTGCAGCGTGACCGTCGCGATGTCCCCCCTGGTCAGGTACTGCGCAGCGGCGGTCGCCACGTAGTTGACGTAGCCCGTCCCGGTCGGCGAGATGAGCATGAGCAGCGACCGCGACCAGGCATCGGTGCGATCCATCTCTGCCAGAGCCAGGTTCACCCGGTCGGTGCCCGTGGGGGCGTTGTCGAGGCCGACGAAGATGACGATCGGCGAAGCCTTCGGCTCCTCCTGCATCACGGTGCGGATCGACAGCTCCGGCCGCTTGGTCCCCTCGACCTCCTCGGGCCGGTCCGTGACCGGCTCGGGTCGGGCGAAGGTCGTCACATGGCGCCGTCCCTCGCGTCCCATCCCCGCCCAGTCAACGAGGCTGGCCGGGTCACCGCTCACGAGCGGCGTCGTCCACACCCCGGACGCAGCCTCGTCCAGTGCCTCGTCGTACTGCGAGGTTCCGGACTCGATGCCTTGCATCGCGTGCTTCCACAGCTGGTGAGTTCCGACGACCAGGCCGCCCAGGGCGAGCAGGTGCGTGGCCCTGCTCCACGTGGCCTCGGAACCGGGCAGGACTCGGCTGCCCGCCGAGCCGAGCTTCCGGGCGAGCATGACCTCGCCGACGGCCGCGCCGCCCAATGCGAGCACCACGCCCGCGCCGGCAGCCAGGCCGAGCATGGGGTTCGCACGAGCCACGTCGGCGACGTCCTCGGGTGGCGTGTCCTGCTGCCGCGCGTACTCGATTGCCAGCGCGGTCGCGACCCCGATCGGGATGCCGACCGGAAGGCGCGCGATGCGACCATTCGCGCCGACAGCGTCGTCGAGCAGCCGAGTGAGCGAAAGGCCGCCGGCGAGCAGGGTGGCCCCCAGCCCGGTCATCGCGAACCGCCAGCCGGCCTGCCGGGCCACCGCCCGGACCTGCGGTTCCTGGTCACGGAAGCCCACGAGCCTCACCACCCCGTAGCCCACCGGGATGGCGATCACGTCGAGCAGGAGAGTCGCGGCCTTCGCTCGCTGCTCGTCAGACCACGATGACGGCAGCGGCAGCACGGTCGACACGGCACCGCCGGCGGAGTCGATGACGTCCTGGGTTACTACCGTCAGGAGAAAGTGGGTCCCCGTGGCCAGGCCGGTGATCAGCCCCTGATCGATCCACGTTCGCTCGGAGAGCGACCGGGTGAACGTCGTGGGTACCGCCGCCGAGGCGAGCAGCAGTCCGACCTGCTGCCCCCTGCCGACAACCTGCCTGCTGTCCATCACGCCACTCCCTCAACGTCGATACCGGCTGCGTGCTAGCGACGGTAGGGGCCCATGGCGACCCACGCCTCCACCGCTTGGGTTGATGCCGGCGTCACTGCATGGGAGGCACGACCCGTCACTGCATGGGATGCACGACCGGCGAGCCGACGAAGAGGACGCAGGCCCCGGACGCGGAAGGAATGTCTCCTTCGACAAGTTGAGTCTGGTACTCCAGCCCCGCCTCGCGAATGCGCGGAAGGCTCAGCAGGACCTTCGCGTCAGACGCAGGTGCTCGATCAGCGTCCAACAACGACAGCACGGCAGGCACAGGGCGCACGCTCGCGCCCTCGAGCTGGTCATACCAGTGGTCGAGGAACAACCCGGTCGGCAGATGGCCCGCTGTCGTACCTGGTTGGTGCGCCAGACAGATGGTCGAGGGGGCCAGGTCGAGCAGCGTGAGGGTGCGACCGTCGAAACGGACCGCTCTGGCCACCTGCACGTACGTCGCATGCGCGAAGGCTTCCGGGCAGTCCATCGCTCAGACCCCCTACCCACCATGGCACGTCCACGATGTCTCCCAATTCGACCAGTGCGTCCACCGCAGCGCATCCACCCTTCGGGTGGAAGCGCCCGAGGTGGCGTCAGTCTCCGAGGGGATCTTCGAGCAGGCCGAGCATGCGGGCCCGGGCGACGGCCTCGCCACGGGACGACACCCCGAACTTCCGGTAGATCGACAGGACGTGCGTCTTGATGGTCGCCTGCGCGAGGAAGAGGTGTTCACCGATCTGCGGAAGCGTCAGGTGGCTGGGGAGGAACTGCAGGACCCGCAGTTCGGCCGCCGTCAGAGGACGCGTCACCACACCATCGGCGGAAAGCCGCGCCAGGGCCTCTTCCGCCTCCTTCATCCTGTCGTCAGCCGAGGACATCCTCAGGTCCGGCGTCATGTACCGCTTTGCCTCCGAGATCAGCATCCTGGCAGTCGCGCCGTCGCCGAGGAGGATCGCGGTGCGCGCCTGGAGGAGGCGGCCGGTGACCGCGAACCAGGGCGCGATGTCCTCGACCAGGCCGTTCAGACGGCGTGCGGTCGCCAGGGCCGCCGAGGCAGCTGCCTGGTCTCCGCGAAGCGCCAGCACCAGAGCCTGCGCCGTCATGCCGTGGGTCGTGGTGGCCAGCCGCTCAAGGTGGTTGGCCTGAATGACCTCGGCTGCCTCCGAGACGAGGCGAATGCCCTGGACCCTGTCACCTTCCTCGATCGCAAGCATCCCCAGCGATGACTTGGCGTCCGCCTCGATCACTGGCACCCGCAGTGCCTGGGCGAGCCGCTCCGCTTCCATGAGGCTCGCGCGGCCACCGTCCACGTCGCGTTGCAGGGTCAGAACCACCCCGTGCAAGAAGGCGGCCGGGGGCCGGAAGCCGTCATTCACCGCGAGGCCCATCAGTGCTCCCTCGCAGAGCTCGCGGGTGTCCTCGAGCCCCGCGCCGCCGATGAGGGCGTGCAGGACCGCGAGGGACGCCGCGTAGCCCTCGGTTCGCGAGGCACGCCGCCATTCACGACCGGCGTGCCCCTCGGCGGCGAGGGACCACCGAACCATCGTCGCGGAATCGCCCTCCTGCAGGGCCAGCCAGGCAGCGGCCAGGCACAGCCAACGATCGCTGGAGATTTGCGCCTCGCTCAAGCCGGCCAGCCATGAGTGGAGGAGGCCGATCCGTCCGGAGCCGACGCATCGGGCGACCTCGGGCCAGACGAGCTGCGAAACCAGGTCGGTCCTCCCCGCCGCGGTGGCATGTCGAATGGCAGCATCTCGATCGTCGTGGGCGGCGAACCAGCGCGCCGCGCGCTCGTGCAGCAGGGGGATCTCGCCTGGCTCCTGAGTCAGCAAGTCGGAGGACAGCGCTTCGGCGAGCAGCTGGTGGTAGCGGAATCGGTGAGCGTCACCGTCCACGGTCATCACCAGTTGCAGCGTGCGGTGCAGGTCCGCCAGGACAGCCGCGGAGTCGTGACGTTCAAGGACGGCGTCGCACAGAGGACCTGTGAGCTCCTCGAGGATCGAGGTGCGCATCATGAACTGCTGGCGATCCGCATCCAGCGATCCCAGCACCTCGCTGCTCAGATAATCAGTCAGGAACCGACCCGAGCCCAGGGCGGGCGGCATCTCCCCGGCTCGCGGCGACACGGGCTGGGCGGACATCGCGAGCGCCGTGAGGTAGATCCCCACCGCCCAGCCCTCGGTGTGCTCGACGATGGCGGCGACCTCGGGATCGCCGAGGTCGAGACCCGCCGAAAGCAGCAGGGTCGCGCCCTCGCGCACATCGAACGCCAGCTCGCTCGACGTCAGCTCAGCGAGCCGCCCACTTGCCCGGGCGCGGGCCAGCCAATCCGGCGTCCGATCCCGCGTGAGAAGTGCGACGGTCGATCCGTCGGGCACCCCGTCGCACACCGCGGCGAGCACCTGTCGTGCCTCTTTCGAGCGCACCAGATGAACATCGTCGATGACCAGCAGGTACGGAACCCCACGCTCGCCGGCAAGGCGTGTCAACCCTGGCAGCAGAGCGGCCGAGAATCCCGGTTCGGCCGGAGTGATCGTCGTGCGCATCGCCGGAGCCGCAGGGCCGACCTCCTCCAGCACGTCCACGAGTGCCGCCGCCAGCACGACAGCGTCGTCCATGTAGGCGGCCAATCGAAGGGTGGCGTTCGGCCGCTGATCTACCGCCAGCCACTGCGCCGCCAGGGTTGACTTGCCCCCACCGGCCGGAGCGCTGATCACCGTCACGGCGGCCGGCCCCGACTCCTCAAGGAGCGTGAGCAACCGGGTGCGCTCTACGCGCGCATTGTCGCCGGGGGACGAGGGGCGGCGCGGCGGCATTGCGTCAGTGTACGAACGCGCACGTGCTCAGCGTCCGGCCGCAGTATCAGGAGCGGGAAGTCCACCCGTTCGGTGGAGGCCCGCAGGCGAGCAGTCCCCGAGGATGGACGTGATCACCGGACAGAGAGAAGGTCACCCATGACTGCCGCACCCGAGATCAACCTGGACGGGCTCGGCCCCGTGGACTACCTGGTCGTCGAGTTCCCGGCCGGGGCCAGCAGCTTCACCGGCGAGATGGCCGCTGAGTTGGTCGCGCTGGTCGATTCGGGGACCATCCGCCTGATCGACGTGCTGATCCTGACCAAGAACGACGACGGGACAGTAGACGCGATGGAGCTCTCGGACATCGAGAATCTCGGTGCCTTGGAGGTCCTCGAGACGGAACTCGCGGAGCTGTTGGCCGCTGATGACGTCGAGCACCTGGCCGCCGCGATGGACCCGGGAAGCACCGCTGGCGTGCTGATCTGGGAGAACCTGTGGGCCGCGCCGTTCGCGTCCGCCGCGAGGCGTTCCGGTGGACAGTTGATCGCCAACGGAAGGATCCCGATCCAGGCCATCATCGCCTCGATCGAAGCCGACGTCGCAACAAGCGAAGGAGTCTGACATGCCCCTCAGGCCAGCACGAGTGGGTCGCACCGGTGTCATCGGTGCACCCGTGGCGAAGACGGCCGTCGTGGCGGCCGCCGTGACACCCGGCCCGTCGCCGGTGGCCAAGGCCGCCGTCGTAGGAGCAGCCGTGACACCCGGCCCGTCGCCGGTGGCCAAGGCCGCCGTCGTGGGTGCCGCCGTGACACCCGGGCGCGGGCGCCGACGCATCTAGGCCAGGCGTCGCGCCTGGTTCGGTCATTGGTGATTGGCCGGCGCCTCGGTCACGGTCACCACCGAACCGTCCGTTCCCGCGTGGGACGTCAGGTTCCACGATGTCCCGAGTGCCCAACGCCAGCAAAGCGGCGAGGGACGGATTCCTGGAAGTTCCCCGTCGCATCAGGGTTTCAGCGCAAGCGGCGACCCGATGACGCGTTCGGTCAAAGCTCGCCGTCCGGATCCGAGGGGCCCGCTGGTCGGATCACTCGAGCAGGTGGAGCATGCCCCGCAGCGGCACGCCGACCCAGTCCGGACGGTTGTTGAGCTCGTAGCCGACCTCGTACGCGGCCTTCTCCAGCAGGAACGCGCGCAGCAGCACCTCACTGGCAGCACGGCCCTCGGGGAGCAGGCGATCACCCGCCTCCGCGAGATACGCATCGAGGAACGCGGCCGAGACCCATGACGTCCAGAACCTCGCGCCCCCGACGAGGACCGGCATGACCTCCGCCTCCTCCTGGACGTTGTTCTGCGTCACGTGCTCGCTCAGCCCCGTGTACGCGGCGTAGTGGAACGACCGCAGCATCCCGGCCACGTCACGCAGTGGCGAGCGCTTGATCCGTCGCTCCGACAGCGACTTCGACGGCTCACCCTCGAAGTCGATGATCACGAAGTCGCGTCCGGTGAACAGCACCTGGCCGAGGTGGTAGTCGCCGTGCACCCGGATCCGCTGCGCGTTGATGCGCTCGCCCTTGACCGGGTCGATGGCGGCGTAGAGGACGTCCTCAGCCGCAAGCACGGCCTCGGCGTCGACCGCGGCGGCACGGTCGAGGGTCTGCCTCCGCCGACGCAGGAGGGACAGCGTCTGCCGGAACTGGTTGCGCGTCGACTGGTAGATCGAGCGCTGGTAGTGCGGGGTGAACCGCTCGGGTGCCAGATCCGGGTCCGCCGTGCCGGATGCGAGGGCCAGGTGCATCTGCGCGGTCCGCTCGCCGAGCAGGGTCGCCTGCTGCAGGTAGGCGCCGAAGAGCTCACGAGCCGCGTCCGGGATCTCGAGTTCAGAGAGGCTGTTCGGTGGACGGCTGCTCGTGATCACGTCACCGATGTCGCTCGACTCCTGCTGGAGATCCTCGAAGTAGCTGCCGATCTGGCTGAGCGAGTACGACCACGCGTCACCCTCGTTGGCGACCAGCTCCTGCAGGATCGCCAACGTGCGCTGGGAGCCGTCCTCCCCCGTGTAGGTCAGTGCCCCGGCCATGTCCGGAACGTGCTCGAACCGGGCCCGACCGGTGAGGAACCGCCCCAGCTCCCAGTCCGGATTCAATCCTGCCGATGCGCGCCGGAAGACCTTGAGGATCAGCCGGTCGCCGTAGATGACCGAGGTGTTGCTCTGCTCCCCCCGGGCGACGGACGGCACCAGGTCCTCGTCTCCTCTCAGTTCCCGGAAGGCCCCGGTCGTCACGCCCTGGACGACCCCGGAGCGGCCCTTGAGCTTCTGCCGCTGTCCGATCACGGACAGCAGCCGGGAGTCGAACGTGGCGTCGTACGTGGCGTCGTAGACCAGGCCTTCGGGACCGCTGGACCCCCGCGGCCGAAGCCGCACCATCGCTGCGGCGGGCACGTCGCGCAGCACCGCCTCGGCAGCCTCCCCCTCCGCGAACGCCAGCGGGAGGACGAAGGTGCTGGGCTCGCCGTCCGTGTAGGCCGCCTGCACCAGCACGAGATAGGCCTGGTCCCGCCGCGAGCCGCGTCCGAGCGGCACCGCATCGCGGACCGTGACCGTCTGGATGGTCCGGGCCTTGGCGCCGTACCAGCGTCGATGCTCCAGCATGTCGGGCAGCGCCGCCTCGAAGGCCGACATGGCGCGGGGCTGAGTGAAGAGCGAATCCCAGGAGCCGCTCACCGCGACCGTGGGGATGACCGGCCCCTCGTCACCCTCTGCCGTGACCTCCTCCGGGCGCGGCTCGAGCTTGAGCCAGTAGAACGCGTGCGGCCCGAGCGTGAGCAGGTACGGAAGGTCGCCGATGGGCGGGAACGCGGTCTTGCCGAAGAGTTCCGTCGGAGTCCGGCCGACGTACTCCGACATGTCGAACTCCGCGTACTGGACGTTCCGCGAGAGGTTGGCCACGACAAGGATCGCCTCGTCCCCGTCGTGCCGGACGAAGGCGAGGACCTTCGGGTTGTCCGGATGAAGGAACGTGATGTCCCCGCGACCGAAGACCGGGTGGCGCTGACGCAACGTGATGAGTCGGCGCAGCCACCACAGCAGCGACGTCGGGTTGTTCTGCTGCGACGCGACGTTGATCGACTCGTACCGGTACTCCGGGTCGATGTTCACGGGCAGGAACAGCTTCTGCGGATTGGCCTTGGAGAAGCCCGCATTGCGATCGGCGTTCCACTGCATCGGCGTGCGCACGCCGTCCCGGTCACCGAGGTAGATGTTGTCGCCCATCCCGATCTCGTCGCCGTAGTAGAGCACCGGGGTGCCGGGCAGCGAGAACAGCAGGCCGTGCAGGAGCTCGATCTTCCGCCGGTTGTTGTTCAGCAACGGCGCCAGGCGGCGGCGGATGCCGAGGTTGATGCGGGCCCGAGGGTCCGACGCGTAGGCGCGGTACATGTAGTCGCGCTCCTCGTCGGTGACCATCTCGAGCGTCAGCTCGTCGTGGTTGCGCAGGAAGAGCGCCCACTGCGCGTTGGCAGGGATCTCCGGGGTCTGGTGGAGGATGTCGATGATCGGGTAGCGGTCCTCCATCTGCACGGCCATGTACATGCGGGGCATGACCGGGAAGTTGAAGGCCATGTGGCACTCGTCGCCGTCGCCGAAGTACTCGCGGGTGTCCTCCGGCCACTGGTTGGCTTCGGCCAGCACCATGCGATTGCTGTACTTGCTGTCCATGTGGGCACGCAGCTTCTTCAGGAAGGCGTGCGTCTCGGGCAGGTTCTCGCCGGTGGTGCCCTCGCGCTCGTACAGGTACGGGATGGCGTCCAGCCGCAGGCCGTCGACGCCCATGTCCATCCAGAAGTCAAGCGCCTTCAGGACGGCGTCGTGGACCGCCGGATTGTCGAAGTTCAGGTCCGGCTGATGGTGGTAGAAGCGGTGCCAGAAGTACGCGCCGGCCACCGGGTCCCAGGACCAGTTCGACGTCTCGAAGTCCTTGAAGATGATCCGCGCGTCGGAGTACTTGTCGGGCGTGTCGCTCCACACGTAGAAGTCCCGCCACTTCGAGCCCGGCTTCGCCCTGCGTGACTTCTGGAACCATGCGTGCTGGTCGCTGGTGTGGTTGATCACCAGTTCCGTGATCACGCGCAGCCCTCGCCGGTGGGCCTCCTCGATGAACCGCTTGACGTCGGCGAGCGTGCCGTACGAGGGATTGACCCGCGTGTAGTCCGCGATGTCGTAGCCGTCGTCCCGCAGCGGCGAGGGGTAGAACGGCATCACCCACAGGGCGGTGACGCCAAGATCCTGCAGGTAGTCGAGCCTCTCGGTGAGCCCGTTGAAGTCGCCGATCCCGTCGCCGTCGCTGTCGAAGAACGACTTGACGTGCACCTGGTAGATGACGGCGTTCTGGTACCAGAGCGGGTCGTCGTCGAGAACGAGCACGCCGTCCCGCTCAGCCATCGTCATGCGACCCATGCCGACACTCCCTCGTCGCGTGACCGCCCGATGGTGTCCGGGCAGTCGTCCCTCGAGGCTAGTCGGAGCCACTGCGAAGCGCAGGCATCCCCCGAACGGGCCGACCGGTGCCAGCAACTCGTGAGGCACAATGCAGGTATGGCCGACGATGACATCGAACGACTGATCCGTGAAGTCGAGGCAACCACCTCGGGCACGCCTCAACCACGCCAGGAGGCCTCGAAGGAGGTGGCCCCCGCGGAACCCTCGTCGTCCGGCGGTCGGGTCGCCTTCGCGGGGATCTCCGCCGGCGTGCTGGGCGTCGGCGGCTGGCTGTTCGGCGTGTTCACCCCGTGGACTGATGCCATCGACATGGGCCTGGCGGCTGCCGGGGCCGCCTTCCTCACCGGGCTGGTGGCGGGTCCTCCGAAGTGGTTCTCGTCCTGACATCCGCCTCGATGATGGCGCCCCACAGCAGCGCGACGAAGGACAGGTAGAGCCACAGCAGGATGACGACCGCCGTGCCGAAGATCAGTACCGTCGCGCTCAGGCTGGACGAGTAGTTCGCGTAGACCCCGACGCCGACGGCGGCCGCGATGATGCCGAGAGAGGCGACCCACGCGCCCAATGACGTCCACCGGATCCGCTGGCGCTCGTTGGATCCGTGGGCGAGCGTCCACCGCACGATCACGAAGGTGAGGCCGAGAGCGAGGAGCCAGTCCAACGGACCGTTGCCGGTGGTCAGCCGGACGTCGGAGACGCCGAGCCACGACAGCACCCGCGGGACCACGGTCAGCAGGATGACCAGCGCTACCGCAGCGACCATGCCCAGCAGGGTCGACACTGCCGCGAACCCCCGCTCGAGCAGGCCGCTGCGGGTCTCCTCCACGCCGAACACCGTGTTCATCGCCATCCGCAGGCTGTACACGACCTTGGACGCGGCATAGATCGCCACCAGCAGGCTGACGATGGTCGTGATGGTGAAGGCACTGGCGGAGGCGCCCTCGATCGTGGAGACCAGCGCGTCGATGATCGGCTCCAGAAGGCCAGATCCGTCGGGGCTCTCCGGTGCTCGACCCGCCAGTCGCTCGAGCACGTCCCGGACGTCAGCAGGGTCCAGGAACAGCCCGGCAAGGGTTCCGAACGCCAGCGCCGCGGGGGCCAGCGACAGGGCGACGAAGTACGCGAGGCCACCGGCCGCGAGGGAGGAACGGGTCCGCGTGTACTCGAGTCCGACTCGCTTCCCCCACGTGATCAGCTCACGGATCCATTCCTGCACGGGCCCATCCTCGCCCACGACGGCCGCGTCCGGACGGACCACCCGCCGCTGGTAGCCTGTTGCGGCCCGAGCCCCCGTAGCTCAGGGGATAGAGCGCCGGTTTCCGGTACCGAAGGTCGCAGGTTCGAATCCTGCCGGGGGCGCCATATGAACCAGACCTCCCCCGGTGCTCAGGACCCCGGCCGCGAGCCTGTCCACTACGCCCTCACCGGGTCCAGCCTCTACCCGATCATCGTCGGCATCTTCGTGGCCGTGCTGCTCATCTCCAACATCGGCGCCACCAAGCTGATCGCCTTCGGCCCGCTCATCACGGACGGTGGCGCCTTCCTGTTCCCGCTGGCCTACATCATCGGCGACATCCTCAGCGAGGTGTACGGGCTGAAGGCGGCGCGCCGCGCCATCCTGCTCGGCTTCGCGATGCTCGTCCTGGCCGCGCTCACCTTCTGGCTGGTGCAGATCTCGCCACCTGCGGACGGGTACGAGAACCAGGACGCGTTCGAGGCGGTGATCGGGTTCGTGCCGCGAATCGTGCTCGCCAGCATCGCCGGCTACCTCGTCGGCCAGCTGCTGAACGCGTACGTGCTGGTCAAGATCAAGGAGCGGACCCGGGAGAAGGCCCTGTGGCTGCGCCTGATCGGCTCGACGGTCGTGGGCGAGTTCGCCGACACCCTGGTCTTCTGCACCATCGCGTTCTACGGGGTCATCACCGGCGCGGAGTTCCTCAACTACGTGCTGGTCGGGTACCTGTACAAGACACTGCTCGAGGTCGTCCTGCTGCCGGTGACCTACCCCGTGATCCGCTGGGTGAAGCGCCGGGAGCCCACTTACGCCCTGACCGCCTGACTCGTCCCTTCCGCGGGGTGGCGACCGCGAGCTAGTGCCCGAGGGTCTCGGCGCGCAGCTCCTCGAAGGTGCCGTCGACGATCGAGTCGCGGATCCGATCCAGCAGCCTGAGGATGTAGCGCTCGTTGTGGATCGTCGCGAGCGTTGAGGCCAGCATCTCCTTCGCCTTGAACAGGTGGTGCAGATAGGCACGCGAGTGGTGCGCGCACGTGTAGCAGTCGCAGTCCTCGTCGATCGGGCCGAAGTCCCGCCGGTATCGACCGTTGGTGACGTGGAACTTCCGCCCTCCGTGATACACGGTCCCGTTGCGGGCGTTGCGAGACGGAGCCACGCAGTCGAAGGTGTCGGCTCCGTTCTCGACCGCGATGAAGACATCCGTCGGGTCGCCGATGCCCAGCAGATGCCGCGGCCGGTCCTCCGGCAGCTCCTCAACGACCCAGCGCACGATGGTGCCGAGCTGGTCCTTCTCCAAGGCTCCGCCGATCCCGAACCCATCGACGTCCAGGGCGGCCAGCCCGCGAGCCGAGCGTCGTCGCAGGTCCTCGTACTGCGCACCCTGGACCACGGCGAACAGGGCCTGGTACGGCCTGCCGGCTCGCTCCTCCGTCAGCCGCGCGTGCTCCACGACGCACCGCTCCGCCCACCGCTGCGTTCGCTCCACCGAGAGCTCCTGGTACTCACGGGTGTTCATCAGCGTGGTGCACTCGTCGAACGCGAACATGATGTCCGCACCCAGCTGGTGCTGGACCTGCATCGACACCTCGGGCGTGAACCGGTGCAGCGAGCCGTCCAGGTGCGACTTGAAGGTCACCCCGTCGTCGTCGACGTGCGCGAGGCGGTCCTTCCCCTCGGCGATGACGTCGTCGGACCGCACTGTCGACGTCTCCATCGCCAGGATCTTCTTGAAGCCGACACCGAGCGAGAGGACCTGGAAGCCGCCTGAGTCGGTGATGGTTGGTCCGTCCCAGCCCATGAACGACGCCAGTCCGCCGCCCGCCTCGACGACGTCGGCTCCGGGCTGCAGGTAGAGGTGGTAGGCGTTCGCCAGGATGACCTGCGCACCGACTTCGCGCATCGTCTCCGGCAGGACGGCCTTCACCGTCGCCTTGGTCCCCACTGGCGTGAATGCAGGGGTCCGGATGGGTCCGTGCGGGGTCTGGATCACGCCGGTGCGCCCGAGCCCGTGCTCCATCCGGTGCCCGACGCTGAAGCTGAAGTCGCGCACCCTCACTCCCCCTCGGGGGCGAGCACGTCGGTGGCCGGGAACAGCTCACGCGCGGGCCGGATCCACGCGTCGAGGGACTCCTCGAGTCCCTCGTTGGCGCCCGCGCAGAACTCGGGAGTCAGGTCCACGACCGAATCAGCCCCGGCCACGATCCTGAGGTCGGTGCTCGTGCCGCCCACGCAGCCGCCATCGACGGACTCCACGGTCAGGTCCGTCAGTGTCGGCAGCGTCTCGCCCAACTGCTGCCACACGTCAGCCGGCGTGGTCACCGTCTCGTCCGCGAGCACGTCCCCATAGCTGTCGATGACGAGGTGCGACTCCTCCCGGGTCACCGTCAGCGTGACGCTGCGGTGGTACGGAGGCGGCACCGACGAGTCGTGGAAGGCGTACGTGACGACCGCGTCGACGGGCAGCTCCTGCTGCGTCGCCACGCCGGCAGTCGAGCAGCCGGAGAGGCCGAGCCCGGACAGGACGACGCACGCCCCCAAGTACGTGGTCGCGCGCATGGCCCGACCCTACGCACGTGCGCGCACCGGCGGCCCTAGTGGTCGATGTCGCGGATGCTCCGCACGAAGAGCACGCCGAGCGAGGTCACCACGAGGACCGCGGCGAACACCAGGTAGGTCACCTGGACTCCCCACAGTTCGACGAGCCACCCGGCGAGCAGGAACGCGAGCGGTGGGGCGGCGTAGAACAGTGATGTCTGCACGCCGTACACCCGGCCCTGGACGTCGGGCGCCACCCGGCGCTGGACCAGAGTGTTCATCAGGGGCTGGAATGGACCCCAGGCGAGGCCCAGCGCGAACCCGGCCACCAGCATGACCGGCAGGGGCGGCAGCAGAGCCAGCGGCACGATCGCCACGGCCGTGCTGATCAGGACGAGCCGGGCCAGCTGGTAGCGGGTCATCCGCCCAGAGATCCAGCCGTAGCCGAAGGCGCCGATCACCGATCCCGCCGCCATCGCCGAGACGAGCAGGCCCAGGCCGGTCGGCTCACCCCGCCCCTCGAAGTAGGCGGGCAGGATCACCGACTCGGTCGGCAGGTAGACCGCGGCCAGCACCATCAGGGCGATCGTGATCGCGCGCAGGGCCTTGTCGTTCCAGAGCACCGTCGCGCCGAGGACCAGGCGGCGCCAGGTTCCCGCATCCGCCTCCTCCGTCGCCCGCCGCGCGGCCTGCCCGGCGTCGCCGACCCGCAGCAGCACGAGGCAGCCGATCGCCACGACGAAGAGACCGAACGGCACCCAGAAGACGTCGACCGCCCCCACGACGCCGATCAGGATCGCGCCCACGGCCGGACCCACCGTCCATCCGACGGCGAACACGCCCTCGTGGACCCCGTTGAGGCGGTCCACGGGATAGCGCGAGGCGGCTGAGACATCGGGCAGCAGCGCCTTGCGAGCCGTGTACCCGGCCGGGTCGAAGGTTGCGCCCAGGACGGCGAGCCCGAGGATCCACGCGAAGTCCAGGTCCGTCACCAGCGCCACGAGTGGGAACGCCGCGACGGACAGGGCTGACAGCACATCGGACACGATGCTGACGAGCCGCCTGCCGAATCGGTCGACCGCGATGCCGACCAGGGGCGACACCACGATGCCCGGCAGGGAGGCGGCTGCCACGACGAGGCCGGCCGACGCCGCCGATCCGGTTAGCTCGAGTACGAGCCACGGGATGGCGAGCATGACTATCGCGTTGGCGACGCCCGAGGCGGCGTTCGCCGACTCCAGCAGCACGATGGGTCCCCACCGATACCGCGGCACGCTGGATCCTCCCACCGGGCCCGACAGCTCACGAGCCACACTGGGTCCATGACATCACCTGAGCTCGGCGCCACGCTCGACGCGGGGGGCATCGCGACCAACATCCACCTCGCCGGCGAGGGAACGCCCGTCCTGCTGCTGCACGGATCGGGACCCGGCGTCACCGCCTGGGCCAACTGGCGGATGACCATCCCTGCACTCGCCGCGCAGCACCGAGTCGTGGCCCCCGACATAGTCGGCTTCGGGTTCACGCAGCGTCCCGACGGCGTCGAGTACACCCTGGCGACGTGGACGGCCCACGCGATCGCCGTCCTCGACGCACTCGACATCGAGCGGGCCGACGTCATCGGCAACTCGTTCGGTGGATCCCTCGCCCTCTCCCTGGCGATCCACCACCCGGAACGCGTGCGCCGACTCGTGCTGATGGGCGCGGTCGGCGTCCCGTTCGCGCTGTCCGACGGCCTGGATGCGGTGTGGGGCTACCAGCCGAGTGTCGAGGCCATGGAGCGACTGCTCCACCTGTTCGCCTTCGACCCCACCCTGGTCGGGCCCGACCTCGCGCACCTGCGGTACGAGGCGAGCCTGCGGCCCGGCGTGCAGGAGTCCTTCGAGGCGATGTTCCCCGAGCCGCGGCAGGTCGCCCTCGACGCCCTCACCCATCCCGTTGACGCCATCGCCGCCATTGCGGCGCCGACCCTCGTCGTGCACGGGCGGGACGACAAGGTCATTCCGCTGCAGAACGCGTACCGGCTGCTCGAGCTCATCGACGACGCGCAGCTGCACGTGTTCGGACGCTGCGGGCACTGGACGCAGATCGAGCACGCCGACGCCTTCAACCGCCTCGTCGCCGATTTCCTGGCCGACTGACCCGTCACTTTCTGGCAGCGGAAGTGACGAATGCGACGCAATTGATGCATGTGTTGCGAGGGTCGGGATTTGTTGGGAAATGATCCGGAAACCCCTTGCTACCCCCCGTGAACGGGAGTAGAACTGCGCTACTGCTTCGAAAGAAGCGGGTCGGAACAAGAAGTGCAGACCGATCGAAGGCAGAGCCCGCAAGGGGGAAGGCCGGAGGGTCCCGAGTGCTGGCGGGGCTGGTCGCAGGGACTGGACCGAGGAGGCGAGAACGACACCGCCGACGCGACGGAAACGACGCGTGAGCGAGGGCATCTGCACTGGATGTCCTGGCCCCGGGAAACCGGGCGGTGGGCGGACGCCCCCAATGTGAAGGCCCCTCGAACTCATACTTCGAGGGGCCTTCCACATTTGTAGACCATCGAAGCGTCCCCCGCGTGTACCGACACGCCGCGTGCGGCCGTCGTGACGTAGCGTGGCGCCGTGACCTCCGCGCGCCGCCCCCTCGCGATCGCCCTGTCCGCGCTCGTCGTGGCCGTCGGCGGGCTGGCTCCAGCGGCCGCGACCGCGCCGGCGGAGCCGTCGCTGGCGCGGGCGGCGACCGAGCCGCCACCTGCCCTGGCTCCGTTCTACGCGCAGAGTCTCGAGTGGCGTCCCTGCGATGCCGCGAAAGAGTGCGCGTGGCTGACGGTGCCCCGGGATTACTCGGCCCCGCAGGACGCCACCATCCAGATCCGGGTGTCCCGCATGCCGGCCGCCGGCGGACCGGCCGTGCGCGTGGGCTCCCTCGTGGTCAACCCCGGTGGACCCGGTGCCTCCGGCCTCGACTTCGCTGCTGTCGTGTCCGGACTCCTGGGGGCCGAGGTGGCGGCGGTCTATGACGTGGTCGGCTTCGACCCGCGGGGCGTGGGTCAGTCCGCGCCGATCACCTGCCTCACCGGCCGGCAGACCACCCGTTGGCTGCGTACGGACCTGAGCCCGGATTCGGCGGCCGAGCGACGCCAGATCATGTCGCGCTCGCGGGAGATCGCTCGGGGCTGCCTCCAGCGCACCCCTGAGATGGCCCGCCACGTCGGCACGGGCGAGACCGTCCAGGACCTCGACATCCTGCGGGCAGCGCTCGGCAGCGAGCGCCTCAATCTGCTCGGCTACTCGTACGGCACCTACCTCGGCACGCTGTACGCCGAGCGGTTCCCGGAGGCCGTCGGACGCTTCGTCCTCGACGGCGCCGTCGATCCATCCCTGGACGTGATGGAGATCTCCGAGGGCCAGTCGGCGGGCTTCCAGCGGGCGATGACGCGGTTCGCCCAGGACTGCGCCCCCCGGCCCACCTGCGCGTGGCGCGGCTCGGCGGCCAAGGTGCTGGCCGGTATCAACCGGCTGACTGCACGCCTTGAGCGCAATCCGCTGCCCACGGACAGCGGCCTGCCGCTCGTGCAGGCCGAGGCGGTCACGGCGATGTTCTTCTCGATGTACACGCCGCTGCTGTGGCCCGCACTGCGGGGCGCCCTGGCCCAGGCGGAGCGCGGCGACGGCCTGGCCCTGCAGCAGCTGGCCGACTACGCGGCCGACCGGACCGGG
Organism: uncultured Actinomycetota bacterium; assembly: GCA_963749905.1. Taxonomy (GTDB): domain Bacteria; phylum Actinomycetota; class Actinomycetes; order S36-B12; family S36-B12; genus UBA10649. Next base: position 20,886 of record CAVVOF010000004.1, read on the forward strand.
CCGAATCGCTACGCGTCGAACATGGCGTCCGCCTTCACCGCGATCTCCTGCTGGGACTCCCCCGCACCGCCTCGCAGCCCGGGCCTGACTGCGGCAGCGAGGTCGTGGGCGCGGGACGCGAAGGTGCCCGTCATGGCCGAGACGATGTCGTGGGGCAACGCGCCGTGCTCAGTGTGGTTCGGCCACTCCGGGCGAGTGCCCGCGCCGGCCCGGACCACCACGACGTCGCCGATCCTCGTCGTCGGCACGACATATGACCCGGCCACGCCGTACTCCTGGGCCACCGCGCTGCACGACCAGTTGCCCACGTCCGGGCTGCTCACCTTCCGAGGGGACGGCCACACCGCGTTCGGCAATGGGTCCCGGTGCATCGACGCCGCCGTCAACGGCTACCTGCTGACGGGCGTGCTGCCCACGGCGGGCACCGTCTGCCGGTAGCGACGCAGGCACAGGCGAACCCCGCCCAGGAATCGGGTGGGGGGCGCCCCGGAGTACTAGGAACTCAGGGGTAGCGCCGATTCCGGGACGGGGTCGCAAAACGACCCCACCACCGGTTCCTCACGATCACCTCACGGAACGATCACAGTTGGCTGCCGTCGGCAAAGCCCGCGCCGCGGGACCCGCGAGCCGAGGAGGTCAGTCGGACTTGTCCTTCTCCTCGTCCGGGATGTCCAGGCTCGACAGGAACTGCTCGACCTGGGCCGCGATCTCGTCGCCGGTGGGCATCTGTCCGTCGGCGAGGTCCGCGAGCCCGCCCGCGGCACCTGAGGTGATGGCCGACATCTGGTCGTACTGCAGCTCGAGGGCTGCCACCACGCCGGCGAACTCGTCGTTCCCCTGCAGCTGCTCCGCCACCTCGGCATCCGCGCGCAGGGCACCCTCCTCGAGCCCACCGGTCGGCAGCATCAGCCCGGTTGCCGCCGCCACCCCGGCCAGCAGGGTCATCGCGGCGCGCGGGAACTCGAACTGGACCAGGTAGTGCGGCACCTGGGCGGTGACGCCCATCGACGGGATGCCCCGCTCACCGAGGTGCAGCTCGAGCATGGCCCCGACGTGTCCCGGCACCTCGATCTCGCCGAGCACCGACACGTGGCCAGCCACCAGATCGGGCTCGCTGCCGTGCACGGTGACGCCCAGCGGACGGGTGTGCGGGATCGGCCAGGGGATGGACGACATCCCGACGGCCAGTCGGACGCCGAGCGCGTCCACGATGCCGTCGACGGCTGCCACGAAGCGCAGCCATTGGTAGTCGGGCTCCGGGCCGCTCAGCAGCAGGAACTGCTGCCCTGTCGGGTCAGTCACCTCGTGCAGGGCGACCTCGGGGATCTCCATCGAGGCGAAGTGGTCCACGACGTACGTCATCCGCGGCCGCCGGGCCCGGTAGTCGATGAGCTCGTCGGAGTCGAAGGTCGCGAGCAGCTGGTGGCTGCAAGTGGCCAGGATGTGCTCGGCCGACAGTCGCACTCCTGCTCCGGCATCCACGAAGCCGCTGAACGCATGGAGCAGGATCGGTCGCTCGTCCGCGGACACCTCACGGTGCCACGTGATCAGTTCCTCGGGCGCACGCATCACTTACCTCCGCCTCCACGATCCCATACGGATTGCGAGTGGCGGTAACTCGCGGAGTCCGCGTTCGCGGACGGCGAAGAGGTCAGGAGTCGGTGGGCTCCGTCTTCGGCGCCGCCTTGGCGCGCTTGCGGGTCGCCGGCTTGGGAGACGGCTCCGCTGCCGCCTCGCTCGACCCCTCGACCGCGTCGGCAGTGGCCGCCTCCGCATCCGCCGCCGCCGCCTCGGCGGCCTCCCCGACGACCTCGGCGACGTCCTGGGCGGTCTGGCCGGTGCGGTCAGCGAGCTCGTCAGCGGCGCGACTCGTCGCATCAGCAGCCTCGGCCGCGGTGGACCCGACGGTCGCGGCAGCATCCGCTACCTTCTGCGCGGCCGAGTCGGCGACGCTCGAGACGGTCTTGGCCGCCCCCGAGACCGCGCCGGCTGCAGAGTCCGCTGCCGTCGACACCGACTGTGCCCACAGGTCCGCAGTCGAGCCCACACCGTCAGCTGCGCCACGACGCCGCCACGCGATCACCCCAGCCGCGGCGCCTGCCGCTGCCGCCACGATGAGCAATGCCTTCTTCATGCTGCCTCCCGGTTCGGACACGAAACTAACACCACCACTGGGTGCGAGGCTCGGGATGGCGCAACTCCCGTTCCAGGACCCGGTCAGCCCCGCCGGGAGGACTTCTGCGCCTCCTTGAGGAAGGACAGGAACTTCGCGGACACCTCCGGGCCGGAGAGGAACTGGTCGCGCTGCGGCGTGTCAAGAGTCAGCGCGTACTCGCACACGCGGGACCACGCCACGCCGACGGCCTTGGTCAGGGCGCCGGCGACGGTCGCGGAGACGGCCGAGCCGGCCACCGCCCCGCCGGGCACGAACTTGAGCAGGGAGGTGACGGCGTATCGCCCGGCCATCGTCGCCCCGCCGGTCAGCAGCACCGACCCGGCGGTGGCCAGCGTCCGCGAACGGCTCGGGGGCAGGCCGTAGGCGGCCGTGATCCGAGCGATCATCGTCACCTGGTTGGGGACGAGCAGGGCCGCGTCAGCGAACGGAATCGGGGTTGCCCCGACGCCAGCGGCGACCACGACGGCCTGGTTGATGATCGCCGCCACGGCTTTTTTCTTTCTCCCCACGTCCAGCACTTGCGCCGCGGTCAGGGCGGCCTCGGCCGTTTCCGGCACGACGAGGTAGGTGTCGTCCAGCAGTTCCTGCAGGCCGAAGACCGGGCTGCTGGTGAAGTCGTCCACGAGCGCGTTGGTGAGCACGACGCGGCCGTTCGGACGCAGGGGCAGCCCCAGACCCTCGATGTACTCGGCGAACTCCACCGCCTCGGGATGGGGCCGGCCATCGCGGGTGGGCACCTGGGTCATCACCACGATCACCGGCAGGCCGAGGGCGGTCAGCTCGCGCACGAACTGCTCCTGCGCCCGCTCGAAGCGTCGGTCCGACCAGCGCACCAGGTACCAGGCGGCGTGGATCTGCTGGTCGAAGGTGCGGCCCCGGTTCTCCTCGATCACCCGGCGCAGGCCCGTGACGATGGCGTCGCCGGCCGTGCCCGTCTCGAAGCCCTCGGAGTCGTACACCCCGAGGAAGCCGTCCGGGTGCCGGTAGTAGACCAGGCCCTTCGTCACCGGACTCCCGACCCCGGTGCGCGCGACGTCCTGGCCGAAGATGGCGTTCACGAGGGTCGACTTGCCGACCCCGGTCTTGCCGAAGACCGCGAGATTGAAGCAGCCGAGGGTCAGGAACGCCTCCGAGAGGCGCTGCTCGAACATTCCTTCGAGCTGCGGACGGGACAGGTCCGGGACCCGGCCGCCGGCCCCCGCAGTCGGATCCACCGTCACACCGCCACGCTACGCGTGGGGCCGGGGTTGGACAAACACCATGGGGCAGCAGTTACCGTGGGGTCATGGCCACGCCGCGCACCGATCAGCGTCGCCGGGTGCGCAGGCGCTCCCGGCTGCGCGCCGTCGTCGCCCTCGTCCTGATCGCCGCCCTCGCCGGGTCGGCTCTCGTCGGCGGCTGGATGGCGCTGACCAGCAGCCCGGCCCAGCGGCTGCTCCAGGACCCGACGGTGGTACCCGAGGAGCTGCGGCCGGTCCTGATCAAGGCGGCGGAACGATGCGACGCGGTTCCCGTCGAGGTGCTGGCGGCGCAGATCGCGGCGGAGAGCCGGTGGGATCCGAAGGCCGTGTCACCGGCCGGTGCCAGGGGCATCGCGCAGTTCATGCCGGCCACCTGGGACCAGTACGGCATCGACGCCGACAAGGACGGCAGCGCGGACATCTGGAACCCGGTGGACGCGATCCACTCGGCGGCCGCCCTCAACTGCATCAACCGCAAGCTGGTGCGCGGCGCCTCTGGCGATCGACTCATCAACACGCTCGCGGCGTACAACGCGGGTTACGGCGCGGTGCTGAAGTACGACGGGCTGCCGCCGTTCCCCGAGACCGAGACCTACGTGGCCCGGATCCTCGAGTACGCGAAGGCGATCAGGATCCCGGCAACGACGGAGGCATGACCTCCGGGACTTCCTTCGTGATCGCTCCGGGAGGAGGCGCCCCGAAGACCTGGCGCAGCACCGCGTCGGCCTGCATCTCGTTGCCGCTGCTGACGCCCCAGTTCTTGAACTCGCGCATCAGCGCCTCGCGCGCTCGGGCCACCTGCTCCGACACGACGCGCTTCTGCGCCCAGGTGAGCTCCCGCTCACGAAGCGCCCGCTCGATGTCCAGCAGCTGGTCGGCCGTGACCGGAAGGTCGTAGGCGGCCGAGACGAAGCGGGCGATGTCCTCGCGGTAGTCGTGGCCGCGCCTCCCGAATGTGCCGGGCACCACCTGCATGGCATTCACGAGGTCGACGCCGGTGAGCACGAAGCTGACCCCCGGATGCCACACCGTCGACTTCGGCACCCCCGGCGGCCGCGTCTGCGGCGGCCCGAGCCACCACGGCCGGCGCAGCAGGATGTTGGTGCCGAACTTGGGAATCGGGTCGTCGTAGTGGCTGATGAGGACGTGCCGCACCGACTCGCGCCGCTCGGGCTGCAGGCTGAGGTACTCCCCGAAGTTGTCCACCTCGAGCAGCTTCCCCAGCGGGTCGACCTTGTCCGGATTGATCCGCCAGGCCTTGGCGAACTGCGTCGCCGACGGCGTACCGAGGAAGATCGACGAGTGCACGAAGTCGCGGTCCATGGCCTCGACGGTGCGGTGCCGCCATACGTCCTGCATCGTCTGCGCGCCCAGGCTCTCGCCGAACAGCACGAAGCGAGGCCGCTTGTCGGCCGGCATCCCGCGCAGGTAGCCGGTCAACGCGTGCATGAGGTCACGGTTCTGCTCGACGGCAATGCCGGTACGCGTCAGCGACATCGACGACGGCAGCATCGAGTACTGCATCGTGGCGATCGCGCAGTCGCCCTTCGTCATGTACTCGAGCGCCTCGGCCATCACGTAGTTGATGTAGCCGGAGCCGGTGGGTGACGCGAAGCACAGCACCTTCCGCTCGAAGGCTCCGGTCCGGACCAGCTCGTCCATGACCAGGTCGACGCGGTCCTCGAGCTCGGCGGCGGAGTCCAGCCCGACGAAGATGCGGATCGGGTCGGCCACGGCGGGCTCCCCCATGACCTCCTCGATCTCGTCTCGGGACAGCACCATGTTCACGAAGCGCCGCCCCTCGCGGGACAGCGTGTCGAACGGCACCAGGCTCTCGGGACTGCCCGACACCATCTCGGACTGCGCGGGCAGGTCGTAGGCCGGCTCGACGGCCGCGCCGCCCTGCTCGACCCGTCGCACCACGTACTCGTAGCCGCCCAGCAGGCTGCCGCCGAGGACCCCGAGCGCCACCAGGTGGCCGACCGGGTTCGAGACCACGTCGTAGCGGGGCGCGAATCGGGTGATCCCGTGGGCGACGCCGTGGGCGAGGGCCCGCTCCCCCGTCTGCAGGGCGATGACGCCGACGCCGACGCCGACCGCGATCCCCGCCGACCTGGCGATGGACACCTGCTCGATGGTGGTGTCCCCCATCTGCGCCGCTCTGCGGTGCACGCGGTGGATGTGCCATGCCGAGGCGGCGACACCCAGGGGTAGCGCGACCGGGATCCGGGTGATCCATCGGCGCTCCGCGTTCTGCTCGACCGCGAGCTCCGAGGCGCCCATCAGGGCCGATGCCGAGGCGCCGAGCGCTGCGACGCGTGCGGTCCGATTGGCCGCGATGCGCACGATGCCACGGCGCAGGCGCTCGTCCTCGCGCGGCGGCAGTGCCCGCGACAGTCCCTCGGCCACCGCGCCGATGATCGCGTTGCTGCCCACGGTGAAGGCCAACCGGGCCGAGGCCGAGGCGGCGTCGGTCCGGCGACCGGTCAGCCGCCGTGCGATGGACTCGATCGCGCTCTGCGCCACCGTGACGGCGGACAGCGTGGTGGCTGCGATGACGCCGGTGGCGATGGCCTGGTCGATGGTCCGGCGCGGCTGCAGTCCCGGTTCGAAGGACGGCCCGACCGAGGTGGCCGCCGCGAACAGCGCGATCCGCTCGGTGAGGGTGCGGTCCGGTCCGAACGAGCCGAGCAGCCGATCGGCGCCTCGGGTGACGGGAGACGAGGTTTCGGGCAGGGGTTCCACCATGGCGGCATCCTGTCAGACCAGCAGCCGGCGGGCAGCCTCGTGTCAGCCCACCACGATGGTCTGCAGGTTGTCGACGGCGAGCCGGCCGTCGACGGTCCAGAGTCGGCGATGCTCACTCGCGTAGCCCTCCCGCGCTGCGCTGACGAAGCCGTCGTGCAGGAGCGGCTCTCCCGGCGGCAGCGTCCGCGGATCGACGAGCAGGTTCGCAGTGAAGTTGACCGTGCCGAGCGGCGTGAAATCCGCCAGCGGCACGAGCGTGACCGAGTACCAGGCGTCCATGAGCGCCAGCAGGGAGACGTCGGACCACGCCGGCGGCTCCCGGAAGCCGATCCAGCCGAGCGTCGCGGCCGGCCCGCCCTCGAGTGGATGACCGGCGATCAGCCGGTAGGCCAGGTGGCGGGTGAAGACGGGGAAGGGCGGCGCGGTGTCCACAACGGGTACGTCGTCGGGCCTGGGCGCCCGGGGCGGCGTGAGCGCGCCCCACGCGGACTCGTCGCGGTCGGCTGCGCCGCGCCTCGCGGCGCCGGTGATGACGACGCCGGAGGCCACCGGCGCGCCCGCCGCCGTGGTGACCGTGGCCGACCACGTCGACATCCCCGAGCCGATCCGGACCGGTCGCACCTGGACGCGATGCGCCCCGACGAGGGCGGGCGCGGAGATCTGCAGGCTGATGGTGCGGGCCGTCCGCGCGGCGTCGGGCTCCGTCAGCGTCACCGCTCGGACGATCGCCCCCACGGAGAGGCCGCCCCACGCGCCGCGGCCCTGCTGCCAGCCGTCCGGGACCTCCCAGGCGAACTCGGCCACCTCGTCGCCGGGAGCGCTCCTCGCCGCCAGCGCGGTCGCTGAGTCGAACGCGGTCATGCCGCGATCCTGCCAGAGCGGATCAGGCGCTGGCCTCGGCCTTGATGGGCCCATCGGTCGAGGCGGAGTCGGTCGAGTCGACCAGGCCGCCGCTGCCGAGCGCGGACTTCTTCAGCCACTGCTCCCACGGGATGTTCCACAGGCCGCCGGGGCCGTTCCACGACTGGACGGTGGTGCCGCCGGTCCGGTCGTACACGACGACGTCACCGGGGATCGTCTTGTCGTAGATCCACTTGGCGTCCGCCTCGTACATGTTCGTGCAGCCGTGCGAGCCGTTGTAGCGACCGATCCGGCCGTACGCCCAGGTGGCGGTGTGGATGAACTCGCCCGTCGGGGTGAGGCGGGTGTTCCACGGCGCGTCGAGGCTGTACTCCTCCTCGGGCCCGAGACCCAGGGACTGGCTGGTGTAGGTCTTGTCGGCTTCCTTGAGGGTGCTGATGACCTTCACGCCGTTGCGGGTCTCCCACTCGTCCTTGCCGAGGGACACCGGGAAGGTCTTGACCTTCTTGCCGTCGATGTAGACCTTCATCTGCACGGCCTCGCCGTCGACCTTCGCCACCAGGCGGCGGGCCGTCTTGAACGTCCACGTCTTGGCGAGGTCCTTCTTGCCGACGACGAACTTCCCGCCGGACCGGCCCAGGACGGCGCGGTCCATCGTGGACGTGATCATGATGGTGGACCGGCCGGGCCAGTACTTGATCGGCCGGAAGATGGCCTCGCGATCGCTGATCCAGCCCCACGCGCCCTTGACCTTCTTGACCTTGCCGTCCTCTCGGATCGCCTTGACCAGCAGGTGCGACTCGACGGCTCGCTTGTCCGAGATCGGCTTGGCGAAGGTCAGCTTGGGCAGGGTGCCGACGCCCAGCTTGGTGCGGGTGCCGTCGACGCCGAGGCTGTTGCTCGCGGCGTTGAAGCTGACGTCGGTCCACACGTACGGCTTGGGCAGCTTCTTCGGCTTGTCGGGATCCTCACCCACCGGGATCTTGGGGACGCCGGTATCGGTGGCGCTGGCGGGGCCGGCACCGACGGCATTGACGGCGCGGAGCGCGATCGTGTACTTGGTGCCGTTGCTGAGATTCGTGAGGGTGCAGACGCCGGTGGTGCCGACGCAGGGCCACCAGTCCTCGCCCTCGTTCACGGTCACGTCATAGCTGGTGACGGGTGCGCCGCCATCGCTCGACGGCGCCGAGTAGCGGACCTGGAGCTGCCCGCTCGCCGTGCCGGCGACGACCTTGCTGATCGTCGGCGCCGAGGGCACCACGACCTGTGACACGGGTGCGGCGGAACTGGACGCGGGAGCGCTCGGCGAGGGGGAGTTCTCGGCCCCCGCCGACGTCGCCACCACGAGGGATGACGCGAGGACTCCGGACGTGGCCACGAGGGCGAGGACGACTCGGCGTGCCTGGGACATCCCACAAGGATAAAGCACGTTTTCACATGCGCCCGACCGCTACCGTCTGCCCCATGCCAGACGTGAGCGGCGCCACACCCGCCGCCAAGGGCTACCGCACCGGCCGGGTCGTCCGACTTTCGGTCACTGCGGCCCTCGGCGGGTTCCTCTTCGGCTTCGACTCCGCGGTCATCAACGGCGCCAACACCGCGATCGCGGAGACGTTCGGCCTCGGGTCCGGCGCGATGGCCTTCGTGGTCTCGATCGCGCTGATCGGATCCGCGATCGGCGCCTGGTTCGCCGGGCAGCTCGCCGACAGCCTGGGGCGCCGGCGGGTCATGGTCATCGCCGCCATCCTGTTCGCCATCTCCGGAGTCGGCACCGCCTTCCCGCCGAACGTCGAGATCCTCATGCTGTGGCGACTCGTCGGCGGTGCGGCGATCGGCGTGGCCAGCGTGGTCGCCCCGATGTACATCGCCGAGATCGCGCCCGCCAACCTGCGCGGCCGGCTGGGCTCGCTGCAGCAGCTGGCCATCGTGCTCGGCATCTTCGCCACCGGCCTGACCAACTACCTCATCGTCCTGGCCGCCGGCTCGGCGACCTCGGAGTGGCTGCTCGGCATCGAGGCCTGGCAGTGGATGTTCCTCGTCGAGGTCATCCCCGCGATGGTCTACCTGGGCCTGGCCCTGCGCATCCCCGAGTCGCCGCGCTTCCTCGTCGAGGCCGGCCGCTCGCGCGAGGCGCAGGAGGTGCTCGAGTCCATCTTCACCAGCGACCAGAGCGAGACGGTCCGCCAGATCGAAGCCACCGTCGACGTGGACCACAAGTCCCGGCTCGGCGACCTGCGCGGCCGGCGGTTCGGCCTGCTGCCGATCGTGTGGGTGGGCATCATCCTCAGCGCCCTGCAGCAGCTGGTCGGCATCAACGCCGTCTTCTACTACTCGAATCTCATCTGGGAGTCGGTCGGCTTCAGCCAGGATCAGGCGTTCCTCACGTCCATGATCACCAATGCGGTCAACGTCGGCACGACCGTCCTGGCCATCGCCCTGATCGACCGGGTGGGCCGCAAGCGGCTCCTGCTCACCGGCTCGTCCGGCATGGTCGTCACGCTGGCGCTGCTCACCGTCATCTTCGGGATCGCGCCCCAGGTCGCCAACGAGTCCGGTGCCCTGGAGCCGTCCCTGTCCGGCGCCTCCGCGGCCATCGCGGTCATCGCCTTCAACGTGTACGTCTTCTTCTTCGGCATGTCCTGGGGACCGGTGGTGTGGGTGCTCCTGGGCGAGATGTTCCCCAACCGGATCCGCGCCGCGGCGCTCGCGGTGGCGGCCGCCGCGCAGTGGATCGCCAACTTCGTCGTGTCGACGGCCTTCCCGCCGATCGCGTCGCAGAGCCTGACGATCGCGTACGGCATCTTCACCGCGTTCGCACTGGTGTCCATCTTCTTCGTGAAGCGCAAGGTCCCGGAGACCACCGGCAAGTCGCTCGAGCAGATCAGCGAGGACGCGGCGGCGGCCGCCTGATCCTCGGACCGCATACCCCATGGGGTATCGTTCCGCGCCATGGGGTTCTTCAGCCGCTTCCGGACACCCGCCGTGGCCGCGCCCGAGGCGATCGCCCTCGTGTCGGCCGGCGCCACCCTCCTCGACGTCCGCGAGAACAGCGAATGGAATGCCGGGCGCGCCCCCGGGGCCGTTCACATCCCGGCCGGACAACTGGCCGCGCAGGCCAGCCGCCGACTCCCGAAGGGGCGCCAGGTGATCGTCGTGTGCCGCAGCGGGTCCCGCGCGCGGGCGGCCACGCACACCCTGTCGGGAATGGGCATCGACGCGGTGCTGCTCAAGGGCGGGATGCGGGCGTGGGAGTCGGCCGGCGGCCGGGTCGTCGGCAAGGGGAACCGGCCCGGCGTCGTCGCCTGACCCTGACCACGGTTCCTGACCCTGACTACAGTCGGGGCATGGCATCCATCGCCGGCCCCACCCTCCTGGTGGAGTCGCTGACCAAGCGCTTCGGCCGCTCGGTGACCGCGGTGAGCGAACTGTCCTTCGCGGTCGAGCCCGGACGGGTCACCGGCTTTCTCGGACCCAACGGCTCCGGCAAGACCACGACCCTGCGCTGCATGCTCGGGCTGGTCCGACCTACCGCCGGCCGGGCCCTGATCGACGGCCGGTCCTACGCGGAACTCCCAGATCCGATGCGGATCGTCGGAGGTGCACTGGAGTCGAGCGGCTTCCACCCCGGCCGAACCGGCCGCAACCACCTGCGCGTGCTGGCCGCCGCCGCGGCCCTGCCGGAGTCCCGGGTCGACGAGGTCCTCGAGCTCGTCGGTCTCGCCGCCGCGGGACGGCGCCGCGTCGTCGAGTACTCGCTCGGCATGCGGCAGCGGCTGGCCCTCGCCGCTGCGCTCATCGGGGAGCCGGGTGCCCTGCTGCTGGACGAGCCCGCCAACGGCCTCGACCCCGAAGGCATCGCGTGGCTGCGCTCCTTCCTGCGGGCCCGCGCGGCCGAGGGCGCAACCGTCCTGGTCTCGAGCCACGCCCTCGCCGAGGTGCAGCAGACCGTCGACGACGTCGTCATCATCAACCGCGGTCAGCTGGTGCACGCCGGTCCACTCGACGAGCTGGCCTCCCGACAGAGCCAGCGGGTGATCGTCCGCTCCCCCGACGCCGACGCGCTGATGGCCGCACTGGCCGGCGCGGGCGCCGAGACCGAGCCTCGAGCCGACGGCTCATGGCTGGTCGTCGGGCTGAGTGCCGAGCAGGTCGGCCATGCCGCACAAGTGGGCGGTCACGAACTGCACCAGCTCAGCCCCGAGCCGGATGCCCTCGAGCGGCTGTTCCTCGACATGACGGGGGGTGTCGCATGACCGACGGCCTGCCCCGCATGCTGGGCGCCGAGTGGCGGAAGGCCTCGACCACGAAGCTGCCGTGGGTCCTCGCCCTCGTGGCCGTCGTCTTCGCCTCCGTCCAGGCCGGGACGCTGGTCCTGCTCGCCAGCGGACTCATCTCCGATGCGGCCGGCGTGCCCGTCGGCGAGGAGATGCTGATGGAGCCGGAGTACCTCGGCACCCTGCTGGCCCAGGTGGGCACGGCGTCGACGTTCGTCCTGCTCATCGGCATCGTCGCCATGACCGGCGAGTACCGGCACATGACGATCACGTCCACCTACCTGGCCTCACCGCGACGGTCCCGGGTGCTCGTGGCCAAGATGATCGCCTACGGCGCCATCGGCGCGGTCGTCGCGCTGGTCGGCACGGCGGCGGTCACCGCCACCACCGCCGTCGCCCTGCTGCCGTTCGACCACGCCCCCATCACGGTCTCCATGGTGGGCTCGGTGCTGCTCGGCGCCGTCATCGGCCTGGTCCTCTACGCGCTGCTCGGCGTGAGCGTGGGGGCCCTGATCCCCAACCAGGTCGCGGCCATCGTGACCGCCCTGGTGTGGACGTTGCTGATCGAGGCCGTGCTGTCCCTGCTCTTCCCGGCCGCCGCGAAGTGGCTGCCCGGCGGCGCCCTGAACTCCGCCATGGATGTCGGCCTGCGGGCCGAGTTCACCGGGGCCTTCACCGAGGCCGACAGCCTCCCCGCATGGGGTGGGATGCTCGTCCTGCTGGCCTACGCCGCGGTCTTCGGCGCCGTCGCGTCGCGCACGACGCTGCGGCGCGACATCACCTGATCGAGCGCCGACTACCCTTGTGCCTCGAGGCGCCCGCCGATCCGGGTGCCGGAGAGAGGATGCGACGTGGCCACGGAGTCGCCGGAGGGCCGGTTGGCGGAGTTCGGCCCCAACGAGTGGGTCGTCGACGAGATCTACGAGCAGTTCCTCGCGGACCGCACCAGCGTCGATCCGGCCTGGTGGGAGTTCTTCGAGGGCTACACCCCGCCCGAGTTCTCGCCGCTGAGCAACAAGTCGACCGAGGCTCCCGTCCAGCCCACCATCGTCGTGGCCGAGCCCACCGCGCTGGCGCCGTCGGCCCCGGCGCCCGCAGCCCCCACCACTCCTGCGGCCCCCGTGCCGGCGGCACCCGCGCCGGCCGTGCCGACCACCCATCTGGCCCCCGGCGAGACCACCCTGCCCGCGCACGAGGCGGAGGACGCCCGCGAGACCAGGATCCTGAAGGGTCCGGCCGCCCGCGTCGTGGACAACATGGAGGCCAGCCTGGCGGTTCCGACGGCCACATCGGTCCGTGGCGTCCCGGCGAAGCTGCTGATGGACAACCGCACGGTCATCAACAACCACCTCGCCCGCGGTCGCGGCGGCAAGGTCTCGTTCACGCACCTGATCGGCTACGCGATGGTGCGGGCGCTGATCGACGTGCCCGCGATGAACAACGCGTACACCGAGGTCGGCGGCAAGCCGGCCGTGGTGAACAACGTCGAGGTCAACCTCGGGCTCGCCATCGACGTGGCCAAGTCCGACGGCACCCGCCAGCTGCTCGTGCCCAGCATCAAGTCGGCCCAGCGGATGGACTTCGCGACGTTCTGGGCGTCCTACGAGGACCTGGTGCGCAAGGCGCGGACCGGGAAGCTGCAGGTGAGCGACTTCACCGGCACCACCATCTCGCTCACCAACCCGGGCACCATCGGGACCCAGCTGTCGGTGGCCCGGCTGATGACCGGCCAGGGCTGCATCCTGGGCGTCGGCGCCATGGACTACCCCGCCGAGTGGCAGGGGGCGTCGGAGGAGTCCCTCAATCGCAACGCTGTCTCCAAGATCCTCACGCTGACCAGCACCTACGACCACCGCATCATCCAGGGCGCGCAGTCCGGTGAGTTCCTGCGCCGCATCCACCAGCTGCTGCTCGGCGAGGACGACTTCTACGGCGACGTGTTCCGGTCGCTGCGCGTGCCGTACGAGCCGATCCGCTGGGCACGCGACATCTCCGCCAGCCATGAGACCGACCTGAACAAGACCGTCCGGGTGCAGGAGATCATCCACGCCTACCGCGTGCGCGGCCATCTCATGGCCGACACCAACCCGCTCGAGTACGAGCAGCGCATGCACCCCGACCTCGACGTCATGCAGCACGGGCTGACCCTGTGGGACCTCGACCGCGAGTTCGCCACCGGCGGCTTCGGCGGCCGGCCGCTCATGCGGCTGCGCGAGATCCTCGGCGTGCTGCGCGACTCCTACACGCGCACCATCGGCATCGAGTACATGCACATCCAGGATCCGGACCAGCGGGAGTGGATCCAGCGTCGCGTCGAGGTCCCGCATGTGAAGGCTCCGCGTGAGCTGCAGCTGCGGATCCTGCACAAGCTCAACGAGGCGGAGGCCCTCGAGTCGTTCCTCCAGACGAAGTACGTCGGCCAGAAGCGCTTCTCCCTCGAGGGCAGCGAGTCGCTCATCCCGCTGCTCGACGAGATCCTGCTCTGCTCGTCGAACGACAGCATCGTCGAGGTGGCGATCGGGATGCCGCACCGCGGCCGCCTCAACGTCCTGACCAACATCGCCGGCAAGTCGTACGGGCAGGTGTTCAAGGAGTTCGAGGGCGACTTCGGCGAGGACCTCGTCCAGGGCTCCGGCGACGTGAAGTACCACCTCGGCACGAGCGGCCTGTTCACCGCGCCGGACGGCACGCAGACGCGCGTGTACCTCGCCGCGAACCCGTCGCACCTGGAGGCCGTCGACCCCGTGCTCGAGGGCATCGTCCGCGCCAAGCAGGACCGCCTGCCGCGCGAGGACGCCTTCAGCGTGCTGCCCGTGCTGATCCACGGCGACGCGGCCTTCGCGGGCCAGGGCGTGGTCGCCGAGACGCTGCAGATGTCCCAGATCCAGGGGTACCGCACCGGCGGCACCGTCCACGTGATCGTGAACAACCAGGTCGGCTTCACGACCAGCCCGAAGTACAGCCGCTCGTCGGTCTACCCCACCGACGTCGCGCGCATGATCCAGGCGCCCATCTTCCACGTGAACGGCGACGACCCCGAGGCCGTGGTGCGGGTGGCGGAGATGGCCTTCGACTTCCGGCAGACGTTCCACAAGGACGTGGTGATCGACCTGGTCACGTACCGGCGCCGCGGGCACAACGAGGCCGACGACCCGTCGCTGACCCAGCCGCTGATGTACGCGGTCATCGACCAGAAGCGATCCGTGCGCAAGCACTACACCGAGTCGCTGATCGGTCGCGGCGACATCACCCTCGACGAGGCCGAGACCGCGCTGCGGCACTTCCAGGAGCAGCTCGAGCTGATCTTCCAGGAGACCCGCGCGAAGGAGACCCCGGCGGCGTTCAGCGCGTCCAAGGAGGATGTCGTCGAGCAGGGCGAGCGCACCCTGGCGCCGCAGCCGGCCGCAGCCGACATCCACACCGCGATCAGCCAGGAGGAGATCGACACCGTCATCGCGTCCCAGCTGACCCTGCCGGACGACTTCACCGTCCATCCGCGCCTGCAGCCGCAGCTGCAGCGACGCGCCACGATGGTGGCCGAGGACGCCATCGACTGGGGCATGGCCGAGGCACTCGCCGTCGGCAGCCTGCTGATGGAGGGCCGCACCGTCCGGCTCGCCGGGCAGGACGTGCGACGCGGCACCTTCGGGCACCGGCACATGGTCATCGTCGACAAGGAGACCGGCTGGCAGTACAAGCCGCTCAAGCGGTGCTACCGCGACGGCGGCAAGCTGTACGTCGTCGACTCGCTGCTCAGTGAGTTCGCGGCGATGGGATTCGAGTACGGCTACTCGGTCGCCCGGCCCGATGCGCTGGTCATGTGGGAGGCGCAGTTCGGCGACTTCACCAACGGCGCGCAGACCATCATCGACGAGTTCCTCTCGTCGGCCGAGCAGAAGTGGGGCCAGCGCTCGTCGCTGACGCTGCTGCTGCCGCACGGCTACGAGGGCCAGGGTCCGGATCACTCGTCTGGCCGCCCCGAGCGGTTCCTGCAGCTGTGCGCCCAGGACAACATGATCGTGGCCATGCCGAGCACGCCGGCGTCCTACTTCCACCTGCTGCGCCTGCAGGCGAATGCGAGCATCGTCCGGCCGCTGGTGATCTTCACGCCCAAGTCCCTGCTGCGGGCCAAGCAGGCGGTGTCCAAGAAGGCGGAGTTCACGTCCGGGCACTTCCACCCGATGCTCCCCGACCCCGACTTCGAGGGCCCGCAGATCCGCAAGGTGATCATGTGCAGCGGCAAGGTCTACTACGACCTCGCCGCGTACCGGGCGGCGAACGGGATCACCGACGTCGCCATCCTGCGGTTCGAGCGGCTCTACCCGCTGCCGTGGCGGACCCTGCCTCCGGTGCTGGTCAACTACCCGAATGCGGAGCTGACCTGGGTCCAGGAGGAGCCGGCCAACCAGGGCGCGTGGCCGTTCGTGGCACTGAACCTGCCGGAGATCGTGAACCGGCCGGTGACCGGGGTGAGCCGGCCCTCGTCGTCGTCGACGGCGTGCGGCACGCACCAGCGGCACGAGCAGGAGCAGCGGTCCGTCGTCGAGCAGGCCTTCCGGTAGGGGCGTCGATGTACTTCACCGACCGGGGGGTCGAGGAGCTGGAGAGCCGCAGGGGCGAGGAGGAGGTCACCATCGCCTGGCTGGCCGAGCAGCTGCGCGCGTTCGTCGACCTGAACCCGGAGTTCGAGGTGCCGATCGAGCGGCTGGCCACCTGGCTGGCCCGCCTCGACGACCCCGAGGACTGACTCGTTTGTCCCGTAATGCGGGACAAGTGCGCAATCCGGCCCCGAAATCGGCCCTCATCACTCGTTTGTCCCGCATTACGGGAGAAACGAGTGATCCGGCCCCAAAATCGGCGTCGTTCGCTGATCTGTCCCGTATTGCGGGAGAAACGAGTGCGGTCAGCGGGTGAGGACGACCTTGCCCCGCACCACCCCGTCGTTGAGCGCGGCGATGCCCTCGCGCGCCTGCGCCATCGGCAGCACCCGGTCGACGACCGGCCGCAAGCCGGTGCGCCGCATCAGCTCGAGCAGCTCCACCAACTCGTCCCGCGTCCCCATCGTCGATCCGACGATCGACAGCTGCAGGAAGAAGACGCGGTTGAGGTCGGCGGGCGGATTGGGGCCCGACGTGGCACCCGACACGACGACGACGCCGCCCGGGCGCAGCGACCGCAGGGAGTGCGACCAGGTCGCCTCGCCCACCGTCTCCATCACGGCGTCCACCTTGCCCGGCAGTCGCGTGCCCGACTCGAAGCCGGCGTCCGCCCCGATCTCGACGGACCAGGCGAGCTTCTCCTCGTCGCGGGACGTGACCCACACGGTGCGCCCGAGGGCCTTGCCGAGCACGATCAGCGCCGTGGCCACCCCGCCTCCCGCGCCCTGCACCAGGATCGTGTCGCCGGGATTGGTCCCGGAGCGGGACTCGATCATCCGGTACGCGGTGAGATACGCCGTCGGCAGGCAGGCGGCCTCCTCGAACGTCAGCCAGTCCGGCTTGTCGACGAGGTTGCGGGCCGGCACCCGCACGCGCTCGGCGATCGCCCCCGGATAGCGCTCGCTCAGCAGGGTGCGCCGCGGATCCAGGGTCTCGTCGCCTCCGCCGGCGTCCGGATCGCCGATCACCGCATGGATGAGCACCTCGCGGCCATCGTCGGTCACGCCGGCTGCGTCCGTGCCCAGGATCATCGGCACCTGATCGGCCTTCAGGGCCTGGCCCTTCAGCGCCCACACGTCGTGGTGGTTCAGGCTGGCGGCGCGCACGTGCACCGTGACCCAGTCGTCGGGCGTCAACGGCTCCTCGATGTCGCCGACCCCCAGCACGGACAGCGGGTCGTCACGATCGATGCCGGACGCATAGACGGCGAACATGCTCCGACCCTACTCAGGCGCGGACGACGCCCCCAGCACGCGCGGCAGCCTCGACCGCGCGCGACACCTCCGCCGCCACCCGGGTGTCGAAGACACTGGGCACGACGTAGTCCGGCGCCAGATCGTCTCCGACCACCCGGGAGATCGCCGCCGCAGCGGCGAGCTTCATCGACGGCGTGATGCGGGTGGCCCGCGCATCCAGGGCACCTCGGAACAGCCCGGGGAAGGCCAGCACGTTGTTGATCTGGTTCGGGTAGTCACTGCGCCCGGTGGCCACGACCGCGGCAGTACGCCGGGCGACATCGGGGTGCACCTCAGGGTGCGGGTTGGCCAGCGCGAAGACGATGGCTCCCGGAGCCATCGACGCGACCACGTCGTCGGGCACCTGACCGGCCGAGACCCCGATGAAGACGTCGGCGCCCGCGAGCGCGTCGTTGAGGCTGCCCGTGATGCCCGCCCGGTTCGTCCGCCGCGCGAGCTCGGCCTTGACGTCCGTGAGGTCAGTGCGATCCGACGAGACGACGGCACGGGAGTCCGCCACTGCCAGATCGCCGATCCCCGCCTCGAGGAGCATGTCGGAGATGGCCACACCGGCCGCCCCGGCCCCGGAGATGACGACCCGCAGGTCGGACAGCTCCCGCCCGGTCACCTTGGCCGCGTTCAGCAGTGCCGCGAGGACGACGATGGCCGTGCCGTGCTGGTCATCGTGGAACACCGGAATGTCGAGGCGGTCCTGCAGTCGCGTCTCGATCTCGAAGCAGCGGGGAGCCGAGATGTCCTCGAGGATGACGCCCCCGAAGGCCGGCGCCATCCGCACCACCGTCTCGACGATCTCGTCGGCGTCCTTGGTGTCGAGGCACATCGGGATGGCGTCCACGCCGCCGAACTCCTTGATCAGCAGGGACTTCCCCTCCATGACCGGCAGCGCTGCCAGGGGACCGATGTCCCCGAGGCCCAGCACGGCGGTGCCGTCGGTGACGATGAGGACGGTGTTCGCCTTCCACGTGTAGCGATAGGCGAGCTCCGGATCGAGGGCGATGGCCTCACTGACGCGGGCCACCCCCGGCGTATAGGCCAGGGAGAGACCCGCGCGGTCACGCACCCGCACTGTCGGCCGCACCTCGATCTTCCCGCCCTTGTGCAGGGGGAACACCGGATCGTGGTCGCGTGGGTCCGCAAGCGGACCGGACAGGTCAGCATCCACATCAGACGGCTCGTACGGGGACTCGGTCACTGCGATCGCTCCTTCGGTGGACCGCCATGCTGGCACAGGCACGCCCGTTCGCCACGCATGGACGCCATTGTCCCGCGCCGTCGGTCGCGTGCCCTCACCCGCGATACGTGAACGGGAAGACCTCGTCGCTCGGGCCCTCGTCGCGCAGCCTCACGAGCCTGGCCTCCGCCTCCTGCAGGCTCGGCAGGTGCCCGTCCTCGACGAACCAGCACACGGTCATCGGCTCGGTGGCCCGCTCGAACCACTCGTAGCGATCCTGCAGGGCGCCGCGATGCTGCGCCTGCCCGATGACGAAGGCCCGCAGCGAGTCGAGGTCCCGCCAGACCGACAGGTTCACGATCAGATCGTCATCCCCGAACGCCCGGTAGCTCGTCGAGCCCGGGCCATCGTCGCGCAGCCGCCAGATGAAGCCGTCGGACGACTCCGCCGCCTCGTTGACGTCCGCGAGCTGGCCCACGAATCGCGACATGCCGGGCGACTCGATCGGGTACTTCGGGCGCGCGATGTTGAGCTGGGCGAGCGGCATGACGTCATCCTGCCAGCCGGTCGCGGCCGTACCGGAACCACAGCCGGCCCACGATGAGGTCCGCCGGCACCGGGCCGAAATGCCGGGAGTCCTCACTCGCCTCGGGGTTGTCTCCCACCACCCACCAGCCCGCAGCCTCGGCGTGGTCGATGCGCTTCACCACGCGCAGGTCGGGTCGGTCCGGGTGCGCGAGCAGCACGACGTCGCCCGGACGGACCGATCGGGACCGCCGCACCAGCCACCACTCGCCGTTCGCGAGGTTCGGCTCCATGGACGGGCCGATGATCCGCACGCGAGTCACCGGCAGCATGCCCCCATCCTGCCCCGTGCCGGATTGCCCGTCCCGCACTATCGTGGGAGCTCCACGACTACCCAAGGAGTCATCCGGACATGAGCCTCATCGCGAAGCTGCTCGCCCCCCGCACCAGCGCCTACGCGCACTGCGACCTCCCGTGCGGCGTCTACGACCCAGCACAGGCCCGCCTCGAGGCCGAGTCGGTCAAGGCATGCATGGTCAAGCACAACGCGTCCGACGATCCCGACTTCCGGGCGCGCGCCATCTCCATCAAGGAGGAGCGCTCCCACATGGTCAAGGAGCACCTGTGGGTGCTGTGGACCGACTACTTCAAGGCCCCGCACTTCGAGAAGTACCCGCAGCTGAACGACCTGTTCAACCAGGCGACGAAGCTGGCCGGCGCCGGTGGCACGAAGGGCACCACCGACGAGGCCGTCGCCGACGAGCTGCTCGCCAAGATCGACGAGATCGCGGCGATCTTCTGGGAGACCAAGCAGGCGTAGACCGTGCCGGGGGCTGATCTCGTGAGGGAATCAGCCCCCAACGATCTATCTGGTCACCCGGTAGTCCGCAAGACGTCCCCGAGACTCAGTCGGCCAGGCCCAGCTGCCTGAGGATGCTCGCCGAGTCGTAGTAGTCACGTCCTTCGACGACCTTGCCATCGCGCACCCGCATGACGCTGCAGTAGCGGATCTCCATCGATCGACCCGTTGGGGCGTACTCCCCCGCGCTCGAGTGGAGCGTCCCGGTGTGCGTGCCACGGTTCACGAACTCCACCACCGCCCACTCGCCGTCCACCATGACCCGGACGACCTTCACCTCGCCGTCGGGAAAGGCGGACCGCCACCGGTGGTAGTCGGCCCGGTAGCCGTCCGCGCCGATCTGCAGCTCGCCGCGCGCGACGTCCTCGAAGCGACAGTCGTCGGCGATGACCGTCACCCCGCGCTCGGGATCCCGCAGGTCCCACGATTCATGGAAGATGCGCACGATTCGCTCGACCTCGGTCATGTTCCCTCCGCGAACGTCACCAGTTCCGGGGTGCGCCCGGCTCCGTCAGCGTAGGTCACTCGAGGATTCGCCAGACTCGAAATCAGTGCGCCTCTAGCATCCGGAGGGCCGGGCCAACGATCGCGCCGGCGCGAGCCGTCCACGCCACCCGTCCGCCCACCAAAGGGAGCCAGCCCGTGAGCGCCATCGACCTGCCCGTCACACCCGAGGTGCGCGCCCAGATGGACAAGGCGCAGCGTGACTTCCTCGCCAAGTTCGGTCTCGACGCGACCACCGTCGCCGTCTGGGAGGACGGCTTCCGCACGCACGCGGAGACCGAGCACAGCTTCGAATGGTGGTACTTCGACATGCACCTCGACGACGGGTCGACCGTCGTGGTGGTGTTCAACTCCAAGCCGCACACCAATCCCGACGGGCCCCTGAAGCCGAGCGTCCTCGTGATCTACCACGGCGTGGACGGCACCAAGTTCCGCGTCGACATCCCGTTCGAGGCCGATCAGTTCAGCGCCTCCGTGGACGGGTGCGACGTCACGATCGGCCCCAACACGGTGTCGGGCGATCTGGCTACCTACACGATGCACGTCGAGCATGAGGACTTCGCGTGCGACCTGAAGATCCAGCGGGGCACGGTGTCGTGGCGGCCGGGGGCGGGCATCTCGTACCTGAACCTCGCCCAGACCCACTACCTCGGCTGGGTCGTCC
This sequence comes from uncultured Actinomycetota bacterium, assembly GCA_963749905.1. Taxonomy (GTDB): domain Bacteria; phylum Actinomycetota; class Actinomycetes; order S36-B12; family S36-B12; genus UBA10649. Next base: position 41,823 of record CAVVOF010000004.1, read on the forward strand.
CCGTGCCCTACGGCACGGTGAGCGGGACCATCACGGAGAACGGCACCGCGCGCTCCGTCACCGGCACCGGGTACCACGACCACAACTGGGGCAACGCGGTCATGAACAGCATGCTCGACCACTGGTACTGGGGCCGCGCGCACATCGACGACTTCACCGTCGTCTACGTGCGCATGACCACCAAGGGCATCTTCGGCCTCGGCTCCGTCAACATCCCGACGTTCTTCCTCGCCAAGGGCGACACCATCCTCACCGACGACCTGCTGCCGCTGCGGCTGGAGACCAGCGGCGACGTGCCCGGCCCTGGCGACCAGACCTACCCGACCGACCTGCTGTGGACGTGGGAGACCGACGCCGGCAGCGTGCGGATGCACGTGACGAACCCCGAGCTCATCGAGGCGCTCGACGTGACGCCCAACATGGCGGAGTGGAAGAAGCCGATCGTGCACGTGTTCGAGCACCCGATGTACTACGACTTCAACGCCGACATGGAACTGACGATCGACCTGGACGGCGTCCAGACGACGGTCAAGGGCCGCACGCTCTACGAGAAGATGATGTTCCGCTAGCGCACCGTGACCCTCAGCGGCGTGCTCTGAACACCGCCGTTGTCACCGCACGAGCGCGGTGGGCGCTTGGCCGGGGCCTTCGCGAGGCACGCGGCGTCCCCGATGTCGTACCACGCGGTGCCGTACCGGCCCAGGTTGGCGGTGATGGACACCGAGCCGTTCTTGTTCACGGTGGTGCACGCCGCCAGCGGCAGGTACGCCCCGTACGGCTCGTCCGACCGAGCCAGGCACACCTCGGTACCGGGCTCGTACGCGGAAAGCCGAGACGAGAACGTCACCGGCTCGCCACGCGACACGCGCGTGTCGCTCGCCTCGAGACAGATGCGCTTCTTGACGCCGTCCGTGTCTCCGACTCTGATGCACATCGGGTTGTCGCCCACCATGTAGTCCTTGGCGGCCACGGTCGGAGCCGCCACCACCCCGGTGACGACGACACAGGCGGACAGGACGATTGCGGTGATTCTCATCGGACCCCCTCAGGCCGTGGCGTGCAGGGTGGCAGCGCCTACCAGTGGTTTCGGACGGCCCCGCATGCCCCACCCCGATGCTGCGGCACTCGTGGCGGGAAAACGGGCTGGAAAACGACCACGAGTGCCGCAGCATCGGGGGCTAGGGTCCTGACATGCCCACTGGCCTGATCCGGCGCGCCACCCCTGACGACGTCGCGGAGATCCTGCTCATGGTGCGGGAGCTCGCCGAGTACGAACGCGCACCTCACGAGGCGGTGGCCACCGAGGACCAGTTCCAGCAGGCGCTCTTCGGCCCGGAGCCCAAGGTCTTCGCGCACGTCGTCGAGCACCCGACCGACGACGGCCGGCAGCTCGGCGGCTTCGCACTGTGGTTCCTGAACTTCTCCACCTGGCTGGGCCGCCACGGCCTGTACCTCGAGGACCTCTACGTCCGTCCCGAGCTGCGCGGCACCGGCTACGGCCGACGCCTGCTGTCCACGCTGGCCCAGGAGTGCGTGACGAACGGCTACGGACGCCTCGAGTGGTGGGTGCTCGACTGGAACGAGCCGGCACTGGGGTTCTACCGCAGCCTCGGCGCGATTCCGATGGACGAGTGGACGGTGCACCGCGTCACCGGAGACGCGCTCACGGCCCTGGCGGATGTGGAGGACGCATGACACCGGTGACCCTGACGTTCCCCGCGGACAGTGCCAACGTCGCACTGGCCCGCTCGATCGCAGCGGCCATGGCGGCCCGCGCCGATCTGCCGATCGACCAGCTCGAGGATGCCCGGCTCGCCGTCGACGAGGCGGTCGCGCAGCTCCTGGTGGCCGCGCCTGCCGGGTCCCCGATCTCGTGCGTCTACCAGGTCGACGGCACCCGGCTCGACATCACCGTGTCCGGCCGCTGGGACGCCCCCGACCTGCCGTCCACGGCCTCCTTCGGCTGGACCGTGCTCAGCGCCCTGTGCGATCGCGTCGACGCCGGCCTGGCCGACGGGCGGCTGACCCTGAGCCTGACGGTCCAGCGTGCCGTCGCCGTGGACGCGTGACCCGCGAGACCGGCTGGGATGACGCCGCCCGGGAGCGCGAGCATGCCCTGCTGGCCGAGTTCGCCACGCTGTCGGACGACGATCCGCGCCGGTCGGCCATCCGCGACGAGCTGACCACGTCGCACCTGCCGCTCGTGCAGCACCTCGCTGGCCGCTACCGGGACCGCGGCGAGCCGATGGACGACCTCGTGCAGGCCGGCACCATCGGCCTGATCCTGGCGATCGACCGGTTCGATCCCGATCGGGGCACGGAGCTCTCCACCTACGCCACGCCGACCATCCTCGGCGAGATCCGCCGGCACTTCCGCGACCGCGCATGGGCCATCCGGGTGCCCCGCGGCCTGCAGGACCTGCAGCGCCGGGTGAGCACCACCATGGACGACCTGACCGCGCAGCTGCACCGCTCGCCGACGGTCCGCGAGGTGGCAGAGGCCTTGGGCGTGGGCACCGACGACGTCCTGGCTGCCCTCGAGGCGCGCCAGGCGTACGCCACGGAGACGCTGGACGTCGACCCCGAGACGGGCGCCGGCCCCGTCGCCGACCTGGGCGAGATCGAGCCCGCCTTCACCGATATCGACGAGCGGGAGACCCTCCTCCCCCTGCTCGCGGCACTGCCCGACCGCGAGCGGGAGATCATCCGGCTGCGTTTCGTGGAGGGTCAGAGCCAGACCCAGATCGCGCAACGGCTGGGCATCTCGCAGATGCAGGTGTCCCGGCTGCTGGGCCGCACCCTGTCCGAGCTGCGCGACGGCATGACCCGGGACTAGTCGCTCAGCCCTCGCGCGACGGACGGCAGGAAAGCGAGCACCAGCCCTGCCCCGGCCAACGCCATCGCGGTGATCCCCACCGCCCGCTGGGCGGTCTCCGCCGACTGCGCCACCTCCAACCCGATCAGCCCGACCACCAGCTGGCTGAAGACGAACGGCGAGCGCGCCCACGAGCGGCTCCGCCACCACCCCACGGCCACCCACAGCAGCCCGACGCCGCCGGCCGCGGTCAGCACGATCAGCAGCAGCAGCGCCATCGGGTTGGACACCTCTGCGGGTCCGGTGAGCCCGACGCGGAACGCCTCGACGACGTCGAAGACGGCGTACCCCAGGAGCGCGATGCCCTGGACCGCCGCGATCACGGCGACCGCCAGGTGCGGACGAGGTGGGACGGGCACGAGGCCACGGTATCGACCGGCGGCCGGCCCGGATCCTCGGGCTAGGCTGCGACCGTGCGTGGCCTCCTCGTCGTCAATCCACGAGCCACCACCACCTCCTCCCGAGTCGTCGACGTGCTGGTCCATGCGCTCTCGGACGAGATCGATCTCGAGGTGACGGTCACCACCCATCAGGGCCACGCGGTGCTGCTCGGGGAGCGCGCGCGGGAGGCCGGGCTCGACATCGTCGTCACCCTCGGCGGCGACGGCGTCGTCAACGAGGTGGTCAACGGCATGCTGGTGGACGGTCCCGGTCCCGACGTTCCGGTCCTGGCGACCGTCCCCGGCGGATCGGCGAACGTGTTCGCCCGCTCCCTCGGTCTGCCCAAGGACTCGGTCGAGGCGACCGGCCTGATCCTCGACCTCTTGCGCAGCGGGCAGTCGCGCAGCATCGGCCTCGGCACCGCGAACGATCGGTGGTTCGTCGCCAACGCCGGCCTGGGCCTCGATGCCGAGGTCATCGCGGCCATGGAGGCCCACCGCAAGAAGGGGCGGGCCGCCACCCCGGCCCGCTACCTGAGCACGACCCTCGCCTCCTTCTTCCGGGGCACCGACCGACGGCATCCGGTGCTCACGGCAACCCGCGCGGCGGCCGACGGCGGACCGCAGATCCGGGCCGAGGGCCTGTTCCTCGCCTTCGTGCAGAACACCTCGCCGTGGACGTTCTTCGGCAACCACCCGGTCAATCCCTGTCCCGACGCGTCCTTCGACACCGCGCTCGACCTGTTCGCGCTCCATCGGATGGGGGTGCCCACCGCGCTGGTGGCGGCCGGCCGGCTGCTGTCCGGGACCGGGCGGGGGACGGCGCGAGGCGGCATCGTGTCCTGGCATGACCTGCCCGGCTTCACCGTCACGGCCACTCGGCCGGTGGCCTTCCAGATCGACGGCGAGGGCATGGGCGAGACCACGCAGGTGGTGTTCGCCCACCACCCCGACGCCATATCCGTGGTGTGCTGACTGTAAGCGTTTTCTTACAGTCCGATAACCGGAGGGACATTCGGGGCAATTGCCCCATGTGTTACCGTCCTGTGATGTAAGAGACAGTGCTCGCGCGGTGAAATCCGGCTTTTCCGCTTGAGCCGGCGGGGAAGGTCTGCGACCCTATAGAGGCCCATTGCACGCACGGGCGGGCACACCCCCTCTGCAGCAGGCCGGGAGACCCTCGGTCCGACGCAGAACTGCCCCGCACGTGAAAGCAATCACGAGCATCGGTCGACCCCGATGCGCGACGACTGGAGGGATTGGCATGGACTGGCGCCACGAGGCCGCCTGCCGTGACGAGGATCCTGAGCTCTTCTTCCCGATCGGCAACACCGGCCCGGCCCTCGTCCAGATCGAGGAGGCTCGGGCGGTCTGCCGACGCTGCCCCGTCGTCGATGAATGCCTGCGCTGGGCGCTCGAGACCGGCCAGGATGCCGGCGTCTGGGGCGGCCTGAGCGAGGACGAGCGGCGCGCCCTCAAGCGCCGCAACGCCCGCCTGCGCGCCCGCAGCAACGCCTAGTCGCCACCCCGCCCGGACGGGCACCCTCGCGCGTCGCTCACAGCGGCGGCAGCGGAACCTCCACCCGAACCTGCGTACCCGAGTCCTCTGCCCGCTCGATCCGGCACACGCCTCGTAGGTCCCCCGTGGCCAGGGACTGGACGATGCTCAAGCCCAGGCCGGTCTGCTGCGGGTCGAAGTCGGGCGGCAGCCCCTTCCCGTCGTCGCGCACGGTCAGGATCAGGTCCCGGGTGCCGCGCGCCACGACCACCGTCACCGTCTCGGCCTCGGCGTGCTCGACCGCGTTGTTCAGCAGTTCCGAGACGATCATCGCCAGCGGGGTGGCCAGGTCCGCCGGCAACGACCCGCATGAGCCGACCCGGCGCACCGTCGGGGGAAGGCGGTCGGCCGTCTCGTAGGCAGGCGCCAGGTCCCGTACGAGGGCCAGGATCCGGTCGGCGATCTCGTCGAAGTCGACGAGCTCCCCCACCTCCGCCGACAAGGACTCGTGGACGACGGCGATGGCGGCGACCCGCAGCTCCGCCTCGGCGAGTGCTTCGCGGGCCTCCTCGGTGCTGGCCCGGCGTGCTTGCAGCCGCAGCATGGCCGCCACCGTCTGCAGGTTGTTCTTGACCCGGTGGTGGATCTCGCGGATCGTCGCGTCCTTGCTCAGCAGCGCCCGCTCGCGCCGGCGCAGGTCCGTGACGTCCTGGAGGAACAGCACCGCGCCGGTGCGGGTCGTGCCACGGACGAGCGGGATGCCGCGCAGCAGGACGGTGGCCGCGGGGTTCTCGATGTCGGCGCGGCCCGCCGCCCGGCCCGCCGCGACAGCCGTCAGGGCCTCGTCCATGCGCCCCGGACGGTGGGACAGGCGGACCGCGATCTCGTGGAAGACCGTGCCGATGACATCGCGAGCCAGACCGAGGCGCCGCAGCGCGCTGATCGCGTTCGGGCTCGCGTAGGTGACCACGCCCCGGTCGTCCAGCCGGATGAGGCCATCCCCCACGCGCGGGGTCTCCGTGGTGTCGGACGCGGTCTCCAGCACCGGGAAGTCACCCTGCACGAGCATGGCGAGCAGGTCGTCGGCCGTGGTCAGGTAGGTCTCCTCCAGTCGCCCCGGGGTGCGCGGTGCCCCCGGCGCGTGGCGGGCCAGCACCGCGATGACGCGTTCGCCGCGCCGGATCGGGTAGGCCTCGGTGCCGGTGGGCAGCCACGCGTGCGGCAGGCCGCGCGCCGTGATCGGCCGGCCGAACGCGGCCGCCTGGTCCAGCTGCGGATGCCGGCCCCGAGGCGCGAACGTGCCGACGAGGTCATCGGGCACCACGGTCGAGGTCGTGGACGGGCGCACCTGCGCGAGCACCACCAGCCCCGCCTCGTTCCAGGTCGGCGCCCAGAGCACGAGATCGCCCATCGCCAGATCGGCGATGAGCGACCACTCCTCGACCACCTCGGACAGCTCGGCGATGTCCTCGGTGGACAGGTCCGTCCGATCCCGGGCAAGCCGCGTCAAGATCCCCACGAGCGCTGACGATACGCCGATGCGCCACCGCCGCCCGACCGGCCGGACTACCAGAAGTGCAGGCGCGAAATCGGCGTGTTTGCGACCGGTTCCATGGTGAGCAGCTCGCCGTTCCACCGGACCTCGGAGCCGTCGTCGGCCACCCGCACGGCACCCGTGACGCCGTTGCGGACCAGGTCGGCGCCGGACAGGTCCCGGCACCCCTGGACCGCCACCAGCCGGCGGCTGCCGGGGGCCGGCGTGGCGGCCACGGCGGCGCGGTTCGAGAAGATCACGGACAGGTCGGATGCGGTCGCGCCCAGCGCCCCGTACTGCGGGCCGAGCACGAGCGGCTCCGCGGAGTCGATGCTGGCGTTCGGGTCGCCGGTGACCCCCCATGCCGGGAATCCGCCCTTGATGACGAGCTGCGGCTTGGCCGCGAAGGACTCCGGTCGCCACAGCACGATGTCGGCGAGGTGCCCGACGGCCAGCCGACCCACCTCGTGCACCAGGCCGTGCACGATCGCCGGGTTCACGGTGATCTTCGCGAGGTAGCGCAGGATGCGCTCGTTGTCGTCGCTCAGCCCCTCGCGCTCGGGGTCGAGACCGGCGAGCACGCCCGCGAGGGCGAAGGTCCGCCACCACGTCTCGCCCGCGCGCCCCATCCCCTGCGCGTCGGACGAGGTCACGCCGATGACCCCCAGGTCATGCAGTCGGCCCTCCGCCGCCATGGTCACCCCGCGCACGCGGGACCGGGCGATGTGGATGTCGCTGTCGTTGTCGGGGTTCATGCCGTGCGAGAGCAGGATCATGTCGACGTGCTCGGCGACGGCGTTGACGCCGTAGGGCAGGGTGGGATTGGTCGACGAGGCGAGGATGTTGGGCACCCCGGCGAGCTCGAGCACGTTGGGAGCGTGCCCGCCGCCACAGCCCTCGACGTGGTACGCGTGCAGGACCCGGCCGTCGAGCACGGCCAGGGTGTCGCGGACCGAGAGGGTCTCGTTGAGCCCGTCGGTGTGCAGGGCGACCTGGAGGTCGTGCTCGTCGGCCACGCGCAGCGCCGTGTCGATCGTGCTCAGGGTGGCGCCGGTGTCCTCGTGCACCTTCAGCCCGCACACGTGCGCCTCGACCGCCTCCCGGATCGCCGCATCCCGCGATGACGAGCCGCGGCCGAGCAGGCCGACGTTCACGGGGAACGCCTCCATGGCGCGCAGGCCCCGCTCCAGCACCCAGGCGGAGCCCATGCCGACGCCCCACATCGGCCCGGCCTCCTGGCCGATCACGGTGGTGACGCCGGAGGACAGCTCCGCCTCGAACACCCGCGGGCTGAGGGTGTGCACATGCGTGTCGATGCCGCCGGGCGTCGCGATGAGACCGTCGCCATCGATCACCACCGTGCCGGTGCCCACGACGATGTCGACATCGTCGGCGGTGTCCGGGTTGCCGGCCTTGCCGATGCCGCTGATCCGCCCTTCGCGGATGCCGATGCTCGCCACCCGCACCCCGTCCACGGGATCGAGGACGACGACGTTGGTGATCAGGACGTCGCATGACTCGCGTGCCGAGAGCGCACGGAGGCCGATGCCGTCGCGACCGGTCTTCGCGAACCCGACCCGCAGCTCGTCCCCGGTGTCGGCGACCCGAGCGGTGATCCGCAGGCGCAGCCGGGTGTCCCCCAGCTCCAGCACATCGCCGACCGTCGGTCCGTACTCGCCACTCATCGGCCCGCCTCCGCTCGTCGGGCCATGACCTCGGCCACGGCGCGCTCGGCGCCGGCCGGGTCGTTGACCGGCTGGCCGTCCACCTCGTCCAGGTAGCCGCACGCCCGCAGGGTCTCGAGCGCCCGGCTGCGCACGGCCGGGTCGTCCAACGGCCCGTCGACGGTGCCGGAGTTGCCCACCACGATCCGTGCACCCTCGATCGGGCGGCTGGGCAGGATGACCGACTCACCCGGACGGATCCATACGGTCTGGCCCGTGTCGATGGCCGGCCGGCGGCCGAACGCGGCCGCGCGGTCCAGCCGCAGCCGGGGATTGACCTCGGCCAGGTGGATGTGGGACGTGAGCCCGATCGCCGTCGGCGCCTCGTTGGTGACTCGCACGTCGAGGAGGCCGTCCACCACCTCGACCTGTTCGCTGGTCACCGGGCTCGCGGGCCCTGCGGACCCCGCCTCCGCTGCCCGGAAGGGGTCCTTGACGACAACCAGTCGCGTGCCGTCGTCGAACCGCGCCTCCACCCGCACCTCGGTGAGGACGGCGGGGACCTCCTCCAGCACGTCGTCGAACGTCAGCAGGTCGCGGGCGAGGTCCCGGGCCTCGATCAGGCCGCGGCCGTCCCGCGCCCACTCGCAGACGGCGTCGGCGATGAGTGCCTGCGCCTCCGGGACGTTCAGCCGCAGCCCGCGCTCGCGGCGTCGCAGGGCGAGCTGTGCCTCGAGGAACAGGAGCAGTCGATCGGACTCGCCCGGTGTCAATGCCATGTCAGCCTCCGTGAGTCCGTCGTCCGTCGCACCAGGTCCCGAGCACCTCGATGCCGGCGATCCCCATCGCTTCGACGCCGCGGGGATCAGCGTCCAGCAGGACCACGTCGGCGCGGTGGCCGGGGACGAGGCGGCCACCTCGCGCGTCGCCGGCCTGGTCGGCGACGGCGGCGGTGTAGGCCACCAGCGCCTCCTCGACGGTGACCCGCTCCTCCGGCATCCACGGCGGGTGATCGGCCTGCGCCTGACGCGTGACCGCGACCTGGATGCCATCCAGGGGGACGGGGGTGCTGACCGGCCAGTCGCTGCCGAAGGACACCGTGGCGCCACTGTCCAGCATCGAGCGGAGCTGGTACTGGCGTTGGGTCCGCTCGTGACCGAGGCGCGGCGCGGACAGCTGCTCCTGGCAGCTGTCCCACTGCGCCCAGTACGGCTCGAAGTTGGCGACGACGCCCAGCCGCGCGAATCGCGGCAGGTCAGCAGGATCGATCAGTTGAGCATGGGCGATGGTCGCGCGCGCACCTGAGCGACCCCGGACGGCGGCACCCCGCTCCACGGCGTCGAGGGCGGTGCGCACGCCCGCATCCCCGATCGCGTGGATGTGCGGCGCGAACCCGCGGGCCGCGACCGCCTCGACGGCGACGGCCAACTCCTCTGCATCCCAGTTCGGCAGTCCCCGGGAGTGCGGGCAGTCGTGGTACGGCTCCAGCAGGGCCCCGGTCCCGGACTCGATCACGCCGTCGGCGAAGAACTTCACCGTCCCCGCGGACAGCTGCCCGGACGCCTCCCCGGTCACGCGGGCGCGGGCGGACTCGAAGGCCTCCAGCTGGTCGCGCCACGAGTTCGGGTCGCACCACAGGGCCAGGTCGGCCCGCACGGGAAGCGGTCCCGCGCGAAGCGCGTCGAGCCACGCGTCGACATCCGCCGGCTCGACCCACGCGTCCTGCACCCAGGCGATCCCCGACGCCGCCATCGTGCGGGTCGCCGCGGCCAGGGCGGCCACCCCCTGATCCGTGGTGCGCGGCGGCAGCAGCGCGTACACCGGGCGCCAGGCACCCCACTCGCGCAGCGTGCCCACCGGCGATCCGTCCGCGTCCCGCACGATCCGTCCGTCAGGCGGGTCAGGGGTCGCGGCCGTGTAGCCCACCCGGCGCAATGCCTCCGAGTTGACCCAGACCGTGTGGTAGTCGCTGGCCCGCAGCGCCACGGGTCGATCCGCCACCACGGCGTCCAGCCACTCGGCCCGGAACACGCCCTCGGGGGCAAGCGCCGCGTCGAAGCCCTCGCCGCGGACCCACGGTTCGTCGGGGTGCTCCGCGGCCCAGGAGGCGACCGCCGCGGCCGCTTCGTCGATCGATGTCGCCGCGCCAACGGGCGCGAACATCGCCTCGAGCCCGGCGGCCAGCGGGTGCGCATGACCGTCGCGGAACGCCGGACCGACGAAGCCCCCCGCACCGTCGACGACGATGTCGGCGGCGACCGACATCGCCTCGTCTCCGAGGGCGATGACCCCGTGCTCGTCGAAGGCCAGCGCGGACTGCTCGGCGGTCCCCGCCGGGCTCGGTCGGCCCGTCCAGACGGCCGCGTTCTCGATGCGCGTGATCGGCACGGACCGAGGCTAGCGGTCCCCGTGTCGCGCGAACCGGCCATCGCGCAGGCGCAGATGAGCCATGCGCGATAGTTGCTCCGTGCCGCAGCCGCTGGTGATCCGATCCGCCGAGGAGAGTGATCTCGCCGAGGCCGGGCGGATCTGCGTGGCCGCCTACGACCTCGCCGGACAGCTGGAACCGGGATCGCCATACGTCGCCACGCTGCTGGACACGCCCACCCGCGCTCGGGACTCGCTGCTCCTCGTGGCGGAGCGCGCCGGCCGGGTGGTCGGCACCGTCACCATCTGCCTGCCGGGGTCCACGTCCGCGGAGATCGGCGGCGCAGACGAGGTGGAGTTCCGCTTCCTCGCGGTGGACCCGGCCGCCCAGGGCACCGGCGTGGGGGCGGCGCTCGTGGCCGCCTGCGAGGAGCATGCCCGTGCCACGGGTGCACGGGCACTGGCCATCTGCGTCCGCGACACCAACGTGGGCGCGGCGGCGATGTACGAGGGGATGGGCTTCGTCCGGGTGCCCGAGCGGGACTGGTCCCCGCGCCCGGGTGTGGACCTGCTGGCGCTCACCCGTCCGGTCGGCGGCTGAGGCCGCGCCTGTCAGAGCAGGATGGCCAGGATGTCGCCCTCCCGGACGACGTCGCCGGGGACCACGCTGATCTCGGTGACGGTGCCCGCGACCTCGACGACGACCGGGATCTCCATCTTCATGGACTCGAGGATCACCAGCGTGTCACCCACGATGACCTGATCGCCGACCTGCACGATGACCGAGTGCACCGAGGCCACCATCTCGGCCCGGATCGTCTGCTCCACTGCGTCTCCCTTTCGCCCCGTCTGCGCGAAGGCTAGTGGCCGCCCGCGACCGCGCGGTAGTGGGCGGTGCGGAACGTCGGATCCCGAATCCACGGGAATATACCTACGACACCGTAAGTTACGGTATAGTAAGTTACTGACCAGTAGAGCTCGAGGGAGGTCCCCATGACCCCGTCCCCCACTGCCGATCCGGTGCGGCGGCTGGTGCCGTTGCACGGTCGCGCGCTGGCCTACCGCCAGCTGCCGGGCGACCGGCCCGAGCGCACGCCGATCCTGCTGGTGCACGGCATCGGCTCCAGCTCCGACACCTGGGGCGACGTGCCCGAGCGCCTGGCGGCCGCGGGCGTTCCCGTTATCGCAGTGGACCTGCCAGGGCACGGCGAGTCGTCCAAGGAGCCGGGCGACTACAGCCTCGGCTCACTCGCGTCGACCCTGCGGGACCTGCTGGACCACCTCGGTGTCGAGCGCGTCCACCTGGTGGGCCACTCGCTCGGCGGCGGCGTGTCGATGCAGTTCCAGTACCAGTTCCCGGATCGAGTCGAGCGCATGGTGCTGGAGTCCAGTGGCGGCCTCGGCGAGGAGACCTTCAGCGGCCTGCGCGCCGCGACGCTCCCCGGCTCCGAGCTCGCCATCCGCTGGGCCATCAACGACCGGACGCTCGGCGCGGCCACCTGGGTCGGCACCCAGCTCGGCCGGATAGGAGTGAAGCCGCACGCACTGAGTCCACGCGCTCTCGAGACCGTGTCCTGGCTGGGCGAGGACGACCGACGCGCCGCCTTCCTGGCCACCCTTCGCAGCGTCGTGGGCGTTCGCGGCCAGCGGGTGTCCGCCCTCGACAAGCTGCACCTCATGGAGGGCACCCGCATCCTGATCATCTGGGGCGACCAGGACCCGATGATCCCGCTCAAGCACGGCGAGCAGGCACACGACCTGCTGCCCGGCAGCACCTTCATCGTCTTCCCGGGGGCCACCCACGAGCCGCATGTGCACGATCCCGCGCGGTTCACCGAGGTACTGCTCGCGCACCTGTCCTCGGACTAGCAGAGGGGACTACTCCCCGTACTCAGTCGAGCGGTAGGTGATGGAGATCTGCCGGATCCGCGTGACGATCTGGATGCGCAGCCGCTCGGGCGCCATGTCGCAGGCGCAGGACCGATGAACCAGCGCCTTGACCGCCTGCTCGAGGCCGAACTGCCGCAGGCACGGACTGCACTCGTCGAGGTGCTGGACGATCCGCGCCCGATCGGCGTCGGAGATCTCACCGTCGAGGAACTCATAGACCTGCGCGAGCACATCAGCGCAGTCCATCTCGTGGGGGCGTCCGCAGCTCATGCGCCCTCCCCCGAATCCGCTGCCGTCGCGGCCGGGATCAGCCCGCGCTCGACGGCGTAGTCCTCCAGCAGGGTGCGCAGCTGCTTGCGCCCCCGGTGCAGCCGCGACATGACCGTGCCCACCGGCGTGTCCATGATCTCGGCGATCTCCTTGTACGCGAACCCCTCGACATCGGCGAGGTAGACCGCCATCCGGAAGTCCTCGGGCAGGGCGGCGAGCGCATCGACCACGTCCTGGTCGGCCAGTCGGTCGAGTGCCTCGACCTCGGCGGAGCGCAGGCCCCGGGAGTCGTGGCTCTCGACCTCGTGCAGCTGCCAGTCGGTGAGGTCGTCGCCGCCACGCTGGATGGGCTGACGCTGCCGCTTGCGGTAGATGTTGATGTAGGTGTTCGTCAGGATCCGGAACAGCCATGCCTTCAGGTTGGTGCCGTCGGTGAAGGAGTCGAAGGCGGCGAAGGCCTTCAGGTACGTCTCCTGGACCAGGTCCTCGGCATCGGCCGGGTTGCGGGTCATCCGCATCGCCGCCCCGTACAGGGGGTCGAGGTACTGCAGGGCGTCACGCTCGAAGCGGGCCAGCTTCTCCTGGTCCACCGGTGCGGCCGCGCCACTGTCCTCGTCGCTCATCGACGACGAGCCTAGCCCGATGGCTCCGCCACGCAGGGTCGGGTGACCGTCATCCGACGGGGCGATTAGTCGCACACGGGCAGCAACAGGCCGACCGGCGTCCTCATTCCCGAGGTCCGCTGGCCGCGGTCCCGATGTCCGCCACCCAGCGGAGGGCACGGTCGATGACGGCGGGCGGGAGGGTCGCCAGGGAATGGTCCCCTCGCGGGACCGTGAGGACCGTTGCGCCGCGCGCCGCCCGGCGCAGTTCGGCCGCGCTGCCGAAGGGGTCCCGATCCCCTTGGAGCGCTGCCACGGGCACCGGGCAGGCCACCAGCTCGTCGCGGCGGCTGCGCTCTGGCCGACCGGGCGGGTGCAGCGGAAACGCCAGGCAGAGCACCGCCGTCGCATTCAGCTCGCCGGCGGTCCGACAGGCGACCCGGGCACCCGCGGACCGGCCGCCGACGATCAGCGGGCCACGTGGGCGCAGGCTGCGCAGCGCGTCCAGCCAGCCCTCGTCCAGCACCTGGGGGCGCGGGGCCACCCGCCGCCCGGCCAGCCGCCAGGGCTGCTCGACGAGGACCACGCCGCAGCCGACCCCGACCAGCGCCACGGCCAGTGCCTGCAGGTCCGCCGCATCGACGCCGCCACCGGCCCCGTGCCCGAGCGTCACGGTGGGCGCTCCACCCCGCGCGAAGCCGAGCCGGTGCAGGCGAGCCGGCCCGTGCCGCGTGGGGACCTCCCGGACGACCGCGCTCACAGCAGGGTCGCCGGTCCGTCCGCCTCGATCGGCTCGAGCAGTTCCGGCCCGTTGTTGCGGACGCTGTTGACCAACGTGGACACCGGGTACGCGGTCAGGGCGGCGTCGACGGCCGGGGCCAGCAGGCCGGTCGCCTCGTCCGGACCCCGCGTCGGATCCAGCCACGCCGCCCAGTCGGCTCGCGCGATGGTCATCGGCATCCGGTCGTGGATGCGCCCGACGTCGTCGGTCGCCTCGGTGGTGATGATCGTGCACGACAGCAGCCACGCGGCCGGGTCGTCGTCGGGACGCGTGGGGTCTCGCCACCACTCGTAGAGGCCCGCCATCGCCAGCGAGGAGCCGTCCGACGGATGGATGAAGAACGGCTGCTTGAGCGGCTTGCCGCCCTTGCCCACCGGCGCATCCGGTGACGTGGGCAGGTACCACTCGTAGTAGCCGTCGGCGGGCAGCAGGCAGCGGCGCTTGGCGAACGCCCTGCGGAATGCAGGCTTCTCGGCGACCGTCTCGGCCCGGGCATTGATCATGCGACTGCCGATGGACGGGTCCTTCGCCCATGACGGGACGAGACCCCATCGGCCGATGACGAGAGCCCGCTCGTGCTGCTCGTCATGGACCTTGTCCACCACGAGGTAGACCTTCTTGGTCGGGGCCACGTTGAAGTCGGGGCGAAGCTCCTCCTCGGGGGCCTGCTCGACCTCGAACTCCTCGACGAGTGCCGATGGGTCCTTCGCTGCCGCATACCGCCCGCACATGTGACCAGCCTGCCACCTTCGCGCCGCACTGGGTCGCGGACCGTAGACTCCCCCCGTGACCTCCCGGGATCCGCGTCGCCGCGTACGGGCCGTTCTGTACGGAGCGTCCCTCGCCGTGCTCACGCTCGCCGGGCACACGGCCGCGGGCGGAGCCGCCGACGCTGTCGGCCTGATCCTGGTCACCGGGCTCGCCGTCGTCCTGGGCTGGGCCCTGAGCACGGTGCGCTTGGGCCCGGCCCGCGTCTTCGGCGTCCTCGTCGGCGGTCAGGCGCTCCTGCACCTGGTGCTCACCATCACCTCCGCACACGGGCACGGTGGCGCCGCCGCTGGCCCGTCCGCGCATGCGATGGTCGCCGCCCACCTCGTCGCCGCTCTGCTGGCGACCGCCGTCATCGTCCATGCGGATGGCATCGCCGCCGCAT
Source organism: uncultured Actinomycetota bacterium (assembly GCA_963749905.1). Classification (GTDB taxonomy): domain Bacteria; phylum Actinomycetota; class Actinomycetes; order S36-B12; family S36-B12; genus UBA10649. Next base: position 56,837 of record CAVVOF010000004.1, read on the forward strand.
GGCAGGCCTTCCTGTCCGTCCTGCTCGGCACGCCGTGGACCCCGGCCCTCGCGGTCGAGGGTCGCCCGTCCGACCGGTCCATCACCGCGCCCGGCCCGAGTCCGGCCCGGCGCTTCCTGACGGACCAGGTTGTCCGACGCGGGCCACCCGCGTCCGACGTGACTCGCCGCCTGCCCTAGTCCCCTCGTCGGGACCGCCCAAGCGACCCATGTGGTCGGCATGGGCCAGTCCCGCCTGAGGTCTGTCGGACCGGTGCCGCGCGAGTCGACGTTCGCGCATCTGCACGCCCCATTCGGACATGACCCCAGACATTGAAAGAGGACACCATCGTGAGAACGACCATCCGCCACGTGCTCGCCGCGACCGCACTCGCGGGCGCCCTGGCCGCCGTCACCGTCGGCGCGGCCTCCCCCGCCACCGCCGCGACCGCGCCCAAGAAGGGCTCCACCTGCGCCGTATCCGGCACCACCACCATCGTGAAGGACCGCGTCTACGTCTGCGTCAGCGCGCGCGAGGGCGCCAAGCCGAGGTGGGGCGCCGGTCTGCCCATCTCGAAGGCGACGCTCGCCGTCACCGACGGCTGGGCCAAGGCTGCGGACACCGGGATGTCGGCAGCGTTCGGCATGCTGAAGAACACCGGTGCCAAGCCGGTTCGCGTCGTCGCCGCCTACTCGCCCTACTCCCGCGTGCTCCAGCTGCACGAGGTGGTGGCGAAGGACGGCAGCATGGTCATGCAGCAGAAGACGGGCGGCTTCCAGATCCCCGCCAAGGGCATGACGGAACTGAAGCCCGGGGGCAACCACGTCATGTTCCTGAAGCTGACCAAGCCGATCTCGGCCGGATCGCTGGTGCCCGTGACGTTCGTGACGTCCGACGGCGGGCTGTTCCGCACGAAGGTGCTCGGCAAGGTCTTCATGGGCGCCAACGAGACATACGACGGTGGCATGACCGGCTCCGAGTCGTCCGACTCGATGTCGGGCATGTGACGGTACGGGCCCATGACTGACAGTCCACGTCTGACCCGACGGGGCCTGCTGGCCGCTGGCGGCGTCGCCATCCTCGGCGCCGCCAGCGGCTGTTCGCCGGCCACCGAGGCTGAGCCCCCCTCGGGCACGGCCAGCGCGGTCACCCCGACGCCCCTGCCCGACGACGCGTCCCTGTTGGTCTACCCGTTCTTCGGCGCGCATCAGGCCGGTGTGGAGACCCCGCCGACGACCCAGCAGACCTTCATCGGCGTCGACCTGCTCGACCCCAGCCCCGAGGCCGCCGATGCGGTCCTTCGCCTCGTCAGCGACGATGCCGCACGACTGACGCAGGGGCAGCCCGCCCTGGGCGACACCGAGCCGGGCATCGCCGCCAACCCGGCCGGACTGACCATCACCATCGGCCTGGGCCGCTCTTTGTTCGAGCGCACGGGGAGGACCGACGCGATCCCCGAACCGCTCGTCGTGATCCCCGAGTTCTCGACCGATGCCTTCGAGGACCCGTGGAGCCAGACCGACCTGCTGCTCCAGGTCGGCAGCAACGACGCGCTGACCCTGGGCCATGCCGTTCGCATGCTGACCAAGGACCTCTCGACCCTCACGACAGTGCGGTGGATGCAGGACGGCTTCATCACTGCCACCCCCGCCGTCCCCGACGGCGTCGGCACTCGAAACCTGATGGGCCAGGTCGACGGGACCGTGAACCCGGCACCCGGGTCCCCCGAGTTCGGCGAGGTGGTGTGGATCGACGACGGATCGGACTGGGTCGCGGGCGGGACGGTGCTGGTCCTGCGTCGCATCAGGATGCTCCTCGACTCCTGGGAGCGGCTCGATCCGGACACCCAGGAGCGCGTCATCGGGCGGATGCAGGCCACCGGCGCACCTCTGGGAGGCACCCACGAACTGGATGAGTTCGACTACGAGGCTCTCGACGCCAATGGCCTGCCGGTGATCCCGGAGGACGCGCACATCCGCGTGTCCCATGCGGCCACGACCGCGGAGATGATCCTGCGCCGCCCGTACAACTACAACGCCGGCATGCGGGACGGCACCAATGACATGGGACTGCTCTTCGCCGCCTACATGCGCGATCCGCGCACGTCGTTCATCCCCATGCAGGAGCGGGTGGCCCAGCTCGACGCGTTCAACGAGTGGAACTCGACCATCGGATCCGCGACGTACGTCCTCCCTGCGGGCGCTCGTGAGGGCGGCTATGTGGGCGAGGGGATCTTCGGATGAGCGCGCGCACCCGCGGCTGGGCAGTCGTCGTCGCGCTCGTTCTCGGGCTGACCGGCCTCGTGGCAGCCACCGCCCCGGCCGCCGCCCACTCCCAGCAGATCGGTTCGAGCCCCGAGCCCGACGACGTCCTCGTGGCCGCCCCCACGGAGGTCGTCGTCGAGTTCGACACGCCGATCGTGGACATGGGCGCCGCCGTTGCCGTCCGGAGCCTCGACAAGGAGTCCATCGTCACCGGTCCGCCGACCATCGGCGAGCGGAGCATCGCGGTGCCCCTCGACGCGAGCGCGGCGCCCGGCACCTACACCGTCGCCTACCGGGTGGTGTCCGAGGACGGGCACACGATCTCGGACACCTTCACCTACACCCTTGCCGGCTCCACGGCATCCGCATCCGCATCGGCGGTCCACATCGGCGTCGGAGTCGGTCATGCCCACGCCACCAGCGACGCAACCTGCCGCGTCACCTGCCGCGTCACCGGGCATGGCGGACAGCACGGCGGCCGAGGCGGACTCGGGCACCAGTCCGCTGATCATCGCTGCCGGCGTCGTCCTCCTCGCCGGACTCGTCATCGGCGGAGCGATAGCCTTGCGACGATGACAACGAAACCGCCGGTCGACGCCGGAGACCTCTGGTCCGCACCCACCGTGACGGACCCGATCGACGCCGTCGTCGCCGTGCCGGGATCGAAGTCCGCGAGCAATCGGGCGCTCATCCTGGCCGCCCTCTCGGACGGCGAGAGCACCATCCGCGGGCTGCTCAACGCCCGCGACACGCAACTGATGATGGCGGGCCTTCGACTGCTCGGCAACGAGGTCCACGTCATCGACCACGAGGACGTCGGCAACGTCACCGTCCAGGTCATCCCGCACTTCATGCGCGGCCCCGCGAGCATCGACGTCGGACTCGCCGGCACGGTCATGCGCTTCCTCCCCCCGGCCGCCGCGCTGGCCCACGGCGAGATCACCTTCGACGGCGATGCCCACGCACGGCACCGGCCCATGGCAACCGTGATCGAGTCGCTCAAGGAGCTTGGCGTCAAGGTGCGCGACCGTGGCAACGGCCGGCTGCCGTTCATGATCGAGGCGACCGGAGAGGTCAAGGGCGGCGAGGTCTTCGTCGACGCCTCTCGGTCCAGCCAGTTCATCTCCGGACTGCTGCTCAGCGCCGCCCGCTTCAACGCCGGCGTGACCGTGCACCATGTCGGCGATGCCGTCCCGAGCATGCCGCACATCGACATGACCGTCGCGATGCTGGCCGAGCACGGGGTACGGGTGCGGCGCGACGGCGCCACCGTGTGGCATGTGGATCCGCACGACATCGCCGCCGTCAACCGGCACATCGAGCCGGACCTCTCCAACGCCGCCCCGTTCCTGGCTGCCGCCATGGTGACCGGGGGTCGCGTCACTGTGCTCGACTGGCCGGAGCAGACCGCGCAGCCGGGCGACGCCATCCGCGGCATCCTCGAGCAGATGGGCGCCACCACCTCGTGGTCGACCGACGGGCTGGTCCTCACTGGCCCGGGCGTCATCGAAGGCGTCGACCTCGACCTGTCCGCCGTGGGCGAGCTCGCCCCGACCGTCGCCGCGCTCGCGGCGCTCGCCACCTCGCCAAGCAGGCTGCGGGGCATCGCCCACCTCCGCGGGCACGAGACCGACCGGCTGGCCGGGCTCGCCGCCGAACTCACCGCCCTGGGCGGCGACGTCGAGGAGACCACCGACGGACTGCTCATCCGGCCACGCCCGCTGCACAGCGGCGTGTTCCACACCTACCACGACCACCGGATGGCAACCGCGGGCGCCATCCTCGGCCTCCGGGTCCCCGGGATCGAGGTCGAGGACATCGGCACCACCGGCAAGACGCTGCCCGACTTCCCGCTGCGCTGGTCGCACCTGCTCGGCCTTCCGGACATCGAGGCGCCCAGCGCGTGACCCATCGCCGCCACGACCTCCTCGACGAGGACGACATCCGGGTCCGACCCGGACGAGGCAAGTCGCGGCCGCGCTCGAAGGACCGTCCCGAGCACGCAGACGCCCTCGACGGCGTCGTGATGGCGGTGGACCGCGGTCGATTCACCGTGGAGCTCGAGGACGGCACCCCCGTCTACGCCGTGAAGGCGCGCGAGATCGGGCGCAAGGGGCTGGCAGTCGGAGACCTCGTGCACCTGGTCGGCGACCGCACCGGTGACGTGGACACCCAGGCCAGGATCGTGCGGCGTGGCGCGCGCACGTCCGTCCTTCGTCGCACGGCTGACGACACCGATCCGGTGGAGCGGGTCGTCGTCGCCAACGCCACCCAGCTCGCCGTCGTCACGGCGACCACCGATCCCGAGCCCCGGGTGGGCCTGATCGATCGAGCCTTCGTCGCCGCCCTCGACGCAGGCATCGAGCCGCTGCTCATCGTGACGAAGGCTGATCTCAAGCCGGCCACCGACCTGCTCTCGCTCTATGGACCGCTCGACCTGCCGGTCTTCACCGTCACCAGCAAGCAGGTGCCGGAGGGACTTCGAGCGGCGCTGGCGGACCAGTCCACCGTCCTCGTGGGCCACTCGGGCGTGGGCAAGTCGACTCTGGTGAACGGCCTGGTGCCGGACGCCGAGCGGGCCATCGGCCGCGTCAACACCGTGACCGGACGCGGTCGGCACACGTCGACCAGTGTGGTGGCCCTGCATCTGCCCGGCGGCGGAATCATCATCGACACCCCCGGCATCCGTTCGTTCGGCCTCGCGCACGTGGATCTCGACCGGGTGATCCGCGCCTTCCCCGATCTCGAGGCACTCACCGAGTCGTGCCCACGCGCCTGCTCGCATGACGAGCCGGACTGCGCGCTCTCGTCGATCTCCGACGCGGATCCCGTCGTGCGGCAGCGGATCGACTCGCTTCGCCGCCTGATCCGCAGCCGTTCCACGACAGTGGATGAGACCAGCTAGCCGAGCACCGCGCCCCAGGTGGCCTCCGCGCCGGTGTGGCCCGTCCAGACCGTCCCGACCGTGACGACGATCGCCGCCACCACGAGCAGTACACCGAGCGCCGTCAGCCATCCCGGCCGCCGGCGATTGGCGGGAATGCCGCGGTCGACGAGCCAGAACCCGAGCAGCAGGACGAAGTACCCGATGGCCACCAGCGGAAGCCGCTCGCCGAGATCCGCGTGCTGAGCGGGGGTGCCGACGCTCTCCGCCAGCCGTTCCCCCGATGCCTTCGCCAGCACCGCGCCCAGCACGCCGACTCCGGCGAGCGCGACGGTGAGCGGCCCGAAGCGACGCGAGAAGGCCGGACGGACGACCATCACGATCGCGGACAGCGCCGACAGTGGGACGAGGACGACGACCGCGTGGACGACGAGCGGATGCATCGGCAGCCCGACCACGTCGTCGAGGAGGGAGTCCACGGCGTCACTCTAGGGACACGGCCGCGATAGGTTGCCACGGTGACCCACGCGACCGAGAACAGCGGCCCGAGCGACCCGGCCGCCGACCTCGATCTCGCGCTCAGCCTGGCCGACGAAGCCGATCGGATCGCCATGTCGCGCTTCGGCGCCGCGGACCTCGTGGTGGAGTCCAAGCCCGACCTGACCCCGGTGTCGGAGGCCGATCGGGCAGTCGAGCAGGCCATCCGCGAGCGGATCGCCCGAGAGCGGCCCGACGACGGGATTCTCGGCGAGGAGTACGGGGCATCCGGCTCGACCGCCCGACGCTGGATCATCGACCCGATCGACGGCACCAAGAACTACGTCCGTGGCGTGCCCGTCTGGGCCACGCTGATCGCCCTGCTTGCTGACGACGAGGTGGTCGTCGGCGTGGTGTCCGCTCCGGCGCTCGGGCGCCGTTGGTGGGCAGCCCGAGGGCTCGGCGCGCACGTCATCGATCCGGCGTCGGCTGAGCCGCGCCGGCTGTCCGTGAGCGCGGTCCGCACGCTGGCGGACGCCTCGTTCTCCTACTCCGACGCGATCGGCTGGCGGGAACGAGGGGCGCAGCGGGGTCTCGACGAGCTGCTGGCGGGGACCTGGCGCCAACGCGCGTACGGCGACTTCTGGTCGCACATGCTGGTGGCGGAGGGCGTGGTCGACATCGCTGCCGAGCCCCAGCTCGAGTCGTACGACATGGCCGCGCTGGTCCCCATCGTCGAGGAGGCGGGGGGCCGGATGACGGCCTACGACGGCGGGACGGCGCTGGGCGGCGGGTCGGCTGTCACGACGAACGGCTGGCTGCACGCGGAGGTACTGGCCCTGCTCCGGGACTGACCGGCGTCACGTTTGCGGGAACCCCGAGACAATCCCGCGCCGAGGCGGGACGATGGGGGCAACGACGACCGGCGGAGGTTCCCTCATGCAGCTGTCCACGATCATCGCGAGCAAGGGCGACTTCGTCGCGACTGTCGCGCCTGGCGACACGGTGAGCGAGGTCATCGCCGCGCTGGCCGAGCACCGCGTGGGCGCCCTGGTCGTCTCGGCCGACGGGCGGACGATCGCCGGCATCGTGTCCGAGCGTGACATCGTGCGGTCCCTGACAGCGGGCGCGGCGGCGCTGGACCAGCCGGTCTCGTCGATCATGACGTCAACCGTCTTCTGCGCACCTCCCGAGGCGCACGTCGACGAGCTGACCCACCTGATGACGGAGAAGCGCGTGCGGCACATCCCGGTGACCGACCCGGACGGCGTCCTGCTGGGCATCGTGAGCATCGGCGACATCGTCAAGTCCCGGCTCGGCGAGCTCGAGGGCGAGCGGGCCGCCCTGCTCGACTACGTCACCCGCGGCGGCTGACCGCCGACTACCTGCGCGGGCGCACCCGGAGCTTCAGGCCGCCCACCGGGCGGACCGTCACCAGCGGTGCGACGTCCGGCACGCCGCCTCCCTCGGGGAACTCCACACTGACCTGGCCGGCAAGGGCAGCCAAGGTCAGCACGCCCTCGACGTACGCGAAGTCACGCCCGATGCACTGTCGCAGCCCGGCGCCGAACGGCAGGAAGGCGCGCCGGTCGACATCCCCCTCGATGAAGCGCTCCGGGCGGAACGATTCGGCGTCCTGCCACACCGCCGGGTGGCGATGAAGGAGCCAGGGGCTGAGGATCACCAGCGACCCGGCCGGGATGTCGTGCCCGCCAAGGACATCTGCCTGCGTCGCCTTGCGGGTGATCAGCCATGCCGGTGGGTACAGGCGCAGGACCTCGTCGAACACCGCGCGCGCGTAGACGAGCCGGCGGTAGTCCTCGAATCGGGGCGCCCGGCCGGCCAGCACCTCGTCGGCCTCCGCCTGCAGGCGCGCCTGGACGTCGGGATGCTCGGCCAGCAGGGCCCACGCCCAGGTGAGCGCGCTGGCGACGGTCTCGTGTCCGGCCACGATGAAGGTGACCACCTGGTCCCGGAGTTCTGTCGGCGTGAGCCCGACCCCCGACTCGTCCCGGGAGGAGATGAGCAGGTCGAGCATGTCCTCGGGCTCACTGCGAGGCGCGCGCTGCCGCTCGGCGAGCATGTGCCGCACGGCGGTGTCGAGGGTGGCCACCGAGCGCTTGAGGGTCCGGTTGCCCGGTGTCGGCACCCACGAGGGTGGCGTGAGCGGCACCCGGGCGCGCGCGACCACCACGTCCAGCGCGTCCAGGGTGGCTCCCGTGATCTCCGCGGCGTCGCCCGAGAGATCGGTCCCGAAGAGCGCGTGGCCCACCACCTCGAGCGCGAGCTCCATCATTGCGGCGTCCATGTCGACCACCGGGTCGGTCGGCAGGACCGACCACTCGGCCACGAGGCGGGTGACGGCCCCGTCCACGTGCGCGACGATCCGGTCCAGGCCCTCGTGGTGGAAGGCCGGCTGGACCAGCGGCCGCTGGCGCCGCCAGCCGGGGGTGTCCACGGCCAGCAGCCCCTCGCCCGTCACCAGCGCCAGCGAGCGGTACTGGATGGTCGACTTGCTGTAGCCGCGATCGGTCATGACGAGCACCCGCCAGACCGCCTCGGGGTCGTTGACGAGGTAGCTCGGTGGCTGCGGGATGGGGAACTGGACGACGTCGCCGTACTGCCGCCACGTGCGCTCGAGGTATGCCAGCGGGTCGACCCGGATGGCCATCATGGCCCGCAGCATCTGCGGCCCGAGCGGTCCTGGCGCGGTGGCGGGCGTCCGGACGAACCGGCGGCCCTGCCAGTCCTGCGAGGTGCTAGCCATGGTGGGCCAACTGCCTGCGCACGTGCTCACGGGCATGCGCGATCGCGTCGGGGAGGCTGCTGAACTCGTGGCCCTGCTCCGCGATCGGGGCGAGCACCCCTAGTCCCGCCAGGATGCGACGGGGGCGATCGCCGACACCGCAGAGCAGCACCACGATGCCGCGTGCAGACAGGCTCCTGACGATCTCGTCCAGGGCATGGCCTCCGCTGGCATCGATCACCCGCACGCCGCCGAGGCGCAGGACGACGACTCGCACGTCCGCGATGGAGGTGAACTCGTCGAGGAACTGCTGCGCTGCCCCGAAGAACAGGGCGCCGTCGAGCCGGTAGACGGCGATGTGCTCATGGAGGAGGGCGATCTCCTCCTCGTCGGACAGCAGGTCTGCGGCCGTCGAGACCTCCTCCTGCTCCACACTGCTCGACTTGGCCATCGCCCGGAGGGCCAGCACCGCCGCGACCGCGATCCCGATCTCCACCGCGAGGATGAGATCGAACACCACGGTGGCGGCTGCGGTCAGGATCATGACGGCGGCGTCGGACCGGGTGGAGCGGAGGATCGCCATGACGGAGCGATGGTCGACCATGCGTACGGCGGTCACCATCAGCACGCCCGCGAGCGCGGCCAGCGGGATCGCCGCCACGACCGTGCCGGCGAAGAGCACGATGCCGAGGATGAGCAGCGAATGCACCATCGCCGACACCCGAGTCCGCGCTCCCGCTCGGACGTTGACGGCCGTCCGCGCGATCGCGCCGGTGGCGGGCATGCCTCCGAACACGCCGCTCGCCACGTTGGCCAGCCCCTGGCCGACGAGCTCCCGGTCCGGATTGAGGTGCGATCTACCAGTCATGCCGTCTGCCACGCGCGCGGACAGCAGGCTCTCGATCGCGGCCAGCACCGCCACGGCCAGCGCAGCGCTGAACAGCGCACTTGTCGCACCGGTGCTCAGCACCGGCAGCTGCGGTGTCGGCAGTCCCTGCGGCAGCGCTCCGACGGCGTCGACGGGCAGGTCGCGCCAGACCACCACCGCGGTGGCGATGATGATCGCGATGATCGATGCGGGCACCGACTTGTGCAGGCGAGGCAATGCGAGCATCAGGACGACGACGAGTCCGACGACCCCGAGGGACGGCAGCGCCTCGGACCAGTCCGCCAGCCGCACCGACTCGACGGCGACCAGAACCGTGTTCTCGCCCTCGGGCCGCGGGACGCCCAGGGCCAACGGCACCTGCTGCAGGAAGATGATGGTGGCGATGCCGACCGTGAATCCCTCGACGACCGGCCACGGGATGAACGAGACCGCACGGCCCAGCCCGATCAGCCCCATGACGAGGACCAGAACGCCCGCGAGGATCGCCACCGGGATGACGGCTTCGACGCCGTAGCGGGCGACGATCGGCACCAGGACGACCGCCATGGCACCCGTCGGACCGGAGACCTGCAGGTTCGAGCCACCGAAGACCGCCGCCACCAGGCCGGCGACGATGGCGGTGACCAGGCCGGCGGCGGCGCCGACTCCGCTCGATACTCCGAACGCCAGGGCCAGCGGGAGGGCCACCACGCCTACCGTCAAGCCGGCAACGAGGTCGGCCCGCCAGCTGCCGCGGAGTCCCGCATAGTCCGAGCGGCGGGGCAGCGTGCGGTCCTTGACGAGGGTCAGGACCTCGGAGGCCTTCACGGTGCGAGTACGGGCGTGCGGGGCTGGTACAAGGTGGTTCGTTCCACCAACCTCCTGCCGATCGGCTCGACGACGGCGCGCAGCTCGTCCTCGGTGATGCCCTGGCCGTGCGCCGCGCCGGCCGCGCGGGAGATGTTCTCGTCCATCAGTGTGCCGCCGAGGTCGTTGACGCCCGCCTGGAGGAGCTGCTGGGCGCCGGCCACTCCGAGCTTGACCCAGGAGGCCTGCACATTGTCGATCCAGCCGTGGTAGCCGATGCGCCCGACCGCGTGCATGAGCACGGTCTCGCGCCATGTCGGCCCGCGCCGGGCCCGACGCTTGAGGTAGATGGGCGAGGCCATGTGCACGAAGGGCAGCGGGATGAACTCGGTGAAGCCCCCGGTGCGCTTCTGGAGGTCACGGGTGCGCACGATGTGCTTCGCCCAGTGGACGGGCTGCTCGATGCTGCCGAACATGATCGTGACGGTCGAGCGCAGCCCGACGCGGTGTGCGGTCTCGTGGCAGTCCAGCCACTCGGCCGTCGTCACCTTGTCGGGGCAGAGCACCTCGCGAATGCGGTCGTCGAGGATCTCCGCCGCGGTGCCCGGCAGCGAGGCCAGGCCGGCGTCGCGGAGCCGGATCAGGTAGCGGTCCAGCGGCTCGCCGAGCCGGCGGGCCCCCTCCGTGACCTCGAGCGCGGTGAAGCCGTGGACGTGGATGTCGGGTGCGGCCTCCTTCACTGCCCGGCACACCTCGAGGTAGTACTCGCCGTCGAAGTCCGGATGGATGCCCCCCTGGAGGCACACCTCCGTCGCACCGAGTGCCTCGGCCTCGCGCACCCGGGCGACGATCTCGTCGTTCGACAGCAGGTACGGCCGGCCCCGCAGGTTCAGCGATGCCGGGCCCTTGGAGAACCCGCAGAAGGTACAGCGGAAGGTGCAGACGTTCGTGTAGTTGATGTTGCGGTTGCGGACGTAGGTCACGTCGTCGCCGTTGACGGCCTGGCGAAGCCCGTCCGCGAAGGCCGCGATGGCGGCCACCTCGGGGCCGCGGGCGCTGAACAGGGTGACGAGCTCGTCAGTGCCCGGCTCCTGGCCCTGGTCGACGCCGGACAGCACCTCGGCGACCGCCGAGCCGGTGACGCCCGCGGCGGGCACGATGACGGCCGGCGAGCGGTCGGCCCCCGAGTACCACGCGGTCGAACGGCGCCCCACCTGGATGACCTCCGCGCCGGTCCCGACGTTGGCCGCCTGCTCGTGGCGCTCCGGGAAGGTGGCGCCCGGATCGTCGCGCCCGAAGCCCTCGGCATCGGAGCGGTCGAGCACGGCGAAGCGGACGTTCGGATCGAGCCAGCGGGCGGCGTCCAGCGCGAACTCGGGGTAGATGGTGAGCCGGGGCACGAGTGCGAGGCCGCGGGCCTCGACGACCGCCCGCAGTTCGGAGACGTGCGGCCACGGCCGCTCGGGATTGACATGGTCCGCAGTGACCGGCGAGATGCCACCGAAGTCGTCGATCCCGGCATCGATCAGCGCGCCCGCATCGTCGACGAGGTTGGGCGGCGCCTGGAGGTGCACGTCGGCGGGCAGGATCACCCGGGCCCGAGCGATGGTGTCGAGCAGGTCGTCCATCGAGCATGGCGGCTCCGCCCGCATCAGGGTCTCCGGCTTGGGCAGGAAGTTCTGGATGATCACCTCCTGGACGTGGCCGAACTCCCGGTGCGACTCCGCAATGGCCTCGAGCGCCTCGATCCGGTCCGTCGGGGACTCCCCGATGCCCAGCAGGACGCCGGTCGTGAACGGGATGCCCAGCTCCCCAGCCCACCGCAGGGTGGCCAGCCGACGTTCCGGACGCTTGTCGGGGGCACCGCGATGAGCGGCAAGGTCCGGGTTCAGGCTCTCGAGCATCATGCCCTGGCTCGGGGCGACCGTGCGCAGCAGCGCGAGTTCCTCGCGCGAGATCGCACCGGCGTTGGCGTGTGGCAGCAGGCCGGTCTCGTCGAGGACGGCCTGCGCCGCCGCGGCCACGTACTCCACCGTGCTGCCGTAGCCACGATCTGCCAACCACTCGCGGGCCACCGCGTACCGCGCCTCGGGCGCCTCCCCGAGCGTGAAGAGGGCCTCGTGGCAGCCGGCCGACGCACCGGCGCGGGCGAGTGCGAGCACCTCGTCGAGGTCGAGGTAGGGGGCGGGGACCTTGGCTGGTGACGTCGCGAACGTGCAGTAGCCGCAACGATCCCGACACAGGCGCGTGAGGGGGATGAACACCTTGGGCGAGTAGGTGATCCGGCGCAGCAGGCCCGACACGGCCACCGGCCTCCTCTCCTCGACGTCGGCACATCGTCGCACATGCGTGGTTTTGCAAAACTTTGCGTGAACTCGCTCACAAACCGTCAGATTTGTTTGGCTAAACACCAAATCTGCGACATAATCGTTACATCGACGGGAGACCCCCCGAGATACGAACAGAAAAGGGAGTGATCCTCCATGAAGGCTATGTCACAGGTCTTCGCATCCCTGTTCGGGACGGCCGCCCTCGACCCCGAGGCAGCCCGGGCCCGGCAGATCCACCGCGACTGGGACCGCGCGCGTGCGCAGGCCACGTCGCCCTCCGAAGTCGAGGAGATCGACGCGATCTTCTCGCGCAACCTCTAGCAGCACCGGAGCTCGACGAGCCCCCTGCCACGAGAACTGCGGTCCGCGCTCGGCGCGACCGCCGGCGGCCCTCGATCCACGAGATCGGGGGCCGTCGTCGTGTTCGCCCCCGTCCGCGCTCAGTCGAAACGGACCGTCAGGGGCGCGTGATCGCTCCAGCGCTCGTCGTAGCTCGCGGCCTTGCCCACCTGCGCGCCCGTGCAGCGCGCCGCGAGCGACGGGGTGGCCACGGCGTAGTCGATGCGCCAGCCACCGTCGGTGTCGAAGCCACGGCCCCGCCACGACCACCAGGTGTACGGGCCGGGTCCGGGCCCGCCGTGTTCTCGTCCGAGGTCGACCCAGTCCCGCGCGAACCACCGGTCGAGATACTCCCGCTCGGGCTCCAGGAAGCCGGCCTTGCCGCGGTTGCCCTTCCAGTTCTTGATGTCGACCTCGTGGTGCGCGATGTTGAGGTCGCCGCACACGAGCGCATGTCCCTTGCGGCGGCTGGCCGCACGCTTGACCCGACCCAGTCGCGTGTCCATGGCATCGAGGAACGCGTACTTCTCCTCCTGCCGCGGTGTCCCGGCCTCGCCCGTGTGCACGTACGCCGAGACGACGGTGAGCGGACCGACCGGCGTGTCGACGTCTACCTCGATCCAACGGCCCTGGCCGTCCATCGCCGCCAGTCCGATGGTGGTCCTGATCGCCGTGGGCTGCTCGCGGGTGAGGACGGCCACTCCGGCCCTGCCGAGCTGCGGCGCGGGGGCGTGCGCGACATGCAGGTCCCGCAGCCCCGACTGCGCCAGCGCGTCGTGCAGTTGCTCGTGCGTCGCCCGCACCTCCTGCAGGCAGACGACGTCCGCGTCCGCGGCAGCCAGCCAGTCGAGTCCGCCACGACGCGCGGCGGCTCGGATGCCGTTGACGTTGGCGGTGATGACCCGCAAGCCGGATCGATCAGGCAACGGCGTTCCAGTCGGTCTCCGCGGCGACCCTGAGCGCCTGAGCGGCGATCGTCAGCGCAGGGTTCTGCGCGGCCGACGAGGGGAAGAAGGAGGAGTCGACCACGAACAGGTTGGCGTGGTCGTGGGAGCGGCACCACGGATCGAGAACGCTGCGCGCCGGGTCCGTGCCCGCCACGGCCGTCCCGCACATGTGGCTGTTCATCGAGATGTCGAACCGCTGCTCGAAGACGGCCCGGTAGCCGGCCTTGTGCAGGGCCTTCTTGGCCGTCGACAGCAGCGCCTCGTGACGGTCGTAGTTCGTGCGCCGCCAGGACACCTGGATGCGGCCCTCGGGGTCGACGGTCACCCGGTTGTGCACCGAGGGCAGGTCCTCGCTCATCACGACCCATTCGACGCTGCGCCCGGCGACCCGGTCGAGCATGCGCTTCGGGGCCTTGGTGGCGTGCGACTTCATCATGGAGCCCTGCACCTTGCCGATGAGCTGCAAGCTCCCGCCGGGATAGCCGTCACCGAGGTCGTGGTACCAGTCGTTGACCGCCATCGTCTTCTGGAAGACCACGTCGTTGGCGCGACGCGGATCCACGGCGGCGATGTGCGTGTTGTTGTGCACCATGTAGTTGCGCCCCACCAGCCCGCTCGAGTTCGCGATGCCGGTCGGATGCTCGTCGGACCGGCTGGCCAGCAGCAGCGCGGCCGAGTTGGCCGCGCCGGCGGACAGCACGAACGCGCCACCCTCGACAACGAGCGGCTCGCCGTCGAGATCGCCATGCAGGCGGACCACCCGGCCCGGCCCGTCGACCTCGATCCGACGCACCCGGGCGCCGGTCAGCAGGCGCACGCTGCCCCCGCTGAGCGCGGGTCCGAGTGCGCACGTCTCGGCGTCCGACTTCGCCCCGAGCCGGCAGGGGAAGCCGTCGCAGGTCTGGCAGCGCACGCAGGTGCCGCCCGGTCGAAGGTCGACGCCCATGGAGGTGCTCGACGGGTGCAGGCCCTGCAGCTCGAGCCGGCGCATGGTCTCTGCGATGTAGGGGTCGTGCGGAAGCGGCGGATACGGGAAGGGCGCGCTGCGCCACGGCTCGGACGGGTCCTCCCCGGTGGTGCCGTGCACCCGGTAGAGCGACTCCGCCTGGCCGTAGTACTGCTCGAGATCGGCATACGTGAACGGCCACGCGGGCGAGACGCCGGACGGGTAGACGGTCTCGTCGAGGTCGCGCTCGCGGAATCGGGGCAGGCTGGCGCCGTAGACCTTGGTGTTGCCACCGACGACGTAGTGCACGCCGGGCGGGAACTCATGGCCCTCGTCATCCAGCCACAGCTCGTCCGGCTTGTACCGGCGCTCGAGGAACACCGCCTCGGGAGACCAGTTCTCCGGCTCGCGCGGCAGCACCTGCCCGCGCTCGAGCACGAGCGTGCTGATGCCGCGCTGAGCCAGCCCCCACGCCAAGGTCCCACCGCCCATGCCGCTGCCGACGATGACCACCTGCGCGGACTCTGCTGCCACGATCAGAACCTATCCCCCGCCGGAGCCGCCCGTCCGGCCCGCACCCATCGGCCGTGGTGGCTCACCCCAGCTCGAACGTGGTGATCCCGTACACCTTGCTCAGCGGCAGGTCCGGTACCCCGCCCCGGTACATTCGCGCGGTCTCGAACACCGCGCCCAGGCCACGCGCGCGGGCCATGTCAACCGCCGCCGTGTTGGGCTCGGGGACGTCCAGGAACACCTCCGAGCCGGCGCCGGCTTGCGCGAGCAACCGGTCGAGCAGCGCGTCGGCGATGGACTCGTCGTCGGCGAACAGCGGCCCGATCTTGAATCCGCGTCGGCACGGGCGCAGCACGCCGTAGCCCGCGAGGCCTCCTTCCGCAGGAACGCCGACCGCGAGCGTGCCGTCCATCGCCAGCCACGCGGACAGGAACTCCCTGCGCTGGGCGGGGAAGCAGAGGCGGTCGTACGCGGCAACGACATCGAGGTCGGCAGGGCCCAACACGCGCAGGTCGCGGGACGCCGGGCGAGTCTCGACCACGCCGCCGAACCGGATGTTGCGATGCACGAGCTCGAAGCCCAGCAGCAGGTACGTGGGCTGCTGCTCGACGACTCCGTCGATGCCCAGGATCCGGTCACCGGCCTGCTCGAGCACCCACTCACTGAGCCGGTGCCCGACCCCTCGGCCCCGCCACTGCGGGTCCACGATGTAGAAGCCGGCGAACGCATACTGCGGGTCGTAGCGCACGCACGACACCACGCCGACGATGCGATCGCCCTCCCGAGCCATGACGTAGCCGCCGGGATCCGCGGCCCAGAAGGCGTCGACGTCGTGAACGCCCGGGTTCCAGCCCTCCCGAGCCGCCCACTCCACGGCCAGTGCCAGGTCGTCGCGCGTCATCGACGACACGGTCACGCCGTTCATGGCCTTCCCTCCACCGCGTCCCCGGCGGTCACGAAGTCGATGAGCTGCTCGACCTTGCCGAGCAGCTCCGGTTCCAGGTCGGTGTAGTCGGACACGCGGGCCTTGAGCGACCGCCACGCACGGCCCGTGTCATCGCCCCAGCCCAGGGCCGCGCAGACGCCCTCCTTCCACGGCTGGCCGCGCGGAACCACCGGCCACGCCGCGATGCCGGCCGAGCGCGGGCGGATCGCCTGCCAGATGTCGACGTATGGATGCCCCACCACGAGCACGTCGTCGGGCCACTCCGACATCGCCGCGCTCGCCAGGCGCTGCTCCTTGGCTCCCGACACGAGGTGGTCGACGAGCACGCCGACCCGGCGGTCGGGGCCGGGCTGCCACTGCCGCAGCCGGGGCAGCAGGTCGTCCACGCCTCCGAGCTCCTCGACGACCACCCCCTCCAGTCTCAGGTCGTCGCCCCACACCGCTTCGACGAGCTCCGCGTCGTGCCGTCCCTCGACCCAGATCCGCGAGGCGCGCGCCACCCGGGCGCGTTGCCCCATCACGGCCACCGAGCCGGACGCCGTGCGTCCCGCCGCCGCATTCGTGGGTCCCGCCGGTCGCTGCAGGTCGACCAGTTGGCCGTCGATCAGGAAGGTCGGGCCGAGCGCGAACGGCCGGCGGGTGCCGTGCCGGTCCTCGAGCACCACTGCCCAGCCGTCTGCGCCCTTCTGCCAGTCCACGACAGCCCCGCACCAGCCGGAGCGAGCGCACTCCACCACCAGCCCGCGCTCCGCGGGCACGCTCGGCACGGATGGCCGGGCCGCCCGGCCGCCATCGGCCAGCACGTCGATGCCATAACGATCCGGTCGCACCGTTCGACCCTAGTTGCGCACGGCGCGAGACCGCGGTAGCCGCGGCCGTACGATGAGCCGACCAGCCCACGATCGGGGAGAGCCATGACCACGACCACGCGCCGCTCCTGGCGTCTCACCCGCCTCGCCGCCGTGGGCGCCGTCGCGGTCACCCTGCTGAGCGCCTGCATCAGCGTGAAGGCCGACCTGACGGTCAATCCGGACGCCACCGCCAGCGGGACTTTCGCGCTGGAGCTCGAGAAGGAGGCCGCAGGATTCCTGGGCATCACCTCGCTCGACACGTTCGCGGAGGGCATCGACTCGGGCGACGTCTCCGGGGGAACGGGACTCGAGCAGTTCCAGACCTGCACGCCTTCCGAGACCGATGCCGCCTTCGTCTACTCGTGCTCGTTCGAGAACGCCGCGTTCACCGCCGACGACGGCCCCTGGACGATCGCCAAGGACGGTGACCAGATCACCTTCCGCATGCAGAGCGCCGCCGACGAGGAGGCCGCGGGCACCGAGGAGCTGCTCGGGGACGCCTCCGTCGGTGAGATCGAGGTCAAGGTCGCCTTCCCCGGCCCCATCTCGTCGATCACCGGTTCCGGTGCGGAGCAGACATCTGACACCACGGCCACCATCAGCGGCTCGCTGACGGACCAGCTGGAGGTGACCATCGTCAGTGCCGCCGGTGGGGGTGGCGCGCTGTCGTCGCTGCTGGTGCTGCTGATCTTCGCTGCGATCGTGATCCTGATCATCGTCGTCGTGGTCGTGCTGATCATGCGCCGCCGCGGAGGCGGCTCCGAGCTCGATGCGGAGACCGTGGCCGCCGCCGAGGCCATCGCGCCCGAGCCTGACGCGGTTCCGCTGACGCCCGAGGAGTTGGCGGACCTGGAGGCGCCGACGACGGAGGAGGCCGCCACTGTCGTCGAGGAAGCGGCAGTCGAGGAAGCGGCAGCCGAGGAAACTCCGGTAGCTGAGGAAGCCGTCGTCGAGGAAACCGCCGCCGTCGAGGAAGCGGCAGTCGACGAAGCGGCAGTCGACGAAGCGGCAGTCGCTGAGGCTCCGGTAGTTGAGGAAGCCGTCATCGAGGAAGCCGCCGTCGTTGACGCTCCGGTAGTTGAGGAAGCCGCCGTCGTCGAGGAAGCCGTCGTCGAGGCGGACGACACCGACGAGAGGCCGCCGGCTCCCCCCGTCGGCTAGCTCAGGCGAGCAGTCGTGCGTGGGCCAGGCTGCGACGCAGCCAGGCCTTGCGCTCGCGGCTGAGCCGCGCAGCCTCGGACACGTCGATCACCCGGAAGCCGACCTCGTCCCCCGGCGCCAGCAGGCTGACCCGATCTCGATCGGCGTCCGCCACGACAGCCACCACCGGGTATCCGCCGGTGAGGGCCCCGTCGGGCCCGAGGATGATCGGCTCCCCGGACGGCGTCAGCTGGATCGCGCCGGGCACGGTGGGACTGCTGGGCACGGTGCCCGACCCACGCCGATCTCCCGCGGCCAGCCGGATTCCCGAGCGTGACGTGTGGCTTACCTGCCAGGTCGTCGTGGTCAGGTCCTGCACCGGCCCGCTCGCCGGCACCACCCGAACCGGGCCCCGGTCCTGCACGAGCGGCCGGTGGAACGCCCCCACCTGCGCGGCAGCGTGTTCGGGAGTGGTGCCCGCCAGTTCCGCACCAGCCGCCACGATCGGGCCGCCCAATCGTGAGAACGTGTCGGTTGCCGCCGACCCGAGTACGAGAGGCGGCTGCCATCCGGCGAGCCCGACGTAGACCGGTCCGGGGCCGCCCCACCGGATCGACAGGACCGCGCCGACCTGACCGACGTGCGTGCTGCCGGTCGCGCTCACCGACCCGTCGAGGGCGACGTCCGCGGGACCCACGACCGCGAACACGACCGATGCCCTCAGTTCGAGCTCCAGCAGGCCGCCCAGCACCTCGAGCGCGGGCGTACGCGGATCAAGAGCCCCGGTCACCAACCCGGCGGCGATCAGGTAGCGCTCGCGATGGAGGGCTCCCGATCGAGGCACGCCCACGTCCGTGAAGCCGCGGCGACCGCCGTCCTGCACGGTGGTCAGACCCGGCCTGAGCACGGTTGCGAGTAGCCCGGTCATTCGCGGACCTCGACGAACACGACGTGGTCCCCGGGGCGCAGCAGGCTCGGGGAGTCGCTGCGGTCGGGCGAGAACAGCGGGGCGGAGCAGGTGCCGATCAGGTGCCAGCCCCCGGGCATGGCCTCGGGATAGACCGCGCTCATGCCGGCCGCGATGGCCACGCTTCCCGCGGGCACAGCGGATCGCGGACTGGCGCAGCCGGGAGAGGAGCTGCCACGGCAGTTCCGGTGGACCGATGGGCAGCAGGTAGCCGAACCCCGGCGCGAAGCCCATCATCGCGACCTGCCACCCCTGCTTCCGGTGTGCTGCGGCGAGTTCCGCTGGCCGGCACTCCAGCACCGCGGCCGCAGTCTCCAGGTCGATCCCGTCGTAGCTCACCTCGAGCAGGACGCGGCGTGCCGGCGATGGCCGGGTGCGCGGCGCGGGGCTGACGTCGGCGAGCAGGGCACGGACCCGTTCGAGCAGTGCGGGGTCCGGCTCCTCCCCCGCCACCAGCAGCGAGGCGAGACCCGGGCGCACCTCATGCTCGGGCAGCGCCGCGGTGAGGGCCGCCAGATAGGCCGATCTCGACTCCGCGTCCGCCACGGCGATGCTGACGGCGCAGTCCCCGTACCAGGAGACGGCGGACACCGAGGTCACTCGACGTCACCGGGCCCGGGCTGTCCTTGCTCCCGTCGGTCATGCCGGGCTATCCGCACGCCGGCTGCCTCGAGCGCCTGCCGAACCCGCCGGGCCAGGCCCACGGCGCCCGGAGTGTCGCCGTGCAGGCACACCGTCGCGCCCACCAACTCGACGATCGATCCGTCCGCGGCGAGTACCCGCCCCTCCGTGACCATCTGCACGGCGCGTCCGGCCACCACGTCCGGATCGTGCAGGACGGCACCGGGTTCGGAACGCGGCCGGAGGCTGCCGTCAGGGGAATAGGCGCGATCGGCGAAGACCTCCGGCAGGAAGTCGATTCCCCTCTCCCGGCACGCCCGTTCCAACCGCGTCCCCGCGAGCCCCATGACGGCAACCGGCAGGCTGCCTCGCGCCGTCAGGGCGGCGACGATGCCGTCGAGCATCGCCTCGGCCACCTCCGGGTCGCGTCCGGCGTCCGCGTAGAGCGCGCCGTGGGCCTTGACGTGCGACAAGGTCACGCCGCGGTCATGGCAGGCATCGACGACCGCGACGACCTGCTCAGACACGAACGCCGCTACGCCGGCTCGGCCATGGTCGAGCCACCGAGAGGACCGGCCGAAGCCGGCCGGATCAGGGTAGGAGGGGTGCGCCCCGATCGCGACGTCATGCAGGGCGGCCAGCCGAACGGTCTCCTGCAGGACGTATCCGCCGCCCGCGTGCCCGCCGGCCGCCACGTTCGCCGACGTGACCAGGGCGAACAGCGCCGCATCGTCGGCGCACTCCTCGCCGACATCGGCGTTGAGATCGACGGCGGTCACGTCTCGAGTGTAAGGATCCCGCTCTCGCGCTCGAGGACCTGCGGCCGGGCGAAGAGGTAGCCCTGTCCGCGGTCGCAGCCCAGTTCGATCAGTCGCTGCCGCTGCTCAGGCGTCTCGACGCCCTCCGCCACCACCACGAAGCCGAGAGTGTGCGAGACCGAGATCATGGCGTCGACGACGGCGGTCTTGCGGTCGTCGATGCCCACGCCCCCGGTGAACTCGCGATCGATCTTGACGATGTCGACGGGGAACTGCGTGAGCCAGGTCAGGCTCGAGTAGCCGGTGCCGAAGTCGTCCAGGGCCACCCGTACCCCCGCGTCATGCAGTTGCGTCAGCTCCCGTCTCGACCGGTCGGGGTCGTGGATGAGTGCCGTCTCCGTGACCTCGATGGCCAGCCTGCTCGTCGGTACCCCGCGGGCCGCCGCCTCATCCAGCAGCAGGTCGGCGAAGCCGCCGTCACGCAGCTGCACCGGACTGACGTTGACGCTGACAAAGGCCTCCGGACGATCGTCCAGCAGCCACGGCACGTCGGTCAGTACTCGCCTGACGATCCAGGCCCCGAGCGGGATGATCAATCCGGTGGACTCCGCCTGCGGCACGAAGTCGGACGGTGGCCGCAGGCTCCCGTCCGGAGCGGGGAGCCGGATGAGTGACTCGGCCCCCACGAGCGCGCCGCTGGCCAGGTCGACGATGGGCTGGTAGGCCATGACCAGGCGATCGAGGTCGATGGCGTACCGCAGCTCTTCCTGGATCTCCACCGCGAACTGCACCTGCTGGTCGATGGTGCGTTCATACAGCTCGACCCGGTTCCGACCGCCCTCCTTCGCCCGGTACATCGCCAGATCGGCCCGCCGAAGCAGCTCGTCCACGCCGACGGCCGCGTCCCGGGTGGTGGCGATGCCGATGCTCATGGCAGGTCGGAACTCCCGGTCGGCGACCGCCATCGGCTCCCTGAGCCGGTCCTGGAGTCGCAGGGCCAGCAGCACCGCGCTGCGCTCGTCCTGCAGGTCCTCGGCGAGGACCACGAACTCGTCGCCTCCGAGGCGCGCCACGGTGTCCTCCGGTCGTACCGTCGCACGCAGGCGATCGGCGACACCCACCAGCAACCGGTCGCCGACCTGATGGCCGAGGCTGTCGTTGACGTCCTTGAATCGGTCGAGGTCGCAGAAGAGCACGGCCAAAGTGCTGGGATGTCGGCGCAGGCGCGCGATCGCGGCCTGCATGCGCTCGCGCAGGGCCCGACGGTTGGGCAGGCCGGTCACGGAGTCGCGGGTCGCCTGCTCCCGCAGCGCCGACTCGGCGGCCAGCCGCGCGGTGATGTCCTCGACCTGCACCACGACCTCGTGGATGCCGGGCCCCACTCCGACACCCGCGGCACTGACGACTGCGCTGAGCGCCCGATCGTCGTGGGCCAGCATTCGGACCTGAACGCCCGGCGTCGGCTGGTCCGCACCGAGGCCCTCGTCCCGCTCCTCCTGCTCCAGCAGCTGACCGATCACCTCGCGGTCGTCCGGGTGGACGTGCCCCAGCAGTCCCCGCGGACACTCGACGCCACCGGGGCAGCCGAGCCAGCGCCGGAAGGCGTCGTTCGCGAACACCTGTTCTCGATGGCCCCCGTCCGTCGGCATGACTCGGACGGCCGGAATCGGCGAGAACTCGAACACCGCGCGCAGCAGCGCCGCCTGCCGCTGCTGCCGGTGCCGGGACTGCACCAGCTCGGTGATGTCGGTCGCGATCCCGCCAACCCCCCACACCCGCCCATCCGCTCGGCGGAGCGGGAACCGCGCCGAGTGGAAGCTCCGCACGCCGCCAACACCCACGAGCGCGTCCTCGGCGGCTACCTCGACGCCGCTCGCCACGATCTGCCGGTCCACCTCCTCGTAGGGCGCCGCGTCGTAGCCGGGAAACAGCTCCCGGTCCGTTCGTCCGATGGTCTCGTCGGCGGTCAGGCCGGTGAACTCCTCCCACGCGGTGTTCGCAAGGACGTATCGCCCGGCGTCCGGAGAGTCCTCGAAGGACTTCGCGTAGACGATCGAGGGCGACCCGTCGAGCACGTCAGAGAGCAGGCGCTGCGAGTCGACGAGCTCGGCCTGCGCGGCCAGCCGGCCGTCGCGGAGGACGCCCAGGGCCTGCGTCAGCAGAGCGAACACGATGGCGAGCACTTCGTACTCCAGAAGGCGGTCGGTGTCGCTCGACCCCCCTGCGGGGATCACGCCGTTTCCGGTGATCGTGGCGATTGCGCCGATGTAGTACTGCACGGCCAGCACCGGGGCGACGGCTCGCAACCCCATGCGCACCGCGATCCAGATGGAGCCGAGGGTGACGAAGATCGGCCACTGGAACACGCCGTGCGCACCGGGCACTGCCGCTATGAAGATCTGCCAGGTCATCAGCAGCGAGAAGGCCGTCGCCAGGGACCACTCGAGGGCCAGTCGCCACTGAATGTTGCGCGGCCAGGTCAAGGTGAGGACCGCCGGCGTGATGACGACGACTCCGAAGACATCGTCGATGACCCAGGACTGCCATGTGCTGACGACCGTGTCCAGCGAATCGCCGTCGATGACCGCCGTCAGCGACACGGCCAATGCGCCGGCAACCGCGGACACCAGCAGCACGGGCAGCACGTAGGCGATGAGGTCGCGAGCATCGGCAAGCCGCCAGCCGCCGGTGCGCCGGACGAGGGCGCACATGACCCAGATCTGCGATCCGACGACCACCGCAATGACGATGTTGTCGAGCTCGAAGTCCCCGGCGAGGGCGGCGAACCCCAGCAGGCCCAGTGTCACGCCCACTGCCCCCGACGTCGTCCACCGCGCGGGCAGGCGCAGGAGCACGCCCAGGGTGAGGCCGTTGATGATGCCCAGCAGCAGGGACACCTCGTCGGCCTCGAGGCCAGCTGGCCCGAGAGCAGGCAGGATCAGATACGCCAGGCCCGTGCCGAGACCGGTCAGGATGTGCCCTGCCCACGTCGGCAGCGCGCGCCTGAAGGCAAGCGCGTAGCCGCCGGCACCAGCCACCTTGCCCCCTCGGCAGGTCTTGCCCCCTTGACCGAATAGAGGCTACCGGGACGACGTCACTCATGGGTCCTTCACGGCGATCCGCATACACCTCCGACGGCCGGGACCGGCGCCGCGTTAGGGTCCTTCGACACCTCAGGAGGCGTGATGACCCACACGACGGGCGGCTACACGACGGAGTCCCTCGCGGCACAGGCCGCAGAGCTCGACCTGCCGCGGTTCGGTGCCGCGGAGGCTGTCGCGCTCGGGCTGATGGCCACCGAGCGCGCGATCGCCGAGAACCTCGCGGTGGTGATCGAGGTCACCCACGCCGGACGCCTGGCCTACCGGGCCGCTCTCCCCGGATCGATTCCCGACTCAGACGACTGGATCGCCCGCAAGCGCCGCACCGTCGAGCGCTTCCACCGCTCCACCATGGCCAGCCGCGTCCGGTACGAGGAGCGCGGCACCACGTTCAACGAGTCGACCGGGCTCAGCGAGCTCGAGTACGCGGCCCACGGCGGAGGCTTCCCCATCACCGTCGCCGGGGTGGGAGTCGTCGGCGGCTGCTACGTATCCGGATTGCCGCAGGTCGACGATCACGAGTTCGTGGTGTCCTGCCTGCGAGATCTCAAGGCGGGAATGAACGCCTAGTCTCCCGGGCGCGCGGGGTGCTCCGGATCACTCCTGATCAGGTTCACCAGCCTCTCGACGAGTTCCGGGTCCGCGTCGTCAAGGCGCGTCGCCGGGATGACCACTCCGCGGACCCCGGGCCCGTTGAGCAGCCGAGCGATCAACTCGGGCTCGCCCGGCGCCGGCAGATCCGCCAGCCGCACGAGCACCGGCAGCGTCGTGGCGGACAGCGCATCCGGCAGCGAGTCGACCGCGGGCATCAGCAGCCACGAGTACGGCGAACGGCTCCCGAGCGCGGCCACCACGCCCATCGCCCTGCCGAGGGCCCGAGCCGACGTGTCGATCGACACCGCGCCGCCGTCACGCGCCACCCAGCCGGTCTCGATGACGGCCAGGACTCCGTGCGTCGCCAGGGCGGTGATCGCGCGGCCCGCCTCCTCGAGTGTCCGGAGGGTGCCCGCATCGGACGGGTCGATCAGGACGCGCAGCTTGCCGCCGTCGAGGTGGCTGGCGGCCAGCACGTCCGCGTCGAAGCCGGTGAAGCGGTCGGCAAGCGAGAAGGCCGACTCGTCCAGACCCCCGCTGTTCATCACGCCGATCCCGATCCGCTCCTCCAGGGACTCGAGCAGCAGCAGGTCGTCGAGGATGTCCGTCGTCGCGACCACGCCGTCGACACCGGGGGTCCCGAGCGCTCGCGCCAGCCGCTGGAGCAGGGCGCCTCGGTCGAGCAGCGCGTCCTCGCCGGCCGTCCCGGCGAACTGGCCTCGGCCCGGCTGGTCCGCCGCGATCAGCAGCAGCCGACTGTCGTGCCCCATCGCGGCGCGACGTCGCCTGGCGACGTGTCGATTGCGCACCAGCTCCGGGAGCCGGGCTCGGGTCTCCCGCAGGGACCGCAGTCGATCATGGAAGTCAGCCGCATCCATGCCACCAGTGTGCCGCGGGTCCCCTGGAAATGCAGGCCCTCAGTCCGCCCGGACGGGACCTTCGACCCCAATCCGGCCCGCACATGTCACCACGGGCGCGTGGTTGCAGACAGATGGGTGGTTGGTGCGGTTGAGTGTCCACAGCGGCCAAGGGTTGGCCGCGTTTGGGAGGACCATTCATGTCCAGTAACTCAGGCTCCGGCTCAGCCAAGTGGATCAGCATCGTCGTGATGGTGGTTGGTGCACTCATGGTGATCGCCGGCGCAGTGACTTACGGCACCGTCAGCAGCACGCTCGCAGCCGAGCGCATCAGCGTTTCGGATGACGCGTCCTGCCTGGCCGGCTCGTCCGTGTCCGGCCCCTTCGCGGCCTACTGTGAGGCCGACATCATCAACGTCCACGCACTCGAGGCAACGGGTGGCAAGACGTACGCGGAGCTCGATCGTGAGGATCCGCTGCGTCAGGTTGCCGCGAGCGCATCATTCCTGCGGGCATCGCTGTTCACGTCGGTCGTCGCGTTCGGCGTCGCCGCCATGGCCATCGGCGTCGGCATCGTGTTCATCCTGATCGGCGTCGCCCTGCTGAACCTGTCGAGCCGGGCAGTCCGAGCGGGCTGATCCAGCACGCAAAGAGCAGTGGGGCGGTCTCCATCGGAGACCGCCCCACTGTCGTCTGTACGGGTCAGGCGACCTGCAGCACGCGATCGCCCGCGCCGGCCGGGGTGGCCGCGGGTGCCAGCGCCACTGCGCTGGAGACCTTGGCGTAGGCCCGAATGCGGGCGACGGACGGCTCGTGATCGTCGACCATCACATCGATGAGGACGTCCGCAACGCCGAGATCGCGTGCGGCATGGGCGAGGAGCAGCAGGTCCACCGGATTGGCGTCGATGCCGCCGTCTGCGAGTTGGGTGTCAAGCGCAACGAGATTCATGCGTGTCTCCATGGGCGTCGGGGCCATGGCCTCTCCTTTCGAACACAATGCTAGAGAGTCTTTGACTTAAAGAAAAGCGATCCATTCTGATGTTAGTCATCACAAGATCGAATGTTACGAGTAGGGTGTAATCCATGTCACTCGATGAGGTCGAACTGCGCCACCTGCGGGCACTCATGTTCGTCGCAGAAGAGGGCTCGTTCGTCGGGGCCGCGGACGCGCTCGGCTACTCACAGGCGGCCATCAGCCAGCAGATCGCGGCGCTCGAGCGGGTGGTGGGCCAGCCGCTGTTCGACCGTCCCGGCGGACCGCGCGCCGCCACCCTCACACCGGCCGGAGACATCCTGCTGGCGCATGCACACGCGGTGTACGCCGTGCTGGACGAGGCTGAGGAGGATCTTGCGGATCTCGCCTCCGGCACCGCGGGGCGGCTGCGCATCGGCACCTACGAGAGCGTGTCCGTGCAACTGCTTCCCGACCTGATCCGCGCGCTGCTCGACGAGGCGCCCGAGATTTCGGTCACCCTCGTGGAGCACGACCTCAACGAGGAACTGGTGGACGAGCTGCTGGCGCGACGCATCGAGCTCGCGTTCCTGGCCGGTCCGTACGAGGACGACAGGCTGCGGATGATCTCGCTGGGCGTGGATCCCTTCGTGGCCATCCTGGCCGCATCGTGCGAGCTCGCGGCCGAGCACCCTGGTCGGACTCTGCCGATCTCGGCCCTCGCGGGGGTCGCGATGGTCGGGCAGCATCCCACCGCCACCGCAGCCGACGTGATCGACATCGGCCTGCGAGCTCAGGGCCTGCGGCCCCGCTACGCCTTTCGCACCAACGACAACGGAGCCATGCAGGGGATGGTCCGAGCGGGGCTGGGGCCGTCCGTCATGCCGCTGCTCGCCGTCGACACGACCGACCCCGACATCGTCGTCAAGCAACTCGACCCGCCACTGGAACCGCGCACGATCATCGTGGCCGTTCCAGACGGAGTGACCGTCTCCCCCGCGACCGAGCGATTCCTGCGAATTGCCAAGCGCGAGGCTCGGTCACGACTGCGCAGGAACTAGCCGACGTCAGCAGTGCCAGCGACCGCCGGCCCAGTGCTTGATGCCACTCAGGGTTCCGTGGTAGTTCGCGACTGTGTGGAAGGCGGCGTCCTGCCAGTAGCGGGGCCAGGTGTTCATCGGCTTGTTGCGCAGGTTGCCGAGGACCTTCTTGGCGGCGGCCTTGCCCATGAGCTTCTTGTGCTCCTTGAGCATCATCCAGGTCGCACCACGCGCGAGGTCACGCGACACCTGGTAGGCGCCGAAGTAGCTGCCCCCCGGGTTGACGACGTCGTAGTGGCCTTCGCTCTCCCGCTCGACGACGCAGAGGCGCTTCGCCTCCGCAGTCGCGTTGAAGTACTTGCCCCGATAGAGGCTCTTCTCCACGCCGCGCATGTCGCGCGTGGCCTTCGACTTGGTCGTGAAGGCGGTGAAGGCAGCCTGCCGGACCGCGACCGCCTGGCGAGCCGCGGCGCGGCTCGGACGACGCTGGGTCGACGCGGCGGTGGCCGTCTCGCGCCAGGACGCGGGGCCCTCGGTGCGCAGCAGGTGCGACGGCTTCGCCGGCGCTTCCGCGACCGGCTCGGCGGCCGGCGGGACAGTGGTCGGCGCTGCCGATGCCAGGCTTGACGAGCCCAGCGTGGCGGCGATCACGACTGCGGCGGCCGTCAGGCCACCGATTCGACGTACTCGGGCGTTCGAACGAGCGGACATGCATCCTCTTGCGTCGGCACACGGTTGACCGCAACCGGTGCGTGGTCGCGATGCAGGTCAGCGCTCCGCGAGGGCTCATGTCTGCCTCGCCTTGCTCGCCAGCCGCGCGCCGGCCAGGACGAATCTCACGTCGTGGCGGTGCTGGTCGCACGGCTCCCGGCGGTGGCTACCGCCTGGGCATCGCGAAGGGTTCCTTCGCCGGACAGCCGGGGAAGGCTGCCATCCGAGGAAAAGTGTAGGAATCCCAACGACATTCGGCCAGTCGAACGTAGATGTACGACGTGTGCAAACGCTATGTAATGGACAATATGTCCGTTTTGGGCGGTGACCTCGGTCACAGGGCGTGAGGCACGGGGCCACTCCGGGCATGTGACATGACTAACGGGGCCTCCCTGCCCCCTCGGCGTGTCCGGCGAGGGCGGCGAACCTCAGCGGGAAATGAGCACCACGATGATGATGGCCGCGCCCACCACCGCGCCGATGGCGATCCACGGCGCCGACCGGCGCACGGCGTGGAATCGGGGCTTGCCGGAGCCATCGGCGATCTCCCCCGATGCGCGCAGCCGATCGTTGGCGCTCGCGATGCGCTGCATCCGGTCGATCCGCTCGTCGGCGGCCGGCTCCTTGATGCCGCCGGCGACGAAGTCCTCGTCGAGGACCACCTCGTCGAACGGGTCTGGCTCCGTTGTCATCGTTCGTCTCCTTCCGATCGGACAACCCTACGTTCCCGAGGGACGGCACTACTACGCTCGGTGCCCATGACCACGACACGTGCCCTCGAAGGCCGGACTGCAGTCGTCACGGGCGCGTCGCGCGGCATCGGCAAGGCGATCGCCCTGTGCTTCGCCGACGCAGGCGCCGACGTGATGCTCGTCGGGAGAACGCAGCAGACGCTCGACGACGTCTTCGAGCAGATCACCCGATCGGGCGGTCGAGCGGCCGTGGCGGCCGTCGATGTCGCGGACCCGGATGCCGCAGCGACCGTGACGCAGAAGGCGATCTCGGAGTTCGGGCGGCTGGACGTACTGGTCAACAACGCGGGCGGCAACTCGTTCATGGTGCCACTCGCCGAGATGCGCATGTCCGGCTGGGAGAAGACCATGCGCCTGAACCTCGACTCCGTGGTCCGGATGACCCAGGCCGCACTTCCCCACCTGCGCGACTCGCCGGGTGGCTCGATCATCAACGTCTCCTCCGTCACTGGCCTGCGCGGCTCACCCTTCATGTCGCACTACGGTGCGGCGAAGGCGGCGGTGATCTCCCTGACCCAGAGCCTGGCCATCGAGCTGGGGACGAGTGGCATCCGCGCAAATACGCTGGTGCCTGGGTGGATCGCGACGGACCTCACCGGCTTCCTTCGCGACGACGAGGGACTCGAGCACACCATCCTGGACCGCGTGCCGATGCAGCGGTGGGGCCGCCCGGAGGAGATCGCCGAGGGCGCGCTGTTCCTTGCGAGCGATGCCTCGTCCTTCATGACCGGACAGTCCTTGGTGATCGACGGCGGCCTCAGCGTCAACCCGTAGTGGCCTCGGGCCGCTCGAGTGGACCCACTCGGCTAGCCTGACCGCACCGGACCGAGGGGAATCATGCGCACGCTCATCACCATCGCCATCATCGCGATCCTCGCCATGGGCGCCATCGCGCTCGGCGTCAAGTTCTTCAGCACCTCTGTTCGCGAGGACGAGGAGCGCCAGGACTGGGACGAGTAGCGGGCTCTGCCGACTACTCCCCGTCCTTGCAGGCCTTGATCAGGTTGCGGATGCCCTCGATGTCGCCGGGGCTCAGCGTGTTGTTCTGGTCGACGAGGTAGTACATGACGTTGTCCTTGCTCGTGCCATGCCCGAGGCCGAGGGCGTGCCCGAGCTCGTGCAGGTACAGCGCGCTCTGCTTCCTCGCGTTGATCTTCTTCACGTAGTCGATGCTCAGGACCACGCTGCCCTCGGTGATCTCCTTGGAGTCCCGCCACACCTTCGTGGGTGACGCGAATCCGACGGTGCGCGCGTCGAGCAGGGTGGAGTCGGAGTCGTTGAGGAACGCGAGGTACAGGTGGCGCTCGGACGGGTGCACCTCGCTCGTGACGACGTAGTTCGTATCGTCGTAGACGACCGGCACCTCCCCCACGTACTGGAACGTGAGGCCCGAGACGTCGCCCCACTTCTCGAGGTCCGACGTCATCTGGCTGACGGCCACTTTCGCGTCGGCCGCGCTGAGCCGCGACGTGTCCGCGCTCCACGTGATCGGGGTGTCGCACGCGGCCCATCCGCTGTTGATCAGGTCCGGGCTCTGCCCGACGAAGATGGACGCCACCTGGGACTCGGCATACGCCACCACGCCGACGATGGAGAGGAACACGGCGGACACGACGACCGTCGCCAGCTGCCACAGCGGCTTGCCCCTGCGCCGGTCGACGCCACTGCGACGGTCACCCACCCGTCGGTCCTCGACGCCTGGCGGCAACGCCTGCCGGGCCACCCGCCGATCCACCTGTCGCCGGTCACGACCGCGACGCCGGTCCGGTGGGTGCGTCTTCTGGAAGTACAGGATGCTGGCCATGCCCAGGCCGAAGGCGGCGAGCGTGATGAGAAGCCAGACCCACCAGGACATACCGCACCCCCAATCCCCCTACCTGACGTCAGTATGACCGCGGCACGCCCCGATCGAGGGCCTCGGACGCGGTCAATTCGGTCAGAGATCCTGTTCGTATCCGGTCTCGGGACCGACCTCGGCGAGCACCGCGGGGGCCGCCTGGAACAGGTACGTCACCACTCGTCCGAGATGGGCGGGCACGAGTGGGCGGCCGTCGACGCTGGCGGAGATCCACACGTGGCCGTCGAGGGCCGAGAAGGTCAGGAACGCGGAGCCGGCGTTCTCCTCGTTCAGGTACTCGAGCAGCTCGTGGGTGATCCGGTACCCGCCCTCGAGTCGCAGTTCGAGGCTGATGACGAAGTCGCTGAGCACCCCGACGAACAGCGTGCCGACGTCGGTCTCGGCGGCGAGGGCATCCTCGACGGGCGTCAGCGCGAACCCGAACAGCTGGGGGAACAACTCCGCCACCACCTGCAGGAGGGCGTCATCGTCGGGCACGGTCAGCGCCGCATGGACATCTGCGTCGAGGGGCTCCACGACCACGACACTACGCGTCAGCGACGCTGCTTGCGCGGGCCACGTAGTCGGCCAGTCCGCTCAGGCTGCGGACCTGCGGATAGTCCGTCTCGGGAATCTGCACTCCGGTCTCCTCGGCCACCCGCTCCACGAGTGTCTGGAAGTCGAGGGAGTCCAGATCCACCTCCCGTCGGAGGTCTCGCGTCTCGTCGATCGCCGTCATGTCCATGTCGGGCGCGATCTGCTCGAGCAGGGTCCTGATCAGGTCTCGGTAGTCCTGAGATGTCATGGCCTTCCTCCCACCAGCGACTCGGGGTCGTGCAGCAGTTCGTGGATCCGGGCCAGGAACAGGCCGCCGCGGTGGCCGTCGCTGACCCGGTGGTCGGCCGCCAGCGTGGCCGTCACCACCGGGCGCACGGCGAGCATCCCGTCGACAGCCACGGGCCGGTCGACGATCCGGCCGAAGCCGACCAGCGCCACCTGCGGCGGATAGATCACGCCCAGCACCGACTCAGCCCCCTGCTCGCCCAGGTTGGTCACCGTGATGGTGGATTCCGACATCTCCGAGGAGCGCAGGCGTCCGGACCTCGCCCGCGTGACCAGGTCCTTCATCGCGACCATCAACGCATCGAGCGAGAGTCGATCGGCCTCGAGCAGCGCGGGAGCGATCAGACCGCCGCCCCGCAGGGCGATGGCCACGCCCAGGTTGACCTGGGGTGAGGGACGGTAGCCGCCATCCACGAAGAACCCGTTCATGTCCGGGAAGTCGGTGACCGCGCTGGCAGTCGCCTTGAGGAGGAGAGCCGCCGGCAGGATCCGCTCGTCGACCGGGCGGCCGGCGTTGCCGGCGGTCAGCCAGGCCAACGGATCGCGCAGGTCGATGTCCAGAGTCAGGTAGTAGTGCGGGATCTCCTTCTTCGAGCGGGCCATCAGGGCGGCGATGGCCTCGCGCATGGCTGCGGCGTGCATGCCTCTCGTGGCTGGCGCCGCCGCGGGTGCGGGAGTAGGCGCTGGCGGGCGCGGAGGGGTGGGGGCAGGTGCGGGTGCTCCGGCAGCCGCCGACTCGACGTCCGCCACGGAGATGACCCCGCCGTGACCGGTCACGGTCGACAGGTCGATGCCCAGTTCGGCTGCTCGCCGACGCGCGAACGGCGACGCCGCCACATGCGCACCATGGTCGACTGGCGCAGCGGCCCCGGACCGTGGGGCGGTGGGCGTGGGTGGGCTCGGGCTCGGGCGTGGGCTCGCGGGCTCGGGCGTGGGCTGCGGGCGTGGGCGC
Organism: uncultured Actinomycetota bacterium; assembly: GCA_963749905.1. GTDB lineage: Bacteria > Actinomycetota > Actinomycetes > S36-B12 > S36-B12 > UBA10649. Next base: position 88,861 of record CAVVOF010000004.1, read on the forward strand.
GGGCTCGGGCTCGGGCTCGGCCACGCTGTCGGCATCCTCGAGGAGCGCCAGCGGTTCGCCCACCGGAACGGTCGTCCCCGGATCCACCAGCAGCTCGCGGATCCGACCGTCCTGGAACACCTCGATGTCGATTGCCGACTTGGAGGTGTCCACCACGGCCACGATGTCACCGCGATGGACGACATCACCGGGCTGCACCAGCCACTCCAGCAGCGTCCCCTCGGTCATGTCCGCGCCCAGGGAGGGCATGCGGAACTCAGCCATTCCCGCCCACCGCCTTCCGCACGGCCGCGACCACGCGATCGACGCTGGGCAGAGCCGCCTCCTCGAGGTGCTTGGGATACGGGATGGGCACCTCGACGCTGGCCACCCGACCGACCGGCGCGTCCAGGTCGTAGAAGCACTCCTCGGCGATCCGTGCCGCGACCTCGGCGGACAGCCCGAAGCTCCGCCAGGCCTCGTCGACGACGACCGCCCGATGGGTGCGGCTGACCGACGTCATGATCGTGGCGTCGTCGAGTGGCCGCAGGCTGCGCAGGTCGATGACTTCCGCCGACACGCCCTCCTCCGCCAGTGCGTCGGCAGCGGCCACGCAGAGGCGGACCGACCCGCCGTGGCTGACGAGGGTGATGTCGTTCCCGCTGCGTCGGATCGCGGCCGAGTCGAGGTCGACGGTCGGCGGCGGATCAGGCAGTTCGCCGCGCTCGTTGTAGAGCGAGCCGTGCTCGAAGATCACGACCGGATCGGGATCCGCCAGCGCGGGCGCCAGCATCGCGTAGGCATCCTCCACCGTCGCTGGCGCCAGCACCCGCAGGCCCGGGATATGCGCGAAGTAGCCCTCGAGGGAGTGGGAGTGCTGCGCCGCCAGCTGGCGGCCACCTCCCGTGGTCATGCGGATCACCAGAGGCACGTTGAACTGGCCTCCGCTCATGTGCAGGAGCGTGGCGGCGGAGTTGAGGATCTGGTCCAGCGCCAGCAGCGAGAAGTTGACCGTCATGATCTCGACGATCGGCCGCATCCCGCCCAGCGCGGCACCGATACCCGCGCCGACGAAGCCCGACTCGGACAGTGGCGTGTCCCGGATGCGGTCCTCGCCGAACTCCTCGAGCAGCCCGAGACTCACGCCGAACCCGCCTCCGTACCGACCGACGTCCTCGCCCATGAGGAACACCCGGTCGTCCCGGCGCATCTCGTCGCGCATCGCCTCGCGGATCGCCTCGCGGTAGGTGAGGGTGCGGACGCCGGTGGTGGTCGTCATGACGCCACCCGCTCGCTGGTCACGTGCCGGGTCAGGCGGGCGACGTCCTCCCATGTGCCAGCCTCAGCGAACCTGACCGCGTCATCGACCTCGGCCATCACTTCCGCGTCGAGGGCGGTCAGCTCCTCCTCGCTGATCCCATGTGCGGTCTGGAGCCGTTCGCCCGCCAGCAGCAGCGGATCGCGTTCCTTCCAGTGCTCGATCTCGGCCTTGTCGCGATAGCGATCCGCGTCGTACATCGAGTGCGCGCGGAACCGATAGGTGCGCGCCTCCACGAAGACCGGACCACCGGAGTCGCGCACCAGGGCGACGGCCCGGAGGGCGGTCTCGGCCACCGCATCGACGTCCATGCCATCGCACGACCAGGCCGGCACCTCGTATGCCGCGGCCTTCACCGCCAGGTTGGTCTCGGACTCCGAGCGGGCCAGCGCCGTGCCCATCGCGTAGAGGTTGTTCTCGCACACGAACAGCACCGGAAGTCGCCAGAGTGCGGCGAGGTTGATGGACTCGTGGAACTCCCCCTCGGCCATGGCGCCCTCGCCGAAGAAGCAGGTCGTGACCCGATCGCGACCCTGCAGGCGGTCCGCCAAGGCCAGTCCCACCGCGAGTGGCAGGCCCCCGGCGACGATCGCGTTGCCGCCGTAGAAGCGATGATCGGCGCTGAACAGGTGCATGGATCCGCCTCGCCCTCGGCTGACCCCCTCGACCCGGCCGTACATCTCCGCCATGACCGCCCGCATGTCCATGCCGCGGGCCAACGCGTGGCCATGGTCCCGATAGGTGGTGACGAGGGCGTCGTCTGCATCCAGTTCGCCGATGAACCCGACGGCCACCGCCTCCTCGCCGATGTACAGGTGCACGAAGCCGCGAATCCGCTCGGCGGAGTAGAGCTCGGCGCAGCGCTCCTCGAAGCGGCGGATCCTGAGCATCTGCCGATAGCGCTCGAGCAGGTCGGCGGTCACGGCGTGCTGCCCAGCGTCGAGAGATCTCCTTCTGGAAGCCCGAGCTCGCGCGCCTTCAGCACGCGGCGCATGATCTTCCCGCTCTGGGTGAGCGGCAGGTGCGGGGAGAACTCGATCATCCGCGGCGCCACCGCCGAGCCGAGCCGACGTCGCCCGAGCGCCACCAGTTCGCGACGCAGTTCCTCGGACGGCTCGAACCCGGACTTCAGCTCGACGAAGGCCTTGACCTGCTCCCCCACGGTCGGATCCGGGACGCCGATCACGCCCGCCTCGGCCACGGCGGGATGCTCCATCAGCACGCTCTCCACCTCGAACGGCCCGATCAGGTGGCCCGCGCTCTTGATCACGTCGTCTCCACGGCCGACGAACCAGACGTAGCCGTCCTCGTCCATCCGCGCAAGATCCCCCGACAGGTACCAGCCACCGGCGAAGCAGGAGGCATAGCGCTCAGGCGCGCCGAGGTAGGCGCGCATCAGCGACGGCCACGGGGTCCGAATGGCGATCTCGCCCTCGTCCCCGACAGCCACCGGCACCGGCCGGCCGTCCGTGTCGAGGACCCGCTCCCCGGAGAGGTCACGGGCCATGAGCGCGACCTCGATGCCGGGTACCGGCCGGCCCATCGATCCCGGGCGGATGTCGAGGCCGGGCACGTTCGCCACCATGATCGCGCCGGTCTCGGTCTGCCACCAGGTGTCGTGGATGTCCATGCCGAGCTCGCGCTGCCCCCACAGCACGACCTCGGGATTGAGCGGCTCGCCGACACTGCAGACGTGCCGCACGCCGCTGAGATCGACGCCCTGGTGTGCGACGGGTCCGGCCTTCATCAGCATCCGGAGGGCCGTCGGCGCCGTGTACCAGACGGTGACCTTCTGCTCCTCGAGATTCCGGTACCACCGCACGGCGTCGAACTCGGCCTCGTCGACGATGCAGGTGACGCCGCACGTCAGCGGTGCGACCAGGCCGTACGAGGTGCCCGTCACCCAGCCCGGATCCGCGGTGCACCAGTACACGTCGCCGAGGTGGAGGTCCAGCACCGACCGACCGGTCGCGTGGTGGGCAACGCACGCCTCGTGCACATGGACGGCACCCTTCGGCGTACCGGTCGTGCCACTGGTGAAGTGCACGAACGCGGTGTCCTCGGGATCGGTCGGCGGGATCGCGTACTCCGGCGAGGCGGCGGCCATCAACTCGTCCAGGACGGCCACCCCGTCCTCTGGCACGGCGACGGCACCCGGTCCGATCAACAGGACGTGGGCGAGGTCGGGCAGTTGATCCCGCACGGGCAGCACCTTCTGCCGATAGGCCGACGCCGTCGTGACGAGCACCGTGCCGCTACCGGCCGACATGCGCTGGCGCACCGGCTCGGGTCCGAACGCCGAGAACAACGGAGCGACCCCGCAGCGGGCCTTCAGCGCGCCCAGCATCGCCACGTAGACGTCCGGGTGCCGACCGCTGAGGGTGAACACCAGGGATCCGGGTGCCACATCCAAGGCGTTCAGCACATTGGCGAAGCGATTGGTGCGCGCCTGCAGGTCGGCATAGCTGATGTCGACGTCGGGACCCTCGTCGGAGAGGAAGCGGAAGGCAAGGACATCACCGCGCCCATGCTGGACATGCCTGTCGACGGCCTCGTACGCGATGTTGAGGCCGCCCGCCGGCAGCCCGTCCAGGAGATCCCGGGCCGCCTCCCAGGCGAACTCGTCGTTCGCAGGCACGTATGCCTGCCGCTGCTGCTCCCGCTCATTCACGTTCATGCCGGTCCCCAGCTCTTTCGAACCAGTCCAGCACTGCGGCCGCGCCGCAGGAAGGGACGGAGGTCCCGACGATCATGCGTCGAGGGTCACCCGCCGGTTGCGGCCTCTCCCGGCGGCGGGATGATCGCCCGCGACTCGCGCCTGCGATTGCGGCGGTGGAAGAGGTCGCTGACGTAGATCCGAGGCAGCATCTTGGCGATCGCCAGCGTGACGTACATCAAGGTGTTGATGGCGACGAAGGTGGCCAGGACGAGGAAGAACTCCGACTCCAGGACCGACTGCGGCAGCAGGATGCCGGCCCGCAGGGCGCTCATCGGGCCGTCTCCTGTGCCGGTGCCGTGGACTCTCGAGGCACATAGCCCCACCGGGCCGGGCGGCCGAAGGTGATGCGCGTCAGGCCCACGACGAACACGAGGCTGAGGAACATGTCGTAGACGAGCTCGGGCACGAGCAGCGCGGCCAGGATCCGCGGCCACCAGCCTGCGCGCCAGACGGTGACGATCCGTTCGAGCACGAAGATCGCTCCGATGCCCAGCCAGAACGGGAACCAGACCCACGTGTCCACCGCGAGGATCATCAGCAGCATCATCAGCATGAAGCTGTAGAGGGCGATCGTCCCGTAGCCGATGCCGATCTGCTGCCCCCAGTAGCGCGCGGTGGCCGGGGTGAGTCCGTAGGCACCGATGTTCTCCACTGCGCCCCGTTGCCAGCGCATCCGCTGCCTCCACAACGCCTGCCACGTCGGCATCAACTCGGTGACGACCGTGCACCTGGCCGGCGACACCATCACCGCACCGAGTGACTTGAGAGCGATGGTCAGCTCGTTGTCCTCGGTCAGCGCCGAGGTGTCGTACACGTCCCCCGGGCGACCCGGCACGGTCACGCCGCGGGCGTCGGCCACGGCGCGCAGCGCGGTCGGCCGGAAGATCGACGACGTGCCGGTCAGGACGAAGACCCGGCCGCGGCGCCGCTTGATGGTCCGGGAGTAGCGGATGTACTCGTTGCGCTGGAACTGGCCCAGCATCCCGAAGCCGTCCTCGCCGTAGAAGATCCCGCCGACCGCCATGAGGGCGCGATCGCCGGCGAACCGCTCGACGGCGGCCGTGATGAACCCCTGGTCGAGCGTGGTGTCCGCGTCCATCACCATCACGACGTCGTTGTGGCGCAGGCCCGGCAGCAGGTGACGCAGTACCTGGTTGAGGGCACCGGCCTTCTTCTCGGTGTTGTCACGTGTCTCGAAGACCTCGAGGTCGAACCCGCGCGCGATCTCGACCGTCCGGTCGGTGCAGTTGTCGGCGACCACGATCACCCGATCCGGACGGCGGTCCTGTGCGAGCAGTGCCGTGATGGTCTCGGCGAGGATGGCTTCCTCGTCGTGCGCGGGGATGAGCACCGTCACGGTCAGCGGTCCGGCGTACTCCCGCGTGCTCGCCATCTGCACGACGGGCGACAGCGGCGTCTCATGGGCGTCCGGCGAACGGCGCGCGCGCCGGGTGGCGAGTCGCTCCACGAGCGCCACCGCAGCGACCGCCAGGATCGCGATCGAGACGGCGGCCCAGAAGAACCGCGCGGGTGGGCGCTCCTGCGCGTAGAAGATGTCCCAGCCGCGGAACACCGCCTCTTGAACGGGCGGCACCGGATTGACCGGCTGGTCGGCACCGATGGTGACCCAGAGCAGCACCGCGGCACCGATGGACGTCACGGCGATCACCACGCCGATGATCCGTGCCAGCCAGCGGGTCTCCACGGTCCCTTCCTACACGGTCGGAGGCCGATCGAACGTGAGGTGGCGGCTGATGCTCAGGCGGTGCGCCGCAGCCACCAGAGGCCGACCACCGGCAGGATCAGCGGAATGAACAGGTAGCCGCTGCCGAACGTCGACCACACGGAGGCAGCGGGGAACTCCGAGGGCACGACGAGGCTCAGGACGCCCACGGTGAGCACCCCGACGAGCTCGATGGTGATGGCGATCGTGGCCACGCGGCGGGAGGTGCGGTCGCCGCGGGCCAGCGCGACCGTCGCGACGATGTAGATCAGGGCCGCCGCGGCCGAGAGGAGGTACGCCACGGGTGCCTCGTCGTATCTCGTGACGATCTGCACCAGCGAGCGAGCCGTGGCCGCGAGCGCGAACACCGCGTAGACGACTACAAGGACGCGACCGAAGCCACGACCCGTCGGCCGCGGTGCGCCTGTCTCGGCGGTCACGTCGTCAGGCACTGGTGCCCGCCCAGACCTGCTGCACTCGGACCACCATCACGGGGATGACGAGCAGGACCACGAGCAGCACCCCTGCCGCGGCGCGGGACTTCTCCTCGCGCACCCACCAGCCGGCCAGGGGGATCAGCGCCACCATCCCGAGCAGGTAGAGCAGGAACTCCAGCCGGGCCAACTGGCGGTCGGTGCCGAGGAGCTGCAGCACTCCGTCCACCAGGAAGGCGATCACGAGCAGTTCGACGATGCCCAGGGCCACCCACAGCGGGCGGTCGGGAGGTCGATTGAGGATCAGCAGCACGATCGTCCAGCCACCCACGGCCAACGACGCGACGATGAGGATGGTGGAGAGCAGCCCGGTCACGGCGGCATCCTGCCATCCGCCGACCCCACGCCGGGAGCGGCTACTCGATGCCCCACGAGATATCGAGCGTCACGCTGATCTGCGTGGTGCCGGGCTCGATCGGCGTCGGCACCTTCTCCGCCGACACCGCCGCGTCCTCGGCGTACGCGATCGGCGGCGGTCCCACCGTCGAGGTGGACTCCGACACGGACACGACCTCACCCAGGGTGAAGCCGAGCAGTTCGGCGTACTGCTGAGCCTGAGCCTCCGCGATGTCGACCGCCTGGGCCCGCGCCACCTTGGCCGCCGCCGTGGGATCGGTCACGAACGTGCTGAAGGAGTCCACCCGCACGGCGTTGCCACCGGCGGCGACGACAGCGTCGAGCGTCGCACCGGCCGTCGCGAGGTCCCGCAGGGTCACTTCGATGGTCTGACTGGCTCGGTAGCCCACCAGTTGCTGGCCCGCGTCCGTGTAGTTGTACTGAGGAGCGACGGACACCCCCTGCGTGGCGACGTCGGCATCGGCCACCCCGGCAGCACTGACGGCGTCCAGGACAGCTGTGGCGGCCACGGCGGCATCCGACTGCGCCTGCTGGGCGGAAGCCGGATCCGTCACCTCGACGGTCAGCGAGGCCCGCGCGGCGTCGGGGACCGCGTCCGCCTGGCCGGTTGCGGAGACCCGCACGGTCCGGGACTGGTCGGCCGACTGATTGACGACCGTGCTCGGCGAGCAGGCAGCGAGCACGAGCACGGCAGCCGCCGCACCCAGGGCCGTCATCGAGCGCCGGCGGATCACGGCGGTCACGACTCGCTGCCCAGGGTCAGCAGCTCCGTGTCGGTGAACGGGTTGTCGACGGTGCGGCCGTTGACGAGGACGGTGGGCGTCCCGCCGACGCCGCGGCCGAAGCCGGCCTGCGTGGTCGCGGCCACGAACGGCACATGGGTCTCCGCGGCGATGCACTCGGCTGCCGCGGCTGAGGCGCCCGCCTGGCCTGCCAGCGTCGTCAACTGCTCCGCCGAGAACTGGCTGGGCGGCTCGCTCGGGTCGGCGGCCTGGAACACCAGGGCGTTGAATGCGGTGAAGGCGGGGACGCCGTCCGACTCGAGGACGCACGCCGCGGCGCTGGCGGCCCGTGCGGACGCACCCGCCGGCGACAGGTCCGGGCTGGCCTCGCCGAGGAAGGCGAGGTTGTACTGCTTCACCAGCAGTCCCGACCCGGGCTGCTGGGCCCGCTCGGCGAGCACCGAGCCGATCTCGGCCTCCCACTTCTGGCAGAACGGGCACTGGTAGTCGACGTACACCTCGACCACGTCGGCCGCGTCCGCGTCGCCGATGAGGATGGCGCCCGTGCGATCAGCGCCGGCAGGCGTGACCACGTCGGCCACCAGCTCCGGTGAGGCGCCGAGCTGAGGCGTGCCCTGCTGCTGGGTCTGCTCCTGGGCCTGCGGCTGCTGGGCCTGCGGCTGCTGGGAGGTGGCCTGCTGTTGGGCGGCCTGATCACTCAGTGCCGACACCTGCGCGGACAGGTCGTCGAGCTGCGCCTTCGTCGACGTGAGGGCCACGCCCAGGGCCACCGCGATCACCACGAGCATGGCGATGCTCGCGATCACCAGGTAGCGCACCACGCTCACCTGCGAGCGCAGACTGGCCATGCCGGGGTTGGCACTGCCCTGGCTCGGCTGGGGGGACTGGGGGTAGCCGACGACGGTGGTCGGCTGGCCCGGCTGTGGCGCTTCGGTCATGTGCATCACAGTACGCAACGCGCCGCGTCGGCGCCGCTGGCGGCTCGTCGTCAGGCGGGTCCGGTGGCACCCTGTGGCTCGGTCGGCGTCGTCCCTTCGATGGACCGCACGCCGAGACGGCGGTCGGCGACGATGCGCACGATCAGACCGATGATGGCGCCGAAGATGGCGAACGGCGCGACGGCAGACGCGGCACCGCCGATGAGCAGGGCGCCGAGCAGGGCCGACGTGCCAGGGGCCTTGATCATCGCGGCGCTGGCGGCAGCGATGCCGGCCGCAGCGAGGGGCGAGACCGAGACCGAGGGGAGCAGGAGGGCGACGAGGACGCCGACGCCCACGCCGAGGTAGGTGGCGGGGAAGATCGGGCCGCCGCGGAAGCCGCCGCCCAGGGCGGCCGCATAGGCGACCGCCTTGGTGAGGACGATCACGACGACGAGGCCGGCAGAGGTCTCTGCGACAAGGTCGCCCATCGCCGCCTGGCCACTGAACAGGATCAGGTGGGGATCCACTCCGAAGCCGACCTGAGCGATCAGCAGCATGACGATGGTGACACCCGCCGCCGCGTAGAGCATGGGCACAGCGCGCGTCGCGGCCACCCTGTCGAGGGCGACCGCGCTCTCCCGCACGACGACGATGACCACGGCCGCGACCAGGGCGACCAGCAGTCCCGCCAGCAGGTCCTGCGGCTCGATCACGTCGTACGCCGGCACCCCTGGCACCGCGAGTGGGTGTACGCCGAACCCGGACAGGCTGCCGATGCCGACCTGCGTCAGGTAGCCCGCTGCCAGGGCGGTGAGGACGGCGGGCATCAGCATCGCCGGGATCAGTCCGAAGACCGCGAACTCGAGCATGAGGAATCCGGAGACGAACGGATTGCCGAAGATCGAGCCGATCGCCGCCACTCCGCCGAGCACCATGGCGGCCTGGCGGACCTTGAGATCCGATCCTCGGGTCAGCAGCGCGCCGATCGTGGTGCCGAGCACGATCAGCGGCGCCTCGGGGCCGAGCACGAAGCCGAAGCACAGCGTGCCGAGGGCTGCCAGCAGGACGGACGGCACGATGCGGAGCGGATCGTCGAAGTGGAAGCCGGTGAGCGGGCCCTGGCCGGTGGCGCCGGGCAGCCGGCGGGCGAGCGCAACCACCGTCGCGCCGGCCAGCAGGATCACGGCTGCCAGCCACCACGGCGCCTGGTCCAGGCCCATCGCGGCGGGCAGGTCCTCGTAGAGGAGGTTCTCGCCGACGTGGATGAGCTCGAGGAAGACCGCGGCTCCAGCGGCGGCCACGATGCCGACGATCAGGGCCAGGACGAGGACCCGGCCCATGGCGGTGGGGTCGGGCTGCGTCGGTGTGCTGGTCATTCGGCCTCCGCGTGTCGGTGCCCGAACGCTATCGGGCCTCTCCCCGTCGGTCTTGAGGTTGGTGGCGCGAAACTGGCGTTTCGCGACCACCAACCTCAAGACCGACGGGGGGTTCGGGGCGGGGGGCGGAGTACGGTAGGAGTGGTCGAGGGTCCGTGGGAATCCGTCCCCGGACGGCCACCCACGGAGGGTCGGACATGAACGCCGAGATGCTGGAGAAGATGGGCAAGGGCAAGGGTTTCATCGCGGCCCTGGACCAGAGCGGCGGCAGCACTCCGAAGGCCCTTCGGCTCTATGGCATCGAGGAGTCCGAGTACTCCGGCGAGGCCGAGATGTTCGACCTCATCCACCAGATGCGCACGCGCATCATCACCAGCCCGGTGTTCGGCGGCGACCGCATCGTCGGCGCCATCCTGTTCGAGATGACCATGGACCGGCAGGTCGAGGGCATGGGCAGCGCGGAGTACCTGTGGACCCGCAAGCAGGTCGTGCCCTTCCTCAAGGTCGACAAGGGACTGGCCGACGAGGCCGACGGCGTCCAGGTCATGAAGCCGATGCCGGGTCTCGACGAGCTCCTCGCCCGTGCGCTCGAGCACGGCGTGTTCGGAACCAAGATGCGCTCGGTCATCAAGCTCGCGAACCCGGCGGGCGTCGCGGCCGTCGTCGACCAGCAGTTCGAGATCGGCCGCCAGATCCTCGCCGCCGGACTCGTTCCGATCATCGAGCCCGAGGTCGACATCCACAGCCCGGAGAAGCAGGCCGCGGAGGACCTGCTCAAGGCCGCGATCCTCGGCCAGCTCGACGGCCTCGCCGAGGGCCAGCAGATCATGCTCAAGCTGACGCTGCCGAGCACCGACGACTTCTACGAGGACCTCGTCAACGACGCCCGCGTGCTGCGCGTGGTGGCCCTGTCCGGCGGCTACAGCCGCGCGGAGGCCGACGCACTCCTGCGTCGCAACCACGGCGTGATCGCGTCGTTCTCCCGCGCACTCACCGAGGGACTCAGCGCGAAGCAGTCCGACGCCGAGTTCGACGCCACCCTGGACGCCACCATCCAGAGCATCTACGACGCGTCCCTCACCTGACCCCACCGGACCTCACAGATTTGCACCGCTTCCCGGCGCAAATCGACAGTTCGCGCCCGAATTGCGCCTTCTGTCCGCGATTTGAACCGGGAAGCGGTGCAACTCTGCATCTCGTCCCCTGATCAGCGGGGCGCGGACTGCTCCGCCCAGACCTCGGCAGCCAGCAGGCTCGGCACCAGCACCTCGGCGAGCAGCCGCACGTCGTCATCGTCCGAGTGCGCGTACTCGACGGTGACCTCGGCCTCGGGCAGCCGATCGCCCACGCCCACCAGCCGGCTGCCCCGCTCGGTCAGCCAACGCAGCAGCTCGGGCTCCCATCGGGACCCGGTGAACAGCAGCATGCGGTAGTCGGTCGTCTTCGTGAGATAGACGTCGACGTGGCTCCAGTCGCCCGACTCGCACGCGTACGCCGGCAGCCGCGGGCCCTCGCGCAGCATCAGCGCCCCCTGCAATGCACTGCCGAGGCGTCGTGCCGGAGCCACCACGTGAGTGCCCTGCGGCCCGAGTGCGACCTCCCGCACGTCGGGCAGCCACGAGCCGCGACGGGAGAGCAGGTCCGCGCAGGCGGCCGCAGCCCGATCGAGCACCGAGGACACCTCCCCCTCTCCGACCAGCGCCTCCTCGAGGCGCAGCAGCAGACCCACCGTGTGCTGGTAGGAGCGGCAGGCGACGCCACCAGCCTCCGCCTCCGCCCCCATCAGCACGGTCGCATCGCAGGCGTCCACCAACGGCGAGGCCGCCCGGTTGGTGAGCGCGACGACCGGCACCCGGCCGCGATACCGGTCGACGGCGGCCAGCGTCTCCTGCGACGACCCGCCCGCCGAGACGGCCACGACCACCGAGCCGGGCGCGTCCGCCAGCGGCAGCAGGTCGCTGCTCGCCAGCTCCGCCACGGCGTCGACACCCCGGGCCCGCAGCCGAGCCGCGGCCACCTGGTTCGCGTAGTGCGAGGAGCCCATGCCGAGCAGCACCAGCGACGACGCGGCGACGGCCGGCGTCTCCTCCCAGCTCGCGCCCTCGCACTCGCCCCGGGCGAGCCGGCCCAGCGTCTCGGGGGCCCGCTCGAGGTCGGCGAGGAAGAGTTCCGGGTTCATCGAGGATCCTTCGCGAGCAGGGACGGGAGGGTGGCGTCCGGCACGTAGCGCCAGTGCGGAAGGTAGCGAGCGGCGTAGACGTACTCACGGCACTCCTGCTGCACCATGAACGGGATCAGCAGCGAGTCGTCGAGCAGTCGTGCCGCGCCGGCCTCCGAAAGGCTCCCGCGGTACGCGTCGAGGAAGGCGGTCTGCGCCGCACCGATCCAGTCGATCACCCGATCCCGTTCGGGCGTCGTCAGGCCGTCCGTCCGATGCAGGACCACCCGGCCGACATGGTCGAGCGCGGCCAGCATTCCCGCGACGTCGCGGGCGGCCGGCTCCGGCGCCCACCGGTGCTCGACCGGCACCAGCGGATTGCCGTCGAAATCGATGACGTGGTACCGCGGACCCGGCGTCCGCAGCACCTGTCCGACGTGCAGGTCGCCGTGGATCGGCATGACGGGGGTGCCGGCGGCCGCTCCGATGACCATCAGCCGCGAGCGCACCTGTGCGCCCACGTCCGCCGGCAGCTCGGCCGCCTCCGCGTCGGCGAGGGCCAGGTCCCGCCACTGTCCGGCTTCCTCCGTCGTCGCCGCCCGCACCCCGGTCGACGCGAAGGCCAGGTGCAGGTCGGCCACCAGCCGACCGACGATCGCAACCGATGCGAGCGCGTCCGCGCCCGGGTCGAGCGCGTGGGCGCGGACCTCGTCGACCAGCCACGTCCAGCCGTCCTCCGCACCCGGCAGGTAGTCCGAGACGACGGCGAGGAGGCTGCCGTCCGCCGCGAGCAGCCGGCTGCGGATCCGCGGAGTGCCGACGAAGCCTGCTTCCGCGACGAGATCGAGCCGCTGCAGGGCACGCGCGTCCTCTCGCGACGGATGCAGGTACCACTTGACCACGCACTCATCGCCCACGATCACCAGCTCGTTGGTCTGGTCGTCGGGTACGTCGCGCTCCGACGCTGCTGCCGGTACTGCAGCTGAGTCGGCCGCCGCCGCAGCCGCCGCTCCGTCGCCCGGCCTCGCGCGGCGCAGCACTCCCCCGTCGACCACCGCGGGCACGCCGTAGCGCACTCCCCTGGCGTCCACGATCAGCAGGTGGTGCAGCTCGCCACGGGGACCGGCGCCCAGCGATCGGCTCTCCGCCAGCTCCAGCGGGAGCTCCATCCGGGCGGCCTCATCCGACCTGCGCGTGGGCAGCAGGTCCGCCGGATGGGCCCGGCCCAGCAGTTCCGAGAGGTCGGTCACGCCCGATCGGCGTGCGACCGGCCGACCGCCTCGATCACGTCCGCCCCCCGACGCATGCCCTGCCGCGCGCGGATCTCGACGCCGATCCGCTCCAGCCGAGCGCGCATGTCCGCGTCGCCGAGCAGGCGCTCGAGTGCGCCCGTCATCTCGTCGTCGGTGAACGCATACGTCGACAGACGCACCCCGTAGCCGAGCTCGTCCATCCGCTGAGCGTTGTCGTACTGGTCCCAGAACAACGGCAGCAGGATCATCGGCTTGCCGAAGTGCAGCGACTCCGTGGTGGTGTTGTTGCCGCCGTGCGTGATGACCAGGTCGACCTGCGGGATGACCTTCGTCTGGGGCAGGAACTCCGCTCCCACCATGTTCTCCGCCAGCTCCAGCTCATGTGCCTGCGGTCCCATGCTGACGATGTACCGGTGCGGCGTCCGCGCCGAGCACGTCGATCAGCCGTCGCATCAGGTCGACGTCGGCACCGCCCAGGCTGCCCAGCGACAGGTAGACGAGGGCGCTGCCCTCGGGGCGGTCGCGCACCTGCGCCGGGACCTCGTAGTCGTCGTCGGTCTCGCGCACGCTCGAGTCCATGCGGTGCCACGTCGACCCCAGCGGCCGCCGGTCGGTGTAGTCGGCCTCCTCCGGGAAGACGTAGAGGTTGGCCGCCTCGGATTCGTGGATGAACTCCAGGTCCGGCAGCGGGTCCGCGCCCTGCTCGATCACCCACGTGTTGTACGCCTCCCACATGGGCCGGTGCGTCCGGTCGTACTCGGCGAGGAAGGCGTCCCACTCGGAACGGTCGTCGCTCGGCAGGCCGGAGTAGGCCGGCGGGATGTCCGGGCCCTTCACCTCCAGCGGATTGCACGACACGATCCGTACGAACGGCACGCCGGCCGTCATCAGCGCCGGGAAGCACACGACGTTGTCCTCGACGATCACGTCCGGCCGGACCCGCTCGATGATCTGCCGCAGTTGCGGCTCGCAGTAGACGGCGCCGTCGATGAGCGCCTGCCACGTCGGCTTCATGAACGTGTCCAGCTGCTCGATCGTCGGCTTGCGGAACTCCGGCGCGGTCTCGCGGATGAAGTCCTTCCAGAACTGGCCGGCGTCCTGCTCGCCCGCATCGTCGGGCACGGGCGCCAGGTCGACCAGGTCCTCGACGAACCCGAGTGGCGCCAGCTTGCCGTTCCACGACGCCTCCGCGGCGAACACAACGCGGTGGCCGCGCTCCAGAAGGACCTTGCCGATGCCGACGCACTGGTTGGTGGGGCCATAGGCCGACTCGGGCATGAACAGGATGGTGAGGGGTCGCTCAGTCATCAGAACTCCGGGTGAGGGGGTGACGGGTGGCCAGTCGTGCGTAGTCGAGGATCAGGTCCGCGGCGGCGTCATGGTCGAGGATCGGGTGTCCGGCCATGATCCGGTAGCCGTACGCGTCCTCGAGGGCCACGAGATTCCGCGCGATGGTCAGCGAGTCCGACGCGAGGTCGAAAACCCCTTGCGTCGCACCGGATTCGAGGATGGTCCGGTACATGCCGACCTGACGGTCGTACAGGGAGGTCAGCAGTACGGCGTAGACGGTGTTGCGCGCCGCTTCGCCGCCGAGGGCGCACAGCAGGCGCACCTCCTCGTCGTTCCGGTCTCGCGGCAGGCCCGACGTGATGGTGACCACCAGGCGCTGCGCCGGATCGGTCAGGCCATCGAGAGCCTGCACCCGCTCGTCGTAGAACCGCTCCGTGCCCGCCCGGTTGGCGTCGACGAGCAGGGTCTGCAGATCCGGGTAGTGGTACAGGATCGCCCCTGACGTCAGGCCGGCCTCCTCGGCCACCTGGTTCAGCCGGACCCCGGCGCCGTGCGCGGCCATTGCGCGCTGCGCGGCAACGAGCAGATCCGCTCGCCGCTCCTTCGACCGGGCCATCCGCGCAGCGTAGACGTTACTGAACTGCAATTCAGATTTTTCACGGAACCAGTGCCGCGCGGCCGTTGGTTCGGGTTTCATGTCCTGAACATCCGATGAAGATCCCGCCCAAGGAGCGCCCATGAGACGTCGAACCCCCCTGGCCATGGTCAGTCTGGCAACCGCCGCCCTGCTCGTCACCGCGTGCAGCAGTGGCGACTCGGCCTCATCCGAGGAGAGCGCGCCCGCCGCGTCGTCCGCTGCGGCGGAGGCTTCGGAGGAAGCCCCCATGGAGAGCGAGGCAGCCGCCACCGGTGACCTGACCGGCCAGACGCTGACCATCTCCAACTGGGCCGGCTACTACCCGGAGGACCTCGCCGCGCAGGTCGAGGCCGCCAACGGCACTCCCGTGACGATCGCGAACCACGCGACCAACGAGGAGATCATGGCGAAGCTCACCGCCGGCGGCGACTCGGGCTTCGACGTGGCGTTCGTCTCCGGCCAGTACGCCCAGGCGCTCAACGACGCCGGGCTGCTCGCACCGATCGATGCCGCACAGATCCCCAACCTGGCCAACCTGTTCCCCGAGGCGACCGAGCTCGCCTACGACCCGGGCAACGCCTACTCCGTGCCGTACGCGTGGGGCACGACCGGCATCTGCTACCGCAGTGACCTGATCGACGAGCCCACCAGCTGGAACGCCATCCTCGAGCCAGGCGACGACAGCAAGGGCAAGGTCACCCAGATGACGACCGAGCGCTGGCTCGCACTGCCGGCCCTGAAGGCCCTCGGCTACAGCATCAACACCACGGACGACGCCGAGCTGCAGGAGGTCAAGGAGCTGCTCATCGCGAGCAAGGACGACCTGCTGGCCTACGACGACACCACGTTCTACAGCCGTCTGGTCTCGGGCGAGGCCAACGCAGTGGTGGCGTGGGATGGCTGGTGCAACTACGGCACCGCAGAGAACCCGGACATCAAGTTCACGATTCCGAGCGAGGGCAGCGATCTCTGGACGGACACGATGGTCGTCCTGGACTCGTCGCAGAACAAGGAGGCGGCGCACGCCTTCATCAACTTCATCCTCGATCCCGCCAACCACGCCTGGGTGGCGGAGAACATCCTCTACAAGGTCCCGAACAAGGCCGCCACGGAGTCCGAGGGAGTCATGGCCCTGAACGCCGACTTCCCGAACATGGGCATGACGCCGGCTGAGCTCCTGCAGGGCGAGGCGATCATCGACCTCGGCGAGGACAGCGTGAAGTACACCGATCTCGCCACCGAGGTCACGTCGAGCTGAAGGTGAGCTCACCCACGCGCGATGCAGGGCGCGGCGCCCCACGGCGCCGCGCCCTCGTCGGGCGTGCCGTGTTCGCAGGCCCCGGCCTGCTGTACGTGACGCTGTTCATGACGGTGCCCCTGCTCATCGTCGCCAGCTATGCCTTCCTCGAGCGCGGACGATTCGGCGGCGTGCAGGGCGAGTTCTCACTCGACGCCTTCAGCAAGGCCCTCGACTCGGTCTACCTCTCCATCCTCGGCAACTCGGTGGTGATCGCCGGCATCACCACCGTCCTCGCGCTCCTGCTCGGCTACCCGGCTGCCTACGCCATCGCCCGGCTGCCCCGAAGGTGGCGGACGGTCGCGCTCGTGCTCGTCGTGCTGCCCTTCTGGTCCAACTTCCTCATCCGGACGTACGCCTGGATCGTGCTGCTCAACACCGAGGGCCCGCTCAACGCCGCCCTCGTCGGGCTCGGCATCGTCGACTCCCCCATCGGCCTGCTCTACAACCGCGGCGCCGTCGTGGTCGGACTCCTCTACGCCTACCTGCCGCTGGTGATCCTGCCGGTGTACGCGGCCATCGAGCGGCTCGATCCGCAGCTGCAGGAGGCGGCCCGCAACCTCGGTGCCAGCAAGGCGCGCACCTTCCTCGACGTGACGCTCCCGCTGACCCTGCCGGGAGCGATGATCGGCGCGATCTTCGTCTTCGTCCCCTCGCTGGGGAACTTCGTCGTGCCCGAGCTCCTCGGCGGCGGCAAGTCCGAGATGATCGGCAACCTGATCCGGGACCAGTTCCTGGTGGCCCGAAACTGGCCGTTCGGGGCCGTCCTCGCACTGAGCATGGTGGCCTTCCTCGTCCTCCTGTTCGCCCTCCAGGCAGCCGTCTCGCGACGCATCAACGGGCGTGGCGCCCATGCGTAGGCTCGGCTGGCTCAACGTGCCCCTGTGGCTGACGTACGTCTTCCTCTACACGCCCATCCTCGTGCTGGTCGTGATGTCGTTCAACGCCAGCAAGACCCCGTACACGTGGACCGGCTTCAGCACGCAGTGGTACGGGGAGCTGCTCTCGGACGAGTTGATCCGTGAGGGCTTCATCAACACGATGATCGTCGCCGTCGGGTCCACGGTCATCGCCACGATCCTCGGGACCCTGCTGGCGATCGGCATCAACCGCTACTTCCGCTCGGCGTGGATCGAGGCCTACTCGCTCGCGCCGGCGATCATCCCCGACCTCGCGCTGGCCATCGGACTGCTCGCCTTCTTCACGCTGGTCGGCGTGACGCTCGGCCTGCACACCGTGCTGCTCGCACACGTGGTCTTCGGCATGGCGTTCGTCGCAGCGGTCGTGCTCGCCCGGCTCGGCCACACCGACCCCAGCCTCGAGGAGGCAAGTCGCGACCTCGGCGCCGGCCCGGTGAGCACGTTCATGCGCATCACCGTGCCCAGCCTGATGCCCGCCATCATCGCGGGCGCCCTCCTCGTCTTCACCCTGAGCCTCGACGAGTTCGTCATCGCCTTCTTCACGAACGGGCCCGCCACCCCGACGCTGCCGATCGTCATCTACTCGATGGTCCGCTTCGGCGTCACCCCCGAGATCAACGCCCTTGCCGCCCTGCTCCTCCTCGTCAGCTTCACCGTCGTCATCTCTGCCCAGCGCATCACCAAGCTCACGGACTCCCTATGACCGACACCCGTCCCCCCATCCTTCGCCTCTCCGGACTGTCCAAGCGGTTCGGAGAGACGGTCGCGCTCGACGACGTCGGATTCGAGATCCGGCAGAACGAGTTCTTCGCCCTGCTCGGGCCCAGCGGCTGCGGCAAGACCACCCTGCTGCGCAGCATCGCCGGCTTCGAGGATCCCGACACCGGGAGCATGACGATGCCCACGGAGTCAGGCGACATCGATCTGGCGACGCTGCCTCCCGAGCGGCGGCCGATCAACCTGATGTTCCAGTCCTACGCGCTCTTCCCACACATGTCCGTCGAGAAGAACGTCGCGTACGGACTCGAGCGCGAGCGCCTGCCCAAGGACGAGGTCCGGGCGCGCGTCACCGAGGTGTTGGACACCGTCGGGCTCACCGGCAAGGCCAAGGCCCGTCCCGCCCAGCTGTCCGGCGGCCAACGACAGCGGGTGGCCCTCGCCCGAGCGATCGTGAAGCGCCCACGCATGCTGCTGCTCGACGAGCCACTGTCCGCACTCGACCGCAAGGTGCGCTCGGAGATGCAACTGGAGTTGAAGCGGCTGCAGCACGAGGTCGGCATCACCTTCGTCGTGGTCACCCACGACCAGGAGGAGGCGATGTCGATGGCCGACCGCATCGCGGTGATGTCGCAGGGACGCGTGGAGCAGCTCGACACGCCCCTGGACCTGTACCAGCGGCCGCGCACGACCTTCGTCGCCGACTTCATCGGGTCGAGCAATGCCTTCACCGGCTCGCTCAGCGAGTCCGGCGTCCTCGTTCCCGGTCTCGGCGACCTCCCGGGGCACCGACCGTGGCCCGTCACCACGCCCGAGGCCACCCTCATCGTCCGCCCCGAGGACGCCCGCCTTGCTGACCCGCCCGAGAGCATGCTCGAGGGCACCGTCCTCGACATCCAGTTCTACGGCGGCACGTCGACGCTGGCCATCGGCGTGGACGGTCACGAGCATCCCGTGCTGGTGACCTGCCAGGGCGCCACGTCGACGACGCGTGGTGAGCGCGTCCACCTGGCCTGGGATCCGCGTCGCGCCGTCGTGCTCGCGGGTGCCGCGTGACCACGGAGTCGATGCCCGCGACCGACCCGCTGCGCGACGCCGAGCCGAGCGTCTACTGGACCGATCGCATCGACGCGCCCGAGCCCGAGGAGCCGTTGACCAAGCGGACGACCTGCGACGTGCTCATCGTCGGCGGCGGCTTCACCGGGCTCTGGGCGGCCATCGAGGCCCGCGCACTGCGACCCGACGCCGACATCGTCCTGGTGGAGGCGCACACCATCGCGTTCGGGGGCTCGGGCCGCAACGGGGGCTTCCTGTCCGAGTCCCTGACCCACGGCCTGGCGCACGGCGAGCAGCTGTGGCCGTCCGAGCTGCTCGACCTCATCCGGCTCGGCAAGGAGAACGTCGGGGAGATAGCCGACTTCGTGCGCCGGGAGGGCATCGACGCAGACCTGCGACTGTGCGGCAAGACCGCGGTCGCGACGACGCCCCACCAGTGGCAGTCGCTGCAGGACGCCGCCGCGCTGCACGCGCGGTACGGCGAGGACGCCACGCTGCAGGACGCCGCGACCGTCCGCGCCGACGTGGACTCGCCGACCTACCTCGGCGGCCTGCGGGTTCGCTCCGGAGGGGGACTCGTCGATCCCGCGGCACTGGCCTGGGGGCTGCGCGCAGCCGCCCTGCGGCGCGGCATCCGCATCCACGAGGGCACCGCCGTCCGATCCATCCGAAGGCGGGACGCCGGGGTCGAAGTGGCCACCGATCGGTCGAGCATCACGGCCGGCCACGTGCTGCTCGCGACCAATGCGTACCCCCCGCTGCTGCGGCGCCTGCGTCATCGCGTCCTGCCGGTCTACGACCACGTGCTCGTGACCGAGCCGCTGTCGCCCGCGGCACTGTCGGCCCTGGGCTGGCAGGAGAACCAGGGGCTGACCGACGCGGGCAACCAGTTCCACTACTACCGGCGCACCCCCGACGACCGGATCCTGTGGGGCGGCTACGACGCGATCTACTACTTCGGGAACCGCACTGACGCCCAGCGTGAGCAGCGCGACGCATCGCACGCACTGCTCGCGCGACAGTTCTTCGACACCTTCCCCCAGCTCGCGGGGCTGCGCTTCACGCATCGCTGGGCCGGACTGATCGACTCCACCTCCCGCTTCACACCGGTCTTCGGCACCGCGCTGGGCGGTCGGGTCGCGTACAGCGTCGGGTACACCGGCCTCGGCGTCGCGGCTTCGCGCTTCGGCGCCCGTGTCGCGTTGGACCTGCTCTTCGGCGCGGACACCGAGCGCACGCGGCTGTCGATGGTGCGACACAAGCCGGTCCCGTTCCCGCCTGAGCCGCTGCGCTACCCCACCGTCCAGATCACACGTGCGGCGCTGGCCCGCGAGGACGCCACCGGCAGGCGTGGCCCGTGGCTGCGCCTGCTCGACGCGTTCGGCATCGGATTCAACAGCTGAGGAGACCCATGGCGACCACCGGATCGTTCATCGAGGGCGCGTACGCCGCAGGCTCGGGCACGCCCACGGATCTCGTCGACCCCGCCACCGGAGAGGTGCGCGAATCCTTCCTCCAGTCCTCGCCAGCCGACGTTGCGAGAGCCGCGGCCGCAGCCGACCGTGCGGGCGCCGATTGGGGGCAGCGGACCCCCGGGGAACGGGCCCGCGTCCTGCTGCGGCTGGCCGACCTGATGGAGGCGGATGCCGACACGCTGACCCGGCTGGAGGTCGAGGACTCGGGCAAGCCCCGAGCAGTGTTCGCGGACGGAGAGCTGCCGTTCGCCGCGGACAACCTGCGCTTCTTCGCCGGGGCCGGCCGCTCGCTGGAGGGCACTGGTGCCGGAGTGCTGTCGCAGGGCTACACCTCGATGCTGGTGCGCCGGCCCGTCGGCGTGGTCGGCGCGATCACGCCGTGGAACTTCCCGCTGATCATGGCGATCTGGAAGGCGGGGCCCGCCCTCGCCGCCGGCTGCACGATGATCCTCAAGCCCGCACCCGCGACGCCACGGTCGACGCTGCGGCTGGCGGAACTGGCCGTGGAGGCCGGCGTCCCCGCGGGCGTCCTGAACGTGGTGACCGGCGGCGGCGACGTGGGCGAGGCGCTGGTCCGCGACCCCCGAGTGCGGATGGTCTCGGTCACCGGCTCGACGCGCACGGGGCAGGCAGTCATGCGAGCGGCTGCGGACACCATCACCCGCGTGCATCTCGAACTCGGCGGCAAGGCGCCCGCGCTGCTCTTCGCCGACGCCGACCTCGACGCGGCCGCTCGTGCGCTCGCCCTAGGCGCCACGTACAACTCCGGCCAGGACTGCACGGCGGCCACCCGCGTCTACGTTCAGCGCGCACTCATGGCCGATGCGATCGAGGCCCTGACCCGGACCATGGAGCAGGTACGGGTGGGCGATCCGATGGGCGCCGAGACCGACATCGGACCACTGGTCTCCTCCGCGCACCGCGACCACGTCCACGGCTTCGTCACCCGGGGGCGGGAGGCTGGGGCGCGTGCCACCACGGGCGGAGAGCTGCCGACCGGCCCGGGTTCCTACTACCCGCCGACCGTGATGGTGGATGCCGAGCAGTCCAGCGAACTGGTGCAGGGCGAGGTGTTCGGCCCGGTGCTGGTGGTGCTGCCCTTCGACGACGAGGACGACGCCGTCGCGCTCGCCAACGACAGCCGGTACGGGCTGGCCAGCTCGGTGTGGACGCAGGACGTGGCGCGGGCCCTGCGCGTCAGCCATCGCGTCGACGCCGGCGTCACCTGGGTCAACGATCACCTGCCGATCGCCAGCGAGGCGCCGCACGGCGGCGTCAAGGCCAGCGGCTTCGGCAAGGACATGAGCCACGAGGCGGTCCTCGAGTACTCGGTCACCCACCACGTCATGGTCAAGCACGCCCAGCCCGTGGTGCACGACTCCTTCCGCCCGGCCTGACCCTCGCCCCTCGAACCCGCCCCAGATTTGCACCGCTTCCCGGTGCAAATCGAGATTCCGTGCCCGAATTGCCTCTTCTGTCCGCGATTTGAACCGGGAAGCGGTGCAAATCTGGGCGGAGCCTGGGGGCGAGCCTGGGGGGTGAGCCTGGTTACTATGACGTCCATATATCTGGGTGCCTAGGAGGGTCATGCCGGTCGTCGAGGGTCCGTTCCGAGCCGACGACGTGCCCTCCTGGGCGCGGACCGCCGACGTCGTGGTCGTGGGGCTGGGCATCGCGGGTGCCGGGGCAGCCCTGGAGGCGCAGCGCGCGGGCGCCGAGGTCCTGGTGCTCGAGCGGGCCGGCGCCGGCGGCGGGGCCAGCGCCCTGTCGCAGGGCCAGTTCTACCTCGGCGGCGGTACCGACGTGCAGACCGCCTGCGGCTACGACGACTCCCCCGAGAACATGTACGCCTTCCTCCGCGCGGTCACCACGACGCAGGAGGAGGACAAGCTCCGCGTCTTCTGCGACGAGAGCCGCGCCCAGTTCGACTGGCTCGAGGCGCAGGGCGTGCCCTTCGCGCGGGAGGCGTACACGCACAAGGCCGTGTACACCCGGACGGGCGAGGGCCTGCTCACCACCGGCAACGAGAAGGCGTGGCCCTTCCGCGAGCAGGCGGTGCCGGCACCACGCGGCCATCAGGTGTCCGGCGACGGGGAGATCAGCGGCGGCTACGTGGCGATGAGCGCCATCCTGGCCACCGTCGAGCGCGAGCAGGTGCCCGTCGTCTACGACGCCAACGTGATCGGCCTGGTGCAGGACGACGACGGCCGGGTCGTGGGCGTCACGATGCGCAAGGACGGGCACGACTCGTACATCCGCGCGCGCAAGGGCGTGGTCCTGGCCGCCGGCAGCTTCAACCTCAACCCAGACGTCACCGGAGAGCACATGCCGCTGTTCTCCGAGTACGGGAAGCCGCTCGGCGAGCCCACCAACGACGGCGCGGGCCTGCTGCTGGGACGCTCCGTGGGCGTGGCCGAGCACGGCATGGACGGGCTCATCGCCACCGCGTCCATCTACCCTCCCGAGGACCTGATCAAGGGCATCGTGGTCAACGCCGAGGGCCGTCGCTTCGTGGCCGAGGACGTCTACCACGGACGAATGGCGCACCTCGTCGCCCGGCAGCCCGAGGCCAAGGCCTTCCTCATCCTCGACGAGGAGATCTTCGGCTACCCCAAGCACGGATCGCACACCTTCATCGACGCCTTCGAGACCGTCGAGGAGATGGAGGCCGCCCTCGGCCTGCCTTCGGGCTCCCTCGCGGCGACGCTCGACCGGTACAACGCGGACGTCGCGAGCGGCGAGGACGCCGAGTTCCACAAGCACCCCGATTGGCTGAAGCCGCTCCACGCGCCGTACGCCGTCTTCGAGATCTCCATCCCCCGCTCGGACTACCACTGGATGTCCCTCGGCGGCCTGGTCACCGACGCCGACGGGCGGGCGCTGCGCGAGGACGGCACTGCGGTGGCCGGTCTCTACGCGGCGGGCGCCTGCACGAATCACCTGGCCCAGGACGGCGACGAGTACGCGAGCGGCATGAGCCTGGCGGCGGGCTCGCTGTTCGGCCGCCGCGCGGGCGCCCACGCGGCGGCCTCGTGACCCCTCCGGACGGGCTGCGGCCGGCACTGATCGCCGTCGACCTCGACGGCACCCTCGTGCCGCAGAGCGGGGACGTGCCGCCCGGGGTCGCCGACGCCATCGCGCGCGTCACCGAGCAGGGCGCGCACGTCGTCGCGGCCACCGGCCGCTCGCTGACCACTACCGGCTACGTCGCCCGCGGCGCGGGCATGCACGAGTACGCGATCGTGAGCAACGGCGCGATGCTCGTCACCGTCGACCCCGAGACCGTCGTCGAGGCGATGACGTTCGACGCCACCGAACTGCTCGACGAGCTCGGCCCGCTCCTGCCGACGGCCACGTTCGCCGTCGAGCGCCCCGACGGCGTGTTCCTCACGTCGCGCCTCTTCGTTGACCGCGGAGTATCGCTCGACATCCGGGAGGTGACGTGGGCTGAGCTGACCCGCGACCCCGTGGTGCGCGTGATCGTGCGCAGCGACGAGCACGTCGAGGAGGGGCTCGGCCCGGTCGTCGAGCACCTGGACATGCACGCCATCACGTTCGGCATCACGGACGTGGCGTGGCTGGACCTCGGCATCAAGGGCGTCAGCAAGGCGACCGGCCTGCAGGCCCTGTGCACGCGGCTCGGGATCGACCGATCGGACGTGCTCGCCATCGGCGACTCGATGAACGACATCGAGATGCTGGAGTGGGCCGGGTACGCCGTGGCGATGGGGCATGCGCGCCCGCAGATCCAGGCGCTGGCCGACTACGTCACCGGTTCGGAGCCGGGCACCGGCGTCATCGAGGTGCTGGACCGCCTGTACCGCTGAGTCGCCGCCCGGAGTCAGCGGTGCTCGACGGACTTGCCACCCTCGCGACCGCCGCCGATCAGCAGGTTCTGCCCCGTCACCCAGGACGACGCCGGCGACGCGAAGTACAGCACCGCCGCCGCCATGTCCTCCGGCGTGCCCATCCGGCCCAGCGGCACGGTGCGCGCCAGCGCCTCGAGATCGGACTCGTCGAACTGCAGCACCCGGTAGAACGAGTCGGTCGGCACCATCCCCGGCGAGATGGCGTTGACGCGGATGCCGGCCGACGCGAGCTCCGCCGCCAGCGTGAGGGTGAGGTTGAGCAGGGCCGCCTTGCTGGCCGCGTACGCCCCGGTGTTCGGCGCCGCCCGCATCCCAGCGCCGGACGACACGTTGACGATGGCCCCACCCTGCGCCATGCGCAGCGCGGCCTCCCGCGCTCCAGCCGCCGCCGCGATGACGTTCAGCTCGAGCATGTCGCGCAACTCGTCGTCGGTGACCTGCGTCATGGGCTTGACGTGCGCATCATCCGTGCCGCCTGCGTTGTTGACCCAGATGTCCAGTCGCCCGAACTCGGCCACCGCGGCTTCCGCCAGGCGCTTCGCCATGCCCGGCTCCTTCAGGTCACCCGGCAGTTCCAGCGCTCGCCGACCGCGCTCGCGGATGCGTTCGGCGACCTCGGCGACGTCCTCGGCTCGCCGACTGGTGACGACGACGTCGGCGCCTGCTTCGGCCAGGGCGAGGGCGATGCCGCGACCGATGCCGCGACCGGATCCGGTCACCACGGCCACTTGATCGTCAACGCGGAACAGGTCGAGAATCGACATGCGGCGAGTATGTCAGTAGACGATGCCGTGCACCTGCGAGCCGCAGCCGTGGCAGGTGTCGTCGGACAGCGCGTGCTCCGGCGCGACCAGGCTGCCGCAGTACCGGCACAGGACCAGCCTCGACCGGGTCTCCGCGAAGGCCGCGTCGACCGCCTCCTCCAGCGCCGCAAGGAATCCGTCCACGTCCCCGCTCGGCGCATCGCGGGAGGGGGTCTGCAGCACCTCGGTGACCTCGTCGACGGACCACTGCAGCGTCGCAGGACCGTGCCACTGCCCCACCGCGTGTCCGACCGTGACGAGCGGGTCGGCATCGTCACTGACGAGCAGCGCGACGGACGGACCCGCGCGGCCGACCAGCAGCGTGCCCGGGCGTTCGATCTCGCGCTCCGGGATTCGCCAGGCCACGTGCCAGGGGCCGCCGATCGCCCGGGTCAGCTCACCGGGACCGACTCGCAGGCGTTGCGCGAGCTGAGTGACGTCGTCGCTCACTCCTCCTCGAGCCAGGCGACCGCATCGTCCTTGCGCGAGACGGGGAAGGTGCGGATCCGGCCCGGCACCATCCACGCGAAGGCGCCCACCGTCACGTGGACCCAGTCCTTGTCGCTGACGACGGCGATCCGCTCCCACTTGGTCCAGTCCCGCGTGCCGACCATCGCGTCCTCCCACATGGCCGCACCGCTGTAGCCGTCGAATCCCTCGCCGAGCAGGTACAGCAGGCGGACCCTGCCGTGCTGCTTCAGCGCGGTCTCGATGGCCGGCTCGAGGATCTCCCGGTAGTCGGTTGCCTGGACCGTGCCGGTCGCCTCGAATCCGACGATCCCGGCCGGCAGGTCGGTCATCAGGGTGATCATGACGTCACGTCCTCTCCAGCATGGTGGCTCTGTCCGTCCACCTTGCCACGGACTGCAGTTCGATGATGCTTCGACCGATGGGGGCGTCGATGCGGACGGTCGCGAGGGCGTCGCAGCGAGTCGGCCCCTGGTTGACGATGGCGATGGGCAGGCCGCGCTGCTCGGCTCGCAGCACGAACCGGCGCCCCGAGTACACGTGGAGGGAGGTGCCGAGGACGAGCAATGCGCGCGCGCGATCGATCAGCGACAGCGCCTCATCGACGCGCTCCGGCGGGACGTTGTCGCCGAAGTAGACGACGTCCGGCTTCAGCGGTCCGTCGCATGCGGAGCAGTCGACCACGCGGAAATCCTCGATCGCCCGTGGATCGAGTTCCGTGTCGCCGTCGGCGTGGTGGGCGAGGACAGTGGCCCGCCAGTCACGGTTCGCCTCGTGCAGGCGGGCGTCGAGCTGGGTGCGAGGCGTCGTCTCACCGCACGCCAGGCAGACGACGCGGTCCAGTCGACCGTGCAGGTCGACGACGCGGCGCGAGCCGGCGGCCTGGTGCAGACCGTCGACGTTCTGGGTGATGGTGCCGGTGATCACTCCCGCGGCCTCGAGACGAGCCAGGCCGAGATGCCCCTCGTTCGGCCGCGCGTCCGCCATGGCTCGCCAGCCGAGATGGCTACGCGCCCAGTAGCGGCGCCTGGCCACCGGATCACGGACGAACTCCTGGTGGGTCATCGGCTTCGTCCGCCGCTGGGCGCCGGTCGCCCCGCGGTAGTCGGGGATGCCCGACTCGGTCGACATGCCGGCGCCGGTGAGCACGGCCACGTCGCCGATCGAGACGAGGTCGGCCAGCGCAGCGATGCTCACCCGGCCATCATCGACGAACGGGCGGAGCCCCGCATTCCGGGCCCCCAACCCCGTCGAGCGTGGCGCTCAGGCGCTCGCCGTCGGCGTGTCGCGCCGGATCGCCACGCTCGACGGGTCGTGCCACGCTCGACGGGTCGTGCCACGCTGGGCGTATGCGCGCGTGGATCGTCGACTCCCCCGGTCCGGTGGACACCCACCCCCTCCGCCTCGTTGACCGCGCCGACCCCGAGCCGGGTCCGACGCAGGTCCGGGTACGAGTCTCGGCCTGCGGCGTGTGCCGCACCGACCTGCACCTGGCTGAGGGCGATCTCGCGCCCCGCAGGCACGGCGTGGTCCCCGGCCACGAGGTGGTGGGCACGGTGGACGCGGTCGGTGCGCAGGTGACCCGGTTCACCGAGGGCGACCGGATCGGCGTTGCCTGGCTGGGCGGCACGTGCGGGTCCTGCCGCTACTGCCGGTCGGGCCGGGAGAACCTGTGCCCCACCCCCACGTTCACCGGCTGGGACGTCGACGGCGGATACGCCGAGTACTGCCTGGTGGATGCCGCCTTCGCCTACGCCCTGCCGGATGATCTCGATGACGACCAGGCCGCCCCACTCCTGTGTGCGGGCATCATCGGCTACCGGGCGCTCCGCCTCGCCGAGGTGCCCCCGGGCGGCCGACTGGGCATCTACGGCTTCGGCGGCTCGGCCCACCTGACCGCGCAGATCGCCATCGCGCAGGGGCTCGAGGTGCATGTCCTGACCCGCGGGGAGGACAACCGCCGACTTGCCCTCGAACTGGGCTGCGCCTCCGCGGGTGCGAGTCACGACGCACCACCCGTGCCGCTGGACGGCGCCATCCTCTTCGCGCCCGCCGGAGACCTGGTCCCCGTCGCCCTGCGCGCCCTCGACCGCGGAGCCACCCTCGCCACCGCCGGTATCTGGCTCTCCGACATCCCGTCCCTCGTCTACGAGGACGAGCTGTTCTACGAGCGCCGACTGCGCAGTGTCACCGCGAACACTCGCGCGGACGGGGAGGAACTGCTGCACCTCGCCCCTCGACTGGGCGTGCGCGCTGCGACCGTCTCCTACCCGCTCACCGACGCCGACCTGGCGCTTGCTGACCTGGCGCATGGCCGGTTCAGCGGCGCCGCCGTCCTGCACGTGGACTAGTGGCCGGGCCACCGCTCAGACGCAGAACTCGTTGCCCTCTGGGTCCGTGAGCGTCGTCCAGCGATGTGGGCCCTGCTGTCCGCCGCCGATCACGGTGGCGCCACGCGCTACCAGCGTCGCCACGATCGCCTCGGCATCGGCATCCCCCGTGCGGATGTCGAGATGCACGCGGTTCTTCACCGTCTTCGACTCCGGGACCCACTGGAAGAGGATCCGCGGCCGACCGCCCACACCGTCGTCGGGAGAGACGATCGCCGCACCCGCCCGCCACACGAGTTCACCCTTGTGCGTGGTCGTCTCCTCTTCGGTGGCGAAGCCCTCGGCGACCATCCGGCGGATGAACTCGGGGTCCTGAGCCTCGAGGTGCCACCCGAGCGTCTCAGCCCACCAGTCGGCCTGGTCGTGCGGATGCGCGCTGTCGACCGTCACCTGCACGCCGAAGCTCACCACGCGTAGGCCTCAGGTGCAGCGCCGCCCGGGCCGGGGAAGATCTCGTCGAGGCGGGCCAGCGCCGACTCGTCGAGCGTCACGCCCAGCGCGCCGAGGGCGCTGTCGAGCTGCGCCATGTTCCGGGGCCCCACGATGGGCGCCGTGACGGCCGGCTGGTGCAGCAGCCACGCGAGCGCGACATCACCGGGCGCTTCGCCACGCTCGTCGCAGAACGCCTCCCACTTCTCGATGGCAGCGCGGTGCTTCTCCAGCGTGTCCGAGGCCCGACCGCTGGCACTGCGCTGCACGTCGCCCGTCGCCTGCTTGCGCAGGATGCCGCCGAGCAGTCCACCGTGCAGCGGCGACCACGGGATGACGCCGATGCCGTACGCCTGCGCAGCCGGCAGCACCTCCAACTCGACGGTGCGCTCGACGAGGTTGTAGATGGACTGCTCGCTGACGAGTCCGAGGACCCCGCGCCGGTTCGCGGCCTCCTGCCCCTGAGCGAGGTGCCAGCCGGCGAAGTTCGAGGACCCGACGTACAGGATCTTGC
The DNA here is from genome assembly GCA_963749905.1 of uncultured Actinomycetota bacterium. Classification (GTDB taxonomy): domain Bacteria; phylum Actinomycetota; class Actinomycetes; order S36-B12; family S36-B12; genus UBA10649. Next base: position 117,766 of record CAVVOF010000004.1, read on the forward strand.
CCTGCATCTTCAGGTACTCCATCGCCTCCCAGATCTCGTCCCACGGCGTGGCGCGGTCGACGTGGTGCATCTGGTACAGGTCGATGTAGTCCGTCTGCATCCGGCGCAGCGACGCATCGCAGGCCCGGCGGATGTTGAGCGCCGAGAGCTTGCCGTCATTCGGCCAGTCCCCCATGTCGCCATAGAGCTTGGTCGCCAGCACGGTCCGTTCGCGACGCCCGCCTCCCTGCGCGAACCACTCGCCCAGGATGGTCTCCGTCAGGCCCTTGTTCTCGCCCCAGCCGTACACGTTGGCCGTGTCGAAGAAGTTGATGCCCGTGTCGTGCGCGTGATCCATGATCGCGAAGGAGTCCTCGCGGCCGGTGACCGGCCCGAAGTTCATCGTTCCGAGGCAGATCCTGCTGACGCTGAGTCCGGTGCGTCCGAGATGCGTGTAGTCCATCGGCCCTCCGTGGGAATCGTGTGGATGGGTTTCACCCTAGCCCGGCCTCGTCAGGCATCCGAGGCGAGCGACGACGCACACTGGTAGCAGGACCGAGTGGAATCGGGGTGCAGACATGACTGATCGACCCTTCCTGGTGGTGGGCGCAGACGGTTCGGACATGAGCGTGGCGGCGCTCGAGTGGGCGGTGCAGTACGCCCGGAGGGTGGGAGCCGAGATCCGCGTGGTCACGGCCTTCGACATTCCCTGGACCATTCTGGTGACCCCGACGTACACCGACGACGACTACGCGCAGGACGCGCAGGAGATGCTGGACCGCACTCTGGGAGACGTCACCGCGACCGCTCCCGACGTCCCGATCGTCACCGAGCTGCTGCAGATGCGGCCGGCGCTTGCCCTGACCACCGCGGCCAGGGGTGCCGACCTGCTCGTGGTCGGCAGCCAAGGGCATGGGGAGTTGCCCGGGATGCACCTCGGATCGGTGGCGAACTACTGCGTCCACCACGCCCCGTGCCCGGTGGTCGTCGTCCGTCCGCACGTGGAGTGAGTGCGGCTGGCACTCAGGTCAGCCAGCGCAGATGCTCCCGGTCGCCCAGGAGTCCCAGACGTCGCCACAGCGCGCTCCCGGGCACCGCCTGGCTCGGGTGGCACTCAACCGCGCCGAGCTGGGCGCTCCGGTCGACCGTCAGGACGATGTCCATGTCGGCGACCGGGTGCCCGGTGAACGGCGCCGACAGTTCCCGTCGCAAGGTCGCGGCAGCCTCGTCCGGGATGGTCCAGCCGAGGACGCCCACGCCCGTGGCGCGCCCGGCCAGGGTGGCTGCCTCAGTGGCTCGCTGATGGTCCGGGTGCCCGGTCACGCCGTCGGGGTCGAACGCGACCAGGCCATCGATCCCGAGTTCGTCCACGAGGCCGAGCACCTCGTCGACCAACTGCTCGACCGGAACCGAGCTCAGCCCGCCGTCGGGGTAGGCCCGGAGCACCACTCGGCGGACGCCCAGCTCACCAGCCGCGGCCGCGAGCTCGCCCTCCCGGACGGCCGCGAGATCACCTGTCACGCCGTGCAGAGTCGATGCCTCACCCCGCGTGAAGCACAGCACGGTCACGTGCGCACCCGATCGGACGAACGCATCCAGTACCGCGCCCAGTGCGAAGGACTCGTCGTCGGGATGGGCGACGACCGCCAGGACGGACGACCAGGACGGCAGTTCCGCATGTGCCACGGTCAGTGATGGCCCTTCGTGACCATCGCGATCATCTTCGCGTTCAGCAGGGCGAACCGCCACGCCTGGATCACCAGGTTGGTGCGCGCTCTCACCTCGGCCGGCGACGCCACCGGCGCGTCCGGGAACGCCCTCACGTTGCTCATGGCATGCCTCCTACTCGGGGATCAGGAACCACAGCGGGCGCGCCTTGGCCTTGTAGATGAACAGGTAGTGGAGCATCACCTTCATCCAGTGGGCGCTCAGGCCGATCTCGCCGTAGGTCTCCTTCGTGTCGCGACCAGCAGGACCGTACTTCTCCTTGTCGGGGATGATCGGGAAGACCGTCATGGCCGCGGCCGTGCCGCTACGCCAGCCCTTGCCGGCTGAGGCGATGCACGCCGCGCCCATGTCCGCCATCGACGCCGTGTGCACCTTGCCCTGGGGATCCGTGCTTGATGCGGCTGGCGATGGTCTGGGCCACTGCGCGACCGATGACCCCCGAGGGCATGCCCGTGCGAGGCGGCGCGGGGGCGATCAGGGTGCCGTTGGGGCTCGTCCGAGGTCGGGACATCGCATGGGGTGGCGCGAACGCGATGCCGGCCGCCCAGACGTTGTCGTACTTCACCGACTGATAGGTCCGGGGCCAGTCGCTGGCCCGCCACTCCTCGTACGGCTTGGCCGTGTAGTCGGCATCGACCTTCATGAAGCCGCTCGGTGCGAACACCTCCGCGGTGATGTCCTGCCCGGCCGCGTCGAACGCGACAAGATCCGCTCCGCGGAAGGGAGGCAGCAGCATGGCGAAGTCGAACTCCTGCTCGCCCTTGGTGCCGTCCACGACCTCGTAGCTGACCTTCCCCTCGTCGACGCGTTCGACCGCCGCCGACAGGATCGCCTTGACACCGCGCTCCTGGAAGATCGACTCGGTGAACGACTGGCTCGGGATGACCTGCCCCTTGTGCCCGAAGTTCATGCCATCCATGCCGAAATCGCCGAGCTCTGACTCGTTGGTCAGGTAGATGACCTCGGCCCGGTCTCGGACGCCCTCGCGCCTCAGCTCGTGCTCGACATTGAAGGTGTACTCGAAGGCCGCGCCCTGACAGGTGCAGGTGCCATTGCCCATGCCGATCAGGAGCGTCTGCCGCTCTCCGCGCTTGAGCTTCGCTATCACCTCCTGCAGGGCCGCATTCGCCTGCTCCGCATGGCCTGCGGTGCACACGGACCAACTGTTCCCGTCGGGGCCGAGTCCCGGGGTGGCCCCGAAGTTCAGCTTCGGTCCGGTCGCGTTGATCAGGTAGTCGTACTCGATGCGGCCGATCTCGTCGGCCCGGGCCGGGTCGGTGTAGCGGACGGTCACGTGCGGTCGCGCGAGGTCACCGCTGCCCTCGGGATGGAGTTCCGTGGCCAGCGCCTGGTGGAACTCGATGCCCTTGCGGCGGTATATCGGCGCCAGTGGGAACGTCACCTGCTTCGTCGTCATCTGTCCGACGCCGACCCAGATGTTGGAGGGGATCCAGTTCCACTTCGCATTGGGCGCGATGACCACCACGTCGTGCTCCTTGCCCACCATCCGGCGAAGGTGCAGCGCGGCGGTGTGGCCGGCGACGCCAGCGCCCATGATCACGGTGCGAGTCATATATACCCCCGGTGGTATGTGGACACGACCACCGTAGCCCGCCCGGAGTGCCCCCGAGACGGACGAAGGTCCCGATCCGCGATGGCGCAGTTCCGGCGACTAGCCTCGAGCCGTGGACGAGCAACAGGACCCCAACGATCCGCACCGCCACAACCGCCGCTACATCCTGTTCGCAGTGATCTTGGCGCTGGTGGTGCTGACGTTCTCGGCGGTCTCGATCGGGGTCGTCATCTCGACCACCAGTCGCTAGCTGGTCGGGAACGCCAGTGTCGTGCGCACCATCTGGTGGTCGGAGGCCTGGTACTCCGGGACGAAGCGGCCCTGTGCATTCAGCCGGATGACGACCTCGTAGTCGAGGGGCTGCACCCCGCCCCGCGTCATCACGTAGTCGATGCGGGTGGCGTTCAGCACCGGGTTCTTCCTGCTGGTCCGGAACTCGTAGGGCTTGGTCGGGAAGCCCTGCTCCGCGAGCGGCAGCAGCGGGTTGTAGTTGATCGTGGAGTACTGCACATTGCGCTTGGTCGGCGCGACGTACGCGTCGGTCCAGCCGCTGTTCCGCAGCACGGCCTGCGCACCGCTCGGCTGCCGCTTGTCGTACGAGTTCAGGTCCGCCATCAGCACCACGGGAGCGCCGGGCATGCCGTGCGCGGCGTTCCAGGCGTCCGCCCACGGCCCGAGAGCCTGTCCGAGTGCCACCCGTGAGGCCTCTCCCTCAGCCGTCTTCGCGTTGTCCGCGTGCAGGCTGACGGCGAGGAACGGCGAGCCGCCCGCGGCGGGGGCCAAATAGGCCCAGGCCACCGAACGAGATGCCGATGCCGCGTCCATCCCCGGGGCGATACTGCCCGTCATGACGATCCCGGCTGCTGATCCGGTCGGCGGGGCGAACTCGCTCACCGTCGCAGCCTTGTAGAGCAGCATGGCGGTGTTGTCGCACGGCGACGCACCGGTCAACTGCCCCGACGCGTTGCGGGGACGACGGCACTCGTTGTCGGCCTGGTCCACGCGTGGCGTCCGATAGCCCGCCCGAGCGACCAGGTTGGCGATGTCCTCCGCCTGGGTCTTGGCGTGGGCGGTCGGATTGTTGGTGGCCTCCTGCAGCCCGAGCAGGTCCGCGCCGGTCTCTGCGATGACGCGCGACACGCGCTCCCGCCGCACATCCCACGACGGCGCGGGAGCGGGGCAGGCCACCTTGCAGACGTTCCACGATGCGACCACAAGCGTCGGGCCGGCCACGGTGGCCGCCTGCACGGCCGAGACGTCGACGATCTCGTCCGAACTCGAGGTCTGCGGCGGGGCAGTCTGCTCGGGCGCCACAGTCGTGGGCAGGGTCACGAGCGCGAGCGCCATCACCGACGCTGCCGACGCGATGGCGATGCCGACGCCGCGGATCCTCATCCTCCCCACCCCCTCGGCTCGATGGTAGGCGCATGCCGACAGCACGCGGGCGCGTGTGCCTCCATGAGGAGTTTCGGACCGAACTGCCCCCGAATGAACCCCGGGAGCGCTGCTAGCCGGCTTCGGCTACGACCGCTCCCGGACCCGGGAAGTACAAGGACTCGTGCCCGTTGTCCGACCAGCGGACCAGGTACGGCGGACCTCCGTCCGGGCCGTGCACCTCGAGCACCTCACCGTCACGCTCCTGGTCACTGACGTGCGTGCCGTGGACGACGATCCGGTCTCCCACTTTCGCCTGCATGGCGACCTCCTTCATCGACGCTTCCAAGGCTACGACGACCACCCGATCGTTGCCCACCGATCACCGATGCACGCGGCGAGCCGCCGCCGTGTTACCGTTGTCGCACGCGCAGGCACCAGCCGCGCATGTGCCGCAGTCCGGTGAGCGCCTTCAGGGCAGCCCCGCTTGCAGGCACAACGAGACCACAAGGTGCGCACGCCGAACGGCTGTGCGCTCCGAAGGAGAGAACGACGATGTACGCGCTTTTGCTTGATGACGAACGCCGCGAGCCCATGGGCCTGACCGACCGCGACCGCTGTCGCCAGTGCCGCGGGCCGGTCAGCCGCACCGATGCCTCGGGCCTGTGCTGGAGCTGCATGCCCACGCGCTGAGCGTCACGCCAGCCCGACCTCCCGTGCAAGGAGACGAGCGATGCCCATCGGTCGACGGACCACGCGCCAGCGTGAGCTGGTCGCCGATGCGCTCGCCTCCTTCGACGACTTCCGGTCGGCCCAGGAGATCTACGAGACGCTGGCTGAGCGCGGCGACCATGTCGGCCGGGCGACCGTCTACCGCACGCTGCGCGCGCTCGCGACGCAGGAGGGCGTGGACGTGATCGTCCGCGCCGATGGGGAGACGGTCTACCGACACTGCACCCCGAAGCATCATCATCACCTGGTGTGCCGTGAGTGCGGTGCCACCGTGGAAGTCGCCGGGCCCGTCGTGGAGCGCTGGTCGAACCAGACGGCCAGCGCCCACGGCTACGACGAGGTCACGCACACCCTCGAGATCTTCGGCCGGTGCGCGGACTGCAGGACAGCCCCCAGCCACTGAGTAGGCGGTGCCTGAACAGGCATCGCCCATGCGCGGGGCGTAGGATCACTTATTGAGACTGAGTCTCATTAACTGATTGGAGTCGACATGACCGCCACCGTCTGCGTCCCGCTGAACCCCGACGGCACCCTCACCCCCCGACTGGGCCAGGCACCCAAGGTCGCGATCTGCCGCGTAGACCAGGGCACCATCTCCGACTGGACCGAGTTCCCCGTCGAATGGGACACCACATACGGCGTCGACGTGCTCGGCGTGCACCACCCGCGCGTCGTCCGCTTCATGCGAGATCACCAGGTCGACACCGTCGTCGCCGCCAGCGTGTGCGAGAGCATGCAGCAGGTGCTCAGCAGCATCGACGTGACCGTGCGAACCGGCTTCGACGGTGACGCCCGCGCCGCCGTCGGATCGGCCACAGCGGAGCCCAGCGTCACCTGATCGGCCGTCTTCGCAGCGCTGCGCCGGATACCTTCGGCGCATGATGCTGTCGATGTTCGTGCTGTGGATCATCGTCTTCGCCGGCGTATTCCTGCGAAGGCGATGGACGATCCCGCTCACGCTCGTCACCCTGGCGTGGACCGCAGTGCTGCTCCGACTGCACATGTCCTCCGACATCCCGCTCAACTTCTAGCGGGTCACGATGACTGCCGAAGCACGGGCCACGCGCCTGTCACGACTCGTCAACATCCTCGCGCTCTTCGCCCTCATCGGCGTGCTCGCCGGCTCCCTGCACCTGCAGTTCGGGATCGGCGAGCAGCCGTGCCCGCTCTGCCTCGTGCAGCGCTCGGCCATGATCGGCCTGGCAGTCGGCCCCCTGATGAACCTGCTGTGGGGCATGCGCCCGGCCCACTACGCGCTCAGCATCCTGGCCGCAGTGGTGGGCGGCGCCGGGAGCACGCGGCAGATCCTGCTGCACATCGCCGACCCCACGGACCCGGGCTACGGGCCGGCGTTCCTCGGCAACCACCTGTACACGTGGGCCTTCATCACCTTCGCGGTGGCCGTGGTCGGCTGCGCACTGATGCTGCTGTGGAGCGCACCGTTCGCGGCGGCCGATAACGGCATCCGGCACGAGCGAGGCTGGCTGCGCATGCTGGCGTTCACCGCGATCGCCTGGGTCTTCCTGGACCTGCTGGTCATCGCGATCTCGGTCATCCCGGAGTGCGGACTCGGCATGTGCCCGGACAACCCGGAGGACCTGGCGGGCCTCGGAGACATCCCCGGCTGGGCGGCCGTGATGAGCATCGGGCTGCTCGCCGTCGCGATCGCCGCCGGCCTGGTGATGGACCGGCGCCTGAACCGCGTCACTCCGTACTGATCGCCGCCAGGACGTTCAGGCGGCCCGCGCGGTACGCCGGCCACAGTGCCGCCAGCACGCCGACCACGCCGGCCAGCACGAGGAACAGCACGAGCGTCAGCCACGGAATGTCGAGCACCTCGATGCCCTGCTCGACGAGCGTGCGCTGCAGCGCCACGGCGAATCCGACGCCGAGCACCAGCCCGACGATGGCGCCGAAGATGGCGATGACGAAGGCCTCGAGCACGACCATCGTCCGGATCTGCTGGCGTAACGCCCCGACCGCTCGCAGCATCCCGATCTCGCGCGTGCGTTCCACCACGGACAGCACCAGCGTGTTCACGATGCCGAGGATGGCGATGAGGATGGCCAGGCTCAGCAGCATCACCACGACGAGCAGGATCTGGTCGACGCTGGACGTGATCATCTCGGTGAACTCTGCCTGGCTGCGCACCTCGACGGTGGGATAGGAGGCCAGCGCCTCCTCCACTGCGGTCTGGACGGTGGCGACGTCGGCGTCCGGCCCGACCTTCACGTACACCACGGAGTCCCCGATGCCGGCGTCGACGAGCGACGCCACGTTGACGACGTAGCCGGTGTAGGCACCGGCCGGCGCGTACGTGCCGGTCACCCGGTAGTCCGACGACCCGCCGGCCGTCCGGATGCTGACCACATCGCCCAGGCCCAGGCCGTTGTCAGCCGCCGTCTGCTCGTCGACCGAGACGCCGTCCATCCCGGTGTCCTGGAGGGAGCCCTCGGAGAACTCGAGAGTGATCATCCGATCGAGTGCCGCCGGATCGGCCGCCACCAACGCCGTGCCGGAGCCGAGGACCTCCGCGGGCAGGAGCTTCACCGCGGCCGTGTCCGCCACCCCGGGCGTGCTGGCCACGAGCTGGGCCACCTCCTCCGAGTACGGCCGCTGCTCCATGCTGCTGATGAGCAGGTCGGCGCCGACCACCCGGTCGATGACCTGCGTGATCGACGCCTTCGCCGACGACGTGAAGATGGTCATGGCGGACACGAGCGCCAGTCCGATCATCAGCGCGGACGCCGTGGCCGCGGTCCGACGCGGCTGCCGCTCGGCGTTCTGGACGGCGAGGGTGCCTACTGTGCCGAACATCCGTGGGAAGGTGGCCCCGAGCACCCGGACGACCGGACCGGCCAGTGCCGGACTCAGCACGATGGCGCCCAGCAGCGCCGCGACCACGCCCAGCCCGACCGTCTGCGAACCCGACGACCCCCCGCTGACCGCACCCATCACCGTCAGCGCCACACCGACGACCAGCAAGGCGATACCGAGCACGGCGCGCACGCGCAGGGACCGGGTAGGCAGGGCGATGTCGTCGCGCAGCGCCGCCATCGGAGGGATGCGAGAAGCGCGCAGAGACGGGACCAGCGCTGCCGCCACCGTGACGACGACGCCGATCACGAGCCCGACCACGACGGTCCTCGGCTCCAGCACCAGCCCCTCGCTCGGGATCTCGGCGCCGATGGCGGAGAACAGCCCCTGCAGCCCGTAGGCGACTGCGACGCCGGCGAGCAGGCCGATGACCGAGCCGACCAGCCCGACGGCCGCGGACTCGAGTACCAGGGTGCGCGTGACCTGGCCGCGCGTCGCGCCGAGGGCCCGGAGCAGGGCGAGCTCCCGACTGCGCTGGGCGACGAGCATGGAGAAGGTGTTCAGGATGATGAAGGTGCCCACGAACAGGGCGATCCCGGCGAACACCAGCAGGAAGATGTTGATGAACGCCAGTCCCTCGGTGATCTCCGCGGTGGCCGCATCAGCCGCCTCCTGGCCCGTCTGCACTGTGACGTCTGCCGACAGCACGGCGCGCACGTCGGCCGCCAGCGCCTCCTGCGTGACGCCCTCGGCCGCGACCACGTCGACCTGGGTGTAGGCGTCCGCACCGCCGAGGAGGATCCGCTGCGCCTCGACCGTCTCGAAGGCGGCGATGGTCGCCCCGGCGAGGTTGCCCGACGTCCCGTAGCGGAACACGCCGACCAGTTCGGCCTGCATGGTCCCGAGCGGGGTCACCAGGGCGATCGGGTCGCCGATCGCGAACCCGCCCTTGTCCGCCGAGATCGAGTCGAGCGCGATCTCCCCCGGCCCGGTCGGACCGCGACCGGACTCGAGGCGGAACGGCGTCAGCTCCTCGTCGTCGTCCCAGTTGGTGCCGAGCTGCGGAGCGCCCGGCGTGGACAGCGGGTCGCCGGACGGCAGCACGATGGTGACGCCGTCGGCCACCACCTCTCCACCGGCCTTCGCCACCCCGGTCACGGTGCTCACGTCCTCGAGGAGACTGGCTGGCAGGGTCGCCACGGAGCCCGCGAAGTCCCGTCCGCCCACGGGGTCCGCGGGCGTCACCACGACGTCGGTCGTCGTGCCCGCGAAAAGGGACGTGAAGGTCCGGTCCAGGGTGTCGGTGAAGATCAGGGTGCCGACGACGAATCCCACGCCGAGGACGATGGCCAGGGCGGACAGGACCAGGCGCAGCTTGTGGTGCAGCAGGCTCCGCCATGCGCTTCGCAGCACGCTAGGACCTCCGCCCCTTGCCGTCGAAGCCCTTCATCCGATCGAGCACCAGGTCGGCCGTCGGCTCGTCCATGGTGTCGACGATGCGGCCGTCGGCGAGGAACAGCACGCGGTCGGCATACGAGGCGGCAGTCGGGTCGTGGGTGACCATGACGATGGTCTGGTCGAGGTCGTCCACGCTGCGCCGCAGGAAGCCCAGCACCTCGGCGCCGGCCCTGGAGTCGAGGTTGCCGGTCGGCTCGTCGGCGAAGATGATCTGCGGCCGGCTCGCCAGCGCACGGGCGGCGGCAACTCGCTGCTGCTGGCCGCCAGAGAGCTGGTTCGGGCGGTTGCGCAGCCGGTCGCGCAGGCCGATGGTGTCGATGACGGAGTCCACCCACTCCTGATCCGGCTTGCGGCCTGCGATGTCCATCGGCAGCGTGATGTTCTCGAGCGCACTCAGCGTGGGCACCAGGTTGAAGGCCTGGAAGACGAAGCCGACGCTGTCCCGGCGCAGGCGGGTCAGGTCGTTGTCCTTCAGCGCGGTGAGATCGACGTCGCCGATGAACACCCGGCCGGACGACGCCGAGTCGAGGCCGGCGCAGACGTGCATCAGCGTCGACTTGCCCGACCCGGACGGACCCATGATGGCGGTGAACCGACCGCGGTCGAAGCCCACCGTCACGTCGTCGAGGGCGGTCACCGCCGTGTCGCCGTCACCGAAGACCTTGGTCAAGTGCTCCGCGCGCGCAGCAGCGATGGACGTGAGGGACTCGGATGGGGTACCTGCGGCATCGGTCACTGCCTCATCGTAGGTACCGCGCGATCGGGGCCGGACGGCGGTGACTACTCGAGGCGGATGGTGGGCAGCACGCGCCCGAGCCATCGAGGCAGCCACCAGTTGGCCCGTCCGAACAAGCTCATCACCGCGGGCACGAGGACCAGCCTGACGATGAACGCATCGACGAGGACGGCAGACGCAAGGGCCACGCCGAACAGCTTGATGGTGCCGATCGGCGTGGGAACGAAGGACAGGAAGACGCAGGTCATGATCGTCGCAGCGACCACCACCACCCGGCCTGAGCCGGCCAGGCCGAGCCGTACCGCGTCTGCGTTGTCGCCGGCGCGCTCCCATTCCTCACGCATCCGCGAGACGAGGAAGACCTGGTAGTCCATGGACAGGCCGAACAGGATGGCGAACACCATGATCGGCAGGAAGGGCAGGATCGGTCCCGTGCCGGTGACCCCGAGGATCGAGTCGCCGACGCCGAGCTGGAAGACCGACACGGTGATGCCGAGCGCTGCAGCGAAGCTCAGCAGGCTGGTGACCGCCGCCGTGAGCGGGATGAGCAGGGAGTGGAACAGCAGCATCAGGGCCAGGAACCCCAGCCCGACCACGAGCAGGAGGAACAGCGGCAGGGCCTTCTCGAGCTCGGACGTGAAGTCCTCGGAGACGGCCTGCGTGCCGCCCACGTAGATCTCCGCCTTCACCGCCTTCTCGACTTTCGGGGCAGTGTCGGACCGAATCCGATCCAGCAGCTCGGTCGTCTTCTCGGACGAGGGGGCAGTGGCCGGCTGCACGATGACGCTGGTGATCCGGTCGCCGCGGCCGCCGAAGACGCTCTTGTCCTGCTCGAGCAGGGGCAGCATGCCGGTCGACGGGATGGTGCTGGCCACGCCGGGCGTCCGCTCCAGGTCCCGGATCACCGTGCGCAGCGCCTCGTAGTCGTGCGCCTTCTCGGTGCGCACCGCGACGAAGAAGGGCCCGTTCACCCCCTCGCCGAAGCCCTTGGCGAGCAGGTCGAACCCGACCCGTGCCGGGCTGCCCTTCGCTGCCGAGCCATCGTCGGGGAAGCCGAGGGTCATGGACGTCGCCGGCCAGGCGAGCACGCCGAGGAGTGCAAGCGCCAGGACCGCGGGCACCACCGGCATCCGCTGCAGGAGTCGACCGTAGGCGTTCCAGCGTGATCGCTCGGGGTCGAACGGCGCCGGGTGACGCGCCCACGGCAGGCGCAGGCTCAGCGAGCGTCGGCCGAGGAGGGACAGCAGGGCGGGCAGCATCCACAGGGCCGAGAGCATCACCATCAGGACCGTCGTCGCCGCGGCCAGCGCCAGGCCGTTGAAGAACTCGATCCGCAGCACGAACATGCCGAGCAGCGCCACGATCACCGTCGAGCCGGCGAACGCCACCGCCTTCCCCGCCGTCCCTACGGCGGTGAGGGCGGCGTCCTTCGGCTCGGCGCCGGACCGGACGCCCTGCGTGAACCGGTTGAGGATGAACAGGGCGTAGTCGATGCCGACGCCCAGGCCGATCATCGCGGCCAGGGTGGGCGCGAACGAGGCCACGTCGGCGAACCGCGCCACCATGACGACCAGCAACTGCCCCGCAACCAGGCCGGTGATGGCCACGACGATGGGCAAGCCGGCAGCGACCAGGGAGCCGAAGGCCAGCGCGAGGATGACGATGGCGGCCAGCAGGCCGACCGCCTGCGAGTAGTCCGGTCCCCCGCCCGCCGCCGCCACCGCAGAGCCGGACACCCCGATGGACAGTTCCGCGGTGCGCGCGTCGGAGACGATGTCCAGCACCCGATCCGCCTGGCGCGCCGACAGCGCGGTGCGGTCGAAGGTCACGGTCGCGTAGGCGACCGAACCGTCCGCCGCGACGGGCGCCGTGGCGCGCTGGGTCGCCGAGGCTGACTTCTCCATGCGGCGCACGCCGTCGGTCACCTCGGTGAGGACCGCACGGGCCTTGGTCACGTCGCTCGGCAGGGCACGTGCGAAGGCCGCAAGCGCGCTCGGGTCCGCCTTCGCCAGCCGTTCGAGGTCCGCGGGCGGCAGCGTGGCCAGGCTCTTCGCGGCGCTGAACGCCCCGGTCAGGGCTTTCACGTCGGCGGCCGTGATGCCGGCGACTCCCACCAGCCCGGACAGGTCCGTCGGCGTGATGGTGGCCAGCCCGTCCAGGATGGACCGGGGGGCCTGTGCGAGCTTCGCGAGTGCCGGCAAGGCCTTGGCGATCGCGGCCAGCTCCCCCGGGTCGGCCTTCTCGAGCGGCGCGAGCGAGTCGAGGATCGACACCGCCTGCTCCAGCTGGCGGGCGTCGAGGCCGGTCTTCTTCTCGATCTCCGTGACGGCGGCGGACCGCACGGCGGCTCGCAGGTCGGTGGGCGTCGCCGGCGGGCAGTCGCGGCCCAGCACCGTGCCGAACGGGGTGGCCACGCAGGTGGTCGAGGGCAGGTCGGCGAGCTTGCGCAGCATCGGCTCGACCTCACGCCGGGTGCGTTCCGAGTCCGCGGCATGCCCGTCCCGGGACCAGACGACCTTGATGGACGAGGTCGCCTTGTCCGACCGCACCAGCTCCCCGAGCAGGTCCTGGGCCTTCGTCGACGATGCCCCCGGGAGGGCGAAGCTGTCGTTGAACGAACCCGCGAAGGTGGACGCACCAAGTCCGATCAGCACCAGCAGGATCGCCCAGACGATCAGTGCGACAACCGGGTGGCGGACTGCCCAGCGGCTCACGCGTCCGTGCCCACGGCCGCCAGCCGGGAGAAGGGCATCGGTCGCCCGAAGTACCACCCCTGTCCGAACCGCCACCCCTGCCGAGCCAGCACCGCGGCCTGCTCAGGGGTCTCCACACCTTCCGCGACCGTCTCGAGGCCGAGGCCCTCCGCCAGACCGGCGAGCCCTCGGGCCAGGCGGGCGGGCCGCCCGGATCCGTCCGCGACGTCCGCAGTGAAGGATCGATCCAGCTTCACGCCGGCAATGGGCAGGTCGCGCAGGTGGCTGAAGGACGAGAAGCCCGTCCCGAAGTCGTCCACCCACCAGGAGAATCCCCGGTCCACAAGATCCGTCATTGCGGTCACCGTAGCGGGGCTGACCCGCACCAACGATGTCTCGGTGACCTCGAGATGCAGGCGTGTCGGATCGAGTCCCGACTCCTCGACGAGGGCCGGCATCCAGGTCGCGAACGCCCCCTCAGCCAACGTCGCCGCCGATACGTTCAAGCCGAAGTGCAGCGCCGGCGGAAGATTGGCGGGCACAGACCAGCGCCTGATCGAAGATCGTCCGATCGATGGAGCGGATGAGTCCGCTCGATTCCGCTGCGGCGAGGAAGGAGTCCGGCTCGCGCACCGACCCGTCGGGCAGCTCCCAGCGCATGAGGCACTCGTAGCCGGTCACTCGACCCGTCTGGAGTTCCACCACCGGCATGAACCACGGCGTCACAGCCCCGTCGCGAACGGCCGCGCCCAGGGCGGACTGCACCGTGAGCGACTGCCGCGCCCGCTCTCCCGCGCCACTCGCGGCGAAAGCCCAGCGTTCGGCGCCCTCCCGCTTCGCCTGCCGCAGGGCCTCGGTGGCCTCCCCCAGCAGTGCGTCGGGGTCCTCGCCGCCGGCCAGGGCGAGACCCGCGCTGCCCGTCACGTGGACCATCCCACCCGGGACCTCGAGGCTGCCGCGCACCGCTCGGAGCAGGCGTTCCGCCTCCCTGACGACCTCGTCCGCTCGAGACACGCCGCACATGATGACGGCGAACACGTCACCGTCCACGCGTGCGACGCGGTCCGGCCCCCCGACTGATTCGATCAGCCGTTCAGCTATCCACTGCAGCACTGCGTCGCCGGCACGATGGGAGTACGCATGATTGATCGCCGTCAGGTCGGTGACGCCGACGAGGATCAACGCGCAGCCGCCGGAAGCCCCCGCAGCTCCCGCGCGACCGATGCGATCGAGGGCGACATCGCGCTTGGCCAGTCCGGTGAGCGCGTCGAACTCGATCTCCCTGCGCAAGTCGTCCCGGGCCCGCGCCTGCAGTTCGACGTTCCGAAGGCCGATGACCACGCCGGGCAGCAGGTCATTCGCGCCATCCAGGGACCTGGCGCTGACCTCCGAGCGCACGGCACCCGCGGACGCCGAGAGCAGACGTGCCTCGCAGGCCTCCGGCGTGCCCCCTAGCGCTGCAGTCACCACCGATGCAACAGCGGGCCGGTCGCGAGGATCGACTAGCTCGAGGAAGTCATCGCCCAGCAGTTCGCCGGCACGCCGACCCAGCAGCCCTCGGGTGGACGGAGACGCCCAGGTGATTCGGCCGTCACGATCGACGGCGAGCACCGCGTCGAGGACGTTCTCGGCGAGCAGGCGATATCGGCGCGCCTCGTCCCGTGCCCGCGACTGCCACCGGGACACCGTCCAGGCCACGGCGACGGCCACGGCCCCGGCGACGATCAGGATCAGGGCGCGCCGACCGAGGACGCCCTCGTCGAGGTCCAGCAGGAGCAGCACGATCACGCCGACGACCGCCGACCACGCGGAGATGGCAATGGTGAACCAGAGCCGGCCACGCAGTGCCGACAGGAGCATCGGCACCACGATCAGCGCGAACGGTACGGCGTCATCCGCCAGCACGAGGCCCACGCCGAGAATCAGCACCCCTGCGGCGAAGGTCCAGAGCCACGGATCACGCAGTCGCATGCTGACCGTCCGTTCTCGCGGTGGCCACGATCAACGTGCTGCCGGGTTCCTGCTTGGCGGCGTACGCGGCCGCGTCGGCCTGCCGCAGCACCTCGTCGACGTCGCTTCCGGCCGCCCGGAGGGATCACCGTCAGTCCGACGCTGACTCCGACGCCCAACGGCCCCGCCGGGGTCTCCACGCGGATGGCGTCGATCGAGCGGATGATGGCATCCCCGGTGCGCTCGCCCATGGACAGCGGACAGTCCTCGAGAATGACCGTGAACTCGTCCCCTCCCATCCGCGCCACCGTGTCACCAGCGCGGACGCTTCGTCGAAGCGCGTCGGCCACAGCGACGAGCATCCGATCGCCGGCCTCATGCCCCGCCGCATCATTGACCGCCTTGAATCGGTCGAGATCGGCGTAGAGCAGGACGTGGCTGGCCGGCTCGGATTCCTCACGCTGGCAGAGTTCCTCCAGCCGGGCGATGAAGCCCCTGCGGTTCACCAGCCCGGTGAGCTCGTCGTGGGTCGCCTCGAAGGACTGCTCGCGGGCCTCGCGGCGCGCCTGCTGCTCCAAGCCGGTCACCAGCAGCAGCAGGGCCTGGATGAAGTAGATGCCGATGACTCCCAGCGGCAGGAGGATGGCCAGCGCCGCTGACTCGGTGCTCGCGAGGTCGCCGGCCACCGGCGTCACTTCCAGCTGCCAGGTGCGCCCGAACACCTCGAAGGGCTCCGAGACGATGGTGTCCAGTACCAGGGCATCCAGGTCCGCCGCGGGATCCGACGGCGCGCGTCGGTCCGACAGCAGCGCGGGGTTGGCTGCGTCGGTCACGTCCGTCAGCCGCAGCGCGACGTCATCCCAAAGGGACGAGGTGAAAGTGTCTGCGAACAGGTCGTCCGCCACATACACCCCGACCGCGTATCCGAGGATGGCCGCGCGGCGCTCCGCCACCGTCTGCACCGCTGCCCCCGGCTCGTAGACCGGCGCGAGGACGAGCAGGCCCACCCGCGAGCGGTTGTCATTGACGAGCGAGACCGGGGCGGTGAGCGCAGGACTGCCCGAGTCCCGCGCGTGGGTGATCGCCTGCCGGCGCGGTTCGTCGGAGGCGATGTCGAAGCCGAGCGCCGGGCGGCTCGACTCGATCGGCTCGATGTACTGCACGATGACATGCTCCGGGCGAGTCGTCGCCGGCACCAGCTCTCCCGAAGCGTCTCTCTCGGTGACGCTGTAGTCGGCGAGCCCCGGCTGAGACCGCTGGGCTTCGACGAAGGTGGGCAGTTCCTCGTCGCTGACCACGGGGTTCCACGACAGCGCGTCGATGCTCGTCAGACGCGTGAGTGGGAGCGTGGTGAAGGCAGCGAACTCCTCCGCGGTCACCCTCTCCGAGGCCTGCACCAGTCCGCCGATGCTGTAGAGCGTCTCCGCGTGCCGGGCGAGCCGGGTGAGCAGCGTCGCCTCGGCGTCGACGGCCAGGTCCGCACGCGCCTCGTCCACCCGCGCGGACTCGAACCCCTGCGCGAGCATCTCGGCGCCCAGCAGCAGGACGGCCACCACGAGCGACGGCACCGCGATCTTCCATCGACGACCCCGCCAGGTCTCACGCTGGTCCGGGAGGAGCATCAGCACGATCGGGCCGAAGACGAGGATGCCGATGGAGTCGCCGACCCACCAGGTCAGCCAGGCCGCGTACGCCTGCGCAGCCGGGATGATCCCCGACGCGAGCTGGGTCACGGTGCCGATCGTCGCGTTGATCACTGCGGCGAGCGGGCCGGCCAGCAGCAGGAAGAGCAGGATGTCGCGGGGCGCGAGCAGTCTGCTTCTGGCCCCGACGGCGCGGGTCGCCGAGGTGCTGCCCGCCCACGCCTGGAGCGCGGCGCCCAGACCGACCGCCAGCGAGGTGAGCAGGGTGGACGACAGCTCCACGCCCGCGATCGTCAGGGCCAGGAGGTTCGCCGAGACGGATCCGACCGCGATGCCCGGCAGGACCGGCCAACCCCAGCGGTACACGACGGCGAAGGCCAGGCCCGCTGCCGGCCAGACCGGCACGGCAATGCCCACCTGGGCCACGGTGAGGGCGAGGACGCCGAGAGCCGCGTAGCCAGCGCCCACGGCGAGGTTGGCCAGCGCATACTGCGGGGCGGTCAGGGGTCCCTTCATGGCAGCCCCCCTCCCACCCGACGCGCTGTCGGGCTGTCGCCGTGTCGGTCAGTCGAGGACGACGACCTGCCGCTGCGCGCGCAGCGCCATCACCAGGGCCACCACCCAGCCGATGATCGTCCAGCCGAGCAGCAGATTGATCCAGAACACCAGCCAGTGCGGTACGTCGCGCACGGCCGCCACGGCCCACGGCGCCATGTAGCCCCCGCTGAGGATGGCCACGACGACCGCGACCACCTTCGTCGCGGTCCAGGACCGATCGAGCGACTCCACCCGCGCATTCGCCATGTCTCGATCGTACGAGAGTGGCGGAGCCGATGCCCGGTGCACGTAGCATCGCCGTGACGCCCGGATCGTCCGGGTCGCTCCTCGGAAGGCTGGCCGCAGGTGAGGCTGCTGCACACGTCGGATTGGCACCTGGGCCGCCTTCTGCGCGCAGTTCCGCTCATCGAGCACCAGCGCGCCTTCGTGGCCTGGCTGGCCGACGTGGCGGCCGAACGGGGCGTGTCCGCCATCCTCGTCAGCGGCGATGTCTACGACCGCGCGATTCCGCCGGTGGAGGCGGTGGACGCCCTCGAGGACGCCCTCGAGCGGCTCCCGCAGGCGTGCCCGGTGGTGCTGATCCCCGGCAATCACGACTCGACGGTTCGCCTCGGCTTCGCGGGGCGCCTGCTGGAGCGGTCCGGCGTGCATTTCCGATCGCACGTCACCGACGTCGCCCGCCCGGTGGTGCTCGGGTCCGGTGACGACGTGGTGCTCGTCTACGGGATCCCGTATCTGGAACCCGAACTGGTCCGCGGCGAGCTCGAGGCCGAGAAGACGCATGAGGCGGTCCTCACCGCGGCGATGGCCCGGATCCGCGCCGATCTGGCCGAGCGGGTCGCGTCGGCCAAGGGGGACGGTCGCCGGGCGCCGCGCGCTGTCGTCATGGCGCACGCCTTCATCACGGGGGGCGCCGCCAGTGACTCGGAGCGCGATGTGAGCGTCGGCGGCGTCAGCGACGCACCGGCATCCGTCTTCGCCGGGGTCGACTACGTGGCCCTGGGCCACCTGCACGGTCCACAGGAGATCACGAATCCCGACGGGCCGCCCGTGTCGTACAGCGGGTCGCCGCTCGCCTACTCCTTCTCCGAGGAGGCCCACGAGAAATCGGTCACCATCGTGGACGTCGGCGACGACGGGACCGTCACTGTGGAGCGGGTACCCACCCCGGTGCCGCGCCGGCTGGCCACGATCACGGGCACGGTCGATCACCTGCTGTCGGATGCGGCCCTGGACCACGCAGAGGAGGCGTGGGTGCGCGCGATCGTCACGGATGCCCGCCGTCCCGAGAACGCGATGGACCGACTGCGCACGCGCTTCCCGCACACCATCGAGCTGTCGTGGGAGCCGCATGCGGGCGGCCTGCCGATCAGCCCACCCGGTGCGAGCGCCACGACGGCCGCGGTGGATCCGGCCGACCTGGTGCTCGACTTCGTCCGCCACGTCACCCTCGAGGAGCCCACCGACCTCGACGCCGACCTCATCCGTGACTCCGTGGAGCGGGTGCGCATCGCGGAGGCCGGCGCATGACGCGAGCGGATTCATGAGGCTGCACCGGCTGACGCTGACGGGCGTCGGGCCGTTCAAGCAGACCCAGGACATCGACGTCGACGACCTGTCCGCGTCCGGGCTCTTCCTGATCGAGGGACCTACCGGATCGGGCAAGACCACCATCATCGACGCCGTCGTCTATGCCCTGTACGGAGTTGCCTCGTCAGGCGACGAGGAGGCGACGCGGATGCGGATCCGCAGCCACTTCTGCGGAGAGACCGACCCCACCGGCGTGCGGTGCGAGTTCTCCGTGGACGGTCGGCGCTACGTCATCTCGCGGGTACCGGCCGGCTGCCGCGACCCGGAGGAGCCGGACCGGGCCGCCAAGTCGCGCGGCCCCCGCCAGGTGCTCACCGAGCACGTCGACGGCGGTGAGCCGACCGTGCGCACGAACCGCAAGGAGGTCGGCGAGCGAGTCGCGCAGATCCTGGGCATGTCCGTCGAGCAGTTCCGCCAGCTGGTGGTCCTGCCGCAGGGACGGTTCTCGGAACTGCTCCGCCAGACGCCGGCCGAGCGCCTGCGCAGCCTCGAGCCACTGCTGGAGGACGGGCTGATGGCCCGCGTCCAGGCAGACCTCGAGCAGCGCGGCCGGGACGCCCGAGCCCAGCGGGCGCGGGCGGATGCGGCGGTGGACGCCGCGATGAACCAGCTGCAGGGACGCCTGCGGGCATGGCTCGCGCAGATGCCCCCCGAGGTCGATTTCAGCGCCCCTGATCTCACCCACGAGGTGCGGCACAGCCGGGTCGCGGACATCCTGGCCGCCCTCGACGCCGAAGCCGATCGCGCGGTGGTCGCACGCGAGGAGCAGGCCGTGGTTGCGGAGGCCCTGCGACTCGCGGCCCGTTCAGCCGCGGAGGCGCTGGAGGTGGTCGCCGCGCTCGACGACGCTCGTTCGCGACTCGATCGAGCCCGGCGGGCGGCCCATCCGGACGACGCCGCACTCGACGAGGCCGAGGCAGAGGATCGACGCAGTGACCTCACCCGGCTCGTCGGGACCCTCGAGACGCATGCCGCCTGGGAGCTGCTGGCGACCGCCCGCGCCGAGGATCGGGCGGTGCTCGCCGGCGAGTCCACCGGCCTCATGGTCCGCATCACCGAGCTGGAGGAGGAAGCAGCGCCTCTTCCCGAGCAGGCAGAACGGCTGGCGCGCGAACTGGTCGACGCGAGCCTGCTCGCGGGAAACCTCGACACCGCCCGAGCCGAGGCGGAGCGACTCGGTGCCTTGCTGGCGAAGGCGCACGAACTCGAGCGCATGGCGGCGGAGCTGGAGCAGCTGCAGCGGGCGGTGCGGGATGCGACCGACCTGCAGTCGGTCGCGGAGGAGCAGGAGACCGCGCTGGAGGCCCAGTGGTCCGACCTGGTGCACCGTCAGCGCGCCGAGTCCGCGATCGCGCTCGCGGCCACGCTGGCCAGCGGTGCGGCCTGCCCAGTGTGCGGTTCGACGGAGCACCCGGCTCCGGCCGTCGCCGGTGGCGCCGCTGCTCCCGTCAGCGACGACGAGGTGGCTGCGGCGGAGGCGGGGCTGGCGCAGGCGCGGGCGCGCGTGACATCTGCTCGCTCGACGGCCGAGAAGGCCAGCGACCGCCACGGCCAGCGGGCCCAGGCACTCGCCGCGCTCAGCGGCGCCGTGGGTGACCACGGAGTGGATCGCATCGAGGCCGACCTCCAGCAGGCCGAGGCCCGGCTGGCCTCGGCACATGGTGCTGCGTCTGAGAAGGCAGCCCTTGAGGAGGCCATCGCGTCCGCGCGTGAACGCCAGGGCGCCATCGGACGGGAACTCGCCGATTCCCGGACTCGCGTCGCCGAGATCGGGGCCACTATCGCGGCGCAGGAGGGTGAGGAGCGAAAGCGCGCCGCGCAGATCAGGGAGCTGATCGGCCAGGCCGAGTCGGCGACCGTTCTGCTCGCGGACACTCAGGCTCGCGTCATGGTCCTCGGCGATCTCGTGCGCGCGTGGCAGGGCCTCGGCGTCGCTCTCGCCCGAGTGCCCGCCGAACTCGCCGACGCGTCGATCGAGGCCGTGCGCGCGGGCGCTGAGGAGCGGACCCGTGTCAGCCGGGAAGCAGACGCACTGCTCGACTCCTTCACGGAGGCGGCCGCCAGGGCCGTCGCGCTCCGTGACGAGGCCGGTCCGCTCGCAGACGACCTGCACGAGGCGATCATGATCCGAAACGAGGTCCACGCGAGCACGGTCGCGCCGCTGCAGCTCGCCGCCCTGGTGTCCGCCGACAACCGCCTGCGCCTGCAACTGCGCAGCTACGCACTCCAGCGACGCTTCGAGACCGTGCTGGTTGCGGCTTCCGGCCACCTCGAGCGGATGAGTGCCGGCAGGTTCTCCTTCGCACTGAGCGAAGACGCCGCCGGGTCCGGTCAGTCCGGGCTGGGCATCACGCTGCTGGACTCGTGGACGGGTCACGAACAGGATCCCAAGTCCCTCTCGGGCGGCGAGACCTTCTACGCGTCGCTGTCGCTCGCACTCGGCTTGGCCGATGTCGTGCGGGGCGAGGCCGGCGGATCGACCCTCGAGACGCTGTTCGTCGACGAGGGCTTCGGCTCCCTCGATCAGGACACGCTCGCGCAGGTACTCGACCAGCTCGACTCGCTTCGTGCCGGCAACCGGGTGGTCGGCGTGATCAGCCACGTCACCGAGATGCGCGAGTCGATCCCCGATCGACTCGAAGTCCGTCGGCAGGACGACCGAACCAGCCTCCTCCGGCGCTCCCCGGCGTAGTCTCGACGCATGATCCGCCTACGCAGAGTCGCCGCCGTCCTGACCGCCGCCGTCCTCGCCACCGGGCTCGCCGCAGCCGTGCCCGGGTCCGCCCAGGCGGCTGCACCCACCGCGAAGAAGATCACTCTGATCGTGCGCGATCTGCCGGCGCAGGTGCGGTTGATCCCGGGTGAGAAGATCCAGATCACGCTGACCACCAACCGCACGACCGGTTACAGCTGGCACGCCTCGGGCGGCTGCTGCACCAAGGACGACAAGAACATCGCCACCATCTCGAAGGGCGTCTACACCGCCCCGGAGAACACCGGCGGAATGGTCGGCGTGCCGGGCACCACCACGTGGACCGTCACGGCGAAGCGGGTGGGCACCACGGAGATCGAGATCGTCACCCGCCCGCCCGGCGCCCAGAACACGATGCAGGACGAGACGGTGGGCACGCTGAAGCTCATCGTCATGAAGCCGCAGTAGCGCGCCGCTCCCCCAGTACCCGGGCACAATGCCCTCGTGAGCGTCGATCCCCTACGCACCGGCATCGCGCTGGTCGTGCTCTTCGCCGCCGCCATCGCAGTGATGAGCGTGGGGGGCGTTCGGCACCGGGCCGACCTGACGGTGGCGGCCGTCCGGGCGTTCGTCCAGCTGATCGCGGTGGCCCTGCTGATCGCGTGGATCTTCACCCATCCCGAGGGGGCCGTCGCGTACCTGGCCGTCATGCTCGTGGCCGCGACGTGGACCGCAAACCGCCGCCTCAAGGGCGATCGGCGCGACTTCGCCGCCCTTCTGATCGCCATCCTGCTGGGGGCCGGGACCACCGTGCTGATCGTCGCGGTGACGGGCGCGCTGTCGTTCACGGCGCAGGCGCTGCTGCCCTTCACCGCGCAGATGATCGGCGGCGCGATGACGACCGCCATCCTCGCCGGGATGCGCCTGCGCGACGACGTGCGCGACCAGCTGCCGGTGTTCGAGACCTACGTGGCCCTCGGGGCGACCTATCGGCAGGCGGGGCAGCAGTTCGCGCGGCGCGCGTCCGAGCGCGCCCTCGTGCCGACGCTGGACCAGACGCGCAGCGCGGGGCTGGTGACCCTGCCGGGTGCGTTCGTCGGGATGCTGCTCGGCGGCGCCACGCCCCTCCAGGCGGCTCAGGTGCAGCTGCTCGTGCTCATCGGCCTGCTCCTCGTGCAGTCCATCACCGCCGTGCTGACCACTCGGTTGGTCAATCCCCTGCCGGACGGCCTGGGCCGGAACGCCGGCCTCGTCCCAGGCGCAGCCCAGTGACCGACCCGGTGTTCGACCTCGAGCACGTGACAGTGGCCTACGGCGGCCAGCCGGCCGTGGCCGACGTCAGCCTGCGGATTCCTCGATCGACGGTCACGGCGCTCGTCGGGCCGAGCGGCAGCGGCAAGTCGTCGCTGCTGCGCAGTCTCAACCGGCTGAACGACCTGGTCGCGGGGGCCACCGTGCAGGGCCGGATCACACTGGACGGCGAGGACATCCACGCTCCCGCAGTGGACCTCGTCGCCCTGCGACGCAGGGTCGGCATGGTGTTCCAGCGCCCCAGCGCCTTTCCGATGTCGATCCACGACAACGTGGCGTACGGCCCCCGGCTCGCGGGCGCGACCACTGACCTCGACTCGGTCGTCGAGGACGCCCTACGCCGGGCCGGACTATGGGACGAGGTGCGGCAGGACCTGCGTCGCCCGGCCACCGGCCTGTCGGTCGGCCAGCTCCAACGACTGTCGATCGCCCGGTGCCTCGCCGTCGGCCCCGAGGTCCTGCTGATGGACGAGCCCACCGCGTCCCTCGATCCGGTGTCGACGACCGCGGTCGAGGATCTCGTCCGCACGCTCACGCCGGAACTGACGATCGTGCTGGTGACGCACGATCTCGGCCAGGCGGAGCGGATTGCCGACCAGGTGGCGTACCTGCACGCCGAGACGACCGACGAGGGGGGCCGTAGGGGCGTGCTCGTCGAGTTCGGGCCGACTCGTGAGCTGTTCCACGCGCCGACCGACCCTCGGACCGCCGCCTACCTGACCCCACCCCCTCCCCGTCTGTCTTGAGGTTGGTGGTCGCAAAACGTACGTTTTGCGACCACCAACCTCAAGACAGACGGGGAGAGTCAGGTGAGGTCCCACTCGACACCGGCGGGGGTGTCCCGGACCTCGACGCCGGCCGCCGCCAGTCCGTCGCGAATCGCGTCGGACGTCGCGTAGTCCTTCGCCTCGCGCACCCGGCGACGGGCGTCCAGCGCCACGTCTACGAGCGGCCCGAGGACGGCGCGCGGATCCTGGAGCCCGGACGTCGCCGCGCCCGCGAGGTCGACGATCATCGAGCGGAGCGCGGCGCGGGCGACGTCGCGGTCACGACCCTGCAAGGTGTCGGCACTCCAGTCACTGATCGCCTCCTCAAGATCGAGGCAGGCGCCCAGCGCGGCATCGGCATCCCGCCTGGCCAGGGCCTCGTCGAAGACGGCCCGCAGCTGCGTTGCCGCGGCCTGGAGCGACGTATCCGAGGTCGGCGTCGGCAGTTCCTCCCCTGGGTCCGCTGGCTCCTCCACGGCGCGGAGCCCGTCGGTGAGCTCGCCGCTCAGCACCGCGGCGACCTCCGAGATCGGGATCGAGCTCCCGGCCGGCACCACCTCGCTGAGCCCGTTGACTCGAAGGGTCATGCCTCCGGCACCGAACACGGTGACGGTTCGGTCGCCGAGATCGAACACGGCTGCCGTGTGCTCGTCCACGCCGATCACGCCCACGCCCGCCGGCAGGAGCGCCTCCATCGCCTCGAGGCGCGACTCCCCCAAGTAGCAGAAGCGCGTGTCGTGCCGACCGCCCTCGCGGTTGTCGTAGTGCGGGATGACGGCGGCCGGCAGGTCGGCGAGCGCGCCCATCAGGTCGAGCGCAGGCACCCAGGAGGGCTCGTCACCGACCTTGTAGATCTCGTAGACGGGCACGGCCCATCGGCCCGCGGTGACCGCTGCCGCGCTGCCCATCACGACTGTCCCGCCGCGCTTCACCACGTCGACGAGGGCGCCCGGGATCGGGGTGTCCTGCCATTGACGAAGGGCGAACGTGGGGCTGCCCGGTCCGGCGAACACGAAGCTGGCCCGCCCCAGGAGCGCCAGGGCCCGCTCGCGGACGGCCACCGGCTCGTCCCGCCGCCGCCACCGCGCCACCTCGATCGGCGTCCCCACGGACGCCGAGAAGTACTCCTGCACCTTCACCGTCAGGTCATCGGCGTTGGCCTGGAACCCGAAGGGCGTGTCGAGCATGACGCGCGCACCGTCGCCCGACTCGTCGAGCAGCTGCCGGTGGACCTTCACCATGGTGGGAGCGGTCTCGCCGGAACCCATGATGACGACGCGTCCCGGCATGCGCCCACCCTTTCATGGCCGACCGGACTCGGCCACCTCGCCAACTAGCCTGTGGCCATGGCGCCGCGGATGCTCCCCGAGGATCCGGCCTTCGCGGATCCTTCGGAGCAGGTGGCCTGGGAGTCGCTGCGCACGCACCTGCGTGATCAGGACGTCGTGCTGCACGGCGTGCGGTTCAGCGATCCGGTCGATGGCGACGTCGAGATCGACCTGCTGGTCCTGCTCCCCGACGTCGGTGCGGTGGTGATCGAGGTCAAGGGCGGCCATATCAGCTACGCCGACGGATCCTTCTGGCAGACCGGCAGTGACGGCAAGCGTGCGGTGGACCCCCTGACCCAGGCGATGAAGGGGATGCACGCCCTCAAGCGCTACGTCGAAGGCCAGCCCACATGGTCGCGCGGCTCCCTCCGGGCGTCGTGGCTGGCCTGCTTCCCGTACACCGAGGTGACCGGCGGCCTGGGGCCGCAGGGCCAGCGACACGTGCTCGTCGGAAAGTCCGCGATCGACGACCTGGCCGGACGTGCCCACGACCGGCTCACCGATCCGATGCTGCACGCCGCGTGGCCGACCACCTCGTGGGTCGACGCAGTGCTGGGCCTGCTGCAGGGAAACGCGGACCTGCCCGCACAGATCGCCGCGCGCAGCACCGAGCGACTGCGGCACGCGGACCAGCTCACGCGAGGCACAGGCCATGCTCCTGCGGGCCATCACCGCCGTTCCTCGCTACGAGCTGAGCGGCTCGGCCGGCACGGGGAAGACCTGGCTGGCGATGGAGCAGGCGCGACGGTGGGCGACGGACGGCGAGCGGGTGGCGTTCGTCAGCTACGGCCGTGGCGTCGCGGAGAGCGTGCGCCGCGCGCTCGCCGACGCCCCCATCCGACAGCAGCCAGCGTTCATCGGCACCTTCCACCAACTCGGCTGGGTCTGGGGCGTCGAGCCGCCGCCCGATCCGGCGCCCGAGTTCTGGGAGGAGGAAGCCCCCCGACTGATGCACGCGGCCGCGGAACGGCTCCCCCACGACCAGCGCTTCACCGCATTCGTGGTCGACGAGGCCCAGGACTTCGCGGACGCGTGGTGGCCGGCGCTGCTCGCGAGCGCCCGTGACGATTCCTTCCGCCTCGCAGTGATGCGCGACGACGAGCAGGCGGTGTTCCAGCAGCGACGTGGGCGCCCAGACCTGCCCCTCGTGCCCCTCTCCCTGGATGAGAACCTCCGCAACCCCGTCCAGGTAGTCGACACCTTCCGCCCCCTGGTCAGCCGGGAGATCACCGCACGCGGCGGGCACGGCTACCCGGTCGAGTACGTGTCCTGCCCGGCCGGCGCGTCGATCGGGGCGGCCGACGCCGTCGTCGAGGAGCTGCTGGACGAGCGCGGCTGGCTGCCCGAGCACATCGCCCTGCTCACGACTCAACACCGGCACCCGGTCCAGGCTGAGTCCGCGGCGGACAAGTCCGCCTACTGGGACGACTTCTGGGGCAACGACGTCTTCTACTCGACGGTGGCCGGCTTCAAGGGACTGGAGCGCCCGGTCGTGGTGCTGGCGGTGGATGGCTTCCATGAAGGGGTCGAGCCGGCGAGCGTCATGTACGCGGGCATGAGCCGCGCCCGCGATCTGCTCATCGTCGTGGGCGACGAGGAGACGGTGGCGAAGGCGGTCGGCGAGAAGGTCATGCGCCGCCTGCGTCGTCAGCGCTCCCGCTGAGACCCGCCTACTCTTCGCTCATGTGGCCCTTCCGTCGACGCGCTCGCCCCGAACCCACCGGGACCCTGCGCATCGGCGAGCACAGCTCGAATGCCGCCGACTACGACGTGTGGACAGTGAGCGAGTCGCGGCATCCTGAGGCGTTCGAGGAACTGTGGTCACAGGCATGGCCGACGGAACGAGAAGGCGACGTCCTGCGCCGCTGGGCACAGCTCGTGCCCGTCCGCGATCCTCGTTTCGGCGTGGCCGACGTCGGTGTCGACCTCGACGGCAGGCGCGCCTGCTACCTGCGGCCACCGCACCTGGACACGGTCGCCCATCGCGCAGCCGAGGCCGGTGTGTTGGCACTCGAGGTGCCCGCGCTCATCGAGCGCGGCCCCGGCGGGACGACCGTGCGCCTGATCATCGCCGACTGAGGAAACCCTTACGCGGGAACGCAATTGCGGCATTCGGCAGCACCATTGATGTCAGACCCTCACGCTACGTTGAGGTCATGCTCGAACAGCAACTCACCGACCTCGTCGTCGCGCACGCGGCGCAGTCGGACGGGCGCGTCGAGCTCGCGATCCTGGCCGCCGCGCGTCCCGGTCCGGAGACCATGACCTGCCTGGTCCACCTCGAGATCGAGAACCTCGGACCCGACGAGTCCGTCACCTATCTCCAGGTCCTCGACCGCGCGACGTCCTGGCTGTCCACGCTGGAGTCGCGGGCCCTGGTCCAGGCCGCGGGCCCGCAGCAGACGACTCGACGGGTGGCCGTGCTCGACCGAGCCTCGGACCGCGAGCGGCACGTCGAGCTGGCCGACGAGATGCGCGATGAGATCGCCGCTGCCCTGCATCGGTCGCCCGCCGCCGTTCACGACCAACTCGAACACGCCCGTCTCCTGCACGGCCCGCTGCGACGCACCCGGGAGGCAATGGCGCGTGGCGAGATCGGGCAGCAGCAGGCGCGCGCCCTCGCGCGGCAGGCGCACCGGATGAGCGGGCGGCTGGTCTGCCTGGGCCAGGACCCGTCGACCGACTCCCCAGCGGACTCCGAAGAGCGGGCGCGCTTCGCGTCCTCCTGCCGGGCCCTCGAGGACCGGGTGCTCAGCCGGGCCCGGACCGCTACTCCCGGCCAGGTCCGCTCCCTGGCCACGCGCGCCGTCGCTGCCATCGACGCGGCCGGCGCGACGCAGCGGCGCCGACAGGCGCGCGAGGACATCGGCGTCTGGATCGTGCCGGAGGACGATGGCCTCGCCCTGCTCCTCGCCCGGATGGACGCGACCGACGCCGCCCGCGTCTACGCGGCCATCCAGGCGCACGTTGCTCAGTCCCCGGTCGCAGCCGACTCGGTCGTCACCGTGGGTCAGCAGCGCGCAGCCGCCCTGCTGCACCTGTCGTGCGCAGCCCGGCGACCGTCATCGGACGACCCCACCTCCCCGAACACGACCGCATGCATCGACGTCGTCGTCGGCCTGCCCACGCTGCTCGGCCTCAGCGAGGAGCCCGCCCTGCTGGGCCGGAGCGGAACGGGCGAGCAGCAGCCGTTGCCCGCGGAGGCGTTGCGCGCACTCATGGCCGATCCCAGCATCGGACTCACCCTGCGCAGGCTGGTCACCGATGACGTCACCGGTGCGCTGCTCGATCGCGGACGCAACAGCTACCGGGTCTCCGAGTCCATGCGCGCCTTCCTGGTCAGTCGGGACGGCACCTGCCGGTTCCCGGGCTGCCGGCGGCGCGCGTCGGCATGCGACATCGATCACGCCACCTCATGGGAGGACGGCGGCGGCACGGATCGGGACAACCTGGGCGCCTTGTGCCGACGCCACCATCAGCTCAAGACGCACGGTGACTGGCGGGTCACGGACAGCGCGGTCGACGGATCCTGCACCTGGATAGCACCGTCGGGTCGCCGATATCGCACCGAACCTGAACCGGTGTCGACGCATCCCCCGCCCTAGCGATGGGCCCGCACCTACCAGGAGCCGCCACCACCACCACCGCCTCCGCCGCCGGAGGACCCGCCACCGCCCGAGCCGCTGCTCGGTGCCGTCATGGCGCTGGACATCGAGGTGGTACCGGTGGACATCAGGTCGCCCATGTCCCACATGCCCCCGACGTAGTAGCCGTAGCCGTGCAGCTCCTCCGGCGTCAGGTCGGGGAAGGCGCCGAGCCACGCATCCTCGAGGTCGAAGATCACGGCGTACGGCAGCATCGTGGCGAAGATGGCGGCCGCGGTCAGGCCGCTGCGCTGCGCGAACTCGCGGCGCGCGGCCGCGGGATCGGTGCCGAGGACCTTCTGGAAGCCGGCCACCTTGGCAAGGAAGGTCGCCGACTGCGGGGTCTCGGCGCGCGGGGTGATGATCCTGGCGGTGATGAAGCCAATCAGCGCGCCGACCCCGACGGTGAGCAGGATCCCGGTGATGAACGGCTGGCCGACGAACAGCATCACGATGCCGAGGATGAGGATCAGCACGGCGCTGATCCCCAGCCATCGCCAACGCTGATCGGGCAGGTCGCCCTTGGGATTGCGTCGCCCCTGAGCCTCCTGGGTCGAGACGAGGGAGAGGAAGTCACCGGCCCAGATCCGCGCGAGGTCCTTGTCGTAGCCCTCGAGGGTCCCGGACGTCCCGCCCTTGAGGATGACGGCGACGAGCGACTCCTCCCACGGCCGCATGGGGGACGTCCCGGTGCCCACCCAGTCCACGGTCAGGTGCTTGCCCTCCGTGCGGACGTTGATCCAGCGGCGCGCAGCGAGGTCCAGCAGGGTCGCCAGCATGACGCGCGCGTCGGTCGAGCCGCCGCGACCGCGCCAGGCGGCGGACACCTCGGCCGGCGGGAGGCCGTCGGGGGGTGCGTACTGCGGAGGTGCCCCGGGAATCGGTGACCCTGCATCAGCCCGGCGACGCCGGACCGCCATCGTCACCGGCACGATCACCAGCAGGGCGGCGGGGACGAGCCCGCCGAACACGCCGAGCACGGGGTTCGTGGGCAGACCCTGCGTGACGTTCTCCGTAGGCACCCGGCTGAAGGCCGCCGCCGGCCACACGATCGACCCGGTGAGCGCATCCCCCGAGCCGAGCGACACCGGGCCCAGGCTGACCGCCGTCCCTGCGGACGCGGCCGTGCACTGGTCGGTGGATCCCCCTGGTCCGTAGAAGCACTTGGCCGCGATCGCCTCGGCTGGGCCGACCACGGACGCGTGCGCCCGCTGGATCGGCACCTGCCAACCGGTCCCGACGAAATCCCAGAACAACTCCACGTCGCCGACCGAGAGAGAGTCCGGGGCCAGCGGATCATCGACGTCCGCCTGGGTGATGACCCGCAGGCCGTCCTCCACCACGTACGTGATCGCGTAGTCGTGCGGACCGGTGATCGTGCGGTTCGGATCACCGATCTTCAGGTTGAGGAACGGGGCGTTGTCGGACGTCGTCCACGGCACGGGCGCACCGTCCATCGTGACCGACTCCACGGTGATGTCGTACGTGCGCCGCTGGCCGGACAGCGTCTCGTCGTAGACCGGGATGTCCCGGAAGATGCCGTGCCGGTAGTCGGCCTCGAAGTCGTAGCGGATCGTCTCGACGATCCGGAACGACGTGTCGGACCGGACCGTGGTCTCGACCTCGAAGTCCCGAATGGTCTCGGCGGCCGCCGGCACCGCGAGGGCGATGGCCGCAAGCGTCGTCGCACCGAGTGCGACGCCGGCGAGCCCCGCCCGACGCACCAGCCCGGACATCAGAAGTCGACGGTCGGCGCCGCTCGACGGCCGGTGTCCGGCTCGGAGTACATCTCGCGCTCCTTGACGCCGGCCATGCCCACGAACCACATGGACGGCACGGTCCGAACCGCCGTGTTCAAGGTGACGACCGAGTCGTTGTAGTACTGGCGCGCGAACTGCAGCTCGCCCTCGACCTGGGTCAACTGTCCCTGCAGGTCCTTGAAGTTCGCGGTAGCGGTCAGTTGCGGGTAGGCCTCGGCAACTGCGAACAGTCGTCCCAGAGCCTGCGTGAGCGCACCGTCCGCCGCCGACTTCTCCGCAACCGTGGTGGCCCCGGCCTGCTTGGCGCGCGCCTCGGTCACGGACTCGAGAGTGCTGCGCTCGAAGTCCGCTGAGCCCTTGACCGTCTCGACCAGATTGGGCACCAGGTCGGCACGCTTCGTGAGCAGCGTGTCGATGCCGGCCCACGCGCCCTGCGCCGTGATGTCGAGGCGCCGCAGCTTGTTGAACTGCGCGAACGCGAACACGATGACGAAGAGCAGAACTGCGACGATGCCAATGAGGACCCAGACCATGATCGCTCCCTTCGCGATGCCGGTCTCGAGCCTAGCCGCAGCGGCGCCGCTCAGGTGGTGCGGACCGCCACGACCCGGTCTCCGCGGCCGAGGACGCCCAGCAGGCCCGGGTCTCCGTTGCCGCACAGATCGGCACTTCCCCGGCAGGGTCCCATCTCCAGGCCGTAGTAGAAGGTGCCCTTCCGCCCGAACTCCGCATTGATGGTGAAGCCACCGTTGCGGCGGACCGTCGTGCAGGCCGCCTCCATCGTGGTCCACGGCCAGCTGCCGCCCGCTTCCGGCGTGGTCTTGAACCGGGTCAGGCAGACGACGTTGTCGCCGCGGGTCCACTGGTTGAGGTTCTGCACGGCGCGGGCGCTGAGCACCCCGGTGAACCGCACGGTCTCGCCCGAGGGCACGGTGCGGTCGGCGACCTGCATGCACGCGTACCTGCCCCCTTCGACGTCCTCGCTGCAGGCCCGCTTGGACGGGACGGGATCAGCGGCCGCCTGGGCAGGGGTCCCGACCATCACGGTGGCGCCCATCGCCAGGGCGAATGACAGCGCGACGATGCGTCTGAAGGACATGGCTCTCCCTCGATCGAATCGACCCCCCATGGATCGATCCACCCACGCTAGGAGAGACGGGGGTCGTGTTGCGCGGTGGCAGAGACACGCAACGGGAGTTCGGCTCGCCCTAGTGCTCCGCTGAGGCGTCCACGCGGGAGACGAGTGCCTCCAGCTGGGCCCGCACCGTCCAGTACTGATCCGCATCCGCAGCGAGGCAGGCGCCCATCCGTGCTGGTACATCGAGCGCTCGTGCGCGAAGGTCCCGACCCGCAGGCGTGAGCTCCACCTCGACGGATCGCTCGTCCTCTCGGGATCGGGCGCGGGCCACGAGACCGGCTGCCTCCAGGCGCTTCAGGAGCGGGGACAGCGTGCCGCTGTCGAGGTGCAGCCGCTCCCCGATCCTGCCGACGGACGCCGCCTGCTCCTCCCACAGGACGAGCATGACGAGGTACTGCGGATACGTCAGCCCGAGCTCAGCGAGGATCGGCCGATACACATCGGTGATCCCGCGATGCAGGCGATAGGCCAGGAAGCACAACTGGTTGTCGAGCAGCAGTTGCGGCTCGACAGCACTGGTCATGCCGCGCTCTGCCGCAGCAGCGCCTCGATGTCGGCCCGGATGTCCGAGGGCTCGGTGGTCGGCGAGTAGCGCGTCACCGTGGTGCCGTCGGCCGCCACCAGGAACTTGGTGAAGTTCCACTTGACGGACGAGCCCAGCATCCCCTTGGTGCGGCTCTTCACGAACTCGAAGACCGGGTGGGTGTCGGAGCCGTTCACCTTGACCTTCGTGGACAGCGGGAAGTCCACGCCGTAGTTGATCTGGCAGAACTCCTCGATCTGCTCGTCGTCGCCGGGCTCCTGGTTCGCGAACTGGTCGCAGGGGAAGCCGAGGACCACGAGGCCCTGGTCCTTGAGCTCCTCGTGCAGTTCCTGGAGCCCCTGGTACTGCGGGGTGAAGCCGCACTTGCTCGCCGTGTTGACGACGAGCACGGGGCGTCCGGCGTACTGCGAGAGGTCGACCTCCTCGCCGCGATTGCTGGTGAAGGACAGGTCGAAGAAGGTCTTTGTATTGGACATAACCTAATTGTGCACAATTTATCTGCCCCTCGCAAATCGAATGACGGCGTGCGCTGCGGCCACGCTGTCCGGTTTGTTCGTTCTGCTGGCTTATCGTCGGGGCAACGAGCGGAGGTGCGCATGCGGGAGCACGCCCGCCGGTGGTGGCCGGCGTCCCGCAGGTCGCGTCCGCACGAGCAGCCGGCGGGTGGCTCGCCCGGCGGGACGCCACCCCGCCGGCACCATCCCCTGCTGTTCGCGGTCGGCGCCCTCATCGTTCTGCTCGTCGTCGGCGGCGCCGCGCTGGCCGTCTGGAGCCTGTACTCCGATGCCACGTGGCGCTCGTCCGCACGCGAGACCGCTGAGGCCGTGGCCGCCGCCGTGCAGTCGCAGAGTGCGCGCACGGGGGTGCCGCCGAAGCCGATCGACGTCGTGGCGGGGGTCCCCGGGGAGGGACAGACCGCGCTCGAGGAGCTGCCGTATGCGACGCAGCTGCCCGACACCGTCGCTCGGTTCCGCATCTCCGACGCGGGCGCGCTGTCCGTGCTGACGACCGCTGACGCGCTGTGCGCCGGCGTGACCGTCAGCCTGACTCAGGCGGGGAACGCGCCCACCGGTGCCTTCGGCTGCGGAGACCCGCTGCCACCACCCGCGCCCGCCGGACTCGCGGCCACGGCCCGCGACGAGAGCGTCCTGCTGGACTGGACCCTTCCGCCGGGTCCGGTCGAGGACTTCCTCGTCGAGATGTCGGACGATGACGGCCAGACGTGGCGCCTGGTCGAGGACGGCGCCTCGGCCCGCACCGAGGCCGCCATCCGTCCGTTGGTCAACGGCCGCGAGTACGTCTTCCGGGTCACCGCGGTGAACCTGGTGAGCGCGTCCACGCCAGCGGTGGCGCGTGCCATCCCCTTCAGCAGGCCCGGACCACCCCTGGCCGTCCGCGTCGAAGGGGGCATGCAGGCGACAGTGACCTGGCGCCCGCCCGCGAACGACGGCGGTCGGCCGATCACCGGGTACTCCGTGTCCGGCGACCCCGAGGGTGCCTGCCGGGTGGCCGCGACCACCCTGAGCTGCGAACTCACCGACCTGCCCGGCGGGGCGGGCTACACCTTCATCGTCCGCGCCCTCAACGAGGCGGGCGCAGGCGAGCCCAACTCCCCCGCCGCCGGGCCGGTGGCCCTCTTCTCGCCGCCCAGCCCGCCGGTGGCACTGCAGGCCTCCCCCGGCGACCGGGTCGTGCTGCTCACCTGGGTCCCGCCCCTGAAGGACGGCAATACGTCCATCACCGAGTACCTCGTCGACTACCGCATCGCGGGCGAGGAGGGCTGGACGACCGGGCCTCGCACGCCCGCGACGCAGACCGCGGCCGCGATCCCGGGCCTGGTCAACGGCACCACCTACGAGTTTCGGGTGCGTGCTGTGAACGTGGCCGGCGAATCCGGTCCACCTCTGGCACTGCCCACCGAGACCCCCGCAACCGTGCCCTCCGAGGTCACCGACATCGCGCGGGTGGTGAGCAACGAGGCCGTGACGCTGACGTGGGCACCGCCGCTGGCCGACGGTTCGGCAGAGGTGAGCGACTACGCCGTGCAGTACCGCGCACCGGGCGGCTCCTGGCTGGAGCTCGACGACGAGACGAGCTCCGAACTGACCCGCACCGTCACCGGCCTCGAGAACGGCATCCGGTTCGCCTTCCGCATCGCCGCCGTCAATCGGATCGGGCAGGGTCCGTGGTCCGCTCCCATCTTCGGCCGACCGGTCGGTCCCCCTGGCCCCGTGACCGAGCCGGAAGCGGTGGGGTCGCTCACCGAGATCGAGCTGACGTGGCAGCCGCCCGAGAACGACGGCGGCCGTCCACTGCAGGGCTATCGCGTCGACTACCGGCTGTCGACCGAGGAGGACTGGATTCGCGCGGCCCGCGTCCCGGCCGATGTCACCACGCTGATCGTCGGCGAGCTCGAGGGCGGCGAGGCCTACGACTTCCAGATCGTCGCGATCAACGCGGAGGGCTTCGGCCCGGCCAACCCGGAGCGCTCGGATCGACCCACCCTCGCCGGCGTCATCGCCGACGAGACCCCGCCCGCGCCCGCCGGCCTCACCGCGATCCCGGGCGACGGCCTGGTCACGCTGACGTGGGAGGCGTCACCTGCCGGCAAGAAGTCGCCCATCACCGCGTACACCGTCACCGGCAGCCCGGAGGGCACCTGCGTGACGGACGAGTTGACCTGCGTCATCCGGGGCCTGACCAACGGCGTGCGCTACACGTTCACAGTGACCGCCGAGAACGCGAACATCGTCGGCGAGCCGTCGAAGCCGGTGCGCGCGACACCCATGCTGTTCAACGAGGCGACCGGCGGCACCGTGACGACGTACACGAAGGACGGTCGTACCTATCGCGTGCACCGGTTCACCGAGGGTGGCGTCTTCACCGTCCTGTCCGGACAGCAGCCATTCAGTCTCATCGTGGTCGGTGGCGGTGGCGGCAGCGCCCAGGCACCGGGCGGCCCGCTGTACCCCGGCGGTGGCGGCGGCGTGATCGACGCGCCCCGGATCCGGCTGCCCGAAGGCCCGCTCGCCGTCCAGGTGGGGGCGGGTGGACCCGCTGGGCTGCCGGGCGGCGAGTCCTCACTCGAGTCCGTGGGCACTGCCCCCGCCGGGCCCGCGGGAGCGGCGACGCTCGCGGAGTTCAGCTCCCCGGTGCGCTCCGACGTGACCGGACGCTCGCGGGTCTATGGACGACCCGGCTCCGCCACCAGCGGCCAGGGCAGGGACGGCCGCGGGATCGGCGGCGGCGGACCCACGGTCAACCGCGGTGGCAACGGCATCGTCATCATCAGCTACGAAGTGCGCCCGAGCGGCTAGCGCCACTCGACCCGCATCGTGGTCTCCACCGAGAACGGGTCGTCGCCCCGCTGCGCCGCCAGCACGCCCGCACCCTCCGGAGACCCGGTGTACAGCGGAGCACCCGGGGAGACCCACCGGTGCCACGCCGCAGCGAACGCATCGACGGTCTCGCGCCGAACGCCGAGGACGCTGGGCACCGCGTGCCACACCACTGTGGCCGGGACCGGCCGACGCCAGAGCATTCGCCACGCCAACGAGCGGGCCTGCGCCTTCGTCTCGGGCGGGGTGATCACATAGCGCGGGATCACGTAGCGGGGAGCGCCCAACGGCGCCAGGGTCTCGTCCAGTGAGTCTGCGAACACTTGAGAGACCTGCTCGTCCACGCCGTCCAGCCAGATGCGATAGCTCCCGGTCGCCGTCGGGGCGACGCGGACCCGGCTCGCGCCCCGGTCCGTGACTCCGATCCCGACGAGCCCGTCGGCGACGGCGGCCGCGAACGAGGTCAGCGCACCCGTTCGGTCGGCGTCGTCGCCCGGCTCGCCGGTCAGCCACTGCCGGATCGCCAGCGAGCGCCGGGCCAACAGGCGAACCGACCCATCTCCCGTCGGCGTGAGCGCACCGGCGACCGCCCGACCCGGAGCGAGCGCGCCCAGCGGCATCCCGATGGTGCGGGCGGCACGGACGCGGATCTCCGCGGTCGGCTGGTCCTCGTAGGGGGTGCCGACCTGCCACAGCCCGCGCGTGCGGTCACGGTCGCGGGCGTCGGCGATGGCGTCCGCGTTGATGCGCAACCGATCCTCCGACACCGGCGGCGCGAACGGGCTCAGCTCCGGATGCACGTGGGCGACCCCGTCGGTGATCAGTCCGTCATCCGTGACGGCATAGAACCCCGCATGCTTGCGCACCAGTCGCTGGTAGTCCCGATCCCCGAGCGGGTGGCCGTCCGCCACGCAGACGACGGTCCACGTGTGCGCCACCTTGTCGGGATCACGCGGGTCAGTGCGCAGCGCGCGACCCCGCGTCTGGGTGACGGCGATCGGCGTGGTCGCGGTGGTCAGGTCCACCAGCACATTGACGCTGCGCGCATCCCACCCCTCTCCCAGCAGTGCCCGCGTGCCCACGAGCACCTGTCCGTGGCCCTCCTCGAACCATCGAGTGAGCAGGGGCACCCAGTGCTTGGCGTCCCACCGGCCTTCGATCTCGGCGATGCCGTCGCGCTCGACGGCCTGTACCTCCAGCCGGGTGCCCTGCGTGCGCAGCCAGGCGACCAGGTCGGGCGCCAGCATCGGGTCGCACGCGACGACCCGCGCCGTGACGAGCACCGGGCCGAGCGCACGGGTCAGCGGGTCCGCTACCAGCCGACGCAGCACGCCGCGGGCGGAGCCCTCCTCCGGCGCGATGACGCCGACGAGGCCCTCGGGCACTTGAGCGGACGCACGCTCGAAGTCGCAGAGGACGAGCAGGCGCAGCCGGTCTCCGCGCGTCTGGGACTCGAGATCGGCGATCTCCACGGCGGCGAGCGCCTTGGCCGCCGATCGGGCCACCACGCGGTCGACCGGGCTGGTCGCCCGGACCAGCCCGCGGCGGGTCAGGCGAAGCCCGATGCCGGGCAGCGCAGCGCGCAGTCGCTCGAGCACCTCGACGTCACGCGGGTCCTCGGAGGTCAGCAGGGCACCCCTCACGAAGTCGTCGATCAGCAGGCTCCAGTCGTCGCCATCGAGTGGCGCCCGGTGCTGCTCCCGCTGCCGGGCGCCGTCCGGGAGGTCGAGCAGGCCGGCGTGCACGGCGCGCAGCACGGCATCGGCGAGATCGGGCAGGTCTCGGGCCACCTGCGCCCACGGCAGCGCCGGCACGTCCCCCGACGCCCGCCGAGTGGACGCCCGGCGCACGAACCGCTCGTCGAGCCAGTCGAGGAAGCCCACGCTGGTCAGGCCGGGTGTCATCAGGTCGGTGCGCAGCTGCGCGAAGCGGAGCGCGGTCTCGCCGAGGTAGCGGGCCTCCGCGGCCGTCGGCTCGGTGAACGCGACAAGCTCGCGGAACGGCGCGAGATGGCCGTCCCGCACGAAGGCCGGGATCGTCGCGACGTACTCGACACCGCCGAAGAGCCGTTCCACCAGGACCGCCTCGTCCGTCGAGAGCGTCTCCGGTGGAGTAGCCGTCAACGCGAGCACCCGCGCCCGCGGCAGCCGGTCGAGCACCTCCGCCAGCAGCTCCCCCCACACGTCGAGCAGGTGATGGCACTCGTCCAGGACGAGGGTGACCGGCCCGAGCGCGACCAGCCGCTCCACGAACGCGGCCGCGTTCGGGTGCAACCGATCGAGGTGTCCGACCGGGGTGGCGGGCTGGTCTGCCTCGTCGGGTTCCGGGTCCTCGTCATCGCCGGTGAAGACGGCCAGCGCCTGGTAGGTGAGCACGGTGACCCGTGCGGAGAGGTCGCGGGTGTCCGACGCGGCCAGGCCCAACCGCTCCGCCTGGGCGACCCACTGGGACTGCACGGCCGTGTTGGGGACGAAGACCACCGCGGGGTCGGCGTGCGACGAGATGGCTTCGAGACCGACGCGGGTCTTGCCCCCGCCCGGTGGCAGCACGACCCAGGCGGCATGGCGACCTGCACCCCATGCGGCCGCGGTGGCGGCCAGCGCCTCGGCCTGCTGCCGCCGCAGCGGCGGGCGGTCCGAGGAGACGGTCACGAGGACGAGCCTGCCGGTCGGGCCCGCTGCCACGCGAAGCGGCCGTCACTCCAGCCCACCTTCGCCGGCCGGCCGCGCCGCACATGCTGCACCAGATGCGGGATGAGAACGGCCACGCACCAGCCATCCTTGGCACGCACGGATGGGTAGCGCACCACGCCGGTGCCCGATCCCCGGAGGCCGTGAGCGAAGTCCTGGGAACGCGCATAGGAGTCGGGGTCGAGGAGGGCGCGATCGGCGCGGGGGTCGAGGATGGCGGCCGGCGCACTGACGTCGGCGCGGTAGGGCGTGAACGACAGTTCCGCTGTGGTGATGCCCGCGTCCACGAGGAAGACGCGGCGATGGTGCTCGATCTCCGCGCGCGCCACGGCCACGCTCTCGCCCGCGTACCAGGCGCCCACGCGCTCGTCGCTGAAGCGGCCACCCCCACGACCGGCGCCGGCCGGATACGTGAACGCGGCGTTGATCACGTGCGCGAGCGGCACGCCGGCGACGAGCACGTTCCTGGGGAAGTCGGGACTGTCGCCTCGCTCTGCGACCGCTCGCCCGCTGGTGGCCTGCACGAGGTCGACCAGGTCGGCGATCGCCCCATCGTCGTCACCCACGAGTCGCGCCAGTGCGTGCGGCACGTCGGTGCCGTCCTCATACCGGCTGTCGACCAGGCGCACGGTGTCGCGGATGTCGACGTGCTGGCGCCTCACCGGCCGCCGCGCACGGCATCGAGTTGAGTGCGCACCCGATCCATCGCGGGGATGCCACCGCGCGAGATGACCTCCAGCGGTGTCCGTCCCCCGAACAGCGGGCCGGCGTTGGGCAGCGTCGGCCACCGGTCGGCGTTGGCGTCGTCGAGGATCACGTGCAGGGCACGGTAGAGCCCGAGCAGATAGGAGGCCCGGGTCAGCCCGTCGACGCCGAGGTCCTCCGGCGGCGACTTCTTCCACCGCCGCCACGTGCTGAGCGAGACGCTGCCGAGCAGCTCGGCCGCCTGCTGGTCGGTGAGCCGCCAGTCGGCGGCGAGGACCACGAGCGCGGGCACCGCGGCCCGCGTCAGCCGCCGGCGCGTCACGGGGTCGCGCAGGTCCACCTGGGCGGAGGCCTGGTCCGGCCACGACTCGCGTTCGACGGCGACTGGCATGTCACTCCCATCTGAATGCACAGAACTACTCAAATGATATCCCCAGCGCCGACAGCGGTCCTCGTATCCTGTCTCCATGGCCGCCGGCTCCGCTGTCCCGCGCGTGCGCGTCGATGCATGGACCTGGTCGGTGCGGGTCTACCCGACGCGGTCCGCCGCTGCCGCGGCCTGTCGGGGAGGACACGTCCGCGTGAACGGGGCGCGGGTGAAGCCCGCGCACGCGGTCACCGTCGGCGACGTGGTCCGGGCGATGACCCCCGGCGGCGAGCGGGTGCTGCTCGTCACCGGTCTGCTCAGCCGGCGGGTCAGTGCCACCGTCGCCGCGGAGAACTACGAGGACCGCTCCCCGCCGCCACCACCCCGGGAGGAGCGCCCGGCTCCGGTCAGCCGCGAGCGCGGTGCGGGCCGGCCGACCAAGCGGGACCGACGCCGCATCGAGCGACTGCGCGGGCGCTAGTCGGTACCGAGACTCTCGCCCATCGCCGCCCTACGATCGACCCATGGCCGACCAGACGCCCCCGCCGCAGATTCCCCCGCCGCCCATGCCGGCGCAACCCATCCCGCCGCAGCCCCAGAACGGCATAGGCACCGCCGCGCTGGTCATGGGCATCCTGCAGTTCGTCTGCCTCGGACCCATCGCCTCCATCCTCGCCGTCATCTTCGGAGCGATCGGCCGCAGGAAGGCCAAGGAGGGGCTGGCCACCAACGGCAGCGTGGCCACCGCCGGGTTCTGGCTCGGCATCGCGGGGCTGATCCTGTCCGTGATCGGCGGCATCGTGGTCGCGGCCCTTCTCGTGTTCGGCGTCACCGCGGCATCGGACGCGCTGGACCCGGCGAACAACCAGCGCACCGGCCTCGCCGACGGCATCTACGCCATGGAGCCGAACACCTGGCTGCACGTGAACGACCGCTGCGCCTTCGGCGGCACACCGACGAGTGCCGAGACGGGTGAGGTCGCCTCGTCGAGCGTCACCGTCGTGGGTGAGGGCTCGCCGCAGTGCGACGTCCGCAACCCCGACACGGTCGTGTTCGTGGTCCTCGACGGCGTCGCCGAGATCACCGAGACGCGCTAGACCACGCCCCTGCCGGCCGCCCACCGCGCCAGTTCGCGGCGGTCCGACAGCTGCAGCTTGCGCAGGACCGCGGACACGTGCGTCTCCACGGTCTTGATGCTGAGCACCAGCTCGCTGGCCACCTCGCGATAGGTGTAGCCGCGGGCGATCAGCCGCATGACCTCCTGCTCACGAGGGGTGAGCCGATCGAGCTCGTCGTCGCGCTCCGCGGGCGCGCCGGAGAACGCGTCGAGGACGAAGCCGGCGAGTCGTGGCGAGAACACGGCATCCCCGTCGGCGATCCGCTGCACGGCCTCGCGCAGTTCCGGTCCGCTGATCGCCTTGGTGACGTAGCCGCGGGCACCGCCGCGGACGGTCGCGACGACGTCCTCGGGCGCGTCACTGACGCTCAGCGCGAGGAACCTGGTGCCGGGCGCCTTCGGCAGGCAGGCGTCGAGCACTGCGCGCGCGTCCCCGCCCGGCAGGTGCACGTCGAGCAGCACCACGTCGGGTTGCTCGGCCGTGACGACGGCCACCGCCTCGGCCACGTCCGCCGCCTCGCCCACCACGTCGAACGCGTCGCCGAGCTCGGCCCGCACGCCGGCGCGCACCATCGCATGGTCATCGACCAGGACGATCCGCAGTCGGGCGCTCACGATGCCTCCCCGCCCGTCCGCGGCAGCCGGAGGTGCACTTCGGTGCCGGAGCCGGTCGTCGACCTCAGGGTGGCGGTTCCGCCGTTGCGCTCCATGCGTCCGATGATGCTCTCCCGAACCCCGTGCCGGTCGGTCGGCACCTCGTCGAGGGCGAACCCGTCCCCGCGGTCGCGGACGAACACCTCTGCGAGATCGGCGCGGCACTCGGCGTAGACGGACACCTGGGCGCCGCCGTGCTTCGCGGCGTTCACCATCGCCTCCCGGGTCGCAGCCACCGTGCGCGCCGAGCCCGGCGTCGAGCGGGCAGTCGCCGACCGTGACCACCTCGATGGCCGCGTCGTAGGCGCCCTCCACCTCCGTCGCCTCTCTCTGGATCGCCGCCGCGAACGTGCGCTCCGGATCGCCGGAGGGCGCGTACAGCCAGGATCGGAGCGCGCGCTCCTCGGTTCGGGCCAGCCGGGACACCTCGGCCGGGTCGGACGCGTTGCGCTGGATCAGCGTGAGGGTCTGCAGCACCGAGTCGTGCACGTGGGCGGCCACCTCGGCCCGCTCCTCGGAGCGGATCAGGGCGCGGCGCTGGTCGGACTGCTCGCGCCACGCGCGGTAGACCCAGGGGAAGGCGACCACGCCCACCCCGGCCAGCAGGAGCAGGGCGACCGCCACGCCCTGCAGGGCCTCGAGCGGGCTGGTCTGGCTCGCCAGCAACGCGATCATCGCCAGCACGACGAGGGCGATGCCGATCAGGATGCGCCACCGGCCCGCGGTCGCGGCGCTGCCAGCAGTGTGCTTGCGCGGCCCGCCCGGCCGCCTCGGCCCAGCGCATCGCGCTGCTCGTCGTCGGTCTGCCGCCACACCAGCGCCGCCCCGACGACGGCGACGATCAGCGGGACGACGGCCCCGCCGAGCACGTTGACACCGGCTGCGGTGAGCAGCAGGGCGAGTCCCACGGCCAGCGCCGCGAGCGCCAGCAGGCGCACGGTGTCCGCCGACCGTGCCTCGGCTGCCTTCGGGTCGGCGCTGTCCACGTCGAGCGGCAGGACCGCCCAGAAGGCGGCGTACAGCACCAGCCCGATGCCACCGAAGGCGAGCACCACGAAGGCGACCCGCACCACCCACACCGGCAGCCGCAGGTTCTGGGCCAACCCGGCGGCCACGCCGGCGACCACCCGGCCGCGGATCGGCCGGACGGCGCGCGGCGGCGCGATGGGAGTGCTCACCTAGGCATCATCCCGCCCGCGGGCCGCGGACCGCATCAGGGTCCAACCCTGAGTCACCCCCGATCCCGCGCCGCCGACTGCTACGCGTTCCGTCGCAACGGCCGCCCGTTGCGACGGAACGCGTAGCAGTCGGGTGAGTCAGACGCGGCCATGGAGGTAGTGCGACACCACCGGACCGATCGACGTCACCAGCTCCTCCGACGACGCGCGCGTCAGCCGCGGGAGTCGGACGACGTACCGGCCGAGGATCAGCCCGCCCATCGTCGACGCGACAAGTTCGGCACGCCAGTCGCGCCGATCGTCCTGCGCGGCAACCTCGCGGACCACCGGCAGCAGTCCGCGGGTGAGCATCTCGCGCAGAGTCTCGGCGGCCCCTTCGTGCGTCAACGCGCTGCCGAGCAGGCCACGCAGCCGCTCCTGCATCTCCGGCCGGTCCCAGACCCCGAGCACCCGGCGCACCAGCTCTGGCCCGACCATGCGCGGGTCCGACGGCAGCCCGGCCAGGATCACCTGCGGGTCCACCGGCATCTGGATCGCGGCGTCGAAGAGCTCATCCTTCGTGCCGAAGTAGTGGTGGACGAGCGCCGGGTCCACGGCAGCCCGGGCGGCGATGCCACGGACGGTCGTGCGGGCGAAGCCCTTCTCCGCGAACTGCTCGCGGGCCGCGTCCAGGATGTCCTGGCGCGCCGTGCTCGCGCCCGGTCGACGGCCTCTCGCACTCACGACGCGCGCGCCGCCCGGGCCAGTACCGTCATGCGCTCCTCGAGGGTCGCCGGCACCCGACGCACCTCCGGATCGACTCCGGCCGCCTCGATGACGCTGAGCACGTGCGCCGGATCCGCATCCGCCACCCGCACGGTCCGGCCCGCGAGCGTCACCGGCAGGCCGGCCGCCTCCAGCGCGCCGAAGGCCGCCGCCCAGTCCGGACAGGCCACCTCCACCGCGGTGGTGTCCCCGATCACGTCCTGCTCGCTGCCGGAGCCCACCAGCTGCCCATCGGACATGAGCAGCAGCCGGTCGCACTGCTGCGCCTCCTGCATGTAGTGGGTGGTGACGAGGACGCCCACGCCCTGCTCGGCCTGCGCGCGCACGGTGTCCCACAGGTCCGCGCGGGCGAGCGGCTCGACGCCGGAGGTCGGCTCGTCGAGCATCAGCAGCGGCGGGGTGTGCTGAAGCGCGCACGTGAAGGCGAGTCGCCGCTGGGCGCCCAGCGGGAGGGCGCTGACGAGGACGTCCGCATACGACGCCAGCTCCGGCGGCAGCTCGGCCGGCGGAACGCCGTACGCGCCGGCCATGAATGCCAGGTTCTCGGTCACGGTCAGGTCGGCGTACAGGCCCAGCCCCTGCGGCACGTAGCCCACCTTCGCCCGCGCGTTCCGGTCCGGCTCCCCGCCCATGAGCGTGGTCCGTCCTTGCGTCGGCGCGAGCAGTCCGAGCAGCAGCCGCATCAGGGTGGTCTTGCCCGCGCCGTTCGCGCCGAGCAGCCCGACCACCTCGCCTGGCTGCACGTCCATCGACACGGAGTCGACGGCCGTGAAGTGGCCGAAGCGGTGAGTGACGTCCTGCGCGGATACGAGTGGCCCGGTCATGGCGCCACCGTCCGACCCGAGGCCAGCGTGGCCGCGACCACGGTGTCCTCCATGTCCGGGACGACCACCTCGCCCGCGGCGGCCGACTCGCCCGCGGGCCACCATTCGTGGAACCGACGTCCCCGGCGCCACGCGAACTCGCGTCGAACGGGCGCATCGACGACAGTGACCGTCCCGGGGGCTGCGCCGAGCACCTCGTCCGGCGTGCCCGCGAGCAGCGGCCGACCCCGGTCGAGCACGAGCAGCCGCGCCGCGCGTTCCGCCTCGTCGAGGTAGGTGGTCGACATCAGCACGGATGTGCCGACGGCAGCGGACTCGGCCACCAGCCGCCACAGCTCCACGCGGCTGACCGGGTCCACCCCGGTCGTCGGCTCGTCGAGCACGAGCAGCGACGGCCGGTGCAGCGCGGCCATCACGAAGCCGAGCTTGCGGCGCATGCCGCCGGACAGGTTGCGGGCGACGCGGTCGCGCACGTCGTCAAGATCCGCGCGCGCGAGCAGCCGGTCGGCTCGGGCCGCGAGCGTCTCAGCGTCGAGGCCGTACACCGATCCGACGAAATCGACGTTCTCCTGGACGGTGAGGTCCTTCCAACTGCCCGACGAGGCGGGCAGGTAGCCGATCTGCTCCGGTGGTGGAGCCTCGACCCGTCCGGCGTCCAGCACCACCTCGCCGACCAGTGCCCGCAGCAGGGTCGTCTTTCCTGCGCCATCGCCACCGACGACCATCGTGACCTGCCCCGGCGGCACCACGAGGGTCACGTCGTCGAGCGCCATGACGCTCCCGAACCGCACGGTGGCGTCGAACACCCCAGCCATCAGACGGTCACCTCGGACTTCGATGCGTGGCCCTTCGCCCGCCGTCCGGGGGCGAGGTTGCGGCGGTAGCGGAGGAGCGCGCCGGTGAAGACCACGACCGCCATGACGGCGAGCACGAGCATCGCCGGCCAGAGCGGTGTCGATGCCGGCGCCGCGGAGCATGACCCCCTGCGAGAACATCGTGAAGTAGGTCAGCGGCAACAGGTAGCTGATCCAGCGCACCGCCCACGGGATCGCCTCGAGCGGGAAGATCATCCCCGACAGCAGGATCTGCGGCAGCAGGAAGAAGAACGCGGTCTGGATCGCCTGCCCGGTGGTCTGCGAGATGGTCGAGATGAAGACGCCGAGACCCAGGACGACGAAC
This sequence comes from uncultured Actinomycetota bacterium, assembly GCA_963749905.1. GTDB lineage: Bacteria > Actinomycetota > Actinomycetes > S36-B12 > S36-B12 > UBA10649. The sequence continues at coordinate 162,598 of CAVVOF010000004.1, forward strand.
AGGAACTCCGCGGCTCCGACAGCGAACAGCCATGGACTCCCGTTGAACGGCACCCCGAACAGCCACATGCCCAGCAGCGTGACGATGATCATGTCGATCGACGCGACGATGAAATACGGCGTGATCTTGCCGAGGATCACCGACGACGGCTTGATCGGCATCACCGCCAACTGCTCCAGCGTGCCGGTCTCGCGTTCCCGGACCATGCCGATGCTGGTGATGATCGTGCCGATGAACGTCAGGATCAGCCCGATGATGGCCGGCACCATCACCCAGGCCGTGTCGAGGTCGGGGTTGTACAGCACCTCGATGGTGACCTGGTCGCCGAACTTGTTGAGCACGCTCACCGCAGACTGAGCGGTGAACAGGGACGACCCGTCGACGAGCGCCAGCGCCGGCGGTGCGTCGCCGGTGACGATGGCGACGTCGACCTCGTTGTCCTGGATCATCGACTCGGCGTCGGCCTGCGTGTCCGCGGTCGAGATGACGATCACGTCGAATACGTCCGGCAGCAGGGCGGCTGCCTGCTCCGCCTGCGGCCCGACGACCGCCGTCCTGATCGACGTCACCGTGAAATTGGCCGCGTAGCCGAAGACGACCAGCAGCAGGATCGGCATCACGACGAGCATGCCGAGGGTCCGCCGGTCCCGTCGCAGCTCCCGGAACTCCTTGAGGATCATCGCGCGCATGCCTCGACGCTAGTCCTCGGCGCGATGAAGTCAACCGTTGTTGAATTCCGGAGTTCCCCTTCGTTGAGTGCGGGGTTGTTGCGGTATCCAGGGGCCTGGAACCGACAACAACTCCGCACTCAACAGGGTGGGGTCAGGCCGTGGCGGACGCGGCGGCCGCGTCGTCCGAGTGCGGGCCACGCGGACCACGCGGACCACCTGGCCCGCGACCCATCGGGCCCTCCTGCTCACCGGTGATCGCGAAGCCCTCGTCGAGGAACACCATCAGGTGCGACCCATCCGCCGCACGCAGGTGCGCCTCGTACACGCCCTGCCCATCGGCATCCGTCTCCATCCGCATGATGGTCGCGTCCGGGTACTTCGCCTCGACGGCCGCCCGCACCTTCGCGGCGGCGTCACCCTCCAGCGGAGTCTCGTCGGGACGCTGGCCGCCCGGGCCGCCGTGCCCACCGCGGCCACCCGGGCCCATCCGACCCTCCTGCTCGCCGGTGATCGCGAAGCCCTCGTCCAGGAACACCATCAGGTGCGACCCATCCGCCGTGCGCAGGTGCGCCTCGTACACGCCCTGCCCATCGGCATCCGTCTCCATCCGCATGATGGTCGCGTCCGGGTACTTCGCCTCGACGGCCGCCCGTACCTTCGCGGCGGCGTCACCAGTGAGCTCCTCCTCCATCGGCCGGTCCGCCGGCACGACCTGAGCGGAGTCGCCGTTCGTGGCGCCCGGACTGGGTGTGCCGTCCGCTGCGTTGGCCGACGCGGTGCCGAGCAGGGCGACGATCGCGAGCGCCGATGCGCCGGCCCCCGCCACAATCCCGACGCGGGCCTTCTTGTTGATGTTCATGGTTCCGTCCTCTCATCGTCTCGTTGCTGACATCAGGGAGCGTGCGGCATCCGCTTTCGCGGACGATGGGGTGAGCGTCAGCGCCGTGTAAGAGACCGAACGCTTACAAACGGGAGTCCGCGGCCATCCGGGAGCAAGTTCAGGGTTGGATCAGGGTGCATCCCCGATGTGCCGAGGGTGCCGACGGGAGGACCGTGGAGGCATGACAACGAACACTGAGTACACCCAGCCAGGCGCCCCTCCCCCATTGCCTCCGGCACCCCGCCCTCCGCTGCGCCGCAGTCGGCAGGACCGGGTCATCGCCGGCGTGGCGGGCGGGTTCGCCCGGTGGCTGGGCATCGATCCCGTCATCGTCCGCGTCATCCTCGTGGTGCTCGCCATCTTCGGCGGCAGCGGCCTGCTGCTGTACGTGATCGGCTGGCTCTTCATCCCGGATGAGGGCGCGACCAACAGCGAGGCCGAGCGGTTCATCGAGCGGTCCCGCACTCCCGGAAGCACGGCCCGCACCGTGCTCATCGTCGTCGGCGTGGTGATCGCCGTGATCATCTTCGCCAACGTCATCGGCTTCGCCTTCGGCGACTGGGGCGGCTTCGGGTCGTTCCTGCTGCTGCTCGCCGTCGGCGCCGTGGTGCTCTACCTGGCGACGCGTACGCCGTCGACCACGACGACCTACGGCGCGGTACCGCCCGGCGCCGAGCCCCCGCCCACTGCGGAACTCGACCCGGCCGCACAGGTGCCGCCGGCGCCGACCGCCTATGCATACGGCGGCTCCGGCTCGTACCCGGGCTACGTGGCCCCGGTGCCCGCGCCGATGCCGCCGATGCCGCCCCGGCCGCGCAGCTACCTGGGCCTGATCACGCTGAGCGTCGCCGTGCTCGTCACCGGCCTCCTGGTCTCCTTCCAGGTCACCGGACTGACCGACTTCGCCCCGGTGGTCGTCCCAGGCGTGGCCCTGGCCATCCTCGGCACCGGCATCCTGGTCGGCGCGTGGATGGGCCGTGCCCGGTGGCTGCTGTGGTTCGCCATCCCCACCCTGTTCGTCACGATGATCGCCTCCTTCGTCCCGTCCGACTTCGACGGCCGGATCGATGCGAACTTCGGCTCCGGGGTCGGCGAGCGCACGTACGCACCGGTGACGGTGCTCGACGCTGCCCGGCCCCATGAGCTCGGCCTCGGATCCATGACCATCGATCTGACGGATCTGGTGATCCCCGCCGGCGTCACGACCGTCCCGGTCGAGGCGTCCGTCGGGCTGGGCGAACTCGTGGTGATCGTCCCCGACGACGCCCGCGTCCTGGTGGACGCCGACGTCCAGCTCGGCGAGCTCCGGATCGACGGGGTCGCCAGGGACAACGACCCGAGCCCGTCCTTCGAGGGCGAGCTTCCCGGCGGGCCGCTTGACGGTCCCGTGATCGACCTGACCCTGCAGTCCAACCTCGGAGCCGTGGAGGTGTCCCGTGCGTAGGCATTCGCTCGATGTGTTCTCGCTGCTGTCCGGCCTGCTCGTCCTCTCGTTCGCCGTCGCGTACCTGGTGGGCGCGGTGACCGACTTCCGGCTCGACGGCCGACTGGCCTTCCCCCTGCTGCTCGTCGGACTCGGGGTGGCCGGCCTGGCGGGGGCGCTGGTCGCCCAGCGTCGCTCGGACCGTCAGCTCGACGCCGGTATCGACACGTAGCCCTCCCTCCGATGCATCGTCACCCCTGGCGGGACGTCAACTCCCTGAGCCACGGGTGACGATGCGTCGCGGTGAGGGCCTAGCCTCGGGAGCGTGGCTCGCTACCTCGACGTGCACCCGGACAACCCCCAGTCCCGACTGATCACCCAGGCCGTCGACCTCGTCCGCAGGGACGGGGTCATCGCCTATCCCACCGACTGCTGCTACGCCCTCGGCTGGCGCCTCGGCAGCGCGCCCGCCCTCGAGCGGGTACGGGAGATCCGCCGCCTCGACGAGCGGCATCACTTCACCCTCGCCTGCCACGACCTGTCCCAGGCCAGCCAGTTCGGCTACCTCACGAACTCCGCCTTCCGGGCGGTCAAGGCCTGCATCCCCGGTCCGTACACCTTCATCCTGCCCGCGACCAAGGACGTCCCGAAGCGGCTGCAGCACCCGAAGAAGGCGACCGTCGGCGTGCGGGTGCCCGCCGACCCGGTGGCGCAGGCCCTGATCGCCGAGCTCGGCGAGCCACTGGTGACCACGACGCTCCAGCTGCCGGGAGACGACGCACCCTTGACCCTCGGCTGGGACATCAAGGAACGGCTCGACGGGACCATCGACGCGGTCCTCGACGCGGGCGAGCGCGGCGTCGACGAGACCACCGTCGTCGACCTGACCGGCAGCGAGCCCGAAGTGATCCGCTACGGGCTCGGGGACGCGACCCGGTTCGAGTAGGCCGCTCAGCCCTCGAGCAGGAGCGCCTCGATCTGACCCATCGCGGCCAGCAGACCCTCCTCCACGCCCATCTGCAGCAGTTGCTCGAGCGACTCGAGGGACGGGAACTCCGAGACCATCGTCATCACGACGCCGCCGCCGACGCGCTCGGCCAGGGTCACCCGCATCACCATCGAGGGCATGCCCTCGACCGCGTGCGTGGGGTCGTCGCCGAAGCCGTCCTCCACCACGAGCAGGCGCGGCGCCTCCACCTCGAGCACTCGCCACCAGCCGCGATGGACGTCACCCTCGGGACCGGTCATGTAGTACGTGACGACCCCGCCCGCGCGCAGGTCGTGCTGCTCGACGGTCGCCGGGTACGTCGGCGGACCCCACCAGCGCTCGAGCTGCCGCGGGTCGGCCCACAGCCGCCAGCCGCGGTCCACCGGGACGTCGTACTCGGCCGTGACGGTCATCGTCAGGGCCTCGAGATCCTTGTGCACTCCGGTCACGCTCATGCTCTGCCTTCCTCGGGTTCGTCGGCGAGCAGTTCGCCGATCCGGTCGAAACGGTCGCGCCAAAGGCGTTCGTAGTCGTCGAGCAGGGCCCGGGCACGCTGGATGGCCGTGACACGTGCGACCACCCGTTGCTCCCGTCCCTGTCGGCGCTTGGCGACCAGACCGGCGCCCTGCAGGACGGCCACATGCTTCTGCACGGCCGTCATGCTCATCGGATACCGGCGCGCCAGGTCGGAGATCGACTCCTCCTGGTCCAGCACCCGGCGGACGATGTCCCGACGCGTGGCGTCGGCGAGGGCGTGGAACACCCGGTCCACGTCCGCGTCGCTGAGCGCTTCGATCTGATCTACAACCATTTGGTTGTATTTAACCACCCGCCCGTGCGCACGGCAAGATGCCTCCATGGAGATCACCTTCACCGCCCCCCTGTGGCGCTGGGAGGGGGACGCCGGCTGGTACTTCATCACCGTGCCGGAACACCTGTCCGACGAGCTGGAGGACGCGCACGGCGGTCAGCGCGGCTTCGGCTCCATCAGGGTCAGCGTCACGGTCGGCGAGACGACATGGCAGACGTCGGTGTTCCCGAGCACGCAGCACCGGGCGTTCGTGCTCCCGGTCAAGAAGCAGATCCGTCAGCGCGAGGGCATCGACGAGGGCGACCCGGTCGACGTCACCCTGGTCGCCATCGACTAGCGCCGCACGGTGCGGGTGGGGCTCCAACTGGCGACGTAGCCGGCGCCCGCCTGGGCGGCCTGCAGGTAGGTGCGCCACCTGCTGGAGCCGGACGGCACCTTCACGGTGAACGTGCGGGTGGAGAAGTCGCCGAGGGTGATCTTCTTGACGGTGGTCCAACCGCCCGCGCTGTTGCGGCGCTGCAGCAGGACCTGCTTGCCGGCATAGGAGACCGATGACACCGCTCCGGTGCGGAACGTCGCCTTGCCGCTGCGGATCCGCTTGAGCGCCAGGGTCACCTTCGGGCGAACGCTGACGGCGACTGTCGCGCTCTCGCCCTTCGTGGCACCGTCGGCGAACTGCACCTTGTACTCGGTGCGGATTCGCGTGGGCTCGGCATAGGAGTAGCTCCCGTCCGGCTCGGTGGCGATGGAGGCCACCTTCGCGAAGCCCTGCTCCGGGTGCGGCCGGGCGAGCACGTCGACCATGACACCGCCCTTGGCCGGGCTGATCTTGCCGGTCAGCTTCACCTTGCTGCCGTAGACCACCTGCTTGGCCGACGCGGCGAGGGTGACCGAGCCGTTGACCGTCGGCAGCGCCTGCACGCTGATCGTGCCGCGGTAGGTATTGCCCTTCGCGTTCGGGTCGGTGATCGAGAAGTTGCCTGCGGAGGCGAAGGTGCAGGACTGGGACGCCCCCGGCTGGACGACCATCGGCGTGATGGTGCACGTCACGCCGGTCGTCGGCTTCACCGTGACCTCGTGCGCAGCGCTGTCACCGTTGGTGAAGGTGACGGTGTCGCCGACGGTGATCGTGGTGTCCTTCGGCACGTAGCCGGAACTCGTGATGGTCACCACGCTGGTGGCGGCCGTGGCCCCCGGTGCTGCGCTGACGACGAGTCCGGCGACGAGCGCGAGCGCCAGCGCACCGATGGACGTGGACCGAAGAGCTGTGGACATGGCGAATCCTCCCGACTCTCGGATGGATCCTAAGGCGGGAGGACTGCCCGTCCGGGTCAGCCGCGCCCGGGCCACCTGCGCGAGTCGTCGAATCGGCGATCCCAGCCCTTGCCGAAGACCCGGTCATGGCCCTTGGGCTCGAGGAGGGCCGACGGTGCCTCGGCCGGGGCGAAGGCGGCCTTCACGGCGGCGACGTACGCGTCCTTGGCGGCCGTCAAGCCCGCCTGCGCGGTGGCTCGGGCGGAATCCAGGGCCGGCTTGACCTTCGCCGCCTCGGCCGCAACGGCCGTCCGGTAGGCCTCGACGGCGGCGCTCAGAGACGCACGCGCCGCGGCAGTGTCCTGGCCAGCGGCATAGGCGGTGCGCAGTGCGTCCTTCGCAGCCTTGACGGCTGCCCGCTGCGTCGCGACGGCCGCCGCGATCTGCTCCCGAAGCGGGGCGACAGAGTCCCGGTAGGACGTGCGCACGCTGACGACTGCTGCGCGGTAGGCCTGGCGGGCCGCGACCACGGCGGCGCGCTGCTGATCGGTGAGCGAGGCGAACGCGCTGGCGGCGGCGCCACGCCCGTCGTCGTTGGGGTGGGCGACTGCCGCACTGACCGGAGCGACGAGCAGGCCAAGGGCAGCGACGGCAGCAGCGGACATGCGGACGATCGACTTCATTGGTTCCTCCCGGGTCGGCCGTTCCACTGTGCCCCACCGCGGGCCGGAAACCCAACCTCCGCGGGTAAGGGTCGCGTAAGGGCCGCTACCCGGTGGGCCCCCGTCACAGCGTCGACGTGGTGCGCGCCAGCTCGACGAAGTCCGCGGCCGGATGGACGTGGCTGAAGAGATAGCCCTGAGCCCGGTCGCAGCCGGCATCCTGAGCTCGCTGCAACTGTGCCTGCGTCTCGATTCCCGAGGCGACCACCTTCATACCGAAGCTGTGCGCAACAGTCACCACCCCGCTGAGGAACTCATCGGGGTATCCGGCGTCCCGACCGTCGGGGGCGACGAGGGACCGATCCAGCTTGAGCACGTCGAAGAGTCCGGTGTGCAGCTGATCGAGCGCCATGGGACCCGACCCGAACCCGTCGATGGCGATGCGCACGCCCAGACCCTTCATCGCCTGGAGCTGGCGGCGGGTCCGATGCGGATTGTGAGACAGCGTCGACTCAGACACTTCGAACACGATCCTGCGTGGGTCGAGTCGCAGGCGTTCCACGCAGTCGGAGACGGTGGTGATCAGGTCCGGAAACGCCAGGTCGGCGGGCGAGGTGTTCAAGGACACCGACAGCTGCAAGTCCTTTGGCAGCTCGGCGAGCACCTCAGAGGCCCGGGTCCAGACAGCGGCGTCGATCTCCCTGATCAGGCCCGAGCTCTCAGCCTCGGCCCGGAAGTCCGCGGGCGCCATCGGTCCGTAGGTGGGATGCATCCACCGCACCAGCACCTCGGAGCCCACGATGCGCCGATCGGGCAGCGAGACCACCGGCTGGAACCAGGGCTGGAACTGATCCGCGCCGATCGCGTTGAGCATGTCCTCGAATCCCCGCGAGATCAGCGTCGGATTCTCGTCCGCGTGCGGCCGGAAGACGGCCGCCCGGCGCGAGCCGAGCACGTTGACCCGGTCCAGCGCGACCTCGGCACCCGCGAGCAGGCGCATGGCGTCCGCCCGCGGGAAGTGCGCCGCGGCCGCCAGCCCGACATTGCTGCCGACCGCGATCGGCGGCCGATTGACCACCATGATCGGTGCGCTGATCGACCGGACCACGCGCATGGCCAGGTCCTGCAGCTCATCCGGGTTGGCATTGGGCACCCGCAGCAGTCCCGCGAAGGCGTCCTCGGCGTACTCCAGGAATGCGGAGTCCGACGGAATGAGCTCGCGGATCCGGTCAACCACGTCGCGGTGCACCGCGTCGGCCGTGTCGGCACCGAAGGTCTCACGGATGCGCCAGAACCGATCGAGGTCGATCCGGATGACGACAATCGCGTCCGGATCAGCCTCCAGCTCCGAGTCGAGGGCGGCGAGGAAGGCAGCCCGTTCGGTCGCGTGAACCACCGGTCCTCCGCCCTTCGCCAGCGCTGACAGGGACGCGCCATACTTCCACGGACGTAGTCCGGTCACAATTCGCGCACCATCCCGCTCTCTGGAGGCTCCGTGTCCCTCGCCGACTTCCCACGCCACCCGCTGACATTCGGACCCAGCCCGATCCACCCGATGCCGAGGCTGTCCGCCCACCTGGGCGGCGCGCAGGTGTGGGCGAAGCGCGAGGACTGCAACAGCGGGCTGGCGTTCGGCGGGAACAAGGTGCGCAAGCTCGAGTACATCGTCCCCGACGCACTCGCCCAAGGAGCGGACACGCTGGTGTCGATCGGTGGCGTCCAGTCCAACCACACCCGGCAGGTGGCCGCGGTGGCAGCGCATCTCGGCTTGAAGGCCGTGCTCGTGCAGGAGGCCTGGGTCGACTGGCCGGACGCCGTCAACGACCGGGTCGGCAACATCCTGCTCTCGCGCATCATGGGCGCGGAGGTACGGCTTGATCCGTCCGGCTTCGACATCGGCATCCGCGACAGCTGGCAGCAGGCGTTGGCCGACGTCGAGGCCCGCGGCGGCAAGCCGTACGGGATCCCTGCGGGCGCGTCGGAGCATCCCCTCGGCGGTCTCGGCTTCGCGAACTGGGCGTACGAGGTCGAGCGGCAGGAGGCCGAGCTCGGCGTCTTCTTCGACACCATCGTGGTGTGCACCGTCACCGGCAGCACGCATGCGGGGATGATCGCCGGCTTCGCCGGGCAGGACCGACCGCGACGCGTCATCGGCATCGACGCGTCGGCCACCTTGGAGAAGACGCGCGACCAGGTCGCCCGGATCGCCCGGCACACGGCAGAGCTCATCGGGCTGGGCCGGGATCTGCGCGACGACGAGGTCACCGTGCTCGAGGGATGGGCGGGCGACCTCTACGGCATTCCGGTGCAGTCGACCCTGGACGCCATCCGGCTCACTGGCCGCCTCGAGGGCGTCATCCTCGATCCCGTCTACGAGGGCAAGTCGATGGCCGGGCTGATCGACCTGGTCCAGTCCGGAGAGATCGGGCCCGAGTCCAACGTGCTGTACGCGCACCTCGGTGGCCAGCTGGCCCTCAACGCCTACTCGGCCCTCTTCCGCGACTGACCTCCGTCGCATGGGTGTTCCCCGGCCCGAATAGGTCCGTATGTCTTTACATCAGGCCAATCTGCCAATGTTCGGTATGGTTCTGGCATGAGCCTCGAGCTGACTCTCGATCGCCGCAGCCCGGTGCCGCTGTACTACCAGCTGTCGCAGGAGCTCGAGCGCGCGATCACGTCCGGCTCCCTCAAGCCGGGTGACAAGATCGAGACCGAAGTCGAGATCTCGGCGCGGTTCGGGCTGAGCCGGCCGACCGTGCGTCAGGCCATCCAGGAACTGGTGAACAAGGGCCTGCTGGTGCGCCGTCGCGGCGTCGGGACTCAGGTGGTGCACTCGCAGGTGCGCCGCCAGGTGGAACTGACCAGCCTGTTCGATGATCTGAGCCGAAGCAACCACCGGCCGCGCACGACCGTGCACAAGCTCGAGGTCGTCGCCGCCGCGGGCGCCGTCGCGGGTGCGCTGAACCTGCGTGACGGAGACCAGGTCCTCTACCTGGAGCGGGTCCGGTTCGACGGCGACGCGCCGCTCGCCCACATGCAGAACTGGCTTCCGGCAGGCGTGCTCGACGCCACAGCGGCGGACCTCGAGGGACACGGCCTCTACGACCTGCTCCGACGCGCCGGCGTCCAGATGCGGGTGGCCAATCAGCGGATCGGCGCCAAGGCTGCCGGCACCCGGGAGGCCCGTCTGCTCGAGATCCGCAAGGGCGCGCCGCTGCTCACGATGGAGCGGACCGCCTTCGACGTGACCGGCCGCGCGGTGGAGTACGCCATCCACGCGTATCGCTCCGACTCGTACTCGTTCGAGACCACCCTCGTCGAGCGCTGACCCCTCCCCACAACCGTTGAGTGCGGAGTTGTTGCGCGATCCACGGGGTGAAACCGCGCAACAACTCCGCACTCAACGAGGGGCTGGTGCCTACTTGTCGGGATTGGGCAGCAGGACGTCGCGGACGAACGCCTCGAGGTCGTTGTTCGCCTGGAGGAACTGCCGCAGCGTCCGCACCGTCGCCCCGTACGTGGTGAACTCCTCCGGCGTCAGGCCGTCCACGTCATACGCCTTGCGGAACTCGGCGAAGTTGTCGTAGAGGTCCTCGACGATCCGCGGCGCGACGGGGTCGTCCAACCGGTGCGTCGGCTCGATACGGCTGGCGTTGAGTCGCTTCTGCCACCCGAACGGGGGCGAGATGACCACGTTGCCGCCGATGAACTCGCTCCAGTGCATGTGATTGCGGAAGGCCGCCGACAGCAGCCGGGTGCGGTAGCCGCGCTCCTGGTACAGCTGGTACGCCCGCTTGAACACCGCCACCCCGGCCCATTCCATGATGCCCGGGTCGACGGTGATCTGCTCCTTGTCCGCCGACGCCTTGATCCAGTCATCGGTCCGGCCCACCATGATCGTGCAGACCGGGCCCATGTGGCTGACGTCGAGGCCCTCCGCCTCACGACGACGCAGGCCGCGCTCGACGGCCTCCGCAACCGCGATGGCCTGCGGGACCGTGAAGGACACCGTGGCGTTGATGCTCACGCCCCGGTAGGTGGCCTCCTCGAAGGCATCCGCACCGGCCGCGGTCACGGGGATCTTCACGATCATGTTCGGTGCGAGCGTGCTGAACTCCACCGCCTGCTCGATCAGCGCCTCGGTGTCGCGGTAGTGACGCGGATCCGTCTGGATCGACAGCCGGCCGTTGACGCCCTCGTACCTCTCGAAGGCCGGCAGCAGCAGCTGTGCGGCCTCGATCGAGAGGAGCTTGACCATCGCCCAGCCGATCTCGTCCTCGGTCTGCGTCGGGTGCTCCGCCGCGTACTCGGTGATCCGCTTCGACCACGCCTGCTTGTCTGCCTTGAGGGCGGCGAGCGCGATCACCGGGTTGCAGGTGGCGCCCACCGCCCCCCAGGAGATCGCGTCGGCGAGCTCCTGGGGGTCGGCGGAGTCGTTCCACAGGCAGGTGGGCGTCGTCTGCGTCATGCGCAGCAGCGGCGATTCCAGCGCGGTCGTGGTCATCTCTGCTCCTATGACTGGGTCGGGAAGCCGAGGTTGATGCCACCGTGACTCGGATCGAGCCAGCGGCTGGTGATGACCTTGCCCCGAGTGAAGAAGTGCACGCCCTCGGTGCCGTGCGCGTGGCTGTCGCCGAACAGCGACGCCTTCCATCCGCCGAACGAGTAGTAGGCCATCGGCACCGGGATCGGCACGTTCACGCCGATCATGCCAACCTCGATCTCGTTCTGGAACCGGCGTGCCGCGCCACCGTCGTTGGTGAAGATGGCGGTGCCGTTGCCGTAGCGGTGGTCGTTGATCAGCTGCACGCCCGCCTCGTAGGAGTCGACCCGAACGACCGACAGCACCGGACCGAAGATCTCGTCCGAGTAGATGGTCATGTCCGTGGTGACGTGATCGAACAGGGTCGGCAGCAGCCAGAACCCGTCCGGATCACCGTCGACGTTGCCCTCGCGCCCATCGACGACGAGGGTGGCGCCGGCGGCCTCGCCGGCGTCGATGTAGGACTTCACCTTGTCGCGATGGACACCGGTGACGAGCGGGCCCATGTCACAGGCGCGCCGGCCATCGCCGACCTTCAGGGACGGCATGCGCTCCGCGATCTTCGCCACCAGCTCGTCGCCGATCGGCTCGACGGCGAGCACGACGGAGATGGCCATGCAGCGCTCGCCCGCGGAGCCGAAGCCCGCGTTGACGGCCTGATCGGCGGCCAGCTCGAGATCGGCATCGGGCAGCACCAGCATGTGGTTCTTGGCGCCGCCGAGGGCCTGCACGCGCTTGCCGTTCCGGGTGCCGGTCTCGTAGATGTACTGGGCGATCGGCGTGGAGCCGACGAACGAGATGCTCTTGACGTCGCTGTTCTCCAGCAGGCCGTCGACGGCCTCCTTGTCGCCGTGCACCACGTTGAAGACGCCGTCCGGCAATCCGGCCTGCTTCCACAGCTCGGCGACGTACATGATCGCGGAGGGGTCCTTCTCGCTCGGCTTGACCACGACGGTGTTGCCGGCAGCGATGGCGATCGGGAAGAACCACATCGGCACCATGGCCGGGAAGTTGAACGGGGAGATGATGCCGACGACGCCGAGCGGCTGGCGGATCGAGTAGACGTCGACGCCGGAGGACACGCCCTCGGAGAAGCCGCCCTTGAGCAGGTGCGGGATGCCGCACGCGAACTCGACGACCTCGAGTCCCCGGGTGACCTCACCCAATGCGTCGGAGAGGACCTTGCCGTGCTCCTCGGTGATGAGCGCGGCGACCTTCTCCTTGTTGGCGTTCAACAGCTCGCGGAAGGCGAACAGCACCTGGGAACGCTTGGTCAGGGAGGTGTCGCGCCAGCCCGGGAACGCGGCCTTGGCGACGGCGACGGCCTCGTCGAGGGTGGCGCGCGAGGCGAAGTCGACCGTCTTGGTCACCTTGCCGGTGGCAGGGTCGTAGACGTCGCCGGAACGCTCGGCCGTCCCTTCCCAGAGCTGGCCGTTGATCCAGTGAGTGACGCGAGCGGTCATGTCGTTTCCTTCGAGTGGTGGGTCGTTCGATTGGGGTTCAGCGGACCTGTGGTCCGTGCACGGTTCATCGACAGCATCATGATGGATCGACCGCCGTGCCGGGCGTACACAGTGGAGTCCCAAGGGGTGGTCGCACGCTCCATGGCGGCACTCCGCGGGACCGTGGACATGCGTACCGCCTCTCCGCTGGAATCTGTGCCCAGCCTAGCAGCGCCCGTGCATTAGTCAATATGTCATTACAAAGTTGGCCAGTGCCGTTGCTCACACCGGCGGAACACTCAGCAGGACTCCCCCGTGGCCCCGACCTAGCGTGAGACCAGTGACGGCGCCGGCCGTCGAGTCTGGGGGTTTGGGGATGGGAATTCGACGAACCGCGATGACCGCTGTAGCCGGTCTCGCACTGCTTCTCCCGGCGGCACCCGTCGCCCTCGCGGCCGCGCCCGCTGAGGACCCGGCGCCGACGACGACCATCACGTTCAGGGTCAGCAACTGCGAGGGCTGCACGCTGCAGGGCACCACGGTCACCAGCACCACCGGCCCGGCCTACGACGGACCCAAGGCGAAGATCAAGAACGGCGCTGCATCCATGGTGGTGCCGACGGCGCAGACCAGGGGCATGACCTTCTGGCTCGATCCGGTCAAGGATGCCGGCCTGGACGCGCGGCCGCTGGTCGCCTTCCAGTACGACCGGGCGGCAGCCGGCACCCCGGTCGTCGCGACGAAGGCCCGAAACGCCAAGTACGCCCGCCCCTGCTGGTCGGGCACCACCGAGGCGACCGCTCGGCTGAGCATCCGCGTGCGCTGGACGAAGCCCTTCGAGGGAGCCCTGGACGGTCAGGGCATGAGCCGGGCACCCATCGCGTGGGTGACGCCGAGCCAGGCGGCACTGAAGCCTGCCCAGAAGGTCGCCTTCCCCCGTAATCCGAACTTGAACGGGGTGCTGGCCGCGCAGGACTACATCGTCTGCGACGCCAGCTGACCTCCGCGCTCACGCGCCGGGACTCGATCGCCGAGTCCCGGCGCGCTAGCGTCACTCGTGGAGGCGGCATGACCAGCGATCACCTCGCCCAGGCGCGAGCGGCGTTCGACGACGGCCGGGCGATGCGAGCCATCGACCTGGCCTGGAAGGCAGTGCGCCCCGCGGTGATGGCCCAAGACTCCGAGCGGATCGGCGACACCCAGCGCTTCGCAGAGCAGGTCGCCGCCGCCACCGATGGGACCCCGCACGACAAGGCCGAGCAGCTCGCCGCCTACTGCGGGGCGTGCCTGCTCGAGCCACGGGACTACCCCGGCCTGCCGTGGGCCTTCAGCCGGTTCTTCCGTCGCTCGACGCGGAGCACCAAGCGCTGCCCCGACTGCGCGGAGTCGATCCTCGCGGACGCCCGCGTGTGCCGATTCTGCGGATACCGCTACCCCGACCCGTCGGACTGACCCCTGCGAAGCGGCGACAAATCGTCGCCGTGACTCCCGTCGGCATCGCTGACAGACTCGACATGACCGACAGCGATCGGATGTGCGGCGGATTCGGGAGTGCAGCATGAAGGCGAGCGACAAGGTCTGGGTCGTCACGGGCGGCGCGAGCGGCATCGGCGAGCAGTTGGTGCTGCAACTGCTCGAACGAGGCGGTCGGGTCGCGGCGGTGGACCTCAATCCCGAGGGCTTGCAGGAGACGGCGCGGATCGCGATGGCCGGGCAGCGGCTGTCCACCCACGTCGTCGACATCACGGACCGGGATGCAGTGGAGGCCTTGGTCGGCGAGGTGATCGTGGCGCACGGCACCGTCGACGGCCTGATCAACAACGCCGGCATCATCCAGCCGTTCATCGCGTTCGCCGACCTCGACTACCGGGACATCAATCGGGTCCTCCAGGTCAACCTGATGGGCACGATCCACATGGTGAAGGCCTTCCTGCCCCTGCTGCTCGAGCGCCCCGAGGCGCACGTCGCCAACGTCTCGAGCATGGGCGGGTACTTCCCCTTCCCGCGGCAGACGATGTACGGCGCAACCAAGGCGGCCGTGAAACTGCTCACGGAGGGCCTGTACGCGGAGCTCATGGACACATCCGTCCAGGTGTCGGTCATCATGCCCGGCCCGGTCGAGACCGCGATCACCGCGAACTCGGGTGTCCTCGAACCGTTGGCGGCCGGGGGCAGCAGCAGCATGCCGATCATGACGGCGTCGGACGCCGCGCGGCAGGCACTCGACGGTCTCGAGCACGGCCGCCTGCACATCTACCTCGGCCCGATCGCCCGCCTCACGAACATCGCGATCCGAGTGGCCCCTCGCGCGGCGATCGGCTTCGTCCGCAAGCAGATGGACAAGATGATGGCCCCGGAGGAACCAGCGCGGTCAGGGTGACAGGACGAACGCCACCTGAGTCGCCCCGTCTGCGTCGCGCAGGGTCAGGCTGTTCCCCTCGATCGTGTACGTCGCGGCTGCTCCGAGAGCTGCGAAGTACTGACCCTCCACGGTCATCACGTCCTCCGGGCACGCCATCTTCGTCGCGGCCACCGGGCCGATGACGATCTCGTCGGTGCCGCCCGTGGTGTAGGTAGCCGAGTAGGTGTTGCACCCACCGGAGCCGGACACCTTGTCGTCGGCACCGAACGCCGCCGTGATCGTGGAGGTGACGGCGTTCGACTCGACGCCGCCGACGCCGTTGTTGATGCCCGTCGCCTGCCAGCTCGTTCCGGAGAGCGAGGTCAGCCCCGCCGCGTAGGTCAGCAGGGCATCGCCGCCATCGGACAGCAGGACCAGGTCGCCGTCGGCCGTGAAGGACGCCACCTCGCCGAGCGCCGCGATGACCGCCGACTCCTGGTCCGCCACCGGGCCGTCGCAGGCCATCAGGGTCATCGGCCCCAGCGCGACGGTCAGGCTTGCGCCGTCCTGCGTGAACGTGCCGGCGAACCGGTTGCAGCCGGTCGAGCCGCTGAGGCTGCCGTCGGTGCCGAAGGTCAGCGGCGCGCCATCCGACTCGGGCACCGCCGGGACCTCGGCGCCATCCGCCGCGGCGTACGCGCTGAGGGTCCACGAGGTGCCGGACAGGTCGGGAGCGGCGGCCGGCTCAGCATCGGAGGAGCACCCGCTCAGCACCATCAGACCCACCACTCCCGCTGCCAGCGCCGTCGCACGGCCACGCCACGTCCTCATGGCGCCATGGTAGGCATGGCCGCCCGTCGTGCGTCGACGTCAACGCGCCGGGAGATACGCCCTCCTCCATACTGGACCCCGACATTCCCCGACCATGGAGAACGATGAGCGAGAACGCGGCAGTGACGCTGGACGACAGCACCCGGATCGGCATCCTCGGTGGCACGGGCGACCAGGGCCGCGGCCTCGCGCTCCGGCTGGCCATGTCGGGCCTGTCAGTCACCGTCGGGTCGCGGGCTGCTGAGCGGGCCCAATCGGCGGCGGACGAGCTCGGCCATGGGGTCACCGGCCTGGGCAACGCCGAGTGCGCGGCAGCGAGCGACATCGTCATCGCGGCGATTCCGTGGGACGGCCATCGCGAGCTGCTGGAGTCACTCCGCGCCGAGCTGGTCGGCAAGATCGTCATCGACTGCGTGAACCCGCTCGGCTTCGACAAGCAGGGTGCCTTCGCCCTGCGCGTCGAGGAGGGGTCAGCGGCGGAGCAGGCGGCACAGGTGCTGCCGGAGTCCACTGTCGTCGGGGCGTTCCACAACGTCTCCGCCCAGCTGCTGCTGGACACCGGGCTTGCCAGTGTGGACACCGACGTGCTCGTCCTCGGCGACGATCGGGCCGCCACGGATGCCGTACAGGCGCTCGTCGACCGCATCCCGGGAATGCGCGGCATCTACGGCGGACGACTGCGCAACTGCGCACAGGTCGAGGCCCTGACGGCGAACCTCATCTCCATCAACCGGCGCTACAAGGGACACGCCGGCATCCGGGTCACCGACGTCTAGTCGCTGGCAGCCGGGGCGATCACGCCGCCCGGCGCGATTTCGGCGATGAGCTCCTCGACCCGGCGCCGGATCTCGTCGCGGATCGGCCGGACCGACGCGACTCCCTTGCCGGCCGGGTCGTCGAGGACCCAGTCCTCGTAGCGCTTGCCGGGGTAGAACTTGCAGGTGTCGCCGCAGCCCATGGTGATGACGACGTCGGACTCCTGCACGGCCTGGTCCGTGAGGATCTTCGGCGCCTCCGCGCTCATGTCGATGCCCTCTTCGAGCATGGCTTCCACCGCCGCCGGATTGACCTGATCAGCAGGAGCCGAGCCGGCAGAGCGCACCTCGACGCGCCCCTCGGACAGGTGCTGCAGATAGGCGGCCGCCATCTGCGACCGGCCGGCATTGTGGACGCAGACGAACAGGACGGAGGGCTTGGCGGGCATCAGCAGATCTCTCGTTTCGCGGTCAGTGTGGGCCGTGGTGGACGGGGTCGGGCAGGTCGAGTGGCTCGGGCGTGACCCCGGGCCGGGGGTAGAAGTACTCGGTAAGCATGGCACCGACCGCCGCGCCGACGATCTGGAAGCCGATGAACATGGGCACCGAAGCCGGGGCGATGCCGGAGAAGGTGTCGGTGAGCGAACGGCCGACGGTCACGGCCGGGTTGGCGAAGGACGTCGACGAGGTGAAGAAGTACGCGGCTCCGATCCAGGCCGGCACCAGCGCGGCGCCGAGATGGCCGCGTCCGGTGCGGGTCAGCGCGCCGATGACGAGGAGCAGCCCGGCGGTGGCCACCACCTCCCCGAGCCACAGGTTCCACCCCGTGCGCACGTGGGTCGACGCCGTCACGGCGGGCAGTTCGAACATGAGGTTGGCCAGGACCGCACCGGCGCAGGCGCCGAGGATCTGCACGACCACGTACACCGCGCCCTCGCCCACCGGCATCTCCCGCCGCACGACCACGACGCCGGAGACCACCGGATTGAAGTGCGCACCGGAGATCGGGCCGAGCATCCAGATGAGGACGCTCAGTGCCGCGACGGTGGCGACGGCGTTGATGAGCAGCGTGACCGCGAGATTCTCGCTCAATCGGGTGCCCATGATCCCGGATCCGACGACCGCGGCCACGAGCACGCCGGTGCCCATGAACTCGGCGGCAGCGCGCCGCAGGAGTGGATGGGTCGGCGCATGCGGTGCTGCTGGCTCACCCGTCACCCGAGCCGCCTCCCTTGACACCTCGCAGATAACTCAGCGACTATTGACTCAATGAACATTGAGGCAGATCCTAGTCACACGCCGGGTGATCGCGTTCTCCGGGCCCGGTCACTCGCCGCCCTCGGCGACCCCACCCGGCTGGGGATCCTCGACCTGCTCGCGGCGCAGGACCTGTCGCCAGACGCGCTCTCCACCGAACTGGGGGTCCCGGGCAACCTGCTCTCCCATCACCTCAACGTGCTGGAGCGCGCGGGCCTCATCGAACGCGTGACCTCCAAGAACGATGGCCGGCGCACCTACGTGCAGGCCGTGGAGTCCGCTCTCGACGGGCTGCTGCCTGCTCCCCACGGGATCCACGCCGCTCGCGTGCTGTTCGTCTGCACGCACAACTCCGCGCGGTCGGTCCTGGCGGAAGCCCTGTGGCAGCAGGCCAGCGACATCCCCAGCGCGTCGGCAGGCACCCACCCCGCTGACGCGATCAACCCCGGGGCGCGCACCGCGGCGACGCGGCACGGGCTGAAGCTGACGTCGACCGGCCCGCGTTCCATCGACGAGGTCCTCCGTCCGGACGACCTGGTGGTGTCGGTGTGTGACTCCGTCAACGAGGAGCTCGGTCCGATCGACAACCCCCGGCTGCACTGGTCCATCCCGGATCCCGCAGCCATCGGGACGGATGCCGCCTTCACTGCCGCCGTAGCGGTGCTGCACGAGCGCGTCAGCCAGCTCGCCCCCCGCGTCTCCCGCCCACGAAGCCCCCGCCGACGGAAGGACCACCGATGACCACCCCGATCATCCACGACGACATCCCCGAGCTCGACCGGCTCACCCTGCGAGCGTCCTCGCAGCTCCTCCAGCGAGACTTCGACGGAACGTTCGGCGCCGAGACGATCGAGCGCTTCCTCGTCACCTCGTACGACGAGTTCGCGCCCCGACTGACCAACCAGACGTACCTGGCGATGTTCGCCGAGCGCTTCGCGCGTGAGCGTCTGCGCGCTCTGGCCCGGATCGAGGGGAAGAGCGGCGACGATCGCCCGATCGTGCTGTTCCTGTGCACCCACAACGCCGGCCGGTCGCAGATCGCCCTCGGCTACTTCACCGCCCTCGCCGGCGACAGAGCGCTGGCCTGGTCCGGCGGCTCCACTCCCGGAGGGCAGATCAACCCGGCTGCCATCGCGGCGATGGCCGAGGTCGGCATCGACATCTCGCACGAGTACCCCAAGCCGTGGACCGACGAGATCGTCCGGGCGGCCGACGTCGTCGTCACCATGGGGTGCGGTGACGCCTGCCCCGTCTTCCCGGGCAAGCGCTACATCGACTGGGAGGTCCCCGACCCCGCGGGCCTCGGCGTCGACGCCGTGCGTCCGATCCGCGACGAGATCCGGCAGCGAGTCGAGGTCCTGCTCGAGGAACTCGCCGTTCCCGTGACCTCGTCCTGAGGCCGGCCTGGGCGACGTAAACGCGTCGACCGCAGCCGTGCCGGCAGCATCCGTGACAGGCTGTGCGGATGATCCGCGCCTTGTTCGTCAGTGCTGCCACGGTGGCCGCATTCACCCTGACCGGCTGTGGCGGGTCTGCCGTCGATGCCTCCTGCGACCTCGACGGCATCACCGACGAGGTCGGCCACATGCTCGAGGAGGCCTATCTGACCGTGACGGAGGTGACGTCCGTGCGCTGCTCGGGTGCCTGGGCCACGGCCACCGTTCAGGCGGAGGACGAGCAAGGAGCGCCGTCCACGGAGGAGTTCCTGTTCGAGCAGGTGGACGGCGTCGGCTGGGTCATGCGCAGCGCTCCCGACGCCTGCCTGGGCACGCTCCCTCAGGAGCTGCGCGACATCTGCTGATCGCCCCCTAGGCGGCTATGCCGTGTCCTTCGCGGGCACGGCCTCAGGGGTCCACGTCCAGCGTCGACGCAGCCAGAGGGACACGTACACAAGTGCGACCAGTGCGGGAACCTCGATGAGCGGACCGATGACACCGGTCAGGGCCTGGCCGCTGGTGACGCCCCACACGCCGATCGAGACGGCGATGGCGAGCTCGAAGTTGTTCCCCGCAGCGGTGAACGCCACTGTCGCCGACCGCGTGTACGGCAGCCGGAGCGCATGGCTGGCGCCGAACGCGGCGAACCACATGATCACGAAGTAGATCAGCAGCGGGACGGCGATCCGGGCCACGCTCCACGGGTCCGAGGTGATCGCATCGCCCTGGAGCGCGAACATCACGACGATGGTGAACAGCAGGCCCCACAGCGCGATTGGCGCGATGCGCGGCGCGAACGTCTCGTCGTACCACTCACGACCCTTCTTGGCCACGCCGATCTGCCGCGTGAAGAAGCCGAGTGCCAGCGGGATGCCGAGGAAGATGAGCACGGCCTTGGTGATGGTCCAGGTCGAGAACTCGACGTCCTGTGAGTCCAGCCCGAGCCATGCGGGCAGGACGGCCAGGTAGAACGTGCCGAGCAGCGCGTAGGCGAGGATCTGGAACACCGAGTTGATGGCCACCAGCAGCGCGCCGGCCTCGCGGTCGCCGCACGCCAGGTCGTTCCAGATCAGGACCATGGCGATGCAGCGGGCCAGTCCGATGACGATGAGGCCGGTGCGGAAGGCCGGGTAGTCCGCCAGGAACACCCAGGCGAGCGTGAACATCAGCAGTGGCCCAACGACCCAGTTGAGCACCAGCGAGAGCCACAGCATCCGCCGGTCGCCGGCCAGGTGGCCGACCTCCTCGTACTTCACCCGGGCGAGGACGGGGTACATCATCGCGAACAGGCCGATGGCGATGAGCAGGCTGGTGTCGGCGATCTGGACCGAGTCGAGGGCGCCCTGCAGGCCCGGGACGACGCGTCCGAGCATCAACCCCAAGGCCATCGCGAGGACGATCCACAGCGGCAGGAACCGGTCCAGCGTGGAGAGCCGGCCGATCACCTCCCGCTCGACCGGATCGGAACGAGTGGCACTCATCCCGTCGGAGCGCAGCAGGCCACGTCGGCCTCGAGCAGCGGCAACGAGGCGGTGGCCGGACGCGCGTCGGCGGGATTGTCGTCCTTGACGACATAGACCTCCCACGGGGCGCCGGCGGGGTCGCTGACCCACACCTTGTCCTGGAGGGCGTAGCAGCAGGTGGTGTCCGCCTCGTCGAACGTGGCCAGACCGGCGTCCGACAGGCGCCCGGCCGCGGCGGCGACCTCGTCGCCGCTGAACACCTCGACGCCGAGGTGGTTCAGCGCGCCGGCGGTGCCGTTCCCGCGGTCGGACTCCGGCACCTCGATGAGGACCAGCTTCAGCGGCGGGTCCTCGATGGCGAAGTTGGCGTAGCCCGGGCGGCGCTTGTGCGGAGTCACCCCGAACATCGTCGAGTAGAAGTCCACGGACGCCTCGAGATCGGAGACGTTGAGGGCCAGCTGCACACGGGACATGTCGTCCTCCATATCGATAATTGTCGATCCAGACGCTATCATTCACATCGACACTTGTCGATAAGGAGATTCGATGGCGACGAACCTGCTGCCCGTGGTCACGACCAGCGGCCCGGCCTGCTGTCCGAGCGGACTGGCCGAGCCGATGGACCGGGACACCGCGGTGGAGCTCGCCCGCCTCCTCAAGGCGGTGGCTGACCCCGCGCGGCTGCAGCTGCTGGCACTGCTGCGCGCGCAGGAGAACTGCGAGGCCTGCGTCTGCGACCTGACCGAACCGCTCGGCCTGAGCCAGCCGACCGTCTCCCACCACCTCAAGGTGCTCGCTGACGCCGGCATCGTCCAGCGCGAGAAGCGCGGCTACTGGACGTGGTACTCGATCGTGCCCTCCCGACTGACCGAGCTCGCCGCCGTGCTGAAGTGAGCGCCGCTGGCTATGCTGACCGCTCCCCCTGAGCGTGGAGGCAGCGCATGTCCGAGCAGCCCAACATCCTGATCCTGTGGGGCGACGACATCGGCTGGTACAACATCAGCCACAACAATCGTGGCGCGATGGGCTACCGGACCCCCAACATCGACCGGGTCGCCGAGGAAGGCCTCGACTTCACCGACTACTACGGCCAGCAGAGCTGCACCGCCGGCCGAGCCGCCTTCATCACCGGGCAGAATCCCGTGCGTACCGGACTCTCGAAGGTCGGCATGCCTGGCGCCGACCTGGGACTGCAGGCGGAGGATCCCACGATCGCCGACCTCCTCAAGGCCCAGGGCTACCGCACGGGGCAGTTCGGCAAGAACCATGTCGGCGACCGGAACGCGTTCCTGCCCACCGTCCACGGCTTCGACGAGTTCTACGGCCCGCTCTACCACTTGAACGCGTCAGAGGAGCCGGAGCACCCGGACTACCCGAAGGATCCGGCATTCGAGGCTCGCTTCGGTCCGCGGGGAGTCCTGCACTGCTTCGCCACCGACGTCGACGATCCAACCGAGCATCCGCGATTCGGCCGCGTTGGCAAGCAGACGATCGTGGACACCGGTCCGCTCACGCGGGAGCGCATGAAGACGATCGACGACGACTTCACGGACCGGACGAAGGAGTTCATCCGTCAGGCGCACGCCGACGACCAGCCGTTCTTCGTTTGGTGGAACTCGACCAAGATGCACCTGCGCACGCACATCAAGGAAGACATCGAGGGCACGACCGGCCACGGCGAGTATGCCGACGCGATGGTCGACCACGACCGTCAGGTCGGCGACCTGCTCGACCTCCTCGACGAGCTGGGGATTGCGGACAACACCATCGTCATGTACTCCACGGACAACGGGCCGCACTACAACACCTGGCCGGACGGCGCGATCAGCCCCTGGCGCAGCGAGAAGAACTCCAACTGGGAGGGCGCCTACCGCGTTCCGTGCTTCGTGCGCTGGCCCGAGGCGTTCCCCGCGGGCGAGGTCCGCACCGGCATCATGACCCATCAGGAGTGGCTGCCGACCCTGCTCTCCGCCGCGGGCGAGCCCGGAATCGTGGAGAAGCTCGCCGCGGGGCACCAGGTCGGAGATCGCGAATTCCGGGTGAAGGTCGACGGCTTCGACGCCCTCGCCTATCTCCGTGGCGACGAAGCCGAATCGCCCCGCGGCTTCTTCTTCTACACCAGCGACGACGGCCTGATCGTGGCGATCCGCCAAGGCGACTGGAAGGCGGTCTTCCACGAGCAGCGCGCAAAGACGCTCCAGCTCTGGGCCGAGCCCTTCGTCCCCCTTCGCGTGCCCAAGCTCTTCAACCTGAGGCGCGACCCCTTCGAGCGGGCGGATGAGAACTCGAACTCCTATTGGGAGTGGGTGATCGACCACACCTTCGTCCTTTACTCCATGCAGGAGTTGGCCGCGCAGCAGGCGCGGACCTTCCTGCAGTTCCCGCCACGGCAGAAGCCGGGCTCCTTCAACCTCGATGGCGTGCTGGCGCAGATGGCAGAGGCGGCTGGCGGGGGCACCCGCTGAGCCCGGTCGCCGATTCCGGGCGTACCGGCCGCAGCGTTGGTCTGCCGGGCGGCGAGTTCGCGATGGGGTCCGATGACCACTATCCCGAGGAGCGACCCGCCCGACGGGTGCGCGTGTCTGCCTTCGACATCGACCCGACGCCTGTCACGAACGACGAGTTCGCCGAGTTCGTGGACGCCACCGGCTGGGTGACGGTCGCGGAACGACCCCTGGATCCTGCTGACTTCCCGGGTGCGCCAGAGGCGAACCTCGTACCGGGTTCCATGGTCTTCACCCCGACCAGCGGGCCCGTGGATCTGCGTGATGCCTCGCAGTGGTGGACGTGGACGCCTGGGGCGAGCTGGCGGCATCCGGTCGGCCCGCACTCCGACCTCGATGGGCTCGGTCGTCATCCGGTGGTCCATGTCGCGCTCGAGGATGCGGAGGCCTACAGCGCGTGGGCCGGGCGGCGGCTGCCGTCGGAGGCGGAATGGGAGTACGCCGCCCGAGGCGGGCTCGAAGGAGCCGTTTTCACCTGGGGAGATGACGATCCGCAGGAGTACTCGCCCCTGGCCAACACGTGGCAGGGCCAGTTCCCGTGGGAGAACAGTCTGACCGATGGCTGGTTGCGCACGTCCCCCGTGGGAGCGTTCCCCGCCAACGGCTTCGGACTGTTCGACATGGCCGGCAACGTGTGGGAGTGGACCAGCGACTGGTTCGCGGATGCGGAGGCGAACCCGGGTCCGGCCTGCTGCACGCCCACCGACCCCAGGGGCGGCGACGAACAGGCGAGTTACGACCCGGCGCAGCCGCAGTTCCGGATCCCGCGCAAGGTGGTCAAGGGTGGCTCGCACCTGTGCGCCCGCAACTACTGCTTCCGGTACCGTCCAGCCGCGCGTCAGCCCCAGATGATCGACACCGGAATGAGCCACCTCGGCTTCCGCACTGTGCGGTCAGCGGACTGACGCGCGCGGTGAGACGACCGCCGTCAGGTCGGCGGCGTCTCCAGGTCCGGCAGTTCGATGTCGCGGTGACCGGTCCGCTCGGCCGCCACCCCCGCGAGCACGACGCAGGCGATGCCCACGAACTGCGGCACCGCGGGGATCTGGCTCAGCACGACCGCGCCGATCGCCAGGGCGAAGGCCGGCTCCAGCGCCATCAATGTGCCGAACGCGGCCTTGGTCAGCCGTCTGAGGGCGTACAGCTCGAACGTCCACGGGATCAGCGGCAGCAGGATGGCCGCCCCCAGGCCGATCAACAGGACCTCGACCGTGAGCTGCCCCCACGCCTGCGGCAGGCCGACGACCGCCGTCACAAGCGCGGCGACGGGCAGCGAGATGGCCAGGCCGTCGACTCCACTGAACCGGTCCCCCACGTGCTGGGTGACGACGATGTAGAGACCCCAGCCGACGGCGGCGATCGCTGAGTAGAAGATCCCCAGGGCGTCGGCGGTGCCCTGCCACGGCTCGGTGAGCAGCACGACGCCCAGCAGCGCCAGCAGCGGCCAGGCGAGCGCGCGACGACTCCGGCTGTTGATCGCCGCCACCGACAGCGGTCCGAGGAACTCGATGGCGACGACGGTGCCCAGGGGCAGCCGGTCGATGGCGGCCAGGAAGCTGACGGTCATCACGCCCGAGATGACGCCGAGCAGCACGGGAGCGCGCAGTTCGCGCATGCTCCAACGCCAGTAGCGGGGGCGGGCGAGCAGGATGAAGCCCACCGCCCCGAACGTCAGACGCAGCCATGCGGTCCCAGCCACGCCGATGTCGTCGAACAGGCCGACCGAGATGGCCGCGCCCAGCTGCACCGAGAGCATCGCCACGACGGCGAGCGACCAGGCGGGCGGCCGATCGAGCAGCGACGTGGTCACGGTGTCTCACCCTGCACCATGGGGCGGCGGGCCCGTGACGCGGCTCGGCTCCGGCCGCCAGTACCGTCACACCCATGACACTCCCGTCGTCGGTCGCCTCGTCCCGGCCCGCTCGATGAAGGTCGAGCTGCAGTACTTCGACGACTGCCCGAACTGGCGGGTGGCCGACGAGCGCCTCACACACGCGCTGCGAGCGACCGGAAACGACGCGGTCGAGATCCGCTACGTCGAGGTGACCTCCCCGAGTCAGGCCGAAGAACTCGGCTTCGCGGGGAGCCCGACGATCCTGATCGACGGCATGGATCCCTTCGCCGATCACTCGCCCTCCGTCGGCTACGCCTGCCGGCTCTTTGCCACCCCGGATGGGCTGGCCGGCTCCCCCACTACGGAGCAGGTCATCGCGGCCTTGGCGCCGCCCGAGCACCGCCCACCCGAGCCCGAGTGGAAGAGCAGCCCGGAGTTCCGGGATGCCCTACCGGGCACGTGAGTGCGCCTACAGTCGGATCATGGTGGGACGGAGTCGATGACGACAGCACCCGAAAAGCGCTCCACCGGCTTCGTGGACCTCTACTGGATCCCGCTCGGCGCCGGCGCGACGGTCCCGATCGTCCGCTGGAACGGGCTGCTCTACGAGTCCGTGACGGCACGGCTCACGGGCCGGCCGCCCTGCGACCTCTACCACGCGGGACTGGAGGTGACCGTCGATCAGGACCGCTATGTCATCGAGATGGCACCCGCGTGGGACGCCGCCAGCGCGAGCGCACAGGTCGTGGCTGTCGGACCCGTGGGCGCGCGATGGCTCGGCCGCTCGCGCCTGTTCCGGTACCAGGTGCGGTGCTGGCGTGACGGCAGCATCCCCGACCTGTCGTACGCCGTCGACAGTCCACGACGGGTGACCAGCCACGCCGACGTCGCTCAGCGGCTGCTCGACCTCGCGCCTCGGTTCCCCACGGCCACCTGGGGCCGTGACGAGCTACGCGCGGGCGAGATGTGGAACTCGAACTCGCTGGTGGCCTGGCTGCTCGCGAGCACCGGAGTGGAGACGGTGGCGATCGCACCCCCGCCGGGTGGCCGTGCGCCAGGGTGGCACGCGGGCCTTGCCGTGGCAGCCCGCACGGTCAGGAATGCGCCCCGAGTGACTTCTCCATGAAACGCAGGTGCACGAGGAGTTCCGCTGGGTAGTCGTGGAACGGCGGGCACTCGCGGAAGCCCATTGACTCGTACATCTCGATTGCCTCCACGTTCGCGCTGCCGGTGTCCAGCCGCATCACCTGATAGCCCCCGGCAACCGCGGCGTCCAGTAGTGCCTCGCACAGTCGGCGCCCTGTGCCCAGCCCGTGGAATCGGTCCGGCACGAACAGCCGCTTCATCTCGCAGACCCCGCCGCCCAGGTCCCGGTAGGCGACCCCGCCGACAACGACCCCGTCACGTCGCGCCAGCAGGACCGAGCCGACGGGCGGGCCGTACTTGACCCGCAGCGAGCCGAGCTCGACGTCCAGCGCCTGATGTCCGCCGACCGAGTCGATGAAGCCGGGGACGTGGGCGTATCGAGCGTGGAGCCACTCCCAGTACTCGCGGATCAGCTGACCGAAAGCCGCGTAGTCGTCGTCGGTCTCGGCCACCGCGATGCCATCTGCCATGAGCACATCGTGCTGCACGGCGGGCAACAGCGGCCCACCGCCTGCGACTATGACCCCATGCTCCTGACAAAGTCGAAGTTCGTCGTTGGCGTCGTAGGCGCCGTGCTGGGCGTGGTGGTGATGGGCTCTCCTGCCCTCGCGGGTGATGTGTCCAGTGCGGGGTTCCTGATGACGGCTGAGGACTTTCGCGGACAGTACGGGTCCGTCCGTGACAGCTTCACGAACGATCTGGGGCGCGTCCTGCCGTCGTCCTGCAGCTCGCCGTCGACCGGATCGACGCCGTCCGGCCGCGAGACGGTGTCGGCGCCCTACCGCGAGGTGGAGTTCTCCGACGGGCTGACTGTCCAGAACACCGTGTACGTGTACCGGTCCCCAGCGGCAGCACGTGCGTCGTTCGCACTCCTCGAGGCCCGCACGCTCGCGACCTGCCAGGGCGAGTTCTACACCCCGTTCGGCGACGACGAGGCAGTCGTCCCGCAGGTGGTAGCGGCCGGCGCGCGTCGGCTTTCGCCCGTCGGGACCCATCCGACGTTCTCGTACGGCCAGAGCCTCATCCTGCTGGAGCCAGCGAGCGCCCCTCCCGGCTATGCGGATCTGTTCTCGTACGGCGTCTTCTCGCTCGTCGACAACGCGATCGTCCAGGTGAGCGCATTCTCCGATGCACCGCTCGCACCCACGGTCCGATCCGACGTCCGGCGCGTCAGCGAGGCCGTGTCCACGCGCTTCGCCGCTGCGGCCGGTTAGTCAAGCGCCAGCAGTCAGTCGAATCCGCCGACGAGGTTCTGGGCCACGATGGCGACGACGACCGCCAGCAGGACGGCACCCAGGCACCAAAGCGTGAACCGGCGGCGGGACTGCGTCACCTGATAGCCCGCCAACACCGCCCCCGCCGCGGCGAACTGACTGACCTGGACAGCGACCGCAGCGAGGACGAACGGTCCCGTTACGTTCACGGCCGTCCACAGCGAGACCACTCCCAGGGCGGCCGTCACCCCACCGGCGAAGGCCCCGAGGACCGCGCCCGTCGCCATTCCGCGAGCTGGTAGTCGATCCAGCAGCCAGGCCAGCGCAGCAACCCCGGCGAGCAGCGCGACGTACGCGACCGGGATTCTTCGGACCAGCTCCTGGTCCGTCAACAGGGTCGGTTCACGATCCTGTTCGAACAGCGGCGAGAAGGCACCGGCGTTGAACAGCAGGTCCACGCCGACGGTGACCAGCCACGCCACCACCACCGGGGCGAGGGCGAAGGCGCGCCCCCGACGGGTCGCTGCCTCTCGCGATGTCTCGGACACGTTCGCCCCTGTGCCGACGCGGCTCGACGGCGCCTAGCGACGCGTGAACGTGACGTGGATGTTGCCGCCTGGGGCGCTCACGGCCTCGAGATCAAACCGTTCCTCCAGACCCTCGAGTCCGTCCCACAAGCGCACTCCCCGCCCCAGCACTATGGGAGCGATCACGATGTGCATGTGATCGATCAGATCGGCGTCCAGGAACTGGCGAACGGTGGATGGCCCCCCGCCGATGCGCACGTCGAGGTCGCCGGCCGCCTGCTGAGCGAGCCTCAGCGCCTCGACCGGGGTGGCGTCGATGAAGTGGAACGTCGTGCCGCCCTCCATATGGAGTGTCGGCCTCGGATGGTGCGTCAGCACGAAGACCGGGGTATGGAAGACGGGATCGTCACCCCACCAGCCCTTCCAGTCCTCGTCGACCCATGGGCCGCGTTGCGGTCCGAACTTGTTGCGGCCCATGATCTCGGCCCCGATGCCAGTCCCCCAGTTGCTGGCGAACGCCTCATCGACGCCGAAATTACCGCCGGACTCACCATGGATGGCGCGGAACGTGCGAGTGCCCAGGAACCCCTCGAGGAGCCTGCTTCCGGCATGACCGAAGGGCTGCTCCAGCGACTGACCCTCGCCTGTGCCGAACCCATCGAGCGATACTCCGAAGTTGTGAACGCGAACAAGCGGCATACGGGCTCCTCGACAACTGGCACGGCACGTGGTCCCCGTCCAAGGGCGTTCAGCCTAGCCGTGGATCGGCGCGCTGGTGGGCCGCCGGCCGCCGGGTCCCTGATGAGGCAGGGCCAGTCGTCGCTCTTCCATGGCTCATCAGATCAGGCGATCCGCTGCGGCACCTGCACGCTCGCCCGGACCTCGTCGAGGATCGCCGCGGGCACACCGTCCCTCGCCGCCTCGTCGAACACACTGTGGCCGTGCCGGGCCGCGCTGCGGGCGATCAGCGCGATGCTCACGGTGTAACCGTTCGACTTCTCGGCCTACACGTTTCCGTGGGATGTGCTGACCACGTTCGTCCTGTGGATCGCGCTGATCGGCATCGGCATCTCGATCATCGTCAATCTGCTCGAGGCGTTCGCGGGCCCGCGACAGCGAGCACCCGGCTGAGCGCTCGCGTCGCCGGCAGGCGGCCCTACATAGGCATGGCCTCGTAGACCCACATGTCCATGGGGCAGCCGGCCAGCAGTGCGACCGCCTCGTCCATCGACTCCGCCTCGAGGATGGAGTACCCGATGGCTGGCGCGTCGTCACTTCGCAACTCGCTGACGTCGCCTTGCTTGCTGACGTCGTGCCCGTTGAACAGTGGGTTGCCCGAGTCGATGACGTGGCCCTGGAGTGATGCCCACCACGCCTGATGCGCTTGCTGCGCCTCCGGAGACTGGTCAACGTCGCCATGTGCGAGCAGTAGGTACTTGTTCATGGTCACTCCTTGGGTTGCCGTGCGCTGTTGTCGAAATGGTCTGCGTAGTTGTCGAGCGCCTCGCTGTCAGAGCCCCAGTAGGGGTGGAACTCGCCCACCCATGCCTGCAACTGGAGTAGGGGTGCCCGACGCAGGGCGACCACCGTGGTCCGACCCGACTTCTGACGTCGGATCATGGCGGCCTCCTCGAGGGCCTGGAGGTGCTTGTGGATGGCGGGAAGGGACAGGCCGCGGTGCGCAGCCAATTCGCTGATCGAGCGAGGACGAAGGGCCAGTTCGTGGATGATCTGGCGGCGATGGTCGTTGGCAAGGGCATGGAACACCGCGTTCAACTCGTCCATCGCACTCCCGATACTTAACCATTTGGTTAAGTATCGGCTCGGGCTGCCGATGCGTCAAGGGGCAACAGCCGTCGACCCCCAATCGGGTCGGCCGAAGCGACCTGCCCTCGGTCAGTCAAGCCGGCGAATTCGGCCATCCTCGCCATGCTGGGCCCGATGCGGCGAGCGAGGCGCGCGCTCACATCCGGTCGTGAACCGCGGCCTATTGCAGTCGAGCCACCTACCACGAGCAGCCGTTGAACCGTGTCGACACCCTTGCCTTCGTGGATAGGCGTTGCTGCTCCGTGGCACGCGAAGGTGCACGCTCAAATGACAAGGCGCAAACCCCGTGGATACCAGGGGGTTTCGCCGTAACGGGAGCAGGAACCGTCGCTTCGCTCCTCCCCAATCCTGACGCCTCAGCCGGGAAATGACGAAGGGACCGACCCATCGGGCCGGTCCCTTCGTCATTGGTAGCGGGGGGAAGCTGGGGATGCACGATCACCGGGTTGCGTGCCCCGCGAGTTACCCTCACAAACGGCCACTTCTGCACCCCCTTCTGCACCCCCACTGGGGGCGCAAACATGCGCCCCCCTCGCACACTTTCACGCCTCGATGATCTCGAGGAGGCCGTTGAGGTGTTCTACGTCGCGGACGTTCGCGGTGACGAGCCGGGCACCATGCGCATGCGCGGTCGCCGCGATCATCAGATCAAGGCTGCGGGCCGTGGCCTTGCGCCCTGCTCGATGGGTCGCGGCAGCCAACTCCCCATAGCTCGCAGCCACGGCAGCATCCACCGGCAGCGGCTCGAAACCACGAAGGATCGCGCTGAGCCTGGCCAGACGATGCGCTCGACGTTCGTCGCCTGTGGCGACGAGCACGCCGAACTGGAGTTCGGCGATGGACACAACACTGATCGCGATATCCCCATCAACCGGGACGGGAGCCTCAGCAATCAGGATGCTCGTGTCGAGCACGGACAGCATCAACGCGCCCAGGGGTCGTCAATGCCGGACGCGCCGAACTCGCGACGTTCCGCATCCCAATCGGAATCCGTCGGGCTATCGAACACCTGACGGATCCGCTCCCACGTCGTCCAGCGCTCCGCACTAATCGGCACGATCTGCGCCACCGGGCGACCCGCCACGGTCACCGTCGCCGACTCCCCCGCCTCCACGCCACGCAGGATCTCGCTCGCATTCTGACGAAGTTCCCGAACGCCCACAGTGCTCATGCACAGCACAGTAGCACAAGTGCTACGCGCTGTGGCGCCCGTCACCGGCAACGATCCCCTTCACCTGAGGTGACATCCGTTCGCTCACGTCCGGTTCCGCTCGTGGAACGCGAAGGCTTTCGCTGGGTTCCGCTTCCCACCCGAGGTGATGCCGCTCGCGGTCCATTGGTTCGTCGACAAGACGTACGTCAAAGGCAACGGCGTATGGCGGTACGTGTACCGGGCAGCAGACCAGCGCGACCAGGTCATCGACGGGTTGGTATCGCGTCGTAGGGATACGGGGGCCGTCGGGCCGGCTTCGGCGACCCTCCTCCCGAATGCTGACGCCCTCTCAGCACCAAATGAAAGAACCCAGGGGATCAACCCTGGGTTCTTTCATTTCGTAGCGGGGAGAAACGGAGGATGCACGATCTTTGGGCTGCGTGCCCCGCAAGTTGGCCTCACAAACAGCCACTTCTGCATCCCCCTGTGCACCCCCCTGGGGGTGCAGACCCGCACCCCCCTCGCACACTTTCGAACGCACGTTCACGGTTCGGGCATCGCAATGGGCGCCGGGAGCCCGTTCATGACTTACCTGGCCCGATCGTCTTCGCGGCTGCCCCGAACAAGGGCTCAAGCGAGTGAGTCCAGTCGGGAAGGTCCCGGGCGAGGGTCAACCAGGTCAACTGGCGATTGATCTCGTCGTATTGGTGGATCAGGAAGTTCCGATTCGCGACGGCCAGGGCCCAGTCGACACCTGCAGGAGGCAGCACGTCCAGACGCGAGAGTCGGTTGGCGGCCTCTCCGAGCTTCATCATCAGCGAGTCGCCCGCTTCCTGGAGCAGGACGTCCTGAAGGTAGGCCTGCCTGCCGCGGGAGACGATCTCGGTCACGCGCGCCAGCCACTGCTGGATGTGGAGCAGTTCTTTCGCCGCGCGACGGTCCATCACAGGCGCACCGCCTCGCGACGGATGTCGTCGTCCACGAACGCCTTAAGGCCGCCATACTCGACAACGTCCACATGCCGACCGAGCACGTCCTCGAGCAGTTGCTGGAACCTCACAAGGCCGAACGACGATGTCCCGCGGGGGGCCCGGACGAGCAGGTCGATGTCCGAATCACGTGAGGCCTCGCCGCGCGCCACGGAGCCGAACACCGCCAGCCGCGTGAACCCATGCTCCGCGGCCAGCGCCTTGAGCACCGGAGCGCCCGCCTCCAGCACCACCGCCGGATCGAGCGTCCCTAGATCAGGGGCGAAGCGCAACTGCTGGCTGACCGCCGGCTGGGACACGCCCAACTTCTCGGCCACCTCGCGTTGACTCATCCCTGAAGCAACCATGGCCCGCAGAGCGATAACCCGACGCAGCCGCGCAACATCCTCGCCCCGTCGGGCATCTCGGTACTCGGCCACAAGCGTCATAAGTCCATCTTATCGCGATGGGCCTGGCCAGCACCAGACCAGTCGATATGCCCGCTGACATGTCGCGTGTCAAGCAGACCGACAGCAATCCCTCACGCGACTTGGACAGCGTCCTTGAGCTTGGTGGGAACGGTCTCCGGGAACGAGATGACCAGATGGCGCCCCAGCGCAGTGGCGACGCGCGCAAGGGTATCGACGCGATTGCCGCTACCCCCGCCTTCCTCCAGGCGTGAGATGACCGACTGCGTCGTCCCCATCCGCTGCGCGAGCTCGCGCTGGCTCAAGCCGGCACCGGTCCGCAGGTCATAGATCATCTGCGCCAGAGCGAACCCCTCCTCTACCGTCGACCTCGTTCCGGTCGGCACCGGCGGACGCTTGGCCTTGATGTCTTCCCAACGCGAATGATTTGCCATTGCTTCTCGTCTCCTCACGGCTTGCTCGCGGCATCCACCGCGGCCTGCTTGCGTGCTCGCTCGATCTCGCCCGTTCGTTGTTGCGCTGCCTACGGAACGTCGTCAGCAGCACGATGTGACCGTCCTTGGTAAACCGGTACGTGATTCGCCGGGACGTCGGGCCCAAGGTGAAGCGCAGTTCGAACAACCCCTGCCCAGACTCCGAGAGAACGGCATCCGCGCACGGGAGCCAAGGTCGGCCAGCCGGTCAATCAGCACCACCGTCGGTCATGATCAGCGTCGCTGAGCGTCCAGCCACTCGACGATCTCGTCGAGCAACTCGATGGCAGCCGCACCTCAACTATCGCATTACAGCAATCATCGCACAGGTACGATTATTGGCAGCAACTGGCAGGAGCCCGAGTCACTGAAGAAGCGGATACCACTTTCTGGTGCGTCAGACCCATCACGTAGGTACGCCCAATGATGCGCGCCACTAGCGCGAGGTGGCCCTCGGCGACATCACGTGGCCCACTTGAGTTGGCGGCAGGGGTCGCGACACCAGGAGGTGATGTCAGCTCGTCCTCGGACGCTGGTCGGAGATCCTGCATCCTTCGCCCACGATTTGCCCACTGGCACCCGGATTCGAACGCGCTTAGTACGTAGTAGGACGACCTACCGTCAACTGTTGCGTCACCCTCACCATTGCCGCGAGGGACGAGAGCGCCCCCACAGCACTCTGTGGGTCAGGGTCACGGACGGGTTATTGGAGCGTGGTGATGGTCGAGTTCAGATTCAGTGCCACCGCGGCCCTCGTCAGGCTTCGAGCAGCGATCCCGCAGGTGAGCAGGTTCAGCCTATGGGTTGGTCCATCCAAGACCTGCCGCTCCGTGAGATGGCCGCACTCGTTCGTCTCCGGTGCTCTTCGCCGGTGGCCGGGTGGTGTGGGAGGGTTCACGAATGCGCGTGATGTTCTCCACCACTGCTGGCTCCGGCCACTTCGGTCCTCTTGTGCCCTTCGCTCGGGCGTGCGTGGCGGCGGGCCATGAGGTGTTGGTGGCCGCCCCGGCGTCCTTCGCCGGCGAAGTCAGGGCTGCGGGTTTCGAGCACCGCCCGTTCGCCGACGTTCCACCCGAGCTGCTGGGCCCTGTCTACGGCCGTCTGCCGTCTCTGTCGGCCGAGGAGGCAACCGCCGTCGTCATGGCCGACGTGTTCGGACGCTTGTGCGCACAGGCCGCTCTGCCTGATTTGGCCGCGATAGTCGACGAGTGGCGTCCTGACATCGTCCTTCGTGAGCCAGCCGAGTACGGGTCCCTCGTTGCGGCCCGTTCGGCGGGAGTCGCCCAGGCTGTGGTGGCGATCGGCATGATGGAGATGATCGATTCCGTCGTCCCCCTCGTGGCGGCACCGCTTGCCGAGCTTGATGGCCTCGCCGGCCTTCCCGAGGGCGCCGCGGCCGCGGCTCTGCGGGCGAGCTCGACGCTCACATGTGTCCCAGCGGTGCTCGACGGCTCAGGGACGACTGGGAGCACCGGCGCCGGTTCGATCCACCGCTACTTTGATGACTCGCTCACTACGCGAGCGGGCGCACTTCCGCCGGCGTGGGGAGAGCCGTCTCAGCCGCTCGTCTACGTCACCTTCGGGTCCGTCGCCGCGGGGATGGGTGACTTCGCGGACCTGTACCCGGCCGTCTTGGCCGCCTTCGCCGATCAGCCGGTCCGGGTGCTCCTCACCACAGGTCAGGGTGTGGACCCGGTCGACCTTGCACCACTACCGCCCAATGCCCATGTCGAGCGTTGGTGGCCGCAGTCGGATGTGATGCCGCGCGCGGCCGCGATGGTCGGTCACGGCGGGTTCGGCACGACCATGGCGGGCCTTGCAGCCGGAGTGCCTCAGGTGGTGGTCCCTTTGTTCGCTCCCGATCAGTACATCAACGGCAAGCACGTCGCGGCAGTCGGCGCTGGCCTGAATCTCGACGGCGGACCCATGGCCATCCCCGTACTGGCCGAGGCGGTGGAGCATCTGGTGGCCGACCCGGCATACCGAACTGCCGCTCAGGCCGTCGCGGATGAGATGGCGGGCCTCCCACCCGTCGCGGAGGCCGTCTCTTTGCTGGAACGCCTCGCCACGCGCTGACTCCACCTCCAACGACCACCGGCCGCCCCTTCGGGGTACCGAAGATCTCACCTCGTGCACAGCCCTCGATCCAGACTCGTGCGTCTGGTCTGCCGCGCTCTTCTTGTAGGTGTCGGGATTGCTGTCGGTCTAATTGACCCCCGTTGAGTCGCTCGCGCGGTGCCCTGGTGCGAACTTGCAGCCTACCGAGCCCTAGACACCGTTGACGGGGAGTGAAGTGTCCCGACATGGTGCCGGGCGTGTTTGCTCGCCCTCCCCCGAAACGACGAAGAGCCCCTGATCTCTCAGGGACTCTCGGTCGTACTGAACAGCCATTTAGTTGACCGTTCACTTTGGTAGCGGGGGCAGGATTTGAACCTGCGACCTCTGGGTTATGAGCCCAGCGAGCTACCGAGCTGCTCCACCCCGCGTCGCCTTGCCCCGTAAGGATACGGGCCTCTGATCCAGTCGCCAAATCGGGGTCCGGTGCCAGCAGTGGCGCCCGCCGCGTCGGGCGCCACCTACCGCGACCACACCACATCTGCCAGAGTGGACGTTGACCCCGGGGATGGTCGCGATTCGCAAGGAGCACCTATGCCGTTGCTGACGCTTGCCGACGGACGACAACTGAGCTACGACGACTACGGAGCCCCCGACGGTGTCCCCGTCGTCTTCAGCCATGGCTTCTCGGACAGTCGGCTGATCCGCAACCCGGACGACGACCTCACCCGCAGTGTCGGCGTCCGGGTCATCGCCGCCGACCAACCAGGCGTCGGTCAGTCCACGCCCCTGCCGGGACGCCGCATGGTCGACTGGGGCGCCGACATGGAGCAGCTCGCCGACGCCCTGGGCTTGAGCACCTTCGCGGTCGCCGGGCACTCCGGCGGCGGCCCGCACACACTGGCGATCGCGCATCATCTCCCGGATCGCGTGACTCGAGGCGTGCTCGCGTCCCCCGTCGGCCCCCTCGACAAGGAGGGGTTCGACCACATGATGGCCATGAAGGACCTCAAGCTCATCGTGCGCCTCCACCACTTCCATCGGCTGATCCGCTGGGCGTACCGAGCCGATGTCAAGAAGGCTGAGAAGGACATCAGCGCCTTCATCGATGGCATGGCGAAGGAGGATCCCGGCGATGCAGCGACGTTCAACGCCTCGCCCGAGCAGCGCCAGATGTTCGCCGAGAACTTCGCAGCGGGCATGGCTCAGGACGAGGAGGGCCTCTACGAGATGACGATGGCGCTGTGGGACTGGGGCTTCGATATCACCGATGTCCATCAGCCGTTCACGGTCCTCTACGGGGACCACGACGACATCATCGAGCCGGCGATGCCGGCACGAGTGGCCGAGCTGCTTCCTCAGGGAGAGGCGAGCCTCTGGCCGGGCGCAGGTCACTACGGCTTCGTCGACCGCGACCGATGGGTCGCGTTTCTCGGCGCGGTCGTCGGCTAGGGACTACTCCGCGGCCTCGGCGGGCTCGAGGGGCTCCGCCGTCTGTGCGGCCTCCGTCGGTGACTGGTGCGCTCCTGCGCTGCGGTAGATCAGTGCCCACGTCGTGGTGATCCAGGCCGCCCCCAGCCCGGCCACCAGCCACACCACTAGCGACGCAAGCGGGTTCCGCGTGAAGAACGTGAACAGGCCGGCCATCACGTCGCCGACGATGAGGACCAGGCCGATGATTGCGACGGTCACCAGCCAGCGCCAGAATCGGCGGCCGAGCGCCCGGAAGTTGGCACCGAGCGGGTTGCGCTCGCCGTCGAGCGCGGCCAGCAGCAGGAACGGCAGCACGGCAGCGACGACGAGGCCCGGGATCGTGTACAGCGCGAGACCGACACTGACGAGAACGAGCCACCCGAGCGCCCACAGCGCGTAGGGACCGAGGTTCGCCCGCAGTCGGGAGAGCGCCGCACCCCACCCGACCGGGCCGTCCGGCACCTGGAGGGCGGTACTCGCGACGAGGCCGAAGGCCACCCCGAAGACCATTGCGCTCAGCGCTGCTGCGATGACGGCCCACCATGCGGTGTCGTACGTGAACGCCGGCCAGACCAGCAGCGCCTGCAGGATCGCGTTGACGACCACCACCGGGAGCAGTACGCGCCAGCCGCGCCACATGCGCACGAACCCGGACGCCAGGGCGGAGACGCGGTACAGCTTCGGGTCGGCCATCAGCCACCCACCCCGTCAGTGGCGCGAGCGGCCTCGTCGAGCACCGACTGCACCTCGCCGTCGTAGACGACCGACCCGCCGACCGTGACCGTCATCGTGTGCGGCTTGGTCCCGATGTCGGCCTGGACGCTGATCGGGGCGCCGTCGGTGAGGCTGCCGACGCACGAGACCGACTCGCCGGCCTGCGTGCACACCGGCGCCTCGAGGATGCCGAACTTGCGCTTCAGGAGGACGTCGGTGGCCGCGAACTTCACGCTGGTCAGCGCGTCCCCGCCCACCGGGGCCAGTCCGTCCAGCTGCGAGGCGCAGCCCGTGAGCGCACCGGCGAACAGCGCGGCGGCGCCAGCCAGCAGTCCGATCCGGCTTGCCCTCATCCCGGCCACCCGGCCTCCCAGGCCATGATCCGCGCCCGGTCGGTCGCCTGCGCGGTCTCGAGTGCGGCATCGGTGATCGCAGAGAGGTCGAAGGGTGCCGGCAGCAGCAGTTCGGTGTTGCGGTCCATGGGCGAGCCGATCCTCAGGCTCGGGTTCTCGACCCAGTCGTTGGCGCTGAGCTGCCGGCTCAAGCTGGCCAGGCCGGTCGGTGTGAGGTCGCCGTCCCACTCTGCGGGGCCCGCGTGGTCCAGTGCGGTGGTGAACAGGCTGAGCGTGCCGTCGCGGTTGTCGACGATCTCGATCACCTGCTGCTGCTGCGGGTAGTCGATGCACGAGGCGGTGGTGATCTCCCACAGGCCGCCCGGCGCACCGTCCGAACGCTTGTGGGCGGTGATCGTGTTGATGTGGGTGTGGCCGTTGACCCATGCGATCGCGTTCGGGTGCTCGAGGAGCATCGCGACGAACTCCTCCGCATGCACCAGGCGCTGCGGCTCGGTGGCCAGCGCCGCGTCGTTCTCCAGCGTGAACGAGTTGTGGTGGCTGAAGATCAGGGCGAGCCGGCCGTCCGCCTCGGCCTGCTCGAGCCCTGCCCGCAGCCACTCGAACTGGGCCTCGGGGACGGCGCCGTCCGGGCCGGCGATCTGGTTGCAGGTGTCGAGCCCGAACGCACGGACGAAGGGGCCGATGTCAGCGGCCCAGTACGTATCGCCCGTCTGCAGGTTCGCGTCCGTGAAGCCGTGCCCGACCGGTCCCGGGTTCGGCGTCGTCTCGAAGTGGGCGCGCATGAAGTCCTGCTGCTCGAGCAGTTTGCGGGCCGGGTCCGGCGTGACGGACTTGGAGCCGTAGTGGATGCCGAGGTTGGTCGTGATGGCGTGCATCGCGCGGGTGAGCGCTGAGGTCTCGACCGTCCAGTTCTGGACGAAGTCCAGGCCCAGCGCCATCCAGTCCCAGTACTTCCGATCCCCGATCGCAAATTCCTTGTAGGCCATCGGCACGGCGAGCGTGCCCAGCAGCGTGGTGTCGTGGTTGCCGTAGATGCCGTACCACGGCACCGGCAGCCCGCCGCTGTCCACCTCCTGGGTGACGGCGGCCTCGAGCATGCCCGGCACCGCCGGGAAGCCGTAGTTGCCGAACCAGTCGGCCTCGGGGTTCTCCGGGTGGTAAGCCCAGTAGGCCTCGTCCCACACCTGCACGCCCTCGTAGACGCCGACCGCGCCCGAGTTCGGCACTAGCGGAGTGCCGTCGAGCA
Source organism: uncultured Actinomycetota bacterium (assembly GCA_963749905.1). Taxonomy (GTDB): domain Bacteria; phylum Actinomycetota; class Actinomycetes; order S36-B12; family S36-B12; genus UBA10649. The sequence goes on from CAVVOF010000004.1 coordinate 201,273, forward strand.
GGTCGACGTACCAGCGGGTCTCGAGGTGGCTGAGCATGTCGGCGGTGTCGCCGGTGACGAACGCGGCGGCCAGCGGAGCGCCCGTGACCTGGCTGATCCGCAGGTCGGCGATGCTCTGGACCATCGCAGAACCGACCTGCGTGGTCAGCGTGTCCTGGGGCCGGAAGGCGCCACCCCATGTCGAGTGGTTCTGCGCGATCATCGGTTCCAGTCGCGCCGGGCTCTGCGCGTCTATCAGGTGCATGTCCGACAGGTGGCCGAGGTACAGGATCGAGCGACGCCGGTCCTGCCGCGCCGGGTCCGGGATCTGGCCGAGGAGGTCGAGCCTGGCGAAGTGCGGCTCGCCGTCGCGTACGAACAGGTGTCGGTACCGGCGGTTGACCTCGGGGCCGATGGCGATCGCCTGCTGGAGGGTGCTGGTTCCCGTGCCCGGCGTGGACGGAGCGGCGAGCACGCTGCCCAAGGCCTGTCGCGGCAGGGCCCATGCAGCGCTCAGTCCGGCGACCGTGCCCAGGAAGGCACGTCTGCTGAGTCCCGCCATGGAGGCATCCTGTCGCATGGACCCAGCCGCCACCGGCATTGGCCCCATCTCGTGAATGCCCGGGCGGCGTCCAGCCCCGGGGCCGGCACGCTCCGCGACTTGATCGACGAGGGCCGTCGAGCGTGACCCCGGCCTCGGCGATGACCGGGCTGCTCGGGTAGGCCTCAGTCGCCGGACGTCGACCGGCGCAACCGCTTCGTCATGCCGCGGCTCTTCTTCTCCTTCAGCCGCCGCTCCGTGGCCGCCCGGCTCGGCTTGGTCGGTCGACGCGTCCGCGGCGGTGGGGCGATCGCCTCACGCAGCTGATCCGCCAGCCGCCGTTCCGCAGCTCGACGGTTCTGCAGCTGGGATCGGTGCTCTGCCGCCGTGATCGTGAGAACGCCGTCCTGAAGCCGCGCCTGCAGCCGGGCGAGGGCCCGGCTGCGCAGGTGTTCCGGCAATGAGGGGCTCGTCGCGACGTCGAACATGAGCTGGACGCGCGAGTCCGTGGTGTTGACGCCCTGACCTCCGGGACCGCCCGCGCGCGAGAAGCGCCAGACCAGTTCGCGGGCAGGGATGACGACCCCCGAGCGGATCACCAGGTCGTCGTCCATGCAGCAAGGATGACCGATGGCGGACGGATCAGTCGCGGTCACCCTCGTGGTCCGCGTGATCGGCACTGTCGGGAGCGGCCACTTCGATGACGACGCGCCCCTCGCTCAGCAGCCGATCGCCGGGGCTCGGGGTCGGGATGACCGCCTCGTGCTGACGCTGGAGCTCGTCACGGGCGCGCGCGGCACCCGGATTGAAGAATGCATCTACGGCGCCGAGTCCGCTGCTCAACGCTCCCCCGGCGCTGCCGGCACCCTTGGACATCCCGATGAAGATGCCGCGCTTGCGAGCACTCGTCGTCGTCGAGCTGGTCCGCGAGTTCCGCAGCTGTCTCGTCGTCCATGCAGCCATTGTCCCCCGGCAACGCGGCAGCGGACGCGTCGCGATCAGACGCGTTCCGCGACCACCCAGACGAAGCTCTGGCTGCCGCCGCTCGGCGTGGTGTGCTCCTCCCGCAGCGACTCCACCGGCCGGAAGCCCTCGCCCATGGACGCTGCCAGGCCATCCGCGCTGTAGCGGTGCACCGGAAGGCCGGAGCAGGTCTGCGGACCGTCTTCGGCGAACGTGGCCATGATCACGTGGCCGCCCAAGGGGACGCTGGAGCGGACCAGCTCCCAGTACCGCAGCTGCTCGTCCGCGTCGACGAGGAAGTGGTAGGCGGCCCGGTCGTGCCAGACGTCGAAGGTCCGGTCCGGCTGCCAGTCGCGGACGTCCGAGACCACCCAATGGACGGGAGCCACGCCCACGCGATCCCGGGCCATGTTCAGGGCCTGCTGGCTCAGGTCCACCACCGTGACGTCGTGATACCCGTGCGCGAGCAGGTGGTCGACGAGGCGCCCCGCGCCGCCTCCGATGTCCACCACGCCGGCCCTCGGCTCGCTCACCCTGTCGATCAGCATCAGCGAGATGTCCGGCGTCTCCTGGTACCACGAGACGGTCGTGTCATCGATGCCCGCGTAGCGGCCATCCCAGTACTCGGCGGTCATGCCGCCGTGCCCTCCGACTGCGTCTCGTCGGTCTCCGGCTGCTCGGGCAGCAGCTGCCCGCCCGTGAGCGCGTTCTCCGCCGCAGCGATCGCCGCGAGAGCGGCCTCGAGATCGTCCTGGGCCTGGCCGTAGGCAACCCAGTCGCCGCGGATGAGAGCCTCCTGGCCGGCGTCGTACGCGGTCTGGGCCGCGGCGATCGCGATGGCCAGGTCGGTGGCCGGATCGCCCGTCGACTCCGGCTGCGACGGTGCCGGGGTCGGCGTCGTCTCCGGCGACTCCCCGCCCTCGTCGGGCAGACCCTCTTCAGGAGTGGGCTCCGGCGTCGCGATCGGGCTGGTGCCGAACACCTTGCCGAGCGCCACGTCGAGGGTGTTCTCCAGCGCAACGTTCTCGCCGTACCCGACCAGGACCTTGCGCAGCAGCGGGTACCCGTCGGTGGACGCGCGGATGAACACCGGCTCCACATACAGCAGGCCGCCGTTGAACGGCAGGCTCAGCAGGTTCCCGAGCTCGACCTCGGACCCGCCCCGGCGGAGCAGGCTGAGCTGACTCGACACGGAGGGATCCGACTCGAACAGGTTCTGCACCTGCTGCGGACCAGGGATGGTGGTGTTGCTGGGCAGCTGCAGCACCTGCATCCGCCCGTAGTTCTCCCCAGGTTCGGAGTTCACGGCCATGAATGCGGCCAGCGTCTGTCTGCGCTGCGGCGCGAACGTGGTCGTCAGCGAGAAGGACGGCTCCGTCGCCCCCGGCATCTGCAGGGTCAGGTAGTACGGAGGCTGGAAGACCTGCGCGGGGCTGACAGTCGGGTCGTTCGGCACGATCCACACGTCGGACGCGTTGTAGAACGTGGTGGCGTCAGTGACGTGGTAGCGGCTCAGGATCGCGCGCTGGATCTTGAACAGGTCCTGCGGGTAGCGCACGTGCTCCATGACCTCGTCGGGCATGGCGTCGAGCGGCTGGACGACGTCCGGGAATGCCTTCATCCAGGTCAGGAGCACGGGATCACTGGCGTCCCATGCGTACAGGTCCACCGTCCCGTCGTAGGCGTCGACCACGGCCTTGACGGAGTTGCGCACGTAGTTCGCCTGGTCCCTCGGGATGAGCGAGCTCGGCAGCGCGCGAGTGCTCACCGAGTCGCTGGTCGCCTCGCTGATGCTGACCCGGCTGCTGTACGGGTAGTCGTTCGACAGCGTGTAGCCGTCGACCACCCACTTGATGCGTCCGTCGGCCACCACGGGGTACGGATCCTGGTCGAGGGTCAGCCAGGGGGCCACCTTCTCGACACGAGTCAGCGGATCGCGATCCCACAGGATCCGGGACTCGGCGTTGACGAGGTCCGACAGCAGGATGTTGACGTCCTGGAACTTCGTGGCGAAGACCATGCGGCCGAACAGGCTGCCCATTGGCACGCCGCCGTCACCCTGGTAGGTGTTGGTTGCCTGACCCGTGGCACTTTGGTCGTCCGGGAAGTCGAGCTCGACCGGGGGCGCACCCTCGGGGGCGCCGACGATGCTGTACGCGGGCGACAGCTCGCCGAAGTAGACCCGGGGCTGCTCGACCTCGAGCTGGCCGGTCGACGGGATGTCGCTCTCGAAGAAGTCCGGCTGGCCGTTCGTCAGCGCGGTGTTGTCGTACGCCGCCACCACCCCGAAGCCGTGGGTGTAGACGGCCCGGTCGTTGGTCCAGTTGCGCTGGCCGTCGGGAATGCCGGCGAGGTTGATCTCGCGGACGGCGATGACCGTCCCGCGTCGCCCGGACTCGAGGTCGTAGCGATCGATGTCCAGCTTGCTGTTGAACGAGTAGTACCCGCGGATCTGCTGCAGCTGGTTGAACGTCGGCGACACCACAGCCGGGTCGAGGAGCCGGATGGCGTTGAGCGTTCCGGAACTGGCCTCGAGCACCTCGGTGGTGGGCGGGCTCACGGTGCCCGGGTAGTCCTGCACCTCGGAGTCCGCGATGTCGTAGGCGGCCCGCGTGGCGTTGATGTTGCGCTCGAGGAACGGCTCCTCGCGCACCAGTTCGCTCGGGCGGACCTGGAACTGCTGGACGATCATCGGGTACACGGTGCCGACGACCAGGCTGGTGACGACGAGCAGGCCAGCGCCGATCACCGGGATGACCCAGTGCCGCCGGAAGGCATTGATGAAGAACAGCAGGGCCACCAGGCCGGAGACGGCGGTCAGGATGTTGAGCGCCGGCAGTACCGCGTAGACATCGGTGTACTTGAGGCCGGTGAAGCCGGCGACCAGTTGCTGGCTCTGCGTGTCGAGGGCGAACCGGTCGAACCAGTAGGAGACGCCCTTGAGCAGGATGAACAGGCCGATCAGGACACTCAGCTGGGACTGCGCCGCCCCGGTGGCGCGGTCGCCCTTGGGCTGCAGGCGCAGGCCGCCGTACAGGTACTGGACGACAACGACGGCGAGGATGGACAGCAGGAGCACCGCGAAGCCGAAGGAGATGAGGAACCGCACGAACGGCAGCGTGAACGTGAAGAAGGACAGGTCCATCCCGAACTGCGGGTCCTCGATTCCGAACGGAGTCGAGTTGCGCCACAGCAGGTAGGTGCCCCACTCCCCCGCGGCTGTCAGGCCGGCGATGAAGCCGATCCCGAGGGCGATGAGGATGGTGAACCGGCGCCGATAGGGCTCCATTGCCACGCGGTAGCGCTCGAGGCTGGCCTGCTCCGGCGTCATCCCCCGGAAGGTGGGGCGGGTGCGCCACGCCAACCACATCGACAGCCCCACGGCGATGCCCATCACGACGCCGAAGGCCACGAACATGACCACGCGGGTGACGATCGACGTGGTGAACACGGATGTCGCGTCGACCGACTCGTACCACAGCCAGTCGGTGTAGTAGCCGGTGAAGACCACGAAGGCACCCACGAGCAGTGCCAGGACGATGATCGTGGGGATCAGGACGCCGCGGCGACGCGGCCCTTCCTCTGCCACAGGGGCCGCGCCGGTCGGTCCGCCCATGCCGGGCATGTCGAAGCTCACCAGAACAACCTACGACAGGACCCGAGGGCGGCCGTCATGCGGCATCGACTGGGCACTGGGCCACCGGCTCCCCGGAGGCGAACGACTCGACCGCGTCGATGGCTTCCGGCAATGACGCCACCGGGGCAACCGTCAGTCCGTCGGGGATCCGACCCTCGGCTTCGGCGCAGTGGTCGGCCGGCATGAGGAACAGCGTCGCCCCGGCCTCCCGGGCCCCCGCGAGCTTCTGCCGAATCCCGCCGATCGGGCCGACGGTGCCGTCGGGGGTGATCGTTCCGGTGCCGGCGATGTGCTCGCCCTGCGTCAGGCTGTCCGGGGTCAGCTTGTCGATGATGCCCACGGCGAACATCAGCCCCGCGCTGGGACCGCCGACATCCTGCAGGGTGAAGTCGATCGGGAACTCGGCGGCGTACAGCTCCCCCACGCCGATCCCGATGAAGGGCTTCCCCGGCAGCTCCGGGTTCTCCTCGGACGTGACCGCGATCGTCTGCTCAGCGCCCTCACGGTTGACGACCATCTCGAAGGTCGTGCCGATCGGCGCCGATCGGACGATCTCGACGACCTGCTGGGCCGACGTGATCTGCTCGCCATCGACGGAGACGATCTCGTCCTTGGCCTCGACGACCCCGAAGGCAGGGGTATCCGAATAGACCGCATTGGCCACGACAGAAGTGGTGACCGGGCGGTCGAGGTACGTCATGGCGGCCGCCACCGCGTTGGACTGGGAGGTGTCGAACAGGATCGCCTGCCGCGCCGCCACGTCCTCGCGGCTGATGTCGTCGGGGAAGAGCAGCTCCTGGGGCACGACCGCGTCGGACGGGTTGAGCCACGAGCCGATTGCGTCGACGAAGGTCAGTCCGCCCCGCGGGCCCCCGGTCTCGTAGACCGTCGTCATGTCCAGGGACCCGGTCACCGGGAACGTCTCCGTCCCGGTGATCTGAATGACGGCCTCGCCGTCATCCTCGCCGATCACATTGAACGTCGGTCCCGGAGACAGCTTGACGAACGGAACGGGCAGGAGGAAGGCAGCGACCAGCAGGGCGATCGTGGTGGCACCACTGATGATGAGCATCCAGCCGCGACGCGTGGGACGCGGCACCCACCGCCGGCGGCCCTCGTCGATCGCCGGCGCGTCCGCGGCATCGGCGAGCAGGTGGTCTGGGGCGTCGGGGTCTGCGTCGAGCGGGCCGGTCACGGCCGACCGCCCGTGGCGCCGTCCGCGGACTCGGCGTCATCGGGACTCAGGTCGTCGGGCCTGATGACCCGGGTGTTCGAGGGCATGGGTCGCTCCATGGCCTCCTGCATGCGACGTAACCGCTCCATGGAGTCCTCCGCGTTCGTGGGCTTGGCGGGCCGGCTGCGCAGCATGACGAAGAGGACCGCGAGCACAGTGGCGCCGATCGGGATCAGCCACCAGGCCAGCGCAGACACTCGAGCTCCTCATTCTCAGCTGCGAAGTTCGGACGAGTCCGCACGCACGCAGGTTCCTGACAAGGGTAAGGGGTACGTAAGGACGTGGCGACACGCCGTAGCGGAGATCGGTCGGGGCCGGAAAGCGACGGACCCCCGGGGGCTCTCCGCCGCGCTCGCCTTCCCCTTGCGAGCGGGCGTGTTATCCCGGGGGTCCAACGCGGAAGAACCTAGGGAGTGCGGACCGGGGCCGTCAACGCGAATGGCACAAGTCGTTCATGCGCCCTGTGGACGACCTGTGCATGAGCTGTTGACACCACCGCGTGTCGCTGTGGATCGCCGGTGCACGACGCTGGGGACGAAGCTGGGGACGGCTGGAGATTCATGCTCGTGACCAGCCACGACGTTGTCCGCACCCTGTGGACGAAAAACAGTTGACGACGCTTGCCGCCCGTTCACCCCTCGGACACCTTGGGGCGCCGCACCAGTCGGATGTCCCCGCTGACGGCCCGATAGCCCAGCGCGTCGTTCAGCGCCCGGATCCGGGTGTTGCGCTCCTCGTTGGTGGTGCGGATGCTGCGCGCGCCACCCTCAACGGCGTATCGGTGCGCGGCGCCCTTAGCCGCACGGGCCAGGCCCCGTCCACGCGCCCGGGGGCTGCTCGCCGTGAAGAGCACGTACCACTCATCCGAATCCCGAGGATCGAGCGCCACCGCGGCGAGGATGCCCTGGTCGTCCGCGAGGAGGAGCCAAACGGCGTTCGGGGCCATCTCCATCACCACCGCGTTCGACAGCGAGTTGCCGTAGTCGGCGGCTTCGGGATAGTCGCCGACCTCGCTGAGGAAGCCATCGATGTCGAGGTCGTCACCCGTCGTCATCGCCGCCGGTCGGACCACTATGCGCACGCCGGCGGGCAGCTCCGGCGCGGGTTCCGCGCCGGACAGCGCGAGGACGGAGTCGATGCCGTGGCCCAGAACCTCGAAGCCCCAATGCCGAACCACGTCCAGCGCTCGCTGATCGGAATCGGGCATCCCGCTGGTTACCTCCCCCGGGGGCAGGTGCTCCCGCAGGTGACGATGCAGCGCCGATCCCACTCCCTGAGCCTGGTACTCGGGCAGGACGTTGATGCTCACGAACGGACGAGGCATACCCTCGAACCGCATGATGACGACGCTTCCGACCGGTCGCCCACCGACCGTGGCCACGCGAAACAGGTCAGTGCTGCCGACCTCGCCCGTCACCGCGCGGCGCCAGTAGTCGCGGGGGATGGTCGGATCCCACTCCGCCAGCATGTCGATGATCCAGCCGGCGTCGTCGGCCGTGTAGTCGCGGATTTCCGGCGTCATGCCGGGAGTGTGCTACTTCCGGGTCGCCGCGTCGATGAGCGCACGCACCGAGGGATCCAGCGGCTCGGGCAGGGCGCGGACGGGGAACCAGCGCAGGTCGTCCGACTCGTCGCTCTTGACGGCGGTGGCGCCGGTCGGCACGAGGGCGAGGAACTGCACGTCGAGATGCTCCGACATCCGGCCGCCGCACGGCACCGGGTGACGGTCGAGGCGCAGCGGGCGCGCCGAGATGGTCACGTCGTCGATCCCGCTCTCCTCGCGGGTCTCGCGCAGGGCCGCGTCGCGCACGGTCGCGTCGCCCTCCTCGTTGTGGCCCCCGAGCTGGAGCCAGCGGCCCACCTTCGGATGCAGCGTCAGCAGCACGCGGACGCGGTCCTCGTCCATGACGAGGGCGCTGGAGGTGAGGTGGCCGGTCGGGCAGGCCCGGGCCATGGCGTCGTAGTGCTCGCGGAGGAACACCAGGTACTGGTCGCGCAGGATGCGCTGCTGCGGTTCGGCGTGATCCCAGCTCTCCAGCATGCGGAACGCGTCGGCATGCAGGTGGGCGAGCGCGGTCACTCCTCGTCGAGTCCGAAGTCGAGTTCCGTGGCGCTGCTCTCGATGAAGCCGAGCGGATCCGCGAGATCCTCCGGCCCCGGAAGCAGGTCGGGGTGCGCCCAGAGGGCATCGCGGGCATCGGCTCCACGTCCGGCGCGCACGACCGCGAACAAGGTGGCCGCCTCGCGCGCCAGCCGCGGCCGCAGCTCCATGCCGACCAGCGTGGCGAACGTCTTCTCGGCGGGGCCGCCGGCCGCCCGTCGGCGTCGGATGGTCTCGCGCAACTGGGTCGAGGACGGCAGCCGCTCCGCGATGGCCTGCTCGACCACGTCGTCGACCCAGCCCTCGACAAGGGCGAGCAGCGTCTCCAGCCGGGCGATGGCCGCCCGCTGGTCATCGGTGTCCTCGGGCTGGAGCAGCCCGCTGCCCATCAGCTGCTGCAGGGCCTGCGGATCGCTGACGTCGACGCCCTCGAGCGCCTCCTGCAGGCGGCCCTGGTCGACCCGCACGCCGCGGGCGTACTCCTCGACGGCACCGATGATGCGGGGGCGCAGCCAGGGCACGTGCGCGAACAGCCGTTGATGAGCGGACTCGCGGAGGGACAGGAACAGGCGAACGTCGTCGACCGGGACGCCGAGCCCGTCACCGAAGGACGCGACGTTGCGCGGGAGCAGGGCAGGACGCGGGTCGGCGGTGAGCGGCACGCCGATATCGGAGGCGCTGACCACGTCCGAGGCGAGCGCAGCGAGTGCCTGGCCGAGCTGCATGCTGAAGGCGGCCGCGCCGAGCTGCTGCATCATGCCCAGCATCGGACCCATCATCTGGGCCATCTCCGGCGGGATCCCGTCGGGGAACATGCCGCGGAACTGCTCGGGCAGGTTGTCGTTCAGGGTGGCCGGGTCGAGGGTTCCTGGGGTCATGGTCTGGCCGACCACCTGCTGCATGTGCTCGGCGATCGGCTGGACGATCTGCTTCCAGACCGGCAGCGTCGCCTCGAGCCACTCCGAGCGGCTCCATGCCGCCGGCGTAGCGGTGGTCGCGGGGAAGCTGACGGCCGCGTCGAGCCACACGTCCGCGAGCTGCATGGCATCGACGACCCCGCGGCGGTCGGCGTCGGACACGGACGGGTCGCCGGCCTGGACGAGGGCCTTGCGGGCGACGTCGGTGACCATGGCCCAGTTGACCGGACCGCCGGCGTCGGGGCCGGTCTGCCCGGCCTGCATCATCGCGCCGAGCTGCTGGAGGGCGGCGCCGAGGGCGTTCATGTCGAAGCCGCCGGGCACGCCGCCGGGGGGGCCGTCCGCCGCGTCGTCGCCCATGCCGAACCCGAAGGGGAAACTCATACGTCCACGGTATACGTCGCCGCGCGTCCGGCCTACCGAGCGCCCGCCTCGTTCGCCCATAGACGAACCCCCCGTCGGTCTTGAGGTTGCTGGTCGTGGAACGGCCGTTTGGCGACCAGCAACCTCAAGACCGACGGGGGGTTCGTCGGCGTGAGTGTGGGATCAGGCCTTGCCGAGGATGCGCGTCACCTTGGTGCCGCATACCGGGCAGATGCCCTTGGCGAAACGGCGACCATTGGTCTCCTCGACGTGACCGTCGAACTGCCGCTTCTCCTTGCACTTCACGCAGTAAGCCTCGCCGCTGTAAGTCTCGGCCATCGGGCCCTCCTGTGTTGTCAGTACCGCGTGGCCGCGGTCGGCGGCGGGTGCCGCCATGCCTGGTCGGCTACACCCTAGGGCAGAGAACGCACCATTCCGTCCAGCCGTCCAGCGCTGACGCGGGCATGTCGCCCACAGGGTGTGGATAACTCCCGACAAATGGGACTTATCGGTGACCAGATGGGCGTGCTAGCGCACCTTCCGGTAGCACCAGGTCCGAGGCAGACCCTGCTCCCACTCGGACGCCGTGGGCGCCGAGACGGCCCGATCCGGGCCGCACAGCTCGCGCCCCCGCTCCCGCAGCTCGGCCCGTCCCGGGTAGCCGTCGTAGAAGTGCGTCCAGATCACCCAGGAGGTGACCTCCCATCGGGGGCGATCCGAGCACGCCACCGTGACCGGTGGCGCCCCGGCCCGTCGTCCGTCCGATGCGTCCGAGCAGTGCCGCAGCCGGGCGCGTGCGCGCTTCGACAGCTCCTCGACGGCCGCCCGCAGCGGCTCCACGATCGGCTCGTCTCGCCCCTGCTGACGAACCACAACCGCGCCGCAGACGTAGGACGCGGGCGGCTGGCGCACCGCGAACGAGCGCGCCTCGAAGCGGAGCGGATCCACGACCCGACCCGACACGGGCGTATTGACGCGCAGGCTCGTCCACACGTCCAGCTCGCCGCACTGCCGGGCCGCGAAGTCGAAGGCGTTGACGTCCGCAGGGAGCAGGCCGGTCCCGGTCACCTGGTAGGTGTGCGACTCGGTGCACGGCACTGCCTCGACCTCGGGCCACCACTCACCGGCGCGCACCTGCGCGTCGGAGAGGTCGTAGCAGTCGCCCACCGCCGGGGGCTCCGCTGCGACGGCCGGCGCTGCGATGAGGACCGAGGCGGACAGCGCGACCACGGCCGCCAAACCGCCTGCGCCGGGCACGCCGACGAGCCACCGCGCGCGATCGCCCCGCATCTGGCCTCCCATGGTCCGCCGATCATGTCGGCCGGTCGCCCTCGCCACAAGGGAGGAAACGGGCATGATGACGACGTGACCCTGCCGCCGCCCGTCGATCGGGACCGTCTCCTCGCAGACCTGACCGACCTGCTGGCCATCCCCTCCGTGAGCGGCACCCCGGCGGAGGTCGAGGTCCAGGCGTGGCTCGCAGAGCGCTGGCGCCACGAGGGCCTGGCCGTCGACCAGTGGGACCTCGACCTGGACGCCCTCACGGCAGATCCCGAGTTCCCCGGCATGGAGGTCGAGCGCACCGCGGGCCTCGGCGTGACCGCCACCCTGCACGGCGACGGCACCGGTCCCACCCTGCTCCTCGACGGGCACACCGACGTGGTGCCGCCGGGGGACCTCGACGCGTGGTCAGCGGATCCCTTCAGCGCGCGCCGAGCGCTCCGCGGCGACGACGAGGTGCTCGTCGCCCGAGGTGCCAGCGACATGAAGGCGGGCGTCGCGGCCATGTGGGCCGCGACCCGCGCCATCGCGGAATCCGGCATCCCCCTGCGCGGCTCGGTGGTGCTCGCCCCGGTGATGGGCGAGGAGGACGGCGGTCTGGGGACGTTCGCCCTGCTCCGGCACGGCGTCACGGCGGACATGTGCATCGTCCCGGAGCCGACCGGCCTCGGCATGGTGACCGGCAACGGTGGCGCACTCACCTTCCGGCTGACCGTCCGCGGCCTGGCCGCGCACGCCTCGATGCGCATGTCGGGCGTCAGCAGCATCGAGCGGTTCATCCCCGTCTACCGCGCGCTCGAAGCCCTCGAGGCGCGGCGGAACCGAGTCGTCGACCCGATCATGGCGCGCTGGCCGATCGCCTACCCGCTGTCCATCGGCACCATCCACGCCGGTGACTGGGCGTCCACCGTGCCGGACCTGCTGATCGCCGAAGGGCGGCTCGGCGTGGCCATCGGCGAGGAGGTGACGGATGCCCGCGCCGAGCTGGAGGCCACCGTGGCCGAGGTATGCGCCGCCGACCCCTGGCTCCGGGATCACCCCGTCGAGGTCACCTGGTGGGGCGGCCAGTTCGCCTCGGGGCGCGTCGACCCGGACCACCCCATCAGCTCGATCGTCGCGGAGGAGCACGCGGCCGCGTTCGGCACCGAGCTCGACGTCTACGGAGGGCCGTACGGCTCCGACCTGCGGCTGCTCACCCGCATCGGCGGCATCCCGACGGTGCACTACGGGCCGGGGACTCCGGAGAGCGCGCATACGCCCGACGAGTACGTGCTCGTCGACGAGCTCCATCAGGGCGCGGAGGCGCTCGCCCGGATCATCCTGCGCGTCTGCGGCTAGGTCGCCGCGCCGCAGACGCCGCACTCACGCTCGCGCGATCTCCCCGTCCGGCCGAAGGAGCCCGACCGCACCCGTGCGGCGGGCGTCGCCCACCGCCTCGACGGCCCCGTCCGGTCCCCTGCGGACCGCGTGGACACCACCGAAGAAGAGGTTCGCCGCGGACCACTGCTCGAGGCTGACGCCTTGCCGTCCGGCCAGTGCCGCAAGTCCGGCCAGATCGGACTCGGACCAGCCGGGCTCGACGTGGATGGCCCCGGTCTCGGACGCGTGCACACGCGGCGCGGACACGGCATCGGACAGCGAACGGCCCTCGTCGACCAGCCGCAGGAGCAGCGCCAGCACGGCCGACCGGATCCGCTCGCTGCCGCCGGTCCCGAGCGCGACCCGAGCGCCGTCCGCCAGTTCGACCAGTGCCGGAGCCATCATCGAGCCCATCCGCTCCCCCGGCTGCAGTGCGTGCCCGTCGGCGGGCCGGAGGTCCTCCTCGCCGAGCATGTTGTTCAGGGCGACCCCCCAGTGCGGGACCACGGTTCCCGATCCGGAGCCGTTCGACAGGGTCAGCGCGGCCATGCCGCCCTCCGCGTCGACGACGGATATGTGTGTCGTTCCCCTGCGCACGATGCCGCTGCGCCGATGGTCTCCGGTGGCCGCGACCAGGGCGCCCGCCGCCAGTGCCGCATCCATCCGTCCGGTCCCGGGCTCGAGGCGATCGAGGGCGGACAGCACGATCGAGCCTCCGACCGAGGGTGGCGGGTTCACCCAGATCCGGGCACCCGACCGAGACCGCTCGAGGGGCATCCGCGGCCGCGGTCGATACGCCGCCAGATCGGTCGCGGTCAGCAGCCCACCCCTCGCGGCAGCGGCCAGCAGCCGGTCGGCGAAGGCCGCACTGCGCACACCTGAGACGGCCCCGCCGGCGATCGCGTCGAGCAGGTCGGCGTACGCGTGGTTCAGGTACCGGCCCGTGCGCTCGACCTCCACGAAGATGGCCTTGCTCTCCGCGGTGAGATTGAGCAGGTCGGCGACGAGGTGCAGGAACATCCGCTGGCCCGCCGAGATCGTGACGCCCTCGCGCGCCAGGCGGACGGCCGGGCGAACCACGTCGCCCAGCTCGAGTCGACCCCAGTCACGGTGGGCCGTCAGCAGTCCGTCCAGACAGCCCGGCACCGCCACCGTGCCCCAGCCGCCATGGAAGACCTGCTCGCTGCTGCCGGCGGCAGAGCCGGTCCGGGCGAAGTCGACGACGACCGTCCGCACGTCCGGGGACGGTGCGCGGGTCGCCTCCCGGCCGGGTACGTCGACGAAGAAGTCGAGCACCGCGGGCGGCTGGCCGGCGGGTGCGTACAGGAGGAAGCCGCCACCGCCGAGGCTGGCCAGCACGGGCTCGGACATCACCGCGGCGAACGCACCCGAGACCGCCGCATCGACCGCAGTGCCACCGTGCTCGAGCGCGTGGATGGCGGAGGCCACGACTTCGGCGGATCCCGCAGCGACGCCGGCCGAACCCGGGGGCCCGTGCAGCGCGGCGGGAACCGGGGCGGAGACCATGCTGGGCACCGTAGTCGGCCCGCCGCCGTAGCGCATGACCGCTGTGGAGTGCCACTCGCCGTCCACAGCCCCCGGGACCCAACGTGCCGCCATGAGCCAAGCCGCACCCGCCGAGCCGCCGCCTCCGGATGCTCCCTCGGCCGCCCGCATCCGCACGGCCCTCAGCGACCTCACCTGCCTTGCCCGCCCACGGCTGCGGCCCGACGTGCCCATCCTGTGGCGCACGCACGACACCATCCAGATCGGCGACGACGTGATCGTCGACCGGGTGACCCGCGCCCACGTCGCCTGGCTGACCTCGCTCGACGGACTGGCCACCGTCGACCACGTCGTCGAGTCCCTCACCATCGACGACCACGAGGCCGCCCGGCTGGTGCGCGCAGCGCGGGCCGCCGGCGCGCTCGACGACTGCGCCCGGATGCCGGCCGCCCACCGATGGCTGCCACGCGACGCTCGCGACCAGGCGACCGCCGCCTTCGCGGTCGCCCTCCAGACCCACCGCGACCTGGCCACCGCCCTCGCCGTCATCGACCGGCGCGATCGCACACGGGTCGGGATCGTCGGTACCGGCCTCGTTGCCGACGCGATCGACGCCGTTCTGCTGGCCACCTCGATCACCCGCGACGACCTCGAGCCCAGCCTGACGGTGCTGGCTGATGCGCCCCATCCCGACGCGCCTGCCCTGATGGACCATGTCGACCTGGACCGGCCGCACCTGCACGTCGGCGTCTTCGGACGCCGTGCGGTCGTGGGTCCGCTGGTGGTGCCCGGGCGCACGAGCTGCCTGCGGTGCGCGCACCTGCACCGGCGCGACTGCGATCCGGCCTGGCCGCTGCTGGCCGTGCAGTGGTCGCACGCCGTCACCGCCATGCGTCCGGCACCCCTCGACCCGCTGCTCGCCACCCTGGCGGCTGCGCACGCCGCCCTCATGGTCCGCTCGTGGGCCGACTCCCCCGACGACGCCCAGTCGTGGGCGGACGTCGCAGTCGAGCTCACCCTGCCCGAGGGCCAGGCACGGCGGCTCCCGCGTCCGCCGCACCCGCTGTGCGGTTGCCGGTGGTCCAGCCGGTGACACGACTCGTGCAAAGCCGCCGGACAGGCGACAATGGCCGGGTGCCCGACATCCCCAAGTACGCCATCACCCGAAGCGTGAAGATCGCGGCACTGCCGGCCGCCCACGCCGGTCGGGCCGCGTGGGGTCTGGGCAAGCGCATCGGCGGCAAGCCGGCGGAGGCCGTCAGTGCTGAGCTGCAGGCCCGGACCGCTGAGCAGATGTTCAAGGTGCTCGGCGAGCTCAAGGGCGGGGCCATGAAGATGGGCCAGGCGATGAGCATCTTCGAGGCCGCCATGCCCGAGGAGCTGGCCGGCCCGTATCGCGAGGCACTGACGCGGCTGCAGGAGTCGGCGCCGCCCATGCCCGCCGAGTCGATCCACGCGATCCTGCGCGAGGAGCTCGGCGACGACTGGCGCGAGCGGTTCGCCGAGTTCGACGACACGCCCGCGGCGGCGGCGTCGATCGGCCAGGTGCACAAGGCCGTCTGGCGCGACGGTCGCGTGGTCGCCGTGAAGGTGCAGTACCCCGGAGCGGACAAGGCGTTCATCAGCGACCTCAACCAGATGACCCGGATGGGCAAGCTCTTCGCCTCCTGGATCCCCGGCATGGACATCAAGCCGCTGCTCGAGGAGCTCAAGGCCCGGGCCATCGAGGAGCTCGACTACCTGCGCGAGTCACGCAACCAGCGGGCTTTCGCCGCCGCCTTCGAGGGCGACCCGGAGTTCGTCGTGCCGCATGTGCTCGCCGCCGCGCCACACGTCCTGGTGTCCGAGTGGGTGGACGGACGTCCGCTCTCGTCGATCATCGCCTCCGGGACGCCCGAGGAGCGGGACCGGGCCGGCGACGCTGTACATCCGCTTCCTCCTGTCCGGACCGGGGCGGGCGGGGCTGCTGCACGCCGATCCGCATCCGGGCAACTTCCGGATGACGCCGGACGGACGCTTCTGCGTGCTCGACTTCGGCGCGGTGTCCGAACTGCCCGACGGCCTGCCTACGGCGATGGGCCGCTTGCTGCGCATCGCAATGTCCGACGACGCGGCGACGGTCGCGGACGGCCTGCGCGAGGAGGGCTTCATCAAGCCCAATGTCGACGTCGACCCCGAGCAGGTGCTGCGCTACCTCGACCCGTTCGTGGAGCCGGCGGAGCACGAGCAGTTCCAGTTCACCCGGGCCTGGTTGCGGAACCAGTTCACGCGAATGAACGACATCCGCGACCCCGACTTCACCATGGCCCTCAAGCTGAACCTGCCGCCCACCTACGCGCTGATCCACCGCGTCTGGCTGGGCGGGATCGCGGTTCTCTGCCAGCTCGACGCAACCGTCCCGATGCGCAGCGAGCTCGAGCGCTGGGTGCCGGAGTTCGCGTCGGACTAGAACCGGAAGCGCTTGTTCTGCGCGCCTCCTGCGACCGACTGCCACGGCAGTTGCGTGGTCACCGAGACGCGCCACGTCCTGCCCTTGGGCAGTCTGCTCACTGTGCAGCGGACGGTGCCGGCCGGGAGGACGCGGCAGGTGCCCATCCGGGTCCGGGTCCCCGATCTGGCCACCATCGTGTACGTGACCGCCTGCATCGCCGGCACCACGCCCGTCACCGAGCGACGCTTCTTGTTCTTCGACCACGTGGGTGCAGGGGTGGCGGCCACGAGCGGCACCGCATGCAATGTGTTGGTTGACGTGTCCGTGACGACGAGCTTGCCGAGACCGGTCGACAGGCCGAACGGAGTGCCGCCCGTGACGATGGTGGCGGTGGTGCCGCCCGTTGCCGCGTCGATCGCGGTCACCGTGCCCGAGCCGTAGTTCGCGACGAAGACCGCGCCGTCCGCTGCCGCAACGCCCCACGGCTGGCTGCCGACCGTGAGCGTCGACGTCACGGCACCGGTCGTCGCGTCCACGACGGTGACCGTGCCGACAGCGTTGTTCGCGACGTACAGGGACGTGCCCGAGTAGCGCCAGACCGGCCGGTGCCGGACCGGCGGGGATGGTCGCCGTCACGGTCCGCGACGCCACATCGATCACGCTGACGGTGCCCGCGCCGTTGTTGGCGACGAAGACCCGCGCATCACTGGCGGTGACCCCCCAGGGAGCCACGCCCACGGGAATCGTCGCCACGACGGCAAGCGTCGGCAGGTCGATAACCGTGACGGTGTTGTCGCCGTTGTTGGCCACGAAGACGGTCGAGCCGACGACCACCGCGCCGGCCGGACGCACTCCCACCGGGATAGTCGCGCGGACGGTCGTGCCGAACGAGTCGATCACGCTGACCGAGTTGCTGCCGGCGTTGGTGACCACGAATGAGCGATCCGCACCGGTGCCCTGGGCCACGTCCGTCGGCTCCGTGCCCACCGCCAACCGGGGCGCGTCCGGAGCCGGAGCGCAGGACTTCGGCTGGCAGAGGGTCACCACGCTGACGGTGCCGTCGCCCGAGTTCGCCACCAGGGCGGGCACGACCGCGGCGACCCCCTTCGGCTGGGACCCGACGCTCACCGGAGGCCAGTCGTTCGCCTGGTACGTGACCGGGTCGGCGGCCGCCCGTGCCGTGTCGGGCGCAGCGATCGCCACGAGCGCCGCCGCCACCGCCGTCACCACTGCTGCTCGACGTCGCGTCATCTGCGGGCCTCCTCGGGTTCGGCGGTTGCCGCGGACTCTGAGCGCAGTCTGCTCGCTTCGTCGCGCGTGAGCCAGACGGTACCGCTGACGAGATCGCAGACGCGCAGGCGTGGCCGCCGAACCGGGTCACCGACACGGTCCCGCAGCCACGCCCAACGGCGAGCTCAGGCGGCAGCGACTGCCACCCCGTGCGACCGGCCCGCGATGCGCTCCACCGTGAGAGCGACGACGGCGCCGACCGCGACAGCAATCACCGCGACGACGGCGACCTGCCAAGACAGCATGCTGATCCCTGAGTCCACGGCGACGGCAGGCGCGGCCGGCCCGTCGATCGGCTCCGGCGGCACGAACGCGTGGGCGAGCGGTGCGGCAATCAGTGTCATCAGCGCCGCGACAACGGAACCGACGACTGCGGTGATGGTCTTCCTCATGGCTTCCTCCGACTGTTGGTGTGGGCGGCTGAGGACCTTCGCTGTTCCCGTCCTCTGCCTCGCGACCACTGTTGCGGGGCGCAGCCGCTGACGCCATGCGTCGTTGCGCTGAGATCGCGTACGCGGAAACGCGCATTCCCAATGCCTTCCATCACAACTAGCCTCAGCGAGTAGGCGATCGATGGGAGTCGACGACATGGTTACCCGGATGGACATCTCGGATCGCGACCTGCGGCTCATCCTCGACGTCGTCGATGGCAGCCGCTGCGGCCAGCCCGGCGTGCACGTCCCCGACTCGCTGCTGCGGGACCTCGGCCACCTAATCGCGTACGACGATGCGACCTTCCAGGTGATGGATCCCTATCGACGCAACATCTCGATCCAGGACGCGGCCGCCACCGTCACCAGCACCATCGGGTCGCCGGAGCTCGACGATCTGTGGTGGGCCGCCTTCTGGGAGCACTGCGCCTATCCGCAGCTCAGCGGGGACTTCACCCGCGTCGTGCGCGGGTCGGATCCACTGCCCGGCCAAGTGGACGGGCCGCAGTGGCAGGCCTACCTCGACGCCGAGCCCGCCGCTTCCGCGCACCACGTCATCGTGTCGCTTCCGGCGATCGGACCGACCGACCGCCGACTCATCCTCTGGCGCGAGTCGGGACCGGACTTCAGCGACCGCGACGTGCAGCTCCTCACCCTCCTCCGTCCGCACCTGATCGAGATGTACGACCGGCACCAGGAGGAGCGCGCCGGTGCACCGCAGCTCACGCTCAGGCAGTGGGAGATCCTTCGCCTGGTCGCGGCGGGGCTGACCAACGGTCAGATCGCCCGCCGGCTCTCCGTCTCGGAGGCCACCGTGCGCAAGCACCTCGAGAACACGTATGCCCGGCTCGACGTGACCAACCGGACCTCGGCGGTGGATCGCACGCGCAGGTACCTGCTTGCGGGCTGAAGTCATCACCTGCCGCTCTCCTCATTGCCGTCCTGCCCGATCGTGGCCAGGTCGAACTCTCCAGCGTTCGTGGCGTAGTCGGTGCCGAAGTACTTCTGGGACAAGGCCTTGAAGGTTCCGTCGGCATGAAGCTGATCGAGGATCTCGTTGATACGGCTCAGGAATGCCTCATCACGAAGACCGGAGTTCTTGTCGACGAACCCCGTTGACATACCGGTGAAGAGCGGCGGATCCAAGGCCCGAAGCGGCACGCCCACCGCGATCGCCTCCATCCCCACTCGCTCGGATGCCACAAAGCCCTCGATCTTTCCGGCACCAACGGCCTCGAGTCCCGGTCCCTCCAAGTCGAACAGGACGACTTCGGGATCCTTGATCAGGTTGTCGAACTCGATGCCGGGAAGGCTGAGTTCACCGCGGAGGTAGGCCTCGTCCGAGCATCCCGCGCACGCTCCCACGCGCATGCCCGAGAGCTCCGACGGATCCGCGTAGGTCGAGTCCTCACGCACGAAGACCCTGGTCGGCTCGGCCATATACGGCTGGGTCATCCACAGTCGAGACATCCGCTCCTCGTTGATGTTGCCAGTGCCCCACGACACGTCCCATCGGTCACCCCACGAACCGGAGACGATCTGCGTCCACGAAGGGGTGACGTAGCACGGTTCCACGCCCAACGCGGCGGCGACCATCGCGCCGGTCTCCACGTCATAGCCAGTCACCTCAGGCGTAGTGAGTTGCGTCGCCAGGCACTTGGTTGGAGATGCGCGCGTCGCACCCTCCACGGCCATCGATGACGGAGGGTAGGCCAAGTCGGTGGAGAGCACCAGGGTTTCACGATTCAGGACCTGCGCCAGCTTGTCCGTGGCCGGGTCGCCGTCTCCTTCAGAAGCGGCGGCCGACGCCGACGGCTCCGACGTAGCCGGCTGGCTACCTCCACATGCAGTTGTGCCCACCAACGTGGCCGTGACCATCACGAGTGCCGCCGCATGCCGTCGCCGCATTCGAAAAGGTGTCGTCATTTGGCAGTTCCCTCCAGATCGAGCGTCCACAGGCGCACCGTGCCGGCGCGCCCACGAGGAGCTACTTCGTCCACGAACGTCCAGCCCTGGTCAGCCCGTGACAGGTGGTCGAGAGTGCCCTGCGTGGCCAACAGAGAGACTCCGTGCTCCTTCGTCAGCGACTCCACTCGCGAGGCCGTGTTAGTCGTGTCGCCGATCACCGTGTACTCGAGCCTGCGATCGGAGCCCACGTTGCCGGACATCACGGGGCCGGAATGGATGCCGACGCCCATGCGCAGCTCCTGCGGCAGCCCTCGCTCGCGCACCCAGCGGTTGAGTTCCGCCAGGCTCGGGCCGATCATCTGCCGGGCGGCCGCCACGCATCGGTCGGCATGGTCAGCCATCTCGATCGGCGCTCCGAAGACGCTCATAATGCCATCGCCCATGTATGCCACCAGGGTCCCGCCGTTGTCGAGCACGGCGTCGCTCATCACGGTCAGATAGCGGTTCAGCACGTCGATGACGAGTTCGGGAGGATGCGTTTCGGCGAAGGTGGTGAATCCGCGCAGGTCGTTGAACATCACCGTGGCCGTCACGCGTTGCGCCCCGATGCGCGGCTCGCCTCCGGCCGCCATCACCTCGTCGACGATCGACTCGGGCAAGAAGCGTGCAAACACGTCGCGCATCTGCCGTCGTTGGAGGTCGTGCAGGCGCTTCTTGTTGAGCCCGGCATTCACACGGCACGCGGAGGATCGCAGCATCGGCCGGCTTCGGCAGGAAGTCGTCGGCCCCCAACTCGATGCATCGCAGGATGCCCGGCCTGATCCTCGAGCGAGGAGATCACGACGACAGGAGTGTGCGCGACGGTCGGCAGGTCCGTCATCGCCTCGAGAACGCCGAACCCGTCCAGCTCGGGCATGAGCACGTCGAGGAGCATCACGTCGGGCTGCTCGGCGACAAGCACCTCAAGGGCTTGTCGGCCGTCAGCGGCCTCGACGGTCCGATGGCCATCGTTCGACCAGCGCGCGCACAAGCAGGCTGCGATTGAGCGTGATCGTCGTCGACCACGAGGATGGTCGCCTGCGTGGACCCGTCGACTCCGACTCGCTTCGGACATGTGCCATTCCCGTCTTGACACTGATCACGATCCTGGCTCGACGCGGCGCATGGCCAGATTATGGGGCTTCCGCACGCTCCCCGCGTCAGTCGATTGACGTCGTTCGGAGTCCTCGTTGCGCCGAGATCACGTTCCTCGTGCGCCGCTGCCGACCTCGTCGGCGAGGTGCCTGCCCGCTGACCCCTCCGGTGACGGCGGCCAGGAAGTCCTCGGCAGCGACGACGAGGATCCCGGCCATCGCCGACGGCCGTGATCGGTGGCGTTCCTCGGCGCCGAACGGAGCAGCGCAGCTCGCCGAATGCCTCGCCCGGCTCCGAGCAGCCCTGGCCTGCGCTGGCCGTCGACGGCAACGGTGAACGTGCCCGGCAGCGATCACGTAGAACAGCTCGGCCCGCCTCGCCCTGCTTCACGACGTCCAGTCGCCGGCGGCGACGTCGTGCCACGTGGCGTTGCGGGCGAGGCGCTCGAGCTCGAACGGGCGGCAGGGCCGCGAGGAAGGGGACCTGACGCAGGAGGGCGAGCTCGCCCGGGCGAAGGACCGCGCGCGAGTCGAGCCGGCGGACCAGTGGGAACCCGGCGATGCACGACGACGGCCGACCGCCAGGCCCAGCGGGGCGAAGGCGTTGGCGGCGCCCCACGTGTCGATGAGCCACGGAGCAAGGGCCGCACCGAGGGCCACGCCAAGGAGTGCAACCGACTTCCTGGACGGCGAACACTCGCGCGAGCACCGCGATCGTCGGTCGGTGCGCTGCAGCAGGGTGCGGCCAGCGACGAGCAGGATCGGCGCCGGCCATGCCCGCACACGGCAAGCGAGACCACTGTCGGCGCAAGCAGGCTCGGTGAGCGCGACGGCGGCGAACGCGCCAGTCCATGGAGCGACGCCGCTGCCGACGATGACGGCGCTCAGTCGACTGCCCAGCGCGAAGGAGCGCGGCGATGAGCCCGCCGATCGATCCCGCCGATTCCGATCGCCCCGATGACGAGTCCCGCGCCGGATCTCGCTGATGTCGAGCATGGAGGACGCGAACGACACGCCGAGGACGTCGACGGCACCGCCGATGACGAAGCGCGTGGTGATCACGAGGAGCAGGATCGAGGGCGGCCCACTGTCGCGTCGTAGGGTCGATCAGCCCCGCCGACGGCGGCTCGCCAGCCTTCAGTCGCCCGCCGCATCCGCCGAGGCCCGACCATGTCGAGGCGAAGGCACAGGACCGGCGCGCAAGGACGCCGGCAACGGAGGCGACGACGAACACCACGGCCCGGACCGGCGAGACTGGACGCCGATGCCGGCCAGCATCGGTCCGGCGAAGAACGCCAACCCCTCGGCCATCGACGACAGGGCGTTTGCCGACACCAGCTCGCTCCGGGCTGCGCGCCAGGCGCGGCAGCACCGCGTAGTGGATGCGGGCGGACGACGGCGAGCGCGAGCGGTGGCGCAGCGACGGAGCCGAGCGACGACGATCGGCCACGGGTGCCGACAGCGAGGAGCAGGACGGCGGTGAGCGGCAGTGGCCGCCGTGACGCGCGAGTGGGCCGAGCGCAGAAGTGCCGTGCCGCGCGGCAGGCGATCGAGCAGTCCGACGCAGCCGGGCGACAGCACCGCCGCAGGGAATCGAGCTGCACCACCGCGACGACGACTGGTGAGCCCGACGCCGCCCTCGGCGTAGGCGTACAGCACGATCGCCACCCAGATCGGACAGCTCGACGAGGTCGTACAGGGTGTAGGCGATCGAGGACGCGTGCGCAGAGGCCCGTGCGCGGGCGATGGCGCGCAGCGGTGACCGCGGAGTCGCCTTCACGAAAGTCAGACCTCCTTCCACGGCCGGTGAGCACACCCTACGGGGGCGCGCCTCCGGCGGGCCGGGGCCTCGACTACATCTCGCGCAGGTATCCCTTCGACACCTCGTGCGCGAGCGCCTGCCCGTCCGGGCTTCCCGTCACCGCGGCGAGGAAGTCCGGAGCGTCGATCGCGAGCAGGCGCCCGGCCGTTGCCGCGGAGACTGTGGCCGTTCGCGGCACCGACCACAGCAGGGCCGTCTCGCCGAAGCTGCCGCCCGGCCCGAGACGGTCGGAAGCAGCTCGCCGTCGACGGCAACAGTGAACTGTCCGGCCTGGATCACGTAGAACCGCTTTCCCACCTCGCCTTGCTGCACCACGTCCATCCCCGACGTCACGTCCTGCCATGTGGCGTTGCGGGCCAGGCGCTCGAGCTCGAACGGCGGCAGGGCCGCGAGGAACGGGACCCGACGCAGGAGTTCCATCTCCACCGGCCGCAGGATCGCGCGCGCGTCGAGCCCGCGGACCAGCGGGAACCCGACCAGCACGATCAGGGCGACCACCAGTCCCAGCGGGACGAAGGCGTTGGCTGCGCCCCACGTGTTGATGAGCCACGGTGCGAGCGCCGCACCGAGGGCCACGCCCACGAGTCCAGCCGACTCCTGCACAGCGAAGACCCGCGCCAGCACCGCGTCATCGGTCGTTCTCTGCAGCAGGGTCCGGCCAGCCACCAGCAGGATCGCGCCGGCCATGCCGCACACGGCCAGCGAGACCACTGTCGGCGCCAGCAGCCCGGTGAGCGCGACGGCGGCAAAGGCCAGGCCCTGTACGACACCGCTGCCGACGATCACCCCGCTCAGTCGACTGCCCAGCGCGAAGGATCCGGCGATGAGCCCGCCGATGACCCCGCCTATTCCGATCGCCCCGATGACCAGGCCCGCGCCCGTCTCGCTGATGTCCAGGACGGAGGACGCGAACGAGACGCCGAGCACGTCCACCGCACCGCCGAGGACGCGGTGCACGGTGAGCACGAGCAGCAGGATCAGAATCGCCCACTGCCCTCGTAGGGCAGTCAGTCCGCCGACCGCGGCCCGCCAGCCCTGGTCACCCGCGGCATCCACCGGGGACCGACCCAGGCCGAGCCGAAGGCACAGGACGGCGGCAAGCAGCCCGGCCAGCGTGGCGACGGCGAACACCAGACCCGGACCGGAAGCCTGGACGCCGACGCCGGCCAGGATCGGGCCCGCGAAGTACGCGAGTCCCTCGGCCATCGACGACAGGGCGTTGGCCGAGACCAGCTCTTCCGGGCTGCGCGCCAGCCGCGGAAGCGCGGCGTAGTGCAGGGGACGCACCACGGCCAGCGCGACGTTGGCCAGGGCGGAGCCAGCGACGACCACGGCCACCGGGGCTGAGAGCACGAGCGCGACGGTGGTGACCAGCGTCGCCGCGGCAACCGCGCCGTGGCTCAGCGCGAGCGCAGTACCTCGAGGCAGACGCTCCGCGGCACCGACGATGGCGGGTGTCAGCAGGACAGCGGGAACGAGCTGCACCACGGCCACGACACTGGTCAGCCCCACCCCGCCCTCGGCGAAGGCGTACAGGATGACGGCCACCCAGACAGCGAGCCAGATCAGGAAGTAGAGGGTGAACGCGATCAGGACTCTGCGCAGAGGCGCGTGGCCCGCGATGGCTCGCACGGCAACTGCGAATCGACCCACCGAACCCCGCCCCTCTTGGTCAGTGCCCCCTGAAGGGCTGCCCAGCGCGCCGAGCCTGATCCTGAGACTACGTGTCGCGGAGGTATCCCTTCGACGTTTCGCGGGCGAGTGCCTGGCCGTCCGGGCTGCCCGTCACCGCGGCGAGGAAGTCCGGAGACTCGATCGCGAGCAGGCGCCCGGCCGTCGCCGCGGAGACCGTGGCGGTCCGCGGGACCGACCACAGCAGGGCGGTCTCGCCGAAGCTGCCGCCCGGCCCGAGACGAGTCGGCAGCAGCTCGCCGTCGATGGCGATGGTGAATTCGCCCTCGGCGATCACGTAGAACCGGTCGCCGACCTCTCCCTGGGTGACCACGGCTCGTCCGGCGGGGACGTCGACCCACACCGCAGTCCGCGCCAGCTGTTCGCGCTCGTATGCCGGCAGCAGCCTGAGGAAGTCGACGCGGCTGAGCAGCGCCACCTCGTCCGCCAGCACGACGGCGCGCGCATCGAGGCGGCGCAGGAGCACGTAGACCGCGAGCGTCACCAACGTCACGCCCACGCCGAGGGGGATGAAGGCGTTCGCCGGCGCGAACCAGACCACCAGGGCGGGCGCAAGTGCAGCACCGACCGACAGGCCCAGGAGCGCAACGCCCTCCTGCACGGCGAAGACCCGGGCCAGCACGCTGGCATCCGACGTGCGCTGCAGGAGGGTGCGGCCGGCGACCATCATCACGGCTGCCGCCGCGCCGGAGATGGTGAGCAGGACCATCGCGGGAGCCAGGAGCAGTACGAAGGCGACGGCCGCGAACGCAAGTCCCTGCACGGCCCCACTGGCGCCGATGACGGGCGCAAGCCTTGCTCGCATGGATGCAGACCCGGCTATCAAGCCACCCAGCAGGCCGCCGATGCCCACCGCCCCGATGATCAGCCCGGCGCCCGTCTCGCCCATGAGGAGGACCTCCTCGGAGTACGCCACCCCGAGGACGTCGAGCGCGCCGGTCAGCACGAACCGGGTGCCGAGGATCAGCAGGAGGGCGAACGCACCCCACTCCTGCCAGAGCACCGCCACGCCTCGAATGGCGGCCCGCCACCCTTCGTCCTCCTCGTCATCCACCCCGATGTGCGGTCCGATCGGCAGGCGGACGCACAGCAGCGTGGAGACGACTCCGGCGACACAGGCGGCCGTGAAGACCAGCCACGGGCCGGAGGCGGCGGCACCGAGGCCGGCGAGGATCGGGCCGAGGAACATGGCGAGGCCCTCGGCGGACGACGAAAGGGCGTTCGCGGCGACCAGCTCCTGGGGGCCACGCGCCAACTGCGGCAGGGCCGCGAAGTGCAGCGGGCGCACCACCGCGATCGCGATGGTCGCCGTCATGGAGGCGACGATCACCACCGGGACGGGGGCCTCGACGAGCAAGGTGACGGTCGTCAGGGCGGTGGTCACTGCCACCCCGGCTTGGGCGAGAACGAGCGCCGTGCCGCGATTCATCCGGTCGCCGAAGCTAGCCAGCGCGGGGCCGATGAGGGCTGCGGGCAGCAGCTGGATGACGGCGACGATGCCGGCGAGCGTCGCCCCGCCTGCGGCATAGGCGTACAGGATGATCGCGACCCAGATCGCGATCTCGACAAGGCTGTAGAGGGAGTAGGCCGCGAGGGTGCGCCGGAGGCCGCCCGGCGTGGCGAGCACGCGAAGAGTGGCCGACCGCTCGCGCATTCCGGTCATCCGACCCCGTCCTACCGAGTTGCTCCCCGACTTGATTCGGGAGTGTGGCCGATGTCAGCGATGAGAGTGCACGATTTCGAGCAGATCGTCACCGTAGTCGGCCAGCTTGCGGGGGCCGATGCCGGGGATCTGCGCGAGCCCATCGGCATCACCGGGCACCTGCTCGGCGATGGCGAGAAGGGTGACATCGGTGAAGACGATGTAGGCGGGCACGTTCTGCTCGCGGGAGGTGGCCAGCCGCCAAGCGCGCAGCGCGTCGAGGAGGTCGACATTGACGTCGGCGGGGCAGGTCTCGCATCGGCCCAGCGTGCGCTCCCGCCCGGTGACGAGGGCCTTGCGGCAGACGCGGCACTTGGCTGGGGCCTTCTGCCGCCGCTCGCCGCGGGCCCGACCCGAACCGCGGCGCACCGTCCCGGCACCGCCGCGACGATCGTCCGCGGTGGCGCCAGCGATGTCCGCCAGGAAGCGGCTGAGCGATCTCGTCTGGCGACCGCCGGGCTGGCGGCTGCGCGCCCAGGACAGGTGCAGCTGGTCGGCCGCCCGAGTGATGGCCACGTAGGCGAGGCGTCGCTCCTCCTCGACCTGGTCGGCAGTCTCGGCGTGCTGGAGCGGGAGCAGGCCCTCGCTGCAGCCGACCACGAAGACGACCGGCCACTCGAGTCCCTTGGCCGAGTGGATGGACGCGAGGGTGACACCGTCGGCGACCGGTGCGTGCTGGAGTTCTGCGCGGGAGTCGAGCTCGGCGATGAAGGCCGGCAGCGACTGCTCGACTGCGGGGCCGACCTCCTCCGCCAGCGTGGCGAGGGCGGTCAGGGACTCCCAGCGCTCGCGCACCGCTCCCGTCGTGCGTGGCGCCTCGGGGGTCCAGCCCATCGCGCTGAGCACCCCGCGCACCTCGTCGACGAGGTCGCCCGGGGCGCCGGCGCGGGCGGCGCCGCGGAGCCGGGTGACGGCCTCGCGCACCTCGGCACGGTCGAAGAAGCGCTCGGTGCCCCTGAGGATCACCGGAACGCCCGCCTCGGCGAACGCCTCCTCGAGCTCGGCCGACTGTGCGTTGATCCGGAACAGCACGGCCATCTCGCGCGCCGGGACGCCCTCGTCCAGGTATCGCCGGGCGCGCTTGGCGACCTGGGCTGCCTCGTCGACGTCGTCCTCGTACGCCTCGATGGTCGGCTCAGGCGCGGGGTCGCGCTGGGAGCGCAGCACGAGCGTGGAGGACGCGGCCGGGCCGGCGGCGATCACCCGGTTGGCGAGGTCGACGATCTGCGGGGTGCAGCGGTAGCAGCGCACCAGGCGCACCTCGGTGGCGTCGGGGTGGGCGGCGCGGAATCCGGTCAGGTAGCTCGGGGTGGCGCCGGTGAAGGAGTAGATGGTCTGGTTGGCGTCGCCGACGACGCAGACGTCGTCGCGGTCGCCGAGCCACTGGCCCAGGAGCTTGTGCTGCAACGGGTTGACGTCCTGGAACTCGTCGACGGTGAACCAGCGGTAGGCCGCGCGGACGTCGTCGGCGATGTCGGGGCGGGTGTCGAGCATGCCGACGGTGACGAGGAGGACGTCCTCGAAGTCGATCAGGCCGCGGGCCGCCTTCGCGTCCTCGTACGCGACGCGCAACTGCTCCATCGCCGGGGCGTCGGCGGCGAGCGTGCGCCCGATCTGCGCGGCGCGCTCGCCGATCTGCGCGCCCTCGAGGAAGTTGACCTTGGCCCACTCGAGGTCGGACGCGAGGTCGCGGACGGTGGCGGTGTCGGTCGGGAGCCGGCAGCGGCTGGCGGCCTCGGCCACGAGCCGGGCCTTGCTGGGCAGCAGCTCGGGGAACTCGCCGCCGCTCAGCCGGGGCCAGAAGAAGCGGAGCTGGCGCAGCGCGGCGGCGTGGAAGGTGCGGGCCTGGACTCCGTCGACACCGAGGGCGCGCAGCCTTCCGCGCATCTCGCCGGCGGCGCGGGTGGTGAAGGTGACGGCCAGGGTGCGGCGCGCGTCGTGCTGGCCGGTGGCCACGCCGTGGGCGATCCGGTGGGTGATGGCGCGCGTCTTGCCGGTGCCCGCGCCGGCGAGGACGACGACCGGACCGTGCAGCGCCTCGGCGACGGCGCGCTGCTCGTCGTCGAGGCCGTCGAGGGCCGGGTGGGCGGACACACCGCGATGCTCGCACGCGGCCCTGACGGCGCCCCCGCAGGGTCGGGGCCAGATGCCCCCGTCGGTCTTGAGGTTGGTGGTCGCAAAACGTACGTTTTGCGACCACCAACCTCAAGACCGACGGGGGGCACGTGTTCGGTAGGTTCTGGGGGGTGAGCGCTACGACCGACGTGACGATGTACAGCACCGCGTGGTGCGGCTACTGCTTCCGCCTCAAGGCCCAGATGGAGCGGGAGGGGATCGCGTTCGTCGAGGTCGACATCGAGGCCGATCCCGAAGCAGCGGCCCTCGTCGAGGACGTCAACCACGGCAACCAGACCGTCCCCACCCTGCAGTTCCCGGACGGCACGTTCGCCACCAATCCGTCCATCGCCCAGGTCAAGGCCCACCTCGGCCTCTGAGCCGTGCAACGTCGAGGTTGCGCGGGTAGCGTCGCACGAGGGGGCGAGGGCTCCCGCACGTCGATGCTGAGGGAGTGGCCATGAAGCGCCTTGTCCTATCCGCCGCCGTCGCACTGTCCGCGGCGCTCGCGATCACCGGCTGTTCATCCGGCATCGACGTCGACACCTTGGAGACGACCGTCGCAGAGGGACTGGCCGAGCAGCTCGGCGGTGAGTGGACGGTGCAGTGCCCGGACAGCATGGAGGTCCAGGCCGGACTCACCACCAACTGCATGGCCACTGACGCCGACGGCAACTCGGTGGACGTCAACATCACCCAGGACGACGACCAGGGCAATGTCACCTGGGAGGTCCCGTCGGACGCCCTCGACGTCGCCAAGCTCGAGGCGACGGTCGCGGCCGGGCTGGCCGAGCAGGTCGGCGGCGAGTGGACGGTGACCTGCCCCGAGGACATCCCGATCGAGCAGGGCCTGACGGCGAACTGCGACGCGACCAGCGCGGACGGCCAGTCGACGATGATCAACGTCACCCAGACCGACGATCAGGGCAACATCAGCTGGGAGACCTCCTGAGCCATCGGCCCACAGTCAGCGCTTGAGGCCCAGCGGGCGGGACCAGTCCCCCGGCAGCTCGCCTCCGTACCAGCGCTCGATCAGCCGCCGGGCGATGGAGATGTCCGGCGGCAGCCGGACGGTGCCCGCCTCGCACGCCGCCGCCAGCTCGTCACGGCTGAACCAGTGCGCCTCGGCGATCTCGAGCCGTCGACCGTGACCGTCGTGGCCGACGCCCGCGCGTGGTAGCCGAGCATCAGCGAGCCGGGAACGGCCAGGGCTGGCTGCCCGAGGTACTCGACGTCGTCGACGCCCGTCGCCGATCACCACCCCGGACTCCTCCAGCACCTCGCGCCGGACCGCGGCCTCCGCCGACTCCCCCGGCTCGACGAAGCCCGCCAGCGTGGAGAACCAGCCCTCCTGCCAGCGCCCCTGTCGCCCGAGCAGCGCCCGGTCGTCACCGTCGCGCACGAGCACGATCACCGCGGGGTCGGTGCGCGGGAAGTGCAGGCTGTCGTCATCCGGACATCGCCGTGACCAGCCGCCCTCCCGAGACACGGTCGGCACACCGCACCGAGGGCAGCGGGTGTGCGTTGCCCGCCAGTTGTCCAGGGCCACGGCCGTGACCAGCAGCCCGGCGTCGCGGTCGTCGAGCTGGCCGCCGACCGTGCGCAACTCGCCCCAGACGTCGTCCTCGCCCCGCTCGGCAGCGAAGGAGCAGAAGTAGGCGACGTCATCCGCATCGACGCCGAGGAAGGCCGCTTCGCCATCGCCCACCGGCCCGAGCGCGAGCCGCACGCGGTCACCTTCGACGAGGACCGGAGCCCCGCCGCCGTTCACCCGGAACTGGCGCGACGCCGGGTCCGCCCGTCGCGCCGCCAGCCACCCTTCGTCGGATCGACGCTCGGCGCAGCGGTCCACCCCCTCGCGCGCGAGCATCAATGTGTCGAGAAGGGCCATGGTCCGCGAGCCTAACCGGGCCGGGCACCCCCCGCGTGCCACGATGACGTGACCTGCTTCCTCGCCCCGGGATCACACGTGAACGTCTTCATCCGCCAGCTGACCGGCATCCGGTTCATCGCCGCTGCGTGGGTGCTGCTCTACCACCTGCAGGGGCCGCTGAACCAGCTCGGCCTGCTCGTCCCGGTGTTCTCGGACGTGCTGCGAGTCGGACGACTCGGCGTCGACCTGTTCTTCGCGCTGTCCGGCTTCATCCTCACGCACACCTACCTGCGCCGACTCGGACCGTCCCTCAGGGTGAGCGGCACGATCGACTTCTGGTGGCTGCGACTGGCCCGCATCTACCCCGTCCACCTGGTGATGATCCTGATCGCGGGGGCCGCCGTGGTCGCCCAGGCGAGGGTCACCGGCGAGGAGCTCGACCGGGTCTGGCTGACCCCCGTCGACTTCCTCAAGAACCTGCTGCTCATCCAGGAGTGGGGCTCGGACCCCCAGCGCGGCTGGAACTTCGTGGCGTGGTCGCTGTCGATGGAGTGGCTGGCGTATCTGCTGTTCCCGCTGCTGGTGCTGCTGCTGTGGTTCCTGCATCGACGGGTGCCCACCTTCGTCCTCATCCTGGCGTGGTTCGCGACGATGGCCCCGCTGATGGTCTACGGCCTGTCGACGTCCGACCCGTACTACACCGACGCGTGGGGCTCGACGTACCGGATCCTGACGGAGTTCACCGCCGGCGCCATCACCTACCTGATCATCGTCCGGTTCCTGCCCGGCGACTCGATGAACGAGCCCGCGTCGCCGCGGATCGAGCGCACCGCGTCCGTCATGGCCGTCGTGCTGCCGCTCCTGGTGGTCGCCGGCGCGGTGTTCCTGGGCACGTGGAGCCAGGCACAGCCCCCGCTGCCGGCCGGACTCGAGGGCGACGTTGAACCACTGCCGCCGTACTACCACCTCGAGCTGGTGCCGCTGCTGATCCTGTGGATCGGAGCGCTCGCACTGTCCCGCCGTGGGCTCGCGCGCTTCCTCTCCACCCGCACGCTCGTCCTCGGCGGCTTCATCTCGTACTCGCTCTATATGACGCACCTGGTCTGGTTCGGCCTGTGGCGCGCGGGCATGCGGGCCATCGGCGTCGAGGGCGGCGCCCTCTACGCGCTGGGGGTGATCGCGCTCGTGGCGGGGGCGCTGGTCATCGCATGGCTGATGTGGCGGTTCGTCGAGGAGCCGGCCCGCGAGTGGATGCGGGGACGCGTCGGCGTGCGCAAGCGGCCGACGGAGGAGGCCGGCGAGGCGATCGCCGAGGAACGCGCCGAGGAGCACGTGGCGGACCCGGACTCCGCGGACCCCGTCGACGTCGCGACGTCGCCCACCGACCCGTTCGACGCCCAGGAACGGGACCCGGACGGCACGAAGTAGACCGACGCCCGACGTCCGGCGACCGACGTCAGGTGGCCAGCGCCAGCAGCCCGTCCAGCGCGATCCCGGTGTCCGGTCGCTGCAGTTCGCCGGCGCCCACGACGTAGAAGCCGGCGTCGATCCGGTCGAGGGGGATGCCCGTGCGCTGGGACCACGCCAGTCGATAGATGGCCAGCTGCATCGGATCCAGGTGCGCGCCGCTGCCGGTCTTCCAGTCCACGATCAGGTAGTCGAAACCCGGCTCGGTGCCCGCGAAGACCGCGTCGATGCGGCCGTTGACGACCCGGCCACCCAGCACGAGCGCGAACGGGACCTCCACGCCAACCGGGGTGCGGCCGGCGAACTCGCTGCCCTCGAACGCCGCCTTCAGCCGCTCGAGCGCGGCATCGCTGGTGATGTCCTCGTCCGCCGCTCCCGGCAGGTCCTCGGGCTCCAGCAGCGACTGCTGACCGTACCGAGTCTCGACCCAGGCATGGAACTGCGTGCCGCGCCGCGCAGCGGGGGCGGGCGGGCGCGGCATCGGACGCGCCAGCTCGCGCGCGACCTCGGCGGCCGAATCCTCGCTCTCGAGCGCTCGCATGAGCACGCTCGCCGACACCGAGTCCGGCAGCCGCACCACGCGATGCGTGATGCTCCGGGCCCGTGCCTCCTCGAGCAAAGCCGCCGACAGCAGGTCCCACTCCTCGATGAGGACCCGCTCGGCTGGCGTCACGCCGGCCGCCGAGACTCCCGGCAGCGCGGACTGGACAGCGTTCACCGCGTGCACGTCGTCGGCCACCGCAAGCAGCCGAGCCCGGTGCTGGGGGTCGGGCGCTGCGGGCCACGGCACGGCCTCCGCGGCGGCCGACGCCTGCGGGTTCTCAGCCGTGTCGTCGGGCTCCGGAACCCAGTGCACGATGGTGCCCGCGCCGTCGGCGCAGGCAGAACGGACTGCCTCGAGGAAGTCCGACGGGCCCCTCTTCGTCGCCTGGCGCGGGCCCCACCAGTGACCCGAGACGACGAGGCCCCGCTCAGCGCGAGTGAAGGCGACGTACGCGAGCCGCTGGTCGTCGAGATCGGTCAGCGACTTCAGCGTCTTCTTGTAGTCCTTCAGGTGCTTGTCGCGCGGTGTCTCGCCGTCGACCGGGAAGGCGGCCAGCTCGTCCGTGCAGTCGTCGCGCAGCGGCCACGGCACGGTGCTGAGGCTGACCGG
This sequence comes from uncultured Actinomycetota bacterium, assembly GCA_963749905.1. GTDB lineage: Bacteria > Actinomycetota > Actinomycetes > S36-B12 > S36-B12 > UBA10649. The sequence continues at coordinate 234,171 of CAVVOF010000004.1, forward strand.
CCAGTGCGACCGGCCCTTCCCACTCGGGAACGAGCTCTTCGACACGAACGGTACGAAGACGTACGGGAACTCGAGCCCCTTCGCCTTGTGCACGGTCAGCAGCTGCACCGCGTCCGCGGGGCTGGCCACGTCGAAGTCGAGATCGGCGTCGAAGCGCTCCGCGTCGCCCAGGTAGGACAGGAAGGCGCCGAGGGTCTGCCGTCCATCGAGCTCGACGAACTCCGCGGCCACGTCGATGAGCGCGTGCACGGCCTGCCGCTGGAGGTCGGCGACCTCGGGCCGGCCGAGGCCGGCCTCGATCTCCAGCCCGGTCGTGCGCAGCACCCGCAGCAGCAGATCCGTCAACGGCTCCCCCACGTGCGCGCGCAGGTAGCGCAGCTCGGCCGCGAAGGACGTGAACCGCTCCAGGGCGGCCGGCGAGTACGCGGCGAGGTCGCCGAGGTCCTCGAGCGCCTCGGTCAGGGACACGAGCTCGACGGCATCGGTGCCGGCGACGGCGTCGTCGAGCGCCTGCCCCACGTCGTCCTGCCCGGAGCGGCGCCGGCTGCCGGCCAGTTCGGCGGCCCGATCGCCGAGCGCGGCAAGGTCGCGCGGGCCGATCCGCCAGCGCGGACCGGCGGCCAGCCGCACGAATGCGGGATTGGCCGACGGGTCGTGCAGCACCTCCAGGATGCTGCGGAGGTCGACGACTGCGGGCTGCGACAGCAAGGCGGCCGCCCCGATGAGCTGGGTCGGCACGCCCCGGCGCCGCAGCGCGGACTCCACCTCGACCAGATCGGCCCGGGTGGCCGCCAGCACGGCGATATCGCGCCAGGGCACCTCGACGCCGTCATGACGCCCGTGCGTCGCGACCACCTGCTCGACCAGCCAGGCCACCTCATCGGCGTACGTCTCCCACAGTGCGCAGGCCACCGATCCGGGGCCCTTGCCGTTGTCGCCGGCGGTCAGTGGCCGAACACCCTCGTGCACATCGCGCAGGGCGGCGGACGCATGGTTCGCCACCTCGAGGATGGCCGGACCGGATCGTCGGTTCTGCGACAGCGGGTACCGCGAGGTCTGCCCGCTGGCTGCGGGGAAGTGCTCGGGGAACCGCTCGATGTTGTCGACGCTGGCGCCCCGCCAGCCGTAGATGGCCTGGCACGGGTCACCGACCGCCGTGACCGGGTGCCCGTCGCCGAAGAGCCGCTGCAACAGGACTCGCTGCGCGATCGACGTGTCCTGGTACTCGTCGAGCAACACCACGCTGAAGCGTTGTCGCAGATCGGCCGCCGCGTCCGGGAACCTGGCGACGACGTCACCGGCCAACCGGATCTGATCGGCAAAGTCGACGACGTCGCGCACCGCCTTCTCGGCCCGCCACTCCGCGACCAGATCGGCCAGGACGGCCCGGCCACGCGAGGTCGCCATCATCGACTCGCCCGTCTTCTGCGGCTTCCCGTACGACAGCAACCTTCGGTGCAGGTCGTCGTCGAACTCGCGCAGGCTGTCCGGGGTGATGCCCAGCTCGGTCAGCTCGTCGTCGAGCCGCAACAGGGCCGAGGTGAGGTCCTCGGGCCGCTTGCCCAGCTCGGACAGCGGCAGAGCGGAGCGGCAGACGACGCGGTAGGCCAACTGCTGGCGCGAGGCATCGCTGAGCACGCGGGCGTCCGGTTCGCGGCCCAGTCGGATGCCGTGCTCGGAGAGGATTCGCGCGGCGAACGCGTGGTAGGTCTGCACCTGCGGGTCGCCGAGCGGGGACCCGTCGTCGTCGGCCTCCGGCACGATGCCGACGGACCCGAGGGCGGCCAGCGATCGGCGCATGGACGCAAGCAACTGGGCGGCCGCCTTCGTGGTGAAGGTCAGCCCGAGGACGGCATCGGGGCGGACGAACCCGCTGCCCACCAGCCAGGCGACCCGCGCCGCCATCGACGTCGTCTTGCCCGATCCGGCGCCGGCGACGATCACCGCCGGGGCGAGCTCGCTGGACACCGCGTCCCACTGCTCGTCGGTCAGGGTCAGCGCGAGGGCGTCGTCGAGCTGGGCTCGGGTCAGCGCAGCGGTCATGGCAGCACCTGCTCGCCGCGCGCCGGACAGGTGTCCGCGTAGGCGCAGTATCGGCACTGGCCGCCGACCCGGGCGGAGAACTCCTCTGCACGCACGATCGCGGCCGCCTCCCCCAGCTTGATCTCGACCCACGTGGGCTCGGCATCGCCGATGGGGTCCTGGAACTGGGTGAGCGGATCGTCCGACGCGGACCCGGCTGGAACCCGCAGTTGGACGAGCGCCGCCCCGCCGACGGGCACCGGGGTGTCGATCGGCCCATCGGGTGTCAGGCCGCCCGCTCGGACGATGAGCTGGTAGACCCCCAACTGGCCGTGCTCGGGCACATCGGACGTCGGCACCTTGGACTTCATGTTCTTGAGGTCGATAGGCACCAGGCGCCCCGCCGCGTCGGCCTCGACGCGATCGATGTACCCGGACAGCCGAACCTCCTCAATGCCGCCGTCGGGCGTGGGGACGGTGACCAGGGCGCCGACCCGCGCCTCCGTGGACACCAGTTCCCGGTCGGCACGGAGGTGGTAGCCGAGGAAGCGGCCGAGCGCCTCGTGGGCAGCCGCGCGCTCCGTCTGCGACTGCCACCGGGCCTCGAAGCGCAGCGCGGACCAGACGCGGTCGACCTCGGCATCCATGGCCTCGAGCTCCGCAGGAACCTCGCCCTTGGCGACGAAATCCGCCACGGCGTGCACGACGCTGCCGAAGCTGGTGGCCGGGCCGCGCGGCGTCTCGGCCCTGGCCTCGTGCTCGAGGAACCACTTCAGCGGGCAGGCGAGCAGGCCGTCGAGCGAGCTGCCGGACAACGCGATAGGGCGCTCGGGGTCACGTACCGGCCGATCGCCCTCGGTGGTCTCCCGAACCCCCCACCACCGGTCCGGATCGGCAAGCGGCACCAGCGGCCGACCACCCTCGCCGCGCTCGTCGGCGAGCAGGGCGAGCCGGGTGATCGCTGCCTCACGCAGCGCGGGGCTGGTGCGCGGGTCCTGCGCGGTGCCTCGCAGCTCGGCGACCAGCCCGTCGAGCGAGATGGTGCGACGCGGCCGACCCGACCGCGGCGGCGACTCGTCGAGCTCCAGGGCGTCGCGCACGTCATCGAGGAACCGGCTGGGCCGTTCACCGCCGTCGCCGCGCTCGTCGATCGCGGACAGGTGCAGCCGCCGCCGGGCGCGGGTGCAGGCGACATAGAACAGCCGCCGCTCCTCCTCGAGCAGGTCGGCGGGCCGCGGGCCACTGCCCACTCCGTCGCGGGTGAGCTCCTCCGCGCGCAGGGTCGATCCGCGCGCCCGCAGGTCCGGCCAGACCCCCTCTTCGGCCCCCACGACCCACACCTCGTCCCACTCCAGGCCCTTGGCGCGGTGGGCGGTGAGAATCCGGACGGCGTCCGCCCGGGTGCCGCGCTCGGCGACGGTCTCGGCCGGCAGCTGCTGGTCGGTCAACGAATCGAGGAACATGCGCACCCCGAGGAAGCCGGGGTAGCGGCCGGCCAGCCGCTCGGCCGTGTCGAAGAGCGCCATGACCGCGTCGAGGTCGTGGTCAGCCGTGCGCGACCCTCGAAGAGCCGCGGCCCGCAGGCGCTCCGGCCAGCCGTGCGGGGTGCGTCCCCCGCTCCACAGCGTCCACAGGACCTGCTCGGGCGCGGCCCCCGCTTCGATCTGGCGCTGGACCTCGCGCAGCAGCTCGGTGAGCCTGGCGGCCGCCTCCACCACCGGTAGCAGCGGGTCTTCGGGGCCGACCGCCGGCAGCGTCAGCGGCTCACCCACCAGCGGCGCGAGGACGAAGTCGCGGATCAGCTCATCGGACGGCGCCGACGCGAACCCCTCGACATGGGCGGCGGCCCGCAACGCACGGCCGAGCCGTCGCACCTCCATCGACGTCAGCCCCACGAGCGGACCGGTCAGCACATCGAGAACCTCCACCGGCGTCGCGCCGCCGGGTCGGGTGGCCAGCGTGAGGCAGGTGAGCAGCGCGGCGACCGCTGGCTCGGAGCGCAGCGGGACCTCGTCGGCCGCCACCACGACCGGAACTTCGGCGGCCTGCAGGGCGCGCTGCAGGGCCGGGATCTGCGTGCCCCCGCGAACGAGGACCGCGAGCTCGTGCCACGGCACGTGCCGCTCGACATGGGCGCGCCGCAGGTCGCGAGCCAGGTGGGCGGCCTGGCTGCCGCGGTCCGTGTAGAGCCGGATCTCGACCCGGTCGTCCTGCTCCGGGTCGGCGGGCGGCACGCAGGACGGGTCGCGGTGCTCGGCGACGACGTCGACGGGCAGGCCGACGGGCAGCCGGGACCCGAGGGCAGCAGTGGCGGCGGTGCGGATCCGCGGGCCGAAGCGGCGGGTGCGATTGAGCACGATGACCGGCGCCGGTTCGCCGCTCGCCGTCGTGAACGTGGTCGGGAAGCGAAGCAGCCCGCCCACGTCGGCACCCCGGAAGCCGTAGATCGACTGGTCGGGGTCGCCGACGGCGATGATCGAGGACTGCGGGCCCACCACCGCGCGCAGCAGCGCCACCTGGAGCGGATCGGTGTCCTGGAATTCGTCGACGTACACGGCGCGGTACTGGGCGCGGAGCATGGTCGAGACCTCCGGCTCGTGCGCCCGGATCACGGCCCGGAGCATGAGCTCGCCGTAGTCGATGACGTTCTCGAGCATCATCACGTCCTGCTCCTGCTGGGCGAGACGGCCGACCGCGACCCAGGCCGGGCGTCCGGACCGGCGGCCGATCCGGGCCAGGTCATCCCCCTCGAGGCCGAGCTCACGGGCCCGCGCCAGCACGGCGCGGACCTCGTTGGCCAGGCCCAGGGTCGGCAGCGCCCCGACCAGGTCGTCCGGCCAGTCCACGGACCCGTCCGCGACCGCACCACGGAGCAGTTCGCGGATCCGGACGTCCTCCTCGGCGCCCGACATCAGCCGCGGCGGATTGACGTACTCCTCCGGCGTCGACGTGCGCCGCAGCAGGGCGTACGCGAACGAGTGGAAGGTGGACACGAGGGGCAGCAGCCCACCCCCAGCCGGGCCGTGACCCGATCCCGAAGCTCGAGCGCCGCCTTGCGTCCGAACGTGAGCGCGAGCACGGCGTCAGCGGGCAGCGGCTCCTCGCGATCGCCCAGCCGTGCCGCGATGGCCTCGACGAGGGTCGTTGTCTTGCCGGTGCCCGGACCGGCGAGCACCAGCAGCGGACCGCCTCGATGCTCGACGACACGCCGCTGGCGCTCATCGAGGTCCGCCGCGGCAGCCGCGGGCGCGCCCGAGAGGTCCAGGTGCCACGCCATGGGCTATGACTACCACCCGGGTACGACACGGTGGGGTCGAAGTCTGCGACGATGCCCCCGTGGCAGCCGGACCTTCGACCTCTTCCGTGGTCGGAGCCGAGGGCGCCGAGCCCGGCCCGATCATCATCGAGGACCGCAGTGGGCCGCGACGCCTGCGCCGTCCCCTCGACCTCGCGCGTCTGCTGCTGGCGCTCGCCATTGCCGCGGGCACCGTGCTCGTCGCCCTGTTCGCCACGAGCACCGCCGCCGGGATCGACTCCGATCTCGCCGAGGGTGCCGCTCGCCTGCCCTCGCTCATCGTGCTGGCCCTCAACGTCATCGGCGGCATCGGGACCCTGGGGCTGCCGATCGCGATCGCCGTCGCGATGGTGGTGCGCCGCCGGGTTCGCCAGCTGTTCGACGCCCTGATCGCCCTGTTCCTCGCCATCGTGCTGCTGACGCTCATCTCGATCGCCGTCTCGACGTGGGGCACCAGCCAGCTGCTCGTCGCGCTCGCCGGTTCCACCAGCCCGAACAGCGCGTCCACGACCCCCATCCTCGGCGGCCTGGTCGCGTTCGTCACCGTCGCCCGGTCCATGGGCCGACGGCCGTGGAACGCCCTGACCGTGCTGGTGCTCGGGTCGCTCATCGTGGTCTCACTGCTGAGTGGCGGCATCACGCTCGCCGGAATCGGCATCTCCGTCGCCCTGGGCTGGGCCGTGGGCCTGACGACCCGCTACGTCGCGGGCACGCCGACCACCCGGCCCTCAGGGGTGGAGGTGGCCGAGGCGCTCGACCGGGGCGGGTTCCCGATCACCCTCCTGCAGGCCACCGAGTCGACCTCCCGTGGTCGCCGCTACCTGGCCACCACCCGTGCCGGCGGCATCCTGCAGGTGACGGTCCTCGACCGTGACCTCGAGGGAGCGGGGCTGGCCAACGCGATCTGGACCAGCCTTCGGCTGCGCGACGACACGACGGTCGGAGCCTTCGACATGCGCCGCTCGCTGGATCAGGCGGCGTTGATGGCCTACGCCGCGGAGGCGGCCGGCGCACCCATGCCGCGGCTGCTGCTCACCTCCGAAGTAGGCCCCGACTCCGTGCTGCTCGCGTACGAGCACATCACCGGCACCAGATTCAGCGAGCTCGACGAGATCACGGACGAGGACCTGACCCAGGCCTGGCGGGCGATGCGCACCCTGCACGAGCACAAGATGTCGCATCGCTCCCTCGCAGCCGAGCACCTGCTGCGGGCCGAGGACGGAAGCGTGTGGCTGATCGGCGGCGACACCGGCCGCGTCGCCGCCAGCGACGTCGCCGAGCGCATCGACACCGCAGAGCTGCTCACCACCCTCGCCCTGCTCACCGACGTTCAGCGCGCGGTCTCCACCGGCCGCACCGTGCTCGGCGTGCCGGGCCTGGCCCGGGCGCTGCCCGCCCTCCAGCCCGTGGCGCTGTCCGGCACCACCCGTCGGCACATCCGGAAGAACAAGGCCATCCTGATCGGGCTGCGGGACGCCCTGGCGGAGATCGGGCCGGGGGCCGACACCGAGCCGATCAAGTTCGAGCGAGTTCGGCCGCGCACGCTCGTGATGATCATCGTCGGCACCATCGCCGGCTACGTCCTGCTGTCGCAGCTCGCGCAGGTGGACCTGATCGGACTGCTCCGCACGGCTGACTGGCGGTGGATGGTCGCGGCCGTGCTCTTCAGCCTGGTCACGTACATCGGCTCCGCGTGGAGCCTGTCGGGATTCGTCCCGGAGCCCCTGCCCCTCCACCGGGTCCTGATGGCCCAGGTGGCGGGCGACTTCGCCACCCTCGTCTCGCCGCCGACGATCGGCGCCATCGCGATCAACGTGCGGTTCCTGCAGAAGGCGGGCCTGCACCCGGCCCTGGCGGCGGCCAGCGTGGGCGTGGCCCAGGTCATGGCGTTCGTCTTCTACATCCTGCTGCTGCTCGGCTTCGGCATCGCCGCCGGAACGCAGGCCGACCTGACCTTCGATCCGCCGCCGGCGCTGGTGGTGGCCGTGGTTGCGGCAGCCATCGCGATCCTGGCGCTGCTGGCCGTGCCCGCCGTCCGTCGCCTGATCGCCAAGCGCGTCGGACCGCTGCTCAAGGAGGTCGTGCCCCGGATGGTGACGGTGGCGCAGCGGCCGATGAAGCTGGTCGAGGGCATCGGCGGCATCCTGCTGCTGAACTTCGCCTACATCGGCGTCCTGTATGCCTGCGTCGAGGCCTTCGGCGGCAGCATGAACGTCGCGGTGGTGGCGGTCGTGTACCTCGCCGGCGCCACGATCGGGCAGGCCGCGCCGACCCCCGGCGGCCTCGGAGCCGTCGAGGCGGCACTGGCGGCTGGACTGACGGCGGCCGGCCTCGACGCGGGCATCGCAGTGTCGGCCGTGCTGCTCTACCGACTGGTGACGTTCTGGCTGCCGACGGTGCCGGGATACTGGGCGTTCAACTGGCTGACCAAGAAGGGCGCGCTATGACCGATCCGTCCCGACACCTGCGACTGACCTTCCCGCCGGGTCCGGCCACCGAGCCGGTGATCTACGAGATCGTGTCCCGCTTCGGCGTCATCCCGAACATCCGCCGCGCGGCCATCCACGACCACTCGGGGTGGCTGGTGTGCGATCTCGGCGGCGACGACGCTTCGGTGGCCGCGGCCATCGCGTGGATGGAGTCGATCGGGGTCGCGGTGGCGCGGGTCGAGGGCGACGTCGTCGAGGGCTGATCCGACCCCCAGCCCCGTCGAGCGTGGAGCTCAGGCGCTCGCCTTCGGCGTGTCGCGCCTGAGCTCCACGCTCGACGGGGTGATGACGGAGGCCCCGCCTCCCGGCGGGGCCTCGCTGTCGCATTCCTTCCCTGCTGTCGCGTCCCTCCTCTCAGCGGGTCGGATGGGTGAGCAGCCGGACCGCGGACGCCGCCAGTGCCGTGGCACCGAGGGCGAGCAGTGCCAGCGCGTACACCGGGGTCGTCGGGACGGTCGAACCGTCACCCGCGGGAACCGTGGCCGGCAGCGGCACCGTTGCGGTCGGGGCCGGAACCTTGGCGGGCTCCGGGATCGCGATCACCTCGGGCTGCACCGTGGTCGGCGGCTCCACAACCGCGGGCTCGACCACCGTCACCGGCTCCGGCTCCTCGGTCGGAGGCGTGCAATCGGCAGCCGTCCCCAGCGTGTACGCCGACAGCGGCAGCCCGGACCCGTTGGTCCACGTACCCTCCGGCGTCGTGTTGTCCGCCGAATCGAAGGTGTCATACGCGTAGTTCGTCGTCCCCGACGGAGCCACGCAGTACGTCGCGGAACCAGGAGTCGGCGTCACCGGCGGCGTGCAATCCGCGGTCGTGCCGATCGTGTACGCCGACAGCGGCTGGCCGGACCCGTTGGTCCACGTGGCCTGCGGCGTCGTGTCGTCCGCCGTGCCGAAGGTGTCGTACGCGAAGTTCGTCGTCCCCGACGGAGCCACGCAGTACGTCACCGATCCGGGCACCGGCGGCGGTGTCGTCCGGCAGCTCACACCACTCTCGTCGATGGTGTATCCCGCCAGCACAGCGGCCAACTGCGACTCGGCCTCGGCCTGGGCCTTGGCATCCTCCACCGCCTTGTCGGCGTCCGTCCACGGCGTGTCCTTGGTGACCGTCTCACCCGTCACCGAGATCGGACCGAAGTCCATGTATCCCCACACGTCCTCCACCAGCGTGCACTCCCTCGCACTCGCCTCGCCAGTGCCCGCGTAGTCATACGTGGGTGCAGGCGTCCAGCTGAACGAGTAGTGGCTGATGTCCTTGGGCGGATCGGTGAAGTCATAGGTGATCGTCATGCTCTGAACGGGAGGATCGACCGTCACGTACTGGGGGCCGAGCCCCTGATGGATGGAGCCGGCCTTGATGCAGTACTGGTCGATCAACTGGCCGGCAGGTGCTTCGATGAAGACGCTCATCGTTCCGTTGGCCACGTCGATCTTGCCGCTGTCGAGACCATCGCACACACCCGGGTTCTCATCCGTTGCTCCCGCTGGAGCCGCGACCGTCAGCACTCCGAAGACCATCGCGAGTACCGCGAGCAGGGCCGTCAGCGCGGCCCATGAGGTCTTCCTCATCGTCATTGTCGTTGTTGTCATTTCTCTCGCCCCCTTCGGCGCCCTTGCACTTTCAGGATGCGCCCGGGGCCTACCCACTGGTAGCACCGCCGGTGGTCATGCGCAGGCAGGGTCCGGACAGCGACAGCAATGCTCGGTCAGATCTCGGCCGATGGGACCTTCGTCGCTACTGCCGTCGGGAAGCGGGGCGTAGCGTTGATTGAAAGGACCGCGGCGACTGGTCGCGGTCCTTTCAACGTGGGCCGTAAGAGTTCGGTAACTCCTCTCCCGTGCCGAGCCCCGTCCACGTCGCCTAGCGTCGGAACATCGACGACCCCGGAGGACCCATGAAGCGCATCCTGCCGTCCGCTGCTCTCGCCGCCGCCCTGCTCGGCGGCGCACTGGTGTTCGCCGCGCCGCCCGCGGCAGCCGAACCCGACACGAAGTTCGGATCGTGCGCTCAGATGCGAGCGGTGGATCCCAACGGCGTTGCGGCTACCCCCCGGGCCGTCAAGCGCGCGGTCAAGCAGGGCTACCGCAAGCCGCTTCTCTGTCCGGTGGCGTACGCCGCCAACAAGCGGCTGGACAAGGATCGCGACGGCGTTGCCTGCGAGCGCAAGCGCTAGCCGGACGCCGCAGACCCGCGCTCAGCCTTGCCGCGGTACAGGTCCTGGTCGACGCGTCGGCACGCCTCAGCCAGCGGCTCGTCCGCTGCCCACGTCGTGATCCCCGCCGTCCAAGGGATCTCGTTGACCGCACGCATTCTCCCGAGGGACTCCACTGCGTCGGCTGCCGTAGAGCCGGGCAGCACGATGACGAACTCGTCGCCCCCGATGCGCGCGACGAGATCCGTCCGCCGCAGTGCGGCGGTCCAGTCCCGTACCGCCGCGGCAAGGCGCTCGTCCCCGGCCGCGTGGCCGAACGTGTCGTTGTACTCCTTGAAGCGGTCCAGGTCGACCTCGATGATGGCCGTCTCCCGACCCTCTCGCACAGCCAGACCGTGCGCGAGGCGGGCGGCGCCTTGGAGTCCGGCGCGATTCAGCGCGCCCGTCAGGGGGTCATGGAGCGCCTGCCGGCGCAGCTCGCTGACCAGGTGCCAGAAGACAAGGGTCACCAAGGCGATGAGCAGGACCACGAACACGGCGTAGCCGGGGCTGTCGAGCTTGGGGTTGGCGATGACGCCGCCGAGATAGGCCGCCAGCCCCACCGCGAGCACGAGGCCGGCAGGCCCGCGCGGGAGGCTGAGGGCCGCGATGAGCGCAAGCAGGAGCAGGTAGAGAGCGGACATGAGCTGAGCCTGGCCACTGGCCGAGACCAGAACGACAGCGCAAACGTCGATCGTTCCCAACAGGAGCAGGACCAGCAGGGCGACGCGACCGCGTCGCATGACGCCAGCGGCCAAGGCGACCACAGCCAGCCCGAGGGAGATCGAGCTCAGAATCAGGATGGCGCGCCTGTCCGTCTCGGGGACCGGCGGCCTGATGAAGTTGAGGATCAACTGGGCGCTCGCGAGCGCGTACCACCCGGCAAGCAGGAGCAGTGGTCGCTGGCCCCAGCCCCGCATGATGCCTCCCTGAAAAGCATAGGGCTTCGGAGCAGAGATGGGGCGTCTCGCGGCCTACAGGCGATCAGTACGCCGGCTTGTGCGGCTCCACCTGGTGGACCCACGCCACGATGCCGCCGCCGACGTGGATCGCGTCGGAGAACCCGGCGCCCTTGACCACCGCCAGCGCCTCGGCCGAGCGGCCACCGACCTTGCAGTGCAGCACGATCTGCTTGTCGCTGGGGAGGTGCTCGAGGGCCGATCCGTCGAGGAACTGTCCCTTCGGGATCAGTACGGCGCCGTCGATGCTGACGATCTCGAACTCGTTGGGCTCACGCACGTCGATGAGGACGAAGTCGATGTCGCCCGCCTCGCGCGCGTCGAGCATCTCCTTCAACTGCACGACGGAGATCGTGGAGTCCCTCGCCGCCTCGGCAGCCTCGTCCGAGATCGTGCCGCAGAAGGCGTCGTAGTCGATGAGCTCGGTGACGGTGGGGTGCTCTCCGCACACGGCGCAGTTCGGGTCCTTGCGGATCTTCACCTGCCGGTAGGTCATCTCCAGCGCGTCGTAGATCATCAGGCGCCCGAGCAGCGTCTCGCCGATCCCGGTGAGCAGCTTGATCGCCTCGTTGACCTGGATCGAGCCGATGGACGCGCACAGCACGCCGAGGACGCCGCCCTCGGCGCATGACGGGACCATGCCGGGCGGCGGGGGCTCGGGGTACAGGCAGCGGTAGCAGGGGCCGTGCTCGGCCCAGAAGACGCTGGCCTGGCCGTCGAAGCGGTAGATCGACCCCCAGACGTACGGCTTGCCGAGCAGCACGCAGGCGTCGTTGACCAGGTAGCGGGTCGCGAAGTTGTCGGTGCCGTCGACGATCAGGTCGTACTGGCTGAACAGCTCCATCACGTTCGACGAGTCGAGCCGGTCGGTGTGCAGGTTCACCTGCACGTACGGGTTGATCTCGAGGACGGCATCCCGGGCGCTCTCTGCCTTCGGCCGGCCGATGTCGCTCTGCCCGTGGATGATCTGGCGCTGCAGGTTCGACTCGTCGACGACGTCGAACTCGACGATGCCGAGAGTGCCGACGCCGGCGGCCGCGAGGTACATCAGGGACGGGCTGCCCAGCCCGCCCGCACCCACGCAGAGCACCTTGGCGTTCTTCAGCCGCTTCTGCCCGGACATGCCCACGTCGGGGATGATCAGGTGTCGGCTGTAGCGGCGGACCTCATCGATGGTCAGCTCGTCGGCGGGCTCGACCAGGGGGGCAGGCTCACGGGGGCTCCAGAACTCGGGATGCGGACGCCTGACAGTAACCACCGGCTCTCCAGGGGCATTCCGCTGGTCGCGTTCCTGCGAAGCCTGTGCAAGAGCGACGGTCGCAGTCGCCGCGGCGACGGGCACGCTGCCCAAACGTCAGCGCCCGCGCTCCTTGTAGAGCTGCCGGACCAGCTTCGCCCGCTGCTTCCACACGGCACGGGCCTCGCGCGCCGCGACGGGGTCGTCCCGCCGCACCTGGAAGTCCAGCTCCCGGCGGAGCTTGCGGTAGTTGGCCAGTCGGTCCGGGTCCAGCGCGCCCGTTTCCGCGGCTGTCACGACGGCGCAGCCGGGCTCGTGCTCATGGGCGCAGTCGCGGAACCGGCACTGCGTGCCCAGCTCTTCGACATCGGGGAAGGCAGCCGCCACCCCGCCGTGATCCTCCGCCAGGGCGAGACTGCGCAGCCCCGGCGTATCGATGAGCACTCCCCCCTGGGGAAGGACCAGCAGTTCGCGGGAGCTCGTCACGTGTCGTCCGCGCCGATCGCCCTCGCGCACCGCGCCGGTGGCCGCTACCTCCCGTCCGACGAGCATGTTGGTGAGCGTGGACTTGCCTGCCCCAGACGGCCCCAGCAGCACTCCGGTGCGCGCAGGGCGAAGCAGGTCTGCGACGGCGTCGGCCCCGTCACCGCTGACCGAGCTCACGCAGAGGACGTCGACGCCGACCAACCGCCCACGCAGCTGTAGCGCCACCTCGCCATTGTCGAGATCGGACTTGGTCAGGAGGACCACCGGCTGGGCGCCACTGTCCCATCCGACGGCGACCTCCCGCTCTACCCGGGCGAAGCTGACCCGGTCGGCGGGAGCGGTGATGAGGACGAGGTCCACGTTCGCCGCGAGCACCTGCGTCAACCCCGACGGATCGCGTCGCGTGACCTGTGAGCTGCGAGGCAGGATCTCGCCGATCACGTCGCTGTCGTCGCCGTCGAGGCGCACCCAGTCCCCCACAGCCACGGGTGAGCGCGACCGCGCCCGCAGGTCCCCGCTCGGGCGTGGCGACCTGGCAGGAGTCGAGGTCGACCCGTACCACTCGACCCGGCACGCCCGGGTCGTCCCCGAACGTCGCAGCGATGCGCTCGTCCCACCCGAGCGGCTCCAGCCGGGTCACGTCACGCGCGTGGTCCGGCTGCCTCGACGTATGGGGATCAGGCGTCGTGGGCACCCGACTTGCTGCCTTGGGCGATCAGCGTGCGCATCGACCGCAACGCGACGGACAAGGTCGCCAGGTCAGGCTTCTCCACCGACGCGATCTCGGAGAGGGTCGCGCGGGCGCGCGACACGCCTTCCGCGTGGTCTTCCTCCCAGGAGGTCAGCCGTTCAAGGGGAGGCGTCCCGGCTGCGGTCGTCCGCAGCACCCGCGAGGTCAGTCCTGCGATCACTGCGTACAGGTCACTGCGCAGCGCGTGTCGAGCGAGCGCGCTCCAGCGATCGCCGCGCGGCAGGTCCGTGATGTTGATCAGGATGTTGTCGACGTCGTACCTGTCCGCGACCGTGAAGTAGAGCGGGACGACGACGTCCGCGCTCTCCTCCGTCCGCACGATGATGTCGGTGATGTCGAGCAGGGCGAACACGTCCAGCGCCGATGCCGCTCGCTGCGCGAGGTCCTTCGGCGTGCCCGCCGCCACGAACCGCTGGGTCAGTCGCTCGACGCGGTCACGCTCCTTGCCGAGCAGGTGAGAGGCCACGTCATCCGTCTGGTGCTCCACCACGGAGGCGAAGCGATCGATCTCCTCCTGCACGTCGATCGATCCGCCGCGCGTCTGCAGGAACCAGCGAGTGGAGCGGTCCATGCAGCCGGCGCATCTCCAGGTGCAACGTGACCTGGGCGCCGCACGGGATCACGTTGTCGAGCGCGTTGACCTCGTTCCAGAACTCCTCGATGCCGAAGATCTCCATGGCCGCGGACGCCGCGCGCACGACCTCGACGGCGCTCGCCCCGGTTTCCTCCATCGCCCGGAAGACGAACGTGATGCCAGCGATGTTGATCAGTCGGTTCGCGGTGACCGTGCTGATGATCTGCGGGCGCAGCGGATGCTTCTCGATGGCCTCGCGGTACTTCTCGCGCAGCTGCGGCGGGAAGTAGGTGATGACGGCCTTCGAGAAGTAGGGGTCGTCCGCGAGGTTGGAGGAGCTCAGGTCCTTCATCAGCCAGATCTTCGAGTACGCCAGCAGGACCGCGAGCTCCGGCCCGGTCAGTCCCTCCCCGGCGGCCTCCCGGACGCGGAACTCCTCGTCGTCCGGCAGGAACTCGATCGCCCGGTCGAGCAGGCCGAGCCGTTCCATCTCCTTGATCATGCGCTGGTGCACGCTGATCAGCGCTGCCGCAATGGGCCGCGCGTTGCCGAGAGCCACGTTCTGCCCGTAGTTGTCGTCGAGGACCTCCTCGGCGACGATGTCGGTCATCTCGGCCAGCACCTGGTTGCGTCCGGCCATCGTCAGGTTCTCCTGGCGGACCACGCCGTCCAGCAGGATCTTGATGTTGACCTCGTGGTCGGACGTGTCGACGCCGGCGGAGTTGTCGATGGCGTCGGTGTTCAGCCTGACGCCATGGCGCGCGGCCTCCACGCGACCGAGCTGGGTCAGCCCGAGGTTGCCGCCCTCGCCGACCACCTTGCACCGTAGGTCGGCGCCATTGATGCGGATGCGGTCGTTCGCCTTGTCGCCGACATCGAGATTCGTCTCGTTCTGCGCCTTGACGTACGTGCCGATGCCGCCGTTCCAGAGCAGGTCTACGGGCGCCTTCAACGCCGCCCGGATCAGGTCGTCGGGCGTCATGGTCACCACGTCCATCGGGATGCCCAGCGCCTCCTTGACCTGGGGCGTGAGCTTGATGGACTTCAGCGACCGGGCGAACACACCGCCGCCCTCGGAGATCAGTTTCTCGTCGTAGTCGGCCCACGACGAGCGCGGCAGGTCGAACAGGCGACGCCGCTCGGCATAGGACGGTGCCGCAACCGGATCGGGGTCGATGAAGACATGCCGGTGGTCGAACGCCACGACGAGCCTGATGTGCTCGCTGAGCAGCATGCCGTTGCCGAACACGTCGCCGCTCATGTCGCCGACGCCGGCGACCGTGAACTCCTGCGTCTGGGTGTCGACCCCGAGTTCGCGGAAGTGTCGCTTGACGGACTCCCAGGCACCGCGCGCGGTGATGCCCATGGCCTTGTGGTCGTAGCCGACCGAGCCACCGGAAGCGAAGGCGTCCCCGAGCCAGAACCCGTACTCGGCGGCGATGGAGTTCGCCAGGTCGGAGAACGTCGCCGTGCCCTTGTCGGCAGCCACGACCAGGTATGGGTCGTCGCCGTCGTGCCGCACCACGTCGACGGGGGGAACGACCTCGCCGTCGGAGAGGTTGTCGGTGATGTCGAGCATCGACATGATGAACTCGCGGTAGGCCGACTTGCCCTCCGTCAGCCACGCATCCCGGTCGATGGACGGGTCGGGCAGGTTCTTGGGATAGAAGCCGCCCTTGGCGCCCACCGGGACGATGACGGCGTTCTTGACCTCCTGCGCCTTCACCAGGCCGAGGATCTCGGTCCGGAAGTCCTCGGCGCGATCACTCCACCGGAGTCCGCCGCGGGCCACGTCACCGAACCGCAGGTGGACGCCCTCGACTCGAGGCGCGTAGACCCAGATCTCGTACTGGGGCCGGGGCAGCGGCAGGTCCGGGATGGCCCGCGGATCGAACTTGAACGTGATGGACGAGCGCTCAGACCCGTCCTCCTCGCTCTGGAAGTAGTTGGTGCGCAGGGTGGCCCGGATCAGCGACAGGAACAGGCGCAGCAGCCGGTCCTGGTCGAGACTGGCGACGTTCTCCAGCTCCTCCTCGATCTGCTCCTCGATCGCCCTCTGACGCGCGTCGCGGCCCTCGTCCCCGGCAGGATCGAAGCGGGTCTCGAACAGGTCGACGAGCTTGCGGGTGATCGGCACGTTCGCCGAGACCACGTCCTCGAGGAAGCGCTGGCTGAACGGCGAACCGATCTGGCGCATGTAGCGCGAGTAGGCCCGCAGGATGAGCACCTGCCGCCACCGCAGTCCGGCCGCCACGACGAGCGCATTGAAGCCGTCGACGCCGGTGCGGTCCTGCCACGCGGCGGAGAACGCGTCCTCGAAGCGCTCCGACAAGGTGGCGCGGTTCTGCACGCCGTTCTCGGGAAGAAGCATGCCGAAGTCGAGGATCCACGCGGGCTCCTTCAGCGCCCGCGTGAGCTCGTAGGGGTACTCGTCGACCACATCGACGCCGAGGGACTGCAGGATCGGCAGCACCTTCGACAAGGGCATGGCTGGTCCGATGCGAGTGACCTTCAGCCGCAGTTCCCTGCGGGTGCCGTTCGGCGGTTCGTAGATCTCCAGCGAGAGCTCGCCGGCCTTGAGGTCCTCGATGGTGAGGACGTCGTTGACCGCGCGCCCTGGGCCGAAGTCCTCCTTGTAGGCCTCGGGGAAGGCGCTGCCGTAGGTGCGCAGCAGGGACGCCGCGCGCAGGTCCCCCACTCGCGCCACCAGTTGGGAGGTGAAGTCGTCCTGCCAGCTCCTGCTGGCCCGCGCGACGCGCGTCTCGAGATCTCCGTGGTCGACCTCCGGCAGGCCGCGCCCGATCGGCACGTGGATGACGAAGTGCAGGCGGGCGAGCACCGACTCGGACACCCGCGCCGTGTAGTCGACGCTGGTGCCGCCGAACGCCTCCGTGAGGATGTTCTCGATCTGGAGCCGCACGCCGGTCGTGTACCGGTCCCGCGGGAGGTAGACGAGGCACGACATGAACCGGGCGTAGGGGTCCGGCCTCAGGTAGAGCTTCGTCTGGCGGCGCTCCTGCAGCCGCAGGACCGACCGGGCGATCTCGGTCAGCTGGGCATCACTCGTCTGGAAGAGCTCGTCGCGCGGGTACGTCTCGAGGAAGGTCAGCAGGTCCTTCGCGTCGTGGGAGCCGGCGACGAAGTCGAGTTCGGACTCCACATGGCTGGCCTTGGTGCGCAGGATCGGGATGTCGAGGATGCTCTGCGTGTAGGCGCTCGACGACAGCAGGCCGAGGAACCGGCGCTCCCCGACGACCTCGCCGTTCTGGTCGAACCGCTTGACGCCGATGTAGTCGAGATAGACGTTGCGGTGCACGGTCGAGCGGGAGTTCGCCTTGCTCAGCACCAGGACGTCGGGCTTGCGTGCCTGCGCCCGGACAGCCGGGGGCAGCGAGGCGAAGCTCTTGGACATGCTGGTGGGCGAATCAGGATCCACCTCCATCGAGAGGATGCCCAGACCACTGCCGTCGACGGGAATCAGGACGTCCTCGCCGTCGAAGGTGCGCAGGTCGTACTCGCGATAGCCGAGGAAGGTCAGGTTGTCGTCGGCCATCCAGCGGAGCAGGTCGACCGCCTCATCGACCTCCTCCTGGCGCACGCCCCGGGGCGGCGTGCCGTTGAGCTCCTCAGCCACGATCAGCGCGCGGGACCGCATCGCACGCCAGTCACGGACGGCGACCCGGACGTCGTGCAGGACGCTGGAGATATGCGCGACGAGCTTCTCGGGTGCGCCCTCCGCGTAGTCGCGCTCCAACTCGATGCGCATCCACGACTCCGCGATGGTCCCGCTGGGGCGCTCCTCGTCGACATCGGTGGGCAGCACCTCGAGCAGGGCTCCCGAGTCGTCCCGCCGCACCACCAGCTGCGGGTGGAGCACCAGGTGGATCGACCGTCCGGCCGCAGCCACCGCGTTCGTCACCGAGTCGACGAGGAAGGGCATGTCATCGGTGACGATCGTCAGAACGCAGGTGGCGGAGTCGGGTCCGTCAGCCAGTGAGACGGTCACGAGCGCCTCCCCCGGCACCCGGGACGCGGCGTGGGCGAGCAGGGACTCGGCCTCCGAGGCGAGCACGTCGATCGGATGGGACTGAAGGTCTTCGGGTGCGAGGTAGCGGGCGAGGCGGGCGGTGAGCAGCCGCACCTGCGGGTCCTCGATGCCTTCGAGGTCCGATCCGACGGTGGGGGGACTAGTGCTCACGGGGTCCTCTTCGCAGCCTGCCGACCCGGCGCGACCGGGCCCGGGCCGCACGCCGTTGTGCGGCACCCCCGCAACGTTAGCCCCGCGGGCCCCGACCATGGCGACTTTCCGGCATCCACGCCGTATGGGCATCCGAACCGGGAGTGTCCGGGGTGGATGAGTGTTCGGGCATGATGGCGGGCACGCGCCACACCGGGCGCCCGCACGAGAGGAACAGGCTGTGGCAACGAAGTTCACCTACGAGCAGGTGTTCGCGGCCGATCCGGCCCGAGTGCTCGCGCTGATGTGCGACCCGGCGTTCGTGCATGCGAAGGCCGAGTCGACGGCCGGGCACGACATCGTCGTCGAGGTGAGTGATGGGCCGGGCGGGGCCCGCGTCAGCAGCACCCGATCCCTGCCCGCCGAGGTGCCGTCCTACGCCACCCCGTTCGTCGGCGACACGCTGACGATCACGGAGGTCCAGCAGTGGCATTCCGGAGCCGAGCCGGTGACGGCGGACGTGGCCGTCGACTTCCATGCGCCACTGGCCTACACCGGCACGATCACGCTGATCGCCCAGGGCGACGGCACGGTCGCGCGGCATCAGGGCGAGTTCAAGGCGAGCGTGCCGTTCGTGGGCGGCAAGGTGGAGAAGGTGGCCGCCGAGCAGACCCAGCGCTACCTGGCCAAGGAGGCCACGGTGGCCGTCGCCTGGCTGGCCTGACCGTCAGCCGGCCGTCGCATACGCGTCGGCCGTTCGCCAGGCATCGTGGCTGGTCCGCAACGACGTCTCCAGCACGAGTCGCCGTCGGGTGTCGTCCATGAGGTTGGCGCCGATGGCGAGCAGGTCCTCGGGACCCGGTCCGATGATGCGGACCTCGGCGCCCGCCGCGCGCACGAGCGCGGCCTCGCTCAGCGCGGCCTTGGTGACCTCGGCCCGCCAGCGGCGCTCGAGCCGATGCCCGATTCCGCCCGGATGGTCCATGGTGAAGGAGACCATCGGGGCCACCACGTAGACCTCGTCCAGCCCGGCGTGCGCGAGGACGTCGATCGAGGTCGCCGAGACCGCACCCCCGTCGACGTAGGTGTGACCCCCGATCGTCACGGGCTGGAACCACCCGGGGATCGAGCAGGACGCGACCACGGCCTCGGAGAGTTCCGCGACCGGCGAGCCGGGGCGGCCGAAGACGACCCGCTTGCCGTCCTCGTAGTCCATCGCCACGACCCACACCCCCGGGTGCGGGGACCAGTGGCCGATGGGGGTGACCGCGTCGACCAGATGACCGACGCGCTCGAGGGAGCGCGTGCCCTCGGGCAGGAAGGCGGACAGCACGGCCGTGGCCGGCAGTTGGCCGAGTCGGCGCAGGCTGGCCCCGATGAGCTTCGGCGATCCCGGGCCGACGAGCTTGGGGATGCCGGGCCGTGAGCCGCCGGTGGCCTGCACCGGATCGAACACGTAGCCGAGCAGCGGACCCGAGGTGACCTCATCGTCGACGTAGTGGTCGCGCAGCTGGTCGACGGTGACCCCCGCGCCGATGAGCGCGGCCAGCACCGAACCCGCGGACGTGCCCACGATGATGTCGGCGTCCGCGACCGAGAATCCGTAGACGTCCTCCAGCGCCGCAAGCGCGCCCACCGCCCAGGTGCCGCCAAGCACTCCTCCACCACCGAGCACGAGACCCCGTCGCGGCGCCGGCTCGATCGCCTTCCGGGCCGGCTCCCGCCGACTGATGGCCTTTCGCGGGGCCGGCGCTCGTTCGACGGCCGGGCGCTTGCGGGCGGGGGTACCTTCGACGGCTGGGCGCTTGCGGGCGGTGGTCACGACGACTCCCGGGCCTTGCCCTTGGGCGTGCGGTCACTGACCACGCGAAGGGAGCGCACGGACGCCGCACACCGCTGCAGGAGCTCGTCGCGCGACTCGATGAGGCAGGTCGCCAGCAGGTCGAGGTCGGGCAGCGCGTCGCGGTCGGCGTAGAGCCCGAAGAAGATGCCACCGTCATAGGAGATGAGCCCGACGCTGAGCGCCTGGTTCTGCGTCAGCGGGACGCACGGATAGGCGGCGATCATCTGCGAGCCGGCCGCGTAGAGCGGGCGCTGCGGTCCGGGCACGTTGGTGATCACCAGGTTGTACATCCGACTCGACACGCTGCTGCCGACCACGCGCGCGCCCAGCGCATGCAGGGTGGGCGGCCCGAAGCCGGCGATGTTGGCGATGGCGTCCGCCCCGACGAACTGGCTGCCCTCCTGCTTCTCAGCCAACTGGTAGCTGATCTGCTGAAGCCGCACCGCCGGATCGGACTCACCGACCGGCAGTTCGACAAGGGTCGCGGACACGCGATTGCCGCCCCCATGTCCGGACGACGCGGCGGGCACCGCGATGCTGATGGGCAGCATCGCGCGGAGCACATCGCCTTGCCGCACCGGGACGCCGCGGGCCTGCAGCCACGAGCGCAGTGCGCCCGCAATGACCGCCAGGATCGCGTCGTTGACGGTGCCGCCGAGCGTGCTGCGGATCGTCTTGACGTCGGCAAGCGCCACGTCCACGGTCGCGAAGCGGCGCTGCTCGCCGATCGGCACGTTGAGGGGACTGGGCACCGACGGCCTGGCGACCGCGAGCGCGGCGGACACGATGCCGACGGCCCGTTCCCCGACCCGGGTCGCGACCCGGGAGATGTCGCCCACGGCGGAACTGACGGCGTCGACAGCGGCGGCCGGTCGGGTGGTGACCTCGGTGAAGGCGTGCGAGAGCAGCTCGACGTCGGTCGGCTCGGGCCTCGGGCGCCAGCTGTCGACAGGGACCGCGGCGGGCTCCTCGGTCGGGTCGAGCATCACCTGGGCGATGTCGACGGCCGACAGACCGTCGACGAGGGCTTCGTGGCTCTTGCTGATGATCGCGAAACTGCCGTCGGACAGGCCTTCGACGAGGTACATCTCCCACAGCGGGCGGCTGCGGTCCAGCGGCCGGCTCATCAATCGAGCGACGAGCTCGTTCAGCTGGTCGCGGGAGCCCGGCTTGGGCAACGCGGACCGGCGCACGTGGAAGGTCACGTCGAAGCGCTCGTCGTCCACCCAGACCGGACGCGCGATGCCGAAGGGGACGTCGCGCACCCGTTGGCGGTAGCGCGGCACATACGGCAGGCGCTGCTTGATCAGGCGGACGAGGCGCTCGTGGTCGAACCCGTCCGCGGGGGGCTGGAAGACCGCGACGGCGCCACTGTGCATCGGCGTGGTCGGGGTCTCCATGAACAGGAATGAGGCGTCAACTGCGGACATTCGGCTGGGCACAGACACCTCCTCCCCGAGCACGGCCGCCGGGACATCCGATCGGCATTGCTACTCACCAGTATCTATCCTGTCACGGCGATCTCCGTGAGGCGGTCCAGAGCGTGACACAGCCGTGACCGTCGGGCCAGCTCCCCGATCGTGCGCCCGTGGGACCACGCCCGCGCTGCGACCCGCGGATCCGCCGGCAGGTCGTGGACCGGCGCGTCGACACCCATGGCCCGCAGCGCCTGTACCCATGCCCGGCGAGCCGGCTGCGGATCGCGGCTGCCCGAGCCGCGGACCCGGTTCCGGACCACCTCGATCGGGCCCAACGCGACCCCGGTGAGGTCGGGCCAGCCGCGCACGAGTCGGGCCGCACCGAGGGCGGAGGCGTCGGCGACGACCATTACCCGATCGGCCGACGCCACCGCGGACCGCTCGGCGCCGTTGCGGGTACGCGACCAGGCGACATCGTCCGGGGCCTCGAGGCACGAGCCGGCATCCACCACGCAGACGTCGAAGTGGCCTCGCAGGACCGACCACACCCGATCCAGGGCGCCGGCCCGCACGTCCGACCAGCGATCCGGCTCCGCGATCCCGGTCAGGACGCGCAGGCCCGGCCGGATCTCGACGGTCAGCCGCTCGAGTGCCGGTCCCGCAAGGGCACCGAGCTCGGCCAGCCGGCACGCGGCCACCAGGCCACTGGCATCGTGCCGCACCCCCAGGGCCAGGGCCACCGATGGTGCATAGGTGTCGACGTCCGCAAGGCAGACACGCAGTCCCCTGCGGGCGAGCGCATCCGCCAGCCCGACGGCCACCGTCGTGCGACCGGGCGCGCCCGGCGGCCCCCATACGGCCACGACGCTGCCGAGTGTCACGTGCGCCGATTCCCGCCTCTGCTCGACGCCGGTCGCCGTGGGCGGTGCGAGGTCGGTGAGGCGGGCCCGCACGTCCGCCAGGGTCCGTCCCGGGTCCGGCGCCACCTGCACGACCGGCGAGACGCCCAGCCGCGTCAGGGCGAGCAGGCTCTCCCCGCCTTCGGCCAGTCCGAGCACGGCGCGCCCGGCCGCGAGCTGGTCGAGCAGGCCGGGCGTCAGTCTGGGCAGACCTGCCGACACCACGACGGGCGCCCCGGGTTCGGTCTGCGCAGCAGCCAGCAGTTCGGCGGCATCGACACACCGCCTGACGATCCGCAGGCCGTGATCGCGAGCGGCACGGACCAGCTCCGGCTCCTGGTCGAGCTCGGGAACGGCGAGCAGCAGCGCGATCACGCGACCGGCTCCCCGGCGCTGACCCCGGCGGACACCAGATCGATCCGACCCGATCGGCTGGCGCGCACCAGGGCGGCTACCTCGGCGGTCGGGACCTCGAGGACCACGGCCTGCTCACCGCCGAGACCCACCGCATCGCTGGTGACGCCGAAGACGGGCACGGACGCCAGCACGAGCTCGGGACCCGCGGCGGTCGCCGCCCGGTCGTCCCCGGCCGTCCACCAGACGTCCACCAGGTCCCCCACCTGCAGGTCGACCGGCGCATGCAGCGGGTCCACCGGGACGGTCACCCGCCTCAGGTCGGCAGGTGCGGATTCCGCCATCGCGGCCGCCGGCACCAGCGCACCCGCCGGGACCGGCCAGCGCAGCCGACCGTCGGGGGCACTGGCCGCGGAGATGTAGGTCCCGTCTGCCCACTCGGCCGGTACCGCCACCGGTTCCAGCGATGCCGGTATCGCACCCACGCCGAGGTCGCGGGTGGCTCGCCACACCGTCACCGTCCGGTCGGTTCGCCCCATCAGCAGCGCTCCGGCCACAACGGACAGCACCAGCAGTCCCACGCCGGCCCACAGGCGCAGGTCGGACAGGCCCGCCCGCCCCTGCCGCAGCCCCGTCGGCTCGCTCCGCCCGATCAGGCGTCCGTTGCTGTTCCCCGTCATCGCTGCCCCCTCGTCCGGCGGTGGTCGCCCTGCGGCTGTGGTCAGGATGACCCGAGCGCGACCGCGACGCGAACGGCTGTCCACAGGCGGCACGTCGTCGCCCGCCTGAAGGTCCGATCTGCGACGATCGTCCGGTGGCCCCGCGCTTCCTCACCCTCGCGGACGTGGCCGAGACCCTGAACATCTCGGCCGCGCAGACGTACGCGCTCGTGCGCAGCGGCGACCTGCCGGCGATCAAGGTGGGCGGCCGGGGGCAGTGGCGGGTGGAGGACGCCGCCCTGGAGGAGTTCATCGCCCGCAAGTACGAGCAGACCCGAGAGTTCGTGCGCACCCATCCCTTCGGGCCCGAGGACTGAACCCGACTACGTCTGCAGGTAGGCGGCGATGGCCGTACTCGGCAGGGTGACGGGGCCGCCCGAGGTACCCACGTCCACGTGATCGGCACCCACGAAGCACAGCGATCCGCGATGGGTCGCGCCGTCCGTGCCCAGCACGGTCAGCACGGCATCCTCGAACCACAGGTCACGCAGGACGGACGCCGCCGACCGGTCACGCGGACCGGCTTCCGCCCGCAGAGCCGGCCGCGACCCGGTGCTGCTGAGCACCGCTCGCACCGGGACCAGCGCCCATCGGCCGGCGTCGACGACCAGGTGGTCGGCGATCGGCTCGTCCGGGACCAGCCGCCCCTGCACCACATGACCGCCCTGCAGCCGCAGCAGTACCTGCCCGGTCCGGTCAGCGAGCCGGCAGCGGGCAGCCTCGGCGGCGTACACCTCCGCAGCCTCGGCCCGGGTGTCGTCGTCCAGTCCGGCGGCCACCCGTGCCGCCGCCTCGAGCCAGAGCGGATCATCCATGCCCTCGCTCTGCCCACCCCTGCGGCATCTCAAACGTCCGACGCGGGCAGCTGTCCGCACTGACCGGGCAGACCGGACTCTGACCGGGCGCGCGGTTTGGGCGGCAGGTGGCCCGGGCACACCTCCGATCGGGAGTTGTCCACCGGCACGGCACACCCCCTTGACCCGGATCCATCCGGTGTCATACACAAGTAAACACACGCAAACGCATGAATATAACCGTGGGAAGTCCTATCCCACGGCCCGCGATCCCCCGGCGCGGCAGGTCAACCGTCGATTGAGAGGTCGTGCCGTGAGTTCCGACAGTTCCCCCTACACCCCCCGTTCCACTGACTACGCCACGTCCCCCGGCACCGGTCGCCCCGCACTGGGGCGCCCGCAGCTGCGGGCGCTGCCGGGCTGCTCGGCCGAGCAGCTGTGCCTGCCGTACGAGTACGAGGTGGCGCCCGGCGTGCCGGCCGAGCCGCCGGTGCCCGGTCACCTGCGCGTGGTCGGGGGCGAGACGGGGCAGCCGGCCTTCGATCCGGACCTGCCCGACCCGCGCAAGTGGGCAGCCAAGATCGCTCGAGCCGCGGCCGAGGTGGCCATCGGTGCGCGTCCCCCGGGCCAGCTCACGGCCCATGTGGCCAAGAACGAACTGGCCCGGCTGGCGTTCCGCGGCCAGTACGTCTCGCGTCATCCGTCCGCGCGGGCACAGCGTGGGGTGTCTCGACTGCGGTCGATCGGGTCCGTGCGGGTCTGCCCGGTGGCCGATGGAGTGGTCGAGTGCTCCGCGGTACTCGTCGGTGGCGAGCGGGCCCAGGCCGTGGCGCTGCGGCTGGAGGCGGTGAACGGCCGCTGGCTGGCTACCGCGATCCAGCTTGGCTAGCGCTTACGGAACCGCAGGCGCACCGAGCGGTGGCGTCAGCGGCGCTTGCGGTTGGCCCGCTCGGCCCGTCGGCGCTCGGCGCGGGACGCGTTCGGATCGACGTCGACGAAGCCGTCCTCCTCGACCTCCATCGCCCCGTGCGTCACGCCGCCGGTCTCGTCCGGAGCGGAGTACTCGAGGTGCTGGGGTCGCGAGGGACCGAGGCCCTTGGCCACGATCTCCGGCTCGGCCGGCTGAGCCTGCGCAGCGCCCGCTGCCACGGCGGCCGCCAGCGCGCCGACAGCCTCGGACTGCGTGGCGTCCTCGAGGGACTCCAAGGCCTCAGCCGCCTCCTCGGACACCGGTGGCTTGACCTGGACCTCGACGTTGAACAGGTATCCGACGGTCTCCTCCTTGATGGCGTCCATCATCGCCTGGAAGAGGTCGAAGCCCTCGCGCTGATACTCGATCAGCGGATCGCGCTGGGCCATCGCGCGCAGGCCGATGCCGTCGCGGAGATAGTCCATCTCGTACAGGTGCTCACGCCACTTCCGGTCGAGCACGGACAGGATGACCCTGCGCTCGAGCTCGCGGGTGACCTCGTCGCCGAGCGCCTCCTCGCGGTGGTCGTACGCCAGCTGCGCGTCCTCGACCAGCTCGGTCACGAGGAAGTCGGAGCTCAGCCCGGCGAGCGAGCCCCCGGAGCGGTCCTCCAGCTCCTCCACGGTGACGCCCACGGGGTAGAGCTGCTTCAGCGCGGTCCAGAGCTTCTCGAGGTCCCAGGACTCCGGGTACCCGTCGGCCGTCGCGGCCTTGACGTAGTCCGTCACCGTGTCGGTGAGGAACTCGCGCACCTGGTCCTGGATGTCCTCGCCCTCGATGACGCGGCGTCGCTCGTCGTAGATGACCAGCCGCTGGCGGTTGAGCACGTCGTCGTACTTGAGCACGTCCTTGCGGATCTCGAAGTTCTGCGCCTCGACCTGCGCCTGGGCGGACTTGATGGCGTTCGTGACCATCTTCGCCTCGATCGGCACGTCGTCCGGCACATTGAACCGGCGCAGGAAGGCATCCACCATGTCGGACTTGAACAGCCGCATGAGGTCGTCCTCGAGGGACAGGTAGAACTGCGACTCGCCGGGATCTCCCTGCCGGCCCGAGCGGCCGCGCAGCTGGTTGTCGATCCGGCGGGACTCGTGGCGTTCGGTGGAGAGCACGTACAGCCCGCCGAGGCCGACCACCTCCTCGTGCTCCGCCCCGACGGACGCCTGCGACTTCTCGAGCGCGGCCGGCCAGGCCGCCTCGTAGGCCTCAGGGTCCTCGATGGGGGACAGTCCCTGCTGCGACAGCGCGGCCGCCGCCATGAACTCGGGGTTGCCGCCCAGGATGATGTCGGTGCCTCGACCGGCCATGTTGGTGGCCACGGTCACCGCGCCCTTGCGCCCGGCCTGCGCGACGATCGCCGCCTCGCGCTCGTGGTGCTTCGCATTGAGCACCTCATGCGGCACGCCGTTCTGCTTGAGCAGCCGCGACAACGTCTCCGACTTCTCGACGCTGGTGGTGCCGACGAGGATGGGCTGGCCGGTCTGGTGCCGCTCGACGATGTCCTCGATCACGGCGTTGTACTTGGCGTCCGCGGTGCGGTACACGAGGTCGGCGTTGTCGATGCGGACCATGGGCCGGTTGGTGGGGATCGGCACCACGCCGAGGTTGTAGATCTGGTTGAACTCGGCGGCCTCGGTCATCGCCGTGCCGGTCATGCCGCTGAGCTTCTCGTAGAGGCGGAAGAAGTTCTGCAGCGTGACCGTGGCCAGAGTCTGGTTCTCGGCCTTGACCTCCACGCCCTCCTTGGCCTCGATCGACTGGTGCAGGCCCTCGTTGTAGCGGCGGCCTCGAAGGATGCGGCCGGTGTGCTCGTCGACGATGATCACCTCGCCGTCGATGACGACGTAGTCGCGATCCTTCTTGAACAGCTCCTTGGCACGGATGGCGTTGTTGAGGAAGCCCACCAGCGGCGTGTTGACGGTGTCGTAGAGGTTGTCGATGCCGATCTGGTCCTCGACGCGGTCGATCGCCTGCTCCAGGACGCCGACGGTCTTCTTCTTCTCGTCGACCTCGTAGTCCTCGTCGCGGCGGAGCAGGTTGGCGATCCGGGCGAACTCGGCGTACCAGGTGGTGGCCTGGTCCGCGGGTCCGCTGATGATGAGCGGCGTGCGCGCCTCGTCGATGAGGATGGAGTCGACCTCGTCGACCACGGCGAAGTGGTGTCCGCGCTGCACCATCTCGTTCTTCGACCACGCCATGTTGTCGCGCAGGTAGTCGAAGCCGAACTCGTTGTTGGTGCCGTAGGTGATGTCGGCGGCGTATGCCACCCGACGCTCGGCCGGGGTCATGCTGTTGAGGATCACGCCGACCTCGAGCCCGAGGAAGCGGTGGATGCGGCCCATCCACTCGGAGTCGCGCTCGGCCAGGTAGTCGTTGACGGTGACGACGTGGACGCCCTGGCCCGCGAGGGCGTTGAGGTACGACGGCAGGGTGGCGACGAGGGTCTTGCCCTCACCGGTGCGCATCTCGGCGATATTGCCGAGGTGCAGCGCGGCGCCGCCCATGATCTGGACGTCGTAGTGCCGCTGCCCAAGGGTGCGCTTGGCAGCCTCCCGCACGGTCGCGAAGGCTTCCGGCAGCAGGTCGTCGAGGGTCTCGCCATCGGCATAGCGCTGCTTGAACTCGTCGGTCAGGCCCCGCAGCTCGGCGTCGCTCAGGCCGACGAAGTCGTCCTCGACGGCATTGACGGACTTCACGATGCCCTCGAGCTTGCGCAGGGTCTTGCCCTCGCCGGCCCTAAGGATCCTGTCGAGCACGCCCACAGCGGTGCAGCCTTTCCATCGGAAGCCGGCCCGCCACGTGGCGCGCCGGAGTGCCGGCCTCATGGGCCGTCCGTCCATCGTAGTTGGCTCTCCGGGATTCTGATGCCTCCGGACCGGTGCCACACTGCTCCCGTGCCCCTGCCCACCGACCAGCCGCCCACCCTCAGCGACGGGATCGTGACCCTGCGGCTGCCGCGAGCGGCGGACACCGACGACATCACGCTGGCCTGCCAGGACCCCGAGAACGCCCGGTGGACGACAATTCCGGTCCCCTATGCCCGCTCGGACGCGGAGGAATGGCTTGCGCGGAACACCCAGGTCGAGGGCTGGTGGGAGCACCCGACGTGGGCCGTCACCGTGGTGCCGTCCGATCGTTGGTGCGGGAACATCGACCTGCGCCTGGACGGCAGCGGCGGCGCGGACGTCGGCTACCTGCTCGCGCCGTGGGCGCGCGGACATGGACATGCCGCACGGGCGCTTCGGGTGGTGTGCGCCTGGACGTTCAGCGCCCTCGGGCTCGAAGTGGTCACGTGGCACGCCTTCGCCGGCAACGATGCGTCGCTGCACACGGCTCGTTCCGTGGGGTTCAAGGTCCCAGACCACGTGTTCCGCGGGTTCGGCGCCCAGCGGGGACAGCGGCGCGACAGCTGGGTCGGGACCCTCACTCCCGATGATCTGTTTCGCGCTTCGAGGGCGCAGGAGGAGCGGAACGCGTACTCCGGCCCCAAGCTGACGCGGCGCGAGCTCATGGTGCTCGCGCAACTGGCCCGCGGTCAGTCCAACCGGGCCATCTCGGCCGATCTGGGGATCAGCGAGAACACGGTCAAGAACCACGTGCGCAGCATCCTCGAGAAGCTGCAGGCCAAGTCGCGGGCGGAGGCGGTCGTCCAAGGACTGCGTCAGGGCCTGGTCACCCTGCCGTAGCCGTCCCCAGGCCCGCCCGCCGTCGTCGAGCGTCCACGGGGGCGGCTGCGGTCCGGTCAATCGGGGCGCGCGCTGACAGCGTGGCCGGCATGGGCATCCGGGACTGCACCACGGACGCGACCGACCTGATCCTGGCGCGCCGCTGCGTGCGCTGCGACCGGCCCGGTCGCGCACTGTGCGCGTCCTGCCTCGAGGACCTGCGCGGGCACGTGGGGCGAGTGTCGACGCTGCCGCAGGCACCGCCGGCGTTCGCCGCGCTGCCCTACGACGCTGGGGGCCGAGATCTGGTCGTCCCCTACAAGGAGCACGGCCAGCGCGCCCTCGCGCCCATGCTCGGGCTGCTCCTTGCCGACGCCGTCGAAGCCGCCCTTCGCGAGCGCGGCCGTGCATCGGCCATCCTCGTGCCCGTCCCGCCGCACCCTCGATCCGAGCGCGGCTTCGATCCGGTCGGTGGGATCCTTCGATTCGCGGTGCCTGCCGTGCGCCAACGCGGCTTCCGCGTCCGCGTCGAGCACGTCGTGCGCGCCACCCGCGGGGGCGGCGCGATGAAGACCCTCGACAGCCACCAGCGACAGCAGCGGGCGCACTCGCTGTTCCACGCACGCCGTCGGGGATGGGTACTCGACCACCCCCTGCTCGTCGTTGACGACGTCGTGACGACCGGATCGACTGTGGCCGCGATGCGGGACGTGCTGGCATCGACCGGTGCTGAGGTCCTCGCTGCTGCGGCCGTGACCGGCGTGCGCTCGGCACGGCTGGGCTAGCCGGATCGGTCCGGATCAGACCGGATCGAGCCGCTCAACCGGGATAGGCGGGCTCGGAGCCCCTGACCCGCTCCTCCCAGGCGCCGGCGTCCAGGGCGTAGACCAGTCCGTCGGCCGACCCGACCAGCGTGGGCAGGCCCGGGGCGGCCGCGACGCTCAACGGTCCTTGGGGGGCACCGGTCGTGGAGAGCACGCCTCGCGCCACGTCCACCTCGAACACCTGCAGGGAGCCCGCGGTCTCGCTGCCCAGGACGGTCACGGACTCGGCGGACGACCAGGCTGCCTCGACCACCTCGGCCAGCCGGTTCTCCACCCGGATCGGCTCACTCACCGTGATGCGCGAGGTGTCGCCGGCCGTGCGCAGGACGCGCGCCAGCAGGATGCCGGTCCGCGGGCCGCGGCGCACAAGCAGGAGGGCACGCGCTCCGTCCCGAGACGGGAGGGCGGCAACCAGCGTGGTCCTCCTGCCGAGGCCGTCGACGGTGATCGACCGTGACGAGCCGTCGGAGCCGATGGACACGAGGCCGTCCTCCGCGTCCATGACCCACAAGGACGACGAGCGGTCGAACGCGATCGCCGTCGGCGCCCCCGCATCGCGCACCCGGATCAGCGGAGCGTCATCCGCGATCAGCCCCTTCCAGACACCGCCCTCCAAGTCGATCCCGGCGATGCTGGCCGAGTCGTTGGAGACGGCGATGTCGACGAGCGGCACCTCACCGTCCCCGGCTCCGCCAGGCACGCGCACGACGCTCTCGCCGGCGAGCTTGACGGCGCCCTCGGGGCGAGCGGCGTAGCCCGCCGCTCCCAGGCCCAGCGCGTTCGGGTCCACCGCCGGCCACGAATCGCGCGGCTGCGGCGAGGCCACGCCGGGCACCACCAGCGGACGACCACCCGCGGTGATGTCGACCGCCTGGATGTCCGGCAGCTGCTTGAGGGTCCAGACGATCTGCTGCGACAGGGCCTGTCGGGCGCCGTCGTCGGCCGTCTGGGCGTTGGCCGTCAGGTCCACTCGCGCCACGCCCGCCTCGATGGGGACCGCGTCGATGTTGAGCCGCACCGCCTGCGGGAACCCGGTGCGCACCGCCGGCGCGAGCCAGGTGCTCGGCCCCTCGAGCAGCGAGCGCACGAGGGCCGTCGCCAGCCCGGGACCGATGACGGGCACCATTCGGGGGTCCGGCACCAGGGCATCGAATGAGGGGTTGAAGAAGTACACCGCGAAGCTGCGGAAGGCCCGATCAACGTCTGACTGGGAGAGCACCAGGCCCTGGGGCAGCTCGTCGATCCGCCACTCCCCGTCCACCACCTTCAGCGCGAAGGTGATCTCCAGCTCGGCGGCCGGCCCTGACACCTCGTAGCGACCGTTCGCCTCGATCGTGCCGGCCTCGCGTGCCGAGAACGCCACCGTTGGCCCGCGCTCCAGCAGGGAGGCCGCCCCCTCGTAGACGGATACGCCCGCGCCGGGCCGCCACTCTCCATTGGCCGTGGGCGTCAGGTACATCCGCGCCACGGCCTGGTCGCCGAAGAAGGACGCGGACGCGTCCAGGAAGCCCTGCACCACCTGGGCGGGCGACATGCCCGGCCGCGGTTCCCGGGCGATCACGCGGATGAACTGGTCCTCGGGCTCGACGCCGACCTGCTCGCCCTGCTCGATGGGCCCGGTCGTCGGCACCTGCGCCGACACGCCGGACGAGACCAGGTTGCAGCCGGACAGCAGGACAGCCGCCGTCAGGGCCGCTACCCAGCGCGTGCCTCGACCGACGGCGCTCATGGTCGGTCCCCCGAGTTGATGACGAAGGTCGCCGCGGGTGAGACGCCCGCGGTGTCCGACGCCGCAGGGGTGCCTTCGGCCGCCGGGTCCGGGTCCCCGGCCGTCTCGAGGTAGGCATCCGGCGGCTCCAACGGGAGCGGCGACTCGGCGAAACCGACCAGCCGGTCGGTGGGCAGGGTCAGCCGGAAGCAGGCGCCGCGGCCCGGCTCCCCCCACGCCTCCAGCCAGCCGCCGTGCAGCCGGGCATCCTCCAGGGCGATGGCCAGGCCCAGGCCGGTGCCGCCCGTCGTCCGCGCCCGGGCCGGATCGGCCCGCCAGAAGCGGTTGAACACCAGCGCCGACTCGCCGGGACGCAGGCCGACTCCGAAGTCGCGCACCGTCACGGCCACGGCGTCCTCGCTTCGGGCCACCGCGACGTCGACACCGCGCAGGTCGCCGTGCTCGACCGCGTTCTCGATGAGATTGCGCACCACCCGATGGATGCGACGGGGATCGCACATCACCGGGCAGTTCTGCTCCACGGTGACCAGACGGATATCGAGGCCCATGCGTTCCGCGAGCGGACGCGCCTCCTCGATGGCTCGCTCGACCAGGGTGATCAGGTCGACTCGCTCGTCGTCCAGCACGGCGGCGCCCGCGTCGAACCTCGAGATCTCGAGCAGGTCGGCCAGCAGCTCCTCGAACCGGTCGAGCTGGTTCTGCAGCAGCTCGACGGCGCGTTCGGTGGGCTGGTCCAGTTGGGTCCTGTCGTCGTAGACGACGTCGGCCGCCATCCGGATGGTGGTCAGCGGCGTGCGCAGCTCATGGGACACGTCGGACACGAATCGCTGCTGGACGCGGGACAGGTCCTCGAGCTGACGGATCTGCCGGGCCAGGCTCTCGGCCATGGCGTTGAACGACGTGGCCAGCGTGGACAGGTCGTCCGTCCCGCGCACGGTCATGCGCTCGGTCAGGTGGCCGTCCGCCAGTCGGCTCGCGGTGCGGGCGGCCGCGCGCACGGGCACGACCACCTGGCGGGTGACGATCCACGAGATCACCGCGAGCAGCAGCACGAGCAGCAACCCCGTCAGCAGCACCGCCGACCGGACCAGGTCGAGGGTGGCCTGCTCCTGTCCCAGCGGGAACAGGTAGTAGAGCTCGTACGGGCCCACCGTGGGCACGACGAGCGGTGCCCCGACCACCAGCCCGGGGGTGCTGCGGCCGTCCAGGAAGCGGATCTCGGTGTACGTCCACGACTGCCGCCCCGAGTTGGCCACCGCCTCGCGGAGGGCAGCCGGCACGGAGGACTCCGCGACCAGGTTGGTGCCACGTTCGGGCGCGTCGCCGCCGGGCAGGGACGACAGGAGCAGGACGTCGAACGTCGACGGCGAGCCGGCCCGGGCGGCCAGGGCGCTCACCACGCTGTCGACGATGCGCGAGGGTGCCGGGGTCGAGGGGCCGGTGTCCGCGGCATCGAGGATGCGCTGTGCCTCACCGAGGCCGGCGCCGGCCTCGCCCACCGAGATGCGCTCCTTGGCGTCGAGCAGGCCCGACGTGACGCGCGTGAGCAGGGAGACACCGAGGACGCCGACGACGATCGCGGAGAGGACCAGGGTGGTCAGCGTGACCCGCAGCCAGAGGGATCGCCCCCAGATCCGGCCGATCGCCCGCGGGACGGCCAGCAGGAACCGTGGGATCGCCAGCAGGACGTGCCACATCGCGTGCGCCGACCGCTAGGCCGGACCGGCCTTGTAGCCCACGCCCCGGACGGTGAGGACGATCTCAGGACGCTCCGGGTCGATCTCGACCTTGGCGCGCAGACGCTGGACGTGGACGTTGACCAGGCGGGTGTCGGCCGCGTGCCGGTAGCCCCACACCTCCTGGAGGAGCACCTCCCGCGTGAAGACCTGACCCGGCTTCCGGGCCAGGCAGACCAGCAGGTCGAACTCCAGCGGCGTCAGGGACAGCACCTCGTCGCCACGCTTGACAGTGTGCCCCGACACGTCGACCTCGAGGTCGCCGACCACCAGCACCTGCGGCGGCGAATCGTCGTTGCGGCGGATCCTGGCGCGGATGCGGGCCACCAGCTCCTTCGGCTTGAAGGGCTTCACGACGTAGTCGTCCGCGCCTGACTCCAGCCCGACCACCACGTCGATCGTGTCGCTCTTGGCGGTGAGCATGACGATGGGCGTGCCGGACTCCGCGCGGATGGCGCGGCACACGTCGATGCCATCCCGGCCGGGCAGCATGAGGTCCAGGAGGACGAGGTCGGGCTTGCTGTCCCGGAACGCACCGAGGGCCGCGGCTCCATCGCCGCAGAAGACCGGCTCGAAGCCCTCGCCGCGCAGGACGATGCCCAGCATCTCCGACAGGGCGGCATCGTCGTCGACGACGAGCACGCGGCCGCGAGACGGCCCGGACGGGGTCACGGACATGACCCTATGGTGTCATGTCCGGCAGCCCGGTGATCAGGACAATCGCGCCGGGGGCGTTGATGACTCCGTGCGCGAGCATGGCGGAGCCGGTGGAGCCGGTCCGCGCCCGCACCCAGCCAAGGACGAGCCCGCTCGGGAGCAGCACGAAGAACCGCGTCGGCTCGAAGTGGAAGCCGGCGAAGACGACGGCCGTCACCAGCACCGTGATCACGGTGCCGACGCCGCGCTTGCGAAGCGCGCCGAAGAACAGCCCGCGGAAGAACAACTCCTCGACGATCGGCGCGCCGACCATGATCATCGCGGCGAACAGCACGGTCCACACGCGCGCTTCGGACGAGACCAGCTCGTCCGCGGCCTCCGCAGCGTTGGACGTCACCTCGGGAGCGAACAGCATGGTGACGAGGGCGGCGATCCCGGCGAGCAGCAGTCCGGCGAACCCGGCCAGCAGACCCCAGCCTGCGTCCGACCACGTCAGCCGAAGCCCGAGGTCGATGCGGGGACCGTTGCCGCGCCACGTCGTCACCAGCAGCGGCCAGCCGGCCAGCGCGATCCAGGGAGCGGCCGTACCGAGGGTGATCGCAATGCTCGTGGGGGCGTCGGTGAGGACCAGCAGCAGTCCGGCACCCACGCCGATCACGCCGGTCGCGAAGATGGTGATGAGGACGTCCCACAGTCCCCAGCGTGGCGAGCGGAGGACAGCGCCCTCCTCGACCGCGAGGGTGACGGTGATCGGGCACCCGGGGTAGTCCGCGGGGACGCGCTCGCGGGCCTCGGTGCTGGTCACGGCCCCACCGTAAACCTCCCCCTCACCCCCTTCGTTGAGTGCGGGGTTGTTGTCGACGTGCCCGGCCGGAACACCGCAACAAGCCCGCACTCAACGAAGGGGCGATAGCGTCATGGGATGACCGAGCGACCCCTGACCAAGAACCCGTGGCTTCGCATGAGCGCCCTGCCCCGGGCCACCGGCGTGGTGATGCTCGCCATCGGCGCGGTATGGACCCTTCAGGGACTCAACATCGCCCAGGGCAGCGTCATGTCGGGCAGCACCTCCTGGGGAGTGGTCGGCGTCGTCGTCTTCGCTGCGGGGGCCGTCGTGCTCTGGCGGGCACTCCAGCGAGCGAAGGCCGAGATCGCCAACGACCCACCCACGATTCCCCCCGCCGATCCGCCGGCGCATCAGCCGACAGAACTTGACGGGGAGAAATGAGCGATCCCGGGCCGATTCGGCCCGGGATCGCTCATTTCTCCCGCTTTGCGGGACAAACGGTCAGTAGCAATAGGCGTCTTCGTGACTGCTGCGACTACTGCATGTGGGCAACCGAACTGTGTTGACAGGGTGCGGCACACCGACGTCAGAGTCATGTCAGGTTCGCCGTCACCCGAACAGACGAGCAGCAACAGCATCTGCGACCAGGTGAGCGACCTCGGCATCAGCGTGCGTGTACCTGAGCGACACCCCCGAATTCGCATGGCCGACGACCTTGCCGAGCATGTTCTGGCTGACGACCGGGTTCATCTGCGCCTGAGTCACCATCAGGTGCCGCAACGAGTGGAGCGGGACAGGACGCACACCAGCACGCTTCACCGCTGCCTGGAACCGCGTGCTGAACGTGTGCGGCGAGCGGGGCGTGCAGGTCCAGGTGGCGAAGACGGCGGACTCGTCGCCGAACGTCAGGCCGTTGGCCCAGAACCTCTCCGCTTCGCGCATCTTGTGCCGTGTCAGCAACTCCTGAAGCTGCGGGACAAGCCCGACTATGCGAACCGAGTTGGCCGTCTTGCCGCCCTCAGAGACATGCAGGACGCCGCTAACCGACTGGACTGAGCGCCTGACATGCAGAAGGCCGTTGTCCAGGTCCAGGTCGCCCCAGCGCAAGCCTGCGGCCTCTCCCCTGCGGATCCCGGTCAGGGCCATCACCGTGAACGCCAGGTCCATGTCGTCCTTGTCAGGCGTCAGGCTGGCGAGGAAGACCTTGGCCTCCTCCGCATCCCATGGCTCCCGTCTGCCTACAGGTGCGTCATGCGGCAGGACCAGCAGCCCGTTGCGGGCGACGTTCTTCAGGACGACGTCCTTGTCCACGGCCAACTGGAGCGCGGCCTGAGTCAGGACCAGTGCAAACTTGATCGTGCCGAGCGACAGCCCCTGGGCCGCAAGTCCATCGAGCATCCTCTGTACGTCTTCCATGCGGATCTGCTGCACCTGGATGCGGCCAAGGTGCGGCGACACCCAGGTTGCCAGCGCCTTCTCGTAGTTCTGAAGCGTCACCGGGGTACGGCCCTTGCGACGGATCCAGGGCAGGTACTCCTGCTGCGCGAACTGGTCGAACGTGACCGTGGTCGGGTCAAGCAGCGTGCCGCCGTCGCGGTCCTGGACCATCTGACGAGCAGCCTTGCGAGCCTCCGTCTTGGACACGAAGCCGCCCTTGCTGCGCTGGCGGTACTTGCCATCCCGATCCGTGTACCCGATGACTGCGCGCCACCGGATCCCGCTGCTGGTGGCGTAACTGGTGACGGAACCGTCTCCGTGGGCCATGCTTGTCTCGCTTTCTTGTTCGTGACGAGGGCGGCGGTGCTATCAGGCGTGCCGCCCTTCGTCATGTCTGTGAAGGACTACGTCTCAGACGGTCACAGGCAAGGACTCTCCAGTCCCTGTGAGCGGCGAAGTCCTGACATGGATCTGATCTCCAGGCGCTGACCGGCGCCTGCTGTGGGGCAACCAGGCGTCCGGCGGGTTAGCGCCGGAAGTGATCGTGAGGCAAGGCACCTCACCGACTGCTCCAGCCCTGAACGGTCCAGTTCAGGCCCAGCGCCGAAGGCGGCGTGTGTCCTGCTGCCCGATGCCGATCAAGAGCTGCAACATCAGCCCAGCCGTACTCGCAGCAGACGAAGGCGTAGGCAGGCTCGCCCGTGATCTGACTCAACTCCGCCTGGGCCAGACGCATCGCCCTGTCCATCGCGCCAGGGGTCCTCGCCCGTTCGACGCGACTGCGATGCGACCACCACAGCGGGTTCCTGCGTCCCTGCCTGGCGGGCTTGCACCGCTCCCCCATGACAGCACCGCACTCAGGGCAATCGACCAGAAGGCCGACGTTCTCACCTGACATGTTGCCCCCGCGTGTGCCGAGTCTGGAAACTCCGGGAACGTGGCCTTGTGGCGGCCTGTGAGCGCATGACCGACCTACCCGTGAGTGGTGGGAAGGGAAGCCGCATCGGACCCTTGTGCGGCCTTGTGGGCGCTGGTCTGGCTGTGGGCGCTGTCTGGCATGTGGCGAGCCACTTCCGACAGCGTCTGCGCCCAGCCCTTCCACGGCGGGGACAACAGATGCTCGCTGGCTTCGACGTACAGGTGTGAGGCGACGACCTGGAGCGTCTGCTTGGCGAGATCAGCTCCCAGGAGACGGACGAGATCGTCACGGAGCCGCTTCTGAGGTCCGGCGGGATCCCAGACTCCGTTGTCGTCGCTCATCCACATGCGGGTGTTGACGGCCATCAGCCATGCACCGCCTTAGATCCGGCGCGGTCCAGGACCAGGCCGCCGACGTTGCGCTGACCGGACTGCTGGGCCACAAGGGCAGCGTGGGCTGCCTCGCGGGCTTCGACCTCGTCCGGGTCGCGGCGGGTCACCACCGACACGATGCGATCGCACCAGGAGTCCAAGGTCTGCTCGGTGCCGTCGAACACCATCGTCAACGGCAGGCCCAAGGTGCGGGGCACGCTGTCGTCCCTGCGCCGCGCCCATCCCCAGATCGCGCTGACCAGTGCGACGGACTCGGCGGCGTCCAGGAAGGCAGCGATCGCCTGACGGGCCGCATCGACCTGAGCAGTCAGGACCGGGCGGATCGCCTGCTCGATCTCCGGCTGGGCGTCCACCAGGGCAAGCAGGAACTCACGCTCCACATCGTCAGCGACCGTCTCCACCGCCTTGATCTCCCGCTTGCAGGCATCGACGGCGTCCCTGGCGGCCTGGGCAGTCACAGGCGGGACGGGCGTGCCGTCCACGACCGCCTGGAGGGCAGCACGCTCATCAACCTCCGGGGCGACCCTGGCGGCGGCCTCCAGGTCGGGAAGCTTCGCCCTCGCTTCGCGGACACGCTCCTGGGCGACAGGCACGGGCTTGTACGCCTGCTGGACCGGCTTGGGGCAGGCATCCAACAGGGCGGTCGGGATCGTCAGCGGGTAGTAGCCGCGATGCGTCGTGGGCATGTCAGTTCTCCTCGGTGTCGGTCTTCACGCCTGCGAGGGTTCGCAGGGCGTGGTTGGCGGCGTCGTTCTTGCCCGGTGGCCGGGCGGGCTTGCGGTAGGTCGGCTTCCTGGCGTTCTTCTGCGCCAGCGCCATCTGGAGCAGGACGGTCATGTTCTTCTTGCTCATGCGGACTCCCTTGTCATGCGTTCGATGCGATCCAGGTGGATCCGGGCTCGGCGGCAGGCTTCTGCGGCACGCTGGGGCTGGTCGGTGACCAGGAAGCCGAAGATCAGCGAGGCCGACGACGACAGCCGGGTCGCCTGGAACAGCAGCGGCGACAGCCCGCCATCCCTGGTACGGCCCTTCGGCGCGATGAACTCCGTGGCAGTCCTGGGCACTAGGACGCCTCCTTCGGACCTGACACCGAACCTGACATGGGCGCGCTGCTGTGAGGCGTACGAGCATCTGGCGGGTTAGGGCTGAAAGTGGTCGTGAGGGCGAACAGCGGGACCGTCTCCCCTGGCGGCGTCTGCCGAATGAGCTTCAGCCGCTGAGCCGCGCTTCGCCCCTTGGCGGCCATGTCGCGCATGTTGTCGGCCTGCGTGCCAACGAACAGGTGGTCGGGTCGAACGCACGCCGGGGTGTCGCACCTGTGACAGACGACCATTCCCGGCGGGATCGGTCCAACGAACACCTCGTAGGCGAGCCGGTGGGCGCCGTGCGACTTCCCGTTGACGCGGATCTGCCCGTAGCCGTCTCCGTTGCGTGCGCCGTGGAACGACCAGCAGTGCCGATCCTCCTTGTCCGTCGTCAGCAGCAGGACAACCACACGGACGGGCCAGCCGTTGATCTTGGTCATGACGCCGCCTCCTCCTGCGTGCAGGAGCACAGCGACGGTGGGTACGAGCAGGAACCGCAGATCGGCACTCGTGCAGCGGAGCCGCCCTGGTGTTCAACCCACATCGCACCCAGTGACAGCAGAGCCGACTCCGCCGGATCGCCCGTCGCCTGGGCAGACGTCAGCACCTTGCGGAGCATCCCGGTTACCGAGGTCACGCTCTGGCTCGCAGCCAGAGACTCGGTGGCGACGGCCAGGAGGTCGATGCAATCCCAGCCTGCGGGGACGCGGGCTTGCTGTCCGTGATGGCCCAGCCGCCACTGCACAGGAGCCGGAACACCCACGAGGAGGTCGTACAGCGCATCGAAGTGACGACGAGCGGCGTCAGTGTCGAACACGCTGGTCATCGCTTGCCGATGACCGGGCACGAGTCCAGCCGGAGGCGGTTCCTGGACGGTCGAAGATCCAGCCGGAGGCTCTGGCCCTTCTAGGGATCTAGTTGGGGTGACGCCGCCGTCACAGGTCCCGTCACAGGTCCCGTCACACGATTCCTTGCCACAGGTCAATGACGTGACGCCGTCGTCACACGATTCCTCAGCGAATGGAGTGACGTTGCCGTCTCCCGATTCCCACAGCAACGCGTACTGCTTCATCTGGCCTTCGCCGCCGTGACGCCCAGGGCTGACCGGCTTGTGCAGGGCACGGATCAGCCCGAGGCGTTCGTACTTGGCGAGGCGTCCGCCAGCCCTTTCGCGGGACAGTCGGAACCGCTCAGCGATGCGAACGTGGCCGTACAGCACCTTCGGCTGACCAGCGTGATTCATCTGCGTCAGCAGGTACAGGTAGCCGAGGTCCGTTTGATCCAACTGGTCGTCGTGGAACAGCGCTTCGGCACGCTTCATGAACGGGAAGAACCACGGCTTTCGCTGCGTCACGTCGCGCCGCCGAGAAGCTGCGATGCGGACGTACAATCAACGTCAAGGTTCCTTGTCAGGCCTGGCAAGCGGGTGGCCGTCTCCTTCACCGGGTGGGCGGCCACTTGCGTTTCTGAGGGCATCAGTGATCCCCCTGGCCCACCAGACGAGCGGGGAGGAACCAGCGGCCACCGATCTTCACGGCGTCGGGGACTTCTCCCTTGCGGATCAGGTGCATCCAGCGCCAGTAGTCGGGCTGGCCTGCGAGCGGGACGACTGGGTCGTCGGACGAGGACTTCAGAACTTCCACAACGAACTCCATTCAGGACACGGATGGGTGTCCCGGCTGTTCGCTGCTCGCGGCCTCAGCGGCCCGCCCGATGCTCAGTGATCGGCTCCAGGTACCGCTCTAGTGCGTCACCGTGATGACGCCCCGCAGGCTCAGGTCTTCAGCAACCCGCTAGCCCTACGTTCGTCGCTCCACCTCTGCCGGGCGGCAGCACTTCCAGTTGGAGCAACGACTTCACCGTACCTATGCCGTGCTTGGATGCAAGAGGGACTGCGGTGTGTCGGCTAGGAGATTCGTCCTGCTGTCAAAGGCGTTCGCACCTGTATCTCCACCAGTCAAGACAGAGTCCCGGTGAACGGTAACCCGGTGGCCACCGGGTCTTGCGCGTGGAGCAGCCGCGCCGTCTTCCGCACACGGACGTGCCGTAGTCAGACGGGCGCCTCATTCGTCGTACAGGCGGTACTTCTCGTTGTCGTCGGTCATCCGCTCCTGCTCCTCGACCGAACGGTCGAGCTTGGCGTGATCCACGAGAGCACGACCGTAGGTAGGCAGGCCATCGATGTGACCCCACAGGTCGGGTTCCCACATGTGCGATCGCATCATCGACTTGCCGCAGTGGAACATCGCTTCATCCACCCGCACCACAAGCGCCAGCGACGGGACTTTCCCGTTGACCGACATCGACTCCAGCAGCGCAGGGTCCTTCACCACCTGAGCCGTGCCCGATACGCGGACCACCTCGCGGCGCTTGGGCACGACAAACATCAATCCCACGTGCGGGTTCTCCAGCACGTTCAGGAACGTGTCGCCTCGGTGGTTGCCTGGACGGTCGGGAATGGCCAGCGTCTTCGGGTCGAGCACGCGAACGAAACCCGGCGGGTCACCCTTGGGTGACACGTCCATGGCACCCGCTGCTGACGTGCTGGAGATCACGACGAACGGGCTACGTTCGATCCACGCCTGGCAGTGATCGTCGATGTGATCGATGACCTTGTCGACCTGGGATTCGAACTGCTCTCCCAGGATGGCAACGACATCGTCCTTCGTTTCCACGACGTGTTCTGGTTCGTACATCAGTTGGCTTCCATTCAGTGATACTCGCAGTCGCCACGCCCGTCGTCCAGAGTCGATCCATGACGGGTGCGGCTACTCAGCCATCAGCCCTCTCCCACCCACTGTCGTCGGACATGAAGCAGCCCCCGGCGGGGGCTGGGCGTCGAGGGCAGCAGGTCAGTGCTACTCCGTGGCGGCTGGGTCCGAACGCCGGCACCCCTACCGACCCCATATCGACCCGTCGGAAATCCGACTCCAAGGGTTAGGAGAAGGGCAGCCAGGTTGCTTCGACCTGGGCCTTGGAGCGCCTGATCTGGGCCTGTTCTCTGCGGAGACTGACATGAACCTGACACCCAGACGCGGCGAGTGGGCTCCTGTGAGGCGATCAGGCCAGCAGGCGGGTTAGGACTTGTGAGAGTCGTGAGGCCGCCAAGATGGGCGCATGGATGCCGACGAACTCCTGGACTTCATCGAACGACGGATGCAGATGCGCCACGTCTACCAACCGCTCCTCATCCGGTCACTCCTGGACAGCGGCAATGTGGCCACCATCCGGCAGTTGGCCCTGGAACTCCTAGCGGAGGACGAGGGCCAGGTCCGCACCTACGAGAAGCGCATCAAGGTCATGCCCCTGCCAGTGCTGCGCCGCCACGGGATCGTGTCTAACAACAAGGACGGCGTCGTCAGGCTCAACGTCGGCAAGTTGAGCTTCGAAGACAAGGCACGACTCCGAGCCGCCTGTGAGCGGCGAATCGGCGAGTACCTGGCCGTCCGAGGCATCTCCACCTGGGACTACAGCCTGCTGGAACTGGAACCCGTGCCCGACACCATCAGGTACATGGTGCTGAAGCGTGACCGCCGCTGCGTCCTGTGCGGCGAGGACGGCACCGAGTACCGCCTGGAGGTCGATCACATCGTCCCCAGGTCCAAGGGCGGCAGCAACGACCTGGAGAACCTTCAGACGCTGTGCCGCCGCTGCAACGGCGGGAAGTCGAACCTGGACGACGCTGACCTACGTCAGCCCTGACCCCGACAGTCGGGACACTGGGAGGGCTTGCGCCCACGGGTGCGGACGCGCTCAAAGTCCTTGCCGCACGTCTGGCAGGTCAGAACTTCCGTCAGCCCCTCGGCGGCGCCCGTCCCGTCCGTGGCCGACTTGGCCGCCTTCGGCTTTGACGCCTTCTCCAGGCGTTCGTGGGCCTGGGCGGAGCGCTTCTCCAGATCGGCCACCCACTCGTCCTTGAAAGCGTCATCGCCATAGATGGCCAGCCCTCGGTCGGCCCACATCGCCGCAGCCTCGTAGTTCTTCGCCTTCGTGTGGCGAATGGCGGACTGCTTGTACGTCTCCAGGCGGGGCAGGGCCCCAAACTTGTCCACCAGAACCCGACGCATCCCGTTGGACAACTCCTGGTGGTGCTGCTCCGCCCACCTGTCGTACTCGTCCAGAGCGTCTGGCAGGTCATCCCGGTAGCCGTACAGCAGGTCCTCTAGGCGAGAGAAGATGAAGTGCCGACTGATCGGCTCCTGGTTCGTCTCGGCGAGTTCGCGCAACTTCCGGAGGGCCTTCGGGC
Source organism: uncultured Actinomycetota bacterium (assembly GCA_963749905.1). Classification (GTDB taxonomy): domain Bacteria; phylum Actinomycetota; class Actinomycetes; order S36-B12; family S36-B12; genus UBA10649. The sequence goes on from CAVVOF010000004.1 coordinate 276,827, forward strand.
CGTCGTAGCCCAGGGACTCCATCCAACTGAGGTCATACGAGTCATCGGCCTCATCAGTCATCACGGCGTATGACTCACCGGTACCCATAGTGAGCATGACGGGATCACCAAGGCGGCTGCCTCCCACCACCTTGATGCCGAAGTCTGTCGGGTCGTATCGGAGGAAGACTCCGAGCCGCCCGAGGCCGTCATCCCTCATTCCTCCACCCGCAACGACACCGTTGAGCGCAATGAACTTGCCGGGGTTCTTGGCGATCTGGTCGTTGAGCCCTGCGATCAGGCGCTGCGCATCGACGGAACCGAGGTGACCGACCTTCAGGCCGCTGACGTAGACGGCGATGGCGTTCGGGTCGTACTGGTTCTGGGGTTCGGGGACCAGCATGGCGACAATGTCCCGGCGGACCCGTTCACGCGTAACGCCTCCGATGACGGCCCAGAGCGCTTCTTGGTAGAACGACTCGCCGACGACGTCGAGATCGGCCTTGCCCTCCAGTAGTTCCGCCTGAACCTCCGTCAGCCCCGCGAAGGGCCCTTGGCCCCCGATCTTGGCGCTGCCGTTCTTCTTGAACCGATCGAACAGTCCCATGTCTCCCCCAATCTGGATCAGACGCTACCGGGAGGGTCTGACTGGTGTCAGGTTCCATGCAAGGTCCATGTCAGATTCAGACACCGACTCAGTGGACAAAAGAGGACCGGGTGGACACCTCCGTGAGAGGCATCCACCCGGTCCGAGACTGCTTGGACTACTAGCGGTGTTAGTAGCGGTAGTGATCCGGCTTGTAGGGGCCGGCCACGTCCACGCCGAGGTACTCGGCCTGCTTCTTGTTCAGCTCGGTGAGCCGGACGCCGAGGGCGTCCAGGTGCAGCCGCGCCACCTTCTCGTCGAGGTGCTTGGGCAGCGTGTAGACGCCCAGCGGGTACTCGTCGAGCTTGGTGAACAGCTCGATCTGCGCCAGCACCTGGTTGGTGAAGGAGTTGCTCATCACGAACGACGGGTGCCCGGTCGCGTTGCCCAGGTTCAGCAGGCGGCCCTCCGAGAGCATGACGATCGAGTGGCCGTCGGGGAAGGTCCACTCGTCGACCTGGGGCTTGATCGTCTTGCGCTTGATGCCCTGCGCGGAGGCGAGGCCGGCGATGTCGATCTCGTTGTCGAAGTGGCCGATGTTGCCGACGATCGCCTGGTGCTTCATCTGGGCCATGTGGTCGACATTGATGACGTCGTAGCAGCCGGTGGCCGTGATGAAGATGTCAGCGCTGTCGATGACGTCCTCGAGGCGAGCCACCTGGTAGCCGTCCATGGCGGCCTGGAGTGCGCAGATCGGGTCGATCTCGGTGATGATGACGCGAGCGCCCTGTCCGCGAAGCGAGTCCGCCGAGCCCTTGCCCACGTCGCCGTAGCCGCAGACCACCGCGACCTTGCCGCCGATGAGGGTGTCGGTCGCGCGGTTGATGCCGTCGATGAGCGAGTGGCGGCAGCCGTACTTGTTGTCGAACTTGCTCTTGGTGACCGAGTCGTTGACGTTGATCGCCGGGAAGAGCAGCGCGCCGTCGCGCATCATCTCGTAGAGACGGTGCACGCCGGTCGTGGTCTCCTCGGTGACGCCCTTGATGCCGGCCGCGATCGTCGTCCAGCGCTGCGGATCCTCGGTGAGCGAGCGACGCAGGGTGTCGAGGATGACCGCGTACTCCTCGGACGTGTTCTCGTCGGCGGACGGGACGACGCCAGCAGCCTCGAACTCCTTGCCCTTGTGGACCAGGAGGGTGGCGTCGCCGCCGTCGTCGAGGATCATGTTCGGGCCCTTGCCGTCCGGCCACATCAGGACCTGCTCGGTGCACCACCAGTACTCGGGCAGCGTCTCGCCCTTCCAGGCGTACACGGGGACGCCCTGCGGGTCCTCGACGGTGCCGTTCGGCCCGACGACGACCGCGGCTGCCGCGTGGTCCTGGGTGGAGAAGATGTTGCACGAGACCCAGCGCACCTCGGCGCCGAGCTCGACCAGCGTCTCGATGAGCACGGCGGTCTGGATGGTCATGTGGAGGGACCCGGTGATGCGGGCGCCGGTGAGCGGCTTGGTGGTGCCGTACTCGGCGCGCATCGCCATCAGGCCGGGCATCTCGTGCTCGGCGAGGCGGATCTCGTCTCGGCCGAACTCGGCGAGCGAGAGGTCGGCGACCTTGTAGTCGGGGGTGCCGTCAGGCTTGGTCAAGGACATGCGGGAGTGCTCCTCAGAATGGATGAGGCGAACGGCACGAGGCTTCGTTGGTTCGCACGATGGCTTCACGTGCCGGGACGGGGACCAGGGCTCCGGGCCATCGCCAGCGATCCCATTGTGCCAGAAGTTGGGCGATCCGCCACTACGCCGGCGGGGCGGGCCGGTCGATATCCGGTTCCAGGAACACGTATCTGGCCGTCGGCACGGCCGCGCGGAGCTTCGCCTCAGCGTCATCGATGTCGTCGGCGATCTCCACTCCGGTGGCCGAGTGCGCCACCGCGATCTTCGCCGCGACCAGGAGCTCGTCCGGGCCCACGTGCAGCGTGCGCAGGTGGATGACGCGCTTGACGCCGTCCGAGCTCTCCAGCGCCGCGCGGATGGCGGCGACGTCCTCCGGCAGCGCGCTCTCCCCCACCAGCATCGCTGTCATCTCGATCGCCAGGAAGATCGCGATCACCACCAGCAGCGTGCCGACCGCCATGGCCCCCATGGCATCGAACCGGCCGTCCCCCGTGATGACGGCCAGCCCGACACCCACCAGGGCGAAGAGCAGGCCGGACAGCGCCCCGGCGTCCTCGAGCAGGATGACGGGGAGCTCGGGCTGGCGGGCATCGCGGACGAACTGCAGCATCGAACGGCGGCCACGGGACTTGTTGGCCTCGCGGATGGCCGTGCGGAAGGAGTAGGTCTCCAGCCCGACGGCGACGAGGAGCACGACGACCGCGATCCACCAGTCGTCGAGGGGCTCGGGGTTCTGCCACTTGTGCCAGCCCTCGTAGAGGGAGAAGAGGCCGCCGACCAGGAACAGCACGATCGCGACGACGAAGCCGTAGACGAACCGTCGCCGGCCGTAGCCGAAGTTGTGCCGCTCGTCCGCGGTCTTCTTGGCGCGCTTGTTGCCGATGAGCAGGAGCACCTGGTTGCCGGAGTCGGCCACCGAGTGGATCGCCTCCGACAGCATCGACGACGACCCGGTGAAGGCGTAGGCGACGAACTTCGCGATCGCGATGCCCAGGTTCGCGATCAGCGCCGCGATCACCGCCTTGATGCCGCCCTCGGTGCTCACGCCACCCCCTCAGCGTTCCGTCGACTGGATGATGGCCACCAGGCCATCGGACGTGACGTAGTTGTCGGGGTCGTCGGAGGCGATGACCGCCGCCGTGCCGGGACTCAGCGAGATCCGCCCGAACTCCGACTCGACGGTCGCCTGACCCTCGATGAGCAGCACGATCCGATAGGAGCCGTGCTGGATGCGCTCCGTTCCGGACGAGTTGATGCGTACGACGAACGGCGAGTCGACGGGCCAGATCAGGTCACCGTGCTGGGTCGGCAGGAACTGCGGCCGCAGCCCGGGGACGAGCGCCTCGATCGCGTGCTCGACGAACACCGGCTTGCTGGTCAGGCCGAGTCGGATGACGTTGTCGGACGAGGTCATGACCTCCAGCCCGGTCCCGCGGATGTAGCTGTGCGGCAGCCCGGCCGGGACGTAGACCGCCTGGCCCGGCGCGAGTCGCAGGTACGCCAGCAGGACCGTCAGCAGGCCGCCGTCGTCTCCCGGATAGTGCTCCGCGACCGTGCGGTACGCCTCGACCTGCTCGTCCGGCAGGCCCGCCTCTCGGGCCGCATCCGGCAGGCGGGCCACCCGTGCGTCGGACGCGGCGGCCAGCAGGTGTCGAATGGCTCCGCCGAGGTCGCCGTCGCGGAGCGAGGCGACGGCCGCGTCCGTGCCGTCGATGCGTTCCAGCACGGCGATCGCCTCGCCGAGGTCACGCCATCCCACGAACGCCTCGAATTCGTCGAGGGCCACGAGCATCTCGGTCTTCTCGAAGGGGTCGCTGAGCACCCGGGGGACGCCGGGCTGCTGCTGCTCGCCCCACACCTGTCGCGCCCGTTGCCGGGTGGGGTGCAGCTGGACGGACAGCGGCTTGGCGGCCGCCAGCAGCTTGACGAGCAAGGGGATCGCGTCGACGTCGAAGCGGTCGGCCAGATGCTCGCCGGTGGGCTCGCCCGCGTCGTCGACGAGCGGCGACGGCCCGCCCGGATGCACCCCGTACCAGAGCTCGGCCTGGGGTTCACCCGATGCCTGGCTGCACCAGCGCTGGAGGCCGTCGACGATCCCCCAGTCGTAGTCCTTGACTGCGCCCCGCACGATGATCATGGCGATCAGGCCTCCGAGGGCGGGGTGGCCTCATCCAGCAGCATCACCGGGATGCCGTCGCGAACCTCGAATGACCGGCCGCACGCCGTGCAGACGATGACCCCGTTCGCCTCGTCGGCGCGCACCGGGGCATGCTCCGGGCAGGGGCAGGCGAGCACGTCCCACAGGTCGGCCGGAATGCCCAAGGGTGCCGGTCGCCCGGTGAGTCCGCTCATGTCAGGCACCCGCGCGCATCATGGCGAGCACGTCGTCGCGCAGGGCGGCCATCTGGGCCTCGTCGGCAGCCTCGACGTTGAGCCGCAGCAGCGGCTCCGTGTTGCTCGGGCGCACGTTGAACCACCACGTGTCACCGGTGACCGTCATGCCGTCGAAGTCCTCGATGTCCGTCACCCCGCGCGAGATGAACTCCTGCCGGATCGTCTCCGTGGCGGCTCCTTGGTCGGCCACCTCGGTGTTGATCTCGCCGCTGGCGACGTACCGGTCGTACGGGGCCAGCATGCTCGACAGCGTCGTGCCCTCGGGCGTCTCCCCCAGGGCGGCGATGGTGTGCAGGGCTGCCAGCATTCCGGAGTCGGCGCGCCAGAAGTCACGGAAGTAGAAGTGCCCGGAGTGCTCGCCGCCGAACACGGCGCCGGTGTCCGCCATGGTCTGCTTGATGAACGAGTGCCCCACCCGGGTGCGCACAGGGGTACCGCCGTTCTCCACGATCACCTCCGGCACCGCCTTCGACGTGATCAGGTTGTGGATCACCGTGCTGCCCGGATGCTTCGCGAGCTCGCGGGCGGCGATGAGCGCAGTGAGCGTCGACGGATTGACGATCTCCCCGCGCTCGTCGACGACGAAGCAGCGGTCGGCGTCGCCATCGAACGCCAGGCCGAGGTCGGCGCCGGTCTCGCGCACCCGCGCCTGCAGGTCGCGCATGTTCTCGGCGTCGATGGGGTTCGCCTCGTGATTGGGGAAGGAGCCGTCGAGCTCGAAATAGAGCGGGTCGACGTCCAGCGGCAGGGCCGGCAGGCCCGCCTTGTCCCCGAGTACCGCTGGGACCGTGAATCCGCCCATGCCGTTGCCGGCGTCGACGACGACCTTCAGCCGCCGGACCCCGGAGACGTCGACCAACTGGCGCAGGAACTGCGCGTACTCGACCAGCATGTCCTGCGCTCGGATGCCGCCGAGCGGGCCCTCGCCGCGCGGCACTCCCTCGTCGATCATGCGACGGATCTCGCGCAGCCCAGAATCCTGTCCGACGGGCGCGGCACCGGCCCGGCACAGCTTGATGCCGTTGTACTGCGCCGGGTTGTGGCTCGCGGTGAACATGGCCCCAGGCAGGCCCAGGTGCCCGGACGCGAAGTACAGGCCGTCGGTGCTGGCCAGTCCGATCAGGATGACCTCGCAACCCTGCTCCCGGACGCCCTCAGCGAAGGACGCAACGAGTGAGGGACCCGAGGGACGCATGTCGTGGCCGATGACCACGGCGCCCGGTCCGCCATCCTGCGCGGCGATCCCCAGCACGCGCACGAAGGCCGCCCCCACCTCGTGCGCGAGGTCTTCGTCCAACTGGTCGGGGTACGTGCCACGCACGTCGTAGGCCTTGATGATCGCGTCGAGGTTGCGCACCGGGCAAGGCTATCGGTCGACGGCGGAACCGACGACGACCAAGGATGCGGCGACGCCAAAGCGTGAGCCGAACGAGAACACGCGTCGCGCCGTCGCCCTACACTCGAGCGATGGCGACCTGCCGATCGTGCGGCGCCGAGCACGACGCGGCCGCGCTCTTCTGCCCGTGGTGCGGCGCACCGGTGGCTCGTGCCTGCCTGAACTGCGGCGCCGACCTGGTGCCGCGCTCGGCATTCTGCTCCGCGTGCGGAACGCCCGCCCCCTCCGATTCGACGGGGCCCACCACTCGTCACGACGCCGCTCCAGCCAGCGAGGGCGAGCGCAGGGTCGTCACAGTCCTGTTCGCCGACGTCGCCGGGTCGACCGGCTTGGCCGAGCGCCTGGACCCCGAGCGGATGCGGGCGGTCATGCGCAGGTACTTCGACGCGATGCGGTCGGCGATCGAGGCGGAGGGCGGCACGGTCGAGAAGTTCATCGGTGACGCGGTCGTCGCCGTCTTCGGCGTCCCGTCAGCGCACGAGGACGACCCTGAGCGGGCCCTCCGAGCCGCCCTCGCCATGCTCGCCGCACTCGACGATGTCAACGGGTCGCTCGAGCACGAGCACGGGGTCCGGCTCCAGATCCGCGCGGGCGTGAACACCGGAGAGGTCCTGGCGGAAGTGGATCCCGCCCCCGGCGAGCCGATCGTCACCGGTGACGTGATGAACGTGGCTGCCCGCCTGCAGACCAGCGCCGATCCAGGCACGGTCCTCGTCTCTGCGCGGACGGCGCGGTCAGCACGCGGCTTCACGTTCGCGGCCCCGGTCGCGTCGGACCTGCGCGGACGGTCCGCCAGCGTCGACGCGAGAGTCCTGCTGGGTATCACCCCCCAGCGACCCGAGCGCGGGGTGCCCGGGCTGCAGGCGCCCTTGGTCGGGCGGGACCGGGAGCTGGACCTGCTCAGGAGCGTCCTGACCCGCTCCGCGGAGGAGCGTTCGGCCAACCTCGTGACGGTCTTCGGCGAGGCCGGGGTCGGCAAGAGCCGACTGGTCCGCGAGTTCGTGGAAACGGCACGCGACGCGAAACTCGCGCGAGTGGTATCGGGCAGATGCCTGCCTTACGGCTCTGGCATCGCCTTCTGGCCGCTGGCCGAGATCCTCAAGTCTCTCGCCGGCGTCTCCGACAGCGACCCTCGGGACGTGGCACTGGCTCGCATCCGGGAGTCCAGCGAATCACTGCTGGCCAGCGCCGGCGTCTCGGCAGTGGAGGACATCGCCGCCGCGCTCGCCTACACGGTGGGGCTGGAGGATCCCGACCGGCCGCTGTCGCAGCTGGACCCGCAGGTGGTCCGGAGGCGGATGAACGCCGCCTGGACAGCACTCTTCTCGGCCCTGGCATCGACGGGACCCGTGATCGTCGTGATCGACGACATCCACTGGGCCGATCCCGCCCTGCTGGACATCCTCGAGGAGTTGTCGGACCGGGTGAGCGGTTCCGTCGTCATCGTGTGCACGTCTCGGCCGGATCTGGTGTCCGTTCGCACCACCTGGGGCGGCGGGCGGCGGAACGCCACCGTGGTGAATCTGACTCCGCTGACAGGGGATGACGCAGGGCGACTGGTGGATGCCCTGCTGACCGTCCACGCCCTCCCCGAAGGCGTCCGCACCCGCATCCTGGCCAGCGCCGAGGGCAATCCCTTCTTCCTCGAGGAGATCCTGCGCCAGTTCATCGACGCCGGGACGATCACCCGGGTCGACGGCCACTGGCGAGCCGCCGAGGGCATCGACGATGTAGACATCCCCGACACCGTGCAGGGAGTGCTGGCCGCGCGCATCGACATGCTGTCGCCGGAGGACAAGCGCGCCCTTCGTGCCGCGGCGGTCGTCGGGAGGACTTTCTGGACCGGGGCGGTGGCCGTGCTCGTTCCCACGGAGGCGCGGCACGGCGATGCGATCGAGGAATCCCTCCGCCGGCTCCAGGACCGCGACCTCGTCATCAGTAGGTTCGGATCGACGCTCGCCGGGGAGAGCGAGTACCTGTTCACGCACATCCTGACCCGCGATGTCGCATACGAGTCGATCCCGCGCAGCGAACGGGTTCCCGCCCATCTGGCGACCGCGCGCTGGATCGAGTCGGAGTCCGGCGAGCGGATCGACGAGATCACGGAGCTCGTCGCCCAGCACTACGCCACCGCGATCGAGTTGGCCCGCGACACGGGCGTGACCACCGACGAATCCGATCGCGCGCAGGCCGTGGCATGGCTCATCCGCGCCAGCGAGTCCGCTCGACTCCGTTCCGCGAGCAAGTCCGCTCAGCGCCTCGCCCTGCGAGCCGTCGACACCGCCCGCACGGACGAGGAGCAGTGCCGCGCGCGCGTAGTGCTGGCAGACGCCTACCAGCAGGATGCGCTCGGCGAGCTCGGCTGGCGCACCCTGCTCGCAGCCGCCGAGATCGCCGACCGCTCGCCTGACATCGGGGACGACTACGCCGCCCTGCTGTACGCACAGGCATGCGAGTTCCCGGTGCGCTGGCCGGGGATGATGACCAGCGCTCCGACGGCAGACGAGGTGGGGATCCTGCTCCGCCGAGGGCTGGCCCTCGCTCCCCCCGGTGACTCCGAGGCGCGGGTGCGACTGCTCGCCACTGAGGCGTCCTGGGCGTGGGCCTTCCCGGACGAGGTCCAGGATGCCGAGATCCCCCGTCTGACCGAGGCGGGTATCGAGGCGGCGGACATGGCGATCCGGCTGGGGAACCCGAACCTGGCCTCCGCTGCCCTCGATGCCGCCGCCGGGACGACCACCTACGCGGGTGGCTACTCGGCGATGGTGCCGATCTGGCTTCGGCGCTGGGAACTCAAGGACCGACTCACGGACCCGCTGGAGATCCTCGACGTCCACGCGATGGGCGCCTGGATGTACGAGGAGATCGGCGAGTACGAGGAGTCCATCCGCATCGCGCAGGCACACGTCGACACCGCCGCGGAGGCGATGACGCCGCACCCACGCGTGTGGATGGGCCTGTCGCTCTTCCGGCTCGGCAGATGGGACGAAGCAGTGGCCTGCTGCGAGGCAGGAGTCGCCGCCCTCGGCGACCTGCGCGACGACCCGCCCGGCTTCACGGTGGCCATGTACGTCGTGCCGGCGATGATCCATCACCTCCGCGGCGACGAGATCGGAATCGAGAGGGGCCGGGATGCGATCGCGCGGATCCGAGCCCATCAGCGCGGCTTCCCGTGGCAGCTGCGACTGGCGGTCAACAGCGGGCACCCCGATCGAGCACGCAGGATGCTGGACGCCCCTCCCGCCGGCTGGCAGGTGCTGGCCGGTCCGACCTGGGAGGCCAGGTGCGACGCCTCGTGGTCCAGCGTGCCTATCGCCGATGCAGCCGAAACCGCCCAGACCGCCGAGGCCGAGGGTCAACGGATCGGGTCGCCCGCCACCGTTGCGCACGCCCGCCGGCTCGCCGGCATATCGGCATGGCGAGCAGGCGCACTCGATGACGCGCAGTCCGCGCTCGAACAGGCGGTCGCGCAGTTTGCGGAGCTGGGTTCGCGATTCGAGCGGGCGCGGACGCAATTGGCCCTGGCCGCGCTTGCGGATGTCCGGGACGACGAAGAGCTGTCGGCGGCGATGTCTGCCGAGGGCTGGATGGTCTACGAGCAACTGCGGGTCGTCCACGACCCCCTGCTCGACCAGCTTCCCCCCACCGCGGGCACGGCTCCGCGATAGCGCGCGCAGGTCGAGTGGGCGTCAGTCGTCGTCGAAGTCGAAGGCGAGGTCGTCGTCGACGGGATCGGCCACCGACGCCAGCACGCGCAGGTGACCCTTGCGCGCCACCTCGACCGAGCCGAACGGCACCTCAGTCGGCAGCGGCTCACCCGGCGCGTAGCGCGGTCGAGCCGCCTCGCGCACGGCGTTGGCCAGGGCCTCCAGGTCGTCGCTGCTCGGCTTGAGCGCATCAGGATCCGGCGTGATCCGGACGATCTCCCAGCCGCGTGGCGCGGTCAGCCGCTCACTGTGCATCAGGCACAGGTCGTAGCAGTGCGGCTCGGCGTAGGTGGCCAGCGGACCCAGCACCGCGGTGGAGTCGGCGTAGACGTACGTCAGGGTGGCGACGGCCGAGCCGTTGCATGACGGCTTCGAGCAACGACGACGACTCACGAGGGGCACGCTAGTGCGGGGCAGCCATCCGAGGGGCGCGGCACGCCGAAGCAGCCGTGCGGGTCAGCGGACCGCCACGCCAGGATCCTGCTCGGCGGTGGGCACCACGACCTCGGTCCGCAACGGATTCCACGGGTACCCCGTCACGAGGTCGCCGAATCGCGAGGACTCCCGCAGCCGGTGTGCGATGAGCACCGGACCCGAGCCCGACGCCGGCGTGATCACCGCGGAGTACCAGTCCGCCCCCGACGGCGCCCTCAGCCGGATCCACCTCATCGTGCCCGCGTCGACGCGGATCCGTCGCGGGCTGGTCGCCTCCGCGGCGGCCTTGCCGCCGCGGAACGGCAGCAGGACGATCTCCACCTCTGCCGCGCTGTTCGGGGCCGTGATCCCCACCCGCACGTCGGTCGACGTGCGGACGGGCAGGCCGCTGACGGCGGCGGGGCCGGAGAAGGGCTGTGCACCGGCGCTGAACGAGGTCTCGTTGCCGAAGAACATCCGCATCCCGGCCACGATCGGCACGTCGGACGTCAGTTCCAGGGTCGCGGCCGACCCGTCGAGAACGGGTGCCATATCCAGTGCCACGACCGCGTCCGCGGGCACCTCCACCCGCGATCGCTCCGCCGGCGCGTACGTGCCCTCCGACGTGATCACCCGCACGTTGACGATCGCGTCGTCGCCGCCGGGCGCCGCGATCGAGAGCACGCGGGCCCCCGACCCGTTCACGACGCCCGGGACGTACACGCGAGTGGCCGGCGGCGCGGCGACCGGGATCCAGTCGGTGCCGACGTTGGACAGCCCGGACCGCTGCTCGTCATCGACGGCCGCCCCGATCCGGCCCGTGCGCGCGAGCACCTGAACCGCGGTGGCGGCCACGCCGGGGGCCAGCACGTCGAGTCGGACGACGAGTCGGGACTCGCCCTTGATCACCAGCCCACGACCCGCAGGCGCGTCGATCACGCCGTCCTCGCCGCGGATGATCACGTCGACGATCGCTGCCGTGGGATCCGGGTTGACGAGGACGATTCGGGTGACGCGCCCGGCCACGGCGCCGCCCCCGACGAACCAGAACTCCGACGCCGCAGGGGCACAGGAGGTGCTCGCCATCCCGCGGCCCCGACCCCCGGGGTCACGCCCCCACTGGTCCGCAATGAGGCCCGGCGCGAGGCCCTCGTCGCCGAAGGCCACGATGGGCGGCAGCTCGCGACCGAACGCCTCGATCTGCGCCTGCCCACCGGGCACCTCGATGTCCGACTCGGCCGCCGGCTCCCCGGGCAGGGTCAGCAGGCCCGCCTCCCCCGGCCGGTCCTGCCCCGGCTGTCCCGGCACGACGGCCGCGGTCACCCGGACCCCCAGGTCCGTGCCGGCCCCCGGCTCCGGACAGAGCAGCAGGGCTGACCCGACCGGCTCGACCGTGGTGGCTCCCTCGGCCGCCCTTGGCACGGGCTGCTGAACCAGCGTCGCGACGAGCACCAGGATCACCGCGACCGCCGCCGTGATGGCGAGCGGTCGCACGCTCCCCAGCGGCGAGCCGCCCGCACGCCCGCCCCCCGGGCCATCGCCTCCGCTGCGGGACCGCCGCCGACCGATGCGTCGACCACCCGACCCGCCGGCCGCGGCGATCGGTGCGACGTCGTCCGGGTCCGCGTCGGCGGGGACCCCCGCCTCGCCGTCCTCCGGTTCGTCGTCGAGGTCAGCGACGTCCGGCTCGATCTCGGGATCGTCGGCGCGCCACGCGTCGTCGGTGTCGTCGACGACCGGCTCATCAACCACCGGGGCGGCGGCCACCGGCTCATCGACCCGGACGACTGGGGCGGCGGCATCCTGCTCGGGGAGCCGGGGCATCCGCTCGAGCTTGACCTTCTTGCGCCCGAACATCACTCCTCACCCCCCGCAGCCGAGGCCAGCACGCGCGCGTCGATCGGCTCGCGATCCTCGTCGACGTCGGGATCGGGATCCACGCGCCGCCGCTCGGGCAGCGCCAGGACGACCAGGGCGAGCAGCACCAGCAGTTCCCACCACAGCCACAGCGTCCGGCCCGAGTCGTCGAAGTCCACTCGGACGGACGCCGTGCCCGCCGGAACCTCGAAGGCCTGTGACCACGCGGTGAGGTCGGGTCCTGCGGCACCGGCGAGTTCCGTGGACGTGCCGGACGTCGCCCGCGCGACCGCCCGCCAGCCATCGTCGAGCGCCGCCCCGATGACGAGTGTCCCCGACTCGACGCCCTCCGGCAGCGGCTCGTCGAGGTACGGGTTCGCGGTCACCGTTCCTTCCGGCGCCACCCCCATGGGCACGGCCCGCTCGCCCGCCACGATGCGCACTCGAGTGGTGACGCCGGCGACCCGCCACAGCACCTCGCCACCGGAGCTGGAGAGCCGGCGCAGTCCGGGCTCACCGTCCAAGGTGGGGGCAAGCTCCGTGGACGCCCCCGGCGCCAGCAGGACGTATCGAATGCCGTAGCCGGCCAGCGTCGCGATCTCGTTGCCACCCCGCCCGGAGACCATGGCAGCGACCGCGGGGTCGAGGGCCTCCCATGCGCTTGCGGGCGGGCCGGTCTCGGCGTCGCCGAGGACCGGGCCCGGACCGTTCAGCAGCGTGTACGCGACGGCACCCGCCCGGTCCTGTTCCAGCACCAGGCTGCGCGGGGCCTGTGGCCCCTCGGCGTCGGCGGCCACGAACGCCGGCACCGACGAGGCCGGCGCCTTGACGACGACCGTCTCCAGGCCGCGCACGTACCAGCCGGCGATCAGCACCGGCACGATCAGCGCACCGATGGCGACCAGAAAGACGATCGGCTGTCCGAGCGTGAAGCTCGACCCGATGAACCGGTCGCGCAGGCCGTCGAAGCCGACCGCCGCCATCGCGATGATGGCCAGTCCAAGGACCAGAGTCGCCGGACCCGGCCAGGGGCGCGTCGCGACCGTCGAGCCGGGCGGCGTGACCATGACCACGATCTGGACCAGCGCGACCAGCAGGGCCACACCGCCGAGCGCGGCGAATGCGGTGGTGATCGGGAGCCGATCGGTGCGCAGCAGCGCGAGCAGGCCGGCGAGCACCAGCGCGACCGTGATCCACACCGGCGTCATGCCCGGCCCACCGGGATGCAGCAGGAGAACGTGCCAGGGTGCCAGGTTCCGGTCGGTGATCTCCGCCCCGTTCAAGCCCGGCTCGAGCAGCAGCAGTGCCGGGTTCGTCAGCAGGTGGAGCGACCACGGCAGGAGCAGGAGCAGCGGCGCGAGGACCGCGAGCGCCAGGCGGAGCAGCGGCGGGCCGATGCGGGTGCCCGCCTGCCGAGAGCGAAGACCGACCACGAGGAGGGCGGCGACGATGATGATGATCCACACCGCGGGGGCCACGGCGATGACGACCGCGACCAGGATGGCGGTGCCGGCGGCCCGTCGAATGGTGCCGTTGGGGCCGCCGATCCGGGCCAGTGAGCGCAGGACGAACGGCAGGACGATGGCGAGCATGGTGGTGCCGATCCGACCGGCCGCCGTGGCCCCGGTCAGCGCGGGCAGCAGGGCGTAGGTGGCCGCCGCCCAGACGCGAATGCCCTGGTTGGGCACCAGGCCGCGGAGCGCGAGGTAGGCACTGACGCCGGCGAGCGGGATGCCGAGCAGCAGCAGGACGCTCACGGCGACCGGCGCCTTGCCGAGCAGGAGGGCGGCGACGGCCGCGATGCCCATCAGGTACGGCGGTGCAGGCGTCGTCGAGCCGGGGCCGACGTCGTGCCACGCCTGCCGGTAGGTCTCCCACAGGTCGTCGAAGCCCTGAGGCGGCGGCATCAGCGCGCCACCCTGCAGGACACCGTCGCCCAGCCACAGCCCGCGGGTGCCGACGACGGCGACGACCACGAGGAGGGCGGTGATGAGGAACCACGGAGCCGTGAACACTCGACGCAGCAGCCCGGACGAGTCGTCCGCGAGGTAGTCCGCGTCGTCTCCGACCGGACCGCTGTCCAGTGCGCTCACCGAGGTGCCTGCGCTGGCGGCACCGCTGGTGGTGATGACGCCGGTCAGCACCTCGAGGCCGTGCCGCAGCTGGGTGAGGGCCGTGGGCCGGAGGTGACGGGTCACGCTCGCCGGCTCCGTCGTGGTCCGCGCGACGAGCTCTCGGGAGGCCCGCACCTTGGACGGGTGCAGGGCGAGCGTAAGAACCGCGCCCACCTCGTCGCGGGCCGCGAGCACGTCCTTGCCCAGCAGGTACAGCCCTGCCCGGCCCAGGCTCCCGAGCACGAGCCGCAGGGCCAGGAACGGCGCCGCCCACGCGGACGCCTGGGCTAGCAGCACGTGCACGGCCGCCTCGCGGTCAGCCCGGTTGGGACGCGGGGCGATGTCGTCCGCGCGGCGCCCGTGTGCTGACGCCTCCCGGTGGTGCAGGACCGCGTCGGTGGCCACCAGCACCCGCTCGCCGGATCGATGGGCACGCCAGCACAGGTCCAGGTCGTCGCGGAAGAGCGGCAGCGCCGGGTCGAATCCCTCGAGGCGGTCCCAGACCTCTCGCCGCACGAGCATGCCCGCCGAGCTCACCGCGAGCACGTCGCGGTCGCCGTCGTGCTGCCCCTGGTCGTGCTCGCGACGCTCGAGTCCGGTGATCCGTCGACCCGAGCCGGAGATCGTGACGCCCGCCTCGAGCAGCAGCCGGCGGTCGTGCCAGCCGAGGATCTTCGGACCGAGGATCGCGACGCTGGGGTTGTCATCTGCCGTGTCGAGCAGCCGCTCGAGGCAGCGGGGGTGGGGAGCGCTGTCGTCATGGAGCAGCCAGACCCAGGAGACGGTCTCCGGACCGAACGGCTCGGGGGCCACCGGACCCAGGTGATCCAGTCCGGCGCGGACCGCCTCGCCGAACCCGGCGGACGCCTCCAGTCGCACCGTGCGGGCCGGTCCGAAGGACGCCGCGAGCACGTCAGCGCTGCCATCCACCGAGCCGGTGTCCACGCCGACTGCCGCATCCGGCGGGCGCGACTGTGCGGCCAGCGTGGTCAGGACCGCCGGCAGCCAGACCGCCCCGTCGTGGCTGACCACCACCGTGGTGACGTGATGGTGCCGGCGCGGCAGGGCCGGCACGAACTCTTCCTCGGCGAACTCGTCCTCGACGCTGAACCACTCCGTGGTCTGGCCGGTCGGGGCGGGGGGTGTCAACGACGGTTCCGGCTCGCGGTCATCGACGATCTCGAGCGCGCCGGTCAGGTGCTCGTCGAACGCGTCCGGAGCGTCAGTCGGACGCTCGGGCGAGGACGAATTGCGCGGGGTCGAGTCGCGCGCGTCCTCGTCGTCCATCACCTGAGGAACTGTACGTGGTCAGTCGGGGCCCGAAGGTGACCCGCGCGGCGGGTCGCCAGGGCAACGAGCGGCCGGAGTCCGGCCGACCGAAGCAGGCTCGGACTAGCCGGCCCGCTTCTTCAAGCGACGTCGTTCGCGCTCGGACAGCCCGCCCCAGATGCCGAAGCGCTCGTCGGACTGCAGTGCGTACTCGAGGCAGTCGACCCGCACCTCACACGACAGGCAGACCTTCTTCGCCTCGCGCGTGCTGCCGCCCTTCTCGGGGAAGAACGCCTCCGGATCCGTCTGCGCGCACAAGGCGCGTTCCTGCCATGCCAACTCCTCGGCGTCGGACAGGGGCACCAGCACCATGTCGGCCACGCAGAGACCTCCTCGACCCAGGCGACGGGCGTCACCGTTGGGACGTATTACAGGGGTGTCATTCACGATCGTCAAGTGAAAACCGGACATATCGCCCAATTAGCCGGAAATTTCTTCGGATCGGGCATCCACGGGCGGTTCAGCCGCCATCCGGGCTACTCGGACGGTGCCGGCGAACGAGGAACTCAGCGACGATCCGGTCGAAGCGTCGGGGCTCCATGTTCCACGCCAGCGTGTGCCCCGCCTCCGGGAAGATCTCGAGCTGCACGGTCCCGGCCGGCGCCGACGAGGCGAACTCCTCCGCGCTCGCCAGCAACGCCGATCGGTCCGCCCCGCCCTGCGTGATCAGCGTCGGGACCCGCAGCGCGGCGGCCCTGCCGGCATAGTCCATGGCCGCCCAGTCGAATCCGAACCGCCAGGCCGCCACCTGCTTGGCCATCGTCGTCACGGGCGGCGGAATGGACATGCTCGCGGCCTGCTCCGCCACCGTGGCGGCGAAGTCGACCAGCGGCGCGTCGAGGACCAGCGCGGCGACCCGGTCGGCCACCTCGGAGTTCTCCAGCAGGGCCAACGCCATCGCCCCGCCCATGCTCGTTCCGGCGAGCACCACCCGCTGCGCCCCGCGATCGAGCGCGTACCGGACGGCCGCGTCGAGATCGGCCCACTCGTCCGTGCCGGCGTGCGCCATGCCGGTGCCGGCAGGTCCCTCCGGATCGTTGCGGTACTGGATGAGCATCATCGGGTAGCCGAGATCCGCGGCCGTCCGGGCCAGTCGCAGCCCCTGCGCCGGATGGTCGCCACGGCCGTGGGCGTAGACGACCCACGTCCGCCCGTCGCCGGGAATCACCCACGCGGCTGCCGGGCCGAGAGGTGTCAGGTAGGTGACCTGCTCGTAGGGCAGGCCAAGGACGTGTGCGGGATCGTCGCCGAAGTACCAGCCGTCCAGAGCCACGTACTGCCCCACGGCGAGTTCAGGCGGACTCACCACGTCGACGATGGTCCTCGTCCCGGCGCCTGCCACCCCGACGACGGGATCGGCCGTCAGCGAATACCCGCCGTCCGGGGTGCGGATCGCATAGCGCCCCTGATCCGTCCAGCCGTCGGGGACGTCCACGTAACTGACCGTGTCCCCCTCCACCGAGGTCACCACCATCGGAAACCCCGCGGCCGGCTGGGGCACCCGCATGGCGTCCGCGATCATGCCGCTGTAGATCCACACGACCCCGGCAAGCAGCAGCAGGGCGGTCAACGGGACCACGACGACGAGCACCATCGGCCACCGACGGCGGCGCGATCCTCGGACCACCGGGGTCTGCGTGCGAAGGGTGCCATCCGTGACGACGGCCATGGCACAAGTGTCCCGCGGAGACGTGCGTCGATGCGCATCGGAACGGCCCCGTCGCCGGGTCTGACAGGATGCGCGCGTGCGCATCACCGTGCTGGCCGGCGGCATCGGCGGAGCCCGCTTCCTGCGAGGGCTGCGTCACCTGCTCGAGGCTGAGCATCCCGGCTCCGAGATCACGGTGGTCGGCAACACGGGCGACGACATCTGGGTGCATGGGCTCAAGGTGTGCCCCGACCTGGACACCGTCATGTACACACTCGGCGGCGGCATCAGCGAGGAGCGCGGCTGGGGCCGCGACGGGGAGACGTTCACGGTCAAGGACGAACTCGCGGACTACGGCGTCGAGCCGACGTGGTTCGGGCTCGGGGACAAGGACATCGCCACCCACCTGATCCGGACCCAGGCCCTGGCCTCCGGGTACTCGCTCACCGAGGTGACGGCGGCGCTGTGCGAGCACTGGCAACCCGGCGTGCGGCTGCTGCCCATGACCGACGACCGGGCGGAGACGCACGTCGTCATCGACTCCCCCGACGGGTCGACTGACGTGGACGGCGCCCCGCTGCGCGTGGCGATCCACTTCCAGGAGTGGTGGATCCGCTACCGGGCCCAGCCGCGGGCGCACGAGTTCGTGCTGGTGGGAGTGGAGTCCGCCAGCCCGGGGCCGGCGGTGCTGGATGCCATCTCGTCGGCCGACGTCGTGCTGCTTCCGCCGAGCAACCCGGTGGTGTCGATCGGCACGATCCTGCAGGTGCCGGGCGTGGCCGACGCGCTGCGCAGCACGGCCGCGCCCGTCGTCGGGGTCTCCCCCATCATCGGTGGCGCCCCCGTGCGCGGCATGGCCGACGCGTGCCTGTCGGCGATCGGCGTCCCGACCACGGCGGCCGCGGTCGGCCTGCACTACGGCAGCCGTGCCGACGGTGGCCTGATCGACGGCTGGCTCGTCGACAGCGCAGACGCCGGTGCCGTCGCCGAGGTGGAGGCCGCGGGAATCCGGGCGCGCGCCGTGCCCACCCTGATGTCCGACGTGGAGGCCACCGCACGCATCGCCGCCGAGGCGCTCGACCTGGCGGGCGTCGGGGGCAGCAGCGGATGACCCCGGCGATCCAGATCGTCCCCGTCCCCGGGATCGGGGCGATCACTGCGGGGGACGACCTCGGGCGGCTGATCGACGAGCAGGCCGGCGAGCTGCGCTGGCCCGACGGGACGTCCGGCATCGCGGACGGCGACATCGTCGTGGTCACCAGCAAGATCGTCAGCAAGGCCGAGGGTCGGGTGGTGCCCGCTGACTCGCGCGAGGAGGCCATCAGCGCCGAGGCGGTCCGTGCCGTCGCCAGCCGCACCACCCCGCGCGGCACGGTCCGAATCGTCCAGACCCGTCACGGCCTGGTGATGGCGGCTGCCGGAGTGGACGCGAGCAACGTCGAGGCGGGGCATGTGGTGCTGCTGCCGGTGGACCCGGATGCCAGCGCCGCGATGCTGCGTCGCGAGATCGGTTCGTTGGCAGGCGTGCGCATCGGCGTGCTCGTGACCGACACGATGGGCCGTCCGTGGCGGCTCGGCCTGACCGACGTCGCGATCGGCGCGGCCGGGGTGCGCGTGCTCGACGACCTCACCGGCCGGACGGATCCGTCCGGGCATGCCCTCGAGATGACGGTGGTGGCCGTGGCGGACGAGCTCGCGGCGGCCAGCGAGCTCGTCCGCGGCAAGCTCGACTCGAGCCCGGTGGCCGTGATCCGCGGCCTCGGGCACCTGGTGACCGACGTGGACGGGCCGGGGGCGGCGGCGATGGTCCGGCCCCTGGACGAGGACCTCTTCACCCTCGGCACCGCAGAGGCCCTCGCGGAGGGACGGCGGTCGGCGCCGTTCGCGCGCCGCACCATCCGCGCGTTCACGGACGAGGACGTCCCGGACGAGGCCATCGAAGCGGCCGTCGCAGCGGCGGTCAGCGCGCCCGCGCCGCACCACACCGAGCCGTGGCGGTTCGTCGCCCTGCGCCCTGGAGCGGAGCGCGACCGACTGCTGGACGCCATGCGCGACCGGTGGATCGCCGATCTGGCCGGGATCGACGGCTTCGACGACGATGCGATCGCGCGACGCGTGCGCCGCGGTGACCTGCTGCGCCACGCCCCGATCGTGGTGCTGCCGTTCCTCGAGCTCGCCGGGGCCGCGCACCCGTACCCGGATGCGCGTCGACTGGGCTTCGAGCGGGACCTGTTCGTGGTCGCGGGCGGCGCGGCGGTGCAGAACCTGCTGGTGGCCCTGGCCGCCGACGGGTGGGGGTCGGCGTGGATCTCGTCGACGGTGTTCTGCCCCGAGACCGTGCGCGAGGTGCTGGACCTGCCGGAGTCCTGGCAGCCGCTCGGTGCGGTCGCCGTGGGGCGCGCCGCCGCCGAGCCGAGTGCTCGACCGGACCGTACCGACGCGGTGCGGTCCCGCTTCCTCCGCTGGCACTGACCCCCTCGTTTGTCCCGTCATGCGGGACAAATCCGCAATCCGGCCCGGAAATCCGGCCGATTCGCGCGTTTGTCCCGCATTACGGGAGAAACGAGTGACGGGTCTGGGGCTAGTGCCGTCGGTGGTCGGCGATCGTCATCCGCGGTCCCCGCGCCGGACGGGAGATCCCGGACAGCTCGACCAGCCGCTGCACCCGGTAGCGCTGGCCGGCGAACGGCGCCAGCAGGTCGGCCATCCGCTCATCGGCGCCGTCCATCTCCCCGGTGAACGCGTACACGACGTGGTGGGCGAGGTGGAAGTCGCCGAACGAGACGGCGTCCGGGTCGCCCAGCGCCCGCTGGCCCACCTCCGCGGCCGTCCATTCGCCGATGCCGGGGATCGAGGTGAGCCGACGGCGCGCCCCCTCGTGCGGCAGGTCCGCGCACTCGGCCAGCCGCCCGGCCGCCGCAAGCGCCCGGAGCACGGCCGCCGACTGGTGCGGGGTCACCCCCCACCGATGCCACTGCCACGACGGCACCTGCCGCAGTTGCGCAACCTCACCAAGCACGAACATCGGCCGCGGTGTCGGCCCAGGTGCGCGACTCCCCGTCGCAACGACCAGCGAGCGCCATGATCGCCTGGACTGCACCCCGGTGACCTTCTGCTCGAGGATCGCGGCCAGCAGTGCCTCGAGGACGAGTCCGCTCCTCGGCACGCGCCAGCGATCGCGCACCCGCCGCCAGACGGCGCCGAGGTTAGAGGGCAGCAGGTCGGCATCGAGGGCTCCCACATCCTCGAACCCGAGCAGGTCGGGCACCGACGCCACCAGCCAGCCCGCGCCGTCGCCCCACGCATCCGCAGTGACGGAGTCCCGAGAAGCCTCGATCCGCAGCGTGCCGGGACCCTCGGGGGTGCGACAGGCCCGCCAGGCGACGGCATCGCCGTCCATGAGGGCGACGGGATCAGTCGCGCCGCGAAGGTACGGCCCCAGCACCGCAGTCAGGTTGACCGCGTAGGGCGCCCGCCAGCGGCCCTGCTGGTCAGGCGTCGCTGGAGAACCGGACGGAGACATCGCTCAGGTTCGCGCCCGGCCACACGCGCACGCCCTCCAGCAGCTCGTTGCCGCGGCCGACCACCGCACCGTCGCCGATGACCGCACCGCGCAGGACGGTGCCCGCGCCCACGACCGCGCCGACACCCACGATGCTGTTGATGACGTGTGCGCCCTCGGCGATCTCGGCGCCATCGAAGACGACCGCGCCGTTGACGATGGCGCCGGAGCCAACCACTGCGCCACGGCCGATGACCGTGCCGCCGTGCAGCTGCGCGTCATCCGCCACCTGCGCGCCGTCGAGCGCGAGGTAGTCGCCGGTCACCGGCACGGCCGGTGACGGCGCGGCGCCGAGCACCAGATCGCACGAGCCGCGCACGAAGGACAGCGGCGTCCCGAGGTCGAGCCAGTACCCCTTGTCGACGACGCCCGTGACCATCGCGTCCGTCAGCCAGCAGGCCGGGGAAGGTCTCCCGCTCGACGGACACCGGGCGGCCGGCGGGGATGCGGTCGATGACACTGCGGCGGAACACGTAGCAGCCGGCGTTGATGTTGTTGGTGACGATCTCCTCGTCGGTCTTCGGCTTCTCGAGGAAGGCGGTGACCCGCCCGGAGTGGTCCGTGGGGACGAGCCCGTACGCGCGCGGATCCTCGACGGGCGTCAGGTACAGCGTGACGTCGCTCGACGTGTCGCGATGGTGCTCGACGAGGCCGGCGATGTCGACTCCGCTGAGCACGTCGCCGTTGAAGATCAGGACCGGCTCGTCCGGGCCGCTCTCCAGGAACGGCAGGGCATGCCGGATCGCGCCGCCGGTGCCCAGCGGCTCCTCCTCCGTCGCGATGACCACCTCGATGCCGAGGTCCGCGTCGTCGATGAAGGTCCGGAACACCTCGGCCTTGTACGACGTGGCCAGCACGATGCGGGTGACCCCCGCATCCCGGGCCCGCGTGATCTGGTGGACGGTGAACGGCACTCCCGCCACCGGCAGCATCGGCTTGGGCGTGTGGATCGTCAGCGGGCGCAGGCGGGTGCCCTGGCCCCCGACGAGGAGGACGGCTTCAGTCACGCGGCAAGCGTCCCACAGGGCGGGCAGCGACGAGCGGGTAGCGTGCGCCGCGTGGCTGACGCGTGGTCCCTCCTGCAGCGGCGGCTGCGCGCGGAGCCCGGCTCACCGCTGGTGACGTATGTCGACGCGGACAGCGGGGAGCGCACCGAGCTCTCCGCCGTCTCGCTGGCCAACGCCGCCGCGAAGATCGCGAATGCGCTGCGTGACGAGTTCGAGCTCGATCCCGGGGCCACCGTCGGCCTGCACTTGCCGGTGCACTGGCAGCGGGCGGCCTGGTGCGCGGGGGCCTGGACGGCCGGCTGCGCCATCGCGCCCGCGAGCACCGACGCAGACCTCGTGGTGGCGTCGCCGGACGAGGCGGTCGCGCTCGCGGCCGCTGGCGTCCCGGACGTCGCCGTGGCGTCGATGCATCCGTTCGGAATGCCGATCACCGGCGAACTGCCGCCCGGCTGCGTCGACGTCACCCTCACCGTGCGCCAGCAGCCGGATGCGTACCTCTTCGAGCCGCCGGCGCCCGACTCCCCGGCCCTCGTGCTGGACGGCGATCGGCTGGACCAGCAGGCCCTGCTCGAGCGAGCCGCCGCCCGCGCTGCCGACTGGCGCCTCGAATCTGGTGGCCGGCTACTGGTGGACGCGTCCACGTCGATGGTCGACGGATGGCTGGGCTCGCTCGCTGCCCCGCTGATCGCGTCGGCGGCCGTCGTGCTGGTTCGCGGGGAGGCGGGGGCATCCCTCCGCGAACAGGAGCGGATCACCGCGGTGGCTGGGTAGCCGCCCCGAGCCTCGGCCTCCGTCAGGACACTGCCAGCGTGTACTCGGGGCTGACCCCGACGACGGCCTTCTTGCGCACCACCAGCACCCGGTAGGTGCCCGCTGTCGCCGGCTTGGCCTTCTTGACGACGAAGCGGTAGCGGCCCTTGGCGCTCGTGCGGTCCTTGGCCACGGTCACCCACTGGCCGTCCACCAGCTGCTGACGCCACGCCCGCAGCTTGGCCTTGGCCGGCCGGACGATGCCGACCACCTTGTAGCGCTCGCCCTTGCCGATGGTGAGCGCGGCCGGCGTGAGCAGGGACACCGTGCGCTGCTTGACGGTGGACTGCGGCTCGGCCGGTGGCGGTGCGGGGGCTGGTGGCGCCGTCGGGGGTGGGGTCTCCGCGGGCGGTGGCGCGCCCAGGTACTCGATGGCGGACACGTGCCGGGTCTTCATGCCGAACGCGGACTGCAGCCTCGGCCCGGACACCGCGACGGTGCTGCCGTCGCCGGAGACGGCAGTGAAGGTCTTGGCGGCCCCGGACGCGTACCGTTCGCCGACCGCCAGCGACAGCACGACGGGCACCCCGAACAGGTTCGCCATGCGGGCCTGCGGGACGGTGACCGACCACGCCCGATTCGGGTTGTCGGCGACGAGGCTCCATGGGTCCGGAACGCTCTGCGCGTACGGGAGGGTGCCGCCCCAGACATCCTGAACAGACTGCGTGGCCCCGCCGCTGGACGAGTGGTAGAACGCCCGGATCGGCTGGCCCTCGTAGAGGATCGTCAGTCCGGCGTTCGGCGCGGCCATGGTCGCGTTGACTGCCTCCAGCCAGCGCTCGCCCTTCGCGGCGCTGGCCTTCCCCCAGCCGGTGAACGTCTGGTCGTAGTACGGACCGCCACCGTCGTCCACGTGACAGCCGCACGCCTGCCGAACGCCGGCGTTCACCTTGCTCAGGGCGTACGTGCGGGCCGCGAGCGCCTGTGCCTGCATGGCGGCGGCCGGCCAGGAGCTGGACACCTCGGAGATCCCGTAGAGGTACTCGTCGTGCAGGCGCACGGAGTTCACCGCGTTCAGACGGACGCCGTTCTTGGTCGAGATCGGCATCACCTCGACGGTGCCGTAGCGATAGCGGTGGCCGGACGTGTCCAGGCCTGACTTCGAGCCGGCGACGTTCAGCAGCGTGGCTCCGCCGGCGGCCGAGCCGGGGGTACGAGTACCCGCCCAGCGCACCGTGACGGTCGCCGCGACGCCGAGGTCCGCGGTCTGCCCGCCGGCGATCCGCTCGACGCCGACCCCGGCATCGCGCACCGTGAAGCGGAACTCGTCGGCTGGGCCGCCCACCGTGACGTTCGGGCCGACGGTGACCTCGATTGCCCCGCCCGAGCCCTCCAGCGGCTCGGCGCGCATGCGCACGGTGTCCGACTGGTAGCGCAGGTTGACCCGGATGTCCATGTCGTCCTGGACCGGCGCGACCGTCGTGCCCTGGTAGTAGTAGGTGACGATGCTGACCGCGTCGCGGCCCTCCTGGGCCATCCCGTAGGCGCCCCACTGGGGCATGCCGACCCCGTGCCCCCAGCCGGCGCCGCGCAGCACGAACTCGGGCGGCACCACCGGGTCCTCGGCCGGAGCCGCGGTGGCCGGCGCGACCGGCAGCGCGAGCCCCGCCGCGACCACTGCAGTCGCCAGCACGGCCGCCAGCCCCCGACGCACGGGTGGGCGCAGCGGCGGCGCGGGGAAGGACGACAGGCCGGTCACGCGACTCCTCGATCGGGACGGCGACGGGCCGTCGGGCGGGCGGATCCAGCCTCCACGGTGCCACACGGATGCCCCGAACTCCATTCACCACCCGTCACGCGTGTCACATTCGTCACAGCCCACCCCGTCGAGCGTGGCGCTCAGGCGCGACTCGCCGGGCGGGAGCGCCTGAGCTCCACGCTCGACGGGCGGGAACCTCAGCGGCCCCCCGTGCGTCGATTCGGAGCAGCCTGCGAAACCGCTTACCATGACGAAGCGGTGTGCGAAAGACGAACTCCGCGTGAACCGAGGGACATCAGCATGAGCTCAGCGGGAACCGGCCGCCACGTCGGCCGTGTCCTCGTCGCGATCGTCTCGGCCCTCGTCCTCGTCGCGACCATCGCGGGCGCCGGCATCAGCGTGGTCATGAACCAGCTGCAGGGCAACATCACCGCCGTCGACATCAGCGAGAACATCGATCCCAAGAGCGCCGCCGAGCCGCTCAACGTCATCAACGAGGAGACCGGCACCTACGAGCCGCTCACCGTCGTGCTGATGGGCAGCGACACCCGCGAGGGCAAGGGCAACGGCGGCTTCGGCAACGCCACCGAGATCGGTGGTGAGCGGTCCGACACCACCATCGTCATGCACATCAGTGGTGACCGGAAGTCCGCACTCGGGGTCAGCATCCCCCGCGACACCATCATCACCCTCCCGAACTGCAAGAAGGACGGGAAGAAGGTCGGCGGCTACTCCGGCCGCTTCAACCAGGCCATCGAGCTCGGCGGGCCCGGCTGCACGCTCAAGGCCATCAAGGAGATGTCCGGCCTCGATATCAGCAACTTCATGCTGGTCGACTTCCGCGGCTTCAAGCGCATGGTCGATGCGGTCGGCGGCGTCGAGATCTGCCTCGAGAACCCCGTCGATGACCCGCTGAGCGGCCTGAAGCTCGACGCCGGCAAGCACGTCGTCGACGGCGAGGAGGCGCTCGCCTTCGTTCGCGCTCGCAAGACGCTCGGCGACGGGTCGGACACCTCGCGCATCCGCCGTCAGCAGGCCTTCCTGTCGTCACTGATGCGCAACGTCCTGTCCAGCGGGACGCTGCTCAACCCGGCGCAGCTGCTCAACGTCCTCGACGCGGCGACCGAGTCGCTCACCGCGGACCCGCAGATGGCCGACATCAACAACCTCAAGGACCTCGCCCTGAGCCTGCAGGAGCTGAAGCCCGCCGATGTGACCTTCACGACGCTGCCGTGGACGCCCAACTCCGACGGGGCGACCGTCAGCGTCAATCAGGAGAAGGCCAAGTCGCTGTGGGACGCGATGAAGAACGACACGTCCTGGCCGCCGGCGGGAGAGGGCGGCGAGTCGGTGCCGCTGCTGAAGACCCCGCCGGAGAACATCCGGGTGAACGTCCTCAACGGGACCACCACCCCGAAGCTGGCCAACAAGGTCGCCAAGAAGCTGCGCAAGCAGGGCTTCGTGGTCGAGCAGGTCGACAACGCCGAGACCACCGACTACACGAGCACGACCGTCCAGTACGACAAGCGCTGGGACCAGTCCGCGAAGACCCTCGCCTACGCGGCCGGGGCCACCACCGAGGAGAAGGTCAAGAAGCTCGGGCCGGTCCTGACCCTGATCATCGGCAGCGACTTCACCGACGTGAAGAAGGTCGTGCTGAACGACCTGACCCAGGACTACACCGCCCAGGTCAACACTGGAGACGAGAAATTCTGCGCGTCCTGATGCACCCCTTTGGCAACTGAGGTACAGTTCAGAAAGTAAGCCCCTGATGTCTCCCCCGTCGTCAGGGGTTTACCTATGTCCGGACCCGGACGGCGAGCGGCCGGAGCCCTCGGCTAGATGATCGGCGGTCGTCCGGCCTTGGTCATCGCCCACACGGTCGACCACCGCATCGGGCGACGACCCTCGGGACGCTGGCCCATCCCCTCCCGCAGGCCCGAGAACCAGGCACCCAGAGCGTCCCGGTCGTGCACCCGCAACAGCGTCATCCCGACCCACGTGCCCACGTAGGCGGGTTCGAGGACTACTGGCAGGTTTCGCCGGGCCAGCCATACCCGGTTACGGGCGTTCAGCCGGTAGTAGACGTCGTGGCGCGCCGGGTCGATCACCGGGTGGTGCGCCACCAGGTCGGCGGCGTACCACGGCGTGTAGCCGGCGTCCCACACGCGCCACACCAGGTCGATGCCCTCGTGGGCGTAGAAGAACTCGTCGGGCCACCCGCCCGTAGCGTCGAACACGGTTCGCCGCATCGCCACCGCGCCCTCCCAGAGCGCGGTCGCCGGGCCCGACTCGAAGGGGTTGCCCACCCGCAGCCGAGGCACCCACCGGCGCGGTGACGGCAGGCCGGCCGGGTCGACGACCCGGGGCTGGATGAGGCCCAGTCTGGGGTCGGCCTCGAACCGCTGCGCCACGGAGGCCAGGAAGCCCGGGTCGGGCAGCCAGGCATCGTCGTCGAGGAAGAACAGGTACTCACCCTCGACGAGCGGCACGCCGGCATTGCGCCCTGCGGGGATGCCGACGTTCTCCGGCAGGTAGAGCGAGCGGACCCCATCCGGCAGCCCCACCGGGTCCCAGGAGTTGCCGACCACCACGATGTCGGTCGCGACGTCCACCTGGTCGAGCAGCGACCGCAGGCCGCGGCGCAGGTCGTCCGCTCGAGTGCCCATCGTCAGGACGACGACGCCGAAACGCGGCCGGGCCGGCGTCATCGCAGCCGGCTCGACGACAGGATCGCGGCCAGGTGACCGACGATGGTGATGACGCCGAAGACCGCGAGGAAGCCGACGAGTACCCGGGTCACGACGAGGTCGCCGACGATCACGTCCCCGATCGCCGCGAGCAGCGCGAGCAGCGTCAGCTCAACCGAGTGGTACGCCCGCTGGAAGGGGAAGAAGCGCACCAGCGAGCGCAGCCGCCGCAGGCCGCTCGAGCGTGGCGCGGCGACCTCGGCCTTCTCCTCCAGCCTCGGGAGTCCGTTGTAGGCCCGTGAGACGTGGACCATGTCGTTCAGGGACTTGTTGTAGAGCACCATCACCGAGAGCAGAGCGCCGATGAACGGCCACGGGGTCTGCAGCCAGCCCGCATCCGGGAAGCCGGCCGCGCGCATGCCCAAGGCGATCGGGATGAGGCCCTCGGCCGTGTAGTGGCCGACGCGGTCGATGAAGACGCCCTTGGGGGACGTCGTCTGGCGCCAGCGGGCCACCTCGCCGTCGCTGCAGTCCCAGAGCATCTGCAGCTGGCCCAGCAGGGCCGCCAGCATCGCGCCGGGGAGGCCGGGGATCAGCAGGGCGAAGGCGGCCGAGGCACCCGTCGCCACCATCAGCCAGGTGACCCCGTTCGCCGTGATGGGGGTCTTGAGCAGGACACGCGTCAGGTACGGGGAGATGCGTCGCTGGTAGGCATCCGCAACCCAGTGCTCGGAGTTGCGTCGTCCTCGGACGGCCGGCGGCTGCCCGACCTCGCGGATCTGCGCGATGGTCGGATTGTCCGGGCGGGGGACCCGCTCCTCGCTCACGATCTCGTCCGGTTCTGCACGGACAACCACTGTACGGACGCCACCACCACGAACAGCGCAGCCAGCACCGCGGTCCCCCACGCCAGGCCGACGCTGACGGCCGATGCCCCGACCAGGGCCAGGACGACGACCAGCACGGTGCGCCCATCCCAGCCGAGTCCGGCCCAGACCAGCCACGTCGGTGGCGCGTATCCCTGGAGGGCCCGGTAGAGGGTGTCGTAGTGGTGGAACGCCACGACGGCCATCCACCAGAACGCGATGACGACGGCGTCCGGAAACGCCGCCAGGACGATGATCGCCACCACGCCGAGCTCGACCAGGCGCAGCAGCGCGGGGACGGCCCAGGCCGCGCGGTGCGCCCACCAGCGACGGCGTAGGGCGGCAGGCACGACGGCGGACAGCAGCGCGAGCAGCGGACCGCTGTCGCCCTGCCGGGCCAGCAGTTCGGCGCCCGCGTCAGGGGTGGCCCCGCGCCACGTGAAGGTCCGCAGGGTGCGACCGGCGGTGACGTAGGCGAGGGCGGCCAGCCCGGCCACGAGCAGCACCCCGAGCGCCCAGGACGGGCCGAGCAGCGCGGCGACGACGCTGAGGATCAGCCAGCGCTCCCCGATCGGCAGGTGGATGGCGCGCTTGGCCCACCGGACGGCGTCGCGACGGTTCATCCGCGTGGACATCTCCATCGCGCCGCTCACCGACCAGCCGCCTGCGGCGCCTGCGGCCCCGTCGTCCGGCAGGCGCACGTCTCGGAGCGGCACATGGGCCTCGCGCATGCGCTGGACGCGGGAGAAGTCGTAGTCCGACATGTGCCGAGTGGTCTGCAGCACGATCAGGACGACGGCGAGCCACCAGATCTCGACGCCGAACCGGGCCGCGCCCACGGCGAGACCGGCGTACGCGAGGAACTCCTTGACGCGGTCGGTCGATGCATCGAGCCAGGCCCCGAGGGCGCTGAAACGACGGGTGGCCCGCGCCACCTCGCCGTCGACGCAGTCCACGACCAGGGAGAGCTGCAGCAGCACCGCGCCCAGCACCAGTGCCCATCGGTACCCGACGGCGAACGACGCCGCTGCCGCCAGCCCGATGGCGAAGGAGAGCAACGTGATGGCGTTCGGTGACCAGCCCAGGCGCAGGGCGATCCGGGTGAGCGGCTTGGAGAGCCGGCGCACCACGAACGTGGAGTAGAACCCGTCGTCGACGCGGTTCGCCTGCAGCTGCGCGATCCGCTGGTCGCTCACCGATGCGGCCGCCGCCTCTGCAGCCGACGGGTCCGACGGCGACCGGACCCAGGGCACGTCGACCATGTCGACCGCGCGCACGCCGATACCGCCACGGGTCAGCGCGACGGCCGCCAACTCGATGGCATCCCGACCGGAACTCGTCACGGTGCCGGCGCGAAGGGCGTCGGCGAGGTCGGCGATCGCGGTCGCCGCCGCGGCGCGATCCGCCGCCCCGATGCGCAGCACGCCCACCGAACGACGGTCAGGAGCCGTCACGGAGTGGAACGGCGTGCCCACGCTCACCACCACGTGGTGTCGTACCCGCACGTCGGCGGCAGCGTCGGCGGACGCCGGCCGCACGAGCAGCGTCGTCGGCGCGTAGGGGTCATCGGCCAGCGGGGCCAAGGCGGCACGGGCCACGACCAGGTCGTCGGAGACGGCGACGAAGGGCCCCTCCCCCCGCGTGAGCGTCTGGGCGAGCGAGTCGAGTGCGTCGGCAACGGACGCCGCAGCGCCGGGCAGCGCGACCGGTTCGGTCACGCCGAACCGCGGCCCAGTCGCTCGCGACCCTGCTTCTTCGTCTGGCGCCACAGCTGGCCGGCCAGATCGCGTGTGGAGGGGTTCTCGCGGGCGGCCTCGATGACCGTCATGACCGCCTGGACGCCGGCGTCCACGGGGAGCATGCCCGCGGCGCCGTCCGGGACCGGGGGCCCGGACTCGACCCGGACGGCCAGTGCGTCGAGGTCACCGAGCACCTGCACGCCCAGCCCACGGATCTCGTCCACGGCACGTCGACCCCGATCGGCCGCGGCGTCCAGCGCCCAGTCCGGCGTGTGCAGGCGCGGCTCGTCCGGCCCGGGTTCGCGGCCCTCGACCATGCCCAAGGCGACGCCCCGGCGCACGTAGCGGACGTAGTCGGTCCACTGGAGCTCCTTCTTCACCTTGCGGTTCAGGCGGACCAGGAGCTCGGCCTCGGCCGCGGTCATCGAGCGGTTGGATGTCAGGTCCATGCGGGAGACGAGGACCTCCGGCGCCACGTCGAGCAACTGGGCGAAGGCCTGGAACTGAGCGCTCCGGTCGACGTTCTCCAGCACCAGGACGGTGACGTTCTCCGGCCCGACCGCGTGGCTCCAGCGCCTCAGCACGTCTGCATGGTCGTGGCGCTTCCAGAAGGTGGGCGTCATGTTCTTGCTGACGCCGGGCTCGGCGAACACGTCGGTCAGCCACTTCTCGTACGGCGTGGTCAGGCCGTACTTCAGGTACTGCTGCCACGACGACGGGAGCAGCCGGCCGAGGTTGCGCAGCGTGACGACCACCCGGACCCGACCGCCGCCGAGGGCCTTGACCACCTCGTCGGCCACCTCGCCCGGTGCCTCGCAGAAGAACTCGCTGCTGATCACCACCCGGCCGGAGGCCTTCTGCGTCTTGCGCGCCAGCTTGTCGAAGTGCGAGCGGTCCATGACCGCCCCGCCACGCGTGTTCCAGCCCCACGGCCGGCCGAGCATCGCCAGTGCGGCTCGGTGCTGCGCCTGCAGTCGGCCCGGGTAGGCGACGCCGGCCGCCTTCAGTTCGGGGCGGGCATCCGCAAGCGCCGCTTGGATGGCGGTCGTGCCGGTCTTGTGCACGCCCACGTGGAGGAGCACGCCGTCAGCGGGAATCGGCTGGGCGTCAGGCAGCATCACGCGGGACAGCCTATTGGTCCGCGTCCGGCTGATTGGGCGCCGAATCCCCCTCGGCGCCGTCACCCTGCGGCGGCTGCGCCTCACGTCGCCGGAGCATTCGCCACTGCGCGATCGCATCGGGCACGGTCGTCTCGGCCACGATCGTGCCCCCGTCGAGTAGCACGGCCCGATCGCAGAACCTGCGGAACTGCTTCTGGCTGTCCGAGGCCAGCAGGAAGGTGGCTCCGTCCTCACGCAGGCGGTCCACCTGGGTCCAGCACCGCTGCCGGAACTCGCGGTCCCCGACGACCAGCACCTGCTCGATCGCGTAGGCGCGGGCCTCCGTCGCCATCGCGATGGACCACGCCAGCTTCTGCCGGATGATCGGCGGCGTCGTGCCGAGGTACTTGTCGAGGATGCCCTCGACCCCGGCGAAGGAGACGATCCACGGCAGCTTCTCGGTGACCTCGTCCGGCGTCATGCCTACGTGCGCGCCGACCAGGTAGATGTTCTGGCGCACCGTGTACGTCCGCATCAGGGTGCGCGCCAACTCGATCATCGGGACGAACGGCACCCGCCGACGGACCGTCCCCTCGTCGGGGACGAGGGTGCCGGCTGCGAGGCGGAGCAGCGCCTCCCGTCCGGAGCCCTTGCCGCCCACGATCGCGAGCGACTCGCCCTCCACTACCGACAGGCTCGCGTGCCGCAGCCGCCACACCTCGTCGCGCTTGACCTCGCCGGCGATCCGACGCAGCCGCTGACGGCGCCCATCCCCCTTGCGGCGGCGGCGACGCGGCATGCGAATGCCCGCGTCGTCGAACTCCAGCATCGCGTCGAGCCGAGGGGTCAGTCGCATCCGGGCCACGTCACGCCTCCTTCAGGATGCGCGGCTCGAGCCGACGGAAGACCACGAGGCCGACCACGAAGATGACCAGGCTCAGCGACAGCGAGATCCCGAAGGCGATCGGCGCGACGTGCTCGTCGGGCCAGAACCCGATGCGGTACAGGCCGAAGACGCCTACCAGCGGATTCAGGGCCGCGAGGGGCTGAGCCGCCTCGGGGATGTTGGAGATCGAGTAGAGGATCGGCGAGAGGTAGAACATCGCGCGCAGCACGATGCGCACGATGCGGGCCAGGTCCGGGATGACCACCGATCCCGACGCGAACAGCAGTCCGAGGCCGTACATCAGCATCAGCTGCAGCAGGAAGCCCACGGGGTACAGCAGGATCAGCGGGCCTGGCCAGTAGCGGGTCGCCACCATCGCGATGACGATCACCGGCAGCGAGAACAGGAACTCCACCGCCGTGACGAGGATCACCCGCGCCACCCAGACCTCGGTCGGCAGCAGGCTCATGCGCAGCTGACCACCGGCCCGTCGGAACACCCGCGTCGATCCGGCGACCCCCTTCGCGAACCACCACCACGGCAGGATGGCCAGGCTCAGGAACAGGACGTAGGGCTGCTGCCCGAGGGCGCGGGCGCCGAGGAGCACGGAGAACACGAACCAGAGCACGATCGACATGCCCAACGGCTCCAGGAGCGTCCACAGGTAGCCAAGGCGGAACTTGGTGTACTGCTTCTGCAGATCCCGTAGCACCAGCATGCGGAGCACCTGACGGTGCTCCCAGAGGGAACGCACGCTGGTTACGATAGGTCACATCCGTGCTCGGTCGATCAGGTGCCACGCGGTTAGGTAACACAGCCAACAGACCAGGCGGAGAGAGTGACCACAGCAAAGCGGACGTCCGACGGGGCGATCAAGGGATTCGCCAAGAAGGCCGCCCGAGGTCTGGCCCGTCGGATGCGCGACTTCGGAGCGGTCGAGCCGGAGGGGTTCGACCTCTCCGCGGTGCCGAGCGCCGATGTCGCGCTGTACTTCGCCGACGGCCCGGCCAAGATGTACCAGCTGACCCAGTGGCTGCCGGTCTTCGAGAACCGTCACGACATGACCACGATGGTCGTGGTGCGGCACATCGAGACGTACCGGGCCCTGCAGTCCATGACCTCGCTGCGGGTGCTGCTCGTGCCGCGGTACGAGGTGCTCATGGCCATGTACGACCGGGCCGACTTCCACGCCGTCATCTACGTCAACAACGGGTGGACCAACTTCCAGTCGCTGTCCTTCCAGCAGGCCGTGCACATCCACGTGAACCACGGGGAGAGCGACAAGATCTGCATGGTCAGCAATCAGGCCAAGGCCTACGACAAGGTCTTCGTCGCCGGCGAGGCGGCCGTGCGTCGGCATGCGACGGCACTCGCCTGGTTCGATTTCGAGCACCTCGTCCGCGTCGGCCGCCCGCAGCTCGACCTCGACGTGCCGCGCGCGGTGCCCGAGTTCGACGGCACCACGATCACCTACGCGCCCACCTGGGAGGGCGAGGACGACGTCAACAACTACACGTCCGTCGACCGCTACGGCCCGCAGATCATCGCTGCGGCGCTCGCCCAGCCGGGGGCGCGCGTGCTCTACAAGCCGCACCCCCGGGTCGCCGAGTCCGACGATCCAGGCGTCGCGAAGGGCCATCAGGCGATCCTGAGGCTGATGGACGAGGCGATCTCCGCCGACCCCGCCCGCGGGCACGCGGTCCTGTTGACCGGCGACGTCCTCGGCGTCATCCGCTGCACCGACGTGATGATCGCGGACGTCTCCAGCGTCACGCTCGACCACCTCTACCTGCGGCCCGACTCGCCCATCGTGCTCACCGACCGCCGGTCCAGCCGCGAGCTGTTGCTGGCCGACGCGCCGGTGGCTGCGGCGTCGTACGTCGTCGACCAAGCGTCCATCGGCACGCTCAGGCAGGACCTGTCGACCATCATCGCCGACGACACCCTGCGGGAGCAGCGGCAGGCGATGCGCGACTTCTACTTCGACTCCCTCGCCCCCGGCGAGAGCACCGAGCGCTTCTGGGGCGAACTCCAGCGCGCCATCACCGAGCACGACTCGGCCCTGAAGGCGCTGAGCCGCGTGCGCGTCATCGAGGAGAACGCATGACCGTCCAGGCCGTGATCCTGGCCGCTGGCATGGGCACCCGCCTGGGCCGACCATGGCCCAAGCCGCTCACGCCACTGTCCGACGGACGCACGATCATGCAGCAGCAGATCGAGAACCTGCGCGGCGCCTTCGCGGACCTGCGCATCACCACCGTCGTGGGGTTCAAGCTCGAGTTGATCCTCGAGGCGTTCCCGGATGTCGGCTACGTCTACAACGAGGCGTACGACCAGACGAACACCAACCGCAGCCTGCTCAAGGCGCTGCGGCAGTCCGCCGACGGCGGCGTGCTGTGGATGAACGGCGACGTCGTGTTCGACCCCGCCGTGCTCGAGCGGGTCAAGGACCTGATGTCCGACGATCAGACGTTCGTGTGCGTCAACACGGCCGTGGTCGGCGAGGAGGAGGTCAAGTACACCGTCGACGCGGAGGGCTTCGTCGCGCAGCTGTCCAAGACCGTCACGGACGCGCTGGGCGAGTCCGTCGGCATCAACTACGTCAGCTCGACCGACAAGGCCCGGCTGATCGAACGGCTGGCGGAGTGCGACGAGCTGGACTACTTCGAGCGCGGGATCGAGCTGATGATCGAGCGGGACGGCGCGCGGGTGCTGCCCTACGACATCCGCGACCTGTTCGCCGTCGAGGTGGACTTCGAGGAGGACCTCTCCCGCGCCAACCAACACCTCTGATCCCTCAGATTTGCACCGCTTCCCGGTCCAATTCCGTTGAATTGCACCGGTTTCGCGCCGAGAACGTTGACTTGGACCGGGTCCCGGCGCAAATCCGCACTCTTGAGTCGATCCCGGCCCAGTTCTGCGGAATTGGACCGGGAAGCGGTGCAAATCTGTCGAGGGTCAGCGGAGGACGCGGGCGATCAGCTGCTCCCAGCGGTCCATGACCGCATCGGCGCGGTAGGGCGCCATCGCCGCCCGGGCCAGCTGCCCCAGCTCCCGGCGGGCGCCCTCGTCCGTCAT
Source organism: uncultured Actinomycetota bacterium (assembly GCA_963749905.1). Classification (GTDB taxonomy): domain Bacteria; phylum Actinomycetota; class Actinomycetes; order S36-B12; family S36-B12; genus UBA10649. The sequence goes on from CAVVOF010000004.1 coordinate 311,357, forward strand.
CAGGTCGTCCAGTGCCGTCGCCAGCGCGGACGCGTCGGCGCGCGGCACCAGGCGCCCGGCCACGCCATCCTGCGTCAGCAGCCGCACTCCCGCTGAGCAGTCCGTGGCCACGCACGCCAGCCCCGTGGCCATCGCCTCGGCCAGGGACAGCGGCAGTCCCTCCGTCAGCGACGGCAGGGCGAGGACGGACGCACGACGCAGTTCGGCCTCAGCGTCCGTGACCGGAGGCAGCAGCTCGACCCGGTCCGCCCCGGCGGGCAGGCGCTCGACGAGCCTGCGCACGGCCCGTTCGTCCGGACCCGACCCGACAATGCGCAGCCGCCAGCCCGGATGCCGCTCCGCGATCGCTCCCCACGCCTCGATCAGGAACGACGGGCCCTTCTCCTGCGACAGCCTGCCGAGGTAGAGCACCGTCCGCTCCTGGCCGGCCGCGTCGACCGGCTCCTGCGGCCAGAAGGCCAGCGGATTCGGCAGCCAGTCGGTGTTGTCCAGCCCCGCCATCCGGAACCGGACGGCGTCCTCCTCGGTCAGCAGCGTGAACCTGTCCACGTCCCGGTACAGGGCCAGCGCCCGACCGAGGTCCCTGCCCGCCGCGGCCGCCTCGTACGACGAGTGGTACTGGCCGATCACCGCCCACGCATCGTGCGGCACCTCCGCCAGGTGCTCCATCGCCCACAGTTGTGCAGTCACGACGATGCCCGCCGGGCCGTCCGCCAGCACGTCGCCCAGGCGCGCGACCGCCTCCTGCCGCAGGCGGGAGCGGGTGGCGATCCGTCGCCGCACCGACGGTCGCAGCCGGGTGCCGAGCCGATTGTCCTTGGGCGGAGCCGGCCATTCCTCGGACATCAGCGTGATGCGCCGGAACGCCGGGTCCGCGATGTACTGATGCTGGTCCGCGTGCGGGGCCACGCCGATCAGGTCGACGGGATATCCGCGCAGGCCCAGGTGCTGGGCAGCCACATGGACCACCCGTTGCGCACCGCCCACCTCGTCGATCGAGTTGGCCATGATCACGATGCGGGGCCGGCTCACGACCGCACCGCCTCGATCACGCGGCGGGCGGCCTGCCCGTCAGCAGCGCCGGTCCAGACCTGGGCCCAGGCCCGACGACCCGGTGCGTGTCGCACATCCCAACCGTCCGGGTCGGCGACCCACGCGTTCACCTCGGCCACCAGCGCCGGCAGGTCGAAGACGACCGGCCCGACGCCGATCGCGTCCGGGTACAGGCCGCGCGTGCGGTTGACGTACGTCTCGTGGTCCGGCTGGAACAGCACGATCGGGCGGTCGGCGAGGGCCGCATCCCCGATCAGCGAGGAGTAGTCGGACACCACGAGGTCGGCGGCGACGATGAACTCCGCCAGCTCGTCGTCCTCGCGCAGCAGCCGCACCGCGTGGCGCAGCCGGGTAGGCACAGCCATCCCGACGCGGTGGCGCATCACCAGGTAGACGGCCGCACCCTCGGCTGCCGCCCACGCATCCGGGTCGATGACGGGGTCGTCGCCTTCCCGCTGGGCCGGCAGGTGCAGGACGACGGGGCGGTCGGCAGGGAGGTCGAGCCGACGTCGGACCTCGTCACGCTGCCCGCCCGCGAGCGCCGCCAGCGCTGAGTCCATTCGCGGGATCCCGGAGAGCACCTGCCGGCCCCCGAACGCGAAGGCGTCGGCCACCGTCGCCCCGGCGGGCGCCGACGCCGCCGTCAGCACGGACCACTGACGTCCCGTCCGACGCGCCGCGGCCACGGCGGCGCGGCTGACCAGGACGCTCGGGTCGTCCAGGCCGATGCGGTGGACGGGTGCCTCGGCGCGCGCCGACAGGACGAGGCACCGTGGCGGCACGGGGACGGTCACTGCCGCCCGCCCGTCCACGATCACCAACCGAGCCCTCCCCACCTGCCAGGCATGCCGCGCACTGCCGGCCCGGACCGCACGCCGGCCCTCGGGCACCCGCGCGGGATCACGGACGAAGACCCAGACCTGAGCCACGCCGGGGCGAGCCCGGTGGAGTTCCTCGGCAAGCGCGCACACGTTCGGGTCCGGGGCCGGGGCGCCCGGATGCACCACCACCCGGTCGGCCGCGGGCAGCAGCCGGGCCACTCGGGCTGCGAGCGCAGGCACGGCGTCCCTCCCGATCAGCGAGAACACGGTGGCCAGCCGCGTGGTGCCCGGGATGCGGAACCACCAGTCCCGGACGCGCATCAGCCCTCGCCGCCCGCCGGACACCTGCACCGCACGCCAGCCGATGGCGCCGTTGTCGTGCGGCCCCAGGGCCACCGCGTCCGGCCCGGTGGACGTGCACCGCCCCGGGTAGCGGACTCGACTCGTCGGAGCGGACGACTCCTCGGCACGCGCGCCGGTGACGTTGACTAGATCAGCACGGCTGACGGCCAGCGCCACCGTGCCACGGTCGCGCTCGAACAGCGGACGGAGCAGGTGGTCCGTCAGCGGTCCCGCCGCCTCCCACTCGCGCCGACCGTCACGCACCCCGGTCCAGTGCGCCGGCACCGTCATCGCGGTCCGGTCCCCACCCGTCAGCAGCCGCAGTTCGATGCCACTGCTCTCGGCCACCAGCCCGTCGTAGTCGACGGTGCTGCCGCGGACAACCAGCCGACCCCCGTCGACGGCTGCCGACTCGATGCGGTGGAGGTAGCGGCGCTGTGTGAACGGGATGTCCAGCAGCCCGAGTTGCGTCACGTCCAGCCAGTCCCGCGCCGGACGACCCGCCGCATCCGGACCGTTGTCGAGGTGCGCGCTGCCCCACATCGTCCGCCCGTCGAGCCGGACGATGGGGACGTCCACGACGGAGGCCCACTTCACGAAGCGCATGGCGGCGCGGATTCCGTCGAGGTCCCCGACGAGCAGGTGATACACGGCGACCCGCAATGCCGGTCGCACCTCCCACACCGGGTCGAGGCCGGTCTCGGACACGTAGGGCCGGAGGCGGTCCATGAGCACCCGCGCTGCGTCGTCGTCGATGTCCAGCATCGAGGACAGGTAGAGGTACAGATCGTGGCGGATGAACTTCAGGTCCTTCGCACGCCGGATCCCGTCCAGCCCGCGTGCGGTCAGGAAGGCGTCGATGCGCCGGTTGACTTCGATCCGGCTCTCCACGTTGCGGGCCTCGTGCCGACGCTGGGTGATGGACGGCTCGTCGGTGAGCCGGTCGACGTACCAGCGGTAGACCACCTCGGGGATCACGGCGAGGCGGCGGGCCGCGGCCATGGCCTCCAGCGTGAACAGCTGGTCCTCGAAGAGCAGCCCCTCGGGGAAGCTGATGCCCTGCTCGCGCAGCAGGGCGACGCGGTAGATCTTGTTCACCGAGATGGTGTCGTAGAGCAGATCGGGCACCTCCGCGAGCGTGTCGGCGACCAGCGGCCGGGCATGCAGTTCCGGACGCCACCTGCGCACCCGCCCACTTCGGGCATCCACCCGCTCGGCGGTGCCGCAGACCACGTCGGCCCCCGTCCGCTCGGCCGTCTCGAGCAGGTTCTTGCAGGCATGGCGCTCGTACTCGTCGTCGCTGTCGCAGAACATCACCCAGGGAGCGCGCGCCATTTCCAGGCCCCGGTTGCGGGGTGCACTGCACCCGCCGGAGTTCTGCGACAGCCGCTCGTAGCGGATGCGCGGATCGGACGCCGCCAGTGCGCGCACGACCTCTGCCGTGTCGTCCGTGGACGCGTCGTCGACCACGACGATCTCCAGCGCCCTCAGCGTCTGCCGCTGCACCGAGCGGATGGCCCGCGGGAGGCGGCCCGCGTCGTTGAACGCGATGACGACCACCGTGACATCCGGGGGCCCGGGTTGCTCAGCCACCGCCGTCTCGCTCATCGACGCAGTTCCCGCGCCCGCTCGATCAGGACCTGCGCACGCGCGTCGAAGCCATGGTCTCGGGCGATCCGGTCCGCGGCCGCCAGCCGAGCGGCCCGGTCCGGGAAGACGTCGTCGCGATCCCTGCGCAGGAGGTCCGAGAGGTGCTCCCCGTCGCGATAGGTCACCACGGCGCTGCCGAATACGTCGGACAGCCCGGTCGCCTCGTCCGAGAGCACTCGGCTACCGCTGGCGACGGCGTCGAACAGGCGGTTGGACAGGAAGCCGTCCGCCGCCATCTCCGGCCAGTGGTCGTTCAGCACGACACCCGCGCTCGCGTACGCGGCCGGCAGGTCCGGGTTGGGGATGAACTCGCCGCGGATGCGGTCGGGAGGCAGGAACTCCTCCCAGCCGACCCCGTAGACGCTCAGATCGAGGCCGGCCTCGAGCGCGTGTCGTACTGCCGGGCGGAACTCACCGCGAGTGGAGCCCACGAAGAGCAGGTCGTCGCCCGTGTCCGGCTCGGCGGCCGACGGGCGGAACCTGGTCGGGTTGGTCGCCTGCAGGAGCGGTGTCACCGGCACGCCGAACTCGCGGGACTGTCCACGCCCCCAGTGGGCACTGGCGGCGAACACCGCGTCGTACTGGGCCGGCTCGTCCGACTCCACCAGTTCCGGGTGGCTGATGACCCACAGCAGCCACGTCGCGTTTCCGCGCCGGGGGACGAAACGACGCAGTCCACGAAGCACCACGACCACGTCGTCGCGCTCCCGGGCCTCGGCGGTGCCGCCGCCCCGGGACACGACGCGGGCCTGCTCCCCCGCGCGGGTCAAGGCGTCCACGAGGTCACGCGCGAACCAGGTGTCCCCCCACTGCTCGCCGGCCTCCCCCTTGGGTGAGGACACCACGACCGACCAGGTCATCGGCTGGTGACGTCGGCGGCGACGGAGCATGTCAGGCCTCCCCCGCCTCGGCGGCGCGCTCGTCCTTCGTCAGGCCGCGGAGGAAGCCCAGGCCCCACGACCCGTGCATGGTGGCGTACACGAGGGGCAGCCGGACGGCCTCGCTCGGCGCCAGCCGAGGCGCGGCGAGGGCGCTCTGGGCGCTGGCTGCGACGTTGGCTGCCGCGTACGTCAGCGGCGCGGCGAGCCCGAGGGCGAGCAGCCAGCGTCGGCCGGTCACCGCACCCAGTCCGGCCAGCGCCAGGCCGGCGCCGATGCCCGCGACGGCGGCCGGGGCGGCCAGGTAGCGGAGGGACAACGTGTCCGGGTGACGCCGGGCCACCTCGCGCCGCCAGCGTCCGTAGTCGTGGTACTGCCGGGCCAGGCCCTTCAACGTGTGCCGGGGACGGTAGGCGACCCGCATCTCGGGCGTGAACCAGACCACCCCGCCGGTCTCCCGGATGCGCAGGTTCATCTCCCAGTCCTGCGCACGGACCATCGACTCGTCGTATCCCCCGACCCGCTCGAGGGCGGCCCGACGGAAGCAGCCGAGGTAGACCGTCAGTGCCGGCCCGGGCTCGCCACCCACGTGGAATGACGCACCGCCGACGCCGAACTTCGAGGTCATCGCGCGCGCCACGGCATGCTCGAACGGCGAGGTCCCCTCGGCGGCCATGATGCCGCCCACGTTGTCAGCGCCGGTCTCCTCGAGGGTGCGCACCCCGGTCCGCACGTAGTCCGCGGGCACCATGGCGTGCCCGTCGATGCGGACGACGATGTCGCCCTCGCCCGCGTCAATCGCCGCGTTCAACCCTGCGGGCGTCCGGCCAGTGGGGTTGTCCACGACCCGCACGTGCGAGTTCTCGCGCGCCAGCGTGTCCGCCACCTCGTGCGTCCGGTCGCGGGACGGGCCGACGGCGATGACGATGTCGAGCTCGCCGGGATAGTCCTGGGCCAGCAGCTTCTCGACGGCGTGCCGCAGGTGCCGCTCCTCGTTGATGACCGTCATGACGATCGACACGTGCGGCCAGCCACGGTCGCCGGGACTCATCGACTTCCTCCCGTGCCGAACTCTCGATGGGCGACCAGACCCGGGACGGTCGCGGCCGTCTTCGTCAGGAAGTGCTCGTCGCGCACCGAGGCCGTGTGACCGCTGCCGCGTCGCACGTACACGTAGCCGAGGCCATGGCTGCGGTACACCAGCCCGCCGTCCGCGAGCACGCGGTCGAGCAGGGCGCGATCCACCGACTTCGGCACCGGTCGCCAGCCACCGACGGCGGCGAGGTCCGCACGGGAGATGAGGATCGTCCCGCCCGCGACGAAGGTGGCGTACTTCTCGGCGCCGTAGGTGGGTCGGAAGACGGTGACGTCGCTGGCCTGCAGGTGGATCCAGTCGAGGGTTTTGCCGACAACCTCGGCACCCGAGTACTGGCGGGCCAGCACCAGATCCCAGATGTGCTCGGGCCCGTAGTAGTCGTCGTCGTCAACCTTGGTCAGCAGCGCACCCTCAGCCCGGTCGCTGCACGCCTGCAGGGCCTCGCCGAGAGTGCGATCGCCCGCGATGGCGATGACGGTGGTCGGGAAGGGCAGGCCTTGCGCGAGATCCCAGACGCGGGCGCCGTCGACGCGATCGCCGTGCGCCCCGATGACGACCTGCAGTCGCGGATAGCGCAGCCTCGCCAGCTGGCTGAAGGCGTGCTCGAGGTGGTCGGGTCGATGGGTGACGAGAACGGCGCTGACGGTCGGCCACGTGTCGAGGGCGGACGTCGGGCCGAAGGCTCGCAACGCGTGCCGCCGCTCATGCACGGAGGCCGCCTGCCAGGCGATCGGGTCGGTCGGGTCCGGCAGGTCGTCGGCCCGGCTGGCAGTCAGGATGCCGGACGCGTTCAACTGCCGCGCGAGCGTGACCGGCAGGTCCCCGATCACGGCACCGATGCCCTTCAGCGCCATCACCTGCGCGGCCGTCACCTCGTCCTCAAGGGACATCCGGACGCCCGGCCCAGACAGGTGCACGACCCCGTCCCGGCGTGAGGCCTGGGCCACGTCGCGGGCGCCGTCCGAGCGCCGCCCCACCGGACGGTGGACCGTGGGATCGACGCAGACGTCGAAGGGCTGGCCGCCGCGGACCCACCGACCGGGCTCCACCACGACGGTCGTGGCGCGCTCGATCTCCGGCGCTGTGTCCGCGGACGGGACGAGCAGGGTGTCCGCGCGCCGCACATGGGCGTCGCGGACCTCATCCGGCAGCACCGCGTCCCGCAGCTGGGGCGCCAGCATCCCCGCTTCCCTCGGGAGTCCGGGGGCGAAGGTGAGCTCAGGGCCGGTGTCGGCACTGCTGGGCCGCAGCAGGCGGACGACGCCGGCCAGCAGGAGCGAGGCGTCGACGGGCTCGCCGCAGTCGACGTGGACTCGGATCCCGGAGGCCCGCGGCTCCACGGCCAGGCCGGTGATGCCGGGGACTCGCGGATGGCCCAGCCAGCCGGCCACCGGTGGGCGCCACCGGCTGATGACGACGTCGAGCTCACTCAGCCGGGCGACGCCTACCGACATCGCGGCCAGCGGCTGGAGGTCGGTTGCCCGGTCGGCCCGCACCTCCCAGACGGAGTCGCCTCGCCGGGAGCGCACCTTCACCCCGGGCAGCTGCGGAACCGTCACGTGCAGCACTGTATTGGGTCCGGGACGGGCGACCCGGCGTTCCGCACCCGCCTAGCGGGCGCGCATCCGGTTGTTGCGCGCCTCGTGCGTCAGCTCCGCCAGGCCGAGTGCCTCCAGCAGGGGCGGCAGGTACATCCCGAACCGGCCGCGGTAGCCGTTGCGCAGGCCGTACCAGCCGCTGACCGGATTGCCCGGATCCCGCCCGAACGCCTCGACGGTGCCAGGCGCAGCGGGCTTCTTCTCGTCCGCCGCGCCCAGATCGACCCAGTCGCCCTGCTCCACCAGCCAGGCATGCAGGTCGTCGATCGCCGAGAGCCGATAGCGCAGCGTCGTCGAGCCGACCTGGCAGACCAGGCAGGGCACCTCGGCGTCGTCGTCGCGGTACATCTCGTACGACGACGACCCGGGGGCCGTCGTCAGCTGCCAGGGGTCGGCCTTCGTGCCCGCGCCCGTCGTCATCGCTCCTCCAAGGCCCCCAGCCGGCCGGATCCTCGCAGGCTAGCGGCCCAGCACCTGCTTGGCCATGACGATCCGCTGGACCTGGTTGGTGCCCTCGTAGATCTGGGTGATCTTGGCGTCGCGCATCATCCGCTCGACCGGCCAGTCCTTCGTGTAGCCCGCACCGCCGAGCGCCTGCACGGCGTCGGTCGTGATCTCCATGGCCACGTCCGAGGCGAAGCACTTCGCCGCTGCGCCGAAGAAGGTCAGGTCGTCGTCGCCGCGCTCGCTCTTGGCTGCCGCGACGTAGACCATCTGCCGCGCCGCCTCGAGCTTCATGGCCATGTCGGCGATCATGAACTGCATGCCCTGGAAGGAGGCGATCGGCTTGCCGAACTGGTGCCGCTCCTTGACGTAGCCGACGGCCACGTCGAGCGCGCCCTGCGCGATGCCGATCGCCTGCGCGCCGATCGTCACCCGCGTGTGGTCGAGGGTGCGCAACGCGGTCTGGAAGCCGGTGCCCACCTCGCCGACGATGCGATCGCCCGGGATCCGGCAGTTCTCGAAGAAGATCTCCCGAGTCGGGGAGCCGTGGATGCCGAGCTTGCGCTCCGGCGTGCCGAGCGAGAACCCCTCATCGTCGCCGTGCACGACGAACGCGGAGATGCCGCCGCGCGGGCCCTTGTCGGGATCGGTGACGGCCATGACCGTGTAGTACTTCGAGATGCCGGCATTGCTGATCCAGCTCTTCTGCCCGTTCAGGATCCAGTCGTCGCCGTCCGCCACGGCACGCGTCTTCATCGCTCCGGCGTCACTGCCCGCCTCGCGCTCGCTGAGGGCGTAGGAGAACATCGCATCGCCGCTGGCGACGGCCGGCAGGTAGGTCTTGAGCAGGGTCTCGTCGGCGCCGAGCATCAGGGGCAGGGTCCCGAGCTTGTTGACGGCCGGGATCAGCGAACTGGACGCGCACACGCGGGCGACCTCCTCGATGACCAGGCAGGCCGCCAGCGCGTCGCCCCCCTCGCCGCCGTACTCCTCCGGGACGTGGATGGCGTGGAAGCCCGAGGATCTCAGGGCCTCGTACACGTCCCACGGGAACTCGCCGGTCTCGTCGATCTCCGCCGCGCGAGGGGCGATCTTGTCGGTCGCCAGGCTGCGCACGGCATCGCGGAGCGCCTCGTGCTCCTCCGTCAGATTGAATTGTTGGAAGTCCTTGTTTCCTGCCACGGCGCACACCCTACTAGCCTGTGCGGATGCCTTTGCGCCTGTCCGTCATCGGCACCGGGTACCTCGGTGCGACCCATGCCGCGTGCATGGCCGAGCTCGGTTTCGAGGTGCATCGGCCTCGACGTCGATCCCGCCAAGATCGAGACCCTGACGGGCGGTCGCGTGCCGTTCTACGAGCCCGGCCTGGATGAGGTCCTGGCCCGCAACATCGACGCCGGGCGGCTGTCCTTCACCACGTCGTGGGAGGAGGTCGCGGAGTTCGCCGACGTCCACTTCGTCTGCGTGGGCACGCCGCAGTCCGCGGGTGCCCAGAAGGCCGACATGACGCAGGTCTTCGGGTCGGTCACGGCGCTCGCGCCGCACCTGCGCGAGGGCGCCCTCGTCGTCGGCAAGTCCACGGTGCCCGTGGGCACGGCGGCCCAGATCGAGGACCTGCTGGCCAAGACGGCCGCCGATGGCGTCGAGGTGGCGTGGAACCCGGAGTTCCTGCGCGAGGGCTTCGCCGTCCAGGACACCCTGCACCCGGACCGGCTGGTCGTCGGCGTGCGCTCAGCGCGCGCCGAGGCCCTGCTGCGGGAGGTGTACGCGCCCGTGATCGCGGAGGGCGTGCCGTTCCTCGTCACCGACTTCCCGACCGCTGAACTGGTCAAGGTGGCCGCGAACTCGTTCCTCGCCACGAAGATCTCGTTCATCAACGCGATGGCGGAGGTGTGCGAGGTGGCCGGAGCGGACGTCACCCAGCTCGCGGAGGCGATCGGATACGACCCGCGCATCGGCAGCCGGTTCCTCGCCGCTGGGCTCGGCTTCGGCGGCGGTTGCCTGCCCAAGGACATCCGCGCGTTCATGGCGCGGGCCGGCGAGCTCGGCGCCGACGACGCGGTCGCCTTCCTGCGCGAGGTCGACCAGATCAACCTGCGCCGCCGTGCGCATACCGTCGACCTGGCCCGCGAGGTGCTCGACGGCGACTTCCTCGGGCGTCGCATCACGGTCCTCGGGGCGACGTTCAAGCCGGACAGCGACGACGTCCGCGACTCGCCGTCCCTCGACGTCGCGGTGGCCATGAGCAACGCGGGCGCGGTCGTCGTGGTGCACGACCCCAAGGGGCTGGCCAATGCCGAGCGGGTCTACCCGCACATGACGTACGTCGAGGACCTGCCCGAGGCGCTGCGCGGTGCCGAGCTGGTTCTGCTCGGCACGGAGTGGCGCGAGTACCGCGAGCTCGACCCGGCCGCGATCGACGGTGTGGTCGCGGGCAAGCACGTCATCGACGCCCGCAACGCACTGGACGCGCAGCGGTGGCGCAATGCCGGCTGGACGTACCGGGCGCTGGGCCGTCCGACCGCCTGATCACGTACCAACCCCTCGCGAGTGTGCGCTGGTCGTCGCTTTGAGCTACGCCAAAGCGACGACCAGCGCACACTCGCGTTCAGGTGGCCGCGATTCGGCGATGGGTGACGACCAGCTCGGGCGGCGCGGCCAGTGTCTGGGCGATGACGCAGTAGCGCTCGGTCAGGCCCACCAGCCGGGCGACCACGTCGTCCGACGCATCCGTGTCGATCTCAATCGTCAGCGTCATGTCGGTCATCCCCACCGGCGCGTTGCGATCCACGCCGAGGGTGCCTCGCGCATCCCAGTGACCGTCGACGATGACTCGTGCCGATCGGACGGCGACGTCCATCGCCGTGGCGACGGCCGCCAGCGTCACCCCCGCGCATGCAGCCAGCGCACCGAGGAGCAGATCCGCCGAGCAGGCCTCGAGTCCGTCGCCGCCCGCGGCCCGATGCAGTCCGGCGACGACGACGCCAGCGTCGGACTCCACCCGACAGCTCACCGAGCCGGTGTCCACCACGGCGACGGCACGCGCCGGAGTCACCGCGGAGGCGGGGTCCTCGCGGTAGCCGTCCTTGACCGGGCGCTGGCGCGCGCGGAGCTCAGCGGCGTCCATGGCGACCTCCCTCTGGATGACGAATGCGGGGACAATGCTGTCGTGTGGAGTGCGCCATGAGAAGGGCCGGTGACCAGGGATGAACCGGCCCGAGGAGATCAGGGCGGTCCTGGCGATGCCGACGTGGTTCATCGTCGGCCTGGGCAACCATCCCGAGCGCGACGCGTACTGGGTCGCCGGGATCCTGCAGCGAGCGGGACGTCGGATCGTGCCGATCTACCCGCGAGCGGAGGTGGTCCACGGCGAGCAGGGCTACCGAACCATCGCGGAGGCCGCCGAGGCGGTTGGCGCCCCGGACGTGGTGGACGTCTTCGTCCGCTCGTCCCGGGCCGGCCAGTTCGCGGATGAGGCGATCGCGGCAGGGGCGAAGGCGGTGTGGTTCCAGTTCGGCGTCGTCGACGTCGACGCGGCCCAGCGGGTCGAGGAGGCGGGCCTGACGATGATCATGGACCGCTGCCCCAAGATCGAACTGCACTCCTGACGCGCGTCCCCCGTCTGTCTTGAGGTTGGTGGTCGCAGAACGGTCGTTCTGCGACCACCAACCTCAAGACAGACGGGGGAGAATCCGGTCAGCGGGTGAGGTTGGCGTTCTTGGCCTTGGCCTGGGCGTTGAGGTCCTCCTGGAACGCCGCCATCGCCGTCAGCAGGTCCGGGTCCGACAGCGACAGGATCCGCACCGCCAGCAGGCCGGCGTTGCGCGCATTGCCGATCGCCACCGTCGCCACCGGAACGCCCGCCGGCATCTGCACGATCGAGAGCAGCGAGTCCATGCCGTCCAGCGTCGACAGCGGCACCGGAACGCCGATCACCGGCAGCGGCGTCAGCGACGCGAGCATGCCCGGCAGGTGCGCAGCCCCGCCGGCCCCGGCGATGATCACCCGGTACCCGGCCGCCACGGCCGACGACCCGAACTCCACCATCTCGAGCGGCATCCGGTGCGCCGACAGCACCATGGCCTCGTAGGTCACCCCGAAGTCGTCGAGGATCCCCGCGGCAGCCTGCATCACCGGCCAGTCGGAGTCGCTGCCCATGCAGATCGCGACCTGTGGCGTCTCACTCATCGATCACTCCTGCGAAGTAGTCGGCGGCGTGCCGGCCGCGCTCCAGTAGGGACTCCAGGTCGGAGCCCATGACGGTGACGTGGCCCACCTTGCGGCCCGGTCGGACCTGCTTGCCGTACAGGTGCACCTTCAGCCCCGGGTCACGCGCGAGGACGTGCCGGTAGGCGGAGTACAGGTCGCCCACCTCCCCGCCGAGGATGTTGATCATGACGGCGTGCGGCGCCACCAGCTGCGGATCCCCCAACGGCAGGTCGAGCACCGCCCTCAGGTGGTTCTCGAACTGGCTGGTGCGCGCCCCTTCGATGGACCAGTGACCGGAGTTGTGCGGCCGCATCGCCAGCTCGTTCACGTACAGCCCGTACCCGTCGTCGAACATCTCGACGGCGAGCATGCCCGTGACGTTGAGGTCACGCGCCACGCGGAGCGCGATCTCCTGAGCCTGCACCGCCCGCGCGGCCGGCAGGCCGGGCGCGGGCGCGACCACCTCTGCGCAGATGCCGTTCCGCTGGACCGTGCGCACGACGGGGTAGGCGACTGCCTGGCCGTGCGGTGATCGGGCGACCTGGGCCGAGAGCTCCTGGACGAAGTCGATGTGCTCCTCGGCCAGCCACTCGGCGCCCGGGGGCAGCGGCGTCGCGAGGACCTCCGCCGCCCGCGCCAGCGACTCGACGACCCACACGCCCTTGCCGTCGTACCCGCCGCGGGAGGTCTTGAGCACGATCGGCCAGCCAGTCTCCTCGGCGAAGTCGCGGACCTGGTCCGGGGCGGACACCACCCGCCAGCGTGGGCAGGTCACGCCGATGTCGGTCAGCGACTGGCGCATGTGCACCTTGTCCTGCGCGTGGAACAGCGCAGCGGGGCCGGGGCGCACGGCCACTCCCCTGGCCTCCAACTGCTCCAGGTGCGCGGGCGGCACGTGCTCGTGGTCGAACGTGACGACATCGCAGCCGTCGGCGAAGGCCAGCAGCGCGCTCAGGTCGTCGTGGCGTCCGATCGCGACGTCATGGATGACCTGGGCGGCCGATTCGTGGGCGTCCGCAGCGAGCACCCGCAGGCCGACGCCGAGCGCGGCGGCAGGTGCTGCCGACATGCGGGCCAGCTGCCCGCCGCCCACGATGCCCACGCGGGGCCCGGCGTCCTGATCCACAGGGGAAACCTACCGTCGTAGACTCTTCGCCATGCCCGAGGCCGCTTCGACCGACGAGGCCGCGCCCCCCTCCCTGCTGGCCCGGCTCTATCTCCCCATCCGGTCACTCGTGCACGAGGTGGCCAAGTTCGGGATCATCGGGGCGCTCGCGTTCGTCATCGACGTCGGCCTGTTCAACCTCCTGCTGTTCTTCGGCCCCCTCGATGACAAGCCGCTGACCGCCAAGGTGATCAGCGTCATTGCGGCCACCACGTTCGCCTACTTCGGCAACCGCTTCTGGACGTATCGGAACCGGGGACGCCGAAGCATGCGGCGCGAGTACGTGCTGTTCTTCGTGTTCAACGGGATTGCGCTGCTGATCTCGGTGGGCTGCCTGTGGTTCAGCCACTACGTCCTCGGACTGGACTCCCCCCTGGCCGACAACATCAGCGCCAACGTGGTCGGGGTCGGCCTCGGGACGCTGTTCCGCTTCCTTGCGTACCGGACCTGGGTGTTCCCGGCCCTGCCCGACGACGCCTCGGACCAGGAACTCGCGGAGCGCGACGCGTCCTCGCTCATCTGATCCGTCGACGACTACTCGTGGCCGCGGCGCCGCTTCTCGTCCGACTCGATCAGCTCGTAGATGTGCCGCTGGATCTCCTCCACGTCGGGCACGTCCTCGATGGTCAGGCCCTCGTTCTCGCCGGCCGACTGGATCACCAGTTCGCCGTAGTTGAGCACCCGGCCCATCATCGGCACCGAGAAGGAGGCGTTGTTGATCTTCGACAGCGGCATGTCCTTGCCCTCACGGGTGATGATGCCGGACCGCACGATGATGCGACGGTCGGTGAAGGTGTACTCCGTGGTGAGCCAGCGCAGGAACGGCATGATCGCCCACAGGGCCAGGACCAGGACGCCGGCGCCGACCACGATCCATCGCCAGACCGTCGGGCCGCCCCACCAGGAGTCGACCGAGAAGTAGAGGAAGACCATCCCGAACACGGTCAGCAGCAGGATGAAACCTGGGAAGAACAGGGCTCGCCAGTGCGGACGGGTCTCGAACTGGACGGTCTCATCGGGCGCGAGCAGCTTCTGCGGGTAGGCCATGGTCAGATCGTGGCATGGACGACGTCGCCGGCGGTCACTCTTGTCGAGATCTCGCCGTCACTGACGACCAGGTGGCCGTCGTCATCCACCCCCGAGACCAGTCCGGCGACCCTGGAGCCGTCGGGCATGTCCACGTTGACCAGTCGACCGATCGTCGCGCAGGCCTTGCGGTAGTCGTCCAGCAGCTGCGGGTCCTCGGTGCGCCACTGCCCGACGCGCACCTCGAGGGCCGCCATCAGCGCGACCAGCAGGGCGGCCCGATCGAGGTCGCCCCCCTCCAGGAGCACCGAGGACGCGTTGGCGACCGGCAGGTCCGTCGAGAACATCGCCACGTTGATGCCGACGCCGATCACGATGGCGTCGCCGTCGACCCCGTGACTGAGCACTCCGCCCAGCTTCTTCAGGCCGCCGTCGCCGCCGCAGGCCGCGGCCACCACCACGATGTCGTTCGGCCACTTCAACTCGGCCCGGACACCCGCAGCCGCGCCGAGAGCATCGACGGCGGCGAGCCCGGCGGCGAGCGAGAGCAGGCTCCATCGATCCACCGGCTGCTCCCCCGGTCGCACGAGGACGGAGGTCCACAGCCCGGCGCCCGCCGGGCTCACCCACGACCGGTCGAGCCGGCCCCGACCCTGCGTCTGCTCCTCGGCCACCACACAGGTGCCCTCGGGCGCGCCGGCGAGCGCCAGGGCCTCGACATCGTCGTTGGTGGATCCGGTCTGGGCCCGCAGGACGGGATCGGGCCAGGACAGGCCCGCCTCCTGCCACCGTCGCCGGACGTCGTCGGCGTCCAGGGGCGCCCGCGACTCGGTGCTGTCCATCACACGCTCCTCCCATGGGTCCGCTAGCGACTAAGGTACGCAGCCGAGGCCTAGGAGGAGCGATGAGCGCCGCAACCGTCGACGACAACACCCCCGATCCGCACACGACCGCGGGGAAGGCGGCCCTCCTTGCGGCCCGTCGCGAGGAGGCCCAAGGCCGCCGCGCGGGCGCCGTCGAGAAGCAGCACGCGCGCGGGAAGAAGACCGCGATGGAGCGCATCCTCGAGCTCCTCGACGACGACACCTTCCAGCAGCTCGACGGTCTGGCCCGCCACCGCTCCCACGCCTTCGGGCTCGAGAAGATCCGTCCCTACGGCGACGGCGTCATCACCGGCTACGGCACCATCGACGGCCGACCGGTCTGCGTGTTCGCGCAGGACTTCACCGTCTTCGGCGGCTCCCTCGGCGAGGTCTTCGGCGAGAAGATCGTCAAGCTCATGGACATGGCCATGAAGGTCGGCTGCCCGGTGATCGGCATCAACGACTCCGGCGGCGCCCGCATCCAGGAGGGCGTCGTGGCCCTGGGCCTGTACGGCGAGATCTTCCGGCGCAACGTCCAGTCGTCCGGGGTCATCCCACAGATCTCCCTGATCATGGGTCCCTGCGCCGGCGGTGCCGTCTACTCGCCGGCCATCACCGACTTCACGGTCATGGTCGACAAGACCTCGCACATGTTCATCACCGGCCCGGACGTCATCAAGACGGTGACCGGCGAGGACGTCGAGTTCGAGGAGCTCGGCGGCGCCCGGTCGCACAACAGCAAGTCCGGCGTGGCGCACTACATGGCGGCGGACGAGGACGACGCACTCGAGTACGTGAAGGCGCTCCTCTCCTACCTGCCCAGCAACAACCTCGAGGACCCGCCCACCTACCCCTTCATCGCGGACCTGTCCTTCTCGGACGAGGACTACGAGCTCGACACCCTCATGCCGGACTCCCCCAACCAGCCGTACGACATGCACACCGTCATCGAGCACCTCCTCGACGACGGCGACTTCCTGGAGACCCAGCCGCTGTTCGCCCCCAACATCCTGTGCGGCTTCGGCCGGATCGAGGGCCACTCGGTCGGCATCGTGGCCAACCAGCCCATGCAGTTCGCCGGCACCCTGGACATCGACGCGTCGGAGAAGGCGGCCCGGTTCGTCCGCACGTGCGACGCCTTCAACCTGCCGGTGCTGACCCTGGTCGACGTTCCCGGCTTCCTGCCCGGCACCGACCAGGAGTGGGACGGCATCATCCGCCGCGGGGCCAAGCTCATCTACGCGTACGCCGAGGCGACCGTCCCGCTGGTCACCGTGATCACGCGCAAGGCGTATGGCGGCGCGTACGACGTCATGGGCTCCAAGCACCTCGGTGCCGACCTCAACCTGGCGTGGCCGACGGCCGAGATCGCCGTCATGGGCGCCCAGGGCGCCGCCAACATCCTGTACCGAAAGGAGATCGCCGCCGCCGACGATCCCGACGTCGAGCGCAAGCGGCTGATCGACGAGTACCAGGACACGCTGGCCAACCCGTACGTCGCAGCCGAGCGCGGCTACATCGACCGGGTGATCTTCCCGCACGAGACGCGGATGATGGTCACCCGCGGCCTGCGGGCGCTGCGCAACAAGCGCGCCAGCCGGCCGCCCAAGAAGCATGGGAACATCCCGCTGTGACGGACGAGAAGCGCGAGCCGCTGCTCCGGGTCGTGTCGGGATCGCCGACGCCGGATGAGCTCGCGATCGTGGTGGCGGTACTGGCCGCGCGGCCGCAGGCGGCTGCCGAGCAGCCTCAGTTCAGCCTCTGGGCCCGCAAGAGCAGGCAGACCCGCCCGTCGCTGCGTCCGGGCTTCGGCGCCTGGCGCGCATCCGTCATGCCGCGGTAGCCGGTGCCCCGACTCGTCCTCGCCTCGCAGTCGCCGGGGCGCCTGTTCGTCCTCCGCAACGCGGGAGTCGCTCCCGAGGTGCACGTCAGCCACGTCGACGAGGAGGCCATCGAGGCGTCCCTGCCCGAGGCCACGCCCGCGGAGCTGTGCCTGGCCCTCGCCCGCGCCAAGGCCGAGGCAGTGGCCGCCGACTACGCCGCCGATCCCGAGGCGCTCGTCGTCGGCTGCGACTCGGTGTTCGACGTCGACGGGCGGGCCTTCAGCAAGCCCGACTCGCCCGAACAGGCCTGGGAGCGCTGGGGCCTGATGATGGGCCGGTCCGGCACCCTGCGCACCGGCCACTGGCTGATCCGGCCGGCAACGGGCGAGGCGGTCGGCGCCGTCGCCAGCACGATCGTGCGCATGGGCGACCCCAGCCGGGAGGAGCTGGCGGCCTACCTCGCCACCGGCGAGCCCCTGCGCGTCGCGGGCGGCTTCACCCTCGATGCGCTGGGCGGCGCCTTCGTCGATGGCATCGACGGCGACCCGTCGAACGTGGTGGGCCTGTCCCTGCCCACGGTCCGACGGCTGCTGCTCGACCTCGGCGTGACCTGGACGGACCTGTGGGCAGCGCCATAGTCCCGGACTCCCCCACGAGGCTCGTAAGTCGATACGCTGCCCCGCGGGTCCCCGTCCGCGCGGGCCACCACCACAGAGAGGCACTGCCGACGTGCGCACCGTCCTGATCGCCAACCGCGGCGAGATCGCCATCCGCGTCATCCGCGCCTGCAAGGACGCCGGTCTCACGTCCGTCGCCGTGTACGCGGATCCCGACCGGGACGCCCTGCATGTGCGCCTCGCCGACGAGGCGTACGCCCTCGGCGGCTCGCACCGCCGCGGAGAGCTACCTGGTCGTCGACAAGATCCTCGACGCGGCCCGGCAGGCCGGTGCGGATGCCATCCACCCGGGATACGGATTCCTGTCCGAGAACGCCGAGTTCGCGCAGGCCGTCATCGACGCGGGGCTGACCTGGATCGGTCCGCCCCCGGCGGCGATCCGCTCTCTCGGCGACAAGGTCTCCGCGCGGCACATCGCCCAGCGCGCGGGCGCGCCCGCAGGTGCCCGGCACCGCCGACCCGGTCACCGGGGCCGACGAGGTCGTCACCTTCGCCCAGGAGCACGGCCTCCCGGTCGCCATCAAGGCCGCCTTCGGCGGTGGTGGCCGCGGGCTCAAGGTGGCCCGCACCCTCGAGGAGATCCCGGAGCTGTACGACTCGGCCGTCCGCGAGGCGGTCGCCGCGTTCGGCCGGGGCGAGTGCTTCGTCGAGCGCTACCTCGACAACCCGCGGCACGTCGAGACCCAGTGCCTCGCCGACACGGCGGGCAACGTGGTCGTCGTGTCCACCCGCGACTGCTCCCTGCAGCGCCGCCACCAGAAGCTCGTCGAGGAGGCGCCCGCGCCCTACCTCAGCGAGGACCAGGTCGAGCGGCTGTACTCCGCATCCAAGGCGATCCTCAAGGAGGCCGGCTACGTCAATGCCGGCACCTGCGAGTTCCTCGTCGGCGCTCGACGGCACCATCTCCTTCCTCGAGGTCAACACCCGCCTCCAGGTCGAGCACCCCGTCTCCGAGGAGGTGGCCGGCATCGATCTCGTCCGCGAGCAGTTCCGGATCGCCGACGGCGGCCTGATCGACTACCCGGACCCCGAGCTGCGCGGCCACTCGATCGAGTTCCGCATCAACGGCGAGGACCCCGGCCGCAACTTCCTGCCTGCCCCCGGTTCCCTCGTCGGTGTGGAAGCCCCCGAGCGGCCCCGGCGTCCGCATGGACAGCGGGTTCGAGGCCGGCGACGTGATCGGCGGCAACTTCGACTCCCTGCTCGGCAAGCTGGTCATCACCGGGCGCGACCGCGAGGAGGCCCTCGAGCGCTCCCGCCGGGCCCTCGACGAGTTCGAGATCGACGGCATCGCGACCGCGCTGACCTTCCATCGCGTGGTCGTGCGCGACCCCGACTTCGCGCCGGCACCGGGCGAGCCCTTCAAGGTGCACACCCGGTGGATCG
This sequence comes from uncultured Actinomycetota bacterium, assembly GCA_963749905.1. Lineage (GTDB taxonomy): Bacteria > Actinomycetota > Actinomycetes > S36-B12 > S36-B12 > UBA10649. Next base: position 330,388 of record CAVVOF010000004.1, read on the forward strand.
AGACCGAGTTCAACAACACCATCCCCGCGTACCACGGCTCCGCGGACGGCGTGATCGAGCCGCAGGAGCGCGAGACGGTGGTCGTCGAGGTCGGCGGCAAGCGTGTCGAGGTCACGCTGCCGGCCGGACTGGGCGCCTCGGCGGCTCCCGCCGGGGCTGCCGCGCCGAAGAAGCGCAAGGGCGCCGGCAAGAAGGCGGGCGGCGCGTCCGGGGATTCCCTGGTGGCGCCGATGCAGGGCACGATCGTCAAGGTGGAGGTCGAGGAGGGACAGCAGGTTGCCGAGGGCGACCTCATCGTCGTTCTCGAGGCCATGAAGATGGAGCAGCCCCTCAACGCCCACAAGGCCGGCACCATCGCCAAGCTGACCGCCGAAGTGGGGACGACGGTCCCCACGGGCACCGTCCTCTGCGAGATCAAGGACTAGATTCGCGCCGACGCCCGCCGCCACGTAGCGTGGAGGGATGCGCCGCATTGTCGCTCCACTGACGGTCCTGCTCGCCTTCCTCGGCCTGCTGCTGGGAGCTCCGGCAGCGGCAGCGGCTCCGGACGTGTCCGACGCGGCCGCGGCCCTGCGTGGGGGCGAGTCCGTCTACAACGATCCCACCGCTGAGCAGGCGCTCAGCGCGGGCGAGGTCGGCCAGCTGTCGAGCCAGATCGCCGCCACCGGACTCCCGGTGTTCGTCGCGGTGCTGCCGGAGTCCGCGGCCGGCGGCGACAGCGCCGACGCCACCGTCTCGGCGCTGGCGAACGAGGTCGGACTCGGCGGCATCTACGCCGTCATCGTCGGAGACCAGTTCCGCGCCGGCTCCACCCAGGGCTCGGCGTCCGACCTGGCGACGCAGGCGTTCCGTGCCCAGCGGGACAACGGTGCAGCAGCCGTGCTCTCCGAGTTCGTGGTGCTCGCCGACCAGCGCTTCGGCGCCGGGGCCGAGGCCGAGTCGGGCACCCCCGCGTCAGGTGACGGCACGGGTGCGCTCGTCGTGCTGCTGGTGATGATGCTCGGCGGCGCCGTCGTGGTCGTCGTCCTGGTCCGCCGCAGCCGTCGCAAGACCGCTGCACAGCTCGCCGTGGTCCGCACCGCGATCGACGCCGACGTGACCGAGTACGGCGAGCGACTGGCCCGCCTGGACCTGCAGGATCCCGACCTCGACGAGTCAGGTCGAGAGGACGCGCAGCGCGCCCTGGACGGCTACGACCGGGCGAAGGTGGCGGTGGCGCGGATGCGCACGCCGGCCGACGCAGAGCAGGTGACGACCGCGCTGGAGGACGGACGGTTCGCGCTGGCCTGCGTCAGCGCCCGGTTGGACCGCCAGCCACTGCCTGAGCGCCGACCACCATGCTTCATCGACCCGCGCCACGGCCCGAGCGTGGGCGACGTGCTGTGGGCGCCGCCCGGCCTGGGCGAGCGAGACGTGCCGATGTGCGCCGCCTGCCGGACCACCGTCGAGACGGGCGGACAGCCCCAGGGACTCGAGGTGGCCACCGCCGGCGGCCCGCGGCCGTACTACCAGGCCGGTCCGGAGTTCGGCCCCTACGCCCAGGGCTACTTCTCGCCCTTCTCCGGCGTCATGACCGCCGTGCTGATGGGCACGATGCTGAGCAGCATGTGGCACGCCCCGGGGATCACGTCCGCGGCTCCGGGCGTCGACTCCGCCGGCTTCGGGGGCTGGGGCGGCGGCGTGGGTGGTGGCGACTTCGGTGGCGGCGACTTCGGCGGTGGCGACTTCTAGCGCCTGGGGTGGCTGATTCGCCCGACTACCCGTCGCCCAGTGCTCGACAGGGGTGCAGGCGCAGTCGTTCGACGTAGTCCGAGGGAGCGCCCCCCGCCTCGGCCGCGTCCGCGACGACGCCGAGATAGTGCGCCGACGGCAGTCCGCCCTCGTACGCCTCCAGCACGTACAGCCACGCCAGTTGCGCGCCGTCCAGGGTGTCGACCCGCACCCGCAGCTTCGTCCAGAGGCCGAGGTCGGTCCCCTCCCACGCGTCGAGCAGCGCCTCGTCCTGAGACGGCACGTCGTAGAGCATCACGAACACCGACTCGGACTGGTCCTCGACGACGGTCGCCAGCGCGCCGTCCCAGCCGACGTCCTCACCCGCGAACGTCAGCCGCCAGCCCCGGAGCCAGCCGGTGCCCCAGACGGGAGAGGCGGGGGCCCGGTCCGCCATCCGGTGCGGATCGAGGTTCGATCCGTAGGCGGCGTAGAGGGTCATGGCCACCAGCGTAGGGACCCCGCGAGGCGTACGGAAGAATGCCGCGCGTGACCAGCGTGGCGATCATCGGTGGCGGTCCAGGCGGCTACGAGGCTGCGCTCGTCGCCCGACAGCTCGGCGCGGACGTCACCCTGGTCGATCGTGACGGGGTCGGCGGATCAGCCGTCCTGACGGACTGCGTCCCCAGCAAGGCGCTCATCGCGACCGCCAACGTCATCACGGCCGCGGCCTCCAGCGCCGACCTCGGCGTCCTCCTCGATGGCCGCACCCCGGATCCGTCGCTGGTCGGCGTCGACCTGAGGTCGGTCAACGACCGCATCCTCGGGCTGGTCCGCGCGCAGAGCAACGACATCACGGCCCGCCTGGCGCAGGACGGCGTACGGATCATCCCGGGCACCGGCCGCCTCGACGCGGAGGGGAACGTCCTCGTCATCCGTCACGACGGCACCCGCGAGTCTCTGAGCGCCGACTCAGTCCTGATCGCCACCGGCGCCCGTCCCCGCGTGCTGCCGGAGGCGCAGCCGGACGGGGAGCGCATCCTCACCTGGGAGCAGGTCTACTCGCTGACCGACGTGCCCGAACGGCTGATCGTCGTCGGTTCGGGCGTCACCGGCGCGGAGTTCGCCGGCGCGTACCACGCCCTGGGCAGCCGCATCGTGCTCATCTCATCCCGCGCCCACGTCCTGCCGAGCGAGGACCCCGACGCGGCCGAGACACTCGAGGAGGTCTGGGCCCGCCGCGGCCTCGAGGTCATCGGCTCGGCGCGCGCCGAATCCGCGCGGCGCACCGATGACGGCGTCGAGGTCACGCTCAGCACCGGACAGGTGATCACCGGATCGCACGTGCTGATGGCAGTGGGCTCGCTGCCGAACACCGACGATCTCGGCCTCGAGGAGGCCGGCGTGGCCACGAACGAGGCGGGCTTCATCACCGTCGACCGCGTCAGCCGCACCAGCCGCCGCGGCGTCTACGCGGCGGGCGACTGCACCGGGGTGCACATGCTGGCGTCGGTCGCGGCCATGCAAGGGCGGATCGCCATGTGGCACTCGCTTGGCGACGCCGTCGCGCCGCTCGAGCTCGCCACCGTGTCCAGCACCGTCTTCACGAATCCCGAGATCGCCACAGTGGGACTGACGCAGCAGGACCTCGACTCAGGGGTCTTCCGAGGCGACGTCGTGCTCGTCCCCCTGGCACGCAATGCGCGAGCCAAGATGGAGGAGCAGCACCACGGCTTCGTGAAGCTGTTCTGTCGGCGCGGATCCCGCATCGTGGCCGGCGCGGTGATCGTCGGGCCCCATGCCAGTGAGCTCATCTTCCCGGTCACCATCGCCGTGGAGCAGCGGCTCACCGTCGATCAGCTGGCCGCCTCGTTCACCGTCTACCCCAGCCTGTCCGGCACGATCGCCGAGGCCGCGCGGAGGCTGCACATCGCGGCGGAGTAGCGGCTAGGGTCGCAGCGTGACCCACCATCCGGCCACCCTCGAGGCCCGAGATCGCGCCACCGAGGCCGCCCAGCAGCTCGCCCAGCTCACCGACCGGCCCCAGCACGACGTCGCCGTCGTCCTCGGTTCGGGCTGGGTGCCCGCCGCGGACATGCTCGGCACCGTGATCGCCGAGTTCTCCAGCACCGACCTGCCGCACTTCGCGCCGCCCGCCGTCGAGGGACACGCGGGGAAGGTCCGCAGCATCGACGCCGAGGGCCGGCGCGTGCTGGTCTTCCTCGGCCGCACCCACCTCTACGAGGAGCGCGGCGTGGACGCCGTCACGCACGCCGTCCGGACAGCGGCGGCCGCGGGCTGCCGGACAGTGGTGCTCACCAACGGCTGCGGCGGCCTCGACCCGTCGTGGTCGCCCGGCACCCCGGTACTCATCCGGGATCACATCAACCTGACCGGCACGACTCCCTTGCACGGCGCGCACTTCGTCGACCTCACGGATCTGTACTCGACACGGCTGCGCGGCATCTGCCACGAGATCGAGCCGACCCTCGCGGAGGGCGTCTATGCGCAGTTCCGCGGACCGATGTACGAGACCCCGGCTGAGATCGAGATGGTGCGCACCATCGGTGGCACGCTCGTCGGCATGAGCACCGCACTCGAGGCCATCGTCGCGCGGTCACTCGGCATGGAGGTCCTCGGACTCTCACTCGTCACGAACCTGGCGGCTGGGATGAGCGGCCAGCCGCTGAACCACGAGGAAGTGCTCGACGCGGGCAATCAGGCGGCCACCCGGATGGGCGGCCTGCTGGCGGACGTGATCCGGAGGCTGTGATGGAACTGCTCGACCGTGCCCGCGCATGGATCGACGACGATCCGGACGAGCGGATGCGTCACCAGCTGTCCGAGGTCCTCGCCCGCGCCGAGGCAGGGGATGAGGACGCAACCAGCGAGCTCGCCGACGCCTTCGACGGCACCCTCGCGTTCGGCACCGCGGGCCTGCGCGGCCGGGTGGGACCCGGGCCCAACCGGATGAACATCGTCGTCGTGGCCAGGGCGGCCGCCGGGCTGGCCCGGTACCTCAACGAGCGAGGCGGCGGCGCCGTGGTCATCGGGCACGACGCCCGTCACGACTCGGACCTGTTCGCCAAGGCCACCGCGCAGATCCTGTCCGGAGCAGGGCTGAGCGTCATGATGCTCCCCGGTCGGCTCCCCACTCCGGTCCTCGCCTTCGCCGTGCGTCGCCTCGGCTGCGCCGCTGGCGTGATGGTCACGGCGAGCCACAACCCGCCTGAGGACAACGGCTACAAGGTCTACCTCGGCGACGGCTGCCAGATCGTCTCTCCTGCCGACGTCGAGATCAGTGCGCACATCGAGAGCGTCACCGCACTCGGTCCGGTCGCCGACCTCCCCCACGGTGAGGAGTGGGACACGCTCGGCGACGAGATCGTCGCCCAGTACGTCGCCAAGGTCGGCGCACTCGTCGAGCCGGGTCCGCCGATCCACCTGCGGCTGGCGTACACGCCCATGCACGGGGTCGGCGGGGCGCTGTTCCTCCGGGTCCTCGAGGAGACCGGCTTCCCGGAGCCCCTGGTCGTCGAGCAGCAGTTCACGCCCGACCCGGACTTCCCCACGGTTCGTTTCCCCAACCCTGAGGAACCGGGGGCGATGGACCTGGCCCTGGACCTCGCAGCTGCGAACGACTGCGACCTGCTCATCGCGAACGACCCGGACGCGGACCGGTGCGCCGTGGGCGTCCCGACCGACGACGGCTGGCGCATGCTCAGTGGCGACGAGGTCGGCTGGCTGCTCGGCTGGTGGATCGCGGCCGGCAATCGCCGAGTGTCGCGTCACGGCGTCTTCGCGCAGTCGATCGTCTCCGGCACCATGCTGGAGGCGATCGCCGCCGACGCGCACATCGACTACGCCCAGACCCTGACCGGGTTCAAGTGGATCGCTCGCGTTCCGGACCTGATGTTCGGCTACGAAGAGGCCCTCGGCTACTGCGTCGACCCGAACGGGGTCCGCGACAAGGACGGCATCTCTGCCGGCCTGATGGTCGCTGAGATGGCAGCCCGGCTCAAGCAGTGGAACACCTCCCTGCTCGCCGTCCTCGACGACCTCGCCTCGGAGTACGGAGTGCACGCCACCCGTCAGGTGTCCGTGCGGGTGGACGACCTGGCCCGCATCGAGCAGGTCATGTCGCGTCTCCGCGCGAACCCACCCGAAGCAGTGGCGGGCACCGCCGTCACGGAGTTCATCGACCTCGCCAAGGGGAGCGACAGCCTGCCGCCCACGGACGGGCTGCTCTTCCGCCTCGAGTCCGGCGCCCGCGTCGTCGTCCGGCCGAGTGGCACGGAGCCCAAGGTCAAGTGCTACCTGCAGTCGGTCGTGATCGACGAGGCCGGCGACCTCGCGGCCGCGCGGGCAGCAGCCGAGGCGGAACTCGAAGCCATCGGCTCGGAGGTCGCCGGCTGGCTACAGTAGGCGGGTGACCCTGGCACCCAGCCTCCCCGATGCGGATCCCACCTCGCTGAGGCGGTTCCTGCACGGGCTCCCGGGCGTCGACGAGGTGGGCGTCCTCGGTCGCACCGGCACTCTCGCCACCCGCTCGATCAAGACCACGTCGAAGGCCTACGCGATCGACCTCGCCATCCGCATGGTGGACCTCACCACGCTGGAGGGCATGGACACCCCGGGCAAGGTGCGAGCCCTGTGCGCCAAGGCCCTGCGGCCCGACCCGACGGACCCCACCACGCCGAGCGTGGCCGCGGTCTGCGTCTACGGCGACCTGGTGCCGATTGCGCGCGAGGTGGTCGGCGATGCCCTCCACGTGGCTGCGGTGGCCACCGCCTTCCCCTCCGGGCGAGCCAGCCTGGCGGTCAAGCTCCAGGACACCGCCGAGGCGGTGGCGGCCGGGGCAGACGAGATCGACATGGTCATCGACCGCGGCGCGTTCCTGAGCGGCGACTACCGACGCGTCTTCGACGAGATCGTCGCGATCAAGGAGGCCTGCGGACCGGCCCACCTGAAGGTGATCCTCGAGACCGGCGAGCTGCGCACCCTCGACAACGTCCGCAGGGCATCGTGGCTGGCCATGCTCGCGGGCGCCGACTTCATCAAGACGTCCACCGGCAAGGTGAGCCCGGCGGCCACCCTCCCGGTCACGCTGGTGATGCTCGAGGCGGTGCGCGACTTCCAGCAGGCCACAGAGCGCGCCATCGGCGTGAAGGCGGCCGGCGGCATCCGCACCAGCAAGGAGGCCATCGCCTACCTCGTGCTGGTCAACGAGACTGTGGGAGAGCACTGGCTCACCCCAGACCTGTTCCGCTTCGGCGCCTCGAGCCTGCTCAATGACCTGCTGCTCCAGCGCCAGCGCATGGCGACCGGGCACTACTCCGGTCCCGACTACGTCACGATCGACTGACAGGAGACACGGTGGCCTTCGAGTACGCGCCTGCGCCAGAGTCCCGCAGCATCGTCGACATCGCCGACTCGTACCGGCTGTTCATCGACGGCGAGTTCGTCGATCCCGTCGAGGGTGGCTCGTTCGCCACCGTGAACCCGGCCACCGAGGAGACCCTGTCCACCATCTCCGAGGCGGGTGAGCAGGACGTCGACCGGGCCGTACGGGCGGCCCGGCGCGCGTTCGAGCAGGTGTGGGGCCCGATGAGCGGCCGCGACCGCAGCAAGTACCTGTACCGGATCGCCCGCCTGCTGCAGGAGCGCTCGCGCGAGCTGGCCGTGCTCGAGACCCTCGACAACGGGAAGCCCATCCGCGAGTCCCGCGACGTGGACCTGCCGCTGGTGGCCGCGCACTTCTTCTACTACGCCGGGTGGGCCGACAAGCTCGAGCACGCCGGCTTCGGCCCGTCCCCGCGTCCGCTCGGCGTCGCCGCCCAGGTCATTCCGTGGAACTTCCCGCTGCTGATGCTGGCTTGGAAGGTGGCACCCGCGCTGGCGGCCGGCAACACGGTCGTGCTCAAGCCGGCCGAGACCACGTCACTGACGGCCCTGGCGTTCGCCGACATCTGCCGCCAGGCGGACCTCCCGCCCGGCGTCGTCAACATCCTCACCGGCGCGGGCGCGACCGGACGGGCGCTCGTCGAGCATCCAGACGTGGACAAGGTGGCCTTCACCGGCTCCACCGAGGTCGGCCGGCAGATCATGCGCGGCGTCGCCGGCACGTCCAAGCGGCTGACCCTCGAACTGGGCGGCAAGGCCGCCAACATCGTGTTCGACGATGCCCCGGTCGACCAGGCCGTCGAGGGCATCGTCAACGGCATCTTCTTCAACCAGGGGCACGTGTGCTGCGCGGGCTCGCGCCTGCTGCTTCAGGAGTCCGTGGCCGAGGAGGTCATCGCCTCGCTGCAGCGACGGCTCGGCACACTGCGCCTCGGCGACCCACTGGACAAGAACACCGACGTCGGCGCGATCAACTCGGCCAGCCAGCTCGCGCGCATCCACGAACTCGCCGACAGTGGCGACGCCGAGGGCGCCATGCGCTGGACGGCCCCGTGCCAGCTGCCCGATCGCGGCTACTGGTTCCCGCCCACGGTCTTCACCGGCGTGACCCAGGCGCACCGGATCGCCCGCGAGGAGATCTTCGGGCCGGTGCTGTCCGTGCTGACGTTCCGCACGCCGGACGAGGCCGTCGAGAAGGCCAACAACACCCCCTACGGCCTCTCGGCCGGCATCTGGACGGAGAAGGGCAGTCGCATCCTGTGGATGGCCCAGCGGATGCGCGCCGGCGTGGTGTGGGCGAACACCTTCAACCGGTTCGACCCGACCAGCCCGTTCGGCGGCTACAAGGAGTCCGGCTTCGGCCGGGAAGGCGGCATCCAGGGCCTCGGTCCCTATCTGGACTCCGGGGTGGCCGACCATGAGGCTGCGCTGCGCATCGGCTTCGGCGTGACGGAGGTGGCCCGATGAGCGAGCGGCTCGACGTGCGCAAGACGTACAAGCTCTACATCGGCGGCGCCTTCCCGAGGAGCGAGTCGGGACGGACGTACGAGGTGACGGGCGCCGACGGCCGGTTCCTGGCGAATGCCGCGAAGGCGTCCCGCAAGGACGCCCGCAACGCCGTTCTCGCCGCCCGCAAGGGCACCGGGGCGTGGAGCGCCGCCACCGCGTACAACCGGGGGCAGGTCCTCTACCGCATCGCCGAGGTCATGGAGGGCCGGCGCGAGCAGTTCGTCGCGGACGTGCGCGACGCCGACGGCTGCTCGCCCACGCAGGCGCAGGCCGAGGTGGATGCGGCGATCGACCGCTGGGTCTGGTACGCGGGCTGGGCCGACAAGCTGGCCCAGGTGCTCGGATCAGCGAACCCGGTGGCCGGGCCGTACTTCAACTTCTCGATCCCCGAGCCCACGGGCGTGGTGGCCGCCGTGGCTCCCCAGGACGCAAGCCTGCTCGGCCTGGTCAGCGTCGTCGCCCCGATCGTCGTCAGCGGCAACGCCGTCGTCGCCATCCCCAGCACTGCCAAGCCCCTCGCGGCGATCACCCTCGCAGAGTCGCTGGCCACCAGCGACGTGCCCGGCGGCGTCATCAACATCCTGACCGGCGACCCCGCCGAGATGATGCCGTGGCTGGCCGAGCATGCCGACGTCAATGCCCTCGACCTCACGGGGATCACCGACGATGCCCTGGCCACCGAGCTCGAGCGCGCCGCGGCCGGCACCATCAAGCGGGTCCGGCGGTCCGAGGCGGGCGCGGACTGGTACGTCGATCCAGGCCTGTCCCGGATCCGGTCGTTCGTGGAGACGAAGACCGTGTGGCACCCGATGGGGGTCTAGTACTCCTCGTCGGCCCGCTGGCGTCGCCGCCAGATGACGTACCCGAGCACGGCGGCCGCGGCCAGCCCGGCCGCGAGCGCGACATACGGGGCGACCCGCCGTGACGTGACGATCGCGGTCTGCGCGCTGTCGAGCGCGTCGTCGGTGACCGAGAGCATCGCGTCGGTCCGATCGAGGACCTCCCGTACCCGGTCGAGCTCATGCCGGACCTCGCCCACGTGGCCCTGTCCGGCCTCGACCAACTCAAGCAGTGCCATGTCAGTCCCTCCCGTCGAGGCGCTCGGCAAGCTGCGCCCGCGCCGCCGCGTATCCCGGCTTGATCGTGTCATTTGTCAGCGCCAGACGCTCGTCGAACGGGATGAACGAGCTCTTGATGGCGTTGATCGTCAGCCACTGGAGGTCGTTCAGGCCATAGCCGAAGGCGTCGCTGAGCAGTTCCATCTCGCGCGTCATGGTGGTGCCGGACATCAGGCGGTTGTCGGTGTTGACGGTGACCCGGAAGCCGAGCTGTCGCAGCAGGCCGATGGGGTGCCGCTCGATGCTCTCCGCGGCGCCCGTCTGCACGTTCGACGACGGGCACATCTCCAGCGGGATGCGGCGGTCCCGCACGTACGCCGCCAGCCGACCGAGCTTGGGTTCGCCCTCCGGCGTGATCTCGATGTCGTCGACGATCCGCACGCCGTGGCCGAGGCGGTCGGCGCCGCACCACTGGATGGCCTCCCAGATGCTGGGCAGCCCGAAGGCCTCGCCGGCATGGATGGTGAAGTGCGCGTTCTCGCGACGGAGGTACTCGAACGCGTCCAGGTGACGGGTGGGCGGGAAGCCCTTCTCGGCGCCCGCGATGTCGAAGCCGACCACACCGCGATCCCGGTACTCCACGGCGAGTTCGGCGATCCTCCGCGAGTGCGAGGCGGTGCGGATCGAGGTGAGCAGGACGCCGATCCGGATCGCCTTGCCGCTCTCCCGCACGCGGCGCTCGCCGTCGGCGAAGCCGGCGAGCACGGCCTCGATCACCTCGCGCTCGTTGAGCCCCTTGTCGGTGTGCAGCTCCGGGGCGAAGCGGACCTCGGCGTACACGACGCTGTCGGCCGCCAGGTCCTCCGCGCACTCGCGCGCCACACGGCTCAAGGCGTCGACCGTCTGCGTCACGCCGACCGTGTGCGCGAAGGTCGTCAGGTAGAGCTCGAGGGATCCGGAGCCGGCGGCCTCGACGAACCAGTCCCCGAGGGCGTCCGGGTCGGTCGTCGGCAGATCCGCGTAGCCGCACTCGTCCGCGAGCTCGACGATCGTCGCCGGCCGCAATCCGCCGTCGAGGTGGTCGTGGAGGAGGACCTTGGGGACCTGTTGGACCAGGTCCGAGGGGACGGGAGCGAAGGTACCAGCGTCAAGTGCCACGCTCCGAACCTAGACCATGGCGGGGGCCCGCCGGGCGGTGAGACTAGGGTCGGACCCCCATGGTCAGCATCGTGTTCGGCCTCCTCACCGCGGTGTTCTTCGCGAGCGCGGGCCTGCTGTCGTCACGTGTCGTGAAGGTGATCGGATCGTGGTCGTCCGTCGCGTGGACGATGCTGGTCGGGCTCACGGTCACGCTGCCCTTCGTGTTCATGTCGGGGGTGCCGGAGGCCGTGGGCGAGAACGTCGGCTGGCTGCTGACCGCGGGCATCGGCAACGTCACGGGCTTGGTCCTGGTGGGCTACGCCTTCCGGGTCGGCAAGGTGGGCGTCATCGCACCGATCGCCGCTACCGAGGGAGCCATCGCCGCCGTCATCGCGGCGATCCTCGGCGAGAGCATCGCCCCGATAATCGCCTTCCTGCTGCTCGTCATCGTCGTCGGCATCGTGATCTCCGCCATCGCCCCCGATCCCGAGCCGCTCGAGCACGAGCAGCCGGTGGCCGCGGTGCTGCTGGCGACAGCGGGGGCGGTGGCATTCGGCGTCTCCCTCTATGCGGCCGCACGACTGAGCGGCGACCTGCCGATCGCGTGGGTGCTGCTGCCGGCCCGTGTCGTCGGCGTCGTCGCGATCGCCATTCCACTGGTGCTGATGCGGCGGCTGCGACTGACCCGGAAGATGGTGCCCCTGGTCATCGCCATGGGCCTCGCCGAGGTGATCGGCTTCACCTGCTTCGCCATCGGCGCCCAGTACCAGGTCGCGGTGACGTCGGTGCTGGCCTCGCAGTTCGCGCCGATCGCCGCGGTCATGGCCTACGTGCTGTTCAAGGAGCGGCTCGGCCGACTGCAGATAACCGGGGTCGCGATCCTGGTGGTCGCCGTGACCGCCCTGAGCATCGCCTCCTGACGGAGCCCTTTCCCCCGTCGGTCTTGAGGTTGGTGGTCGCAAAACGTACGTTTTGCGACCACCAACCTCAAGGAAGACGGGGAGAAAGCGCTACTCGACGGGGTCGCGGTCGTACTCGTCCTCGCCGTCGCGGTGCACCAGCTCGCCATGGAAGGCCGGCAGGCAGACGGCGATGTACCGGGCGCCCTCGGACGTCGTGTACCGGATCCGCTCCCCCGCCCGGGCGACGAAGGCCTGCCCGGAGCGCACGTGCATCACGCCGTCGTCGTGCTCGACACTGATCGACCCCTCCAGCACCACGGTGAACTCGTCGAACTCGGGCTCCTGCGCGGGTTCCTCCCAGCCGGCGGGCGCCAGCATCTGGGCGACGGAGACGGCGTCGTCGCCACTGGAGGCGTGACCGATGTACTCCTCGATGATCTTTCCGCCGGGCACGGGGACGAGGGCGGGGGCCGGGATGAACTCAGGCATGACGGCCGTCAGCCGATCGTGGTCGTCGGTCGCAGAGGCAGGCCGGCCGCCGCGTAGATGTCGTCGATCAGCTGCATGTTGACGACCGCGTCGTCCGCATCGGTGAGCATCGGCTCGCCCTCGCGCACCAGCCTGCGCAGCGCCTCGAGCATGTACGTGTAGCTCGAACGGGTGCCGAGCTGCTCCACTCGCTGCTCAGTCCCGATCGTGACGATGATCCGGTCGTCGGTGTGCGGCAGCACGTAGGCCGGCGCGAACGCCTCACCCTTCGAGCCGACGATGCGGAACGAGAAGTCGAGCACCCCGTGCGTCATCGACGACTCGATGCGCGCAGGCACGCCGTCGGGGTATGCGAGGTCGGCGGACAGCCAGGCATCGATGCCCGGGTACTGAGGGATCTCGCCCGCACGCGCGGACACCACTTCCGGCTCCCCGCCGAGCAGGCTCGCGAGATCGCGCACGCCGTGCACGGCGTAGCAGCCGACGTCCATGAGCCCGCCGCCGGCCACGCCGAAGTCCCATCGCAGGTCGCCGGCCGCGGGCGGCGGCATCAGCATGCGCCCCTCGACGTAGACGACGTCGCCGATCTCCCCGCTGGCGGCCAGCTCGATCATCCGCTGCTGTACCGGGTGGTACCGGTAGTGGAACGCCTCGACGACGTGCACGCCCGCCGCAGCAGCAGCGTCGCGCACGAGGCGCGCTTCCTCCGCGTTGCTGGCGTACGGCTTCTCCGAGAGCACGTGCTTGCCGGCCGCGACGGCCGCCAGGTTCCACGGTCCATGCAGGCCGTTGGCGAGGGGGTTGTAGACGACCTCGACCTCGGGATCGTCGATCACTGCCTGGTAGTCGCCGAGCACGCGCTCGAAGCCGTGCGTGCGGGCGTACTCCTCCGCGCGACCGCGGTCCCGAGCCGCCACGGCGACCAGTCGGTCGCCGGTGATCCGGGACGGCTGGATGATCGCCATGTCACTGATCCGTGCGGCGCCCAGCGCGCCCAGCCTCAGCGGCTCCATGCCTCAGTCCTTGCCGAGCGCGAACACCGCGTACAGGCCGAACAGGAACAGGAGCGCGCCCGCGCCCGCAGCCGCTGTGTAGGCGCCGCTGTTCATCAGGCCGATGCCCCAGACCACGAGCCCACAGAGGATCAGCAGCATCACGATGGCGCCGACGGCGGCCTTCTTGTTGTCGGTGTGCTCACTCATGGTGGTCCTTCCGGTCGGGTGATCGCTGCCCATCGTAGGGCCCCGCCTTCAGCGCTCCTCAGCCCGTTCGACGAGGTCGCTGGGGCCGAACGCCTGGGGCAGGATCTCGCGCATGGGGAGGATCCCCTCGGGCGTCTTCAGCAGGGTGTCCGGGCGTCCGTTCTCCCAGAGCAGTTGCCGACAGCGACCGCACGGCATCAGCGGCGCCCCGTGCTGGTCGACGCAGGCGACGGCCACGAGCGTCCCGCCCCCAGTGGCATGCAGGCTGGAGACCATCCCGCACTCGGCGCACAGGCCCACCCCGTAGGCGGCGTTCTCGACGTTGCAGCCGACCACGATCCGGCCGTCGTCGACAAGACCGGCCACACCCACCTTGAACCGTGAGTAGGGCGCGTAGGCCCGCCGCATGATCTCCACGGCGGCCGCCTCCAACTCGCCCCAGTCGACGTCGGACTCGGCCATCGTCACTCCTTCGTGTACGGCTGACCGTCGGCGGCCGGCGGCCGGGCCCGCCCCACCAGGCCGGCGACCACCACGATGGTCACGAGGTACGGCGCCATCGCAAGGAACTCGGTGGGGATCGGGGTGTCGAGGAGGGCGAGCTTCTGCTCGAGCGATTCGGAGAAGCCGAAGATCAGCGCGGCGCCGAGTGCGCCGAAGGGGTTCCAGGCGCCGAAGATCATCGCCGCGAGGCCGATGAACCCGGTGCCGGCGGTCATGCCCTCGTCGAACCGGCCGACCGTGCCCAGCGTGAACCAGGCGCCTGCGAACCCACCGACGAGCCCGCCGTAGATGACGGCCAGGTACCGGACCCGGGGCACGCTCACGCCGAGGCTGTCCGCGGCCAGCGGGTTCTCGCCGACCGAGCGGGTGCGCAGCCCCCACCGCGTCCGGAACAGCAGGAAGGTCACGGACCCGATGAGCACGTACATGCCGTACACGATGATCGTCTGGTTGAAGAACATCGGGCCGATGATCGGGATGTCTCCCAGGATCGGGATCTTGATCGCCGGGAAGATCGGCGCGTCGTTCCACTCCGGCTTCGAGACCAGGACCTGACTGGTGAGGAAGGACGTCAAGCCCAGCACTAGCAGGTTGATGACCACGCCGATGATGATCTGGTCGACGCGGAAGGTGACCGACAGCCAGGCCAGCAGCAGGGCGAGGATGCCGCCGGTGATGGTCGCTGCCAGCAGCCCCACCCAGCCGCCCAGCAGGGAGCCGATGACCACGCCGCTGAACGCACCGCCGAGCAGCATGCCCTCGATGCCGATGTTCACCACGCCGGACCGCTCGCAGAGGATGCCGCTCAGCGCCCCCAGCGCGATCGGCGTGCATCGCGAGACCGTGGCGACCAGCATGCTGATGAGCGAGAACGACTCCCCGGCCGTGGCCCAGACCATCAGCGCCGCGGTGAACAGGGCGAACGACAGGCCCAGGATCAGCGTCGACTTGCGCTGGAACCCCCGGAAGAACTGGGTGCCGCCTAGGAAGGCGAGCAGGAGGGCGATCGCCCACAGGCTCGCCTGGACCGGCACGACGAGCGCCTCGAGCTGGACGGTCTCCGTCCGGGAGCTGAGGCCGAACGTGGCCACGCCCTCGGCATTGGGGATGAACACGAACACGACCACGGCGGACAGCAGCAGCATGACGATGCCGGTGATCCGGGCCCGACGGATCTGCGAGCGGTTCAGCTCACGGCGGCGTGGCTCCTGCGCCTCGTAGCTCTCCACGGGCTGGCGATCGAACGTTGCGCTCACGCTCCCCACCCCTTGCTGATCTGGGTCGACTCGGCGTTGGTCTTGACTCGGTAGATCGCGGAGATGAGCGCCGGCGCAGCGACGAAGATGATGATGAGCGCCTGGATGACGCCGATGAGGTCGATGCCCACATTCGCGTTGGCCTGCATGTACTGGCCTCCCGCGTTGAGCCCGCCGAAGAGGACCGCAGCTGCGAGGACTCCCCAGGGGTTGGACCGGCCGAGCAGTGCGACGGCGATGCCGTCGAAGCCGAGGCCGGCGGAGAAGCCTGGGCTGGCTCGATCGAGCAGGCCCAGCACCTGACCGGTACCGGCAAGGCCGGCGAGCGCCCCTGCGATCGTCATGACGAGGATGTACACCTTGGCCACCGACATGCCGGCGTACCGGGCCGCACTGGGGTTGGCGCCGACGGCCCGGAACTCGAACCCGGTGTTGGTGCGGAACAGCAGCCACCAGATGACAATGACTGCGCCGATGGCGAGGAACAGGCCGAGGTGCACCCGCATTGCGGAGTCCACCCAGGCGAGCAGCTTCGGCAGCTTGGCGCTCTCCTCGATGGTCTTGGAGATGGGGTCGTTGCGTCCCTCACGCTGGTACAGCGCGCTCTTCAGCAGGTAGTCGACCAGCCGGTACGCGATGTAGTTGAGCATGATGGTGACGATGACCTCATGCGCCCCCGTTCTGGCCTTCAGGAAGCCAGGGATGAAGCCCCAGATCGCGCCGCCGATGGCGCCGCACACGATCGCCAGCGGCAGGTGGATGATCAGCGGCAGGCCGGTGAAGGTGAAGCCGGCCAGCACCGCGAGCATCCCGCCCATCAGCAGCTGGCCCTCGCCGCCGATGTTGAACAGGCCGGCCCGGAAGGCCAGCGCCACCGCCAGCCCGGTGAAGACGAGGGGTGTCGCCTCGGTCAGGGTCTGCGAGATGGCCCGCAGCGAGCCGACCGAGCCCTCGAGCAGCGCTCGATAGGCGGCCAGCGTCTCGCTGAGGCTGTAGCCGGTCAGCATGATGATGACGCCGCCGATCACCAGTGCCGTGAACACGGCCAGCGCCGGCACCAGCAGTGCGGTCTTCCAGTCCGTCGCGGTGGTCAGCTTGCGCAGGAATGATCGGCCGGCTCCGTCGTCGGGCTCGATGGTCGTCTTGCCATCGGGTGAGGTGATGCTCATGCTGCCTTCCCCGCCATGAACAGGCCGATCTCGGTTGGCGTGGTCTCCGATGCTTTTCGCTCCGCCACGATCCTGCCGTCGTACATCACCAGGATGCGGTCCGACAGCGCGAAGATCTCGTCGAGCTCGGTTGAGACGATGAGGATGGCCTTGCCCTCGTCGCGCTTCCGCACGATCTGCTCGTGGATGTACTCGATCGACCCGACATCGATGCCCCGGGTGGGCTGGGCGCAGACGACCAGCGGGACGTCGCGGCTGAACTCGCGGGCGACGATCATCTTCTGCGCATTGCCCCCCGACAGCGCGCCACCGGTGTTGTCGATCAACGGCGGCCGGACGTCGTACTGCTCGACGAGCTCGCTGGCCGACTCCCGGATCGCGTCGCCGTGCATGATCCCGCGCGAGGAGAACGGCGCGGCGTAGTAGGAGTCCAGCACCAGGTTCTCGGCGACCGTGAACGAGCCGACCATCCCCATGTGGTTGCGGTCCTCCGGCACGTGCGCCATCCCCGTCGCATGCCGGCGGCGAGGCGAGTAGGACGTGATGTCCTTGCCCTCGAATGTGATCGAGCCACTGGTGACGGGCAACAGCCCGGTGACCGCCTCCACGAGTTCCGTCTGGCCGTTGCCCTGGATGCCAGCGATGCCGACGATCTCCCCCGCCCGCACGTTCATCGACACCTTCTGCAGCACTGCCCGGCCGTAGTCGTCCAGCATGGTCACGTCGCGCAGCTCGAGGACCGTCTCACCGGGCTCCGATTCCGCCTTGTCGACGACCAGGTCGATGTCGCGCCCGACCATCATCGAGGCCAGCTGCTCGGGCGTGGCCGTCGCCGGATCGGCGTTGCCGACGACCTTGCCGCCCCGCAGGACCGTGATGTCGTCGGCGATCGCGAGCGCCTCCTTGAGCTTGTGGGTGATGAAGATGATGGTCGCGCCTCGCCCCTTGAGCTCGGCGACGATGCCGAAGAACTCCTCGACCTCCTGCGGGGTGAGCACGGCGGTCGGCTCGTCGAAGACCAGGATCTTCGCCCCACGCAGCAGCACCTTGATGATCTCGACGCGCTGCTGGATGCCGACCGGGATCTCCTCGACGAGGGCGTCGGGATCGACCGCGAGCCCGAACTTCTCGGAGATCTCCTTGACCTCTCGGCGGGCCTCCTTGCGGTTCAGCACGCCTGGTCCGGTCACCGGCTCGACGCCGAGCACGACGTTCTCCCAGACACTGAAGACCGGCACGAGCATGAAGTGCTGGTGCACCATGCCGATGCCGGCGCTGATGGCGTCTCCCGGATCGTCGAACTTCATCGTCTCGCCGTCGATGATGATCTCGCCCGCGTCCGGGTGGTAGAGGCCGGAGAGCACGTTCATCAGCGTGCTCTTGCCGGCGCCGTTCTCCCCGATGAGCGCCAGCACCTTCCCCGAACGAGCCGTCAGCGTGACATCGTCATTGGCGAGCACGCCGGGGAACCGCTTGGTGATGCCCCGCAGCTGCAGTTCCATCTGTCTACGTCCTTGTCCACGACGACCGGGACGCCCACTTGTCGGCGTCGAGGCCCCAACCTATCCCGCAAAAAGCGAGGAGGGGCCCGAAACCGGGCCCCTCCTGCAGTGTTGCCTACGACGTGATCAGGACGCCTTGACGTCGACCGATCCGTCGATGATGCCAGCCTGGATCGTCGCGATCTGATCCTTCAGCTCCTGCGGAACTGCGGAGTCGAAGTCGTGGAACGGTGCCAGGCCCACGCCGCCGTTCTCCAGGGTGCCGACCGTGACGCCACCCTCGAAGGTGCCGTCGACGACAGACTGGATCGCGTTGAACGTGGTGACGTCCATGTTCTTCAGCACGGAGGTCAGGTACACGCCCGAGTTGGCGGTGTCCGACTCGAACTGATCGCTGTCGACGCCGATGATCATCAGGGTGTCGGTGCCGAGCTCGCTGGCGAGGGCCGCCGAGCCGAGGCCGACCGGGCCGGCGACGGGCATGACGACGTCAGCGCCCTCGTCGACCAGGTTCTGGGCGAAGGTGCGACCATCGTCCAGGCTCTCGAAGTTCTCGGTGAACAGGCCCTTCTGGGTGCCCGGATTCCAGCCGATGACCTTCACGTCGGCGCCGTTGTCGGCGTTGTACTTCTGCACGCCGTTGTAGAAGCCGTCCATGAAGATGGTGACCGGCGGGATGTTGATGCCGCCGAAGGTGCCGACGCTGCCGGTCTTGCTCATGCCCGCCGCGAGGTAGCCCGCGAGGAACGCGGCCTCATCGGTGTTGAACACCTGGCCGAGCACGTTGTTGTTGGTGATGTCGCCATCGGCGTACGCGTAGTCGACGATGGAGAACGGCACGTCAGGGTTCGCGTTGGCCGCTTCCTTGGTCGCATCGCCGAGCAGGAAGCCGACGGTGATGATGACGCCGCAACCCTGGTCGACGAAGGACTGGATGTTGGTGGCGTAGTCGGTCTCCGCCTGCGACTCGAGGACAACCGCCTCGACGCCGAGCTGGTCGGCCGCATCGGTCACGCCCTTGAAGGCCTTCTGGTTGAAGCCCTTGTCGTCGACGCCGCCGACGTCGGTGACCTGGCAGGCCTTGAGCATGGCAGCGGTTTCACCCTCGGCCGACGCCTCGGCAGTGGCCTCGGCAGACGCCTCAGCTGCCGCGCTGGTGGCCGGCGCAGCCGACTCCTCGGAGCTGCTCGAGCTCGAGCTGCAGCCAGCCAGGACGAGAGCCGACGCGGCCATCACGGCCGCGGCGAGCTTGAGATTGGTCTTCAATGTTTCTCCTTGTGGGATGGCAGGACGCCGAACGGCGCATGCGCTGCCGCCACCCTAACGAGTGCGGGCGCGCTGTGGCTCAATCGGACGCCCCGAGCGCGAATATCGTTACCGACCGTTCACAAATGCGGTGACGTGCGTCACGCAAGTGACGCAAGTCGACTCATGAGCAATGTCACGAAACGGTCACGGTCGATGTCGACGCCGACCGCGGCGTTCGCCCCCAGCCCCGTCACCTGCCAGCGATCGGCGACCGTGCGCCCCAGGCACAGCGGCGACTCTGTCTCGATGCGCACGTTCATCGGCAGGGTCGTCACCAGCGTCGGGTCGATCAGGTGGGCAATGGTGACGGCGTCGTGGATCGGCGCCCCGGGCCAGCCGAACCGCTCCTGGTGGAAGCCGACGAAATGATCGAGCAACTCGGCCGTCCACCGGCCGGCCCGCCCGGCGGTGCGCAGGGCGTCCGCGTGCTCATCCGCAAGCCACGCCCGGTGCGTGACCTCCAAGCCGATCATCGTGAGGGCCATACCGTCCGACGGCGACCCCTCACCCGGCACCCGGCCGGCCCGGAAGACCACGTCGGCCGCGTGCGGGTCCACCCAGATGTTGAACTCGGCGGCCGGCGTCCAGTTCCCGAGGTCGACCGCCCCGCCCATGATCACCAGTTCGCGGATCCGGTTCCGCAGGTGCGGGAGCCGCTCGACGACGTCGGCCATGTTGGACAGCGCCCCGGTGGCCACGAGGGTCACCGGCTCGTCCGCGTCGAGGAGGTGCTGCTCGATCACCTCCAGAGCAGGGGCGTCGACGGCGTCGCGGCTCGGCTCCTGCAGCTCGGGGCCGGCGAGTCCGCTGTCCCCGTGCATGACAGCGGCCGTCGACAGCTCCCGGACGCGCGGGCCGTCTCGACCGGCCGCGACCGGAATGTCGTCGCGGCCGACCATGTCGAGGACGCGGATGGCGTTGCGGGTCGTGTTCTCCAGCGTCACGTTGCCGGCGACGGTCGTGACCAAGCGGAGGTCGATCGCCGGGTCCGCGACCGCCAGCATGATGGCGATCGCGTCATCATGCCCCGGATCGCAGTCGAGGATGATCGGGCGAGCGGTCACCGGGAGACCCGTAGCAGGTCCCCGTCCTGGGATGGGCCGAGGTCCAGGGTCAGTGCCGAGACCCGTGGAGACCCCGAGAAGCTCGCCGTGAACACGGTGGGCACGTCCCCTGCGCTGAGGACGGCCCTGAACGTGTCGCCGTCCCACGGCGTCAGCGGAATGACGACCTCGTCCGGACCGACCACCATGCGCAGGCCACCCCGCCCGGACAGGACGCGGACGTCGCCCCAGAAGCCGTTCGCGTAGGTGCCCACGTACGCGGAGTCGGCCCGCGGCGCGGCGGGTCGTGTGGGGCGCTCCAAGGTGTCCGGCGCGTAGAAGCTCGCGAAGATGGGGCCGAAGAAGGCCTGCCAGTCCCGCTGGATCTCGCCGGTCGTGGCGAGATCGACGAAGGACTGGGCGAGCGCCTCCGGCACCCCCGCCAGGGCGTTCGAGAGGACCACGATGCCGAGCTCGAGCTCGGGCACCATCAGGTAGGTGGTGCCGGCTCCGGCGCTGAAGGCTCCGGAGTGGCTCAGGTGGACGCGACCGTCATTCGCGACCTTCACGTTCATCCCATAGCCGTAGAACTCGGGAAGCGCTGCCGCGGAGTGCACGGCCGAGCGCCGGACCTGGGGGCTCTGCGCCTTGGCCAGGGCCAGCGACTGGACCACCTGCTGGCCGTCGAACCAGCCGGCCGCCAGCTCCATGCTCAGCCATCGGGACATGTCGAGGACGTTGCTGCTGACTCCCCCGGCGGGCGACTGGGCACCGGGGTGCCGCTCGTACCTGGTCACCCACTGACCGTCGACCGGCACGTGGAGGGTGGCCCGATTGGGCTGCGCGACGAAGTCCGCGTAGCGGGAGGACGTCGACGTCATGCCCAGGGGGCCGTAGATGAGATCGCGCGACAGGGCCGCCCACGACTTCCCGGCCGCCGCCGCGGTCGCCTCGGCGCCGGTGGTGAGGCCGAAGTTCGTGTACGCGTAGGAGATCCGGAACGGGTCGAGCGGCAGCGTGCGCAGCCGGGCGAGGATCTCCCGACGGTCGTACCCGACGGACTCGAGGACGTCGCCGGCCTGACCGGGCAGCCCGCTGCGCATCGCGTACATGTCACCGATGGTGGCGGTGCGTGTCACGTACGGATCACTGAGCCGGAACCACGGCAGGTGGCTGACGACGGGGTCCTGCCAGGTGACGATCCCGCGGCCCACGGCGGCCGCGACAACCGAGGCGCCCACCGACTTCGACACGGACGCGAGCTGGAAGACGGTGTCGGGGGTGACCGGCGCCTTCGTGTCGACATCGCGCACGCCGTAGCCCGCGGCCTTGAGCAGTTGCCCCTTGTAGACGACGCCGACGGCGAGCCCCGGGACGCCGGTGCGGGCGAGCAGGCCGGCAGCCAGCCCGTCGAGCTGGCTCACGGCATCGGCCACGCGCTGGTCCTGCGCTGCCGTCGCATCGTCCGCGGCAGCGGGCGGGGCGGCACCGAGTGCGACCAGGGTGAGGGCGGTGGTCAGGATCGCGACTACCGCCCGGGCCCGCATCAGAACGCGTCCGTCGGGGTGTACTGGCCCCACACGTCCCGGAGGGCGTCCGACACCTCGCCGACGGTGGCCTTCGCGCGCAGGGCGTCCTTCATCGGATAGAGCAGGTTGTCGTCCCCTGCGGCCGCCTCCCGGATCGCTCTGGAGGAGCCGCGCGACCTCGTCGTTGTCACGTTCCGCGCGCAGCCGGGCAAGCCGCTCGCACTGCTCGGCCTCGATCGCCGGGTTCACGCGCAGGGGCACGTACTTCTCCTGCTCGTCGACGGTGAACTTGTTGACGCCGACCACCGTACGCTCGCCGGCGTCGATCTCGAGGGCGATCTGGTAGGCCGATCGCTCGATCTCGGCCTTCTGGAAGCCCTGCTCGATCGCGGCGACCGCTCCGCCCATCTCGTCGATCTGCTCGATGAGCCGGGTGGCGGCCTCGTCGATGCCGTCGGTCAGCGACTCGACGACGTACGAGCCCGCGAACGGGTCTACCGTCTGGCAGACGTCGGACTCATAGGCCAGCACCTGCTGAGTGCGCAGCGCGAGCCTTGCGGCCTTCTCCGTCGGCAATGCAATGGCCTCGTCGAACGAGTTCGTGTGCAGCGACTGCGTGCCGCCGAGAACGGCGGCCAGCCCCTGGACGGCGACGCGGACCAGGTTGACCTCCGGCTGCTGCGCCGTGAGCTGCACGCCGGCTGTCTGGGTGTGGAAGCGGAGCATGAGGGACTTCGGATTCTTCGCGCCGAACCTGTCCTTCATGATCCGGGCCCACATCCGGCGGGCAGCGCGGAACTTGGCCACCTCCTCGAGGATGGACGTCCGCGAGACGAAGAAGAAGGCGAGACGAGGGGCGAACTCGTCGACGTCCTGGCCGGACTCGACGGCCGCCTTCACGTACTCGATGCCGTCCGCCAGGGTGAAGGCCACCTCCTGCACGGGCGTGGCACCCGCCTCGGCCATGTGATACCCGGAGATCGAGATCGTGTTCCACTTCGGGATCTCGTTGCGGCAGTAGGTGAAGATGTCAGTGATCAGGCGCAGCGACTGGGCCGGCGGGTAGATGTAGGTGCCCCGCGCGATGTACTCCTTGAGCACGTCGTTCTGGATGGTGCCGTTCAGCTGGTCGGCCGCGACCCCCTGCTCCTCTCCCACCAGCTGGTACATCAGCAGGAGGACCGCCGCTGGGGCATTGATCGTCATGGACGTGGACACCTTGTCCAGCGGGATCCCGTCGAACAGGATCCGCATGTCGTCGATCGAGTCGATCGCGACGCCGACCTTGCCCACCTCGCCATGGGCGAGCGGATGGTCGGAGTCGTAGCCCATCTGCGTGGGCAGGTCGAAGGCCACGGAGAGGCCCGTGGTGCCCGCCGCGAGCAGCTGCTTGTAGCGGGCGTTGGACTCGACCGCGGTGCCGAAGCCGGCGTACTGCCGCATCGTCCACGGCCGGCCGGTGTACATCGTCGGGTAGACGCCACGGGTGAACGGGTAGGCGCCCGGCTGCCCCAACTGGGCCTGCGGGTCCCATCCGTCGAGTGCGTCCGGCCCGTAGACCGGCTCGAACGGCAGCCCTGACTGGGTGACCGGCTCCATGCTCCACCTCCGAGGCGATCCTGTGACCGACAACATAGGACTTCCACGCACATCCCGTCGCGCCGGGTCGGCGCACCCTCGGTAGGGTTGGCACAGCGCTCCCCCGACCGCGAATCGACGCCTTCGGGGATTCTCACTGGGGAGGAACGCGTGGCCACGATTCCGAGCGGCACGCTGTACCGCGGCGGCGAGGGCATGTGGACGTGGGTGATCCACCGCGTCGCCGGAGTTGCCGTCTTCTTCTTCCTGCTCGTCCACGTCCTCGACACCGCGCTCGTCCGCGTGTCCCCGGAGCTGTACGACCTGGTCATCGCCAGCTACAAGACCCCGATCGTGAACCTGCTCGAGGTCGGCCTCGTCGGGGCGGTCCTCTACCACGCGCTCAACGGCATCCGGGTGATCCTGGTGGACTTCTGGTCCAAGGGGCCGCGCTACCAGCGGCAGATGACCTGGGTGGCCGGCACGGTCTGGATCGTGCTGATGGTGCCCGGCACCTTCTTCATGCTCAAGCACACGGTCGAAGCCATGTTCGGGAGCGCCTCATGAGCACCACCGCCCAGCCCGGTCCGATCAACATCCCGGCACCCCGCTCGTCGCAGCGCACCGCCCAGCGCAGCAACTTCGAGCTGTACTCGTGGCTGTTCATGCGGGTGTCCGGCATCGTCCTCGTGTTCCTCGTGCTCGGCCACCTGCTGATCATGAACGTGCTCGACGGCGGCGTGCAGCGGATCAACTTCGCCTTCGTCGCGGGCCGGTGGAGCAGCCCGTTCTGGCAGGTCTGGGACCTGCTCATGCTGTGGCTGGCCATGCTGCACGGCACCAACGGCATGCGCACGATCATCAACGACTACGCCGAGCGCGACCAGACGCGCTTCTGGCTGAAGATGGTCCTCTACATCGCCGCGGCCTTCACCATCCTGCTCGGCACGCTGGTCATCTTCACCTTCGACCCGAATATCGGCTGACCTTCCAGGAGCGCCTTCGATGCAGACACACACCTATGACGTCGTCATCGTCGGCGCCGGCGGCGCCGGCATGCGCGCCGCCCTCGAGTCGAGCAAGCGCGCCCGAACGGCGGTGCTGACGAAGCTCTACCCGACTCGCTCCCACACCGGCGCGGCCCAGGGCGGCATGTGCGCCGCCCTCGCCAACGTCGAGGAGGACAACTGGGAGTGGCACACCTTCGACACCGTCAAGGGCGGCGACTACCTCGTCGACCAGGATGCCGCCGAGGTCATGTGCAAGGAGGCCATCGACGCGGTCCTCGACCTCGAGAAGATGGGCCTGCCGTTCAACCGCACACCCGAGGGGCGCATCGACCAGCGTCGCTTCGGCGGTCATACCCGCAATCACGGCGAGGCGGCCGTGCGCCGCGCGTGCTACGCGGCCGACCGCACCGGGCACATGATCCTGCAGACGCTGTACCAGAACTGCATCAAGCAGAACGTCGAGTTCTACAACGAGTTCTACGTCCTCGACCTGCTGCTGACCGACACTCCCGAGGGTCCGGTGACCGCCGGCGTCGTCTCGTACGAGCTGGCGACCGGCGAGATCCACGTGTTCCGCGCCAAGAGCGTCATCTTCGCGACCGGCGGCTTCGGCAAGGTCTGGAAGACCACCTCGAACGCGCACACCCTGACCGGCGACGGCATGGGCGTCTGCTACCGGCGCGGGCATCCCGCTGGAGGACATGGAGTTCTACCAGTTCCATCCCACGGGCCTGGCCGGCCTGGGCGTGCTGCTCACCGAGGGCGCGCGCGGCGAGGGCGGCATCCTGCGCAATGCGTCCGGCGAGCGCTTCATGGAGCGTTACGCCCCGACCATCAAGGACCTCGCGCCGCGCGACATGGTGTCGCGATCGATGGTGCTCGAGGTCCGCGAGGGCCGCGGCGCCGGTCCCAACAAGGACTACGTCTACCTCGACCTCACGCACCTGCCGAAGGAGCAGATCGAGGCGAAGCTGCCGGACATCACCGAGTTCGCGCGCACCTATCTGGGCGTCGACCCGGTCACCGAGCTCGTGCCGGTGTTCCCGACCGCGCACTACGCCATGGGCGGCATCCCGACCGACATCGAGACCCGCGTGCTGCGCGACAACGAGCACGTCATCCCGGGCCTGTTCGCGGCCGGCGAGTGCGCCTGCGTGTCGGTGCACGGCGCCAACCGCCTCGGCACCAACTCGCTGCTCGACATCAACGTGTTCGGCCGTCGGGCGGGCATCGCCGCGGCGGAGCACGCGCACAACGTCGACCACGTCGAGCTGCCGGAGGACTCCCCCGGCTACACCATCTCCATGATCGAGCAGCTGCGCTCGAGCACGGGCGGCGAGCGGGTGGCCACCCTCAAGCGGGAGATGCAGGAGACGATGGACCTGAACGCGCAGGTCTACCGCACGGAGGCCACCCTGAAGCAGGCCCTGAACGACGTGCAGGAGCTGCGCCGCCGGTTCCAGAACGTGTCCATCCAGGACAAGGGCGTCCGCTACAACACCGACCTGATGGAGGCCATCGAGCTGGGCTTCCTGCTCGACCTGGCCGAACTGGTCGTGGTCGGGGCCCTGGAGCGCAAGGAGTCGCGGGGCGGTCACGCCCGCGAGGACTACCCCAACCGCGACGACGTCAACTTCATGCGGCACACGATGGCGTACCGCCGCGTCGGCCAGGATGGGCAGGACTCGATCCAGCTCGACTACAAGCCGGTCACCATCACGCGATACCAGCCCATGGAGCGGAAGTACTGATGACTGCCACTGCCGAGGCGCCGGTCGCTGCACCGGTCGCCACCGACGTCACCTTCCGCATCCGCCGGTACCTGCCGGAGACCGACAGCGAGCCGCACTGGGAGGAGTACACGGTCCCGCTGTACCCGACCGACCGGGTGCTGACTGCACTGGAGAAGATCAAGGGCGAGATCGACGGCACCCTCACCTTCCGGCGTTCCTGCGGGCACGGCATCTGCGGCTCCGACGCCATGCGGATCAACGGCCGCAACCGACTGGCCTGCAAGACGCTGGCCAAGGACCTCGACATCAGCAAGCCGATCACCGTCGAGGCGATCAAGGGCCTGCCGCTGGAGAAGGACCTCGTCGTCGACATGGAGCCGTTCTTCGACGCCTATCGCGCCGTCATGCCGTTCCTCATCACCGACGGGCACGAGCCCACGCGTGAGCGCCTCCAGTCGGCCGAGGACCGGGCCCGGTTCGACGATGGCACCAAGTGCATCCTGTGCGCCTGCTGCACCACGTCCTGCCCGGTGTACTGGACCGATGGGCAGTACTTCGGCCCGGCCGCGATCGTCGCCGCGAACCGGTTCATCTTCGACAGTCGCGACGCCGGGGCCGAGCAGCGGCTGGAGATCCTGAACGAGAAGGAAGGCGTGTGGCGCTGCCGCACGACCTTCAACTGCACGGACGCCTGCCCTCGCGGCATCGAGGTCACCAAGGCGATCCAGGAGGTCAAGCGCGCACTGATCTTCCGCCGCGTCTGACCCCTTCCCCGTCGAGCGTGGAGCTCAGGCGCGACACGCCGATCGCGGCCGCCTGAACTCCACGCTCGACGGGTCAGGGACACGGATCCGAACGGACGGTGAACGAAGCCGGGCAGCCATCAGCGGTGTGCCAGACTGTCCCGGCACCGTCGCCGGATGACCGCCACACACCTATCGGAGGGCCCGTGCACCTGACGTTCCTGGGGGTTCGCGGTTCGATTCCCGTCTCCGGGCCGCAGTTCGCCCGCTACGGGGGGCACTCCACCTGCGTGGCCGTTGCGAGCGACGCGGACAGCAACCCCATCCTGTCGCTGGACGCCGGTTCGGGTCTGTGGGGCATGACCCGGATCCACGAGGGCGGTCCGTTCGAGGGCTCCATCCTGCTGAGCCACCTGCACTGGGACCACATGATCGGGCTGCCGTTCTTCGGCGCCGGCGACCGGCCGGGATCGCGGGTCGACGTCTACCTCCCCGCCCAGGACGGCAAGTCCGGCAAGGAGCTCCTCACCCAGATGATGTCGCCGCCTGCCTTCCCGATCACGCCGGACGGCCTGAACGGCGGGTGGACGTTCACGGCCGTCGAGCCGGGTTCCTTCGACGCGGACGGCTTCGACATCGCCGCCACCGACATAGAGCACAAGGGCGGGCGCACCTACGCCTACCGCGTGAGCAGGGGTGGCGCGTCGATCGCCTTCGCGCCCGATCACGCTCCCGCCCTCGGCATCAGCGAGGCGACGGTCGAGGCCCTGCGGGGGGTGGATGTGCTCATCCACGACGCCCAGTACGTGGAGTCGGAGCGGGCCCGCGCGGACGACTACGGCCACGCGACCATTGGGGACGCGGTCGCCTTCGCCGAGCGGATCGAGGCCGGCGCTCTCGTGCTCACCCACCACGGACCGCACCGCACGGACGACGCACTCGACCGGATCCTGGACGGTGTCGAGAGTTCAATGCCCGTCATCGTCGCGTACGAAGGCATGACCCTGGCCGTTCCCCACCGGGTCGGATAGCTCAGCGAGTCTCGTCGAGCTGGCGAATCCGAGCCGCCAGCGCCTTCATGACCTGGATGGCGAACATCGGAGTCTCCTGGACCATGTACAGGAAGGTCCGCTCGTCGATGACCGCCACCGACGTGGGCTCCACAGCGACCGCGGAGAGGCTGCGAACCGTCCCGTCGATGATGCCGAGCTCCCCGAAGGTGTCGTCGGGCCCCAGCGTGACGATGAGTCGGCCACCCTGCCGCAGTTCGACCGATCCGCTGACGATGCCGAACATGTGATGGCTGTCATCGCCCTCGGAGAAGATCGCCTCGCCCGGCGCGAGCTCCCGCCGCTCGTTCGCACTGGCGAAGATTCCCTTGACGGACATCGTCATCCCTTCTGTAGTAGAAGTAGGAACATATCCGCGCTGAAGGCCGACGGGACACCGCAATGAGTGACGCACAGATGAACAACAGGCAACGAGCGCCACTCCCGCCGCGATGGTTCGTCGTCTCGTTCTGGCACGTGCACCGGGCCTTCGTGCGCGCCACCCGCGGACGGCGCGGCCTGTGGAATCCCAAGCCGGGTGGCTGGGGGGCGCTGCGCCTGACGGTGACGGGTCGCCGTACGGGAGAGCCGCGCTCCGTCATCATCGGCTACCTCGAGGACGGCCCCAATCTCGTGTCGATGGCGATGAACGGCTGGGGTGCTGCGGAGCCTGCCTGGTGGCTCAACCTCCAAGCCCACCCTGAGGCGACGGCCGAACTGAAGGGCCGCACGCTGCGCGTGCGGGCGCACGAGGCGGTCGGCAGCGAGCGAGAGCGACTGTGGGCCGCGTGGGCCGAGGTGGACAAGAAGCTGGACGCCTTTGCCGCCCGCCGACCACAGCCGACGGCGGTGGTAGTGCTGGAGCCGATCGATCAGGAGGGGAGGATCCCGTAGGCCCGCGTGGGCCGGATCCGCAGCACCAACCGCTGATCGGCGATCATCGCCTCGCGGTACTCGTCCCAGTCCGGATGCTCGCCCTGCATGCCGCGGTAGTAGGCCACCAGCTCCTCGGCAGTCGCGTCGTCGGGTGACGTCGTGACTTCCGAGAGCTCGGCCTCCCCCTCGATGACCACATACGACCAGAAGTCGTCTGCGGCAACGTGCAAGGAGACCCGCGGATCGCGACGGGCGTTCGCCGTCTTGGCCCGCGTGGCGGTGACCGAGACGCGGATGATCCCGTCGTCGCCCAACAGGTAGCCGATGTTCGACAGCTGCGGCCGGCCGGAAGACATCACCGTCGCCAGCACCCCCCAGCGCCGTGGGCGGATGAAGTCGAGTGCCGCGTCCAGTTCCATGGCCTGATTGTCACCTAGATCGGCGGCGAGCGACAACGGAGAGCAGCACCAGCGCGCCACCGCAGGACTGTGCCCGGACGGGCCGTCCCTGCCGGACGGCATCGCCCGCATCGGTGACACCCGGCGCGATGCGTGCTTGAATCCCCAAAGTGATCTAGATGACTGGAGCGGCAATGGCCGAGATCGTCGGAAGCCTTCTCGACCCGGAGGTGGCCGCCTGCCCGTGGCAGCACTACGCGGAGCTGCGCGCGGGCGCCCCGGTCTACCGGATGCCGGAGACCGGCTTCTACGTGATCTCCACGTATGACGACCTCAAGACCGTCGCCTCCGACCCGGCGACCTACTCCAACAACATCGTCCACGAGCAGTACACCGGGGAATCCGAGTCCCATCTCGGCCGGATGTACGAGGAGTACCTCGCCGAGATCGGCTGGGGCCACGTCCAGACGCTCCACCGCACCGATCCGCCGGTGCACAGCCGGTTCCGGCGCCTTCTCAATCGGGCACTCGCACCGGACAAGGTCAAGGCGATGGTCCCCGGGGTCGTGCGGACCACCGATCAGCTGATCGACGCGTTCATCGACCGCGGCTCATGCGACTTCATTGCGGAGTTCGCCTTCCCCCTGCCCGGACTGGTGATCGCCGAGCAGCTCGGCCTCGACGACTCGCAGATCACCACGTTCAAGCGCTGGGCAGACGCGATGCTGGCGCCCGCCCAGGGGCTGCTGAAGGACCAGGAGTCCGTCCGCCACTACGCCGAGGTCGAGGCCGAGGCGCAGCACTACCTCGCCGCCGTCCTCGAGGAGCGCCGCGCGAACCCGACAAGCGACTGGATGTCCGCCTTGGTGGCCACTCCCGAGGACGGTGACGAGCCGTACACGATGCACGAGCTGCAGAACCTCATGCACCAGCTCGTCACGGGCGGGTACACGACGACGGCTGACGCCATCGGGAACGCCATGCTGCTGCTCATCGAGCATCCCGATCAGATGGCGCTGCTCCGGGAGGACCGCTCACTGCTGAGGAACTTCGCGGACGAGGCGCTGCGCCACTCCAGCTCCGTGCAGGGACTGTTCCGTCGCGCCACCCGAGACGTCGTCCTGAGCGGCGTCGAGATCCCCGCCAACTCGATCCTGCACATCCGGTACGGCGCCGCGAACCGCGACGAAGCGATCTTCGAGGACCCGGACACGTTCGACATCACCCGCGAGAACGCCGGCAAGCACGTCGGGTTCTCCCGCGGTCCGCACTTCTGCGTCGGCCGTCAGCTGGCCCTGCAGGAGCTGATGGTCGCGTTCGACAGACTCCTCGACCGGCTCGACGACATCGCGGTGGCACCCGACGCGGAACTCACCCGGGCGCCGGGCTTCTTCCTGTATTCGCTGACGGCGCTGCCGATCACCTTCACCGCCCGCTGACGGAAACCGACCCGTCGAGCGTGGAGCTCAGGCGCGACTCGCCGACGGCGAGCGCGCCAGCTCCACGCTCGGCGGGCTGGTGACGGCCTAGAGGTCGACGGCGTAGTACTGGGTCTCGAGGAACTCGTGGATGCCGGCGAAGCCGCCCTCGCGGCCGAGCCCGGACTCCTTCATGCCGCCGAATGGAGCGGCCGGGTCCGACGCGAGGCCACGGTTGACGGCCACCATCCCGGACTCCATCCGACGCGCGATGCGCAGCCCGGTGCCCGGGTCCTTCGCGAACACGTAGGAGATCAGCCCGTACTCGGTGTCGTTCGCCATCCGGATGCCCTCGTCCTCGTCCTCGAACGTGACGATCGGCGCGACCGGACCGAAGATCTCGTTCTTGGTCAGCGTCGAGCCGTGCTGCACGTCGCGGACGACAGTCGGAGCGATGAACGCCCCGAGCGTCGGGATCGTCGACGACGGGGTGGCGACCACACCCTCGCCGACGGCCTGCTGGAGCAGCTCGACGATCTTGTCGCGCTCCTTCTCGGACACCATGGCGCCCAGATCGTTCTCGGCGTCGATGCCGGGGCCGACCTTGAGGTTGGCGAAGGCGTTCTCGAGCTTGGTGGTGAACTCCTCCGCGATCGAGGCATGCACGTAGAAGCGGTTGGCCGCAGTGCAGGCGGCACCGCCGTTGCGCATCTTCGCCACCATCGCGCCGGAGATGGCCGCGTCCACATCGGTGCCCTCGAAGGCGATGAACGGCGCGTTGCCGCCGAGCTCCATCGATGACGGCAGCACCCGCTCGGCGGTCTGCTTCAGGAGCATCTTGCCGACGAAGGTCGAACCGGTGAAGGACAGCGTGGCGACCCGGGGGTCGGCCAGGATCGCCTCGGACACCGCACCGGTCTGCGTCGTCGTGATGATGTTGACGACGCCCGCGGGGGCGCCGGCGCGCTGCAGGACGTCACCGATCCAGAGCGCCGTGAGCGGGGTCTCACCTGCGGGCTTGAGGACCGCCGTGCAGCCTGCGGCCAGTGCAGGAGCGAGCTTGCGGGTCGCCATGGCAGCCGGGAAGTTCCACGGCGTGATCATGTAGGCGACGCCCATCGGCCGGTGGTCGACCACGATGGTCTTGTCGCCGTTGGGTGCGTAGCGGAAGTCGCCCTGGACCCGGCAGGCCTCCTCGGAGAACCAGCGGAAGAACTCGGCAGCGTAGGTCGCCTCGCCCAGGGCATCGCGCCAGGCCTTGCCGTTCTCCAGCGAGATGATCCGGGCGCAGGTCTCCAACTCGGCCGTCATGATCTCGAAGGCCCGACGGAGCACCTCGGCTCGCTGGCGAGGCGGCGTCACGGACCAGGTCTGGAAGGCGTCGTAGGCCGCGGAGACCGCGTCGAGGCCCTCGCTCACGGACGCATCACCGATCTCGGCAATGACCGTGAAGGTGGCCGGATCGATGACGGGCAGTCGCTTCTGCGTCTGCTGCCACTCCCCACCGATCAGCAGGCCCGTGGGAGCAGTGACCGACGACATAGGTACCTCCAGCGCGTGGGTGAGGCTCCGAGCCTACCGAGCGACTTACCATGGCAGGCGATGAGTGCACTCCAGTCTGGACAGCCCAAGTGGCGCGTGGTGGCCGCCGCGGTGACCGTCGCTGCCCTCACGTGGGTGACCCCAGGCGCCCTGGCCGCCCCGCGTGCCAGTGACCCGATCGGCGGCGCCGACCTGTCCAGCGAGCGGCAGACGGTGCGCTTGGCCGACGGCGCTCGTCCGCTTCCTCAGGTCAAGGCAGCCACCTGGGTGCTCGCCGATGCCGATTCCGGCGAGATCCTCGCCCACAAGGGCGCGCACGTGCGGCGCGCCCCGGCAAGCACCCTGAAGATGCTCACCGCGCTCACTGTGCTGCCGCGTACGGACACCGATGGCACGTATGTCGCCAGCGCCCGGGCGGCCACCATCTACGGTGCCCGCGTCGGGCTCAAGCCGGGCAAGACGTACACCCTCGACGACCTCTGGTACGCGGTGTTCCTCCCATCGGCGAACGACGCGGCCATCGCCGTCGCGGAGGCCAACGGCGGCGTCAAGCGCACCATCCGGCAGATGAACGACGTCGCCTACGACCTGCGGGCCCTCGACACCGTCGCCAAGAACACCAACGGCCTCGACGCGCCGGGCCAGCTCAGCAGCGCGTACGACCTCGCATTGATCGCCCGCGAGGGCCTGCAGGACGAGGACTTCGCCCGCTACGCATCCACGCCACGGGCCACCTTCCCCGACGTGAAGGGCAAGGGCCGGCACCCTATCTACACCACGAACCGCCTCCTCCTGCACGACTGGCGGGGCGCCATCGGCGTCAAGACGGGCTTCACGTCGAATGCCGGACGCACGTTCGTCGGCGCGGCCACGCGCGGCGGTCGCACCCTCATCGTCACGCTGATGGGCATACGGGAGTCCTCCGAGTCGGCAGCCAAGAAGCTGCTGACGTGGGGCTTCAAGAACGCCGATCGCGTCGACCCGGTCGGTGTGCTGGTCGAGCCGGGGTCACCGCTGCCCACCCATTCCCCCACCACTCCGCCGGACGACTCCGCGCAGGCAGACGGGTCTGTCGATGACGCCGGGTCGCCGTCGGAGCCTGGCTCCGGGGGCGGCTCGTCGGCGACCTCCGCGGCCGGCGAGATGGGGACGACGAACGGGCTCCCCTGGCTGGGCATCGTGGCCGCCCTGCTCATCGCGGGCGGCGCACTCGCACTTGTCGCCCTGCGTCGACCGGCCTCGGGCCGGCACTCGCCGCAGGCCTGAACCCCCGGCCGGCTACCGGCCGAGTGGGAACTCCTTGAGGAGCACCCACCTGCCGTCCACGTTCTCGCGGACGGTGATCGTCCCGACCTCGACGTCCGCGTGGAAGTCCGCGAGCCGCTCGAAGCACTCGTCGAGCTCCGCTTCGCCCACGTCGTGGGCGACCGTCACGTGCGGGTGGTACGGGAAGCGCCGCTCGACCGCCAGCGGGCCTGATCGGACGCGCATCTCGAGCAGCTCGCACGCCGAAATACCGTCCGCCACGGTCACGAACACCACCGGTGAGACGGGGCGGAAGGTCCCGGTGCCGCGCAGGACCAGCCGGAACGGCTCGGCGTCCGCGGCCACCTCCGCGATGTGGTCGAGGACCGCGTCCAGCACGTCGTCGTCCACGTCGAAGGGCGGCAGGAGCGTCACGTGGGCGGGCATGCCCTCCCCATCGTCGACGCAGCGCGCACGCTCCGCGTCCAGGGCACGTCCGACCGGGTCCGGGATCTCGATGGCCACGCCCAGCGTGTGGCCGGTACCCGCGGGGCGGATCACTCCTGGTCCAGCGGGACGAACCCCACTCGCTGATAGACGTCCTCGAGCGTGCGGGAGGCAGTGGCGCGGGCCTTGCGGGCGCCGATCCGCATCAGCCGTCGCAGCTCGGCCGGATCCTGCAGGTACTCGTTGACGCGCTCACGGATGGGCCGGACCGTCTCGACCACCAGTTCCGCAGTGTCGCCCTTGAGGTCGCCATAGCCCTTGCCGGCGTACTCGTCCACCAGGGCCTCGACCGAGCCGCCGCGCAGGGCCTGCTGGATGGTCAGCAGGTTCGACACCCCCGGCTTGCGCTCCGGGTCGAACACGATCTCGCGCTCGGAGTCGGTGACCGCGCTCTTGATCTTCTTGGTCAGCGTCTTGTCGTCGTCGAGGAGGAAGGCGCAGCCGGCCGGGCTGGACTTGCTCATCTTCGCTGACGGGTCCTGGAGATCGAGGATCTTCGCCGTCTCCTTCACGATGTACGGCTCGGGGACGGTCAGCGTCTCGCCGAACTTGAGGTTGAAGCGCTGCGCGAGGTCGCGGGTGAGCTCGAGGTGCTGGCGCTGGTCCTCGCCCACCGGCACCGCGTCCGCCTGGTAGATGAGGATGTCGGCCGCCTGGAGGATCGGGTAGGTGTACAGGCCGACGGTCACCCGGGCGCTGCCGTCCTTCTGCGACTTGTCCTTGAACTGGGTCATCCGGCCCGCCTCGCCGAAGCCGGTCTGGCACTCGAGCACCCAGGCCAGCTGACTGTGCTCGGGCACCTGGCTCTGCACGAAGACCGTGGAGCGGTCGGGATCAAGACCGAGGGCCAGCAGTTGGGCGAAGGAGGCGTACGTCCGTCGACGCAGTTGCTCGGGATCGTGGTCGACGGTGATGGCGTGCTGGTCCACCACGCAGTAGTAGGCGTCGTGCGTGGCCTGCAACCGCACCCACTCCCGCAGTGCACCCAGGTAGTTGCCGAGGTGGAACGCGTCGGCCGTCGGCTGGATGCCGGACAGCACGCGAGGGGGCCGGGTGGACTGGGGGGTCATGGCGTCATTCTGGCGTACCGGCCTGCGCGCCCTCCGACCCGGACTCGTCCTGTCTGGGCGTCTCGCCGTTCCCCGTCTGATCGTCCTCGGCTTCTTCAGGCGGCAGCGCCACGCGGGTCACTCGGACGCGGCTGACTCGCCGGCCGTCGAGCTCGGCGACCTCGAATGCATGGCCGGACTCGACCACGGTGTCGCCCAGCAGGGGAACACGTCCCAGCCGCGAGATGAGGAATCCTGCAAGCGTCTCGTACGGACCCTCCGGCAGGTCGATGCCCGATTCGTCCTCGAAGTCCTCGAGGTTCAGCAGTCCGTCGAGGACGGTGACCCCGAAGGCGTCGGGCGCCTCCTCGGGCCGCTCGACGTCGTACTCGTCCTGGATGTCGCCGATCAGCTCCTCGACGAGGTCCTCCATCGTCACGATCCCGTCGGTGCCGCCGTACTCGTCCTGCACGATGGCGAGGTGCTGTCGCGTGCGGCGCATCTCCGTCAAGGTGCTCAGCACCTGCTTGCTACCGGGGAACGAGGTGATCGGGCGCACCAGCTCGCCCACCCGGATCGACCGCTCGGCGAGGTCCGGCGCGAGAATGTCGCGGATGTGGACGAAGCCGATCACGTCGTCCGCCGAGTCGCGGATGACCGGGTAGCGACTGTGCGGCTGGTCGGCGACCTCGCGCACCGCCTTGAACACCGGCATCTCCGCGTCCAGGAATTCCACCTCCGTGCGCGGGATCATGACCTCCCGCAGGTCACGGTCGCCGGCGTCGAACACGTCGTCGATGAGTGCTCGCTCCTCCGCCGTCAGCTCCCCATGAGCGGCCACCAGGTCGCGCAGCTCCTCGCCACTGATCTGCTCCTTGCCCGCCTGCGGATCCCCGCCGAGCAGTCGGACGATCGCGTTCGTCGACACCGACAGGGCCACGATGAACGGCTTGAACAAGGTGGCCAGCACGTCGATCGGCGCCGCAGTGAACATCGCCACCTTCTCCACCCGCTGGAGGGCGATGCGCTTGGGCACCAGTTCGCCGAGCACGAGGGACAGGTAGGCGATCACCACCGTGATCAGGATGAAGGCGACGGTGTCGGACAGGGCCTCGCTCCAGCCCCAACCGACGAACACCGGTGCCAGCACCGGCGCGATCTGGGCGGCGCCGAAGCCGGCTGAGATGAATCCCGCGAGGGTGACGCCGACCTGCACGGCGGCCAGGAAGCGGTTCGGGTTGGACGTCAGGGCGAGCAGCCGTCGGCCTCGGCGGCTCTCCTCCGCCAGCCGCTGAACCTGCGACTCGCGCAACGACACGAGCGCGAGCTCGGAAGCCGCGAAGAAGCCGCCCATCAGGATGAAGAACAACACCACGAGGACGTTGACCCATAGGTCGCTCATGCCATGGAACACTAGTGGGCACGATGCCGCCCAACCCCGCCACGACCCCCGATCCGGGGCGCGACCAGCGCTGGGCGTGGGCGTTCGCCGTCTTCATCGTCGCGGGCGCCATCGTCGGGCAGGTCGTGGGCTACGGGATCTCCGCCGCGCTCGGCTACGCCGGGGCGGATGCGGACACGCCGCCGCTGTGGGCCGCGCTCGTCATCACGATCCCGGCGCTGGCCATCTCCATCGCCCCCGGCCTGGCTGCGCTGTACTTCGGCGTCCGCGCGGGCCGACAGGGACGGTTCAGCGGGTACCTCGCGGCGACGATCGGCGCACTGTCGGTGGTGTTCTGGGTGGTCATCACGACGACGGCCGTGCTCTCCACGGTGTCCGCCGGCTGAGCGGACGCGGGCGTCAGAGCGAGAAGCCGGGCGGCGCGGTGAGGTCCGGGTACCGCTCCTCGAGATCGCGGACTGCCGCCAGCGTGCGCAGCCACTCGTAGTAGAGCTCCTTGGCCGACACCAGCTCGACGCCCTCCGCCTGCAGGCGACGCAGGCCGTTGGCGTGTCCCTCGCCCGCGGAGTACACCGCGTCATGCACGACGACCGGTCGCAGCCCGGCGTCGCGCCAGCCGAGCGCCGAGTGGGCCACGCACACGTCGGTCTCCGTACCCACGAGGACGACCGTGAACCGGGCGTGGGCGCGCACCGCGAAGTCGATGTCCTGCTGGTCGGCGGCGCCGAACGTGGTCTTGTCGAAGGGGCGGGTGCCCGGCGGCAGCGCGGCGCGGATGCCCGCGTCCGTCAGGCCGTTTCGGGCGGCGTCCTCCTCGGTGACGACGACCGGCACGTCGAGGGAGCGCGCGACGCCGACGACCCAGGCGGCCCGGTCCAGGGCTGAGCGGTGGTGGTCGCGGTCGACGTCACTCCGCTCCGGTCCGTAGAACCCGGGCTGCGCGTCGATCACGACGAGGACGCAGTCCTCGACCCGGATCCGGGGCATCACATCACTCCAATCACGGATGCTGCGTCAGTCGTGGTCGACGGATGTCCGGTTTGTCCAGCCACGACTGACGCAGCATCGAGGTAGGTCAGGCCATCGCCTTCTGCAGGTTCTCGTCGATCGACGCCAGGAACTCCTGAGTGGTCTGCCACGGCGCGTCGCGGCTGATGAGCAGGGCGAGGTCCTTGGTCATCTTGCCCTCCTCGACCGTCTCGATGCAGACGCGCTCGAGGGTCCGCGCGAACTCGCTGACGGCCGGCGTGCCGTCCAGCTTGCCGCGGTGCTCGAGGCCCCGCGTCCACGCGAAGATCGACGCGATCGGGTTCGTCGACGTCGCCTCGCCCTTCTGGTGCTGGCGGTAGTGCCGGGTGACGGTGCCGTGTGCGGCCTCGGCCTCGACCGTGCGGCCGTCCGGGGTCATCAGCACGGACGTCATCAGGCCGAGGGAGCCGAAGCCCTGCGCCACGGTGTCCGACTGGACATCGCCGTCGTAGTTCTTGCAGGCCCAGACGTAGCCGCCCTCCCACTTCATGGCCGCGGCGACCATGTCGTCGATGAGGCGATGCTCGTAGGTGATGCCAGCGGCCTCGAACTCGCCCTTGAACTCGGTCTCGTAGACGTCGGCGAAGATGTCCTTGAACTGGCCGTCGTACGCCTTGAGGATCGTGTTCTTGGTCGACAGGTAGACCGGGTAGCCGCGGTTGAGGCCGTAGCGCATGGACGCCCGAGCGAAGTCACGGATGGACTCGTCGAGGTTGTACATGCCCATGGCCACGCCGCCAGCGGGGAAGTCGTAGACGTCGAACTCCATCGGCGCCGAGCCGTCGTGCGGCGTGAACGTCATGGTCAGGGTGCCGGCCGAGGGGACCTTGAAGTCGGTGGCGCGGTACTGGTCGCCGAACGCGTGGCGGCCGACGACGATCGGCTTGGTCCAGCCCGGCACCAGGCGCGGGATGTTGGAGATGATGATCGGCTCGCGGAAGATGACGCCGCCCAGGATGTTGCGGATCGTGCCGTTCGGCGACTTCCACATCTTCTTGAGGCCGAACTCCTCCACGCGCGCCTCGTCCGGCGTGATGGTGGCGCACTTGACGCCGACGCCGTACTTCTGGATCGCCACGGCGGAGTCGATGGTGACCTGGTCGTCGGTGGCGTCGCGGTGCTCGATCCCGAGGTCGTAGTACTGCAGGTCGACGTCGAGGTACTTCAGGATCAGCTCGTCCTTGATGAACTGCCAGATGATCCGGGTCATCTCGTCGCCGTCGAGTTCGACGACCGGGTTCTCAACCTTGATCTTGCTCACGCCTGCTCCTTCAGATTTGAACCGCTTCCCGGCGCAATTCCGCAGATTCGCGCCGAAACGGCTGACTTCTCGCGATTTGAACCGGGAGGCGGTTCAAATCTGGGGGGTGGGGGGAGGTCAGAGGTCCTTGACGTCGGCCTGCTTGGCCTTGACGGCCTCGTACGCCTCGACGAGCAGCGCCTTCTCGGCGTCGGTGAGCGGGGTCTCGACGACCTTCCTGATGCCCTCCTTGCCGATCTCCGCCTCGACGCCGAGGTACGCGCCGGACAGCCCGTACTCGCCGTCGACCCACGCGCACACCGGCATGACCGCGCCGGAGTCC
This sequence comes from uncultured Actinomycetota bacterium, assembly GCA_963749905.1. GTDB lineage: Bacteria > Actinomycetota > Actinomycetes > S36-B12 > S36-B12 > UBA10649. The sequence continues at coordinate 369,274 of CAVVOF010000004.1, forward strand.
TCGTGCACCGCACGCGCCATCCGGGCGGCCGCCGCCGAGGGTGCGTAGTAGGCCGAGCCGGTCTTCAGCAGGGCGACGATCTCCGCACCGCCGTTGCGAGTGCGGGTGACCAGCTCGTCGATCTCCTCGTCGGACAGCAGGTCGGACAGTGGCTTGCCGTCGACGACGCACGCCGACGCGACCGGCACCATGGTGTCGCCGTGCGAGCCGAGGGTCAGGGTCGTGACGGAGCCCACCGGGACGCCCAGCTTCTCCGCCACGAAGTGCGTGAAGCGGGCGGTGTCGAGCATGCCGGCCTGGCCGATGACCCGCTGGTGCGGGAACCCGGTGACGATCTGCGCGAGTGCGGTCATCTCGTCGAGCGGGTTGGCGACGTTGATGATGACGCAGCCGGGCGCGTACTTGGCGACGTTCTCCGCCACCTGGCGCATGATCTTCGCGTTGGTCTCGATCAGGTCCATCCGGCTCATGCCCGGCTTGCGCGGCAGGCCCGCCGTGATCACGACGATCTCCGAGCCCTCGATGGCTTCGTAGCCCTCACCGTTCGGGCCGGTCGTCTGGCCGACCATCTTGGTCTCGTAGCCCTCGACCCAGCGGGACTGGTTGATGTCGAGCGCGATGCCCTCGGGCTTGCCCTCGATCACGTCGGTCAGCACGACCGTCTCGAAGATGTCGTACTCGGCGAGCCGCAGGGCGGTCGTCGATCCGTAGAAGCCTGCTCCGATGACGGAGACCTTGCCGCTGCGAGCCATGAATGGTGCCTTCCGGACGAGGATTCGGGAGAAATCTTGACGTCAAGATATCGCAGGACGGATGGCGGTCGCCCCGCCAGTCGGCAGTCAGAGACCTACGCCACACCGCCGGCCGCGCGCACCGCCCCGATGGCGCGCAATACGGCCTCCGGAGTGGCGGGGGCGGGCAGCTGTGGGTCGATCCGATGGTCGCCAACCGCGCTCACCGCGTCGCGGATGGCCAGGAAGGCCGAGAAGGCCAGCAGCAGCGGCGGCTCCCCCACCGCCTTGCTCGCGTGGATGGTGTCCGGGTCGGCCGCGTGTGCGAACAGCCGAGTCCGCAGGTCCGGCGGCACGTCGCGGGCGGTCGGCAGCTTGTAGGTCGTGGGCGCCAGCGTGAGCAGCCGACCGGTGCGCGGATCCCAGCGGACCTCCTCCTGCGTCAGCCACCCGACACCCTGGACGTAGGCCCCTTCCACCTGGCCGATGTCGACGGCCGGGTTGAGCGACCGACCGACGTCGTGCAGCAGGTCGGCACGCAGGATCCGCGACTCGCCGGTGAGCGTGTCGACGACCGCCTCGCTCACCGCCGCCCCGAAGCAGAAGTAGTGGAACGGCCGGCCTTGCATGCTGGCGCCGTCCCACGACAGTCCCGGAGTCGCGTAGAACCCGTCCGACCACAGTTGCACGCGCCGCGTGTAGGCAGCAGCCGTCACCTCGCGCAGCGGCAGCGACCGACCGCCGCCGAGCACCTGCCCGTCCGCGAACCGCACGTCGCCCGCAGGAACGTCGAGCAGGTGGGCAGCGACCCCCGCCAGCCGCTGCGCGCACCGTCGCTGCCGCGACCCGTGCAGCGGCACCGTTCATGTCGCTGCCCGTGGACGCCGCCGTCGCGGAGGTGTTCGCGACCTTCTCGGTGTCGGTGGCCGTGGAGCGGACCCAGGCAAGCGGCACGCCGAGTTCCTCCGCCACCACCTGGCACACCTTCGTGTTGACCCCCTGCCCCATCTCGGTCGCGGAGTGGTTCACGACCACTGATCCGTCGACGTACACGTGAACGAGCGCGCCCGCCTGGTTGAAATGGGTGACGTTGAAGGAGATGCCGAACTTGACCGGGGTGAGTGCGAGGCCGCGCTTCAGCACGCGGCTACCGCGGTTGAACTCCTCGATCTCCTCCCGTCGACGGTGGTAGTCGCTGGACGAGACGAGGTCGGCGATCAGCTCGGGCAGCACGTTGCCCTCGACGGTCTCGCCGTACGGGGTGACGTCGCGACCCGGCGCGTACAGGTTGGCCAGCCGCACCTCGAGCGGATCGCGCCCGAGCCGCCGGGCGATGGACTCGACGAGCTGCTCGGTCACCAGCGCTCCCTGCGGCCCGCCGAACCCGCGGAAGGCCGTGGCGCTCTGGACATTCGTCCGCGCCGCGAACCCGCTGATCCGCACCTCGGGCAGCCAGTACGCGCTGTCCACGTGGCACATCGCGCGCGTCAGCACCGGCCCCGACAGGTCCGCGCTGTGGCCGGCCTGCGAGACCAGCGTGACGTCGAGGCCGAGGATGCGACCGTCGCTCGTCGAAGCCCACGTCGTACTCGGACCAGAACGCGTGGCGCTTCCCGGTGACCAGGTCGTCGGTGCCGCGGTCGAGGCGGACCTTGACCGGACGGTGGAAGAGGTGTGCGGCCACCGCCGCGATGCACGCCCCCTGGGCCGCCTGGCTCTCCTTGCCCCCGAATCCGCCGCCCATCCGCCGGCACAGGCAGCGCACATGGTTGGCGCTGAGGCCGAGGGCTCCCGCGACCAGCTTCTGGACTTCGGTGGGGTGCTGCGTCGAGCTGTGCACGACGTAGCCGCCGTCGTCGAGCGGGATGGCCAGGCTGGCCTGAGTCTCGAGGTAGAAGTGCTCCTGCGCACCCGACTGGAACGTCCCCTGCAGCCGGTGCGGTGCCGATGCGAGCGCCGCAGCGAGGTCCCGCTGGCGTTCCATGCGCATCGGCGGGATCACGTGCTGGCCGTCGCGGTGCGCCTGCACGAAGTCGAGGACGGGCTCGTCCTCCTCGACGGTCAGCGTCGCCGACACGCGCGCGGCGCCGGCCCGCGCGCTGGCGTCGTCGGTCGCGACCACGGCGAGGATCGGCTGACCCAGGTAGGTCACCTCCTGCACGGCGAGCACCGGTTCGTCATGCACGATCGTGCCGCAGTTGTTCTCCCCCGGGACGTCGTGGCCGGTGACGACCCCGACGACACCGGGCACCTCGTGGGCCACGTGCGCCTGGTAGCCGACCACCCGCCCCCGCGCCACCGGCGAGAGGACGAGCGCTGCGTGCAGCGTGCCCGCCGGCTCGGGGATGTCGTCGACGAACTCCGCGGCCCCGGTGACGTGCAGGACCGCCGACTCGTCGGGCAGCGCCCGGCCCACCACTGCGCCGCTCGTCATGCGTGCCCCCAGACCTCGGTCTGGCCGACCGGGAGCGGGTCCTCCGGTCGGGTCTGCAGCCACCAGCGCTCGATCAGGCCCCGGGCCACCTGCACCCGGTAGTCCGCCGACCCGCGAACGTCGTCCATCGGCCGGTAGTCCTCGACCACCGCGTCCATCGCGGCGTGAACGGCGGCCTGATCCCATGCCCGACCGATCAGCGCCGCCTCCACGTGACTGGCTCGCTGCGGCACCGCCGACATCCCGCCGAACGCGATGCGCACCGACGTGACCACCTCGTTCTCCACGACCAAGAGCGAAGGCCGCGCTCACGGTCGCGATGTCGTTGTCGAAGCGCCGCGCCACCTTGGACATCCGCACGTCGGGCCGGGGCTCGACGAGCGGCACCTCGACCCGGGCAACCACCTCGTCCCGCCCGAGGGCGGTCTGCCGATAGCCGACGTACAGGTCGGCGAGGTCCAGCGGGCGCTCCCCGTCCGGCCCGACGAGGACGACCCGCGCACCGAGGGCCAGGAGCAGCGGCGCACTGTCGCCGACCGGGGAGCCGGTGACCAGGTTTCCGGCGAGCGTGCCCGCCTCGCGGATCGGCGGTGACGCAAAGCGCAGCCACCCCGCGGTGAGCGTGGGCCAGCGCTCGCTCAGCGCCGCCCATGCGGTCTCGATCGACGCACCGCCGCCGATCGCCAGCACGCCCCCTCGCTCGTCGACCCCGTCGTACCCCGACACTCGAGAAGTGCCGATCCAGCCAGGTGGCAGCTCGCCTCGTCCGGGGACGTCGGGCAGGAGGTCGGTGCCGCCGGCGATCAGCCGCGCCTCCGGGAGGTCGCGTCGGGCGGCCACCAGCCCGGCGACGTCGACCGGCGCCACGAACCGGGTGCCGCCGCACCGATAGTCGAGCGGGTCGTCGTCCGGCACCTGCGCCAGCGCGGCCACGATGGCCGGCACGTCCAGGGTGGTTCCCGGCTGCGCCGACGCGACCTCTGCCGCCTCGACGATGGAGCGGTAGCCGGTGCACCGGCAGATGTGACCCGCCAGCGCGGTCCGTACCTCCTCCGGCTCGACTGGTCGACCGGCGGCGTCGTGGTGCAGGCGCCACAGCGACATGACAATCCCCGGAGTGCAGAAGCCGCACTGCGACCCTCCGCCGTCGACCATGGCCTGCTGGACGGGGTGCAGCCGATCGCCCTCGGCCAGGTCCTCGACGGTGACAAGCGCCAGCCCGTGCAGCATCGGGACGAGCATGGTGCAGGCGTGCCGCATCGAGAGCTCGAGGCCACCCGATCCGTCGGGTCGGCCGACGACGACCGCACACGCGCCGCAGTCCCCCTCGTTGCAGCCCTCCCGGGTGCCGAGCGAGCGGCGCGTCGTGCGCAGCCAGGCCAGCACCGTCGTGGTCGCCGGCACATCGACGATCTCGAGGAGTTCGCCCCGATGCCAGCACCGGACCACGTCACCCATCGATGCCCACCGATTCCAGCCGGCGCCCGCCGACGTATGTCTCGGCGATGCTCGCCTCGTCCGCCGCCATCAGGAGGGCGAACAGCACCGCGTCACGCTCCTCCGCGGGATCCTCGCGAGGGCCGCGCGAGCCGAGGACGGACTCCAACGCGGCCGACCGGGAGGGATCCACCACGACGAAGTCGGCCTGCTTGCCCGCGTCGAGGTTGCCGATGCGGTCGGCGAGGTCGAGGGCCTGCGCCCCGGCGAGGGTGCCCAGATGCAGCAGCTCGGCGGGCGTCAGCACGACCTGCTCGTGCGGTCCGTTCAGGTGCGCCTTGAAGCACGCGTTCAGCACCCGGGGCAGGCACCACTCGTCACCGGCGGCGATGTCTGATCCGACGGCGACCCGCACGCCCGCGTCGAGCGAGCGCCGCCACGGCATCGTCCCCGACCCGAGGAAGTCCTGCGAGACCGGGCAGTGCGCCACCGACGCGCCCGTCTCCACGATGCGCATCCGCTCATCGTCCGCCGCGTGCACGGCGTGCGCAAGGACCGTCCGCCGGCCGAGGAGGGACTCCCCGCCGACCGCGGAACCCGGCCGGAACCGCCCGTCGTAGACGTCGAGGTACCGGTCCACCCCGAAGCGCTCCTTGACCTCGCGGACCTCGCCGCGGTTCTCGCTGAGGTGGGTGGTGACGTAGAGGCCGCGGTCGCGGTACTCCGCATGCAGTTCCCCGAGCCACGCCAGGGTTGCCGGCTCGACGCTCAGTGCGAACCGGGGCACCAGCGCGATGCCGGTGAACGGCGAGGACCCGTCGCCGCTCGGCAGCCAGCGCTCGATCTCGTCCCGAGCCAGCGCGATCGCGGTCGCATCGTCCGTCAGCAGCGCCGACGCCGACTCGGGTCCGGTGGTCATGATGGTGCGACCGGTCACGATGCGCAGTCCACGGCGGCCGACCTCGTCCGCCAGGGCCTGCTGCGCGACCGGGAACTGCGATCCGAAGACCATGGCCGTTGTCGTGCCAACCGACGACAGTCGATCGCAGAACCGCCGGGCGGCCGCACGCGCGAGCACCGGGTCGGCGAGCCGCGACTCGGCGGGGAACACCACCCGGTCGAGCCAGTCGAGCAGGGCGCCGCCGCCGTACGCGTCGACGCAGCCGACCTGGGGGAAGTGCAGGTGCGTGTCGACGAAGCCCGGCAGCAGGAACGAGCCAGTGTGATCGACCACCGGCGCGTCGATGCTGGGACGATCCGCCCACGCACCACTCCAGGTGAGGACGCCGTCATTGTCGACGAGCAGGGCGCCGTCGGGATGCTGCACCAGGTGCGCGGCGGCATCCGCGAGGGTCGGGGTGCCCGTCACGTGGAAGACGTGTCCCCGGTGCCAGCGCATAGCTGCGACGCTAGCCCGTCTGCGCCTCGGAATCGGCTCGTTGGCACGGCCAGCTGATCAGTGTCCGCGGCTGCGCCACCTCGGGTCCGTCGAGGTAGGCCTCCCAAGGCGCACCCGTCGACTCGTAGTGGTGCTCGTCGAGCCACGCCTGGAGGGCGGCGTAGGCAGGACCCACCGAGTCGTACGGGCCGACGTTCATGACGGTCGCGACGGTGCCGCCGGGCAGGTGGGAGGGCTCGACGCGTCCGTTCTGCTGCACCGGCCGCTCGACGGGGAAGCCGACCTCCAGCACGAAGTCGGTGTCCGTCATGTCCATCCGGCAGAACGGCGGACCGACGATGGGATCCATGCCGAGGGTGCCGAACAGCTCACCGAGAGCATCCGGGATGAACTCTCCGACCGCGCCGTGCGGAACGACTCCCTTGATCACCGCCGTGTCCTCAGGCTGCCGCGCCACGATCTCGATCTCGTACTCCATGCGGCAAACCTACTTCGGAACGGCCGCCACGATCGCGTCCAGCGAGGACGGGTTCGCCAGCGCGCCGAGGCCCTTCACCTCGCGTCCGTGCACCGCCTCGCGCACCGCGACCTCCGAGAGCTTCCCCGTCTGCGTGCGGGGCAGTTCGGGCACCGAGACGATGACGGCGGGCACATGTCGCGGCGAGCAGGCCCGCCGGATCGCCGCTCGGATCGAGCCTTGTGCCTCGTCGTCGACGTCTACTCCGGGCGGGGGGACGACGAGCAGCACGATTCGGGTGTCGCCGTCCCACTCCTGGCCGAAGGCGAGGCAGTCGGCCACCGCAGGGTGGTCCGAGAGGGCGGCGTAGATCTCCGCCGTGCCGATCCGCACGCCGCCGACGTTGAGCGTCGCATCCGATCGTCCGAGGATGGCCACCCCGCCGTGCCGGCTGCGCACCGACCGGTCGCCGTGCACCCAGATGCCCGGCCACACGTCGAAGTAGGTGGACCGAAGCCGCTCGCCGGACTCGTCGCCCCAGATACCCACGGGCACGGTGGGGAACGGCCGCAGGCAGACCAGCTCGCCGGGCTCGTCGTCCGCGGCCCGGGTGCCCGCGTCCGTGTAGACGTCGACGGCCGTCCCGAGAGTCGGCCCGGCCATCTCGCCCGCGTAGAACGGACGGGTCGGATCGCCGCCGACGAACACCCCGACCAGATCGGTCCCGCCCGAGATCGGGTTGATCATGACTCCGGGCCCGAGCTGCTCGGCGAGCCAGTGGGCGGTCGGCACGGAGAGCGGCGAACCGGTGACGAGCACCTGGCGCAGCGGGGAACCGTCGCCGAGGCGGGCCCGCAGGTCGCTGCCCTCCCCACGCATGTGGTCCAGCAGCCGCGCGCCCATCCCTAGGTGCGTGGCGCCCGTCAGGCCGGCCGAGTCGAACAGCGCCGTCGAGGCCGGGTACGTCGGGGCGCCGTCGTGCAGGACGAGGGCCGCCCCGAGGGCCAAGGAGGAGATCTCCCAGTTCCACATCATCCAGCTGGTCGTCGTGTAGAAGAGGACGCGATCCCCCGGCTGCACGTCGGCGTGCAGGCCCACCTCGACGAGGTGCTTCAGCAGGACGCCGCCGCCGCGGTGGATCAGGCACTTGGGCTTCCCGGTGGTGCCCGACGAGAACAGCACGTAGGCGGGATGGTCGAAGGGCAGCCGAGTGAACTCCGGCTCGCCCTCGGCCGCGAGCTGCGGCGCCAGACCTTCCACCGCGCACTGTGCCGGCGCCGCCTCCTCGATCACGTCGTCGAGCGACTCGCTGGTGAGCAGGACCCACTCCAGCGACGGCAGCGCCGCCACCACTTCGGCGACATTGCCGGCGCGCTGGAAGTCCTTGCCGTTCCACCGGTAGGTCGGCGCCGCGACGAGCACGCGCGGCGCCAGTTGACCCAGTCGGTCGACGATCGATGGCGCCCCGAACTCCGGTGACACGCTGCTGACGACGGCTCCAACAGCCAGCGCGCCAAGGGTGCAGACGAGCGCCTCGGGGCCGACCGGCAGCACCAGGCCGACCCGGTCGCCGGGCTGCACTCCGCGTGCCCGAAGGGCCGCGGCGAACGAGCCGACCCGGCGCCGCAGCTCGCGTCCGCTGAGGGTCTCGCGGACCTCCAGCGAGCCGGTCCCCTCGCCCACCCAGATCACCGCGGGAGAATCCGAGTCGACCCAGGGCGCCAGCAGGTTCTCGGCGAGGTTCACCCCCGCGTCGGGGAAGAACACCGCGTCCGGCAGCGTCGCCGGCACGAACGCGATCTCACCCCTGTCCCCCACCACGCCGAACTCGTCCCACACGAGGGACCAGAACGCGTCCAGGTCGGTCAGTGCCCACTCATGCACGTCGGGGGTGGTGGAGAGCGCGCGACCGGCCCGCCTGGATGCGGCCTCGTGGAACGACGCCATCCGTGTGCCGGCCGCCTGACCGGGATCGGGTCGCCAGGTGGGCTCCGTCACGTCGTCCTCCCGTCCCGCACGCGCATTCCGGGGTGCGCGGTGCAGATGGCTGCGTCACCGCTCATGTGCGCTGTGCGATGGCTTCGGCGATCCGGTCGGCGAAGGCGGCGACGGCGCGGGACAGTTCCGGCTCCCGGCCGGTGAACCGCGCCGTGGGGACCGGGATGGACACGGCGATGAGGTCGTGGTCCAGATGGCCGACGACGGCGCCGACCGCGCAGACTCCCAGCGAGTGCTCCTCGAGGTCGACAGCGACTCCCCCCCGGCTCCGGATCTGCTCGAGTTCGGTCCTGACCGCCGCAGCGGTCGTCAGCGTGCTCGGGGTGAACTGGTGCAGCCGCCCCGCCAGAATGCGCTTGACCTCGGCCTCGGGCATGGCCGCGAGGAACGCCTTGCCATTGGCGCTGGCGTGAAGGGGGAACGAGTCGCCCACGGCGCTGACGGCGCGCAGCCTGTTGCCTCCGGCCACCTGGTCCACGAAGACGGCGCGGTCGCCCTCCAGAACGGAGAGGTCGACCGTCTCCCCGATCTCGGACGACAGCTCGACGAGCAGTGGATGCAGGTCGAGCCACGCCTGCCGTCGCGCTGAGGCAGCCAGGCGGACGAGTTCGGGACCGAGGCGGTACCGGCCCCGGGGACCGCTGGCCACCACGAAGCCCTCGGCCTCGAGCGAGAGCAGCAGCCGACTGGAGGTGGACCGCGCGAGCCCGAGCCGCTCCCCGATCTCGGTCTGGGTGAGTCCGCTCGGGTGGGCGTGCAGGAGCCGGAGGATGTCGATCGCCCGGCTCAGCACCTGGATGCCCGTGCGGGCGGGCAGGCCGTCCGTCATCCACCCGCCTCCGTCTGTGCCACTCCCGAATTATGGGAGAAAGATCCCGCTAATCGGGTGTTCTTGCCGAATTCTCCGCCACCCACGCCGACGCGACCTCCAGAAGGCGTGCATTGGCCTCCTCCTCGCCGATGGTGATACGCAGACCCTCGCCGGCGAACGGGCGGACCGCGAGCCCTGCCTCGTCACAGGCCGCGGCGAACGACCCGGTCCCCTCACCGAGCCCCAGCCAGATGAAGTTCGCCTCCGACTCGGCCGGCGCCAGGCCCAGCCGCGTCAGCGCGTCCGTGACGACCTTCCGCTGGGCGACGATGGCGCTTACCCGATCGAGCAGCTCCTGCTCGTGCTGCAGGGAGGCGATGGCGGCGACCTGAGCGAGCGTGGACACCCCGAACGGAACCTGCACCTTGCGCATGGCCTCCGTCACCTCCGGTCCCGCGATGCAGTAGCCGACGCGGAGCGCCGCCAGCCCGTAAGCCTTGGAGAAGGTGCGCAGGACGGCCACGTTGTCGTACTGCCGGTAGTAGTCCAGTCCGTCGGGAATCCGGGACGGATCGACGAACTCGGCATACGCCTCGTCGATGACGATGAGCACGTCTCGCGGCGCCGCGGCGAGGAACGCGTCCAGGTGCGACCGGTCCACGGCGGTGCCGGTCGGGTTGTTCGGGTTGCAGACGAGGATGAGGCGGGTGGTTTCGTCGACGGCAGCCAGCATGGCATCGAGGTCGTGGCGGAAGTCCGCGTCGAGTGGCACGGCCTGCGCGTTGGCTCCCACGATCTGGGTCACGATCGGGTAGGCCTCGAAAGAGCGCCAGCCGAACAGGATTCCATCGCCCGGCCCGCTCGTGATCTGCGCCAGCTGCTGGAGCAGCCCCACGCTCCCCGTGCCGACCGACACGTGCTCCGCCGGCACGGAGTGTCGGGACGCCAGGGCACCGACCAGGGCCTCGGACGAGTAGTCGGGATAGCGATGGATCTCGGGCAGCGCCGCCTCAATGGCCCGCACCACGGAGGGCAGGGGGTCGTGGTGGTTCTCGTTGCTGGACAGCTTGAACGGCACTACCTCGGGACGGACCGTCGGCTTCTGACCCGCCTTGTACGCGGGGATGCCCTCGAGGGCAGCGCGCAGGCGTGGGGCAGGCATGGACCCATCCTGCCCGACCCTTCGTCGCCCGCATCGGGCGCAGGTCCACACTGGGACCATGACCGACCTTCGAGCGTGGCTGCCCCGCGGCGTCGAGGCGATCCATGACTGGATGGCACAGTTCGGGGCCTTCGAGACGCACCCCTCACTTCGCGTCGACGACGTGGCGCTCAACCGGGCTTTCGGGCAACTGACCGACCGGCTGCAGGACAACTATCCCTTCGGCCATCCGCGGTACGTGGGCCAGATGCTCAAGCCCCCGCATGACGTGGCCGTGCTGGGCTACGTGACGGCGATGCTCATCAACCCCAACAACCACGCCCTCGACGGAGGACCCGCCACCGCGCAGATGGAGAAGGAGGTCGTGGCGCAGCTCGCCGGGATGTTCGGACTCCCCCAGCACCTCGGCCACCTGACGTCGAGCGGCACCACCGCCAACCTGGAGGCCCTCTGGGTCGCCCGCGAGTCCCACCCGGGCAAGGCCATCGCCTTCAGCACCGACGCCCACTACACGCACGCGCGAATGTGCCAGGTCATCGGGGTCGAGGGGGTGCCGATCCAAGTAGACGGTCAAGGTCGCATGGACCTCGACGCCCTGGAGCAGGCCCTCTCCACTGGCCGCATCGGGACGGTTGTCGCGACCCTCGGGACGACCGGCCTCGGCGCGCTCGACCCGCTGCCGGAGATCCTCGATCTCGCGCGCGCGCACGGAGCTCGCGTCCATGTCGACACCGCCTATGGCGGCTTCTTCGCGCTCATCGCCGACGACTCCGCGGACGGTGTGGCGCGCGCGCCCTACGCCGCCATCGCCGGGGTCGACAGCGTCGTCGTGGACCCGCACAAGCACGGGCTGCAGCCGTACGGCTGCGGTGCCGTGCTGTTCGCGGATCCGAGCGTCGGTCGGTTCTACGTGCACGACTCCCCGTACACGTACTTCTCGTCGGATGAGATGCACCTCGGCGAGATCTCGCTCGAGTGCAGCCGGGCTGGGGCGGCCGCGGCGGCCCTGTGGCTCACTCTGGAGGTGATCCCGCTCAGCGACGCCGGCCTGGGCCAGGTGCTGCGCGCGAACCGGCGCGGGGCCTTGCAGTGGAGGCGCCTCCTGGACCAGTCCGACGGACTGACGGCGTACCAGACTCCGGAACTGGACATCGTGACCTTGTTCCCGACGCGTTCGACCCTGTCGGAGGTCGATGCCGCCAGCGCGAGGCTGTTCGTCGACGCGGCCGCACTGCCACCCGAGCAGCAGGTGCACCTGGCGACGTACTCCGTCACGCCCGGCGCCCTGGCGGCCCGCGGGCACGACGTGACGGCTGACGTCGCGAGCGGCCGGATCATCCGCAGCACCGTGATGAAGCCGGAGAGCGCGCTGGTGATTCCCGAGATCCACGCGCGGCTGGAGGAACTCGTCCGTTAACACGGCGTTGACCCGCCATGCCGAAATCCCCTGCCCGTCAATGGCTCTCAGGACGCAGGCGAACCTCGGCCTGGCGGACCTCGTCGACTGTGCGCGCCCCGATCAGCTGCATCGTCGTGCGCACCTCCTTCTCGAGGATGTCGACCACTCGGCGCACACCGTCCTCGCCACCGGCCATCAGGCCGTAGAGGTACGCCCGCCCGATCAGGACCCCTCGAGCGCCGAACGCGAGCGCGGCCACGATGTCCGTGCCGCTCATGACACCGCCATCGAGATAGACCTCCACGCGATCGCCGACGGCCGACACCACCGTGGGCAGGAGCTCGAGCAGGGAGTTGCCCATGTCGGCCTGTCGACCCCCGTGGTTGGACAGCACGACCGCGTCGACGCCGAGGTCGGCGGCCAGGCACGCATCGTCGACGCTCTGGATCCCCTTGATCATGACCCTGCCGGACCAGCGGTCCCGGATCCACGCGACGTCGTGGCCGGTGATGCCGGGATCGAACAGGTGCGTCAGGAGGTCGCCGACGGTCCCGCCCGTCGTCGAGAGGCTCGCGAAGGCAAGGGGCTCGGTCGTGAGGACGTCGAACCACCACCGCGGGTGCAGGGCCATCTCGGCCACGGTGCCGATCGTCAGCTGCGGCGGGATCGTGAGGCCGTTTCGCACCTCGCGCCGACGGATCCCGCCGACCGCCGTGTCCACCGTCAGGATGAGGGTGTCGTAGCCACGGGCATCCGCCCGGTGCATCAGGTCCTCGGGCACGGAACGGTCCCGGTTGACGTAGAGCTGGAACCAGCGCCGCGTGGCGGGGCTCGCGGCCGCAAGCTCCTCGATCGACGTCGTGCCCAGGGTGGACAGCCCGTAGGCGATGCCCTTCTCCGCCGCCACGCGCGCGACCGCCAGCTCCCCCTGCGTGTGCATCATGCGGGTGAACCCGGTCGGGGCGAGGAGGAAGGGCAGCGCATTGCGCTCGCCGAGGACCTCTATCCCCAGATCGACGTCGGTCACGTCACGCATGACCCTCGGGGTGAACTCGACCCGGCGGAAGGCCTCACGGGCGCGGCGCAGGCTCGTCTCCGACAGGGCGGCACCGTCGACGTAGTCGAACACGGCCCGAGGAGCCCGACGGAGCGCCAGTCGACGGACATCCCAGACGCTCGCACAGCGTGCCAGCCGTCGCTGCGTGGGGGACATCGACCGGTCGGGCAGGCCCACCAGCGACGTGATCTCCCTCGGCCTGGGCAGGCGCCGGGCGGCCATGTCGCTACCGGGCCGGCAAGCTGAGGATCTGCTCGGTCTCGTCGACCGAGGCGACGGTCAGGTCCATGGCGCGCGCGAGATCGGCGGCGCGCTTGACGAGGGGAGTGTTGCCACGCGCCAGCTCGCCCTTGCGCACGTACAGCGTGTCCTCCAGGCCGGCGCGCGCGTTGCCGCCGAGGGCCAGGCCGATCGCGGTGAGCTCCAGGTTCGCCTTGCCGATCGCGATGATCTGCCAGACGCAGTCATCCGGCAGCCGGTCCACCATCATGACGAGGTTCTCCGGGGAGGCCGATGCGCCGCCCCGCACGCCCAGGACGATCGAGAACTGCAGAGGAGTGGCCAGCAGGCCCTCCTCGTACAGCCGGATGCAGGCGTCCAGGTGACCGGTGTCGTAGACCTCGAGCTCGGGCTTGACGTCGAGTTCGCGCATCCGTGCGGCCAGGCGGCGGACACCGTCCGGCGGGTTGCGGAACTCGCCCATGCCGAAGCTCATGGTGCACGGGTTCAGCGTGGCCATGCGAGGGCGCAGTTCGACGAGCTTCTCCCGCTCCTCGAACGGCACGCTCAGCCCGACGCCCGTGGAGAGCTGGATGTGGATCGGGCACCTCTCCTCGATGAGGTCCATCGTGCGACGGGCGATGCCGAGGTCGGCCGTCGGACGCTGGTTCTCGTCCCGCAGGTGGATGTGCGCCACCGAGGCACCCTCGAGGTACGCCTCATGGACGGCGTTGGCGATCTCCATGGGCGAGGTGGGCAGGTCCGGGTTGTCCGCCTTGGTGGCGATCGGTCCGGTGGTGGCGACGGTGAGGACGACGCCCATCAGGAGGCCTTGGGATTCGCGATCGCCACCGCCAGGACGGCATCCGAGTCGGACTCGTTCACCAACTCGCGGTGATCACCCTTCACGAAGTGCACGGAGTCGTACTGGCCCAGCTGCTGGCTCTCGCCGTTCGCACGCAGCACGAACTCGCCTGTCACCACGAAGTAGATGGACTCGCCGACGATGTCCGACGGGCCGGCCTTGGAGCCGGGCGGGTAGACCGAGAGCCCCATCCAGAAGCCCTCGGTCGGACCAACCTCCATGCCCTGCAGCCGTCGCGTGTCCACGCCGGTATGGAACGGCGCGTCGTAGGGCACCGCATCCGCATGCTTGGTGACGTGCATGTCAGTTGTTGCCCGTCTCGATGCGGTAGCTGCCACTCGGGTCGGTGATCGCGACGAGACGCACGATGCAGCCGTCGCCCCCGCGCCAGCGCCACGGGAAGGCGGCGAAGGTGACGCGCTTGCCGGTGACCTTGTCGACGTCGCCGCCGACGTTCTCGAACCCGTAGATGCCGTGGGTGAGGATCTCGCGATGGCAGGGCTCCCACAGGGCGAACTCGTCGGCGACCTTCTTGCCGGTCTCCTCCTCGTACTCCTTGCATGCCCACGGCAGCAGTCCGCCGGCGGCCTCGGCCGGGCCGTGCGGGCCGATTGCCGTCGCGAGCGGGTGGTCGAGGGCCTGCGTGTCGGTGCCGACGGCCTTGACGCCCTTGGACACGAACCACTCACCCGCCTCCTTGTAGAAGCCCGGGCTGTAGGCGTAGTACTCGGCGCTGTCCGCGTACTTGTGGTGCCAGCCGGTGTTGACGATGACGATGTCGCCGGGGCGCACGGGTGTCTTCTCCGCGGCCGCCTCGAGGTGCTCGGGCATGATCTTCTCCCACTTGCCCATCGGCACGTCGAGCACGACGCCGGTGCCGAAGAAGGCGCTCAGCGGGATCTCGTCGAGCAGGGGCGTGCCCTCGACCACGTGACCGGGCGCGTCGATGTGCGTGCCCGAGTGCATGACTGTCGTGATCTTCTGGGTGAGCACGCGGCTCTTCGCCATGCCGTGCAGCCGCTCGATCTTCACGTCCTCGAAGTACGGCCAGCACGGCTGACCAAGACCCCACGAGTGGGACAGCTCCACGAACTCCAGCTGGGACTCGGCCTCGCCGAGGGGCCACGTGTACGTCATCGATCGTTCCTTTCGGTCGGGTGCTGCTCAGTTCGAGGTGTTGGCAAGCTGCTTCTGAATGTGCGCCGACAGGCGCGCGGCGGCCGCGGCTCTGCTGCCTTCGGGCCAGTCGAGGAAGCCGTGTCCGGTCTTCGCCCCGAGGTCTCCCCGGGCCACGAGGTCGCGCAGGTAGGGGCTGGCGTGCGGCTCGCGGCAGATGCTCGGGAGGACGGCCTCGTGGATGGCGAGGGTGAGGTCCAGTCCGACGTAGTCCGCGTTCTCGATCGGACCCATCTCCCCCAGGCGCAGGCCGATCGTGTTCTTGACGACGATGTCGACGGTCTCCGCATCGCACACGCCCTGGGCGACGAGATCGATGGCCTCGCGCCACAGCGCGTGCTGGAGCCGGTTGCCGACGAAGCCCGGCAGGTCCTTCTCCACCCGCACCGGGAGCTTGCCGATCGCGGACATGAGTTCGACCGTGCGATCCATGGTCTCGTCGGACGTGCGCTCCCCGCGCACGACCTCGACCAGCGGGATGAGGTCCGGAGGGTTCCAGAAGTGCGTGCCGACACAGCGGGAGCCATCGTCGACCTTCGCGGCGATCGCGGTGATCGGCAGCACGGAGGAGTTGGAGCAGAGGGTCGCGTCCGCGGTGGCCGCGCCCATGGCGGCAAACAGCTCCTGCTTGGCCGCGAGGTCCTCGACGATCGCCTCGATGACGAAATCGACCCCGGCAACTCCCTCGGCGACGGAGCCGGAGCCGTCGATGACGCCCTCGGGAGCCATGGCGTGCGCGTCCGCCAGCCCGGATGCGAGCACCTCGGGAGCCACCTCGATGAGGGTCACGGAATAGCCGGCTCGCGCCACCAGACCGGCCAGGCGACGACCCATGAGGCCGGCGCCGACGACGGCGACCGACCCCGTGGGGGCGGACGTGGGGCTCAGCACGCCGTGTAGCCGCCGTCGAGGTAGAGCACCTGGCCCGTGACGAAGGTGGAGGCGTCGCTGAGCAGGTACTGGAGGGCGCCGACGAAGTCCTCGGGCTCTGCGAACCGCTTCAGCGGGATCCGGGCGAACATGGCCTCGCGGGTGGCCCTGCCCTTCTCGTCGTCGGCATACATCCACGCGGTGAGCTCGGATCGGAAGACGGTGGGGGCGAGGACGTTGACGCGGATGCCGCTCGGGCCCCACTCGGCGGCCAGAGTCTTGCCGAGGAGGTCGACGGCTGCCTTGGACGGGCAGTAGGCCGAGTAGCCCGCCGGGTGGCCGAGCTTGCCGCGCGTCGACGAGACGAGGACGACGGATCCGCCGTCGCCCTGCTCGAGGAGCACCCGGCCCGCCGCCTGGCACATGAGCCAGGAGCCGCGGACGTTGGCGTCCATGACCGACTCCCAGTCCTCGACGGACTGCTCCACGATGGGGGCGACCTTGTTCATGCCGGAGGCGACGAGCATGCCGTCGACGCGACCGAAGGCGTCCACGGCCGCGGCGATGATGGCCGCCGCGTCGTCCGGGGTGTCGGGGCGATGCGGGGCGATGGCCACGTGGCCGTCGAGCGCGGGATCGGCTGCGATCTCCTCGAGCGCGGCCACGTTGCCGCCGGCCAGCGTGATGCTCGCCCCGGCGGCGCCCAGGCCCAGCGCGGCCTCCTTGCCCATCGCACCGGACGCACCGGTGATGACCAGTGACCGGCCGACGAGGCTGAACCGGGCGGTGGGATCGGTGACGGTCATGACCGGGACGCTAGGTCGTGGCACCCACGTCGTCAAGGCCTTCTCCCGTATTGCGGGAGAAATTTCTTGCATTTCGGGAATTGCTCCTCGCGTGAGTGACATCGAGGGGGCCTCGCCAACGCCCGCAGGGGGTCCTTCGCCGGCCGGGGCGTCGTTGCCGGCCATCCGACGATGGGCATCGGCATCGCATGTGGGTGGATGTCGATCGCCGGCTCGCCGCGTGACTCCAGGTGCCTGTCCGGGTCAGCGGCGGTCGATCGTCACCGGGCGTGCCGTCGGCGGCCCTAGCTCGGCGGTGGCACCCAGAAGGTGAAGATCGTCAGGCCCACGCCGATCGCGCCCAGGGTGATCACGTCCACCTTGCGAGAGCGGACCACCAGCATCCCGGCGTCTTCATCCGGCAGCAGCAGCCGGAGGAAGGCGGCCAGCAGCACGCTGGCGGAGAGCACGATCGAGCCGCGTCGGAAGTTGTCCAGGGCCACCAGCACCATCGCGACGACCACCCCGGCGAGCACGAGGGTGATCGGCCACTCGCTCCACCATCGACGACGGGAGCGCGGGCGCAGGTGGAGGACGTCCGCCGAGACGTCGTCGTCCGCGGGCTCGGTCATCCAGCCATCCTGCCATTGAGTCCACACCCCTGCCCGCCCCCGAGCTCATCCCCACGTTTGTCCCGGATACCGGGCGAGATCTGCGAAGACGACCCCCGCGACCCCCTTCTTCGCCGATCTCTCCCGGTATGCGGGAAAACGTGAGGGAGGTTCAGCGCAGGTCCATGCCATCGACGATGTGCTCGGCCATCGCGAGGGCCGACGTCCAACCGGGCGACACCGCATTGAGCACGTGCGTCGACCGTTCGCCCGGCCGAACCACGAAGTCCATCTCAAGCTGCCGCGCTCGCACGTCGAAAAGCTGGGCCCGGATCCCCGGGCGGCCCCGGGTGCGGAAGTCCTCCGCCCGGACCGACGGCACCAGCCGAGCGGCCTCCGCGACCAGGTGGCGGCGCCGGTGCTTGGGCAGCTCCGACCGCACCAGCGCCACAGCGTCATGGTGCGGGCTGGCCAGGAACTGCGGCAGCAGCACGGCCGTGTCCCGGATCTCCCCGGCGGAGGCGTGGGCGAGCCCGCCGTACGACTCACGCCAGAGCGCGGGGATCGCCGTCGGGCCGATCTTTGCTCGACCGTCCACCGCGACGGTCAGGTGCGTGCCCAGGAACGGGTTCCGTGCATCGGGCACGGGATACACGTGCCGTCGCAGCCGGCCCGCGGGCCAGTTGCCGTACCAGTACAGGCCCTTGAAGGCGAGCATCCGGTACTCCTCCCCCACCCCGAACCAGCGCGCGACGACGTCCGCCTGCAGTCCCGCCGAGTTGACCAGGTGTCCCACGTCCACACGGCCCGCAGACGTGCGCACCCACCCAGGTCCCGCGTCCACGACGGGTGTGCCGAGCTCGATCCGGCCCCCGCGTTCGCGCACCCGGTCCGCGAGCGCCTCGACCACTGCCACCGGGTCTGCCGATCCGGTTGTCGGGGACCACAGCGCCTGCTCGACGGTTCGGGCGAGCGGCTCGAGCTCGGCCAGCCCACGCTCGTCTACGAGTTCCAGCGGGACGGCATTGGCCTGCCCGCGACGCTGGAGCTCCGCGAGCGCCGGCAGCTCGTCAGCTGACCGGGTGACCACGACCTTGCCGGTGTCCCGCACCGGGACGCCACGCTCCGCGCAGAACTCTCGCAGCATGACGTTGCCGCGGCGGGTCAGCCGAGCCTTCAGGGAGTCCGGCGAGTAGTAGAAGCCGGCGTGCAGCACCCCGCTGTTGCGACCCGAGGCGTGTGCGGCGAGACGGTCCTCCTTGTCGAGGACGACGACGCCGGTGCCGGGATGGCGCTGCAGCAGTGCATCCGCGATGGCCAGGCCGACGATCCCCCCGCCCACGACCACGACGTCAGTCGGGTTCACGGCCGTCATGCCTACGCCGTGGCCAGCCGTTCGCGAGAGGCGAATAGGTCGAACTCGGGGCTGCGCCACGGGAAGTGCGTCGGAGTTAAGCCGATCACGCGATACTCGGCGACACCCTCAATGGCGAACGGGTCGCTTGCGACGAACGCCTCCGCCGCCTCCTGGCTCGCCGCGCGGAAGCACAGCACACCGCCGTCGGGGGGGTTCTGGCGTCCGGAGAAGAGCATGATCCCGGCGTCGTACGCGGCCTTGGACCATGCGCGATGCTCAACCAGGTGGTCGAGGATCTCGTCGGGTCCTACGACGTACTCGGACAGCGCCACGTAGATCGACTCACTCATGGCCCACCCCTCCTGCCGCTCGTGGTCGCGGGTTGCGACCCCAGTCTTCCAGCCGCAGCCGCCTGCTCCGTCAGCACGTCTCGTACGTACTCGAGTTCCCGGATCACGTACTCCGTGATGTCACCGGTCTTGAGGTGATCCGGCAGCACGTCCCAGGTGTAGGTCTCGATCTCGAGATGCGTGGACAGCGGCGTCCGGGCATGGAACGCGAGCGCCGCATCGATCCCGTCACGCGTGGTCCGGAACGGCCCGAGATCGTCGAGGAAGACCGGGACGTGGAAGTGGGTCCGCCAAGCGCGCGGACCCGGATCCGTCTCGTAGGCGGCCAGCGCATCCTCGAGGTTGAGGTAGCGCGTGACGACCCCGTCACGAAGCTCCGTGGTCTGGCTGAGGTAGATGGTTCCGGTGTAGCGCTTGAGCTCGGCGACGATCTCGTCGGTCACATGCGGCACGTTGAGGGCGGAGGCTGCCTGCAGCTTGTAGATCGGGATGGCCGCGTCTACGAGCAGCTGCAGGTCCGCAGTGATGTCCTCGAACTGCACGGACTGGTGGCAGATGTCGAACACGATGCCGAGGTGGCGCCGGACGCCCTGGAAGACCTCGGCCAGCGGCTGGCCACTCAACTCCGCGATGCGCAGGGCCGCCTGAGTCGTGTAGACGTGCGCGTTGAAGTACTCGACCGTCTCCTCGATCGTCTCCAGGAAGCAGTACGGCTCCGGCTCCAACGCGAGCTTGACCCGCCGACCGGTCTCCTTCTCGAGGTTCATCAGGAACGCAACCACCCGAAGCAGGTTGTCCGTGAACGCGGCCACGTACTCGTCGCCATCGACCTTGGGACGGAAAGCGAGTGGCGCGGTCTGGATGGTCGGCTCGACCTCGGGTCCGGTGATCTCAGTGAGGATCCGCGCGACGTCCATCGTGTACCGGGTCCGGGCGTCGGTGGTCCAGTCCGGTTCGTACACCTGCGCCTTCACTACCTCGCCCTTGAACGGACCGTAGGGGAAGGCGTTCACCGTGTAGACGTAGAGGTCGTGCTCGTCGAGATAGGCCTTGAGCCGAGCGCGCTCGACTGGGTCCCCCATCAGTTCCTGGGCGGAGGCATTCGAGATCCTGAGTGAGACGCCCATCGGGGAGTCCGGGCAGAACTGCCGTTTGACCTCCGGAACGTACGCCTCCAGGCTCGCCCGCATCTCCGTCCACGTATCACCCGGATGCACGAGCGTCGAGTACGTCAGGTGGCCGTATCCGTTGCCGAGATCCATGATCCGCCTTCGTCGTCGGTCAGTCGAGAAGCGAGACGTCCCAGTGAGTCGTCTCGAGGAGGTCCTTGACGTGAGTCAGGAATCGGGCCGCATACGCGCCATCGATCGCCCGGTGGTCCCACGAGAGCGCGAGCGCGCCTCGGGGGCGGACAGCGATGCCGTAGGTGCCATCCTCGAGGGTCACGACGCTGGGCTGCATCGTGACCGCGTCGAAGGACAGGATGCCCACATTGGGCTGATTGATGATCGGCATCGTCAACACGCTGCCGTAGCCGCCGTTGTTCGAGACCGCGAAAGTCGAGCCTGCGTAGTCATCTGCTGAGAGAGTGCCGCTACGTGCCGCACCCGCCACGCGCGCCAGCTCCCGCGCTGTTGCTGCGACGCTGAGGGTCTCGGCGTCACGGATCACCGGGACACTCAGGCCAGCGGCACCGAGATCGACTGCCACACCGAGATGGACCGCCTCGCTGACGAGGAGTCCGTCATCCGTGAAGGCGGAGTTGAGGTGCGGGTACTCGCGCAGACCCAGACTCACCGCCCTCAGCACATAGGGCAGGTATGTCAACGACGAGCCGTACCGCGCCTTCCATGCCGCCGACAACGCCCGGCGCGATCGGTCGACCATCGCATAGTCGACCTCAGTCACGCTCCAAGCCGACGCCGCTGCCTGCAGCGACTCCTTGGTTCGCTGCGCTGTGATCCGCCGGACGCGCGAGTGCTGCACCAGGTAACGCCCCTCCCGCGGAGTCATGGGCGTCCTCTCCGCCTCGACCACTGGGGCCGGGGTCGCACCCAGCGCGGCCTCTACGTCGGCCGCTCGTACCGGACGGCCTTCGACGCCGAGTTGCTCGAGATCGACGCCGAACTCAGCAGCCAGCCGCCGCGCTTTCGGCGTGGACACCGGACGGGAGAACCGCGCACCGACAACCCGTGATGGCGGCTGCGCAGGCAGCGGCGCCAAGGCTGGGGCCGCTGCATTGTCGGTGGCCCCCGGTCCGGTGCCGTCGAGCTCGATCAGCGCCACGCCGACTTCCACCACGTCGCCCACCTCGACGAGGAGCGCCGTCACCGTGCCCGCCGCTGACGCGACGACTTCGGCATCCACCTTGTCCGTGGAGATCTCCGCGATCGGCTGATCGACCACCACCGAGTCGCCCACCCCGACCAGCCAGCGGGTGAGTTCTCCCTCAGTGACGGTCTCGCCGAACTGGGGCATGACGACGTGGGCCACGAAGCGTCTCCGTCCCGAACTAGCCGTTGACCATGGCCGCGGCGATGCTGACCGCGGACGCGACCGACGGCAGGACTTCGTCCTCGAGGTGGGTCGCGAACGGCAGCGGCACCGACGCGGCGGCCAGCCGCTTGACCGGCGCGTCGAGGTCATAGAAGCCCTCGTCCGCGACGATGGATGCGAGCGTCCCGCCCCAGCCTCCCTGTAGGGGGTTCTCCTCCACGATGAGGATGCGGCTGGTCTTCGCGACGCTGCCGAGGACCGCGGCCGCGTCCAGCGGCACCAAGGTGCGCAGGTCGATGACCTCCGCCGAGATTCCCTGGGCGGCCAGTTGCTCCGCCGCCTCGATGATGATCGGCATCGACCACGCCAGCCCGACGAGGGTGATGTCGCTACCGGTGCGCACCACGTTGGCCTGACCGAACGGCACGATGTGACCCTCGGGAGGCAGTTCACCCTTGCTCGCGAAGAGCGCCTTGTGCTCGAAGAACATCACCGGATCGTCGCTCCGGATCGCACTCGCCATCAGCCCGATGACATCCGCGGGAGTGGACGGCGCAGCGATCACCAGGCCGGGCACGGTGAATGCCCAGTTCTCCACTGCCTGCGAGTGCTGAGCGCCGAAGCCGAGGCCGCCCCCGTTCGCGGTGCGCACGACCAGCGGAACCTTGACCTGGCCACCCGTCATGTAGCGGACCTTCGGCATCTCGTTCGCGATGAAGTCCCAGCACACCGCTAGGAAGTCGGAGAACATGATCTCCGCGACGGGTCGCACGCCCGTCATGGCCGCTCCCATCGCTGCCCCGACAATGGCCTGCTCGCTGATGGGTGTGTCCCAGACCCGCGACGGCCCGAACTCGTCGAACAGGCCCTGCGCGGTCTTGAATACTCCGCCGGCGGCCCCGATGTCCTCACCGATGCACACCACAGACGGGTCGCGTCGCATCTCGCGGGCGATGCCCTCAGCGACGGCCTCGCGATAGGTGGTCAGTTCCGCCATTGGGATCCTCCATCGGCCCAGACGTCGGTGAATGCCTCCGACGGATCACTCAGGGGCGCCGCCTTCGCGGCCTCGATCGCGTCCGTGATGACCTGCTGCGCGCGACCCTCGATCCGCCCCAGCTCCTCATCGCCGATCCCCGAGTCGACCAGTCGCTCCCGGAGGACCTTGACCGGATCGCGCATGAGCCACTCCTCAAGCTCACCCTCGGGCCGGTATTTCGCTGGGTCCGTGCGGGAATGGCCGTAGTGCCGATAAGTCAGGCACTCGATGATGCTCGGACCCTCGCCTGCCCGTGCCTTGGCAACCGCCCGGGCCACCTCGTCACGGACGGTCACCACGTCGTTCCCGTCGATGATGATCCTGGGCAGCGAGTAGGCGGCCGCCCGATCGGCAGCCGGATGCTCGACGGCAGTCACGCTGCTGATCGGCGTGTACTCCATGTACAGGTTGTTCTCGCAGATGAAGATCACCGGCAACTTCCACACGGCCGCGAGGTTGATCGCCTCATGGAAGGCACCGATGTTCGTCGCTCCGTCGCCGAAGAACGCTACGGACACCTGCTCCGTCTTGCGCAGCACCGCGGACCACGCGGAGCCGACGGCCATAGGCATGTGCGAACCAATGATCGCGTAGGACCCCATCATGTTGCCCGGCGCGTAGGTCAGGTGCATCGAGCCACCCTTGCCCTGCGACGAACCGGTCGACTTGCTCATCAACTCGGCGAGACACGCCTCCGGCGACAGCCCGCGCGCCATGGCGTGGTGGTGCCCCCGATATGTCGCCCAGACGTAGTCGTCGGGGCGCAACGCCGCGCTGGTACCGACGGCCACCGCCTCGTGGCCAGCCGCCAGGTGAGTGGTGCCCTTGACGAGGCCGCTCATGAACAGGTCGAAAGCCGCCTTCTCCGTGCCCCGGATGATCAGCAGCTGCTCGTACCACCCCTTCAGGTCCTCGGCGGAGACCGTCGCAGTCTCTGTCATGTCAGGAACCCAGCCTCGCGTGGTGGGCCTCGACGTGAGTCGAGGTGTTCCGGTGCGACTGCGAGTCCCGGAGCGTGTTGAGGGCGCCACCGGTCGTGTAGTAGCGCTTGCCTGCCACGAGCAGTTCCTCGGCCGGGAACTTGGTGATGACCTCCGCGCCGTCCTTGCGGACCACGACCTCCTCCTCGATGCGGGCCGCACCCCAGCCGTCCTTGGCGGGCCAGTACGTCTCGAGGGCGAAGACCATGCCCTCCTCGAGCACCTCGGGTGCATCGAACGACGTGTAGCGGGAGAAGATCGGCCGCTCCCAGATCGACAGACCCACACCGTGCCCGTACTGCAGTGCGAAGGCCGCCTCCTCGGACGGGAAGCCGAACTCCTCGGCCTTCGGCCACAAGGACACGATGTCCGCCGTCGTCACGCCAGGCTTGACCGCCTCGATGGCCAGATCCATGTACTCGCGGCAGACCTTGTACGCGTCCCGCTGGGCCGGCGACGCCGAGCCGACGGCGAACGTGCGGTAGTAGCAGGTGCGGTAGCCGTTGTAGGAGTGCAGGATGTCGAAGAAGGCCGGGTCGCCGGGCCGGATAAGCCGATCCGAGAATACGTGCGGGTGCGGCGAGCAGCGCTCACCGGAGATGGCGTTGACGCCCTCGACGTGTTCGGAGCCCAGGTCGTAGAGGGTCTTCGCCACCAGCCCGACGGTCTCGTTCTCGCGAACGCCCGGGCGCAGGAACTCGTAGAGCTCCTCATAGGCAGCATCGACCATCGCAGCCGCGTGAGTGAGCAGCCCGATCTCGTCGGGCGTCTTGATACGGCGCGCCTCGAGGAACACGGCCTGGCCGTCGACGACCTTCAGCCCCAGCTGCTGCATGGCGAACAGGACGGGCAGCTCGATGATGTCGACGCCGATCGGCTCGTTCTGCAGTCCCCGCTCGGCCAGCACGTCATAGACCTTCTTGGCCACGTCCTCGGCCCGCTTGGCACCGGGGCCGATGGTCCCCCGCAGCGTCGAGATGCCATAGCGCGCGCCCCCGCCGATCTGGTCCGGACCAACCAGCGGTCCGACGGCGTCGTGGTGCCTCTCGTGGCCGGTCAGCGGCACATCGGTGTGCGAGGAGGCGTAGTCGTAGTCCAGCCAGGGCGCCTGCTGCCGGTGGTGCTTGACGGCGGACCCGAAATCCCACAGCACCGGCGCTCCGCCGCGCGGCAGCACCGCGAAACGGATGAGCTTGTCCATCGCCCATGTGCCGATGTGGGTGCCGGTCATGTACCGGATGTTGTGGAAGTCGAAGGTCAACAGGGAGCCGACCTCCGACCGAGCCAGCTCAGCGTTCAACTTGGCGAGCCGCTGCTCCCGCAGCCGCGCCATGTCGAGACGGCTCTCCCAGTCAACGTTCATGCTTCCGTAGGTCGGGGACCCCATGACTACCCTCCTCGGGCACGGGCACCGAAGTGCTGTTCAGTGATAGTAAACGATAGTTGGTCGCCGTGCGCAAACTGTCAATTGACGGTGAACGGAAAGTCCGCTCGTGCCCGGATCTCGTCGAGCGAAGGCCGGCTGGCGAGGTACTCGGCCGTGGCCGCGTCGCGGTCGTCCTTGTTGTAGTACGCAATCTCCACGAGCTCCAGGGCCAGGCCGTCCGGATCGCTGAAGTAGCACCAGCGCCAGCCGGAGAGCGGGCCCTCGTCCACGACATTGATGTCCGAGTAGAAGACGACGCCCTTGGCCTCGAGCTCCGCCCTCTTGGCAGCGATGTCCTCCACCCGGAAGCACACGTGCGCCGCGCCCCGGTGGTTGTTCGGGACCGGACCGCCGTTGTGCGTGGGCTGCTCGTCGTACTCGATCAGCTCCATTTGCGACTTGTCTCCGACCCAGAAGCACACCTGGCGCAGTCGCGCGTGCGGCACACCCACGCCCTTCTCGAGTGCGGGCCCCTCGAACCAGGGGGTCGGCTCGTTCGCAAACGGCAGGCCCAGGATGTCGTGGTAGAAGTAGATCGAGCGGTCCAGGTCGCTCACGATGAGTCCCGCATGATGGATTGCCTGCAGTTCCATGCCCATTGCCGTTCCTCTCGTCGGTGGGTTCTTCGGCTACTTGGAGTTGACGAGGACCTTGAGCTGGTCGCCCGTGGGGTCGACCAGCACGTCGAAGCCCTTGGTGACGACATCGGCGAGGTCCACAGTGGCGGTGACCGCCTTGGAGATCGGGTACTTCCCGGCAGCGACCAGCCGGATGATCCGCGGCCAATCCGTCAGGTTGTAGCACCAGCTGCCGCGGATGGTGATCTCTCGGTTCGCGACCTCCATCATGTCCACGGTGGCGGGCTTGGTGTGCAGGCCCGTCTGGACCACCTCGCCGCGAGCCCGGGTGCTGGAGATCGCGGTGGTCAGGCCGGGCGTCGTGCCGGAGCACTCCACTGCGAGATCGACCCCGATGCCGTCGGTGAGGTCCCTGATGAGGTCCGCAAAGCCGTCCATCGTGGGGTCCACGACCGGGCCGATGTCCATTGCTCGGGCCAGATTCGCCCGGTTCGGGTTCGGCTCGGCGATGATCACGGTCGCCGCACCGATGGCATCGGCGTACATCGCCGACAGCACTCCGATCGGCCCAGCCCCGGTCACCAGGACGATGTCGCCACCGGTCACCCCTGCCCAGTCGACGCCGTAGGCGGCGACGCAGGCCGGCTCGATCAATGCGCCCTCGATGTCGGAGACCGTGTCCGGGAGCACGGCGCACTGCGACTCCTTGACGACCGCGTAGTTGGCCAGCGCGCCGGTCTCCGCGCTGAGGCCGGTGCAGGCCATGGTCGCGCACAGATGGCCGTTGCCCCGGCGGCAGTGGTAGCAGCGTCCGCACGTGATGATGGGGCAGACCGACACCCGGTCGCCCACCCTCACATCGCGCACGTCGGCGCCGACCTCAACCACGGTGCCACCGAACTCATGGCCCAGCGTCTGCGGCAGCGACACCCCGGTGAGCGGGTGAGGGGACGCCGGCGTGACGATCGGGCCCATCAGGTACTCGTGGAGGTCGGTGCCGCAGATGCCGCAGTAGGCGACCTCCACGAGGACATCGTCCGACGCCTTGACCTGCGGGACGGGGACGTCCTCGATCCTGATGTCCTTGGCAGCGTAGAAACGGGCGGCGAGCATTCGTGGTTCCTTTCCCGAGGGCCTAGACGACGGCGCGGCGACCGCGCACCTGGCTGTAGACAATGGCGGCAAGGACGATGAGGACGCCCTGGAAGAAGTACGTCGACCACTGGTCGAGTCCGAGGAAGGTAGTGGCGTTCAGGACCTGGATGATCAGGCCGGCGCCCAGCAGCGTCCCGATGAAGGTGCCTCGTCCACCCAGCAGGCTGGTCCCGCCCAGCACGACTGCCGTGATCGACGTCAGCGTGAAGTTCGCCCCCTGTGACGGATCGCCGATGCCGATCTGTGCCATCAGGATCAGGCCGCCCAGGAAGACGCAGGCGGACACCGCGACGTAGGCCAGCATCACCGTCCGGGTGACGTTGACACCAACCCGTCGCGCGGCCTCCTCGTCAGACCCGACAGCCCGAAGCCTCAGGCCCCACCGCGAGTACCTCAGCGCCGCCTCGAGGAGGAAGGCGAACAGGACGAGCACGATGAACGCCACCGGAAAGGGGCCGACCTTCGTCTTGAGCGCACCAGTGACCGAGGAGTTGATGATGCCCTCGGGGCCGTCGCGCAGCACGAAACTCAACCCTTGCAGCGCGATGTACACCGCCAGGGTCGCCGCCACCGGGGTGAATCTGCCGAACCTGATCAGGAAGCCGTTCACGGTGCCTGTGATCAACGCGGCCACGAGCATCAATGAGAGGCCCAGCAGGATCTGGCTGACAGCACTGTCGTCGGCGATGAAGAACGAGCCGATGACCACGAGGAAGCCGGCAAGCGGCCCCACCGACAGGTCGATGCCGCCCGTCATGAGTGCGATCGTCTGACCCATCGCGATGAACCCAAGAGCGGCGACGAGTCCCTGGATGGCGGTGATGTTGAAGGCCGCGAAGTAGCGGTCGTTCTGCGCGAAGACATAGGCGCCGAGGGCGATCATCACGACGGCCAGGATCAGAACCGGCGAGTAGTCACCCTGGAGGAAGCGCCCCACCCGGGTGGACCGGCCCTTGCGCACCGGCGACTCCACGCTCTCATGACCGGTCGCGCCCACCGCCGCTGAGACGATTCGCTCCTCGGTGATCTCGTCGCCCTCGAGCTCGGCGACGACCCGGCCTCGCGACATCACGATCACGCGGTCACACAGGCCCTCGAGCTCCTTCGCGTCGGATGAATTCACCACGACGGGTGTGCCGTCCTCCGCCACCTCGCGCAGGATGCGGTAGATCTCGGCACGCGCGCCGACGTCTACGCCCTGGGTGGGCTCGTCGGCCACCACGATCGCCGGCTCGGACAGCAGCGCCCTTGCCATCACGACCTTCTGCTGGTTGCCACCGGAGAGCGACGCGACGTTGGCGTCCATGTTCGGCGCCTTCACGGACAACTCGGTCAGCTCCCGACCGACGGTGTTGACCTCGTCCTTCGACCTGATGAAGAAGCCCCTGACGAATCGTTGAACGGCGACGACTGCGGCGTTCTCGCGTACGGAGAGGGTCATCATCAGGCCCTCGCGGTGCCGATCGGCGGGCATGTAGGCGGCGCGCTCACGCAGATCCTTCGGGGAGCGATTCTGGCTGTGCACGTGGACGGTGCCCTCGAAGCGGGACAGGCCGGCGAGCGCGGCCATCAGATTGCTCTGACCGTTGCCGACCACGCCCGCGATGCCGACGATCTCGCCGGTCTGCGCACTGACCGAGACGTCGGTGAAGCCGGGGCCGGTGAGTCCGGAGATCGCCAGATAGGTACCGGCACCCTCGACGGCCTGATGCTTGGCGGGAAACGTGGACGCCAGTTCACGCCCGACGATCCAGTTGAGGAGCTCTGCGTCACTGACGTCTGCCACGTCGGCGGTCCCGCGGTACTTTCCGTCACGCAGGACGGTGACCCGCTGTGCGAGCGTGCGCACCTCGGCCAACCGGTGGGTGATGTACACGATCGCAGTGCCGTCGGCCGCCGCCGCTCGCACTCGCGCGAACAGCAGCTCGACCGACTCCTGCCCCAGGGGTGCGGTCGGCTCGTCGAGGATCAGTACGCGGGGCTTCATGACCAGCGCCTTGGCCAGTTCGAGCAGGTGCTTCTGCGCAATGCTGAGCGCACCGACGCGATCCTCGAGATGCGCGGTCGAGCCGACATCGTCGAGCATGGCCTGCATCGCCTCACGACGAGAGGCGTAGCCGTCGAGGAACTGGCTGGGCACGGCGAGTCGGATGTTCTCGGCGACCGTCAGGTCGGGGAGCACCGCAGGATGCTGGTGCACGATCGCGATGCCCTGCGCCATCGCCAGCGCGGGGGTCAGCGCCGTCACGGAATTCCCGGCGATGTCGATCGTGCCGGCGTCGGGCTGGGTGGTTCCGGATGCCACGTTCATCAGGGTCGACTTGCCGGCGCCGTTCTCGCCGAGGAGTGCGTGCACCTCGCCGGGGCGCACGTCAAAGGACACGTCCACCAGTGCGGCCACGCCGGCGTAGTACTTCGAGATGCCGGACAGCACCATCGCCGCGTCGGTGGCGACCATCATGGTGGTGTTCTCGCTCACCTGTTCACCTGCTCCTCGGCGTGGGTCGGGATCTGCCTTCGACCGGAGTGTGGGTGGCCACGGATGTGCTCCGTGGCCACCCACGAGTTCCGGCTGCTACTGCATCAGGGCAGCCTGGTCGTCGCCGGACAGCTGCGCGGAGAGGTACACGTCTCCGGGCAGGTCATCACGGCACTGGATCGGCTTCGAGGGATCGAGCGAGTCCTCGAATACGGCGTGCACGTGCTCGGCCGTGGCCGGCACCTCGCCGCCAGTGGCCTCCGCCACCGCGTACTGGATCGCGGTGCGGGCATGGTCGTTCCCGGTGGCCACAGTCAGCATCGGGAAGCCGTCACCGGCCGCCTCCTGCTCCTGCCAGAAGCAGCCGAGCACGTTGCCGTCCGAGGTGGCCAGGGCCGGGATCGGCTTGCCTGCCTTCGTGAACTCGGGCAGCGCACCCACGAGCGACGGACCGAAGTCCGACGCGATGCCGTCGATCTGCGGGTACTTGGCGATCGCCGCGGTCAGCACTTGCTGACTGAGCGCCGGATCCCAGTTGGTGACCTCGAAGGGCAGTTCACCGATGAAGGTGTACTTGTCACCCTCAGCGCCGAGGTTCGCCTGCAGGGCCTCGGACATGTTCGTGCCCTGGCTGTTGCCCTTGGGACCGCTCAGGATCAGGATGTTCCCGCCGTCCGGCAGCGCCTTCTTGAAGAACTCCGCGTAGTTGTTGCCGTCAGCCACCGGATCGAGCCCGATGTACTTGGTGTAGTCGACTCCGTCGGCTCCGCCGGGGAACACGCGGTACGGAACGGTGACGACGCCGGCGTCGAACGACTCCTTGAGGGTGGGCAGGATCGCCTCACTTGCATCCGGGAAGACGACGAGGGCGTTGACTCCCTTGGCCACCATGCCCTGGATGTCGGAGATGGACTTCTGCAGGTCGCCCTGGCCGTCCGCGTAGATCAGCTCCTTGACGCTCGGGCAGAGGGCGGCCTCCTGACGGCCGGACTCGGTGGTGACCAGGCGCCAGCTGTTGCCGCCGAAGCCGTCGGCAAAGCCGAGGGTGATCTCGTTCGGGCCACACCATGACGGCACGTCGCCGGCTGCCGCCTCGGTGTCGCCCTCCTCTTCCATTGCCTCCTCGGAGGCAGGCGCCTCAGCGGCCTCGGAAGCCGGGGCTTCCGCCGACTCGCTTTCCGAGGACGAACCGCCGCATGCGGCCAGGGCCAAGGCGGCTACCGCCGCAGTCGCCACAAAGATGACGCGATTCCGCTTCATCCGTTCTTCCCTTCTATTTGGGCGGCACCTGCGCCGCACTTGTCCGATTCGGGTGATCGGGGCTTGTGGTCAGGGACTCCGTTGCGGAGCCCCACGAGCGGACCCGCCAAAGACGCGGGTCCGAATGCCCTTCCAGTCGACGGTGTACAGCGCCACGCCGATGGCCAGGGCGAACGCCTCGACCAGCGTGCGGGCCGCGAAGGACACGCCGAGGGCCAGGACGAAGGAGTCGAGTTGGGACAGGAACAACGCAGCCAGCACGGTCGCTACGGGGAAGCCGCGTCCGCCGAGGAGGGACGTGCCGCCGAGCACGACGGCCGCGACCGACGGGAGCAGGTACGAGTCACCCTGGTAGGCGGTGGGCTTGTTCAGGATGCCGGCGAGCAGGCAGCCGGCCAACCAGTAGAGCACCATGGCCCAGACATAGGCACCCGTTCGGTGCCGCTTCACCCGCAGGCCCGCGGCCCACGCGGCCACCGGGTTGGCGCCTACCGCCTCGAATCGGCGTCCGGCGACCATCTTCTTCACCGCGAACGTGACCACGACGGTGGCCCCGATCGCGAAGAAGACCGCGTTCGGAATCCCGAAGGTGAGGCCCGCAGCGATATCCGCCAACAAGTCGGTCGTCTGCCGCGGGATGCCCCCGGACAGCCACAGGACAACGGCATACAGCAAGGCGTTCATGCCCAGGGTGGCGATGATGGGGTTCAGGCCGAGCCGGCCGATCACCGCTCCGTTGATGGCGCCCGCCACGAGCAGCACGCCCAGCGCCATCAGGACGGCCATGAGCAGCTTGCTGTCGTCGCCGGCCGCCTGGTGGGTGGCGATGACGACCGTGAGCGACACCGCTCCGGGGACAGACAGATCGATGCCGCCCTGCTGGACCACCAGAGTCTGGCCGAGGCTGACGATGGCCAGCACGGCCGCGAAGGGCAGCATGCCGAGCAGCGGACCCCGGGTGACGCTCGAGGGGGCGATGACGGCACTCAGCACGAAGAGTCCGACGACCGCGATGCCGACGGTGATCAGCCCCCGCGGCGTCCGTGACCACAGGCTGGCGCGGGTGGCAACCGCGCTCGCCGGCAGGTCGGTCACGGTGTCGATGGCCACGGCTCCCCTTGTCGGTTCTGGTCGGTCGAACGATCACCACGGTTTAGCGGGACTGTACATACCCCACGAAGTGTTCACAACGGGGAAACATCACGAGTCCATAACGAATGAACACCGTGCGCCCCTGCTGCACACGCTAGCGGGCGGTGGACCGCTCCACGGCAGCCGCTCGTCGCCGCAACTCGGCCTTCTGGACCTTGCCGGTGGACGTCCGGGGCAGGTCCGCGACGATCACCTCGCGGGGCGCCTTGAAATGCGCCAGCCGTCCCCGCACGTGCTCGATGAGCACCTCCGGGGTGGCGGTCGCGCCGTCGGCGAGCGTGACGAAGGCGACCGGCGCCTCCCCCCACCGATCGTCGGGCCGGGCCACCACGGCCGCATCAGTGACGTCGGGGTGATCCAGCAGAACGTGCTCGACCTCCACCGACGAGATGTTCTCGCCGCCGCTGACGATGATGTCCTTGGCTCGATCCCGGATCTCCAGGTAGCCGTCCGGATGGACCACCGCGAGGTCGCCGGTGTGCAGCCAGCCGTCACGCAGCGCCTCGGCCGTGGCCGCGTCGTCCCGGAAGTACCCCGCCATGACCGTCGCCGACCTGACCACGATCTCCCCCATGGTCTTCGCATCGCGCGGCACCTCGAGTCCGGCGGTGTCGACGACCCGGACGTCGGCCACCACTGATGTCCGCACGCCCTGACGGGCGGCCAGTTCCGCGCGCTCCCGCAGGGATCGGTCCATCCAGTCGCCTTGCGGCTCGCACACCAGTGACGGCCCATAGGTCTCGGTCATGCCGTACAGATGAAGGATCTCAATACCCATCTCCTCCGCTGCGGCGATCACCTGCGGAGCCGGGGGCGCCCCGCCGACTGCCGCGCGGATCCCCCACGGGAACGTGGCGGAGCGGGCGTCCGGGTGGGTGACGATCGATGACAGTACGACGGGGGCGCCGCAGAAGTGGGTGACCCGGTGGTCGGCCATGGCCTGCAGGGCACGATCAGGCTGCGGTCGCGGGAGGCAGACATGCCGGCCCGCCGCGGCGGTGACCGCCCACGTGAAGCACCAGCCGTTGCAGTGGAACATCGGCAGCGTCCACAGGTACACAGTCGAGCTGTCCAGACCGAACGTGAGCGTGTCGCCCAAGGAGTTGAGGTATGCGCCTCGGTGCGTGTACATCACGCCCTTGGGCCGCCCCGTGGTTCCGCTCGTGTAGTTGATGGCGATGAGATCCTGCTCATCGTCCGGATCGACCATTCCAGGGCCGTCCCGCTCGCCGAGCCAGCCTTCATAGTCGTCGCCGATGGCGACCACCGTGGGCGCCTCGGGCAGGCCCACGAGTGCCTCCTCGACAGCCGGCAGCAGCTCCGGGTCGACGATGAGCACGCGCGCACCGCTGTGCTCGAGGATGTATGCATACTCCTGGGGGCCAAGGCGGGTGTTCAGCGCGACCAGCACGGCCCCCGCTCCCGGTACTCCGTAGTGGGACTCCAGCAGCACCCGGCCGTTCGGAGCGAGAACCGCGATCCGTTCGCCGCGCTCGATCCCGTTTCGCCGGAGAGCGTCGGCCAGCCGTTCTGCACGGTCACGGAACTCCGAGTAGGTCAGGGCACGGCCGTCGCCATCGATGACGGCCACCCGTGACCCGTGCACATCCGCCGCCCGCCGCAGGAAGTCGAGCGGCGTGAGCGCCGTCATCCCGTCCCGGGCCGCAGGTGCTCGACGAACCAGTCGGTTGCCTGCTGCGCCGCGATCTGCAGCTTCGACCGGTCGCTGTAGAGGGTCATGTGCGTGGTGTGCGGCAGCACATGCAGCTTCTTCCGCGCCGTCGGCAGGACGTTGTACGCGCCGATCTCCAGGTCCCACAGGGTCAGGTCGTCCCCCTCTGCAACGATCATCAATGTGGGGGTGTCGTAGACACGTCTCGCGAACGGGACGATGTCGTAGTTCAGGAGCAGGTCGACCGACTCGACTGTGCTGCTGTTCTGGTAGAGCGGCGCCTCGGACTCCTTTAGTGCCAGAAACGTGTGGAACGTCTCCGGGAACGGCCAGGTCGACAGGTCCCGCTCGGGCTCGGCGGTGGCGTGCGGGATGTGCATGCGGCCGGCGGGGTCGGCGAACCGTCGAGCGCGGTCCTCCAGGATGGTCGCCCACAGCTTTCGGTAGCCCATCGTGCCGTGCACGCGCCGCATGTTCTCGTAGCCGTCGACGACCGGGATCTGGCTCACGATCGCCTTGACGCGCGGATCGATCGCAGCCAGCACGACGACATGCCCGCCGGAGTACGAGATGCCCCATGC
Organism: uncultured Actinomycetota bacterium; assembly: GCA_963749905.1. Taxonomy (GTDB): domain Bacteria; phylum Actinomycetota; class Actinomycetes; order S36-B12; family S36-B12; genus UBA10649. The sequence continues at coordinate 403,210 of CAVVOF010000004.1, forward strand.
GCCGATCCGGTCGGCGTCTACCTCTGGCCGAGCCGCGAGGAAGCTCACGGCGTTCTCGTAGTCCCGGATCTGCATCCAGGGGTCGAGGTGCTGACGTGGCTCCCCGTCTGAGACGCCGAGATTCCGGTAGTCGAAGACCAGCGCCGCCAGACCGTTCTCGGCGAACTGTGCGGCGTAGTGCGGCATCACCAGTTCGCGCACATAGCACCAGCCGCCCGCTAGCACGACCGCCGGGTGCGGACCCTCGCCGTCGGGCAGGTACAGCCACCCCCGCACCGTGGTTCCCTCACTGAGGAACTCGACGTCAAGTCGCGTCATTGCTACCTCCCTGTCGTGACCCCCAAGAACCGGGCAAGTGCCGCCATGTCCTGATCGCCATAGCCCGCGGCGCAGGCGCCTGCGACCTCTGCCCGTACCGCGTCCGCCACCGTGGCCGAGACCCCCTGATCCCGAGCGAACTCAGTGATCAGTCGCAGGTCCTTGTTCGTCAGTTCGAGACTCATCGCCACTGGTGTGTCGGGGTCGAGGAAGGCGGGTCGCTTGTAGGCGACGAAGGGAGCGGCCACGACGCTGTCGAGGAAGACCTCGTAGGCAGCCGATGGTTCCACCCCCGCGCTCGCTGCGAGTGCAAGCGCCTCCGAGACCGCCGAGTTCAGGGTGTGCACGACCAGGTTGACGGACAGCTTCATCGCCTGGCCCGCGCCCGCCTCTCCCAGGTAGGCGACCTTCTTCGCGAATGCGGCCAGCACCGGTTCTGCGCTGGCGACACCCTCACGACTGCCGCTCGCCATGACCAGGAGTTGGCCGGCAGCGATGGTCGGGACGCTGCCCGAGACTGGAGCGTCCACGAACGGCACGCCACGCTCGGACAAGGCCGAGTCCAATGCGCGGGCTGTTGCGACCCCGCTCGTCGCCATGTCGCACACGACCGCGCCGGGGCGAATGGCGGACAGCACCTCGGGGTCCAGCAGGACTCCCTCGGTCACGTCACCCGACGAGAGAATGCTGATGACGAGTTGGCCCTCCGCGACGGCCGCCGCCGGCGAGGCCGCGACACGGGCCCCAGTCTCGGCCGCAACTGCCTCCGCGGCGGACGCCGTGCGGTTCCACAGGGTCACCTGGTGGCCTGACTCGACCAGCTTTCGGGCCATGGCCGCGCCCATGCGGCCCACTCCGAGGATCGCGACGTCAGCCATGGCGCGGGTCCACCAGGATCTTCCCGTGGGCCGTGCCGGAGACGAGTGGATCGAGTCCGGCTTCGACCACCTCAGTCAGCGGGATGACGTGCGCGGGCAGCAACTCCGACAGGGGCGTCCGATCGAGGAGAGCGAGGGCGGCCGGGATGTCCGTCCCGCACACGTGGGCAACCGTCGTCTGCACGTTGACCTCACGCAACACGATGTCGGCTAGGTTCAGCGGCTGCGGCGTCTTGTTGAGTCCGACCAGGACGACATTCCCGCCACGCGCGGCCAGTCCGAAAGCACGCTCAGCAGAGCCCAGCACACCGGAGGTTTCGAACACGGTCTGCGCGCCCTCCGGGATCAGGTCCCGGAGATCAGCCGGCGAGGCATCCGCAGAGATGAGGTGCGTCCGACTGGCACCCAGGGTGCGTGCCACGGCGAGTCTGCCCTCGTCGATGTCCATCGCGATGACGGGGCCATCATGGCTTCCCAACGCCGAGCAGATGAAGGACCCGATTGCCCCGACGCCCAGTAGGACAATGGTGTCGCCGGGTGACACATGCGCGCGGTTGACGCTGTGGATGCCGACCGCCAGGGGCTGCGCGAGCCCGGCATCGATATCAGCGCAGGAGTCCGGGATGGTCACGCAGATGGACGACGGGGCCGCCGCGTACTCGGCGAGCCCGCCATGCGTGCTCAGCCCCAGCGTGTAGTAGTGGGCGCACAGATTCGTCCGACCGGCCCGGCACCACGCGCACTCGCCGCAGGAGACGCCGGCACCGCAAGCGATCCGCTCACCGATGCGATGCCGCACATCGGCACCCGCGTCCACGACCGTGCCGATGAACTCGTGCCCCAGGATGGTCGGACCGACGTGCCCGCTGCCGGGGTGCGGTGTGTTGAGCGGAACCATCATCGGACCCTTGCCGTACTCGGTGGCGTCCGTCCCGCACAGGCCGTTGTACGTCACCTGCACGAGCAGGTCACTCGCACCGAACGTCGGGTCGGGTCGGTCCTCGACCCGCAGATCGTGGGGGGCGTAGAGAACTCCAGCCTTCATCGTCAGGCCGCATCCGAGACGTAGTGCACCTTGACCTGGCTGGGGTCCTCGAGAACAGTCTTGATGGCCCGGTCGGCCTCGGTCAGCGGGAAGGTCGCCGTGACCAAGGGGGACAGGTCGATGCCGGTGCGGGCGAGGAACTCGATGGTCTGCGGCCACACTCCTGGGGAGCCGATGATGCCGCGCGCCTGCAGTTCCTTGGACTGGAACAGGCCCAGCTTGGCGGGCGCACTGCCGCCGACGTCGATGCCGATGTACACGATGCGAGCACGGAAGCCGGCGACCTCGAGGGCCGATGCCATGGCTACCGGCTTGCCGCTGGCCTCGAATACGACGCTCGCGCCTTTGCCGCCGGTCAGTTCCTGCACCTCGTCGAGGAACGTGGCAGACGTGGGATCGACGGCGGCGTCCGCACCGAGCCGCCGGGCGATCTCAACCCGCTCGACGGAGGGCTCCGCGACGATCACGCGAGCGCCCTTCGCTGCCGCGGCCGCCACCACGCCGAGGCCGATGGGTCCGGCGCCGAGGACGACCGCCGTGTCACTGCCGTCGAGGTTGTCGGCCCGGACCGTTGCGTAGTAGCCGCAGCTGAACGGCTCGACCAGCGCGCCCTGGGTCCAGCTGACGTTGTCGGGGATCTTGTGCAGCCAGGATTCCTTGGCCACGAAGTACTCCGCGCCGGCGCCGCTGATGCTGAAGCCGAAGTGATCCATGCCGATCACGCACTCGCCGACGACTCGATCACCGGGCTTGAGGGTGGTGACCTTGCCGCCGACGTCCATCACCTCGGCTGACCACTCGTGGCCGGGGATGATCGGGTACCCGAACGGGATGATGTACCGACCCTCGAGCAGCTCGATGTCCGAGTGGCAGATGCCGACGGCCCGGCTGGCGAGGAGCACCTCGTCGTCGGCGATCGCCGGCACGGCGATGTCGTTGACGGCGAACGCGCCGGGGGCCGTGAACTGCAGTGCCTTCATTGTCCCGCTCCATGGGTGAGTGTTCAGCAGTGCTGGCCACACTGTAGGAGCGAGACTCTCGATTGTCCACCGGTAGTGAACACTTCGCGGTAGGTCAGTGCGAGTTGCCAGGGGCGCAGTGGTGCACGGCCCAGATCCCTCGGGCCGGGACGGTCCCGGCGTTCGTCAGCAGGTGTGGGACCGACGGGTCCAAGGACATCGACTCGCCCGGCCGCAGCGTGTAGACGTCGAACCCGTAGGTGATCTGGAGGGTGCCGCTCAGCAGGTAGCCGTACTCCATGCCATGGTGACGCAGCATCCGTCCGTCGTTCGTGGAGGAGGCGCCCGCCGGGTAGATGATCTCCATGAAGTCCAGGTTCCGGTCGTGGTTCGACGCCAACTGCTCCCAGATGACACCGGAGTCCATCACGAGGCGGGGGCGGTCTTCGGGCCGGAGGACTTGGATGCGCTCGCCGGAACCGGCGTGCGACCACGCCTCAGACGGCGAACTGAAGTCCGATCGGTTCACCATCTCGCGGCCGTCCGCGTCACCTCCCGTCGGCGCGTGCGGGGGCAGCGGGACGGCATGCAGAGGGTCGACGACCGTCGGCGCAGCTACCGCCGGGGCACCCCTCTCGAAGAGTTCGTCAATGGACACTCCGAGCAACTGGGCCATCGAGTACAACGTCGCCACCGAAGGCTGGGACTTGCCGTTCTCCATCTGCGAGATGAAGGACGGGGACACGCCCAGCTGGCGCGCCACCTCGCGCAGCGACATCCCCGACTGGAGCCGGACATCGCGCAGCCGCGCGCCGAGATTGTCGACCGGACGGTTGCCAGAAGCGTCGGCAGCGGAAGTCGCCGGAGCCTGGGTCACTGCGCCTCCTCCCCGTCCGTTGTCGAGATTGTAGTCAGCAATGACAAATCCGGTCGCACGCCATGCCCGGTCAGACCAGAACCATGCCGCCGTCGATCATGATGACTTGGCCGGTCAGGTAGTCGGAGTCCGACGAGGCCAGGTAGAGCGCGGTCCCGACGATCTCGTCCGGAGTCGCAGCGTGGCCCCTGAGGATGCCTGCCGAGAACTCCTCGATGGCTTGACCGGGTCGCTCGCTGTCGCCGATGGCCATCAGGTCCTCGTCGAGCTTCTCCCACAACGGAGTGGCAACGACACCCGGGGCGAATGCGTTCACCGTGATGTTGTGCTCGGCCAGCGCTCGCGCACCGGCCTGAGTGAGGGCGTTGACGGCGAACTTGCTCGCGGAGTACGGCGCGAAGCTGGGGTAGCCCTGACGGCCGGCAATGGAAGAGGTGTTCACGATCTTTCCGGAGCGCTGCGGGATCATCCGGCGCGCTCCTTCCTGGATGCCGATGAGCGTGCCGAGACCGTTCACCTCCATGATCGACCGCCAGTTCTCCTCGGTGACGTCCATCAGGTGCATGGGCGCGTTGAAGCCGGCGTTGTTGAAGAGAACATCCAGCCGCCCCGTGCGTGCGACGAAGGCGTCAAACGCAGCCACGATCTGGTCTCGCTTGCTCACGTCCGCCTGCAGGGCCATTCCCTCGAGGCCCTCGGCCGCCAGTTCGTCGACAACGGCCTGTGCGGCGTCCAGCCGCAGGTCCAGCACGCCAAGAACGGCGCCCTCTCGGGCCAAGGCGAGCGCGAACGAGCGCCCCATCCCGCTCCCACCACCGGTGACAATGATCGCCTTGCCTGCTACCCGTCCGGCCATGCCGTCCACCTCCGTCGTTTCCATTCGTCCTGCCGCTCCGGACTAGGCCGGAATGACCCGTTCGCGTCGCAGCCGCTCGAAGAGGGTCGCGAACGAGTCCAAGGTGACGCTCGCGTCCATGAATCCGTAGCGACGCGAGTTGGCCATGTCGGTGAAGCACTCGAGCGGCCGGTTCATGTCCGCGTCGGTATGCCACCAGGACGCCACCCTGCTCAGCTCAGGCTCGATCAGTCCCTCGCGCTCCGCGATCTCCGACCACAGGTCCTCCATGCCAACCATCTGCTGCTCGAGCGGACGCGGCGCCGAGTCATAGCCCTCCGGCTCCACGCCGAGGAGCTCGGCGATCCGCGGCCACATCCACTTCCAGCGGAAGACGTCCCCGTTCGCGGTGTTGTACGGCTGGCTCGGCAGCCCCTCCGTCTCCGCCGTCCACACCATCTGTCGGGCTAGCAGGTCGGCATCGGTCATGTCTGTCAGGCCGTTCCACTGGATCTCGTTGCCCGGGAAGACGAACGGCACCCCGCGCTCCCTGCACAGGGCAGCCTGCACCGAGAGCGTCATTCCCATGTTCATGGCGTTGCCGACGGCGAAGCCGATCACCGTGTGCGAGCGATGCGTGCTCCACGTGAAGCCCTGCCGCTCAGCCGCGGCCCAGAGCTCGTCTTCCTGCGCGTAGTAGAAGTTGGGCAGGTCGAGCCGGGGCTCGTACTCGTGGAACGGAGTCTCACGACTCTCCCCCTGGGCGTAAGCCTCGAACGGCCCGAGATAGTGCTTCAGGCCCGTCATCAGGGAGACGTGCTGAACGCTTCCGCCGGCGGCGACCGCGGCGAGCGTGTCGCGGACGATGCCACCGTTGACCCGGATGTTCTCGGCCTCGGAGGACTGGCGCATCCACACCGCGAAGAAGACCGCCGTGGGATTGAGATCGCCCAGCGCGCTCTGCACGGCCGCGGCATCAGTGAGGTCGACGAGCACGCTTTCGACGCCGGGGATGTCCACGGCGGACCGCCGGGAGACTCCGGTGACCCGCCAGCCTCGCTCGAGCAGGTCGTGGCACAGGGCCTGGCCGGCGATGCCGGTGGCCCCGACGACGAGGGCGTGGCGGTCGGTGCTGGACATCAGGAGCTCCTCATTTCTGTTTGCCGTGGCTGCACGGATCGTAGAAGGCGAGGCGCCTGATGTAAAGCAGCACTGGACGATTGAGTCCCGGCCCCTCCCCCTCGCGTGTCCCGGATACCGGGCGCATGCGGGACAACCCGTGGGGCCAAGGGTCAGAAGGCCTCGGCCGACTCCACCACATTCGTGATGAGCATGGCGCGCGTCATGGGGCCCACGCCCCCCGGCATCGGTGCCACGAACCCGGCGACCTCGCGCACGTCCGGTGCCACGTCGCCCACCAGGCCGGACTCAGTGCGAGTGATGCCGACGTCGAGCACGGCCGCACCGGGCTTCACCATCCCGGCCGTGATCAGGTGCGGCACGCCGGCAGCCGCCACGACGATGTCCGCGCCGCGCACGTGCGCAGCGATGTCGCGGGTGCCGGTGTGGCACAGCGTCACCGTCGCGTTCTCCGACTTGCGGGTCAGCAGCAGGCCAAGCGGGCGCCCCACCGTCACGCCACGGCCGACCACGACAACCTCAGCGCCCGCGATGGGCACCTCGTAGCGCCGCAGCAGCTCGACGATCCCCCGCGGCGTGCAAGGCAGCGGCGCGGGCTCACCGAGCACGAGTCGCCCCAGATTCGTCGGGTGCAGGCCGTCGGCGTCCTTGGCTGGATCCATCAGCTCCAGCACGCGATTCGCATCGAGGCCCTTCGGCAGCGGCAGCTGGACGATGTAGCCGGTCACGGTCGGGTCGTCGTTCAGCCGGCGGATCTCGGACTCGAGCTCCGCCTGCGTCGTCTCGGCCGGAAGATCGATGCGGATGGACGCGATGCCCACCTCCGCGCAGTCCCTGTGCTTGCCACCGACGTAGGCGTGACTGCCCGGGTCATCCCCGACGAGCACGGTGCCGAGACCAGGCGTGATGCCACGGGCTCGCAGCACCTCGACCCTCGCACGAAGGTCGGCCTTCACGGCCGCCGCGGTTGCCTTGCCGTCGAGGGTCACTGCTGTCATGGGTCGGATTATTCCGGTGCGGCCGTCAGCGTCTGCGAGCAGGTGCCGCGGCGACGAGCACTGCCAGGAACGTCATGGCGGCGCCGGCGGCAAGGTGCCATCCGACCGACGTGCCCTCCGTCGGCCAGACCAGGTCGAGCACGAGGGCGCCGGCGAGCTGACCGAAGACCGACAGCAGCGAGTACAGCAGGACGCCTAGGACCGGCACCGTCCAGGCGCCGCCAGCGATGACCAGGAAGCCTAGGACGCCGCCCAGGTAGGACCACCACGGCGCCGCTCCCGGATCCTCCAGCCGGAGACCGAGCGCCATCGCCAGAGCGAGCACGAAGGTGGTCACCAGCACGCCACCGACAAAATTGCCGAGCGCACCCACGAACGGGCTCCGCGCCGCCATTCCGACCCGACCGTTGAACGCCTGCTGAGGGGCGAGCAGTGCGCCCGCCACCAGGGCGAGCACGGCCAGTGCCACCGTCCCCGCTCCTGACTGCATCCGATCGGAAACCCCGACAGCCACGGCGAGGACTGCCACGACTGACGCCACCACTCGCTGCCAGGTGATCAGCCGATGCCCGGTACCGGCCAGCCCGAGACGGTCCGCCAGCAGCGAGCCCACCGTCTGCCCTGCCACGACCGCCACCGTGAAGACTGCCACCCCGACCACCGGCACAGTGATGCTCTGGCTGACGAGGAACAGGCTCCCGAAGACGCCGCCGGTGAACACCCACCAAGGCAGGTCGCCCGTTCGGGCGCGCGCGACCACGTCCGAGAGACCCGTGCGCGCGGCCCGCCTGGACGCCACGATCAGGACGAGGAAGACCGTCCCTGACGCCATCGTGGTCCACGCCGGGAAGAGGCCCGTGCCCACCTGATTGGCCAGTTCGCCGTTGATGCGTGACTGGAGCGCGATGAGCGAGCCAAGGCCCCCCGCCAGGAGGGCGGCCTGCGGCGCGTTGGCCGCGGTGCCGCTCATCTGCGGGCCGCCACGAGCCCCACGGCCGCCAGCGTCAGCGCGGCGCCCAGGACGACCGGCCACTGGACGGTGTTGGGCCCGACGGGTGCGATCAGGTCGAGCAGGAGAGCGGCCGTCAGCTGTCCGGCGATCGTGACGAGGGCGAACACCAGCACGCCGTACCTCGGCACCGCCCACGAGGCCGTGGCGATGAACACGATGCCGAAGACGCCACCCAGCCACATCCACCACGGGCCGGTACTCGGCGCCTGCACGCCGGCGCCGAGGAACGCCACTCCGATGGCGGCGCCAAGGAGCAGCACCGCCGTCCCGAAGACGAAGTTGATCCACGTGGTCGACATCGGCTGCAGGGTGGCGGTGTTGACCCGCCCGTTGAGTGCCTGCTGCACGGCGACGACGCAGCCACCGATGAAGGCGACGACCAACGCCACCACCGAGAGCTCCGCGTCTCCAATCCGACCCGACGTCGCCACCACGACCGCCGACGTCGCCATCATGGCGGCCACCAGCCGGCGAGGAGTGACGGACGTGCGCCCGATGGGACTCAGCCCGACCCGGTCCACGATCAGCGAGTTGGCCGTCTGCCCGGCAACCATGCCGACGCTGAAAAGTGCGACGCCGACCAGCGCCACGGAATAGCTCTGGCAGGCGATGAACACTCCGCCGAGGACGCCCGTCGGCAGGGCCCACCACGGCAGTCGCCGCTCCCGCAGGGCCGGACCCACCCGACGCAGTCCCGTGCGCATCGTGGGCCATGCCAGCAGAACGGCGGTGAGGATGGCCAGGCCGGAGCCGAAGGAGATCAGGGCCGCCTGTATGCCGTTCCCGATATGGGTGGTCAGCTCCCCGTTCGCGCGGGCCTGCAGGGCGTTCATGAAGCCGCTGAGGACGAAGATGGCCGCGAACGGCACCACGCCCAGCGGCCGGACTGCCATCAGTGGAAGAAGTGGCGGGTACCCGTGAGATACATGGTCACCCCGGCCGCCTGGGCCGCGGCGATGACCTCCCCGTCGCGGACGGAGCCGCCCGGCTGGACGACCGCCTTGACACCGGCCGCCAGCAGCACCTCGAGGCCGTCGGGGAACGGGAAGAATGCGTCGGATGCCGCGACGGAGCCGCTGGCTCGGTCGCCAGCCCGCTCGACGGACAGCCGGGCCGAGTCGACCCGGTTGACCTGGCCCATGCCCACCCCGACGGCAGCCCCGTCGTGCGCCAGCAGGATCGCATTGGACTTCACCGAGCGGCAGGCCCGCCAGGCGAACTCGAGGTCCCGCAGGGTGTCCTCGTCCGCGGGCTCTCCGCTGGCCAGCGTCCAGCTGCCCGGGTCGTCGCCCTCGGCGTCGATGGCATCCGCCACCTGCAGCAGGATCCCTCCCGACACGGACCGCGACTCGATGTGCTGACCCATGTGCGGACCCTGCACAGCCAGCACGCGCAGGTTCTTCTTGGCAGCGAACACCTCGAGCGCGCCCGGCTCGTACGCGGGCGCCACCACCACCTCGGTGAACACGTCGGCCATCGCCTCCGCCATCTCCCGCGTCACCTCACGGTTGGCGGCGACGACGCCGCCGAACGCCGACACCGGGTCGGTGGCGAAGGCCTTGCGATACGCGTCGGCCACGTCAGAGCCCACCGCGATGCCGCAGGGGTTGGCATGCTTGATGATCGCCACCGCCGGATCGAGGTGGTCGAACGCCGCCCGCCGGGCTGCGTCCGCATCAACGTAGTTGTTGTAGGACATCTCCTTGCCCTGGATCTGCTCGGCCCCCGCCAACGCGGGCTCGTGGTGCGCCGACAGGTAGACGGCCGCGCGCTGGTGCGGGTTCTCGCCGTACCGGAGCACGTCACCGCGATGCCAGGCCGCGCCCACCCAGCGTGGGAAGCCGTCGCCGTCCGGGTCCGGAGCAACCACGCTGCCCAGCCACGAGGCGACTGCGATGTCGTACGTGGCGGTGTGCGCGAAGGCCTCGACGGCGAGCTCTGCCCGCTGCTCGAGCGTGAAGCCCCCCGAGCCGACGGCGTCGAGCACGTCGGCGTACCGCTCCGGAGAGGTCACGATCGCCACGTTCGCGTAGTTCTTCGCCGATGCGCGGACCATCGCCGGGCCGCCGATGTCGATCTGCTCCACGCAGTCGTCGACGCCGGCGCCGGAGGCCACCGTCTGCTCGAAGGGGTACAGGTTCACGACGACGAGCTCGAACGCGAGGATGCCGAGATCCGCCAGGGCCTCCACATGCGAGTCCTTGCGCAGGTCGGCCAGCAGGCCGCCGTGGATGTGCGGGTGCAGCGTCTTCACGCGTCCGTCCAGCGTCTCCGGGAAGCCCGTCACGTCGCCCACTGGGGTCACCGGCACTCCGGCGGCACTGATCGTCGCGGCAGTGGAACCGGTGGACACGATCTCGATGCCAGCGAGCGACAGGCCGCGCGCCAGGTCCTCCAGCCCGGTCTTGTCGTACACGGAGACCAGGGCACGACGGACGGGACGACGGGACTGCTCGCTCACGGGGTTCCTCCGATCAGGGTCGCCAGTGTCTCCACCAGCAGGGGCCGTTCGATCTGCTTGATGCGCTCGTGCAGGTCCGCCTCCGTCTCACCCGGAAGCACGTCGAGTGCCCGCTGGGCGACGATTGGACCCGTGTCCACTCCGTGGTCGACGAGGTGGACGGTGCAGCCGCTCACCTTCACTCCGTAGGCCAGCGCGTCCCGGACGGCGTGCGCCCCCGCGAACGACGGCAGCAGGGCCGGGTGAGTGTTGATGATGCGCCCGGGGAAGGCGTCGACGAACTCGGCGCCGAGGATCCGCATGAAGCCGGCACTGACCACCCAGTCCGGCTCGAAGGACCGGACCATCGCCGTGAGCGCGGAGTTCCACTCGTCGCGATTCGCGAAGTCGGCCGGGGCGGCCACGAACGTGGCGATGCCCGCTCGCCCAGCACGGTCGAGTGCGGTCACGCCGGGGACGTCGCTGCCGACGGCGACGATCTCCGCGGGCAGCGTTCCGTCTGCGGCCGCGTCGATCAGGGCCTGCAGGAGGGTGCCCGAGCCGGACGCGAGGACGACGACACGGGCGGGCACGGCAGCAACCCTACCGATGCCACGACCACCGCTGCCGCGCCCGATGACGCCGGCCGGCTAGACGATCGGCTCCTTGTTGAACTGCCGGTAGAGGTGCACGGTGAACAGCGCCGCGAACGGCAGCGTGACCAGGGTGAGCAGGCCGAAGAACAGGCCGCCGAGCAAGTAGACGAGGGCGTTGATCAGGGTCATCAGCAGCGCCGGGCCCATGTTCTTCGTCACCGCCTGGTAGCTGGCCTTCATCGCCTCGCCGACGCTGTAGCCCTTGTCCAGCACGTAGTACGGGCCGAGCTGGAACAGGAACATCACGATCAGGCCGGGCACGATGCACAGGGCGATGCCGACCACGAACAGGATCGCGAACACGATCGTGAAGAGGATGTAGCGGCCCAGGTACTGGGTCGTGAACATCTCCGAGAACGACGGCGCCACGCCCTGACTGCTGCGGACGGCGGCGCGCTGCACGCCGATCTGGGCGATGAAGGCGACCAGCCCGAACAGCATCGCGAGGACGATGGTCACGATGGCGCTGACGCCCACGGCGGCGGCACAGGCGTTGAGCTGCCCCGGAGTGGTGGCATCGGTGCAGTCGAGCAGGATGTTCTGCAACGGCCTGGTGCCGAGCTGCTGCAGCAGCTGGATGACGGTGACCACCGCGGCCAGCCCGACGAAGGCCGCCGCGTTGGCCTTGAAGCGATCGAAGGCCCAGGAGATGGCCGCACCCACATCGGCGCGCGAGGGCACGCCCTCGGGCGGGGGCGGTGCGCTCTCCGGCGGTATCTGGTCGGACATGGGGTTCCTCTCGACGGGGCCTATGGCTGCGGGGTGGGAGTGATCGGCGGGTGCTCGTCGGCGTCGTCGGTGTGGCGTACCCGGCTGCCGGCTCGATGGCGTCCACGGGCTGGGCGATGCCGTCCACGGGCTCGTCGATGGCGTCCACAGGCTGGTCGGGCGCGGGAACCGCACCCTTGGGCCGGGCCACGCGTAGCCGAGCGCGACGCCATGATCCGGGGGCCACTGCGCTCGGCACGGCGCCCACGACGACGAGCACGGCCGCGAGGATGCCGACGGTGCTCGGCACCGGCCCGAGGTGAGCCAGTCGCTCCGTGCCGAGGGCCCCCGATGCCAGCCACGACGCGAGGGCGAGCAGTGCGCCGGCGACAGTGGCGGCGCCGACGGCCAGGGCCAGGCGCACCAACCGAGGCTCCGTGCGGCAGGTGCGGGCAATGTGGGCACCCGCCAGCACGCCGGCCAGGATGCCGACGACCGGCAGCGCCCACGCGAACACCGGCGCCTGATCCGGCAGGGCGGCGAGCAGCGGGAACGGTGGGAGGTCGGTCGGCACCGATGCCGGGACGAACGGCGTCAGCGTCACCAGCGGAGCCACCACCACACCCGCGCCCAGCAGGTAGGCGGCGGACCACACGACCAGCACTGGCACATAGGCCATGCCGAGCAGAGCGAGCGCCAGCCCGCCTCCGAGACCCCCGCCGAGCGCCTGACCCATCGTCACGGCGTCGTCGAAGTGAGCCAGCAGGGAGGCCACAGCAGCGATGGCACCGAGGGCGAGGATCGCCGCGGCGGCCGCGACTCCGCCCCGGACGACGGCGAGCACGTGCACGGGGGGCGGGTTGTCGGCCAGAAGCCCCGAGCCGCGCACCGCGCCCCAGCCGAGGCCGACGAGGGCCAGGACGAGCCCGTGCAGGCCGGCGGACGTCGCGTCCACCCGCGATGCCGGCTCGAAGGTGAGGTACGCGAGTCCGGCAACCGCTAGGGCGTACGCCACCGACCCGGCGGCGACCATGCGCGCGAGCCGCGACCAGCCGGTGATGCCGGACGTGCGAGCGGCCCAGCCTCCGCCGACGGCCAATAGGACGAGGGGGATGATCGCCAGTCCCCACGGGATCAGGGAGATCTCGACCCCGGCGAGGGTCACGGCCGTGCCCTGGGCGACCACCCAGATCAGGCCGGCGATGCGCAGCGACTCCGTCCAGGTCAGGCCGCTGCCGATGGACGCCATCCAGACGACGAGCATGGGCACGGCCGCGATGGCCAGCCCGATGGCCGCGGCCCACAGCGCGGCCAGCACTCCCAGCGGCTCTGGGAGCGCGCTCTCGGGATGCGGCAGCCGCAGACGGCCGCGGACGGCCCGCACGACGTCGCCAGGGCGTGGCCGGGAACGCCTGGGCCGACGAGGCGGACGAGGCCGCGGTTCCGCGGAGGCCTGCGGTGGCAGGGTCGGGGCGGTCACCCGCCCAGAATCTCAGCCCGAGAGCGTCGATCCCGTGACCGCCACGCTCCCTCTCCCCGTCTGTCTTGAGGTTGGTGGTCGCAAAACGGCCGTTTTGCGACCACCAACCTCAAGACAGACGAGGGGGTGGGCGGCGTCGCTAGCCCTCGCAGCCGATCACGTTCTGGTCCCAGTCGAGGACCGCGCCGGTCACCACGCCAGACCCGTCGGACAGCAGGAAGACGATCATGTCGGCGATCTCGTCCGGATCCGCCAGTCGTCCGGCGGGCAACTGTCGACCGACCTCCTCACGCCACGTGTCGGAGGCGTTGTGGAACCGCCGCTGGGTCGCGTCCTCGCCCTCCGTCGCCGTCCAGCCCAGGTTGAGCCCGTTGACCCGGATCCGGTCGAACCGATGTGCGTGCGCCACGTTCCGCGTCAGCGTGGCCAGTCCGGCCTTGGACGCCGCATAGGGGGCCAGGATCGGGATGCCGCCGTGCACAGCCGTGCTCAGCACGTTGACGATGGCGCCGCCCGAGTCGCGGGCGAGCATGTCCTTCACGGCCGCCTGCATGATGAAGAACGGCCCGCGCAGGTTGACCGCCACGTGCTGGTCGAACAGTTCGGGAGTGGTGTCGAGGAGTGAGCCGCGGTCCGTGAGGCCAGCCGCGTTGACGACGCAATCGACGCGGCCGAAGTTCTCCACGGTCTCCCGGACGGAATTCACCGCATCGTCGATGACGGCGACGTCGGCGCGCACCACCATCGCCTCCGCACCCGCGTCAGCCAGTTCGTCCAGCAGGCCGCTGGCCTTGTCCGGGTCACGTCCGGTGACCACCACTGCCGCCGCTCCACATCGGGCAGCGGCCCGCGCAGCCGCGGCGCCGATCCCCTGGGTGCCGCCGCTGATGAGCACGACCTTGGCGAGAAGCGCGTCCGCCGCGAGCACCGTCATGCTCGGAGTCTCGCAGATCAGCCGTGGACGATGAGGAAGACGGACGCGACGGCGCTGAGCGCCAACGCGATCGCGGTGAAGACCCGCTCGTTCATCTGACGGAACACTCGATAGCCGACGAGCGCCCCGAGCACGACCACCGGGACGAACCACAGGTCGGCACGCAGGGTGTCCGCGTTCAGGAAGCCGAGTCCGACGAGGAACGGCACCTTGATCGCATTGAGGACAAAGAAGAACCACGCGAAGGTGCCCATGAACGCGAGCATCGACACCCGCATGTTGATCAGGTACAGCGTCATCGCCGTTCCGCCAGCATTGGCGGCCATCGTCGTCATGCCGGCCAACGTGCCGAAGAAGCCGACCGCGAGTCGGTTGGGCGTGTGCCCGGCGTCCTCCTTGGGGAACCGTCGACGCCAGACCTCGAGCGACACGGACGTGAGGATCAGGACGCCGATGATCCGGTTCAGCATCGAGGTCTCGACGAACCGGAACAGCAGCGCGGTCGCCACGATGCCGACGAGCACGCCCGGGATCAGCTTCACGATGAGCGGCCAGTTCGCGTGCTGCCGGTACCGGGCCAGCGCGAACATGTCGCCGATGAGCAGCAGCGGCATGATGAATCCAGACGCCGTCGTGGCCCCGAGCGCCGCCGCCAGCAGTGGGCCGGCGAGCACGCCCGCCACCGGCATGGCGGTCTTGGAGAAGCCGTAGAGGAAGACGCCGACGATCACGACGCCCAGCAGCAGGGGCGTCCACGTGTCGACCACGCGCACACCCTCCCATCACACGCGAGTGGCGGGTCGTGCAGGTCCGGATCGATCCGAACACCCGCACAACCCGCCACTCGGCGAGGAAGGTGGACCTAGGCGGTCATGATCTCCCGCATGAGGGCGGCCGTCGCGGACGGCGTCTTGCCAACCTTCACGCCGACCGCCTCGAGCGCCTCCTGCTTGGCCGCAGCCGTGCCCGCGGAGCCGGAGACGATGGCGCCAGCGTGGCCCATGGTCTTGCCCTCGGGAGCGGTGAAGCCGGCGACGTAGCCGACGACGGGCTTGGTGACGTTGTCCTTGATGAACGCCGCCGCCCGCTCCTCGGCGTCGCCGCCGATCTCGCCGATCATGACGATCGCGTCGGTCTCGGGGTCGGCCTCGAACGCGGCCAGGCAGTCGATGTGCGTGGTGCCGATGATCGGGTCCCCGCCGATGCCGACGGCCGTCGAGAAGCCGATGTCGCGCAGCTCGTACATCATCTGGTAGGTCAGGGTCCCGGACTTGGAGACCAGGCCGATGCGGCCGCGCTTGGCGATGTCGGCCGGGATGATGCCGGCGTTGGACTGCTCGGGCGAGATGATGCCGGGGCAGTTCGGGCCGATGATCCGCGTCGTGCCGGCGTTCTCCGCGTACTGGAAGAACTGCGCGGTGTCGTGCACGGGCACGCCCTCGGTGATGACGACCGCGAGCGGCATCTGCGCGTCGACGGCCTCCTCGACGGCGTCCTTGGTGAACCGCGGCGGCACGAACAGGACACTGACGTTCGCGCCCGTCTCGGCCATCGCCTCGGCCACGGATGCGAACACGGGGATGCCGTCGACGTTCTCGCCGGCCTTCTTGGCATTCACGCCGCCCACGACCTGGGCGCCCGAGGCGACCATGCGGCGGGTGTGCTTGGTGCCCTCGGAGCCGGTCATGCCCTGGACGATGATCTTGGAGTTGGAATCGAGCCAGATAGCCATGTGTGTGTCCTCTACTTTCCGGCCGCGAGCTGGGCGACGCGGCGGGCCGCCTCGTCCATCGTCTCGACGAGCTCGACGAGCGGGTGGTTGGCCTCGGTGAGGATGCGCCGTCCCTCGACGGCGTTGTTGCCGTCGATGCGGGCCACGATCGGCTTGGTCAGGGTCATGCCCTTCGCCTCCAGCATGTCGAGCGCCTGCAGCACCCCGTTGGCGACCGCGTCGCACGCGGTGATGCCGCCGAAGACGTTCACGAATACCGACTTCACCTCGGGGTCGTTGAGCACGATGTCGAGGCCGTTGGCCATGACCTCCGCGCTCGCGCCGCCACCGATGTCGAGGAAGTTCGCCGGCTTGATCCCGCCGAACTCCTCACCGGCGTACGCGACGACGTCCAGCGTGCTCATGACCAGGCCGGCGCCGTTCCCGATGATGCCGACCTCGCCGTGCAGCTTCACGTAGTTGAGGTCGAACTCCTTGGCGCGCAGTTCGATCGGGTCGGTGTTGTCCCGGTCCACGAAGTCCGCATGAGAGGCGTGCCGGAAGTCCGCGTTGCCGTCGAGAGTGACCTTGCCGTCGAGCGCGAGCACCTCGCCGCCTGGCGTGAGGACCAGCGGGTTCACCTCGACGAGGGTGGCGTCCTCCTTGACGAGGACGTCCCACAGGCCGACGAGGATCGACTCGACCTGATCGCGGATGGCCTCCGGGAAGCGAGCCGCTTCGACGATCTCGCGCGCCTTCTCTGGCGTGCAGCCCTCGAGGGCGTCGACGCGCACCATTGCCAGCGCATCCGGGTTGGTGGCGGCGACCTCCTCGATCTCGACGCCGCCCTCGACGCTGGCCATCGCCAGGAACGTCCGGTTGGCGCGGTCGAGCAGGAACGAGACGTAGTACTCCTCGGCGATGTCGGCCGCCGGCGTGACGAGCACCTTGAAGACCGTGTGGCCCTTGATGTCCATCCCGAGGATGGCCTGCGCCTTGCCCTTGGCGTCGTCGGGCGAGTCGGCCAGCTTCACGCCGCCGGCCTTGCCGCGGCCGCCGGTCTTGACCTGGGCCTTCACCACGACCGGGGAGCCGAACTTGCGCGTGGCCTCGTGCGCCGCATCGGCCGTCGTGCACACCTCGCCGGGCGTCACGGGCACCGCGTGCCTGCCGAACAGGTGCTTGGCCTGGTATTCGTACAGATCCACGCGCTCTCCCTCACGCCCTGTCCAGTTAGTTGGACGTCCGATAACCCGGAATCGAGAGACTACTCCCGGGCGGAGGAGCCGTCACTACCGGGTGATGTGATCTGTGACCCACTCGACGATCTCGCGGGTCGGCGTACCGGGCGTGAAGATCTTCGCCACGCCCATCTCCTCGAGGACGGGGATGTCGTCCTCGGGGATGATTCCGCCGCCGAACACCACGATGTCGGCCGCGTCCTTCGCCCTGAGCTGGTCCATGACCTCGGCGAACAGCGTCAGGTGCGCGCCCGAGAGCACGGACAGCCCGATGATGTCGGCGTCCTCCTGGATCGCGGCATCCACGATCTGCGCCGGGGTCTGGTGCAGTCCGGTGTAGACGACCTCGATCCCCGCGTCGCGCAGAGCGCGGGCGACGACCTTCGCCCCGCGATCATGACCATCGAGGCCGGGCTTGGCGACGACGACCCGGATCGGTCCGGCCATGACAGTTCCTCCAGTCCGGTTCAGCGGATGCCCGCACCCTACCGCCCGTCGATGGTGCGAGACTTCGCCAGTGAGCAACGCAGCGGACCTGCCGGCCAGTGGGCGGACCGAGGCCCCGATCAGCATCGTCGCGCTCGGCGGGAGCACCTCCCCACTGGCCGCGTCCGAGCGCGCCCTCCGCATGGCCGCGGCCCCCGCGCTGGCCGCCGGAGCGCACGTCACGTTCCTCGCCGGACGCGACCTGATGATCCCCATCTACGACACCGAGACCCGCGAGCGATCCCCCGAGGCCCAGCGGGTGATCGACGCGCTCCGCCGTGCCGACGGACTGCTGCTGGCCAGCCCCGGCTACCACGGCTCCGTCAGCGGAATGGTCAAGAACGCGCTGGACTACGCCGAGGACCTCCGCTCCGACGACCGCCCGTACCTGACTGACCGAGCGGTCGGCATCATCTCCGTCGCGCACGGGTGGCAGACGGCGGTCGCCACGCTCAACGAGCTGCGCGTGATCGTGCACGCGCTGCGCGGCTGGCCGACTCCGCTCGGCGTCGCCATCAACGATGCGGCCGGACTGATCGGCGGCGACGAGACCGACACCGACCCGGCCGTCGCGCGCCAGCTGCGGGTGATGGGCGAGCAGGTGCTGGCCTTCGCCGAGGCGATGCAGGCCCGCACACGGGCCCTACCCTCCTAGGCTGTTCCCATGGTCACCGCGCTCTGCTTCATCACGGCCGAACCGCGTCGCGTCAACGAGGTGGGGGCCGAGATCGCCCGCATCGAGGAGGCGCGCACCGTCTACTCGGTGACCGGGCAGTGGGACATCATCGCCGTCCTCGAGGTGCGCGAGATCGATGACGTCGCCACCGTCGTCACGGACCGCATCGGGGCCATCGAGGGCATCACCGCGACGGAGACCCACATCGCGTTCCGGACGTACAGTCCCGCGGACGTCGACGCGGGGTTCGCGCTCGGCTACTGAGCCGCGGCCCTACAGCTTCTCGACGGGCGCGTACCGCAGCAGCAGCCGCTTGACTCCTGCCGAGCCGAAGTCGATGGTCGCCTCGGCCTTGTCGCCACCGCCGGACGTGGACACGACCGTGCCCAGGCCGAACTTCTGGTGGGTGACCCGCTCCCCGGGCGCCAGCGACAGCACCGGTCCGCTGCCGACCACGCGATCGCCCAGTCGCAGGGCGGCGCTGCTCGTCGACGGGGACGAGCCGTAGCCACCGGCCAGCGGGCTCCGGCCCACCGGCTCCTCCCGTCGCCACTCGATGACCTCGTCCGGGATCTCCTCGAGGAACCGCGACGGCGGGTTGAACGCGGGAGTGCCCCACGCCGACCGGGTCACGGCCCGGCTGAGATACAGCCGCTGGCGGGCGCGAGTGATGCCCACATAGGCCAGCCGACGCTCCTCCTCGAGCTCACGCGGCTCCCCGAGGGAGCGCATGTGCGGGAAGACGCCGTCCTCCATGCCGGTGAGGAACACGACGGGGAACTCCAGGCCCTTGGCCGTGTGCAGCGTCATCAGGGTGACCACGCCCCCGGACTCGTCGTCGTCCGGGATCTCGTCCGAGTCGGCGACCAGGGAGACCCGCTCGAGGAAGTCGGCAAGCGTGCCCTCCGGGTTCTCGGTGGCGAACTCCTGCGCCACCGACTCGAGCTCCGCGAGGTTCTCCACGCGGGTCTCGTCCTGGGGATCCGCGGAGGCCTGCAGCTCGGCGAGGTAGCCGCTCTGCTCGAGGACGGCCTGCAGGACGGTCGCCGGATCGGTGCCGGCGTCGACCAGGGTGCGCAGGTCGGTCATCATCCGCGCAAACGCCTCGATGGCAGCCAGCGAGCGTGCGGCGATGCCAGGCGCCTCGGCGGCCCGGTCGACGGCGGCACCGAACGAGATGCGCTCGCGCTGGGCGAAGGCCTCGACCATCGCCTCGGCACGCTCGCCGATGCCGCGCTTGGGCACGTTCAGGATCCGGCGCAGCGAGACCTCGTCCTCCGGGTTCGCCAGCGCCCTCAGGTAGGCGAGCGCATCGCGCACCTCGCGCCGCTCGTAGAAGCGGGTGCCGCCGACGACGCGGTACGGCAGCCCGACGCGGATGAAGATCTCCTCGACGGATCGCGACTGCGCGTTGGTCCGGTAGAACACGGCCACGTCCGAGGGCTTGAGGTCCTCGTCGTCGTGGAGCCGGTCGATCTCGTTGGCGATGAACGACGCCTCGTCATGCTCGTCGTCGGCCACGTAGCCCACGATCGGGTGCCCGTGCCCGGCGTCCGTCCACAGCTTCTTCTCGCGACGGCTGGTGTTGCGCGCGATGACCGCGTTGGCCGCGGTGAGGATCGTCTGGGTGGACCGGTAGTTCTGCTCGAGCATGATCGTCGACGCGTTGGGGTAGTCGCGCTCGAACTCCTCGATGTTGCGGATGGTGGCACCGCGGAAGGCGTAGATGGACTGGTCGGCGTCGCCCACGACGCAGAGCTGGGCGGCGGGCAGCTCCGGGGTGTCGGGGCCGACGAGCTCGCGGATGAGGACGTACTGGGCGTGGTTGGTGTCCTGGTACTCGTCGACCAGGACGTGGCGGAACCGGCGCCGGTAGTGCTCGGCCACGTCGGGGAACACCTGGAACAGGGCGACGGTGGTCGAGATCAGGTCGTCGAAGTCGAACGCGTTGGCGCGCTGCAGCCGCCGCTGGTAGTCGCCGTACGCCTCGGAGAGCAGCTGCTCCATCTGATTAGCGGCGCGGTCCCGGTAGGTCTCGTGGTCGATGAGCTCGTTCTTCAGGTTGGAGACCTGCGCTAGGAAGGAACGCGGCGTGAACTTGCGCGGGTCCAGGCTCATGTCGCGCAGCACCATGCCCATCAGCCGCTGCGAGTCCGCCGCGTCGTAGATGGTGAAGCTGCTGGTCATGCCCAGGCGCGAGGCCTCGCTGCGCAGGATCCGGACGCAGGCACTGTGGAAGGTCGAGACCCACATGGCACGGGCGCGCCCGCCGACGAGCTCGGCCACCCGCTCCTTCATCTCGCCGGCGGCCTTGTTGGTGAAGGTGATGGCGAGGATCTGCCCCGGGTTGGCGTCGCCGGTGGCGAGCAGGTGGGCGATGCGGCGGGTCAGCACCCTGGTCTTGCCGGAACCGGCGCCCGCGACGATGAGGAGGGGTCCGCCGCGGTGCTCGACCGCGGCGCGCTGGGAGGGGTTCAGGTCCTCGACCAGCCGGGCCGCCCGGTCCGGGGATCCGGTCCGGGTGCCTGCGCCCTCGCCAGGTCGACCGAAGCCGGCGGCCTCCAGGTCGAACAGCCCGTCACTCACCCGACGATCCTAGGCGTCACCCCCGACCACCAGATTTGCACCGCTTCCCGGCTCAATTCCGCAGAAGTGGTCCGGGATCGCCTCCCGCCTACCGATTTGCGCCGGGAAGCGGTGCAAATCCCTTCTGCGGGCAGGAAACCGGCGCAACTCTGCGGAATTGAGCCGGGAAGCGGTGCAAATCTGCTACTTGGCGCGCTTGATCCAGCCGACGACCTTGGCCTTCACCTTCGACTGGACGGACCCCTGGAAGACGACCTTCCCGTCGGTGCCCAGCTCCGCCACCACCAGGCTGGTGTACTTCTGACCCGGCACGACCGGTGCCGACCGGGTCTCCGGGGCCGCGCCGTCCACCGGGTACACCTTCAGGCTGCCGGCGTCCGCGCCCTTGGTCTTGGTCTTGACCTGGAGGATGACGCCGGTGACTTTCTTCTGCTTCTTCGGCAGGCCGGCCACCCCCAGCAGCGGCCCGATCACCAGCGGCGCACCCGCGTCGAGCTTCGCCTTGACGACCCGCTTGGCGGGCACGCTGCGCACCTTGACGGGCTTGCCGTTCAGCGAGTAGCCGAGCACCTCGACGCGCAGTTGCACTGTCGCCTTCTTCGACGTCACGAAGGTCACCTGACCGCCGGACACCGGCACCACCATGACCGCGGTGCGCACCCCTCGCTTGGGGAAGGCCATCGTCGCGCCCGCGGCCTTGTCTGCCGGCGTCACGATGCGGACCTTGCCCTTCTTCGTCGCCTCCCGCGTGGTCACGAGCACCAGGGCTGCCGTCGCCTCGCCCGGCACGCCCGCCAGCCCGACGGTGCGTTCCTCCCCCGGCTGCAGGGCGCCCTGAGCCGTCGACTCGTACCCGACCTCCGCGCCGATCGAGATGAACTCGTCGACGGGGGGCGGCTCGAACGACGTGTCCGGCGGTGGGTCCGGCGCCGGCGCCGGAGCGGCCACCACCGGTGGCGGCTCGTCGCCCATCGCCATCGCCTCCCCCGGCGTGGCTGACGTCTCGTTGGGCTGGTCGCCTGGGGGGTAGTAGCCGACCACGTCGATGGACAGGTCAGTCGCGCCGGCCGACGTCGCCAGCGCGATGGTGCCGTCCGACGACACCGGCACGACGGCCGTGCCGATCGCGTCCATGTTCATCGGCACCTTGACGACCGTCTCCGACTTGCTCTGCCCGGGAGCCCAGATGCGGACCTTCGACGGTGCGTTCGACGCCATCGCGGTGACCCGCACGGACACCGCGGCCACGCCGCTCGCCGGGACCCCGCCGAGCCCGGTGACCTTCGCGTAGATGCGGTGGCTGTCCCCGCTGTAGCGGTCCTGCTGCAGCCGGCAGCGGTCCGGCACCCCGATCGCCTTGCGGGTGCCGAGTACCCGGACTGGGTCGACCGGCACGAGGTCGGCGGCCCTGCCCTTCGCCGCCACCGTCGCCGAGCTGCTGGCCCGCTTGCAGTAGGGCCCGTCCATCGGCGTGCCGTCCCAGAACGAGGTGCGTCCGCTGGCCCCGTCCCAGGTGAGTGAGATGTGGATGTGGTTGCGGTGGCACGTGGTGTCGCTGCCCGTACCGGGCGTGGAGAAGCAGCCCTTCAGCTCCGTCCAGCCGCGCTTGATGTCGTAGCCCCGCCAGATCCGGTCGTTCCACCCGATGTACATGACGCCGAGCCGCAGGGCGTTGCCGTACGGGCGGCCGAACTGGTCCGGGCCCATCAGCCACGCCAGGAAGGTCTCTGCGTTGGCGCGCTGCTGGGGGTCGCGCACGCTGGTCATCCAGTCGAGGGCCCGGCCCTCCTTGTGCTCGCTCTGCCCGCCGACGTCGCAGGCGCGCGGGATCCAGACGGTCTGCTCCTGGCCGTATGTCGCCTTGATCAGGTCGGCGAGCTTCTGCGTCCCCGGCTTGGCGGCCGGGTCGCATTGGTCCTGGCCCTCGTACGTCGGGTCGACGTCATAGCCCTCGGGCAGCGGCTGGGCGATGGCGGGCACCGCGGCCGGCGGCAGGTTGACTCCGGGCACCGGTGGTCCGGCGACCTCGCCGGTCCAGCTCGAGGGCTCCCACCCGTCTCCGCGGACCCCCGCAGTCGACGAGAGCGGGGCACCCAGCGCCACGCTGCCGGCGGTGATGAAGGCGACCCCCACGGTGAGCGCACGCCGGCGGCGGCGCCCACGGCAGAGCAGGGCACGACGAGCGTGCCGGCGGGGAAGCACGCGCCTACTCTGTCACGGAAGTGACTAAAGTGACCACTGCGACGGGCGGGATAGAACCGGATCATCCTGCTTGTCCGACTATCGGTCAATCAAGCCAGCGGGGCGTCCCCGATGACCACGGCCGGTCCCTCACTCGCGGGGGTGGCTACGCTCGCCGACGTGACTGACACGCCTCCGGCCACCGAGCCGCTGCTGTTCAACCGTGATGGACGTCGTATCGAACGGATCCTCGCGGTGATGGCCCATCCGGACGACGTGGACTTCGGCGCGGGCGGCACGGTGCGTGCCTGGACCGATGCCGGGGTCGAGGTGGTGTACTGCCTGATCACCAACGGGGACGCGGGCGGCTTCGATCCCGCCGTCCCCCGTTCCGAGATCCCCGGCATCCGACAGGCCGAGCAGCGCGCGGCCGGCGCGGCCCTCGGGGTCACCGACGTGCGGTTCCTCGGCTATCGGGACGGCGAGCTCGCGGTCAGCCACGAGCTGCGGCGCGACATCAGCCGGGTCATCCGCCAGGTCCGGCCGGACCGGATGCTGATCCAGTCGCCGGAACGCAACTGGCAGCGGGTCCAGGCGTCGCATCCGGATCACCTGGCCGCCGGCGAAGCGTCGATCCAGGCCGTCTACCCGGATGCGCGCAACCCGTTCGCGCACCCCACCCTGCTGAATGACGAGGGCCTGGCGGACTGGGCGGTGCCCGAGGTGTGGATGATCGGCACGCCGACCCCGGATCAGTGGATCGACGTCACCGACACGTTCGACGCCAAGCTCGAGGCGCTGCGGGCGCACGAGAGCCAGACGGCGCACATGACGGAACTGCCCGACATGATCCGCGGCTGGCTGACGATGCAGGCGCAGGCGGCCGGGCTCGCGGAGGGCCGGCTGGCCGAGGCGTTCATGGTGGTCCGCACCGCCTGACCCCGTGCGTCCCCCGTCCTCCTTGAGGTTGGTGGTCGTAAAACGGCCGTTCTGCGACCACCAACCTCAAGGAAGACCGGGGGCGGTGGACCGGGAGGTCAGACGAAGACGGCGACGACCACGTTGGCCAGGGTCAGCAGGCCGATGACCGCCCACAGCCCCACCTGCGGAGCCGGCTTCTTCTTGCCGATGAACGCCAGCACGGCGATCACCAGCACGATCACCAGCTTGATGGCGATCTTGCCGTTGTTGAGCTCCTCCTTCTCCTCGTCGCCGAGGAGGCCGCCGGAGATCATCCCGACCAAGATGAGACCGGTCAGCAGCTGCGTGAGCGCGCCGTCCCACATCCAACGGGTGACGGTCTTCTGCGGATCCCGGACCTGCACCAGGAACGCCCCGAGCAGCAGGGCCAGGCCGACGAAGTGCAGGACGACGACGATGTGGAACAGGAACTCCATGGCGGTTACTCCCACTCGATGGTGCCGGGCGGCTTGCTCGTGACATCCAAGGTAACGCGGTTGACCTCTCGCACCTCGTTGGTGATGCGTGTCGAGATGCGAGCGATCACGTCGTACGGCAGCCGCGACCAGTCCGCCGTCATCGCATCCTCGCTCGATACCGGGCGGAGCACCACCGGATGCCCGTAGGTCCGGCCGTCGCCCTGCACTCCCACTGAACGGACGTCGGCGAGCAGCACGACCGGGAACTGCCACACGTCGCGATCCAGGCCAGCGGCGGTCAGTTCCTCGCGTGCGATGGCGTCCGCCTCGCGGAGGATGGCCAGGCGCTCCTCGTCGACGGCGCCGATGATGCGGATCGCCAGGCCCGGTCCGGGGAACGGGTGTCGCCAGACGATCTCGGGAGGCAGGCCGAGGTCGAGTCCGACCTGACGCACCTCGTCCTTGAAGAGCGTGCGCAACGGCTCGACGAGCGTGAACTGGAGGTCCTCAGGCAGGCCGCCCACGTTGTGGTGGCTCTTGATGTTCGCCGTGCCGGTGCCTCCACCGGACTCGACGACGTCGGGGTAGAGCGTGCCCTGCACGAGGAAGTCCACCTTCTCGCCGTGCGCGCCGGCCTCGGCGATCACCTGGCGCTCCGCGTCCTCGAACACCCGGATGAACTCTCGTCCGATGATCTTGCGCTTGGTCTCCGGGTCGGAGACGCCGGCGAGCGCGACGAGGAACCGCTCGCGGGCGTCCACCACCACCAGCCGGATCCCGGTGGCGGCCACGTAGTCGCGCTCGACCTGCTCGGCCTCGCCCTTGCGGAGCAGGCCATGATCGACGAAGACGCAGGTCAGCTGGTCGCCGACGGCCCGCTGCACCAGGGCGGCGGCCACCGCGGAGTCGACGCCCCCGGACAGTCCGCAGATGACCTGGCCGGTCCCCACCTGGGCGCGGATGCGCGCGACCTGCTCGTCGATGACGTTGGTCATCGTCCAACTGGGCCGGCACCCGGCGATGTCATAGAGGAAGTGCTCGAGGACCCGCTGGCCGTTGTCGGTGTGCAGGACCTCGGGGTGGAACTGCACGCCCGCGAACTTCCGTCCGGGGGCCTCGAAAGCCGCGATCGGCGCGCCGTCCGACCGGCCGGTGATCAGGAAGCCGGGGGGAGCCTCTGAGACGGAGTCGCCGTGCGACATCCAGACGTTCAGCTCGCGCGGCAGGTCCCCGAAGAGCACCCCTGGCTCGACGACCTCCAGAGCCGTGCCGCCGAACTCGCTCAGGCCGGTCCGGGCGACGGTTCCGCCCAGCGCCCGCGCCATTGCCTGGAACCCGTAGCAGATCCCGAAGACCGGGATCCCGGTCTCGAACAGTTCAGCGTCGATGCTGGGGGCGCCGTCCTCGTAGACGCTCGACGGGCCGCCGCTGAGGATGACCGCGGCCGGGCGGCGGGCGGCGATCTCGGCGACCGGCATGGTGTGCGGCACGATCTCGGAGTACACGCGGGCCTCGCGGACGCGCCGGGCGATCAGCTGCGCGTACTGGGCGCCGAAGTCGACGACGAGGACGGTGTCGAGGTCGGAGGTCACGGGCCGACCCTATCGAGCCGGTCGCGGCGGGCGACGGGCACGCGGCCGGGCCAGGTCACGTCGAGAAGGCGCCGAGCAGCAGGAGCGATCCGACGATCGCCAGGTATGTCAGGCCGCCGACGATGACGGTGGCGACGATCCATCGACGCGCCCGACGGGAGGAGCGGACCGCGTCGTCGAGCCGGCCGTCCGCGACGGCGGAACTCGTGCGCAGCCCGAAGAAGAGGGCGACCAGTCCGAGAGGCAGGAAGCACAGCACGGTGGCGGCCACCGCCCAGCCGAGATAGGTCCGGGGCGCTCCCGCGGAGTGCCCGGAATCATCGGAGGGGCTGGCTTGGGACATCATCCGCACCCTAGTGCTCCGGCCCGGTCCCCGTCCGTCTTGAGGTTGCTGGTCGGAAACCGCAGGTTTCTCGACCAGCAACCTCAAGACGGACGGGGAAGGGTCTGCGGTAGCGTCCGACCATGGCTCTCTACACCTGCGCGAAGTGCGGCATGTCCGTCAACACCACCTGTGGCCACTGCAACGCCGACCTCGTCGATGCGTCACTGACGAAGGACGACGGCAGCATGGTCGAGATCTCGGAGTGCCCCAACGGGCACGGCAAGATCAAGTCACCGCTGTGCTGCGGGCAGGACATGTCCTGCTCGGTCGCCTGACCGACACCCCTCTCCCCGTCCGTCTTGAGGTTGGTGGTCGGAAACCGCAGGTTTCTCGACCACCAACCTCAAGACGGACGGGGGATGAGCCGGAGGGCGGCGGGGGCGTGCTCGGGCACGACCGGCGCGAGCGGCGCGACCGCCGCCACCGGCCGGTAGTCCTCGCCCTGCGTCGGCCGCTCGTCCGACTCCCCCCTGTTCGGCCACATCGCGAACGCCCGCTCGGCCTGCGCGGTGATCGTCAGCGACGGATTGACCCCCAGGTTCGCCGTGACCGCCGCGCCATCCACGACGTGCAGCCCGGGATACCCGTAGACCCGGTGATACGGGTCGATCACGCCTGAGTCCGGGTCCGACCCAATGGTCACGCCGCCGACGAAGTGCGCCGTCAGCGCCAGCCCCAGGTTCTCGATGACGGTGCCGGCCGCCACTCCGTTGATCCGCTCCGCCAGCCGACGGGCCACCTCCTGCGCAACCGGCAGGTACGTCGGCGCCGGAGCGGACTCGTCCTGCTTCGTGGTCAGCCGCCACCGGCCAAGCCGCGAGCGCCGCCCCGTCACGGTGAGCGAGTTGTCGACCGATTGCATCACCAGCGAGATGATCGACCGCTCGCTCCACCGACGCACGTCGAGCAGTCGGACGGCCGTGCCGCGCTGACGGACCACCTCGCCGAGTGACGAGCGCC
Organism: uncultured Actinomycetota bacterium; assembly: GCA_963749905.1. Lineage (GTDB taxonomy): Bacteria > Actinomycetota > Actinomycetes > S36-B12 > S36-B12 > UBA10649. The sequence goes on from CAVVOF010000004.1 coordinate 430,687, forward strand.
ATCGCGGCTGGCCGGCCCGCGGCTGCGTGAGGACCGACTGCAGGAACGCCATCGCGTTCGAGCCCTTGCCGTACCGGACCGGCTCCACGTGCGTGTGCGGCTCCGGGTGGAAGCTGGACGTGATCGCGACGCCCTCCGAGAAGTCGGCCGGCGACGTGGTGGCGACGGCGCCGAGCAGGGACTCGGAGTTGGTCCGGGTCAGGTGACCCAGACGTGGCGACAGCCGCGGCAGCCGCCCCTCGTCGCGCATCCGATGCAGAAGTCGTTGCGTGCCATAGGTTCCCGCCGCGACGACCACCTGTTCGGCACGGAACGTCCGCACCTTCGGCGCCAGCCGCGCGCCCGTGCGCGTCGTCGAGACCAGGAACCCGCCCTCGGGCAGCTCCTCGATCTGCGTGACCGTGGTCAACGGAAAGATCCGCGCGCCCGCGGCCTCGGCCAGCGCGAGGTAGTTCTTCGGCAGCGTGTTCTTCGCGTTGTACCGGCAGCCGGTCATGCACTCACCGCACTGTGTGCACCCGGTGCGGTCCGGGCCCACGCCGCCGAAGAACGGGTCAGCGCTCGTGACTGCGGGTCCCTCACCGAAGTACACCCCGACAGGCGTGAGCCGGAAGGTGTGCCCGACGCCCATCTCGTCGGCGACAGCCTTCATCACGAGGTCCGATGGGGTCATGGTCGGGTTGTCCACGACGCCGAGCATCCGGGCCGCCTGGTCGTAGTACGGCGCCAGCTCGGTCGCCCAGTCCGTGATGCCACTCCACTGCGGATCCTCGAAGTAGGAGGCCCCCGGCACGTACAGGGTGTTCGCGTAGTTCAGCGACCCGCCGCCGACGCCTGCACCGGCCAGCACGACGACGTCGCGCAGCACGTGGATCCGCTGGATCCCGAAGCAGCCGAGCCACGGCGCCCACAGGAAGTCGCGCAGGTGCCAGGACGTCTTCGGCAGCTCCCCGTCCGAGAACCGGCGTCCGGCCTCCAGCACGCCGACCCGGTAGCCCTTCTCGGCCAGTCGCAGCGCGCCGACCGAGCCCCCGAATCCGGAGCCCACGATCAGGACATCGAAGTCGTAACCCTGCATGTCATCCCTACTTCAGGCCGAGCTTCTTCATCACCGCGAAAGTCTGTGCGAACGTCTCATTCCAGCGCTCGTCCGACCAGCCGGAGGGCGGCCCGAACCCCAGCAGCCGCTGCGTCGCGATCGTCTGCGACTCCGTGTACTTCAGCAGGCCCTCGTCCCCGTGGCGGCGGCCGAGCCCGGAGTCCCCCATGCCGCCCATGGGTGCGCGGGTGCTCCCCCACGAGGGCCCGTACGCCTCGTTGACGTTGACCGTGCCCGCCCGCAGCCGCAGCGCGATCGTTCGTCCCTTCGCGCGATCGCGAGTCACGACGGCGGCGTTGAGTCCGTACGCAGTCGCATTCGCCATCCGGATCGCCTCCTCGTCGGAGTGCACGCGGTAGAGCGCGACGACCGGCCCGAAGGTCTCCTCGTCGCACAGGATCATGTCCTCCGTGACGCCCTCGAGCACGGTGGGCTCGAAGAAGTACGGGCCGACGTCGGGGCGCGGCGCGCCACCCGCCACGAGGGTTGCGCCGCGATCGACGGCATCCGCCACGTGCTGACGGACCCGCTCGACCTGGCGGGCCGAGATCAGCGAGCCCATCTGGCCCGGCCAGCCAATGCCGGTGGCGAACGGCAGTTCACGGACGCGCTCCGCGAATGCGTCACGGAAGGCCTCGTACACCGCATCGTGGACGTAGATCCGTTCCATCGAGATGCACAGCTGGCCGGCGTTCGCGAAGCAGCCGCGCACCGCGATCTCCGCAGCCCGACGCGGATCCGCGTCCTCGCGCACGATCATGGCGTTCTTCCCCCCGAGCTCCAGCGAGCAGCCGATCAGCCGCTGGCCGCACCGGGCCGCCACTTCGCGCCCGACCCGCGTGGACCCGGTGAACATGACGTAGTCGACCCGGTCGATGACCATCGGCCCGACCACGGGGCCGTCACCGGGAACAACGTGCACTACGTCGCGCGGCACGCCCGCCTCGATCAGCAGGTCTACGGCCCACAGGGCGCTCAGCGTCGTCTGGGCATCGGGCTTGATCAGGGCGGCATTGCCAGCGATCAGGGCGGGCACCGCGTCGCTGACCCCGATCGTCAGCGGGTAGTTCCACGGTGTGAGGAAGCCGACGACGCCCTTGGCATGCTGGTACTGCGTGACTCCCACGGCCCCCGGGAAGATGCCCCGATGCCGCCGCGGGCGCAGCAGCCGGTGGGCGTCACGGGCGTAGTGCCGGGTCACCAGGCAGACGTCGAGGAGCTCCTCCATCGCATCCTTGCGCGCCTTGCCCGTCTCCCACTGGACGAGGTCGAGCCCCTCCTGCCGCCGGGCGAGCAGCAGGTCGTGGAAGCGCAGCAGGATCGCAGTGCGCTTGCGCAGCGGCACCTGCGCCCATCGCGCCTGGCCCCTGCGGAGCATCGCCATGGCGCGATCGACGTCATCTGCGACGGCCACGGGGAGGTCGTATCCCGGCTCGCCGGTGAACGGCATGATGACGGGCTGAGCGGGCCCGCTCGCGTCGAGTGACCCGAGGAGCCGGTCGACGAGGACGGGATCAGGGGTCACGCAGTGACCACCATCTCAACGCGCTGGAACTCCTTCGGATCGTTGTAGCCCGTGGTCGCCATGGCCTTGCGGAGCGCGCCGACGACGTTCATCGTTCCGTCCGCCTTGCGCGACGGGCCGTTCAGGACCTCGGCGAGCGTGCCCACCGTCTCCAACTGCGCCCGCTCGCCGCGGGGCAGGTCGCGGTGCCACGCCTCAGCGCCCCAGTGGGCGCCATGGCCGGGCGCGTCGGTCGCGCGGGCGAACACCGATCCGACCATCGCCGCGTCAGCGCCGCAGGCGAACGCCTTGACGATGTCGCCGCTGCGGCCCATCGACCCGTCGGCGATGACATGGACGTAGCGGCCCCCGGACTCGTCGAGGTAGTCGCGACGCGCGGCCGCGACGTCCGCGATCGCGCTGGCCATCGGCACACGGACGCCCATCACATCGGCAGTCGTGTGCGTGGCGCCGCCCCCGAAGCCCACCAGCACGCCGGCCGCGCCCGTGCGCATCAGGTGGAGCGCGGCCTGGTGCGTCACGCACCCGCCCACGATCACCGGCGCATCGAGTTCGTGGATGAACTGCTTGAGATTCAGCGGCTCCTGGTCTGAGCCGGAGACGTGCTCCGCCGACACCGTCGTGCCGCGGATGACGACGATGTCGGCACCGGCGTGGGAGGCGATCGGCGCGAGTCGTGCCGCACCCTGCGGGGACGTGGCCACGGCGGTGACGATGCCGAGCGCCTTCAGATCGGCGATCCGCTGCCGGACGAGCTCAGGATCGACGGGACGGTCGGCGTAGATCTGCTGGATCCGAGCCGTCGCCGTGCCAGGGGCGAGCCCCGCGATCTCCTCCAGGAGCGGGGCGGGATCCTCGTAGCGCCCCCACAGGCCCTCAAGGTTGAGGACCGCGAGAACGCCGAGCTCCGAGAGGGTCACGGCGGTCTGCGGGGAGACCACGGAGTCCATGGGCGCCGCCAGGATGGGGGTCTCGAAGCGGTAGGCGTCGATCGTCCACGCGGTCGACACCGCCTCGGGATCGCGGGTCCGGCGGCTGGGGGCGATGGCGATCTCATCGAGCGAGTAGCCGCGACGGGCGCGCTTGGCCCCGCCGATCTGGATGTCGGTCACGTGCGTCCTACCGTCCGGAGTAGTTCGGCGCTTCGATGGTCATCTGGATGTCGTGCGGGTGGCTCTCGCGCAGGCCCGCCGCGGTGATCCGCACGAATGTGCCCTTGGCGTGCAGCTCCTCCATCGACGAGGCGCCGGAGTAGCCCATGGCCGCGCGCAGTCCGCCGACCAGCTGGTGCGCCACGGCGCCGAGCGGGCCGCGGTAGGCCACCATGCCCTCGATGCCCTCGGGCACCAGCTTGTCGTCGCTGAGTACGTCGTCCTGGAAGTACCGGTCCTTACTGTACGAACGGGCCTGCCCGCGGGACTGCATCGCGCCGAGGGAGCCCATCCCGCGATAGGACTTGAACTGCTTGCCGTTGACGAACACCACGTCACCGGGCGCCTCCTCGCAGCCGGCCAGCAGCGATCCGAGCATGACCGTGTCCGCGCCCGCGACGAGCGCCTTCGCGATGTCGCCGGAGTACTGGACCCCACCGTCGCCGATGACCGGCACGCCGGCCGGCCGGCAGACGAGAGACGCCTCGTAGATCGCCGAGATCTGGGGCACGCCCACGCCGGCGACGACGCGGGTGGTGCAGATCGAGCCAGGCCCGACGCCCACCTTCACGCCGTCCGCGCCGGCCTCGACCAGGGCCTGCGCGCCGGCGCGCGTGGCGATGTTGCCCCCCACGACGTCCACGGAGGACTGGCTCTTGATCCGGCGCACCATCTCGATGACGGCTCGCGAGTGGCCGTGTGCGGTGTCGACCACCACGAAGTCCACGCCGGCCTCGATCAGGGCGTGCGCCCGCTTCTCTGCATCGTCGCCCACGCCCACGGCGGCGCCGACCACCAGCCGACCGGTGGCGTCCTTGGTGGCGTGCGGGTACTTGTCGGTCTTGACGAAGTCCTTGACCGTGAACAGGCCGGCGAGCCGTCCGTCGGAGGTGATGAGCGGCAGCTTCTCCACCTTGTGCCGGGCCAGGAGTGCCAGCGCGTCGTCCGGGCTGATGCCGAGCGGCGCCGTCACCAGCGGCATCGGCGTCATGACCTCGCGGACCGGCCGGTTGACGTCGTCCTCGAAGCGCATGTCCCGGTTGGTCACGATGCCGACGAGCAGGCCGTCCGCATCGACGACTGGTACACCGGAGATCCGGTAGCGACCGCACATCTGATCGACGAGTCCGAGCGTGTCGTCGGGCGAACAGGTGATCGGGTTGTTCACCATCCCCGCCTCGGACCGCTTCACGAGGTCGACCTGCGTGGCCTGCTCGTCGATGGGGAGATTGCGATGGAGCACGCCGACGCCGCCCTGACGGGCCATGGCGATCGCCATCCGCGCCTCGGTGACGGTGTCCATCGCGCTGGACACAAGCGGCATCTTCACTGCGATGTTGCGCGTCACCCAGGAGGACGTGTCGGCCTCGCTCGGCACGACGTCCGACTCGGTCGGCACCAGCAGGACATCGTCGAAGGTCAGGCCCTGGTAGGCGAACTTGTCGGGCACGCCGTCGAAGGCGAGATCGTCGGACAGAGGACGGTGGTCCATGGGCACTCCGGAGTCGCGGGGCTCGGCCCCCCAAGGCTACCGGCCGAGTGCGCGCACGCTTCGGGCGACGGCATCGCTCAGGTCGGTGACCATCGAGACGCCCGCTGGAAGCTGATTGTCGAACTCCCGCCAGGCCGGTCCGCCCAGCAGGATGGTGCGGGACGGCCGGGTGGAGGGCAGGCTCGCCACCAGGTCGACATCGGCCGTGCGCGGCGTCTGGGCCCAGAGGAACACCACTGCGGGACCGATGCGACGGACGGACGACAGCAGCGCATCCTTCGGCAGCCTCGCGCCCAGGATGCGGGTGCCCACGCGGCGCTCGGCGAGGGCCGCCCCCAGCGCCCAGAGCGGCAGTGCGTGCTCCTCGTCCGGCGTGCATGCCAGCAGTGCCGGACGGGATCCGAGCGGTTCCGGGGCCTCACGAATCGACGCGGCGAAGCAGTCGCGCACGACGCCGCTGAGAACATGCTCGACCTCGACGCTGCCGCCGCTGCGGCTCCAGGTCTCACCGATGGACTGCAGGACCGGGACGAGCAGGGCATCCCACGTCCACACCACTCCGCGCGTCTCGAGGGACTCCCGGATCACTGCTTCGCAGGCGGCGGCATCGAGTGACTGGGCGGCCCGGGCCAGGCCGCGGGTGGCATCGCTGCCGCCGGGCAGGGCGATGACCTTCCCTCCCCCGTGCCGGTGCTGCTGACCATCGGGACCAACGTCGGGCACCTCTCCCGCACCGGCGGCCACCGCCTCGTCATCCGAGAGCGCACTGGCGGATCGGGCCGCATCCGCGGCCGGATAGCCGGCGATGACCAGCCGGCGCATGTACTCCAGGCGCGCGACGTCGCCGTCCGTGTAGCGCCGATGGGAGCCGGGCCGGTGCTCGCTCGGGCCGAGTCCGTAGCGGCGGTCCCAGGTGCGCAGCGTCGCCGGCGCGACCCCCATGAGGCGGGCCACCGCCGCCACCGTCAGGCCGGTCTCCTCCGGTGGCTGCGGCTGCGCCGCGCTGCTTGGCATGGGCACATTGTGGTGGTGGGTAGGGGGGAACGCACGCCGAAAACGCGTCCGAACCGATTCGCATCAACATGTTGACTAACTTATGACTCGTTTTGTAGAGTGCTCGTATCGAGCCGTTGAAGCCCCCTCGAACCTAGGAGCGCCCGATGCCTGACGTGACCCGCCTTCCCGGCCCCAACGCCGACTTCTGGGACTGGCAGATGAAGGGCGCCTGCCGCGGCGAGGATCCGAGCCTGTTCTTCCACCCCGAGGGCGAGCGCGGCCCGTCCCGCGACGCGCGTGAGGCCGCGGCGAAGGCGATCTGCGCGAGCTGCCCCGTCCTCGCGGAGTGCGCGGCTCACGCTCTGACCGTTCGCGAGCCCTACGGGGTCTGGGGCGGCATGTCCGAGGACGATCGCGAGGTCATCTACCGGCGGCGCCGCGCAACCGCCAGCACCGCCGCTGCCGGACAGCTCACCGCCTGACCCGGCCACGGGTCGCCTGCGACGGTCACGCAGTCAGCGTGGCCAGCGCATGGTCCAGCAGCGGGTTGTCGATTCCGTCTGCCAGCAGCACGGCGGCCTCCGCATCGCCCTCGGCACCCATGGCGGCGCCGTGGATCAATGACCGAACGGTCAACTCGCGCATCGCCGTTCGAGAGGCCAGGGTCCGCATGCTGTCGATCCACCGGGCCGTCTCCGGATGCCGGTGCCGCCGCCCGACCTCGCACAGCGCATCGAGAATGTAGACGTCCAGCCACACGTACGGGTCGGCCAGCCGGTTGCAGCGGATCCGCGCGTCCGCCAGCAACTCGAAGGCGCCGGTGACGTCACCCGCCGCCTCCCGGGTCAGGGCCAGTCCCCGCGCAGCCATCCCCTCCCAGCACGGGTCGCCCAATTGGCAGGCCCGCGCGAAGGACTGCTCCAGGGAATGCGCGGCACCGACGAAGTCACCCCTGGCCAGCTCCACCTCGCCCCGCAAGGCCTGCGGCCACGGCAGCATGGCCAGCCACCTGTCTGCCTCCGCGAGCTCGATGGAGGAATTCAGGCACGAGGCCGCCTCGTCATAGTGGCCGCGCAGCAGGTGCGCCCGCCCACACATCGACATCGCGAAGGACTCGAGACGTACGTCGCCCACGATCCGGGCAAGGCGGATCGCCTCAGCCAGGTTGTCGAACGCGGCCGAATAGTCGGCCCGGTCGCTCTCGACCGAGCCGAGATAGGTCGTCGCCTTGGCCAGGATCCCCGGGGAGCCGTCCGCCAGGGCCATGGCGTCAGTGAGCCACAGGCAGGCCCGGTCGTAGCGCGCGCGGAGGAAGTCCACGTAGCCGAGCTCGGCGCGCACTCGCGCCATGCTCGCCCGGTCGCCCTCCTCCTCAGCGATCCGATCGGCCGAGTGGAATGCGGCGAGCCCCTCCTCATCCATACCCCGCAATGAGTGGACGAGCGCCTCCCCCAACGCCACGCGTGCAGTGATGCGCATCGCCGGGTGCGCGTCCGCATCCGCAAGGTGCACCGCGGTGCGCAGGGACTCGACACCCGCGTCGACGGCGCCCGCAGCCACGGCGGCAGCGCCCGCTTCCACGACCGCAGCGATGGAAGCACTGCCCCGGACGGTCCGCTCCGGGCCCACAACGCCCCGGAGGGCCGAGTCCAGGGCAATCCCCGGCGTCACGTCGAGCTCGTGGGCCAGTCGCGCCGTCATGGCGTCGTATCGACCCTGGGCGGCCCGGTCGTCACCCAACCTCCGCAGCAGCCGGATCACGAGCGCCTCGTGGTTCTCGTCGAGCGGACTCATCTGCGCCGCCCGAAGTGCATAGTCGAGAGCCGTCTCCAGTAGCCCGGCGGAGAGCGACCCCAGCGCCGCCTCGTGCAGGATCGACTCTGCCGCGGCCGCCAGTCGTTGCCGCTCCGCCTCGAGCCAGACCTCGAAGCCGGCCGCACCACGCACCGTCAGCCCCGCAAGCAGCTCCTCGCCCAGCCCTGGCGTGGTCACTGCTTCCGTCCACGCGCCCCGGGCGACCACGTCGACGTCCACGACCGCGCCCTCCGGCAGGGTCACGACGAGCGGGTCACCCTCGACGGTGGCGTCGGGACCGAGACCGCGGCGGATCTCGGCCAGGCTCCAGCGCAGCGCCCGCAGCGGATCGTCGGCCTCCTCGAAGAGCAGGCCCGCGGTCTGCGCTCGAGGGCAGGGCCGCTGACTCAGGAGGAGATAGGCGAGCAGCCCCCAGCTCTTCTGGCTCCGGAAGCGGTAGGTCGGCCCCGAGTCGTGCTCGATCCGGGGCCGACCAAGCAACTGCACCGTCAGGCTCATTCGCGGCATCGTCCCACGGCCACTACCCGGTCGTAGGCCGATCAAGCCAGCAACGCGGCCGCGGTCAGCACACGGGGATCCGGGAAGTCCTCGCAGTACTGGTAGGCGTAGGCGAGCCGCACTCGGCCGTCCGTCCCGACGACGTACTCCCCGACCGCACGCCATGGGTCGTCGACGGGCGCACGGCCCTGCTCCCGCCGATCGCGCTGGAAGTCGGCGCCGAGCTGGCGCTCGTGCGCCCAGTACTCCGAGGGTGCATCGAACAGGACCCGCTCGACGGACCACTGCCCGAGCCCGTACGCGCGGTAGGCCTCATGGTCCGGGTCGCTGAGCACGACACAGGGGATCCCCTGCTGCCGCCGGTAGGCGTCGGCCCGCTCCGGCTCGCCCTGCGTCACGACCACGGGCGTCAACCCGGCATCGACATAGGAGGCGAGCTCTTCTCCGAGACGACGGCCGCGCTCGATGCCGCAACTGCAGCCGAAGTGGCGCCAGAACATGATCAGCGCCGGGCCGTGGGCCCAGAACGTCGAGAGCCTTCGCTGCGTTCCGGTGTGGTCGGCCAGGGAGAGGTCAGGGGCGAGGGCCCCCCGCCGAAGCGACGCGCCCTCGCCCTCGGTCGGCCCTGTCGTCCACCCCTCGAGCCACTCGGACTCCGCCGCCTCGTTGAGTGTTCTCAGATCCGTCATCGACCCGGCCTAGTCGTGCTGACTCACCGGGTAGATCTCGTCGGCCACCAGTCCGTGGGCCGCCTTGTGACACGCGTTCGCGGCGTCTGCGTCGGGCGCATCAACGAGGCAGAAGATCTTGCCCGCATCCTCGTCGACCCAGTACCGCACGTAGTTCACGCCGAACTGATCCTGCGTCGCGACGTCGGCTGCGTGCGCCGCGGCGACATCCTCCGCCTTGACTCCGCCCTCGATGGTGTGGACGTCCATGAACATGGGCATGTGCTCTCCTGATCGTCGGGACCGCATCGGTCCGCCGGTGTTGTCAGTGTCAGGAGAACGCACTCGCGTGTGATGGCGCGTGTGACGGCCGCCGCGGGCACGAAAAGACCCGGACGGTCAGGATTCCCTGCGGGGAATCGCGTGACCGTCCGGGTCGAGTTCGTGGTGCTAGTGGCTGTGCCCGTGGTGCGAGTGGCCGTGGCCGCCGTGGCCCTCGTCCTCGGAGTCTTCCTTCTTCTCCACGACGAGCGCCTCGGTGGTGAGCAGCATGGCCGCGATGGACGCGGCGTTCTCCAGCGCCGACCGGGTCACCTTGACCGGGTCGATGACGCCCGCCGCCATGAGGTCCTCGTACACGCCGGTCGCGGCGTTGAAGCCCTCGCCCGCAGGCAGGTCGGCGACCTTCGAGACGACGACGTAGCCCTGCTCGCCGGCGTTCTCGGCGATCCAGCGCATCGGCTCTGCCATCGAGCGGCGGACGATGCCGACGCCGGTTGCCTCGTCGCCAGTCAGGCCGAGATCGCCCTCGAGCGCCTTGGCCGCCTGCACGAGCGCGCTGCCGCCGCCGGAGACGATGCCCTCCTCGATGGCCGCGCGCGTCGCCGACACGGCGTCCTCGATGCGGTGCTTCTTCTCCTTGAGCTCGACCTCGGTGTGGCCGCCGACCTTGATGACGACGACGCCGCCGGCGATCTTCGCGAGCCGCTCCTGGAGCTTCTCGCGATCCCAATCGGAGTCGGTGCGCTCGATCTCCGCGCGAATCTGACCGATCCGGGCGTCGATGTCGGCCTGGTCGCCGCCGCCATCGACGATGGTGGTGGTGTCCTTGGTGACGACGATCCGACGAGCGGAGCCGAGCACCTCGAGTCCGACCTGGTCGAGCTTGAGCCCGACCTCGGGAGCCACCACCTGGGCGCCGGTCAGGATCGCGAGATCCTGCAGGATCGCCTTGCGGCGGTCGCCGAACGCGGGGGCCTTGACGGCGCACGACGAGAACGTGCCGCGGATGCGGTTGACGACCAGCGTCGACAGCGCCTCACCCTCGACGTCCTCGGCGACGATGAGCAGCTGCTTGCCGGACTGCACGACCTTCTCGAGCAGCGGCAGGAGCTCCTGGACCGACGAGATCTTGCCCTGGACGAGCAGGATCGACGCGTCCTCGAAGACGGTCTCCATGCGGTCGGGGTCGGTGATGAAGTACGCGGAGACGAAGCCCTTGTCGAACTGCATGCCCTCGGTGAACTCGAGCTCCAGCGACGTGGTGCTGGACTCCTCGACCGAGATCACGCCGTCCTTGCCGACCTTGTCGAAGGCGTCGGCGATGAGCTCGCCGATCTCGCGGTCCTGGGACGAGATGGTCGCGACGTCGGCGATCTCGCTCTTGTCGGCGACCTCGCGGGCGTTCTCGAGCAGGGCGGCGGTGACCGCCTCGACGGCCTTGCCGATGCCACGCTTGATCTCCATCGGCGATGCCCCGGCAGCGACCTGCTTCAGGCCCTCGCGGACCATCGCCTGGGCGAGCACGGTGGCCGTCGTGGTGCCGTCGCCGGCGACGTCGTTGGTCTTGGTGGCGACCTCCTTGGCGAGTTGGGCGCCGAGGTTCTCGTACGGGTCGTCCAGCTCGATCTCACGGGCGATGGTCACGCCATCGTTCGTGATGGTGGGGGCGCCCCACTTCTTGTCGATGACGACATTGCGGCCCTTGGGGCCGATGGTCACCTTGACGGCGTCAGCGAGGGCGTTGACGCCCCGCTCGAGCGCGCGGCGGGCGTCCTCGTCGAATTGCAGGATCTTGGCCATCAGTTCTTGTCTCCCACGCGGTATGCGGTGTGGTTGCTACGAGGTCGGGCCACGACGACGCGATCGGCGTCGTCGCGTGGCGATGAAATGGCCCGCCGTGCAGGGATGCACGACGGGCCACCCCGATGTTCGGGTGCTACTTCTCGACGATGGCGAGCACGTCGCGCGCGGAGAGGAGCAGGTACTCCTCGCCGTTGTACTTCACTTCGGTGCCGCCGTACTTGCTGTAGATGACGGTGTCGCCGACCTTGATATCGAGGGGGATGCGCTTCTCGCCATCCTCATCGAAACGGCCGGGGCCGACGGCCAGGACCTTGCCCTCCTGGGGCTTCTCCTTGGCGGTGTCGGGGATGACGAGGCCGGAAGCAGTGGTCTGCTCGGCGTCGAGGGTCTGGACCAGAATGCGGTCCTCGAGCGGCTTGATGGAGACCGACACGGTTACATCCTCCGGGATGTCGGTGGGCCGCCCTTGCGGACGGCACTCGGATAGGTCAGGTACGCAGGACGAGTCCTGCAAGTTGGCAGTCCCACAGGGGGAGTGCCAACGCAACACTACGCAGGTGTTAGCACTCCGTCAAGTTGAGTGCCAACCCGGCTCCGCCCCGACAATGGGCAGGTGATCGAGCCGGACGCCCCCGAGTCATTGGTCCGCTGGCTGGTCTCGCCGGCGGCCGAACCGGCGTTGGTCGCGGCCACTGCTGCGTTGGCCGATCACCCCTCGGACCCGCTGGCCGCCGCCGTCTGGCTGCGGCGCACGACTCCGGATCTGCCCCCTGATCTGGCGGCCGCGGCCCTGGCCCAGGCCGAGCTGCGCAGGCAGGCGCGGGACCGGTACGGCGTGACCGGCGATCTGCTGCTCACCCGCGACGGCCTCGAGGCGGCCACTCGCCCGGAGGTGGCCGACCGGCGGGCCGGACTGGTGGCGCAGGCGGGCGCCCGGCGGGTCCTCGACCTGACCGGCGGGCTGGGGTTCGACACGGCAGCCTTCCTGCGGGCCGGCGTCGCCGTCACGGCGATCGAGCGGGATCCCGCGATCGCCCTGCTACTCGCGCACAACTGCCCCTCGGCAGACGTGATCCACGGCGACGGGCTCGTCGTGCTGCCCGATCTCCTCGCGACTCTGTCCCCCGACGACGTGGTGTTCGTCGATCCGGCCCGGCGCGATCCCGGTGCAGCCCGGGACGCTCGGAGCGCTCGCGCCCGACCGGAGCGCGATCCCGAACGGTGGTCCCCGCCGTGGTCGTCCGTCGCTGCGATCCCCCATCCCCGCATCGTCGCGAAGGTCGCGCCGGGCTTCGCTCCCCCGAACGGATGGACTGCCGAGTGGGTCAGTGTCGACCGCACCGTCGTCGAGTGCTCCGTCGCGTCGTGGCCGCTGGCACCCGGCGCGCACCGCGCCGTCGCGCTGGATGCCGAAGGAGTCCACGAGGTCGTCGCACGGGACGGCGCCGTCGCCCCCATCGGCGGGATCGGCGCCTGGCTGCACGAACCGGACCCCGCAGTGCTCAGGGCGGGAGCCCTCGACACCCTCGCGCTGGACTTGGGGCTGCAACGTGTCGACCCGCGGAGCAGTTGGCTGACCGGCGCCTCGCCGGCCGCCCACCCGCTCCTGCGCAGCTACCAGGTCGTGACGGAGCTTGCGGGCAGTCCGCGCCGGCAGCGACGCGCCTTGGCCGAGCTCGGCATCGGCCGCCTGACCGTGAAGTGCAAGGACTCGGACATCGACCCGTCAACCGCGCTGCGCACGCTGGCGGTACCCGAGGGCCCGGACGCCGTGCTCGTCGTCTCCCGCGTGGCGGAGCGGACGGCGTGGGTGATCACCCGTCCAGCTGCGCGGCCAGCGCGGTGATCGTCCGGTCGTCGGTGCCGCAGCAGCCGCCGATCGCCGTGGCCCCGGCGAGCCGCCACGCCTCGACGATCTCCGACGGGAATCCGGCGGGGCCCGCTTCGTGCCACTGTCCGTCCGCTGGATCCCAGGCCCCGCCCGCATTCGGGTAGACGACGATCGGCAGCTCTGACACCGCGCGCATCCGGCCGACGAGGCCGGCGATGTGCCTCGGGTCCGTGCAGTTGATGCCCACCGCGACCACGCTCGGTGCGGCCATGGCGGCCGCGACTGCCTCCTCGATGCGCTGGCCCGCGCAGGTCCGCTCGTCATCGCCGGCGGAGAAGCACATCCACGCCGGCAGGTCGGGGTGATCGGCCAGCACCTCGACAAGCGCGTCGGCCTCGTCCACATCCGGGATGGTCTCGACGGCGAGCAGGTCGGGGGAGGTGGCGGCGAGCACGTCGAGTCGCTCGCGGTGGAAATCGACGAGCGCCTGGCGCGTCAGACCGTAGCGACCCCGGTACTCGGACCCGTCGTGCAGGATCGCGCCGTAGGGTCCGACACTCGCGGCCACCCGCGCATCACTGCCGGCCACGGCCTGCCGGGCCGCCGCCGTGCTGGCGGCGAGGGCCGCGTCCGCCGCATCCCGTCCGAGTCCGGCGCGATCGAATCCGGCCCGGGAGATCTGGTAGCTCGCGGAGATGATCACGTCAGCGCCGGCGCGGACGTAGTCCGCGTGCGCGCCCGTCACCGCCCCCGGATCCGTGAGCAGCGCCTGACCGGTCCACAGTGGTCCGGAGATGTCCTGACCGCGACGCTCGAGCTGGGTGGACAGGCCACCGTCGAGCACGACGGGGGCGGCGCCGAAGAGGTCAGTCCACGTGGTCATGGCGGAAACCGTCTCACGGCCCTCGGTGCCGGTGGTCAACCGGTCGATCGGTCCGGTAGGTAGTCGGCGAGGTTCGCCGGTGAGAGACCGGCCGCGCGGATCGCCTTGACCGCGGCCTTGAGGTCCTTGGCGAGGCTGTCGCCGAAGTGGAGGAGCACGACGGACCCCGGCTTCAGCGAACCGCCGGACACCGACACCTTCCCGCGCTCGACGACGGCATCCCACATCACGATCTGCTCCAGACCGCACGCCTGTGCCGTGATCTGAGTCCGCAGGCGGTCGCCGCCCGCGCCGTACGGCGGCCGGACCAGCCACGGCTGCGCGCCGAAGGCCTTCGCGAACGCGCGCTGCGAGTAGCAGAGCTCGTGGTCGAGATCGGTGTCCGCCTTCGCGAGGCTGGCGTGGGTGGCCGAGTGGTTCTGGATGCTCCCCCACCGCGTGAGCCGGGTGAAGTAGTCCGCCTCGTCCTTGATCGTCCACGTGCTGAGGAATGCGGTGATCGGGAGCTCGTTGGCCTCCGCGTAGGCCAGGCCCTTGCGGTCCTTGACGATGCCGTCGTCGATGGTGATGAAGGCGACCGGGTCGGTCGTGGCGACGGTGTAGATGCGGTCCATCGGCCGGTATCCGGCGGCCTGTCGCGCCACCCCGGAGGTCACCACCCTGGGAGCGGCAACAGTCTCGGCAGCGGTGGCGGACGGGGTCTCCGAACCGAAGGTCAGCCCGGCGGCCATGAGCACGAAGAGCGCCGGGACGCCGGCGGCCACGGCGAGCGCACGCGCACGCAGCACGGCCATGAGGCCTCCTCGCCCAGGGGAAGTCGATCGTCGATCGATGAGCCGGAAGTGACTGTTGGTGCCGATGATTCTACCCGCGGTTTACGCCCCTGAGAACCGCGCTTCGCGACGGTCGTTGGCACGCGAAGCGGCCCCGCCCCTGCTGCTCCGGGTGGGGCGACGAACCGAGTAGGAGGAGGACTCGGTCCGACAGCCGGAGCTGCGGGGACGGGGCCGCTGGGGCCGCGTCTACGGCGTGCTAGTCGTTCTTCTTGCCCAGTCGAGCGCCGGCAGCTGCCGCGGCCAGGGCTGCGGCCGCCATCGCGGCGATGGCCACGGCCGGGAAGCCGTCCTGGGTCGGGCCTTCGCCAGCGGGCACGGCGGCCGGCAGGGTGGCTGCGGTCGGGACCACTGCGACGCCGCCCTCGACGGTCGCCGGGAGTGCGACCTTCGCCGGCTTCGGAGCGGCGACAGTTGCGGGCGCCGTCACGTTCACCGGCACGGCAACCACCTCGGGCTGCACGGCGGGAGCCTCCTCGACGACCGCGGCCGCCACGACCGGCTCAACCACGGGTGCCGGAGTGCTTGAGTCACCGGCCGGCGTCTCCACAACCGGGGTCTGGTCAACCGGGGTGTCGTCAACGGTCGTCAACCGCGGTGTCGTCGTCGTCCTCGCCGTGTCCTCGTCCGTGTCGTCGTCCGGTCCTCGGTGTCGTCGTCGCCCTCATCGTCCGAGTCGTCGTCGCCCTCGGTGTCGTCGTCGCCCTCCTCGGAGTCGTCGTCGCCCTCATCGTCGGAGTCGTCGTCGCCCTCGGTGTCGTCGTCGCCCTCATCGTCGGAGTCGTCGTCGCCCTCGGTGAGTCGTCGTCGCCCTCATCGTCGGAGTCGTCGTCGCCCTCATCCTCGGAGTCGTCGTCGCCCTCATCGTCCGAGTCGTCGTCGCCCTCATCCTCGGAGTCGTCGTCGCCCTCATCGTCCGAGTCGTGGTCGTCGTCCGAGTCGTGGTCGTCGTCCGAGTCGTGGTCGTCGTCCGAGTCGTGGTCGTCGTCCGAGTCGTGGTCGTCGTCCGAGTCGTGGTCGTCGTCCGAGTCGTGGTCGTCGTCCGAGTCGTGGTCGTCGTCCGAGTCGTGGTCGTCGTCCGAGTCGTGGTCGTCGTCGAGTCGTCGGTCGTCGTCCGAGTCGTCGTCGTCGTCCGAGTCGTGGTCGTCGTCCGAGTCGTCCGCCAGATCGGTAGCCGGGCAGGTGTGGGAGAGGTTCAGAATCGCAGTGTTGTCCGAGGCATCCACAGACGCAGACAGGAGCTTCACGCCCTGCTCCGTCTCCACGTAGATGCCCTTGACCAGACCGTTGGTCATCTGGAGCTTGGTGACCCGGAAAGTGCCCGAATCGAAGGCGGCGGTGAACGACGCCTCATCGGTGATGTGCTTGCCGTTTGTCACCACGAAGTGCCAGCCGTCCTTGGCTGCCGTGTTTTCGCAGTCCGACTCCTGGTTGGCGAACGATCCGGCGTACGAGCCGACATGGGCGCCCTTGAGGTTGATCGTCCCAGGGGTGCTCGCACCTGGTGCGGCGAAAGCCGGCGCGGCCAGAAGGAACATGCCGCCAATGGTGGAGGCGGCAATCGTGCCTCGCACCACCTGGTTCACGCGCTTGCGCGACGGAGTGGTGTACGAGGGCTTCCAGTGCTTGCGAGCGGACATCTACGGTCTCCTGTGTGGATGGTGCCGACCCCACGTCGGCGAATACCCATAGGAAACGCTGCTGGGTTCACGGAACCCTCACGAAGGCTTGTCGCGAGGCGCTCTGTTGCAGGGCCAACCTCACGGAACCGAGAGGAATGCCCGGAAACCTCTCAGACCGCTCACGACGGCTCGCGAGCAGGCCTGCGCCTACCAGGATCGACGGGTCACCGGCAGGTTCGACGTGGTCGGGAAGTCCAGCGGAGACGGAGCGACCCCTGTGCGCACCAGCCGCGACCCCAGCGCCGCCACCATCGCACCGTTGTCCGTGCACAGCGCCGGGCTCGGCACGCGCAGCTCGATGCCCGCCGCCGCGCAGCGCGACTCCGCCATGGCCCGCAGTCGTGAGTTCGCGGCCACCCCACCCCCGATCACCGCATGCCCGACCCCGTGATCCCGGCACGCGGCCACCAGGCGATCCGTCAGCACGTCGGCGATCGCCTCCTGGACCGACGCCGCCACATCGGCCACGGGCACCGGCTCCCCGGCAACCTCGCGCGCCTTGACCCAGCGGGCCACCGCCGTCTTCAGGCCGGAGAAGCTGAAGTCGTACGGGTACCGGTCCCGCTCGGTGCTGAGTCCACGGGGAAAGGCAATGGCCGCCGCATCTCCCTCGGTGGCCATCCGATCGATCCACGGTCCGCCGGGGAACGGCAGTCCGAGGAGGCGCGCGACCTTGTCGAAGGCCTCGCCCGCGGCATCGTCGAGCGTCTGGCCCAGCAGATCGATCCGCTCGGCGTCGTCCGCCACCATCAGCAGCGACGAGTGCCCGCCGGAGACCAGCAGCCCGATCGTTGGATCCGGCAGTGGGCCGTGCTGCAGTTCGTCGACCACCACGTGGCTGGCCAGGTGGTTCACCCCGTAGACGGGCACGCCCAGGGCAACAGCCAGTGCCTTGGCCGTTGCCACCCCGACGAGCAAGGCGCCGACCAGCCCCGGTCCAGCGGTCACCGCGACGGCATCGACGTCGGAGAGCCGCACGCCCGCGTCCGCGCACGCCCGCGCCAGGGCCGGCTCGATCGACTCGAGGTGTGCACGACTGGCCACCTCCGGCACGACGCCGCCGAAGCGGGCGTGCTCGTCGACGCTGCTGGCGATCTCGTTCGCGAGGAGCTCGTGTCCGCGCACCAGCCCGATTCCGGTCTCGTCGCACGAGGTCTCGATCCCGAGCACGAGCGGGGCCTCAGCCGGCATCGGACACCTCCCCCTCCCGGTCCGCGCGCGCCCGGCGCAGGATCAGCGCGTCCGTGCCGTCGGAGTAGTAGTGCGGACGGGTGGAGATCCGACGGAAGCCGAGCCGCTCGTACAACGCCAGCGCCGCCGCATTGTCGGCACGCACTTCGAGCAGCGTGTGGGTCGTCCCCTCGTCCTCGACCACGGCGAGCAGATCCTCCAGGAGGCGGCGCGCGATGCCTTCCCCCTGCCGATCCGGCCGCACGGCGACGGTCTGGATGTCCGCGTCGGGAGGTGAGAGGAACACGCCCGCGTAGCCGACGACGGATTCGCCGTCGAGCGCGACGAGATACCGGCGGGTGGGTTGAGCGAGCTCCTGCCAGAACTGCTCGCGCGACCAGGCATCTGAGGGGAACAACGCATCCTCGATCTCGTGCACCTGCTCGATGTGCCACCAGCGCAGCCGAGCCAGCGCAATCGGACCGCCCGTCATTTCGTGCTCTCAACGGCGTCCGGGCGACGCAGGTAGAGCGGCCGAGGTGGCAGCAACTCAGCACCCGAGAGTGCCCGCGCCGTCGCGCCGGTGTCCTGGCCATGGGCATCGAGAGGGACGACGACCTCGGCCACGGCCGTGCCCGCCGCGAGCAGCTGCTGGACCCTGCGCGCCACCCACACCGCGTGCGGATGCCCGGTGACGACGTCCCCGTCGCTGGGGGCGGCCGGTCCCACTCGCGGGCCCTCGATTCGTCGACCGTGCGCGTCGTAGCGAGCCCAGTACACCTCGGACCGGCGCGCATCCACCGCCACGGACACCGGCAGCCCAGGGTGCTCGGCCAGGGCCTGCGCGGCCACCGCGTCGAGCGAGCAGAGCCCATGGACCGGCACCTCCCAGGCACTGCCGAAGGCCAGCGCGCTGGCGATGCCGACGCGCAGCCCGGTGTATGGGCCGGGACCCACGCCGCAGGCGACGACGACGGGGCGAGGAGCGGCCGCCACTACCTCGGCCAGCATCGGACCGATCACCTCTGCGTGCCGACGCGGATCCAGGTGCTCGCGGGCCACCACGACTCCGCCGTCGTCATCGATGATCGCCACCGACGTCAGCGCACTCGAGGTGTCGATGCCGAGGATCACGCTGACCACTCGTCCAGGTCCGCCGAGCCGATCAGGCCCTCCCACCGACGCGCGTGCGTGCTGAGCGAGACCTCTCGGGTCTCATCCTCCGCGTCGTCCGACCGGGTGATCTCCACGTCGAGTCGAGCGGGAGACAGCCGCTCCGCGAGACCCCGTCCCCACTCCACGACGACGACGCTGCCCTCCAGGTCACTGGTCAGATCAAGGTCGTCGAGCTCGAGTCCCGTCCCGACCCGGTAGGCGTCGACGTGCAGCAGCGGCGGCCCGCCGTGGGCATGCGGGTGCTCGCGTGCGATCACGAACGTGGGGCTGGTCACCGTCTCCTCGATCCCGAGGCCGCGGGCCAGGCCCTGGGCGAAGGTCGTCTTGCCGGCGCCGAGGTCCCCCGACAGCAGGATCAGGTCCCCGCCGGTGCACTCCGCCCCGATCAGCGCACCCACGTCGCGCATCGCCTCGGCCGTCGGGACGACCAGTTGGCGGCGTGCGGTCACGCCGCCCCGCCCGCCTGCTCATCGGCGATGTCCCGCTTCACGCGCTGCAGGAGGTCGAGCAGGTGCTCGTTCACCTCGTCGTGCTTCTCCAGCGTGACCATGTGGCCGCTGTCCAGGATCACGACGTATTCCGCACCCGGCAGACGGCGAACGATCTCCTCGCTCTGCTCGCGGGGGGTCAGGCGATCCGCATCGCCGACGATGACGAGCAGTTCCACCTGCTCGAACACGCCGAGCACGGCCCGCTTGTCGTGCTCCTGGAGCGCTGGCAGGAACTCGGCGACCACGTTGATCGGCGTTGAGGAGACCATGCTCGCCACGAACCGGTTCGCCTGGTCGGTCGCAGTCGAGCCGAAGGAGTACAGGCGGGTGAGGAGCAGGCCGAGATCGCTCTGGTTCCAGCGAGTCCGCTCGACGAGGCCCTGACGGGAGGCGAGCGCCTGCGCGACGGCTGGCGCCAGCCGGTGGAAGACCGTGCCAAGTCCCGGCGGCAGGCCCAGCGGGCCGTTGGCCAGGCCGCCCGCCGTCGTCGCGATGAGCGCGACGCCGTAGATCCGCTCCCGGAACAGTTCCGGGCGCTGTGCCGCGAGGGCCATGACCGTCATCCCGCCCATCGAGTGGCCCACGAGCATCAGCGGACCGGTCGGCGCGATCGCGTCGATGATCGTGCCCAGGTCGTGGCCCAGCTGATCGACATGGTGGGTGTCGAACTCCGCGCGCGACGAACGACCGTGGCTCCGCTGGTCGAAGAAGACGAGGCGGGCCTTGCCGCGCAGGGCATCGCGCTGGAAGTGCCACGAGTCCAGGTTCAGCGCGTACCCATGGCAGAAGACGATCGTGAGCGGCGCGTCCTCGGTCGCCATCTCATCCACTTCGACGTGCAGTGTGGTGCCGTCCTCGGCCACCACCTCGTACAGGTCGCCCCTGAGGGTCCCGAAGCCCGCGGGCAGGTCCTCGACGGTCGAGCCGGAGGTCGCCCGCAGCAAGGAGCGCTCGGCGATCGCACCCAGTGCCGCGCCCGCCGCCAGCGCCCCGGCGGCGACGGCGCCACGTCCGACCATCCGCAGGGCCGGGGTCACATCCGGGCTCATGCCTTCGCCTCCACGTACTCCCGGGGCACCCGCGTGCCGATGCGGGTCACCACCTCATAGCCGATCGTGCCGGTGGCCGCCGCCCACTCGTCGGCGGTCCACTCACCCCTGCTCCCCGATCCGAACACGATCACATCGTCGCCGACGTGCGGCAGGTCATGCGCGCCGAGGTCCACGACGAACTGGTCCATGGCCACTCTGCCCGCGATCGGATGGCGTCGGCCGTCGATCGCCACCTCGGCCACGTTGCTCGCCGAGCGCGGGATCCCGTCCGCGTACCCCAAGGGCACCAGACCGAGCGCGCCTTCCTGGTCCGCCGTCCACGTGCCGCCGTATGACACCCGCGCTCCCGGCGCGACGCCCTTGACGTGGGCGAGTCGGGCCATCAGCGTCATGGCCGGGGTCAGGCCGAGGTCGACGGCCGGCCCCAGTTCGGGTGACGGCGTCAGGCCGTACAGCGCGATCCCGGATCGGACCATGTCGTATCGGCACTCGGGGTGCGCCCACAGGGATCCGCTGTTGCCGAGATGTCGCAGTCGCGGCCGGATTCCGGCAGCCTCTACGACCTGGAGCGCCGTTTCGAAGGCCGCAACCTGCTCCCCGACCGAGGCCGCGCCCGGCAGATCGCCGTCAGCCAGATGCGACCACACGCCCTCGACCTCGATGAGCTCGTCGATCACCGCCTCGCGAACCGCAGCGACGACGGCCGGCACCTGCTCCGCAGGGACGCCGTTGCGACACAGCCCGGTGTCGACCTTGATGTGGACGCGAGCCCGGCGCCCGACCCGGCGTGCAGCCTCGACGACCTCCGCCACCGCCCAGGTGCTCGACACTGACAAGTCCACGTCCGCCCGCAGGCACGACGCGAGGTCCTTGTCGCCTGGCGACCACAGCCAGGCGAGGATCCGACCCTCGTCGCCTTGGGCCCGCAGCGCGAGCGCCTCCGAGGGCAGCGCGACGCCCAGCCAGGTGGCACCCGACCGGCGCAGGGTACGGGCCACTGTCGCCATGCCGTGCCCGTAGGCGTCGGCCTTGACCACCGCCATCACGTTGGCCGGCGTCGCAAGCTCGCGCACCCGCTCGAAATTGGCGCGGATGGCGCCGAGGTCGACCACGGCGGTGGCTCGCCTCATCCGCTCTCCCCGAATCGCGCGGCGCGGACCGCCGCGGGGACGGCCTCATCGACATCCATCGCCGTCACCGGCCCCGACCGTGCGGCGAGCTGACCCGCCCGACCGTGCAGCCATACTGCAGCCGCCACCGCCTCGCCCAGTCGGGAGGAGTCCCGCTCCCCGCGGGCCCACGCCCCCGCGAGAATCGCGGCCACCAGCCCCATGAGCACGTCTCCCGTTCCCGCAGTGCCGAGATCCGCCGTGCCTTCGGTGTCGACGGCCGCCCAGCCCGACGGCGTCGCGACGACGGTGCCGGCGCCCTTGAGGACGACGACGGCGCCGAGGTCCGCAGCCGCGCGACGCGCCGCCGACAGCCGGCTCGACTGCTGCGCGAGCAGTCCCGGAGCGAGCCGGTCGAACTCCCCTTCGTGCGGCGTGAGGACAGTGGGCAGCCCTCGGTCGGCCCGGTCCGCGACGATCGCGCGCACCTCGGCGGACTCCGCGATCACGGTGAGGGCACCCGCATCGAGCACGACGGGAACTGGTGCGTCCAGGATGGCCCGCACCGTCAGCTCGTCGGTGGCGTCACCGGGGAAACCTGAGCCGCACCCCCACGCCGTCGCGCGATGCTGCTCCGCAGGTGGGGATCCGTCGACGACCACGTCGGGATAGCGCGCCAGCACC
Organism: uncultured Actinomycetota bacterium; assembly: GCA_963749905.1. GTDB lineage: Bacteria > Actinomycetota > Actinomycetes > S36-B12 > S36-B12 > UBA10649. Next base: position 452,927 of record CAVVOF010000004.1, read on the forward strand.
ATCCGGGCGGTGCCGTCCTGACGGTCGAGGAAGCGCACCATGCCTACATCCGCATGCCGCGCACCGCCCGTGACCAGGAGGCTGGCGCCTGGGTAGGACGCCGATCCGGCGGCGATCCCCACCACACCGCGCGAGTACTTGTAGTCGCCGTCGGCCGGCTCCGGGATCCACGCGTCCACGTCCACGCCGTCCAGTACGACGGCCGCGGGGACGGCGGCGAACGACAGGCCGATGTCCACGAGTTGGACCGTGCCGGCGTGGAACCGCCCCGGGGCCAGCAGCAGCCCCGGCTTGACCGCCCCGAACGTGACAGTCACGTCCGCGGCAACGGCCGCGCCGTCGACCGCGCCGGTGTCGGCATCGACGCCGCTCGGCACGTCGACCGCAACGGTGATGGCCCCCGAGACGGCCGCCTCGGCGGCCGCCTCGGCCGCATCGGATCGCAGCCCGCCCGAGCCGCCGATCCCGAGGATCCCGTCGATCACCAGATCCGCCGACCCGATGAGGCCACGCTGCTCGTCGCCGCCGGTCCACCGATGGATTCGGCCCCCGGCTCGTCGCAGTGCGGTCGCGCCTTCCTCATGAACGCGCTCGCCCAGCGCAAGTGCGTCCACGCGACAGCCACGCGCCGCCAGCCGCGCGCCGGCCCACAGCGCGTCGCCTCCGTTGTTGCCGGAGCCGACGAGCAGGACGACGCGGGAGCCGACCACCGCGCCAGAGCCCTCGGCGAGCAGTCGCGCGCACGTGACGGACAACGCGTGCGCCGCCCTCTGCATGAGCGCACCCTCAGGCACGGACGCGAAGGCGACCTCCTCCGCGGCCCGCACCTGGGCAACGTCGCGCAACCCGATCATGCCGAAACCCCCGTTGCGGAGGCGACGACGACAGCGATGGCCATGTGACCATCATGGCTCAGCGAGATCGCCCACCGGTCGATGCCCAGTGCCGTTCCGGCCGCAGCGACCGTGCCCGACAGCGCCAGCACGGGCTGCCCGCGCTCACCGGCCAGGAGTTCGCAGTCATGCCACCGCAGCCCGTCGGTGTGCACGAGCACCTTCGCGACCGCCTCCTTGGCCGCCCACCTCGCCGCGAGTGACCTGGGCCGCAGCCGTTCTCCGCCGCTCAGGGCGATCTCCCGAGCGGTGAACACGCGGGACACCAGCCCAGGAGTGCGGTCGATGACGCGAGCGAAGCGCTCGGTGTCGACCAGGTCCACGCCCACGCCCACGACGGAGCCGGGCAGTTCCGGAAGCAGGGCTCTACTCCACCGTGACGGACTTGGCCAGGTTGCGCGGCTGGTCCACGTCGAGGCCCTTGGCGGTCGCCATCTCGCACGCGAAGACCTGAAGGGGGACGGTGGCCACCAGCGGCTGCATCAGCGTCGGCACGACCGGCACTCGGATGACGTGGTCGGCGTAGGGCGTGATGCCCTCGTCGCCTTCCTCCGCGATGGCGATGACGAACGCCCCTCGGGCACGCACCTCCTGGATGTTCGACACCATCTTGTCGTGCAGCACCGCGCGGCCGCGTGGCGAGGGCACGACGACGATGACCGGCACGCCGTCCTCGATGAGCGCGATCGGACCGTGCTTGAGCTCGCCCGCTGGGAAGCCCTCCGCATGCATGTACGCGAGCTCCTTCAGCTTCAGCGCGCCCTCGAGCGCCACTGGGTAGCCGACGTGCCGGCCGAGGAAGAGCACGGACGTGGAGTTGGCCAGCTGACGGGCGAGGTCGCGGACCCCCTCGGTGGTATCGAGCACCAGATCTACCTTGTTGGGCATGTCGTCGAGCTCGGTCAGGACCCCTCGGATCTCGTCCTCGAACATCGTGCCGCGTGCCTGCGCCAGGTACAGGCCGACGAGGTAGGCGGCGATGATCTGCGTGAGGAATGCCTTCGTCGACGCGACCGCGATCTCCGGATCCGGCGTAGGTGTAGAGGACCGCGTCCGACTCGCGCGGGATGGTCGAGCCCACCGTGTTGCAGATGGCCAGCGTGCGAGCCCCCTGCGCCTTCGCGTAGCGCAGGGCCATGAGGGTGTCCATCGTCTCGCCGGACTGCGAGATCGCGATCACGAGGGAGTCCGGGCCGACGATGGGATCGCGGTAGCGGAACTCGCTGGCCAGCTCGATCTCGACCGGCAGCCGGGTCCAGTGCTCGATCGCGTACTTGGCGACCATTCCGGCGTGCGCCGCCGTGCCGCAGGCGATGACGACGACCTTGTTCACCGTGCGGAGCGCGGCCTCGTCGAGGTCCGTCTCGTCCAGCTGGATGCGGCCCTCCTTCGTGATCCGGCCGCGCAGGGAGTCGGCGACAGCCCGCGGCTGCTCTGCGATCTCCTTGAGCATGAACAGCTCGTAGCCGCCCTTCTCGGCCGCCGACGCATCCCAGTCCACGGTGTAGGGCTTCGCCTCGACCGGCTGACCAGCGAAGTCCGTGACCGTGACGGAGTCGGGCGTCAGCACGACCACCTGGTCCTGACCGAGCTCGAGGGCCTGCTTGGTGTGATCCACGAACGCCGACACGTCCGACGCGAGGAAGTTCTCGCCCTCGCCGACCCCCACCACGAGCGGGGAGTTGCGTCGAGCACCGACGACCAGATCCGGCTGCGAACGATCGATGGCGACGAGGGTGAAGGCGCCCTCGAGCCGGCGGCATACGCGACGCATCGTCTCCGGCAGGTCGCCTTCGGCAGCGGGCAGCTCGTGGGCGAGCAGGTGGGCGACTACCTCGGTATCCGTCTCCGAGGAGAGCATGACTCCCGCCGCGGTCAGCTCCCCCGCAGCTCCGCGAAGTTCTCGATGATCCCGTTGTGGATGACCGCGACGGTGCCGTCCTCACTGACGTGTGGATGCGCGTTGCTGTCAGTCGGACCGCCGTGCGTCGCCCAGCGGGTGTGCCCGATCCCCGTCGTGGAGTTGGGCATCGGGTCGTCGCCGAGCAGGGTCTCGAGGTTGGCGAGCTTGCCTGCCTTCTTGCGAACCTCGAGGAGTCCCTCGCTGATGATCGCCACCCCGGCGGAGTCGTACCCGCGGTACTCGAGGCGACGCAGACCGGCGACGACGATCTCCAGGGCTTGCTGCTGGCCCACGTACCCCACGATTCCGCACATGGGCCTCAGCGTACGCGCCCGCCTGCTGCTGACGACGGCCAGAATGGGGCGGTGATCACGGTCCGTGTCTGCTGCCCGGCGGAACTCGGATCCGTCGTGACAGAGCTGCTGCGTACGAACCCGTCGACCAGTGCGCTGGTCGTGCACCGCGGTGCCTCCATCACTCCCCTGGGTGACGTGATCGAGGCCGACCTGCCGCGCGAGGCCGTCAATGCCGTGGTCGAGGACCTGATGGAGCTCGGAGTGCAGGACGAGGGCACCATCCAGCTGCTGCCCGTCGACACCTGGATCTCCCGACCGGGCCTCAACGCGGAACTGCGAACGCCGGGGGCCAGCGCCGACGCCGTTGTGTGGACCGACGTGGTGGAGCGCGCCTACGACGAGTCGACCCTCACCTGGACCTACGCCAGCTTCATGACCATGGCGACGCTGCTGGCCGCGATCGCGATCCTGACCGACTCCATCGTCCTGGTCATCGGGGCCATGGTCGTCGGGCCCGAGTTCGTGGCGGTCGCGGCGCTCGGCGTCGCGATCGTGCGACGGCGATGGCACCTGCTCCGGCAGGCCCTGCGGACACTCCTGCTCGGCTTCGCCATCTCGATCCTGCTGGTCGCGGCGATCGCGCTCGTCGCCCGACTGCTGGGTCTGATCAGCTACGACCAGATGCTCACCGAGGCTCGACCCGGGACCAGTTGGATCTTCAGCCCCAACGGCTGGTCGCTGACCGTCGCGCTCATCGCCGGCGCGGCAGGCGTGATCGCCCTGACGTCGGCCCGGTCGGGCGTCCTCGTCGGCGTGTTCATCTCGGTGACGACCGTCCCGGCGTCCGGCAACATGGCGCTGGCGCTCGTCTTCGGCATCTGGCACGAGTTCTGGGGCAGTGCCCTCACGCTCGGCGTGAACATCGCCGGCATGGCACTCGCTGGCTGGGTCACCCTCGCAGTGCAGCAGCGGGTGTGGCGTCGCACCACGACGGTGGAACGCCGACTCCTGCCATCACGTCGACGACGCGGCAGCCGCTGATCCGGGTCGCTAGTTGTCGAGTGCGAGTTCGCGGAGCACGACGGCAGCAAGCTCGTCGGTGACGGCCTGTGCCTCCTCGGCGGTCGCGGCCTCGACCATGACCCGAACCACGGGCTCGGTGCCCGACGGGCGCAGGAGCACCCGGCCGGAGTTGCCGAGGCGGGCCTCGGCCAGCGCGACCGCCTGCTGCACGGCGACACAGTCGTCGATCCCGTCCTTGTCGACGCCGCGCACGTTCACGAGCACCTGCGGCAGCTTGGTGACCGAGTCGGCCAGCTGCGCCAACGGCTGCCCGGTGGCTGCGACCTCGGCCATCAGATGCAGGCCGGTGAGGAGTCCGTCGCCCGTGGTCGCGTGCGACGACATCACCACGTGCCCGCTCTGCTCGCCGCCGAGGGTGAACCCACCGGTGCGCATCGCCTCGAGGACGTAGCGGTCGCCGACCCCGGTCTCGACCACCGAGATGCCGGCGGACGCCATGGCGTGCTTGAAGCCGAGGTTGGCCATGACCGTCGCCACCACGGTGCCGCTGGTGAGGCTGCCTGCTCTGTTCATCGCGGACGCCAGGATGGCGAGGATGTGGTCGCCGTCGACGAGTCGGCCCTGATTGTCGACGGCCAGGCAACGGTCGGCGTCGCCGTCGTGAGCGATGCCGATGTCGGCCGCATGCGCGAGGACCGCCTCGATGAGGTCGTCCATGTGGGTGCTGCCGCAGTCCTGATTGATGTTCAGGCCGTCCGGCTGCGAGTGGATGGGGATGACGAAGGCGCCGGCGGCGGCGTACACCGCGGGCGCCAGCGCGGACGCCGCACCGTTGGCGCAGTCGACCACCACGGTCAGCCCGTCGAGGCGATGCGGAAGCGTGGACAGCAGGTGCGCCTCGTACTGGGCGACGGCATCCGGGCTGTCGACAACGCGGCCGACCGCGGCACCCGTCGGTCGATCCCACGGCTCACGGAGTCGGCTCTCGATCGCGTCCTCGATGGCGTCGTCGAGCTTGAGCCCGCCGCGCGCGAAGAACTTGATCCCGTTGTCCGGCATGGCGTTGTGGGACGCCGACAGCATCACGCCCAGATCAGCCCCAAGTGCCTCGGTCAGGAAGGCGACGCCGGGAGTGGGCACGACGCCGACCCGGAACACGTCGACGCCCGCGCTGGCCAGGCCCGCGACGACCGCAGCCTCGAGGAACTCCCCGCTGGCGCGCGGATCACGGCCGACGACAGCCTTGGGCCGGTGCCCCTCGAAGAGGCCGATCTCGCCCAGCACGTGGGCGGCGGCGACGGCGAGGTCCAGGGCCAGCTCCGCGGTCAGATCGCGGTTCGCCAGACCCCGGACCCCGTCGGTGCCGAAGAGCCGTCCCAAAGGACTAGCGCTTGCTGTACTGGGGAGCCTTGCGGGCCTTCTTCAGGCCGTACTTCTTGCGCTCCTTGGCCCGCGGATCACGGGTGAGGAAGCCAGCCTTCTTCAGGGTCGGCCGGTTGCCCTCCTCGTCGATCTCGTTGAGGGCACGGGCCACGCCGAGGCGCAGCGCGCCGGCCTGACCCGAGATGCCGCCGCCGTTGATGCGGGCGATGACGTCGAACCGGCCCTCGGCGCCGAGCGCGACGAACGGCTCGTTGACCTCCTGCTGGTGCACCTTGTTCGGGAAGTAGCCGTCCAGGGTGCGACCGTTGATGGTCCACTGACCGGTGCCCGGCACGAGTCGGACACGGGCGATGGCCTGCTTCCGGCGGCCGGTGGCTGCGCCGGGGGCGGTGACGATCTCGCGGGTGACGACCGGACGGGCCGACGGGGTCTCACTGGTGTACTCGGACGGCGCGTCTTCGATGACGTCGACGTCGGTCTCTTCGATGGTGGCCTCAGACACTGCCACGAATCCTCTCGTTGCTTCCGCGCCGCACGATTACTGCGCGACCTGGGTGATCTGGAACGGCTGCGGCTGCTGCGCAGCGTGGGGGTGCTCCGAGCCGGCGTAGACCTTGAGCTTCTTCAGCTGCTGCCGACCGAGCTTGTTGTGCGGGAGCATCCCCTTGACCGCCTTCTCGACGGCGCGACGCGGATTCGACTCCAGCAGCTCGCTGTAGGACGTAGCCGTCAGTCCACCCGGGTAACCGGAGTGGCGGAAGTCCATCTTCTGCTGCTTCTTGGCACCCGTGAGGGCGACCTTCTCGGCATTGATGATGATCACGAAGTCGCCCATGTCCATATGAGGAGCGAAGGACGGCTTGTGCTTGCCGCGCAGCAGGGTGGCGGCATGGGTGGCCAAACGGCCGAGGACGACGTCAGTGGCGTCGATCACGTGCCAGACGGGGGTGTTGTCGCCTGGCTTGGGGCTGTACGTGCGCATGGAGCCGCACCTGTCTTTCACTCGTCGGGACCTGGACTCTGCACGCCCCGCTCTGGGGCGCCGTACTGGACGCCATCCCTGGCGGCCAGGCCGTGACGGATCACGGCAGCAGTCAAGAGTACCGGGGCGGCCCAACCCCCTCCAAATCGCCCTCGTCTGTCTTGAGGTTGGTGGTCGCACAACGGCCGTTTTGCGACCAGCAACCTCAAGACGGACGGGGAGAGGGTGCTACCAGTCGGTCCAGACGGGTTCGTCGGTCTCCACGACCGCCCCATCGGAGCGGAAGACCCAGTACCGGTCGAAGCCCCGGGTGAACCACCGGTCATGCGTGACCGCCACCACCGTGCCCTCGAACCGGTTCAGGCCCTCCTCCAGCGCCTCGGCGCTGGCCAGGTCCAGGTTGTCGGTCGGCTCGTCGAGGAGCAGCATCGTCGCGCCGCTGAGCTCGAGCAGCAGGATCTGGAACCTGGCCTGCTGGCCCCCGGAGAGCGTGTCGTACGTCTGCTCCGCCGCCTCCGCGAGCTCGTACCGGTCCAGCACGCGGGAGGCCTGCTCGCGCGGCAGGCCGTTTCGCCACTCGTCGCCTCGGTGCAGAATCGTCAGCAGCGTGCGTCCGGCGAGGTCGGGACGCACGTGCGTCTGCGCGAACCAGCCCGGTCGCACCCGCGCCCCCAGCCGGGCCACTCCCTCATGCCGCACCGGCAGGATCTCGACGTCCCCCACCGGGCGGTGCTCCACATCGGGATCGCTGCCACCGAGGGCCAGCAGCCGCAGCAGGTGCGACTTGCCCGAGCCGTTGGCTCCCAGCACGGCAACTCGTTCGCCGAACCAGATCTCGCCGTCGAACGGCCTCGTCAGCCCCGTCAGCTCGAGCTGCTCGCAGACGACCGCGCGCTTGGCCGTACGCCCGCCGGTCAGGCGCATCCGGACGCTCTGCTCGCGCGGCACGGCGATCGGCGGCCCCGCCTCCTCGAACTTGCGCAGGCGGGTCTGCGCCGCCTGGTAGCGAGACGACATGCCGTCGTTGTACGCCGCCTTGATCTTCAGCGACTGCACCAGCTCCCGGAGCTTGGCGTGCTCCTCGTCCCACCTGCGGCGCAGCTCCTCCAGGCGCGAGAACCGATCCGCTCGCGCGTCATGGAAGGACGCGAAGCCGCCGCCGTGCACCCAGATGCTGTTGCCCACCGCCCCGAGTTCGACGGCGATCACGTGGCTGGCGCACTGGTTCAGCAGCTCGCGGTCGTGGCTGATGAGCAGGACGGTCTTGGGCGACTCCCGCAGCTGCTGTTCCAGCCAGGTCTTGCCGGGCACGTCGAGGTAGTTGTCGGGCTCGTCCAGCAGGAGGATGTCCGAGGGCCCGCGCAGTAGCAGCTCGAGCACCAGGCGCTTCTGCTCGCCACCCGACAGCGTCGCCACCGGACGCCAGCGCACCCGCTCATATGGCTGCCCCAGAGACGCGGTCGTCACGACGTCGAAGAGCACCTCCGCGTCGTAGCCGCCGGCATCCGCATAGTCCGCGATGGCCTGCGCGTACTGCATCTGAGTGGGCTCGTCATCCGTCTCCATGAGCGCCAGTTCCGCGTCGTCCAGCCGCTTCGCCGCGCGCTGGAGCGTCATGGCGCTCACTCCGAGCAGCAGGTCCCGCACGGTCCCCTCGCTCATCTGGCCGATGAACTGCCGCATCACGGAGACGCTTCCCGAACACACGATCGACCCCTCGTGCGGCTTGGGCTCGTCCGCGGAGGACGCAACACCGGGCGCGCCGATAGCCGCGATCATCCGCAGCAGGGTCGTCTTGCCCGAGCCGTTGGCTCCGACCAGCGCGGCCGTCGCCCCGTCGGGGACTCGGAACCCGACGTCGTCGAGGAGCACCCGGCCGTCCGGAAGGGCGTAGGTGACGTGCTGCACGTCGATGTGTGCCATCAGGAGTCCAGGGTGCGAACGCTGCGGGTCTCGCGCTGGCGGCCGAGCAACGCATCGTCCGACGGATAGCCCACCGCCTCCAGGACGAGCGGGAAGGCGGGCATGGTCGTGACGGCCGAGTCCTTGCGGCCGGAGCGCAGCACCTCGCCGGGCCATGTGACCGGGCGCCGCCCGTCGCCGACCGGCAGCAGCACGCCCACGAGGGACCGCACCATCGAGTGGCAGAACGCGTCAGCCTGCACCGTCATGACGGCCAGCCCCGCGCCGTCGCGCTGCCAGTCGAGCCGCTGCAGCCCGCGGACGGTCGTGGCGAATTCCCGCGCCCTGCAGAACGGCGCGAAGTCGTGCTCCCCCAGCAGTGGTTCCGCGGCCGCGTTCATCGCGTCGATGTCCAGCGGGCGCGACCACGGCAGCACAAGGTGCCGCTCCAACGGGTCCGGGCCGAGCCCGTCGTCGCTGACGCGGTACGAGTAGCGACGCCAGATCGCCGCGAACCGGGCGTCGAAGCCCTCGGGGGCCCGATCGACCTCGAGCACCCGGACGTCGTCGGGAAGGGCGCGGTTGATCCGCCGTGCATCGACGTCCGCCGGCCAGTCCGCGACGTCGACGTGGGCGACCTGACCGCGAGCGTGGACGCCGGCATCCGTTCGGCCCGCGCACTGGACCTCGACCACACCTCCGAACAGGTGCCCCAGCACCCGTTGCAGCTCGCCCTGGACCGTGCGCAGGCCCGGCGGGTTCGGCTGGTAGGCCCAGCCAGCGAACTCCCGGCCGTCGTAGGCGAGCCGCAGGCGCAGACGGATCAGCCCGTCACCCGGGACTCCGGGGACGGGCTGATCGGTGTTCGGGGAGTCGGTCAGGACTCGTCCTTCTTCTCGTCGGCCTCGGCGTCGGCCTCGGCGTCGGCTCGGTCTCGGTGTCAGCCGACTCCTCAGCCACGACGGTCTCCTCGACCTCAGTGGCCTCGGCCTCGACCGGCGCCGTCTCCTCGACGACCTCCTCCACGACGGCAGCAGGGGCGGCCTGTCTCGGCTGCCTTCTCCTTCGCCGCGCGCTTCGTCGCACCCGTCGCCTCGGCAACGACCTGCTCGGCCATCGGCTCGACCAGCTCGATCACGGCCATCGGCGCGTTGTCACCCTTGCGGGGACCGATCTTCGTGATCCGCGTGTAGCCGCCCGGCCGGGTGGCGTACTGCGGGCCGATCTCAGTGAACAGCACGTGCACGACCGACTTGTCCTTGACCACCGTCATGACGCGACGACGGGCGTGCAGGTCGCCGCGCTTCGCGAAGGTGATCAGGCGCTCCGCCAGCGGACGCAGGCGCTTGGCCTTCGCCTCGGTGGTGGTGATCCGCCCGTGCTCGAACAGCGCGGTGGCCAGGTTGGCCAGCATGAGCCGCTCGTGTGCCGGACCACCGCCGAGACGGGGACCCTTGGTTGGCGTAGGCATTGGTTCTCCTCAGTGCTTTCGTGTGAGCGCAGCCGCTAGAGCTGCTCGTCCTCGGCGTACGCCAGGTCGTCGTCATCGTCGGTGAAGTAGACGGCTGCGCCGGGGTCGAACCCGGGCGGGCTGTCCTTGAGGGCCAGGCCGAGGCCGGCCAGCTTGACCTTGACCTCGTCGATCGACTTCGCACCGAAGTTGCGGATGTCGAGGAGGTCGGCCTCGCTGCGGGTGATGAGCTCGCCCACGGTGTGGATGCCCTCACGCTTGAGGCAGTTGTAGGACCGGACCGTGAGGTCGAGCTGCTCGACCGGGGTCGACAGCTGCTCGGCCACGAAGGCGTCCGTCGGCGACGGGCCGATGTCGATGCCCTCGGCGTCGACATTGAGCTCGCGCGCGAGTCCGAAGAGCTCGACGAGGGTCTTGCCGGCCGATGCGACAGCATCGCGCGGACGCATCGACTGCTTGGTCTCGACGTCGAGGATGAGCTTGTCGAAGTCGGTGCGCTGCTCGACGCGAGTGGCCTCGACCTTGTAGGTCACCTTCAGCACCGGGCTGTAGATCGAGTCGACCGGGATCCGGCCGATCTCCTGGCCAGCCTGCTTGTTGAGCACGGCGGAGACGTAGCCGCGACCGCGCTCGACGACGAGCTCGATCTCGAGCTTGCCCTTGCCGTTCAGCGTGGCGATGTGGAGGCCGGGGTTGTGCACCTCGACGCCTGCCGGCGGCTGGATGTCAGCTGCGGTGACGGTGCCGGGACCCTGCTTGCGCAGGTACATGACCACGGGCTCGTCATGCTCGGACGAGATCACCAGCTGCTTGATGTTGAGGATGAGCTCGGTGACGTCCTCCTTCACCCCGGGAACGGTGGTGAACTCGTGGAGCACGCCCTCGATGCGGATGCTGGTGACCGCCGCGCCCGGGATGGACGACAGCAGCGTGCGCCGCAGGGAGTTGCCGAGGGTGTAGCCGAAACCGGGCTCGAGGGGCTCGAGGACGAAGCGCGAGCGGAACTCGTTGATCGGCTCCTCGATGAGCACGGGGCGCTGGCTGATAAGCACGTTATGACTTCCTTCCCGCGACGACCGCTATTTGACGTCGCGAACCTGGACGGACTACTTGGAGTAGAGCTCGACGATCAGTTGCTCGTTGACCTGCGTGTCGATGACCGCACGGGCCGGCAGCGAGTGCACGAGGATCCGCATCTGGGACGGGATGACCTCGAGCCATGCCGGCACCGAACGCTCGCCGATCTCGGCGTGCGCGACGACGAACGGCGTGAGCTCACGTGAGCCGGGACGCACCTCGACGATGTCGTTGGGCGAGACGCGGAACGACGGGATGTTCACCTTGTGGCCGTTGACCATGAAGTGACCGTGGGTCACCAGCTGACGGGCCATGTCACGGGACTTCGCGAAGCCCGCACGGAACACCACGTTGTCGAGACGGGTCTCGAGGATCTGCAGCAGGTTCTCGCCGGTCTTGCCGGACTGCCGCTGCGCTTCCTTGTAGTAGTTGGAGAACTGCTTCTCCAGCACCCCGTACATCCGGGTCGCCTTCTGCTTCTCACGAAGCTGCAGCAGGTACTCGCTGTCCTTCGACCGACCGCGGCCGTGCTGGCCGGGCGGGTAGGGGCGCTTCTCGAACGGGCACTTCGGCGACTCGCACTTCGCACCCTTGAGGAACAGCTTCATCTTCTCGCGGCGGCACCGCTTGCAATCGGCGTCTGTATAACGCGCCATGGTTCGTTATCTCCTAGATTCTGATCGCGCGGTCAGACGCGGCGACGCTTGGGCGGACGGGTTCCGTTGTGCGGTGCGGGGGTGACGTCGGCGATGGAGCCGACCTCGAGGCCCGTGGCCTGCAGCGAACGGATGGCGGTCTCACGGCCGGAGCCCGGACCCTTGACGAACACGTCGACCTTGCGCATGCCGTGCTCCATCGCGCGACGCGCGGCAGCCTCGGCGGCGAGCTGCGCGGCGAACGGGGTGGACTTGCGGCTTCCCTTGAAGCCGACCTGCCCAGCACTCGCCCAGGCGATCACTGCACCCGTGGGATCGGTGATCGAGACGATGGTGTTGTTGAACGTGCTCTTGATGTGAGCGTGGCCGTGGGCCACGTTCTTCTTCTCCTTGCGGCGCAGCTTCTTCGCGCCGGGCTTGTTGCCACTCTTGGGGGCCATGTGTCAGTTCTCCAAAGTCTCGCGGCGGCTTACTTGCCGGCCTTCTTCTTGCCAGCGACGGTCTTCCGCGGGCCCTTGCGGGTGCGGGCATTGGTGTGAGTGCGCTGGCCACGGACCGGCAGGCCCTTGCGATGACGCAGGCCCTGGTAGCAGCCGATCTCGACCTTGCGACGAATGTCGGCGGCCACCTCGCGGCGGAGGTCACCCTCCACCTTCAGGTTCTCGTCGATCCAGTCACGCAGAGCGAGGGTCTGCTCCTCGGTCAGGTCCTTGGCGCGCAGATCGGGGCTGACGCCCGTGGCCTCGAGGGCCTTCGCCGCCTGGGAGCGACCGACTCCATAGATGTAGGTAAGCGCCACCGCCATGCGCTTGTCGCGCGGGAGGTCGACGCCAACGATTCGTGCCATGAGGCGTTCTCTCTTCTTGTCGTGCACGAGGTTTCGGTTGCGGAGCCAACCCTGCCCGCCAAGGCAGGTCCCCGGCCTCGTGTCCGGGGGTGTCGTCCCGCGGTTGCGCACGCGCAGCTGCGGGGGTCGGGCTCTGCTTGATTCGGACGCCGGGTTGTCTCCCCTGCGGCCGCGACAGGTGCTGGGGTCAGCCCTGACGCTGCTTGTGGCGCGGGTTCTCGCAGATCACCATGACCCGGCCGTGGCGACGGATGACCTTGCACTTGTCGCAAATCGGCTTGACGCTCGGCTGGACCTTCATGGTGAGTTGCTTCCCGTTCTTTGTCGGTTCTGGCGAATTACTTGTAGCGGTAGACGATCCGGCCGCGAGTCAGGTCGTAGGGCGAGAGCTCCACGACGACCCGGTCGTCCGGAAGGATCCGGATGTAGTGCATCCGCATCTTCCCGCTGATGTGGGCGAGCACCTTGTGCCCGTTGTCGAGCTCCACGCGGAACATCGCGTTGGGCAGCGACTCGGTGATCGTGCCCTCGAGCTCGATCGCGCCGTCCTTCTTGCCCATAACCTCTGCTCTCGAGTAGTGGAGCGGATCCACGCCCTCCGCCCATGCTGCTGCACCCGGAATCCGGGTCGAAGCAGGCAGGAGGCGGGGAAGCCTGAAACCGACCGTCGAAGTCTACGCATTGTGCGCCCGTGCACAAAATCCGGGGTCGTCCCGTTCCGCCGGGCCGCCCCGCCTGTGGCCTCGTTTCTCCCGTACTCCGGGACAACCGCGCGATCCGGGGGTGGTTTGTCCGTTTCATTCCGCAGTTGTCCCGTATTGCGGGACAAACGAGAGGGGGTGGACGGGGATCAGAGGCGGACGTCGGCCAGGGTGGTGAGCACCCACGGCCCGTCCTCGGTGACGGCGACGGTGTGCTCCCAGTGGCAGGCCACCGACCCGTCCATCGTCACCACGGTCCAGGCGTCGTCCAGCACCATCACCGCGGGGTTGCCCAGGGTGACCATTGGCTCGATGGCGAGGGCCATGCCGGGCCGCAGGATGGGCCCGCGGCCGGGGCTGCCGTAGTTCAGGATGTGCGGCTCCATGTGCATCCGGGACCCGATGCCGTGACCGCCGTACTCCTCGACGATCCCGTACTCGTGGCCCGCCGACTGCTCCGCCTCGACGATCGCCGACTCGACCGCGTGGCTGATATCGGTCAGGTGGCCGCCGGCACGCGCCTGCGCGAGACCGGCCCACAGCGCGGCTTCCGTGACCCGGCTCAGCTCGGCCACGTCGACTCCGACGTCGCCCACCAGCACGCTCACGGCCGCATCACCGTTCCAGCCGTCGACGATGGCACCGAAGTCCACCGACAACAGGTCGCCCTCTCGCAGCGTCCGGCTGCCGGGGATGCCGTGGACGACTTCCTCGTTGACCGACGCGCAGATGACTCCCGGGTACGGCACGGCGCCATGCGCCTTGTAGCCCAGAAACGACGACGTGGCTCGGTTGTCCGACAGCACGTCTCGCGCGATGAGGTCGAGTTCGGCGGTCGTGACGCCCGACTGGGCGGCGTCGGTGATGGCCTGCAGGGCCGTGGCCACCACGAGGCCGGCCTGGCGCATCACAGCCAGCTGGTCCGGGGTCTTGATCTCGATGCTGCTCTTGCGACGGAACATGGCTAGCCAGCGTCGACGGCGAGGGCAGCGCCGATACGGGCGGAAACCTCGTCGATGGAGCCGAGCCCGTCCACGCGCACCAGCAGCCCCTGCTGCTCGTACATCGCCGTCAACGGCGCCGTCTGCTCGAAGTAGACCTCGAGCCGGCGACGGATCACGTCCTCCGTGTCGTCGCTGCGGCCCTGCTCCTGCGCCCGCTTGACCAGGCGCCCGACGACCTCGTCGATGTCGACCGTCAGCTCGAGCACCGCGTCCAGTGCTTGCGAGTCGCTGCGCAGCATCGCCCCGAGCTCCCCGACCTGCTCGACTGTGCGCGGGTAGCCGTCCAGCAGGAAACCGGGTCGGCAGTCCTCCCGGGAGAGCCGGTCGCGCACCATGGCGTTGGTGACGCCGTCCGGCACGTACTCACCGGCGTCCATGTACCGCTTGGCCTCGACGCCCAAGGGCGTGCCCTGCGAGACGTTCAGCCTGAAGATGTCGCCCGTGGAGATGTGCGGCACGCCCAGCACGCTCGCCAGGATCGCGGCCTGGGTGCCCTTGCCCGCGCCTGGCGGACCCATCAGGACGACACGCATCAGCGCAGGAACCCTTCGTAGTTACGCTGCTGGAGCTGGGCTTCGATCTGCTTGACGGTATCCAGGCCCACGCCGACCATGATCAGCAGGCTGGTGCCGCCGAAGATGAACTGCGACCCGACGCCGAGGAAGTCGAAGGCGAGCAGCGGCAGCACGGCGATCAGGCCCAGGTACAGCGAGCCGGGCGCCGTGAGGCGGGTCAGGACGTAGTCGAGGTACTCGGCCGTCGGCCGCCCCGCGCGGATGCCCGGGATGAAGCCGCCGTACTTCTTCATGTTGTCCGCGACCTCGACCGGGTTGAACGTGATCGAGACGTAGAAGTAGCAGAAGAAGATGATCAGCAGGAAGTAGAAGAGCGCGTAGATGCTGCCGCTGCCCGTCGCCAGGTTCTGCTGGACCCAGACGGCCCAGTCGGCCTGGCTGCCGGTCAACTGCACCAGCAGGACCGGAAGGAACATCAGCGACGAGGCGAAGATGACCGGGATGACACCCGCCATGTTCACCTTGAGCGGGATGTAGGTCGACGTGCCTCCGTACATGCGCCGCCCGACCATGCGCTTGGCGTACTGGACGGGGATCCGGCGCTGGGCCTGCTCCACGAAGACCACGAACCCGATGACGGCCAGGCCGACCGCCAGTGTCATGGAGAACGTGAACGGGCCCTGGCTGCCCCAGATGCTGGCGAACTGGGCCGGGATGGTGGCGATGATCGAGGTGAAGATCAGCACGGACATGCCGTTGCCTACGCCGCGCTCGGTGATCAACTCGCCGAACCACATGATGACGGCGGTACCTGCGGTCATCACGATGATCATGACCAGGATGACCCAGATGGCGTCATTGGGGATGATCGACTCGTTACAGCCGCTGAACAGGGCGCCTGGCGTCCGAGCCAGCGAAATGATCGCCGTGGACTGCAGGATCGCCAGGCCGATGGTGACGTACCTCGTGTACTGCGTGATCTTCGCCTGGCCCGCCTGGCCGTCCTTCTTCAGCGTCTCCAGGCGTGGGATGACCACGGTGAGCAGCTGCAGGATGATGCTCGCGGTGATGTACGGCATGATCCCGAGCGCGAAGACGGACAGCTGAAGCAGCGCCCCGCCACTGAACAGGTTGATCAGGGCGTAGACGGAGTTGTCCTGCACGACGTCGATGCATCGCTGAATAGCCGCGTAGTCGACACCCGGAGTCGGCACGACCGATCCGAGGCGATACAGCGCCAGCAGACCGATCGTGAAGAAGATCTTCCGACGAAGGTCAGGCGTGCGCAGTGCAGCACCGAATGCACTGATGTGCACGTGGCCTCCTGCTGGTCTCGGGAACGAACGGGGCAAGGTGCCCTCGGGTCATGGAACCCGAGGGCCGTGTCCGCTAGCGGACGGTTGCCGTCCCGCCCGCTGCCACGATCTTGTCACGAGCCGTATCGGAGAACGCATCCGCACTCACCGAAACCGCGACACTGATCTCGCCCTGGCCCAGAACCTTGACCAACTGGCCCTTGCGGACCGCGCCGGCAGCGACCAGTTCGGCCACGCCGACCTCGCCGCCCTCGGGGAACAGCTTCCCGATCATGGCCACGTTGACGACCTGGAACTCGGTCTTGGCCGGGTTCTTGAAGCCCTTGAGCTTCGGCAGGCGCATGTGGAGGGGCATCTGCCCGCCCTCGAACCGGGCCGGAACCTGGTAGCGGGCCTTCGTGCCCTTGGTGCCACGGCCGGCCGTCTTGCCCTTGGACGCCTCACCACGGCCCTTGCGGGTCTTGGGCGTCTTGGCGCCCGGTGCCGGGCGCAGGTGATGGACTTTGAGTGCCATCGTCAGTCGACCTCCTCGACAACAACCAGATGCCGCACGGCGTTCACCATGCCGCGGATCTCCGGACGGTCCTCCTTGACGACGGTGTCGCCAATGCGCTTGAGGCCGAGCGAGCGCAGGGTGTTGCGCTGATCGCTCGTTCCGCCGATCTTGGACTTCTTCTGGGTGACCTTCAGCCGAGTCACGATGCACCCGCTTCCGCTCGCGCCCGCAGGAGCGCCGCCGGAGCGACGTCCTCGAGGGGCAGTCCACGACGAGCCGCGACTGCCTCCGGCGACTCGAGGCCCTTCAGTGCTGCCACGGTCGCGTGCACGATGTTGATCGCGTTGTCGGAGCCCATGGACTTGCTGAGCACGTCATGGATCCCGGCGCACTCCAGCACGGCGCGCACCGGACCACCGGCGATGACGCCGGTACCGGGTGCGGCCGGACGCAGCATGACCACTCCGGCAGCCGCCTCACCCGTGATGGGGTGCGGAATGGTGCCCTGGATCCGCGGGACGCGGAAGAAGTGCTTCTTGGCCTCCTCGACGCCCTTGGCGATCGCGGCCGGCACCTCCTTGGCCTTGCCGTAGCCGACGCCGACCATCCCGTCGCCGTCGCCCACGATGACCAGCGCCGTGAAGCTGAAGCGACGACCACCCTTGACGACCTTGGCAACGCGATTGATGGCAACGACCCGCTCGACGTACGCGGACTTCTCCTCGCGGGGAGTGCGCTCGCGGCGCTCCCGGCGATCACCGGCGCCGCCGCTGCGGCGCGCAGTTTCTGACATGGTCTACCTCTTCCTGAAAGTCGTACGTCGTTAGAAGGTCAGCCCGGCCTCGCGCGCACCGTCAGCGACGGCGGCCACGCGGCCGTGATAGCGGTTGCCACCGCGGTCGAAGACCACGGACTCGACGCCGGCCTTCTTGGCCCGCTCGCCGACCAGCTGGCCGACCTTGCGTGCCTTGGCGGTCTTGTCGGCAGACTCTCCGCGCACGTCTGCCTCCATCGTGGAGGCGGACGCGAGGGTCACGCCCTGAGTGTCGTCGACGACCTGCACCATCATGTGGCGGGCCGAGCGGGTGACCACCAGGCGCGGACGCTCCGCGGTACCGGCGACCTTCTTGCGCACGCGCAGATGGCGACGGGAACGCCCGACCGTGGTCGGGGTCCGCGTGCCCAGCTTGGGGGCGAAGGAACTCATTACTTACCAGCCTTTCCGGCCTTGCGGCGAACGACCTCGCCCTCGTACCGCACGCCCTTGCCCTTGTACGGCTCCGGCTTGCGGATCTTGCGGATGTTCGCGGCGACCTCGCCGACCTTCTGCTTGTCGATGCCCATGACCTTGAACTTCACGGGACTCTCGACCTGGAAGCTGATGCCCTCAGGTGCGGGGACCACGACCGGGTGGCTGAAGCCGAGCTGGAACTCCAGATCGGTGCCCTTCGCGGCCACGCGGTAACCGGTGCCCACGATCTCCAGGCCCTTCTCGTAGCCCTGGGTCACGCCGACGACCATGTTGTTGACGAGCGTGCGGGTCAGGCCGTGACGGGCCTTCGAGTCGCGCTCATCGTCCGGGCGGGTGACGACGAGCGAGCCGTCCTCCTCCGCCACGGTGATGGGCTCGGCCACGACCATGGTCAAGGTGCCCTTCGGGCCGGTCACAGTAACCTCACGACCATCCACCTTGGCGGTGACTCCCGCCGGGATGGTGATGGGCTGACGTCCGATGCGAGACATATCGGTAACCCTCCCCTACCAGACGTAGGCGAGGACTTCCCCGCCCACGCCCTTCTTCGCGGCCTGACGGTCGGTCAGGAGCCCCGACGACGTCGAAAGGATGGCGATGCCCAAGCCGCCGAGGACTCGGGGCAGTGCCGTGCTCTTCGCGTACACGCGCAAGCCCGGCTTCGACACGCGGCGCAGGCCGGCGATCGAACGCTCCCGGGAGGGCCCGTACTTGAGGTTCAGGATCAAGGTCTTGCCGACCTCGGCGTCCTCGACGGTCCACCCGGCGATGTAGCCCTCACGCTGAAGGATGTCGGCGATGTTCGCCTTGATCTTCGAGTGCGGCATCGCCACGGTGTCGTGGTATGCGGAGTTAGCGTTGCGCAGTCGCGCAAGCATGTCCGCGATGGGGTCTGTCATTGTCATGTCTTGGCCTAAGGCCTTCCTCGATGTGGTTTCCGCCGGAGCGGACCTTCAACGTCGTGGGTTACCAGCTGCTCTTCGTCACACCGGGGAGCTCGCCCGCGTGGGCCATCTCCCGCACACACACTCGGCACAGTCCGAACTTGCGGTAGACCGAGTGCGGACGACCGCACTTGGTGCACCGCGTGTACTCGCGCACCTTGAACTTGGCAGGCTTCTGCTGCTTCTGGACAAGCGCTTTCTTCGCCATAGGGCTCAGGCCTCCTTGAAGGGGAATCCGAGAAGGCGAAGCAGGGCGCGGCCTTCATCATCGTTCTTGGCGGTGGTCACCACAGTGATGTCCATGCCACGGACACGGTCGATCTTGTCCTGGTCGATCTCGTGGAACATCGACTGCTCGTTAAGGCCGAACGTGAAGTTGCCACGGCCGTCGAACTGCTTCGGGGACAGGCCCCGGAAGTCGCGGATACGCGGGAGCGCGATCGACAGCAGCCGATCGAGGAACTCCCACATGCGGTCGCCCCGAAGGGTGACGTGCGCGCCGATGGGCTGGCCCTCACGCAGCTTGAACTGCGCGATGGACTTGCGGGCCTTGGTCACCTGCGGCTTCTGGCCGGTGATGTCCTGCAGGTCGCGGATCGCGCCCTCGATCAGCTTGGAGTCACGAGCGGCGTCACCGACGCCCATGTTCACCACGATCTTGGTGACGGTCGGGACCTGCATCACGTTGGCGAAGTCGAACTCCTCGCGCAGCGCAGGGAGGATCTCCTCACGGTACCGGGCCTTCAGGCGCGGCATGGTGTTCTCAGTAGTGGCACTCATGGGATCCCTCAGATGTCCTTGCCGGTGCGGCGCGAGATGCGAACACTGCGCTCAGCCTCGTAGGTGGAGCCGTCGGTGCGGCGCTTCTCGACCGCCTCCTTGCGGAAGCCGATGCGGGTGGGACGACCGTCCTCCGGATCCACGATCATCACATTGGACACGTGGATCGGAGCCTCGGTCGTGATGATGCCGCCGGTCTTGGCACCGCGGGCGTTCTGCCCGACCTTGGTGTGCTTCTTGATCCGGTTGACACCTTCGACGATGACGCGGTCGGACTCGGGGTAGACCTCGATGACCTTGCCCTTGACGCCGCGGTCCTTGCCGGAGATGACCTGGACCAGGTCACCCTTGCGAATGTTGAGAGCCATGGCTACAGCACCTCCGGAGCCAGCGAGATGATCTTCATGAACTTCTTCTCACGCAGCTCTCGGCCCACCGGGCCGAAGATGCGGGTGCCGCGCGGCTCGCCATCACCCTTGAGGATGACTGCAGCGTTCTCGTCGAAGCGGATGTACGAGCCGTCCGCGCGCCGCCGCTCCTTCTTGGTGCGCACGATGACGGCCTTGACGACCTCGCCCTTCTTGACGTTGCCGCCCGGGATGGCGTCCTTCACCGTGGCCACGATGACGTCACCGATACCGGCGTAGCGACGGCCGGAGCCGCCGAGGACCCGGATGCAAAGGATCTCCTTGGCACCGGTGTTGTCGGCGACTCGAAGTCGCGACTCCTGCTGAATCACTGCATTCTCCTGATCGTCTGCCGGTTCTCCGTCGAAGAGCCTGGCGGAACTGTGGGGTTGGCTACTTGGCCTTCTCGAGGATCTCGACCACACGCCACCGCTTGGTGGCGGAGGTCGGGCGGGTCTCCATCAGGAGAACCCGATCGCCGACGCCGGCCGCATTGGCCTCGTCATGCGCCTTGAGCTTGCTGGTGCGGCGCACAACCTTGCCGTACAGAGGGTGCTTGAAGCGGTCCTCGACCGCCACGACGACCGTCTTGTCCATCTTGTCGCTGACCACGAGGCCCTCACGGGTCTTGCGGTAGCCACGCGTCTCTTCCACGCCTGCCTCATTCACGCTCATGCGACACCTGCCGTGTCGTCGGCTTCGATGCCATCAAAGGGGGTGATACCGAGCTCGCGCTCGCGCAGGATCGTGTAGATCCGGGCGATGTCCTTGCGGACCGCGCGCAGACGGCCATGGTTCTCGAGCTGTCCGGTTGCGCCCTGGAAGCGCAGATTGAACAGCTCCTCCTTGGCCTCACGGAGCTTCGACGCCAGCTCGGCGTCGTCGAGGTTGCGGAGTTCGCCTACCTTCGTGCCTGCGGACATCAGTTGTCACCTGCCTCTTCGCGTCGAACGATCCGGCACTTCATGGGGAGCTTGTGCATCGCGCGCGTCAGTGCCTCGTTCGCGATCTTCTCGTCGGGGTAGGACAGCTCGAACATCACGCGACCCGGCTTGACGTTCGCGACCCACCACTCGGGCGAGCCCTTGCCGGAGCCCATGCGAGTCTCGGCGGGCTTCTTGGTCAGCGGACGATCCGGGTAGATGTTGATCCAGACCTTGCCGCCACGACGGATGTGCCGGGTGATGGCGATACGAGCAGCCTCGATCTGGCGGTTCGTCACGTAGGCCGGCTCCAGAGCCTGGAGGCCGTACGAGCCGAACGTCACCTCGGTGCCGCCCTTGGCCACGCCAGTGCGCTTCGGGTGATGCTGCTTGCGGTGCTTGACCCTGCGGGGAATAAGCATGACTAGCCCTCCTGGCCTTCGGTCACGGGCTCGACCACGGCCTCGCCGGTGGCAGCCTCAGCGGCCTGCTCCGTGGCGCCCACCGCGACAGCCTCGTCCTCGCGACGCGGGCGACGCGGGCGGTCCGGACGGGTCCGCGGCCCGGACAGGCGGGCAGCCGCGGCCGCCGCCTCGCGCTCAGCGCGGGTCGCCAGGGCCTCACCCTTGTAGATCCACACCTTCACGCCGATGCGACCGAACGTGGTCCGTGCCTCGTAGAAGCCGTAGTCGATGTCGGCGCGCAGCGTGTGCAGCGGCACCCGACCCTCGCGGTAGAACTCGGTCCGAGACATCTCAGCGCCACCGAGGCGACCCGAGACCTGGACCCGGATGCCCTTGGCGCCCGACTTCATGGTGCTCTGGATGCCCTTGCGCATGGCACGCCGGAACGAGACACGGCTGGACAACTGCTCGGCGATGCCCTGGGCCACCAGCTGAGCATCCATCTCGGGGTTCTTGACCTCGAGGATGTTCAGCTGCACCTGCTTGCCCGTCAGCTTCTCGAGGTCACCGCGGATGCGGTCGGCCTCGGCGCCACGGCGGCCGATGACGATGCCCGGACGCGCCGTGTGGATGTCCACGCGAACGCGGTCACGGGTGCGCTCGATCTCCACGCGGGAGATGCCAGCGCGCTCCATGCCCTGGGAGAGCAGCTTGCGGATCTTGACGTCCTCCGCGACGTAGTCGCGGTAGCGCTGTCCGGGCTTGCTGCTGTCGGCGAACCAGCGGGTGTTGAAGTCGCTGGTGATGCCCAGCCGGAAGCCGTGCGGGTTTACTTTCTGTCCCACGTCGGTCAGCCCTTCTGCTCTGCGGAGCCGTCGGAGACGACAACGGTGATGTGACTGCTGCGCTTGTTGATCCGGTAGGCGCGCCCTTGTGCGCGCGGACGGATCCGCTTCATGGTCGGGCCCTCGTCGACGAAAGCCGCGCTCACGACGAGCGACCGCGGATCCATCGCGTGGTTGTTCGCCGCGTTGGCGATGGCGCTGTCGAGCACCTTGCCGATCGGCTCGCTTGCCGCCTGCGGAGCGAACTTCAACACCGCCTGGGCCTCAGCCGCGTTCATGCCTCGGATGAGGTCGATGACTCGGCGGGCCTTCATGGGCGTGACGCGCACGTAGCGCGCCTGGGCCCTGGCTTCCATGTCTTTCCCCTTGCTTTCGTGTCGTGCCTTGCCGGTGGTGTTGCCTTCGCTGCGACGAGTGCCGCGTGACCTGCTGGCTGGTGGCTAGCGCCGCTTCGCCTTGCGGTCGTCCTTGATGTGACCCCGGAAGGTCCGCGTCGGGGCGAACTCGCCGAGCTTGTGCCCCACCATGTTCTCGGTGACGAACACCGGAACGTGCTTGCGACCGTCGTGCACCGCGATCGTGTGGCCGAGCATGGCCGGCACGATCATGGAACGCCGGGACCACGTCTTGATGACGTTCTTCGAGCCTGCCTCGTTCTGCGTGTCCACCTTCTTCATCAGGTGGTCGTCGACGAAGGGGCCCTTCTTGAGACTGCGTGGCATGGTTTTCCCTTAGCGCTTCTTGCCGGACTTGCGGCGACGGACGATGAACTTGTCGCTGGCCTTGTTGGCCTTGCGGGTGCGACCCTCCGGCTTGCCACCGGGGTTGACCGGGTGACGACCGCCTGAGGTCTTGCCTTCGCCACCGCCGTGCGGATGGTCGACCGGGTTCATGGCCACACCGCGGACGGTCGGGCGCTTGCCCTTCCAGCGCATACGGCCGGCCTTGCCCCAGTTGATGTTCGACTGCTCGGCGTTGCCCACCTCGCCGACGGTCGCGCGGGAGCGCACATCGACGTTGCGGATCTCGCCGGACGGCATGCGCAGCTGTGCGTACGGGCCGTCCTTGGCCACCAGCTGGACCGATGCGCCGGCCGAGCGGGCGATCTTGGCGCCGCCGCCTGGCTTGATCTCGACGGCGTGGATCACGGTGCCGACCGGGATGTTGCGGAGCGGCAGGTTGTTGCCGGGCTTGATGTCCGCGCTCGGACCAGTCTCGATCGGGTCACCCTGCTTGAGCTTGTTCGGCGCGATGATGTAGCGCTTCTCGCCGTCGGCGTAGTGCAGCAGCGCGATCCGGGCGGTGCGGTTCGGGTCGTACTCGATGTGCGCGACCTTCGCCGGCACGCCGTCCTTGTCCGCACGACGGAAGTCGATGACGCGGTAGGCGCGCTTGTGGCCACCACCCTGGTGGCGCGTGGTGATCTTGCCCGAGTTGTTGCGGCCACCCTTCTTGGGGAGGGGGCGCACCAGCGACTTCTCCGGCTCCGACCGGGTGATCTCGACGAAGTCGGCCACGCTGGCGCCTCGACGGCCCGGCGTGGTCGGCTTGTACTTGCGGATTCCCATTGCTCTCGTCCTTTAGTCAGGTTCGGCCGGTCAGGAGACCGGCCCTCCGAAGATGTCGATGCGCTCGCCCGGAGCGACGGTCACGATGGCGCGCTTGGTAGCCGCGCGGCGTCCGAAGCCCGTCCGGGTACGGATGCGCTTGCCCTCACGGTTGTTGGTGTTGACGCTCGTCACCTTCACGCCGAACACCTCCTGCACCGCAAGCTTGATCTGCGTCTTGTTCGCGCCGGGCGACACCAGGAAGGTGTACTTGTTCTCGTCGAGGAGCCCGTAGCTCTTCTCCGAGATGACCGGCGCGATCAGGATGTCGCGGGGATCGGCGATCCTCATTCGGAGGCCTCACTTTCGGTGGCAACGGCCTTCACGGACTTGCCCGTCGCCGGGCCGGCCAGGAAGGCGTCCAGCGCAGCCGACGTGAAGACGATGTTGTCGCTGCAGAGGACGTCGTAGGTGTTGAGCTGGTCGACGTACAGCACGTGGACCGCAGGAGCGTTGCGCAGGCTGAGGGCCGACACGTCGTCGTCGCGGTCGATGGCAATGAGCAGGTTGCCCTCGACGCCGAGCGACTTGATGGCCTCCAGCGCCGCCTTGGTCGACGGGGTCTGTCCCGTGACGAACTCCGTGATGACGAAGATGCGGCCGTCGCGCGCCCGATCGGAGAGGGCACCGCGCAGGGCGGCCGCCTTCATCTTCTTGGGGGTGCGCTGCGCGTAGCTGCGCGGCGTCGGGCCGTGCGCGATACCGCCGCCGGCGTACTGCGGCGCACGGATCGAGCCCTGACGGGCGCGGCCGGTGCCCTTCTGCTTGTACGGCTTGCGGCCACCGCCGCTCACCTCAGCTCGCGACTTGGTGTCGGCCGAGCCCTGGCGGGCAGCGGCGAGCTGGGCGACGACCACCTGGTGGATCAGGGGGACGTTCACCTGCACGTCGAAGATCTCGGCGGGGAGCTCGACCGTGCCGGAGGTCGTGCCCGCGGGGGTACGGACGTCAACGGCGGTCATGCCTGGTTCTCCTTCACAGCGCTACGGACGAACACGAGGCCGCCCTTGGGGCCGGGGACGGCGCCCTTGATGAGCAGCAGGCCGCGCTCGGCATCGACGCCGGCGACCTTCAGGTTCTGGGTGGTCTGACGATCGCCGCCCATCCGGCCGGCCATCTTCATGCCCTTGAACACGCGACCCGGGGTGGCGCAGCCGCCGATGGAGCCGGGCGAGCGGTGCTTGCGCTGCACACCGTGGGAGGCGCGCAGGCCGTGGAAGCCGTGTCGCTTCATGACGCCGGCGAAGCCCTTGCCCTTGGTGGTGCCGATCACGTCGACCATCTGGCCGGCCTCGAAGGTCTCGGCCGAGATCTCCTGGCCCAGCGTGTACTCGGAGGCGTCATCGGTGCGGATCTCGACCAGGTGCCGCCGCGGGGTGACGCCGGCCTTGGCGAAGTGCCCGGCCTGCGGCTTGTTCACCTTGCGGGGGTCGATCGCGCCGAAGGCGATCTGGACGGCCGAGTAGCCGTCGGTCTCCGGGGAGCGGAGCTGGGTGACGACGCAGGGCCCAGCCTTGACCACGGTGACCGGGACGACGCGGTTGTTCTCGTCCCACACCTGGGTCATGCCGAGCTTCTCGCCCAGTACGCCCTTCACGTTGGTGCCCATCGTTATGTGTCCTTGCCTTGAAGTCTCAGGAACGGTCTACAGCTTGATTTCGATGTCGACGCCGGCCGGCAGGTCGAGTCGCATGAGCGAGTCGACCGTCTTGGGCGTCGGATCGAGGATGTCGATGAGCCGCTTGTGCGTGCGCATCTCGAAGTGCTCGCGGCTGTCCTTGTACTTGTGCGGCGAACGGATGACGCAGTAGACGTTCTTCTCCGTCGGCAGCGGCACCGGGCCCGCGACCTGAGCGCCCGTGCGAGTCACCGTCTCGACGATCTTGCGCGCCGAGGAGTCGATGATCTCGTGGTCGTAGGCCTTGAGCCGGATGCGGATCTTCTGTCCCGCCATGGTGGCTTGGTGTCCTTACTCGTGTAGTGCCGCTACGTGTGGGTGGTGCTTGGTTTTCGTGGGGGGCAGGGGGTCGCCCCGCCCCCCACGAAGTTCCGGGTGCTACTTGAGGATCTTCGTCACTCGACCAGCGCCGACGGTCCGACCACCCTCGCGGATGGCGAAACGCAGGCCCTCCTCCATGGCGATGGGCTGGATCAGCTCCACCAGCATGTCGGTGTTGTCGCCGGGCATGACCATGTCCTTGCCCTCGGGCAGGGTCACGACGCCCGTCACGTCCGTGGTACGGAAGTAGAACTGCGGGCGGTAGTTGTTGAAGAACGGCGTGTGCCGGCCGCCCTCGTCCTTCGACAGGATGTAGACCTGCGCCTCGAAGTTCGTGTGCGGGGTGATCGAGCCCGGCTTGCAGCAGACCTGGCCGCGCTCAACGTCCTCGCGCTTGATGCCACGAAGGAGCAGGCCGACGTTCTCGCCCGCCTGGCCCTCGTCGAGCAGCTTGCGGAACATCTCGACACCGGTGACGGTGGTCTTGGTGGCCGGACCGGGGTGGATGCCCACGATCTCGATCTCCTCGTTCACCTTGACGATGCCACGCTCGATACGGCCGGTGACGACGGTGCCACGACCGGTGATCGTGAAGACGTCCTCGATCGGCATGAGGAACGGCTTGTCGACCTCGCGCTCCGGAGTCTGGATGTAGGTGTCGACCGCGTTCATGAGCTCGAGGATCGAGTCGGCCCACTTCTCGTCGCCGTTCAGCGCCGGGAAGGCGGCCACGCGCACGACCGGGATGTCGTCGCCCGGGAACTCGTACGTCGACAGCAGCTCGCGGACCTCCATCTCGACGAGCTCGATGAGCTCCTCGTCGTCGACCATGTCGCACTTGTTGAGTGCGACGACGATCGCCGGGACGCCGACCTGGCGAGCCAGGAGCACGTGCTCCTTCGTCTGCGGCATCGGGCCGTCGGTGGCGGCGACCACGAGGATCGCGCCGTCCATCTGGGCCGCGCCGGTGATCATGTTCTTGATGTAGTCAGCGTGCCCGGGGCAGTCGACGTGCGCGTAGTGGCGCGCCTCGGTCTGGTACTCCACGTGGGCGATCGAGATCGTGATACCGCGCTGACGCTCCTCCGGGGCCTTATCGATCATGTCGAAAGGCGTGAAGGGGTTCACGTCCGGGTACTTGTCGTGCAGCACCTTGGTGATGGCCGCCGTCAGCGTCGTCTTGCCATGGTCGATGTGACCAATGGTGCCGATGTTGACGTGCGGCTTGGTGCGCTCAAACTTGGCCTTAGCCACCTGAGTTCTCCCTTGTAGTTAGCCGTCCGGCGGTATCGCGGATCGGTTTTCGTTCTATTCCTGTTGGTGTTGCGTGATCCGCGACTACTCGCCGCGAGCCTTGGCGATGATCTCCGTCTGCACATTGCTGGGGACCTGTGCGTAGGAGTCGAACTGCATGCTGTACGAGGCGCGGCCCTGGGTCCGCGACCGCAGGTCGCCGACGTAGCCGAACATCTCGGACAGCGGAACGAGGGCCTTCACGACGCGGGCGCCGCTGCGCTCATCCATGGCCTGGATCTGGCCACGACGTGAGTTCAGGTCGCCGATCACGTCGCCCATGAAGTCCTCGGGCGTGGTGACCTCGACGGCCATCATCGGCTCGAGGATGACCGGGCCAGCCCTGCGGGCACCCTCCTTGAACGCCATCGAGCCGGCGATCTTGAAGGCGAGCTCTGAGGAGTCGACGTCGTGGTAGGCGCCGTCCTGCAGCGTGACCTGCACGTCGACCATCGGGTAGCCGGCGAGCACGCCGTTCTCCATGGCCTCCTGGCAGCCGGCGTCGACCGACGGGATGTACTCGCGCGGGATGCGACCACCGGTGACCTTGTTCTCGAAGACGTAGCCGCCCTCGGGAGCATCGGTCGGGCCGAGGTCGATCTGCACCTTGGCGAACTGACCGGAGCCACCCGTCTGCTTCTTGTGCGTGTAGTCGACCTTCAGGACCTTCTTGGTGAGGGTCTCACGGTAGGCGACCTGCGGCTTGCCGACGTTGGCCTCGACCTTGAACTCGCGCTTCATGCGGTCCACCAGCACCTCGAGGTGCAGCTCGCCCATGCCGCCGATGATGGTCTGGCCGGTCTCCTCGTCCGTGCGGACGTGGAAGGTCGGATCCTCCTCAGCGAGGCGCTGAATGGCCACGCCGAGCTTGTCCTGGTCGCCCTTCGACTTGGGCTCGATGGCGATGTGGATGACGGGGTCCGGGAAGGTCATCGACTCGAGGACAACCGGGTTCGCCGCGTCGCACAGGGTCTCGCCGGTCGTGGTGTCCTTGAGGCCCATGACAGCGACGATGTCGCCGGCGCCCACCGAGGCGATCTCCTCACGCTTGTT
Source organism: uncultured Actinomycetota bacterium (assembly GCA_963749905.1). Lineage (GTDB taxonomy): Bacteria > Actinomycetota > Actinomycetes > S36-B12 > S36-B12 > UBA10649. The sequence goes on from CAVVOF010000004.1 coordinate 480,899, forward strand.
CGCGTGCATCCGGTAGATCTTGCCGATGCGCTCCTTGCGGTCCTTGACCGAGTTGAGGACCGCGTTGCCGGTGTCGATCTTGCCCGAGTACACCCGGATGTAGGTGAGCTTGCCGAGGTGCGGGTCGGTCATGATCTTGAACGCCAGCGCCGCGAACGGCTCGCTGTCGCTGGGGGCGCGCTCGATGACCACGTCCTCGTGGCCCATCTTGTGGCCCTCGACCGCCGTGACGTCCAGCGGGCAGGGCAGGTAGGCGACGACCGCGTCGAGCATGGGCTGGACGCCCTTGTTCTTGAACGCGGAGCCGGTGAGCACGGGGGTGAGCTTGTAGGCGAGGGTCGCGCGGCGGATGCCGGCCTGGATCTCCTCGACCGTGAGCTCCTCGCCCTCGAGGAACTTCTCCATGATCGCGTCGTCGGCCTCGGACAGGGTCTCGAGGAGCTTCTCGCGGTACTCGGCGACCTGGTCGGCCATGTCGGCCGGGATCTCCTCGACCGCGTAGTCCTCGCCCTTCTGGGTCTCGCCACGCCAGGTCAGGGCCCGCATGCCGACGAGGTCGACGACGCCGAGGAAGTCGCCCTCGTTGCCGATGGGCAGCTGAAGCACGAGCGGCACCGCATTGAGGCGATCCACGATCATGTCGACGCAGCGGTAGAAGTCCGCGCCGGTACGGTCGAGCTTGTTGATGAAGCAGATCCGGGGGACGTTGTACTTGTCCGCCTGGCGCCAGACCGTCTCCGACTGGGGCTCAACGCCGGCCACGCCATCGAACACCGTGACGGCGCCGTCGAGAACGCGCAGCGACCGCTCGACCTCGACCGTGAAGTCGACGTGTCCGGGCGTGTCGATGATGTTGACCGTGTAGCCCTTCCACAGGCAGGTGGTGGCTGCGGACGTGATGGTGATCCCGCGCTCCTGCTCCTGCTCCATCCAGTCCATGGTGGCAGCGCCCTCGTGGACCTCACCGATCTTGTAGTTGATGCCTGTGTAGAACAGGATCCGCTCGGTGGTGGTGGTCTTGCCCGCGTCGATGTGGGCCATGATCCCGATGTTTCGGACCTTGGCCAGATCGAGGCTGGTCTGGGTGGACACGCTCAGTTCTCCGTCTTTGTCGTAAGTCAGTGAGGTGGGTGGACTACCAGCGGTAGTGCGCGAAGGCCTTGTTCGACTCGGCCATCTTGTGAGTGTCCTCGCGCTTCTTCACCGCGGCGCCGAGGCCGTTCGATGCGTCGAGGATCTCGTTCATCAGCCGCTCGGTCATCGTCTTCTCGCGACGCTGCCGCGAGTAGCCGATCAGCCAGCGCAGGGCCAGCGTGGTGCTGCGGTTCGGCTTGACCTCGACCGGCACCTGGTAGGTGGCGCCGCCGACGCGACGGGAGCGGACCTCGAGGGTCGGCTTGACGTTGTCGAGGGCGCGCTTGAGGGTCTGGACCGGGTCGGTGCCGGTCTTCTCGCGGCAGCCCTCGAGGGCGCCGTACACGATCCGCTCAGCGGTGGAGCGCTTGCCGTCGAGCAGCACCTTGTTGATCAGCTGCGTGACGACGGGCGACCCGTAGACCGGATCGATGACGATTGCCCGCTTGGCTGCGGGGCCCTTGCGAGGCATTAGCCCTTCTCCTTCTTCGCGCCGTAGCGGGAACGAGCCTGCTTGCGGTTCTTGACACCCTGGGTGTCAAGGGCGCCGCGGATGATCTTGTAGCGGACGCCGGGGAGGTCGCGCACGCGGCCGCCGCGGACGAGGACGATGGAGTGCTCCTGGAGGTTGTGGCCCACACCGGGGATGTAGGCAGTGACCTCGACACCCGAGCTGAGGCGGACGCGCGCGACCTTGCGGAGAGCCGAGTTCGGCTTCTTCGGGGTGGTCGTGTAGACGCGCGTGCACACGCCGCGGCGCTGCGGGCTGCCCTTAAGGGCCGGGGCCTTGTTCTTGGAGACCTTGTCCTGCCGGCCCTTGCGGACCAGCTGCTGGATCGTTGGCACCTTTGCCGTCCTACCTTCTCGTCGAGTCGTTGCTGCCCTGCGGTTCTGCTCCCGACCCACGCGGTCGGGTGTGTCGCACCTCCGCCCGCGCGGCGCGACATCCAAGTAGTGGATGAACCCCGGGCGCACTCGGCACCGGGTGCGCAGCTCACGGGGAAGTAGCGCACTTCGGGATGTGCCCGACATCGCCGGGCACGAGGGACAAGATTACCCGGACGGCTTCCCGAGAGTCAAAACGGGGTCCCCCACGCTGGGTGGAGGACCCCGTTCACGCTCGGGATGCCCGATTCCGGGCGATATCGCTAGTTGCTGGAGAAGCCGCCGGCGGCGATCGCCAGCACGAAGAAGAAGACGCCGGCGACTGTCACGGCCGCCCAGAAGCCGATGTTGACCCAGGAGACGATCTTCGAGGCGGTCACCAGGCCAGCGCCCTGGATCCGTCCGCCTGAGGCGGCGATCTCCTTGCTGGCGTTGCCGGCGAGCACGATCGCCACGATCGCGGGGATCACCGGGCAGACGGCCCACGACACGATCGCGAGGATGAGCGCGATGATCGCGTTGCTGGACGTCTCGGGGGCGGGTGGGTAGGTCCCGGCCGGATAGCCGGCCTGCGGGTAGCCGGCCTGCGGATAGGCCGGCGGAGGTGCCGCGGCCCCGGCGGTCGGCCAGGCCGGGGGTGCGGCAGGGGCAGCCTGCTCCGCGGCGGGGGCAGCCTGCTCCGCGGCCGCGCCAGGCCAGACCGGCGGCGGCACCGGGGCTACGGGCTCGGGGGCCACGGGCTCGGCTGCCGGTACGGCGGTGGGTTCGGGGGTGGGCTCGGTCGGCGTCCCCGCGTCGTCGGGATTCGGGGTGACGGGCGTCTGTTCGCTCATTCCCGCAGCGTACCTCCCGCCCCGACCCACCTCATTCCCCGTCGGTCTTGAGGTTGGTGGTCGCAAACCTTCGGTTTGCCGACCACCAACCTCAAGACCGACGGGGGATCGTGGCTAGGTGCCGGCCTCCAACTCGTCGAGGTAGTGCCGTACCTGGAGGGCCACGGCCGCGCCCTCCCCCACCGCCGACGCCAGCTGCTTGGTCGAGCCCGACCGCACGTCCCCGGCGGCGAACACGCCCGGCACCGAGGTCTCCATCGTCCGATCCGTGGCGATGAAGCCCGCCGAGTCGAGGTCGACGAGGCCGTCGAGCCAGCCGGTGTTCGGGTCGAGGCCGATGAACACGAAGGCCCCGTTCGCCGGGTGCTCCCGAGTCCGACCGTCCGCGTCGGTCAGCCGCACCGAGGCCAGCCGCCCGTCGTCATCCGCCTCGAACGACTCCAACGTCGTGCGGGTGAGCACGGTCATCCGCTCGTGCTCGGCGACCTTGTCCTGCAGCATGCGCGAAGCCCGCGGCTCGGCGGCGCTCTCGACGATGGTGACGTGCTTCGCGAACTGCGCGAGGAACAGCCCCTCCTCGAAACCGGAGTTGCCACCGCCGAGCACGACGACCTCGTCGGCGCCCCGGTAGAAGGGCCCGTCGCACGTCGCGCAGAAGTGGATGCCGGATCCGATCAGGTCGTCCTCACCGGGGGCCCCGGTGCGGCGGTAGGTCGATCCCGTCGCCAGCAGTACGGCACCCGCAGTGACCTCCTGGCCCGTGGACAAGGTGACGGTGAGCCGCCCGTCGACCGGCGAGACGCGGGCCACGGACACCGCTGCCAAGGTTTCGACGCCGTACCGGTGCGCCTGCTGGACGAACCGCTCGGCCAACTCGGCTCCGCCGATCCCCTCCGGGAAGCCTGGGTAGTTATCGAGGCGCTCGGTGATGCCCGCCTGCCCGCCGAGAGCCGAGCGGTCGACGACCAGCGTCCGGATGTTCTCTCGGGCCGCGTAGATCGCCGCCGTGAGGGCGGCCGGTCCCCCACCGGCGATCACCAGTCCGTACGTGGCTCCCGCGGCGGATCGGGTCAGGCCGATCCGCTCCGCGAGCTCCTCGTTCGTCGGCTCCGCAACGTGCGTGCCGTCAGGGAAGACGATCGTCGGGATGATCTGCTTGCCGTCGTTCAGCGCCAGGACGGTGTCGATCGCGTCGGGCTCCTGCTCGAGGTCGACGTAGCGGAACGGCACTCGCTGCTCGGACAGGAACGCCTTGCTGCGGCGGCAGTCCGGGCACCAGTTCGCCCCGTAGACGACGAGAGAGTCGGACATGGCGGAGTCCCTTCCATCGGACGTCAGGATCCCGGCGGCGTGGGCGGCCAGGAGCGGCTTCACCGTCTCACAGCGTCCTCGTGGCCGCCACCGCACAGCGAGAGGGGCCGGTCGATGACCGGCCCCTCTCGTGCGTGCGTTCGTCGACTACGCGTTGTACCCGCGGTAGTCGAACTCCTCCAGCGGCACCGCCGCACCCGACGTGGCGCCGAAGGCGCTGTAGTCGAGGTCGTCGTACCCGCCGAAGCTGGCGTACATCGCCGCCTTGGCCTCCTCGGTCGGCTCGACCTTGACGTTTCGGTAGACCGGCATGCCGGTACCCGCCGGGATGAGCTTGCCCAGGATGACGTTCTCCTTGAGGCCGAGGAGCGGATCGCTCTTCGCGTGGATCGCGGCGTCGGTGAGCACCCGGGTGGTCTCCTGGAAGGAGGCCGCCGAGAGCCACGACTCCGTCGCCAGCGAGGCCTTCGTGATGCCCATCAGCTCCGGACGACCGGAGGCCGGCTGGCCACCCTCCGCGACCACGCGGCGGTTCTCGGCCTCGAACAGGCTCCGCTCGATGAGCTCACCCGCGAGGAAGCCGGAGTCGCCGGCCTCCACGATGATGATGCGCTTGAGCATCTGCCGAACGATGACCTCGATGTGCTTGTCATGGATGGACACGCCCTGGGAGCGGTACACCTCCTGCACCTGGTCGACGAGGTGCTCCTGCACCTTCCGCTGACCGAGGATGCGCAGCACGACCTTCGGGTCCACGGCGCCGGCGACGAGCTGGTGGCCGACGGACACGTGCTCGCCGTCCTCCACGAGCAGCTTGCTGCGCTTCGAGACCGCATGCGCGACCTCCTCGGAGCCGTCATCGGGGACGACGACGACCTTGCGGGTCTTGTCGGTGTCATCGATGCGGACGCGTCCGGTCACCTCGCTGATCGGGGCGTTGCCCTTGGGCGTGCGAGCCTCGAACAGCTCCACGACGCGGGGCAGGCCGTGCGTGATGTCCTCGCCGGCGACGCCGCCGGTGTGGAACGTACGCATGGTCAGCTGGGTTCCCGGCTCGCCGATGGACTGCGCGGCGACGATGCCGATGGCCTCGCCCACGTCGACGAGCTTGCCGGTCGCCATCGAGCGGCCGTAGCACTTCGAGCAGGTGCCGACCGAGCTCTCGCAGGTGAGCACCGTGCGGACCCGGATGGTGTCGACGCCCTGCGCGACGATCTCCTCGAGCCGCGGCGTGGTGAGCTCCTCGCCCGCCGAGGCGACGACCGTGCCGTCGACCTCCGCGTCACGTGCGAGCACCCGTGAGGCGATCGCCGTGTCGAGGTTGTCGATCGGCCGACGGACCCCGTCGATGACCTCCGCGATCGGCAGCTGCACACCGCGCTCGGTGCCGCAGTCGACCTCGCGAACGATGACGTCCTGCGACACGTCGACCAGGCGACGGGTCAGGTAGCCCGAGTCCGCGGTCCGCAGGGCCGTATCGGCCAGGCCCTTGCGAGCACCGTGCGTGGAGATGAAGTACTCCAGCACCGACAGGCCTTCACGGAAGTTGGACTTGATCGGGCGCGGGATGATCTCGCCCTTCGGGTTGGCCACCAGGCCACGCATGCCGGCGATCTGCCGGACCTGCATGTAGTTACCGCGGGCGCCCGAGTCGACCATCATGTGGACCGGGTTGGTCAGCGGGAAGTTCTCCTGCATGGCCTTGGCGACCTCGTCGGTGGCTCGAGTCCAGATCTCGATGAGCTCCTGACGCCGCTCGGAGTCGGTGATCAGGCCGCGCTCGTACTGCTTCTGGACCTTGTCGGCCTTCTCCTCGGCACCCGCCAGGATGCCGGCCTTGGCCGGCGGCGCGATGACGTCGGAGAACGAGATGGTCACTCCGGATCGGGTGGCCCAGTGGAAACCCAGTGCCTTGAGGCTGTCCAGGGTCTCCGCCACGTCGACCTTCGCGTACAGCTCCGCAAGACGGTTGACCGTCTGCCCGAGCACCTTCTTGTCGACCTGGACGTTGACGTAGGGGTAGTCGTCCGGGAGCGCCTCATTGAACAGGGCGCGACCGAGGGTGGTCTTGACCGTGAACGGCTGGCCGGGCTCCCAGCCCTCGGGAGCCTCGAAGCCCTCCGGCGGCAGGCCGGACTCGATGCGGATCGAGACCGGAGCCTGGATCGACACCGAGCCCGAGTCGAAGGCCATCAGTGCCTCGGCGACCGACGAGAACGTGCGGTCGTCGCCCACGGTGTCAGCGCGATCGGACGTCATGAAGTAGATGCCCAGCACCATGTCCTGGGTGGGCGTCGTGATCGGACGCCCGTTCGCCGGGGACAGGATGTTGTTGCTCGAGAGCATCAGGATGCGGGCCTCGGCCTGGGCCTCGGCCGACAGGGGCAGGTGCACGGCCATCTGGTCGCCGTCGAAGTCGGCGTTGAACGCCGTGCAGACGAGCGGGTGGATCTGGATGGCCTTGCCCTCGATCAGCTGGGGCTCGAACGCCTGGATGCCGAGTCGGTGCAGCGTGGGCGCGCGGTTCAGCAGAACCGGGTGCTCCGCGATGACCTCTTCGAGCACGTCCCACACGACCGGGCGCGAACGCTCGACCATGCGCTTGGCGCTCTTGATGTTCTGCGCGTGGTTCAGGTCCACGAGCCGCTTCATGACGAACGGCTTGAACAGCTCGAGGGCCATCTGCTTCGGCAGGCCGCACTGGTGCAGCTTCAGCTGGGGGCCGACGACGATGACCGAACGGCCCGAGTAGTCGACGCGCTTGCCCAGCAGGTTCTGACGGAAGCGGCCCTGCTTGCCCTTGAGCATGTCGGACAGCGACTTCAGCGCACGGTTGCCCGGACCGGTGACCGGCCGGCCACGGCGGCCGTTGTCGAACAGTGCGTCGACGGCCTCCTGGAGCATGCGCTTCTCGTTGTTGACGATGATCTCCGGCGCACCGAGGTCGAGCAGTCGCTTGAGCCGGTTGTTCCGGTTGATCACGCGCCGGTAGAGGTCGTTCAGGTCCGAGGTGGCGAAGCGGCCACCGTCGAGCTGGACCATGGGACGCAGGTCCGGCGGGATGACCGGGACGGCGTCGAGGACCATGCCACGCGGCGAGTTGGACGTGCTGAGGAACGCCTGCACGACCTTGAGCCGCTTGAGGGCGCGGGTCTTCTTCTGCCCCTTGCCGTTCTGGACGACGTCGCGCAGGGTGACGGACTCGGCCTCGAGGTCGAAGGACTCGAGCCGCTTCTGGATCGCAGCCGCGCCCATGCCGCCGTCGAACCAGCGGCCGTAGCGGTCACGCATCTCGCGGTAGAGCATCTCGTCGCCCTCGAGGTCCTGGACCTTCAGGGTGCGGAAGCGGTCGAAGATCCGATCGAGGCGGTCGATCTCCTGGTCGGCCTTGCGCCGCAGGCTCGCCATCTCGCGCTCGCCCTGCTCGCGGAGCTTGCGCCGCACGTCGGCCTTGGCGCCCTCCGCCTCCAATGCGGCGAGGTCGGTCTCGAGCTTCTGCGCACGCTGCTCGATGTCGTTGTCGCGACGGTCGCCGATCTGCTTCTTCTCGATGCCCAGCTGCTTCTCGAGCTGCGGCAGCGCCTCGTGGCGGCCCTCGTCGTCAACCCACGTGATCATGTAGGCGGCGAAGTAGATGACCTTCTCGAGGTCCTTCGGGGCCAGGTCGAGCAGGTAGCCGAGACGGCTGGGCACGCCCTTGAAGTACCAGATGTGGGTGACCGGCGCGGCGAGCTCGATGTGGCCCATCCGCTCGCGGCGCACCTTGGCCCGCGTCACCTCGACGCCGCAGCGCTCGCAGATGATGCCCTTGAAGCGCACGCGCTTGTACTTGCCGCAGTAGCACTCCCAGTCGCGAGTCGGCCCGAAGATCTTCTCGCAGAACAAGCCGTCCTTCTCGGGCTTGAGCGTGCGGTAGTTGATCGTCTCGGGCTTCTTCACCTCGCCGTATGACCAGGTGCGGATGTCCTCCGCAGTGGCCAGGCCGATGCGCAGTTCGTCGAAGAAGTTGACGTCGAGCACAGTGTGTGTCCTTCGCTTGTCGGTTCGTCAGTGAGTCTGGTGTGCCGTGTCCGCAGCCGGGTGGCTACAGCTCCTCGACGCTGCTCGGCTCGCGCCGGGACAGGTCGATGCCGAGTTCCTCGGCAGCGCGGAAGACGTCGTCGTCCGAGTCGCGCATCTCGATGGACATGCCGTCGCTGGACAGCACCTCCACGTTGAGGCAGAGGGACTGCATCTCCTTGACGAGAACCTTGAACGACTCCGGGATACCCGGCTCGGGGATGTTCTCGCCCTTGACGATGGCCTCGTAGACCTTGACGCGACCGAGCACGTCGTCGGACTTGATGGTCAGGAGCTCCTGCAGCGCGTAGGCAGCGCCGTACGCCTCCAGGGCCCACACCTCCATCTCGCCGAAGCGCTGACCGCCGAACTGCGCCTTGCCGCCCAGCGGCTGCTGGGTGATCATCGAGTACGGACCGGTCGAGCGGGCGTGGATCTTGTCGTCGACCAGGTGCAGCAGCTTCAGGATGTAGATGTAGCCGACCGCGATCCGACCCGGGAACGGCTCGCCGGTGCGGCCGTCGAACAACTGGGCCTTGCCGTCGGCGCCTACCAGCTTGAAGCCGTCGTCGGTCAGCCGCGTGGACTCGAGGACCAGCGAGAGCTCGTCCTCACGGGCGCCGTCGAAGACCGGCGTCGCCACCTTGGTGCCCGGCGGAACGCTCTTCACCTCGTCGGGCATGCGCACCGCACGGGCGTCCGTCGCGTCGACCTCCCAGCCGGCCGCAGCCGCCCAGCCGAGGTGCGTCTCGAGGATCTGGCCGATGTTCATGCGGCCGGGAACGCCGAGCGGGTTGAGCACGACGTCGACGGGAGTGCCGTCCTCGAGGAAGGGCATGTCCTCCGGGGGCAGGATCTTCGCGATGACGCCCTTGTTGCCGTGGCGACCCGCGAGCTTGTCGCCCTCGGTGATCTTGCGCTTCTGTGCGATGTAGACGCGCACCAGGCGGTTGACGCCCGGGGGCAGCTCGTCGCCCTCGTCGATGTCGAAGACACGGACGCCGATGACCTTGCCGGACTCGCCGTGCGGGACCTTGAGCGACGTGTCGCGGACCTCACGGGCCTTCTCGCCGAAGATCGCGCGCAGCAGCCGCTCCTCCGGAGTCAGCTCGGTCTCGCCCTTCGGGGTGACCTTGCCGACCAGGATGTCGCCCGGCACCACGTCGGCGCCGATGCGGATGATGCCCCGCTCGTCGAGGTCGGCGAGGACCTCCTCGGACACGTTCGGGATGTCCCGGGTGATCTCCTCGGGACCGAGCTTGGTGTCGCGGGCGTCGACCTCGTGCTCCTCGATGTGGATCGAGGAGAGGACGTCGTCCTGCACCAGCCGCTGGTTGAGGATGATCGCGTCCTCGTAGTTGTGGCCCTCCCATGACATGAAGGCGACCAGCAGGTTGCGACCGAGGGCCATCTCGCCCAGTTCGGTGGACGGGCCGTCGGCGATGACCTGGCCGGTCTCGACGCGCTCGCCCTCCGTGACGATCGGCTTCTGGTTGAAGCAGGTGCCCTGGTTCGAGCGGTGGAACTTCTCGAGTCGGTACAGGTCGTAGCCGCCCTCATCGTTGGCGATGGTCACCGAGTCGGCCGAGACCTCGGAGACGACGCCGGCCGTGGTGGCCTTGATGACGTCGGCAGCGTCGTACGCAGCGCGGAACTCCATGCCGGTGCCCACCAGGGGCGCCTCGGCGCGAAGCAGCGGCACCGCCTGGCGCTGCATGTTCGAGCCCATGAGCGCGCGGTTGGCGTCGTCATGCTCGAGGAAGGGGATCATGGCCGTCGCGACCGACCACAGCTGGCGCGGCGAGACGTCCATGTAGTCGACCTCGGTCGGCGGGACGTAGTCGACCTCGCCGCCCTTGCGGCGGCACAGGACGCGGTCCTCGGCCATCGAGCCGTCGGCGGCCAGCGGCGTGTTGGCCTGCGCGATGACGTGCAGGTCCTCCTCGTCGGCGGTCAGGTAGTCGACCCGGTCCGTGACCTTGCCCTTGACGACCTTGCGGTACGGCGTCTCCACGAAGCCGAACGCGTTGATCCGTCCGTAGGTGGCCAGCGAGCCGATCAGGCCGATGTTCGGGCCTTCCGGGGTCTCGATCGGGCACATCCGGCCGTAGTGGGACGGGTGCACGTCGCGGACCTCGAAGCCGGCACGCTCGCGAGACAGGCCGCCCGGGCCGAGCGCCGACAGGCGGCGCTTGTGGGTCAGGCCGGACAGCGGGTTCGTCTGGTCCATGAACTGCGACAGCTGCGAGGTTCCGAAGAACTCCTTGATCGACGCCACCACGGGGCGGATGTTGATCAGGGTCTGCGGGGTGATCGCCTCGACGTCCTGCGTGGTCATGCGCTCGCGGACGACGCGCTCCATGCGGGACAGACCGGTGCGGATCTGGTTCTGGATCAACTCGCCGACGGTGCGCAGGCGGCGGTTGCCGAAGTGGTCGATGTCGTCGGTCTCGCAGACGACCTCGCCACGCGGACCCTCCATCGTGGTGAGCCCGGCGTGCAGGCGGACCAGGTACTCGATCGTCGCGACGACGTCCTCGAGGGTGAGCGTGGACTGGCCGAGCGGCAGGTCGAGGCCGAGCTTCTTGTTCACCTTGTAGCGGCCGACCTTGGCGAGGTCGTAGCGCTTGGTGTTGAAGTAGAAGTTGTCGAGCAGGTTGCGCGCGTTCTCCACCGTCGGCGGCTCGCCCGGACGCAGCTTGCGGTAGATGTCGAGGAGCGCGTCCTCCTGGCTGCCGATGTTGTCCTTCTCGAGGGTCGCCATGAAGGCCTCGTACTGGCCGAAGCGCTCGACGATCTCCTCGTGCGTCATGCCCAGCGCCTTGAGCAGCACCGTGACGGGCTGCTTGCGCTTGCGGTCGACGCGGACGGCGACCAGATCCTTCTTGTCGATCTCGAACTCGAGCCAGGCACCGCGGCTCGGGATGATCTTGGCGACGAAGACGTCCTTGTCGGTGATCTTGTCCACGGAACGCTCGAAGTACACGCCCGGGGAACGGACCAGCTGCGAGACGACGACGCGCTCGGTCCCGTTGATGATGAACGTGCCCTTGTCGGTCATCAGCGGGAAGTCGCCCATGAACACCGTCTGCGACTTGATCTCGCCGGTGTCGTTGTTCATGAACTCCGCCGTGACGAACAGCGGCGCGGAGTAGGTGAAGTCCTTCTCGCGGCACTGGTCGACGGTGTACTTCGGCGGCTCGAACCGGTGGTCGCGGAAGGACAGCGACATGGTCCCGGCGAAGTCCTCGATCGGGGAGATCTCCTCGAAGATCTCGGTCAGGCCGGACGCCTGCGGGATCTCGGTGTTGCCCGCGGCGATCTGGGCGTCCACCCGGGCCCGCCACTGCTCACCGCCGAGCAGCCAGTCGAAGCTCGCCGTCTGGAGGGCGAGCAGATCCGGAACCGCGAGCGGCTCACGAATCTTGGCGAAGGAGACCCGGGTCAGTCCCGGGGAGAGGGGCGTTGCATCGGAACGCGAGGCGGCCAAGATGTTTCCTTCCACGGAGCGCTGCATCTTCGTCGCGCTGCGCCCATGCCTGCGCCCCCGTGCCTGTCAAATCCGCGGAAGGCGGACGGCGACCGGCAAGGGTGGGAAGGTTGGAGGGCAGCGCAAAGAAGCAGTCTACCCATTGGGCACACCGCTGTCCACCCCGATGGCCGGCGGTCGCTCGCCCTCGACCCGGTCCGGGCGGCCTCGGCGGCGACAGCGGTGCTGAGCCGGGCGCTCGGGCGGGTCCTCGTCGAGCGGGCCGAAGCCCCGGGACCAGCCACGCGACAAGTCGCGTGCAAGAAAAGGGTGGACCGGTATCGCCGGAACGTCAAGCACCAGATGGGTTTTTCCACCGATCCGTGTCCAACCCGTGACCCATGGGCAGCCGTGCCCCCCACCCCTCGTTTCTCCCGCAATACGGGACAAACGTGGCGCGAATCGGGCAAATCGGTGCGGAATTGCGCGCTTCTCCCGCCCTTGCGGGACAAACGAAAGGGAAGGCCCGCCCCCTGAGGGGGCGGGCCTTCCCTTTCGAAGCGGTGCTACTTGAGGGTGACCTTGGCGCCGGCGCCCTCGAGGGCCTCCTTGGCCTTCTCGGCGGCCTCCTTGTTGACCTTCTCCAGGATCGCCTTGGGGGCGGCCTCGACCAGGTCCTTGGCCTCCTTCAGGCCGAGGTTGGTGAGCGCGCGCACCTCCTTGATGACCGGGATCTTGTTGTCGCCAGCAGCCTCGAGGACGACGTCGAACTCGTCCTGCTCAGCGGCGGCGCCGGCGTCGCCGCCACCCGCGGGGGCAGCAGCGGCCGCGACGGCCACGGGGGCAGCCGCGGTGACGTCGAAGGTCTCCTCGAACAGCTTCACGAAGTCGGACAGCTCCAGGAGGGTCATCTCCTTGAATGCGTCCAACAGCTCGTCGGTGCTCAGCTTCGCCATGATGGCGTCCTTTCGGGTAGATCCGGCCGAGGGCCGGGTGGGCCTCAGCCCTCGGTGGTCTCCTCAGCGGCGGCGTCGGCGGTTGCCTCGGCGGGTGCCACATCGGCGGTTTCTTCGGTGGTCGTCTCGGCGGGAGCCTCGACAGCAGCCTCGGCAGGTGCCTCGGGGGGGGGGGGGCAGGTGCAGCGGCCGCCGCGGCGGACGGGTCCGCCTCGAGCTTGGTCTGCAGGGCGCCCAGCGCACGGGCGGTCTTGGCCAGCGGAGCAGCGAACAGGGCAGCTGCCTGCGACTGCTTCGCCTTCATCGCGCCGGCGAGCTTGGACAGGAGCACCTCGCGGGACTCCAGGTCGGCGATCTTCTGGATGTCGTCGGCGCTGAGCGCCTTTCCATCCATGTAGCCGCCCTTGATGATCAGGGCGGGGTTCTCCTTGGAGAACGTGCGAATCGCCTTAGCGGCATCAACGGCATCGCCCTTTACGAAGGCGATGGCGCTCGGGCCGGCGAGCAGGTCGTCGAGGCCGGCGACGCCGGCATCCTTGGCCGCAATCTTGGTCAAGGTGTTCTTGACGACCGCGTACTTCACCGTGGATCCGAGCGAACGACGCAGCGTCTTCAGCTGCGCGACGGTCAGACCCCGGTACTCCGTGAGCACTGCCGCGTTTGACTCGCGGAAGTGGTCGGCGAGCTCGGCGATGGTGTTCGCCTTGTTCGGCCGGGCCATGGGGCTCCTTTCGGTTTGCCCCGAGAAATCGGAACGCCCCGGCGCAGGCGCACGGGGCGTGGGCGGCCGACGGCGTCGAAGCGCTGTCGGGGCCTTGCTCGTTCACCTACGCGGGCCGCCCGCCTTCGCGGGGCCTTCGACCGGGGGCAGTTGCCCGCACCCGGCGACCAGCGGTCTGTGGTGGGGACAGCGTAGGGGACGGTCGGCGGCACGGCCAAATCGCCACCCCCGCTCCCGACCGCCTCGTTGAGTGCGGGGTTGTTGCGGTGTCGCCCCCCGTCGAGCGCGCAACAACTCCGCACTCAACGAAGAGGACGAAGGGGTGGGACCGGACGATGCCGGTCCCACCCCTTCGCTGCGCCTGCTACGGAAGCAGCTTGCGCGTCGGTCCAGCCGGCTTGTACACGGCCTTCTTGGCCCCACCGGTGGGGCCGCTGGTGGCCAGCATGACGTAGCTGGTCAGGCGGCCCAGCGTGCCCGCTGAGTCGTACTGCCCCATCCAGTAGCCCGTCAGGCCCTGGTGCGACTTCGGCGTGATCACGAACGGCACCGAGGCGGCCGACCGGAAGGTCGACGCCTTCGTCTGCAGTGCGTTGACGAGTCCGGCCCGGGTCAGATTCGGCCCAGCGGCCTTGAGCGCCTGCGACAGCACGTATGCCGTGTTCACGCCGTAGTACGTGTAGAAGTTCCACGGCAGCCCACTGGCCTCGACCAGCGTCTTCATCTGCGACACGAACGGGTTGCCCGTGTCCGTGATCGCGGTGATGAAGCTCGGCGTGTACATGTTGTTGATCAACGCCGTCGCCGACGAACCGAGCACGCCCTTGAGGATCGTGGGCTCGGAGCCGACCGACGTGACCATCCAGGTCGGCCGGAAGCCGAGCTTGGCGGACGTGCCGAGCAGGTTCGCGGTGGCCTGGGTGATCCCGAAGAAGGTCACCAGCTCGCAGCCGGCGGCCTTCATCTTCGAGACCTGGGCGGCGAACGGCTGAGCGACCGTGGCGGCCGAGTACGACGTCGTCGTCGCGAACGTCAGGCCGGCGGCCTTGAAGCCGTTCGACGCGTCGACCCCGAAGTCACCGTCCTGGTACATGAAGCACTTCTTGAGGTTCTTCAAGGACGCCGTCTGGTTGATGTAGTAGGCCATGACCTTGGCCTCGACGGCATACGACGGGAAGTACGGGAACGTGTACGGGTACTTCTTCACGTTGCCGAAGATCGACGCGCCCGTGTTGACGAAGACATCGGGAATCTTCTTCTTGTTGAGGGTGTCGATGACGGTCTGGTGCTGATCCGTACCCAGCGCCCCGAACATCGCGAAGATCTTGTCGTTGAGGATCAGTTCATTGGTCACCGACTGGGTCTTCGCCGGGTTGTACTGGTCATCCTTGACGACGAACTTGATCTTGCGGCCGTAGATGCCGCCGCTCTTGTTCAGGTAGTTGAAGTACGCCTGCGCCGCTTGGGGGATCAGGGAGTACCCCGTGGCCGCCGGGCCGGTGAGCGGGGTGGTGGTGCCGATGACGATCTCCGACTTGGAGACCCCGGGATCGGCTGCCATCGCGGGTGAGGCGACGGTGACCGCACCGACCGCCAGTGCGGCGGTGACCGCGACCAATCTGGCCGCAGCGCTGACCTTCATGTGCACTCCTCTCGTGGAGTATGACTGGCTGGGCGTGACCCACGTCACCCCAGCGTGTATTTGCACGCTAGACGTTCCCGCGGGCGTTGTCCTGCCGATTTGGGGTTCGAATCCGGTCTGTTATCAGGCTTTTGCCCGACGCCGTTGGCGACCGTCCCACCAGTCCCGCGCGGTGCCCACGACGCCTCCCGGGGCGACGAGCACGACGAGGACCAGCAGCAGACCGTATGCGAGGTTGGGGACGTTGTTCGCGACCTGGTCGGGCCAGCCCCGATCGCCCGCCAGCCGGGCCACCACCTCGGGCAGTCCGACGATCAGGACAGCGCCGATGACCGCACCCACGAGGGACGCCCGTCCGCCGAGGATCACGCCCACGAGCAGGGACAACGACAGGCCGACGCCGTAGGCCCCAGGCCCCACGTAGGTCAGGATCTGGGCGAACACTGCGCCCGCGAGGGCCGCGAACACACTGCTGACCACGAAGGCCGAGACCTTCGTCGCCGCCGGCGGGATGCCGACCAGCGCCGCGGCGACCGGGTCGTCGCGCACCGCACGCCACATCTGGCCCTGCCGCCCGCGCACGAGGTTCAGCGCCACGAATCCGGCGATGCAGGCGACGGCGATGGCGACCGAGGCCTGCCACTGCTCGAGGACGAAGCCGGTCGTCGCCGTGGGGTCGAGCTCGCTGGCACCTGTCCCACCCGTGCCCGCCGCGGCGGACGCCTCGGGGAATGCGGACGCGTCCGGGAACGGGGACGCCTCCGGGACCGCGGACGCCTCCGGATTCGCGGACGCCCCGCCCTCGACGTCGTCCAGGGTCAGCAGGTCCTCCCCGCCGGCAGATTCCACGGGGTTCGCCGATGCGCCGCCCTCGACGTCGTCCAGCGACAGCAGGTCCTCGCTCCCCAGCGACTCCTCCGGCACCGCCGACGCGCCGCCCTCGACGTCGTCCAGCGACAGCAGGTCCTCGCTCCCCAGCGACTCCTCCGGCACCGCCGAGGGCTCCGCCGACGTGGTGATGCCGAGCGCCTCGTCGAGCGCCGACTCGTCGGTCTCCGCCACCGACTCGGCCAGCACCTCCTCGTCCGGGTAGCCGCCCTCGGGGTAGGGGACAGTGAGCTTGAAGCCCTGGCTCCCGCCCAGCAGCTCGGGGAAGCGGTTGGCGATGGCCGGGACGCCGACAGCGATGCCGAGCGTGAGGCCGGCCAGGTACGGGCCCTGCAGCCGGGCCCCGAGGAGGCCGATGATCAGGCCGACGACCACTCCCCCGAGGGCGGCGAACACCATCGACCAGACGGCGTTCCACGGCAGCCCCAGGAACGGGACCGTCTTCCAGTTCAGGCTGGTGATGGCGAACACGTAGCCGCCCACCGCCATCAGCGCGCCGTTGCCGAGGGACACCTGACCCGACAGCCCGACGAGGATGACCATCCCGAGCATGGCCGTGGCGTACATCGCCACCAGGGCCAGGTAGTAGCTGTACAGCGGGTCCAGCACGTTGTTCAGCTGTGACAGCACCAGCCACAGCACGATGAAGGCCGGCGCATGCACCAGCAGACGGGAGCCCCGGACGCGGGCCAGCATGCTCTCCACCGTCACACCACCCGCGCCTTGCCCCGACCGAAGAAGCCCTCGGGCTTCAGCCACAGGTTCGCCGCGAGCAGGACGAGAACGGCGACGGGCGCCGAGCTCGAATCGCTGTAGCCGGTGACCAGGCCGAGGATCACGCCGGTGAACACGCCGAATGCGACGGCACCGACGAGGCTGTCGAGACCGCCGACGACGGCCGCCGTGAACGCGAAGACCAGCAGGATGTCGTAGCTGTTCGGCGACAACGTCGCGGACGGAGCGACCAGGACGCCGGCGACGGCACCGACGAGTCCGGCCAGCGCCCAGCCGAGACCGAGCATGCGCCCGACGCGCACCCCGGACAGTCGGGCCACCTCGGGGTTGAACGCCGTGGCGCGCATGGCCAGGCCGACGCCCGTGCGCGTGAACAGCAGGGTGAGGCCGATCACCAGCACACCGGCGGTGCCGAGGATGAGGAGGTCGTACGGGGAGATCGGCCACACCCGGTCACCCACGCTGATGCCGGCGTTGGACACCGGCGGCGGGAAGGACTGCGGATCGCCGCCCCAGATCATCGCGGCGAGGGACTGCAGGGCGATCAGGACGCCGAAGGTGGCGATGATCGCCCCCGACGTGTCCGAGCGGCGCACCGGCCGCATCACCAGGATCTGGACGAACAGGCCCAGCACCGCGCCGGCGACCATGGCCCCCAGGAGCGCGATCAGCCACGAGCCGGTCAACTGCTGGAGGGTCAGGGCGATGAACGTGGTGAACATCGCCTGACCGACCTGCGCGAAGTTCACGATGCGGGTCGATCGCCAGGTGAGGACGAGAGCCAGCGCGAGCAGCGCGATCACGGTGCCGGGACCGATCCCGCCGAGGACGTAGTCGAAGAAGGTGCTCATCGCCGCCTCCCCTCAGTAGCCCAGGTATGCATGACGGAGCTCCTCGTGGGCGGCGATCTCCTGCGCCTCGCCGGACATGACCACCTGGCCGAGGTTGAGCACGACGGCGGTGTGCGCTTCACGCAGCGCGGTCACCGCGTTCTGCTCGACCAGCAGGACAGCGAGGTTGGCCTCAACGGCGAGGCTGCGCACCAGTTCGAGGATCTGCGTGACGATCAGGGGGGCCAGGCCCAGGGATGGCTCATCCAGCAGCAGGCACTCAGGACCCGACATGAGCGCCCGGCCGATGGCCAGCTGCTGCCGCTCTCCGCCGGAGAGGGTGTCCGCCCGCAGGCTGCGTCGGTCAGCGAGGACGGGGAACATCTCGTACAACTCAGCCTGGCGCTGGGTCCGCTCCGTTCGGTTGCGCCACAGGCCGCCGAGCCGCAGGTTCTCGTCGACAGTGAGCTCCGGCACGGTGGAGCGCCCCTCGGGAACGAGCGAGATGCCGCTGCGCACGATGTCCTCGGGCCGGTGCCCCAAGACCTCCTTGCCGTCGAGGGTCGCGGATCCCGAGGTCGGCTTGACGAGCCCGGCCAGTGTCCGCAGCAAGGTCGACTTGCCCGCCCCATTGGCGCCGATGACCGCGGTGACCTCCCCGCGCGGCACGTCGAGGGAGAGATCAGCCAGGGCGCGGACCGATCCGTAGTCGACCGTCAGATGGGTGATGGAGAGCATCAGGCAGCTCCGTCCTGGCCGAGGTAGGCCTCCAGGACCGCAGGATCGTTGCGCACCTGATCCGGAGTGCCGGACGCAATCACTCGTCCGGCGTCCAGGACCCAGATCAGGTCGCACACCTCCATGACGAGTTCCATGTGGTGCTCGACGAGGAGCACGGTGCGGTCCGGGACCCAGGAGCGGATGAGCTGCTCGAGATCGGCCATGTCACCGCCACCGACGCCGCCCGCGGGTTCGTCCAGCAGGATCAGGGTCGGGTCGCACATGAGCGCGCGGGCAAGGGCGACACGCTTCTGCACGGGGTACGGCAGCTCCGAGGGATAGCGGTCAGCCACCTCGGCCACTCCGAGTTCCGCGAGGGACTCCTGCGCGCGGGCGCGTAGGCGGGCCTGGCTCGAGTCGGCCCACGGCATGGCCAGTGAGTCCGCGACGATGCCGCCCCGCGCCGTCGTCGACCCGCCGAGCATCACGTTCTCGAGCGCGGTCAGCGTGGCGAACAGCCCGACCCCTTGAAGCGTCCGCGCGATGCCGTACGCCGCCAGCCGGTGCGGGCGGATGCGACGGAGGACCTTGCCGTCGAGGACTACCTGGCCGGAGGTCGGGCTGACGAGGCCGCTGATGACATTGAAGGCGGTCGTCTTGCCGGCCCCGTTGGGCCCGATGATCCCGACGACGTGACCGCGCGGGACCGTGATCGAGACGTCGTCAAGGATCTGCAGCCCGCTGAGCTGGACGTTGATGTTCCGCAACTCGAGGATCGCGTCATCGGCCGTCATGCACCCTCCCTCGCGATCCGGGTAATCGACGCACAGTCTCGCCCCAGATGGGTCGCGGTTCAGCCGATTTCCCAAAGTCCTCCGCCAAAGAAGAGTGGCCCGCCGCGTCCCGATCCGGAAGTGCCGGAGGGGACGCTGCGGGCCACGCAACGACGGGTGCGACTAGGCGTCGTCCTCCGCCATCAGGTTCTTGGTCCGGTTGGGGTCGAGCGGGATGCCCGGGCCCATGGTCGACGACATGGTCGCCTTCTTGACGTAGCGGCCCTTGGCGGCCGACGGCTTCAGCCGCATGATCTCGTCGAGCACCGCCCCGTAGTTCTCCACCAGGGACTCCTCGCCGAACGAGGCCTTCCCGATGGGGAAGTGCAGGTTCGAGTGCTTGTCGACGCGGAACTCGATCTTGCCGCCCTTGATGTCACCCACGGCCTTGGCGACGTCCATGGTCACCGTGCCCGTCTTGGGGTTGGGCATGAGGCCGCGCGGACCCAGGACCTTGCCCAGGGTGCCGACCTTGCCCATCAGGTCGGGCGTGGCGACTGCGGCGTCGAAGTCCGTCCACCCGCCCTTGACCTTCTCGATCATGTCGTCGCCGCCGACGAAGTCCGCGCCCGCAGCGCGTGCCTCCTCAGCCTTCTCGCCGTTGGCGAAGACCAGGACCCGAGCGGTCTTGCCGGTGCCGTGCGGAAGGTTGACGGTGCCGCGGACCATCTGGTCCGCCTTGCGAGGATCGACACCCAGGCGCATCGAGACCTCGATGGTCGGGTCGAACTTTGTTGCGGACGTGTCCTTGACGATCCGGACGGCCTCGAGCGGGCCGTACAGCTTCGCGGGATCGATCTTCTCTACTGCGGCCCGGTAGGCCTTGCTGCGCTTCATCTCTGCTCCTTCGCAGGTCGTGGTGCGAGCCGCGCCGGCTCTACCACTGGGTGGGTGTGTGCGAGGGCGTGCTGACGCCCTCATGCCTCCGCCTAGGCGGAAACGGTGATGCCCATCTGGCGGGCGGTGCCCTCGATGATCTTCATCGCGGCGTCGATGTCGTTCGCGTTGAGATCGGGCATCTTGGTCTCGGCGATCTCACGGACCTGAGCCCGCGTGATCGAACCGGCCTTGACCTTGTGCGGCTCGCCGGATCCCTTGTCGAGGCCAGCGGCCTTCAGGATCAGGCGGGACGCCGGGGGCGTCTTGAGGACGAAGTCGAACGTGCGGTCCTCGTAGACGGTGATCTCGACGGGGATGATGTTGCCGCGCTGGGTCTCCGTGGCCGCGTTGTAGGCCTTGCAGAAATCCATGATGTTGACGCCGTGCTGGCCCAGTGCGGGGCCGACCGGCGGCGCCGGGTTCGCGGCACCGGCCTGGATCTGAAGCTTGATCAGGCCGGCAACCTTCTTCTTCTTCGGTGCCATGGTGTGTCGGGTCCTTCGTAGTGGTGATCCCTCGGGCGGTGGCCCTCAGGTTGGTGCGGTACTGCTCGTGCGGTGGTGCTAGTTCTTGACGATCTGGCTGAACGCCAGCTCGACAGGAGTCTCGCGTCCGAAGATCTCGACGAGGCCGGTGACCTTCTGGCCCTCGATGTTGATCTCGGAGACGGTGGCGTGCAGCGTGGCGAACGGGCCGTCGACCACGGTGACGGAGTCGCCGACCGCGAAGTCGACCTCCACCGCCGCCGACGGAGCCGCACCGGAGCTCGGCCCGGACGTGCCGGCCGCAGCGGGCTTCTTCTCGGGCACGGGCGCCAGGATGGCCACCACCTCGTCCAGGGACAGCGGCGCCGGCTGGTGGCCGTGGCCCACGAACCCGGTCACCCCGGGGGTGTGGCGGATGGCGCCCCAGGACTCGTCGGTCAGGTCCATGCGGACGAGCACGTATCCGGGGAACTTGTTGCGGCGCACCAGCTTGCGGACGCCACCCTTGATCTCGGTGACCTCCTCCATCGGCACCTCAACCTGGTAGATGTAGTCCTCCATGTTGAGGGTGGTGATGCGCGCCTCGATGTTGCCCTTGACCTTGTTCTCGTAGCCGGCGTACGAGTGGATGACGTACCAGTCGCCGGGGGCGATGCGCATCTGCTCCCGGAAGGCGACGGCCGGGTCCTCCTCCTCCTCGACCTCCTCGACGAGCTCGGCAGCCTCGACGATGGCTTCCGCCTCCTCGACCACGGCCGTCTCGGCAGCCTCCTCGGCGACCTCGGCCTCGTCGGCGATCTCCTCGGCGGCCTCGACGACTGCCTCGTCCACGGCCTCGACGACTGCCTCCTCGGCGGCAGCCTGCTCAGCCGCAGCGGCGGCCTCCTCGAACGACGCCGGGGTCGCGAAGGGGTCGGTCGAGGGTGACGTGTGGTCCTGGTCGGACACGGCGGTCAGTCTCCTTGAGTCGTGAGTGGAAGGGTCGGCGATCACCCGAAGATGAACAGCACGCCCCTGGTGAAGACGTAGTCGAAGGCGGCGATGAGCCCGGCCATCACCAGCACGAAGAACACGACCACGGTCGTGTAGGCGATGAGCTCCTTGCGCGTGGGCCAGATGACCTTGCGCAGCTCAGCGACCACCTGACGGATGAACAGCGCCAGGCGCGCGAACACGTTTCCGCGACCCTGGTCCTTGCGACCAGGCCCCTCGGAGCCGTGGTCGGACCGGGCGTCGGTGTCCGTCATGCCTTCCTGCCTTCCTCAGCCGAGATGTCCTCGGTCATGCACCTTCTGCTCGCAGGGCCGGAGGGACTTGAACCCCCAACCGCCGGTTTTGGAGACCGGTGCTCTACCAATTGAGCTACGACCCTTTGGACCCGTGGTTGGTACGGCTCCGCACGCGCCTGAGGGCAGGCTTGCGCCGACCATCGTTCGCGGTGAGGCAGTCTACGTGGGGCCCCCGCGACGGGTCCAATCCGGCCCCTCGGCGAGGGCTGCAAGGATGGTGCCCATGACCGACCGCATCTCCCGTCGCATCGCCGCCATCACCGAATCCGCCACGCTGGCGGTCGACGCCAAGGCCAAGGCCCTCAAGGCCGCCGGCCGGCCGGTGATCGGCTTCGGGGCCGGTGAGCCGGACTTCCCGACCCCTGGCTACATCGTGGCCGCGGCCGAGGCGGCCTGCGCGGACCCCCGCTGGCATCGCTACACCCCCGCGGGCGGGCTCCCCGAGCTGAAGGAGGCCGTCGCGGCGAAGACCCTGCGCGACTCCGGCCTCCACGTCAAGGCGAGCCAGGTCCTGATCACCAACGGCGGCAAGCAGGCCCTCTACAACGCCTTCGCCACCCTCCTCGACCCGGGCGACGAGGTCCTGCTGCCAGCCCCCTACTGGACGACCTACCCCGAGTCGATCCGACTGGCCGGCGGCGTCCCGGTCGAGATCATGACCGACGAGACGTCCGGCTACCGGGCCACGGTGGCGCAACTCGAGGCGGCCCGCACCGACCGCACCAAGGTCCTGGTGTTCGTGTCCCCGTCGAACCCCACCGGGGCCGTGTACTCCCCCGCGGAGGTCCAGGCCATCGGCGAGTGGGCGGTCGAGCGGGGCCTGTGGGTCGTCACCGACGAGATCTACGAGCACCTGGTGTACGGCGACGCGGAGTTCTCCTCGATGCCGGTGCTCGTGCCCGAGCTGGCGGATCGCTGCGTCGTCGTCAACGGGGTGGCCAAGACCTACGCGATGACCGGCTGGCGGGTCGGCTGGCTGATCGGGCCGGACGACGTCGTCAAGGCCGCTACCAACCTGCAGTCGCACGCGACGTCGAACGTGGCCAACGTGTCTCAGGTGGCCGCGCTGGCGGCCGTGAGCGGGGACCTGTCCGCCGTCGACGAGATGAAGGTCGCATTCGACCGGCGCAGGAAGCTGATCACCGGCCTGCTCGACGCCATCCCCGGGGTCACCTGCCCGATGCCCGAAGGCGCGTTCTACGTGTACCCGTCCGTCAAGGAACTCGTCGGAAAGACCCTGCGCGGATCCGTGATCGAGTCGTCCGGCCACCTCGCCGGGCTGATCCTCGACGAGGCCGAAGTGGCCGTGGTGCCGGGTGAGGCCTTCGGCACGCCGGGCTACCTGCGGCTGTCCTACGCCACGTCGGACGCCGACATCACCGAGGGCGTGGGTCGGATGGCCACGCTGCTGGGCGAGGCCGAGTAGCGGGACCCCTCCCCGTCGAGCGTGGAGATCAGGCGCGACACGCCGGAGGCGAGCGCCTGAGCTCCACGCTCGACGGGGGAGGAACTCCGCTAGAGGGTGACGCCGACCAGGACCGGCTCGGGCACGAGCGTGATGCCGAACGCCTCGACCACCCGCCCCCGGACCTCGCGCGCCAGGGCCACCAGCTCCTCGGCCGACGCACCACCCCGGTTGGTCAGCGCGAGCGTGTGCTTGGACGAGATCGCCGCGCGGGCATCCGGCGCCAGCGCGAAACCGCGCCCGACACCCGCGTGCTCGATCAGCCAGGCGGCGCTCAGCTTGGTGCCGCGCTCTGCCGGGTACCGCGGGCACTCGGCCGGCAGCACGGCGGCCACCTCGTCCGTGACGACCGGGTTCGTGAAGAACGATCCCGCGCTCCAGGTGTCCGGGTCGTCGGCCCGGACCACCATGCCCTTGCGGGCCCGCAGGGCCAGCACCGCGCCGCGGATCGCGCCGACGGATGCCGGGCCACCGAGCTGGACGCCAAGCGCATCGGCCAGTTCGGCGTAGCGCACCACGCCCATGCCCGACGTGCCGAGCCCGAGCGTCACGGACAGCACCAGCCAGCGACTTGACTCGCTCTTGAACCTGCTGGTGCGGTAGCCGAAGCCGCACTCGTCGACCGTCAGGTTCCGGACCTTGCCGGCGTGCCGGTCCAGCGCCCGCACCGCGTGGGCGACCTGTGCGACGTCCTGCCCGTAGGCACCCACGTTCTGCACCGGCGTGGCACCGGCCCGCCCGGGGATGCCGGACAGCGCTTCGATGCCGGTCCAGCCGCGCGCGACGGCCCGCGAGACGACGTCGTCCCAGGTCTCCCCTGCCGCGAGCGTCAGCAGGGCGCGATCATCGGACACGTCCGCGTCCGCA
Source organism: uncultured Actinomycetota bacterium (assembly GCA_963749905.1). GTDB lineage: Bacteria > Actinomycetota > Actinomycetes > S36-B12 > S36-B12 > UBA10649. The sequence goes on from CAVVOF010000004.1 coordinate 504,900, forward strand.
CCCGTCGAGGCGATCTCGATGACCGTGCCGGGGAATCCCGCGTCCGACACCAGCAGGTTGCTGCCCCCGCCGACAAGCAGGACGGGAGTGCCCGTCCGGTCGCAGCGCAGGACGGCGTCCACGAGCTCGTCCTCGGAGTTGGCGGTGATCCACTCGTCCGCGGGCCCGCCGACCCGCAGGGTCGTCCGGTCCGCGAGCAGCGGACCCGGCGACGCGGCGGCGCTCACGCCAGCCGGACGACGGCGCGCGGGTTGCCGAGCACGGTCACGCCGTCGCACATGACGGTCAGGGTGACCTGGACCGTGCCGTCGTCGTTGACGGCGGTGACCTTGCCGCTGACGTCGACGGTGGCGCCCTGATCGTCATCAGGCACGACGACCGGTCGGGTGAACTTGGTGCCGAACTCGACGACTGCGCCCGGGTCCCCGACCCAGTCGGTGACGACTCGGCCGGCCAGGGCCATGGTCAGCATCCCGTGGGCGATGACATTGGGCAGGCCGACCGAGGTGGCCACCCGCTCGTTCCAGTGGATGACGTTGAAGTCCCCGGACGCGCCGGCATACCTGACGAGCCCGGCGCGATCGACGTGGAAGGACTGGGCTGGCAGCTCGGTGCCGACCTGCACGTCGGCAAGGGCCACCCGCGCGGTCACGAGGCGCCCTCGGCAGCGCGGGAGACCAGCAGCGAGGTGGCGCTCACCACGTGCTCGCCGCCGACGGTCGCGACGTCGCCGCGGGTGGTGACCATGTCGTTGCCGGCGATGGTGCGCAGCGTCTCGATGGTGACGGTCACGACGAGCTCGTCACCGGCCACGACGGGACGGCTGTAGCGGAACTTCTGCTCCCCGTGGACGACGCGGCTGTAGTCCAGGCCGAGCTCAGGATCCTCGACGGCGCTCGCACTCGCCTGGAGGGCGAGCAGGATCGGGAAGGTCGGCGGCGCGATCACATCGGGATAGCCCAGCGCCCGGGCCGCGTCCACGTCGTGGCAGGCCGGATTCAGGTCACCGATCGCACGTGCGAACTCACGGATCTTCTCGCGGCCGACCTGATAGGACGGTCCGGGCGGGAAGACCCGCCCCGCGAAGTCGGGGTTCAGTGCCACGGAGGGCCCGCAGGAGTTAGCGGGTTTCCTTGTGGTTGGTGTGCTTGCCGCAGTTCGGGCAGAACTTCTTCGCCTCGAGCCGGTCGGGATCGTTGCGACGGTTCTTCTTGGTGATGTAGTTGCGGTGCTTGCACTCCTCGCACGCCATCGTGATCTTGGGGCGGACATCCGTTGCCTTGGCCACTGGTGTTCCTCTTTCGTGTGGTGTCGGCAAGCGGACTTGCCAAGCGTGGGTCGTGCGGTCGAGTAGCGGAGGCCGGACTTGAACCGGCGACACAGCGATTATGAGCCGCTTGCTCTACCAACTGAGCTACCCCGCCGCTATGGAGCCTTCACTCCACCGAGCCCCTTTACGGAATCGAACCGTAGACCTTCTCCTTACCATGGAGACGCTCTGCCGTCTGAGCTAAAGGGGCCTAAAGCCCCGCTAGCGTACACAGCAGCCCCCCACGGGCGGAAATCCGGGTAGCGGGGTTGACTAGGCCCATGGCAGGCACCGCACCGTGGACCGCAGCTGACCTCCCGGATCTCACCGGCCGGGTGGCCATCGTCACCGGAGCCAACTCGGGGATCGGCCTCGTCACGGCCCTCGAACTGGCCGGTCACGGTGCCGACGTGACCCTGGCCGTCCGCGACGCCGCGCGTGGCGAGCGGGCGCGGGACCTGATCCGCTCCACCCATCCTGCTGCCGAAGTCAGCGTCGCCGTCCTCGACCTGGCCGACCTCTCATCGGTGACGTCGTTCGCCGACTCGTGGGCGTCGAGCCATCCATCGGGGCTCGACCTGCTCATCAACAACGCCGGGGTCATGGCGATCCCGCGACAGCAGACGGTCGACGGGTTCGAGCGGCAGTTCGCCACCAACCACCTCGGTCACTTCGCCCTCACCGGCCTGCTGCTGCCGGCCCTGGTGGCCCGCCCGCGCGCCCGGGTGGTCACCGTCAGCTCAGGGGCGCACCGATTCGGCCAGATGGACTTCGACGACCTGATGGGCACCCGCCGCTACCTGACCTGGCGGGCCTACGGGCAGAGCAAGCTGGCCAACCTGCTGTTCACCGCCGAGTTCCAGCGCCGGCTCACCGCGAGCGGCCTGCCGATGAAGGCCATGGCCGCGCACCCCGGCTACTCGGCCACCAACCTCCAGATGGTCGGGGCGCGAGACCGCGGATTCGGCTGGGCGCTCGGCCCGATGGAGTGGGCGAACCGCCTGCTGTCGCAGTCCCCGGAGATGGGCGCGCTGCCCACCCTGTTCGCCGCCACCGTGCCCGGGCTGCCGGGCAACTCCTACGTCGGACCGGACGGGCTGATGGAGCAGCGCGGGCACCCGCGTCTCGTCGATCGGTCGAATGCCGCGAAGAACGCGGACGATGCTGCGAGGCTGTGGCGCGTGAGCGAGGAGCTGACCGGAGTCCGGTACCCGTTGGACGCGCCGTGACCACGTGGACGATGCCTCCGGAGTGGGCTCCGCACGAGCGCACCTGGATGGCCTGGCCGTCCGCTGGCTACACGCTGGGCGACACGGAACAGGAGGCGGACGAGGCGCGGCGCACCTGGGCCGCGGTGGCCAACGCGGTCGCCCGGTTCGAGCCGGTCACCATGGTGGTGGAGCCGCATGACGCGCAGGTCGCGCGCATGCACCTCGATGCGGCGGTCTCGCTCCTGGAGATGCCCCTGAACGACGCCTGGATGCGCGACATCGGCCCCACCTTCGTGGTCGACGCCGAGGGTGCCCTGGGCGGCGTCGACTGGGTGTTCAACGGCTGGGGTGCTCAGGCCTGGGCGCAGTGGGACCGCGACGCACAGGTGGCGCAGCGCGTCTGCGACGACTTGCGGGTGCCGGTCGTGTCCTCTGCTCTGGTGAACGAGGGCGGGGGCATCCACGTGAACGGGGAAGACACCGTCCTGCTCACCCGCACCGTGCAGCTCGGGGAGGGGCGCAACGCGGACTGGTCGCAGGATGAGGTCGAGAAGGAGCTGCGACGGACTTTGGGGGTCGACCGCTTCGTGTGGCTGGACCGCGGGCTCACCCGCGACTACGACGAGTTCGGCACCCGCGGGCACGTGGACATCGTCGCCTGCTTCGCCGATCGCGACACCGTGCTCGTGCACGACCAGCTCGACCCCGCCCACCCCGATCACGCGATCAGCGCCGAAGTGCGCCGCACACTGGCGGAGGCACTTCCCGAAATGACCGTCATCGGCGTCCCCGCGCCGGAGGTGCTGCGGGATGACGAGGACTGGGTCGACTACAGCTACATCAACCACTACGTCTGCAACGGCGCCGTCATCCTCTGCGCCTTCGACGACCCCGGAGACGAGCGGGCCGCGGACATACTGCGCAGGGCCTATCCGGGCCGCGAGATCGTGCTCGTCGACGCCAGGCCGCTGTTCGCCCGCGGCGGGGGCATCCACTGCATCACGCAGCAGCAGCCTCGCGTGCTCCGGCCGTGAGCGGCGAGACCGACCTCGGCCGGCTGCTGGGCACCATGCAGCCGACGATCCGCCCGGGTGAGTTCGTGCTGGTCTGCCTGACCGACGCCGCCCAGGTGCCGGCCGAGGCCATCGTCCGAGAGGACGAAGGACTGACGCACGTCGTCCGTCGTGAGATCGCCGACCAGCAGGGCTGGGCGTATGACTTCGTCGCGGGCTGGGTGACCCTCCAGGTGCACTCAGCCCTGGCCGCTGTCGGCCTGACCGCCGCGGTGAGCGCGGCCCTCGCCGAGGAGGGCATCCCCGCGAACGTCCTGGCCGGGTACTACCACGATCACCTGCTGGTCCCGATCGACCGGTTGCCGGACGCGGTCGCGGTGCTCGAGGGCCTCAGCGCGCAGCACCGGAGTTCCTAGCCCGCTCGAGGTTGGCCCGGTGCAGGGCCGCGTTCTCCGGGTCGGAGATCCGCGGATCGTCGGAGAGGCGCCCGCACAGCAGGTCGTCGAGGTAGCGCAGGTCTGCTGCCAGCCGCCCCACCGGATCCCGCGTGGGCGTGCCATGACCCGGAATCAGGACCTCGGCCGCCTCGACCGACGCCCGAAGGCACTCCAGTCCCTCGGCGTAGCGGTCGAGCGTGACGTCCTCACTCGCCGGCATCGGCAGCTCGATGTCGCTGAGCATGTCCCCGACCAGGATCACCCCCCGAGCCTCCACCACGACCGCCAGGTGTCCCGGTGCGTGCGCATCGTGCACGATCACCCGCGCCTCGGGCCCATGCCACGGAACGGTCGCCGTGGAAAGGACGTCGAGGCGGCCCGCGACGTCGATCAGGTCGGGCGACAGGAACTCGGCGAGCGGAGCAAGCAGCCGGTCCCTGTCACTCGCGAGGTCGGCCACGGTCCGCGCGGTGGCCCAGCGCGGAACGGAGCCGAGGTCCGGATGCCACAGCACGTGGTCGTAGTGCTCGTGCGTCGCGACGCCGCCGACGCAGCGCACCCCGCGCTCGACCAGGGCCGCGGGGATGGCCGCGAGCTCGTCGGGGTCCCACGCCGGGTCCACCACCAGCGCGCCGCCCCGTCCGTCGAGAAGGACGGTCGAGGTGGTGGCGTAGCGGCGGGACGTGGCCACGTGGACGTCCGGCGCCACCTCGATCCACTGCCGCTCGGCCACCCCGTCATCCTCCTCCACCGCCGGCCAGGGTGGAGCCGACCCCGGTCGACGGCGACCAGCATCCCCACCATGCGCGAGGGGCCGGCTCAGGTGAGCCGGCCCCTCGTCACAGTGGCGGGTCCAGGATTCGAACCTGGGAAGGCAAAGCCGACGGATTTACAGTCCGCTCCCATTGGCCGCTCGGGCAACCCGCCAGGGTGCACGCGAAAGAATACAAGCCCGCCCGCGGTCCTCCGAACCGGGTCAGTCGCCGAGGGCGCGCGCCAGCGCTTCGGCGAAGGTGGCCACCGTGACGGCACTGGCCGGCAGGCCTCCCGGCGTGCTGGGAACGCCGATGAACGGCACGCCGGCTCGCTCTGCTGCCTCGGCGTCCCATGTCGAGTCGCCGATCATGACCGCGTCCGCGGGCGGTACGCCGAGGGCCCTGCATGCCGCCAGCAGGCCGTCGCCCTCGGGCTTGGGCCGCACGTCCCAGGCCCGCCCGATCACCACGTCGACCTCTGCATCGGGACCCACTCCGATGCCGTGCGCCGAGAGCACGTCCGGCACCACGCCCGGGGCGAGCAGCGTCACCACCGCGACCGGCACCTCACGCAGCCGGGCGAGGCACTCGCGCACGGTGGGCATGGCGACCGACTGCGGGACCGCCGCCCGTTCGTGCACAGCGATGGCCTCCGACACCCGTTCCCACCGCGGATCGCCGAGAAGCGAGTGCAGCACCGACATGCACGCCATCGTGGGCCGATCCCAGTCGGTGGCGGGAACGTCGGTGTCGTCCCAGCCTCCGACGATCGCCTCGACGTCGCGCAGGGCGGCCGCGTAGTCGGTGTACGACTGGAGGTCGACGAGGGTGCGATCGAGGTCAAGGAGGAGTGCACGAGCAGTCACCCGTGCGAGGGTAGGCGCATGATGGATCCACGTCACGCGATCCTGTTCGAGCCGCTCCGCATCGGCCCCAAGACGCTGCCCAACCGCTTCTACCAGGTGCCGCACGCGTCGGGCTTCGGGTCCGGCAAGCCGTTGACCCAGGCCGCCTTCCGCGGCGTGAAGGCGGAGGGCGGATGGGGCGGCGTCTGCGTCGAGTACGCCCCTGTCTCCGCAGACGCCGACGAGGAGCCGCATGTCGCCGCCTACCTGCGCGACGAGGTGGACGCCGCCGCCCTTCGGCCGACCGTCGAAGCGATCCACGCGCACGGAGCGCTGGCCGGCATCGAGCTGTACCACGGCGGGAACTCGAGCAAGAACGTCGCGAGCCGGCACGCCCGCCTCGCGCCGAGCGCGTCCATGGCGGAGATCCGCTGGGGCTCCCAGGCCCGGGAGATGACCCTGGACGACATTGCGCGCGTCCAGGCCGACTTCGTCCGGAGCGCACGGCTGGCCCGGGACACCGGCTTCGACATCGTCTACGTCTACGGCGCCCACGGCTACCTGCTCACCCAGTTCCTCTCCCCCTGGCACAACGTCCGCACGGATGGCTACGGGGGCACCCTCGCCGGCCGCGCCCGTTTCGCGCTCGAGGCCCTGGAGCAGGTGCGGGACGCCGTCGGTTCGGACTGCGCGATCGCGACCCGCTTCTGCCTCGACGGCCGCCAGGGCGTCAAGGGCGTCCGGGTCGAGGAGATGCTCGAGTTCGTGCGGCTGGCCACCCCCCTCGTAGACCTCTTCGACGTGACCGTCGGCTCCTGGCCCGAGGACTCGGGGACTTCCCGCTACTACCCCGAGGGCCATCAGCTGCCGTGGACCAGTCGGGTGCGCGAGGCGACCGACAGGCCGATCGTCGGAGTGGGGCGCTACACGAACCCGGACCAGATGGCCGCGCTGATCCGGTCGGGGCAGTTCGACCTCATCGGCGCCGCACGGCCGGCGATCGCCGACCCGTTCCTCCCGCGGAAGGTGGCCGCGGGCCGACTCGGCGACATCCGCGAGTGCACCGGGGCCAACGTGTGCATCCTGAAGGAGGAGGAGTTCCGCCACCTCGGCTGCATCCAGAACCCGACGGCGGGCGAGGAATACCGCCGCGGGTGGCACCCCGAGCACGTGCCGCCCACCCTCGATCCGGATCGGTCCGTCCTCATCGTGGGCGCGGGACCCGCGGGCCTGGAGTGCGCCCTCACCCTTGCCCGGCGCGGCTTCGCGGCCGTCCACCTGGTCGAGGCAGCCGAAGAGGTCGGCGGACGGCTGCGCTGGACGCGGCGACTGCCGACTCTCGGCGACTGGGGGCGGATCGTCGACTGGCGGCGCACGCAGCTGGGCCAACTGGCCAACGTCGAGGTCATCACCGGCCGGCGGCTGACCGCCGCGGACGTCCTCGACTACGGGGCGGACATCGTCGTCGTCGCCACCGGGAGCCAGTGGCGAGACGACGGCAGCCAGCCGGGCACGCGCCAACCCATCCTTGGCGCGGCGGGGTCGCTGACGGCCGAGTCGGTCATGGCCGGCGCCCGCCCGGAGGGGCAGTCGGTCGTCGTCTACGACTGCGACGGCTACTACGTCGGTCCGGGACTCGCCGAGCTGCTCACGGGAGAGGGCTACGACGTGCACCTGGTGACGCCCCACCAGGTCGTCTCGCCGATGAGCGACGGCACCCTCGAGGGATCGATGCTGCGACGGCACCTGCACGACCTGGGCGTGACCATGCACTGCGGGATCACCCTCCGGGAGCGGACCTCGACGGCAGTGACCGGCGAGACGGAGTACGGCGACCCGTGGCAGTGGCCGGCCGACGATCTGGTCCTCGTCACGCACGAGCAGGCGGACGACGCGCTCTATCGGGAGCTGAATGCGGATCAGACTCGGCTGCAGGCGGCGGGCATCTCCGCGGTCCACCTGATCGGCGATGCCCAGTCACCGCGGTGGATCTCCGAGGCCGTCTTCGACGGGCACCGTCTCGCCCGCGAGATCGACCTGCCGGAACCCGCCTTTCCGGCGGCTGTGCTTCGGGACGCGCCTGCCTGGTCGCACCCCCACCCGTGAACGGTCAGTGCAGGTAGGCCGCAGCGACCGCGTGCCCGCGCCCGCGCCCGATCAGCCAGCGATTCACCGGGAGGGTGACCGCGAAGGCGATCGCGAACGCGACCGCCAGGCTCCCCCAGAAGAGCGGATCGCGCAGACCGGCGGCCATCGCACCCGGGACCACGAGCATGATCGCGTTGTCGGCGATCTCCATCGTCACGATGGAGATCGTGTCCGCAGCCAGTGAGATGCGCACGGCCCTCCTCAGCGGCATGCCAGCGCGCACGAGCGGCACCACCGTCATCGCGTAGCCGAACACGAACGCCAGGGCCACGGCGAGGGCGATGGTGGGACCGTCCGACCAGCCGAGGGTCGTCCCGATCGCCGCCGCAGTTCCATCCTCGGGACGTGTCCCGGCGCGGTCAAGATCGGGGACCCGTAGGCCTCGCGGTGACGACCCGACACAATGGGCGGGTACCCGAGGAGGATCCATGGCAGACAGCAGCTTCGACATCGTGTCCAAGATCGACCGGCAGGAGGCCGACAACGCCCTGAACCAGGCCGCCAAGGAGCTGGCCACCCGGTTCGACTTCAAGAACACCGGCACGTCGGTCGAGTGGAAGGGCGAGATGGCCATCGAGATCACCTCGTCCACCGAGGATCGCGCCAAGGCTGCTCTCGAAGTGCTGCGCGACAAGCTCGTCAAGCGGGGTATCAGCCTGAAGGCGTTCGAGGCGGGCGATCCGCGGCCGTCCGGCAAGGAGACCAAGATCGCCGGAACGTTCAAGGCCGGCATCGCGCAGGAGCAGGCGAAGAAGCTCGCGAAGCTGATCCGGGACGAGGGTCCGAAGTCGGTCAAGACCCAGGTCATGGGCGAGGAGCTGCGGGTGTCGAGCAAGAGCCGCGACGACCTGCAGGCGGTCATCGCCCTGGTGAAGGGCGCCGACCTGGACTTCGCCGTCCAGTTCGACAACTACCGCTAGATCCCGACGGTGAGCCGACGCGATCGAGTTCCCTGGGCCGACTACTCCCGCGTCGGGTCGATCGGGAGGGTGCCGAGATCGGACTCGATGACCGCGCGGTCGTCATCGTCCTCGAGCGCGACGGCCAGCCGATAGGCCATGTTCCGCTCGGCCAGAGCGCCCGGCACGTCGCCACTGATGGCGAGGGCACGCGCCATCGCCTCGTGGGCGGACGCCTCGACGAATGCGTCGACACCATCCACGGTGCTGAGCGCCAGGCACCGGCGGGCATGGTGCAGGGCCGGCTCGGCCCGGCCCAGCACGGCATAGACGCGACTGCACTGCCACTCGCCCACCGCCCGCTGCTCGGGACCGCCCACGCGCCCCCAATGCCAGCGGCTCGCATGCGCGGCATGGACCATCGCGTCGTCCTGCTCAGCAGTGCGCTCCTCAAGGTCGAGGAGGGTCCACACGTGGTTGAAGAGCTCCGACGCCACCCGTCGCTCCTCAAGCGGATCCATGGGTGTCAGGTCGTCAGCCATCGTTCCTCCGGGAGGCCAGGTGATCGGCGTCGTGGACGAGCGCGCCCCGATCATGCGCGCTGTAGTCGACGTCCGGTCGCCACTCCAGCGCGTCGAAGGGGCACAGGTCGACACAGATGCCGCAGTACATGCACAGGCCGAAGTCGATCCGGAAGTCGTCGAGCACCGCCACCGTGCGTGGGCGCCGGGCGCCCTCCTCCGTCACCTGCACCGAGTGGCTGTCGAGCGAGATGCACCACGTCGGGCACTCCTGCACGCAGATCAGGCAACTCGTGCAGGCGTCGGGGATCAGGGCGATGACGCCGTGCGGGACGTGGTCGCTCATGACGTCCCGTCCTCGACCCACTCCGGCCGGACGCCCGGGGGCAGGGATCGGCGGGAACGGCGGCTGCCGTCGTCGTCCGCGGCTGCCGGGCCACTGCGTCTCCAGACGCGGGACCAGCGGCACCGACCTGCGCAGGGGCGGGACGCCCGCCGGATCCCGGAGCACGAGGGGCCGCGCGTCTGGGTGGCCCTCGAAGCGGATGCCGAACATCTCCGCCACTTCGCGCTCATGCCAGTCGGCCGCAGGCAGTACGGAAACCAGGCTGGGCACCCGGGGATCATCCGGATCGACGGTGGCGCTCAGCAGGCGAGCATTCCCCGTGTCGGGGTCCAGCACCCGAAGGATCAGCTCCATGGACGCGCCGTGATCGATGGCCGTCAGCAGGTCCAGCCATCGGAAGCCGTCGACCCGCGCGGCGGCCGCTGCGTTCGCCCAGTCCGTCACCGGCACCGCTGTCGGCGCTCCCAACGCGGTCATGGCGACACCGACAGGTCCTGAAGGGCCGAGACAAGGGCCGCGGGAGAGGGCGGGCAGCCTGGGACGTACTGCCGGACCGCGACGATCCGGTCGGCCCCGGGCACGACGCTGGGCGCGTCCCAGTACGGACCTCCGCTGGTCGCGCATGCGCCGAAGGCGACGACCACGGGGTCGGTCGCGGTCGCGGTCGCGGAAGCCGCCGCCACCGCCGGGCCGAGGGCCGCGGTGGCGGTCCCGGCGACCAGCAGGACCGTCGTCCGCGGCTCCGGATGGTCAGCCGTCTCGACCGGAAGCAGTCCCAGCGCGACCGCCGACTCGACCTCCAGGGCGCAGCAGGCCAGGCCGAGACTGCCCACCCGGACAGTGGGGTCGGCGCCGAGCCGGTGCCAGCTGATGCGGTCCACCCGGTCACCCTAGACGCGCCCGGGCCGCGCCCGGCGCCCTCGCCCCGTCGGGTGCACACCCGTCGATCGGAATTCGGTTGCGACCAACCCGTGCTTTCCGCGGAAGCGCCGGTATAGACTAATTGGACGTCCAAGTAATAGCCCCGTGACGGCCGCCAGCACACGACGCCGACGACCCGATCCCCTGCGCCCTTCGCCTACCGAGGAAGCCCGTGAGCAAGCAGCTCGTCAGTCTCAACCGCGTCGTCATCCGTTTCGCCGGGGATTCCGGCGACGGCATGCAGCTGACCGGAGACCGGTTCACGTCCGAGACCGCGGGGATGGGCAACGACCTGTCCACGCTGCCCGACTTCCCGGCGGAGATCCGCGCGCCAGCGGGCACCATCGGCGGGGTCTCGGCGTTCCAGCTCGCGTTCGCCGATCACGACATCACCACGCCCGGCGATGACCCGAACGTGCTGGTGGCGATGAACCCGGCCGCGCTGAAGGCCAACATCCGGGACCTGCCCCGCGGCGCGGACCTGATCATCAACACCGACGAGTTCACCAAGCGCAACCTGGAGAAGGTCGGCTACACGGCCAACCCGCTCGAGGACGGCTCGCTGGACGCCTACACCGTCCACGCGATCGCGCTGACCTCGCAGACGGTCGAGGCGCTCAAGGGATTCGACCTCACCAAGAAGGAGGCCGAGCGCTCGAAGAACATGTACGCCCTCGGCCTGCTGTCCTGGCTGTACTCCCGTCCGTCCGAGGGCACCCGCCGCTTCCTGGAGCGGAAGTTCGGCCAGAAGCCCGAGATCCTCGCGGCGAACCTGGCCGCGTTCGAGGCCGGCTGGTCCTTCGGGGAGACCACGGAGATCTTCTCCGTCCAGTACGAGGTGGCCCGGGCGTCGGACCTGCCGCCCGGCGTCTACCGCAACATCACCGGCAACCCGGCACTGGCGTACGGCCTGATCGCCGCGTCGCAGCTCTCCGGCCTGCGCCTGTTCCTCGGCTCCTACCCGATCACCCCGGCCTCCGACATCCTGCACGAGCTGGCGAAGAACCATCAGTTCGGCGTGATGACCTTCCAGGCCGAGGACGAGATCGCCGGCATCGGCGGCGCCATCGGGGCGGCGTACGGCGGCGCGCTGGCGGTCACCACGACCTCGGGGCCGGGCATCGCGCTGAAGTCCGAGGCCATCGGCCTGGCGGTGTCCCTGGAGATGCCGCTGATCATCGTCGACGTCCAGCGCGGCGGCCCGTCGACCGGCCTGCCGACCAAGACCGAGCAGTCGGACCTGCTGCAGGCCATGTTCGGGCGCAACGGCGAGTCCCCCGTGCCGATCGTGGCCCCGAAGTCGCCATCGGACTGCTTCTACGCGGCCATCGAGGCCGCGCGGATCGCCGTCGAGTACCGGACCCCGGTGTTCCTGCTCTCGGACGGCTACCTGGCCAACGGTTCCGAGCCGTGGATGGTGCCGTCCGTCGACGACCTGCCCATCATCGACCCGAAGTTCGCGACCGGCCCCAACCACGTCGCCGAGGACGGCACCGAGGAGTTCTGGCCGTACCTGCGGGACCCGGAGACCCTTGCTCGACCCTGGGCGGTACCCGGGACGAAGGGCCTCGAGCATCGGATCGGCGGGCTGGAGAAGGCCGACGGCACCGGCAACATCTCCTACGACGCCGACAACCACGACACGATGGTGCGCCTTCGCCAGGCGAAGGTCGATGCCATCGCGAAGACCATCGAGCCGCTCGAGGTCGATGACCCCTCGGGCGAGGCCCGGGTCCTGATCCTCGGCTGGGGCTCGACCTACGGACCGATCGGCGCGGCCTGCCAGATCGCCCGACGCTCCGGGGTCAAGGTCGCGCAGGCACACCTGCGGCACGTCAACCCGTTCCCGGCCAACCTCGGGGAGGTGCTGCGGGCCTACGACAAGGTCATCGTGCCCGAGATGAACCTCGGCCAGCTGTCCATGCTGCTGCGCGCGAAGTACCTCGTCGACGTCCAGGGCCTCAACCAGGTCCGGGGCCAGCCGTTCAAGTCCGCCGAACTGGTGACCGCCATCACCGACGCCATCTCGAGCCTGTGAGGTCCCGATGACTGCCACCTACCTCAACCTGATCCCCAAGTCGGAGGTCGCGCTCTCCGCGAAGGACTTCAAGTCCGACCAGGAGGTGCGCTGGTGCCCCGGGTGCGGCGACTACTCCATCCTGTCCAACGTCCAGGGCTTCCTGCCCGAGCTGGGCCTGGCCAAGGAGAACATCGTCTTCGTCTCGGGCATCGGCTGCTCGTCCCGCTTCCCGTACTACATGAACACCTTCGGGATGCACTCGATCCACGGGCGGGCGCCCGCCATCGCCAGCGGGCTGGCCATGTCCCGGCCGGACCTGCAGATGTGGGTCGTCACGGGCGACGGCGACGCGCTGAGCATCGGCGGCAACCACCTCATCCACGCGCTGCGCCGAAACGTCAACCTGAAGATCCTGCTGTTCAACAACCGGATCTACGGCCTGACGAAGGGCCAGTACTCCCCCACGTCCGAGCAGGGCAAGATCACCAAGTCCACCCCTGAGGGCTCACTCGACTACGCCTTCAACCCGGTCTCGCTCGCCCTCGGGGCGGAGGCCACCTTCGTGGCCCGCACCATCGACTCCGACCGCAAGCACATGACCGAGGTGCTGCGCGCCGCCGCCCACCACGAGGGCACCGCGCTGGTGGAGATCTACCAGAACTGCAACATCTTCAACGACGGCGCGTGGGAGCCGCTGAAGGACAACGACACCCGCGACGACGTCATGATCCGACTGGCGCACGGCGAGCCCATCCGGTTCGGCAAGGACCTCGAGAAGGGCGTCATCCGCACCGACGAGGGACACATCGCCGTCGCGCAGGTGTCCGAGGTCGGCGAGGACGCGATCATCCGCCACGACGCGCACGCCAAGGATCCCGGTCTCGCCTTCGCGCTCTCCCGGCTCTACAACCCGCGCACCCTCGAGAACACCCCGATCGGCGTGTTCCGCGACGTCGAGCGCGCGTCCTACGGCCGTCTCGTGCGGGAGCAGATCGCGAGCGTCATCGAGGCCAAGGGCGAAGGCGACCTGCAGGCTCTGCTGAACGGCCCCGACACCTGGGTCGTCAGCTGAGCAGACTCGCCCTGCCCTCGTCGCGAGCGGGGGTCGGAATCCTGCTCGGGTTCCTGGCCTATGGCCTGTGGGGGCTGTTTCCCCTGTACTTCCACCTCCTCGAGGGCCTCTCGCCGGTCGAGGTGGTGGCCAACCGGGTGGTCTGGTCCCTGGTCTTCCTCGTGATCCTCGCGACGGTGACGCGCACGTGGGTGCGCACCCTGGCGGTGGCCCGCTCAGGTCGCAAGGTGGCGGCGCTCGCCACGGCCGCGGCGTTCCTGGCATTGAACTGGGGGGTCTACGTCTGGGCCGTCGTGTCCGACCAGGTCGTCGAGGCCTCGCTCGGGTACTTCATCAATCCGCTGGTCTCTGTCGGGCTCGGCGTGCTGGTCCTGCGCGAGCGCCTGCGTCCCGGGCAGTGGCTCGCCGTCGGCATCGCGGTCGTCGCGGTCGCCGTGCTCACCGTCAGCTACGGCCGACCCCCCTGGATCAGCCTGGTGCTCGCGTTCTCCTTCGGCATCTACGGCCTGATCAAGAAGCAGGTGGGCGTGGGCTCCGCGGAGAGCCTGACCGTGGAGACCGCGGCGCTGGCGCCCCTGGCGCTGCTCGTCATGGCCTGGTTCGCCGCGAACGGCGACTCCGGCCTGACGTCCGGCGACCCGAAGTCCGTCCTGCTGCTCGTGCTGCTCGGGCCCGTCACAGCGGTACCGCTGCTGGCCTTCGGCGGTGCGGCCACCCGTATTCCGCTCTCCACGCTAGGCCTCCTGCAGTACACGACGCCGGTGCTTCAGTTCCTGATCGGCGTCCTCGTCTTCTCGGAGCCGATGTCCGCGACTCGATGGGCTGGCTTCGTGCTGGTGTGGCTGTCGCTGGTCGTGATCACCGTCGACAGCATCCGCAACGGTCGCGGCCGCACCGACGAGCTCGAGGTTATGGAGCCCGACTAGGGGACCAGCTCGGGCACCACCTCGGGCACCGGCTTGAGCACCACCAGCAGGAAGGTGACGGCGAGTAGCACGGGCACGACCAGGAAGGCCAGGTGCACGCCTGATCCGGCGGCGAGCGCGCCGAGCACGAACGGAGCCGCGCCGATGGCCGTCGTCGTGAACGCCAGCGCCAGCGCGGACGCGCGGTCGGTGTTGCCCTCCGATGCCCGGAGGATCCGGGAGATGCTCAGTGGCCACACCAGGGAGAGCCCGACGCCGGTGAGGAACAGCGCCCCCAGCAGGGCGACCGGATTGGTGACCAGCCAGGCCAGGCCGAACGCGAGGAACCCGGCCACCAGCGAGTAGCGCAGCAGCCGCTCCGACGACATCCGCTCGGCGAACCGCACGCCGAAGACCCGGCCCACGAACATGCCGCCCAGGACCGTGCTCAGCCCCGCCGCCGCGGCCGCGGGTCCCAGGTCGGCCCGCTCGCGAAGCAGGTCGACGCCCCACAGGCTCAGGCAGAACTCCGCCCCGATGTACGCCATGCCCGCCACCAGCGCCCACCACGTCAGCGGTGGCAGCGCACCGGCGTCCTTGCGCAGGCGCACCTCCCCGGGACCGCCGTACACCGCGAGCCGTCGTCCGCGTGCCACCTCGATGACGGCGTAGGCCACGACCGACACCAGCAGGCCCGCCCGCCAGCCGAGCACGCTCGCCGCAGCGAGGCCGACGCCCAGTGGCGCCAGCAGGCCCATCAACGCGGCGAGGCCCAGGCTCTCGGTGAACGCAGCCGGGCTGGCCGAGCCCTGATGGGCGGCGATGAACGTGTTGACGCCCACGACGACGATGTTGCCGAAGAAGCAGGTGACCGCGATGGCGGCCAGGGTGCCGCCCACCGGCATGCCGGGCCACAGGAAGACGACGATGCCGATCGAGGTCGCGATCACCGCGGCGCGGGCGACCGGGCCTCGCCCGAAGCGGTGGTTGAGCCGCGGGGTGACGAGGGCGCCCAGGATCCCGCCGGCAGCCAGCGCCGTCCCGTGCAGTCCGCCGAGCACGGGCGAGGTGCCCTGGTCGTCCCGGAGCAGCGCCAGGCTGGCCCCGAAGCCGTACACGAACCACGACCACGACGCCAGGGCGGCGAACGTGACCAGCGTCGGCCGATCGTGGATCGGTCGGACGGGGGCGTGGGTCGACATCCCCGGACGGTATCAGTCATCTAGATGACTTATGGACGAGTGCCTCATCAGCGGGCGACACCCGCCGCGCTCGGGCAGACTGGGGCCACCGCGCACCCGCGATGGGGGGAAGATGACGGGCGACACCCGGGCGACACGCCTGTTCCGCCTCCAGATCGGGTGGGCGGGCACGCTCACCGTGCTCTTCGCGCTCGGGCTCGCCCTGCCGGGCATCACCTTCTTCTCCCGCCCCTCCGACTACACCGTCCTGCACACCGATCCTCGAGTTCGCCTCCATCGCGATCTCCCTCATGATCGTCTCCCTGGCATGGAACCTGCGTCACCTGGAGGCCAACAGCCAGATCATGATCATCGGCTGGGCGTCCATGGGCGTGCTCATCGTCGATCTCGCGCACACGCTCGCCTTCCCCGGCATGCCGGACTTCGGCACCGCCAGTTCCCCGCAGAAGGCCATCACCTTCTGGCTGGCGGGCCGCGTGATCGCGGCGGCCGGCTTCCTCCTGCTGGCCCTGCTCCCCACCCGGCACTGGTCTCCGCGGCTGTGGCTGCCCGGGGTCGTTGTGGTGTCAGCTGCCGCGCTGATCGGTGTCTGGGTCGGCATCTTTCACACGCAGTGGGTGCCCATCTTCTACGTTCCGGACGAGGGACTCACATCGACCAAGCGCCTCCTGGAGTACCTCCTCTCCGCCACCTATGCCGTCGCGGCGGCCCTGCTGCTTCGCCGAGCCGTTCGCGAGCGAAGTACGGAACTCGCGTGGCTTGCAACGGCGTCGTGGACGCTGATGCTGGCCGAGCTCTACTTCACTCTCTACGTCGACGTGGCCGACGTGTTCAACCTGCTTGGTCACGTGCTGAAGGTCGTCGCCTACGCCATGGTCTACCGCGCGGTCTTCGCGGCAGGCGTCCAGGCCCCATATCGCAGGCTCGCCCGGGAGACCTCGCTGCTGCGATCCCTGATCGACTCGGTTCCCGACCTGGTCTCGTACACGGATCAGAGCGGACGGTACGTCGGTTTCAACCGCGCCTTCAGCCGCCGAGCAGGCGTGGAACCACAGGGCATCATGGGGCGTACTCCCGAGGAGATCGGCTGGACGCACGATCGCCTTGCCGCTGCGAGGCGGTCCGGCCCAGACCACATCACCCGATTCAGGGAGTCCGTTCAGGACGACAGGGGCCAACTGCAGCACTTCGACACTCTCCAGACGCCCTACCACTCGTCGACCGGAGAGCAGCTCGGGGTCATCGAGATCAGCCGGGACGTGACGGCACAGGAGGCGGCCGAGGAGCGCATTCGACACCTGGCGATGTTCGACCAGCTCACCGGACTGCCCAATCGCGTTCAGCTCGTCGAGAGTGCGGCCAACGTGCTCGGCGGCCCATCTACCCCCGGTCAGACTCATGCACTGGTGCTGCTCGACCTCGATGACTTCAAGACCCTCAACGAGACACTCGGCCACCGATTCGGCGACCTCATCATCCAGGAGACCGCTCGGCGACTCGCGCGCGTCTGCGGCCGGAGCGGACAACTGGCCCGCCTCGGCGGCGATGAGTTCGCGGTCCTGGTGACGCCCGCCAGCCTCGAGGAGGCCGCGGAGTTCGTCCACGAGTCGATGGAGGCCATCGACCAGCCCTACCAGATCGAGCAGTACGACCTGGCCGTCAGCGCGTCGGCCGGCATCGCCATGTACCCGACCGATGGCAGGACCTTCGACGAACTGTCGGTGCGTGCCGACGCGGCGATGTACCGAGCCAAGGAGGAGGGCCGACACGGCTACCGCTTCTTCAGCGGCGACATGCTCCTGTCCGCCGCGGAGCGCCTCGAACTACTGGCCGCGTTGCGGCGGGCCACCGACAACGACGAGTTCGTCCTTCACTACCAGCCGCAGGTGTCCCTCTCGGACGGGGCCATCGTCGGCCTCGAGGCCCTCGTCCGCTGGGTGCACCCCGAGCATGGCCTGTTGATGCCGAGCACCTTCATCCCAGTCGCCGAGGAGAGCGGGCTGATCGTGACCATCGGCGACTGGGTGCTGAACCAGGCCCTCGCGGAGACCGCGACTCGCGACGCCCTCGGATGCCCGCCCGTGCCGGTCTCCGTGAACCTCTCGGCCGTTCAGTTCCTCCAGACAGACCTGGTCGAGAGGGTCCGGCGCGCGCTGATGCGATCGGGCATCGCACCTGCCCGCCTCCGCCTCGAGGTCACGGAGACCATGGCGATGGCCAACCCGGAAGCCACCGTGGACACCATCGAGGAACTCCACGAACTCGGGGTCCGGCTGTCCATCGACGACTTCGGGACGGGCTACTCGTCGCTGACCTATCTCAAGCGCTTCCGCGTCGATGAGATCAAGATCGACCGTTCATTCGTGACGGGCCTCGGGAGCGATGCCAGCGATCGGGCCATCGTCGACGCGGTGATTCGGGTGGCCAGCGCGCTGAACTGCCTCACGGTGGCCGAGGGGATCGAGACTCGGGCTCAGGCGGATCGGCTACAGGCGCTGGGGTGCTCCATCGGGCAGGGCTTCCTGTTCTACCGGCCCATGCCGGCTGACACTCTGATCGAACTGCTCCAGCCCAGCAGCGAACCCCCCTCGCCGTCCGCAGATTTGCACCGCTTCCCGGTCCAATTCCGCGGAACTGCGCCGGGATCGCTCCCCGGGTGACGATCTGGACCGCCTTCGGCCGCACATCAGCGTGGCATAGCACCCGAGCGGTCCAAATGGTCAGCTGCGGGGCGAAACCGGACGAGTTCTGCGGAATTGGACCGGGAAGCGGTGCAAATCTGGGAAGAGGTCAGCCGGTGCGGGAGACGACGTAGTCGCAGAGCAGGGCGAGCATGTCCCGGGGCGGGCCCTCGGGCAGTTGCTCCAGCAGGTCGCGGGCCGAGTCCGACCAGGCGTGCGCATGCTTGCGGGCCTCGTGGACGGCGGGGTGCGCGCGCAGCAGTGCCAGCGCCTCCGCATGCTCGGCATCGTCAGCCAGCGGCCGGCCCAGCAGGTCCTTGAGGCGATCATCGACGGGGTCGGTGCTGGTCATCGCGATGAGTCCGGTCAGCGTGAGGACGCCCTCGCGCAGGTCGGTACCCGGCGTCTTGCCCGACTGCATGGACTCCGAGGTGATGTCGACGAGGTCGTCGGCCAGCTGGAAGGCGATGCCGATGCGCTCGCCGAACTGGGTGAGCACCTCGACGTGCTCCGCGGTCGCGCCGGCCATCAGCGATCCGTACCGACCGGATGCCGCGATCAGCGAACCCGTCTTGTCCGCGATCACGTCGAGGTGGTGCTCGACCGGGTCCTGGCCGTCGCGGGGGCCGACCGTCTCACGGATCTGGCCGCTGCACAGTCGCTCGAACGTAGCCGCCTGGATGCGCACCGCCTCCGGTCCGAGGTCCGCCAGGATCGCCGACGAGCGGGCGAACAGGAAGTCGCCGGTCAGGATCGCCAGTGAGTTGTCCCACCGCGAGTTCGCGGAGGGCGCGCCCCTGCGCACCTGGGCCTCGTCCATCACGTCGTCGTGATACAGCGTGGCCAGGTGGGTCAGCTCGACGACGACTCCGGCAGGCACGACCCCCCACGCGTCCGGATCGCCGAACTGGGCGGCGAGCAGCACGAGCAGCGGGCGGAACCGCTTGCCCCCCGCGTCGACGAGGTAGCGGGCGGCGTCGGCGATGAACGGGTCGTCGCTGGCCACCGCGGTCCGCAGCCCGTCCTCGACTCCGGAAAGGCCGTCTGCCAGGCGTGCCTCCAGCGCTGCGTCAGGCAGCGGCAGGCCCAGCAGTGAATCGGTCATCGCGTCACGGTACTACCGGATGAAGACGCCCGCCTGCTCGATGATGTCCAGCAGCCACTGCGGGAAGACGCCGAGGGCGATGGTCATCACGGCAGAGGCCGTCAGTGCGATGGTGGTGAAGGCGGACGGGACGACGACCGAGGCGGTCTCCGGACCGGGATCGGCGAAGTACATGAGCACGATCACGCGGACGTAGAAGAACGCCGCGATGATGCTCGCGACGACGCCGACGACGACCAGCCAGGTGTTCCCCGACTCGATCGCGGCGGCGAACACGCCGAACTTGGCCACGAAGCCGCTGGTGAGCGGGATGCCGGCCAGGGACAGCATGAACAGCGAGAAGACAGCGGCGATCACCGGGGACCGCTTGCCGAGCCCGGCCCAGGCCGACAGGTGGGTGGCCTCACCGGAGGCGTCCCGCACCATCGAGATGATCGCGAACGCGCCGATGGTCGTGAACGCGTAGGCCACCAGGTAGAAGATCGAGCTGGCCAACCCCTGCGGCGAGGCCGCCATCACGCCGACCAGGATGAAGCCCGCCTGCGCCACGGAGGAGTAGGCGAGCATCCGCTTGATGTCGGTCTGCGTGACGGCGATGATGACGCCGACCAGCATGGTCAGGGCCGCGATCACCCAGAGCATCGGCTCCCAGTCCCAGCGCATGCCGCCGAGGCCCACGTAGAGCACGCGCAGGAGCGCGGCGAACGCCGCGATCTTGACCGTCGCCGCCATGAATCCGGTGACCGGGGTGGGCGCGCCCTGGTACGCGTCGGGGGCCCACTGGTGGAAGGGCACCGCGGCGACCTTGAAGAGCAGCCCGACCATGAGCAGCGCGACGCCGACGAGGACGAGGGTCGTCTCGGCGGGCTTGGCGGACAGCGTGTCCGCGATGTCGACCAGGCCGATCGAGCCGCTGTAGCCGTAGAGCATGGCGACGCCGTACAGGAAGAACGCCGACGAGAAGGCGCCGAGGAGGAAGTACTTCAGCGCGGCCTCCTGCGACAGCAGGCGCCGGCGCCGGGCCATCCCGGCCAGCAGGTACAGCGGGAGGGACATGACCTCGAGCGCGACGAACATCATCAGCAGGTCGTTCGCGGCCGCGAACGCGAGCATGCCGGTCAGCGCGAACAGCAGGAAGGGCCAGATCTCCGTCTGAAGGAAGCCCCGGGCCGTGAACTGACGCTCATCCTCGGAGCCCGGCAGCGCCGACGCCCGGGGGGCGAAGGCGTCACCCAGCGGATCGATGGAACGCTCGGCGAAGAGCAGGGCGCCGAGGAAGCCGATGACCAGCAGAGTTCCCCAGAACAGCAGGGTCGGTCCGTCCACGGCGATGGCGCCCTCGCCGGTGATCAGGCGGGTGCCACGCAGGTCGACCGTGACGACGAAGGCCGCCGCGATCGAGCCCAGGGTGAGGACGAGCTGGATGGGCCGTCGGGCCCCGCGAGGCACGAACGCCTCCACCAGCACCGAGACCACGGCTGCGCCGAACAGGATCAGGATCGGCGCGATCGCGTAGTAGTTCAGGCGGGGCAGCTCGAACTGCGTCACGTGGTCGGACAATGCGACGTGGGCGAAGGCGCTCACTTGTCAGCTCCTTCCGCAGGAAGGCCGGCTGTCTGAACGGTCGGTGCCGGGTCGGTGGCGCCGACGCTCGTCATCGTCCACTCGACCGCGGGATTGATCACGTTCAGCAGCGGCGCCGGGAAGAAGCCGAGGACGATCGTCAGCGCGGCGATGGGCACCAGGGAGGTGATCTCGCGACCGCCGAGGTCGCGCATTCCCTCGAGCTCGGGCTTGAGCGGACCGGTCATCGAGCGCTGGTACAGCCGCAGCACGTACGCGGCGGTGATGACGATGCCCAGCGTCGCGATGGCGCCGATCCACATGTACCGCTCGAAGGTGCCCAGCAGGACGAGGAACTCGCCGACGAAGGAGACCAGGCCAGGAAGGGCCAGCGACGACAGCGCCGCGACCATGAAGAACCCGGCGAGCACGGGCGCCGCCTTGTTCACGCCGCCGTAGTCGGATATCAGGCTCGAGCCGTGGTAGCGGTTCATCAGGAACCCGGCCGTCAGGAACAGCGCGGCTGTGGACAGTCCGTGCGCGACCATGTAGACGACCGAGCCGCTCTGGCCGGTGGTGGTGAACACGAAGATGCCCAGCGTGATGAAGCCGAAGTGGGACATCGACGAGTAGGCGAACAGTCGCCGCATGTCGTTCTGGCCGAGCGCGACGTAGGCGCCGTAGAAGATGCCGACGAGGGCCAGCCCGATCACGAACGGCGCATAGAACTCCGACGCCGCCGGGAAGATCGGCAGGCAGGTAGCGCAGCATGCCGAACGTGCCGACCTTGTCCAGCACGCCGATCAGCAGGACCGACGTGCCGGGCTTCGCCTCGGCCGCCGCGTCGGGCAGCCAGGTGTGGAAGGGCCACAGCGGGGCCTTCACGGCGAAGGCCAGGAAGAAGCCGAGGAACAGCAGCTTCTGCGTGTCCGGGTCGATGTCGAGACCGGCCAGTGAGAGGAAGTCGAAGGTGCCCTCGCCCATGAGGTCCGCGGAGACGACGTAGAGGCCGATCAGCGCGGCGAGCATGAACAGTCCGCCCACGAGGCTGTAGAGCAGGAACTTCACGGCCGCGTAGGACCGCTGCACGCCCCCGTACCGCCCGATCAGGAAGTACGTCGGGATCAGCATGACCTCGAAGAACACGTAGAACAGGAAGACGTCGGTGGCCGCGAACACGCCGATCATCAACGTCTCGAGGATCAGGATCAGGGCGAAGTAGCCCTTCACGCTGCCGCGGTTGTCGTCGACGTCGTTCCAGCCGGCGAGCACGACGACCGGCACGAGCGTCGCCGCGAGCGCGACCATCACCAGGCCGATGCCGTCCACTCCGACGGAGTACGAGATGCCGAAGGCCGGGATCCACGGATGCGACTCGACGAACTGGAAGGTGGCAGTGGAGTCGGACTGGAACTGCAGCGCCATCAGGACGGTCAGCGCGAGCGTCGCCACGGAGAAGACCAGCGCGGCCTGCTTCGCCAGCAGTGTTCGGCCTGCAGGCAGCATCGCCACGACGATGCTGCCGACGAGCGGCACGACCATCAGGGTGGTCAGCCAGGGAAAGTCAGTCACGAGGCCCTCACCAGAACCAGGGCGAGGACGACCAAGACGGCGCCACCCACCATCGACAACGCGTAGGAGCGGGCGAAACCGGTCTGGTATCGCCGCATCCGCCCGGACAAGCCGCCGACAAGGGCCGCAGTCCCGTTCACCACACCGTCCACCGCCCGACTGTCGAACCAGACCAGCGCGCGAGAGGAGTAGTAGGTCGGCTGCACGACCAGGACGTCGTTGACCTCGTTCCCGTACAGCTCATTGCGGGCCGCCCGCGTCAGCCAGGAGCCGCGCGGTGCCTCGATCGGGATCTGGCGGCGCTGGTACATCAGGTAGGCGACGAGCACGCCGATGCCGATGGCCAGCAGGCTGAAGGCGATGAGGCCCCACTCCGGGATCGCGGTCTCTCCCGACTCGTAGCCGACCACCGGCTCGAGCCACGTCTCGATGTTGCCCCAGTACAGAAGGGCCGCGCCCAGGCCGACGGAGCCGATCGCCAGGATGATGAGCGGAACGGTCATCACCTTCGGCGACTCGTGCGGATGCACGTCCTCCTCCCAGCGGGCCTTGCCCAGGAAGGTCATGATGAACATCCGCGTCATGTAGAAGCCGGTGATGCCGGCCGCGATGATCAGCAGCCAGCCGGTGACGGCGTTCTGCTCGAAGGCCGCGTGGATGATGTGGTCCTTCGAGAAGTAGCCCGAGAACGGCGGGATCCCCATGATCGACAGCCAGCCGGCGGCGAAGGTGATGTAGGTGAGGATCATGACCTTGCGCAGCGCCCCGTAGCGGCGCATGTCGACGTTGTCGTTCATGCCGTGCATGACCGACCCGGCTCCGAGGAAGAGCCCGGCCTTGAACACGCCGTGCGTGAGCAGGTGGAAGATCGCGAAGACGTACCCGATCGGGCCGAGGCCGGCGGCGGTGATCATGTACCCGATCTGGCTCATGGTCGAGCCGGCGAGCGACTTCTTGATGTCGTCCTTGGCCGAGCCGATGATCGCGCCCATGAACACGGTGATCACGCCGACGACGACGACCGCGGTGGCCGCCCACGTCGCAAGGTCGAAGATCGAGTTGCTGCGCGCGATCAGGTACACGCCGGCGGTGACCATCGTTGCCGCGTGGATGAGGGCGGACACCGGGGTCGGGCCCTCCATGGCGTCGAGCAGCCACGCCTGCAGGGGGAACTGCGCTGACTTGCCACAGGCGGCAAGCAGCAACAGCAGGCCGATCGCCGTGAGGGTGCCCTCGCTGGCCTCCCCGGTGGCGACGAACACGTCCTGGAAGGAGACGGCGCCGAAGGTGACGAACATCAGCATGATCGCCAGGCTCAGGCCGACGTCGCCGACGCGGTTGATGATGAACGCCTTCTTGGCAGCGGCCGCCGCCGAGGGCTTGTGCTGCCAGAAGCCGATGAGCAGGTAGCTGGCAAGGCCGACGCCCTCCCAGCCGACGTAGAGCAGCAGGTAGTTGTTGGCCAGGACGAGCAGCAGCATCGCTGCGACGAACAGGTTCAGGTAGCCGAAGAACTTCCGCTTGTTCTCGTCATGGGCCATGTATCCCAAGGAGTACACGTGGATGAGTGCGCCCACCGTCGTGATCAGCAGGACGAACACCATCGACAGCTGGTCGAGCTGGAAGGCCATGTCGGCCTGGAAGGACCCCGCGAAGACCCACGAGAAGAGCGTCTGGTCGAAGGTGCGCTCCTCCGGGGAGTTCTGCATCATCGACAGCAGCATCAGCCAGCCGATCACTGCGGAGGCCGACACCGCCAGGACGGCCAGGTAGGGCCCCCAGGAGTTGGTGCGCCGGCCACCGAACAGCAGCACGGCCGCGCCGGCCAGTGGCAGCGCGATCAGCAGCCAGATGAGCGAGAACACCCCCTCGGCGGGCATGAGCTCAGTCACGGTGCGGTCCTATCCATCGTCGGATCATGGGAGGTCTGGTGGGTCATCAGTACTTCAGCAGGTTCGGCTCGTCGATGGACGCGGATCTGCGCGTGCGGAAGATCGTCACGATGATGGCCAGCCCGACCACCACCTCCGCGGCAGCGACGACCATCACGAAGAAGGCGACCGACTGGCCGTCGAGGTTGCCGTTCATGCGGGCGAAGGCGACGAAGGCCAGGTTTGCTGCGTTGAGCATCAGCTCGATCGACATGAACACCACGATCGCGTTGCGCCGGACGAGCACCCCGATGGCGCCGATGCTGAAGAGCACCGCGGAGAGCACGATGTAGTTGGAGGGGTTCATTCGCTCCTTCCCTCCGTGATCTCGCGCACCTCATCGATGTCGTTGCGGTCCACCGGTCGCTCGTCCGCCCGAGCGCGCACTGGCGCAGGGACGCTGATGTCGCTCGTGCCGCCGTCCGGGAGCAGGGCGGGGGTGTCGACCGCGTTGTGCCGGGCGTAGACACCCGGGTTGGGCAGGTTGCCGGCGTGATCGCCGCCACGGACCCGCGCGATGGACAGATCGCGCTGCGTGGGCGCGGGCTTCCAGCGTTCGCGGTGCGCCAGCACCATCGCGCCCATCGCCGCAGTGATGAGCAGCGCGGAGGTGAGCTCGAAGACGAGCAGGTACCGGGTGAAGATCAGGTTGGCGATGCCCTGCACGTTCCCGCCGTCGGCCTCGTTGGCCGCGTCGAGCCCAACCGTCGGTGTGCCCGTCAGGCCGTTGCCGATGGTCCAGATGAGCAGGATCGCCAGGCCGAGGCCCAGCAGGATCGCCGCCAGTCGCTGGCCCTTGATCGTCTCGATGAGGGAGTCTGACGCATCGACGCCGACCACCATGAGCACGAACAGGAACAGCATCATCACCGCGCCGGTGTAGACGATGATCTGCACCATTCCCAGGAACGGGGCGGAGTTCGCCACGTACAGGATGGCGAGGTTGATCATCGTCAGGGCCACCCACAGGGCACTGTGCACGGCCTTGCGGGACAGGATCATGCCGAGGGCGCCCGCCACGGAGAGCACGGCGCAGACCCAGAAGACCACCTGTTCGCCGGTGTTCACGTCGACGTCGGTCACGAGGCCACCTCCTCATCGCTGACCGCATCCGACTCGGTCGAGCGCGTGGTGACCTGCTCCGGCGAGGCCCCCTTGACCGTGTTGGCGTAGTAGTCGCGCTCCGTCGTGCCGGGGACCATCGCATGCGGCGGCGCGACCATGCCGGGCAGCAGCGGCGAGAGCAGGTCCTGCTTCTCGTAGATCAGCTTCGCGCGGCTGTCGTCGGCCAGCTCGTACTCGTTGGTCATCGTCAGCGCGCGCGTCGGGCATGCCTCGATGCACAGGCCGCAGAGGATGCAGCGCAGGTAGTTGATCTGGTAGACGCGGCCGTAGCGCTCGCCCGGAGAGAACCGCTCCTCATCGGAGTTGTCGGCGCCTTCGACGAAGATGGCATCGGCAGGACAGGCCCAGGCGCAGAGCTCGCAGCCGATGCACTTCTCCAGCCCGTCCGCCCAGCGGTTGAGCTGGTGCCGCCCGTGGAAGCGGGGCGCGGTCGGGATCTTCTGCTCGGGGTACTGCTCCGTGACCACCTTCTTGAAGATGGTCAGGAACGTCACGCCGAAGCCGCGGACCGCCTGTGGCAACTCAGGCATGGGGCTCCTCCCCCTCGGGCTCGTCGGTCGACTCAGGAGCCGCCTGCTTCTCCTGCACGATCGTGGTGCCCTGCGCCATCGCCCGTCGCGAGGTGAAGGTGAAGGACTGGCCGGGCAGCGGCGGCACCGGGAAGCCCGCCTCCATCGGATCGAACACCTCGGCACGAGCCAGCTCGGCCTCGGCCTCGGCTGCGCGCTCGCGCCGGTCCTGCCGCGTCTGGAACAGCCACGAGACCACCAGCAGGAGCGCGATCAGGATGGCACCGCCGACCAGGATCTCCGTCGTGGTGAAGGACACGTCGTCACGCATGACGCGGGCGACGGCGACGATCATGATCCAGGCGATCGAGGCGGGGATGAGGACCTTCCACCCGAACTTCATGAACTGGTCGTAGCGCATCCGCGGGAGCGTGCCGCGCAGCCAGATGAAGACGAAGATGAACAACTGCACCTTGATGAGCCACCAGAGCATCGGCCACCAGCCCTGGTTCGCGCCCTCCCACAGCGACAACGGCCAGGGGGCCAGCCAGCCGCCGAGGAACAGCGTCGTGGCGAGTGCCGAGACCGTGACCATGTTGATGTACTCGGCGAGGAAGAACAGCGCGAACTTCAGCGACGAGTACTCGGTGTGGAAGCCGCCGACGAGCTCGCCTTCGGCCTCCGGCAGGTCGAAGGGGGCGCGGTTGGTCTCGCCCACCATCGCGGTCGAGTAGATGATGAAGGACGGCAGCAGGATCACCGCGAACCAGACCGGCTCCTGCGCGGCGACGATGTCCGACGTGGACATCGAGCCCGCGTAGAGGAAGACGGCCACGAAGGCGAGGCCCATGGCGATCTCGTAGGAGATCATCTGCGCGCTGGAGCGCAGGCCGCCCAGCAGCGGGTAGGTCGAGCCGGAGGACCAGCCCGCGAGCACGATGCCGTAGATGCCGATCGAGGCGATCGCAAGGACGTACAGCACGGACACCGGGAAGTCGGTCAGCTGCAGGGGCGTCTCGACGCCGAAGATCGAGACGGTCGGTCCGAACGGGATCACGGCGAAGGCGAGGAACGCTGCGGTCGCGGAGATCACCGGCGCGAGCCAGTAGACGGCGTGATGCGCCGCCTTGGGGATGATCTCCTCCTTGAGCGCCAGCTTCACGCCGTCCATCAGCGACTGGAGCAGGCCCTGCGGACCGGTGCGATTGGGGCCGATGCGGTTCTGCATCCGCGACACGACCCGGCGCTCCCACCAGATGGTGAACAGGGTCAGCAGGACCAGCAGCGCGAAGATGGCGACGACCTTGAGGAGGACCAGCCACCACGGGTCGGTGCCGAAGAGGCCGAACTGCGAGCCGGTCATGCGGCACCTCCTGCGGACAGTTCGACGGCGGTTCCGGGGACGGCGCCGAGGTCGGTGTGGATGTGGCACCCGGGCGAGTTCATCGGCACCCAGACCACTCCGTCGACGACGTCACCGGTGACGACGGGCAGGGTGACCGACCCGCTCGGACCGGTGATGGTCACCTGCTCCCCCAGCCCTGCGGCCGTGGCCGCGGACACCATGGCGACGGTCGGGCGGGCGGTGGCAGCCAGGTGCGGCTCACCGTCCTGCATGAGGCCGGAGTCGAGCAGCTGGCGCCACGATGCGAGCACGATTCCGTGCGACGGGGTCTCAGCGTCGTGGGCGGACATCGAGAGCCGATCCCCGTCCCACGGCCCCAGCGAGCCCAGCTCGGCCCGCAGGCCCCTGACGTCGGCAGGCGCAGCGAGTCCCATGCCGTCGGCGATCATCGAGAGCACGCGGGCGTCGCTCATGGTCAGCGCGTCGCGGAAGACCTGGCCGAACGGCCGCGGACGGCCCTCCCAGTCGAGGAAGGTGCCGGCCTTCTCCGTGACGACGGCGACCGGGAGGACGACATCGGCCCGCTCCGTGACGGCCGAGTGGTGGTTCTCGAGCGACACCACGAACCCGGCGGCCTCGATCGCGGCCTCGGCCAGCGCGGGGTCGGCGTAGTCGGCGAGTTCGACGCCGCCGACCAGCAGTGCGTCCAGCTCGCCGGCGCGCGCAGCCTCAAGAAGGGCCAGGCCCGCGCGGCCACTGCTCTGCGGAAGCTCCGACTCCTCGATGCCCCACGCAGCGGCGACCTGCGCGCGAGCGGTGCTGTCCGTCAGCGGCCGGCCACCGGGCAGCAGCCCGGCCAAAGCACCGGCATCGAGGGCACCACGCTCGCCGGCGCGCCGGGGCACCCACGCGAGGGTGGCGCCCGTCTGGTCCGCGAGCTCGATGGCCGCCGAGAGCGCTCCCGGCGAGCCCGCGGCGCGCTCGCCGACCAGGATCACGGCGCCGTCCTCGGACAGGGCAGCGCGCATGTCATCGTCCAGGGATCGCAGCGCGGCGGCCTCAGCGCCGGGGCGCGCACCGATCAGCGTGCCGGACATCTTGCCGAGCCCGACGCTGGCCAGCGGGCCCACCGACAGCACCCGAGTGCCGCGCTTCGCGGCCTTGCGCAGGCGCAGGAAGACGATGGGCGACTCGTCCTCGGGCTCGAAGGCGACCAGCAGCACGGCCGGCGCTGACTCGAGCGCGTCATAGGTCGCGGCGACGGGCGCACCAGCCACGCGGGAGGCGAGGAAGTCGGTCTCCTCGTCCGAGACCTGGCGCACCCGGAAGTCGATGTCGTCGGACCCGAGGGCGGTGCGCGCGAAGCGGGCGTAGGCGTAGGCGTCCTCGACGGTGCCGCGACCGCCGACGAGCACGCCGACCCGACCCTTGGCCGCCGCCAGCCCCTGCACGGCGGCGTCGATCGCCTCGGGCCACGAGGCCACGCGAAGCTCGCCGTCCTCCCGGATCATCGGGTGCTCGACGCGACCCTGCGCGAGGTATGCGAACGCGAAACGGCCCTTGTCGCAGTTCCACTCCTCGTTGACCGCGGGGTCGTCCCACGCCAGCCGCCGGGTGACGACGCCACGCCGGTAGTCGGTACGCAGCGAGCAGCCGGACGCGCAGTGCTCGCACGCCGTCGGGACCGACACCAGGTCGAACGGACGGGAGCGGAACCGGTAGGAGGCGCTGGTGAGCGCACCCACCGGGCAGATCTGCACGGTGTTGCCGGAGAAGTAGGAGTCGAACGGGACGTCGTCCGCCGTGCCGATCTGCTGCTTTGCGCCCCGCTCCAGCAGCTCGATGAACGGGTCGCCGGCGATCTGCTCGGCGAAGCGCGTGCACCGGGCGCAGGACACGCAGCGCTCACGGTCGAGCAGGATCTGCGCGCTGACGTTGATGGGCTTCTCGAACTCGCGCTTGGCGCCATCGAACCGGCTGTCGGGACGACCGACGGACATCGCCTGGTTCTGCAGCGGGCACTCGCCGCCCTTGTCGCACACCGGGCAGTCGAGGGGGTGGTTCAGGAGCAGGAACTCCATCACGCCCTCCTGCGCCTCGCGGGCGACGTCGGAGGAGTACTGGGTCCGCACGTTCATGCCGTCGGAGAGCACCTGGGCGCACGCCGGCTGCGGCTTCGGCATGCCCTCGACCTCGATGAGGCAGGCACGGCAGGCGGCCACCGGGTCCAGCAGGGGGTGGTCGCAGAAGCGCGGGATCTCGATACCGAGCTGCTCGGCAGCGCGGATGACCAGGGTGCCCTTGGGCACCGACATCTCGACGCCGTCGATCACGACGGTGATCAGGTCGGTCGCGACCTCGACGTCGGATCCAGGCCCGGAGGCGGGGTTGTTCGTCACCGTCATCGCGCAACCGCTCCCGAGAACACGTAGGACGCCGCCGGATCGAACTGCTGGTCGACCGGGGTGCTGGTCGCCGCGACGAACTCGTCGCGGAAGTACTTCATGGCGGCCGGATACGGGGTGGCGGCCGCGTCGCCGAGGGCGCAGAACGACCGTCCGGAGATCTGCCCGCAGAGGTCAGTGAGCGTGCCCAGCTCCGCGTCGGTGCCGTGGCCCTTCTCGAAGCGCTCCAGCGTGCCGGTGATGAAGTAGGTGCCCTCGCGGCACGGCGTGCACTTGCCGCACGACTCGTGCTTGTAGAACTCCAGCCAGCGAGTGACGGCCTTGACGACGCTGACGGTGTCGTCGAACACCATCGGCGTGCCGGTGCCGAGCATGGTGCCCGCCTCCGCCATCGCCTCGTACGTCATGGGGACGTCGAGGTGCTCCGCGGTGAGCATCGGCACGGACGAGCCGCCCGGCAGCCAGAACTTCACCTCGCGGCCGTCGCGCATGCCGCCGGCGTACTCGAGGAGCTCGCGCATGGTGATGCCGAGCGGCGCCTCGAAGATGCCGGGACGATTCACGTGGCCCGAGACCGCGAACACCTTGAACCCGGGGGACTTCTCGGTGCCGAACTGGCGGAACCAGTCCACGCCCCGGTCCACGATGTAGGGGATGTTGCAGATCGTCTCGACGTTGTTGATGACCGTCGGCGACGCGTACAGGCCGGCGACCGCCGGGAACGGGGGCTTCAGGCGCGGCTGACCGCGGTAGCCCTCGAGGGAGTCGAGGAGGGCGGTCTCCTCGCCGCAGATGTAGGCACCCGCGCCGGCGTGCACGACCACGTCGAGGTCGAAGCCGGTGCCGCGGATGTTGGCGCCGATCAGGCCCGCCTCGCGTGCCTCGCGTACTGCGTTCGCGACTCGGCGAATGGCCTCCGGCACCTCGCCACGGATGTAGATGAACGCGTGCTTGGCCCGGATGGCGAAGGAGGTGATGATCACGCCCTCGACGAGGGCGTGCGGGTTGGCCAGCATGATCGGGATGTCCTTGCACGCACCCGGCTCGGACTCGTCGGCGTTCACGACCAGGTAGTGCGGCTTGCCGTCCTGCGGGACGAAGCTCCACTTCAGGCCAGTCGGGAATCCGGCGCCCCCGCGGCCGCGCAGGCCCGAGTCCTTGACCAGCGCGATGATGGCGTCGGGATCCATGCCGAGCGCCGACTCGAGCGCCTGGTAGCCGCCATGCCGGCGGTAGCCGTCGATGGTGAACAGCTCGGGGTCGTCCCAGTGCTCGGTGATGACCGGGGTCAGCGGCACGCCTCAGCCCTCCTGTCCGGGGTGTGCGGGGGCATCGGCGCTGGGAGCGGCGGGCGCGCTCATGCCGAGTTCCTTGGCCAGTCGCAGGCCGACAAGCATCTTGTCGTCGACCGGCGTGCCCTCGGCCGCCAGACCGTCGTCGGGGAAGGCCAGCGAGTGCTCCGACGCACGGAAGTCGCGGATCACCGGTCCACGGGTGGACTGGACCTGCTCGCCGCGAGCCAGCCGGTCGATCACGTCGACGGCGGTGGTCGGGGTGACGTCGTCCATGTACTCCCAGTCGACGGTCATGACCGGCGCGTGCGTGCAGGCCGCCTGGCACTCGATGCGCTCCAGCCAGAACTCGCCGTCAGCCGTCGCCTGGTCGTGACCCACCCCGAGCCGCTCGCTCAGGGCGGCGTAGACCTCGTCGCCGCCGAGCAGGCCGCACATGGTGTTGATGCAGACGCCGATGTGGTGCTTGCCCACCGGCTTGCGCTTGTACATCGTGTAGAAGGAGGCCACCGCAGTGGCCTCGGCTGCACTCACGCCGGCCGCCTCGGCGCACGCGGCGATGCCGTCAGCGGTCACTTCGCCTTCGAGGCTCTGCACCAGGTGCAGCATCGGCATCAGGCCCGACCGCGCGCTGGGGTAGCGCGCGGCGAGCTGCTGCAGCTGCTCGCGGGTGGTCTCGCTGATTGGCATCTCGTCTCTTCCTGGTCCGGTTCCTAGCGGTCCACGCCGCCCATGACCGGGTCGATGCTGGCGACCGCGGCGATGACGTCGGAGATCATGCTGCCCTCGCTCATGATCGCGACGGACTGCAGGTTGGTGAACGATGGATCGCGGAAGTGCACGCGATACGGCCGCGTGCCCCCCGAGCTCACGATGTGGCAGCCGAGCTCGCCCTTGGGCGACTCGACGGCCGCGTAGATCTGACCGGCCGGTACGCGGAAGCCCTCGGTGACCAGCTTGAAGTGATGGATCAGGGCCTCCATCGACTCCGACATGATCTGCTTGATGTGCTCCGGGGAGTTGCCCTGGCCGTCGCTGCCGATGGACAGCTGAGCGGGCCACGCGATCTTCTTGTCGGCGACCATCACCGGACCCGGCTGGAGCTTGTCCAGCGCCTGCTCGACGATGCGGAGCGACTGCTCCATCTCCTCGATGCGGATGAGGAAGCGGCCGTACACGTCCGAGGTGTCCTTCGTGATGACGTCGAACTCGTAGTTCTCGTAGCCGCAGTACGGCTGGGACTTGCGCAGGTCGTGGGGCAGGCCGGTCGAGCGCAGGATCGGGCCGGTGATGCCCAGGGCCATGCAGCCGGCGAGATCGAGGTATCCGACGCCCACGGTCCGGCCCATCCAGATGCTGTTGTCGACCAGCAGGTCGGCCGTGTCCTTGAGGCGCTTGCGCAGGAGCGGAATGGTGTCGCGGATCTTCTCGACGCCACCCTCGGGCAGGTCCTGCGCGACGCCGCCCGGACGGATGTACGCGCTGTTCATGCGCAGGCCCGAGACCATCTCGAAGATGTCGAGGACCAGCTCGCGTTCGCGGAAGCCGAACTCCATCGCCGTCAGGGCACCGAGCTCCATGCCGCCGGTCGCGAGCGCGACCAGGTGCGACGCGACCCGGTTGAGCTCCATCATCATCACGCGGATGACGCTGGCGCGCTCGGGGATCTGGTCGGTGATGCCGAGCGCCTTCTCGACGGCCAGGCAGTAGGCCGTCTCGTTGAACATCGGGGTGAGGTAGTCCATGCGGGTGACGAAGGTGACGCCCTGCACCCAGGAGCGGAACTCCATGTTCTTCTCGATGCCGGTGTGCAGGTAGCCGATGCCCGCGCGGGCCTCGGTCACCGTCTCGCCGTCGATCTCGAGGATCAGCCGCAGCACTCCGTGGGTCGACGGGTGCTGCGGTCCCATGTTGACGACGATCCGGTCATGCTCACCCTCGGGCGCGGGCGAGATGGTGTCCCAGTCGCCGCCGGCGACCGTGTAGACGCGCCCCTCGGTGGTGGCGTAGGAGCCCGCGTAGGCGTCGGGGCCCGCTTCGTTGGCGCCCTCGGTGGCGTCGTCGGCAGAGCCGTACGTGACGTTGTCGGTCGACATCAGTTGTACGACCTCCGCTGGTCGGGGGGCGGGATGGTGGCGCCCTTGAACTCCACCGGGATGCCACCGAGCGGGTAGTCCTTCCGCTGCGGGTGCCCCGGCCAGTCGTCGGGCATCATGATGCGGGTCAGCGACGGGTGGCCCTCGAAGACGATCCCGAAGAAGTCCCACGTCTCGCGCTCATGCCAGTCGCACGTCGGGTACACGGCGAACAGCGACGGGATGACCGCGTCACCGTCGGGAACCGACACCTCGACCCGCACGCGGCGGTTGTGGGTGATCGACAGGAAGTGGTAGACGGCGTGCAGCTCGCGGCCGGTCTCGTGCGGATAGTGGACGCCGTCGACGCCCAGGCACATCTCGAACCGCAGCCCCGGCTCGTCTCGGAGCGCGGTCGCGAACGCGACGAGGTGCTCACGACGCACGTGGTAGGTGATCTCGTCGCGCCAGATGACGACCTTCTCGATCGCATCGGTGGCGGGCAGGTTGCGCGCGTCGAGCGACAGCTCGATCTCGTCCGACAGCTCGTCGAACCAGCCGCCGAACGGACGCACTGCCGGCGCGGGCATGACGATCGGCTCGACCAGGCCGCCGAAACCGCTGGTGTCGCCGCTGCCGCTGGTACCGAAGGCCCCGTGACGGACGCCGATGATGTCGAGTTCCTGCACGCCCTCGGGCACGGAGGGCACGTTCGCGTCGGTCATCGCAGCAGCCCCTTCAGCTCGAGGGTGGCCGGGGCGGTCAGGGCGACCTGCTCCTGCTCCGCGATCTCCGCACGACGGTTGGCACCGAGCTTGGTGTCCTGGATCTGCTGGTGCAGCTTCAGGATCGCGTCGAAGAGCATCTCCGGCCGCGGCGGGCAACCGGGCAGGTAGATGTCGACCGGGACGACGTGGTCGACGCCCTGGACGATCGCGTAGTTGTTGAACATGCCGCCGCTGGACGCGCAGACGCCCATCGCGATGACCCACTTGGGCCCGGGCATCTGGTCGTAGATCTGCCGGAGGACGGGCGCCATCTTCTGGCTCACCCGGCCGGCGACGATCATCAGGTCGGCCTGCCGCGGCGAGGCCCGGAAGACCTCCATGCCGTAGCGCGCGATGTCGAAGCGGGGGCCGCCCGCCGCCATCATCTCGATGGCGCAGCAGGCCAGGCCGAAGGTGGCTGGCCAGAGCGAGCCCTTGCGGGCGTAGCCGGCGAACTTCTCGACCGTCGTCAGCAGGATGCCGGACGGCAGTGACTCCTCAAGACCCATGGCTTCTCCGTCAGTCCCACTCGAGCCCGCGGCGCCGCCATACGTAGGCGTACACCACCAGGACGGTGATGATGAACAGGAACATCTCGATCAGGCCGAACAGCGCGAGCTGGTCGAAGGCGACCGCCCACGGGTACAGGAACACGATCTCGATGTCGAAGACGATGAAGAGCATCGCCGTCAGGTAGTACTTCACGGGGAACCGGCCACCGCCGATGGGCTGGGGTGTCGGTTCGATCCCGCACTCGTAGGCGTCGTACTTCGCCCGGTTGTAGCGCTTCGGCCCGGTGAACGATGCGATGGTCACGGAGAACACCGCGAAGCCGAATGCGAGGAGGCCGAGGACGAGGATGGGGGTGTAGACGTTCACGCCCGATGCTCCTCACGAATTGTGCGCATGTGAATCACTTCACGACCGCCGCAAGCATAGTGGGCCGACACCCGCGCGCTCACACCCCTTCCGAGACTTCCGGCCGTATTCCGCGATGCAGGGCGACGATTCCGCCCGACAGGTTGCGCCACTGCACCCGCGCCCAGCCGACCTCGCTCATCTCCGCCGCCAGGGCGGGCTGGTCGGGCCACGCCTGGATCGACTCGGCGAGGTAGACGTAGGCGTCGGGGTTGCTCGACGTGCGTCGCGCCACCTTCGGCAGCGCGCTCATCAGGTAGCCGGAGTAGACGGAGCGGAACGGCGCCCACGTCGGGTGGGAGAACTCGCACACCACCAGCCGGCCCCCGGGGCGCACCACTCTGAGCAGCTCGCGCAGGCCCGCCGCCCGATCGTGGATGTTGCGCAGGCCGAACGAGATCGTCGCCGCGTCGAAGGCCGCGTCCGCGAAGGGCAGGTGCATGCCGTCCCCGGCCACGAACGGCAGGAAGGGGATCCGGCTGCGGCCGACGCGCAGCATGCCGAGCGAGAAGTCGGTGGGGACCACGAACGCACCCGCCTGCGCGAACGGCAGGCTCGAGGTGCCGGTCCCGGCGGCGAGGTCGAGGACCCGCTCCCCCGGCTGGACGTCGACCGCGTCGACGACGGCCTGCCGCCAGCGCCGGGTCTGGCCCAGGGAGAGCACGTCGTTGGTGATGTCGT
Organism: uncultured Actinomycetota bacterium; assembly: GCA_963749905.1. Taxonomy (GTDB): domain Bacteria; phylum Actinomycetota; class Actinomycetes; order S36-B12; family S36-B12; genus UBA10649. The sequence goes on from CAVVOF010000004.1 coordinate 540,473, forward strand.
ACTTCTCCGCCACGTCATCGAACATCGCGGCGACGTCGCCGGGATCCTTGTCCAGTTCTGCGCGCGTCACGCGGCGATCCTGCCACCCTGCCCGCCATGCCGCTGCCCGGGTCTCGCCCTACGCTTGGCCGGTGACCACCCACGCGTCCGTGCCGCAGCACGTGACCGAGCCGTCGGCGGAGCGGGTGTTCGTCACCACCCGCCCCATCCCCGATCCGGTGGAGCTGCTGGCACGCCTGCCGCGGACGGAGCCGCTGGCCTGGGTGCGCGATGGCGAGGGCCTGATCGGCTGGGGCGTCGCCGCGCGGCTGGAGGTCCGGGGCCCCGAGCGGTTCAGCCGGGCCCAGCGCTGGTGGTCCGAGCTGTGCGCTGCCGTCGAGATCGACGACACCGTCAGCGTGCCGGGCACGGGTCCGGTCGCGTTCGGCTCGTTCTCCTTCGACGCGGACACCGGCTCGTCGATCGTGATCGTGCCGCAGGTGGTGGTGGGGCGGCGCGCGGGCCAGGCCTGGATGACCGTCATCGGGAGCGATCCCTCGGTGCGGCCGATCCTGCCGCCGGCATCCGTGCCAGAGGCACCCATCTCGGTCACCTGGTTCGAGGGCAGCCGCACGCCGCTGGACTGGGAGGGCGCGGTCGCGGAGGCCATCCGGCGCATCCAGGCGGGTGAGCTGGACAAGGTGGTGCTGGCGCGCGACGTCGTCGCGAACGTCGACGGCGATCTCGATCCGCGGCACCTGCTGCTGCGCCTGGCCGCCGCCTACCCGACCTGCTGGACGTTCAGCGTCGGCGACCTGCTCGGCGCAACGCCTGAGCTCCTCGTCCGGCGGACCGGCGACCTCGTGACGTCGCGGGTGCTGGCCGGCACGGTGCGGCGTCGAGGCGACGACCGGCACGACGCGAGCCTGGCCAAGGCCCTGCTCTCGAGCGGCAAGGACATCGAGGAGCATGAGTACGCCGTGGGCTCGGTGGCCAAGGCACTCGCCGCGCACTGCACCGACCTGGACGTGCCGAGCCGACCGCACGTGCTCGAGCTGTCGAACGTCCAGCACCTGGCGACCGACGTGACCGGCCGGCTGGCGGACTCGGCCACCGTGCTGGCGCTGGCGGCATCCCTGCATCCGACGGCGGCCGTGTGCGGGACGCCGACCGAGCGCGCGCTGTCCGTCATCGAGGAGCTCGAGGGCATGGATCGCGGGCGCTACGCCGGCCCCGTCGGCTGGTTCGACCGGCACGGCGACGGGGAGTTCGGGATCGCACTGCGCTGCGCCACCGTGGATCCGGAGCGGCGCGAGGTCCGCTCGTTCGCCGGCTGCGGCATCGTCGCCGGTTCGGACCCGGCGGACGAGCTGGCCGAGTCGGCGGCCAAGCTGGTCCCGATCCGGGACGCCCTCGAACCCCGCTGACTTCTTCGTTGAGTGCGGGGTTGTTGCGGGTTTGGCGTCCGCCAAACCCGCAACAACCCCGCACTCAACGAGACAACGGGGTGGACATGCGGATGACGCCGGGGCCGACCTCCGGGTCCGCCCCGCTCGTCCACGGCAGGCCGGTCGCTTCGAGCAGCGCGATCATCGCCCGGTTGTCGCCCAGCACATAGGCCACCAGCTCGACGAAGCCGCCACGGCGCGCCACCTCCACCAGGTGCTGGGTCAGCAGTCGGCCGACGCCGGCCCGGTGCCAGGCATCGTCGACGATGAGCGCGATCTCCGCGACCTCCGTCTCGTCCGGACCCAGCGGGAACACGTTGCCCAGCGCGATGACCTCCCCGCGCATGTCCGTGGCCACCAGCGTCGTGCCGCGGTGTCCGCCGGCGATCCTGCGCAGGTTGTCCTCGCGCCACTCGTTCATCGGTGCGAAGTAGCGCTGGTACCGGGACTCGGCGGAGCAGCGGTCGTGCAGGGCCTCCACTCCCGCGGTGTCCTCCGGCCGGGCCAGCCGGACCGCGACCGTGCGGCCGTCGCGCAGGTTCTCGCGCCAGCCGTAGGCGTCCGCGTCGCCGCGCACCTCCGCGAGCTCGGCCACCAGGGCCAGCAGGGCCGAGGCCCGATTCCGCTCGGTGGTCGTGAACGGTGCCCGCACACGACGCAGCACGACATGCCGCTCCGGCGTCCATTGCAGGCGGAGCACCATCGCGGACGAGTCCGCTCCTTCGGCGCGAGGTGGTGACCTCCCACGAGTCGGCCAGCACCAGGTCGGCGACCGCCTGCGGAATGGCCTGCGGGTGCTGCACCAGGCGGGCGCTGAGTCGCAGCACCCGGGTCGCCACGTCCTCGGCGTCCTCGGGGCCGCCGCGGGCGACGATGACATCGGAGCCGACCGAGGACAGCGCGTGGACCAGCGTCGAGCGGTCGACGTCGGGCGGGGAGGCCAGGAACATGTCCACCAGCTGCTCGCCATCGCCGAGCCGCGCCGTGAACACGCTCACCACATGCACCTGCAGCAGGGACAGCACGCGCAGCATGTGCGCCATCGCGGACGGCGCGCTCGACGTCGCCACCCGCGCCCGCCAGCGCACGTGCTCTCCCTCGTCCTCATCCGGGTGGTCGGCCGCCAGGGTCTCGAGCAGGCGGGCGGTGAGCGCCGTCCACGAGCGAGGATCGCTCCAATGCTCCGACACGGGAGCCAGGACCGCCAGACCCAGGCCGACGGCGATCACGTGCACTGCGGCCGCGTCGTCGCCGATGACGTCCGGGCCGCCCGGACCGCGGAGCTGTCTGATCACCTCACGTGCGGCATCCCACCGCTGCCCCAGGCGGGCGGCCACCACCTCCCGAGTCGCCTCGTCATAGGGAGCCGCCACCAGCGCCTGCAGTTCCAGCGGGTCCCACGCCGCGCCGGGATCCCCGAGGACGTCTCGTGCCGCGCGCAGCAGGGCCTGCAGCGCCGGCTCGCTGGGATGGCGCGCCTGCGCGGCGATGCTCTCGGCCACGGGCGGGAAGGGGAGCGACTCGACGACCTGACGCAGCAGGTCGATGCGATGGGTGCCGACCTCCGTGACGGCGCGGATCGAGGTGTCCGCCGCCCTGGCGATCTCGCGCTTGCCGGCGTTGGCGATGCTCCGCTCGGCGTAGACCTCGGCAGCGGCCGCGAGGATCCGCTCGCGCCTGTCCTGGTCGTCGGTCATGGTCGAACGCTACGCGGATTCCAGTGCGGCGCTGACGGCCTCCTGCACGGCGGCCAGCACGGCCGCCTCCCGCTGCCGCTCACAGGTGCGGGCGACCACGACGTGAACTCCCCCAGCTCCGACGGCGTCGTCGATCTCGGCGGCGAGCGTCTCCGCCGAATCGACCGCCACCGCGTGGAAGCCAGCCGTGCGCGCAAGCGCCACGAGGTCGACGCCGAGGGGGTTGCCGAAGACCCGCTCGAAGTGCTCGGCATGCTCGGGGGCGCCCTGCTCGAGCTGCGAGAAGATCCCCCCGCCGTCGTTGTCCGCCACGACGACGACCAGGTCGGGGCGCTCCTCCTCCGCCGGCACGAGCAGCCCGTTGCTGTCGTAGAGCAGGGTCTGGTCGCCGACCAGGGCCAGCGCGCCGGCACCGCCATTGCGCTGCAGGGCGAAGGCCGCGCCCCACGCCGTGGAGATGCACCCGTCGATCCCCGACGTGCCCCGGTTTCCGAGGATCACCGCGTCCTGGACGGTGTTCGCGGCGAACGAGCCGACGTGACGCACCGGCCACGACGGACCCACGAACAGCAGCCCGCCGTCCGGCACCGCGCCGGCGACCACCCTGGCGACGTGCATGCCGGTCAGGACGCCGTCGGAGCTGAACAGGGCCGTCTCCACTGCCGCCGCGGCCAGCACGTCGGCACGCTGCCACGACTCCAGCCAGCTCTCGTCGATCTCCGCCTCCTCGGGCGGCAGCGGCACCGACGCCACGACCACGTCGGCCGTGCGCGTCGGATCGCTCCACTCGGGACGGGCGTCCACCGCGATGTGCAGGCGGGCCCGGCCGATCATCCGCATGACCGACCGCGACAGCCCGACCCGCCCCACCGTCATGACGACGTCGGGCTGGTGCTCGTCGGCGAAGGCGGGGTCGGCCAGCAGCAGTGGGCCGTGGGACAGTGCGGTCGAGCAGCCAGCTCCGTTCCCGCTCGGCTCCGCGATGATCGGCCAGCCCAGCATGTCGGCGAGGTCGTCGACGAACTCGATCGCATCGGTGTCGTCGTGGTCGCCCAGCACCACCACGCCACGCGCCGGGATCTGCTCGTTGTCGAGGAGCGCGTCGAGCACGTCGTCGAGTGGGGTGCTCATCCCTGCGACCAGTCGCGCGTCGGCCGTCCACGGGCGGCCGTCGGGCCGGCCGTCCAGCGACTCCACCCAGGATCCCTGCGCGTCCGGCACGAGTGGCTCCGCGAACGGGACGTTGACGTGCACCGGTCCGGGTCGCATGGCGTCCGTCGCCGCAGCCACCGCGCGGGAGATGGTGGACCGCCAGTAGCGCACCAGGCCCTGCTCGCGGCCGGCCGTGGCCATGTCGACGGTCAGTCGGACGTCCTGGCCGAACACCGCGACCTGCGCAATGGTCTGGTTGGCGCCCACCCCACGCAGCTGCGGGGGTCGGTCGGCCGTCAGCACGATCATCGGCACGTCTGCGGCATCGGCCTCCACGATCGACGGATGCAGGTTCACCGACGCGGTGCCGGAGGTGGTCACCACCACGGCCGGCAGTCCCGTGACCTTGGCGAGACCCACCGCCAGGTAGCCCGCCGAGCGCTCGTCGAGGCGTACGTGGAGGGTCAGGTCACCCCGCGCCTCTGCGGCGGCGGCGGCGAGCGCCAGCGGCGTGGAGCGGGAGCCGGGCGCGAGGACCAGGTCGGTGACGCCGCAGCGAAGCAGTTCGTCGAGCATCACGGTCGCCTGCGCGGTCGACGGATTCACGCACTCACCCTTGCACAGCCCATGCGGCCGCGAGCCGCTGACGCCACCATGCCGCTCGATCGTCGTCCACCCGGTCGCGGGCCGCCAGCAGCAGCGGCAGCTCGGGCGCCGGCCGCTGCACCTTGAGCATCCCCGCCTCGGGCAGCAGCGGCTCGGCGAGGTCCGCCGACAGCAGCGTGCCCGTCCCCAGCCCGCACGCGTACGGCAGTTCGTCCAGCGCGGCGGCTGCTGCCAAGGCCGCCCCGAGGCCGACCGACGAGTCCAGCGATCCGCTGACCACGACCGGGACGTCGAGGCCCTCTGCGATCCGCTGCAGCGCAGCCGCCCCGCCGAGCGGCGCCGCCTTCAGCACGGCCACGTCCGCGATGTCGCTGACGGTGACTCCGCCAGGATCGGCAGCCGTGCGGATCGACTCGTCCGCAGCGAACGGGACATCCACCTGGCCGCGGAGCTCGCGCATGTCCTCCGCGGTCCGGCACGGCTGCTCCACGTACTCGAGTCCATAGGCGCCGAGCCGGCGCAGGGCCAGCCGGCCGCGCTCGACCGTCCAGGCCCCGTTCGCGTCGATTCGGATGGCACCGACGCCACGCCCGAGCACGGTATCGAGCACGTCGCGGACGCTGGCCACCCGCGCCTCGTCGTCGGCGAGGTCGGCGGATCCGACCTTGACCTTCACGGTGCGGCAGCCGCCCTCGAGCACCGCCTCGCGGGCCAGCCGCACGGCGTCGACCGACGACACCTCGGGGATGATCGCGTTCACGGCCACGACGTCGCGCTGCGCCGTCGGCCACTCCCCGAAGGCGGCCTCCACGGCACACGCCAGCCACCGGGCTGCCGCCGCATCCGAGTAGTCGTCGAACGGGGCGAACTCGCCCCAGCCCGAAGGGCCCTTGATGAGCACGCCTTCGCGCACGTCGACGCCCCGGAACGTCTGCCGAAGCGGCAGCGCGAACGGCACCGCACCGTCCAGGACGTCGGCCAGGGCCAGGCCGGGCAGCATCAGGGGCGCTTGGGGAACTGCCGGAAGTCCGGCTTGCGCTTCTGCGTGTAGGCGTCGCGACCGTGCTGCGCCTCCTCCGTCATGTAGAAGAGCAGGGTCGCGTCGCCGGCCAGCTGCTGGATGCCGGCGAGTCCGTCGTCAGCCGCGTTGTGGGAGGCCTTCAGCATCCGGAGCGCGAGCGGCGACATCTCGAGCATCTCGCGGGCGAGGGCGACCGTGGCCACCTCGAGGTCCTCTATGGGCACCACCTCATTGGCCAGTCCCCAGTCGTACGCCTGCGCGGCGCCGTACTGGCGGCAGGTGTACCAGACCTCGCGGGCGCGCTTCTGGCCGATGATGCGGGCCAGCAGCCCCGAGCCGTAGCCCCCGTCGAACGAGCCGACCATCGGGCCGGTCTGGCCGAAGCGCGCGTTGTCGGCCGCCACCGTCAGGTCGCAGACCACATGGAGTACGTGGCCGCCCCCGATCGCATAGCCCGCCACCATCGCCACCACGGGCTTGGGCGTGCGGCGGATCTGGATCTGCAGGTCGAGGACGTTCAGCCGGCCGATGCCCTTCTGCGCAACCTCGTCGTCGCCGATGTAGCCGTCGTCGCCGCGGATCGCCTGGTCTCCGCCCGAGCAGAACGCCAGGTCGCCCTGGCCGGTCAGGATGATGACGCCGACGGACTCGTCGTCGCGCGCGCGGTTGAAGGCGTCCTGCAGCTCGAACAGCGTCTGCGGGCGGAACGCATTGCGCTTGTGCGGCCGGTTGATGGTGATCTTCGCTATCCCCGTCGCGTCTCCGGTGGACAGGTGGTACCGGATGTCGCGGTACTTCTCGCCCGCGTCCCGCCACTCGCAGCCGGGGGTCGCCGAGGAGTGCGCCGGGTCCTCCCACGCCGGCGAGCCCTCGGGGGCGACGGGGGGCAGCGGGTACCTCGTCCGGGTGTCCATGGCGGGCAACCTACCGAATGCCCGCGGGGCAGTTCGCCGTGCCGGGCACCCACGTGCCCTGCGGTGGGAAGGTCCGGGCCTAGGCTCGTGCCGATGGCCAGTCGCGACCTCATCCGGGTGCCCGTGCCGCCGGGACCGGAGGGACCTGCGCGGCTGCTGGCGCCGTTGGCAGCGGCCCTGGACGGCAGCGGCCCGGCGATCGCGCCGGTGCCCACGGTGTCCGCCTCGATCTCCAACGAGTTCGTGATGACGCTGCTCGCGGCCGTCAAGTGCGACAGCAGCATCCCGCTGGAGTCGGATGACGTCGCCCTCGTGATCGCCACCTCCGGCTCGACCGGACGGCCGCGCGGGGTACTGCTCACCGCGGGCCAGCTCACTGCCCTGACGCCCTCGATCCAGGGCGACTCGCGGCCGCAGTGGATCGCCGCGCTTCCGGTCACGTCGATGGGCGGCATCAACGTGCTCGTCCGCGCCCTTGCTGCCGAGCGGGAACCCGTGGTGGTGCCCAGCGTCGGTGGTGCGGGCCCGTTCACTTCAGCCCTGTTCGCGTCGGCGGTGACGCAGGCGGCCGCTCAGGCCGATGACGTGCGCACGTCACTCGTCCCCGCGCAGCTGGCCCGGCTGCTCTCCGACGACATGGGGATCGAGGCCCTGCAGGGATGCGCCGACGTGCTCGTCGGCGGCGCGGCCACCCGCGACTCGTTGCTGGCGGCCGCCCGAGAGCTCGGCATCAACGTCCGGACCACCTACGGCGCCACCGAGACCGCTGGGGGCTGCATCATCGACGGCCGGCCACTGCCCGGGGTCACCGTGACCACGAGCGACCCGGACGGAGCGATCCGCGTGCACGGGCCCAATGTGGCGCTCGGCTACCGCGCCGACCCGGAGGGCACCGCCGCCCGGTTCGCCGACGGCGGATTCCGCACCGATGACATCGGGGAGATCGCCGCCGACGGAAGCCTGACGGTGCTCGGCCGCTCGGACGACGTGATCATCGTGCGCGGCGTCAACGTCTCCCCGTTCGCTGTCGAGGGGCTCGTGGCGGACCTCCCCAACGTCCGCAGTGCGGCGGCGGTGGCCGGCGTCGACCGGCTCGGCGACCCGCTCGTGCACGTCTTCGTGGTCGCGCGCGATGAGGCGCCGACCCTCGAGGACGGGATCCGCGACCGCGTCGGCGACGTGCTCGGCACGGCGGCCCGACCGCAGGTGCACCGGGTCGAGCGGCTCCCGCACCTGCCCAACGGCAAGGTGGACCGCCGGGAGCTGCGCCATCGCGCGGCCGGGGGCGGGGACTGACATGGCGACCACGGGACAGTGGATCGAGGGTGCACGACCGCGCACCCTCCCGGCGGCCATCGCCCCGGTCGCCGTCGGTGCCGGGCTGGCCGCGTGGGCGGACGCCGTGGATGCCGTGCTGTCCCTGCTCGCGCTGCTCGTCGCCGTCGCCCTGCAGGTCGGCGTCAACTACGCGAACGACTACAGCGACGGCATCAAGGGCACGGACGCGCAGCGCGTCGGACCGGTCCGGCTGGTGGGCCAGGGTCTGGCGCCGGCGCAGCAGGTCAAGGCCGCAGCCCTGGCCTCCTTCGCCGTGGCCGGGGTCGCCGGCCTGGTGATCGTGGCGAGCACGCAGCTGTGGTGGCTCCTGCTGGTCGGCGCGGCCAGCATCGCCGCCGCGTGGCTCTACACCGGCGGACCGCGGCCCTACGGCTACGCCGGCCTGGGCGAGGTGTTCGTCTTCGTGTTCTTCGGCTTCGTGCCGGTGGTGTTCACCGCGTACGTGCAGACCCGCACGATCACCTGGGCGGACGTGATCGCATCGGTCGGAGTCGGCCTGCTGGCGTGCGCGATCCTCGTCACCAACAACCTGCGCGACATCCCCAGTGACACGGCGGCCGGCAAGCGCACGCTCGCGGTCCGGATCGGCGATGCGGCCACCCGGCGGCTCTACGTCGTGATGGTGGCGGTCGCCACCGCGGTGCCGCTCGGGGTGGCCGTGCTCACGTCGCCCTGGGTGGCCCTGGCCGCCCTGAGCAGCGTGCTCGCGGTGCGGCCGGTGTCGATCGTCCTAGGCGGAGCGCTCGGCCCCGCGCTCGTGCCCGCCCTCAAGCTCACCGGGATCCTGCTGCTCGTCCACGGGCTGGCCCTCGGCGGCCTGCTCGCCCTGGGCTGACTCCTGAGCTGCGGCACTCGTGGCCGGATCGTCGACGTCCTCGGCGCGGGCCGAGGCCTCGATCCGCTCGTTGATGCCCTTGAACACCCCATCGGCCACCACCGCGACCTTGGCCCGCTGACGGTCGAGCAGCACGATGCTCAGCGCCCCGGAGACCAGCAGCGCTGCCACCAGGGCCCACACTCCGGAGATCGGGGTCAGCAGCTCGATGGTCAGCCAGACGAGCAGGAACAGCAGGATGCGCAGGCCGGTGTAGACGGCGATCGCCCAGATGCGGGACGCGCGCGGGGAGGCCATCCGCCTACGGTACGACAGCCGTCCGCCGGCGCCTCCCCCGGCACGAGAGGCGCATCCGGGCACGTCATCTAGGCTTACCCTCGCGATCGGGAGGGAGGAAACAGATGCTGCGCGTGTTCGGCGTGATCCTGCTCGTCGCCATCTACATCTACTGCATCATCGACGTCCTGCGCACCCCCCGCGACGATGCCCGGACCCTGCCCAAGTGGGTGTGGCTGATCCTGGTGATCTTCGTCCCGCTCATCGGCAGCCTGCTGTGGCTGGTGTTCGGCCGGGTCTGGCGGCGGCCGGGTTCCTGGCGAGCACGTCGCCGCGGTCCCACCGCCCCCGACGACGACCCCAACTTCCTCAAGCAGCTGGGCGACGACGTGTGGAGCGAGCGGATGAAGCGCCGCCGCGGAAACCCGAGCGCGGACGACGCGTCCCCCAGCTGAGCGGCTACACGCCTGAGTACGAATGCAGGCTGTTGACGAAGATGTTGACCCCGAAGTAGTTGATCAGGAACGACACCCACCCGGCGAGCGCGATCCATGAGGCGCGCGAGCCGCGCCAGCCGGCGGTCGACCGGGCGTGCAGGTACGCGGCGAAGATCACCCAGGTGATGAATGCCCAGGTCTCCTTGGGGTCCCACCCCCAGTAGCGGCCCCAGGCGTTCTCTGCCCAGATCGCGCCCGCGACCACCGCGAAGGTCCACAGCGGGAAGGCGAACGCGACGACCCGGTTGGTCAGCACCTGCAGCCGCTCGCTCGACGGCATCCGGGACATCCACCCGGTGACGTCCACGGTGCCCTGTCGGCGCTCCACCCGACCGCGCAGCAGCGAGAGCCCTGCGGTGGCGGCCACGAACGTGAAGGCGCCGAAGCAGATGATCGCCGCGGAGACGTGGATGACCAGCCAGTACGACTTGAGCGCGGGAACCAGCTGCGCGGCCTCGGTGTAGAGGACGGTGACCGCAAGCCCAAGCCAGAGCAGCGTCGGGATGACGACGAACAGCCCGAGCCAGCGCAGGTCGCGCTTGATCGACATGAACAGGAACACGCCGAGCACGCCGAGGGCCCCGGTGATGGAGAACTCGTACATGTTGCCCCAGGGCGCCCGTTCGGCCCAGACGCCGCGGAGGACCACCCCGACGAGCAGCAGGAGGAACGACAGCCAGGTGAGCGACATCGCGACGTTGGCGGCTCGTCGGCCGGGCTCGAGGGCGGGCTCGTCGGCGGCCGGCGGACGCGTCAGGACGGCGGTGCCGCCGACGCCCTCGCTGGCCGCCAGGGCTGCCACCGGCTGACTCGAGGTTCGCCGACGTCCGGCGGCGAAGGAGGCCGCGAACAGGATCATCGCGAGCGTGAGCGTGAGCATCGACGCGTAGACCATCGCGTTGCTCGCCTGCGCGAGCTGGAGGCTCGTCACCCCGCACTCCTCTCCGCAGCAGTCCTCGGACCGCCCAGGCTGTCCGCCAGCGCCGAGACGTCGTCACTGGGGTCGCCGCCCTCGACCTTGGTGAGGGCGGCGATCTGGACGAGGGTACCTCCCTCGGGAGCAGCCACCGCCTTGACCCAGATGCGACGCCGGCGCACGAAGAGCGACAGCGTCAGGCCGGCGATCGCCACCACCGAGGCGAGCAGGGCGAGCTCCTTGCCCGGGTCGTGGGCGATCTGCACCGAGACGAAGCGCTCGATCCCGGTGAACTCGATCGAGCCTGAGTCGTTCGGCAGTTCCCAGGTCTGCCCGGGAACGATCGAATCCAAGCCCACCTTCACCATCGACGACGTGTCCAGCGTGTAGACGTTCTGCGGCGCACCGGAGTCCATGCCCAGGTCGCCGCGGAAGGCCGCCAGCAGCAGCAGCGGGTCATCGGGCGCGGGGAAGCTGGAGAAGCCGCCGCGCACCTCGTCCATCGCCGCGGTCGGCAGGAACAGGCCGGTGAACCCCAGCGGCGGATCCGAGTCGGGCACCTTGACGACGCCGTTCGACGTGAAGCTCGAGTCCTGCGGCAGGAAGACGACGGAGTCGTCGAAGACCACCTCGCCGCTGGCATCGCGCACGACCAGGTGCGGCGCGTAGCCGTGGCCGATGAGGAACACGCGCGCACCTTCGACGTCGAGCGGCTGGTTCACCTCGATCTTGGCGGCGACCGACTCCGCGCCGGGCTCCCGCCGGACGGTGACGTCCGCCTCGAACAGGCGGGGTGCGCCGCGCTGCGCCTCCCCGCGCTCGAACTCGACGGTGAAGTCATCCAAGGTGAATGAGAAGGGCGCGAGCTGGCTCGGGTCGACCATGCGCCCGCCGCCCCACGTGTCGTACTGGGTCAGGGTGTTGGAGAAGCCGGAGCCCTCGCGGACGATGACGTTGCCCTTCCAGCCGAACAGGCCGCCGACCGCGACCGCGACCAGGATCACCACGAGGGACAGGTGGAAGACGAGGTTGCCCGTCTCCCGCAGGTAGCCGGTCTCCGCGGAGACCCAGGGGACGCCGTTCGTCTCCCCGGTCCGCACCCGCCACCGGCGCGATCGCAGCCATCCGGCCGCCTCCGCGAGGGTCGCGTCGGGCGTCGCGTCTCGTGCGAACTCCGTCGCTGCCGGCAGCCGCTGCAGGTTCCGCGGTGCGACAGGTGGGGGCGTCCGCATGGCCCGCCAGTGGTGGCCGATGCGCGGCAGCACGCAGCCGATCAGCGAGACGAACAGCAGCAGGTAGACCGCCGCGAACCACGGCGACGCGTAGACGTCGAAGAAGCCGAGCCGGTCGAGCACCGGGCCGGTCGTCGGATTCTCGTCGAGCCACTGCTGGACGCGTTGCGGGCTGTTCCCCCACTGGGGCAGCAGCGAGCCCGGCACGCTGGCGATGGCGAGCAGGAACAGCAGGATGAGCGCCGTCCGCATACTGGTGAGCTGCCGCCACATCCAGCGCAGCAGTCCGACCGAGCCGAGCGGGGGCAACGGCGCCTCGCCGCCCATCGCCGCGCCGGGCTGGGCGACCGGGTCCGGCTCGGCGGGCGCGTCCGGGCCGAGTGCGGCGCTCACAGCACCGTCTCGAATCCGGGCATCTGGACGCGCAGCCAGATGGTGAACTCGGTCCACAGCCCACTCACCAGCAGCAGCCCCACGAGCACCAGCATCCCGCCACCGAACCGCATGACCCACACGTAGTGCTCCCGCACCCATCGGATCGCGTGTGCCATCCGGCTGAAGGCGAGGGCGAGCAGGACGAACGGCAGCCCGAGCCCGAGGCAGTAGACCAGCGACAGCACGGCGCCGCGAAGCGCGCTGGCCTCCGTGAACGCGAGTGACTGGACCGCCGTCAGTGTCGGGCCGATGCACGGCGTCCAGCCCAGCCCGAAGAGCAGCCCGAGCACCGGCGCACCTGCCACCCCCCACTTCGGGGGCCGGTGCATGCGCCACTCGCGCTGCAGACCCGGGATCAGCCCCATGAACGCGAGCCCCATGACGATGACGAGCACGCCGAGGACGCGGTTGATCACGTCGCTGTACTCCAGCAGCAGGGATCCGACTCCGCCGAAGAGCGCGCCGTAGCTGACGAAGATGACGCTGAAGCCGAGGACGAACAGCCCGCTGCCGGCGAGCACCTGGAGCTTGCGTCCCTTGGTGTCGGCGAGCTCGGCGCCCGTCAGGCCGGTGATGTACGACAGGTACCCGGGCGCCAGCGGCAGCACGCAGGGGCTGAGGAAGGCCACCAGCCCGGCCGCGAACGCGATGGGCAGCGCGATCCAGAGACCGCCGCTGGTGACGAGTTCGCCGACTCCGCTCACGGCGCGGGGCTCGGCGAGGCCGACTGCACGAGGTCGATCATCCCCCGCAGCGATGACTCGCTCACCCGGCCCAGGGCGCGTGCGGCGACCCGGCCCTGGGGATCGATGACCACGGTGGACGGGATCGCCTGGGGCGGCAGGGAGTCGCCGAACAGCAGCTGCAGCTGCCCGTCACGGTCGATCACGTTCGGGTACGGGATGCCGAAGCGCTCGACGAACGATCGGGCTGGGGCGTCGGAGTCACGAGTGTCGAGGCCGACGAACTGGACCTCGTCTGCCAGCTCGGCAGCGACCAGGGCGAGGTCGGGCGCCTCCGCCCGGCAGGGCGCACACCACGATGCCCAGACGTTGATGACCACGGGCTTGCCGCGATGATCCGCGAGTCGGAACTCGTCACCGTCGAGGGTGGTGCCGACGAGATCCGGCGCAGCGACGCGCTCCTCCTCGGGCAGCACCACGATCGAGCCGTCCCCGGCGACGAAGCCGCCGCCCGCGGAGGCCTGGTCCGCCCCGGCAGAGGCTGAGCAGGCCGAGAGCGCGAGGGCGACGGCAGCGACGGCGAGCAGGCGGGTGATCATGGCCCGGTCACGATAACTCGCCGCATCGCGGCCAGTCGCAGAGGTCAGGCTCCGGCGATCTTGCTCGCCTTGCCGAGCAGGTCGCGCGACGGCTCGGTGTACAGGATGGCGACGAGTCGATCGTCGTCGTACGTCAGCGACGTCAGCGACGCGAGCGAGCACTGACGGCTGCGCGGGTCGTGCCAGAGCCGACGGTCCTCGGCCGCCAGGCGGGCGATCCAGACCGGCAGTTGATGGCTGACGAGCACCGCCTCGTGACCACGGGCGGCGTCGCGTGCCGCGTCGATGGCCCGATGCATGCGCTCGGCCACCTGCGTGTACGGCTCGCCCCAGGATGGCTTGAAGGGGTTGTACAGATGCTTCCACGCGCGTGGCTGCCTCAGCACGCCGTCCCCGACGCTGACGCGCTGCCCCTCGAAGATGTTGTCCGCCTCGATGAGGTCGGGGTCGATCTCGATCGGCAGGCCGTGGCGCTCCGCCACCGGCGCAGCAGTCTGCTGGGCGCGCTCCATCGGCGATGAGACCACGAGGGTCACATCGTGGTCCGCGAGGGCGTCCGCGGCGCGCACCGCCATCTGCTTTCCGAGATCGGAGAGGTAGTAGCCGGGGAGGCGTCCGTACAGGACACCCTCCGGGTTGAAGACCTCACCGTGGCGCAGGAGGTGGACGACGGTGCGTTCGGTCACGTCAGGTGGCCTTGCGACGAGCCGTGGATCGGCGACGGCTCGGACGCCAGGTCGCCTCGCCCGTCTCGACGGCAGCCTGGCGAAGTGACTCGCCGTGCGCCGCGAGAGCCTCGATCAGGCCGGGGACCGTGGCGGAGTCGGCGAGCACGTCGACGCGGAGCCCGTGCTCCTCAGCCGCCTTCGCGGTCTGCGGACCGATGCAGGCCACGACCGTGCTCACGTGCGGCTTGCCGGCGATGCCGACGAGGTTGCGAACCGTGCTGCTCGACGTGAACAGGACGGCGTCGAAGCCGCCGGTCTTGATCGCCTCCCGCGTCTCGGCGGGCGGCGGGGCGGCCCGCACGGTGCGGTAGGCCGTGACGTCCTCGACCTCCCAGCCGAGTTCGGACAGGCCTGCGGCCAGGGTGTCGGTCGCGATGTCGGCACGCGGCAGGAAGACCCGGTTGATCGGGTCGAGCAGCGAGTCGTAGGCCGGCCACTGGTCGAGCAGGGCGCTCGTGGTCTGGTCTCCCGTCGGCACGATGTCGGGACGGACACCGAACTCGATGAGCGACGCCACCGTCGGCTCACCGACGGCGGCCACCTTCAGGCCGGCGAAGGAGCGGGCATCGAGGCCGTACTCCTGCAGCTTCTCGCGGATCGCCCGCACCGCATTGACCGACGTGAAGCCGATCCACTCGTAGCGCCCGGACACGAGCCCGTGGATGGCCCGATCGATCTGCTGAGGAGTGCGCGGCGGCTCGACCGAGATGGTGGGCACCTCGACCGGGACGGCACCGTGCGTGCGCAGCAGGTCGACGACCTTGCCGGCGTGATCCTGGGTACGCGGGATCAGCACCCGCCACCCGAAGAGGGCCTTGACCTCGAACCAGTCGAGCTTGTCGCGCTGTCCGATCACGTCGCCGACGACGACCAGGCCGGGACCCGACTGCCGTGCAGCCTTGGCCGCGGCGCCGATGCCGGAGAGCGTCGAGACGACCGTGCGCTGGTCGACGGTCGTGCCCCGACGCGTGACGGCGATGGGCGTCTCCGGGTTGGCGCCGGCCGCCATCAGCCGATCCGCGATGTCTGCGGCCTTGTCGGCGCCGTTGACGAAGACCACCGTCGTGCGGGAGACCGCCAGGTCACTCCACGGCAGGTCGGTGTCGTGCGCGTCGACGACGCGCACCTGACGGGTGCGACCACCGGTGAGGCTGAAGCCGGCGTAGGCAGGCACGCCGGTGACCTCGCTGACGCCGGGGGCCACCTCGAAGACGATGTGGGCGCGACGCAGGGCGGCGGCCTCGGTGTGGAGGGACCCGTCCAGTACCGGATCGCCGGCCATCAGCCGGACGACGCGGCGACCCTCGCGAGCAGCCTCGACAACGAGCGCACTCCGGGCCGACTGGTCGAGCGGCACGCCTGCCTCATCGACGGCGGCGCGAACCTCGGTGCTGGGGCCCGCCAGGGCCTCGGCGACGACGAGGGCGTCCGCGTCGCTCACGATGACGTCGGCACCCGCCATGAGCGCGGCCGCGCGCAACGTGACCAGATCCGGGTCACCGGGGCCGGCCGCGACCAGGGCGACGGGGCCCTGGGGAGCCTGCTTGCGCGATGCCGGCTTGCTGGCCACAGCCTTGCCGGCCGCGGGCTTGACCGTGGCGGGCTTGCTCGACTCGACCTTGCCGTTCGACTTGGCTGCGGACGACTTCGTCGCCGGCTTCGGGGCCGCCGGCTTCGCCGGGGCCGCCTTCTTCGCCACTGGCTTGGGGGTGCTCGTGACCGCACCCTTGGCGGGGGCGGACTTCCTGACCGGCGCCGACTTCTTCGGCGCGGGCGGCTTCTTCGCTGCCGTGGTCTTCTTCGCGGCGGTGCGACTGGCGACTCGTGATGTCATGCGTTGATCGCCTCTCCGAGCGTCTCTGCAACTGGGGTCCTGGTACCGGCCGTGCCGGTGGGGTGCGAATCGTCTCCGCGGCGCTGCTCGTGGAAGGCGAGGATCTGCAGCTCGACAGCCAGATCCACCTTGCGCAGCTCGACGCCGGCGGGGACGGTGATGACCTTGGGCGCGAAGTTCAGGATGCTGCGCAGGCCCGCCGCCACCAGGCGGTCGCAGACACCCTGAGCGGCCTCCGCGGGGGTCGCGATGACGCCGATCTGGGCCTGACCGTCCTCGACCAGTCGCTCCAGCTCCTCCATGGGCTGCACGGTGATCGGTGCGCTCGGGTCCCCGAGCTCACGGCCGACCACGTCCGGATGCGAGTCCAGCAGGCCGACCACGGCGAAGCCGCGGGAGGCGAAGCCGCGATACGCGACCAGGGCCTGGCCCAGGTTGCCGGCCCCGATGATGACCACGCCCCACGGCTGGGTCAGGCCGAGCTCGCGGGAGATCTGATACGCGAGGAAGCCGACGTCGTAGCCGACACCGCGGGTGCCGTAGGACCCGAGGTGCGAGAGGTCCTTGCGCAGCTTGGCGGGCGAAACCCCGCACACAGAGGCCAGCCGATCCGACGACACCGTCGGGACGCCGTCCTCCTGCAGCTGGATCAGGACCCGGTGGTAGACCGGCAGCCGGGCCACGGTCGCCGGGGGGATGGTCCGTCCCGGGGCAGCGTCCGGGCCGACGGCGGACAGCGCCGGGCGGGGCGGGTGAACGGCAGACACGGTGCTCCAGGGGAAGGGATCGTTCGTTGGGACCGAACCGGCCTCCCAGCACTGGTTCGATGACGCCTAGGGTAAGAGTTTGCGAACGAAGTCACAAAGTTGACCGGACGTTCGGGTCCGGAAATCGGACGGCTAGGCGGAGAGCGCCCTGGTCAGCCGCTCCGCGTCGACCCGCCAGAAGTCATGTGGGCGGCCATCGACGAGGATCACCGGGATGCGCTCCCAATGCTCGTCGTACAGCGCCGGATCATCCTCGATGGACCACTCCTCGTAGCGGTCGCCAGTCTGGGCGCACACCGCGGCCACCACGGCGCGGGCGTCGTCGCAGAGGTGACAGCCCGGCTTGCCGATCAGGGTCACACGCGGCCGAGGGCTGCTCGCCTCGCCTCGACCGGGGTCGTCGTCGGGCGGAGCCTGGCTCACGTGCCGTAGCCGCTGTCGCCGTACACGTCGCGCAGCCGGCCCTTGGCGATCTTGCCGGTGGCCGAGTGGGGCAGAGCGTCCACCACCCGGATCACGGTCGGGCACTTGAACCGGGCCAGGCGGGTGGCGCAGTGCTCCGCCACCTGCTCGGGGGTGACGACAGCGCCGCCGCGAGGGACCACGAGCGCCGTGACTGCCTCGCCCGTCGCGTCGTCCGGGACGCCCACCACGGCTGCCTCGGCAACGCCGGGCATGTCGTCGATGACGATCTCGATCTCGCGGGGGTACACGTTGAAGCCGTTGACGAGGATCACCTCGCGCCGGCGATCCACCAGGTGCAGGTCGTGGTCCTCGTCGAGATACGCGACGTCGCCGGAGTGGAACCAGCCTTCGTCGTCGGGACCGCCGGCACCGTCCGGCCAGTACCCGTCGAAGACGGACGGGCCACGCACCCACAGCTCGCCGGGATCGCCCTCGTCGACCTCACTGCCGTCCTCGTCGGTGATCCGCACCTCGAGCCCCGGCAGCGGCTGGCCGACCGACCCCGCCTTCGGCTCCCCGGACACCAGCGTGGTGGACACCACCGGCCCGGTCTCGGTCATGCCGTAGCCCTCGTAGATGCGCAGTCCGGTCAGCTCCGCGAACTTCTCGAACACGCGCGGCGGCAACGGGGCGCCGCCGCTCGACAGCAGCCGAACGGAGGCCATCGCCTCGCGCAGGCCCGGCGTCTGGCACCACGCGTGGTACATCGCCGGTGCGCCCGCGACCGTCGTGACCTGCTGCTTCACGATCAGCGCCAGGGACTCCATGGGGTCGAAGCGGTCACTCAGCACGATGGTGGCACCCGCGGCCACGGCCAGGCCCAGCGCCGTGTTGAGCCCATACACGTGGAACATCGGCAGTACGACGAGCACGACGTCGCCGTCGACGACGGCCGGCGGCTCGGTCAGGGACAGCAGCATCTCGACGTTGGAGCGCAGCGCGCCGTGGCTGAGCCTGGCGCCCTTGGGCCGCCCGCTCGTGCCAGCGGTGAACAGCAGCAGCGCCAGGGCGTCCGGCGGGGTGCTCACCTCCGCGAGCACGGTGCCGGCGCCGACGGCCATGATCCCGGACCACTCCGGACCGCCGATCTCGACGATCTCGCAGCCCGGCAGCGCCGCCGCGGCCTCCTCCCCCACCCGACGCGTCTCGGCCTGCACGAGCAGCAGGCGCGTCGCCGAGTCGGCGAGGAGCACGGCGACCTCGGGGCTGGTGTACGCGGGATTCATCGGCACTGAGACCAGGCCCGCTCGGGCCGCTCCGTAGTACGCGATCACGAACTCGACGCAGTTGCCCAGCAGCATGGCCACCCGGTCACCGGCGTGCAGTCCACGCTGGACCAGGCCGGCCGCCAGTTCGTCCGCAGACCGGTCGATCTCGGCCCAGGTGTACGAACGACCGCCCGCGATGATGCACACCGAATCGGGGTGTCGTTGCGCCGATGCACGCAAGAACCCGGCGATGTTGGCGTTCACGTCGGCCTCCCCTGACGATGCCCTCGGTTGAGTCTCGCACACGGTCCGCCCGGGCTGGGTACTGTCGTCCCGTGAACGAGCCCAGCGGCACCGCCCCCCGCAGCAACGACGTGCTCTCCAGGTACCGCCAGGCCGGTCAGGCATCGGCCGAGCGAGCCATGACCCCGGCGTCCCTGGGGGGCGTGGCAGCCACCAGCGCGGCGTTCTTCGACGTCGACAACACCATCATGCGCGGCGCGAGCATGTTCCACTTCGCGGTCGGCCTGGCCAGGCGGCAGTACTTCAGCGGACGCGAGATCCTCGGCTTCGGCGTCAAGCAGCTCAAGTTCGTGATGAGCGGCTCGGAGGACCTCGAGGACATGGCATCCGCCACCGAGGCCGCCCTGTCCTTCGTCGAGGGCCGCGAGGTCGCCGAGCTGGAGCGCCTCGGTGAAGAGGTCTTCGACGACATCATGGTCGACAAGCTCATCCCCGGGACGCTGGCGATCGCGCAGGGGCACCTCGACGCCGGCCAGCAGGTGTGGCTGGTCACCGCGACGCCCGTCGAGCTGGCGACGGTGATCGCGAAGCGACTGGGCCTGACCGGTGCCCTCGGCACGGTGGCCGAGGTCCGCAACGGCGTGTACACCGGCCACCTCGACGGTCCCCCGTTGCACGGCCTGGCCAAGGCGGAGGCCATCAAGGCGATCGCGGAGCGCGAGGGGCTCGACCTCGAGCGCTCGTCCGCCTACTCGGACTCCGCGAACGACATCCCGATGCTGTCGATGGTCGGCACGCCGGTGGCCGTCAACCCCGATGCTGCGCTGCGCGCGCACGCCCGCGAGAACGGCTGGACGATCCGCGACTTCCGCCGGCGGGAGCAGGTCAAGCGGGTGGCGCTGCCCGCCGCATCCGGTGCGGGCGGCATCGCCGTCGGCATGGTGATCGGCTACGCGCTGGCCCGCAGCCGCTCGTCCCTTCGCTGATCGGGATCAGCCGAAGACGGACGGTCGACGCACCAGCAGCCGGTAGAGCGACTGCTGGATCCGCTCCCGCACCTGGTCCGTCAGGTCGAACACCACCATCGGGTCGTCCGCCGAGCCCTCGGGGAACCCGTCCGTCGGGATCGGCTCGCCGAAGTGGATCAGCCACTTGCTGGGCAGCGGGACCATGCCCAGCGGGCCGAGCCACGGGAACGTCGGCGTGATCGGGAAGTACGGCAGCCCGAAGATGCGCGCGACGGTCTTCGCGTTGCCGATCATCGGGTAGGTCTCCTCGGCGCCCACGATGGCGGTCGGGATGATCGGGGCACCGGTACGCAGCGCGGCCGCCACGAACCCGCCGCGGCCGAAGCGCTGCAGCTTGTAGCGCTGGGAGAACGGCTTGCCGATCCCCTTGAACCCCTCGGGCCAGACACCGACCAGCTCGCCGGCCGCGAGCAGCCGCTCGGCATCGGGGTGGCAGGCCAGCGTGTGGCCCGCCTTGCGCGCGATCTCGCCGACGAACGGGGTCTGGAAGACCAGATTGGCCCCCAGCATCCGCAGGTGCCGGTGGGCCGGATGCTCGTCGTGCAGCGCCACCTGGGTCATGATCGAGTCGAATGCCAGCACGCCGGAGTGGTTCGCCACCACCAGGGCGGCCGACTCGGACGGGACGTTCTCGAGACCGGACGCCTCCACCCGGAACCACGACTTGTACAACGGGCGCACCACGTTCAGCAGCACGCGATCGGTCAGCACCGGGTCGAAGCCGAAGTCATCCACCGCATAGTCGCCGTTCATGCGCTCGCGCACGAACTCGAGCAGGCCTTCGCCCTCAGTCGGGATGTCCGCGTCGGCAATGACCTCCGGCGGGGCCGGCGGCACGGGAGCCGCGAGCTTGCGCACCTTGGGCCGCGGAGCCTCCGCCGGCTCCGGCGCTGGCCCGGTGTTGCCGACGAGACGAGCCGCCTTCGACGGGCTCAGGCGGATGATCTCTGCGTCAGCCAACGCCGACCTCCTCCTTCCGGTCCCGGCTGCCCTGCAGGAAGTCGTCCAGCGCCCGCGAGGTGCTGAACTCGGGCGCGAAACCGAGCCTCTCACGCATTGCCGTGGTGTCCAGCGCCCTGCCGTACTTCAGGTAGCGGACGCCCTCCGGCGACAGGTCGACCACACCGCGCGGGGCCAAGGCTCGCCCCACCGAGGGCAGCAGCGGGGCCAGGACCGGCAGCACCGGACGGCCGGCCCGCCGCAGGGCCTGGGACAGCAGCAGGACGCCGTCGCCGGCCACGTTGAACGTGCCGGGTTCGCGGCGCAGGACTCCTTCGCGGATCGCCGCCAGGGCATCGTCCTCGTGCACGAACTGCAGCCGCGGGTCGAAGCCGAGGGCCGTCGGCACCAGCGGCAGGGAGAGGTAGGCGGTCATGCCCGTCTCGACCACGGGGCCGATCACGTTCGCGAGGCGGAGGGTGGTGACCGACACGTCCGGTCGACGCCGCGAGAAGCCACGGACATAGGACTCGACCTCGACCGAGTCCTTCGGCCAGCCGGACGACGGGACGTGCCGGGGCTCCATGTCCTCGGCGAACTTCGCCGGGTCCTTGGGCCCGCTCCCGTAGACGGCGGCCGTCGACTTCACCACCAAGGACTCGACGCTCGGGGTCCGCTGGCACGCGGACAGCAACTGCATCGTCCCGATGACGTTGATCTCCTTCATGGTCGCCCGTCCGCCCGCCTGCCGCGGAGTGGCGATGACGCCCATGTGCACGACCGTGTCGACGCGCGCCTCACCCATGACCTTGGCGATGACCGGGTTGCGGATGTCCGCACGCACCACCTGTACGCCAGGAGGAGGAGAGTCAGGAGCCACCACGTCGACTCCGATCACGGAGTCGACATCGGGATCCTGCGCGAGCAGAGCGGCCATCCGGCCGCCGAGGTACCGGGACACCCCCGTGACGAGCACGGTCCGTCCCATGTCGTCCTCCTCGCGGAGCCGGCCGGGGCTCCGGCTACTTCTTGTTGCGGCGCTGGACCCTGGTACGGCGCAGGAGCTTGCGGTGCTTCTTCTTAGCCATCCGCTTGCGCCGCTTCTTGATCACAGAGCCCATCAAAGATCCCTATCTGTAAGTCTTGGGGTGCACAGCCTACCTACGGCCCGGATCGGGCCGTGGTGGAGGTGTGCGATCAGGCGGTCTCGACGAACGAGTCCCGCAGATAGTCGTGCACGGCCTGCTCGGGAACACGGAAGGAACGTCCCACGCGGACGGCGGGCAGTTCACCGTTGTGCACGAGGCGGTACACGGTCATCTTGGACACGCGCATCATCGCCGCCACCTCGGCCACGGTCAGGAACCGCACCTCAGAGAACGCCCGATCGGGGGTCGCTGACATCTCACACCGAACTTTCTGCCCCAGCCGCACCGGCTTCCCCTCCGGTGACACACGACTCGCAAGCCCTCGCAGACTAGTGGCCCGTGGGGTGTTTGGGAAAGTTGATTGCCGAAATCGATGGCCACGGATCTCGATCCCCAGGGGCGGACGCGCCCTCGAGCCCTAGAACCACAGCCCGGGCTCGGCTGTCAGCCCGTAGTGCGGGAACACCGCCTCCCGGGTGGCCAGGATGGCCGCATCCACCGAGTCCGCCGGGTCGAAGCCCTGCTCGAAGGGGCGGGGCCACGGCTCGCGCCCATCCGTCATCCGGCCCGGCACCTGGCGGCCGAGCGCCTCGAGGACGAAGTCATGGAAGGCGACCGGCACCTCGGTGGTGGGGTCGAGCGGTCGCCCGGTCGCCTCGGCGATCAGGTGCGTCCACGCACGCGGCACCACGTCGACCCACTCGTAGCCGCCTCCGCCGAGGGCCAGCCAGCGCCCGCCGGCGTACCGGTGCGCCCAGCGGTGCAACGCCTCGAACGCCATCCGCTGGCCGTCGAGGGACACCAGCAGGTGCGCGAGCGGATCCTCGAAGTGGGTGTCGACGCCCTGCTGGGTCACCAGCACCTGCGGACGGAAGGCCTCCAGCAGGTCCGGGGCGACTCCGTGCAGCGCCCGCAGCCAGCCCTGGTCGCCCGTGCCGGCGGGCAGCGCAACGTTGACGGCCGTACCCGGGGCCTTCGGTCCTCCGGTCTCCGTGGGCCAGCCGCTGCCAGGGAACAGTGATGCTGGACTCTCGTGCACCGAGATCGTCAGCACCCGCGGGTCGTCCCAGAACATCGCCTGGACCCCGTCGCCGTGATGGACGTCGACGTCCACATACGCGATCCGCTCGACGCCCTGGTCGAGCAACCAGGCGATGGCCACGCCGATGTCGTTGTAGATGCAGAAGCCCTCGGCCATGCCCGGCATCGCATGATGCAGGCCGCCGGCCAGGTTGACGACATGCTCGACCTCGCCCGAGTGGATCGCGCGGGCACCGAGCAGGCTGGCACCGGCCACCCGCGCCGCGGCCCGGTGCATCTCCGGGAAGACCGGGTCGTCGGACGTGCCGAGCCCCCGCGCCTCGTCGTAGAAGTGCGGATCCGTCGACGCCCGGCGCACCGCGTCGACGTACCCGGCCTCGTGCACGCGCAGGAGTTCCGCATCCTCCACCGGCTCGACCGGAGTCAGCAGGCTGACGTGGCCCGGCGAGAGCAGCCCGAGCTCGGCCGCCAGTCGCATCGCGAGCTGGACCCGGATGGGCGCCAGCGGGTGTCCCGGGCCGAAGTCGTACTCGGCCAGGCGGTCGTCCCAGACCACGCCCACCCGGTCGCTCATCAGCCGCCGCCGGACAGCTCGTGGCTGCGGTCGCGGGCCGCGGTCAGGGCGGACACGACAGCGCCGCGCACGTCGCGCTCCTCGAGGCGCGCGATGGCGGCCGCAGTGGTGCCACCAGGTGAGGTGACGTTGTGCCGCAGCACCTCCGGCGCCTCGCCCGTGACCTCCATCAAGGTGGCGGCACCGAGGATGGTGTGGGTGACCATGCGCCTGGCCGTCTCCTCGCCGAGGCCCAGTTCGGTCCCGGCCGCGATCATGGCCTCGGCCAGGAAGAAGACGTACGCGGGCCCGCTCCCGGAGACGGCGGTCACGGCGTCCTGCAGGTCCTCGGGCACCAGCACCACCTGGCCCACCGAGGCCAGCAGCCGCTCGGCGAGCGCCAGGGCCTCCGTCGAGCACTGGGCACCCGCACTGATGCCGGTGACGCCGCGGTCCACTCGCGCGGGCGTGTTCGGCATGGCTCGCACGACCTGAACGCCTGGCTTGACGGCGGCTTCGATGGTCGCGGTACGGATCCCGGCCGCGATCGAGATGACGACGCACCCCGGCTCGATGGCCGGGCCCACGTCGGCGAGCAGCGCCGGGATGTCCTGAGGCTTGACGACGAGCACGACGACGTCGGCACCGCTCACGGCGGCCGTCGGTTCGGCGATACCGACGCCGAGGCGTTCACGGAGCTCGTCGGCGCGCTCGGCCCGTTTCTCCGAGACGACCACGTCGGGCCGCGGCGTGACATAGCGCTGGAAGCCGCTCGCGAGCGTCTCCCCCATAACGCCGCCGCCGAGCACGGCGATCCGCATCACCATTGATCTCCCGTCTCGTCGAAACCCGGCTAGCCGGGAAGGAACGAGCGCAAGGCCGCTCCGATGCCACTGGACTGCTCGGCCAAGCCTCCCACGAGCCGCTCGAACCACTGGGGGCCGTACGGCACGTAGATGCGCACCCGTTCGCCCTCCGACAGCAGCCGATCCTGCGCCCCCTCCTGCCGGCCGAGGAAGAAGGCGAACTCGTAGGTGTGCGGCGGGCGATCGTACTTGCGGGCCAGGGCGACCACGATGTCCAGCAGTCGGGGATCGTGGGTCGCGAAGGAATGGTCGCCGGTTCCCTTGAGCAGGGCCTTGGCACAGCGCACGTACGCCTTGTCGATCTCGATCGGCTGCTGGAAGTACTCGGGGTCACCGTGCCGGCCGCCCTTGACCAGGCGCACGCGCCGCCCGTCGAGGCGTCGGCACTCCAGTTCCGCCCCCCTGAGGGCGGACGCCAGGGTGATCCCGACCGATGTGCCGTCGGCATCGAGCTCCTCGCCCAGCCGGCGCGACGCGTCCGCGTCCGTGCCCGCGCCCAGCATGAGTGCCACGTGCTGCTCGGCGGCCCCGTCGACCACCGTCCGCAACCGGTCCCAGCCGGCGGGCCCGTCCGCGACCATCAGGGCCTCCGGAAACACCGCGATCTCGCACACGGCCGACAGGCCAGCGAGCTCGACAGCCTCGGCCAGTCGCAGGCACTCCGCGGCCACGACCTCTGCCTCCTCCTCGGTGCTCACGTGCGGCGCGGCGCGCTCGAGGCAGACCATGTAGCCCCGATCGGCGAGGTCGGCCGCCACTGCGAGTGCGTCCTCGACGGACTCCCCGCCGACCAGGTGCTTGACCACGTCTCGGGCCACCGGGGTACGGCTGAGCAGCGGCCCGAGGGACTCGTTGCGGGCCACCGCAGACAGCGCTTCGCGGATCACTCCGACCCGGGCCTCCTCGTGGGGTCGAGCAGGGCCTGGATCGACGGTCCCACCATCGCCACGACCTCGTCGTCGGTGGCCGACGCCAGCGGCTCCACCTTCAGCAGGTAGCGAGTGGTGGCCACGCCCACCAGGTAGGACGAGATCACCGCGGCCCGCATCCGGCCGTCGGGCACGCCGATCGACTGGAGGACACGGTCGACGACGGTGGTCGCGAAGTACTCGGAGACGAAGCGCAGCTGATCGAGGGGCGGGGACTCGCCGGGCATCGTGCGGCGGAAGGCCGCCGCGGAGGTGCTGACGCCGGAGTCCGAGCCGACCAGCCGGGCCAGATCCGAGCGGACCTGCTCGTCGCCCATCAGCGTGAGCACCATCCGGACCAGTCGCTCACCCATGCCGTCCAGGCCGGGAGCCACCAGCTCGGGCACCGCGGCGCCGGGGTCGAAGGGCAGCCGCAGCGCCGCCGCGAGCAGCCGCTCCTTGTTCCGGTACAGCGAGGTGACCACGCCGGGAGCGACACCGGCGGCGGCCGCCACGGACTTCACGCTCGTGCCGGCGTAGCCGCGGGACGCGAACGCCAGGCGCGCCGCCTGCAGCACGGCGCCGGCGGCGTCCTGCGGGCTCACCGACGGGACGTTGACCACGGCTCCAGACTATGTCGAAGGAGCCCCGGGGGCGGGCTGCTGCCCGAGATGGAGTCGCGCGAAGGCCAGCGTCTCGGCCAAGTCGGCGGCACGGGCGGCCCGATCGGCCGCCCTACGCGTGCTGATCTCCGCGATCACCGTGCCGTCGAAGCCACGTCCGACCAGGTGGGTGAGCACCTGCGCCACCGGCTGGTCACCTCGGCCCGGGACCAGGTGCTCGTCGCGCGGAGAGTCCGTACCGTCAGCGAGATGCACGTGGGCCACGCGGTCGCCGAGGTCGAAGGCCATCTCGATCGCGTCACTGCGCGAGACGGCGGTGTGGCTGAAGTCCAGGGTGGTGTGCGGATAGTCGTCGTTCCGGACGTCCCAGTCCGGCAGGTAGGCCGCCACCGCGCCGGGACCCGCCCGCCACGGGAACATGTTCTCCACCGCGAAGCGCACGTCCGTCTCCGACCCCATCCGCTTCAGGCCGGCGACGAACTCGCGGGCGTAGTCGCGCTGCCACCGGAATGGCGGGTGCACGACGACGGTGGGAGCGCCGAGCCGCTCGGCAGCCTGCTGGGCACGCTGCAGCTTCCCCCACGGATCGGTCCCCCACACGCGCTGGGTGATGAGCAGGCAGGGGGCATGGATGGACAGGATCGGAACCTCGTAGTGGTCCCGCAGGGCCTTCAGCGCGTCCGGGTCCTGGCTGATGGCATCGGTGCCGACCATCACCTCGACGCCGTCGTAGCCGAGCGCACCGGCCAGTTCGAAGGCGGCAGCCGTCGTCTCCGGATACACGGACGACGTCGAGAGTCCCACCCGCACGGTCATCGCGGCCTTCGCCACCGATCCGTCACGAGGGCGGCGACCCAGACCAGCACGGCCCCGATGAGTCCGGTCGCCACGGCCACCACCGAATAGCGCTCGGGCGAGAGGGACAGCGCGAAGAAGGTCGACAGGAACGGGATGAACAGCACGGCGAGGAAGGCGGCCACCATCGAGCCGACGATGCCGACCCGGATCAGGTTCAGCGGCCGGGCCGACTGGAGGAGCACGCCCGAGGCCACGATGAACAGGGTGACGGTCGCGGCGGACTGCGCGCTGCCGAGCGGCTCGCCGACCGCCAGCGCGACGTTGTAGCTGGTGAGCGCAGAGGCGGCGCAGATGACGCCCGACGGGATGGCGAAGAGCAGCACCCGCTTCAGGAAGCCCGGCCGGAAGCGCTCGGTATTGGGCATGAGGGCGAGGAAGAACCCGGGGATGCCGATGGTCAGGGCGCTGATGAGGGTCAGGTGCCGCGGCAGGAAGGGGAAGGCCACCGCGAAGAGCCCGGTGAACAGCGAGAAGATGACCGCGTAGCTGGTCTTCGTGAGGAACACGTCCGAGACACGCTCGATGTTGCCGAGGACGCGTCGGCCCTCGGCCACCACGCTGGGCATGACCGCCCACCGATTGTCGAGGAGCACGAGCTGGGCCACCGCGCGCGTGGCTCCCGACCCCGAGCCCATGGCGATGCCGAGGTCGGCGTTCTTCAGCGCGAGGACGTCGTTGACGCCGTCACCGGTCATGGCCACCGTCGACTCGCGATGGTGCAGCGCGTCGACCATCAGCTGCTTCTGCGCCGGTGAGACGCGACCGAAGACCGCCGATTCGTGCATCACGTCGGCGAGAGCGTCGAGATCGGTCGGCAGTGACCGGGCGTCGACCGGACGGTCGGCGCCCGGCACGCCCGCCTGCCGGGCGATGGCGCCGACGGTCGCCGCGTTGTCGCCGGAGATGACCTTCACGGCGACGTCCTGGGCGAGGAAGTACTCGACGGTCTCGGCGGCGTCCGACCGCAGCTGCTGGCTGATCACCACGAGGGCCACCGGGCGCACCGCGGGCAGCGGGCCGTCGGCCTCCGGCAGCCGGTCGGCCTCGGCCATGACCAGGACCCGGGCGCCGTCCGCGG
Source organism: uncultured Actinomycetota bacterium (assembly GCA_963749905.1). GTDB lineage: Bacteria > Actinomycetota > Actinomycetes > S36-B12 > S36-B12 > UBA10649. The sequence goes on from CAVVOF010000004.1 coordinate 568,388, forward strand.
CCAACTCGTCGCTGCGGCCCAGAAGCGCGTCGTCGGCCGGCAGCACCATCTCGGGCGCGCCCAGCACCCATGCGCCGTGACCCTCGAAGGCGGCCGCGGACCACTTGCGGGCACTCGAGAACGGCACCACGCCCTGTCCGGGCCAGTCGGGATCGGGATAAGCCTCGGCGATGGCCTGCACTGTGGGGTTCGGGCTCGACTCGCTCGCGGCGACCGCACCCAGCAGTGCCGGCAGGTCCCCCGCTTCGGCGATCGGCACCACCGTGCGCAGGTGCATCCCGGGCTCGGTCAGCGTGCCGGTCTTGTCGACGCAGATGGTGTCGACGCGGGCGAGTACCTCGACGGCCGGCATGTCCTGGACCAGCACCCGCTTCTGCGCGAGCCGGATGACGGAGACCGCCATGGCGATGGAGGTCAGCAGCACCAGTCCCTCGGGGATCATCGTGATGATCCCCGCGATGGTGCCCCGGATGGCCTCGTCCAGCGGGAGGTCGGCGCGCACCAGCTGCGACCAGACGAGGAGCAGGCCGATCGGCACGAGCAGGAAGGAGATGCCGCGGATGAACCCGTTGATGGAGTCGCGCAGCTCGGAATTGGTCAGGTGGAAGCGACGAGCCTCCTCGGTGAGCCCGGCCGCGAACGAGTCCCGGCCCACGCGGGTGGCCTGGTAGGCGCCACCGCCCGCGACCACGAACGAGCCCGACATGGCCTCATCGCCGACGGCCTTGTCCACCGGATCGGCCTCGCCGGTCAGCAGGCTCTCGTCGATCTCCAGGCCCTCGGAGTCGAGCACGACGCCGTCGACGACGAGCTGGTCGCCGGTGCGCAGCACGATGACATCGCCGAGGACGACGTCCGCGGTGGCCACTTCGGCATCGATCCCGTCCCGGCGGACGACCGGCTTGGCCTCCCCGAGCACGGCCAGCTTCGCCAGCGTCCGGGCCGCGCGGTACTCCTGGATGATGCCGATGGCCGTGTTCGCCACGATGACGAAGCCGAACAGGGAGTCCTGGAATGGCGCGACGACGATCATGATCACCCAGAGGGTGCCGATCAGGCCGTTGAACCAGGTGAACGTGTTCGCCCTGACGATGTCGCCGAGGCTGCGACTGCGGGCCTCGGGCGCGACGTTGACCTCGCCGCGCGCGACCCGCTCGGCGACCTCGGCCGAGGTCAGGCCGGTGGTCAGGTCAGTTGCCGTTGCGTCCAAGGCCGTCCATCCGGTTCAGGATGATCCCCTCGCGCATCGCCCAGGGGCACACCACCAGCTCCTCGAGCTCCAGCAGGTCCATGGCGGCCTCGGCGACGACCGCGCCGGCGAGCAGCTGCCCCGAGCGACCCTCGGACACCCCGGGGATCCGGCTCCGCTGGCTCGCGGACATGCCGGCCAGCCGGGCGACCGTCTCGTGCACGTCATTCGCGCGGAGCGTCCGCCGCACGTGGATGCCCTCACTGGACGGTGCCGCCCCAGCGATCCTGGCCAGCTGCTTGAACGTCTTGGACGTGGCGACCGCGATTCGCGGCTCCCCGGCTCGCCTGATGCGGCCGACCACCTCGGCGATCGTCGCCCGCACGTGCCTGCGCAGCTCGCGCACGGTCTCCGCGCTGGGCGGATCCTCGGCGAGGAAGTCTCGGGTCAGCCGGCCCGCGCCCAAGGGCAGCGACACCGCCACATCGGGCTCCTCATCAGCACCGGAGGCGAGCTCGAGGGAGCCGCCACCGATGTCCAGGCCCAGGATGCGTCCGCTGGACCAGCCGAACCAGCGGCGTACGGCGAGGAAGGTCATGCGGGCCTCGTCCTCGCCGGAGAGCACCGCAATGTCCAGGCCGGTCTCCCTGCGCACGCGCTCCAGGACCTGCTCGCCGTTGGCCGCCTCCCGGATCGCGGAGGTGGCGAACGCGGTGATCTCCGTCGCCCCCATGTCCTCAGCCAGCTGCTGGCCGCGGGCCACGAAGTCGATCAGCTGCGCGACCGCTCTGTCGTCGACGCTGCCGTCCTCGAGAAGGTGCTCGGACAGCCGCAGCGGCATCTTCAGCTTCGACGCCGGGATGGGCGCCGCACCGTAGTGGGCATCGACGAGCAGCAGGTGAACCGTGTTCGAGCCGAGGTCCAGCACGCCGAGTCGCACAGACCGAAACTATCGGGCCGCTCGCTCCCCCTGCACGCAGGATGCAGATCTGCTCGCTGTCGTCGGAAGCCCGTAGGCTGCGGGCATGCCCGAGGTGCCCGGAGACTTCCCCCGTCAGTGGGTCGAGTTCGTCGACCCAGCCAACTCCGGCCACCTCATCAAGGCCGACCTGACCTGGCTCACGTCGAGGTGGAACTGCATCTTCGGACGCGGGTGCGAAGGCATCGACGCCAGCAAGCCGGACGCCGGCTGCTGCGTCCACGGCGCGCACTTCTCGGAGAAGAAGGACATGAAGCGCGTGGGCCGCGCGGTGGAGCGGCTGACCCCCGAGCTGTGGCAGCACTACCGGACCGGTCGCAAGAAGGGGTGGACCGAGAAGGAGGACGGCGAGGACAAGACCCGCGTCGTCAAGGGCGCCTGCATCTTCCACAACGACGCCGAGTTCGCCGGGGGCTACGGCTGCGCGCTGCACCACCTCGCCGTCGCCGAGGGAACCTCGTTCATCGAGACGAAGCCCGACGTGTGCTGGCAACTGCCGCTGCGCCGGTCGTACGAGAACCGCACGATCGAGGACGGCACGGAGTACCTGGTGATCGTCCTCGGCGAGTACCGGCGCGCGGACTGGGGTCCGGGTGGCCACGACTTCCATTGGTACTGCAGCGCCAACACCGAGGCGCACCACGGCGCCGAGCCGGTGTACCTCACCAACCGCGACGAACTGGTCGCGCTCATCGGCGCAGCGGCCTACGACGAGCTGTCCCGCATCTGCCAGGAGCGCGAGGTCGCGCTCGACTCCGGCCGGTTCGATCTCGGCCTGGCCCCGCACCCCGCCGACCCGAGGCCGTGATGGCCCGCACGCCGGCGGCCTTCCGCTGCAGCGAGTGCGGCTGGACCACCGCCAAGTGGGTCGGTCGATGCGGTGAGTGCCAGGCCTGGGGCACCGTGGACGAGGTCGGCGCGCCGCGCACGCGGACCACGGCGATGTCCACCGTCACAACGCCCGCCGTGCCCATCGGGCAGGTCGACGTCGAGGCCGCCCGCGCCGTCTCCTCGGGACTGTCGGAGCTCGACCGCGTGCTGGGCGGCGGCTTCGTCCCAGGCGCCGTGATGCTGCTCGCCGGCGAGCCGGGGGTCGGCAAGTCCACCCTGCTGCTCGAGACGGCGGCGTCGTGGGGACGCGGCGGGCGACGCGCGCTCTACATCACCGGCGAGGAGTCGGCCGCCCAGGTGCGCCTGCGCGCCGAACGGATCGGCGCCGTCACCGACGAGCTGTACCTCGCCGCCGAGACCGATCTCGGGCGCGTGCTCGGCCACATCGACGCCATCAACCCCAGCCTGCTCGTCCTCGACTCGGTCCAGACGGTGGCCAGCTCGGAGGTCGACGGGGCGGCCGGCGGCGTTACGCAGGTGCGCGAGGTCGCGGCCGCACTCGTCGCCGCCGCGAAGGCCCGCGACCTGGCCACCGTGCTGGTCGGGCACGTCACCAAGGACGGCTCGGTCGCTGGGCCGCGCACGCTCGAGCATCTCGTCGACGTGGTGCTGACCTTCGAGGGCGATCGCCAGGGACCCCTGCGACTGGTGCGTGCCGTCAAGAACCGATACGGGCCGGCCGACGAGATCGGCTGCTTCGAGCTCGTGGACGACGGCATCGTCGGGCTGGCCGATCCGAGCGGCCTGTTCCTCGGCGACCGCCGCGAGATCGCGCCGGGCACCTGCGTGACGGTGACCATCGAAGGGCGACGCCCGCTCGTGGCCGAGGTGCAGGCCCTGGTGGCGCCCTCGTCCGCGCCGCAGCCCCGGCGCGTCACCAGCGGCCTCGACTCCGCGCGAATCGCGATGATGCTCGGCGTCCTGGAGCGACGGGCCGGGGTTCGGCTCGGCCACCGCGGACTGCTTCGTGGCCACCGTCGGCGGCGTTCGCCTGACCGAGCCGGCCACCGACCTGGCCATGGCGCTCGCGCTCGCCAGCAGCGCCTCCGACGTCGCGCTGCCCGCCGGGCTGGTGGCCTTCGGCGAGGTGGGCCTGGCCGGCGACGTCCGGCCGATCGGCTCCCTCGAGCGCCGTCTCTCCGAGGCGGCCCGGCTCGGCTTCACCGACGCGATCGCACCGGCGCGTGCCCTGCGTGCCCGCGGCACCACGGCGATACCGCGCGGCATGCGCCTGCACGAGGTGTCCTCGCTGCACGAGGCGATCGCCACCGCACAGCAACTGTCCCGCTCCGCCCGCAACTCGACGCTCGGGGGAACCGCATGAGCACCGACATCGCATCCGAGGCCCGCATCCGGGAGGTACTCGCCATGGTCGCGCCGGGCACGGCGCTGCGCGACGGGCTGGAGCGCATCCTGCGCGGCCGAACCGGCGCGCTGATCGTGGTCGGCTGGGAGCGCAGCGTGGAGCAGGTCGCGAACGGCGGCTTCGTCCTCGACGTCGGCTTCAGCGCCACCCGGCTTCGCGAGCTGTCGAAGATGGACGGCGCGATCGTCCTCGACAACGAGGCCCGCAACATCCTGCGGGCCGCCGTCCAGCTGGTCCCCGACCCGACGCTGCCCACGGAGGAGACCGGCACTCGTCACCGGACCGCCGACCGGGTCTCGCGCCAGACGCACCGACCGGTCATCAGCGTCAGCAAGTCGATGAACATCATCGCGATCTACGTGGACGGCCGGCGGCACGTGCTCGAGGACACCGCGGGGATCCTCTCCCGCGGCAACCAGGGCCTGAGCACGCTGGAGAAGTACAAGGCCCGCCTCGACGAGGTGAGCGCCACCCTGTCGGGCCTGGAGATCGAGAACCTGGCCACCGTGCGGGACGTTGCACTGGTGGCCCAGCGGGCGCAGATGGTGCGGATCATCCGGCGCGAGGTCGAGAACTACGTGGTCGAGCTGGGCACCGAGGGCCGGCTGCTGGCGCTGCAGCTGCATGAGCTGGTCGCCGGGGTGGAGGCCGAGCGCACGCTGCTCGTGCGCGACTACCTGGTGCCCGCGGCGAACCGCAAGAAGCGCGGGGTCGAGAAGGCGCTCGGCGACCTCGACGGCCTCTCGGAGACGGACCTGCTGGAGCTGACGCGGGTGGCGCAGGCCTTCGGCTTCCCGGACGCCCCGGAGGCGCTGGAGATCCCGGTCAGCCCACGCGGCTTCCGGCTGATGGCCCGCGTGCCCCGGCTGCCCGAGGTGATCACCGACCGGATCGTCGGCCACTTCGGGAGCCTGCCCAAGCTGCTGGCGGCGAGCACCGAGGACCTGCAGAAGGTGGAGGGCGTCGGCGAGACGCGGGCCCGCTCGGTCCGGGATGCCGTGTCGAGGCTGGCCGAGGCGACGCTGCTCGAGCGCCTCGTCTGACGATCACCCGTCGACGGGCTGAGTCAGTTCTTGTTGCTGAGCGCGAACGATGCCGGCTCGCTGGTGACCTTGCCGTTGCGTCCGGTCAGGTCGTAGCGCCCGGCCTTGGCCTGTGCGCCCTCCTCGTCCGGGCAGCCCTTCTGCGACAGCCGACCGTTCCAGGTGATCGCGGACGCGACCTTCTCGTCGGGATCCAGGACGACGACCTTGCTCTTGTCACTGGCGTTGCAGTCGTCACTCGACCAGACGTGGTAGCCGCCGGACGTGATCTCCAGCTCGTTGGCCTTGGGCCCGACGTCGCGCTTGCACGCCACCGCGCCGGTGTTCGTGATCGCGAGCGTGAGCCGCGGGGTCGATCCCACGGGGTAGGTCCCGGCGTCCGTCGACGCCTCCACCAGGATCACCGAGTCGTCGCACGCCTTCGGCTCGGCGTCTGCCGCCGGCTCCGGACTAGCGGATCCGTCCGCCCCTGCGCTGGCCGACGCCGAAGCGGATGGCTCGGCGCCCGACTCGCCGGCGGCACCGGACTCGTCGCCCCCGCCGAGGAGTGATCCGACCAACCACCAGCCTGCGATGAGCACGGTGAGCACCACGACGACGATCGCAGCACGGCGGATCCAATAGACCATCGGCGGCTCGGGGCCGGTCGGGTGCATCAGCGTGCTCACGAGACCACGGTACTGGCAGCCTGAGGGAACCGTGAAACGATCGCGGCGTGGCGGACAGCGAGGTGGCGCACGACGAATCGCCCCTCGTGGCACCCGTGCTCGCCTGGTTCGACGTGCATGAGCGACCGCTCCCGTGGCGACGAACCTCCGCATGGGGTGTGCTCGTCAGCGAGTTCATGCTGCAGCAGACGCCGGTGGAGCGGGTCCTGCCCGCGTGGTCAGCGTGGCTGGAGCGCTGGCCCACGCCCATCGACCTCGCCGCCTCCCCGATGGGCGACGCGCTGCGTGCCTGGGGGCGGCTGGGCTACCCGCGGCGGGCGCAACGACTCCATCAGAGCGCCACCGTGATCGCCGAGCAGCATGACGGACAGGTGCCATCCGCCTACGACGCCCTGCGCGCCCTGCCTGGCGTCGGCGACTACACGGCGTCTGCGGTCCAGGCGTTCGCCTTCGGCCGCCGCTCCCTCGTCCTCGACACGAACGTGCGCCGCGTGGTCGCCCGCGCGGCCCTGGGCCGGGCGGCTGCCCCGAACCACATCACGAGCGCGGAGCGGGCGCTGGCCGATGCCATCTGGCCGACGACCGACGGGCCGAGCGCTCGCTGGTCGGCTGCGGTCATGGAGCTCGGTGCCCTCGTGTGCACTGCGCGGACGCCCGCCTGCGAGGCCTGCCCGGTCAGCGACCGCTGCGCCTGGCTGGCGGCCGGCCGTCCTGACTCCGCCGTGGCCGTCCGCAAGCAGCCCGGCTTCCACGGCAGCGACCGGCAGGCACGTGGCTGGATCCTGGCGGCCCTGCGCGAGGCGCACGGACCGGTGGACGCACACGTGCTGGCCGCGGCCTGCCCCGACGACGGTCAGCGAGAACGGGCGATCACGGGCCTGGCCGCCGACGGCCTGCTCGTGCACGTGCCCGGAAACCGCTTCGCCCTGCCTGAGTAGGCAGGGCGAAGCGGATCCGTGGGACTGTCGGTCAGCCGGTGAGGGCGTCGCCGTCGCCGGCGGTCGCCTCGACCGGGGGCACGTCCGGCAGCTCGGCCTTCGGCATCGCGGTGAAGACGAACGGCTCCTCGCCACCGTCAGTCGCCACGTCGACCAGCACCATCGAGCCGGGCTTGAGGTCGCCGAAGAGCATCTTCTCGGCCAGCGGGTCCTCGATGTCGCGCTGGATGGTGCGACGCAGCGGACGCGCGCCGAGCGCGTTGTCGTAGCCCCGGTGAGCCAGCAGCGCCTTGGCGGCCGACGTCAGGTCGATCGCCATGTCCTGCTCCTCGAGCCGGTGCTCGAGGCTGTTGATCATCAGGTCGACGATCTCGATGATCTCCTGCTCCGTCAGCTGGTGGAACACGATGACGTCATCGATGCGGTTGAGGAACTCCGGCCGGAAGTGCTGCTTGAGCTCCTGCTGCACCTTGGACTTCATCGCCTCGTACGCGCCCTCGGAGTCACTGTCCGGCGCGAAGCCGAGCGACTGCCCCTTCGACACGTCGCGGCTGCCGAGGTTGGTCGTCATGATGATGACGGTGTTCTTGAAGTCGACCACCCGACCCTGAGCGTCGGTCAGCCGGCCCTCCTCGAGCACCTGCAGCAGCGAGTTGAAGATGTCCGGGTGGGCCTTCTCGACCTCGTCGAACAGCACCACCGAGAACGGCTTGCGCCGGACCTTCTCGGTCAGCTGGCCGCCCTCCTCGTAGCCGACGTATCCCGGCGGCGAGCCGAAGAGCCGCGACGCGGTGTGCCGCTCCGAGAACTCGCTCATGTCGAGCGCGATGAGCGCGTCCTCGTCGCCGAACAGGAACTCCGCGAGGGTCTTGCTCAGCTCCGTCTTTCCGACGCCCGAGGGGCCGGCGAAGATGAATGAGCCGGACGGGCGCTTCGGGTCCTTCAGACCCGCACGGGTGCGGCGGATGGACTTCGACAGCGCCTTGATCGCCTGCTCCTGGCCGATGAGCCGCTTGTGCAGCTCCTCCTCCATGCGCAGCAGGCGCGCGATGTCGTCCTCAGTGAGGTCGGACACCGGGATGCCGGTCATCAGGGCGAGGACCTCGCCGATCAGCCGCTCGTCGACCTCGGCGACGACGTCGAGGTCGCCCGCCTTCCACTCGCGCTCGCGCTCGGCCTTCTCGACGAGCAGCTTCTTCTCCTGGTCGCGCAGGGCCGCGGCCTTCTCGAAGTCCTGCGCGTCGATCGCCGACTCCTTGTCGCGACGCACGTTGGCGATGCGCTCGTCGAACTCCCGCAGGTCCGGCGGCGCGGTCATGCGACGGATGCGCAGCCGGGACCCCGCCTCGTCGATCAGGTCGATCGCCTTGTCCGGCAGCTGCCGATCCGAGATGTAGCGGTCAGAGAGCCGGGCCGCGGCCTCGAGCGCGCCGTCCGTGATCGAGACCCGGTGGTGCGACTCGTAGCGGTCGCGCAGGCCCTTGAGGATCTCGACGGTGTGCGGCACGTCCGGTGCGTCGACCTGGATCGGCGCGAACCGGCGCTCGAGGGCGGCGTCCTTCTCGACGTACTTGCGGTACTCGTCGAGGGTGGTGGCGCCGATGGTCTGGAGCTCGCCGCGGGCCAGCATGGGCTTGAGGATGCTCGCCGCGTCGATCGCGCCCTCGGCGGCACCGGCGCCCACGAGCGTGTGCATCTCGTCGATGAACAGGATGATGTCGCCGCGGGTGCGGATCTCCTTGAGCACCTTCTTGAGGCGCTCCTCGAAGTCACCCCGGTAGCGGCTGCCGGCGACCAGCGCGCCGAGGTCGAGCGTGTACAGCTGCTTGTCCTTCAGGGTCTCGGGCACCTCGCCCTTGATGATGTCCTGCGCGAGCCCCTCGACGATCGCCGTCTTGCCGACGCCGGGCTCGCCGATGAGGACCGGGTTGTTCTTGGTCCGGCGCGAGAGCACCTGCATCACGCGCTCGATCTCCTTCTCGCGCCCGATGACCGGGTCGAGTTTGCCTTCTCGCGCGGCTGCCGTGAGGTTGCGGCCGAACTGGTCGAGGACGAGGGAGGTCGAGGGAGTGCCCTCCGCGGGGCCGCCGGCGGCCGCCGGCTCCTTGCCCTGGTAGCCGGAGAGCAACTGGATGACCTGCTGCCGGACACGGTTGAGGTCGGCGCCGAGCTTGACGAGCACCTGGGCGGCGACGCCCTCGCCCTCGCGGATCAGGCCGAGCAGGATGTGCTCGGTGCCGATGTAGTTGTGGCCGAGCTGCAGGGCCTCGCGCAGCGAGAGTTCCAGCACCTTCTTGGCGCGCGGCGTGAACGGGATGTGGCCGCTGGGGGCCTGCTGGCCCTGGCCGATGATCTCCTCGACCTGCTGGCGGACCGCCTCGAGGGAGATGCCGAGGGACTCGAGGGCCTTGGCCGCGACGCCCTCGCCCTCGTGGATCAGGCCCAGCAGGATGTGCTCGGTGCCGATGTAGTTGTGGTTGAGCATGCGCGCCTCTTCCTGCGCGAGCACCACAACTCGACGGGCACGGTCGGTGAACCTCTCGAACATCCGCTGCACTTCCTTCCCTCGCCCGGCTTTGGGGCAACTGTAACCGCGGCGGGTTACCTCAATGTCACAGTCCAACCCTGCCGGTGTTTCGACTGTTCCGCATTCCCTCGGGTTCCGCTACGCCGACCGCGAACACGCGCCTTGTCCCGGCCACCGGGACAAACGTGATCGGGGTCAGGACAGGCGGGGGACGACGCGCGCCCCGGGGACCGGGCCCTCCGCGGTGCGGACGGTGCGGCACACGCCCGCCCCGGTCAGCCCGACCGCGATATCAAGCGCATGGCTGGCGTCCCGGGCCAGGAACGCGCAGGTCGGCCCGCTGCCCGACACGATGCCCCCGAGCGCCCCCAGTTCGTCGCCCGTCTCCAGGACGCGGCGCAGCGACGGGCGCAGGGCGAGCGCGGGTGACTGGAGGTCGTTGTGCATCGCCTTGCCCAGCAGCACCGGATCGCCCGCAGCCAGCGCCTGCATCAGCATGTCCGACACGTACGGGTCGGGGACGCCGCGACCGCCGCGGAGCCGGTCGCACTCGGCGTAGACCGCCGGTGTGGACAGCCCGCCCTCGGCGAGGGCGAAGACCCAGTGGAAGGTGCCACGGGACAGCACCGGCGTCAGGGTCTCGCCGCGGCCGGACCCGATCGCCGTGCCCCCGAAGAGGGCGAACGGGACATCCGAGCCCAGCTCGGCGGCGAGGTTCGCGAGGTCCTCGCGCGGCAGGCCCAGCCGCCACAGCGCATCGCACGCCACCAGGGCCGCCGCCGCATCAGCGCTGCCGCCCGCCATGCCACCCGCGACCGGAATCGCCTTCTCCAGGTGCAGGCTCACCCCAGTCGTCACTCCCGCGGTGTCCGCGAGCAGCGCTGCGGCCCGCACGGCGAGGTTCTCGTCCCCCGTGGGCAGGCTGCCGGCCCCCTCACCGCTGATAGTCAGGGTGACGCCGCCCGCAGCAGGCAGCGCGGTGAGCTCGTCGACGATGCTGACGGCGTGGAACACGGTCGCCAACTCGTGGTAGCCGTCGGCGCGCAGCGGTCCCACGGACAGCTGCAGATTGACCTTGGCCGGGACCCGTACCGCGACCGACGACACCACCACGCCAGAAGGCTATGCCGATTCGCCGGTCGAAGCGCGGGCGCGGGAGAGCGCATCCGCGATCCGCGCGAACTCCTCGACCGCGAGCTGCTCTCCGCGGGCGGACGGGTCGACGCCGGCCGCGCGCAGCGCTTCCTCGGCCCGCACCGGGGAGCCGGCCAGGCCCGCGAGGGCGGACCGCAGGGTCTTCCTCCGCTGCGCGAAAGCGGCGTCCACCACGGCGAACACCTCTGCCCGCCCCGATTCGCACTCTGGCGCGGCCCGACGGGTCATCCGCACCAGCCCCGAGTCCACCCGGGGCATCGGCCAGAAGACCGTGGTGCCGACGTTGCCGGCGTACTCGACGTCGCAGTACCAGCGGGCCTTGACGCTGGGCACCCCGTAGACACGGCTCCCGGGGGCGGCCGCCAGGCGATCGGCCACCTCCTTCTGCACCATCACGAGCACCTTTCCCAGCGAGGGGAAGGCCTCGAGCAGGTGCAGCACCACGGGCACGGCGACGTTGTAGGGCAGGTTCGCCACCAGTGCCGTGGGCGACTCCGGCAGCTCGGTGATCCGCATCGCGTCGGCATGCACGACCGTGAGCCGATCCGCATGCCCCGGCTGGCGCTCGGCCACGGTCCGCGGCAGCCGTTCCGCCAGCACCGGATCCAGCTCGACGGCGATCACCGATCGCGCATGCGGGAGCAGCGCCAGGGTCAGGCTGCCCAGGCCGGGCCCGACCTCGAGCACCACGTCGTCCTCACCCAGCCCCGCGGACCGCACGATGCGACGCACGGTGTTGGGATCGGTGACGAAGTTCTGGCCGAGCCGCTTGGTCGGGCGGATGCCCAGCTCCTCCGCGAGCGCGCGCACGTCGCCGCCGCCGAGCAGGCCCTCCGACTCGCTCACCAGGCCCCGAACGCGCGCTGGGCATTGTCGAAGAGCAGGGTGCAGAACTCAGCCTCGTCGCGGGCCCGCTGCTCGGCCATGAATCGCACCGTGTGCGGCATCAGGTAGGACGCGTTGGGCTTGCCGCGCTGGGGGACCGGCGTGAGGTAGGGCGCGTCAGTCTCGACGAGCAGCAGGTGGTCGGGCACCACGGAGAGGGCCTCCCGCAGCGCGTCGTTCGCCTTGTAGGTGATGGGGCCGGCGAAGGACATGAACCAGCCCCGCTCGGCACAGTGCGCCGCCATCGCGGCGTCGCCGCTGAAGCAGTGGAAGACCACTCGATGCGGCGCCCCCTCCTCCTCGAGCACGCGCAGGACGTCGTCGTGGGAGTCACGGTCATGGATCACCAGCGTCTTGTCCACCTCCTTCGCCAGCGCGATGTGCCGGCGGAAGGAGTGCTGCTGTGCGGAGTGCAGGTCGTCGCCGGTGCGGTAGTAGTCCAGCCCCGTCTCCCCCACGGCGCGCACCACGTCGTCGGCGGCCAGCTCGGCGATCTCGTCGATCGCCGCGTCCAGGGCCTGCGCACCGTCGCGCTCGAAGATGCGGGCCGCGTCGTTCGGATGGACGGACACGCCGACGACGACGTCGGGACGACTCCTGGCCATCTCCACCGAGTGCCGGGCGTAGTCGACGTCGCAGCCGATCTGCACGACCTTCGTGACGCCCACCTGCGCGGCCAGCGCGAGCAGCGCGTCGGCATCGGGTGCCTGCTCGCCGTGGAGATACCGGTCGTGCAGGTTCAGGTGCGTGTGCGTGTCGATGACCGGAGCGGCCAGCGGCTCCGGCGGCGGCACCGTTCCGTCGGCCGCCTTCGTCACGACGCCTCGTCGATGCGGGGGAAGAGGGCATCGCCCTTGGTGACGGTCGTCCCCGGCGGCAGCTGCCCCCAGCGGGCCACGTCGGCGATCCGCTGCTCGGCGAGCGGGCCGAGCACGGCCGCGCCCCCGATCTGCTCCCACAGCGACGACATCGCCTTCGGCATGACCGGGTTGTAGAGCACCGCGACCGCCCGCAGGGCCTCGATGATGGTGTTGAGCACCACGTCGAGGCGGGCCGCCTGGTCCTCGGACTTGGCGAGCACCCACGGCTCCTGCTCGGTGACGTAGCCGTTGACGGCCTCGACGAACTCCTTGATCGCGATGATGCCGGTCGAGAAGTCGAGGTCGCCGAAGGCGGCGTCCGCCACCTCGACCGCCTGCGCGAGCCCCGAGATGATCGCCTGCTCGGCCTCGGTCAGGTCGTGGCCCGCAGGCAGGGCGCCGTCCCGGTAGCGGCCCACCATCGCCGTGCCGCGCGAGGCGAGGTTGCCGAGTCCGTTGGCGAGCTCGGCGGTGTAGCGGGCGTGCATGTCCTCCCACGAGAAGGACCCGTCCTGGCCGAACTGGATGGCCCGCAGGAAGTAGTAGCGGAACGCGTCGGACCCGAAGGTGTCGATGATCTGCTCGGGCGCGATGCCGGTGAGCTTCGACTTCGACATCTTCTCGCCGCCCACCAGCAGCCAGCCGTGGGCGAACACCTTGCGCGGCGGCTCCAGCCCCGCCGCCATCAGCATCGCCGGCCAGTACACGGCGTGGAAGCGGAGGATGTCCTTGCCGACCAGGTTGACGTCCGGCGGCCAGACGCGGTCGAACAGCTCGGCGTCGGGCGAACCGGGCTCGGCGCCGTACCCGACCGCCGTCGCGTAGTTCAGCAGCGCGTCGAACCAGACGTAGGTGACCTGCGCCGGATCCCACGACAGCGGGATCCCCCAGCTGACGCTGGACCGCGACATCGAGATGTCGACGAGCCCCTGCCGGATGAAGGAGGTGACCTCGTTGTAGGCGCTGCGCGGCTGGACCGCGTCCGGGCGGCTCTCGTAGTACTCGAGCAGGCGCTCCTGGAAGGCACTCAGCCGGAAGAACCAGTTGTCCTCGCGCAGCTGCTCCACCGGACGGCCGTGGATGGGGCACAGCAGCTCGCCCGCCTGGTCGCCCTCGCCCGCGACCAGGTCGCCCGGGAGCTTGAACTCCTCGCAGCCCACGCAGTAGGGGCCCTCGTAGGGAGCCGAGTACACGAAGCCGTTGTCGCGGACCACCTCCCAGAAGTGCTGGACGCGCGCGCGGTGCCTCGGCTCAGTGGTCCGGATGAAGTCGTCGTTGGCGGCGTCGATGGTGCCGAGCACCGGCAGCCAGGAGTCCTGCACGAGCCGGTCGACCCATTCCTGTGGCGTGACCCCGCCCGCCTCGGCGGCGCGCTGGACCTTGGTGCCGTGCTCGTCGACGCCGGTCAGGAACCACACGTCCTCACCGCGCTGGCGCCGCCAGCGCGTCGCCACGTCGGCGGCGGTCGTCGTGTAGGCGTGGCCGATGTGCGGGGCGTCGTTGACGTAGTAGATCGGCGTCGTCAGGTAGAACGCCTTGCTCGGGACCATGGGCCGATCCTACGGACGCGGCGCACGCCCCTTCACGACCGCGTCGTAGACCTCCCGCTTGGGCACGCCCGCGATCCGCGCCACCTCGGCGATCGCATCCTTCCTGCTCATGCCGGCGCTCTCCCTCTCGGCCACCGCGGGCAGCCAGTCCTCCCGCGACGCCAGGCCGCCCGAGACGCGACGCTCCTCGTCGCTCGCGCCGTCGACGACGACGGTGATCTCGCCGCGGACGCCCTCGTCGGCCCACGCCGCGAGCTCGGCGAGACTGCCCCGACGCACCTCCTCGTACGTCTTGGTCAGCTCCCGGCACACGGCAGCGGTCCGGGCCTCGCCGAGGCCGTCCGCGAGCGCCCGCAATGTGGCGGCGAGTCGGTGGGGAGCCTCGAAGAACACCATCGTGCGCGGCTCATCGACCAACTCGGCGACGCGTCGGGCGCGCTCCCCGGGCTTCCGCGGCAGGAAGCCCTCGAAGCAGAACCGGTCCACGGGCAGGCCGGAGACCGCGAGCGCGGCCAGCACTGCCGACGGTCCGGGCAGCACGGTGACCGGCACTTCCCGCTCCACCGCCAACGCCACCGCGCGATAGCCGGGATCGCTGATCAGTGGCATGCCCGCGTCGGAGACGATGAGCACCGACTCGCCCGCCTCGGCGCTGGCCACCAGTTCCTCGGCCCGGGACTTCTCCACCGCGTCGTAGAAGGAGACCACTCTCCCTGCGATCCGCACGTCGAGGTCGGAGGCGAGCCGCCGCACCCGTCGGGTGTCCTCCGCGGCCACGATGTCGGACTCCGCGAGCGCCCGCCGCAGTCGCGGCGAGGCGTCGTCGGGGTTCCCCAACGGCGTCGCCGCAAGCACGATGCGCCCTTCACCTTCCACGCGGCCATCCTGACAGCGCCCTTACGATGACCGCGTGACCGCCACGGAGCCCGCAGCCGACGCGGCTCCCGAGGCTCCCCGCCGCCGGGCGCCGCGTCGCGACGAGCGATCGCTGCCGGAGCGGCTGGTCCCGCCGATGCCGTCGCACGGCTGGCGTGGCTGGATCGGCCCGCTGCTCGTCATGCTCCTCGGCGGGGTCCTGCGGTTCGTGAACCTCGGAAACCCGCACGCGATCATCTTCGACGAGACGTACTACCCCAAGGACGGCCTCGGCCTGCTGGACTCCGGCTACGAGAAGTCGTTCGTGGAGA
Organism: uncultured Actinomycetota bacterium; assembly: GCA_963749905.1. GTDB lineage: Bacteria > Actinomycetota > Actinomycetes > S36-B12 > S36-B12 > UBA10649. Next base: position 583,626 of record CAVVOF010000004.1, read on the forward strand.
ACGCCAACGACCTGATCCTCGAGTCGGACGGCAACTGGCGGGCGCTCGACCTGTTCACCGGCGACCCGTCGTACGTCGTCCATCCACCGCTGGGCAAGTGGACCATCGCCCTCGGTGAGTACCTGTTCGGCGCGACTCCCTTCGGGTGGCGCTTCGCCGTCGCCGTGCTCGGCACGCTGTCCATCCTCATGGTCGCGCGGATCACCCGCCGCCTCACCCGGTCCGACCTCATCGGCACCCTGGCCGGCCTGCTGCTGGCCGTCGAGGGCATGCACCTGGTCATGAGCCGGACCGGGCTGCTCGACCTGATCCTGATGTTCTGGGTGCTCGCCGCCTTCGGCCTGCTGCTCATCGACCGGGATGCGACGCGGCGACGACTGGCCCGACTGGTCGCGGACGGCGGGCTGACCGGTACCGCGAGCCGGTGGGGTCCCCGGCTCGGCCTTCGCCCGTGGCGCTGGGCGGCAGCGGCCGCCCTCGGCCTCGCCTGCAGCGTGAAGTGGTCGGGCCTGTGGTTCCTCGCCCTGTTCATGGTGATGTCCGTCGTGTGGGACGTCTCCGCGCGACGCGCAGTAGGCGTCGGCTGGCCGTGGCGCGCCACCCTCCTGCGGGACGCGGTCCCCGCCGCTCTCGTCACCCTGCCGATCGTCGTCGTGGTGTATCTCGCGTCGTGGAGCGGCTGGCTGCTGACCGACGGCGGGTACGCGCGCGACTGGGCGGACGGGCACGCACCCTCCCTCATCCCCGAGGCGCTGCGGTCGCTGTGGCACTACCACGCCGAGGCGTGGCGCTTCCACGTCGGACTGCGCAGCGACCACCCCTACAACAGCAACGCCCTGTCGTGGTTCCTCCAGGCGCGGCCCACGTCCTTCTACTACGAGGGCATCGAGGACGGCAGTCAGGGCTGTCCGACCAACAAGTGCTCGAGCGCGGTGACCGCGCTCGGCAACCCGCTCATCTGGTGGTTCGGCATCCTCGCGGTCATCTACCAGGTCTGGCGGTGGCTCGGACGGCGCGACTGGCGCTCCGGCGCCGTCCTGGTCGGGATCATCGCCGGGTGGGTGCCGTGGCTGATCTACCTCGACCGCACCATCTTCACGTTCTACGTCATCGTGTTCGTGCCCTTCGTGGTGATGGCGGTGGCCATGACCATCGGCGCGGTGCTCGGCCCAGCCGATGCCGAGCCCGACCGCCGACGCAACGGCGCGATCGCGGCGACGATCCTGGTCCTCGCGATGGTGCTCGCCGGCTGGTGGTTCTACCCGGTGTGGACCGCAGAGGTGATCCCCTACGAGGCGTGGCGCATGCGGATGTGGTTCTCGACCTGGGTGTGACGCGTCGCCAGCACCGGCCGATTGCCTCGTTTGTCCCGGTAGCCGGGACAAACGCGTGATGCGTCCGGGACAAGTGCGCGAACCGTGGGTGATTCGCCCGGATTGCGCCGCACTTCTCCCGGTCTTCCGAGCCCTGGGGAGTCAGCCCTCCAGGTCAGGGAAGTACGGGCGGACTATCGACAGGGCGCCACGGAGCGAGCCGGTCTCGTTGATGAGGATCACCGCTGCGGCTCCGGTTCGGGTGTTGTAGGCGACCCGGGATTCCCAGCCGATGGCCTGGCCGTCATGGCCGATCCAGTCGTTGCCGAAGCTCTCCATCCCCAGCCCGTACTCGATCGCTCCGCCGTTGATCGGACGCGCCGCCAGCCGCTTGGCCGCCAAGGCGGGACTCAGCTCCTCGGTGCCCAGTCCCGTGGCCGCCCAGCGACCGAGGTCGGCGACCGTCGAGTACATGGACCCGGCCGCCTGCCCCCACTGGGTGATGTCGTCCTGCTGCTCCGAGCCCACCGGGACGGTGACCCCCACCTGCTTGAGAGAGAAGACCCCCGGCGCGAAGTTGTAGCCGTGACTCGCGGGAGCCGGCATGCGCTTCTGACCAGGCCTGGGCAGCCGTGTCTGCGACATGTCGAGCCGGCGCAGGTCGGCATTGACGAGCGCGAAGATGCTTCGACCGGTGACCTTCTCGCGCGATCTCGCCGAGCAGGATGTAGTTGGTGTTCGAGTAGGCGGGCTTCCCGAGCTTCGTGGCGCTGGCCAGGCCGATCTCGATGAGCTGGGCGGCCGTCCACTTCCGCTCCGGGTTCTCGTAGGCCGTCTTCATGGCTCCCGGCACCTCGGTGTAGTCCGGGATCCCGCTGCGCATGCCGAGCAGCTGCTTGACGGTGACGTCCTCGACGTAAGGGTGCTCCTTCGCGATGGCGGGCAGCAGGTCGCCGATGGTGTCCGAGAGGCGGAGCTTGCCCGCGTCGACCAGAGTGAGGATCTGAGTCGCCACGAAGGTCTTCGTGACTGAGCCGATGCGCGAGTGGTCGACCTTGCGGGCGACGGCCCCTCCCACCTCGGCATTGCCGGCAGAGACGATTGCCCAGCCCTTCTGCGGGTCCCAGATGCCGACCCAGACGCCCGGGAGTGAGCCTGCGTACCCGGCAGATCAGGTCGGTCGCGCGCGACTGCAGTTCCGCACGGTCCGATGCGCTCATCCGCTTGGCCGTAGGCGCGGGAGCGGTCCAGTGATCCGAGGCTGCGTGGCTGGCCGGCGTCGCCGCGGCCGCGGCCGGCGGGAGGAGCCCTGCGGCAACGCCCACTCCGATGGCGACGAGTATGGACGCCATCTGGCGGGCGGTGCGGGCGGGCTGGTTCATCGGCGTTCCTTCTTCCGGGGGTGCAGGGCGACGGTGAGCGGGAGCATGAGGTCGCGGGCGTGGCGGGCGAACACCTCGAGCTTGGCCTCCGCGACTGCCTCGCCGCGGGGGGTGAGGGACACCAGGACAGCGCGGCGGTCGGTGGGATCGCCGTGGTCGCGTCGGACGACGCCGGACCCCTCGAGCCGCGTGAGCAGGTCCGAGACGCCGCTGGTGCTGAGGTTCAGCTCGGCCGCCATGGTCGAGGGTCGCATCCGATTCCGGTCGAGAAGGAGGGTCAGCGTGTGCCGCGCGCTGAGGTCGTGGACGCCCACCGGGAGCAGGACCGGGCCGACCTCTTCCAGGTAGGCCTCGCCCCCCTGACCCAGCATGGCGACGAGCTCCAGGCCACCGATGTCGGTGGCCCGGATCGGTTCGGGCAGCCCGAGCAGGTCGACGATCTCTTTGACGGTCGGCAACTCGCCGTCAACCCACGTCACGAGGGCCGCATCGAACGCCCGGATGCGCGCCCCACCCTTGCTCGTCAGCCGGATCCTCGCCGAGCGGGCATCCGTGGTGGATGCCCGACGGGCGATCAGTCCCTCGCCGCTCAGCTGCGCCAGGCACCGGGACAGTGCAGGCCCCGAGATGCCGGTCATGGCCGAGAGATCGCCAGGAGTACTCCCTGGTGCGCCGTGGACCGTCAGCAGCACCTGCACGGCCCGGTTGCCGGTGGCGTCGTGCCCGAGCACCTGCGCAGCAAGGTGGGTGACGGCCTGGCTCATCCGCTCGCCCAGCAGCAAGGCGCGTAGGGCGACATCGCGCTGAGGCACGTCCTGCGGGGTCGGATCCGGCACGCGGTCAGAGTACTTCACATCACCGGACTATCCGGACAGGGCAGGCATCGGTTAGCCTCTCTGGACACGTCCCCTCAACACCGTGGAGAACCCAGCATGAGAAGACTCGTAACGATGATGGCCGCGGTTGCGGTCGCCGCATCCGCAGCCCTGGCCGGCGCCACTGCCGCACATGCGGGGGTCAATCCCGCCTTCATCTCGGTGTATCCCGTCGGATCGGCATGCGTGGTTAGCGCCAACGCGGTGACAGGCAACCCGGGCAGTGTGTTCAGGCTCCTCGTCCACAATGACTGCCGCGTCACTTTCACCGACGCCAGTGCTGCGCCGGTGACGCCCGCTTTCAAGAGCGGCCTGTCAGGCGATGCCCTGCCCTTCACCATGACGTCGCTGGGTTCCGGTCCTATCGTCCTCGCAGGCATCGTGTACCTGCCCACCTCGTTCCTGTCTCCCGACGCGACTATCAGCGTCAGCGTGGTGGACACCCCGGTCACGACGCCGGCACCGACCATCCATGACGACATCCAGCAGGTGGGCGTGCCCGCGTCCGGCGACTGCGCCGACGTCGACCCATCCGTCGGCCACTACCCCGGCGCACCCATCGGCGGCTGGAGCAAGTCCTGGGCCCAGTGGATCAACGACGGCAAGGGCGGCGAGGTCTGCACGCGCGAGCTCGAGGAGCTCGGCACCGGCGAGATCATCCTCATCGGCTGACGTCCGCACACGCACAAGAGAAGGGCCCGGGAGCGATCCCGGGCCCTTCTGCATGAGGTGGAGCTGAGGGGACTCGAACCCCTGACCCCCTCGTTGCGAACGAGGTGCGCTACCAGCTGCGCTACAGCCCCTTGGGTGATCGTCGAAGGGACGAACACTGCCCGCACAGGGTAGCAACTGTCGCCGAGGCGGCAGAAACGGGACGGTGACGACCTACTCGTTGACCGCGCGACGCTCGTCGTAGTCGGCTCGCACGGCCGGGATCTCCGCCGTGGCCGCGCCGTAGTCGATGTCCTCGCGCGCGGTGAGTGGCGCGGACGCGGGCCGGGACCGCATCGCCCGAGCCGTCTCGACCATCGCCTCGCCGGTCCATTCCCCCGGATGCGCCTTGTCGATCGGCCGCGGCACCGCCGACGCCCGGGGGGCGTTGACGTACGTCGGCAGCGTCGACGGCACGGCCTCCCATGAGTTCTCGTCGTCGTCCCAGGCGTTCCAGTTCTCCCAGTCGTCCTCCGCTGCGGACGGCGCTGAGGTGACCCGCTCGGAGCGCTCCGGCCGGGCGGCCGGCTCCGAACGCCGACGGGGCTGAGCGGACGAGCGGTGGGAGGCGGTCATCGCCGCCGCGATCACGAAGGCGACGACCGGGATAGCCGCCACGATCGGGGCCCATCGCGGGAGGACGCCCAGCACCGCGAGCAGCAGCGACACCACCAGCAGGACGGTGAGCGCCCCGAGGACGACGGCCCTCCGCGTGGCGGCTGCCTGGCGCACCAGTTCGCGCTCGTAGGACGGATCGAGGCCCTCCGCGGGCCGGTCAGCGGTCGGTCGCACCATGCGTACCTCACTGTGGGGTTCGCGCCGCGGGCCGGTCGGCCGCTCGAGGCGCTGAGTCTCCATGAAGCTGGCGTCGAGGCCGTAGCCGTCGGACGCATAGCGAACCTGCCCCGGATTGCCCAAGGACTTCATCGCCGACGAGAAACGCGCGGTGGATCGAACCTCGCTGATGTGATCGTGACGTCGAAGCCAGATCGGGATGAGGACGGCAGCCCACAAGCCGATGATCACGACGTAGATCAGGCCCGTCACGGGACCCCACGCTAGGACGTGCGGCCTCGTAGCCCCGGCAGGCGAGCCACGAGCGCTCGGCGTGTCGCGGAATTCACGGACTCAGAACCGCAAACGCGGTGGATCAGGCCCGGCCGGTGCGCTCGAGGTAGCTTCTCAGCACTCCGTTCGGGAAGTCGCCGGCCATCGCCACGTAGGAGACGTGGTCGCGCCAGTCGCCGTCGATGTGCAGGTAGGCGCGTCGCTCCCCCTCGTAGGCCAGGCCGAGCTTCTCGACGACCCTGATCGACGCGGCGTTCTCGGGCCGGATGTTGATCTCGATCCGGTGCAGCCGCTCCTCGTCGAAGCAGAAGTCGCAGGCCATGGCCACCGCCGTCGGCGTGATCCCGCGGCCGGCCACGGCGCTGTCGATCCAGTACCCCACGTAGGCGCTGCGAAGCGAGCCCCAGGCGATGCCGCCGACGGTCAGCTGACCCACCAACGAGCCCTGGTACGTGATCGCCCAGGGCAGCGTCCGGCCCTCACGTGCCTCGCGCTTGAGCCGACGCACCATCATCCCGAAGGTCGGAAGGGTGTCGCCGTGGACGACGGCCTCCGGGGGCAGGGTCGCCTCCCATGGGTTCAGCCAGGCGACGTTGCGCTGCCGCACCTCGCGCCAGCGACGCGCGTCTGACTGCCGCAGTGGTCGCAGGCCGATATCACCGTGGGCCAGCGTGACCGGCCATCGGTGCCCACTCACGAACGGCCGACGAACTCGACCAGCCAGTCCCGCAGGTCCGGGCCGATGTCGTCGCGCTCGACGGCCAGGGTGATGACCGCCTGCAGGTAGGAGAGCCGATCGCCGGTGTCGTAGCGGCGGCCGTGGAAGACGAGACCGTGGACGCCGCCGCCCGCCTCGCGCGGCATGCCGGCGAGCGTGCGAAGGGCGTCGGTCAGCTGGATCTCGCCGCCGCGACCCGGCGGGGTATCCCGCAGCACCGCGAAGACCGCGGGGTCGAGCACGTAGCGGCCGATGACGGCGAGATCGGACGGCGCGTCAGCGACGTCGGGCTTCTCGATCAGGTCGGTGACCGTCAGCACATCGGCCTCGGCAGTGGGTGCCACCGCCGGGCAGCCGTACAGGGAGATGGTCTCCTGTGGCACGCGCATGAGGCAGATGACCGACCCACCGAAGCGCTCCCGCACCGCGGCCATCGCGTCCAGCACGGGATCGCGCGGATCGATCAGGTCGTCGCCGAGCAGGACGGCGAACGGCTCGCTCCCCACGTGCGACTCGGCCATCAGGACGGCGTGACCGAGTCCGAGCGGATCGCCCTGACGGACGTAGTGGATGCGCGCGAGGTCGGTAGATGCCGTGACCGCGGCCAGCCGTTCGTGGTCGCCCTTCATCTCGAGGACGTGCTCCAGCTCGAGGTTGCGGTCGAAGTGGTCCTCCAGCGGTCGCTTGCTGCGTCCGGTGATGAAGAGGACGTCGTCGAGCCCGGCGGCCACGGCCTCCTCGACCACGTACTGGATGGCCGGCTTGTCGACGACGGGCAGCATCTCCTTGGGGGTGGCCTTGGTGGCCGGCAGGAACCGGGTCCCCAGTCCCGCGGCGGGGATGACGGCCTTGCGGACGACGCTGCTCATGGCCCCGACCCTAGAGGAATCGCAAGACCGTGGCGCTCCAACCGGAACGGTGGGGCAGCATGGCTCCCGTGCCCCCTGACCCCGCCAAGCAGGAAGCCCGGCGCCACGTTCGTCAGCGCCGTGATGCCCGCAGCCGTGCGGAACGCCAGGACGCCGCACGCGCGCTCGCGGCCCGCGTCGGCGAGCTCCTCGACGAGTACGCCGGGACCGGCCCAGTGGTGGTGGCCGGCTACCTGTCGCTGCCGGCCGAGCCGAGCCTGGACATCGCCCTCGCCCAGGCGCGCGAGAGGGGGCACGCCGTCTGGGTGCCCCGAATCGTCGCCCCGGACCTCGAGTGGGTGCCGCTCCCATCCGAACCCGAACTGGTGCCCGGTCCGCTCGGCATCCGCGAGCCCACCGGGTCGTCCGTGCCGTCGACCGCCTGGCGCGAGATGTCCCTTCTGCTGCTGCCCGGTCTCAGCGCGGACGCCGACGGGAACCGGCTGGGGCAGGGCGGCGGGTTCTACGACCGGTTCCTGGCCGACCTGCCGGACTACGCCGTCGGCGGTCCCCTGCGGGCCGTCGTCCTGTTCGACGACGAGCTGGTGGACGCCGTGCCGCACGAGCCGCACGACCAGCCCGTCGACGCGGTGGTCACCCCGAGCCGGGTCGTCAGGCTCCGGTGATCGCGCCGGCCGCGAGGTAGGCGAGCAGGAAGAGCCCGACGCTCACGACGAACAGCAGGAAGAGGGCGGCCCAGTAGTCCAGCCGTCGGACCGGCCACAGCCGATCGACCTCCCAGGCGTAGCCGGAGAACGTCGTGAAGGCCCCGCAGATGCCGGTCAGCAGCAGGATGCGGACGGGGCCGTCGGTGGTGGACACGATGGCGCCGGCAGCAGCGCTGCCTAGGCCGTTGACGACCAGCAGTCCCCACGGCAGTTCGCCCAGGAACGAGGTGTTCGCCGTCGCTGCAGTCACGTACCGATCGACGAGATACCGCAGCGGTGCCCCGATGGCTCCGCCGATGAGCACGGCGAGGACGGCGGTCATGGCTGCCGTGCCGTCATGAGCCGGACCGCGAGGCGAACGGCGAGCAGCCCGAAGATCAGGGTGGCGGCGAAGTAGGCAATGCCCTGCAGCGCCCGCCCGCCGTCGATCAGCAGGCCGGTCTCGAGGGCGAGGGCGGAGACGGTGGTGAAGCCGCCGAGTACGCCGGTGATCAGGAACGGGCGCAGCCACGCCGGGCCGGCGGCCACGCGGGAGGAAGAGGCGGCCAGGCCGATGGCGAAGGCTCCGGCGATGTTGACGAGGAAGGTGGCCCACGGCCACCAGCCGGCGTCGGCGTTGCCCATGGCCTCGGCGATCCCGAACCGCCCGAGCGAGCCGAGCGCGCCCCCGAGGGCGACGGCGAGCAGCACGGGCACGGGGGAACCGTACGCCGAACCGTCACTACCGGAGCGCTGGGAGTTTGCGTGCGGCGTGTGGAGCGGGCACACTTAGCACTCTGATCGGTTGAGTGCCAGCACCGCCGACAGCGTCCCGGACTTCGGAGGATCCGTGCCCACCTACGAGTACGCCTGCTCGACCTGCGAGACCACCCACGAGGTGCAGCAGAAGATGAGCGATCCGACCCTCACCGAATGCCCGGCCTGCGGTCAGCCGACCCTGCGCAAGCTGTTCTCCGGGGTGGGCGTCCACTTCAAGGGCTCCGGCTTCTACCGGACGGACTCCCGCGAGGCCGCCAAGTCCAAGAGCAGCGCGTCGTCGACGACCTCGTCGTCCAGCAAGGACTCCGGCAGCTCCTCGTCGTCTACCGGTTCGAGCAGTCCTAGCAGCTCAACCACTTCGAGCGGATCCAGCAGCTCGAGCTCCTGATCCCTGGGCTCCGCCGACCTGTGGACAGCCGGTCGACGATCGCCGGCGAGTGACCTAGCGTCCGGACATGCCTGCCCGGACGACCCGCCGCACTCATCCTCGACGCTGGCTGCGACGCCACCGCCGTCCGCTCGCCGCCGCGGCGGCCGGGCTGGCCAGCGTCACCGCGATCATCGCCCTTCGGGGCGGCCCGCCTCCGACCTCGACGGATGCCGCACCCGCGACCGCGCGTGCGGAGCAGACCCTGGTGCCCGTGACCCTGTCCGTGCCCGGCGTCGCCGGCGCCCTCCGGCCGGGTGACGTCGTCGACCTGGTGGCGATCGCCGATGACGGCTCCGGCCGGGTCGTGGCCTCAGGCGCCCGGGTGGTCGGCCGACCCGGCAGCACGACCCTCATCTCCGGCTCCGCCGGTTCGGCGATCCTGATGGCGGTGCCGCCGGAGGACGCCATCTCGTTGGCTGCCACAGCGGCGGCGGGCACCCTCACCGCGGTCATCCGAGAGCAGGCCGCGACCGGGTAGATTCCCTCCCGTCGTCCACCCCACCACTCATCAAGGAGCGATCATGCTCAAGGGCTTCAAGGAGTTCGCCCTCCGCGGCAACTTCATCGACCTCGCGGTCGCCGTCGTCGTCGGCGCCGCCGTCGCCGCGCTCATCGCGTCCATCTCCGAGGGCCTGATCCTGCCGATCGTCGGCATCTTCCTCGGTGGCGGAGTCGACGCCGGCCAGTTCGAGATCAACGGCCAGATCATCGACGTCTCACTGATGATCAATGCCCTCATCGTCTTCATCATCACGATGGCGGTGATCTACTTCGCCTTCGTCCTGCCGATGAACAAGCTCCGCGCCTCGTTCGGCGAGAAGGCGGTCGACGCCACGCCCGCCGACATCGCGCTGCTCACCGAGATCCGCGACCTGCTGAAGGCCCAGCAGGGCGAATCGCCCCCTCAGTCCTGAGCAGGCGACGCTGGTCAGCTGCCGTGGTGGGGCGGCACGTCGGCCAGCAGTCGCGCCTCGGTGCTCCCGAACCCGCCGAGCTCGTCGGACGTCACCTCGGGCAGCAACGCACCGTCGGCGGCGGTCTCCCCGGCGGGCCGGGTCGACCCGGCCTCGCTCAGCGCGCCGTCCAGCGCGGAGGCCAGGCCCTGGAGGTCGTCCCGCGTGACCACGAACGGCGGCGAGATCTGCACCGAGCCATCGGCCAGCGCGCGTGTCAGCACACCGCGCGCACGCAGGCCGGCGAGCACGCTTCCCATGGCGGTCGGCTCCTCGGCGAGCAGCGCCGGCTCCAGGGTCACCGCCCCAAGCAGCCCGAATCCCGCCCGGGTCTCCGCTACCCAGGCGTGCCGCCGCAGCGGCACCAGCGCGGCCGCCAGCGTCAGCTCGAGCGACCGGACCTGAGCCACCAGCTCCTCGCGCTCGATGATGTCGAGGTTGGCCATCGCGGCCGCCGCTGCGCTCGCGTGGCCTGAGTACGTGTAGCCGTGCCGCCACAGCAGGCCCGGCGTCTCCCAGAACGGACGGGCCACCTCGGCGCCGACGAACACCGCGCCCATCGGCAGGTACCCGGAGGTCAGGCCCTTCGCGGTCAGCACGAGATCGGGATCCAGTCCCTCGGAAGCGAACATCCGGCCGGTCCGTCCGTAGCCGGTGATCACCTCGTCGGCGACGAAGAGCACCCCCCGGTCACGGCACACCTCCCGGACCGCTTCGAGGTAGCCGGCCGGCGGCGGATAGACGCCGCCCGCGCCGATCACCGGCTCGCAGAAGAACGCGGCGACGCGACTCGCGCCGACGCGGTCGATGGTCTCGGCCAGCGCCTCCGGGTCGTCCCACGGCACGTTGACCACGTCCGCGTCGAGCGGACCGTGGCCGACTCGGTTCGCCGGAATGCCTGCGAGCGAGGTGCCCGCCAGGTGCATCCCGTGGTACGAGCGCTCCCGGGTGACGACGGTGGTGCGCTGCGGCTGTCCGACGAGGTCCCAGTAGCGGCGCACGAGCTTGACGGCCGTGTCGACGGCGTCGCTGCCGCCGCTGGTGAAGAAGACCTTGGCCCCAGCCATCGGCGCCATCGCCGAGAGCCGGTCTGCGAGATCCAGCGTTGGGCGGGTGGCCAGGTCGCCGAAGTTGGAGTACGCGGCGATGTCGGACATCTGCCGCCGCACCGCGTCGCCGATCTCCTCGCGGCCGTGGCCGACGTTGCAGTACCAGAGGCCAGCCGTCGCGTCGAGATAGTCCCGGCCGTGCTCATCGGTGACGTGCGCACCGTGCCCGGAGGCGATGACCAGATCGTGTCCGGCGACCGCCGACATGTCGGCGAACGGGTGCCAGAAGGCGGAGGCGTGGCCTGAGGGCATGGCGGCACTCTAGGGGGCCGGTAGCGTCGGCTCCATGAGCGGACGGGTGATCCTCTTCGGGGCCACGGGCTTCACCGGGCGACTGACCGCCGAGGCGATGACGCGGGCGGGACTCGCGCCCGTACTCGCCGGGCGATCGGCGGACGCCCTGGTCGCGCTGGTCGGCGACCTTGCTGGCCTCGGTCCCTTCGACGCGCAGCCGACGTGGCGCACAGCCGACGCCGACGACCCGGCCAGCGTTCGCGCACTCGTCGACAGTCCGCAGGACGTGCTGGTCAGCACCGTCGGACCGTTCCTCGAGCACGGACGCCCGGCCGTGGACGCGGCGATACGGCAGGGGTGCGGCTACCTCGACTCGACCGGGGAGTCGACGTTCCTGCGCCGGCTGTTCGAGGAGGATCAGTCGTCGGCGCAGGCCGCTGGCGCTCGCCTGCTGCCGGCCTTCGGGTACGACTTCGTGCCGGGCAACCTCGCCGGTGCGCTGGCCATCGAAGAGGCGCGCGCCCGTGGACGGGAGGCGACCATCGTCGACATCGGGTACTTCGTGCGCGGATCGATGCAGATGAGCAGCGGCACCCGGGCGACGGCCGCGCTGCTGGCTGCGGAGCCACTGCTGGCACGCCGAAACGGCCGGGTCGTCGCCACATCGGGGGGCGTCTCCTCCTTCGACGTGGGCGATCGGCGTTGGGACGCCATGCTCATCGGCGGCAGCGAGCCCTTCACCCTCCCGCGGTCCACGCCGGAGGTACGCGATGTGAACGTGTACCTCGGCTGGGCAGGCAAGTGGACGCGGGGGGCACAGGCCGCGGGGCAGGCAGTGTCCGCGGTGCGTCGGGTGCCGGGAGTGGGGAGCGCGATGCAGGCCGCGCTGAACAAGGCGGGCGGCACCGTCACGGGAGTCGGCCCGTCCCCCGAGGAGCGGGCGCAGGCGCGCACCGTCGTCGTGGCACGGGCGAGCGACGGCGTGGGCCGGGTGCTCAGCGAGGTTCGCGTCGAGGGCCCGAGTCCGTATGACCTCACCGGCGAACTGCTGGCCTGGGGAGCGGCCATGCTGCTCACGGGGCGCGCGCTCGGGACGGGCGTGCAGGGGCCGGTGGACGCCTTCGGCCTCGCGGCGCTGCAGCAAGGCTGCGCCGACATGGGTCTGGCCCGCGTCGAGTAGGTCATCGGCGCCACACCCGCCCGGATAGCCTGCGTGGGTGCGCGAGGACGAATGGCGCCGCCGCCAGCAAGCCCACCGGGAGCGCGTGCGCCCCTGGATCGAGCCACGACTCGAGCGTCGTCGCGAAGGCCGCACGCACCCGACGGACGACTTCCTCTTCGACTACTACCCGTACTCCCCCAACCGGCTGGCCACCTGGCATCCGGGCTTCGGCATCGTGCTGGAAGGGGCAGCCGAGGCCTTCCTCGAGCATGACGCGTACGTCCGCGTCGACGGCGGCGTCACCAGCAGCGTCGGCTGGCTCGACGACCGGCGACGTGACCGGCTGGGCCTCGCGATCCGCATCCTGCAGGGCACGTCAGCGCGAGCGCCGGTGACCGGCTGCTTCGCCCTCCACGAGTGGGCCATGGTCTACGGACTCGACCAGGATGCCGTCCGCCACCACGACTACCCCCTCCGACTGACGCCGGCCGAGATCCGCGAGACCGTCGACGCCATCGGACTGCGGTGCACGCACATCGACGCCTATCGCTTCTTCACCCCCGAGGCCCAGCCACATGAACCCCCTCGAGCCCACTCGCGCGACCCAGCCGGACCTCGAGCAGCCGGGCTGCCTGCACGCCTCGATGGACCTCTACAAGTACGCGATGTGGTTCCAGCCGCTCGTGGGCAGCGAGCTGGCCGCCGACTGCTTCGAACTCGCTCGCGGTGCGCGCGACCTCGACATGCAGGCCTCGCCGTATGACGTCGCGTACGTCGGGCTCGAGCCGATCCGAGTGGAGACGGCCGACGGACGTGCCGAGTACGCGCACCGTCAGCGCGACCTGATGGCCGTCACCGCTCCCGTGCGCGCGCGCCTGCTTGGCGCGCTGCTGGGACTCCAGGGCGCATCTGCTCCGGTGTCCTAGCCACGCGCGTCACAGCGAGATCCGCGTGCCTGACGCGGCTGACCTCTCGACCGCGTCCAGAAGCCGGTGCAGCACCACCGCATCGTCGAAGTCCGGGACCTGTTCGGGCGCAGCCGCCCCCTGGGCGAACCGCGCGTACGCCTCGGCCACGTTCACCGCGGCCACCGGCAACTCTGCAGGGGCGACGCGATACCCGGCGGGGACGGGCATGATCGCCATCTCGTTGGACGACCCGCGCCCACCGCGCAGTGTCAGCTCCGCGGCCTGCAGGTGACCGGAGGGGGCAGTGATCTCCAGGTCGCCCTCGGTGCCGTTGATCTCCCATCGGAAGTTGGTGGCGCGTGACGAACCCCCGCGGTAGTGGACGGCGACGACCACGTCGTTGGCCAGAGTGCCGCTGACCATCACCTGGTCGGCGATGTCCCTCACGCGGGTCTCCCGCGTCTCCCTCACGAGGTACGTCTCACGCCTGGTCGCAAGCGTGGCGACCACCTCGCGGAACTCCCCCAGCACCCAGCTGAGTGCATCGACGGCGTGCCCGAACGGGATCGTGAGTACGTTCGCGCCGTTGGACCGGGTGTTCAGATAAACGAGGTGCTCGGGGTCGGACGCCCCCATGCTGCCGCTCGACCCCACCACGTTCGATGACAGCACCTCACCGACGAAGCCGTCGCGCACCAGGTCCCTGACATACCTGACCGTGGGTGACGACCGAGCCTGCAGGCCCACCGCCGTTCGGATCCCGCGCCTGCGCGCCATCTCCGACATGGCCTCGGCCTCGGGAAGGCCGTTGCCCAGCGGCCACTCGCAGTACACGACCTTGCCCTCGCCCAAGGCAGCCTCGACGATCTCGCGATGGTGCGGCACCTTGACGGTGACGGCCACCATGTCCACACCCGGATCCCGCACGAGTTCATGCACGGTCGAGTAGGAGTGGGGAATGCCGAGTGCGTGCGCGGCGGCCGCCGCGGTCCCTGCTGTGCTGCTCGCGACTCCGACAAGCTCGAATTCCGGCAGGAGCTGAAGGGCCGGCACATGCGCCCGCGCTGCCCAGCTGCGGCCGGGAGTCAGCCCGACGATGCCTACGCGCAGGGGTCGGGGCGGCGTTGGTTCCGGCACGCTGGCAAGGCTCTCATGCCGGACTGCGTGCTCCCCCTCATCCGCCACCCGGATGGACGCGACCTACGCTCGAACCATGACGCAGACGCCACGCACGCCGTCCGAACTGGTCGCCTGGGAGCGTGACCACCTGTCCGACCTTTCCCTCGGCTACCCCGCCAACCACTTCGCCTGGCGGGTGGTCCTCGACCATGCCCGCGCCGCCGGGGCGCGCTCCCTGGTCGAGGTCGGCGTCGGCAGGGGCAACGGCGTGGCCCACGTCCTCGACGCCGGGATGTCGTTCGCCGGCATCGACCGTGATGCGGAGTCCGTCGAACGAACGCAGGCGATCCTCGACGAGCTCGGGGCGGATCCGAGCGCTGTCGTCCTCGGCGACATCGAGCACGAGGGTGTTGCTCAAGGCGTGCCCGGGGCCGGGGACTTCGACACGCTCATGGCGCTCGGGATCATGCCGCATGCCGAGGATCCGGTGGTCGCCGTGCGGGCCATGGAGTCGCTCGTGCGCCCCGGCGGAGAGCTCTTCCTCGAGTACCGCAACAGCCTGTTCTCGCTGGTGACGTTCAACCGGCTGTCCCGTCAGTTCATCGTCGACGAACTGCTGGGGCCGGTGGGCGCCGAGACGCGCGAACGGACGGGTCGCTTCGTGGACGAGCACGTGGACCTGACCCGGCCACCGGTCCGCTCAGGCAGCGTCGAGGCGCGGTACGACAACCCGCTGGCCATCGGGGACTGGTTCGCCGGCCTCGGCTTCCGCGAGGTCTCGGTGCACCCGTTCCACTACCACGCGTCGATGCCCGTCCTCGAGAGCGAGGATCCGCAGGCGTTCCGCGACGAGTCGCTGGCACTGGAGTCCGACACCAGCGGCTGGCGCGGACTGTTCCTGTGCTCCGTGTTCCTCGTCCGCGCGGTCCGTCCGACCTAGCTACCGAGTCTCGGTGCGGCGCCGATAGACGGCCTCGAACACGAAGCTCAGCACGACCGCCCCGACGAGGGTGATCCACGTCGCCGTCTCCCCCTGCCGGATCGTGTCGCCGAGCAACGCGAGGAACAGCGCCGCGTTCAGCACGACCGCCAGCACCAGCGGCCAGGCTCGCGCCCTCGTCTTCGCGCGCACCCGCAGGTGCCCGATGCTCACCGCCCCGTACACGACGAGGAAGGCCAGGCTGGTCATCTGCCCGACGGCGGACAGCGGGAAAGCCAGCACCAGCAGGATGATCAGCACCGCCGACACGACGAGCGACAGCGGCACCGAGTGCCACACCGTGCGCGTCAGCGCGCGGGACAGTTGCCGGTTCTCCGCGACATCGAAGCCGACGTTGGAGGCCGCGAAGATAGTCGCGTTCACCGCCGACGCGGTGGCCAGGATCGCCGCGCCCGCGACGACGACGAAGCCGATCCGGCCGGCGAGTGCCTGTCCCAGATCGGCGAGCGCATGACCTGCGTCCGCCTCGATCTGCGTCAGCGGAAGGACGGCGACCACCACGAAGCTGACCGCCAGGTACACGGCTGCGACGATCCCAAGCGCCCCGAACATCGCCCGCGGCAGTTCCCTGCTCGGCTTGGTCATCTCGCCTGCGGCATTCGCCACCACCCCGAAACCCTGGTACGTCACATAGAGCAGGGCCGCGCCGGTCACGACACCGAGCACTCCGGGCGTGCCCTCGGCACCGATCCGCGAGGGGTCGGCGTGGAACATGCCGACCACCACGAGACCGAGCAGGATGACCAGCTCGATCATGATGATGACCGTCTCCGCGCGGCCGACGAGCTTCGAGCCGGCCAGATTCACCAGGGTGAACAGGGCGACCACGCCCACGCCCACCGCCTGCTTCCCCCACGACGGGAACCCGTCGCCGAACAGCGCACCCACGTACTCGGCGAAGCCGGCCGCGTACAGGGCGGTGGCGATGAGGTACGCGAGGTACTGGAAGACGTTCAGGCCGCCACAGACGAGGGTGTCGCCGAAGCCCTCCCGCAGGAACTGGGCTGCGCCGCCGCGGCTGGGGAAGGTGGCGCCCATCCGGGAGTAGGAGTAGACCGAGAAGGCCGCCGCGATCCCGGCGAGCACGAATGCCAGCGGCAGCCAAGCGCCGGTCGACGTAGCGGCCAGGCCGAGCAGCGTGTAGAGGCCGGCGCCCATCATCCCGCCGACGCCGAGCGCCGCCGCCGACACCAGTCCGATGGATCCGGATCTCGGCTGCTGGGCCGGGGGGTCAGCGGTCACGGGGTGCCCTCAGGCGTCACCGTCGACGATGCGACAGGGGATGTCTTCATCCTCGCTGACGTGATAGCTCGCGCAGATGCGGTGGTAACCGTCGGCGATGATCGATGGCACCCCGTCGAGGGCGTGCCCGCGGACGACCAGCACTGGCGAGAGTCGTTCGCCGCGCACCACCTTGACGAGGTCTTTGATCACGGACGGGTCGTCGAGCGGCAGCAGCGCCAGTCCCGATGAACGGAGCAGGTCCTTCGCCTTGAACGTCGCCACGGGAGCCTTGCGCAGCCGGGCGACGAGGTCACCGGACTTCTTCGCGTCCAGGCACAGGCTCAGGTAACTGAGGGCGGCCGGGTAGTCGTGCTCGTCAGGCTCGTCCTTCCACAACTCCACAGGCACGGCCGGCGCCGCGTCGGTCTCGTCGTGCTTCTTGCCCCCCATGACCGTGCCCCCTCTCGACTAGCTCGCCTTCTTGTGAGTGCGCCACGGACCGGGGATCAGCCAGATGAACATCCCGCAGATCCACACGATCAGCGTCCCCCAGAGCCATCCCCAGCCACTGATGTCGAGTCCGTCGGAGATCAGCGAGGTGAGCAACAGCGCCAGGAAGGTGGAGATGAGCCCGGTCAGCGCGACGATGGATCCCGCGTTGCGCACCAGGAACTTCAGCACCACCCACGTGAAGAAGGCACTGAGGATCGCGAAGATCAGCACGGCCCAGAAGAAGCTCAGGCTGAACAGCTCAAGCTGGAACTGGTCGCCCAGGATCAGCGAGGCGAGGATGAGCCCGATTGCGTTGCCGGCGAGGCCGAGAAGCCAACCGATGAGGATTCGCATGCTTGAACGGTAGCGGCCCATCACCACCTGGGCAGGGATTTGCCGGGGTTGAGAATCCCCAGCGGATCCCAGGCGTCCTTGAGCCGGGAGTGGAGGTCAGCCGCGACCGCGTCGAGCTCGGCCCCGAGGGCACGCTGCTTGAGGCTGCCGACGCCATGCTCACCCGTCACGGTGCCGCCGAGGTCGAGCGCCACGTCGAGGATCTCGTCGAACGCCGCCAAGGCTCGCGTGGCCGCGGCCTCGTCCCCCCGCTCGGTGATGATCGTGGGGTGCAGGTTGCCGTCTCCCGCATGGCCGAAGGTGCAGATGGTGACGTCGTGACGCCCGGCGATGCCCTGGATGCGGAGCATGGCCTCAGCCAGCTGCGATCGGGGGACGGCCACGTCATCCAGCAGCCAGTCGCCCCTGTCCTCCATGGCGAGGATGGCCATCCGGCGGGCGCCGAGCAGCATCTCCGACTCAGCCTCGTCCTCGGAGCGGTAGCCCTCCCGCGCCCCGTGCGCCAGGCAGATCTCCACCAGCCGGTCGGCCTCCATGGCTGCCGCGCCGTGGCCGCTGTCCGTCTGCGCGACGAGGAGCGCGCCCGCGGACGTGTCCAGGCCCATCGGGCGCCACTGCTCGACGACCTCGATGGTCTGCCGGTCCATGAGCTCGAGCATGCTGGGCGTCAACTCGGCCATGATCGCCGCGACTGCCCGGCCGGCCGCGCCGACCTCGTCGAAGACGGCCACCGCGGTGGTGGCCGGGGGCGGCAGGGGACGCAGCCTCAGCCGGGCCATCGTCACGACGCCGAGGGTGCCCTCGGACCCCACCATGAGACCGGCGAGGTCGTAGCCCGCGACGCCCTTGATGGTGCGACGACCGAGGCGGGTCACCCGGCCGTCCGCCAACACCACCTCGAGGCCGAGCACCGCGTCCCGCGTCACGCCGTACTTCACGCAGCACAGGCCGCCGGCGTTCGTGTTGACGTTGCCGCCGATCGAGCAGAAGTCCCGGCTGGCCGGATCGGGTGCGTACCAGAGGCCATGGCCCGCCACGTGCTCGCGCAGCTCGGTGTTCATGATTCCCGGCTGCGTCTCGACGTAGCCGTCTGTCTCGTTGACGTCGAGCACCTCGCGCATGCGCTCCAGGCAGAGCACGAGGGATCCGTCGATCGCGTTGCTGCCGCCGCTGAGCCCGGATCCGGCACCTCGCGGGACGACGGGGACGCGTTCGGCATGGGCGGCCGCAAGGACGGCGGCGACCTGATCGGTCGTCCGCGGGAACACCACCGCGAACGGCTCGCCCGCCTCGGATCCCGTCGAACGGTCGCGGGTATAGGAGCGGAGGATGTCGGTGTCAGTGACCACGTCCCGGTCGTCGAGGGTGGCGTCGCAGGCGGCCAGCACCTTGTCCTCAGGAGTCACGCCCTGACGGTATCTGCCCCGCTACTCCGCTACTCCGGATCGGTGAGGTCAGCGACGACGGCGCCCAGCACGGCGATGGCCTCATCCGCCGAGATCGCGATCGCCACGCCGTGGGCTCCCCCGCCGAGCGAGACCTCGCGACCCGCCATCCGCTCGTCCGCGTACACCGGCCACGCCTTCGACCGTGCCGAACGGCGTGATGGTGCCGCGCACGAACCCGGTGGCCGCGAAGGCGGTGTCGGCGTCCGGCATCGACAGCCGGCTCACGCCCAGCAGCTCGCGCAGCTTGGGCCAGGCGATGGTGCGATCGCCCGGGACGAGGACGAGGAGGAAGTCGTCGTCCCCTCGTCGCACCACGATGGTCTTGATGACGTCCCGCGGCTCGACGCCCCGCGCCTCGGCGGCCTCGGCGAGGCTGGACACCCGGCCGTGCCGGACCACCCGGTAGGCAAGGCCGGACGCGTCGAGCGCGGCCGTCACCCGCTGCTCGCCACTGGCTTCCTCGGGCTGCGTCATGGGGACAGTGTCCCGTACGCGACCGGAATCGGCGAAGATCGATGCATGACGTCGACCACCGATGGACTGCCCACTGCCCCGACCACGGACCTACCCGACCGAGCCCGGGTCGTGATCATCGGCGGGGGCGTCATCGGAGCCAGCATCGCCTACCACCTCGCGCACCTGGGGTGGACGGACACTGTGCTGCTGGAGCAGCACGAGCTCACGGCGGGCACGACCTGGCACGCCGCCGGGCTGATCACCGTGGCCGGCATGACCAACCCGACCAGCCTGCACTTCTACCAGCGCTCCCGCTATCTCTACCCGAGGCTGGAGGAGGAGACCGGACACTCGACCGGCTGGCGGGAGATCGGGCACCTCGGCCTGGCGGCGAATCCACAGCGCCGCGAGGCGCTCAGGCGCGAAGCCGCATGGATGGCCGGGCACGGGATCGACGAGTTCGAGCTCTCGCCGCGGGAACTCGCCGACATGTGGCCGCTCATGCGGACGGACGACCTCATCTCCGGGTTCTTCACCCCCAGCGACGGGCGCGCCGACCCGGTCGGAGTCACAGTGGCGCTGGCGAAGGGCGCTCGTCAGCTCGGCGCGTCGATCATCGACGGCGTGCGCGTCACGGGAGTGGAGACCGTCGGACGCCGGGTGACCGGAGTACTGACGGACCGCGGCCGCATCGAGACCGAGCTTGTGGTCAACGCCGCCGGCATGTGGGCCCGCCAACTGGCCCAGCGGTCCGGGGTCACGGTCCCGCTTCAGGCGGCAGAGCACTACTACCTCATCACCGACACCGTCCCCGGTATGGATCCCGATCTCGCCGTGATCGAGGACGCAGACCGCTACGGCTACTACCGGCCGGAGGGCGACGGGATGCTCGTCGGCCTGTTCGAGCCCGAGGGCGCGGCATGGTCGGTCGACGGGGTCGCCGACTCTTTCGCCTTCGGCACCCTCCCGCCGGACTGGGAGCGCATGGAGCCGTTCCTCGCCCTCGCCCTGGACCGGGTGCCCTCGCTCGCCGGCATCGGTGTCCGGACCTTCTTCTGCGGCCCGGAGTCGTTCACGCCCGACCTGCACCCGATGGTCGGACCGGTCCCCGAGCTGGACGGCTACTTCGTCGCGGCCGGCATGAACTCCCTCGGGATCCTGTCGGCGGGCGGCGTCGGCGACGTGGTCGCGTCGTGGATCGTGGACGGGGTGCCACCGGTCGACGTCACCGGCTTCGCCCCCGATCGGGCCGCCTTGCACGAGACCACCCCGCGCTTCCGCGCTGAGCGGGTCGTCGAGCAGCTCGGTGCCTCGTTCGGCGACTCGTGGTACCCGACGTGGAAGCAGCACACCGCCCGCAACGTCCGCCGGTCAGCGCTGCACGATCGGCACGTGGCCGACGGCGCCCACTTCAACGCGAGCGTCGGGTGGGAGTTCGCCGAGTGGTTCGACGAGCCGGGCAACCCCGTCGCGACCGTCCCGGGCTTCGACCGCCAGCCCTCCTTCCCGCTGGTGGCCAAGGAGCATCGGGCGGTGCGTGAGGACGTCGGGATCTTGGACATGTCGCTGATGGCGAAGTTCCGGGTGCAGGGCCCCGCCGCCGCCGACGTGCTGAGCCGGCTGTCCGCCAACAACGTCACCCGTGAGGTCGGGCGGCTGGTCTACACCCAATGGCTCAACGCGGCCGGCGGCATCGTCGCGGACCTCACCGTCACCCGACTGGGCGAGGAGGACTTCCTCGTCGTCGCCAGTGACCTGATCCACCGGCGGGTCGAGCCGGCGATCCGTCGTGAGAGCCGGCCGGGCGAGACGGTCGTGGTCACGGACGTCACGTCCGCCTACACCCTGCTCACCGTTCAGGGACCCCGCTCACGCACGCTCCTCTCCCGATTCACCGAGGCCGACCTGTCGAACGCGGCCTTCCCGTACTTGACCAGCCGTCACATCCACGTCGGCTACGCGCCGGTCATCGCCTCGCGCGTGACGTACGTCGGAGAACTCGGGTGGGAGCTGTACGTGCCGACCGAGTACGCCGTCGGCCTGTACGGCGATCTGCTGGACGGCGGTCACGACCTGGGCGTGCGCCCGGTCGGCATGGCCGCCATGTCAGGACTGAGGCTGGAGAAGGGCTACCGCGACATCGGTATCGACATCGACAACCTGGACAACCCGATCGAGGCGGGACTGGGCTTCGCCGTCGCGTGGGACAAGCCGGGCGGCTTCGTCGGACGCGACGCCCTCCTGCAGGCGAGGGAGGCCGGGGCGCCGAGCATGCGGATCCTCGGGGTGCGGCTGCTCGACCCGGACGTGGACCTCTTCGGGAACGAACCCGTCCTGGTCGATGGCGAATGGGCGGGCTACGTTCGGGCGGCCGCCTTCGGCCACACGGTCGGGTCCGCTGTCGGGTTGGCCGAGATCTCGAACGCCGGGGGCGTCACGGCCGAGTGGCTGCGAGCGCATGAGTTCACCGTCCGCACCGGGAGGGGAGATCTGCCCGCCGTCGTGCAGGAGGCTCCCTTCTACGACCCGAAGCGCGAGCGCATCCTGGCGAAGGAACACGCCGGCTGACGGCCGGGCCGAGCGACTACTCGCCGCGCCGAGGCGGACTCAGCTGCGGACGGCGAGATCGACCATCCGGCTCACCAGACACGCCGGCATCAGGAATCCGATGGCGGCGTTCGAACGCGCTCATCCAAGCGGGCCTGTCTGTGCGTCGAGGGGTGCAGCATCAGCAGACGCTGCACCCCTCGTGCCGTCAAGCGATTGGCTACGCGCACCCGTGCGCATCGGCAAGACCGCTTTCGACGAAGTTCATCGCTCCGCCCACTGAGCCTTCGACGTGACCGCTTGCACGTGCCATCGAAACCAGCTGGCCGTAGCTCGCGCCACAACCATCCTTGATCGTCTTGCCGTAGCCGTTGCCAGCCGCGTGCGCCGTCCCGGCACTGAAGCCGAAGATCAGCACCGATGCGCCCAGAGCAGCGAGTGTCTTCTTCATTCGTGATACCTCCTCGGTTGTGCCCCCAGCCAACGTTGAGAAGACGCTATGCCCGAATGCAGGGATCGGCATCTTGAGACGTCGCAGGGCTTCCACACCCGACGGGAACTCCGGCACGTGTCCCCGGCGAGCCCGGATGGAGTCCTTCCTTAGACTCTGCGTTGCGCCGAAGGATTGGCGCATATCCCGGCTCCGTAGCTCAGGGGATAGAGCAGAGGTTTCCTAAACCTTGTGTCGCAGGTTCGAATCCTGCCGGGGCCACCAGTTCCGGGGACGTGGGGAATCGGCGCATCAGAACGGCGCTGCGTGCTCGGTCCGTGTGACTTCGGGTGGAACCAGTTCTGGCGGCGCGTGGTCGTACACCCTGCCGAGGGGTGATCGCCAGGTGCAGGCGCCGGAGCGTTTGCTTTGGGTGATGGTCCAGCCGCCGAGGGTCTTGAGCTGGTGGTGATGCTTGCAGAGGGCCCCGAGGTTGGCGAGGTCCGTGGGACCGCCGCTGTCCCAGGGGTCTGCGTGGTCGATCTCGCAGGTGGCGGCGGCCCGGGTGCAGCCGGGGAACCGGCAGGTCCCGTCCCGCAGGGTGACCAGGTGACGTTGGGTGTCGGAGATCGCGTACCGGGTGCGTCCGGCGTCGACGATGCACCCCCCGGCGTCGACCACGAGCCGGCGGAGGGTGGAGGTCGGGGCCACATCGGCGAGCAGCTCGCGGATCGCGTCGGCGGTTGCCGGCTCACCCGCCACCGACCCGCCCGCCGTGGCGGTGCCGTTGGGGTAGAGGAGCGTGGCGAGAGGGACGACGACGTTGACCTGTGCGGCGACCTTCGCCTCCTGCACGGGGCCGTCAACGCGCGCGACGCTGCCGGGGTCGCCGAGGACGAGCGTGGTCAACGCGGCGATGCGCCGTTGGCCGCCGGTGACGCAGCCTGCACCGGTCTCGAACCGCGGGTCCTTCGCGAGCGTGGTGATCGCGTCCATCACCGCGGCGCCATGGGCCAGGGGCAGGACGGCGGTGAGTTCGCAGGAGCCGTTCTCCGTCGGGGTCAGCCAGACCCCGTGCTCGCGTTCTGCGGTGTCCTGGCGGCGCTGCGCGGCGCCCAACGGGTCGACGGTGAGGACCATCGCCTTGGTCTTCCGCGCAGACTGACCCGGCGGTGTGGTGGTGGCGTACGGAACGACGACGGCGAGGATGCGTCCGCACTGCGCCGCATAGTCCTCAGCCCGGTACGCGTCGCCGGCAGCGGGGAGCCGGGTGAGTTCCCGGGCGATCGCGGCCGCGTGACCTGCGGAGATGCTCCCGGCGTCCAGGGCGTCCCTCAGCGGGGCCATCGGTCCGGCGAGGTCCCGGGCGTGCTCGAGCTGGACGTCCATCGCCCGCGGCCCGATCCGCAGCGCCGCCGCCAGCTCCGCCGAGGCGAGCATCTCCGCAGTCACGAACCCCCGCGCTGACAGCGCGCTGGCCTGCATCGGCGTCACTGACCAGCCGCGCCGCCACATCGGCACGGACCCTCGCCTGGAACCCCGCGACGTACGCCGCGAACCGTTCGACCTGCTGCGCGAACGTGACCGCCGCATCCGCTGACAGACCGGCCGGGTCCACCGCGAGCAGGTGCACCAGCAGACCAGGACCCGTTGGCCGGGACACGGCCGCCGCCAACGCATCCGTCCACGGAGCCTCGAGCTCGGGCACCTCGTCCAGCCACTCCGGCACCTCGTCCACCGGAGGCAGCAAATCGGCCGCCATGAGGGGGATGGAAGGTTCGAACATGTGTTCGATTCTACTGTCTTCGCGTGACAGATGCAACCCCCCTACCCCAGGAAAGTCGTTGCACCGCAATGAGATTTCGTTACTGGTGCCACAATCGCTGGCAGCCGCCAAGGTCAGCGACGAGCGATCGAACCGAGCGGACGTCCAGACGTGAAGGTCCCGCGCCCCTAGCCTGACGTCGTGTCGCCAGCGTGGAACCGCTACCTGCCGATCACGGGGTGGCTCCCGCAGTATCGGCGGCGCCTCGTCGCGGGCGATCTGCTCGCCGGGCTGGTCGTCGCGGCGCTCGCCGTTCCACAGTCGCTCGGCTACGCCAGCATCGCCGGCGTCCCCATCATCGTCGGCCTGTACGCCATCCCGCTGGCGCTGGTGGCCTACGCGGTCCTCGGCTCGTCGCCCCAGCTGATCGTCGGACCGGTGTCGACGGTCTCCGTCCTCACCGGGTCGCTGGTGGCGGACATGGCACAGGGGGATCCGGCCCGAGCGGTGCCACTGGCGTCGGCGCTGGCGATCGGCGCAGGGATCGGGCTGCTCATCGGTGGGCTCACGCGACTGGGCTGGGCGGCGGAGTTCATGTCCCGGCCGATCGTGACGGGCTTCGTCTTCGGCCTGGTCATCCTCATCATCATCGGCGAGATCCCCAGCCTGCTCGGCATGCCGGCCACGGCCGGCGAGGTCCCGAGCCGGGTCTGGTCCATCCTCACCTCGCTGACGGACGTCAACGCGACCACAGCGGTCCTCGGCCTGGTGTCGCTCGCCATCCTCTTCGCCGGTGCCAGGTTCGCGCCTCGGATCCCGTGGGGCCTCGTCGTGCTCGTCGGCGCCATCGTGCTGTCGCGCACGTTCGACCTGTCCGCACAGGGCGTCGTCACGGTGGGGTCGGTGCCCCAAGGGCTGCCCCCGTTCGGCCTGCCCGGCATCCCCATGAGCGACCTCGGCCCCGTCGCCGTCGGGGGCCTGGCACTGGCACTCGTGGGCCTCGCCGAGGGCTTGAGCGCCGCGCGGCTGTTCGCAGCTCGCGACGGCTACGCGATCGACACCAACCAGGAACTGCTCGCCACCGGGGCGGCGAACGTGGCGGCGGGCCTGTCCGGCGGACTCGGCGTCGCGGGGTCGCTGTCCAAGACTGCCGCCTCGCGGCGCTCGGGCGGCCGCACCCAGTTGACCGGTGTCACCGCCGCGCTGCTCGTCGTCGTCGTGCTCGTCGCGCTGGCCGACACGCTCGCTCCGTTGCCGAGGGCAGCACTCTCGGCCATCGTCATCCAGGCGGTGTGGGGGCTGATGGACGTGTCCGCCCTGCGTCGCTACCAGTCCATCCGGCGCAACGACTTCACGTCCGCGATCGCCGCGATGATCGGCGTGCTCGCTCTCGGGCCGCTCTACGGGCTTCTCGTCGCGGTCGGGCTCGCGGTGCTGGGCCTGGTGTACCGGTCGAGCAGGGTCGAGACCGACGTGATGGGCAAGGTGCCCAGCGAGAAGGCGGCGTGGGGCAGTCTCACCGACCACCCCGAGCGCAGGACCTACGACGGAATCCTGGTGCTGCGCCTCGATGTGCCGCTGTTCTGGGCCAACGCCTCAGAGATCCACGACCGGGTGCTCGCCACGGTCGACGAGAACCCCGACACCCGGGTGCTGCTGATCGACCTCGAGGCCACCAGCCAGCTCGACACGACGAGCATCGACATGCTGGAAATCCTGCTCGCGAGGCTGCGCGAGCGCGACATCGAGCTGTATCTGGTGCGGGTCTTCTACCGCGCGCGCCTCACACTCGCCAGGGCCGGCTTCATCGAGCAGCTCGGTGAGGATCACATGTGGCACAGCATCTCGGCGGGCGTCAGGGCGGCGCGCGCGGCGCTGCATCTCACCAAGAAGTCACACGCGCAAGCGGTCCCCTGGCCCAAGGTGCCGGAGCCCGACGAGGACATCGACCAGCCCGATGAGTCCGCGACCGAGCGGATCGTTCTCGACCTCGACACGAGCCCGCCGGACAACGCGCCGGTCGACGAGGTCGCCCCCCGTGGCGGGTACCAGGACCCCGAACGCCTCCGGAAGCGCTCCAAGGACCGCCGCCGGCGAACCTGACCGGGTCGAGCGGTCAGCGGTCGGCCCGGGGCCACCGCCAGGCCAGCACGGTGATCGTCACGGTCAGGCAGATCTCGACGACGCTGTAGAAGACGTAGAACGCCCACACGCCAGCCTCGTCGGGCATGAGCACCGCGCCGAGTGCCACGAGCGTGTAGAGGATGCCGACGATCACGTTCAGCCACCTCGCGGCGCCTGCCGGGAGCAGGTAGGACAACGCCACCATCAGGGCGGGAATCGTCATGAGCACGGCAACGCCGAACAGCCAGCCCTGGGTGATCTCGAAACCGCCGATCTCCCCAGCCTGGATCCTCGCCAGTGCACCGGGCTGGAGCACGAGCCCCTGGATGTCGGCGTAGATGAACAGGAACATGGTCGCGGCCCACAGCGCGGACAGCGTGCCGCGGATGCTGACATGCCCCCCGACCCGGGCGCGCTCGCTCACGGCTTCAGTGGTGATGGTCATGGTGTCCTCCGGTGATCTGCCCTCGTCTTGCGGCGAGGTGGCTTACTTAGTAATCTAGGAGTACTAAGTAAGCTTGTCAACACGTGGGAGGAGCACGCCGATGTCGCCGAGCACTGGCCGGACCCTCAAGGGCCGGCGCGAACCCCTGTCCAGGGACCGCATCCTCGCCGCTGCCGTGGCGCTGTCCGACCGAGACGGCCTGAGCGGCCTGACGATGCGGAGCCTGGGCGCCGAGCTCGGCGTCGAAGCCATGTCGCTGTACAAGCACGTGGCGAACAAGGACGAGATCCTCGCCGGGATGGTCGAGCTCGTGCTCGAGCAGATCGACGTCCCCGCCGAGGGCACTCCGTGGCGCGACGCGATGCGCGAGCGGGCGCACTCCTCGCTTTCCGTCCTGCGCGCCCACCCTTGGGCCATCGGCCTGATCCAGTCGGCGCCGCCGACGATGGCAGTGCTGCGGCACCACGATCGGGTTTTCGGAATCCTGCGCGCCGGCGGGTTCACGCCCAAGGGCACGTCCATCGCGTTCTCCGTGCTGGCCAGCTACGTGTACGGCTACGTCGTGCAGGAGGCCAGCTTCCAGTTCACCACCAGCGACGAGCTGCATCAGGCCACCCGGCAGGTCCTCGACACGTTCGACCCGGACACGTACCCGCACCTCACGGAGCTTTCCAACGAGGTCATCCTGCAGCCGGGCTACACCTACGCCGACGACTTCGATCTCGGCCTCGAGGTCGTCCTCGATGGCCTGCAGACCCTGTTGGAGCGGTCGTCCACCCTGGCGCCTCGGCGCCGCGGCCGAAGGGAGGCGAAGCGATGAGCGACATGACGGCAGTGCTGCAGTCCGGCTACGGAGCGCCGCGCGACGTCCTCGCGCTCGGTCGCATCGAGGTCCCCCGGCCAAGGCCCGGCGAGCTCCTGGTCGAGGCCCGTGCATCGGCGGTGAATCCGGGCGATCTGTTCTCGGTCACCGGCGTGCCGAAGGCCTTCCGGCTGGTACTCGGCGCGCGTCGTCCGCGACAGCCGGTCCGCGGCCTCGTGGTCGCCGGCGTCGTCGCCGAGGTCGGCGAGGGCGTGGACGGCTACGCGACCGGCGATGCGGTGTACGCCGAGGTCGGGGTCGGCGGCGGCGGCTACGCCGAGTACGTACGCGTACCGGTGCGGGGCGTTGCGCACATGCCGCACAACGTCGGGTTCGAGGAGGCGGCCGCGCTGCCGCTCGTCGGGGTGACCGCGCTCGAGGCGCTGCGCGACCACGGGCACGTGACGGCAGGCCAGCGGGTGCTCATCACCGGGGCCTCGGGCGGAGTGGGCACTCTCGCCGTGCAGATCGCGACCGCTCTCGGTGCGGACGTGACCGGGGTCTGCAGTGGCGCGAACGCCGACCTGGTCCGCTCGCTGGGCGCGTCCCGCGCCATCGACTACGCCACCGAGGATCCCGCATCGGAGCAGGCGGCGTATGACGTCATCCTCGATCTGACCGGCCGCGTTCCGCTGTCCAGGCTCCGGCGCGCGCTCACGCCCGGCGGGGTCCTGCTCATGAGCAACGGCGAGGGCAGCTCCTGGTTCGGCCCGTTGGGGCGTTATGCGGCGGGCATCGCTTCCTCTCCCTTCGGCACCGGCCGCATCAGGCTGTTCGCCGCAAGCGCGAAGGGGGAGGTACTCGCCGCCGTGACGCAGATGGTCGAGGCAGGCACGGTCCGTCCCGTGATCGACAGCACCTTCCCCCTGGCCCGGACCGTCGATGCGCTCGAGCACTATGCGAAGCGGCACGCGCGCGGAAAGGTGATCCTGAGCATCTAGAAGCGCAGCGTTCGGACCATTCCCATCCCGCGCGGCGAGGCGTACCTTCGTGCCATCCCGCAGGAGGTCCCATGTCCACAGCCGAGCACCCGAGCACCGACGACGTCGTCGAGCGCATCTTCACCTCCCTCGTCGGCGCCATGGACCTGAACGCCATCTACCTCGGCGATCGGCTCGGCCTGTACGACGCGCTTGCCGACGCCGGACCGCAGACGGCTGGCTGGCTCGCTGAACGCACCGGAGTGATCCCCCGCTACGCGCGCGAATGGTGCGAGGCGCAGGCCGCCAGCGGCTACCTTGCCTGCGCCAACCCCCTCGACTCGCCGGACGAGCGACGGTTCGAGCTGCCCGCGTCGGTTCGAGAGGTGCTTCTCGACCGGGACTCGCTCGCCTTCCTGGCCCCGTCCGTGCGCTGCACCATCGTGGCCGGCCGCGCGCTCCCCGACCTGGTCAGCACCTACCGCGGCGAGCGCACCTTCGGCTGGGAGGACTTCGGTCCGGAGATGCGCCACGGCCAGGCCGAGGCCAATCGGCCGATCTTCCGCAGTTTGCTGGTGCAGGACTGGCTCGAACGACTGCCCGGCGGTGCGCGACCGGGTAGCCGCCACGGGCGCCCGCGTCGCCGAGGTCGGCTGCGGAATGGGCTGGGCTTCCATCGCGCTGGCCCAGAGCCTCCCCGGACTGCGCGTCGACGGCTACGACATCGACGCACCCAGTGTCGAAGCCGCCCGCCACAACGCCGAGCACGAGGGCGTCCACGACCGCGTCGCCTTCCATGTGATGGACATCTCCGACGTGCGCGACGGCCCCGCCTACGACGCGGTCTTCGCGTTCGAGTGCCTGCACGACATGAGCCGACCGGTCGAGGCGCTGGCCGCTATGCGCTCACTGGCGCGCGGCTCGGACGTCCTCGTCGTCGACGAGCGCACAGAGGAGCAGTTCACCCCCAATGCCTCGCTCATGGAGCGCCTGCTCTACGGGTACTCGCTGACGGTCTGCCTGCCGGACGGCATGTCCGCCAGCCCCTCAGCAGGCACCGGGACGGTCATGCGCACGAGCACGATGACGGACTACGCGATGGCTGCCGGCTTCGCGGAAGTCGAGGTGATCGACCTCGAGCACGACCAGTTCCGCCTCTACCGCCTCGCTGGTTAGCCCCATCCGGTGTGCCGCCGCCGTGGTCGTGGTATGCCTTGCCCTCGACTTCAGCCCCTTCGGAGGACCCATGTTCGGCGGCGTATCGGCGACCCTCCTGCCCACGAATCAGCGGCGCTCGGTCGAGGAGCTCACTGACGACCTCGACCTGACCATCGGCGATCGTCGCGCCAAGCGCTCGGCCTTCTGGACCATGCTGACGCTCTCCGCGATCATCGCGTCCGCGGGCGTGCTCTCGGACTCGACCGCGACGGTCATCGGCGCCATGATCATCGCGCCGCTGTCGACGCCGATCCTGGGCATGGGGCTGGGCATCGCCAAGCGGGACGCCGCGCTGACCCGACACTCGATCAAGTACGTGGCCATGGGCGCGACGCTCGCCATCGCCATCGGAGCGGTCGCGTCACTCCTGGTGCCCCAGACCGTCAACCTGCTGGCCAACTCGCAGATCTCGGGGCGCACGTCACCCGGCCTGACGGACCTCGTCGCCGCGCTGGCCACGGGTGTGGCCGGTGCGGTCGCGATGTCCCGACGCGATGTGGCCGCAGTCCTCCCCGGGGTCGCCATCGCGATCTCGCTGGTCCCGCCGTTGGCCGTCGTCGGCGTCTGCCTGGGCCAGGGCGCCTTCGGTCTGGCCATCGGCGCGCTGCTGCTGTTCCTCTCCAACCTGCTCGCACTCGTGCTGATCGGCGCACTCGTCTTCACGGTGATCGCGCAGGACGGCTCGCTCGGCAGCCCACGCGCCGTCTCCCGGCGCAAGGCATACGTCACGCTGAGCCTGCTGATGCTGCTGATCCTGGTGCCGCTGCTGGCCAACACCGCCTCGACGATCCTGGTCTCGCTCTGGACGTCGCGCGTCAGTGCCACCGCGAACGAGTGGGCGGGTCAGTCGCCCGGGACCGTCATCGAGGAGATCGACGTCAGCGCCAATAGGGTCTTCCTCCGGGTGCTGACCCCAGGGGAGCTGCCTCCCACCGAGGAGCTCCTCAAGGCTCTGGAGGGACAGGTGCCGAACGGCGTGGAGATCGTCATCGACACCTCCCTCGGCCAGCAGATCGAGGCCGGCGTCGTCGGGGGTCAGTGAGCGTGAGTTCGCAGCAGTCGAACGGACTGCGACCCACCTGGTTCGAGCTCTTCTACGACCTCGTCGTCGTGGCCGCCCTGGTCAGCGTCAACGACGCGTTCCTCGCGCATCCCGGCGCGCTCACCGCGGTGACCGCATCCCTGGCGGCGGCGGCGCTGTTCAGCGTGTGGCTGCTCACGGCGCTCGTCAACAACCGGATCCCCGGCGAGCCGCCGGTGCGACTGGTTCTGATGCTCGCCCAGATGGCCTGCCTGGTCGCCGCCGCGCTCGCCGTCGACCAGCAGGACGGTCTGGGGAACGACTACGGGCTGCTGGCGTTCGGGGCGGCCCTCCTCTGCGGTGCAGGCATGTACGCCTGGGGTGGGGGAACCTGGTGGCCGTCACCACGATCCGACCGGGTGACCGCAGCGTCCATGGCGGCCGCAGCCGTCGTCGCGATGGCCGGCAGCCTGCTGCCGGACTCATGGGTCTGGGTCGTGCTGCTCGCCTCCACCGCTCTCGCTGTCGTGCCGACCTCGCTGCACTGGAGCGAGGAGGACCGACGGCATCCGGTGGCCTCGGACTACCTGGCCGAGCGCATGGGGCTCTTCGTTCTCATCGCGCTGGGGCTGAGCTTCGGCCAGTTGGTCATCGCGCTGAGCGAGACCTTCTCGATCCCGGACCTGCGCTTCTTCGTCCTCATGTTCGTGCTGATGTTCACCCTGTGGTGGATGTACTTCGGGCTGAAGGTGCCGGAGCATCCGAGGCTGCGGACCGGCCGAAGGCACATATGGATCGGGGCGCACTACCTGCTGCTCGTCGGCATCGCCGGGCTCGGTGACGTGATCTCGGCGCTCAGCGCCCACGAAGCGGACGACCCGCTGAACAACGGCGCGGCCTACCTCGGGGTCGGCCTCGCGCTCGTCCTCGTCGGCTTCGCGATCCTGGTGATCGCCATCGACGGGCTCGGGCGCAAGGCCGCATCCCTCCTGATCGGCAGTGCCGTCGTACTCCTCCTATACGGCCTCGTTGTCGACATCACGGACCTGCACGACCTGCGCGTCGCCGCCCTGATCAGCGGCGGCCTGCTGGTCTTGAGCGCGGTGCTGCTGGCATGGCTGCGCCGACGGGCAACGACGGCGCCGCATCCCTAGGCTCAAGGCACCGAACCGGGAGGGCCCATGACCATCTCCGACAGCCCACGCATCTCGGCCGGACTCATGATCGCGACGTACGTGACCGGCACCGCCGGCGTCGCGTGGGGCTTCTTCACCGTGTTCGCCGAGCCCCCGTCGCTCAGCGCAGCCGCCCTCCTTGCGGTGGGCGCCGCTGGCGGCCTGTCCTTCGTCCGGCACTCGATCTTCCATCGCTCCGATGCCGCGCGGATGAACTGGGACCTCGGGCGACGCAACAACTTCCAGATCGAGGTGGGCATCGCCAACCTGGCGTGGGCGGTGCTCGCCGTGCTCGCCGTATCCCTCGGCTGGGGTGTCGCGGCCGAAGCAGCCAGCCTGCTCGTGTTCGGCCTCTACCTGCTCGGCGTCAGCGTCTTCCTGCTGCTGTCGCCAGGTGACGGCGCGCGTCGAGGCGTCGGACCGACCGTGGGCATGATCAGTTTCGGCGCGGCCCTGACGGTGCTGGGCGTCATCGGCATGACCGTCGTCACCTAGCGTTTCGCCACCGGACGGCGTGGTTCGCGACAGTCGGGTTCGCGCGCGGCATAGTGGCATCAGCTGTCGCAGATCGCCCACCCGCCGTCGAAGGTATGTCGCATGACTGATCCCGAACGCTCGATGACCGTGCGCTTCGAACCAGCCAACGTCTGGCGCGCCGGCCTTGTCCTGCTGGCCGTCGTTGGGCTCGGCGCCTTCGTCTCCTTCGTCCTTCAGGACGGCGGCAACGTCATCTTCACCGTCCTGATGGCGTGGTTCGGCGCCATCACCATGGCGCCGGTCGTGACGTGGCTGTCGCAGTGGATGCGTCGCGGCGTGGCGACCATGGTCGTCATCCTGGCCTTCGCACTCCTGATGGTGCTCTTCATCCTCGCCTTCGGGAACCTGCTCGTCGACCAGCTCACCGAGCTGGTGCTCCGCATCCCGACCGTCCTCGACACCACGCTGGCCTGGGTGAACGGGCGCCTCGGCACCGAGTTCGACCTCGGCGGCCTGATGGATTCGTTCGACATCGAGACTGCCGACCTGGCGGCGGCGGCCGGCCAGGCAGCGCTCAGCGTCGTCGGCTTCCTGGTGACGGTCGTGGGCGGCCTGTTCAGCCTGTTCACGTTCGGACTCTTCCTCTTCTACATGTCCGCCGACATGCCGCGCTTCGAGCGGTGGGTCGCCTCGCTGTTCCCGCCGTCCTGGCAGTCGGTCGTGGCCACCGTGTGGCGGACAACGGCGCAGAAGACCGGCGGGTACATGGGCGCTCGGGTGATCCTGGCGGCGATCAACTCGATCACCACGGGCATCGTCTTCGCCATCATCGACATGCCGTACTGGCTGCCCCTCGCCCTGTGG
Source organism: uncultured Actinomycetota bacterium (assembly GCA_963749905.1). Taxonomy (GTDB): domain Bacteria; phylum Actinomycetota; class Actinomycetes; order S36-B12; family S36-B12; genus UBA10649. The sequence goes on from CAVVOF010000004.1 coordinate 616,765, forward strand.
ACCGGCATCGTCGCCCAGTTCGTGCCCACCATCGGCACCTACATCTCGATCATCCTGCCGGTGCTGGTCGGGCTGGTCAGCCCCACTCCGGTCATCGGCGTGATCGCCCTCGCCTGGGCCATCGCCTACCAGCAGGTCGAGAACCTGACCATCGAGCCGCGCATCAGCGCGCGTGCCGTCGACGTGAATCCAGCGGTCTCATTCGGAGCGGTCCTGCTCGGCGCCGCGCTGTTCGGCGTGGCAGGGGCGTTCCTCGCGGTCCCGGTGGCGGCGATGCTGCTGTCCCTCCTGGACGTCTACGGCAAGCGCTTCGAGCTGCTCCCGGAGATCGACGAGGCGGTGCCCCGGCTGGAGTCGGATCAGCAGTAGTCGTCCGCGATCAGGTTCTTGACGACCGGGTGCACGACGCTGCGCCTCCAGTCGTAGCGGGCCGTCTGGTACTCCACAGCGTCGTAGAGCATCGTGCCGGTCGCGCCCGACTTCTCGTCCGCGCACACGGCGGCCTGGATCTGCTTGCGGGTGCTGTCCGATGCGAGGGCCATGATGTCGGGCGTCGCCTTCGTCAGCTTGGCCTTCACCCTGGTGTTGGGATTGCCGTCCTTGCAGACGACCGGGCCGAAGGTGCCGTCCTGGTACGTGACGAAGCCGCAGGTGGTGGCCTGAGCGGGCGCGGCCACGACCGTCGCAGACACGAGCAGGGCGGCCGCGATGGAGGCCAGGATCAGGGGTCGCTTCATGGGTCGGAGTCTGGCCCCGAGGCCGCGGTGCGTCAACGAGTTCCATCCGCTTGAATGCGGACATGCCCAACCCCACCGACCAGCCGGTCCTCGACAGCGGCACGTTCACCCTCGCATCGGAGTCCGCAGACCCCGTGACCATCCACCGCCTCGGCTTCGGGGCGATGCGGATCACCGGAGCCGGGATCTGGGGCGACCCGCCGAGTCGCGACGAGGCGATCGCTGTCCTTCGACGGGCCGTGGAGCTCGGCGTCGACTTCGTCGACACGGCCGACTCGTACGGCCCCTACGTCAGCGAGGACCTGATCCGCGAGGCCCTGCATCCGTATGACGGGGTGCTGATCGCGACGAAGGGTTCGCTCACCCGCCAGGGGCCGGACCAGTGGGAGGTCGTCGGCCGCGCGCCCTACCTCCGCCAGTGCGTGCACATGTCACTGCGACGACTCGGCGTGGACCGCATCGACCTCTGGCAGCTGCACCGCATCGACCCGCACACTCCGCGGGAGGAGCAGTTCGGGGAGATCGCCGCCCTGCAAGCCGAAGGCCTCATCCGGCACGTCGGGCTGTCGGAGGTCACTGTGGACGACGTCGTCGAGGCGCGTCGGTACTTCGACGTGGTGACGGTGCAGAACCTCTACAACGTCGGGGACCGCAGCGCCGAGGCGCTGCTCGAATTCAGCACCGCCGAGGGCATCGGCTTCATCCCGTGGTTCCCACTGGGCAACCGGGCACTGCTCGGACCTGACAGCCCGCTGACCGCGGTCGCCGAGCGGGTAGGGGCGGCCCCCGGCCAGGTAGCGCTGGCGTGGCTCCTGCAGCACGCGCCCACCATGCTCCCCATCCCCGGCACCGGGTCGGTCGCCCACCTGGAGGAGAACTGCGCGGCGGCGCGGCTCACCCTCGACGAGGCGGCCATGGCGGTCCTCGACGCCTTGCCCGACGCCTGACCCAACCGCGCTCACCGGCCCTACCGCGGGATGATCCACACCTTCCGAAGGGTCTGGGTGACCTCCCACGTGGTCTCCGCCCCGGCGCTGAGGATGCCGACGGTGCCGGGACGCAGCTCGAGCACGGAGCCGTCGGAGAACGTCACTCGCCCCTCGCCCGAGAGCACGACGAAGACCTCGTCGGCCTCCACATCGGTCGACACCCCCACCGGGTGCTCCCACACCCCGACTTCGCAGAAGTCGGTCTGCGCGAGTTCGGCAACCCCAGTGGCCAACACTCCGTCGGGGCACTGATCGGGACTCAGCTCGGTGTACGTCAGTGATGCGGCGGCGGCGTCATGGGCTCGGTTCATGCGCCCATCTTGGCCGACGCGCTGCGTTGCCCGAGGCTCCCTAGGATTCTCGGATGGATACCACCGTGGCCACCGGCCCGCGGGCCCGCGCCGTGCTGCTTCGTGCCCCGCGCACGGGCGGTCTCATCGGCGCTGCTGTCGGCTATGCCGCGGCGCTCACGCCGTCACTCCTGCCGCACCCCCTGACCTTCCTGCTGCTGCTGACCTCGCTCGGCTCGGTCGTCGGCTACGCGATCGGCACCATCATCGAGTGGGCCGTGCTCAAGATCCCGGTGCTCCGCGGCTCGCGATCACCACTGTGGGTGCGCGCCCTCCTGCTGGGCGTCTTCTGGCTGCCGGCGCTCCTCTTCACTCCTGTGGCCGTCGGCTGGCAGGTGGAGCAGCAGGAGAAGCTCTCGATGCCCGAGCCAATCTCCGGCAGTCTGGTCATCATCACGGCCACCTGGGCGATCGCCGCCGTGCTCATCGGGATCGGCCGGCTCATCCGGGTGGGAAGCAACGGGCTGGCCGGCCTCGTCGCCCGGTGGCTGCCCCGAGCAGCGAGGGTGACCCGGCCCGTGGTGGCCGTCGCGCTGATCCTGGTCGCCGTGGTGACCGTGAACGTGGGCCTGGCCTGGCTGGTCTCGTCATACGACACCGTGAACGCGGACATGTCCGGGCAGGAGCCCACCGACCTCGGCGACAACAGCGGCAGCGAGGGCAGTCTGACCCCGTGGGACACCCTCGGACGCGAAGGGCGGTTCTACGTCAGCAACACCATGACCCCGGACGAGATCACCGCCGTCACCGGCCGCCCGGCGCAACGCCCGACTCGCGTGTACGTCGGGATGCAGCAGGGGGACACGCCGCAGGCGCGCACCGACCTCGCCCTGCGCGAGCTCGATCGCGTCAACGCGTGGGATCGCGAGTACCTGGTCATCTTCGGGGTCACCGGCACCGGCTGGGTGGATCCCAACGCCATCAACGCCCTCGAGATGGTCACCGACGGCGATGCCACGACGGTGGCCGTGCAGTACTCGGCCGTCCCGTCCTGGATCGGCTTCGTCGTCGACCCGCAGACCACGGTCGACCAGAACGCGGACACCATCGACGGCATCCTCGAGGCCTGGCGGGCACGGCCCGCGGACGCGCGGCCGGAGTTGATCCTGTTCGGGCAGTCACTCGGCTCGCTCGGCACCCAGGGTGCCTGGACGGCACAGGCCACTCCCGAGGAGGTCACGGCCGAGATCCCGCATGTGGTCTGGATGGGTCCGCCGGCAGAGTCCGTGCTGTGGAAGTCGTGGCAGGCGAACCGCACGGGCGGCCCCGCGTGGGAGCCCATCGTCGGCGACAACAGCATCGTCCGGGTCCTCGTGTCCGCGGACGACCCCGACGGGCTGGAGTCCAAGCAGCCGCCGACCATCGTCTTCGCGGCCCACGCGAACGACCCGGTCGTCTACTGGAGTCCGAGCCTGCTGTTCACGCAGCCGGACTGGCTCGAGGCACCGCTCGGTCCGGGCGTCATGCCGCAGACGCGATGGATTCCGATCATCACCTTCCTGCAGGTGGGCATGGACCTGATCAGCGGCGGCGAGCCGCCGGAGGTCGGCCACAACTACAGCGCCAACATGGCGGTGGCCGTCGCGCTCGCGGTGCGGCCTGAGGGATGGACGACCGAGCAGACTCTGGCGGTCCAGCAGGCGCTGCCGTCCCTTCGCTACGTGACCGGCTGACCGCGCGGCGCTCCGCAGGCCAACCCTCGCCGGCTGGCACTCGACAGGTCTTGTGTGCCAGCCGGGTGATGACGCACCCTGTGCCGCAACCGCGTGCAGCGCTGTGCAGCACCACGACGTGCAGGAGGTGGACCGTGCACGACGTCAATGTCGCCCCCTTCATGCGCCCCGACTACTCGCTGGCCGGCTTCGTGATCTCCGGCCGGTGGCCCGACTCCACCCGGGAGTGGGCCCAGTTCCTCGCCCTGGCCGTCCGCATCGCCGCCTGCCCGGGCACGCTGTCCCGCACCTCGGTGTTCCGCTCCGTCGATGATCTGCCCGAGGACCCGCACCCCGACATGGTCGGGCTGGTCACCTTCGCCGGACCGGTGATCGGCGACGACGCACCCGGACCCGGCGCACTCGCGACCCCTCAGCCGGCCGCCCTGTTCGTGCTCCATCCCCCCGGCGAGACGATGCCGTCCACGCCCGAGAGCGCCGGCGCGGCGTCCGGAGCCCTGCTCCTGCCGGGCCTGCCGCATCTGGGCCTGGGCCATCGGGCCACGTGGGTGGAGGCCGAGGCCGACGGGACGGTCACCCGACTGGTCAGCCGGGTGGGCTTCGATCCCGTCGAGGACCCCGACATCGCGGTGCTGGCGACCCTGGTGGCTGCCTGACCCCGGTGCTGCGTCAGTTGTGGTCGGTTTTTCGCGCGAAAACCGACCACAAGTGACGCAGCATCGGTGGGACGGCTACTCGTCGACGATCAGGATCGTCTCGAGGGTCGGGTCGCTGCAGTAGGCCACCCGGCACACCCGGCTGGCGGCACGGATCGCATCGATGCTCGCCTGCGTGACCCGCTCCCCCGGGGCCAGCAGCGGCACTCCAGGCGGGTACGGGCAGAACTGCTCGGCGCTGACATGACCGACGGCCTCCCGCATCGGCACCCGGCGCCGCTCGCGCAGGAACGCCTCGCGCGGCGTGAGCACCACGTCGGGCTCGACCCGCCACACGTCCAGCGGCGTGTTCGGCCTCGCCTCCCCGCGCTGGGACTCAACCAGGGCGGCCAGCAGGTCCGCGAACTCCAGCACCCACTCGGGCTCGTCCGCCACCGACACGGTGAGCACCAGCGTGTCGTGGTCCGCGGACTCGGGCCCGTGCCCGAGCTCCCACAGCAGGTCGCCGAGCACCGATCCGTCCGTTCCGGTGCCGGGCAGGATCAGGGTGAGCTTCATCGGGTCGACGCGGCAGCCTGCGTTCGCGTCGTCGAGCACCACGAGCCCGCGCACGCGGGCCAGCCTGCGCCGGGCCTCGGCTACGGCCTCGATCAGCAGCGCGAGTCGCTGCGGCCCTTCGCGCTCCATGGCGGCGCGGGTGGCATCGATGGTGGCCATCAGGGTGCCGGACGGTGACGTCGTCGTGGTGAGGTCGACCCACCGGTCGAGGGTCGAGCGGGGGATGATCCCGTCGCGCATGCTGACGACGGCGGTCTGCGAGTAGCCGAGCAGCGCCTTGTGCACGCTGGTCACGCTGAAGTCGGCGCCGCCATGCATCGCGCCGCCCTCAGGCAGGTAGTCGAGGTGCGCGCCCCACGCCTGGTCGATGATCAGCGGCTCGTTCCGCGCACGGGCTGCAGCCGCGAGGCTGGCCACGTCGGAGAGGGTGCCGATGTACGACGGCGAGGTGGCGAAGAACCCGTTCACCGGCTCGGTGACCGCGGACAGGGACTCCGCGGCCATTCCGATCGGCAGGTGGAACTCGGGATGCAGGCGAGGGTAGATCCACACGGGACGTGCACCGATCAGCACCAGGCCGGCCTGCGTGCTGCGGTGCGACGTCCGGTCGATCGCGATGGGCACGTCCTGGTCGCCGACGGTCGCCAGCGCCGCGATGTTCCCCTGCGACGAGCCGCCGACGAGGAACCGACTGTGATCGGCCCCCACCGCCGCTGCCCAGAGCGCCTCCGCCTGCTCGAGGTATCGGTGGCTGTACGCGTTGTCGTCGACGCCCCCCTGCAGAGGCACGTCGTCGCGCACCGTGTCCCCGACGAGATCCGCGGCCCAGCCGTCACCGTCGGCGAGGTAGCGCATCTTGTGGCCCGGTACCTGCATCGGGCGGCGCGCAGCAGCGGCGGCGGCCCGCCACGCGTCGAGAAGCGGAGTTCCGGACATCGATCCTCCTGACGGTTGGCGCGGCCTCGCGCCACCTGACATCCTGACGCATCCGCCGTCCGCACCCGCGCACGTGGAGGTCCGTTCGTGCCTCGCGTCCTGCTCGCCCCCAACGCCTTCAAGGGCAGCCTCAGCTCAGTCCAGGCGGCCGAGGCGATGGCCGACGGGGCGCGGCTGGCGGATGCGACCGCTGAGTGCCGGGTGCTGCCGATGGCAGACGGCGGCGACGGGTCCGTGGACGCCTTCGTCGCCGCGGGCTTCACCCGCATGACCGTGACGGTGCCGGGCCCCACCGGGGTGGCCGTCGACGCGTCCGTCGCGATGCGTGGCACGGTGGCCGCGGTCGAACTCGCCGACGCCTGCGGCATGGCGCGTCTGCCGGGCGGCACGCTCGCGCCGATGACCAGCAGCACGGCCGGACTCGGCCACGCGCTGCGGGCGGTGCTGGACGAGGGGGCGACCGAGGTGGTGGTCTGCCTCGGCGGCAGTGCCTCGACGGACGGCGGCGCAGGTCTGCTGCAGGCGCTGGGCGCCCGGCTGCTCGATGCTCGCGGCGAGCCGGTGCCGCCGATGGGACAGACCCTGGCCGACGTCGCCCGTGTCGAACTCACCGGCCTGCATCCGCGGCTGCGGGAGGTCGCCCTCTCCATCGCTGTCGACGTGAACGCGCCCCTGTTCGGTCCGCAGGGAGCAGCCGCCGTCTTCGCCCCGCAGAAGGGGGCGTCACCCGAGCAGGTCGACCGTCTCGACGCCGGCCTGCGCCAATGGCACGAGGTGCTCAGCGCGGCCACGGGTCGGGACGTCAGTGCGGTGCCCGGCTCGGGCGCGGCCGGTGGCACTGCCGCCGCCCTGCTGGCCACCACGTCCGCGGTCCTGGTGCCCGGCGCGGAGCTCATTGCCGCCGTCCTCGGTCTCGAGGCCGCCCTCGACTGGGCCGACGTCGTCGTCACCGGCGAGGGCCGACTCGACGCCCAGACCGGACTGGGGAAGGGGGCCGCCTGGGTCGCTGAACGGGCGCGCGCTGCCGGGCGACCGGCCGTGGCGGTCTGCGGGCGGATCGACCTCGACCCGACGTCCGTCCGCGCCCTCGGCTTCGACGCGTGGGCGGACTGCACGTCCCTCGCCGGCGACGAGGCGAAGGCACTCGAGGACGCCGCCGACTTCGTCGCCGTCGGTACCGAAGCGGCGCTGCGCCAGCTCTGGCGGTCGACGACGACCGGGTAGTGCTAGTGGGGGCGTGGTCGCAGGGCGGCGGCCCTGAGGTCCAACTGGCCCAGCAACGGTCGGATGATCGCGTCCGGCAGGCCCTCCTCGTCGCGCATCCGGATCAGCTCCTCCTGCTCGGCCCGGACCATCTCGCTGGCGGCGGCCATGAGCTGCCCGGTCACGAGTTCCGACGTCGCAGTGGAATCCCGCCTACCGCTCGCCTCTCGGATGCGTCGCTCGGCATCCTCCCGCAGCCGGTCGATGACCTCTCCGGGCAGCGGCGACCCGAGCTGGTCGGCCTCGGCCTCGAGGGCGGACAGTCGATCGAGCGCGGCCCGGGCCAGCGCGGCGTCCACCCGGCGCAGGGTGCTCCCGTCGTCCTCGGACTGCACGCCGAGCGCCCGGGCGAGCGGCCCCAGGGTGAGCGACAGCAGCAGGGTGACGACGATGACCCCGAAGGTGGTCGCCAGGATGACGTCGCGGAACGGCACCCGCTGGCCGTCGTCGAAGACCAAGGGGATCGAGAAGGCGGCGAGCCCGGACACGGGTCCGCGCGCCGCCGCCCACGACAGCAGCAGCGCGCCGGCGAGAGGGAATCGGCCCTGGCCACGGGAGCGAGCCCGCCCGAGGGCGGTCATGGCCAGGACGAAGACCAGCCGCGTCACGATGAGCGCGACGATCACCACCGGGATGAGCAGCGCGACCGATTGTGCCTGGGCACTGTTGAGCCGGAGCAGCACGCTCGGCAGTTCGAGGCCGACCAGGAAGAAGGCGAGCGCCTGCAGCAGGAAGGTGATGTGCCGCCACACCACCGATCCCTGGAGCCGCTCGGTGTAGCCGGGGTCGGAGTGCTGGACATGGGCGATCACCAGCCCAGCCACCACCACCGCCAGGATGCCCGAGCCCTCGACCGCCTCCGCGAGCGGATAGAGGAGGAACGGGGCGATCAGCATGAGTGCGTTCGAGGCCACCAGGTCGTTGCTCCAGCGCAGCACACGGGTCAGCAGCCAGCCGCCGAGCCCGCCCACGGCCACGCCGGCCACCACGGCCACGACGAACACGGTGGTGACCTCAACCAGGGTCACGGATCCGGCGGCGGCCGCGACCAGCGCCACTCGCAACGCCGTCAGGCCAGTGCCGTCATTGACCAGGCTCTCCCCCTCGAGGATCGACACCAGTCGACGCGGCAGGCCCGCGCGGCGGGCGACCGCGCTGACGGCGACGGCGTCGGTGGGGGACAGCACCGCGCCCAGCGCGAACGCCATGGCGAGCGGCATCGCCACCAGGAGCGCGCCGACCGCCCCGATCACCGCGGTTCCGGCGATCACCAGGCCCACCGCCAGTGCGAGCACCGGGCGGCTGACCCGGCGCAGGTCGAGGTACGAGGAACCGAGCGCCTCGCCGAACACGAGCGGGGCGAGGATCACCACCAGCACGAACTCCGGATCGGGCGGTGCGTCCGGCCCGAACGGGAGCAGACCCACCAGCGCCCCCAGCGCGATGAGGGGGATGGCCATGCCCCAGCCGCGACGTCGGACGAGGAGGGCGACGACGACCGCCAGCGTCGCGCCGACGGCCATGGTGAGGAGGTAGTCGTTCATCCCCGGTCACCCTAGGCGCTGCGCCGGGAGATTGGTCCGATCGCGTGTCCCAACTGACAGCGCGCGCGAGCGTGCACCATCGTTGCGCCATGGCCACGGAGACGCTGCACTCGGATCGCCCGTCCCCCGCCCGCACCCGCTCCGGCCGCCGAGCGATCTGGCTCGCGGTGGCCGTGGCGATCGGCTGGCTGCTGATCGGCGGTGCCGTCGGCCCGCTCAGCGGTCAGCTGTCCGAGGTGCAGACGAACGACAACGCCTCGTTCCTGCCCGCCAACGCCGAGTCCACCCTGGTCGCGGACGAGGTCGCGGGCTTCGCCGAGCAGCAGTCCCTCCCCGGACTCGTGGTGATCAGCCGGTCGGACGGGGCGGCTCTGTCGCCTGAGGATCTCGTGGCCGCGCAGGAGTTCGCGGCTGAGATCCCTGGCCTGCCCGTGGGCCGGGACGCGACCATCGCCGACTACCTGGACCCGTTGCCGATCGTGCCCATCCCGTCCGCGGACGGGCAGGCCGTGCTGATCGCCGTGCCGCTCAACGCGGACCTCGCCCAGACGCGGGTGGAGGGCGAGCTCGCCCTCGGCCTCGTGACGGAATCGCTGCGCGCGGCCGGGGCGGACGTAGCCGGGCTGCAGGTGAACGTCACTGGACCCGTCGGGATCCTCAGCGACCTGATCTCCGTCTTCGGTGAGATCGACACCACCCTGCTCGCGGCGACCGCGCTGATCGTCGCGATCATCCTGATCTTCGTGTACCGCAGCCCGTTCCTCTGGCTGATCCCGCTGGTGGCGGCAGCCATGGCGCTCTCCGTCGCCAGCGCCATCGTCTACGTGCTGGCGAAGAACGAGGTGCTGGTGCTGAACGGCCAGAGCCAGGGCATCCTCACCGTGCTCGTGTTCGGCGCCGGCACGGACTATGCGCTGCTCATGGTGGCCCGATATCGGGAGGAGCTGCACAGCCATGCCCTCCACACCGACGCCATCAGGGCCGCGTGGCGGGGCACCGTCGAGCCGATCGTCGCCAGTGCGGCGACCGTCATCGTGGGCCTGCTGTGCCTGCTGCTGAGCGAGCTCAACTCGAACCGCTCGCTGGGACCGGTCAGCGCGGCGGGCATCGTCGGCGCGCTGGTCGTGATGCTCACCTTCCTGCCCGCACTGCTGGCCATCCCCAGCATCGTGCTCCCGATCCTGGCGTTCCTCGTCCCCACTGTGGTCGGTCTCGGACTCAGCTTCGTCGCCGACGTCTCCGTCGGGCCGTTCGCAGCAGTCGGCGGCCTGCTCGCCCTGATCACCGTCGTCGCGTGGATCGTCTTCGGCATCCTGCGGATCCGTCGGCCCGAATGGGGCCCGTTCTCGCGAACCAAGTTCCCGCCCGGGCGCTGGGCGTTCTGGCCGAAGGTCCCCGTCGAGGGCACGGCGGACGAGCGGATGTCCGGCGTCTGGTCGCGGCTGGCCGGCAGCGTCGGCCGTCGCCCGCGGGTCACGTGGATGGTGACGGCGGCCGTCATGCTCGTCCTCGCCGGGTTCACGGTCACCCTGAAGGCCGACGGCATCACCACCACCGAGGCGTTCGTCGATCGGACCGACTCCGTCGTCGGCCAGGAGGAGCTGGCACAGCACTTCCCGGGCGGTCTGGGAACGCCCGCGATCATCCTGGCCAACGAGGACACGGCTTCGGAGGTGCTGCAGGTCGCGCAGCAGTCCCCGGGCATCGCCTCGGTGGTGCCCTATACGGGCGTCCCCGCCGGCGTGCCCGGTGCCGAGGAGGCCCCGCAGAAGGTGGTCGACGGTCGGGTGCAGTTCCAGGCGACGCTCGCCGACGCCGGCGACAGCCCCGAGGCGGTGGAAGCCGTCCGCATCCTGCGCGAGAACGTGCAGGCCGTGCCGGGCGCCGATGCCCTCGTCGGCGGCCAGACCGCGTCGCAGCTCGACGTCGACCGGGCCTCGCTGCACGACCGGAACCTGATCATCCCCGTCGTGCTCGTGGTCGTCTTCATCATCCTGATGCTGCTGCTCCGGTCGGTCCTGGCCCCGACTCTGCTGATGGCGACCGTGGTGCTGTCGTTCTTCTCGACCCTGGGCGTGTGCGCGATCTTCTTCAACAACGTGTTCGGGTTCGCGGGCGCGGACCCGTCGTTCCCCTTGTTCGCCTTCGTGTTCCTCGTCGCGCTGGGCGTGGACTACAACATCTTCCTGATGACGCGGGTGCGCGAGGAGTCCATCAAGATGGGCACCCGTCCGGGGATCCTGAAGGGGCTCACCGTCACCGGTGGGGTCATCACCAGCGCGGGCATCGTCCTCGCGGCGACGTTCCTCGTGCTCGGCGTGCTGCCGCTGGTGTTCCTGCGCGAGATCGGCTTCGCGGTGGCCGTCGGCGTACTGCTCGACACGTTCGTCATCCGCTCGACGCTGGTGCCCGCGCTCGCGTACGACATCGGCAGGAAGATCTGGTGGCCGAGCCGGCTGGCGAAGGCGGATGCCTGACCTACGCGGCCTGGCCCCCGTCGGTCTGCTCCTCGGGCGGCATCTCGAAGATCACGTCGACGCGGTCGTCGAGGTCGAACAGCGGGATGACCGGCACGGCGCGACGGACGTCGTCTTCGGCGTCGACGAAGGTCTCGTTGACCGCGTCCTGCGGTCGGGCGAACTCGGCGCCGTCCTCGGAGGCCCGGGCGAGGTAGTCGAGCCACGCCTGGTTGTGCGCGAGGTAGGCCTCCTGCGCCCGTCCGATGTCCTGATGCCAGAGCGCCCAGCGCACGGCGGCGACCTCCTCGCGCGCGGCCGCGATCTGCTCGCGTCCCTGCACGGCGGCCGCCTCCAGCGCAATGTTCAGGCTCTCCTGATCCTCCTCGTCCAGCGGCAGCCGACCCGAGTAGGCGGACGCGATGCCCTCGACGTTCTCCTGGACCTCGCCCATGGCCGCCTCGGAGTCCTCGATGGCGGAGATGAGCTGGTTCATCTCGATGTTGCGCGCGAGGGAGTCGCCGGCGATCGCCCCGAAGAAGCCGACGGTCAGGATGAAGACCCCGACGCCGATCAGCGCCGGGAGCCATCGTCGGAAGCGGGACGGCTGCCCCGGCTCCGGATCGGGAACCATTCCGCCGGCGTCGAGGTACTCCATGGGGACGTGGGTCACGTGCCCATTCTCACCCACCGGACCTCACGGCCCCGATGCTGCGTCACTCGTGGCTGGTCCGCGTCCGTTTTGTCCAGCCACGAGTGCCGCAGCACAGGGTTCAGGCGACCTGGAAGGAGCGCTTCGCCAGTCCGAAGAAGTAGCCGTCGATCACCGTCGACGGCGGTGCGGACGGGTCAGCGGCCGCCCCGAGGGTGATGAACAGCGGGACGTAGTGCTCGACGGTCGGGTGTGCGTAGGGCATCCCGGGCGCCTGGCTCCGGTAGTCCGCGAGGGTGTCGACGTCCCCGCGCGCCAGCGCCTCGGCCGCCCAGAGGTCGAAGTCGACGCTCCAGCCGGGCGGGACGGCCCCAGGGCTCCAGTCGCGCAGGTACGGGAGGCCATGGGTGAGGTAGCCCGACCCGATGATCAGCACGCCGTGATCGCGCAGCGGCTTCAGGCGAGCACCCAGCTCGAGCAGCCGCTTCGGGTCGTGGGTGGGGATGGACAGCTGCAGCACCGGGATGTCCGCATCCGGGTACATGACCTTGAGCGGCACCCAGGCACCGTGGTCGAGGCCCCGGTTCGTGTGCTGGTGGAGCGGGTCGCCATCGGGGAAGACCGACGCGACCAGGCCGAGCAGGTCGCGCCGCGTCCGGCGTCGAGTACGTCATGCGGAAGAACTTCGGATCGAAGCCGCCGAAGTCATAGATGAGCGGCGTGGCCGCGGCACTCGAGGACACCGCGGCGGGGGCCGTCTCCCAGTGCGCGGAGACGATCAGGATCGCGCGGGGGCGGGGCAGCGCGCGCGCCCAGTCGCGGAGCTGGGTCGTCCACAGCGCGTCATCCAGCAGGGGCGGTGCGCCGTGCCCGAGGTACACCGCGGGCATCGGTCCAGTGTCAGGAGTCCAGTCGACCATGCCGCCATGATGCTCACTTTTAGTTGAATAGTCAATTACTTGATGGCGAGGGAGGTGGGGGGACCTCGGGACGAGGCCGCGCTCCCCCCACTACCGTGATCCCCGTGACCGCAGTGCCGCCGGAAATTGACTGGCAGGCGCGGTACCGGGCCCTCCGCGAGAGACTGCTCGCCCAGTACCGAGGCCTGCCCCCCGGCGCGCCCGTACGGCTGGCCAAGCGCACGTCCAACCTGTTCCGTCCCCGTACCGACGTGGCCACGCCCGGCCTCGACGTGGCCGCCTTCGACGGCGTCCTGCACGTCGATCCCGAGGCGCGTACCGCCGAGGTCATGGGCATGACGACGTACGAGCACCTGGTCGAGGCCACCCTCCCGTACGGCCTGATGCCGATGTGCGTGCCGCAACTGCGGACCATCACCCTCGGCGGGGCCGTCACCGGTCTCGGCATCGAGGCCGCCTCCTTCCGCAACGGCACGCCGCACGAGTCCGTCCTGGAGATGGACGTGCTGACGGGTGCGGGCGAGATCCTGACCGTCACCGGCGCTCCCGACGATCCGCACCGCGACCTGTTCTACGGCTTCCCCAACTCGTACGGCTCACTCGGCTACGCGCTGCGGCTGCGGATCGAGCTGGAGCCGACCCGCCCGTACGTGCTGCTGCGGCACGTCCGCTTCACCAGCGCGGATGCGATGGCCGACGCAATCTCGGAGATCGCCACGACCCGTGACTTCGAGGGGCGCCGTGTCGACTTCCTCGACGGCACCGTGTTCTCACCCGACGAGCAGTACCTGAGCGTCGGCACGATGGTGGACGCGCCGCCGCCCGGGCTCTCCCCGAGCGACTACACCGGCATGGGCATCTACTACCGATCCATCCAGCAGCGGACGATCGACCTGCTCACCATCCACGACTACCTGTGGCGCTGGGACACCGACTGGTTCTGGTGCTCGCGCGCATTCGGTGCGCAGAACCCCGCATTGCGGCGGGTGTGGCCGAAGTCGAAGCTGCGCAGTGACGTCTACTGGAAGCTCGTAGCGATCGAGCGGAAGCACGACCTGTCCAACCGGGTGGCGCGGCGACGCGGCCGGCCGGTGCGCGAGGCCGTCGTGCAGGACATCGAGGTGCCCGTCGACCGACTCGCCGAGTTCCTCGACTTCTTCCATCACGAGGTCGGCATCGAGCCGATCTGGGTGTGCCCGCTCCAGCAGCGCGACCCGCAGGCACGCTGGCCGCTGTACGAGTTCGACCCGGCGGTGCTCTATGTGAACGTGGGCTTCTGGTCGACCGTGCCGCTGCCCGACGGTGCGGATCCCGCCGAGGGTCGCGTCAACCGGCGTATCGAGGAAGTGGTCACGAAACTCGACGGACGCAAGTCCCTCTATTCCACTGCCTTCTACGATCGCGATACCTTCTGGTCGATTTACGGCGGTGACGACTACGCCCGGTTGAAGGCGCACTACGATCCGCAGGGCCGCCTGCGCGCGCTGTACGAGAAGGTCGTGAAGGGGAAGTAGGACGAGGTAGAAGGGCAGGGCATGGCATGGCTGCGATGAGGCTCGCTGACGCGTTCCAGCTCGTCGTCCCCGCGGAGCGGGGCGTGGGCTTCCGGGCATACGACGGGTCGACGGCCGGCCCGGCGAACGCCGACGTCACGCTGGAGATCCGCAGCCCGCGCGCCGTCCAGTACCTGGCCAGCGCACCGTCGCAGCTGGGCCTCGCCCGCGCATACGTCACCGGCGACCTCGAGATCGTCGGCGACGCCTACACGGCCCTCAGCCGTCTGTACCCGATCACGTGGGACCACATCAGCTGGAGCGACCGCCTGAAGCTGGCCCGGCAGTTCGCGCCGAAGGCGGTGCACCGGCCGGCGCCGCCGCCGCAGGAGCGAACGCTCAACGGCCGCCGGCACTCGAAGAACCGCGATGCAGAGGCGATCCACCACCACTACGACGTCAGCAACCGCTTCTACTCGTGGGTGCTGGGCCCTTCCATGGCGTACACCTGCGCCGTCTTCCCGTCGCGGGACGCGTCCCTCGAGGAGGCGCAGGAGGAGAAGTTCGACCTGGTGTGCCGCAAGCTGGGCCTCGAGCCCGGGATGCGCCTGCTCGACGTCGGCTGCGGCTGGGGCGGCATGGTCATGCACGCCGTCAAGCACTACGGGGTTACCGCGATCGGCGTCACGCTGTCGGAGCAGCAGGCGCGCTACGGCCAGGAGTCGATCGAGCAGGCCGGACTGACCGGACAGGCCGAGATCCGCTTCAGCGACTACCGCAACGTCGCCGAGTCCGGCTTCGACGCGGTCTCGTCCATCGGTCTCACCGAACACATCGGCCGGGCGAACTACCCGTCGTACTTCGCCTTCCTGTACAGCAAGCTGCGCCCCGAGGGCCGACTCCTCAACCACACCATCACCCGTCCCAACGACGGTTGGGTGAGCCACTTCCGCAAGTCCTTCATCAACCGCTACGTCTTCCCGGACGGCGAGCTGTCCGGCCCGAGCCAGGTCATGACGGCCATGAACTCCGCCGGCTTCGAGATCCGGCACGCGGAGAACCTCCGCGAGCACTACGCGCTGACGCTGCGGCACTGGTGCGAGAACCTCGAGGACCACTGGGACGAGGCGGTCGCAGAGGCCGGCCTGGGCACCGCCCGCGTGTGGCGGCTGTACATGGCCGCGTCGAGACTCGGGTTCGACATCAACATGATCGAGCTGCACCAGATGCTGGGCGTGAAGCTCGGGCCTGGCGGGTCCTCCGGGATGCCGTTGCGACCGGGATTCGACCGAGCGCCGCTCGCGGTGCCCGCCTAGGCCCGGTAATGCCCGTTGGCGGATACTTGACCAACCTGAACAATCTCTTCCTACGAAGCTTCCGGTAGCCTGACGCCATGAACACGGGGACGAGCGTCGCCTGGCGACGCATCGCGGTAGCTGTCGGCGTGCTTGCCCTAGTCGCGGCGCCCCTGCCACTGCTGGTCGCCGGCCCAGCGAGTGCGGCCACCGTTCCGGTCACGTGCAGCAACTCGAGTTCCAGCCTCACCGTCACCGTGGACGAGGTCGTGTCGTTCGGTGGCGTGCCGTCCGGCTGCACCTTCCTGAGCAACTCCTCGTCCGGGAACCTCGACCGCGTGAGCGACTTCGGGTTCGTGGCCTTCGCGGTCGGCTCGGGCAGCATGCTGCAGCTCATGCAGGACGGGGACGGGGTGCAGGTCCTCAACAGCGTCAACGTCACCATCGTGGCCAAGCCAACCCCGACTCCCACCCCCACGCCGTCAGAGTCGAGCCCGACGTCCAGCCCGACGTCCAGCCCGACGTCGTCGGCTGGGCCCACCGCGACGCAAAGCGGTACCAGCGCGACGGCCACGGCCACGCCCGAGCCCACCGACCCACCGTTCGCCACCGACTCCAACCGGCCGAAGAAGTCGCAGCGGCTGTCGCCCAAGGACATCAGGCCGATCGCCGGCTCCAAGCCCGGCGAGGTCATCTTCCTCGCCGAGAACGGCAATCCGCTCCAGTTGCTCGCCATGTCCGGCGCCACGGGCGGCATCACCGTCGTGGACAAGGGCCTCAACTACTCCACACGTCCGGCCAACTGGCAGCGGCTCGGCTATGGCGACACCTGCTGGACGTACGCGGGGTATGCCGACGTGCAGGGCTTCGTCCTGCCGGTGGCCACGCCGCCATTCAGCACCGTCCCGGCCAACTGGCTCTTCACCTCCGCGATCCTCGGCACGGCAACCGGCAACACCACCTACCTGAACCCCACGCCGGGACAGGTGGTGGACGCGGGCGGTCGGGATATTGCCACCCTCACCCTCTGCGCCGAGGGCGTCCCCAACGCGCTGGTCGACGGCGCTGCGTCGACTCGCGGCAAGAGCGTGGCTCCGGCCGCCAAAACTCCGGGCAATTCGCGACAGTGGTGCCACGTGCCCCCCGGTCAGGGCCCCAACGGTCCCGGCCGTCTGGTCGGCGGAGGCGGAGGCCACCCGCACGCGTATGACTACCGACCCATCAATGGCCAGTGCACTCGTGGACTTCCCGTCCTGAACCCGGTGACCTCGAGCACAACCGGCGGAACGACGACGTCCCCCAGCACCACCACGTCGAGCCAGCAGCCGGTGCCCGAGAAGACCGTCCCGATGTGCCAGGCAACCGTGGACCCCGCCAGGCCGTACATCTACGTGCCGGCCGTGCCGCTCAGCCAGCTGCCGTCACCAGCGGCTCGCGGGGAGAACCTCTATCCGCAGCCCGGTTGGTCCAGCATCATCCCCAAGACCAAGGACTACCCCGGCCAGAACTGGACGACGGCCGGCGAGGCGATCTTCAACTTCAACTGCAACGTGTCGCCGGCAACTCCCACGCCGGAGCCGACGCTGACCCCCACTCCCTCGCCGACCGCCGTGCCCACGCCGGCGCCCGTCCTCACGCCCAGGCCCGACCCTCTCCAGCCGGTCTGCCGGGCAACGAGGGACGAGCAGAATCCGTATCGCCTCGAGACCGTGCGTACCAGCCAGATCGTGGCCACCGGGGGCGACCGCCTCTACCCGACTGCCGGCTGGACGGACATCCTCCCGCCGGCGCCCAATCTGCTGAACGGCCAGAACTGGTCGGCCGGGGAAAGCCTGCTCCGCGACGCCACGCCCGCCTGCACGATGACGGTCGTGGTACCCGTGCCGCAGCAGCCCATCAGCGGGTTCTCGCCGGGTCCCCAGCCGACCCAGGCGCCCGATGTCACCGGCTTCTCGCCGGGCATCGTCGTCACCCCGCTCCCGCAGCCATCCTTCACCGGCTACGGCACGATCACGCCCTGGCCGCCGCTGCAGCCGATCCCGATGAAGGGGACTGGCAAGGACCCGGACCCGACGAAGTACCTGACTCCGAGTCCGTACCCGACGCCGCCATCTCCGACGCCCACGCCCACGCTGACCCCGTCGCCTGATCCGACGCCGCCGTCGCCGACGCCGTCACCGACGCTGACCCCGCCGACTCCCACGGTGACGGTCACCCCGATCGCCCAGCCGTCGTTCATCGACTTCGGGCCGGTGTGTGGGGGCGGGCCGTGCCTGATCCCGCCGCTGCAGCGCCCTTCCGAGCCGAACAGCGCGGTCATCAAGGTCCCCACCAAGCTGGACAACGGCAGCACGCCGACGCCGACCGCCAGCGCGACGCCGGAGCCTTCGAGCACGCCGACCGCCACACCCGACACCGGGGCACCAGTCGGTGGCCGCGTCACCTTCCTGCTGACCAACGGGCCGGACACCGTCACGTACACGACGACCGTCGACCAGCTGGTGACGGTGGCCGTGCCGACGACCAGCACCACGACGACGACCACTCCGAAGCCGACCAAGCCCGACATCCCGACGGCTGTGCCCGCCGGCCGCTCCCGGCTGCTCGACCTGCTTCTGAACTGAGCAGTTACCCCCTCAGATTTGCACCGCTTCCCGGTGCAAATCAACGGAAATCTGCCGATCCCGGTTCAGTTCTGCAGAACTGAACCGGGAAGCGGTGCAAATCTGCCGGGAGGGGCCGGTCCGGGGGTCGCCAGCCGACTTAGGAGAGCCTTTCCCGCAGAGCGGGACGCGCAGGGGAATTTTTCACAAGATCACGCTTCCGGGAGTCCGCGTTGGCATCATTTCCGCTACGCGGCCATGGCCGATCCTGCTTCGCCTGCGTCTATCTCGGAGGTGCACGTGTCCGTGACCGATCTCCCCGCCAACACCGACGCCCTCGATGCGATGCTCGCGGATCCGGAGATCCGCCAGTCGCTGGCCGTCATCGTCGCCAACGCCCCCACTCTCGCGGCACTGGCCGCCATGGGCACCGGGCTCCTGCAACGCGGCCCCGAGCTGATGGACAACGTCAACGCCACCGTGCTGACGCTGCGCGAGCAGTTACAGGACAACGAGCGCGGCACCAATCTCCGAACGGCGGTGAGCGCCCTGGCCGAGCTCGCACCCATCGCCGACACCTTGGCGTCCCGTGAGGAGACCATCACCGGGCTCCTCGACTCCGCCATCCTCCGACCGGAGATCGTCCAGGTCGTCGGCACCTTCGGTGAAGCAGCCCTCGAGGCCGACAAGCGCACCCGCGGCCGGCAGGCCCAGGTCGGCAGCATCTTCGCCCTCAACCGCGTGCTGAAGGAGCCGGAGGTCCAGGAGACCCTCGCCTTCCTCGTCGAGTTCGCGCGCGTCTTCGGGAAGCACCAGAGGGAGGGCTGATGCACGAGCTCTCCGTCGCGCACGCGGTGGTCACCACCGTCGTCAACGCCCTTCCGTCGCCCACGCCCCGGGTGACGCAGGTGCGCCTGCGCATCGGCGAGCTGTCCGGCATCGTCCCCCAGGCCCTCGAGTTCGCGTACGACGTGGCTGCCCAGGGCACGCCACTCGCCGACGCCGCCCTCGTCATCGAGCGCAGCCCGATCGTCATCGCCTGCCCGACCTGCGGAGAGCAGGAACTCGCGTCTGCCCGCGACTTCAGCTGCCCGTCGTGCGACCAGCCGTGCGGCTCGGTCGTGAGCGGCCAGGAGATGGAGATCCTCGACGTCACCCTCGAGGATGCCGAGCTCGTGGAGTCGGTGCCATGACCGCCCGCATCGTCGACCTGCGCAAGGGCGTCCTCGAGAAGAACGACCTGCTCGCGGAGTCACTGCGCGCGCAGTTCGCCGATGCGGACCTTCGGGTCAGCAACTGGGTGTCCAGTCCGGGCACTGGGAAGACCGCCCTCCTCGAGGTACTCCTCACGCACGCAGTGGCGGACGGCATCCGCCCGGCGGCGCTCGTGGGCGACTGCGCCACGGACAACGACGCCCAGCGCCTCGCGCGCAGCGGCGCGCCCGTGCGCCAGATCGTCACCGAGAGCATGTGTCACCTCGAGGGCGACATGATCGCCGCGCACCTCGAGGGCTGGGACCTGAACCAGCTCGACCTGCTCGTCATCGAGAACGTGGGCAACCTCGTGTGCCCGACCGCGTACGACCTGGGTGAGGACACCCGCGTGGCGCTGCTCAGCGTCACCGAGGGGGAGGACAAGCCCCTGAAGTACCCACAGTTGTTCCACTCGGCGGACGTCATCGTCATCACGAAGACGGACATCGCCGCCGCGGTGGAATGGGATCGGGAGGCCGCCCTGGCCGCGATCCGTGCAGTGAACCCGACGGCCCCGGTCGTCGAGACGTCATCTCGCACTGGTGATGGCGTCAGCGAATTGCTGAACATGCTGTTGATTCCATCACCACAACTGCAGGAGGCACCGTGACATCCGTGCTCTGGTTCCAGGGCGGCGCGTGCAGCGGCAACACCATGTCGTTCATCAACGCAGCCGAACCCTCGGTCGTCGACCTGATCGTCGACTACGGCCTGGAGATCGTCTACCACCCGACGCTGTCGATGGAGATCGGCAAGGTCGCGCAGGATCTCTTCTGGTCGTATGCCAACGGCGAGAAGGAGATCGACATCTTCGTCTACGAGGGCTCGGTGATCGAGGGTCCCAACGGCACGGGTCGCTTCGACATGTTCGCCGAACGCCCGATGAAGGACTGGGTGAACGACATCGCGCCCAAGGCCGGCATCGTGGTGGCCATCGGCGACTGCGCGACGTGGGGCGGCCTGCCGGCCGTTCCGCCGAACCCGTCGGAGAGCCGCGGGCTGCAGTTCGACCGTGGCGGCAAGCGAGGCGGCTTCCTCGGGCCGGACTTCGTCAGCCGCCTCGGGCTGCCCGTCATCAACATCCCGGGCTGCCCCGCTCACCCCGACTGGATCTCCCAGATCATCGTCGCGCTGGCGGCCGGTCGCGTCGGCGACCTCGCCCTCGACGAGCTGCAGAGGCCGGCGACGTTCTTCACGTCCTTCACGCAGACCGGCTGCACGCGCGTGCAGTTCTACACCTACAAGCAGGACCCGCCGAGCTTCGGCCAGGGCATGCGCACCGGCTGCCTGTTCTACGAGTTCGGCTGCCGCGGACCGATGACCCACTCCCCCTGCAACCGGATCCTGTGGAACCGCCAGTCGTCGAAGACGCGCGCGGGCCATCCCTGCACCGGCTGCACCGAGCCCGGGTTCCCGCACGGCGATCTCGAGCTCGGCACGGTCTTCAAGACGCAGAAGGTCGCCGGCGTCATCCCCAAGGACGAGCCCGCTGGCATGGATGCGGGTTCCTACATGGCCCTCGCCGGACTCTCGCGCGCGGTGGCGCCGAAGTGGTCCAAGGAAGACATGTTCGTCGTCTGACGAGCTGCCCACGACAACGCTGACTCACAGGAGATAGAGACAACATGACAACGATGGACCTCCACGTCAGCCCCCTGGGGCAGGTCGAGGGCGACCTCGACGTCAAGGTGACGATCACCGACGGCGTCGTGACCGATGCATGGACAGAGGCCGCCATGTTCCGCGGCTTCGAGATCATCCTGCGCGGCAAGGATCCGCAGGCCGGCCTGATCATGACGCCGCGCATCTGCGGCATCTGCGGCGGCAGCCACCTGTACAAGGCCTGCTACGCGGTCGACACGGCCTGGGGCACCTTCGTGCCGCCGAACGCCACCCGCGTGCGCAACCTCGGCCAGATCACCGAGACGCTGCAGTCGATGCCGCGGTACTTCTACGCGATCATGGGGCCCGACCTCACGGCCGCGCAGTACGCCAACGCCGGCACGTACGAGGAGGCGGCGCGCCGCTTCGCCCCGTACGTCGGCAGCAGCTACCAGAAGGGCGTGACGCTGTCGCAGCTCCCGGTCGAGGTCTACGCGATCTTCGGCGGGCAGTGGCCGCACTCGTCCTTCATGATCCCCGGCGGCGTGATGTGCGCGCCGACGCTGTCCGACATCACCCGGTCGCACGCGATCCTCGACCACTGGGCACGTGAGTGGCTCGAGGGCCAGTGGCTCGGCTGCTCGGTCGACCGCTACCTGCAGATCAAGTCCTGGCAGGACTTCCTCGCCTGGATGGACGAGAACGAGTCGCAGCACAACAGCGATCTCGCCTTCTTCTACCGGCACTGCATGGAGATCGGCCTCGACAAGTACGGCCAGGGCTACGGCAACTTCCTGGCCACGGGCACCTTCCTCGACCCGGAGCTGTACCAGCACCCGACCGTCGAGGGCCGCAACGCCGCCCTGCAGTCCCGCTCGGGCATCTACGCGAACGGGCAGTACTTCGACTTCGACCAGGCGCGGGTCACCGAGGACATCACGCACTCCTTCTTCGCGGGCACCGGTGCACGCCACCCGTGGGAGGGCGTGACCGACCCGATCGACCCGGCCGAGGGCGCCAAGCAGGGCAAGTACACGTGGGCGAAGGCTCCGCGGTACGACGTCCCGGGCCTGGGCTACGTCCCACTCGAGGTGGGCCCGCTGGCTCGCCAGATGATGGCGAACCGTCCCGACGCGGCCGCGCACCAGGACTACGACCCCTTCGTCGCCGACATGATCGCCAACGTCGGTGCGAACGTCCTGACCCGGGTGCTGGCCCGCATGCACGAGGCGCCCAAGTACTTCCGCAGCGCGAAGAAGTGGCTCGCGGAGATCGACCTGCACGAGGACTTCTACGCCAAGCCGGCCGAGCCGCAGTCCGGCAAGGGTTTCGGATCGACGGAAGCCGCGCGCGGCGCTCTGTCGGACTGGATCGTGATCGAGGACGGCAAGATCGCCAACTACCAGGTGATCACGCCGACCGCGTGGAACATCGGTCCGCGCGACGGCGGCGACAACCACGGCCCCATGGAGAAGGCGTTCATCGGCGCACCGGTCGAGAATCCCGACTTCCCGGTCGAGCTCGCACAGGTCGCGCACAGCTACGACTCGTGCCTGGTCTGCACGGTGCATGCGTACGACGGGAAGACCGGACGAGAGCTGGCGAAGTTCCGGATGGGCGGCGGCTGATTCTCACTCCGCCTCCCACAGAAGTACTGGTGGTCGGCTGCGGCAACCTCCTCCGGGGGGATGACGCAGCCGGCCCCGTTCTTGTGCGGCAGCTGGCCGCACAGGACCTGCCCTCCGGAGTCCGGCTGGTCGACGGCGGCACCGCGGGGATGGACATCGCCTTCGCCATGCGAGGGGTGCCACGGGTGATCGTCGTCGACGCCTCCCGCGTCGGCGTGGAGCCCGGCACCGTCCACCGCGTGCCCGGTTCCGAGCTCACCGACCTGCGCCCGCCCGACGGCTCGCTGCACTCGTTCCGCTGGGACCAGGCGCTGGGATTCGCCACCTGGCTGCTCAAGGACGAGTACCCCGGCGACGTGACCGTGTACCTGGTCGAGGGCGAATCGTTCGAACCCGGTGCACCGCTCACCGGTGCTGTGCAAGCCTCTGTCGATCGGATCGCCGACGCGATCGTCGCCGAGGTGAGCGGGCAGGAGGGAGCGTTCCGTGAGCTCGGATAGCGCCGTCCCGCACTGGGAGCCGCCGGCCTTCCCGCATGTGGAGGAGGCGCTGGCCGCGGACTGCGTCGTCGTCGAGGAGCACGGTCGGTGGGTGGTGTATCTCGACGCAGTGCTCGCCTCGGGGGCGGTGCGCCGCAGGGTGGGCGAGTACCACGACGAGCGCCGGGCCCTGCACGCAGCGCGCATCTTCGAGCGGAACGTGCGACGCTCGATCACCGTCCCGCAAGGCCCGAGCCGGCTCCCGCAACCACCCCGACTGACCCTGACCCCGCCGCACGACTCGAAGGAGTGACGTGACCGCCAGCACCGGTCTGCCCGCCAGCCCGCGCCCCCAGCCGATCGGCGCCCTGCCGTGGCCCGCCGGGATGCTCCTCCTGCCTGAGTCAGCCGCATCCGTCGCGGCATCCCTGGTGTCCGGGGCCGAGGTCACCGAGTGGCCCGACTCCGCCGCCTTCCTGCGCCGCGCCCTGGACGAGGACGTCGACGGCGCCGTCGCCGACCTGGACGGCGACGACCTGCTGACGCCGCTACAACCGCGCTGTGCTGGTCGGCGGCGAGGGAGTCTGGGACGCGATCGCCGCCGAGTCGACGGGCGAATTGCGCGCACTCGTGGACGTCGCTCGATTCAGCGTGGGACTGCTCGACGATCCGCCCTCCGCTGAGGGCACCACCGGCGAGGTCCGCGCAGTCGTCGGCAGCGCCCGCGCCTCCTGGGCGATCGAGCGCAACGACTTCCGCTCCGCCGTGGACGAGCTGGCTGCAGCGGCACAGGCTGCCGACGACGCCGGCAGCCCGGTGCTCGCCGGGTCGCTGCGGCTGACCCGCGCCGAGCTCCTGCGGGAGCGTCTCGAGGACCCGCGCGCCGCCGCTCTCGAAGCCGACCTCGCCGTCCAGCGGCTGCCGCTGACCGCACCGCGCGAGCTCCGCGCGGAGCTCCAGGTCACGCGCGCACTGTCGAGGCAGGAGCTGGCGGGGACCGATCGGGGGGCGCTGCTCGCCGTGGTCGCCGATCTCACCGAGGCGTCGAAGATCTTCCGCGAGGACACGTACGCGGAGATGTCCGCCGTCATCAACCAGCACCTCGCGCTCGCCTACCTGGTCATGCCGATGAGCGACCAGGGCGACCGGATCCGCGTGGGCGTCGCCGTCAACTCCCTTCGCTCGGCGCTGAAGGTCTACACGCCGCAGACCCATCCCGTCGCGTGGGCGAGCACCCAGCTGAACCTCGCCAACGCCCTGCAGTACCTGCCGAGCGTGCACCAGGAGTCGAACCTCGACGAGGCGGTCCAGCTCTACGAGGAGCTCTTGCAGTATCGCGACCCCGAACGCGATCCCGTCGGGTACGCCCGCATCCTCGCCAACCAGGGCAACGCCCTCGGCCACCTCGGGGTCTTCGTCGACGCACGCGAGCGGCTCGGCCGGGCGCGAGCGATCTTCGAGGCGCACGGTGACGTCGAAGCCGTCGAGGGCGTCGATGAGGTGCTGGCCAGCCTGACCGCGGCCGAGACCGCAGCGGCAGGTGCGTGATGGAGCTGTTCCTGCGCCAGCAGTTCGAGGTACTCCTCCAGGAGGCAACCGGGAGCTTCGCCGAACGGACCATCTACCGCTGCGGTGGGCCTGAGCCGGCACTCGCCGCGCTGAAGTCCGATCCCGAGGGCGTGCACCGGGCAGAGTTCGTGCAGGCGTTCTTCGAGGAGAACCTGCTCGCCAACCCGGCCGGCCACGCGTTCGTGCTCGAGGCGCTGGAGAAGCGGACCGTCCCCGACGTCGACGGCGGCACCGTGGCGGACGTGCTCGAGCGCTTGGCGCGGATGGCCTTCGCCGATGTCCTCACCAGCAAGACGACCCAGCTCATCCAGCAGCAGCAGATCTACTCGTGAGACAGGGAACCCGACCATGACCACTCCCGACACCGGAACGTTCGAGGATCTCGCGCGACGCATCGACGAGCTGAGGGACCGCGTCCATCACCAGGATGCGGCAGTGCAGCAGCTTCTCGAGGAGACGCTCGAGGCCATCACCGAGTTCAACAAGCAGGGCCTGATCGCGCTGGTCCAGCTGCTGCGCTCGGACGAGCGTGGTGGTGAGCTGTTGTACGAGGCCGTCGAGACGCCTGAGGTGATGGCCCTGTTCGTCTCGCACGGGATCATCCGGACCGATCGCACGATCGACGTGCTCCGCGTCGTCGAGCAGATCCGCCCCTACCTGGTCACCAGCTCCATCGAGATGGAGGTCGAGTCGGTGCGCGGCGACGTCGCCTACGTGCGCTTCGCCAAGGGCTGCAACGCCCCCGACCAGGCCACCAAGGACGAGATCATGGGCGTGATCATGCAGCGGGTGCCAGGCCTGAAGGGCGTCGAGGAGATCGCCGACGAGCCGAGCCAGGCCTTCATCGGCCTGGACACCCTGCGCGTCGGACCGTCCTGACGATGCCTCGACGATGGTGACGATGTGGTCGGCGGCCGGCGCATCGGCGCGGCCGGTCCGCCGGCTCGGCGGCGCGTCCCCCGGCGGCCTGATGCTGCCCGACGCCTCCCCGACCCCCGGCACGATGTACGCGCCGCGCGGGGTGTGGACCGACGGCACGCGGTCGTGGCGAGCGACACCGGCAACCACCGCGTGCTGATCTGGCACTCGTGGCCGAGCCGAGGACGGTGCCCCGGCGGACGTCGTCCTCGGGCAGCCCGACTTCACGTCGGAGGGCCCGAACGTGGCCGGCACCGACCCGGAGCGGGGGATGCACCTGCCGACCGGTCTGGCCGTCATCGACGGCCGCCTCGTCGTCGCGCGATGCGTGGAACCACCGGATCCTGGCGTGGGACGACGTCCCCACGGTCAACTACTCGCCGCCCACGTACGTGCTGGGCCAGGCGGACCTCCATGGCGTCGAGGCGAACCGGGGAGGCGAGCCGAGCCTGTCCACCTGCTACTGGCCGTTCGGCGTCGGCGTCGTCGCGGGCGTGTTCTGGGTGGCGGACACGGGCAATCGCCGGGTGCTGGGGTGGCGGGGCACGTCGCTGCCGGATCCGGGCCGTCCCGCCGACCTCCTGCTCGGGCAGGACGAGGCGTCCGCGCGGGCCGACAACCGGGGCGGATCGGTGGACGGGACCACGTTCCGCTGGCCGCACGCCGTGACCGGCGACGACGACACCCTGTACGTCGCCGATGCGGGTGACCATCGGGTGCTCGGCTGGTCGCCCCCTCCTACCGACGGCGAGCGGGTGGCGGACGTCGTGCTCGGGCAGCAGGACCTGCTGCAGATCGACGAGTTCAAGATCCGGCCGCAGGGTGCCCAGCGAATGCGGTTCCCGTACGCGATCACGTCCGACGCCGACCGGCTGTTCGTTGCGGACACGTCCAACAACCGGATCCTGGTCTGGCACGGCTGGCCCCGGACGGGAGCCGGCGTGCCTGCGCAAACCGTGCTCGCCCAGCCGGACATGGACGCCAACGGGGAGAACCGCTGGCAGCGCGTCGAGGACGACTCGCTGTGCTGGCCGTACGGGCTCAGCCTGGCCCGTCGACCCGACGGGGCCACCGTGCTGGCGATCGCCGACTCCGGGAACAACCGGGTGATGCTCTGGCAGGTGGACTGACCGATGCCCCCGCACCGTTTGTCCCGCATTACGGGAGAGGCATGACCGGGCGCCGGGTCGAGGTGCGGGTCACCGGAGTCGTCCAGGGTGTGGGCTTCCGGCCCTTCGTGCACGCGCGGGCCCGCGAACTGGGTATCGCCGGCCACGTCGGCAACGACAGTGCGGGAGTCTTCATCGACGCGGAGGGCGACGCGACCGCCCTCGACCAGTTCCTCGACGCCGTCGGCCACGGGCCGCCCATGGCCCGCGTCGAGTCGGTCACCGTGCGCGACCTGCCCCCCGGCCACGCGCGCACCTTCGACATCGCCCCCAGCACGAATGCCGTCGGCACCACCTCGATCCCGCCGGACATGGCCGTGTGCGACGACTGCCTCGCCGAGCTGCGCGATCCGCAGGATCGCCGGTTCGGCTACCCGTTCATCGCCTGCACGAACTGCGGGCCCCGCTACACGATCGTCGAGTCGCCTCCCCTACGACCGCCCCGGCACCACGATGGCCGACTTCCCCCTGTGCGCGGCCTGCCAGGCCGAGTACGACGACCCGACGTCGCGGCGCTTCCACGCCCAGCCCACGGCCTGCCCGGCCTGTGGCCCGGCGCTGGACACCCCGGTCGACGCCATCGTCGCCGCGCTGCTCGGCGGACAGATCGTGGCCCTCAAGGGCGTTGGCGGCTACCACCTCGCCTGCGACGCCCGGCACCCAGACGCCACCCGCCGTCTGCGCGAGCGCAAGCAGCGGGGGGACAAGCCGTTCGCCGTGATGGCCCGCGACCTGTCCGTCGCTCAGGCCATCGGTGAGATCGACGACGAGGCACAGGTCACGCTGCTGGCACCCGAACGACCCGTCGTCCTGATCCCCGCGAGGGACCAGCGTCTGCAGGCATCCGTCGCCCCGGGCAACGGGTTCCTGGGCGTGCTCCTCCCCTACGCCCCGCTTCACCACCTGCTGTTCGACGCGGGTGCCCCCGACGTCCTGGTGATGACCAGCGGCAACCTCGCCGACGAGCCCATCTGCACGTCGCAGGGGGAGGCCGAGGCGCGGCTCAGCGGCATCGCCGACCTGCTCGTCCACCACGATCGCCGCATCCACATCGCCTGCGACGACTCCGTCGTGCGTGCGACCGCGGACGGCCTGCAGCCGGTACGCCGATCCCGGGGATTCGCTCCCCTGCCCATCACGCTGCCGCTGGCGTCACCCGCCGCTCTCGCCGTCGGGGGCGAGCTCAAGACCACGATCGCCGTGGCCCAGGGGCGTCATGCGTGGCTCAGTCAGCACATCGGCGACACCGAGAACCTCGAGACGCTCGACCTGCTCGCCCGCACGACCCGGACGCTGACGGCCCTCCAGCGGATCGATCCCGAGATCGTGGTGAGCGACGCCCACCCGGCCTACCTCTCCCGCCGCTGGGCGGAGGACGAGGCCGCCCGGCGTGGAGTTCGGCACGTCACCGTCCAGCACCACCACGCCCATCTGTCCTCCCTCCTCGCCGAGCACGGGCGGGCGCCCGACGAGGCCGTCCTGGGCGTCACCTTCGACGGCACCGGCTTCGGCACGGACGGCACGATCTGGGGCGGGGAACTGCTGCTGGGCTCCTACGCCGGGGTGGACCGAGTCGGCCACCTGCGGCCGGTCGCCCTGCCCGGGGGAGATGCCGCGGTCCGGCGTCCGCTGCGCACGGCGCTGGCTCACCTGGCGGCCGCAGGAGTGGGGGCGCCTGACGGTCTCGCCGACGCCGCAGAGCCGCGCGAGGTCGCGATCGTCCAGCGCATGATCCAGACGGGTGCCGGCTGCGTGCCCACGACCAGCGTCGGCCGGCTCTTCGACGCGATCGCCTCCCTGCTGGACGTCCGCCACTCGGTCGACTACGAGGGCCAGGCGGCGATCGAGCTCGAGGCCCTCGCGGCCACCGCCGCCCCCGGCCCCGACGCGGATGCCTGGGTCCCGGACGTGCTCGCGTCCGACGGCCAGGTCGTCCTCGACCCGGCCCCGGCCGTCCGCGCGGCGGTGGCCGCCGTGCGCGATGGCGTCCCCACGCCGCAGGCGGCACGGGCCTTCCACGAGGGGCTGGCCGAGGGCGTGCTGCGCGCCGCACTGGAGGTGCGCGCCGCACACGGCATCACCGTGGTCGGCCTGACGGGGGGAGTCTTCGCAAACGCCGTGCTCACGAGCGCATGTCAGGGCAGGCTTGGACAGCACGGCTTCACGATCCTGGTCCATCGGCTGGTCCCGCCGAACGACGGCGGACTGGCCCTCGGACAGGTGGCGGTGGCGGCCGCCGGCGGCGGCACGGACGAAGGGAGCACCTGACATGTGCCTGGGAGTGCCGGGACGCATCGAGGAGGTCTGGGAGCAGGACGGCACCCGGATGGCCACCGTCGACTTCGGCGGCGTCCGCAAGGAGGTCTGCCTGGCCTACGTCCCCGACGTGACCGTCGGCGACTACACGATCGTGCACGTGGGCTTCGCGCTCACGAAACTGGACGAGCAGTCCGCGCTGGAGACCCTCGAGCTGTTCAAGAGCGTGGGGCTCCTCGACGAGGAGCTCAACCCGACCATCGACACCCGCTGAGCGTGGCGCCGTGAAGTACCTCGACGAGTTCTCCGATCCCGACCTCGCGGGACGCCTGCTGGACGAGATCCAGCAGACCGTCACCCGGCCCTGGGCGATCATGGAGGTCTGCGGCGGGCAGACCCACACGATCATCCGCAACGGCATCGACCAGCTGCTGCCGGCCGGAGTCGAGCTGATCCACGGTCCGGGCTGCCCGGTCTGCGTCACGCCGCTGGAGATGATCGACCAGGCGCTGGCCATCGCCGCGCGCCCGGACGTCATCTTCTGCTCGTTCGGCGACATGCTGCGCGTGCCCGGCTCGTCGACCGACCTGTTCCGGATCAAGAGCGAGGGCGGCGACGTGCGCATCGTCTACTCGCCGCTGGACGCCGTGCGGCTCGCCCAGGCCAACCCGGACAAGCAGGTCGTCTTCTTCGGCATCGGCTTCGAGACGACGGCGCCCGCCAACGCCATGACCGTGACCATGGCCCGCCAGCTGGGCCTGACGAACTTCTCCCTGCTCGTGTCCCACGTGCTCGTGCCGCCGGCGATCCGGGCGATCATGGACTCGCCGCACCCGCAGGGTGCAGGGCTTCCTCGCGGCCGGGCACGTCTGCACGGTCATGGGCATGGGCGAGTACGTGCCGCTCGTCGAGGAGTACCAGGTGCCGATCGTCGTCACCGGCTTCGAGCCGCTCGACGTGCTCGAGGGCATCCGTCGCGTGCTCGTCCAGCTGGAGAGCGGGCGGGCCGAGCTCGAGAACGCCTACCCGCGAGCGGTGCAGCCCGAGGGCAACCAGCCGCCCAGGCCGTGGTGCGCGACGTGTTCACGACCTGCGACCGGGCCTGGCGCGGCATCGGCACCATCCCGCAGTCGGGTTGGCGGCTCGCTGATGAGTACGCCGAGTTCGATGCGGAGCAGCGCTTCGAGGTCACCGGCATCACCGCGGAGGAGTCGTCGCTGTGCCGCAGCGGCGAGGTGCTGCAGGGCCTGCTCAAGCCGAACCAGTGCGCGGCCTTCGGCAAGGAGTGCACGCCGCGCACGCCGCTGGGGGCGCCGATGGTGTCGAGTGAGGGCGCTTGCGCCGCGTACTACCAGTTCCGCCGCATCGACGCCCCGGTCAGCGCATGAGCGAACCGCTCGACCTCGAGAACTGGTCGTGCCCCCTGCCACTGCGCGACTACCCCTCGATCGTCATGGGCCACGGCGGCGGCGGCCGACTGTCGTCGGAGCTCGTCGAGCACCTGTTCGTGCCGGCATTCGGGGGGACGGCGCATGCGCACGTCCTCCAGCAGCTCGGTGACGCGGCCGTGCTCGACCTCGGCGGCGCGCGCATCGCGTTCAGCACGGACTCGTATGTCGTGCGGCCGCGGTTCTTCCCGGGTGGCAATGTCGGCGACCTGGCGGTCAACGGGACCGTCAACGACGTCGCCATGACCGGCGCCCGACCGATCGCCCTCTCCGTGGGTCTCGTGCTCGAGGAGGGCATGCCCCTCGACGAGCTCGGGGTGATCGTCGAGACGATGGGGCGGGCTGCCCGGGCGGCCGGCGTCTCGATCGTGACCGGCGACACCAAGGTGGTGGACGCGGGCAGCGGGGACGGCGTCTACGTCAACACCGCCGGCATCGGTCTCGTGGAGCCGGGCGTCGACCTCGGGACCGCACCGAGTGCGTCCCGGCGACGCGATCATCGTCTCGGGGCCTATCGGCATGCACGGCATTGCGGTCATGAGCGTGCGGGAGGGCCTGGAGTTCGGCTCCGACATCGTCACCGACAGCGCGCCGCTCAACGGCCTGGTCGACGCCCTCCTCGCGTCCGGGGTCGACGTGCACATGATGCGCGACCCCACGCGCGGCGGGGTGGCGGCCACGCTCAACGAGATCGCCCGATCGTCCGGGACCGGCGTGCAGATCGTCGAGCGCACCGTTCCCGTCCCGGACGACGTCCGTGCTGCCTGCGGGTTCCTCGGGCTGGATCCGCTCTACGTCGCCAACGAGGGGAAGCTCGTCGCGTTCGTGGCGGCCGACGACGCCGAGCGGGCGCTGGAGGTGATGCGGGCGCACGCGCACGGGTCAGGGGCCACCCTGATCGGCACGGTCACCGACGAGCATCCGGGGGTGGTGGTGGCCCGGACCGGGATCGGCGGGACGCGCGTCGTCGACCTCCCGCTGTCGGAGCAGCTCCCCCGCATCTGCTGAAACGCAGAGTTGCACCGCTTCCCGGTGCAAATCCGCAGAAATCCGGGGATCCCGGTCCGGTTCTCCAGAATTGGACCGGGAAGCGGTGCAAATCTGTCAGGCGTCGGGGGCGAGGGTGATGTCGAAGTCGCAGACGAGCACGCCGTCCGGGCCGGGGACGAAGTCGGCGATCAGGGACTCCTTGACCCCGAAGACCGTGTCCGAGTCCAGGTAGTCGCTGCGCCGGTCGAAGATGTGCGTCGTCAGCGGCTGGTACCCCTCCGCGGAGACCTTCGCGTGGATGTGCGCAGCCCGCCACTCGTGCCGACCGGTGTCCCGCAGCAGCCGGCCGACCGGCCCGTCCGCGGGGATCGGGTACGGCACCGGCCGCACCGTGCGGAACTCGTACCGCCCCTGATCGTCAGTCCGGAACCGACCACGCAGGTTGGTCGCCGGTTGCACACCCGGCTGCTGCACCGCGTAGAACCCGGTCGCCGCGTTGTGCCAGATGTCGACGACGGCGTCTGCGATCGGCGTGCCGTCCGGCGCGCGCACCACGCCCCTGACGATCGTGGGCTCGCCACCGTCGTCGTACTCGACGATGGAGTCGCCGAACTCGCGCCACGGCGACTCCGGCACGTAGAACGGGCCAAGGATCGTCGGCTCGCTGGCGAGCGACTCCACATCCGAGTGGTTGATCAGGTCGACGAGCGACGAGAAGCCGAGGGTGTCCGACAGCAGGATGAACTCCTGGCGCACGTCATCGCACATGTGCCCGGTCGCGGTGAGGAACCGGACGCCGGCGAACCACTCCTCGTCGGTCAGCCGCACCTCCTTGGCGAACGCGTGCAGGTGTCGCACGAGGGCTTGCATGACCACTCTCAGGCGGTCGTCCGGCGTCGCCGCTAGCCGGCCGACGACCTCGTCGGTCAGTGAGTCCTCGGTCATCCGGTCCTCGGTTGTCGAGTCGTCCATGGTGCTCCTTCGAGACATCGGTGGGGACGCGGTCGGGGGGTGAGCTCGGCCCACCCCCCGACCGTCAAGCGCCTAGCTGAGCGGCTCGACCGTGCCGCCTGTCGGGATCTCCGGAGCCAGCGAGTTCGAGACGATGACGAGCTCCCACGGGAATTCGCCTCCGTCAGTCATCCGCCACTGACCTCCGGTGAGGGGGGTCTTCGACACGTTCGGCACCGGGCCAGCGGTCCAGTCGAGCGGGCCGACCACGGTGTCGACGCTCAGGGTGCTCAGCGCCGTCGCGACGGCCTCCTTGTCGGGGCCACCCGCCGCGATGACGGCAGCCTGCATGACCTCGAAGAGGGCCTCGGAGAAGCCGATCGGCTGCGTCCACTGCTTGCCCGTGGCATCGGTGTAGCCCTGGGCGAGTTCTGCGGCGGACTGTCCGGTCAGGCTGGACGAGAACGGGTAGTTCGGCGTCCACCACACCTCGGAGCCGAGGTTCTGGCCGATGTCACCGAGCGCCTCCATCGACGCCGGGAAGAGCAGCGCCTTGCCGATCGTGGCGATCTTCGGGGAGAAGCCCTGCTGCTTGGCCTGCGTCCAGAAGGTGGTGAAGTCGGGCGGGATCGGCACACCGGTCAGGATCTCGTCGCCGTTCTTCTTGTACGCGGAGATCTGCGCCGAGAAGTCCTGCGTCCCGTTCGGGTACAGGCCCGGGTCGTTGATCATGTAGCCGTTCGCCGCCGTCATGTCCGGGAAGGCACCCGCCCACGCCTGGCCGTCAGGGTCGTTCGGGAACAGGCCCGCCACCTTCTTGTTGGTCTCGAGCTGGCCCCACATGTCCTGGTAGACGGCCGCGACGTCCTCGAGGCCCCAGAAGAAGTGGTAGGTGTACTTGAAGGGCACCGGGTTGGCCGGATCCTTCTGGCGTCCGAGGTAGTACGGCTGCCAGGGGGCGTCCGAGGTGATGCACGGCGTGGCGTTCGCCTCGCACTGATCCGCCACCGGGTTGGTGGTGTCAGGGGTGCCGTGCGCCATGACGATGTCGACGCCGTCCTGGTTGATCAGCTCGCCGGCGACCTCGCCCGCACGCTTGGCGTCGGACTGCGAGTCCTTGAGCAGGATCTCGACGTTGTAGGACTGGCCACCCGCCTCGATCGGGTTCGCGGCGAACCACGCGCCCATCGTGTCGACGATCCACTGGTCCGGCTCACCGAATCCGGCCAGCGGACCGGTCAGCGGGGAGACGAAGCCGACCTTGATGGTTCCGGCCGGCTCCGCGGCCTCGCCCCCGGCCTCCGCGCTGGCGGCGGCCGAAGCAGCAGGTGCCGACGCCTCGGCGGAGCTCTCGCTGTCGAGATCTCCTCCGCAAGCGGTCAGTAGCAGGCCCGCTGCGGCAACTGCCGCAACCGCCTGCACGGAACGCGCAACCTTCATCTGCACTCCTTACGTGAGGCTTCGGGCGAAGCCACCAGTTGGCCGACGCCCACCGCGGGCGTCGGTGCGAACGGGGCAGTTGCCCGCCCTCGACTTGCTTTCTCCCATAATCCGGCCGTTCTGTCCTGCATTGTGGGAAATCTGTGATCGTTTCGTGTCATACGACACCTGCGATGGGGCGCGCTCCGGCGATCGCGGCCGCGAGCACGCCTCGAACCCCGTCGACGTCCACGGGGCGCGGGTTCAGCGGCCGGGCCTGCGCCACGATGCCCGCAGCCTCGTCGATCGAGGCGTTCTCGAACCCGAGAGCCGCGAGCGAGGTCGGGGCACCGATGCGGGTGGCCAGGTCCCAGATGCCCTGCGCGGCGTCCGTGCAGGGGATGCCCCCCGCGTTCAGCGCACGCACGATGGCAGCCATCGCAGCCGGCGCATGCTCGGCGTTGAAGGCGGTCGCGTAGGCGATCACCGCCGAGTGGCTCGGGGCATGCGGGAGGTTGTAGGTACCACCGAGCGTGTGGCAGATCTTGTGGTGGACGCCCATGCCCGTCGTGCCCAGGGTCCACCCCGCCAGCCAGGCGCCATAGAGCGCATCACCGCGCGCCGCCAGGTCGCCCGGGTCGTCGATGACGCGCGGCAGCCCGTCCGCCAGGGCGCGGATGCCCTCCTCGGCCTGCAGGAAGGAGATGGGCGAGACGCCCGGGGCATAGAGGCCCTCAACCAGGTGCGCGATCGCGTTCATCCCACTGGCGGCGGTGATGTCGGGTGGCAGCGACACGGTCAACTCGGGGTCGTACACCACGGTCCTCGGCAGTACCCGGATGTCGCGACCCGTGGTCTTGCGATTGCCCTCCGTGAGGCCCCAGATGCTGGTCATCTCGGAGCCCGCGTAGGTCGTCGGCACCGCGAGGATGGGCAGGCCGGTCTCCTTGGCCACCGCCTTCGCCATGCCGGTCGACGACCCCCCGCCCACGGCGATCAGGGCATCCGCCTGGACCTCGGCAGCCAGGGCACGCGCGCGTGCCGCCACTTCGACGGGCACGTGCATGACCACATCACTGAATCGCCCCACCACACGATCGCCGAGATCCGTGGCGATCCGGTCGGCGTAGGCCGCCTCGGGTCCCCCGGCGATCAGCAGCGCCCGGGAGGCGCCCAGCCGCGCCAGCTCGTCGCCGACGAGCGCGATGGCCCCGTTCTCGAAGACCACGCGCGCGGCCGGGACGTCATGGATGAATGCGTCGACCATCAGGCTGCCCCGCTCAACGCGCGCAGGGCCATGAGCTCCTCGATAGTGGGCGGCTCGGTGTGCAGGAGGTCGTCCGCGATTCGCAGCGGCCACCCGGTCGCGGCAATCGCCTCGTCGACCGTGCGTCCGGGATGCAGCGCGGTGAGCACGAACTCGCCGGTCTCTGCTTCCGGACGCAGGACGCCTATGTCGGTGATGACCACCGTCGGCCCGGCACCCCTCATCCCGAGATCAGCTCGGGACCGGCCGCCCTCGGCGTGCCCGACGCTGGTCCGGAAGTCCAGGCGCTCGACGAAGGCGCGCGGCGTCTGGCGCAGCATGATGAACGTCTGCTTGGCACTCGCGGCGATCTCCGGTGCGCCACCCGCACCGGGCAGGCGCACCTTGGGGTGGTCGTACTCGCCCACGACAGTCGTGTTGATGTTTCCGAATCGGTCCAACTGCGCTGCGCCGAGGAAGCCGACGTCGACGCGGCCGGCCTGCAGCCAGTAGGCGAAGATCTCCGGTACCGACACCACGCAGTCGGCCGTGTCTGCCAGTTCGCCGTCGCCGATCGACAGTGGGGGGCGCGTCGGCTTGGCGCCGATCGTGCCCGACTCGTAGATGAGCACGGCGTGCGGAGCGTGCGTGTGCCGGGCGAGGTTGGCTGCGGTGCTCGGCATGCCGATGCCCACGAAGCACACCAGCCCGTCGCGCAGCTCCCGAGCCGCGACGACGGTCATCATCTCGTCGGTCGTGGCCGGCGCTGCCGGGGTGTCCACCACGGAGGTCATGCCGTCACCAGCTCCCGGTCCACGAGGGCGAGATGCTCACTGAAGTCGGATGTCTCCAGGATGTGCGCCCGGATCCAGGCGGTGAAGGCGTCGCGGTCGCGACCGACGGACTCCCACGCCCGATAGAAGGCGTTGTCTCGCTCGTAGTAGCCGTGTGCGTACGACGGGTGCGCGCCTCGGGGCACCACGGCGATCGCCGAGACGACCCACGACGGGAGCGTGACCGTCACGCGCGGATCCAGCTCGTCGACGACCTCCTCCACCGTCACGATGGAGCGGGTCGACGCGAGCACGACCTCCTTCTGCACGCCCTGGATCCCCCAGAGCCCGACATTGCCGTTCCGGTCGGCCTGCTGTGCGTGGATGATGCCGACATCCGGGCGCATCGCGGGGACGGCCGTGAGCTGCTCCCCGGTGAACGGGCAGGTGATGGTGGCGATGGTGTCGGTGTGGTTCGGCAGGTCGGTGCCGACGTAGCCGCGCAGCACCCCGAAGGGCAGTCCACTGGCCCCGGCCACATAGCGTGCGGCCATGCCCGCATGGCTGTGCTCCTCGATCTCGAGGTGATGCGGCCAGTCCTGCTCGATGGCCTCGCGGAAGCGATGGAGCGAGCCCACGCCCGGATTGCCGCCCCAGGAGAAGACGAGCTTGCGCGCGCAGCCTGCGCCGATGAGCTGGTCGTAGATGACGTCAGGTGTCATGCGGACGATGGTGAGGTCGCGACGCTCCTGTCGGATCAACTCGTGACCGGCGGCGAACGGGATCAGATGGGTGAACCCCTCCAGCGCCACCGTGTCGCCGTCGGACACCAGGTCCGCAACGGCTCCAGCAAGGGTGGTGAACTCCGCCATCTCAGCCTCGTGGGTAGAACGGCGGGAGGTTGGCATCGACGTTCACCCAGATGGCCTTGGGCTCGGTGTACTCGCGCATGGCCTCGAAACCCATCTCCCGGCCGTAGCCGGACACCCCGACGCCGCCGAACGGCGAACCCGGGTTCACGCGCTTGTACGAGTTGATCCACACCATGCCCGCGCGCAAGTCGCGCGCCACCTTGTGGGCGCGGCTGAGGTTGTTGGTCCACAGTCCGCCGCCGAGGCCGTAGTCGACGGAGTTCGCGATCTGCAGCGCTTCCTCGTCGGTGCGGAAGGTGTGCACCGTCATGAACGGCCCGAAGACCTCCTCGCAGGCCACCCGAGCGGACGGATCGACCGCGACGACGGTCGGCTCGATGTAGCAGCCATCGGCGAGGGCCGGGTCGTCAGGCGCCTTGCCACCGGTGAGGATGGTGCCGCCCTCCGCCTTCGCCACGTCGATGAACGACAGGACCCGATCGCGGTGCAACGCGGACGTCAGCGGACCCATCTCGGTCGTCGGGTCCTTCGGGTCGCCCACCTTGATGCTCGCGGCGAGTGCGGTGAACCGCTCCAGGAACTCGTCGGCGACGGATTCGTGGATGATCAGCCGGGAGGCAGCGATGCACGCCTGCCCCTGGTTGTGGAAGATGCCGAACGCCGTGCCGCCGACGGCGGCGGGGATGTTCGCGTCCTCGAAGACGATGTTGGCGCCCTTCCCACCGAGCTCGAGGTGTACCTGCTTGAGGGTGTCGGCCGCGCTGCGCGCCACGCCCTTGCCCACCGCCGTGCTCCCCGTGAAAGACACCTTGGCGATTCCGGGATGCCCCACGATGCGCTGGCCAGCAGTGGCGCCGTAGCCGGGGACGATGTTGACCACTCCGGCGGGGAAGCCGACCTCGGCCATCAGCTCAGCAACCCGGAGCGCGCTCATCGGCGTGATCTCCGCCGGCTTCATGACGACCGTGTTGCCGGCAGCGAGCGCCGGCGCCATCTTCCAGCTGCAGAACATGAGGGGGAAGTTCCACGGGACGATCTGTCCGACGACGCCGAGTGGCTGCGGGATCACGTAGTCGAGGAACCCGGCTTCGACCGGCACGACCGAGCCCTGGAACTTGTCGGCCATGCCGCCGAAGTACCGGAAGGTGGCGGCTGTGCGCGGGACGTCGAGGTTGCGGGTGTCCCGGAGCGGGTGGCCGGTGTCGCGGGTCTCGAGGAGAGCGAGGTTCTCCGCATCCGCCTCGATGGCGTCGGCCAGCCGGAGGAGGAGCCGGCCACGGTCGGCAGCCGCCATGCGCTCCCACGCCGGCGCCGCGGCTCGGGCGGCCGTGACCGCCCGGTCGACGTCGGCCTCCTTCGCCTCGGCCACCTGGGCGAGGAGCGACCCGTCATGGGGGTCGAGGACATCGATCGTCGCGCCGTCGACGGCGTCGACGAACTCGCCGTCGATGAACAGCCTGGTCTGCATGAACATCCTTCGGAGCCGGGAGCGGGGCAGTCGGCGTCCCGGTCGGTCGACGCAGGGAGCCGCCGACCGACCGGGTAGCGACTAGAACTCGACGGGGTACGTGGGCGCCTGGCCGCTGGCGATCAGCTCGGGCACCTTGCTCGAGTTGTTCTCCCACACGAGCAGCATCGAGCGCTTGGGCGAGTACCCCTGATGGCGGATGTCCGCAGGCATGGCGCACACGTCGCCGGCCTTCATGAGGACCCGCGAGCGGATCGCGCCGGTGTCGCGGTCCTCGACATCCCAGTGGATCTGGTCGCTGAGCTGGACGAACCACTCCACGCGGTCGTTGCCGTGGATGATCGGAAGGATGTACTCCTCCGTCGTCGGGCAGAACAGCGAGTCCTTGCAGGCGCTCACGACGGACGGGTTCCACGTCACGTCGGATCGGGACAGGTACGCGAAGAGGTTGAAGGCAACGACCTCGCCCTCGAAGCCGGGCTCGGCCTCCACGACCGGCTCCGTCTGGTCGACGTCGAGGAAGTGCCGGTTCACCGGGAAGCCGGACTCATCGCTGCGCAGGGCCTCGTCGCCCGGGACGTTGACCATGCGGCGGGCGGCGACGCGACGACGGGTGACCGCCCTGTTGTTGTCGCCGTTCTTGATCCCCCACGCAGCGCCCGTCTCGTGCGGCGAGGCGAAGGGGTCGAAGGTCTCGTTGGTCCAGTCGTCGAGCATGGACTTGAAGGTCTCGCGGATCAGCGGAGTCTCGTGGTTCTCGCTGTAGTCGAGCTCGGCCTTGCGGTACGAGTCGTTGTAGCGGCCGGCGAAGATGTCGACGGTGCCGTAGTGGTTCACGGTGCCGAAGACCCCGTCGAAGTTGACGATGCCGTAGAAGAAGTCCCACGCCACGTCACGCTGCAGTGCACGAAGGAAGGCGTCGACGCTCATGACATGGTGGCCGGTCGGCCAGGTGATGTAGACGAAGTACTCGTCGCGGCGGAACTCGAACTCGCCGAGCGAAAACTCGTGGTAGCCCTCAGCGTTGGCGGCGTCGGACTTGGCGACGGTGATGTCGGTGACGGTCATGTTGGTCTCCTGTCCGATCAGGCGGTCTGGCAGATCTCGGCCCAGCGGTACTGGGTATCGGGACCGGCAATGGTCTGCATCATCAGCACGCTCGGGTGCTCGGCGACGAAGCGGTAGGCGGCGCCCGTGGGAAGGAGCGCCTGATGGCCGCGCTTGAGGAAGATGCGGCCCATCCGGGCTCCTTCCGGCTCACCCTCGAGGGCGATGGAACCGGCGGCGTCCTCCGGCAGCGGCGAGGCGCCCAGCTTGACGAGCTCGACGGTCACCTCGCCGTCCATGCACACTGCGAACTCGTCGTGCGCGGCGGTCCGCCACGGGGACGTCCCCTCGGCGCGCACCGCCTCGAGCACGTACTCGAAGTTCTTGGCCACCGCTACCTTCTCCCATGGCTTGCTCATCGCGGCGACCTCGAAGATGTTGGAGAACGCGTAGTGCCGGGCGTCGTCGTTGATGAGTTCGACGCCACCCTTGTCGTACGAGTCCAATGACCCGAAGACGGTGGTGTAGGAGGAGTGCTCGACGCCCCCACCCTTGGTCGGATTTCCCATGCTCAGGCCTCCGGTGTTCGCTTTACGAACATAAGTTCGCTGTCAGAACACATCGTGGTATCCCGACCGGCGTCCGTCAAGGGGTTCTGGCAAATCGTTGTACGCATGTCGCGCATATGTTCGGTATGCGCACTCGCTGCTAGGCTGCCGCCATGTCCAACGAGGACCGGCCCCCGGAGTTCGTGCAGTCCCTCGAGCGTGGTCTCGCCGTGATCCGTGCCTTCTCCCACGACCGTCCGCGGATGACCCTGTCGGACGTTGCGCGGGAGACCGGCATGACCCGGGCCGCGGCTCGACGCTTCCTCATCACCCTCGAGCACCTCGGGTACGTCTCCTCGGACGGCCGGATGTTCGCCCTGCGCCCGAGCGTCCTCCAGCTCGGCTACGCCTACCTGTCGTCGTTCTCTCTGGCGGAGATCGCGCAGGACCACCTGGAGGAGACCGCGGAGAAGCTGCACGAATCGTGCTCGGCGTCCGTGCTCGATGGTCCCGACATCGTGTACGTCGCGCGCGCCTCGACGAACCGGATCATGACGATCGGGCTGTCGGTCGGCACCCGGCTGCCGGCGTACTGCACGTCGATGGGCCGAGTGCTGCTGGCCGCGCTCGAGCAGGACCAGCTCGAGGAGTACCTGGCGCACGCCGATCTGCGCGCCCGCACCGGGCACACCATCACCGACCCGGATCAGCTCCGTCGCGAGCTCGACAAGGTGCGAGCTCAGGGCTGGTGCCTGCTCGACCAGGAGTTGGAGGACGGGGTGCGCTCCGTGGCCGTGCCGATCCGCGACGGCAGCGGGCGAACGGTGGCGGCCATCAACACGTCCGCCCATGCCACGCGAGTGACGCTTGCCACGCTGCGCGAGTCCTTCCTGCCGCGGCTGCGGGAGTGCAGCGTGCTGATCAACCAGGATCTCGCCAGCCGCCAGTACTGACGCTTCTCGTTGGATGCCTTTCGTTGAGTGCGGAGTTGTTGCGGGGTTTCACGTCCTAGAACGCGCAACAACCCCGCACTCAACAAGTCTGCTGGGGGTTCCAGCCGCGGGAGCGGAGGGCCGCGAGCACCTGCTGCGCGAGGATCCACGGCTGTCGCAGGTCGTCCGCCGTCGCGGTGATGACGATCCACCCGCGTTCCTGCAGCAGGTTGCGGCGTCTCGCGTCCCGCCGACGCTGGAGCTCGTCGAGGTGCACCAGCCCGTCGTATTCCACGACGACCCGGAAGTCGTCCCACACGAGGTCGCCTCGTCCGAGCCACTCACCCATCACCACGATGTCGACGTTGCACCGCGGACGGGGCACGCCCTCGGCCATGAGCAGAACTCGGGCGCGAGACTCGCCGGGCGAGGCCGATGCTGGATCGAGGAGGGGGAAGGCGCGACGAGCCACGCCGACTCCCCTGCGGCGGAATCCCCAGTGCAGGAGCGCCTTCAACTCCTGCTGCGTCATGAGCCCCTGCGCCAGGCCTGCGTCACCCATGGCGACCACGTAGTCCAGGGGGATCTCCGCCGCACAGTCGAGCCAGGTGCGCGCGGGGGTCGTGACGCTCACCCCGCCGTACGTGGTCACATGCTCGTCGGGCAACCGGAGGCGTCGTCCACGTACCCCTCGCCGCTGAGGCCCGGCCGTACCCGCGTTCACGGCAATGGAGATGGGGCGCTCGTCCGGGTCTGCTAGCCAATGCGGCAGGGGCAACCGCCACAGGCGTGCGGCATCGACGTCGGTGACCACCGCTCGGGATACGGCGCCCATGACCGCGGCAGCGACGTCATCACAGTCGCTCGCGGGCACTGTCGTGTCGATGCGCACCCCTCGAGTGGGACTTGCGAAGCGTCGTCCACGCAGTTCGGCGTAGGACAGGCCGGGTGCGCCCGATCTGGTCACTGCCAACAGGCGGTCGGTCGAGACGGGTGGCTGCATGACGCCAGCCCAGCCGGCGCGCGGGCGGACAACCAGTGACATCCGTCGAGGTGTGGACAGCCGACCAGCCCTCCGACTCTTCTGGACAACCACGTCCCCCATCCGTTGAGTGCGGAGTTGTTGCGGGGTTGGCGCGGTGAGACAGCGCAACAACTCCGCACTCAACGAAGGGCGAAGGTCGCTAGCGGTCGAAGAGGGCGGGCGTCGCGCCGACGACCAGGGCCTTCACCTGCGCCAGCACGTCTGCCACGTCGAGCTCGTGCGGCACCGTCACCAGCAGCACCTCGGCTCCCGCCCGGGCCAGCTCGAGCACCTGCTCCTGCGCCTGCTCGAACGTGCCGAAGATGCCGGACTCCCGCGGATGTGCCTCGCCGACGAACCTGGGATCGCGATCCGCGCGCGCCACGGCCTCGTTGTACGTCCGCCCGATCGAGATGGGGACCGCGACGATCAGCGGCCGCGCATCCTCGAGGTCGTCCAGAGCCGCACGGGCCTGACGCACCAGATCGGGATCGTTGCGACGCACGATGCCCACGTTGTCGGCACCATCGTCGACGACGACCATTGCCGGCGCGGCCGCCTCCATCAGCCTCTCGACCTCCTGGGGATCGAGAATCTCGCCCTCGGGCAGCGGCACATGCACCGCGAAGTATCCGAGCCGGCCCGCGAGCCGGGCTACCAGCTCTCGCTCCCGCGCGTCAGCATCGGGTCGCAGCATGACGGCCAGATCCAGCAGCTGCTCCATGGACACCTCCGTCGAGCGAAGTTCTCATTACGAACACTTGTTCGTCACGCGCACGCAAGGCTAGGGTGTCGAAGTGGCCACCGCAACCATTCCACCGCTGGAGGGGATGCCGGCCGCGATCCTCGACCTGGTCCGCCGCCTGCGTCACGGCGGCTTGCCGGTCTCGACCAGCGAGGCCCTCGACGCGGCCGCCGCGCTGGCCAGCGTCGACATCGACAACCGCACTGACGTGCGCACGGCACTCAAGGCCACCCTCGTCAAGGACACGACCCACGAGGTCCTCTTCGAGCGCTCCTTCGAGGCCGTCTTCCCCCGGCAGCACCGTCCCCACCGATCCGACGCCATGGCGAGCAGCAGCGGCAAGGAGGCGGGCGACGAGCAACTGATGGACGACCTGGTGCGTGCCATGCGCGAGGGCGACGTTGCCGCCATCGACGAGCTCCTGGACGAGGCCGTCGAGCGCTACGCCGGCACCGACAAGCACACCTCCACCGCGGGGCACCACACCCAGCGGGCTCTGCGGCGGATGAACCTGCCGAGCATCTACCGCCGCTACCTCGAGCAGGGCGAGCGCGAGACATCGTACGACCGCGCGGTCGAGGCGGCCGAGGCGAGCGCGATGCTCGACTCGATGAAGGTTCGCATGGAGGACCTGGTGTCCGGACGGCTGCGCGACACCGGCATGGAGGCCAGCCAGGCGCTCGAGGATCCCGAAGACCGTCCCCTGCTGCTCGCCGGCCCGGACGAGATCGCCGCCATGCGCCAGGCGATGCGACCGTTGGCTCGGCGGCTGGCCACCCGCCTCGGCAACCGTCGTCGACGCGGCACCGCGGGCCTCGACATGCGCCGCACCATCCGGGCGTCGATGGGCACGGGCGGCGTGCCGGTGCAGCCCGTCCTCAGACGCAAGCGCCCCACCAAGCCGGACCTCATCGTGCTGTGCGACGTGTCCGGGTCCACGGCGGAGTTCGCGCCCTTCACGCTGACGCTGCTCCACGCAGTGCACCAGGAGTTCCGGCGCGTGCGGTCGTTCGTCTTCGTCGACGGCATCGTCGAGATCACCGACATCCTCGCCAGTTCCCCCGGCGTGCTCGATCCGCGCCAGCTGCTCGGCCGCAAGGGCCTGATCGTGAAGGACGGTCGGAGCGACTACCGCCGCGTCCTGTCCACATTCCTGGACACGTGGGGCGACGGCGTGACCGCCAAGACGACCGTCATCATCGCCGGCGACACCCGCTCACATCGACG
Source organism: uncultured Actinomycetota bacterium (assembly GCA_963749905.1). Taxonomy (GTDB): domain Bacteria; phylum Actinomycetota; class Actinomycetes; order S36-B12; family S36-B12; genus UBA10649. Next base: position 660,455 of record CAVVOF010000004.1, read on the forward strand.
TGAGTCCGCCGTCGGCGAGCTGGCGGAGATCCAGCACCGAGCCCGGCGGCTGTACTGGCTCAACCCGGAGCAGCGACACGAGTGGGACACGCTCGACTCCTGCGCGACCGAGTACGGCAACCACTGCACGGACTTCTTCGAGGTGTCGACTATCCGCCAGCTCATCGGCGCGGTGACCCAGATCGTCTAGCCGGTTCCGCCGAGACCCGGGGACGGCTACAGCCGCTCGATCACCATGGCCGCGCCCTGCCCGACGCCGATGCACAGTGAGACCACGCCGTACCGACCGCCGGTTCGCTCGAGGTGCCCGAGCATCGTCACGAGCATCCGCGACCCACTCGATCCCAGTGGATGCCCGAGGGCGATCGCCCCGCTCGAGGCATTCAGGCGGTTGCGATCGACGGCCAGTTCCTTCGCGCAGGCGAGCACCTGCGCCGCGAAGGCCTCGTTGATGTCGACCGCGTCCATGTCGGCGAGCGAGAGTCCGGCCTTCGCGAGCGCTGCGCGGATCGCCGGCACCGGCCCGAAGCCGAACAGGCTCGGCGGCACACCCGCTGCGGCGTAGGACACCACGCGCGCCCGAGGCCGGAGGCCATGCTCCTCGACGGCGTCTGCCCCCGCAACGACGATCGCGGATGCACCGTCGGACAACGGGGACGAGTTGCCCGCCGTCGACACCCCCTCCCGGGTGAAGGCGGGCTTCAGGCGGCTCAGCGACTCGACGGACGTGCCTGAGCGCACGGTCTCGTCGCGAGTGAACTCCCCGGCTTTCGTCGGGACGCTCACGATCTCCGCGTCGAACAAGCCCCGGTCCCACGCATCCGCCGCGATCGTCTGGGAGCGCGCGGCATACTCGTCCGACTCCTCGCGGGAGATGCCGTGCAGGTCAGCCAGCTTCTCGGTGCATTCACCCAGCGAGAGCGTGGCGTCACCGCCGTCCACCTCGCGCATGCGCGGATTGACGAGCCGCCAGCCCAGCGCGCTGTCGAACACCTCACCCGGCTTGGCCCAGGCCTTGGACGGCTTGGCCGTCACCCACGGCGCGCGCGTCATCGACTCGGCACCGCCGGCGACGACCAGCGACAGGTCCCCCGAGCGGATGCCCTGCGCGGCGGAAGCCACCGCCTGCAGCCCGGACGCGCACAGCCGGTTCACCGTGTAGCCCGGGACCGAGTCCGGCAGGCCGGCCAGCAGGACCGCCATGCGTGCGACGTTGCGATTGTCGTCACCGGCCTGATTGGCGGCTCCGAGGATGACGTCGTCGATGCGGTCGGCCGGTACCCCCGTTCGAGCCACCACCTCGCCGACGACCAGGGCCGCAAGGTCGTCGGCCCGTACGTCGGCCAGGGCGCCGCCATAGCGCCCCACCGGCGTGCGGACGCCACCGACCAGATACGCCTCGGTCATCGCGCGGCCCCGAGGCCCAGCTGCTCCGACACGCGATGCCGGTCACTCTGATGCTTCAGCACGACGCCCAGCGTCTGCTCGATGACCGCCTCCGTCAGGTCGGTCACGCCGAGCGCCTGCATGGCTCGGGCCCAGTCGATCGTCTCCGCGATGCTCGGGGCCTTGCGCAACTCCATCGTCCGCATCGCACGCACGGAGCGCACGAGCTCGGTGGCGAGTTCCTCCGTGGTCTCGGGCACGCGTGACATGACGATGGCCCGTTCGCGGACGGCATCCGGGTAGTCGACGTGCGCATAGAGGCAGCGGCGCTTGAGCGCCTCGGACAAGTCTCGAGTGGCGTTGGAGGTGAGCACCACGAACGGCGTATGCGTGGCCGCGATGGTCCCGAGCTCGGGGATGGTCACCTGGAACTCGCTCAGCACCTCGAGCAGGAGGCCCTCGACCTCGACGTCGGCCTTGTCGGTCTCGTCGACGAGCAGGACGGTCGGGCCCTCCTGGCGGATTGCGGTCAGCAGCGGACGGGAGAGCAGGAACTCCTCTCCGAAGATGTCGTCGTGCAGGTCGTTCCAGTCGTCCGACTCGTCGTCGGCCTGGGCGGCCTGGATGCGCAGCAGCTGCTTGCGGTAGTTCCACTCGTAGAGGGCGCGCGCTTCGTCGAGGCCCTCGTAGCACTGCAGGCGGACGAGGGTGGCTCCCGTGGCCTGCGCGACGGCCTTGGCGAGCTCCGTCTTGCCCGTCCCCGCTGGGCCCTCCAACAGGATGGGCTTGCCGAGCGCGTCGCCGAGGAAGACGACGGTGGCGAGGGCCTCGTCGACGAGGTAGCCGGTGGATGCCAGCTGCTCACGGGTGTCGGCGATCGACGAGAAGAAGGTCATCCGGGCTCCAGGGTCGACGATGGCACGGTCCACGAACCGCACAGGTGTTCGCATAGCGACCACGTGTGCGGCCAGCGTACATGTGTGCGGCCGTCGCCTCAAGGCCATCGGGCCCAGATTTGCACCGCTTCCCGGTTCAGTTCTGCAGAAGTGGACCGGGATCCCCGGGATTCTGGAGAAATGGGCCGCTGCACGCCGCCGCCGCCGCGCATGCTCCCTCGACCGGTACGGCCCGACGAACTCGACCTCGCGTCTGGTGACCACCCGTAGGCCGACGCTCTCGGATGGGACTCCGCCATTTCACCCCCGACGGCCCCACGCGTGGCCGGCCAGCTCCCACGTCATCGCACTGACCCGTCACTGACTTGCACCGGCCCCCGGTCCAATTCCGCAGCAACCAAGGGATCCCGGTCCACTTCTCCAGAATTGGACCGGGAAGCGGTGCAAATCTGCGTGGGGCGACGCGCTAGTTGGCGGCCTCGACGAGCACGTGCTGCGCGACCTCGGCTGGCAACTCGGTGTACTCCCCCGCACTGCCGATCGTCACGCCGCCCGCCGACCGGTGCACCTTCACCGACGCACCCGGCATCGCACCGATCCGCCGGATGGTCGTCATCGCGTCGCCGTCGTCCTGGAGCGGCTCCGCGATCCGGCGCACGACCACGCGCCGCACCTCGTCGCGGGCCGCGTCGCTGAGCGGCACCATCGACTCCGAATCGACCATGACGTGGTCGACTCCCGGCTCGAGCTCGTCCAGGCCCGGGATCGGGTTGCCGTACGGCGACGTCGTCGGGTTGCCGAGCAGGTCCAGCACCCGGCGCTCGACCGACTCGCTCATCACGTGCTCCCAGCGGCAGGCCTCGGCGTGCACCTCCTCCCACGGCATCTTCAGCACCTCGACGAGCAGGCACTCCGCCAGCCGGTGCTTGCGCATGACGCGGGTCGCGGCGTCCCGGCCCAGCGGGGTCAGTTCGAGGTGTCGGTCGGAACTGACGACGACAAGCCCGTCGCGCTCCATCCGGGCCACCGTCTGCGAGACCGTCGGCCCGCTCTGGCTGAGCCGCTCGGCGATCCGGGCCCGCATCGGGACGATGCCTTCTTCCTCGAGTTCGAAGACGGTGCGCAGGTACATCTCCGTGGTGTCGATCAGGTCGCTCACGAAGACTCCTCGGCCGGCACGACTCAGGTTTGCCTACCCTCAACCTACTGCCTAGCCTGCAGACGTGCCGACCATCATGTGGTTCCGCCGCGACCTCCGGCTCGCCGACAATCCCGCCCTCCTCGCCGCCGTCGACGCCGCGCGATCCGACGGCGACGGCCGCGTCGTCCCGCTGTTCGTGATCGACCCGGACCTGTGGCTGCCGGCGGGGCCGGTGCGGCTGGCGTACCTCGTGGAATCGTTGCGCAGCCTGGACGCCAGCCTCGGCGACGCGCTCCTGCTCCAGCATGGCGACCCGGTCGAGATCCTGCCCGAGCTCGTCCGGGCCAGCGGCGCGACCAGCGTGCACATCGCCGCCGACTTCGCCCCCTACGGCCGACGGCGCGATGAGGCCGTCGCGGACGCCCTGCCGGTTCCCCTCGTGCGCACCGGCTCGCCGTACGCCGTCGCACCCGGACGCGTCACCAAGGACGACGGCACCCCCTACCGGGTCTTCACCCCGTTCTGGAAGGCCTGGGTGCGGCACGGCTGGCGCCCGCCGGCACCGCCGCCCGGGGACGTGGATTGGTGGACGGCCGTGGACTGCGACGGCTACCCGGCCGCACCCGACCTCGAGGGCGTCGCGCTGCCGCCTGCCGGCGAGGCCGCGGCGCTGGCCCGCTGGGCCGCCTACCGAGAGACCGGCCTCGCCGACTACGCCGAGCTGCGCAACCGGCCCGACCTCGCCGGCACGTCCGTCCTGAGCCATCACCTGCGCTGGGGCGAGATCCACCCGCGCACCCTGCTCGCCGACCTCTCCCCCCGCGACGAGGTGTTCAGCAAGGAGCTGTGCTGGCGCGAGTTCTACGCCGACGTGCTCGCCACCGCGCCGGAGAGTGCGCGCGCCTCCCTGGACGCCCGATACGACGAGGACATGCGCTGGACGTCCGGCCCAGCAGCGCAGGCCGCGCTCGACTCCTGGCGCGAGGGCCGCACCGGCTACCCGTTCGTCGATGCGGGCATGCGCCAGCTGCGCGCAGAGGGCTGGGTGCACAACCGGGTGCGGATGGTGGTCGCCAGCTTCCTCGTCAAGGACCTGCACCTGCCGTGGCAGCTCGGCGCCCGCGAGTTCATGCACTGGCTGCGGGACGGTGACCTGGCCAGCAACACCCACGGCTGGCAGTGGACGGCCGGGTGCGGCACCGACGCCGCCCCCTTCTACCGGGTGTTCAACCCCGTGCTGCAGGGCCTGAAGTTCGACCCTGACGGGGACTACGTCCGCCGCTACCTGCCCGAGCTGCGGCACCTGCCCGGCGCGTCCGCCCATGAGCCGTGGAAGGCACCTGACGGCTACCGGGACGGCTACCCGGAGCGGGTCGTCGACCACGCGGTGGAGCGCGACATCGCCCTCGCCGACTTCCAGGCCATCAAGTCCTGACGTGTCGCCGCCCGAGGCGGGCCTCTTCCGGCGCGTTGCCGCCGCAAGTGACAGGGCATCGCGCGGACGATGACAGGATGGCGGCATGACCGTCGTCGCCGTGCTGTCCATGAAGGGCGGCGTAGGCAAGTCCACCGTGGCCCTGGGCCTGGCGAGTGCCGCGTGGGACCGCGACCTGCGCACCCTGGTGATCGACATGGACCCGCAGGCGAACGCCTCGATGGCCCTCGACGTCCTCGGCGCCGACTTCACCACCAGCGACGTGCTCGCGGACGCACGGGCCGGGACGGCGGCGGACGCCGTCGTCGAGAGCGGCTGGGGCCCCAACGTGTCGGTCATCGCCGCCGAGCGGTCCCTGGAGCACCGAACCATCACGAGGAGCCGGCACTCGTCACAGCGGCTGCGCACCGCTCTGGCCACTCTCCCAAAGCAGTACGACGTGGTCCTGATCGACTGCCCGCCGTCGCTCGGCGAGCTGACGCGCAACGCCCTCACCGCCTCCGACCGGGCGGTGATCGTCACCGAGCCTTCCCACTTCTCCCTGCACGGGGCGGTTGAAGCACTCGAGGCCGTCGACGTGATCGCCCGCACCACGAACCCGCGACTGACGGCCGCGACCGTCGTCGTCAACCGGTTCCGTCCTGACGACCGCGAGCACCGGCTGAACCTCGAGCGACTCGCGGACGCGCACGGCCGGCTGGTGTACGACCCGCCGCTCCCGGAGTGCGCGGGCATCCCGCAGTCGCAGCGAGCCGTGAGCCCGATCCACACGTGGAACTCGCCGGGCTCGCGCGAGGTGTCGGAGATCATGGACGACCTGCTCGACATGCTCGTGCCGCCCCGGCAGCCGGAGCCCCGCGTCTCGATTCGCCGGTTCCTGACGTGACGCCGTCCGAGGGCACGCGGCCGCGGCTGCAGAAGGCCCCCGATGCCGACGTGCACCCGAGCATGCCGCAGGACGAGGAACCCGAGTCGAACCTGCGTCGTCCGGGCGTGAGCACCGGCGACTCTGTGGGCATGCCGGACAAGAACAAGCCGGTCACCCTCGAGGTGCAGATCCCGAAGTCCCTGCGGAAGTCCGTCCGGGCAGAGGCGAAGCGTCGCGGCATCACCGTCGACGACCTGGTTGCCGAGGTCCTGCGGGACCGCCGCCAGCAGTAGCAGGCCGCTGCGCGGAACCTTGACCGCGCGCCTCCCGAGGATCACAGTTGTCCCGCTGGGGAGCGAGGCGGTGTGATGACCACGTTCCCCGAGGTGCACCACCGGCCAGTCTCGGCCGCGTGGTTCGCCGCGGCCCGTTCCCTGATGGCCGCCGTCCTGGCGGCCGGGGTCAGTGGCCTGCTCGTCGGCGGCGTTCTGGGGCGGCTCGGCATGCGACTGCTCGCCCTGACCTCGCCGGAGATCGCGCAGGGTCGGCTCACCGATGACGCGGCCCGCGTGGGGCAGTTCACCCTTGGGGGGTCGGTCACCCTGGCCATCGCGCTGGCGGTAGGGAGCGCGCTTGTGGTCGGCCCGGCGTATCTGCTGGCCCGCCGCGCACTGCCGCCGTCGAGGCTGGGGAGGGTGGCGGGCTTCGCCCTGCTGACCGGGGCGATCGGCGGCGCGCTGTTCGTGCACGACCACCCGTCGTTCGACTACTCGATCCTCGAGCCGGTGTGGCTGGCCATCGCCATCTTCATCCTCGTCCCGGCGCTGGCTGGCGCGGGCACAGCCTTCCTCACCGAAGTGCTCGCGCCACCCCCTCGGCCCGCGCTTCCGGTGCCGTGGCAGGCCTGGTGGCGCAGCCGACCGGTGACGATCCTCGGCTACGCGGTGTACTGGGGCCTGGTCACCTGGGGCGCATACAACATCGTCGTCGACGTCGTCTCGGTCGTCACCGATCGCGCCTCGGGGGCGCCCTTCACGCTCTGACGGCCCTTCCTACTGCCGGGCGCGCCACTCGTCCTCGGTGATCGCGTAGACGAACTCGTCCGTCCACTCGCCCTTGACGAACTCGTTCTCCCGCAGGAACCCCTCGCGACGCATCCCGAGCCGCTCCAGCACCCGCGCCGAAGCGAGGTTGCGCGCGTCCAGCCGCCCCATCACCCGATGGGCACCGAGCTCCTCGAACGCCAGCGCCACCATCGCGGCCGCCGCCTCGGTCGCGTAGCCGGCGCCGGCCGCCTCGGGCAGGAAGACGTACCCCACCTCGCACTGCCGGTGCTCGGCGCTCACCAGGCACACCCCGACCTCGCCGAGGTACCGACCGTCGAGCTCGACCGCCAGGTTGCGCCACTCCCCCTCGGCCGGCAGGTCGACCGGCAGCCGCTTCTCCAGGTGCGTCGCGGCCGCGTCCCCGTCCAGCTCCGCCTCGTACAGGTAGCGGACCACGTCCGGATCCCCGTACATCCGCTGATGCTCGACCAGGTCGTCCATCGACAGCGCGCGCAGGAGCAGGCGCTCGGTCCGGATGGGCAGTCGCATCGTCATGGCACCGGGTGACGTGCGTCGTACCTCAGGAAGCCCGGGAACTTCGCGGCCAGGGCCAGCGATCCGACGATGCAGGCCACGCCGCCGGTGATCACGGAGAACGCCTCTCCGCCCAGTGCCGCCACGGTGCCCGCCTCCACGTCGCCCAGTCGCGGTCCACCCGCCACGACGACGGTGAACACGCCCTGCAGTCTGCCGCGGAACTCGTCCGGCGTCGCCGCCTGCAGGATTGTTGTCCGGAAGACCGCCGAGACGTTGTCGGCGGCCCCGGCGATGGCGAGCAGCAACAGCGCCAATGGGAGCCACCGCACGAGTCCGAACACGGTGATGGCCAGCCCCCAGACGAGGATCGCGCCGACGATGGCTCGGCCCTGCCAGCGCACTCGGCCCAGCGGGCCGGAGAACACCCCGGACACCAATGCACCGGCCGCGGGAGCCGCGGACAGCAGCCCGAGCACGAGCGCGACGTCCGCCGTCGACCCGCCGTACCACTGTGCCGCGATGGCCGGGAACAGGGCGCGCGGCATGCCGAAGACCATCGCCACGATGTCCTGGTAGAAGGTCATCTGCAGATTCCGCTTGCCGCGCAGGAAGGCGAAGCCCTCCCGAACCGAGGCCCAGCCGGCACGCGGCCGCTCCGCACCGGGCGCGACCACGGGCGGCAGGCTGGGCAGCCGGATCATCGCCCACAGCACGATCGTGAAGGCGACCACGTCGACGGCGTACGCGGTCGTGACCGTCCCGGTCGCCGCGACCAGCACGCCGCCGAGCACCGGTCCCAGGGTGAAGCCGAGGTTCCAGGTCACCATCCCGAGGGCGTTGGCGGCCGGCAGCAGTTCGGCCGGCACGATGCGGGGGATGATCGCCTGCCGCGCCGGATTGCCGACGGCGAAGAACGCGGACTGCACCGCCACGATCAGGTACAGCAGCCCGATGTGATCGGCGCCCGCCAGCGCCTGTCCGAGGAACCCGACCGAGCAGAGCCACAGGCCGGCCGCCGAGACCACGCCCACCTTCCGGCGGTCGAACGCGTCGGACAGCGTGCCGCCGTAGAGGCCGAACCCCACCAGCGGGACCAGTTGGAAGAGCCCGACCAGCCCGACCATGAAGCTGGATCGGGTCAGGTCCCACACCTGGAGGCCCACGGCCACCGAGGTCATCTGCTGACCGACGTTGCTGACGCCCAACGCTGCCCACAGGCGGCGGTACGGCGCGCTGACCCGCAGGGGGGTCAGGTCGGCCAGGATGCGCGCCACGGGCGAGAACCTACGCCGCCGGGTCGAGCCGCCCGCGGCAGCCCGCTCTCGGGGGTTCCGTCATGCACCCGGACGTGCCACCCTGACCATGTCCCCTCACCGGAGGTCCGAATGCTGAAGCCGCTCGCGCGCGTCGCCGTCGCTCTGGTGGCCGCTGCCCTGGGGATGTCCCTGCTGGCCGCGCCCGCCCAGGCGGCCCGCCGCGACACCGACGGCGACGGCATGCCCGACCGCTGGGAGAAGGCCCACAACCTGAACTGGCGCAAGGCCAACGCCCGCGCCGACGCCGACAAGGACGGCATCAGCAACATCCGCGAGTTCCGCCTCGGCCTCGATCCGCGGCGTGCGGACGGTCAGTGCAGCGAGCTGCAGAAGGCCCTCGGGGCCGACGATCCGTCCGAGTGCGGCAGTGCGTCGATCACGTTGTTCCTGAGCTGAACTCAGGGGGACAGCCGCTCCACCCGCCACGGTGTCGCGTCGTCGAGCGCGGCGACCTCGCCGTCACGGGAGCGGAAGCGCAGCCGGTCGTGCAGCCGCGACGGACGCCCCTGCCAGAACTCGACCGACGTGGCGCGCACCAGCCAGCCGCCCCAGAACTCCGGCACCGGCACGTCGCTGCCCTCGGGGTACTGGTCCGCCAGCCGGGCGTACTCGGTCTCGATCACGTCGCGGTCGGGGATGACGTCCGACTGCCGACTGGCCCACGCACCCAGCCGCGAGCCATGCGGGCGGCTCGCGTAGTACTCGGCCGACTCCTCCCGCGGCAGTCGCTCGGCCCGTCCGACCACGACGATCTGCCGGTGCAGGGCGAACCACGGGAACACGCAGGGACGCACCGGGTCGGGCATCCAGCTGGCGGCTCTTCGTCGACCCGTAGTTGGTGAAGAAGACGAAGCCACGCGGGTCGACGTCCTTGAGCAGCACGGAACGGGCAGTCGGCTGGTCGTCGTCCCCGACGGTGGCCAGCACCATCGCGTTCGGCTCGGGAAAGCCGGCGGCGGCGGCCTCCGCGAACCATGACTGGAACTGACCGAGGGGAGTGTCCGCGAGGCCGTCCTCTTCCAGGACACCGCTGTCATAGGAGACCCGAAGGTCGGCCAGGCGCTGGGGGCCGTCCTCGGGTGGCGGAGACCACAGACTCATGACCCGATCTCACCACGGATCCGCGCTCCATGTTGAATGAGAGGCCGCAGCCCACCTGAGGAGGACGCCGTGGCCGATTTCGTTCCCGGACTTGAGGGAGTCGTGGCGTTCGAGACCCAGATCGCCGAGCCCGACCGCGACGGCAGCGTCCTGCGCTACCGCGGCGTCGACATCGAGGACCTCGTCGGCAAGGTCTCCTACGGGAACGTGTGGGGCCTGCTCGTGGACAACGAGTTCAACCCGGGCATCCCCCCGGCCGAGCCGTTCCCCATCCCGATTCACTCCGGCGACGTGCGCGTCGACGTGCAGTCGGCCATCGCGATGCTGGCCCCGGCCTGGGGGCTCAAGCCGCTGCTCGACATCGACGACGACACCGCGCGCGAGAACCTCGCGCACGTGTCCGTGATGGCGCTGTCCTTCGTCGCCCAGTCCGCGCGCGGCATCGGCAAGCCGATGGTCCCGCAGGCGCAGATCGACGAGGCCAGCACGGTCGTCGAGCGCTTCATGCGGCGCTGGCGCGGCGAGCCCGACCCTGCGCACGTCCAGGCCGTCGACGCGTACTTCGTGTCCGCCGCCGAGCACGGCATGAACGCCTCGACCTTCACGGCGCGCGTCATCGCCTCCACCGGCGCCGACGTGGCCGCGGCCATCTCGGGCGCGGTCGGGGCCATGAGCGGACCCCTGCACGGCGGCGCGCCCAGCCGCGTCCTCGGCATGATCGAGGAGATCGAGCGCACCGGCGATGCCGAGACCTACGTCAAGGGCGTCCTCGACCGCGGCGAGCGGCTGATGGGCTTCGGCCACCGCGTGTACCGGGCGGAGGATCCTCGGGCGCGGGTGCTGCGCCGCACCGCACGCGAGCTCGACGCGCCGCGCTACCAGGTCGCCGAGGCGCTGGAGAAGGCGGCGCTGAAGGAGCTCCGCGAGCGGCGCCCGGACCGGGTCCTGGAGACCAACGTGGAGTTCTGGGCAGCCATCGTCCTCGACTTCGCGCAGGTGCCCGCACCGATGTTCACGTCGATGTTCACCTGCGCACGGCTGGCCGGCTGGAGTGCGCACATCCTCGAGCAGAAGCGCACCGGACGACTCATCCGGCCGTCGGCGAAGTACGTCGGCCCGCGGCCGCGGCGCCCCGAGCAGGTGCCGGGCTGGGACGCGGCCATGGTGGCCCCCAGCGGCTACGCCCCGACCCCCTGACTCCGCGGTCGGATCACTCGCTCGTCCCTACTAGGGTTGGACATACCGCCCAACCGCAGGAGAAACACCGTGTCGGCCTCACCCGAAGACATCCGCATCCCCGCTGAGCTCCTCCCCTCCGACGGCCGCTTCGGTGCCGGCCCGTCCAAGGTGCGCAAGGCCCAGGTCGACGCCCTCGCGTCGGTGTGGCAGACGTACCTCGGCACCTCGCACCGGCAGAAGACCGTCAAGTCCCAGGTCGGCCGCCTGCGCCAGGGCCTCGCCCAGCTGTTCGACCTGCCCGAGGGCTACGAGGTCGTGCTCGGCAACGGCGGGTCCACCGCGTTCTGGGATGTGGCCTCCTTCGGCCTGATCCGCGACCGTGCGCAGTTCCTGACCTTCGGCGAGTTCGGTTCCAAGTTCGCCAGCGGCGTCAAGAAGGCCCCGCATCTGGGCGATCCGGTGATCCTGAAGTCGGACCCCGGCAGCGCGCCGGTCTTCGAGCCCGCCGCCGGCATCGACGCCTACTGCACCCCGCACAACGAGACGTCGACCGGCGTCGCGATCACCCCGACCCGCGTCTCCGGCGGGGACGACGACGCACTCGATGGTCTTCGACGCGACTTCGGGTGCCGGCGGCCTGGCCGTCGACCCGTCGCAGTTCGACACCTACTACTTCGCACCGCAGAAGTCCTTCGGCTCCGACGGCGGGATCTGGTTCGCCCTCATGTCGCCGCGGGCCATCGAGCGGGCCGCCGAGATCAAGGAGTCCGGTCGCTGGATCCCCGACTTCCTCGACCTGCAGACCGCCATCGACAACTCACGCCTGGACCAGACGTACAACACCCCGGCCCTGGCCACCATCTACCTGATGGCCGAGCAGGTCGACTGGTTCAACGGCAACGGCGGCCTCTCCTGGGCCGCCGGACGCAGCGCGGAGTCGTCCGGCGTGATCTACGACTGGGCCGACGCCAGCGAGCTGGCCACCCCGTTCGTGACCGACCCGGCCCTGCGCTCGAAGGTCGTCGCGACCATCGACATCGACGACGCCATCGATGCCACGCTGATCACGAAGGCCCTGCGGCTCAACGGCATCGTCGACACCGAGCCCTACCGCAAGCTGGGCCGCAACCAGCTGCGCATCGCGGTCTTCCCGGCCGTCGAGCCCGACGACGTCCGCCAGCTGATGCGCTCGATCGAGTACGTCATCGCGCAACTGACATGACCGAACCCTGGCTTGACGGGGCACCGGTCCCCGCAGCCGGGGCCTCAGCCCGCTTCACCCGCCCGTTGCGGGACCGACCGACGTGGGTGTCGTACGTCCAGATCTCCCTGTGGGCGTGGTTCCTGTACGGCTTCGGCGCCACCCAGGCGCTGCTGCGCGACGAGCAGGGCACCAGCCGCTCCGTCGGGTCACTGCACGGAACCGCGTTCGCGATCGGCGGCCTGCTCGGCGCCCTCGCGACGGCCCCGGCCATCCGGCGCTGGGGACGAGGCACCGTGCTCCGCGCCACCTCGATCGCGTCCCTCGCGTCCCTGCTGATCTACACCTGGCCGAACGCGTCGCCGGCGGTGTCGATGACGGGTGCCGCGCTCGCAGCGTTCTTCGGCACCGCGATGCTCATCTCGGCCAACGCCTTCCTGCTGGACCATCAGGGGGCGGCGGGGCCGGCCGCGCTGACGGAGGCCAACGCACTCGCGTCGTTCTTCGGGATCCTCGGCCCGCTGGCCATCGGCCTGGGCGCCGCCACCGTGCTCGGCTGGAGGTGGGGGCTGTGGATCGTCGTCATCGGCCTGGTCGTCGTCGAGGTCTGGCGCGGCCGCCACGTGCTCGCGTACGGCACCCGGGAGCTGGCCCGCAGCGAGGCCTCCCGTGGGAGGTTCAAGGCACCGGTCTACTGGTCGCTCGGCGTGATCATGTTCTTCCTGGCGACCGAGTTCTCGCTGACGTTCTGGGGAGCCGACCTGCTCCGGGAGCGGTGCGACTTCGGAGCGGCCGCGGCCGCCGCGTCACTCGGAGCGGTCACGTCGGGAATGCTCGTCGGCCGGATCTGGGGGTCCCGCCTCGCCGAGCGTCACCCGAGCGAGTCGGTGCTCAAGGCATCCATCGTCTTCGCGCTCGCCGCCTTCGCACTGACGTGGGCCTTCACCTACTGGCCGGTCGTCCTGCTCGGCATGTTCCTGACCGGAATGGGCATCGGGGTGCACTGGCCGATGGGCGTCGCGCGAGTCGTGCGCGCCTCCCGCGGCAACACCGATCGCGCGACGGCCGCCGCCTCGTTCGCGGGCGCGATCTCGATCGCCGTCGCGCCGTTCGCGCTCGGCACCCTCTCCGACGCGATCGGCTTCCACCTGGCGTTCCTTCTCGTGCCGATGTTCCTGCTGGCCGCGCTGGGCATCATGGTCCTTCGGCCGGTGCCCGACCTGGTCGCGACCGTCGACGCCACTCCGCGATAGCGAGCACGCCCACCGCCAGCGCGATCAGCCCGACCGCCACGGCACCCCCCAGCCCATCTCGTTGAGTGCGGGGTTGTTGCGGGGTTTCCGTCCCCGAACCCGACAACAACCCCGCACTCAACGAAGGCGACGGGGTGGGGGACGCGCTGGAGCCGGCCGGGACGGGGACTGGGGCCGGGGTGACGGGCACCCGAAGCAACCGGTCGTCACGCTCCCCGGCCACCAACAGGGCCTGCCCGTCCGCGGTCCACGTCATCGCCTCGCCCTGCAGCTGGATCGGCAGGTAGACCGTGACCGGGTCCGTCCCCGGGGGCGCCCCCAGCCGCACCTCGGCATCGACGTAGTCCCGCAATGCGAACCGATCCCCCGCCGGGCTCATCGCGGCATCCGTCACCAGCCCGCCGACCTTCCCCACCGGGCGTGCGGTCGTCACCGACGTGCGCGACAGCGGCACGCGGAACACCTGGCCGGACGCCAGCCGCTTCGAGACCACCCACACCCGCAGGCCGTCCGGATCGGACAGCAGCGCCTCGGCGTTGACCGGACCGTCGGGGTAGGTGAACCGGTAGGTGCGCACGCGGAGAGTGCGATCACGCAGGACGGCAGGCTCGCGCACCCGGTGCAGTCGCACCTCCGGCCACGAGTCCCGGTTGTCGCCCACATCCCCCACCCAGAGCACCGGCCGGCCCTTCCGGTCCCGCCCCGACCCGATCGCCTCGACGTCGCGGGCCTCGACGCCGGCCAGCGTCAGGGTGGCGAGCGTCGTGCACGTCGACGCGTCGACGGCGTAGATCCGCGGCCCTCCGGACGAGTCGTTGTGCAGGTAGATGACGCCCGGGTGCCGCTGCGAGTACGTCATGCCGCTGATCTCGGTGAATCGCGAGTCGGTGAACTGGCACTGCTCGGTCACCCCGTCCAGGGCGGCGACGCTCGGCGCCCCGAGCAGCAGCACCGCGGCCGCCGCAACCGCGGCCAGGGGCAGCCGCACGTCAGCTCCGCAGGGCGGCGACGACCACGACGACGAGCAACGAGATCAGCACGGCCAGGGTGACGAACCGCCGCGTCCGTGGATCCATGGCGTCAGCGTACGTGCCCCGCCGCGGGGCGGCCGCCCGCGCAGTAGCGTGGCCTCGACATGGAGCGCACTCGCCTGCAGGAGTCCGACGCCGACGGCATCCTGCCCGTGGCCATCGGCACGGCGGCCTGGGCGGTCGTCCTCGTGGTGCTGCTGGTGAGTTGGACGCGACTGGACGCCGACGGGCAGCTGTGGTGGATCGGCGTTGCGGTCGTCGGCCTGGTGAGCGGTGCGCTCGGGCTGGTGTTCCTCGGCTGGCGCAAGCGCCGGATGCACGACACCCCCTCAACAGGGAATGTGGCCCCTCAGGAGTGACCGAGGTCGAGCGGGTCCCAGCCGTTCTCGTCCTTGACGGCCGGGCTGCGGGTCTCCCCCTCGCGCTCGATCTCCGAGTGCGCACCGCAGCCGAAGGCCAGCGAGACCACGTGGCCGTCCGCCGGACTCATCCGGTTCGCGCACACGCCGAAGGCCTGGCCGAACGGCCCGCCCATCGTCAGCAGGAATCCGCAGGTGACGCACTCGAGCGCCGACTGCTTGGCCATCGACGCCGTCGGCCCGAAGTCGCCCTCGGACCAGCGGTGTGACGCCTCGTCGCGACCCCACGGCGACAGCACGCGGACCCGACCGATGCCCAGTTCCCACTGCCCGGGCTGCAACGGCGCCTGGGAGGAGAGCGACTCCAGGTCGTCCTCGTCGGTGAACCCGGCCGTCAGCCGGGGGTCGTCGGCCGGCGTCGGCAGCACATCGCCCGGACCGAGATCACCGGGCTTGACGCGCTCGCTCCAGGGCAGCCACTCGGGTGCCACCAGCGCTCCCTCGCCGGGGAGCAGGACGACCTCGCTGACCGTGGCCACTCGCGCCCGCGACACCCGTGCCAGGGTCACGGCCCACTGCCAGCCCACGTAGCCGGGGTTCAGGCACGCGAAGGTGTGCGTGGCCAGCCGCTCATCCTCCATGACGACACCGAGGTGGTCGCCCACCATCGCGGCGCCCACGTCCGCTTCAGCCGCCTGCCGGGCGACGTCGACGGCCGCGACGAGGAAGGAGTCGCGCTTCGCGTCCGCGGGAGGGGCCATGGAGTGATTGTGTCCCACACCACGTCACCGGCAGTCCTCGGGGCCGGGTTCGGGGGTCGACCGCGGATCCTCGCGCAGTAGGGTCGGATCATGACCCGCACGCGCATCGTCCTCGGCGCACTCGTCCTGGCGGCCGCGTCCGCCGGCCTCACCGCCTGCGAGCAGCCGAACCCGATCATCAGCGTCTTCTCGGGCACCACCACCGAGTGGCGCGAGGCTGCCTGCTGGTCAGAGTCCGCCGCCATCGACCCGAACGAGTGCGCGCAGACGGTGATCGCCAACGCGGCCGACGGCCCGGGACTGGCGCGGGTCCCGGTCGTGCCCGGCGAGGTCGTCGGCATCAGCGTCGACCCCAAGGTCGCCGACAAGGGCTGGACCCCGCGGATCGGCGGTCAGAACCTGACTCAGACGCCGGTGACCAGCACCTACTTCCGCTTCACCTTCCCCGAGTTCCAGGAGGTCCCCGCGGAGGGACTCAACCTGGAGATCATCGCGGGGAGCAACGAGACCACGAACGGGCTGTGGCTGTTCCAGCTGGTCCAGCCGGGCTGAGGTCGGGCCCCGACGCCGTGCGTCGTCGCTAGACGTCGAGGTCGTCGGCCACCGCGCGCAGCACGGTGGCGACCTTGTGCGCGGTCGAGTCCGGCGGGTACTTACCCCGGCGCAACTGGTTCGAGATGCTGTCGAGCAGCTTGATCAGGTCCTCGACGAGGATCGCCACGTCGTCCGCCGGCTTGCGGGTGCCCTTGACGACCGACGGAGCTGCGGAGAGCACCGACAGCGACAGGGCCTGCTTGCCCCGACGGCCGTCGACGATCCCGAAGTCCACCCGCGTGCCCGCCTTGAGGGAGGTCACCCCGCTGGGGAGCGTCGACACGTGAACGAACACGTCGTCACCCTCATCCGAGGAGATGAAGCCAAAGCCCTTCTCGGCGTCGTACCACTTGACGGTCCCGGTAGGCACGGCTGGCTCCTTTGCGCGGTGAGTGCAGGGTGACGCGCACGTCGGTCACCTTGGCCTGAGAAGGTTACCTTGTGACAGCCGCCCCTTCCTCGGCCGACCGGGTACTGCGCATCGGCGCAGTCATCACCGGCGTGGGACTGGTGTGCACCCTCGTCGCCCTGCTCCCCCTCGTCGTCCCCTCCCTGGAACTGCCGAGCCTGATGTGGTTCCTGGCGATGCTCACCGGCGTCGGCCTCGTCATCGTCTTCATCGGGCTGGCCATGCAGGCGCGCACCCGCCAGCACCGATAGGTCGCGAGATGTCGGCACGGAAGGCGCCTCGCAGTCTCGCGGATGACCTGCGTCAGCGCGACGACTCCGCCCTCTCGGCGCTCCTGCACCTGCGCCCCGACCTCCTCCACCCGGTCCCGCCCGACTTCACCTCCCTGACCGCGCGGGCCACGACGGGTCCGTCGGTCGCTCGCTGCCTCGATGGCCTGGACGCCATGCACCTGCACGTCCTGAGTCGTACCGCCGAGCTGACCCTGGACGCGCCCGCCGACCGCTCGGCCGTAGTCGCCGCAGCCGCCAGTGCCCTGCCCCCGGACGCAGAGCCGGCCTGCGAGCGGGCCCTCGACGACCTGATCGCGTGCGCCCTCGTCTGGGGTGCGCCCACCGCGCTACGCGCCGTCCTGCCGGTGCGGGACCTGGTGTCCGGCGCGCCGGTCCCGCGCTGGCCGTCGCCGACCGCCACCGCGGGCCAGGCTCACGACCCGGACCACGTCGACGCCCAGGCGGCCCTGCACGCCCGCGAGGCCCTCGGCCTGGTGCGCGACCTGCTCGACGACTGGTCGGTGCACCCACCCGGCGTGCTGCGCAGCGGGGCGCTGTCCTTGCGCGACTTCGCGCGGGCTCGGGAGGCACTGCACTCCGACTGGGCGCGCACCGCACTCACGATCGAGCTCGCCCATGCGACCCGGTTGGTGGTCGACGACGGCGACGAGCCGCCGCACTGGGTGCCGACGGACCACTTCGACGCCTGGGTCGCAGCCACGGCCGCCGAGCAGTGGATCGCCCTCGCGGAGGCCTGGCTGGAGCTGCCGCGGCTGCCCGCACTCTCCGACAACAAGTCGCAGGTGTTGTCCGCCGACCGCGACCGGAGCGCGATTCCGGTCCTGCGACGCGACGTCATCTCGCTGCTCACGCAGGTGCCGCCCGGCGCATCCCTGAGTGAGACGGACATCCTCGCCATCCTCGACGACCGGCAGCCACGTCGCTCCGGCGAGCTGCGCCGGCTGACCGTGACGGCGACGCTGCGCGAGGGCACCGACCTCGGCCTGCTCGCCGCCGGCGCGCTCAGCACGGCCGGCCGACTGCTCCTGGAGCCGCATGGCCCCTCCGTGCCCGCCCGCCGCGCACACGCGCAGCGGGTGGCGGACGCCATCGCGTCGGCGCTCCCGGAGGACGTCGACCACGTGCTCATCCAGGCCGACCTCACCATCGTCGCCCCCGGACCACTCATCGCGAGCGCCGCCCGCAGCCTGCGACTGCTCGCGGACGTGGAGTCCCGCGGCCACGCGACCGTCTTCCGCGTCAGCGAGGCCTCCATCCGACGCGCCCTCGACGCGGGCTGGGATGCGGAGGCGATCCATGACCTGCTCTCCGACCTCTCGCGCACCCCGGTCCCGCAGCCGCTGACGTACCTCATCGACGACGTCGCCCGCCGGCACGGGGCCGTCCGCGTGGGCAGTGCGCTCGCCTACGTGCGCAGCGACAACACCGAGGCTCTCGCGGCGCTCGTCGCCGACCGACGCCTGCGTGCCCTGCGGCTGCACCGGCTCGCCGACTCCGTCGTCATCAGCCAGGCGCCCACGTCCGAGGTGATCCGCGCGCTGCGCGCCGCCGGCTACGCGCCCGCCGCAGAGAGCCCGGACGGCGTCGTGGTCGTTCGCCGGCCGGAAGACCGGCGGGTCCGCACCCCGCGCGGGCCGGCCGCTGCGCGCCGCGCCGTCGTGCAGGACACCCTTGTCGACGCCGCCGTCCGGACGCTGCGCGCCGGCGACCGGGCGAGCACCCGGCGCGCCGCTCCCCTGACCGGCCCCGCCGCCACCGTCGAGGTGCCGGGCCTGAGCGCCGCGGCCGTCGTCACCCTGCTGCGGCAGGCCATCGAGGGCAACGAGCCGGTCTGGATCGGCTACGCCGGCACGGACGGCGAGGTGGCCGAGCAGGTGGTCGACCCGATCCGCCTCACCGCGGGGGTGCTCACCGCCTTCGATCACCGGACCGACGCGGTCCGCCAGTTCGCGGTCTCCCGGATCACCGGCGCCTCAGCAGAACGGTCCGCCGAAAGGAGTTCGACGTGACCCGGGTACTGATCCTCGGCGGCACCCGCCATGTGGGGCGAGCCGCAGTCGAGCACGCCCTCGCCCTCGGCTGGGACGTCACCGCCGTCAATCGGGGGCTGGGGGCGCCGATGCCCGCCGGCGTTCGGGCCTTGCGTGCGGATCGCCTGGCAGCGGGTTCACTGGCCGAGGCGCTGTCCTCAGCGGGCGACTTCGACCTCGTGCTCGACACGTGGAGCGCGGCGCCCCGCATCGTGCGGGAGTCGGCGGCGCTGCTTGCCGACCGCGCCGGCATGTATGCGTACGTGTCCAGCGCGTCGGTGTACGAGTGGCCGTGGGCCCCCGGGTTCGACGAGGCGTCGCCACTGGTCCGGGCCGATGCCG
Organism: uncultured Actinomycetota bacterium; assembly: GCA_963749905.1. Lineage (GTDB taxonomy): Bacteria > Actinomycetota > Actinomycetes > S36-B12 > S36-B12 > UBA10649. Next base: position 679,633 of record CAVVOF010000004.1, read on the forward strand.
GGGCCGACCAGACCGACTATGCCGAGGACAAGCGCGGCGCAGAGCTCGCCGTGCTCGAGTCCTTCGGTGAGGAACGGTGCCTGCTCGCGCGGGCCGGCCTGATCCTCGGCCCGTACGAGGTGGTCGGCCGACTGCCCTGGTGGTTCGACCGGATCTCCCGAGGCGGGGACGTCCTGGCCCCGGGGCCACGGGATCGCGCCATTCAGTACATCGACGGCCGGGACCTGACCGCGTGGCTCCTCGAGGCGGGGGCGGGCGGTGTGCGTGGCGCGCTGAACACGGTCGGCGCCGCCGGGGCTGACCACGATGGGCGCGCTGCTCGACCTGGTCGTCGAGGTCAGCGACTCGTCCGCCCGGCTGGTCTGGCTGACGCCCCAGGAGATCGCGGACGCCGGGATCGCGCCGTGGACCGAGCTGCCGATCTGGGCTCCTCCCGACGGCGAGGACGCGGCCATCCACGACATCGGCGTGCAGCGCGCCCTCGACCTCGGCCTCGTCTGCCGGCCGACCCGGGAGACGGTCGGGGACACGTGGGCGTGGCTGCAGGCGGAGGGCTATCCCGAGTCCGTGTTCTCCGGCCGCGTCGGCATCAGTGCCGATCGCGAGCAGCAGGTTCTGTCGAGTCTCCGCTAGGTCAGCCGCGACGCAGCTCCGTCGACCAGACCGTCAGGTCGCGCAGCACCTCGGGGATCGGGTCGACGCCGATCCCGGGTCCGGTCGGCACCCGGAGCCGGCCATCCTCGAGTACGAACGGCTCGGTGACGTCGACGCGGTAGTAGCGATCCGATGCACTCGTGTCGCCCGGCAGGGTGAATCCGGGCAGTGCGGCCAGCGCCACGTTCGCCGCGCGGCCGATCCCCGTCTCGAGCATGCCCCCGCACCAGACGGGCGCTCCGGCCGCCATCGACAGGTCGTGGATCTCCTTGGCGGTGAGGTAGCCGCCCACTCGGCCGGGCTTGATGTTGATGATCGAGCAGGCCCCGAGGGCGAGGGCCGAGTCGGCACTCGCGACGGAGTGGATGGACTCGTCCATGCAGATCGGGGTGCGGCACGCCTGGGAGAGCAGCACGTGGCCGTACCAGTCGTCCTCCTCGAGCGGCTGCTCGTGCAGGAGCAGTCCCCACTCGTCCATCCGCGAGAGGTGCTCCGCATCCGAGCGCTGGTACGCCTGGTTGGCGTCGGTCTGCAGCGGGATGTCCGGCCACCGCCCACGGACCGCACCGACCGGCTCGAGATCCCAGCCCGGCTCGATCTTCAGCTTGATCCGCTGATAGCCGGCGTCGAGGTAGCCCTCGACCTCCTCGAGCAGGTCCGAGACGGACTCGGTCGCCGGGATGCCCACCGACACCCCGCTGTCGACGAACTCCTTGGTGGCGCCCAAGTACGACGCGAGCGACTGCCCCCGCTCGCGCAGCCACACGTCGAGCATCGCGGTGGTGAGCGCCGTCTTCGCCATCGGGTGGCCGCGCACCACGCCGAGCGCCGACCGCACGGCGTACGGGTCCTCGTCATCGGCGGGCAGCGCAGGAAGCAGATGGCTCGACATGACGTCGACAGCGGTGTCGCCGTACTCGTAGCTGTACCCGGGCCAGGACATCGTGACGCACTCGCCCCAGCCGCTCGTCCCGTCGGACGAGACGGCCTCGACGAGGATCACGTCGCGCACCGACTCCGTCCCGAAGCTGGTGCGGAAGGGCCGCAGCAGCGGGATGTTCAGCCGGTGCAGGCGGAAGAGCTCGATCACGGCGTCCTCTCCAGAACGTAGTTGTCGGCGGCGCTGACGCCGACGATGCGGTACCCGTCCGCGAAGGCGCGGGTCAGGGCGGCGCGCAGGTCGAGGCGCCATCGGGCTGCGGCCTCGGGGTTCGCTGCGCGGAGACTGACGATGTCGTCGGGCAGCTCGATCTCGACGACGTCCCGCCCGACCTCGTCGAGCGCGAGCAGGTCCAGGGGCTCGAGTCGGCCGGCCATCGCCGCGTAGACGCGCGGCGAGTCCAGCCGCCACCACGCGAACAGCCGGTCGGTGGGGTCGCCGCTGTTGATGCCGTCGTCCATGCTCCCGTAGAAGTCGACCTCGAAGCCCTCCACGTCCACGCCCAGCTTGAGCAGGTTGAGGCGGGCGTTGCGGCGGACCAGCGGATCGAACGTCCACACCGCGGTGTCGATGCCGTGGTCGAGCGCCCACACCCGCTGGTGCAGCTTCAACGCCAAGCCGATGCTGCGATCGCGGTGTGGCTCGAGGACCGCCGCCATGTGCGAGTGGAGGTGTCCGTGCCAGTGTCCGTCCACTGTGCGGTGCCGTCCCACGAACCCGAACGCAGCGGCGACGGGCTCATCGTCGAGATACGCAGCGGAGGCATATCCGCCGGCGTGCACGAGCGCCCGCATCAGGTTGGGCATCACCTGAGTGCAGCCGTCGCTGCTGGGCCAGACGAGATCGAAGAGCCTCCGTGCGACGTCGAGGTCACTAAGGTCGTGAAGGGACCGGATGGTCACCCCAGCCCGAAACTGCGCGCGGGCGAGGTCAGCCTCTGGCGAGTGGTCCGGCACGCGACCACCGTAGCGAGCAAGGGAGCCACATGAGCGAGATCGGACTGCTTGCCCAGGCACGGGACCTGCTGCCCGCGATGGTGGACGCGGTCGGCGCCCTCGTCACGGTCGAGTCCCCCAGCGAGGACGTCGACGCGTGTGCGGCCGCGGTCCAGGAGGCGGTGGGCATCTTCGAGGGCTGGTTGCCCGAGCCGGCCCGGATCGAGGAGCACGGTGGGCGGCCGGTGTGGAGGTGGGGGCCGGATCGTCCTCGCGTGCTGCTCCTCGGACATCTCGACACCGTGTGGCCGCTGGGCACGCTGGCACGTCTGCCGTTCCGGGTCGAGGGCGACCGACTGCGCGGCCCCGGGGTGTTCGACATGAAGGCGGGGGTCGTGCAGGGCTGGGCGGCGCTCGCGCTGGCCGGGATGAGCGAGGCATCGGGTGTCGGGATGGTGCTGACGACGGACGAGGAGATCGGCTCGCCCAACTCGCGGGCGCTCATCGCGAGCGCGTCGTCGCAGGCGGAGGCGGTGCTGGTGCTGGAGCCGTCCTTGGACGGCGCGCTGAAGACGGCGCGAAAGGGCACCTCCTGGTATGCCGTCGACCTGACCGGGCGGGCCGCGCACGCCGGGCTCGACCCGGATCGCGGCATCAACGCGCTGTTGGGCGCCGCCGAGCTGGCCGTCGCCACCCGCGGCTGGGCGGACGGCGACGCGGGGACCACGGTGACGCCGACCATCCTGCGGGCCGGGACGACGAGCAACACCGTGCCCGCCGAGGCGCACCTGGTGATCGACGTGCGCGCGTGGACGGCCGAGGAGCAGGTGCGGGTGGACCGGCTGGTGCGGGAGTGGGCCCCGAGGGGGTGCCCGGTCGGGGTGGCCGTCGGCGGGGGCATCGATCGTCCGGCGATGGAGGAGTCGGCGAGCGCCGACCTGTTCATCGCCGCACAGGGCGCGGCCGCCGAGCTCGGGATCGACACCCTGCACGGACGTTCGGTGGGCGGGGCCAGCGACGGCAACCTGACGGCCGCGGCCGGCATCCCCACGCTGGACGGTCTGGGCGCCGTGGGTGACGGCGCGCACGCGGACCACGAGTGGGCCAGCGTCCCGGCGCTGGCCGAGCGCGCCGCCCTCGTCGCCCACCTCCTGCGCACTCTCTAGATTTGCACCGCTTCCCGGCGCAAATCCGCAGAACTGGGCCGGGATCGCGCTTCGCCTGCGGACTTGCGCCGCTTCGCCGTTGGGGGGCCGCCCGACGCGTGGCTCGCTGACTCCCGGTCCAATTCCGCAGATCCACCCCGATCCCGGTCCAGTTCTGCGGAATTGGACCGGGAAGCGGTGCAAATCTGGGTTGACGTACCGGTCACGTAGGCTCATCGGTCGTGACCGACGGCCCGCTGATCGTGCAGAGCGACAAGACGCTGCTGCTCGAGGTCGACCACGCCGACGCCACGGACTGCCGCAAGGCCATCGCCCCCTTCGCCGAGCTCGAGCGCGCGCCCGAGCACATCCACACCTACCGGCTGACGCCGCTGGGCCTGTGGAACGCCCGCGCCGCCGGTCACGACGCCGAGCAGGTCGTCGACACGCTGCTGCGCTACTCCCGGTACCCCGTCCCGCACGCACTTCTCATCGACGTCGCCGAGACCATGGCCCGCTACGGCCGCCTCCAGGTCAGCAACCACCCGGTGCACGGGCTCGTTCTGCAGGCGATCGACACCCCCGTCCTCGAGGAGGTGCTGCGCAGCAAGAAGGTCGCCCCCCTCCTCGGCGCCCGCGTCGACGACACCACCGTGATCGTCCACCCAAGCGAGCGCGGCCACCTGAAGCAGGCCCTGGTCAAGCTCGGCTGGCCTGCAGAGGACGTCGCCGGCTACGTCGACGGCGAGAAGCACGCCATCGGGCTCCAGGCCGACCTGTGGCAGCCGCGCCCGTACCAGACCGAGGCGGCCGAGGGCTTCTGGCACGGCGGCTCCGGCGTCGTCGTCCTGCCCTGCGGCTCCGGCAAGACCATCGTCGGCGCCCTTGCGATGGCGCTCGCCCAGGCCACCACGCTCATCCTCGTGACCAACACCGTCGCCGCCCGCCAGTGGCGCGACGAGCTGCTTGCGCCGCACCACGCTGACCGCCGACGAGATCGGCGAGTACTCAGGCGCCCGCAAGGAGATCCGGCCGGTCACCATCGCGACCTACCAGGTGATGACCACCAAGCGGCAGGGCATCTACCCACACCTCGAGGTGTTCGACACCCGCGACTGGGGCCTGATCATCTACGACGAGGTGCACCTGCTCCCCGCGCCGATCTTCCGCTTCACGGCCGATATCCAGTCGCGCCGCCGACTCGGCCTGACCGCCACCCTCGTCCGCGAGGACGGGCGCGAGGGCGATGTGTTCTCCCTGATCGGCCCGAAGCGCTACGACGCACCGTGGAAGGACATCGAGGCCCAGGGCTACATCGCCCCTGCCGACTGCGTCGAGGTCCGGGTGACCATGCCGGACGCCGACCGGATGACCTACGCGATGGCGGAACCGGAGGACCGCTACCGGCTGTCGTCCTGCGCCCCCGAGAAGCTGCGCATCGTGGAGGAGATCGCCCGACGCCACGACGACGACCGAGTCCTCGTCATCGGCCAGTACCTCGACCAGCTCGCCGAGCTCGGTGAGCACCTCGACGCACCGGTCATCACCGGCGAGACGCCGGTACGCGCGCGCGAGCGGCTGTTCGAGGCCTTCCGGCAGGGCGAGGTCCGGGTGCTGGTCGTCAGCAAGGTCGCCAACTTCTCCGTCGACCTGCCCGAAGCCGGCGTCGCCATCCAGGTCAGCGGCACCTTCGGCTCCCGGCAGGAGGAGGCGCAGCGTCTCGGTCGCGTCCTCCGACCGAAGGCGGACGGTCGCAGCGCGCACTTCTACTCGATCGTCACGCGCGACACGGTCGACGCGGACTTCGCCCAGCACCGCCAGCGCTTCCTGGCCGAGCAGGGCTACTCGTACCGGATCATCGACGCCGACGACATCCACGCCGGCGGCTGGGACACGTAGGCGTCGCGCAGTTAGCCGACGCTCGCCGGCGGCAGTTCGTCGAAGAGCCTGCGGCTCTCCTCGTCCGTGACGTCGAGATGCAGGTCGCCGAGCAGCACCGACCTGAGCATGCCCGCGTCCGTGATCTCCCGTCGCTCGTCGCCTTCCGCGCGCATGATCCAGTACTCGCGGTTACGCAGGGAGCGGACCTCGTCGTCGAGGATCAGCGAGGCGACGAGGTTGTTGACGAAGGTCGCCTCCGGATGCCGGTGCGAGAAGAAGTGCCCGACCTCGCAGTCGGCCTGGCCGTACTGGACGAGGTCGAAGCGGTAGAGCGAGTACCAGTCCTCGCCGGTGTGCACCTGCATGTGCAGCTGCTGGGGACGGACTTCGTGCACGCGGTACCTGAGATCCCCGCCCACCTGCTCCGCGCCGATGGGTACGGGGCGCGGAGGACCCTTCGGCCCGAACCCGACGTCGACGACGTAGTCCACCCCGCCGAGGGACACCACGCTGACCCGGTGCGTGAGGCCCGGATGGGTGTCCTGATTGTGGATGACGCGAGCCAGGTAGAGCTCGACGTCGTAGCCGAGTTCCGCCAGGACCTCGAAGAGCAGGCCGTTCTGCTCGAAGCAGTACCCCCCGCGGCGCCGCAGGACGATGCGATCGAACAGGGATTCCGCGTCGAGCGGGAGGTCGTCGCCGAGCCGCGGGCCGATGCTGCTGAAGGCGAACGTGGCCACGTGCCGTCGCACGATCTCCCGAAGGAGCTCGAGGGTTCCCGCGGGTGCTGCCCCCGGGCCGGTCAGTCCCAGCGCGCCCAGGTAGCCGGCTGCGATCTCCGCGCGTTCCACCTGCCTCCTTCGTGCTGCGGCCTCGGACCACGGCCGCGGGCACCTCCGCCCATGAGCCACCGACGGTACCCCGTCCTCGCGGAACGCGGACCCGGTCACCGACCCCCTTGACCTGACCGGGTTCCTGAGTAGGGTCGTTCGTACTAGACCGATCGGTCTAGTACGACCGGATGCCCACCCAGGAGGCACACTGATGCACATCGCGAAGCAGGACGTCGACGTCAAGATGGAGATCCCAGGTGCGGTGATCCGGCAGCGGACCGGGTTCGGTGACGCGGCAGGATTGGCCACGGTGAGCGGTGAGTACTTCAGCCTGTCCGCCGGGGTCGACACCACCCCCCTGTTCGAGGGCCTCGTCGGCGACCTGTGCCAGTGCCCGCACTGGGGCTACGTTCTCCAAGGGCGACTGACGACAACCGACGCGGCCGGCGAAGAGGAGACCGTGACGGCCCACGACCTGTTCTACTGGCCGCCCGGTCACAACGTCAGGGTCGAGGAGGACGCCGAGATCGTGATGTTCAGCCCGCAGCAGGAGCACACTCTGGTGATCGACCACATGATCGAGAAGGTGAATGGCTAGCCAGAGGGACACGCACGCGACCAAGCAGCGCCTGCTGGATGTCGGGATGCCGCTGCTCCTTGAGCACGGCTACCACGGCCTCGGGACGCAGGCGCTGCTGGCGGCCGCTCACACGCCGAAGGGGTCGTTCTACCACCACTTCGCGGACAAGGAGGACTTCGCCCTCCAGGTCATCGACGAGTACATGCGCCAGGTGCACGCCGGTCTGGATCAATGCCTGGACGATCGAACCCGCCCGCCGATGGTCCGGGTTCGCGCGTTCTTCGAGCTCACCCAGCAGAGCTACGCCGAGGACGGCTACTTGGGCTGCCTGATGGGCAACCTGGGCCAGGAACTCTCCGGCAGCAGCGAGGCTTTCCGCGCGAAGATCGAGTCCTGCTTCTCGTACATCGCGAGCCGAATCGAGGCATCCCTTGCGGAGGCACGCGATGAGAACGCCATCCCCGCCGATACGGACGTGGGCGCGATGGCCACCCTTCTCGTCGACTGCTGGGAGGGCGCGGCGCTGCGCAGCCGCCTCCGTGGGAGTCCTGAGCCCCTGACGGCGATGCTCGACTTCTACTTCGACCAGGCGCTTCGCACCTGATCTCCATGGTCGCGGCGCCGAGGGCTCGGGGCCGGGTGTCGCCGGCCACTCCCACCAGCGAGGTGCAGAGCCTCGGCACGCGGCGTAACGTCGAGCCATCAGGCGAGAGGACAGACATGGACTTCCAGGAGTACATCAGCCGGGCGCAGGACGCGATGACCGTGCGCAAGGTGTTCGGCGAGCCGATCGAGAGGGACGGCCTGACCGTCATCCCCGCCGCCCGTGTCATGGGCGGCAGTGGCGGTGGCACGGGTCAGGACGAGCAGGGCCAGCAGGGCGAGGGCGGCGGATTCGGGCTGATGGCCAGGCCCGCCGGGGCGTTCGTCATCCGTGACGGCCAGATCACGTGGCGGCCCGCAGTCGACCCGAACACCGCGATCATCGCTGCTGCCGCCGTGACCATCTCGGTCATCGTGGTGAGCGCGCTGGTGCGGATGCGCCGATCCGCGTAGACCCAGCACCGCCTAGGCGTACGCGGACGCCCCGCCCATGGCCCGCTGGACATCCTCGATGGTGCGCGGGGTGACGCGATCCAGGTGCAGGGGCAGCCGCAGCCGTCGTTCGACGACATCCTCGACGGTGACCGCACCCTCGAACAGGCAGGCGTGGACGACGTCCGCGCGGCAGTAGCCGGGTGCCTCCACAAGCGGCTCGGCAAGGGACGGCTCCCCGGCCGCCAGCGCGGCGATCTCATCCGCACGGGTGGCCACCAGCGGGAGGGCATCGGTTCGGCACGCGATCCGGGGCCAGTCGCCTTCCTCCAGGACCGTGTCGACGAGGTCGCGAGCCATCACCCGGTAGGTCGTCCACTTGCCACCGACGATGGACAGCACGCCGGGGGCGACGCGCGCGATGCGATGCTCGCGCGTCACCTTCGCGGTGTCTCCCCCCACCGCCTGGTCCCTGACGAGGGGGCGCAGCCCCGCGAACGACCACGTGACATCGGCCGCCGTGACCGGCTCGGCCAGCACGCCGTTGAGCAGGCCCAGCAGGTAGGCGATGTCGTCCTCGTCCGGGGCGACGTCATCGGGGTCGCCCGGCCACTCGGTGTCGGTTGTCCCCACGAGCCAGTGGTCCCGCTCCGGGATCACGAAGAGCACGCTGCGCCCGGTCGGGACGATCAGGGCGGCGTGGCCGTCGATCGCCGAGCGCGGCAGGCGGATGTGCACCCCCTTGGATCGGGTCACCGCCACGGCGGAGTCCCGTCCGGTGAACAGCGCACTCGCCTCTGGCGCCCACACCCCTGCGCACAACGCGATCGCGCGGGCCCGCACGCGATACTGCTCGCCCGTGATCTCGTCGCGGACCAGCACCTGCCAGACGCCGTCCTCGTCCGCACCCAGGCTGGCCACCAGCGCGACGTGCGGAGCCACGTGGGCGCCCTGTTCGGCCGCCGTGCGGGCGATCGCCACCGCGAGGAGGGCATCGTCCATCTTGGCGTCCGCGTACTCGAGGGCGCCCACGACCACGTGCGGATCGAGGGACGGGAACCGGGTCAGCACCGCCCGCTTGGAGAGGTGCCGATGCCGCGGCAGCGTGGCGGACGCCGCCAGGACGTCGTACGCGGTGAGCCCGGCACTGAGATAGGCCCGCTCCCAGACCCGATGGCGGATCGGCAGCAGGAACGGCAGCGGCCGGACGAGGTGCGGGGCCAGCGTGGTGAGCAGCAGGTCCCGCTCGCGCAGGGACTCGCGCACCAGGCCGACGTGGCCGTGCTGGAGGTAGCGCAGCCCGCCGTGGACAAGCTGGCTGGACCTGCTCGAGGTGCCGCCCGCGATGTCCCCCTTGTCGATGAGGGCGACGTCGAGCCCACGGGAGGCGGCGTCCAGTGCGGTGCCCGTGCCCGTCGCGCCCGCACCGACGACGAGCAGGTCCAGGACCCGCTCCTGCATCGCCTCGATCGCCGCCTGTCGGCCGGCCGGACCAAGCGCACTGCTCACGACTGAATCACCCCGACCAGTATGCGCCCGGACTCAGCCCTTGAGTCCGCTGGAGGCGACGTTCTCGACGAAGTACCGCTGCGCCAGGAGGAACACCGTGATCGGCGCGATCATCGCGATGACGACGCCCGCGAGCACCAGGTTCGGAGTGTCTGCCGCACGTCCGCCGAGCACGGACAGCGTGAGCGCGAGAACGCTGCCATCCGTGTTGCCTGAGTCGATGATGATCAGCGGCCAGACGAAGGAGTTCCAGGCGTACAGGAACGAGAACGTCGAGAGGGTCGCGACGGCGGGGATCGACAGCGGCAGGAAGATCTTCCACAGGATCGTCCAGCGCGACGCGCCGTCGATCACCGCGGCCTCCTCGAGCTCCTTGGGTATGGAGACGAAGAACTGCCGCATGAGGAACGTGCCATAGGCCGTGAACACGAACGGGATCACCAGGGACGTGAGGGTGTTGCCCCAGCCGATCGCGATCATCAGTCGGTACAGCGGGATCAGCAGCACCACGAACGGGATCATGATCGAGCCGAGGTAGAGCAGGAACAGCTTGTCCCGGCCCCGGAACCGCAGCCGCGAGAAGGCGTAGCCGCCCAGGATGCTCGTGAACACCTGGCCGATGACCACCAGCACGGTGACCAGGACGGTGTTCGTCAGGGACCGGCCGAATCCCTCGAGTTCCAGCACGGTGCCGTAGTTCTCCGTCTGGAACTGCACTTCCTCGACGGGAGTCACCGCGGACGAGACGGCGTACACGGGTGGAGCAGTCGGATCCGCCGGGTCGATGTAGGTGCCGCCGATCCTGGACTTGTTGTCGAACACCAGCACTTCCTCGTCGCCGATGACGGCGAGGTAGACGTCCTTCTCCTTGCCGTCCACGACGATCGTCGACCCGGCGGGGGCGAGGGCGTCCCCGGGGACGATGAGGACCAGCGTGGGGTCGTCCACCCCGATGAACTCCCGCAGGCTGGTGCCGTTCTCCTGCCGGGCGAGGGTGGCGGTGCTGCCGTCGGGCAGCGGGACCTCGAACAGCGGAAGTTCCTCGCCGCCCACCTCCGTCGTCGCCGCGACGTGCGGGAGCAGGCGCGGTGGATAGGTGAAGACGTCCTCTGCGGTCTTGAAGGAGCCGAACAGGGCGAGCACGAAGGGCACCAGCACGATGACGCCGGCGAGCAGCAGGACCACGTACGTCGTGACCTGCGCGGTCAGGGATCCCCAGGTGCGATGCATCCGGGCGCGGGGCGGGGCCATCAGCTCTCCTCCGCGAATCGTCGCTGGCGGCGGAACTGCACGAGTGTCAGCCCGAAGATGAGGATGAACAGCACCCAGGCCACGGCGCTCGCCTGACCGAAGGAGTCCTGCTGGAAGCCAAGTTGGTACAGGTATACGACGGGGGTGAGCGTGGCGTTGTCCGGGAAGCCGACCGGGTTCGGCTGATTGAGGGCGTAGACGATGTCGAACAGCTGCAGCGCCAGGATGATGGTGCTGGCCACCACGAAGAACGTCGTCGCGCGGAGCGAGGGCAGCGTGATGCTGAAGAACCGCCGCCATGCGCCCGCGCCGTCGAGCTCGGCAGCCTCGTAGAGCTCGCGTGAAATGCCCTGCATGCCCGCGGTGAACAGCACCGTGTTGAAGCCGAACTGGGACCAGCCGAACACCAGGACGACGGCGAAGAGGGCAACCGACGGATCCGAGAGCCAGCCGATCTCGACCGGGACCGGCATCGGGTCGCCCGGCACGACCGCATTGATGATGCCGTTGACCCATCCGATGAACCAGTTGATGAAGCCGACGGTCGAGTTGAGCATCTGCTTCCAGATCAGCGTGACGCCGATGACGCCTGCGACCGCGGGGATGAAGAAGATGGTCCGGAAGGTCTTCGTGCCCCGGTAGCCGATGTTGATGAGGGCTGCCAGGACGAGGGCAGGGACGACCGCGAGCGGCACGGCGAGCACCAGGAAGACGACGATGTTGCTGATGGACCGCCAGAACAGCGGATCGCTGGCGCCGAGCACGCCGAACGGCGTGCCCACCATGTCCTCGTAGCCGGCCGGCAGGTCCTCGGGTGTCGCCGCGACACTCAGCCCGAGCGTCTCGATGTAGTTGCCGAGGCCCACGAAGGCGGGTGAGGTGATGCCATCCCACTCGTAGAACGAGATCACGAGCGAGAAGACCAGCGGCCCGGCGAAGAAGAGCAGGAAGCCGATCAGGTTGGGCGACAGGAAGAGCCACCCCGCCTGCGCCTCCAGCTGGTCGGCGCGCGCGTCGAACCGCGCAGCCATGCGCGCGGCCCACATCGCCTGTGCACACCACAGCAGCACGAGCAGGGCCAGCACGAGGACGGTGTTGACGGGGGCGTTCTCCGCGAACACGTCCGCGAGCGTGCGGCCGAGGAGCAGGAGGTCGAGCTGCCACAGCCATGCCAGCCCGAACGCCGCCACACCGGCAAGGCCGACGTAGCGCATGATGCGAGCGGCGGGAGCCACCCACGTCGGCAGCTGCTCTGCCTCGGAGTCCTCCACCTGGGCGGCCAGTCTCCGGGCGAACACCAGCCAGGCCACGAAGATCGCCAGCCCGATGAAGGGCAGGAACGCCTTGTTGAAGGATGCCGCGAACTCGTCGATGAAGGCGGCCAGGTCCAGGGACTGGAAGAGGGCGACGACGACCAGGACGAGGGTCAGGTAGTTGACCGTGAACGACACGGTGCGACCACGTCGGGATGACCGGAAGAGCAGCACGGCGGCGAGCAGGTTCAGCAGCAGGCCGAGCGTCGCGCCGATGCCGATCGCGCTCCGGGGCAACGACTCCAACGCCCATACGGCAGCCGCGATGTTGTACAGGGCCCACGCGCAGATCAGCGCCACGATGACGTGGCAGATCGCCACGATGGTGATGGTTGCGGGCACCGGAGGACGCAGGAGACGACCGAGACCCGCGCCGGGTGACGACCCGGTCACTGCGGTCGCACTCGCCATGACCCCTCCTTAGCCGAGGTGGGGCGCGGACGGTGGTTGATCACCGTTCGTCCGCGCCCCACCGCTGTCACTAGCTGGTGAAGGCGTCCGCCGTCACCTTGCAGATGGTCTTCTGGAAGTCGTCGATGGTGATCTTGCCCGTCATCAGGGCGGTCACCTCGTCACCGGCTGCCTTGTCGAAGGCCGGCCAGTTGCCGTTCCAGAGCGGACCCTCCGCAACCGGATCGTTGGTGATGCCGTCCACGAACGCCTGGTTGTTGGCCGGCGGCGTGTAGGTGAGGAAGGCATCGATCGCATCCGCCGAGTCGCGCGACGGGATGTTCGCACCAAGGCTCGAGATCTTGTTCTGGACCTCGACGCTCGTCAGAGCCTCGACTAGCTTCCAGGCCGCCTCGGGGTTCTCGGTGTTCGCGTTGATCACGTACGCGCCCCAGAACTGCCAGTTCTTGCCGGGAGCAGGACCGGTGGGCAGCGGCGCGACGTCCCAGTTGAAGTTGGTGATCTCGCGAGCACCCGGGGTCGCCCAACGGCCGTTGATGAACATGCCCAGCGTGCCCGCCTTGTAGGGCGGCTCGGCATCCTCACCGAAGGGCACGCCCGCGCCGGACGCGTAGAGCTCCTGGTAGAACTCGAGACCGGCGATCGACTCGGGGGTGTCGAGGGCGCACGCGGTGCGGTCCTCGTTGAAGAAGCTGCCGCCGCCGGAGTTCACGAAGTAGCCCCAGTTGGCCCACCACGAGTTGGCGCCGAAGCCCTTGGCTCCGTCGACGTTCTCCGCGATCTGCTGCGAGACCTCGGCGAACTTCTCCCACGTCCACTCGCCGTTGGCGGCCAGCTCGCGCGGGTCCTCTGCGCCGGCCTCGTCGATGAGGTCGAGGTTCAGGTACAGCGCGAAGGTGGAGACGTCACGCGGCACGCCCCACACGAAGCCATCAGCCGGCTGGCCGGTGGCCGGATCGACGGTCAGCTGGTCCATCGGGCCCGCGTAGAAGTCGTCCTTGTTGAAGCCCGAGGCCGCCGCCAGGTCACCGGCGTTGAGGATCAGGCCGGCCTTCGCGAAGTCGGCGATGTCGGTACCGGGGATCCAGAACACGTCTGGGGCGGTGCCCGCGGACAGCTCGGTCTTGAGCTTGTCCTGGTACGGGGAGCCCTCGGAGTTGCCGGGCTCGTAGGTCAGGTCGAGTCCGATACCCGAGGCCGTGATCTCGTCCGAGATGCTGGCGTACAGGTCGGCCTCGGCCTGGTTGTCCGGGCGGGTGCGCCAACGAAGCGCGACCGCTTCCTCAGCGGGCGCCTCGGAAGCAGCCTCGGAAGCAGCCGGAGCGGCCTCACTCGCCGCCGGGCTCTCGGAAGCGCTCTCGGTCGCCGTGCTGGAGCAGGCACTGAGGATCAGTGCTGTGCCCAGGACGGCGACTACGGAACCGCGTCTACGCATGGGGTGTTCCTTTCCTATTCACCTCGTTGGGGTTCTGCAATCCATCCGGGCAGGTACCCCGGATCGACGTGTTCATGGCACGGACCGCACGGTCGTGCCGGCTTGCTCGAGCATCGCAACGGAGTCCGCTGCCGCGGTCGCATCGGTGATGACAACGTCGACGTCGCTCATCCCGCAGATGCGGGCGGCCTCGACGGCGCCGATCTTGCTGCCGTCGGCCACCACGACGACCTCTCGAGCGGCGTGGATCATCGCCCGCTTGACCTCGGCCTCTGCGAAGTTCAGGTTCGTGACGCCCCGCTCGGCCTCCACGCCGTTGCAGCCGATGAAGGCGATGTGCGCGGACGTCTGCTCCAGGATCAGCCCGGCGAACGGATTCACCAGGGAGTGCTGGCGCGGCCGCACCATCCCGCCGGTGACGAGCACGTCGATGCGGTCGGAGGCCGGCTCGAGCGCGAGCGCCACGTTCAGCCCGTTGGTCACCACGGTGACGTCATGCAGCGCCGGGCGGGCCACCAGCTCGAGGGCGATCGCCGTGGTGGTGGAGCCCACGTCGAGGATGACGACCTGACCGGGCTGGACCAGCGATGCGGCATACCGGGCGATGGCGGTCTTCTGGGCCTGGTTCTCGCGGGCCGCCTGCTCGAGCGTGGGCTCGTGCCGGAGCACGCCACTGGGCACGGCACCCCCGCGCACGCGTCGCACGCGGCCCTCGGCCTCGAGGGCGCCGAGATCCGACCGCACGGTCACCGGTGAGACGCCGTAGCGCTCGGCGAGGTCGGTCACCCGGACGAAGCCGGCCGCCTCGACCTGCTCGGCGATCCGGTCCTGGCGCAGCTCGGCGGGTACGCCGGAGGCATCCGGAACCTGCTCCGCCAGTGACATGCCATCACTCTTTCACCTTTCGATAATCTACGAAAGCACTCAGAGCTCGCCGTTATCAACCCGTTATTGAAAGCGTTGACAATGCCGATACCCCCGATATCGGACAAATTGTCACCGAAGTTTTCCGATTTGCCGGGTGACGTGCGCCCGCCCTTTCGATAACCTACGAAAACCCGCGACCCACCGCGGGGCCGTCCGCGGCAGCGCATGCCCGCGTCGGACGCCAGTCAGGGAGAGGCAGGGTGGCGATGGATCAGGCCCTGCTCCGGTCCCGCCCAGGGATCCCAGCCCACCGGCGCCAGGTCTGCGGGGACCATCAGCTCACGCGTCAGCCGAAGGTGCGCCTCGTCGAGCCGGGTCAACGGATCGCTGCTGACGGCCAGGCCGCGCAGTTCCCGCACATAGGTCCGCCACGGCGCGGGACGCTCGACCTCCGGGCGCACCAGGACGCAGTCAGGGTCGTTGACCCACAGCCGTCCGTGCATCCAGGCGCGAGCCCGGCCCGCCGCGAGGGCACTGCGCATCGCGGGTTGGCTGATGTCGCCGAGATCGGGCTCCCATGCCGGCATCACGTCGGGGCTGATGCGCATCGCATCGACCAGTCCGATGCTCGGCAGCAGGGGCGCGCCGCAGCCGAGGATGACGGCGTCCTCACCGGCACCCTCCCGTACCAGCTCCAGTCCGAGGCGGTAGGCCTCGATGGGCGTCACGTCCTCGTGCCGGGCGCCGACCATGGCGCCGCCGTAGGTGAAGTCGATCTTGTGGAAGGCGAAGCCGCGCTCGCGCAACGTGCGGAACACCGTCACCAGGTGCTCCGCGGCATCGGGATGCGTGACATCGAGCACGCGCACCTGCTGGCCCCAGTGGTGCTCGCTGGCCAGCGCGCCGTCGACGAGCCATTCGGGGTGGCGCCGCGCCAGCTCCGATCCAGCACCGACCAGGAACGGGGCTGTCCAGATCCCCGGCGTGCGGCCCGAGCCGAGGATGCGGGCCGCAACCTCGTCGAGGTCGCCGAAGCCCGGACGACCGTCGAGCCAGTCCCCGATGTCTGCCTGATAGCCGTCGTCGACCTGCACCACCTCGATCGGGAGATCCTCCCGATCAATCACCGCGAGGTTGTCGAGCACGTCCTGCGCCGTCACGTCAGCCCAGTAGGTGTACCAGGAGCACCAGCCAGCCGGGAGCGCCTGCAGTGGTCGCGTCACGAGCGGGGCGAGCACGCCCGCCGCGGCTGCGAGCCCCTCATCCAGGGTCGCCGCGGACAGGTGAGTCACCGGCCCGTCGGCGGACACGACCAGCCTGTCCCCCTCGGCTCGGGCACGGATCGACGGCACCTCACGATCGGGGCGCGGGGCGACGAACACCTGTGCCGAGCCGTCGGCACCCACGACCGCCAGCAGTCCCTCGCCCTGGAAGCCCGACTCCGGAGCAGGACGCTCGGGACGGAACGCCATGGCCTGCCAGATCGGCCGCTGCGGGCGCGGCGACCGGGCGCTGTCCCCGGGGTACACGCCTGCCGGACTCCACGACTGCCAGCCATGCTCGTACACGTAGGTGTCGCTCGCGGGATCATCGGTCGCGTGGATGTCGGTGAAGGCCGTGGCCTGATCGCTCGTCACAAGCAGCGCAGGCTAGTTCATCGATCGCGCGGACGGGAGGTGCCTCGTGGGTGACATCGATACCGGGCGCGTCGTCCCTCGCCTGCCCGGCCTGGGCTTCGGCGGCGACTGGAACCCCGAGCAGTGGCCACCGCACGTGTGGGACGAGGACCTGCGACTGATGCGCGAGGCCCACGTCAATCTGGTCACGGTCGGCGTATTCGCCTGGGCGCACCTCGAGCCGACGCCGGGCCGCTACGACTTCGGCTGGCTGGACACCGTCCTCGACAAGTGCCTTGCCGCCGGCGTGCATGTCGACCTCGCCACCGCGACCGCCTCACCGCCGCCATGGCTCGGCCACCGCTGGCCGGAGAGCCTGCCCGTCACCGACGACGGCACCACCTGGACGTACGGCGCTCGACAGCAGTACTGCCCTTCCTCGACGGCCTATCGCGAGCGGGCCTGGGCGCTCACTGAACGCCTCGTCGATCGCTACGCCGATCACGAAGCCGTGGTGATGTGGCACGTCGGCAACGAGTACGGCGCCCACACCCCGACGTGCTACTGCGACGCCTCCGCCGAGGCCTTCCGGGACTGGCTGGCCAAGCGCTACGACACCATCGACGACCTGAACGACGCGTGGTCGACGGCCTTCTGGTCCCAGCGGTTCTCCGACTACGCCGAGGTGATCCCGCCCCGCCGGACGCCGTACTTCCCGAACCCGACCCAGCAGCTGGACTTCCGGCGCTTCTCGTCGGATGCGCTGCTCGAGCTGTTCAAGGCGGAGCGCGACATCATCCGGGCCCGCTCGCCCGAGGACAAGCCGATCACCACGAACTTCATGCGGTTCTTCCCGCACGCGGACTACTGGGACTGGGCTCGCGCGGAGGACGTGGTGAGCGACGACTGGTATCCCGACCTCGCCGACCCCCTGTCGCATGTCGAAGGCGCGGCCGGCGCCGACCTGATGCGCTCCCTGGGCGAAGGGCGCCCGTGGCTGCTCATGGAGCAGGCGGTCTCCGCGATCAACTGGCGGACGGTGAACCCCCCGAAGTCCGGCGGCGCGTACCGCCGATGGTCTCTCCAGCAGGTGGCGCGTGGAGCAGACGCCGTCCTCCACTTCCAGTGGCGCGCGTCGATCGGCGGAGCCGAGAAGTGGCACTCCGGGATGCTCCCCCACGCTGGTCCGCGAACCCGCTCGTGGCGCGAGGTGGTCGAACTCGGCAGGGAGCTCGACGAACTCTCCGATCTCGCGGGCGCTGTGACCCCTGCCGACATCGCGGTCGTCCTCGACTGGCCGTCCTGGTGGGCCCTCGAGCTGGATTCGCGTCCGTCGACTCGCCTGTCCATGGTGCGCATCCTGCGGTCCTGGTACGAGCCGCTGTGGCGCCGCGGATACTCCATCGACTTCGCCCACCCGGAGTCGGACCTCTCGGCGTACCGACTGGTACTCGTCCCGCAGCTGTACTCCGTCACCGACCGCGGGGCACAGCGACTGATCGACGCGGCGGACTCCGGGACCAGCGTGGCGGTGGGGTTCTTCTCCGGCGCGGTGGACGAGCGGGACCGGGTGCGCGCCGGGGGCTACCCGGCCCCCTGGACCGAGCTGCTCGGACTCTGGGTCGAGGAGTACCGGCCGCTCCTGCCCGACGAGCTGGTGCCCCTGCGCGCCGCCGCAGCCGCGGCTCGTCTCCCCGAGAGCACTGGCTTCGAGTCGACCGGATCGGAGTGGACGGAGCACGTGCACGCTGAGACGGCGGAGGTCGTACTGGCCTACCGGGGCGGGGATATCGACGGCTGCCCGGCGGTCACGGTGCGACGACTGCCCAGCGGCGCGGCCGCGTGGTACGTGTCCACCGCCCTCGATCCGCACACGCTGAACGCACTGATCCTGCGGATGGCCGAGGACGCCGGCGCCCGCACGATCCTCGTGGACGCACCGCCACCGGACGTGGAAGTGGCCACGCGGCAGACGACCGAGCGCGACTTCCTGTTCCTGCTCAACCACGGCAGCCAGCCCGCGGAGGTGGCCGTGGCGGACGGAAGCGGTCGTCCGTGGGCCAGAACTGGGGACGGCGCGCAGGTCGCCGACCGCATCACGCTGGGCGGGGGCGACGCCGTCGTCCTCGTCCGCGCACGCGAGAGGACGGTTCATCCGACATGAGCGCCACGACTGGCACCGGGAGCACGTCGGCGGACCTCGGGAGCGGGGTCACGCGGTCCGTGCGGTCCATGGCCGACGGCCGCGAGATCACGTACTACGACAGCGCACCCGGACAGCCGCGCGATGCCGTCGACCGACGCACGCTCGACGACGCACCCACCCACACCGAGCTGCGCCACGACCCCCTGCTCGACGAGTGGGTCGTGGTCGCAGGGCACCGTCAGGCCCGGACTTTCCATCCCCCGACGAGTGAGTGCCCGCTGTGCCCGACCCGTGGCGACCAGCTGACCGAGGTCGCCGAGTCCGACTACGAGGTGGTCGTCTTCGAGAACCGCTTCCCCTCCCTCACCATGCGGGCGCCGGAGGAGGCACTGTCGGAGGGCTCTCGCCACGGCTTCGGACGGTGCGAGGTCGTCTGCTTCACGTCCGACCACTCGTCAGCGCTGGCCGACGTCGACGCCGATCGGATGCGACTCGTGCTCGAGGCCTGGATCGACCGCGACCGTATCCTGTCCGCGATCCCGGGGGTCGAATACGTCTTCGTGTTCGAGAACCGCGGCGTCGAGATCGGCGTGACGCTCTCCCATCCGCACGGGCAGATCTACGCGTACCCGTTCGTGCCACCCCGCGACCAGCAGATCCGGGCGGCCGCGCGCCGCCATCGAGTGGACACGGGTCGATCGGTGTTCGCCGATGTCATCGACGCCGAGACCGCTGACGGCACCCGCCTCGTGCACGATGGCGAGCACTGGGTGGGCTTCGTTCCCCGGGCCGCCCGCTGGCCCTTCGAGGTCCAGCTCTTCACGCGTCGGCCCGTCGACCACCTCGCCGACCTGAACGAGGACGAGCGACGGGAGTTCAGCGCGTTCTACCCCGAGCTCCTCCGCAGCCTCGATCGCGTTCTGGGCGTGTCGATGCCGTACATCGCGGCCTGGCACCAGGCACCCGTGCAGGTTCAGGACGGTGACAGCCGACTGTTCCTCGAGGTCTTCTCACTGCGTCGGGCGGCCGAGAAGCTCAAATTCCTCGCCGGCTCCGAGTCCGCGGCCTGGGTATGGATCAACGACATCTCTCCCGAGCAGGCTGCGCAGGCCATTCGGGAGGCGCGCGCGGGAGGCCACGCGTGACGCTGGCCGGCAGGGCGGCCGACCTGTTCGACGAGTCCTTCGGATGCGCGCCCGACGGCGTGTGGTCGGCTCCCGGACGGGTCAACCTGATCGGCGAGCACACCGACTACACCGGCGGCTTCGTCATGCCGCTGGCGATCGACCGGCGCGCCGCCGTCGCCGTCCGGGCCCGGGACGATCGGACCGTCCGCGCCGTGGCGCAGGGTCGCGACGTCGTGGAGGTGCCCCTCGATCAGGTCGGGCTCGGACGACCCGCGGGCTGGTCGGGCTACCTCGCCGGCGCAGTACATGTCGCCCAGCGCGAGCAAGGACGCGGGCATGGCTGGGACCTTGCGTTGGTCTCGGACGTCCCGATCGGGGCGGGCCTGTCGTCGTCCGCCGCCATCACCTGCGCCACCCTGCTGGCACTCGACGAGCTCGAGGGCTGGGGCACCGACCGGCAGGTGCTGGCCCTCTGGGCGCAGCAGGTCGAGCACACCGTCATCGGAACGCCGGTCGGGATCATGGACCAGACGGCTTCGCTCCTCTGTCGCGCCGGACACGTGCTGTTCCTCGACACCCGCTCCCTGGCGGCGGAGCAGGTGCCCTGGAACGCGACCGCGGAAGGCCTCGCACTCGTGGTCACCGACACCCGGTCGCCGCACACACTCGCCGATGGCCAGTACGCCGCGCGGCGCCGGCTGTGCGAGGAGGCCACGGCCGTGCTCGGCGTAGACCAGTTGAGGGATGCCGACCTAGCCCTGCTCGACGAGAGCCTCGAACGACTGAGCCCCGAGCAGGCGGCGTGCGCCCGGCATGTGGTCACCGAGAACGATCGAGTCCTCGAGGTGCGGGACCTGCTCACGTCAGGGCGCGTGGATGCGATCGGCCCACTGCTGACTGCCTCCCACGCATCGCTGCGTGACGACTTCCGGGTGACCGTGCCCCGGCTGGACGTTGCCGTCGAGGCCGCGCTGGCTGCGGGTGCCGTGGGTGCGCGGATGACCGGCGGCGGGTTCGGCGGATGCACGATCACGCTCACTTCCGCGACGCAGGTCGAGGGCACGCAGTCCGCCATCGATGCTGCGTTCGCGGTCCAGGGCTGGCAGCCACCCCGGCACCTCGTCGTCGAGCCGTCAGCTGGTGCCGCGCGCGACCGGTGAGGCCGCCGCCGACCGTGGCCGTCTCACCCCCGGTGGGGGCTCAGTCCCAGTCGCGCGTCCACGTCGAAGCTGAAGTCGTCGACGGTACCGAGCCCCGGCAACGGCAGGTGCACGCGCCCGACATTGGCGCTGCCCACCAGCTCGATCTCCCCCATCGGCGCGTGTGCCGGTCCTCGGGGCGTCAACTGCAGATCGAGTTCCACTTCGATGTCGCCCGACGTGGCGGTTCCCGTCACGAGCCAGCCGACCTGGTCGGACGGCCCCGCCCCGGCGTACTCGAGCTCGTGAGCGTCGTGCCGGGTGACCAGGGTGCGCGCGGCGGCCTGCATGATGAAGTTGCCGGTGCGCAGGCGATCAAGGCCGAGCACGAGGGACAGCTCCGCGCGGCCGGCGCTCACGACCAGCCGGCCGCGGACCACCGGGGCAGTGACGTCCACGCTCACCAGCCCGATCCGTCCGCTGCGCAGGCGCACCTCGGCGTCACCGTGAGTGGCGACCGACCATGACCCCTCGTGCGGCTGCTGCTCGGTCACGGGTTCACCGCTTCCGCGGACCGGTCGATCCGCGGACGATCAGCTGAGTGGGCAGGCGGATGGACTCGGCAGCCACGTCCGCAGGGGAGCGAAGCTGCAGCACAAGGGCCTCGGCGGCGATCCGACCGAGATCCGGCACCGGCTGGACGACCGTGGTCAGGTCGAGGAGCTCGGACATGTCGTGCCCGTCGATGCCGACGAGGGAGATGTCCTCCCCCGGGCGCAGCCCATGGCTGCGCATCGCCTTCATCGCGCCGAAGGCCATCTCGTCGGACATCGCGAAGACTGCGGTGGGTGGGTTGCGCTGCGTGAGCAGCGCCGTCATGGCCTGCTCGCCGCCTGCGATGGTGAAGTAGCCGTACGACTCGAGCATCGGGTCGATGGTCATGCCGGCCGCGTCCATCGCCTCCTGGAATCCGCGGAACCGGTCATTCTCGGCTGTGTAGCGCGCGTCGATCGGCGCGCCACTGATGACGCCGATCCGCTCGTGCCCGAGGTTGATCAGGTGCTGCCCCGCGATCCGACCCGCGGCGACGTCATCGATGGTCACGCTGGGCACGCCGGGGATGGTCACCCCGATGAGGCTGGTCGGCATCCCCAGCCCGAGGACCTCGTGCAACTGCGGATCCTGCGGAGGAAGGGCGATGACGAGCACGCCGTCGACCCGACGGCGCAGCCGAGGCGCGGGAGGCAGCCGGTGCTGGCCCTCGGGCGTGCTGACGCTCATGAGCAGCAGGTCCATCCCGGCGCCCTGGAGCACCGACTCCACGCCCGACAGCACCGTGCTGAAGAACCAACGGGCGATGTAGGGGGTGATGACGGCGATGCTGCCGGTCCGGCCGCTGGCCAGCCGCGAGGCGCTGGGGGAGATGACGTAGTCGAGCTCGGCGGCGATCCGCTGGATCCGGTCGCGGGTGGTGGAATCGACGTTGGGCAGGCCGCGCAGCGCCCGCGACACCGTCGCGGTCGACACGCCAGCCGCGTCCGCGACGTCCTTGATCGTGATGCCCACCAACACTCCTCCGACTCTGGCGAGTCTAGGGATGCCACTCCTGCGACACAACCGATTACATGAAAGGTTGCAGCCTAGATCAGGATGATTGTGCGCAAATCGTGTAAACGATGCCATCGAGGATGTCGGTCTCGGAGACGATGACGCGAGGCTGGTTCGCCGCCCTCATCGCTGCCAGCAGGACCATAGCGCCACCGGCGATCACGTCCACTCGGCCCGGGTGCATGAACGGCAGGGCGGCCCGTTCGGCCTTCGTCATCTCCAGCAGCCGAGCGGTCACCGCCGCGACCTCATCTGTGCTGACGACCGACCCGTGCAGCACGCGGGCGTCGTACTCGGGCAGGTCCATGGCCATGGCCGCCACGGTGGTCACCGAGCCGGCCAGTCCGACGAGGCAGCCCGCCTGCTCGAAGGGAACGCTGACTCGAGCCGTCGCCACCGCCGCGTCCACATCACGCCAGGTGGCGGCCACCTGCGCTTCCGTCGGCGGATCATCGTGCAGGTGCCGCTCCGTCATGCGCACGCAGCCGACGTCCACGCTGACGGCGTGCTCGGGTTGATCAGTGCCCAGGACGAACTCGGTCGACCCGCCGCCGATGTCCACGACGAGCGCGGGCGGCTGGACCAGGCCGGCCGGCAGGCCGCGCACGGCACCCGCGAACGACAGCGCGGCCTCCTCGATCCCGGTGATCACCTCGGGCTCGATCCCGAGCCGGCGACGCACGCCGTCGACGAAGACACCCCGATTGCGCGCATCCCGGCTCGCCGAGGTGGCCACGAACCGGGCCCGCGTGACCCCGAGATCCGTCATCGTCGCGGCGTACTCGTCCAGGACGGCGAAAGTCCGGTCGAGCGCAGCCCTGCTGAACTCCCCCGTTCGGTCGATGCCCTCACCGAGCCGCACGATCTCCATCCTGCGCACGTGCTCCTGCAGTCGACCCTCGTCGTCCACGTCGGCAACCAGCAGCCGGACCGCGTTCGTGCCGCAGTCGATGGCCGCGACGCTCACGGGGCGTCCTGACCGGAGTCGGCGTCGGCCACCTCAGCGCACGACGCCGTCTCCCACCACGAGCCGAGCAGGGCGAGCGTCTCGTCACCCAGCGGGTTCACGCCAGGACCGGCCGCCAGCGCGTGCGCCGCCAGCACGTGCAGGCACTTCACCCGGTTCGGCATGCCGCCGGCACTGACGCCGCTGATCTCCTCGACGTGCCCGAGGGCCTCCCGTTCGGCGAGATAGGAATCGTGCGCGGCGCGATAGGCCTCGGCAAGGTCCGCGTCCTCGGCCAGCCGGGCCTCCATCGTCGCGCATCAGGCCGCTGCTCTCCAGGGTGCCGATGGCGGCGGATGCGCGCGGGCAGGTCAGGTAGTAGGTCGTCGGGAAGGGCGTGCCGTCCGGCAGTCGCGGCTGCGTCATCACCACGTCGGGCTCGCCGCACGGGCAGCGGTGCGCGACCCTGACGGCACCACGAGGGACTCGACCGAGCTGGCGCGCGATGGCGGCGGTGTCGGACGGATCCAGCCCGCTAGCTGCCATCGGTCTCGGAACGGGTGTCCGCCTCCCGCACTGCGCCCCACAGGGCGGAGTACCACGGGTCGGTCGAGCCCTCACCAGCCTCGGCGGCGGTGATCGCGGCCTCGCTGCCGAGGGTCACGTAGCCGATCTCGCCCGGCAGCACGAAGTGCAGGCGACGGCGCGCCTCGGCCGCGACGAAGGCCGGGTCATCCCAGCGCTCCTGCTGCAGCTTGAGGTCGGCGACGCGCTGCTGCGCGGTCTCCACCTCCGCCCGCAGGGTGGCGATCTGGGCACGCTGGGCGAACCAGGACCGGACCGGGACGGCCAGCGCCAGCAGGAGCGTCCCGATCACCAGCGCGAGGATCAGGGCCCGGCCGGTGAAGGACCCTCCCCCGCGACGCTGGCCTGACGTACGGGGCACCGGTGGACGAGGTGCGGCGTCAGATGCACGCACCTCAGTGTCCGGGGCAGTCACGAGTCGATGGTGTCACGGAAGCCCGGCTCGCCCCGCGAGCGACCCGCGGGGCGAGAGTGCCGAACGTGCGACTACCGGCCGAATCGGGGGAAGGCGGAGGCACCCGCGTAGCGGCCGGCGTCGCCGAGCTCCTCCTCGATGCGCAGCAGCTGGTTGTACTTGGCCACCCGCTCCGAGCGCGCCGGCGCGCCGGTCTTGATCTGGCCGCAGTCGGTGGCGACCGCCAGGTCCGCGATCGTGGTGTCCTCGGTCTCGCCGGACCGGTGCGACATCATGCAGCGGTAGCCGTTGCGCTGGGCGAGGGACACGGCGTCGAGGGTCTCCGTCAGCGTGCCGATCTGGTTCACCTTGACCAGCAGGGCGTTCGCCGCCCCGTCGTCGATGCCGCGCTGCAGCCGCTCCGGGTTGGTCACGAAGAGGTCGTCGCCGACGATCTGCACCCGGTCGCCGAGGGCGTCGGTCAGGTGCCGGTAGCCGGCCCAGTCGTCCTCGGCCAGCGGGTCCTCGATGGACACCAGCGGGAAGTCGGCGACCAGGCTCTCGTAGTAGGCGGTCATCCACTCGGCGGAGCGCTCGGCGCCCTCGAAGGTGTACGCGCCATCGGCGAAGAACTCGGTCGACGCCACGTCCAGGGCGAGGGCGATGTCGGTGCCGACCTTGAGCCCGGTGCCCTCGATCGCGGTGGCGATCAGCTCGAGCGCGGCGCGGTTGCTGGGCAGGGAGGGCGCGAAGCCGCCCTCGTCGCCGAGGCCGGTGGCGTAGCCCTGGCTCTTCAGCACGCTCTTGAGTGCGTGGTAGACCTCGGCGCCCTGGCGCAGCGCCTCGCTGAAGGTGGTGGCCCCGATCGGGGCGATCATGAACTCCTGGATGTCGACGTTCGAGTCGGCATGCGCGCCGCCGTTGAGGATGTTCATCATCGGGACCGGCAGGACGTGCGCGTTGGGGCCGCCGACGTAGCGGAACAGCGGGAGCTCGGCGGAGAGCGCCGCGGCCCGGGCCACCGCGAGCGAGACGCCGAGGATGGCGTTGGCCCCGAGGCGCGACTTGTTGGGTGTGCCGTCGAGGTCCAGCATCAGCTGGTCGAGCAGGCGCTGCTCGGTGGCGTCGAGGCCGACGACCTCCGGCGCAATCTCCTCCTCGACCGCGGCGACGGCGCCGAGGACGCCCTTTCCGCCGTAGCGCTCGCCGCCGTCGCGTCGCTCCGAGGCCTCGAAGGCGCCGGTCGAGGCACCCGAGGGCACGGCGGCGCGGGCCACGGTGTCGTCGTCGAGCAGGACTTCGACCTCCACCGTGGGATTGCCACGGGAGTCGAGGATTTCGCGGGCGATGATCGCATCAATGGCAGCCATAAGTGAAAGCCTAGGCCGTGCCCTCGACCACCCGGTCCGCGGCCACCCGAGCAGGGGTGTCGGCCGCCGGCTTGAGCACACCGCGAATGCCGATGGTGAAGACGATGGGTGACAGGCAGGCCGCCAGGCTGCCCAGCGCGAGAGTCAGGTGCGGGCTGATGCCCTCGGCTACCCAGCCGCCGACCGCGGTCGCCACCGCCATGGCGGCACCCTCGATCATCCACAGGGAGCCCAGCGCCGCGACGGCCGTGCCCCGCGGCCGGACGATGTCGACGACCTCGAGGTAGAACACCTCGGCCGGGCCGAGGAACATCCAGGCGATCAGGACGACGAGCATCATCCACGGTCCGATCGGGACGAACCCGAGGGGCAGCAGGGCGGCGGCCAGCAGGATGGACGCGGTCCGCAGCCCATGCGCAGGTGCGATGTCCTTCGCCTTCGCGCCAGCCCACAGGCTGCCGATGATGGCGCCGACGCCCATGGCCGCCATCGTCGGCCCGGCCAGGTCGTCCTGGCCCGACGTGGTCGCCAGCGACGGGAATGCCGATGGTGATGAAGCCGAACGCCAGGCCCAGGCAGACGCCCTCGACCGCCAGCAGGCGCATGGCCGGGGAGCGCAGCATGCCCTTCTCCCCGTGCTGCTTGGCCTCGGGCACCCAGGCGCGCGAGTGCGGATTGAACGCCAGCAGCAGGCCACCGGCGAGCATGCTCAGGCCCACCGCGGCCACGGCCAGGGTGGGCGAGATGCGCAGGGCGACCACTGTGGCGATCACCGGTCCGAGCATCATCACCAGGTTGTGGAACGCGGTGTCGACGCTGTAGGCCATGCGCACCCGCTCGAGCCCGACGATGTCGATCCACAGCGGCCGGATGCTGATGTTGATCGGAGGCGCGGTCAGACCCATCAGCGCGCTGAGCGCGATGGCACTGACGGCGTCCCTCGCGACGAACGCCAGCAGCAGGCAGCTGGCCGCGAACGCCGGAACGAAGAAGAACAGGGGTCGGGTCTGCCCGAACCGGTCGACGATCAGGCCGCGGGGACCGGCCGTCATCGCCCCGAGCCCGGCGGACAGGCCGACGGCCAGGCCGGCGACCGCGACGCTGTCGGAGATCCCCTCCACCTGGAAGTAGATCGCCAGGCTGGACATCGCGTAGGCGAGGCGTCCGAAGGTGGACGAGAACAGCAGGCGCACGACTCCGGGGATGCGGAGGTAGGCCGAGTACTCGCTCACCACGTGATCGTAGGGCCGGTCAGAAGGGAGGCGGACCGTGGTCGTAGGTGCGCCCGTGCGGCGAGCGCCACGTGCAGGAGCCGTCCGGCTGGGAGTCCACGATGTCCCAGCCGGCATGCGTCTTCAACTGATGGTGTCGGGTGCACAGCGCACCCAGGTTGGCGACGCAGGTGCCGCCTCCGTCATCCCACGCTCGGGCGTGATCGATCTCGCCGCGGGCCGCGGCCCGCCCGCAGCCGGGGAACCGGCAGGTGCGGTCCCGGGTGATGATCAGCCGGCGGAGTGCTCCGGTGACCGAGTAGCGACGGCGGCCGACATCGAGCACGTGACCGCCGGCATCGACGACGATCGGCCTCATCGTGCAGACGATCGCCGGGTCGTCGAGCATCGAGCGCAGCAGCTCGAATCCGACCGGGGTGCCGTCGGGCAGCAGGCCCACGCCATCAGCGTGCGCGATCAGGTCAGCGAGGGGGACGGTGACGTCGAGATTCACCGCGACGGCGCGAGCGCGCGCAGCAGCAGCGTCGGACAGTGCCGGAGCGCCGAGGACGAGTGCGGCGAGCACCTCCGCACGACGCTCACCGATCGTGCTGCCTGGCTCGGCCGGCACGGTCGCGTCATCGAGATACGCGTCGATGGCGTTCCGGATGGCATGTGCCGTCAGCGTGTCGAGACGCGCGATCAGGGTGGCGATGCCGTCGACGGCCTCGGTGACGTAGACGTCCCTCGTGCCCCGCATCCGCTCTCGGCGCGCGGCCTGACCAGCGGCATCCAGGCGCTCCACCCATCGGTTCGCAGCCGCCCTGGTGCGCGACACCACGGCACGCCGCGCGGTGGTCAGCACGGGTGCCTGCAGCAGACGGCAGTCCTCCTCGAATGCCGCGCCGCCGTCCAACGCCGTGGACAGTCGCTGCGCGGCTTCGACGATCACCGTCGCGTGCGCGGGAGTGATCTCCCCGCGCTCCATGGCGAGTCGGGTCTCAGCCAAGGGGCCGTGGAGCAGGCGGGCCTGGTCGATTCGCCGCTGTGCTGTCAGCGGGGACCAGCGGAGCGCGGCAGCGACCTCCTCGCGCACCGCATCCGCGATCCGGATGGTCCGCTCCTCGTCGTGGTCGGGCCGAGGATCGAGCACGAGGAACTCTTCGACACGCTGCTCGCTCGATGCGGCGGCGACCAGCACCTCAGCCTGCAGGCCCTGCCACCACGAAGCCACCCGCTCATGCACCTGCAGGAAGGTGACCGCGTCCGCGGGGCTGAGCCTCGATCGGTCGATCATGAGCAGCACCGACTGCACGTAGGGGCCGGGCTCCAGATCCGCCACGCTGCGCAGCAGTTCGCCAGAAGATGCCGTGAACGGATCGAGGCCGAAGCCCTCGACGTGGTCCGTTCCGGTGGTCATGCCCCCAACGTAGACGGGGGGTCTGACACTCCGAATCCGCTGAGATCACCGCGGCTGCTGATCATCCGCCCGAAGTGTCGCCCCATGCCCGTGCCTACTCGACGGTGGATGTCACCCGCGAGTAGCGAAGTTCGCGGACCCGTTGCCCTCCCAGCACTTCGACACGTTCGGCCCCATCGAACACGAAGCCAAGCCGCTCATAGAACCGGATAGCCCGCTCGTTGTCAGCCAGCACCCACAGGCTCACGTCTGCCGAATTCGAGGGGGCGCTGAGAAGAACCTGCGACAACAAGGACTCGCCCCATCCCCGTCCCCAGTGTTCGGCCAAGACGTAGATGGCGTACACCTCCCAGTGGCGCGGCCCCGCACGATCCTCGTCGCGGCAGGGCCCCGCCAAGACAAACCCGACGATGATGTCACCGTCGAGTGCAACCCAGGTCGTGTTGTCGAGGGACGCAGAGGAGGCAAGTTCCTTCTGCCAGAAAGCGAGTCGCCGCTCGACGCTCTGGCCCGCGAGGAAGTCGGCTGGAAGAATTTCCGCGTATGCCGATTGCCACCCGGAGACGTGGACCCTGCTGATGGCCAATGCATCCCCCGCATTGGCGGGACGCAGAACCGTCATATCGGGATCGTACGAGGGTCGAAAGCGGGGCCTTCGGTCACTACGAATCCGCTGAGATCAGGCCTCGATGGTGCCCACCCAGTGACCGTCGATCCACTGCGGATCCTCCGCCAGCATGGGCCGGGCCACGGTCTCCCACCAGCCCGCTTGCGCGGCGTCATCGGCCAGCGACAGGTACGACTCCTTCGAGTCGAACACCACCGTCATCACCACGGTCTCGCCGTCATCGGCCAGGAGTGCGGACTCGCGCACGAAGCCGGGAACGTTGCGTGCGCGCCAGCTCTCCTGTGAGGCGAGGAAGTCGTCGAACGGCACCGACAGGCGCCCGATCATCACGGTTCCGTAGGGGTCGGCCATGGTTCCTCCAGAGGTCCGCCCCAGCACCGCGAGTCTGCTCCCATCGACCGGCCGCGGCAAGACCCGCGCGATGCCGCTAGCTGCCGCTAGATGCCGAGCAGGGTGCGGAGGTGGCGAGGCGAGGGCGACCCCTGCCCCAGCACGAGGTCGTGCAGCTGACGGTCCGTCCACTCGGGGTGCAGGACCCGCAGGTCGTCGACGATGTCGGAGACCGCGAGGTACCCGGCGAAGTAGGTGGGCAGTTGCGCGGCGGTGAGGAGCGCGCGTCGCCACTTGCCCTGAGCCTCGCCGTCCTCCTGGAAGCCGACGTCGCGCAGCAGCCAGAGCCCCTCGTCCTGCGTGAGGCCGTGGGCGTGCACCCCGACGTCGAGGATCGTGTTGATGGTGCTGCGTACCTGCATCTTGAGCTGCTGCAGCCGCAGGGCAAGCCCGCCCCTCGACGAACTGTCCGGCCGGTAGCCCCTCGCCACCATCAGTTCCTCGGCGTACACGGCCCAGCCCTCGATGAACACCCCGCTCCGGCCGAGTCGTCGCACTCGGGTGGGCGAGTCCAGCCGTTGGGCGTGGGCCAGTTGGAGCACGTGGCCCGGCATGGCCTCGTGCACGGTCAGCCCGTGCAGCTGAACGCCGTTGTACTCGCGATAGAAGGACGCGATGCGTTCGGCGTCCCAGCCCTGCGGGGTGGGAGCCACAGCGACGACGGTGTCGACGTCCGCCCGCTCGAGCG
Source organism: uncultured Actinomycetota bacterium (assembly GCA_963749905.1). GTDB lineage: Bacteria > Actinomycetota > Actinomycetes > S36-B12 > S36-B12 > UBA10649. The sequence goes on from CAVVOF010000004.1 coordinate 709,690, forward strand.
GGCCCGGGGCGTCGCAGTAGGCAACCGCGACCCCGCGGTGGATCTCAGGCATCTCCACGAGGCGCACGACTGCGTCCGGAACGTCGACGAGATCACGCTCCCGGACGAATGCGGTGGTGCGGTCCAGTGCCTGTCGCATCAGGTCGAGCAGAGTGCGGTCGTCCACCGGCGCCGAGGCCGCGACGGTCGAGAGCGCCTCCCGGATGACCTCGGACTCGTCGTCGTGGGTCCGCGGTCGGTCGAGGTACTCGTGGGCCACTTCGGCGAGCTGGTCCTGGAGGAACGCGAGGTGCTCCCGCGCCTTGCCCAGGAGTTCCGCTGCGGAGATGTGCTCGTCGAGCGCGTGCCACAGGGCGCCCTCGTAGAGGGCCGCCCCCAGCCTCGGATTGCGGCCGGCCGAGTCCCGATGCTGCTCCAGCCAGTCGGCGAAGCCACGCGTTGCGGCGACCGCCGCGTCCACGACCTCGTCGTCGCCCGCCACCGCCCGCGCGTCGCCGTCGATGAGCCGGGCCGTGCCCTCGAGCTGGCTGACGGCGGTGTCGAGGTGGATCTCGGACATCTCCCCCAATTGGTCCCGAGCATCAGCGAACGAGTCGGGGATCCGGGCCAGCCGTCCGCGCAGGGCCTCGGCGCGCTGCTCGACGGGCGCGAAGTCGCGCGAGATCAGCAGGTAGAGCGCGGTACCCGGGTTCCACACCATCGGGTCCCACTCCTGCCGACGCACCTCGCCGAGCTCGAACTGGGTGCGCAGCAGCCGGGCTCGCAGGATCTCGAGGTCGACCAGGTCGGCCCGGCCGAGTTCGACATCGTCGACGGCGTCCAGCGCGGTGAGGTGGTCCTCGAGTGCGAGCAGCTCGGCACCGACACCCGCGGCCGATCGGTCGGGCAGCCGGTCGTCGAAGCGGTGGTCCCCCAGTGCGGTGGCCCCGACGGGATCCGCAGCGAGCAGGTCGTCCACGATCCGGTCAGCAAGCTCCCGGAAGTCGTCGGTGACGCTCACTCGAGGCCCTCGGCCGCGCGGATCTCAGCAACGCGCCGACGCGACGCCAGACGCGTCGCGGACTCGGCGTCGAAACCGCGCTCGCGGCCGGCGGCCACGAGCGCGAAGAGCAGGTCGCCGAACTGCGACTCATCGTCGACGTCGGCGAGGACCTGGTGCGCGGCCTCTGTGGCCGTCGGCGCGGGCAGGCGTTCTGCGAGGGAGGCGCTTCGCGAGATCACCTTGCCTGCGTGCACGAGCGCCGGCAGCGCGTGCGGAATGCCGTCGGTGACGGATTCCCGGCCCTTCTCCTTGGCCTTCAACGCGTGCCAGTTGGCCTCAACCTGCTCGGCCGTCTCAGCAGTGGCCTCCCCGAACACGTGCGGATGCCGGGCGATCAGCTTGGCGATGATCCCGTCGGCCACGTCGTCCAGGGTCCACGGATCGTCGGGGTCCTCCTCGGCGATCCGCGAGTGGAAGACGATCTGCAGCAGCAGGTCGCCGAGCTCCTCGCGCAGCAGCGCGCGGTCGGCGTCCTCGATCGCCTCTACAGTCTCGTAGGCCTCCTCGATGAGGTACTCCACGAGGCTCTCGTGCGTCTGCCGCGCGTCCCATGGACAGCCCCCGGGCGAGCGCAGCCGGTTCATCACGTCGACGAGGTCGAGAACACGCTCGCCTCGTCGTCGCGACTCCGGCTGCTCCGCCATCAGTTCAGCGCGGGCGCGGTGGCGAGATCGCTCGGGACCGGCCCGAGGGACAGGGTCTGCGGGTCCCAGGTGCCGTAGCGGGGGCTGACCGTCGTCTCCAACTCCTGGCTCAACTCCGAGGCCGCGGAGAAGACGGCCTGGCCCTGCTCCTCCGCCGACCCGCGCGGGTCGAGCTTGATGCCGAGCGCCTGCGCCTGCAGCTGGAGCTGGAGGATCGAACGCAACTGCGAGGGGGCCACGTTCTGCTCGAGGAAGATCTGCTCGACCTGCTCGCGGCCGCCGACCTGCGCGTCGTAGTTGGCAAGCTGCTCGTCGACCTGCCCGTCCGTGACGACGACGCCCTCACGGTCGGACAGCTCGTCGACGAGGTAGATGGTGATCATCCGGCCGAGGGTCTGCTGCACGAGGCTGGCGTCGCGGGTGGTGATCGGCTGGCCCTTGGCGGTGAGGACCTCCTCGACCTGCTCCTTCAACGCGTCGTCCGGGATACCGGTGCTGCCCATCGTGGCGGCGTCACCGGCGGACGACGTGCCGCATGCGCTCAGCGCGAGGACGGACACGGTGGCCGCGGCGGCGGCCAGCACGAGGCGGCGGACAGACATCATCGGGTCGGCTCCATCGTCGGGAGCAGGACGGCGGTGATCAGTTCCGTCGCCCAGCTCAGCAGTTCGGTGTCGCGAAGCGGCTCGCCACCCATGAGGGCGGTCGCCGGACGCGGCACCACGATCGTACGGACAGCGGGCTTGACGAGCGTGCGTGGGTAGAGGCGGGTCAGCCGCATCTGGGCCGACTCGGGCAGCTCCACGGGGTGGAAGCGGATCCCGGAGCCCTGGACCACCACCTCGCTGAGGCCGGCCCGGCGCGCGAGGACGCGGAAGTGCGCGACCGCGAGGAGCAGTTCGACGGACGCGGGAGGCGAGCCGTAGCGGTCCGTCAGCTCGGCGGCCACCTCGTCGACGGCCTCGTCCGTCGTCGCGTCCGCGAGGCGCTTGTAGGCCTCCAGCCGCAGCCGCTCGTGCGGCACGTACTCCGCGGGGATGTGCGCGTCGATCGGCAGTTCGACCTTCACGTCGGCCAGCGCGGTGATCGGCTCGTTCTTGTACTCGGCCAACGCCTCGCCCACCAGTCGGACGTACAGGTCGAAGCCGACGTCGGCGATGTGCCCGCTCTGCTCGCCACCGAGCAGGTTGCCCGCGCCACGGATCTCCAGGTCCTTCAGCGCGATGTGCATGCCCGAGCCCAGGTCGGTGTGCTGGGCGATGGTGGCCAGCCGTTCGTGCGCCGTCTCGGTGAGCGGCTTGTCGGGTGCGTACAGGAAGTAGGCGTACGCCCGCTCGCGACCGCGCCCGACGCGACCGCGCAGCTGGTGCAGCTGCGAGAGGCCGAGGGTGTCGGCGCGGTCGACGATCAGTGTGTTGGCGTTCGCGATGTCGATCCCCGATTCGACGATGGTCGTGCACACGAGCACGTCGATCTGCTTGTCCCAGAAATCGACAATGACCTGCTCGAGTGCGCTCTCCGGCATCTGCCCGTGCGCGACCGCGATCCGTGCGTCGGGCACGAGCTCCCGGAGCCTTCGCGCCACCCGCTCGATCGACTCGACCCGGTTGTGCACGAAGAAGATCTGGCCCTCGCGCATGAGCTCGCGGTTGATGGCGGCGGCGATCTGCTTGTCGTCGTACGGTCCGACGAAGGTGAGCACGGGGTGCCGCTCCTCCGGGGGCGTCTGGATGACCGACATCTCGCGGATCCCGGTGACCGCCATCTCGAGCGTCCGCGGAATCGGTGTCGCGGACATGGCCAGCATGTCGACGTTGGTCCGCAGCGCCTTCAGGTGCTCCTTGTGCTCGACGCCGAACCGCTGCTCCTCGTCGACGACGACCAGGCCCAGGTCCTTGAAGCGCACGCCGGTGGTCAGCAGCCGATGGGTGCCGATGACGACGTCGACGGTGCCGTTCGCGATCCCCTCCATGGCCGTCTTCGCGTCAGCATCGCTGGTGAACCGGGACAGGGCGGCCACGCGGATCGGGAAGGACGCCGTAGCGCTCGGCGAACGTCGACGCGTGCTGCTGGACGAGCAGGGTCGTCGGCACCAGCACCGCGACCTGCTTGCCGTCCTGGACCGCCTTGAAGGCCGCTCGGACGGCGATCTCGGTCTTGCCGTAGCCGACGTCGCCGCAGATGAGCCGGTCCATCGGCACGGTGCGCTCCATGTCGGCCTTGACCTCGTCGATGCAGGCCTGCTGGTCCGGCGTCTCGACGTACGGGAACGCGTCCTCGAGCTCTCGCTGCCAGGGGGTGTCCGGGCCGAACGCATACCCCTGACTGGCCTGCCGAGCCGCATACAGGCGGATCAGCTCGCCGGCGATCTGCTTGACGGCCTTGCGGGCCCGGCCCTTCGCCTTCTGCCAGTCCGCGCCGCCGAGCCGATGCACCGTCGGCGACTCGCCGCCGACGTACTTCGTCACCAGGTCGAGCTGGTCCGTGGGCACGAAGAGCCGGTCGGCGGGCTGGCCGCGCTTGCTGGACGCGTACTCGAGCACCAGGTACTCGCGCTCGGCTCCGGCCACCGACCGCCGGACCATGTCGACGTAGCGGCCGACGCCGTGCTGCTCGTGCACCACGAAGTCGCCCGGCTGCAGCGAGAGCGGGTCGATGGTGCGCCGTCGCCGCGACGGCAGCCGCCGCATGTCCCTGGTCGACGTGCGCTGACCGACGATGTCGGTCTCGGTGAGGACGGCCAGTCGGCAGGCGTCGAGCAGGAAGCCGTGCAGCAGGCGGCCGCGGGCCACCGTGACCAGTCCCGGTGCAGGCGGCTCGCTGAGATCGGCTGCGGTCGTCACCGGCACGCCCGCGTCGGCCAGTTCCTCGACCAGGCGCGTCACCGACCCGTGGCCCTCGGCCAGCAGGGCGACGCGCATCCCCTCGGCCGCCCAGCCGCGCAGGTCTTCGATCGCGCGGGAGGAGTCGCCCCGGTAGGACTCGGGCTCGCGGCCGGCGATCCTGATGCTCGCCGCCTCGATTGAGGCGTCGAGGTCCGCGTCGGACGCGAGCGGCGTCAGCCGCCACCAGCCGTCACCGCGGGCAGCGGCGATGCTGCGCACGTCGTCGAGCTCGCGATAGGAGGCGGCCGCCAGGTCGATGGGCGCGGTGTTGCCGACGGTCGCGTTGTGCCACGAGGCCATCAGGAACTCCTGGGCGGTGCGCACCACGTCGTGTGCGCGGCGACGGATCCGCTCCGGCTCCAGCAGCACGACGTCGGCGCGACCGTGGACGAGTTCGAGCGGGGTGGTCATGCCATCGGACAGCACCGGGGCCAGCGACTCCATGCCCTCCACCGGGATGCCGTCCGCGAGCTTGCTGCACATCTCGGCGAGGTGCGGCTGCGACTGTGCGAGGGCTGCGGCCCGTTCGCGTGCCACCGGGGTCAGCAGCAGTTCGCGAACCGGCGGCGCCCAGAGGCCGTCCGGCGCCAGTTCGAGGGACCTCTGGTCGGCGACCGAGAAGGTGCGGACCTCCTCGACGGTGTCCCCCCACAGCTCGATGCGCAGCGGGTGCTCCTCCGTCGGCGGGAAGACGTCGAGGATGCCGCCGCGCACCGCCACCTGGCCGCGTCGCTCGATCAGGTCGTTGCGCTCGTAGCCGATCTGCACGAGGGTCTCGACGATTTCGTCGAGGTCGACGTCGTCGCCGGTCCGGACGCGCACCGGCCGAACGTCGGCGATGTCGGCGACCACCGGCTGGAGGAAGGCCCGGACCGAGGTGACCATGACGTCGATCGGCTCGGCGTGGGGATCATCCGGATCCGGATGGGCCAGCCGGCGGAGCACGGCGACCCGGCGACCGACGGTGTCGGAGGACGGGGACAGCCGCTCGTGCGGGAGCGTCTCCCACGACGGGAACACCGCGACGCGCACCCCGGGGAGCAGGTCGGGCAGCACGGCCGCCACGTCCTCCGCCTCGCGTCCGGTCGCGGTGACGACGACGACCGGGGTGTCGCTGGCCCGGGCGATCTCGGCGACGACCAGCGGGTGGAGGGTCGCCGGGGCTTCGACGGTGGAGCCGGACCCGGCCCGCGCGAGGTCGTGCACACCGGCGAACCCGGCGTCCGACTCCGCGCAGGCCAGCAACCCGGTCAGGTTCACGGGTTCGCCGCCTCCCGGAGGGCGGTGCGCAGGAACGCGGCCAGCTCGGGGTGGCTGACCATCAGGTTCGGCACGTACGGCGGCATGGCGTTGAAGAGCACCGGCTCGCCGTCGACGTGCGAGGCGATCAGCCCGTAGTGCATGGCCACGCCGTAGGGGGCCGCGACGTCCCACTCGTAGAACCCGGTGTCATGGACGTAGGCCTCGGCCCGGCCCCCGAGGATCTCGTTGACCTTCGCGCCCACGGAGCCCACGTCGACGATCTCGACGCCGTGCTCATTGATGCCGGCCTCGGCGAGCAGCGTGCCGAGGATCTCGACGGTGCGCGGCAGGGTGGCCGGGGGACGGCTGCGGGACGCCACCACGCGGATCGCGCGGTCCGTCGGCAGGGCCGGCACGTGGGCGTCGTCGTCGAGCACCGAGCGGGTCAGGCCCTGGGCGGGCAGGTCGACGGTGGCGGCGGAGAGGATCCGGTCCGCGGGCTGCCACAGCGCGATGTGCACGGCGAAGTCACTGCGCCCCTGGCCGTACTCGTAGGTGCCGTCGAGGGGATCGACGATCCAGACCCGGTCGGCGACCAGCCGGCTGGCGTCGTCCTTGCCCTCCTCGCTGAGGATGGCGTCTCCGGGGCGGGCGGCCGAGAGCCGAGCCATGATCAGCTCGTGCGAGGCCTGGTCGGCCTGCTTGCGCAGGGCGTTGGCGCGCTCCTTGTCGTCGACCGGGCCGAAGTCGGCGCGCAGGTCGAGCAGCAGGCGCCCGGCCTCCTGCGCCACCTCGCGTGAGAGTTCCGCGTCCGTCACCATGTCATCCTCTCGTTTCTCCCGTAATGCGGGACAACTGAGCCAATTCGGCCCACACAGCCCCGTTTCACCGGTTTGTCCCGCGTTACGGGACAACGAGTGAACCGGCCCGGCGCGACCCACTTTCGCTCGCTTCTCCCGCGTTACGGGACAAACGTAACGTCAGCTGTTGAAGCGGTTCTGCGTCATGTCCAGCCCCTCGGTCACCAGGCACTCGACCGCGTCGGCGGCGCGTTCGACGACCTCGGGCAGGTCCTTCCGCTCCGCCGACGGGAACGGCCGCAGCACGTAGTCCGCCGCATCCTGCCGGCCCGGGGGTCGCCCGATCCCGATCCGGATCCGGAAGAAGTCCCCCGTGCCCAGCGCCCGGCGGATGCTTCGCAGCCCGTTGTGGCCGTTGTCGCCGCCACCCAGCTTCGCGCGGATGGTCGTGAACGGGATGTCGAGCTCGTCGTGCACGACGACCAGTCGGTCCACGTCCACGCCGTAGAACGCCATCAGCGCCTTGACCGGGCCACCGGACTCGTTCATGAACGACTGCGGCTCGACGAGCACGAGATGCGTGAGCGATCCAGGGACCCCGAGCTTGCCCTCGGCGGCGAGTGCGTGGCCGCGCTTGTGCCGGGCGAGCTTCGCGCGCACCCGGTCGGCAAGCACGTCGACAGTGAGGAACCCGACGTTGTGACGGGTGGCCGCGTACTGCGGCCCCGGATTGCCGAGACCGACGACCAGCCAGGGGCTACCCGACACCGGCCGGACTACTCCGAGTCGGCGACAGCCTCGACGGCAGTCTCCATGCCCTCGGCGGACTCGGCGGCTTCAGCGGCCTCGACATCGGCCTCGTGGGCAGCCTGGTCGGCGTACGCCGAAGCCTGCAGCTCGGCGTCCGCGACGGCATGTGCGGCGGCGGCCATCGGGTCTTCGCCCGCGGCCACGGCCTCCTCGAGCGCCTGCACGGCGGCGGCAGCGTCGATGCCCGCCTCCTCAGCGGAAGCCGTCGCGGCCTTGATCGCGTCGGCCATGTCGGACCGCACCTTGGCCTCGGCCTCGGTGATGATCACCAGGTCGACGTGCTCGAGGTTGCGCTTGACGGGGTCACGCTGGATGTCGCGGGGCTTGGTCAGCACGTTGCCGCCGTCGAACGAGATCGACAGCACGACGCGCGGCTTGCGCAGCGCGAGGTCGAGGTCGTGGTCGGCGATGGCGATGTGCACCAGCTCGGTGCCGGAGCCGTAGATGACGGCGGGGATCTGGCCGTCGCGACGCAGGCGGCGGGCAGCGCCCTTGCCGAAGTCGGAGCGGGAGACGGCGGTCAAGGCCACGGTGGTCACAGCAAGTACTCCTCGGTCAGGGTCGGGCCTCGGCAACGCCTGTGGGCGCCGACCACGTCGATCACGGTGAGCGCGAGATCCACGATCTGTGGGCCGCACGTCCACCCTCGCCGAGGGCGACGCAAGTCTACCCGACCGCCTGGGGGCACCGGACCACCCCTGGAGGCGTCAGTGGGTGGACGCCTCCGCGGTCTCGGACGTGCCCTCGAACATGCTGGTGACCGAGCCGTCCGTGAAGACCTCGGTGATCGCCTTGGCCAGGATCGGGGCGATGGACAGGATCGTCAGCTTCTCGAACGTGCACTCCGGGGAGATGGGCAGCGTGTTGGTCACGACCACCTCGGAGATGTTCGAGTTCTGCAGCCGATCCCGGGCCGGGTCGCTCAGGATCGCGTGCGTCGCCGCCACGATCACGTCCTTGGCGCCGTTCTCGAACAGGGTCTCGGCCGCCTTCACGATGGTGCCGCCGGTGTCGATCATGTCGTCGACGAGGACGCAGACGCGGTCCTGGACGTCGCCGACGACCTCGAAGACGCGCACCTGGTTCGGCACGTCCGGATCGCGGCGCTTGTGGATGATCGCCAGCGGGGCGCCGAGGATGTCGGTCCACCGCTCCGCGACGCGCACCCGGCCGGCGTCCGGGGAGACCACGGTGATGTCCTCGCGCGGGACCCGCGAGGCCACGTGCTTGGCGAGCAGGGGCATGGCGAAGAGGTGGTCGACCGGTCCGTCGAAGAAGCCCTGGATCTGCGAGGTGTGCAGGTCGACGGTCATCAGTCGGTCGGCGCCTGCCGTCTTGAACAGGTCGGCCATCAGCCGGGCGGAGATGGGCTCGCGACCGCGGTGCTTCTTGTCCTGACGCGCGTACCCGTAGAACGGCACGATCACGGTGATCCGCTTGGCCGACGCCCGCTTGAGCGCGTCGACCATGATCAGCTGCTCCATGATCCACTTGTTGATGGGCGTGGTGTGGCTCTGCAGCACGAAGGCATCGGTGCCGCGGACCGACTCCTGGAACCGGACGAAGATCTCGCCGTTCGCGAAGTCGTACGCCAGCGTCGGCGACAGCTTGATGCCGAGTTCCTCGGACACCTCCTGCGCCAACTCGGGGTAGGAGCGACCCGCCAGCAGGACCAGCCGCTTCTGGTTGGGAACCGAGATGTCTGACACCGGCGCTCCTACGCTCGCTCGGACGGGGACTCGCTGGACGCATCCTGCCGTGCACGCTCTGCCGCCTCAGCGGCGGGTGAGCCGGAGCGCTTGCGCTCCACCCAGCCCTCGATGTTGCGCTGGCGGGCGCGGCCGACGGCCATCGCCCCGGGCGGCACGTCCTCGGTGATGACCGAGCCGGCCGCCGTGTAGGCGCCGTCGCCGACCGTGACCGGCGCGATCAGCATCGTGTCGCTGCCCACGCGCGCGTGCTCGCCGACCACCGTGCGGTGCTTGGCGATGCCGTCGTAGTTGACGAAGACGGTCGCGGCTCCGATGTTGGTGCCGGTGCCGACGTCGGCGTCACCGACGTACGACAGGTGCGGGACCTTGGCGCCGTCGCCGATGTTGCTGTTCTTGATCTCCACGTATGCGCCGGCCTTGGCACCGCTGCCGAGCACCGCGCCGGGGCGCAGGAAGGTGAACGGCCCGACCTTGGCGCCCGCGCCGATGACGGCGAGCTCGGCCCACGTGTGGATCACCTCGGCACCCGACCCGACCTCGCAGGAGATGAGCGTCGTGCCCGGCCCGACGACCGCGCCGGTGGCGATCGTCGTCGGCCCGCGCAGGGTGACCTGCGGGCGCAGGGTGACGTCGGACTCGAGGTCGACGTCGACGTCGATCCAGGTACTGGCGGGATCGAGCATCGAGACGCCCTGGCGCATCCACGACTCGTTGATGCGGTCGCGGAGGATCCCCGCGGCCTGGCTCAGCTGCACCCGGTCGTTCACGCCGAGGATCTCGCTCGGGTCCTCGCACAGGGAGGCGGAGACGACGTGCCCCTCGACCTCCATCAGCCCGATGACGTCGGTGAGGTACTCCTCGCCCTGCGCGTTGTCCGTGGTGATCCGGCTCAGCGCGTCGGCGAGCGGCTGCCCGGCGAACGCGTACATGCCGGAGTTGATCTCGTCGATCAGCCGCTGCTCGTCGTCGGCGTCCTTGTCCTCGACGATCGCGGTCACGGAGCCGTCCGCGCCGCGGACGATGCGGCCGTAGCCGGTGGGGTCGGGCAGGCGGGCGGTGAGCACGGTCGCCATCGCACCGGTGGAGTCGTGCTCGAGCAGCAGGCCCACGAGCGTCCGCCCGGTGAGCAGCGGGGTGTCGCCGGTGAGGACGACGATGGGGCCGTCCGACGTCTCGATGCCGAGCGCGGCGAGGTGCGCCAGCGCGATCCGCACCGCGTGCCCGGTGCCGTTCTGCTGCTCCTGGACGACGGTGATCGCCCAAGGCGCGACCTCGTCGATATGCGCCTGCACGGCCTCGCGACCGTGTCCGGTGACGACGACCAGGTGGGCGGGCTCCAGCGTGGACGCGGCCTCGATGACGTGGCCGAGCAGCGAGCGACCGGCGACGGCGTGGAGGACCTTGGGGGTCTGCGACTTCATGCGCTTGCCCTCGCCGGCGGCGAGGATGACGACGGCAGCGGGGCGGGTGGCGGTCACGGACGTTCCTCCGTCAGGTTGGGGCGGCGGGCCGCTCGTTCAGCCGGGGAAGGCGAGACCCACCCTACCGACCGGCCGGGCCTCGAAGCCTTGCCGAGCAGATAGTTGAATGCCAAACTACTGAGATGGCCCACGTGGACGTGACGGACAGCCGCGAGGAGACCGTCGGGCGGTTCCGGGTGCGGCGCGCACTGCCCCGTCGCGGGCGGCGGACCGTCGGGGCGTGGTGCTTCGCCGACCACATGGGGCCGGCCGACGTGACTGAAGGCGCGGGCCTGGACGTGGGTCCGCACCCGCACATCGGGCTGCAGACCGTCACGTGGCTGCTCGACGGCCAGGCGCTGCACAAGGACACCCTCGGCTCCGAGCAGGTCATCTCGCCCGGGCAGCTGAACCTGATGACCGCCGGCGATGCGGTGGCGCACGCGGAGGAGGCGACCGGTCACTATCGCGGCACCCTCGAGGGGATCCAGCTGTGGATCGCGCAGCCGGAGGCCACCCGCCACGGCCCATCCGCGTTCGAGCACCACGCGGAACTGCCGAAGGTCGAACTGGACGGCGGCGTGGCGACAGTCCTCGTCGGGGAGCACGACGGGGTGCGGAGCCGGGCCCGGCACGACACCCCGCTCGTCGGGGTCGAGCTCGACCTGCACTCCGCGTCGACGATCCCGCTGCGCCCCGACTTCGAGCATGCGCTGATCGTGCTGCGGGGGTCGATCGCCGTCGACGGCGAGAAGGTGGTGCCGGGGAAGCTCGCGCATCTCGGCATCGGGCGCGACGAGCTCGGCGTCGAGGTGGCGGAGGACTCCCGGGTGATGCTGCTCGGCGGGGTGCCGTTCGACGAGCCGCTGATGATGTGGTGGAACTTCGTCGCCCGGACGCGGGAGGAGATCGACGCGGCCTACGCGGCCTGGCGGGACCGGGACGATCGGTTCGGCCGGGTGGCTTCGTCGCTGCCGGTGATGGACGCCGCTCCCCCCTTCTGGCAGTAGCCAGACCCTTCGCCTCACCAGGCCGGGAACTTCCCGTCGACGGGGTCGAGGAACTCCACCCGGTACGACTCGATCATCGACTCCCGCTCCGACAGGAAGCGCTGCGTGTGCGCGGTCCGCTCGTGCGCGTCGAATGCCTCACGGTCCGCGTAGACCTCGACGAAGACCCGGGACAGCGGAGCGTCGTCCACCCGCGAGGTGAGGTAGAGCAGCGTCCCCGACTCCTCCCGGATGCCGGTCAGCGTCTGCGCCACCAGTCGGTCGAACTCGTCGACGGCATCAGGTCGGAGCTCGAACCGCACGACCAGCGCGAACATGCCGTCTCCCGTCCGTCGGTGCCCTCACGCAGCCAGAACCCCCCGCGAGTGTGCGCTCGTCGTCGCTTTGCGTACCCGGAAAGCGACGACGAGCGCACACTCGCGAAGTCTTGCTCCCGGGAGAGGAATCGAACCTCTGTTCACGGATTCAAAGTCCGCTGTCCTGCCGCTAGACGACCCGGGATAACGCGGCACCACTCTAGGGAACGCGACACGCGGGACCCGACTCCGCAGGTTGACGGCGCTGGTTACGGTCCCGTAACCTACGGAAGCGTAGGTTACGTCGAAAGGTGCCACATGACCGCGAGTTCCGAGACCGTCACCCCCGTCCGCCCGGACGAGCTCCAGCTGCAGGGCAAGGGCATGCGCGTCACCATCGGCGTGTTCGTCGTGGTCCCGCTGCTCGCCGTGCTGTTGGCCATTCCGGTCGCCTGGGGCGGCTGGCTGTCCTGGGTCGACGTCATCCTCGCCTTCGTGTTCTACGCGATCACCGCGATCGGCATCACCATCGGCTACCACCGCTACTTCACCCACGGCTCGTTCAAGGCCGGCCGCGGCACGAAGATCGTCCTCGGCATCATGGGGTCGATGGCGCTGCAGGGCTCGGTGGCCCAGTGGGTCGCCGACCACCGCAAGCACCACAAGTTCTCCGACGAGGTCGGGGACCCGCACTCGCCGTGGCGCTACGGCACCTCCAAGCGCGCGGTCGCCAAGGGCCTGTACTACGCGCACGTCGGCTGGCTGTTCGACGAGAGCCAGTCGCCCGATCAGCCAAGTACGCCCCCGACATCGCGAACGACAAGGACCTGCGCGCGATCTCGCGCTGGTTCCCGGCGATCGTCGTCGCCACGCTCCTGCTCCCCGCGCTCCTCGGCGGGCTGATCACCTGGTCGTGGGCCGGCGCCCTCACCGCGTTCTTCTGGGCCACCCTGGTCCGCGTCGCCGTCGTCCACCACGTGACCTGGTCGGTCAACTCCGTGTGCCACGTGTTCGGCACCCGGCCGTTCGAGTCCCGCGACCTGTCCTCCAACGTGTGGTGGCTGGCCATCCCCGCGCTCGGCGAGAACTGGCACAGCCTGCATCACGCGGAGCCCACCGCGGCCCGCCACGGCGTGCTCAAGGGCCAGCTCGACATCAGCGCGCTGCTCATCCGGTCGCTGGAGCGCATGCACCTGGTGCGCGACGTGCGCTGGCCCAAGCCGGAGCGCATCGTCGCCAAGCTGAAGGATCCGTCCATGGCCCGCCGTGTCCGCGGCTACCAAGCCCCGTCACTCCGTCTAGGGTTCCGACGATGACCGAGAACGAGGCCGTGGCCGAGGTGGACGACAACGTCACCGACATCGCCGCCGCCGCCCGGCGCGAGCCGCGCCGCACCCCCGAGCGCGTCCGCATGACCGGCCCGCAGCGCCGCGAGCAGCTGCTCAACGTCGGCCGACGCCTGTTCGCGGAGAAGGGCTTCGAGGCCGTCAGCGTCGAGGAGATCGCGCACAAGGCGGGCGTCTCCAAGCCCGTCGTGTACGAGCACTTCGGCGGCAAGGAGGGCCTGTACGCGGTCGTCGTCGACCGCGAGATGAGCTACCTGCTCGCCTCGATCAGCGACGCGCTCGGCGAGCTCGACCCCAAGGGCGAAGAGGTCGACGCGCGCACCATGCTCGAGCGGGCCGGCATGGCCCTGTTCGACTACATCGACCGCTACCCCGACGGCTTCCGCATCCTGGTGCGCGACACCCCGGCGTCCTCCGACCCGGAGACCAGCGACATCTACATCCGCGGCACCTTCGCCGGGCTCCTCGTCGACGTGGCCGCGCGCGTCGACGTGCTGCTCGGCCGGCAGTTCAAGTCCTACGGCTTCAACCCGAAGTGGGCGCCGCTCTACTCGCAGATGCTGGTCGGCATGGTCGCCCAGACCGGGCAGTGGTGGCTCGACGTGCGCAAGCCGAAGAAGGAGGAGGTCGTCGCCCACCTGGTCAACCTGGCGTGGAACGGCCTGCACAACCTCGAGCCCAAGCCGCGCCCGGTGGGCAAGAACTAGCCACTGCGCCACCAAGAATCTTGACGTCAAGATTCTTGACGTAGCATGGCGGCATGACCAGCGCGCCGGCTCACGACGAGGTGGACCGCATCACGGACGCCTGGCAGCGCGAGCGCCCCGACCTCGACGTCACCCCCCTGCAGGTGCTGTCCCGCGTGACGCGACTGGCCCGCCACCTCGACCTCGCCCGCCGCGCAGGCCTTCGCCAGCCCACGAGCTCGATCCCTGGGAGTTCGACGTGCTGGCCGCGCTGCGCCGCTCGGGTGCGCCCTACTCACTGTCGGCCGGCCAGCTCGGCGCCGAGACCCACGTCACCAGCGGCACCATGACCAACCGGATCGACCGGCTGGAGCAGCGCGGACTGGTGCGACGCGAGCCCGATCCCGCCGACCGCCGCGGCGTGCAGGTGGTCCTCAGCGACTCCGGCCGAAGCACCGTCGACGCCGCGATGGCCGACCTGGTCTCGCGCGAGCACGAGATCCTCGGCGCCCTCCCCCGCGACAGCCAGGACGAACTGGCCGAGCTGCTCCGTCGGCTCGTGCTGGCCTTCGGGGACTAGCGACCCGCGAAATAGCGCTCCAGGCCCGCGGCCAGCCACTCCGCGTACTGCTGCTGTCCGGACCTGCTCGTCATCCGGCGCGCCTCGGCGGCGTTGCGCATGTTCCCCAGCTCGACGGTGATGGTCGGCACGTTGCTGAAGTTCAGGCCCGTGGTGTCCCGCGAGATCAGCAGCTGTCCCGAGATGTAGTTGGACGGCGGTGCGCCCGCCGCCTTCATCCCGGCGATCATGGCGTTCGCGAACCTGCGGTCCTTCTTCACCACGTCGTCCGTCCACCCCTTGATCGAGGGCGGGTGCGATCGCGAAGAAGCCCTGGCTGCGCGACGGAGCCCCGTCGGCGTGGATGCTCAGCATCGCGTCGGCGCCGAGCCGGTTGGCCTGCTTCGCGCGGTTCCACACGCACGGGCCCCAGTCGTCGTACGAGTTGGTGGAGCGAGTCATCTCGACGCGCGCGCCCTGGGCCTCGAGGAGGCGCTTGAGCCGCTGCGCCACCCGCCAGTTGAAGGTGGCCTCCGGGAATCCCGAGTTGGTCGCGGTGCCGGTCGTGTTGCAGCCCTTCACGATCGAGCCGTTGAACTTCTTCTGCGCCATCTGCCGGGCGAACTTCGGGTTCGAGTTGCCGAGCTGGTGACCGGGGTCCAGCAGGATCAGCCGACCAGCGAGCGGTCCGTCGGGTGCGGCAGGCGCCGTCGCGGACGCGGCCACCGGCGTCAGCAGCGCAATGCCGGCCACCAGCACGGCGGTGATCAGCCTCTTCACAGGCGCGCCAGCATCCGGTGGTTGCCGAGGGTGTTCGGCTTGACGCGCTCCAGGCCGAGGAACTCGGCGACCCCCTCGTCGTAGGACTGCAGCAGCTGCTCGTACACGTCGTGATCAACGGGGGTGCTGTCGATCTCCTCGAACCCGTGCCGCTCGAAGAAGGACACGGCGAAGGTCAGGCAGAACACCCGCTGCACGCCGACCTCGCGAGCGCGCACGAGGAGGGTGTCGAGCAGTCGGCCACCGATGCCGCGACCGGAAAGCGCCGGGTCGACAGCCAGGGTGCGCACCTCGGCGAGGTCCTCCCACATCACGTGCAGCGCCCCGCAGCCGACCACCCGGCCGCCGTCCTCGGCGACGACGAACTCCTGGATGTCCTCGAAGAGGGTGACGGTGGCCTTCGACAGCAGCCGGCCGTCGGTCGAGTAGGTGTCGATGAACTCCCGGATGGCCCGCACGTCCTGCGTGCGCGCCGGACGGATGGCGACCGCGTCCACGTCGACGCTCACCCTCGCTGCTCCGGCTTCTGGTCGCGCTCGTGACCTCGCTGCTCCGGCTTCTGGTCGCGCTCGTGACCTCGCTGCTCCGGCTTCACAAGCGGGAACAGGATCGTCTCCCGGATCCCCAGCCCCGTCATCGCCATCAGCATCCGGTCCACGCCCACGCCCACACCGCCCATCGGCGGCATGCCGTGCTCCATCGCGCGCAGGAAGTCCTCGTCGAGGTGCATCGCCTCGACGTCGCCGCGATCCGCGAGCGACGCCTGCTCCATCAGCCGTTCCCGCTGGATGACCGGGTCGATCAGCTCGGAGTAGCCGGTACCGGACTCCATGCCGTTGATGTAGAGGTCCCACTTCTCCACCACACCCGGCTTGGTGCGATGCCCGCGCACCAGCGGCGAGGTGTCGACCGGGTAGTCCATGACGAAGGTGGGGTTGATGAGCGAAGGCACCACGTACTTCTCGAACAGCTCCTCCGCGAGCTTGCCCGCGACCGCCGTCGGATGGAACTCGATGTCGTCCTTCTCGCACAGCGCCACCAGGTGATCGCGCGGGGTCGCCGGGGTGATCACCTCGCCGATCGCGTCGGAGAGCGTCTCGTACAGGTCCACCTGCGGCCACACGCCGGACAGGTCCAGCACCGTGCCGTCGTGGTGCTCGACGGTCAGGGTCCCGCTCGCCGCGAGCGCCGCCTCCTGGTAGATCTCGCGGGTCAGCGTCGCGACCACCTGGTAGTCCGCATAGGCCTGGTAGAACTCGAGCATCGTGAACTCGGGTGAGTGCGTGCGGTCGGCGCCCTCGTTGCGGAAGTTGCGGTTCACCTCGAAGACCCGCTCCAGCCCGCCGGCCACGGCGCGCTTGAGGAACAGCTCGGGCGCGATCCGCAGGAACACGTCGATGTCGAACGCGTTCGAGTGCGTGACGAAGGGCCGCGCAGTGGCCCCACCGTGCAGGGTCTGCAGCATCGGCGTCTCGATCTCGAGGAACCCGCGGCGAGCCAGGCTCTGCCGGATCGAGCTGACGACGGCCACCCGGGTCCGCGCCACCTGCTGCGCCTCCGGGCGGGTGATCAGGTCGACGTAGCGCTGCCGTACGCGGGTCTCCTCGTTCAGGGGCTTGTGCGCGACCGGGAGCGGCCGCAGCGCCTTGGCCGCCATCCGCCACTCGTCCGCCATGATCGACAGCTCGCCGCGCTTGCTGGTGATCACCTCTCCGCGGACGAAGACGTGGTCGCCGATGTCGACGAGGTCCTTCCAGGCCGCCAGCTGGTCCTCACCTACGTTGGCGAGCGAGAGCATCGCCTGCAGCTCGGTGCCGTCGCCGGCGCGCAGGGTCGCGAAGCAGAGCTTGCCGGTGTTGCGGAGGAAGATCACCCGGCCCGCCAGGGCTGCGTTGGTGCCCGTCGAGACGTCCGGCTCGAGGTCCGGGAACGAGGCACGGACATCGGCGATCGTCGTGGTGATCGGCAGTCCGATGGCGTACGGCTCCATGCCGCGACCGGCCAGCGCCTCGCGCTTCTCGCGCCGGATCCGCATCTGCTCGGGGAGGTCGTCCTCCACCTCGTCCACGGCTGCGCTGCTGTCGGCTGGGCTGGTCACGACGAGAAGGCTATTCGATGGCCCCTAGGCTGCTGACATGAGCGACGCAGCTGAAGCCTGGCCGCTGCCCGGTCCGATCCGAGGCGTCATCTTCGACATCCACTCGACGCTCATCGACCAGGGCGACGCCGAGGAGTGGCTGGACACTGCATTGGCGAGCGCACCGCACGACCTCGACGAGGAGGAGCGAGCCGCACTCGTCGCATTTCTCGATCGGATCTGGGAGGGCGCCCGCGTCACCGACCCCACCAGCAGCCGCGACCTGTCCTTCGAGGCGCACCATCGGGTCTTCCACGAGCTCATCGAGGGCGGCCCGGCCGTCGACCGCAGCCTCGCGGACGCGTTGTACGAGTCGATGCTCGCGACGTGGCATGCCTACGACGACACCGTGCCCATGCTGCGTGAACTGCGCGAGCTGGACATCACGGTCTGCCTGCTCTCGAACGCCGGGGTCCCGATCCGCACGGTCCTCGACCGGGAGGGCATCACTCCCCTGGTGCACGACACCGTGCTGTCCTACGAGGTCGGCGCCGTCAAGCCGGACCTGCGCATCTTCGAGGCGGCCCTCGCCTCGCTCGGGCTGCCGGCCGAGCAGGTGCTCATGGTGGGCGACAACGCGAACGACGACGGCGGGGGCACCCGGCTCGGCATCCGCACGTTGATCCTGCCGCGCACCGCCGGGCACACCCATGGCCTGGCTGCGGTGCCGGCCCTGATCGTGGGAGTCAATCGCGAGTTCGACTAGTCGCGCGGCCAGGGAGGCAGCGGCCTGCTGACGAGCTTGCGTGCAGCGGACCGAGACACTCCGAAGATCAGCAGGTTCTGGAAGGCGAGGGCGTCCGCCTCCTCTGGAGCGCGGGACGGGTCCTGGGCACGCAGGGTCATCAATCGCTCCGTCGACGCGACCACGGTCATGAGGGCGAGATCCAGGTCATTGGGCCAGGCACGACCGGCCGCCACGATGCCGGTGACGTGCGCGAACGCGGCTTCCGTGTATCCGCGCGGGCCGGCGACCGGGCGGACTGGCGCGTTGACCACGATCGCTGCGAGCCGGGGATGGGTGTCCGGCATTCGAGCGAACAGGCGCATGTTGACAACCATCTGCTCCAACGGATCAGTGACGTCCCTGCCCCGATCGAACAGGTACTCCTCGAACTCGGCCATCGCCGCATCCGATGCCGCCACCTGCAGGGCGTCACGACTGGGGAAGTGGTCGTGGGCCGTCTGAGGTGACACCTCCGCCCGCTCAGCGGCCTCCTCCATGGTGAAGTCCTGGCGTCCGGCGGCCAGCAGGTCCTGGGCCGCCGCGATGAGGGCGCGACGGCTGCCGCTCTGGCTCCGCGGAGTCGATTCCTCTGCTCCGGTGCCCTGATCCACCTGCCACTCCTGTCTACGAACGAGCGGAGCGGGTCGCATCCCTGCCAGCGAATGGAGACGACTCCATATGGGCTCTGCGCCACTCTAGGCCAGCGGGCCGGAACTCGACGGGCTAGTCGGCGTCGACGTTCTTCTCGAAGACCAGTCGCAGCCCGGTCAGCGTCAGGTCCGGGTCGTGGTGGGTGATGGTCTGGGACTCCTGGACGACGATCGGCGCCAGCCCCCCGGTGGCGACGACGGCGGTCACCTCGCCGAGCTCCTCGACGATCCGGTCGACGAGGCCGTCCACCTGGCCGGCGAACCCGTAGAGGGCGCCGGACTGCAGCGCCTCGACGGTGTTCTTCCCGATGACCGAGCGCGGCCGCACCAGCTCGACCTTGCGCAGCTGGGCGGCTCGCGACGCCAGCGCGTCGATCGAGATCTCGATCCCGGGCGCCAGCGCGCCGCCGAGGAACTCTCCCTTGGCCGACACCACGTCGAGGTTCGTCGACGTGCCGAAGTCGACGACGATGCACGGCCCGCCGTACTGGTGGTGGGCGGCGATGGTGTTCACGATGCGGTCGGCGCCCACCTCCTTCGGGTTGTCGGTCAGGACCGGCACGCCGGTCTTCGTGCCCGGCTCGACGATCACGATCGGGATGTCCTGGAAGTAGCGGTCCAGCATGACCCGCATCTCGCGGAGCACGGCGGGCACGGTGCTGCAGAGGGCGACCCCGGTGATCTCCCACTCGCCCGCAAGCAGCCCACGGAAGGTGAGCACCATCTCGTCGGCGGTGGTGCGCGCATCCGTCTTGATCCGCCAGGAGGCACGCAGCTCCTCGCCGTCGAGCATTCCGAGGACGGTGTTGGTGTTGCCGACGTCGATTGCGAGCAGCACTAGGACTCCTGACGGAGGTCGGCGCCGATGTCCAGCACCGGCGCTGAGTGGGTGAGGGCTCCGACCGCAAGGTAGTCGACACCGGTGCCGGCGACCTCGGCGGCCACGTCGAGGGAGAGGCCGCCCGACGCCTCCAGCCGGGCCCGGCCCGCGGTGCGCCGGACGGCCTCGCGCATCTGCTCGGGCGTGAAGTTGTCGAGCAGGACGAGGTCCGCGCCGGCCGCGAGGACCTCGTCGAGCTGGTCGAGCGAGTCCACCTCCACCTCGACGTCGATCCCGGGGAAGCGCTCGCGCACCGCTGCGAAGGCCTCGCCCACCCCACCAGCGGCCACCACATGGTTGTCCTTGACCAGTGCGGCGTCGGAGAGGGACATCCGGTGGTTGACGCCGCCGCCGCAGCGGACCGCGTACTTCTCCAGGCGTCGCATGCCCGGCGTGGTCTTGCGGGTGTCGCGGATCTCCGCATCGCTGCCCGCGATCGCGTCGACCCACACTCGGGTCAGCGTCGCGATCCCGCTCAGGTGACCGAGCAGGTTCAGCGCAGGTCGCTCCGCCTGCAGGAGGTCATGCGTGCGACCCTGGACGGACAGGACGACGTCGCCGGGAGCAACGCGGGCACCGTCGGCCGCGACCTGCGTGATGGTTCCGTCGTCGCCCGCCACGTAGGAGAAGACCGCGGCCGCGACGGGCACGCCCGCCACCACTCCGGCCCGGCGCGCGACCAGGTCCAGCACCGCGCGCTGCTCCGACGGGACGGTCGAGACCGTGGTCACGTCGACGCCCCCGTCGAGGTCCTCCTCGATCGCGAGCCTGATCAGCGCCTGCACTGCATCGACGTCCAGCCCAGCGGCCTCGAGTTGCTCTCGGATGTCCGACGCGATCGTGCCCTCGCCCATCACTGCACTCCCCTCACCGGCTCCTCCTCCGTGTGGAGGCAGCCGTCTTCGTCGACGGTGGTGACCAGGTGCACCCGCCACCGCTCGTCGTCACGCTCCGGGTAGTCCTCGCGCCAGTGCGAGCCCCGCGTCTCGGTGCGCATGAGTGCCTGACGCACCAGCACGGTCGCGATCTGGTGCAGGTTCGACGTCTCCCAGTCCTCGGTCGACGGCGACGACCCGCGCGCGTCGGCGAGCAGGGCCAACTCGCCCTCCGCGACCAGCAGCGACTCCGCGCTGCGCAGCACGCCGGCATCCACGTCCATCACCTGCTGCATGGATCGACGCAGGACGTGCGGCACCAGGCCATCCGGCCCGGGCAGCGCCACGGGGTCACGGACGACCGCCACGTCCTCCTGCAGCGCGGTGACGATGCGCCGCGCGAAGACGAGGCCCTCGAGCAGGGAGTTGGAGGCGAGCCGGTTCGCGCCGTGGACGCCGGTGCACGCGACCTCGCCACAGGCATACAGGCCGGGGATGCTCGCGCGACCCCAGATGTCAGTGCGCACGCCGCCGGACACGTAGTGCTGGGCCGGCGCCACCGGGATCAGATCGGTGACCGGGTCGATGCCGCGCGAGCGGCAGGACTCCAGGATGGTCGGGAAGCGCTGCAGCCACGTGTCGGCGCCGAGCATCCGACCGTCCAGCCACACGTGCGCGGAGCCCTCCTCCCGCATCCGGCGCATGATCGCCTTGGCCACCACGTCGCGCGGGGCGAGGTCGGCCAGCGGGTGCGCGCCGGCCATGAACGGCACGCCGGCCGAGTCGAGCAGGACGGCGCCCTCGCCGCGTACCGCCTCCGACACCAGCGGCTGCTGCCCCTGGGCGTGCGGTCCCAGCCACATGACCGTGGGGTGGAACTGCACGAACTCGAGGTCGGCGATGCGGGCACCGGCGCGCAGGGCGAGGGCCACGCCGTCACCCGTCGAGACGTATGGGTTCGTGGTCTGCCCGAACACCTGGCCGAAGCCGCCGGTCGCGAGGATCACCGTCGGGGCCAATGCCGCGCCGATGCCGTCGCGCTGCCCGGAGCCCATGACGTGCAGGGTGACGCCCTGCGTCGCGCCGGTGTCGTCCAGGAGCAGGTCGAGGGCGAGCGCGTTCTCAACCACCTCGATGCCCGGGTCGAGCTGGACGGCGGCGACCAGGGCCCGGGAGATCTCCGCACCGGTCGCGTCGCCGCCCGCGTGGGCGATGCGGTCGCGGAGGTGCCCGCCTTCGCGGGTGAGGGCAATGGCCCCGCTGGCGTCCATGTCGAAGCGCGCACCGATGTCGATGAGCTCGCGGACCGCCTGCGGGCCCTCCGTCACGAGCACGTGCACGGAGTCCTCATCGCAGAGCCCGACGCCCGCGACGAGGGTGTCCGTCTGGTGCTCCTCGGGGGAGTCCTCGTCCGAGAGGGCCGCGGCGATGCCGCCCTGCGCCCATCGGGTCGAGCCCTCGTTGACCTGCGCCTTGGTCACCAGCAGGACGGTGCGGCCGATGGCACGTGCCCTCAGCGCCGCCGTCAGGCCGGCGACTCCCGACCCGATGACGATGACGTCGGCGCGGGCGGACCAGCCGGGCTCAGCGGCCGTCAGTCGCCGGGGGATGCGAGTCGACGTGCTCATGGGCCAACGGTGACAGGGCGGTTGTCGATCAGCCGCGTCGCCCCCACGCGAACGGCGATGAGTGCCCGAGCCGGTCCGCGGTCGGGTGCGGGCCCGAGATCCGGGTCGGTGATCACCAGGTAGTCGAGCGCGATGTCGGGCGTCGCATCGAGGAGGGCGATGCCGGCCGCAGTAGCGCTGGCGACGCCTGCGATCGCGTGCTCCTCGACCTGGTCGAGCGCGCGCGGCACGGTCGCGGCGACGCGTCGCTGATCGGTCGTCAGGTAGCGGTTGCGGCTGCTCAGCGCCAGCCCGTCCGCCTCGCGGACCGTCGGCACGCCCACGACGTCGACGGGCAGGTTCAGGTCGGCGACCATGCGACGGATCAGCACCAGTTGCTGGTAGTCCTTCTCCCCGAACAGCGCCACGTCGGGACGGGTCATCCCCATCAGCTTCGCGACGACCGTCAGCACGCCGCGGAAGTGCCCCGAGCGCACCGCGCCCTCGAGGACGTCGCCGAGGGGACCCGGGTCGATGGTCACGCTGTCCGGGCCGAAGCCGCACGTCGGCCCGTAGACCTCGACCGCCTCGGGCGCGAAGACGACGTCGGCGCCGGCGGCCTCCGCAATGGCCACGTCGGCCTCGAGGGTGCGGGGGTAGCGCTCGAAGTCCTCGCCCTCGCCGAACTGCGTCGGGTTGACGAAGTCGGTCAGGATCACCGTGCCCGACGGCCCGACGAGGGCTCGCGCCCGGCGCACGAGCTCGGCATGGCCGTCGTGCAGCGCGCCCATCGTCATGACGACCGCGCGCCGGCCGTCAGACTCCCCGCCGCGCACGCCGGCGATGGTGTGCTCGACCCTCACCTGTCCCCGCCCTTCTCCGCCAGCACCTCGAGCAGCGACTGCGCCGCGGAGAGGTCGAGCAGGCCGGCTGCCATGGCTCGATCCGCGGTCAGGCGCGCGAGCGCGCGGTACGCGTCGACGACGACCGGCGACTGCTCGCTGATGCTCTCGAGATGGTCGGCCACCGTGCGGGCGTCGCCGCGGGCAACCGGGCCGGTCAGCGCCGTGTCGCCGTGCCGCAGCGCATTGTCGAGGGAGGCGCTGAGCAGGGGCGCCATGAGGCGCGCGGGATCGGCGATGCCCGCGCGGTCGAGCATCTCGAGGGACTGGACGACGACGGTCATCAGGTAGTTCGCGCCGAACACGATCGCCGCGTGGTAGATCGCGCGCGCAGACTCGGGGATCCACACCGGCTCCCCGCCCATCTCCACGACCAGTGCCTCCGCGACCGGTCGCACGGGCTCGGCAGACGTCACGCCGAACGGGCAGTCCGCGAGCCGGGCCAGATCGACACTCGTCCCGGTGAAGGTCATGACCGGATGCACGGCGAGCGGGATGGCCCCCACGCGCGCCGCGGCCGCGAGCACCTCGATGCCGTAGCGCCCCGACGGGTGGAGCACGAACTGTCCGGCATGAATGGCGCCGGTCTCGACCAGTCCGGACACCAGCCCCGGGAGCACGTCGTCCGGGACGGCCAGCACGACCAGGTCGGCGTCGACGGCGACGTCGGGAGCGGGCCGGATCGGCACCCCGGGCAGCAGCGCCTCCGCGCGCAGCCGCGACAGGTCCGAGACGGCGGAGACGGCGATCAGGTCGTGGCCCGCGCGGCGCAGGGCGGCACCCAGCACCGAGCCGACCCGGCCGGCGCCGACGATCCCCACCCGCAGCCGCGGGGGACCCGACATGCTCACCCGAGGCAGCGTAGACCGCGACCGCCCGCCGGCACCGGCCGGTTGCGCGATGGGTACTGGCACGATGTCGGGGTGTCCATGCGGCGGCAGTTCGGGATCGGCATGGCGGCGTACCTCCCCGATCACGAGCCGCTGCCGCTGGCGACCCATCATCCGGTGGCGAATCCGGGGTTCGGACTCACGCTCGACGTCGTCGACGGACGGGTGGTCGCGGCCGACGTGCAGCCGGGGCTGATGCATCGCAGCGCGGAGAAGCTGCTGGAGTCACGGGACTGGCGGCAGGGCCTCGCGCTGGCGAACCGGCACGACTGGCTGTCCGCCGCGTCGTCGGAGATCGGGATGGCGCTGACCTACGAGGCGGCACTCGGCATCTCGCCGCCGCCCCGGGCCACCTGGATCCGCACCCTGATGGCCGAGATGAACCGGATCAGCGCGGCGCTCGCGTTCCTCGCCCCGGTCGCGGGCCGCGAGCGGCCGGGAGCCGAGGCACTGCGCGAGCGGTTGACGCTGCTGCTGGAGGCCACGACCGGGGCACGCGTGCATCCGGTGTTCTGCCGGATCGGCGGCGTCGCGGGCGATCTCGACGACGAGCTGCTGGCGGCCTATGAGGAGTCCGCGCGGGCGGTGCTTGCCGGGATCCCCGCAGTGGCCGATGCGGTCGCCGCGGCGACCGGGGAGCTGGCCGGCGTCGGGGTGCTCTCACGGGAGCAGGCGATCGAACTCGGGCTGAGCGGCCCGGTCGCGCGGGCCAGCGGACTCGACCGCGACCTGCGGCGGGATGAGCCGTACCTGGCCTACGGGGAATTGACGGAGCTGATCGAGGTGCCGGTCGGCTCGGCGGGCGATGTGCCGTCGCGCTACGCGGTACTGGCCGAGCAGGTGCCGGTCTCCGCCCGGCTGGCGCTCGCGTGCGTCGAGCAGTTGCTGGACATGGGTGAGGGGCCGATCGACGTGCGGCTGCCCAAGGTGGTGCGGATCCCGGAGGGGATGACGTACGTGGCGATGGAGGGACCGATCGGGGTCACCGGCTGCCTGCTGGTCGGGGGCGGCGACAAGTACCCGGTGCGGCTGAAGATCCGGTCCGCGTCGTTCGCGACGCTGCAGGCCCTCGGCCCGGCACTGGTCGGGACGCCGGTGGAGCGGGTGGCCGACGTGGTGATGTCGATGCCCGCCGTGATGGGTGACGTCGACCGCTGACGCGCGGAACCCTCCCCCGTCTGTCTTGAGGTTGGTGGTCGCAAAACGTACGTTTTGCGACCACCAACCTCAAGACAGACGGGGACAGACCGGGGGTAAGGGGGCTACTCCTCGCCGTGGTCGCGGAGGTAGGTCACGAACCGGGCCCGCAGCAGCGACTCCGTCGTCTCGTCCAGCTGCTTGTCACCGACCATCTCGCGCCACGCCCGGACGCTCTCGATGATCGTCCCGCCGACGGCCCCCAGGTCGCCGCCCTCGCCCTCGATCGCCTGCATCCCGGGCATGTGCGAGAACAGGTCCGTGAAGAAGCCGACGTCCAGATGGTGCTCCGCGCGCTTGAAGGCGCGCTCCCGCAACTCGTCGAACGGCAGGTCTTCGAGGGCGACGTCGCTCATGCCCGCAGCCTATTGCCCCGCCGGACCCTGGGGTGGGTCGCCGGGGCCCACCGGCAGCCGGCACACGTGCTCCAGCCAGAGGGCCGCCACGACCAGCGCCAGCGCCCCGAGCGAGCAGGCGGTCGCGGCCCAGAAGGTCCGCAGGCCCGACTCGGTGGCGAGGCTCGGCACCATCGCCACCGCGATCCCCGTGTAGAGCCCGAGCACCAGGGCCCCGATCCGAGACGCGGCCATCGCCAGCGCGGCCGACCGGGCCGCCACGATCGGATCCATCGGCTTGGTGCCGGGATGGTGCGCCAGCCGCGGCTTCGACGACCATGCCCAGTAGGCGACGGCGCCCGCGACCAGCCAGATCGAGCCGGCCGCCAGCCACGGGACCGCCAGCAGGCGACCGGACCACGAGTCCACCACCTGGACGACGCCCCAGCCCACCGCCGCGCTCACCACCGCGATCCCGACGAGCAGGCGGATGCGGGTCGGCTGCATGGCGTTCATCGCGACTCCCCCACGGGCAGCGTCAGCCTCACGGATGACGGGCGAACGCCGTCCGACCCCACCACGCGAACCAGGTCCCGGACCGGGCCCGACCCGACCAGCACCGCCTCGGGGTCCACCTCCGCCCACGGGACGAGCACGAAGGCACGCTCGTGCGCCCGCGGGTGCGGGATGACGAGGTCGGGCGTGTCCACGCGCTCATCGCCGAGCGCGATGATGTCGACGTCCAGGGTGCGGGGACCCCACCGGACGTCCCGGGTCCGGTGCCACGACTGCTCGACGCCTTGGGTGGCCGCCAGCAGCTCCTCGGGAGTCAGACTCGTCCGCGCCAGGACGATGGCATTGAGGTAGCACTTCTGCTCAGGCCCACCGACCGGGTCGGTCTCGTAGACCGACGACACCGCGAACGGCTCCAGGCCGGCCACGCCGCGGAGATCGTCCACGGCCCCCTGCAGGATCGCGGCGGAGTCCCCCAGGTTCGAGCCCAGTGCGAGGACGGCGACGACCTCAGTCATCGGCCCTGCCCGAGTCACGTCCGCGCACGATGCGCAGTTCCACATCGGTGAACGGCACCGGGATGGGCGCATGGGGCTTGTGCACGGTGACGGCCACCCGGGCGACGCCCGTGAACGCCAGGCATGCGTCGGCGATCCGCTCGGCGAGCGTCTCCACGAGATCCACCGGCTCCCCCACGATCACGGCATGCACGGCGACGGCGACCGCGCCGTAGTCGACGGTGTCGGCGAGGTCATCCGAGTCCGCCGCCGGGGCGGTGCTCACGTCGAGGACCACGTCGACGATGAACTCCTGCCCGTCCGCCCGTTCATGCTGGAAGACGCCGTGATGACCCTGCCCACGGATCCCCAGGATGGCGATCTGGTCGCTCATGCACTCCCCCTTCGCCAGGCCGCCGCGACGCGCACCGCGTCGGCGCTGCCGGCAACGTCGTGCACCCGCACCGCCCACGCGCCCAGGTAGGCCGTGATCGCGGTGATCGCGGCGGTCGCGTCATCGCGCCCCTCCAACGACCTCGGCGCGTCGCCGTCGGCCAGCAGGGAGCCGAGGAACCGCTTGCGCGACGCCCCCACCAGCACGGGGAAGCCGCCCGCGACGAGGGTCGGCAGGGCCTCGAGCAGACGCCAGTTGTGGTCGGCCTCCTTGGCGAAGCCGAGGCCGGGATCGAGCACGATGCGATCCGGCCCCAGTCCGGCGGCGTCGGCCGCAGCCACCCGCGCCGCAAGCTCCGCGACTACCTCGCCGACCACGTCGTCGTACTCGGCATGCCGGTCCATCCGATCGCTGTGCGCGCGCCAGTGCATCGCCACGTACGGCACGGAGAGCGCGGCCACGGTGCAATACATGTCCGGGTCGGCCAGCCCGCCGCTGACGTCGTTGACGAGGCAGGCACCCGCCGAGACGGCCGCCGCAGCAGTGGCGGCGTGCATGGTGTCGATGCTGACGTGGATGCCGGCATCGACCAGTCCGGCGATGACCGGGAGAACCCGCTCGCGCTCGATCTCCCCGCCGACGCGGCTGGCGCCCGGCCGGGTCGACTCGCCACCGACGTCGATCAGGTCGGCGCCGAGCTCGCGCATCCGCAGTCCGTGGGCAACCGCCGCGTCCGCGTCGAGGTAGCGGCCGCCGTCGGAGAACGAGTCGGGCGTGACGTTCAGGACACCCATCACGAGCGTCCGATCGAGGTGGGCGAGATCGTCGGGGAGCCCGGCCGGCCGGTGCATCAGCGGCCCAGGATCAGCGACATGGCCTCCGCACGAGTGGCCGGTTCGCGGAGGCTGCCGCGCACCGCGCTCGTGACCGTCTTGGCGCCGGGCTTGCGGACGCCGCGCATCGACATGCACAGGTGCTCGGCCTCGAGGACGACGATCGCGCCGCGCGGCTCCAGGATCCGCACCAGCGAGTCGGCGATCTGCGTCGTCAGCCGCTCCTGGACCTGCGGCCGCTTCGCGAACACGTCCACCAGCCGCGCCAGCTTCGACAGGCCGGTGATCCGCCCGTTCTCGTTGGGGATGTAGCCGATGTGCGCCACGCCGTGGAAGGGCACCAGATGGTGCTCGCACGTGCTGTACAGCTCGATGTCCCTGACCAGCACCATCTCGTCGTGGCCGATGTCGAACGTCGTCGTCAGCACGTCATCGGGCGCCATGTGCAGGCCGCGGAACATCTCCGCATACGCCCGGGCCACGCGCGCAGGGGTGTCACGCAGGCCGTCGCGGTTCGGGTCCTCCCCGATCGCCACGAGCAGGTCGCGGACCGCCCGTTCGGCAAGCGCCGAGTCGAACGCCGCGGCTGGAGCGTCCTCCGGAACGGTCACGGGATCGATACCGGTCATGCGCAGCGGCCGGTCACGCGTTGTCGGCCACGCCCGCGGACTCGCCCGCGGACTCACCTGCCGGCTCACCCGCCACGTGCCCGTTCGACGAGTGGCCGTTGGTCGACGACCCGTTGGGCGAGTGCCCGTTGCCGGCCACCTCGGTCGGCGTGAGGACCGGGCCACGCTCGTCCGGCCGGCGACGGGCTGAACCCGTCCACGCCGGCCGCGGCTCGCGCAGCTCGAGCTCGGTGAAGATCTCCTGGATCTCAGACTTGTCGAGCGTCTCCCGCTCCAGCAGCGCGAGGACCATCGCGTCGAGGACATCGCGGTTGGCCACCAGGACGTCGTACGCCTCCTGGTGGGCGGCCTCGATGAAGGCGCGCACCTCCTCGTCGATCGCCGCGGCGACCTCCTCGGAGTAGTCGCGGATGTGGCCCATGTCGCGGCCGAGGAAGACCTCGTTCTGCTCCTGCCCGTAACGGATGGCGCCGAGCCGCTCGGTCATGCCGAACTGGGTGACCATCGCCCGCGCGACGGCGGTGGCCTTCTCGATGTCGTTGGACGCGCCGGTCGTCGGGTCGTGGAAGATCAGCTCCTCCGCGGCTCGGCCGCCGAGCATGTACGCGAGCTGGTTCTGCATCTGGCTGCGCGTGGTGGAGTACTTGTCCTGGT
Organism: uncultured Actinomycetota bacterium; assembly: GCA_963749905.1. Lineage (GTDB taxonomy): Bacteria > Actinomycetota > Actinomycetes > S36-B12 > S36-B12 > UBA10649. The sequence continues at coordinate 738,682 of CAVVOF010000004.1, forward strand.
CGGGCAGCACCATCGTGTACCCGAGGGCGCGACCGCGCGGCATGATCGTGATCTTGTGCACGGGGTCGTTCCCGGGCAGCGCAGCGGCGACGAGGGCGTGGCCCGCCTCGTGGTACGCGGTGATCTTCTTCTCGAGGTCGTCCATCACGCGCGTGCGCTTCTGCGGTCCGGCGATGACGCGGTCGATCGCCTCGTCGAGCGCCGCATTGTCGATCAGCTGCCCCTCACTGCGCGCGGTGAGCAGGGCGGCCTCGTTCAGCACGTTGGCGAGGTCGGCACCGGTGAAGCCGGGCGTGCGCCGGGCCACGGCCATCAGGTCCACCTCGTCGGCCATCGGCTTGCCGGCCGCATGCACCTTGAGGATCTCGAACCGGCCGTTGAGGTCAGGCCGCTCCACGGCGATCTGGCGGTCGAACCGGCCGGGCCGCAGCAGCGCAGGGTCGAGGATGTCGGGGCGGTTGGTGGCGGCGATCAGGATGACGTTCGCGTTGACGTCGAAGCCGTCCATCTCGACCAGCATCTGGTTCAGGGTCTGCTCACGCTCGTCGTGACCGCCGCCCAGTCCGGCGCCACGGTGGCGGCCGACCGCGTCGATCTCGTCGACGAAGATGATGGCCGGCGCGTTCTCCTTGGCCTGATTGAACAGGTCGCGGACGCGACTGGCGCCGACGCCGACGAACATCTCGACGAAGTCCGAGCCGGAGATCGAGAAGAAGGGCACGCCCGCCTCGCCCGCGACCGCGCGCGCCAGCAGGGTCTTGCCGGTGCCGGGCGGGCCGTAGAGCAGCACGCCCTTCGGGATCTTGGCGCCCACCGCCTGGAACTTCGCCGGGTCGGCGAGGAAGTCCTTGATCTCCTGCAGCTCCTCGACGGCCTCCTCGGCCCCGGCCACGTCGGCGAAGGTGGTCTGCGGCATGTCCTTGGTGATCATCTTCGCCTTGGACTTGCCGAACTGCATGACGCGCGAGCCGCCACCCTGCATCTGGTTCATCAGGAAGAAGAACAGCAGGACGATGAGGGCGACCGGCAGCAGGGAGATCAGGAGGGTGACCAGGAGGTTCTCGGTCGGGACGACGATGTTGTAGCCGCCCGGGAGCTGGCCCGCGTCGACCTTCGCCTGCAGCATCTCCTGCAGGTTGACGCCCTGACCGGCGACGTACTGGCTGCGGGCCTTGGACCCGTCCTTCAGGGTGAGCTCGAGAACCTGGTCGCGGTCGATGATGGTGGCGGTGTCGACGTTGTTGCCCTGGATCTCGGTGATGGCCGCGCTGGTGTCGAGGTCCCTGGGGGCGCCGATGCCGGAGATGAAGCTCGAGCCGACCAGCACGAAGATCACGGCCATGCCGATCCAGAAGATCGGGCCGCGGAAGAGCTTCCTCACATCCACCGCCTCACGGTACTACGCGCCCATATACGCCACTAATCGCGCAGTGGAACGGGGATGACGCCCTCGGCGAACACGACGAGGGCGTCATCCCGATCAAGCGGGGGTGGTAGCCACGATCAGACCGACGAACCGACGGTGCGTTCCTGCGCCGACCGGACGACCGCGCGGGACGCGATCCAGGTCCAGCCGGGCTCCCGATGCCGGCGCCGTCTCCTCGACGATGGCGAAACCGGCCTTGGCCGCGTTGCCGAAGTCGTCGTCGACGTGCACGGTGTTCTCCCAGCCATGGTGGTGCAGCATCGAGACGACCGCGGACGCGCGATAGCCCGACCCGCAGTAGACGTAGACCGGAGCGTCCTTGGGCAGTTCGCCCATGCGGTCATGCACCTCGTAGAAGGGCATGAACATCGCGCCGTCGACGTGGCCGGACTCCCATTCGAGGATCTGGCGGGTGTCCACGAGCACGGCCGACGGATCGTCGGCCACCGCGGACCTCAGCTGGTCGAAGGTGACCCGGCGGATCGACTTCGGCTGCTCGTCGTCGGCCATCCAGAAGATGGGGCCGCCGACGGCCTGTGCCGCGGGCCGATCGATGCCGACGCGGACCAGCTCGCGCTGGGCCGCCTCGACCTGCTCGGTGGTGGCGCCGAGCAGCGTGATCGGGGTGCCCCACGGGATCAGCCAGGCCAGGTAGTTGATGAACGGCCCGTCCAGGTCGAAGTTCAGCGCCCCGGCCACATGGCCGGCCGCGAACATCTCCCGGCTGCGCAGGTCGACGATCCACTCGCCGGCGTCGATGCGCCGCCGCAGCTCGTCCGGCTCGGCGAGCGCCGGCAGCGAGAGGTCGACGTCGGCCGGTCCGGCCGCGTTGGTCGGGCCCATGTGCGCGTAGTAGGCGGGGAAGACGTCGAGGCCGGTCAGCAGCACCTCGACGAAGTCCTCCTCCGCCTGGGTGAGGGCCGGGTTGATGCCCTTCTCCTGGCCGATCGACGTCTGCACGCCCTCGGTCTGGATGGACGAGCAGAAGGAGCCGAAACCGTGGGTCGGATAGATGGCGGTGTCGTCATCCAGCCGCTCCACGAGCCGATGGGCGGAGTGCCACTGGTCATGCGCCTGCTTCTCGGTCAGGTCGGGGCTGACGAGGTCCGGCCGGCCGACGGTGCCGTACAGCAGCGAACCGCCGGTGAACACGGCACCCGGATGCCCGTCGCGGCTGACCGCGTAGGAGACGTGGTGCGGGGTGTGTCCCGGGGTGTGCACGACGGCCACCTCGAAGGAGCCGACGGAGACGGTGTCGCCGTCACGCACGGGCACGACGCGCTCCTGCCCCAGGTAGGCGAGGTCGACGTCGCCGGGCACGAGATAGACCGCCTCGTGCAGGCGCGCGAGCTGGTAGCCGCCGGTGACGTAGTCGTTGTGGATGTGGGTCTCGGCCACGTGCGTGATCGTCAGCCCATGCTCGGCGACGAGCCGCTCGATCCGGTCGAGGTCGCGCGGGGGATCGACGACGAGGGCGTGCTCGCCGTCATGCGCGACGTAGCTGCGGTCGCCGAGGCCGGCCGTCTCGAGGACGAGGACGTGAGGGGTGCTCGTATAGGTCATGGTCAGGCTCCTGTCGTCAGGGGGAAGCCGGCCGCGCGCCAGGCGGAGGTGCCGCCGTCGACGCTGACCGAGTGGATGCCGTGCCGGTCGAGGTACGAGGCCGCCTGATAGCTCCGGTTGCCGCCCTCGCAGACCAGCCAGACCGGGCTGGTGCCCTTCAGCTCGTCCATGCGGAGCGGGACCAGGCTCAGCGGGATCCAGTCGGCGTGCGGGATGTGGCCGGCGACGAACTCATGCCGTTCACGGACGTCGACGACACGCTCGCCGCGCTGGTGCGCGGCGGCCAGTTCGGTGATGTGTGCAGTGGAGACCATGTCGAGAACTATACCCCCGGGGGTATAGACCCGCAACCCGGGACGCGCGCCTCAGCCGCCGTAGACGTGCGGTGCCAGGGTGCCGACGCAGCGCAGGTTGCGGTACTTCTCCGCGTAGTCGAGGCCGTAGCCCACCACGAACTCGTTCGGGATGTCGAAGCCGATGTAGCGCGGGGAGACGTTGACCTTCTGCGCGTCGGGCTTGCGCAGCAGCGTGAACACCTCGACGGACGCTGGGCCGCGCGAGCCGAGGTTCTTCAGCAGCCACGACAGCGTCAGCCCGGAGTCGAGGATGTCCTCGACCACCAGCACATTGCGGCCACTCACGTCGGCGTCGAGGTCCTTGAGGATGCGCACGACGCCGCTGGAGGTGGTGCCTGACCCGTAGGAGGACACCGCCATCCAGTCCATGTCCGCGGTGCGATGCAGGCTGCGGGCCAGGTCCGCCATCACCATCACCGCGCCCTTGAGCACGCCCACCAGGAGGAGGTCCTTGCCCGCGTAGTCCGAGTCGATCTGCGCGGCGAGCTCGTCGAGTCTGGCTCGGATCTGCGCCTCCGTCAGCAGCACGTGCTGCAGTTCGGAGGTGATGTCGTCAGGCTCCACCGGCGACTCCGTTCTCAGGGATGGACGATCGCAGCCACAGCCTCCCACAGGCCCGCTCAGCGCGTACGCCGCCCGGCAGGCTGGCCTCCCCCTGACCGTGCCAGTCCTCGACGAAGGCCCGCAGTCGGACGACGTGGTCGAAGTCCAGCTCGGCGGCCGGGCAGCCCGCAGCGAACGCCATGGCCCTGAGGACTCGGCTGCGCACGGCCGCGGGCAGCCCCGCGAGGTCGTCGCACTCCGCTGACACACCGTCGGCGGCCACGCGCACGACGGAGTCGAATGCCTCAGCCGCCCACGCCTCGAGCGCGTCCGCGTCGTCCCGCAGCAGCGCCGCCGACCGGGTCAGGCCGAGCACGACTCCCGGCCCCAGCTCCTCCCCGAGGCCGTCGAGCAGTGTCCGCACCCGGACCCGCGCGAAGGACGGGTCCGCGTTGTGCGGATCGGCCCAGGCTCGCAGGCCCAACGGCTCGAGGACCTCCGACGCGGCGGCGTGGACGGTCGCGCGCGGGAGGTCGAGGAACGGCCGACGGAACACACCGGTGCGGGGCGCCATCGAGCCGAGGCTGCGGGCTCCCGAGCCGCGCGACAGCCGGAGCAGCACGGTCTCCGCCTGATCGTCGCGGGTGTGGCCGAGCAGCACGGCGGCCGCCCCAGCGTCCTCGGCCGCCTGACGCAGCGCCGCGTACCGAGCGTCTCGGGCCGCGGCCTCGAGTCCGCCCGGCCCGGCGACCTCGACGCGGACGACGTCGGCCGGCACGCCCAGGGCGGCACTCGCCCGGGCCGCGCCCTCGGCGACCTCCGCCGATCCGGCCTGCAAGCCGTGGTCGATCACGACCGAACGGGCCGTCAGCCCGCCGCGTGCCGCCACCCAGCCAGCCGCGGCCGCCAGGGCCAGCGAGTCCGGGCCGCCGGAGCAGGCGACCAGGACGGTCGCGCCCGGCGCGAGGTCCTCCACGCCGGCGGCCACGGCCCCGCGCGTGGTCATCACGTCCGCGGACGCGGCTCGCTGGGTCACGGCAGGGCGTCGACCCGGTCGAGCCAGGCCTGCGGATCGTGGAGGTCGGCCCGGGTCGGCAGGTGGGCCGGAGAGGTCCAGACGCGGTTGAAGCCGGACATCCCCACCCGGTCGACGACTCCGCGCACGAAGGCTGCCCCTTCGCTGTACTGCTTCAGCTTCGCGTCCATGCCCAGCGCCGTCCGCGCCAGCGCGTCGAGCGCCCCCGGCTGCTGCCGACGGGTCGTGAAGCGCTCGCGGATCAGCTGCACCGAGGGGATGACCTCCGGTCCGACCGCGTCCATCACGACATCGGCGTGGCCCTCGAGCAGCGACATCAGCGCGGTCAGCTCGTCGAAGATGACGCGCTGCTCCGGCGTCTGGATCGCCTCGATGACGCTGACGTCACTGTCCGACCTCAACGACCGCACCAGCGCGTAGCCGAAGGCGACCAGCCGCTGCATGGTCTCGCGGGCGCTGAGGTCGGAGGCGTCCAGCAGTGCGGTGATCCGGTCGGTCAGGTGCTCGGCCAGCCACGGCACCGCTCCGAACTGCACCCGGTGCGTCTCCTCGTGCAGGCACACCCAGTACCGGAAGTCGCGGGCCGGCACGTCCAGCGCCCGCTCGACGTTGACGATCGTCGGCGCGACGAGCAGCAGGCGCTTCTGCTGGCCGGGGTCCACGAAGGTCTCGAACTGCCCGAGCACCTTGCCGGACAGCCACGCCAGCACCGCGCCCAGCTGCAGCGCGGTTCCGCGGGAGCCGAGGCTGCGGACCACGGCGGGCGCCGCCTCCGCCTTCTCGCTGAAGGTCTCCCACTCGCCGAGGACGACCCGCATGCCGTTCACGTTCGACGCGATCCAGCCGGACCGGTCGACGACGGTCGCGGCAGCGGAGTCCGGCGCGGTCAGTCCGGTCACGCCTCGGACCGGAGCGATCGCCTCGGCGGACAGGTCCCGGAGCATGGCGACCGCCGCTCGGGCCTCATCCGCCGGGAGATCCGGGCCCTTCGGGGCGAGCCGACGGGCCGTGGCGATGGCGAGGTCCCAGTCGATCGGCTCGATCTCGGCGGCCGCCGTCACGCGCGCGCCGTCATCGCGGCGCCCGGGGCGCATCGGGGGCCGGCGGGCGGCAGACGACGCCGACGAGCGGATCCCCGTCACCGTCGCCGTGCAGCGTGTACTCGCCCGCGGCGTACGGCACCAGCACGACATCGCCCCGGGCCACCTCGAGGGAGCCGGCCGGGCTGCCCAGCACTCCGCGCCCGCCGAGGACGAGCACGATCGCGAATCCGGCAGCCACGCTGACCGGCCCGTCCGACGCGTCGAAGCGATGCGCCCGGAAGTACGAGTCGGCCGCGGCAGGCATCGTGGTCACCAGACCGGCGCGCTCGATGTCCTCCCTCGGCAGCACGAGGTGGTCGAGGTCCGAGTCCGAGACGGCGGACAGGTCCACCGCCTGCAGCGCCGTGTCGAAGCCGAGGTCGAGGTGGCCGTCGCGGGCGCCGTCGACGGCGAAGCCCTGCCACTCCAGCAGGATGGACAGGTCGGTCGGCTCCTGCAGCTCGAGCACGAAGACGCCGGCCGCGACCGTGTGCGGCAGGCCGGCCGGCACCAGCATCGCGTCGCCTGGCCGGACCACGCGGGTGCGCAGCGCGGAGAGAAGGGCGTCGCTGTCGCGTGCGGCGACCCACTCCGCCACCTGCGCCATGGTCATCTCGTCCGCGAAGCCGACGCCGACCTCGGCGCCCTCGGGCGCGTCGAGGACGTACCAGGCCTCGGTCTTGCCGTGCGCGAGGCCGAGGTGCGTCCGGGAGAACTCCCGGTTCGGGTGCAGGTGCACGGGCAGCCGCTGGTCGAGGTCGAGCAGCTTGATCAGGACCTCGGTGCTGGTGCCGTAGCGGGCCACGTGGTCGGGCCCGAGCCACGCCGACGGATCCGCGTCGATGGCGTCGAGCAGGAGCCGGCCGTCGGGCAGCACGCTGAAGCCCTGCGGCGCCTGGCCGAAGCGCGCCGTCGTCGACCCGATCCACTCCTCGGGGCGCTGCGGGCCGCCCGGACCGTGCCGGAGCTCGCCGATGCGGTTGCCGCCCCGGTAGAAGTGGTCGAACTGGTTGACGGGAAGCAGTATCGGCCTCATCGCGTGTCTCCTCTGCGTGGCGGCTGCGATCTCACGGCGACGTGCATCCGCAGGTCGCCAGCCGACTGGCGATCCGGTCCATAGTCTCGCGCGTCCCGGCCAGTGAGCGAACATCGTTCGCGATCATCGCGAAGACCAGCAGTCGACCGTCCGAGTCGAGCACGGTGCCGGCCAGGCTGACGACCCCGGTGAGGGTCCCGGTCTTGGCGTGGACGAAGCCGCGGCCGGGCCGGGTCTGCGGACTGGTGTACCGGTCGGCGAGCGTGCCGGTGAAGCCGGCGACCGCCAGCCCCGGGGCGATGGGCGCGAGGTCGGCGTCCGTCCCCGTGACGACCGCGTCGAGGATCGTGGCCAGCACGCGCCGCCGGCAGGCGGTTGCCCCGGGACAGGCCGCTGCCGTCCTGGAGATCGACTCCGGTGACGTCCACCCCGAGCTCCTCCAGCGCGAGCGTCGCTGCGGCCGCGCCGCCGGCGAAGGTGGGCTTGTCCAGGCTCACTCCGCCGGCGAGGTGGGCGAGCGCCTCGGCGTAGTTGTTCTCGGACTCCGTCAGCATCCGCTCCACGATGTCGGCCACCGGCGGCGACTCGACGCGGGCCACCTCGGTTGCGCCGTCGGCCAGTCGCCCCTTGCGGGTTGCCGTCACCTGGACGCCCTGCGCCGCGAGCAGGTCGGCGAAGACGTCGGCGGCCTGCCGGGCCGGATCGGCGACTCGCGCGGTCGCGCCGGGCCGGACCCGTCCGCCGTCGACGGTGAGGGCGGCGACGGGCGCAACCACGCCTGCCGAGGGGAAGGAGGACGGCCAGCCGGGACCGAGCCTGGGGCCGCGGAAGGCGGACGTGTCGAAGACGAGGTCGACCGGGCCGGACACCTCTGCGGCGGTGGCACGGGCCAGATCCCGCAGCGAGGCGCTGCCGCCGGCCAGCGGGTTGCCGCCCTTGGCGCGCACGAGGGTCGGGTCGCCCCCGCCCACGAGGTAGACGGTCGCGCCCTCGCGGTAGGCGATGGTGGGGATGCGGGTCTGTGGCCCGAGCACGTCGAGGGCGGCGACCGCGGTCGTCAGCTTCGTGGTGGAGGCGGGGATGAGGGGCCGGTCCTCGCCGCGTTGGTACAGGACGGTGCCCGTCGCCGGATCGGTGACGAGCACGCTCCCACCGGCCAGCTCCCGACGGACCAGCCGGCCGATCTCGGCGGCCACGCCGTCCGGCGTCGGCGCCATTGCAGCGGAGGGCGTGAGTGGGGCGAGCACCGCGGGGGCGGGCGCCGGAGGCGGGCTGGTGTCGGCCCTGGCGACCGGCGAGCCGAGGGCACTGAGGAGGAGGCCGGCGAGGACCGCGCCCACCGCACCACGCCGCCGGGTGTCCACGATTCCTCCTTGCGCCATGATCTAGGGAACACTAAGGCACGACAGCAGGGCCCCTGCCCGTCACGTCGAGGGCATCACCACGTGGGCGCACCACCGTTCGCGCCGACGCGCGCACCGAGGAGGAACCGTGCAGCCGCTCGAGTTCGATGTCACGATCGAGATCCCCGCGGGGAGCCGGAACAAGTACGAGATGGACCATGACACCGGTCGCATCCGGCTCGACCGCATGCTGTTCACCTCCACGCGGTATCCGCACGACTACGGCTTCATCGAGAACACCCTGGGGCTCGACGGCGACCCGCTGGACGCGCTCGTGCTCATCGACGAGCCGACCTTCCCGGGCGTGGTCATCCGCTGCCGCACCGTGGGCATGTTCCGCATGACCGACGAGGCCGGCGGCGACGACAAGGTGCTGTGCGTCCCGTCGAGCGACCCGCGCAAGGAGCACCTGCGCGACATCCATCACGTCCCCGAGTTCGACCGGCTGGAGATCCAGCACTTCTTCGAGGTGTACAAGGACCTCGAGCCCGGCAAGAGCGTCGAGGGCGCGACCTGGACCGGCCGCTCGGACGCCGAGAAGGAGATCCACGAGTCCTTCGCACGCTTCCAGGCCACCGACGGCCACCCCCACTAGCCCCCTCGTTTGTCCCGTAACGCGGGACAAGTGCGGAATCCCGGCCCGATTCGACCCCCGATTCGAGCTGATCTGTCCCGCGTTAGCCGGGACAAACGAGGTAGGTGAACGGGAGGTGAACGACGGGCGAACGCGCCGGATACGCGATCTGGCCGGTTGGTTACGTAGCCGTGCTACGGTGACGCCCGCGCCGACGGCCGGCGCGTTCCACCGCGCACCGGGGAGGTGCCATGAACTTCCGCTTCCGTCGCGATCGGCAGCTGACCGACATCCACCCTGCGCTGCACGACGATCACCGGATGGCATCGACCTTCGACCAGGGCCTGTGCCGCTTCGTCATCACCTGCTCCTGCGGCGACCATTTCGACACCCGCTACATCGACGAGGCGCTCGAGTACCGCGAGCTGCACGAGCGACTGGCCCCACTGGCCGACCAGTTGAGCCCCTGATTCCCTCCTCCTGAGCGCTCGGCTCGACACCCGGGAATCCTGGGGCGAGCATGGATTGTCAGGACCTTCGTCACCGCAAGTCCCGCACTTCGGCCCCGAGGTGGCCGCTCGGCCACGCATACCCTTGGGGGCATGAAGAAGTTGCTGATTCTCGGCGGGGGAACCGCCGGGTCCATGGCCGCCAACAAGCTGCGCCGCAAGCTCGCGCCGTCGGATTGGGAGATCACCGTCGTCGACGCCGACGACAACCATCGGTACCAGCCGGGCTACCTGTTCGTGCCGTTCGGCACCTACAAGCCCAGCCAGGTCACCAAGAGCCGGCGCAAGACCCTCAACCGGGACGTGCCGCTCGTCTACGGCGAGATCGACAAGGTCCTCCCGGAGGAGAGCGCGGTCCTGCTGACCGACGGTCGCCGACTCGACTACGACGTCCTCATCATCGCCTCCGGCGTGACACCGCGGCCGGACCAGACCGACGGGATGATGGGCGAGGAGTGGGGCAAGAGCGTCCACGAGTTCTACACGTACGAGGGCTCGGTGGCCCTGTCCAAGGCGCTGGCGAAGTTCCAGGGCGGCAAGCTCGTCATCAACATCGTCGAGATGCCCATCAAGTGCCCCGTCGCGCCGCTCGAGTTCGCCTTCCTCGCCGACTCGTACTTCAAAGAGCGCGGCATCCGCGACAAGGTCGACATGACCTACGTGACGCCGCTCCCCGGCGCGTTCACCAAGCCGATCGCCGCCGAGGCCTTCGGGAACACGCTGGCCGAGAAGGGCATCGCGGTCGAGCCCGACTACATGCTCATGGAGGTCGACAACGAGAAGAAGGCCCTCGTCTCGTATGACGAGCGCGAGGTGCCGTTCGACCTGCTGGTGACCATCCCGCTGAACATGGGCGCCGATTTCGTCACCCGCTCCGGCCTCGGCAACGAGATCAACCTGGTGCCGGTGGACAAGTTCACCCAGCAGTCGAAGCAGTTCGACAACATCTTCGCGCTCGGCGACGCCAACGACATCCCGGCGTCCAAGGCCGGCTCGGTGGCGCACTTCGAGATCGACATCTTCGTCGAGAACTTCATGCAGTACATCGCAGGCCAGCCCATGCAGCACAAGTTCGACGGCCACGCGAACTGCTTCATCGAGACGGGCGACAAGAAGGCGATGCTCATCGACTTCAACTACGACTACGAGCCGCTGCCGGGCAAGTACCCCGTCGCCGGCGTCGGGCCGATGAGCCTGCTGAAGCAGACCCGCCTGAACCACATGGGCAAGCTCGCGTTCCGCTGGGTGTACTGGAACATCCTCGTGCCAGGCCGCCCGATGCCCGTTCCCGCGCTCATGTCGACGGCCGGCAAGCGCACTGACCTCATCGAATCCAAGTAAGGGAGAGCACGACATGCCAACGACGACCATCAACGGAGCCGACGTCACTGTCGACGACGAGGGCTTCATGACCGTCTATGACGAGTGGAACGAGGAGATCGGCAAGTCCCTCGCCGATGCCATCGGCATCGACATGACGGACGAGCACTGGAAGGTCATCCGCTTCCTGCGCGACGACTTCAAGGCCCAGGGCGTCACCCCGACCATCCGTCGCGTGTCGACGGCCGGCGGCGTGGACACCAAGCAGCTGTTCGCGCTGTTCCCGAAGAAGCCTGCCAAGAAGATGGCCTACATCGCCGGGCTGCCCAAGCCAGCCGGCTGCGTCTGAGCGCACTAGCGCCTGAGAGGACACACACAATGACCGAAATGATCGTCCCGTCGTTCGACGACGAGGTCGAGACCGACCGCCACCTGGCCATCATCTGCTCGAAGGGCAGCCTGGACATGGCCTACCCGGGCCTGATCCTCGGCAACGCCGCCCTCGGCGAGGGTGTCAAGCTGGACCTGTTCTTCACGTTCTGGGGCTTCGACATCATCACCAAGGACCGCATGGAGCACCTGGTGTTCTCCCCGGTCGGCAACCCGGCCACGCACATTCCGGCCGCGCTTGCCCCCCTGCCCGGCCTGGCCAAGATGGCCACCTCGCAGATGCAGAAGGCCATGGAGCAGCTGGAGATCCCGCCGGTGCCCGAGTTCCTGGAGCTCATCAAGGCGTCCGGTGGCCGGATCTGGGCCTGCCGGCTCAGCGCCGACATGAACCACCTCACCAAGGAAGATCTCTGGGACGGCGTGGACGCCATCATCAATGCCAGCGACTTCATCGAGATGACCGACGGCGCGCAGCTGCTGTTCATCTGACCTACGCACAGACTGAGGGCCGGTACCCGATGGGTACCGGCCCTCGACGTTCCGTGATCGCGGGGGACGTCAGCACGTCACCCGGAGACGGCGCTCTCCGCTTCCTCGGGGGTGAGGCCCTCATCGATCTCCTCGTCGACGATCTCCTCGTCGAGCGCCGGATCCTCAGGGGCCGCTGAGGACTCCACGATGGCGTTGGGGTCGACGGTGACCTTGAGCGGGGTGAAGGTCTGGATCCGGATGGGCTCCGGCATCGGCGTCACGCCGAAGGTCTCGAGGGCCCCCTGCCCGGCCAGCCGGACGACGTACTGGGCGAACGAGAGCGGCAGCGGATCGTCGGGGGCGTCGCAGACCAGCAGGTGGGCGTAGCCGTTGACCGGCCAGCCGACGAGCGGCTGACCCTCCGCCAGCACGATCTTCGATGAGGCCACGTCGAAGTTGCCCTCCACGGGCACACCCCCGGTGGCCGGACTCGCGAACATGTTCCCCGTGGTCTCGTCCGTCGTGATCGTCGTGGCGCCAGAGCCGACCTTGTACAACTGGACGTCGTCCGCGGTGATGACGAGCTCGGAGCCGTCGTCGAGCGTCACCGGCAGGTTGGCGGTCGCGAGCACGTTGGTGAACGCCTGGAACACCGGCATGACGGAGATGGTGCTGTCGGCGAGAGTCATCTCCCCGATCAGGTCTGTGGACGTGGGGAATGTCTGCATCCCGTCGAGCTCCTCCACAGTGCCCTGGGTCCACTGCTCGGGCGCCTCCTCGGACAGCCAGGTGGTCATCGCCTGCATCGATCCCGACGGGCCCTCGATGCCCATCAGCGCGAGGTCCGGCAGGAGGGTGAAGTCGAAGTCCGGGTTGGACTCGGCGATGAGCGGGTCCTCCCAGTTGGTGATGGTCCCGTTGAGGATGCCGGCGACGATCTCGGGGGTCATGACGACGCCCTCGAGTCCGATGACGTTGTAGGCCATGGTGACGGGGTAGGCGAAGGCCGGAATGACGACAGGCGCCCCGGCCGGACACGACGCGGCTGCGAAGGCGTCGATGTCCGCCTGGGACGGGGTTCGGTCGACGAGCGCCGACCGGGGCTGGCTCACCCTCCGGGACCTCGACGACCAGTTGGTCCGGGCAGACGCCGCCGAGCGCCAGCCCCACCGAGTCCATGGATCCCGCGAAGGCCTCGGGGACGGCCACCTGCAGCTCGCCGGTCTGACAGGTGATCTGAGACTCGGCCTGGGCGGCGAGCACGTCAGGGGGCAGAGGCGGGTTGCAGGCGGTCAGCCCCAGAGCAGCCACCCCGACGAACGAGGTGAGGACGATGCCTCGAACCTTCGTGGATCGAGACATCGTCCTCACCTTCGGTACTCGGTTCTACATGTGCTGATGAGCAGCGGTACTTCTTGCGGGCACTGCAGAAACTACTTGATCAGCTGCACCAGCTGGCGCGCCTTGGCAAGGACCTTGCCCGCCACCGGCACGTAGCCGAGGGAGGCCGCCCGCGACGGGCCGCACTTGGCCAGCGTGTAGTCCCAGAACTGGCGGACGCCGAGGCCGTTCTCGCCCTTGCCGTCGGTCTGAGCGAGTGCGTAGCTGAAGATCGCGATCGGGTAGGCACCGCTCGCCCTGAGCTTGTAGTTCAGGTTGACCAGGCCGTTGGACGCGATGTTGGTCTGGTTGGCGAGGTTCTTGGCAGCCGAGGCGGACGAGGGGGCGACGAACTGGCCCATCGCGTTCTGGATGCGCGCCGACGGGTAGCCCTTGGCATCGCCGAGATCGACGTAGCCGATGGTGCCTGCCTTGGCGAGCACGTTCGCCATGACGCCGGAGTTGCCCTTGCCGGCGACGGAGTTGGCCGGTGGCTTGCCACCCGGGAACGCCGTACCCATGTCGTCCTGGACCTTCGAGAAGATCGAGGGCGCCCACGCGTTCAGGTACTGCAGGAAGTTGTTCGTGGTGCCCGAGGCATCCGAACGGTACGAGATCGTGATCGGTGTGGCCGGGAGCGCAGTGGAGATGCGCGGATTGTCCTTCTTGATCTCCGGGTGGTTCCACTTGGTGATGTTGCCCGAGAAGATCTTGGCCAGCGTCGTCTGCTTGAGCTGGATGGACGAGCCGAGCGTGCGGCCGGTCTTGGCGTTCTTCAGGTTGATGGGCACCGTGATCGCGCCGCCGATTGCCGGGATGTACTCCCAGTCGAACTTCGGCTCGCCGGACGAGTACTTGCTGTCCGTCATGGCCGTCACGAAGGTGCCCTTGGTGAAGTTGCCCTTGCCGGTGCCCGACCCGGTCGAGGTGTAGGTCACGCTGAAGTTGTTCTGCGACGCGTTGAAGTCAGCGGCGCACTGCGAGATGAAGACGAATGGGAACGAGGCGCCCCCGGCCGGGATCTTCTCCTCGGCCAGAGCGGGTGCAGCCAGCGCCACCGTGGACGCGGCCACGGCAGTGGAGGCGAGGATCGCGAGAGTGCGACGCACGGTTTTCTCCTTTGATTGGTTTCGCTTTCGACCGAAACGTATGCAGCGCGGTTGACTCACTGGTGGGTGGACCGTTTCGGGGGGACGACTCTGAGGTGAACAGTTGGTGTCTGCGTGAACGGACGGTTAACCGAATCGGCCGTTGACGTAGTCCAGGGTCCGCTGGTCCTTGGGATTGCCGAAGATCTCGGTCGTCGGGCCCCTGCTCCACCACGTAGCCCGGCTGGTTCTCCGCCGCGAGGAAGAAGGCCGTCTTGTCGGAGACGCGGACCGCCTGCTGCATGTTGTGGGTAACGATGATGATCGTGATGTCCTTGGACAGCTCTCGGATGGTCTCCTCGATCTTCAGCGTGGACGCAGGGTCGAGGGCCGAGCAGGGCTCGTCCATGAGCAGCACGTGTGGCTGCACCGCCAGGGCGCGCGCGATGACCAGGCGCTGGGCCTGACCGCCGGACAGCTCACCGGCGGCCACGCCGAGGCGGTCCTTGACCTCGTTCCACAGGCCGGCAGCCGTCAGGGTCTGCTCGACGATCTCGTCGTGGTTGTCGCGCTTCATGCCCGACAGCTTCAGTCCGCTCAGCACGTTGCCGCGGATGGTCATGCTCGGGAACGGGTTCGGCTTCTGGAAGACCATGCCGATCTTCAGCCGGATGTGGACCGGATCGATGTCTCGGTCGTAGATGTCCTTGCCCTCGTACATCACCTGGCCCGCGAGTGCGGCGCCCGGGATCAGCTCGTGCAGCCGGTTGAGGGTCCGGATGAAGGTCGACTTGCCGCACCCCGACGGCCCGATGAGCGCCGTGACGCTGCGCTTGGGGAAGTCGATGTTGACGCCCTCGAGGACCTTGCGCTTGCCGAACCACACGCTGATGTCCTGGGCCGACATCTCGATTTCGGTGCTCACGGGCGTCCCTACCTCGGCTTCCATGCTCTCGACCGCGTCCAGGCTCTCGAACTCTGCAGTTGACATTGTGCTCCCTCTCTCTACTTGCTGCTCAGTCGGCCGCGGCCGACGAAGCGGGCAGCCACGAACAGGATGCCGACGAGGACGATGAGGACGAGGGCGGCCGCCCACGCACGCGCCACGGCGTCGGGATAGGGCAGTGCCACGTTGTTGAAGATGTAGGTCGGCACCGCAGCGATGGGTCCGCCGAACGGGTTCAGCACCGTCGCGTCGGCGTTGCCAGCGGCGAGCAGCAACGGCGCAGTCTCGCCGATGACCCGGGCGATGCCCAGGATGATCGCAGTGATGATGCCGGTGCGGGCAGCCGGGAGGACCACCTTGAACACCGTCCGAGACCTGGTGGAGCCGAGCGCCAGCGCTCCCGTCCGCAGGTCCTCCGGAACCAGCTTCAGGACCTCCTCAGCCGTCCGGGCCACCGTCGGCAGCATGAGGATCGCGTAGGCCAGGCCGCCGGCGAAGGCCCCCTGCTCGAGGGCGCCGGTGGCAACGATGATGGTGAGGATGAACAGGCCGGCCACGACGGAGGGCACGCCCGACATCGCCTGCACGAAGAAGCGGACGTAAGGAACCGCTCGACCCCGCACCTCGGTGATGTAGATCGCCGTCGCGACGCCGATCGGCACGGCGATCAGCGCCGAGATGCCGACGATGATGATCGTGCCCAGGAGTGCGTGCCCGATACCGCCGTACTCGAGTGGCGTGCTCGGGACTGATGTAGACGTTGTTCTGGTAGATGAAGTGCGCGCTCAGCGCGGCGAAGCCGCGCACGACGAGCGATCCGATCACCGAGATCAGCACGACCAGGCTGAAGATGGTGGCGCCGATGGCGTTCACGATGATCACCGAGTCGGCGATGCCTCGCTTGCCGCGGCTGACGAACGCCGCGATCCCAGAGGCGACGAGCTGTAGCGGCAGGTACACCACCGTCATGAGGATGGCGCCCGGGATGTTCGTCGTAAGGAAGAGCGCCGCGACGATGACGAAGGGCACGATGGAGGCGACGACGATCGAGACCGTGAAGCGCAGCGGCTTGCGCCGCCACGGCCGCTGGATCTGCTGCTCCTGGAGCTCGGGTCGGGTGCCGGGATCGAAGGTGACGGCTCACTTCTGCAGCCTCCCCGTCCGGGCGACGATGATGTTCGCGATGACGTTCACGACCAGGGTCATCACGAAGAGGAAGAAGCCGGCAGCCAGCAGGAGGCTGAGCTCGAACTCGCCGGAGACCTCGCCGAAGCGCGACACGATCAGGGTGGCGACGGAGCCGCCGCCCGACTCGATGATGTTGTACCAGTTCACCTCGAAGATGATCTTGAGCACGAAGAACACCGCGATGGTCTCGCCCAGCGCACGACCGAGGCCCAGCATGACGCCGCCGACGATGCCGCCGCGCCCATAGGGCAGCGCCACGAAGCGGAGCATCGTCCACATCGAGCAGCCGAGCGACTCGGCGGCGTTCACGAGCTCGGGTGGCGTGCGGCTGAGCACCTCGCGGGTCACCGACGTGATGATCGGGATCATCATGATCGCGAGCACGAAGCCGGCGATGAATGGCGTCCCGAGGAAGTTGCCGCTGGTGTTCTCGAAGATCGGGATCCAGCCGAGGTACTGGTTGAGCAGCTGCTGCCATTCCTCGGCGGTGGGGTTCAGGATGTAGAACGCCCAGAGGCCCAGGATGACCGAGGGGATCGCCGCCATCAGGTCGATCAGGTTGGTGAGCACCGTGGCCAGCCGCTTGGGCGCGATGAAGACCATGAAGATCGAGAGCAGGATCGAGGCAGGCACCGCGATCACGAGCCCGATCACGGCGAGGAGCACCGAGCCGTAGAGCATCCCCCAGATGCCCGCCGTGGGCGGGTCGGTGTTGATGTCCCACGCGGTCGTGGTGATGAACGAGATGCCCTGTGACTGGAAGGCCGTGATCGTCTGCAGCCCCAGGAAGATGGCGATGCCGGCGAGCACGACGAGCGCGCTGAAGGCGGCGAGGGTGATGACTCGATTGAAGACCCGGTCTCCCCGGTGCGACGTCGCCGCCGCCTTCAGGTCACGGAAGACTTCAGTGTCCGGCGACGCCATGGCGCAACCGTGGTGGTACCAGGTGGACGGCTGGTCACTGCTCCCCCAACTCGACCCCACCCGGTGATGAACAGCAGGTGAACGAGTTGGCCCTACTCGACCGGTGGGTGCCCGGTCACGTGCGGATGCCCGGGCACGTGCTCCTCGAGCTCGGCCTCATCCGGGATCTCCGCCGCGACATCGTCGGCATGGATGGTGTGCATCATCGCCCAGGCGGCCCACACGCCGAAGAGGATCAGGACGGCGCCTACCGAGACGACGGCCGCGATCGTCGGCAGCTGGGTGAGCTTGAACATCATGAAGGCGATGAAGGCGGCCGAGGGGATGGTGATCACCCACGCCAGCAGCATCTCGCCGACGACCTTCCAGTTCGCGCCCTTGCCGGAGCCGACACCCGCGCCGATGATCGAGGAGGCTGCCGCGTGCGTGGTCGAGATCGGCATACCGACAGCGGTGGCCCCGAAGATCGCGGTCGTGGCACCCATGTTGGCCGCCAGCCCGGAGTTGGCGTGAAGCGTCGTGAGCCGCAGGCCCATGGTCTCGATGATCTTCCAGCCGCCCCAGAGTGTGCCCGCGGCGATGGCCGCGTAGGCAGCGAACGCCGCCCACTCCGGCACGATGACGGTCTCGCCGTCCGCGGCCAGATCGGTGTACCCGGCGCCGAGGAGCAGGGCGGCAATGACGCCCATGGTCTTCTGCGCATCGTTCGCGCCATGCCCGAAGGAGACGGCGGCGGCGGACACCAGCTGGGCGCCTTTGAAGACGGGGTGGTTGTCATGCCACTTGGTGGCCCATTGGATGCCCAGTACCAGGTACATCGCTCCGAACGCGATGCCGAAGGCGACGGCAGGCGACACGATGATGCCCAGGGCCGCCTTCTCCACGCTCGACCAGCTGATGGCGTCGAGCCCACCTGCGGCCAGCCCGGCGCCGACAAGGCCTCCGATGATGGCGTGGCTCGACGACGACGGCATGCCGAAGCGCCAGGTGGCGTAGTTCCAGGCGATCGCGGCGAACAGGGCGGCGAACGTGAGCGCGACGCCCCCGTACTCGCTCTTCACCGTCTTGGCGATCGTGTTGGCGACCGCCGTGCCCACGATGAAGTAGGCGGCGAAGTTGAAGAAGGCCGAGAAGGCGGGTGCCCAGCGGGCGGGCAGAGCCCGGGTGGCGACCACGGTGGCGACTGAGTTCGCCGCGTCATGGAAGCCGTTGGTGAAGTCGAAGACGAGGGCGAGCGCGATGACCGCGATCACGGTGATCAAGAGAAGGTCCACGACCTTCGCCTCCCTGAGGGTTATCCGCCGTCAAGGTAGCCGAAGCCGCGCCCCGAAGGTGACCTGAAGGTGAACGAATGCCGACCATTCTGGGCGGCGGACGCAGTGTGATCACGTTTCGTGTGGATTCGGGGTATGCAGAGTGACTAGCAACCAAACACAAGATGAACGTGAGGTGAACGCCCTAGCGGGCGGCCAACCCCTCGAGAACCTCGGCGCTGACCCCGGCCAACGGTTCTCTCAGGTCCCAGGTGGGCCCCGAGTCTCCGGTCAGGACGCCGCGCATCGAGATGACGCGATGCAGGTGCCGGTCCTCGAGAGTCACCGAGAGCCCGCCGGCCAACGGCGCTCCATAGCCGGTCGTCGCCCCGGGGATCTCCCAGAAACCGTGCGCGAGGTCGCCGTGCCGACGCCCGCTCCGCTCGTGGCTGGTGCCGGCGATCCAGGCGATGACCTGCGGACGCGCCAGCAGCATCGAGACCACCTCCTCGCCGCGCACCCGGGGCGGGTGTCCCGGCACATTCGCATCGCTCGTCAGCGTTCGGGAGCCGTCATGCGACACGAGGACCACGAAGCGATCCCGTGCCCGCTCGAGCTCGCGCACCAGCCAGGCGCACTGCTCGGTGTCGAAGGAACCGCCCACGCCGCCGTGCGGGTTGGCGGAGTCGAGCCCGAGGATGCGCAGCGGACCGACGTCGAACGCGCACTGTCGGGGGCTGGCCACCCGCGCCCCGGGCCGCTCCTGCGGCGCGATGATCCGCAGCCGCAGGCGGGCCAGGTCCACCACTCCCGGCCGCGCCTTGGAAACGCGATCAGGCATCGGCAGGGGCATGATCCGCATGATCCACTCGTTCATGTCACGTCCTGCCTGCCACGCGGAGCGCGAGTGCGGCGCGCATCGCCATGGCAGCACGGTGGCACGCGTAGCGAACGCCGTGGTGACGCCTGGGTGGGAGTCAGATGAAGGTCCGGGGAACGGCGTCCCCCTCCGTCACCCGTGATGTTCGGATTTGGCAAAATTCGCGACTCCGTTGGTAATTGAACTAACAACTAGCCAAAGAACGTGGTTCCATCGGCCGATGCACTCAGCGGCTACCGAGACCGGCCCGTTCGACACCATTGCCGGCCTGCCCCTCCATCCGCTCGCCGTCCATGTGCCCGTGGTGATCCTGCCGCTGGCCGCCCTCGGCCTGATCCTGCTGGTGCTGGTGCCGCGATGGCGTCGCTCGTTCGGCTGGCTGGTGCTCGCCGGCCTCGCCGTCGGCGCGGTCGGCGCGATGGTGGCGCGGCAGTCCGGCGAGGCACTCGCCGAGCGGGTCGGCCTGCCCGAGCGGCATGCCGACCTCGGCGGGGCATTGGTGCTGGTCGCGCTCGTCCTCCTGGTGCTGTCGGCCGTCTGGTGGCTCCTCGACCGGCGCGCGCGGATCCGAGGGGCGGGTCCCTCGCTCGCCGTCACCGTGCTCGGCGTGGTCGCGGCGATCGTCGCCGCCGGAACCATCGTGCTGACAGTGCTCGTCGGGCACTCCGGCGCCGAGGCGGTGTGGGGGTCCAGCACCGCGTCCGCCACGAACGATCCGGAGGGGGAGACCGAGGCAGAGGGTGCGTCGGACACCGAGCCCGACGAGCCAGCCGCGGTCCTGACGATGGCGGCGGTCCAAGAGAACGCGTCTCCGGCCAGTTGCTGGGCAGCAGTCGACGGCAGCGTCTACGACCTCACCGACTGGATCGACCGGCACCCCGGCGGAGCCGCGCGCATCGAGGGCATCTGCGGCACCGACGCCACGGCCGACTTCGCCAACCAGCACGAAGGCGAGGCCCGACCCCAGGACGAGCTCGCCGACTACCTGCTCGGTCCGCTCCAGGACGCAGCCGCGGCCGCGAGCCTGACGACCACGGCACAGATCTCACTCGCAGCCTCAGTGACGCAGCCCGCCGCCCAGCCGGCAGCGAAGAAGTACACGCGCGCCCAGGTGCGCAAGCACCGCACGCCCACCGACTGCTGGACGATCATCAACCGCAAGGTCTACAACGTGACCCCGTGGATCAAGAAGCATCCGGGCGGGGCCGCCAGGATCATCGGGCTGTGCGGCAAGGACGGCTCGGCCGCGTTCAACGGCAAGCACGCGGGCCAGTCGAAGCCGGCTGGCTTCCTGAAGACGTTCCAGATCGGCGTGCTCAGGTAGCCGGGGGGCTCCGCTAGTCGCGCACGCCCTCGAGGGCCTTGAAGAAGCGGTCCCGCCAGCGGTCCGCCTTGGCGCGCAGCTCGGCGAGCTCGACCATGGCGTCCTTCCCGACCTGGGGCACGCCGTCATCCTGCAGGAAAGGGGCGACTGCCTCGGCGTATTTCTGCTCGAAGTGACGCCAGCGCTCCAGCGGATCGGCGTCCTTCGCTTTGGCCACGCGGTGACCCTACCGCGCGCAGGTGTCGGGCGGCAGCGGCGTCAGTCGCCGCGTAGATCGAGGACGGAAACCGTATCGCCGGCCCTGACCTCGGTGACGTCCTCCGGCACGACGATCAGCGCGTCGGCGACTGCCAGTCCACCCAGCACGTGCGATCCCTGGCCGGTGCCGACGGGGGCCACGCCGCCACCCACCTGGAAGCGGGCCCGGGCGAACTGCCGCTTTCCCGCCGGTGAGGTGAAGCCCACGGTGCAGGTCTGGGAGACGACCGGACGGGTGAGGGTCTCCAGCCCGCGCATCCGGCGCAGAGCCGGACGCACGAAGTTCTCGAAGGAGATGTAGCTGCTCACCGGGTTTCCGGGCAGCGTGATGATCGGCACCTCCTCCTCGCCGACGTAGCCGTGGCCCTGCGGCATGCCGGGCTGCATGGCGACCTTCGTGAACTCGACGGAGCCCAGTTCACTGAGCACCGCCTTCACGGTGTCGTAGGCGCCCATGCTCACGCCCCCGCTGGTGAGGATCAGGTCGCAGCGATGCAGCTGGTCCTCGACAGCAGCGAGGAACTCCTTCTCGTCGTCCACGATCGGCCCGACCCGGTATGCGTCCGCGCCCGCCTCCTTGCAGGCGGCCACCAGCAGGTAGCTGTTGCTGTCGCTCACCAGACCGTGCCGCAGCGGCAAGCCCGGCTCGATGAGCTCGGAGCCCGTGGAGATCACTGCGACCCGGGGGCGGGGGTGCACCAGCACCAGCCCGCAGCCGACGGCCGCGAGGATGGCGATCTGGCGCGGCCCGATCAGGGTGCCGGCCGGGAGCACGAGCTCGCCAGACGCGACATCCTCGGCAGCCCGCCGGATGTAGGCGCCACGATCGACCGGCGACTGCACCGCCACCGTCTCCGTGCCGCCGTCGGTCCGCTCCACCGGGACGACCGCGTCGGCTCCCTCGGGCAACGGTGCACCCGTCATGATGCGGACGGCCGTGCCCGGGCGCACGCTCTCCGTGGCCCGGAAGCCCGCAGGCACGTCGTCGATCACCGTCAACTCGACCGGAGCCTCCTCCGAGGCTGCCTCGACGTCCTCCGCCCGGACGGCGTAGCCATCCATCGACGAGTTGTCGAAGGAGGGCAGTGGCCAGGGCGCGGCGACGTCGACCGCCAGCACGCAGCCGTGGGCCGACGACAGCGGCACCTCCAGCGCATCCAGGACGCGGATGCCGGAGAGGATGCGCTCCCGGTAGACGTCGACGTTCTCCACGCGAGTGACTCTAGACGGCGATCGGCGTCACGGCAGCCGGCAACCGCGCGCGAGTGCGGTCACGAGGCGCGCTCCACCGTGTTCTTCTTGCCCTCGGCGCCCAGGTAGACCGTCAGGATCCTGACCGCGTCGTCGCCCTTGTTGATGCCGTTGTGCCAGATGTCCTCGGCCTCCATGAACGCCGTGCCGGTCGGGTACTCCTTCACCACCCCGGCGTCGTACTCGACGGTGAGATTGCCCTCGAGCACGTAGGCGTACAGCGGGACGCGGTGCCGATGCCACCCGGTCTCCTGGCCCGGCTCGATCGTGACCAGGACGCTGCTGATCTGCGCCGGCTGCTTCTTGGGGTACGCGATCGGCTGGTCGAGGACGTCGAGTTCCTGGGCGTCCAGCAGGGTGGTCCGGCCAGTGGCCGCCTCCGCCGATGCGGCCGCAGAGGTCGCCGGTGTGGGCTGCTCGTCGTCGCCGCCGCAACCGACGAGCATCGTCAGTGCGAGCGCGGCCGTGGCGAGCAGCGCCGAGGTGCGTCGTACGTGGGAAGTCGCTTCCGTCACCATTCATTCACTGTAGGCGCGGATCACCGCTCCACCGGGCATATCGGCGGGAGCGTCATGGTCCAGACTGCGTCCGTGATCGACCGGCTGCAGATCCTGCGACCATCGCACACCGTCCCGGTGACGCCGTGGCGGTCGGTCTCGCGCTGGCGGACCTCGCCGGGGACCTTCGCCATCCTCGTCCTGGGTCTGTGGCTGTTCGGCACCGGCGAGGCGCTGCTGGTGTCGTCCACTCTCGGCAACGCACCCTGGACCGTGCTGGCGCAGGGACTGAGCAGCCGACTGCCCATCTCCATCGGGGTGTCGACGCTGCTGGTCAGCATCGTCGTGCTCATCCTGTGGATCCCGCTCAGGGAGCGTCCGGGACTCGGCACCATCATGAACGCGCTCGTCATCGCGACCGCCCTGCAGGTGACCGTCCTCGTACTCCCGCAACCGCAGCCGGTGGCCCTGCGCCTGGCATTCGTCTTCGTCGGCATCGCCGCGATCGGTATCGGCAGCGGGCTCTACCTGACCACCAACCTCGGACCCGGGCCGCGCGACGGCTGGATGACCGGGATCCATCTGCGGACCGGCTGGCCGATCAGTGCGGTCCGCCTCGGCATCGAGGCGAGCGTCGTGGTCGTCGGCTGGCTGCTGGGCGGCACCGTCGGCCTCGGGACCGTGCTGTTCGCCCTCCTGATCGGCCCGTCGGTGGGCTACGGCCTGCGGCTGGCCGGGGCGTTCGGAGGCTCCACCGCGACGGTCGAGGATGACGGCAGCCCCGAGGTCGAGGCCTAGGCTCGACCCGTGGGTGCCGAGATCTGGCTGGTCCGTCATGGGCAGACGCAGTGGAGCCGCGACGGGCGGCACACCGGTCACACCGACGTGCCGCTGACCGACGAGGGCGTGCAGCAGGCCGAGGCCGTGCGCGCCGAACTCGCCCAGGTCACACCCGAACTCGTGCTGTGCAGCCCGCTCTCGCGGGCACGCGAGACCGCCCGGCTCGCGGGACTCAGCCCGGACGATGTCATCGACGACCTGCGGGAGTGGGACTACGGCGCGTGGGAGGGCCGCACGACCAAGGAGATCCGCACGAGTCTTCAGGACCCGACGTGGGTGGTGTGGGACCACCCGATCCCGCCCGGAGACACACCCGGAGAGCAGCTCGATCAGGTGTCGGTACGCGTGGATCGGGTGATCGCCCGCTGCCTGCCGGTCGTGTCCGACGGTGGCAGCTGCGTGCTGGTGGCGCACGGACACGTCCTGCGCATCCTCACCGCGCGCTGGCTGGGCCTGCCGCCCATCGACGGCCGCCTGTTCGCCCTCGACCCGGCGCGCGTCTCGGCGCTCGGGTTCGAGCACGAGCAGCACGTCATCCGGCAGTGGAACGCCCGCTGACCGCACCGACTGTCGGGGCGGCCGTCTGCCACCATGGACCCGTGCTCGACGATGCCACCCGCCGCCAGCTGCGGTTCTCCATGTTCCTGCAGGCCTTCGCCGCGCTGATGATGGGCGTTGCTCTGGTCGTCCGGGTCACGAGCACCGGGTGGGACGGCATCACCGGGCTGCTCGCGGTGGCCGTCGTGGTCATCCTCGGGGCTCTGGTCTGGACATGGACCCGGCTCCGAACAGGATGATCTCCGTTCGTTGCCATTTTTGACGGGATGATTTCCCGATTGCTACCCTTCCATCCTTCTACCGTCCCGCCGGCCTCCGGAGTTCCCATGCGTCCCCTCGCCCGTGTCCTGATCGACGAGTCGCATCGCCAGGCCTGGTCCACGCGGCCGCCCGTGGCCGCGGTGATGAACCCGGTGAATCCGGCCGATGCCTCCTACGCCCAGGCAGCCGACTCGGCTCGCGCCGCCGGCCTCGAACTCGCGGTCCACGAGGACGGGCTCCTCGACGACGACGTGCTCTCAGAGGTCGACGTACTCGTTCTCCCGCACGCCGCTGACGATGTCTGGGAGCACACCACCGGCACCGGCTCGCCGCGCCTGGTCGACGCGGAACTGGAGGCGATCAGCCGGTTCGTGCGCGCCGGCGGTGGGCTGGTGATCCTCGCCGAGACCGAGCAGGCCAAGTACGGGAACAACTTCGCCGACCTCGCCGCGCGCTTCGGCATCGTGGTGGACAACGGCACCGTGCAAGACCCCGCCCACTGCTACAAGGAGGTCCCGACCTGGGTCCTGGCCGAACTCGCCGCCGGCCCGAAGCACGACCTGACCGCGCGGGTGGACGGTGCCTGCTTCTACCGAGCGGGCACGCTGCAGGCCGACGGGGACCTCGACTCCCTGGAGACGGTGGCCCGGACGAGCGCGTCGGCCGACCCCGCCAGCGCACCTCTCGTGATGACGTCGACCAGCGCCACCGGCCGCGTCGTCGTGGTCGCCGATTCGGACCTGTTCGGCGACGACTCCATCTCCGATCTCGACAACCGCCAGCTGTGGCTGAACCTGGTCACCTGGGCCGCCGGCAGCCGTGCGGCCGCCAGCGAGTCCACGACGGAGGCCGGTTCGTGGGCCACCTCGGATCCGGCCTGGCTCGACCTCGTCGCAGCGGTCGAGGAGCTGCGGCCCAAGCAGGCCAAGGACGGCTCGATCGATCTGACCGTCGAGTCCGCCGACGACGCCCGGCGCTGCGTGGATCAGATGTGCGCGTCGATCGAGACACTTGCGCCGCGCTTCCCGCACCAGGCCGACCATCTCGCCGCGACCGTGCAGGATCTGCGGGACTGGGCGGCCGCTGGCTTCGGCGTGCCCGACTTCGTCCGCTCCCTGGAGGTCTTCCGGCCCGATCTCGATCGTCGGGACGGCGTCGAGAACCTCGTCGTCTATCCGATGTACACCCAGAACGGCAACCCGAACCGCAACTTCGAAGCCGTCATCACCCGCACCTTCTGGCCGGACTGGCTGGCCGAGCAGGAGCGCACCTACGACAACGCGGCCTTCGTGCCGATCGAGTTCGTCGGCTTCACGAAGGGCTACGACACCCACTCCGCGGTGCTCTTCCCCGAGACCGTGGCCACCGGCCGTGTCATCGACTTCCACTGGGGCGGCATCTTCTGCGACCGGGAGGCGGCCCGCTTCCGCATGGTGGCGCGGGCGGCGAGCGACACGCTGCGCCTGAGCCTGCCGCCGGACGTCGACCTGCTCCTCAACGACCAGCAGCTGGCGCAGGAGACCTTCGTGCTGTGGGACCTGATCCACGACCGCACCCACAGCCGCGGCGACCTGCCGTTCGACCCGTTCATGATCAAGCAGCGGATGCCGTTCTGGATGTACGCACTCGAGGAGCTGCGCTGCGACCTGTCCACGTATCGCGAGACGCTGACCCTGGACGAGCAGGGCGTGTACCTCGGCCGCTTCATCCGGTACGCAATCGTGTTCGACCGGCTGTTCCGGTTCACCATCACCGGCGAGCGGGTGCGCAACTACGACGGGCTCGGCGGCCAGATCATGTTCGCGTGGCTGCACCGGCATGACGTCATCCGCTGGACCGACAACACCCTGTCCATCGACTGGGCCCGCCTGGACGCGGCAATGATCGAGCTCTGCGACGCCGTCGACGAGCTCTACCACAGCGGGATCGACCGGTCCCGGCTGGCGCAGTGGCTGGCAGCGCACCAGTTCGTCAGCGGCCTCGTCGAGCCGAACCCGGCCTCCGTCTGGGCGAAGGGGGCGGAGGCCCTCCCCCTCGACGGCGAGATCCGCGAGACTGTGGACGTGGTCCTACCCGACGAGTTCCCGCTCAACGTCTTCTACGAAGCACTCAAGCGCAAGCTCACTCCGACCATCGACGCGACCGCAGGAATCGCCGCGTGACCGCGCGGCGGGTGGCCGTCGTCGCCGGCGCCGGAGCCGGTGGTCGCGCGACGGCCGTCGCCTTGAGCGCGCGCGACTTCCACGTCGTCGTTCTCGACAACCGCGCCGAGGCTGCCGCCGATGTCGTCCGGGCGGTCGCCGACGCGGGTGGCACCGCGGAGGGGCACGGCATCGACCTGCTCGACGTCGACGCCGTCACGGCCCTGCGCTCCGACCTGATCGGCCGACTCGGCCGGGTCGACGTCCTGGTCCACCTGGTGGGCGGCTGGCGCGGCAGTACCGGGGTCGACGTCGAGGCGGTCCAGAACTGGGCAGCCCTCCACCCGCCGATCGTCGGCACCCTCGCGGTCCTCACCGCGGTCCTCGGAGACGATGTCGCCGCCGTCGAGAACGGTCGCGCCTTCATGGTCACCAGCACGGCGGCGCAGCGTCCCACCGCCGGCAACGCGGCCTATGCGGCCGCCAAGTCCGCCGCGGAGGCGTGGATGGCGGCACTGGCCCATGGCTGGCGCGACACCCAGGCGGCCTCCGTCGTCGTCGCCGTCAAGGCGCTGCTCACCGACGCGATGCGGGAGGCCGAGCCCGAGCGCACGTTCCCGGGGTACACCCACGTCGACGAGCTGGCCCGCGCCATCGCCGACGCGGCGACCGGCCCGGTGGAGAACGGCGCGCGCCTCGACCTGACCGCTGAGGGATACTCGCCCGCATGACCAGCCCGACTCCCCAGCCCATCTGGCGCGGCTTCGCCAGCGACAACTACGCCGGCATCCACCCCGAGGTCCTCGAGGCCATCGCCCGCGCCAACGGCGGCCATCAGGTCGCCTACGGCGACGACGACGTCACCGCGGCACTGGCCGATCGGGTCAAGGACGTCTTCGGCCCGAAGGCGGAGGTCTACCCGGTCTTCAACGGCACCGGCGCCAACGTGGTCGCCCTGCAGGCGATGACCCGCCGCTGGGAGGCGGTCGTGTGCGCCGCGTCGGCGCACGTCAACGTCGACGAGGGCGGTGCACCGGAGCACGGCGCCGGCCTGAAGCTGTGGACGGTCCCGACGCCGGACGGGCGGCTGACCCCGGAGCTGATCGACACGCAGGCGTGGGGCTTCGGGGACGTGCACCGGGCCCAGCCCGGGGCGGTCACCATCACGCAGTCGACCGAGCTCGGCACCGTCTACTCGGTCGATGAGATCCGGGCCATCGCCGACCACGCACACGGGCTCGGCATGCGCGTGCACCTCGACGGCGCCCGACTGGCGAATGCCGCTGCAGCCCTGGGCACCGACCTCGCAGCGATCACGACCGAGGCCGGCGTCGACGTGGTGTCCCTCGGCGGCACCAAGAACGGCGCCATGCTCAGCGAGGCGGTCGTCGTGCTGAACCCCGACGCCGCCCCCGGCGTCGACTTCCTCCGCAAGTCGTCCATGCAGCTGGCGAGCAAGATGCGCTTCGTCAGCGCCCAGCTGCTGGCCCTGCTGACGGACGATCTCTGGCGGCGGAACGCGAGTCACGCCAATGCGATGGCCGCCGACCTCGCCGCGCGCGTCGCGGACCTGCCGAACGTGCGGATCGTCCGGCCGGTGCAGGCGAACGCGGTCTTCGTGATCCTGCCGCCCGACGTCACCGCCCGCCTGCAGGAGCGGTTCCGCTTCTACACCTGGGACCAGGCCACCGGCGAGGTGCGCTGGATGTGCTCGTGGGACACCACCCCCGAGGACGTCGCCGACTTCGCCGACGCGGTGGCCGAGGAGGTCGGCGCACTCGTGCGCTAGCTGCTCGTCCCGCTCGGCGGCCCAGCGCACGGACCGGTCCGCCTTGCGACCCGCCGCCGCGCGCAGCACCTGCTCGTCCGCGATGGACCGCGCCCGCCCCGCGTCGAGGTGGAGCCCGACGACGCTCACCGGCCCCGGCGTCGAGTCGACATGGACACTGGCGAGGCTCAGCACGCGCTCCCATGGACCCTGCGTCACCCGCACGGACTGGGTGCGCACGTGCGGGATGACCGCGAGCCGACGCGTGACCCGTCCGCGACGGGTGGCGAACACTGCGTCGTCCCATGCGACGGCGAGCCGTCCGCCCTGGATCGGGGAGCGCCGACGGGCCCGCGAGGGGGCCGGCTGCCAGTCGAGTGCGGCGAGGTCGAGACCGGGAAGCACCCGGGCGATGACGTCCATGGCCACTGTGCGCTCGGCAACCGGGAGCAGCAGCGTCTCCTCCTTGTTCCCGCCCGAGTCCTGGCCGCCGACCCCGGCGATGTTCAGCCGCACCCGCACCCACCCCTGACGACGCCACAGCAGCGGCTCGACGATCTCGATCGCCTGCACGCGGCCGGGCGGGACCGTGCGGGTCTCCCGCTTCGCGAGGCCGAAGCGCTGCCGCAGGCCGTCCGGCGACTGCGTCATCGTGAAGTCGAAGTACTTCATGAACTCGGTGATGATCATCAGGGCCGGCACACCGCCGGTCACCAGGGCGATGCCCACGCTGCCCCAGCCGCCGGTGAGGAAGGACGTCACCAGGATGAACGCAGTGAGCAGCAGCAGTGTGGCGGTCGTCGTCCGGAGCAGCAGGGATACCGCGAGCTGCCGCGGCGGCACCTGCACGATGACCTGCTCCGGTGCCTCGACCGTGTCATGCCGCAGGCCGGCCGCGCGGGCGAGTACCTCGTTGCGCAGGGCACGCCCGTCGCTCAGCGTCAGGTAGCGCAGCTTGACGCGGGAGTCATGAGTCCCGGCGACCTCGATGGACACCTCGGCCATCGAGAAGAAGCGCGCGAACAGCGGCTGGGCGACGTCGACGGTCTGCAGTCGGCTCAGTTGCAGGCGGCGCTGGCGCTTGGTCAGCACGCCCGAGTCGACGCGGAAGTCGCCGTCCTCGTCGAACCAGTACCACGTGTTCTTCCACACCAGGTACTGCCAGCCGGTGACGAGGACCGCCAGCGCGACGCCGCCGAGCACCGCCGCAGCCGCCAGGCCCAGCCCGGCCCTGGTGAGCGCACCCCCGCCGAACGCGAGCACGAACACGATGGTGAAGGGCAGGATCGACACGCCATGGACGACGGGCGAGATGGGGTGGAGGCGACGTCGGCCGCGCTCGTCGACCGTGCCGTGGCCGGGCAGCTGGAGGCCCAGTCCGAGGTCGTCCCCGACGTTGGAGGGAGGAGGGGTGGTCACAGTCCGGCCGTCCGCTCTTCACCCCGCCGGGCCAGCCGGTCCCGCAGTGCGGCGGCCACGTCCGGCTCCAGGCCGGGGATGCTGGCGTCCGTCGTGGCGGCGGCAGTGTGCAGCTGGACGGTGGTGACACCCAGCATCCGGTCGATGGGGCCGGCCTTCACGTCGACGAGCTGCATACGGCCGTAGGGCACGATCACCAGGCGGCGGAACATGATCCCGCTGGTCACGAGCAGGTCGTCGCCACGCTCGGCGTACCCGAACGATCGGACCCGGCGTCCGATCAGCCACCACAGCCAGACGAACGCGACCAGGCCGACGCCGAGCGCCAGCCAGCCGAACAACGGGAGGACCCCGGGGATCAGGAACAGCGCGATCACCCCGGCGACGACGAGGACATAGGCGAGCAGCAGCACGATGCGACGAGCAGTGATCAGCCGGGGGGAGACCGGCGTCCAGCCGTCGGTCCAGGAGAACGCGTTCTCGGTTCGGTCGGCCATGCCATGAAATCTATCCGCGCCCGTCGCGTTTCTCCCGCGTTGCGGGACAAGCGCGCGAATACCGCCCCCGCGAGGCCCGATTCGCTGATTTCTCCCGCGTTGCGGGACAAACGAGATGGGCTAGGGAAGCGGCGGCGGGCGGTTCTCGAACGCGGTGGACAGCACGATCGTCGTCCGGGTCGACATGTTCGCCGCCGCTCGGATGCGGGCCAGCAACTCCTCGAGGTCGGCTGGCTCAGCCACCCGCACCTTCAGGACGTATGACTGCGACCCGGCCACCGACCAACAGCCCTCGATCTCGGCGATGCCGGCCAGCCGCTCGGGCACGTCGTCCGGTGCGGCCGGGTCGATCGGGGTCAGCGAGATGAACGCCGCCAACGGCAGCCCCGCCTCGCGGTAGTCGAGTTCGGCGCGGTAGCCGCGGATGACCCCCCGCTGCTCCAGACGCTTGACCCGCTGGTGGAGAGCGGACGTCGACAGTCCGGTCTCGCGGGCGATGTCCGCGTAGGACATCCGTCCGTCCGCGCACAGCATCCCGATGATCTTCCGGTCCAGATCCTCCACGCGGCCAGCCTGACAGAGGTCGGGCCGTCATGCGGCCCGATGCCGGCAAACGCCGCGCGCGCGGCCGTACTACTCTCGTCCTACCAGGGGAGCTCGCGAGATCGGCGGGCTGAGAGGGTGGCCGCTCCCACCGACCCATGAACCTGATCTGGGTAATGCCAGCGGAGGGATGCGTCATGAGTCTGAGATCCATCAGCGTGATCACCGTCACGGGTCTGCTCCTCGCCGCCTGCTCCGGCGGCGTCACGGACGCAGCCGGCCCGAGTCCCGCCGGCACCTCGTCCGCCGGGCCGACCACGGTTCGACTGCTCGCGCACGACTCCTTCGCCATCAGCCAGGACCTGCTGGACCAGTTCGCGGCACGCACCGGCATCAGGGTCGAGATCCTGACCGGAGGCGACGCGGGCGCCATGGTGGCCGGCGCCGTCCTGGCCGCGGGTGCACCCACCGCCGACGTCCTGTTCGGTGTCGACAACACCCTGATCTCCCGGGCGGAGACGGCGGGCGTGTTCGAGCCCTACAGCTCCCCCGAGCTGCCAGAGGTCATCCCCTCGCTGCGCGAGGACACTGCCGGCGGACTCGTCACGCCCGTCGACTACGGCGACGTGTGCATCAACATCGACGACGCGGCACTCGCCGAACGGGGCCTGCCCGCCCCGACCACCCTCGACGACCTCGTCGCGCCGGAGTACCGGGATCTGCTGGTGGTCGAGGATCCGGCCACGTCCTCACCGGGGCTCGCGTTCCTGCTGGCCACCATCGCCCGCTACGGCGACGGCTGGCCGGACTACTGGGCGAAGCTCCGCGACAACGGCGTCCTCGTTGCGGGTTCGTGGACCGACGCGTATCTCGGGCAGTTCAGCGGCGGCGGGGACGGGGATCGACCCCTCGTGGTCTCCTACGCCACCAGTCCGCCGGCCGAGATCGTCTACGCCGAGGAGCCCAAGCCGACCACGCCGTCCACCTCGGTGATGACGGACGGGTGCTACCGGCAGGTCGAGTACGCCGGCGTCCTCGCCGGCGCCGCGAACCCGAGCGGAGCGCAGGCGGTGGTCGACTGGCTGCTCTCCGACGAGGTGCAGCAGGACGTGCCGCTGTCCATGTTCGTCTTCCCGGCCCGCGAGGGAACGCCGCTCCCCGACGTCTTCACCGACTTCGCCGCCACGGTCGATGACCCCCTCCAGGTGCCTGCGCCGGATGTCGCCGACAACCTGACCTCGTGGCTGGCCGAGTGGGGCTCCATCATGGGTCGCTGATGACGCCCCGCTGGCTCCCCTGGGTGTGGCTGCTGCCCGCCGCCTTCCTGCTCGCCTTCCTCGTCTACCCGCTCGGCTCGCTCACTTCGACCATCGTGACCGGCTCCGGGACTCAGGCACTCGCCCGGTTGGCCTCGCTGCCGCTCTGGCAGGTGACCGCCCTCGCCCTCGTGCAGGCGGTCGCCAGCACCGCCCTCGCCCTCGCCCTCGGCCTGCCCATCGCGAACGTCGTGACGCGCTATCGCTACCGCGGCCGCGCCCTGGCCCAGGCTCTGGTCACGGTGCCCTTCGTGCTGCCCACCGTCGTGGTGGCGCTCGCCTTCCGCAGCCTGCTCGGCCCCGCCGTCCCGCAGGGCTTCGCGCTCGTCGTGCTGGCCCATGCCTACATCAACCTGGCCGTCGTCGTGCGCATCGTGGGCGCTCAGTGGTCGCAACACGATCCCGATCTCGAGAACGTCGCGAGGACCCTCGGTGCGTCCCGCTGGCGGGCGTTCGTCGACGTCACCTGGCCCAGCCTGCGCCCGGCGATCGCGTCAAGTGCGGCTGTCGTCTTCGTCTTCTCCTTCACCTCGCTCGGCATCGTGCTGCTGCTCGGCGACGCCACTACCCGGACCCTCGAGTCGCAGATCCTCCGACAGACATCCGTGCTGCTGGACTTCCCCGGAGCGGCCGCCACTGCCCTCGTCCAGCTCGTCCTCGTCACGGTCGTGCTGCTGGCGGGAGCGGCGGCCGCGCGACGCAGCCCGACCCGGCGCATGGGCCCGGTCGTCCTGCGGCCGATGCCGGCGGATCGTGGCGCGCGCACCGCCGTCCGGGCGACCGTCGGGTTCGCCTACCTGATCGTGCTGGCTCCCGTGCTGGCGCTGGTGGCGGCATCCGTGCGGGCGTCGGGCGGCTGGAGCCTCGCCTGGTGGCAGTCGATCGGCAGCGTGGACGCCGGCACCACCCGGCTCGGCTCACCCGCCGCCGCCCTCGCCACGTCCGTCGGGTTCGCCGTGGTGACCGCGCTCGTGGCAGCCGTCATCGGTGGACTGGCGGCTATCGCGGTGCTCGCACCAGGACGGGCCCGGCTGATGAGCGTCCTGGCGATGATCCCGCTGGGCGTATCCGCGGCCACCCTCGGCCTCGGTCTGCTGCTCGCCTACGGTCGCCCACCGACGGACCTGCGGAGCACTGGCCTGCTCGTCCCGGTCGCCCACGCTCTGGTCGCGGTACCGCTCGTCGTCGCGGTGGTGGCCCCGGCGCTCAGGAGCACGGATGCCCGGATCCGCATGGTCGCTGCCTCACTCGGCGCTGCCCCGACCCGCGCCTTCCTCACCACCTACGGACCGGTGCTGCGCGTGGTGATGCTCGCTTCAGCGGCGCTGGCGGGCGCGGTCTCGCTCGGCGAGTTCGGCGCTGCCTCCTTCCTGACCCGTGCCGGCTCCCCCACCGTGCCCGTCCAGATCGTGCGCCTGCTCGGGCGCCCGGGCGAGCAGTCCGTCGGTGTTGCCGCCGCACTGGCCGTGATCCTCGTCGCCCTGACGCTGACCCTTGTGCTCCTGGTCGACCGAGCGGGCCGCTCGACGCTCTCGAGGACGTCATGACCCCGCGCCTGCAGACGGAGGACCTGGCCCTCGGCTACGAGGGCGCGGTCTTCGCGCGCGGCATCGACCTGACCCTGTATCCGGCGGAGATCGTGGCCGTGCTCGGCCCGAGCGGCTCGGGCAAGTCCACGCTCCTGGGCACCATCGCCGGTGTCGTCCCCGCCATGGGGGGACGGGTCCTCGTCGACGGCAACGACGTCACCGACGTCCCCATCCACCGACGCGGGGTCGGCCTGATCTTCCAGCAGCCACTGCTGTTCCCGCACCTGGACGTTCGCGACAACGTCGCCTACGGCCTGCGCCGCAAGGGCATCGATCGACAGGTGGCCCGAGCCACCGCCGACGAGCTGCTCACGTGGGTGGATCTCGGTGGCTACGGGGCTCGGCGGGTGCACGAGCTCAGCGGCGGCCAGGCGCAGCGGGTGGCGCTGGCCCGCGCCCTCGCCCCGCGACCGTCGGTCCTCCTCCTCGACGAGCCGTTCAGCTCGCTCGACGTGGAACTGAGACAGCGGCTGGCGGCCGATGTCGCCGGGACCCTGCGCGAGCACGACGTGGCCGCCCTCCACGTCACGCACGACCCTGCCGAGGCGGCGGCGATCGCGGATCGGGTGATCCGGCTCGAGGAGCTGTTCCGCTGACCTCGCCAACCCTCGCCGGTCGGGGCTACTCTCGATTCGTCCGGGGGGCGCCTTCCGAATGAGAGGCAGCCATGCGCAACCGACATCGCTCCATCGCCCTCGCCGCCACGGCGGTCCTGGGCGCCAGCCTGATCATCACCTCGACTCCTGCGTTCGCGGCGTCCGACTGGACCCAGCTGTCGCAGACGTCATCCGCGACCGTCTACCCCAAGATCGGCAACATCCAACAGCCCACGGCCGCGTGGTTCGGCGATTCGCTCCAGGTCGTGTGGGGCCAGGACCTGAGCACGAGCGCAGACGCCTACTTCACCGCCGTGGTGAACGGATCGGGCGGTATCACGACGCCCGCCACCCAGCTGTGGAGCTGGCAGGCACTCACCGAGAACCCCAGCCTGATCTCGCTCGGCGGTCAGCGGTTCCTCGGCTTCAGCGGCCTGAACCCGGGCCGCACCGGGGCGCAGTACTTCGCCACCGCGCCCGACGCCACGTCGTGGACCGTCTCGAACGGCTCGATGTCCGAGACGCAGTCCGCCTACGCGGCCTACGGCTCCGACGTCATCGACAACGCAGGTGTCCCCGTGTGGGTCGGCAACGCCGGCAGCACCACCGGGATCCGCTGGCACGTAGGCACGTCGGACGCGAGCCCGGCGCCAGCCGGCACCGACCAGTCGTTCAGCCTGGCCGGCTGCTGCACCTACGACGCCGCCGCCGCGCGCGACGCGGCCACCGGCGCGGTCTACGCGGCCTTCTACAGCAACTCCAGCGCCACGACGGAGAACGGCGTCCAGGTCGGGCAGATCCTCCCGGCTTCGGCCGGCTGGCGCCAGGCGCCCGGCTCGGTGGACGTCACGGACGGCCGCGCGGCCTCGGTCGCCCCTGGCCAGCGCATAGCGATGGTCGGTCGTCCCGGTGGCGGCGTATACGTCGCCTATGCCGTCGGCTACCCGACGACGAAGACCCTGCGGATCATGAACGTCGTCACGGGCGCGACCATGGACGTGCCGGGGTCGAAGGATGCCCGGGATGTGGCCCTGTCAGCGGAACCGGACGGGCGACTCTGGGTCACCTGGCAGGCCCGCAACCGGGTGCTCGCGGTGCATACCAACGCGGCTGCAACCCGCTTCGGGTCGGTCGGCGCGTGGGGCGCACCGCCTGGCACCTCGACCCTGTGGAGCTCGGAGATCGCCGGGACGGCCGGTGGGGCATCCCTCGTCTACACGGCCACGACCCAGAACGCGATCAACGTGTGGCATCGCCTCGTCAACCGCACGCTCACCGTCAAGGCCGCACCCGCCACCGTACGGCGGGGCGGCAACGTGAAGGTGACGGTCACGGACGCCGGCGATCCGGTCTCGGGTGCCACCGTCAAGATCGGTTCGCGCTCCGGTACCACGAACGCGGCTGGCCGCGTCACGCTGCGCGCCCCTGGATCCACAGGGCGTGCCTCGGTGACCGCGAAGAAGGGCGCCTACAACCCGGGCCGTACCTCCATCCGAGTGCGGTAGCCGTCCGGAAAGGCTGATCATCGCGGTCGTGGTCACCGGCGCTAGGGTGCGCCGGTGACCACGACCGTCTCCGCGGGATTCAGCTCACGGATCCTGACCGGGCGCTGGCGCCTGATGGCCGCCAGCGCACTGATGCTCTTCGTCCAACTGGCCCTCATCCGGTGGGCCGGTGCGAACCTGGTCCACCTCTCCTACTTCTCGAACCTGATCCTGCTCGCCTCGTTCCTCGGCATCGGGCTGGGCTTCCTGCGCTCCCGGCGGGCGCGCGACCTCGGGCCCTTCGCGCCGGTGGCGCTGCTGGTCCTGATCGCGTTCATCACCTTCTTCCCGGCCCGGATCGAGGGCTCCTCGAGCCAGCTGATCTTCTTCACTGAGGTGCGGCCCACCGGCGCACCCACCTGGGTGTCCCTGCCCCTGGTCTTCGTGGTCGTCGCCGTCACGATGACCCTGCTCGGCGAGATCACCGGACGCGCCTTCCGCGAGTTCACCGCGCTCACCGCGTACCGATGGGACATCATCGGCTCGATCCTCGGGACCCTGGCCTTCACCGTCGTGTCCTTCCTCCGCGCTCCCTCGTGGGTCTGGCCCGTCGTCACCCTGGTCATCCTCTGGGCGCTGTACGGCCTGGCGCTGCCGTGGGTCTCCCGCATCTCGATGATCCTGATCATCGGTGCGCTGGTGTTCGAGTCCCTCGTCGCCGGTGTCTCGTGGTCGCCCTACTACAAGGTGACGACGGAGCCGCACAACGTCGGCACCCCGCAGGAGTTCACGACCATCCAGGTCAACGGCATCCCGCACCAGAACGTCCTCGACATCAACGAGCGGCTGAAGGTCGAGCCGGTCTACGGCCGGCCGTACGAGCGGGCAGTCGACAACCCGCTGGACAACGTCCTGATCGTCGGCGCGGGGACGGGCTCGGACGTTGCCCTCGCGCTGCAGAACGGCGCCAAGCACGTCGACGCCGTGGAGATCGACCCGCGCATCTTCCAGATCGGCCAGCAGCTCAATCCGAACCAGCCGTACGACGATCCCCGGGTCGACGTGCACATCGACGATGGGCGAGCGTTCCTGTCCCGCTCGGACGACACGTACGACCTGATCCTCTTCGCACTCCCGGACTCTCTGACTCTCGTCTCAGGGGCCAGCCAGCTGCGCCTCGAGTCGTACCTGTTCACGCAGGAGTCCATCCAGGCCGCCTACGACCACCTCCGCGAGGGCGGCGCCTTCGCGATGTACAACTACTACCGGGAGCCGTGGCTGATCAACCGGCTGGCCGGCACGGTCGACGAGGTCTTCGGTCACGAGCCGTGCCTCGACACCTTCGAGCGGTACGCGGCCCTCGCGGCCATCACCGTCGGCAAGGGGACAGAGGACGCGGTCTGCGCTCCGGGCACCACGTGGGACCGCTCGGCCATCACCGCCAGTGGTGGCGAGGTGCCCGCGGCCGTCAACGACGACCGGCCCTTCCTGTACCTCAAGGACCGGGTCATTCCCGAGCTCTACCTCATCGTGATCGCCGTCATCCTCGGGCTGTCGCTGCTCGGGATCCGACTCTTCGGCGGTCCGCTGCGGACCATGCGCGGCTACGGGGACCTGTTCTTCATGGGCGCGGCCTTCCTGCTGCTCGAGACGAAGTCCATCACCACATTCGCACTGCTGTTCGGGACGACGTGGCTGGTGAACGCCCTGGTGTTCACCGGGGTCCTGGTCGCCGTCCTCATCGCCATCGAGGTGACGCAACGGGCACGGAAGCCGTTGCCGCGGCCGCTCATCATCGCCTGCGTGTTCGGATCCCTGGCCGTCGCGTTCCTCGTGCCGAACGCGTCGCTGCTCGCGCTGCCCGTCCCGGTGCGGCTGATCGCCGCGACCGTGCTCGCGTTCGCTCCCATCTTCTTCGCGAACCTGCTTTTCACCTCCCGGTTCAAGGACGCGGCGAACCCGACGGCGGCGTTCGCCGCCAACCTGTTCGGCGCAATGGTCGGCGGCTGTCTCGAGTACCTCTCGCTCGTGCTCGGCTACCGCTATCTCCTCATCGTGGCGGCGCTGCTCTACCTGGCCGCGGTGCTCGTCGGCCAGCGCTGGCTGTCACGGCGGGGAGTCGCCGGCGAGGCCGCCACCTCCGCCTGAGAGCGTCAACCTCTTCGAAGTCCTGCATTCCGGGGTGGCCGCGCGCCATGATCGGGGTGCCCGGCCGCAACGGTCGAGGGGAGGGACGCGATGGACGAGGCCACGTACACGGAGATCATGCTGGCGACGGCGCAGGCCTTCGAGATGATCGCGGCCCTCGTGCTGATCGTGGGGCTGGTCTTCTCCTTCGCGATCTCCGCACGCGCGTACCTGCGGACGAAGGATGGGCCCAAGACCTATCGCATCCTGCGTCAGTCCTTCGGCGGCGTCATCCTCCTCGGCCTGGAGATCCTCGTGGCCGGAGACCTGATCCGTACCGTGGCCGTCGAACCCACCATCGAGAACGTCGCCGTGCTCGGCCTGATCGTCCTGATCCGGACGTTCCTGTCCTTCAGCCTCGAGATCGAGATCGAGGGCGTGCCGCCGTGGCGGCGGGCCCTCACCAGCGGGGCGACGGTCGTGAAGCGCGCCGCATCGGCCGCCGGCGACGCGTAGCCTGCGAACGTGCCCGACGACGAGAACACCCGCTCACTCGAGCAGGGGGTGCGGCGCGACTTCCGCCAGGCGATGTCGTACGGCGACTACCTGCGCCTGGACCTGCTGCTCTCCGCCCAGCAGCCGATCAGCGAACCGCCCCGGCACGACGAGCTCCTGTTCATCATCCAGCACCAGACGTCGGAGCTCTGGCTCAAGCTCATGCTCCACGAGCTGCGTACCGTTCGCGACCAACTGAAGGCCGACGAGCTCAACCCTGCGCTCAAGGGGCTGGCCCGCGTCAAGCACATCCAACACACATTGATCGAGCAGTGGGGAGTGCTCACCACGCTGACCCCCAGCGAGTACGTGGAGTTCCGCTCCTTCCTGCAGAGCTCGTCCGGCTTCCAGTCCTGGCAGTACC
This sequence comes from uncultured Actinomycetota bacterium, assembly GCA_963749905.1. Lineage (GTDB taxonomy): Bacteria > Actinomycetota > Actinomycetes > S36-B12 > S36-B12 > UBA10649. Next base: position 777,438 of record CAVVOF010000004.1, read on the forward strand.
GCGCTATCGAGTTCATCCTCGGGAACAAGAACCCCGACATGCTCCAGGTCTTCGACCACGACCCTGGGCCGCACGCGGTACTCCTCGACCTGTACGAGTCGCCCACGATCTACGACGAGTTCCTCCGCTTCCTCGCCCGGCGCGGCCAGCCGATCCCGCCAGAGGTCCTGGCACGGGACGTGCGGGAGCCCTGGCGCCTGCACCCGGACCTCGTCCCGGTGTTCTCGGCCGTCTACGAGCACCCCCTCGAGCACTGGCAGGAGTACGAGGGCTGCGAGGCCCTGGTGGACGTCGAGGACAACTTCCAGCTCTGGCGGTTCCGTCATCTGAAGACCGTGGAGCGGATCATCGGCTCGAAGAGCGGCACCGGCGGCTCGAGCGGGGTCCCGTTCCTGCGGCGGGCACTGGAGCTGACCTTCTTCCCGGAGTTGTACGCCGTCCGCGCCGAATTGGGGGCCTGAGCGGCGCAGCACGGCGCACGCCACTCGGGTGTGTCCGCGCGAGCCTCCCCGCCATCGCGTTCGTCCGCTTGTAGATTGTCGACGTGCCGGGGGACGCCTCGGCATGCTGCGCTGAGCGGTCGATGCGAGGAGGGCCGTCCATGATGGCTTCGCGGTTCCGCGCCTTCCTCACGTCGCCGTCGTCCATCACCTACCTCGGCTGGGCCGGCTGGGCCGTCGTGATCGTCGCCGGCATCGCCGGCTTCATCGCCAACCCGGAGGCCCAGGGCGACGCGAACGAGCTCATCCTGTTCACTGCGCTCGCCCTGTTCTTCGTCATACTCATCGTGCGGCTGGTACTCGCCATCGTGCAGCGGCGCAACCGGCGCACCCCGCTCATCGCGTTCACCATCGGCGTGATCCTGTGGGCGGCCGGATCCGCCATCCTGAACGGCGCCGTGCCGGCGTCAGCGACCACCTTCCCGGCACCGGGCGAATGGCTCTTCCTCGTCGCCTATGTGGCCTTCGCCGCCTTCCTCGTCCTCGACGCCAACCAGCGTCGCGGGACGACCCTGACGGCTTGGATGGACGCGATCATCCTGATCGGCGCCGTCGGTGCCGTCGCCGGCGGACTGCTGCTCACGCCGTTCGTCAACAGCTTCCCGGAGGGCGGCATCCCGCTCCTCGTCGCAATCCTGTACCCACTGATCAACGTGACCTTCGCGATCGTGGTCGTCGGCCAGTGGGCCCTGTCGGCGCGCTCATGGGGACTGGCCACCATCGGGCTGATCCTCGGCTTCCTGGTCTTCGCCATCGCCGAGTCGAGCCTGGTCCTGAGCCTGTCGGTCGGCACCTACTCCTTCTCCACCGCACTGACGATCATGTGGGGAGTGGCGTTCCTGCTGCTCGCCACCGGGGCGCTGGCACCCCGGCCGCCCGCGGTGGCCATGTCCCGACGGCTGCCCTCCGGCTTCCTGGTGGCCTCGTTCCTCGTGGCTATCGCGATGCTGCTCGTGCGGCCCACCGGGCTGCTGGGCTGGGCCATCTCGATCCCAGCAGCGTTGACCCTGGTGGCCACTGGAGCGCGGCTGGCCATTGCGCTCCAGGAGTCACGTCGCGCGACGGAGGCCTTCCAACTCGCGCAGACCGACGATCTCACCGGACTGCCCAACCGCCGCGCGGTGCTCAAGGCCCTCGACGACCGGATCCGCGAAGGTCAGCCGCTGGGGCTGATGCTGCTGGATCTCGACGGGTTCAAGGAGGTCAACGACACGCTCGGGCACAGTGCCGGAGACACGCTGCTCGAACTGGTCGCGCTCCGAATGCGGGACGCGCTCCCGGCCGACATGCTCCTGTGCCGGCTCGGCGGGGACGAGTTCGCCATCATCGTCGGCGACGACGACCAGCTCCTCCTCGTCGAGCGGGCACGCGGCATCCGCGAGACGCTGCTCGCGCCGGCCAAGGTCGACGGCATGGACCTGGCCATGCACGCGTCCGTGGGCATCACGGTCCGGCAGCCCGACGACGTCCGGGCCGCGGACATGCTGCGCCGAGCCGACGTGGCCATGTACGAGGCCAAGGTGACGCGCTCGGGCGCCCAGCTGTACGACGCCCAACGCGATGAGTTCTCCCGCCAGCGCCTGAAGATGGGTGAGGACCTCAGGCGCGGACTCAGCAAGGGCAACGTCATCACCTGGTACCAGCCCAAGATCGAGGCCGTCTCCGATCAGGTCATCGGCATGGAGGCCTTGGTCCGGTGGGACCACCCGGAGCGCGGGATGATCCCGCCGATGGCCTTCCTGTCCGTGGCCCGGCGTTCCGGGCTGATGCAGGAGCTGTCCGAGGTGGTCATCCGGCACGCCATCGCCGACGCCACCCGCTGGCGCGACTCCGGGCTCGATCTGAACGTGGCGATCAACGTGGCCCCCAGCGAACTGCTCAACGGGAAGCTCCTCCCCCAGCTGTACGCGGCCATCGAGAAGTCCGGGCTGCCTGCGCACGCCATCACGGTCGAGGTCACTGAGGACACCTTCCTTGCCGATCCCGAGCGCGCCCGCGACGTCCTGATCGAGATGCGCCGACACGGGCTCAAGACCTCCATCGACGACTACGGAACCGGCTTCTCCTCGCTCGCCTACCTGCGCGACCTGCCCGTCACCGAGCTGAAGCTCGACCGCACCTTCGTCTCCACCGTCTGCACGGACGATCGCAGTCGCCTGATCGTCGAGTCCACGGTGAGCATGGCGCACGCGCTCGACCTGCGCGTCGTTGCGGAGGGAGTGGAGAACGAGGCCACCCGCGCCGAGGTCGTGGCGATGGGCGTCGACCTCCTGCAGGGGTATCACATGTCAGCACCGATGCCGGCCGACCAGGTGGCGGCCTGGGTGCACGACTGGAACTCGCACACCGCCACCACCAGCCGGGCCAGCCTCAACGCCCCGATCCCACTGCGGGACGTCTCGGGCGCGTGACGCCGGCGCCGGCCGGCGCGGCAGCCCGACCGGATTCGACGACGGTCAGGCGGCCACGACCGGAGCGCGCCCGGCAGCGGGCACACTGCTGATCTCCGGCCGGAGCTCGAAGGCGGCATCCTCGGGAACGGAGATCCCGTCCAGGCCGACACCGAGCGTGATGAGGCGGTACAGGTCGGGGAACATCCGTCGCTGCGCATCAGCCAGTCCCGACCAGTGGCCGAACACGGGGATGCTCGACTCCGAGCCCAGGTACGGAGCCGGAGCGGTGCCCGGCAGCGTCGAGAACAGGTAGCCGGCGTCGGCGAGGGCGCGGTAGGCGTGCGCATCCATGATCGCCGTCGCGGTCGCCACCTCGTTGATCCGAGTGGACTTCATGATGGCGTGGTAGAGCGCGATCGCGACCATCATCTTCGGTCCGCGGAAGTCCCGGCGTACGCCGAGCGTGGCGATATCCCAGGTGTGCGACACATCGATCTGCGCGGCAGCAGCCGCCCGCAGGCCGTCGACACCCCATGGATTGCGGGCCACATCGTTGAGCGTCTTGAGGCCTGCGGGACCCGGTTGGATCAGTCGGGCAGCACCGACGACGAAGCCGGAATCGTCGGAAACGGAGATGAAGAGTGACTGGTCATTGTATGGTCCGTACTCCTCATCGAGCTGATTTCGAGTGTTTCCGAAGGCCTCCAGGAAGACCGATTCCTCGCACTCGAGGGCGGCGTTCCGCAGGTCGTCACGGGGGTTGAAGTGCAGGTTCAGCAGCGCATTCATGTCGAATCCTCCTCGGTGCTGGGCCGTCAGCAGTGCGGCTCATTCGGACCATAGGAGGGTGGAGGCGCGGAGGAAATGCCCGATTCGGCGATCGATGAACGATCAAAATAGCCGAGGGAAAATGACAGGAATGTAAGTTACGGGAGGTTCAGCGAGTGATTGCTGGGACCTCAGAAGTCCCGGTGCACCACTTTGGTCGCGCGGAAGAAGTCGCGGGTGAAGGCCACCGCGCGCGCGCTGCTGAAGGCCTTGCAGGTGTAGATGTCGACGCTGAAGAACAGCCGCGGCTGGTCCCAGGCGTAGAAGTGCGCTCCCGACGTCTCCCAGTGGATCCACCCGGCCCAGCCGTAGGTGTCCGACTGGTGCGTCACCGGGTGCAGCAGCGTGGTCATCTCCAGGACCTCGGACAGCTGCGACAGGTAGGCCTCGATCTGACGGGCGCTGATCGGCTCCGTCACCAGTCCCTCGATGACCAGCCGCTGCCGCAGGATGTCGGGCGCAAGGTCAACCATCCCGGAGGTGTGCAGGATGGGGGTCTCGGCAGTCACGAGGTCTCCTCGAGGCAATGGCGGGGGCGAACCGCCTGGGGGGAAGGCGCCTTCGCCAGCAGACTAGAGGCAAATGGGACTGTTGGGGAAGTTGAGGGGGGTGTGTCGTGTGAAACAAATGTGACGTTTCAGTCACCTTGCAGGGCGTGACCGGCCATCTCCGCGTTCGACAGCCGGACATCCGGCTCCCGCTCCTCGTTGCCCTGCCCGTCGGTCTCCTCGACCACCACGAACCCGTGCCGCCGGTAGAAGTCCAGCGCCCGCACGTTCCGGGCGAACGCCCACAGCTGCACCGCCGGTGCTTCCTCGGCCACCACCCGGGCCAGCAGCGCACTGCCCACGCCCAGGCCCTGGTGCGCCGGATCCACGTACAAGTGGCGGAGCCAGCCGTCCCGATGGATGGCGAACCCGACGACCCGTCCGTCCACCTCGGCCCCACACGACGCGGAGTCCGCGAGCTCTCGCGCGAAGAAGGCGTGATCCTCGTCCGGCGTGTGCACGACGCGCAACCAGGGCATCGCCGCGGTGCGGCTGCTGTGGAAGACCGCGACGACCGCCTCGGCATCGTCGGGACCAAGGGCGCGGATCGTGCCGATCACCCGGGCAGGATAGGCGGCCGGGCCGGTCGACGGCTCAGGAGTTGGAGAAGACCTCGCCGGCGACACTGGCATCGCCGGCCGGCGCTCGCGACGGTTCCGGTTCGGGCTCCTCAACCGGCTCGGGCTCTTCGGACTTCGCCGGGGAACTGGGCGCCTTGGAGTCGTCCAGGCCGCACACGCGGGTGATCAGCGGCTCCGGATCGACCGCCGCCGACTCCCCGCCGCTGCGCCAGTACTCGAAGTGCAGGTGCACGGACCCCGGCGAACCGGTGTCGCCCATCAGCCCGATGACCTCACCGGCCTTGACCCGCTGGCCGCCCTTCACGAGCACCTTGTCCATGTGCCCGTAGTAGAACTTCGACCCGCTTCGCCCGCGCATCACGATCTGGAGGGCGCCATTGCTCTGCAGCTTCGTGCGGTCGATGACGCCGGCTTCGATGGCGCGGATGGGCGAGCCGCGCTTGCCGCCCAAGTCGATTCCGGCGTGCGCGCGGCGCCCCCGATCGGCGCCCCAGCCGGCACCGACCCAGAAGTCCTCCGCGGGGCAGACACGCGGCCCGGAACGTTCGGCTCCCGAGGCGGGGGAGGCCAGGACGACGGAGCCGAGGGCAAGAGCCGAGGCGACAGCGACAGCAGCGCAGCGACGCAGCATCCGACCTCCGCGGCTCAGCCGCGGATCGCGGCCCGGAAATGTTCCCGTCGACGTTACCGGACCGTTATCGATTGGCCAAGTCCGTCGGCAACCCACCCGCGGGCGAAGGGACTCCGGTAGGTTCGAGACTCCGGTAGGTTCGAGGCTCCGGTAGCTTCGACGAGGCGGCCAGCGCGCTGCCCGGGCCGAGCCGCCCACCGCCCACCGCCCACCCGGGAGGTTCCATGACAGCTCGTCGAGCACTCGTCACCCTGATTGCTGTCGCCGGCACCGTCGCCGCGCCGTTGGCGCTGGCCCCGGCCGCATCTGCCGCCGAGGGCAAGCCGGTGGTGATCAACTGCCTGGGCAAGGGGGTCACCAAGCCCAAGGAGATCGTGCTCGCCTGCGCCGACGCCGGCATCATGATCGACGCCATCCGGTGGACGTCATGGACGAACAACAAGGCAACCGGTCGCGGGACGCTGGTCTGGAACACCTGCCTCCCCACGGACTGCGCATCCGGCATCGTGGAGAAGTATCGGGTCCGCATCACGCTGGGCGGCCTGGCCTCTGGCCCGGACATCGATGTGTTCTCGCAGGCGTCCTTGCGCTTCCCGCAGGGCGGCCCTGCGGGCCTGGAGACGGGCAGCTACACCCTCGACAACGACCTTCGCTGAAGCCGACACTCGCCACGCGACAGGACCTCCACCCCATGCCCCGTCTGATCGGACGCCCCGGATGGATCACCCGGTGGGCCACTGACACTCCCGTTCAGGCGGGCATTGCGGCCGCCTCGTGGTCCGTCGCCGGCTCGTTCGCCCGGGGCCTGCTGCCCCGAAGCCCCCGGCAGCAGGCGATCGCCACGGGGGTGGTGGCCGCGGCGCACTACCAGCTCGGCGCCACGAGCTGGGCGACGCTGCAGGCCATCGGGTCGCTGCCAGGGACCCGCCCGGGGGTCCGGGCGAACGCCATCCTCGTCGGCCAGCGGCATCGCCGCGGGCCTGACCATGTCCGCGCTCGCCGAGCGGCAGTCCGGCCAGTCACTCGTCGCCGCCGGCGTCGGGACCGCCGGGCGGATGCTCTCCTTCGCTGCCCTGGCTGGCGGTGCCTCCGCGGTCTGGGACGACGTGCTGCACCGGCGCTTGGGGCTGACTCCGGGTCTCGACACCACGGTCGTGCCCTCAGCCGTGACCGGCGGCCTGGTGGTGGCTGTGAGCCTGCTCCAGCGGCACCGGCGCGCGCGGGAGTTCGGCCTGATCGAGCCGGAGCGGCATGCGGTCGACGGTCGGAAGAAGCTGCTCGGAGTAGCCGGCATCGGCATCGCTTCCGGCATCGGCTTCATGACGGTCACCAGCGGTGAGCAGGCCGCGGCCCATCTCATCGAGCGCGGGATCGCGCGAATGACGGGATCCGACTCGGGGGCGCTCGGCGCACTCGTCGCGCACGGCATCGTGCTGGGCACCCTCGCGGCCGGCGGGGTCACCGCGGTCAACGCCATCGCGGCCCGCGTCCAGAAGCGGGACGACATCATCGAGCCCGCCTATCCCGTGCCCCCCACGTCCGCGCACGTGTCAGCGGGGCCGGCCAGTCGGATGCCCTTCGACGCGCTCGGGAAGGAGGGCCGGCGGTTCGTCCTGATGGCCCTGAGCGCCGATGACATCTCGGCTGTCATGGGCGAACCGGCCATCGATCCGGTGCGCGTGGTCGGCGGCTACGAGGCGGCCTCCTCGATCGAGGAACGCGCTCAGCTCACCGTCGAGGACATGGAGGCGTGCGGCGCGTTCGACCGCCGACTGATCTGCGTGGGCTCGCCCACCGGTGTCGGCTACTTCAACTACTCGGTGGCCGAGGCGCTCGAGTACCTGACCCGCGGTGACTGCGCGATCGTCGTGCCGCAGTACGCCCTGGTGCCTTCCGCCCTCGCACTGCCGCGCACCCAGGAGGCGGAGGACCTCACCCGAGCGGTGCTGAGCCTGATCCGCGAGCGCCTGGCCACCCGACCGCCTGACGAGCGACCGCTCGTGGTGCTGGTCGGCGAGAGCCTCGGCGCGAACGTCGCACTCGACCTCGCGGCCGACGAGGGGCGGGTCGAACTCGACCGCTTCGACGTGCTGGGAGTCGACGGTGGCCTGTACCTCGGCGTTCCGTTCCGCAGCCGCGTCTGGCGGGCGTGGCGCCCCGACCCCGTGTCGGCGGATCCGTCCGGCCGCTTGGTCCTGGTGAGCCAGCCTGACGAGATCGAACCGCCCCCGGCCGGCACCGTGCGCCATCTGATGGTCGTGCACCACGACGATCCGGTGAACAAGTACGGCTACCGGATGCTGCTCCAGCCCCCCTGGTGGATGGGGTCCCCCGCCGACCGGCCGCCCCTGGTGCCGCGCGAGACGAAGTTCCGCCCCATCACGACCTTCGTGCTGGCGACGATCGACCTGCTGAACGGGATGCAGTCCAAGCCCGGAACGTTCGTCCGCCGCGGTCACGACTACCGCATCGACATCCGGTCCGGACTGCAGGCCGCGTTCGGCCTGACCGCGAACGACGTGCAGGTGGCCGCCGTCGAGCAGGCCCTGCGCAGCCGTGAGCGGGAGTGGGCCACTCGGCGCATGATCGCCCGCAAGCTGGACAAGGCGCGTCGAGCCATCGAGCAGCAGCTCGCTCAGTGGGGGTCGGCACCGATCGAGGTGGCCGACCTCGATCCGACGCTCGCCGGGCTGCCCGACGCCAAGTCCCGGTTCGGCATGATCAGCGGGCCGCCCGGGCTCTGAGCGCTAGGCGCGGATGCGCTCGTTCCGGGGGTCGTACATCGGGCGCAGGGACGCGAGCGCCGGCAGCCGCTGTCCTGCGACGTCCACCTCCCAGGCACCGGTGTCGAGCCACTCCGTGGTGAGCGGTCCCTCGGCCGACAGCATCGCCAGCCCCACGGCCCCGCCCAGCGTGTGCCCGTACGACGCAGCGCGCACGTAGCCGACCTCGAGGCCGTCACGCAGCACGATCTCGCCGTGGTGCAGCAGCGGCTCGGGGTCGAGAAGCCGCACCTGGGCCAGCCTGCGGCGTGGGGGGCCCTGCTCCTTCTGCCGCAGGACCGCGTCCCGTGCCGACGAAGTCGACCGGCTTGTCCAGGTCCACGGCGAAGCCGAGCCCCGCCTCGAAGACCGTGTCGGTGTTGTCGATGTCGTGGCCGAAGTCGCGGTAGCCCTTCTCCATCCGCAGGCTGGCCAGCGCCTTCAGTCCGACGTGCCGAAGCCCGAACTCCGTACCCGCCTGTACCAGCTGCTCGTAGACATGGACGGCCATCTCGGTCGGCACGTACAGCTCGTAGCCCAGTTCGCCCAGGTAGGTGATCCGCACGCACAGGGCACGCGCGAAGCCGAGGTCGATCTCGCGTGCCGTTCGGAACGGGAACGCTTCATTGGACAGGTCGACGGACGTCAGCGACTGCAGCAGTCGACGGGACTCCGGTCCCTGCACGTTCAACTGCGCCCAGGCCGACGTGACGTCGGTGGTCGTCGCGTGCGCACCGCCGCTGAACCGGCGGAGTCGGGCGCGGACGTGGCCGTGGGCGGTGTCCGATGCCACCACCAGGAAACGGTCCTCGTCGAGCTTGGTGACCGTGAGGTCGGCCTCGAGGGTGCCACCCTCGTTGAGCCACTGCGTGTAGGTGATCACGCCCGGGGGTCCGTCCACCCGGTTCGCGGACAGCCGCTCCAGCACGGCGCCCGCATCGCGTCCCTGAACGAGGAACTTGGACATGAACGACATGTCCATCAGCCCGACGCCTTCGCGGATGCTCCGATGCTCCTCAGCCCAGTACGGGAACCAGTTCTGGCGACCCCAGGACAGCTCCGACACCTCGGGCGCTACCCCTTCGGGGGCATACCAGTCGGCGCCCTCCCATCCGCTGACGTCACGGAAGTACGCGCCTCGCTCGGCCAGCAGGTGGTGGACCGGTGATCGCTTCACGCCACGCGCGGTCAGCATCGAGCGCCCGGGGAAGTGCGTCTGATACACCATGCCGAGCGTCTCGACCGTGCGCTCCGCCCGGTAGCGAGGGTTGAGCTGGAAGTCCTGCATCCGGTCGATGTCGAACCCCGTCACGTCGACGTCGGGCCGGCCGTCCACGATCCACTGCGCCACGATTCGGCCCATGCCGCCGCCGGTGAGGATCCCCACGGAGTTCATCCCGGCCGCCACGAAGTAGTTGTCGAGGTCGGGTGCCTCGCCGACGATCGGGGCGAGGTCGGGCGTGAAGGACTCCGGGCCGCAGAAGAAGGTGCGGATCCCGCTCTCGAGCGTGATCGGCACCCGCTGCATGGCGCGTTCCAGGTACGGCCCCATCCGATCCCAGTCCGGGGCGAGCTGGCCGAACGAGAAGTCGTCCGGGATCCCGTCCACGCTCCACGGTGCGCAGACCGGCTCGAACAGGCCGACCATCAGGCCGGCCCCCTCCTCCCGGTAGTACCCATGCCGGGACGGGTCCTCGAACACCGGCCACTCCGGATCGACGCCGTCGATGGGCTCAGTGATCAGGTAGTAGTGCTCGGCGGCCTGGAGCGGGATCACCACCCCGTTCCGCTCGCCGAGTTGCCGTGCCCACATGCCCGCGCAGTTGACGACGTACTCGCACTCGATGTCGCCCCGCGTGGTCGAGACGCCCACGACGCGACGATCGCGGGTGAGCACCTGCTCGACGCTGACCCCTTCGACGATGCGTACCCCGGACAGCCGGGCGCCCTTGGCAAGCGCCATCGTGGCGTCCACCGGGTTGACGCGGCCATCCTCGGGAACGTAGAAGCCGGCGAGGAGGTCGGACACATCGGCCAGCGGGAAGAGCTCCGCCATCTCGCCCGGCCCGATCTCCTCCACCGTCAGGCCGACGTGCCGGTTGAACGCGGCCACTCGCCGGTACTCCTCCAGCCTCCCCGGATCCGCCGCCGCCTCGATGAACCCGACCGGGCGGAACCCAGTGGACTGACCGGTCTCCGCCTCCAGCCGGGAGTACAGGTCCCTCGTGTACAGGCGCATGGCCATCGACGTCTCGCTGAAGGACCCGAAGCACGTCATCAGGCCCGCGGCGTGCCACGTCGTCCCGGACGTCAGCCGGTCGCGCTCCACCAGCACCACATCGGTCCAGCCGAGCTTCCCGAGGTGATAGGCGATCGACGTGCCGATGACACCTCCGCCGATGATGACGACGCGGGCGCGGGCGGGCAGGTCGCTCATGCAAATCAGCCTAGTGAGCGCGTGCCTGCGAGCCGCTCGTCCATCGCCGGGCCATCATGGTGCGCATGTCATCGGATCGTGAGCTGGAGGAAGCCGAGGAGAAGGCTGGGCTGCGCAACCCCGGCTACGAGATCTTCATGGCGGCACTGTCCGTGCTGTCCATCGTCAACCTGATCCTGGCCTGGTTCATCGAGGACGAGTCACTGGACTACGTCATCACCGGCGTGAACTTCCTGCTCACCCTGTGCTTCGCCGCGGACTTCACCTACCGGATCTGGACCGCGCCCAACCGCTCGCACTACTTCTTCCGCGACTTCGGCTGGGCGGACATGCTCGCCAGCATCCCGTTCGCGCAGACGAACGTTCTCCGCGTCTTCCGGCTCATCAAGGTCTACCGGCTCCTACGGGACTACGGCCCGCGCAACATCGTGCGGAGCCTCATCAAGGACCGCGCGGACAGCGCCCTGCTGTCCCTGTTCTTCATCGGCATCATCATGCTCGAGTTCGGCAGTCTGCAGATGCTCCGCTTGGAGGGCAACGCGCCGGACTCGAACATCACCAACGCGTCAGACGCGCTCTGGTACGTGATCGTGACGATGGCGACGGTCGGGTACGGCGACACGTTCCCCGTGACCAACCCCGGTCGGGCCATGGGCGTCGTCATCATTGTCGTCGGCGTCGGCATCTTCGGCACCCTCACCGGCTTCCTGGCGAACGCCTTCCTCTCACCCCGGAAGAAGTCGAAGGGCGAAGAGGTGACGGACGTGCAGCAGCAGCTGGCCACGCTGAAGGCGCTCGCCGAGCAGCAGCAGCAGGCGCTGGCCGAGCTCGAGGCGTTGATCCAGAAGGGCCAGCGCTAGACGTACTCGTGCCGCCGCAGCCACCTCATGGCCACAGAGCCCCACAGTGGTGGCAGGTAGAACGTCACCAGCCGGAAGGCGATCGCCGTGCCCATCGCGATCGGCGCCGGGATGCCGACCGCCTGCAGGCCGGCGGTGTAGCCCGCCTCCGCAACGCCAATGCCGCCCGGTACCGGCATCAGCCCGTTGAAGAGGCTGACGGCGGTGTTGATCAGGATCAGCTGCGACAGCGCGGCGCTCTCGCCGAAAGCGGCGAGGGTGATGCCCAGGATGATCGCCTGGATCACCTGGGAGCCGAGGTTGCCCAGCAGCATTGTCATCACCTTGCGCGGGCGCTTGATGACAGACAGTGCGTCGCCTGCCTTCGCCCGCTGCTCGGCCACCTTGGTCCGGATCCTCGGCACGTTGCCGAGCACCCGGTGACGCAGCTTCGGCACCAGCATCGTGATCACGAGGGCGACGAGGACGAAGCCGATGACCACCCAAAGCGGGTTGCGACCGGACTCGTCGGTCGTCGAACTCGACGTGTCGGCCCCCCCGAAGACCGAGGAGGTGAAGCCCGGCAGGTCGGACACCAGGATCAGCACCAGGAGGGAGATCTGCACGAGGAAGCCGCTGAAGCTGTCGATCATGCCCATGGTCACGGCCGGGGTGGGCGGGATGCCGAACCGCTGGAAGAACCGGACCTCGAGAGCCAGGCGAGCCGCGGTCGCCGGGAGCGCGAGCGCGATGAACTGGATGGCGTACTGCAGCATGAGCACCGGGAAGTAGGCCAGCCGCGTCATGGTCGAGCCGAGGGTGGAGAAGGCCAACGCCATCTGGATAGTCGGCGAGAGCGCCAGGGCGACCAGCAGGATCCATACGTTCGCCGACGACAGGGCGTCGAGCACGCTGGCCAGGTCGACACCCGAGAACATTCCGATGAGGACGTACGCCATCACGGCGATGACCGCGACCGTGGCCACCGACTTCAAGGTGACGCGTCGCAGCTGCTGCAGCGCTGGCGCCTGCACGCCCAGCCGCGCCACCGCCGCCGTCTGCAGGTCCTTCAGCTTCCAGTCCGCCTGGCCGAGCCGCTGTCGGGTGAGGCGCCCCAGCGCGGCGGGCTGGACGAAGGGCAGGAGCGCCCCGATGCCGTCCTGGCCGATCACCCGCTCGGCGGAGGCGAGCGCGCGATCCACTCCGGCCGCAAGCGCCGTTACCACCAGCAGTTGGACATCCTCGACCAGGAGATCGCGCTCGTCGGCATTCAACTCGGCGTCCGCGAAGTCCGCCAGGGCCGGCTGGCCGTCCGCTGCGATCACCAGGTGCCGTTCGTCGATGCGCCCATGAGTGAGGTCACGGCGGTGCAGGGCGGACACGCTGTGCCAGTAGTCGTCCAGCTGGGCATCGGTGATGCCGTCGAGGGTGGCCAGCGTGTCGATGGGTGCGCTGGTCACGATCAGCGCATCTCCCTGCTGCGAGATCCCCGAGGCCACCAGGTCCAGCGTGCGGGCGCCGGCCCGCGCCGCAAGCAGCATGGCGAGCGCCTCGTGCTCGATCCGCGACTGACGGCTGCGACCGAGCCGGGGCATCTCCCCCCGTCTGGTGAGGGCGGTCCACACCGACCCGACCGCCTGGGTGTCCCACGCGTCCCGGCCGAACACCTTCACCACCAGGTCGACGCCGTCGGTCGACTGCGCCCGCCAGAGCACCTCACCGGGTGTCTCGTCCCCGATGTCCGCGGCGGTCTCGATATCGACTCCGAGGTCGCTCAGGGCGATCTCCACCTGTTGCTCCGTGAGCAGGCCCTGCGGCGACCCCAGCACGAGGTGCGTCACGGCCGCGGCGCCCACGCCGATGATCAGCCCGGCAACCGCACCGGCCGGCTGAGTGATCTGCAGACCCACCGACCCGATGGCCGCGAGGATCACCAGCACCCGGCCCCAGTATCGAAGGGGCCGGCTCAGGTGCGGGCTCGCCGTCACGATCACGGCCGTGCCGACCGCCAGCCTCGCCGCGGGGTACACGGGACTGTCCGGCGGCAGCAGGATCGAGTCGAGCGCGACCTGCCCATCCACCCCGGCCCACCAGCCCACCCCGAGTGCGCCGATGACCGCCACCCCGCCCGCCAGCAGGAAGTCTCCCGTCAGCCGCCGCCGCCGCGAGAAGGCGAGGGGGAGCAGGATCAGCACGATCGCCCACAGCGTGAACGTGGTGTACGACAGGCTCCAGAGCAGGACCGTCACGTCGGGTACGGCATCGACCAGCCGGTAGACGGCGTCGTCCAGGCTCCCCGACCCCGGCGCGACGAGGGTCAGCAGCGCCACGGTCAGCACGCTGCCGATCAGCAGCAGGACATCTGTGGGGCGGCGCATCCGCCGGCCGTCGGCCGCGGACGACCAGACGCGCACCAGGTCGTGCCAGCCGAACCGGGCCGACCGCGCCGCCGCAGGCCGCTCGGCCATGGATGGATCGGTCATGCACGCTCCGACGGTCGGACGGGTGGAGACGAGGTGGTGCCCGTGATGGATCAGTAGGGCTCGGGGATCCGGTATTCCGTCAGGTCCATCGGCGCCACCTTGCCCGTCGTTCTGCGTCGGGGCAACGCTATCTCCCTGTCGACCGCTGGGGTGTACGGGAGTCGCCCGAGCAGGTGGCTGATGACGTTGAGCCGGCCCCGCTTCTTGTCATCCGTGTGCACGACGTGCCACGGCGCCCACGGCGTGCTGGTCTGGCCGATCATCGCGTCGCGCGCCTCGGTGTACTCGAGCCACTTCGTGTACGACCGCAGATCCATGTCGGTGAGCTTCCAGGTCTTGCGCGGGTCATGGATGCGGCTGGTGAGGCGTCGCTTCTGCTCGTCGGGGCTCACCTCGAGCCAGTACTTGATGAGGCGAATCCCGGAGTTGACCATCGCCTGCTCCACGAGCGGCGTCAGGTCGAGGAAGCGCTGCGTCTCCTCGGGCGTGCAGAAGCCCATCACCCGCTCGACGCCGGCCCGGTTGTACCAACTGCGATCGAAGATGACCACTTCGCCGGCCGCTGGGAAGTGCTTCATGTAGCGCTGGATGTACATCTGCGACTTCTCGCGGTCGGTGGGCGCCGGTAGCGCCACCACCCGGAATACCCGTGGGCTGACCCGCTCGGTGATCGCCTTGATGGTCCCGCCCTTGCCGGCCGTGTCACGGCCCTCGAAGACGACCATGACCTTGGCCCCGGACGACTTCACCCAGTCCTGCAGCGCCACCAGCTCACCGTGGAGTGGCCGGAGCAGCTCCTGGTACTCCTTCTCCTTCATCCTCGGTCGCGATTCGTCCACGTCCGGCTTGGGCGGTGGGATGCGAGGTTCCTTCTTGGCCTTGTCGTCCTTCTTGCTCATCCGCTTCTCCCCGCGGTAGGTCTCCTGCCGATCACAGCACGTCCGGCCCGCGGATGACGGAACAAACGGAAACCCACGAAGTCTCCGCGTACGGTGTCCTCCATGTCGACCGAGTCCGCCACGGCCACCGCGCTGCAGACCCCTTCCTACGGACGCGCCCTGCTCGCGATCAACGCACTGGTCGCCTGGGCCGCCGTCACCTTGTCCCTGACGCTGAACATCACCGGGTACTACGTCGATACGAAGAACCTCGACACGCCGACCATCCTCGGCAACACGGTCGGCGGTGACGACACCGTCGTCGAGAGATTCCTCGACTGGACGACGTACTTCACCATCCTCAGCAACATCACCGTCGCCGTGGTGATGACTGTGCTGGTGCTGCGACCCAGCCTGTTCACGCGCGAGGACGGAGTGGGCACGCTGTGGCGCACCCTGCGCCTGGACAGCCTGCTGATGATCATCATCACCGGCGTGGTGTACAACCTGCTGCTCGCCGAAGGCGGGAAGACCGGCTGGGATGCAGTGAGCAACACCCTCCTCCACTGGGTGGTACCGCTGCTGACGCCCATCGTGTGGATCATCGCGGGGCCACGCGGCTTGATCCGCGGACGCAACATTCCGCTGGCGCTCATCCTCCCGCTGCTCTGGGCGACCTACGCCCTGGTCCGCGGACAGGCGGTGGGCGCCTACCCGTACTCGTTCCTCGACGTGCAGACGGACGGCCTGGCCTCCGTGCTGATCTTCATCGGCGTGATCCTGGTGATCGCGGTGATCCTCGCCCTCCTCCTGATGGCCGTCGACGCCGGCCTGCGATGGACTCTTCGGGGCGCGCCGGTCGCCGAGTCTGAGCCCGTGCCCGAGCCCGAAGCGGCCGGCGACTAGACGATGTCCCCCAACCGGATCGCACTCGTCACCGGCGGCGCCCGGGGCATCGGAGCGGCCACCGCCATTCGGCTCGCGCAGGACGGGATCGCCGTGGCCGTGCTCGATCTCGACCGCTCCGACTGCCTCCCGGTCGTCGCACAGATCGAGGGCGCCGGGGGCACCGCCATGGCCGTGGCGGCGGACGTCAGCGACGAGCCGTCGGTCCAGGCGGCCGTCGCCGAGGTCACGGCCGATCTCGGACCACCCGTGATCCTGGTGAACAACGCCGGCATCCTGCGCGACAACCTGCTCTTCCGGATGTCCGTGGACGAGTGGGACGCGGTGATGTCCGTGCACCTGCGGGGCGCCTTCCTGATGACCCGCGCCGTGCAGTCGCACATGGTGGCGGCGAAGTGGGGTCGCATCGTCAACCTGTCCAGCACGTCCGCACTCGGAAACCGCGGTCAGGTCAACTACGCGGCCGCCAAGGCAGGTCTCCAGGGCTTCACCAAGACCCTTGCCCTCGAACTCGGTCCGTTCGGCGTGACCGCGAACGCCGTGGCACCCGGTTTCATCGCCACCGACATGACGCGGGCCACCGCCGAGCGCATGGGCGTCCCCTTCGAGGAGTTCGAGCAGGCCGCGGTTGCCCAGACGGCGGTCCGGCGGATGGGCCAGCCCGAGGACGTCGCGCACGCGGTCGCCTTCCTGGTGTCCGACTCCGCGTCCTTCATCTCAGGGCAGGTCCTGTACGTGGCCGGCGGCCCCACCACCTAGTGCGCCGGGACCGGTGAGCGACGACGCCACCGCTTCCACAGCGCCGACGCCTCGGCACGTGGCTTGCCGTCCCAGCGCAGCTCCACCCGCACCGTGGCCTCCGAATCGTCCATCGACTCCACCACTGCCAGGAGGGCGACGGCTGAGTCGAGCGGCGCCGGTCGCAGGTACCGGATGTCGAGTCCGGCCGTCACGAACGGAAAGGGCGTTCCCGCCTCGGCCAGGATCCCGCGCAGGTCCGCCTCGTGGAAGACCGCCGCACCGCCGTGGCAGTCAAGCAGGGTGGCGATGATGCCGCCGTTGAGGAACCCGATGCCGTTGTCGTGCTCCGGCCACGGGGTGAACTCGGCAACGACGTCCTGCGCCCCTGCGTAGCTGTGCAGGTGCAGGCCCTTCGGGTTCGCGTGGCCGCATCCGAAGCACGTGGCATCGGGGTACAACCGCTCCTGGATGCTCAGGCCCGCTCGATTCACCATGTGTGGCAAGGTACAAGCATGGGCCGCCAGCCGGGGGAGGACGTCGGCACCGGACTGGTGGGCTTGCGGGGAACCGCTCAGCTGGTGGTCACCGAAGAGGACACGGCCGAGGCCTTCGGCAGCGGAGACCTGCCGGTGTTCGCAACGCCGCGCCTGATCGCAGTGATGGAGCGAGCGGCCTGCGATGCGCTCTCCGGTCACCTCGCCGACGGCGTCACCACCGTCGGCGTCCACCTCGACGTCCGACACACTGCACCCAGTCCGATCGGTGCCCTCGTGGTCGCCACGGCGGAAGTCCGGTCGGCCGCGGGGAATCGGATCGAGTTCGACGTTCGAGCGATCCAGCAGCAGGACGGACAGGACGCGCCGATCGGTGCCGGGACGCACGTGCGCGTGGCGGTGGACGCCGCCGGCTTCGTGGCGTCGCTAGATGCCCAGGGTTGACCTCGGGTAGGCAGCCTCGGGATCGGTGAGCACGTTCACCAGGTACGGAAGTCCCGATGCCATGGCACGGTCGATCGCCGGGCCGATCTCTTCCGGGTCCGTCACCGTCTCCCCGCCGCCGCCGAGGGAGACCACGATCTCGTCGTACCGCAGGGGCGGCAGGTCGGTGATGACGTCGTATCCGTAGAGCATGCGCATCGGGTGCTTCTCCAACGCCCAGCCCGCGTTGTTGCCGACGATCATCACCGCGGGGATCCGGTGCCGGACGAGGGTGTCCACGTCCATCAGCGAGAAGCCTGCCGCCCCGTCGCCCATGAGGAGGAACAACGGGGACTGGGGGTGAGCGATCCCGGCCGCCAGGGCGAATCCGGGTCCGGTGCCCAGGCAGCCGTAGGGTCCTGGATCCAGCCACCTGCCCGGGCGTTCGGGCTCGATATACCGCCCCGCGAAGGACACGAAGTCACCGCCGTCACCGATGACCACCGCGTCGGCGGTCAGCCGGGGCAGCAGTTCCCCGTAGATCCGGGCGGGATGGATCGGATCGGCCGGATTCCCGAGGTCAGCGGCATCGGCGGCGATCGCGGCCCGGGCCGTCGCACGGAGCGAGGACACCCATCGGCTGTCCGCCGCCGGGCCCTCGGACAGCCCGCCGAGGCTGGCCTCGAGGTCGCCGATCACGGTGGCCGCCACGGTCTCGGCCGCGGAGGACTGGCTCGGGTCGTCCACGAGGTGCACGACCTTCGCCGGGATCTTGCCGAACCAGCCGTAGCCGAGACGGAAGTCGAGCGGTGTGCCGACCACGATGACGAGGTCGGCCTCCTGGAAGGCCGTGGAACGGGCGCGCGTGACCAGATGCGGGTCGGCAGGCGGGATGACCCCTCGCCCCATCCCGTTGGTGATCACGGGCAGGTTCCGCTCGCGCACCAGATGCTGGGCGGCCTCGACGGCATCGGCCATCCACACGCCCCCGCCGAGGATCAGCAGCGGCTGACGAGCGGCGTCGAGCAGTTCGCGTGCGCGCGCCACCGCGGCGGGGTCGGGGGCCACGGGTCCATCGACCGGCACTGCCGGCACGGGCTCGGGGGCGGCCTTGTCGAAGATCACGTCGATGGGAACGTCCCAGAACACCGGCCCCATCCGGGTCGATGCCGCCGTGCCGAATGCTCGATCCGCATCGGCGCGCACGTGGCCGATGTCGTGCGTGGTCCACGCTGCCTTGGTGACGGTGGCGAGGATCGGCGGCTGATCCAGTTCCTGCAGAGCGCCCTGCCCCCAACGCGAGTCCGGGGAGCGACCCGCCGAGGACGACCATCGGCGTGCCGTTGAAGTGGGCGGTGACGATGGCACTGACGGCGTTGGTGACGCCTGGCCCGGCCGTTACGGCCGCAAAGCCCGGGTTCCGGGTCAAGCGCCCGGTCGCCTCGGCCGCGAACACGGCGGTCTGCTCATGCCGGGTGTCGACGAGCCGCATCGGCCCGCCCTCGAGCGCGACGGCTGGGCTGCTGGCCGCGGCGACGTGCTCCTGACCTCCGACGGCCGCGTCGTACACGGGGAAGATGTGCGCGCCGGACAGGGAGAACAACGTCTCCACTCCGGCGGATCGAGCTGCGGCCACGATGTGCTGACCACCGTGCAGGGGTTCCATGGTTCGCACGTTACCCATGCGCGAGAGCCTGCTTGCGGGATTCCCGGATCCGCGTCACCGCGCGCCGGGACGGGACGGCGAAGGGGTGCGGATCCGGCAATCCGCACCCCTTCGCATGCGTTCATCAGGCCACCGGGCGGTCGAACCCCTGGGCCCAGCGACGGGGAGCCGGCTGGCCGTGCCGGCGCTCTCCCGTCCCCGCGGAGCGGCGTCGACCACGACGCTCGCGGGTGGGTGGTGGCACGTTGACGCGCACGGACCATCTAGGCCAGGCGCGGCGCACCGAACTGTGCGTATCCATGACATCTCCTTCCGGCATGCGGGATCGCCGCAGCCGAAGCGGTGGATTTCCATGAGGTGCAACGACACGGACCCGTTCGGGATGCAGTGCGGTTGCGAGCAGTTACTGCCGATGATTTCGGAGCAACGTGAGCGATCGGCGAGGCCGATCGGGTGGTGTGTCCGTCACGGACGCACGCAGCAGGGGGCCTAGTGGAGGCAATACTCCTTGGTAATGAACACTTCTACCCCTATCTGCCACGGAAGCGCCCGCACCTGCAGGCGACTGCGCGAGACTAGCGGCAACCCATCGATCGCACAAGCTCACACCGCGACAGCGACAAAGCGCAACCGGCAGTAGTCCGCATGCCAACCCTCAGCGGTCCGGAGCGAGGCCGCCCTCGCGTCGATCTGCGCACCGAGTTCGCCATGCAGTTCCGCCGGCGTCTCAGCCCAGGTGGACGCCCGGAAGTGCCGGGTCCAGTCTGCTGCGGTACTTCCCGGCGCAAGCGGCGTCGGTCGTCGGAACCACGTCACGAGGTCGACCCGGAAGCCGCTCTCCTCCAGCAGGGCGACCTGCTGGTCCACCGTGGGGAAGTAGTTGGCCACGACGCCGATCTCTGGCCGGCCGACGGCGGCCAGGGCGTCGCGGAGCGCCCCGTCGAGGGTCGCGATGTTGCCCGCTCCACCCATCTCGGCAACGAACCGACCGCCCTCGAGAAGGATCGAGCGAACGTTGTGCAGGACGCGGGCCTGGTCGGTCATCCAATGCAGTGCCGCATTGCTGAAGCATGCGTCGAACGGCTCCGCCTCCCCCAGATTCGCAAGGCTCAGGTCGTAGGCATCGAGCTGCAGGAAACGCACATCGGGGTGCTCGCGTCGAGCGCGGGAGAGCATGTCGGCGTCAGCGTCCACTCCGATGACTGCGGCTCCGCGTGCGGCCAGGTCCGCCGCGTGTCGACCGGTGCCGCAGCCGAGATCGAGGACGCGCCGACCCGTCACATCACCCACGAGATCGAGCAGCTCATCGCCGTAGCGGGACACGAACGAGAAGTCGGTGTCGTATGCCTCGGCGTCCCAGCGGTTGGCGCCCATCGCTCACGTCCTGCGGAAGAGTCGCCTCAGGAAGCCGACCTTCACCGGTGCCGCACTGCCACCCAGGGCCACGACCACCGAGTCAAACACCTCGCGCGTCATGACCGAGCCCTCGCGACGAACAGCATCGCCGTGCACCGCAAGCAGTCGGTCCGTACGCAGCCAGCTGACGCGCCCCTCCCGATCCCACGGTCCGGAGCCGATCGACACCCAGCCTCGATCGCCGGCATGGTCCCGACTGGAGAGCATGAGGGCGGCATAGCGCCCGTCTGGGGTCCGCCCGACGATGGCGATCGGCCGGTCCTTTCCGATTGCGGCATCCTCCTCGAAGGCAACCCAGGACCAGACGATCTCGCCGGGATCCGGCTCACGGTCCGCCTCGGGTGCGTACTCGTACGTCACCGCCCCGCGATACGAGTGGGCACCGCCGCGGGCAGGCGCCGGTTCACCGGCTGTCATGGACATGGGCGGACGGTACCGAAGTGGATGCCCGTAGCGTCAGCGCGGGCTAGGTCCACGGATGCGCGACGTCCCACGAGGCGAAGGTGCCCTTCAGGTCCTGTTCCAGTGAGCCGCCCGAGGCCCAGAGCAGGGTGCGCGCCTCCAGGTCCAGCCGTGAGACGTCGGTGATCGGAATCCGCACGGACTCGGCGTCGAGGAGCAGTTCCGGCACGAGGACGGCACCGGCGCGACGCAGGAACATCGTCAGGCTGGCGGTCCGCGCGAGCACCACCGGACTGCCGGTTCCTCTCGGGGAGGCGCCGTACGAGTGGGCGTCCCGCCAGGCGATCGAGACATCCACGGGCTCCATGCGCTCCTGCTCGATGATGCTCCGCGCGGTCGACTCGATCAGCTGGTTGACCGCTGCCTGTGTCTGCCGCAGCCGCCGGGCCACTGACGAGACTGCGCGTGCACGCTCGTCCTCGTCTAGTCGGCCGCTCGCCAGGGCGTCGAGCCAGCCGAGCGCCACCGCGGCTCCGTTGCCCGTGACGTCCTGGACCGTGGACGCCTCTGCCACATGCTGAGACAGCCGCCTGAAGGCGTCAGCACGTCGCTCGTCCGCCTCCCTGTCCGTCACGTACGACGTCGCGATCGCGGCGCCGATGCCCGCGGCCAGGCCCAGGGCGATGCGATCGTCCGGCGACAGGGTGCGGGCCTCACGGTCGATCACGAACAGCGCGGCCCGGTCAGGGCGGCCCGTATCGAGGTGAACCCCCAGCACTCCTCGGAATCCGCGCTCCGCGACGAGTCGATGGCGCGGCTCGCGCGCGGCGTGGTCGATCAGCAGCGGCCGATCGTCATCGCTCGCCTCACCGGGCAGCGCGGCGAGTGCGGCCAGTTGCCGCAGGTCCTCTCCGGCGAGTCCCCCGCCTGCCGACGTGCGGCTGGCGGACGCCGGGTCCTCGTCCTCACTGAGGGGTGCGGCAACAGTCATGACCACCGCCGCCGCCCCGGTGAACTCCTGCACCGCCTCGACCAGGGCGGAGGCGGCCTCGTCGAAAGACGTCACGCGGACCTCGCTGAGACGCCCGCAGAAGGGGATGAGTCGATCGTGAGGCAGCGCGTCAGCAGGGCGATCGGAGCGACGCGGTTCGACCAGCGAGATCATGGGGACACCTTGCCGTGCCAACCTTGCGGCTGGCTTTCGCCAGCCGTGCGTGAACGTTTCGGTCAACCGCGGTCAGGAGACATCCACGCCGAGCTTGTAGCCGACACCGCGGAGGGCGACTCCGACTCGCGGACCGCCGGCCTTCACGATCTTGCTTCGCATCCGCGACAGGTGGACCTCGACGACGTGGTCATCGCCGTACCAGGATCCCCAGACCCGCTCGACCAGTTCCTCCCGCGGGATGACCCGCTTGGGATTCTCGACGAGCACGGCGAGTACGTCGAACTCGGTCTTCGTGAGGTCCACCAGTTGGCCGTCGACGCGCACCTCGCGCGATTCCGTGTCGACCACGACGGGACCGAAGGCGAACGAGGTCTTCGCCGACGACTCTCCCGCGCCACGGCGCAGGAGCGAGCCGATCCTCGCGACGAGGAGCCTCGCCGAGAACGGCTTCGTGACGTAGTCGTCCGCCCCGGCCGCGAACCCGACGAGCTGATCCACCTCGTCGGCGCGGGACGTGAGGAACAGGATCGGCACGTTCCGGAAGGTCCGCAGTCGACGGCAGACCTCGAGACCGTCCATGGCCCCCAGGCCGATGTCGAGGACGACCAGATCAGGGCGCGAGCTGTGGAAGGCCTCGATCGCCGACGGGCCATCCGGTGCCTCGGCAACCCGATACCCGCCCTCGCGCAGCGCCAGGCTCAGTAGCTCCCGAAGGTCATCGTCGTCATCGACGACCAGCACCGTCGTGCTCATGACTGCTCGCTCCCTCGGGCCGAGACGATGCCCCGCAGCCCGGCGAGCGCCGCGGCGCGCTCCTGTTCGGTCGCGCCGCGCTCGTCGCTCCCGGACTTGAGCAGCTCGTCGAGTGGTCTGAGCAGGTCAACCGCGTCGGAGAGCCCGTACGTCCCGAGGGTGCCGATGAGTCGGTGCACCTCACCGGGCAGTTGCTCGTCACTCGCCGAGTCGAGCGCGACTACTGCCTTCGCAAGCACCTGGTCCTGCTTGGCGTTGATGAAGTCCGCGACCCTCGGTGACTCGCTCATCACTGCCCACCTCGGTCGTCGGCCACTCCCATATGGGAAACATATCGCCCGCTCGGGGGCGAACCTAGGGTCGCGGCGGGCACTGCGCACTCCCCTGATCCAGTACCTCGCCACCCAGCGCCACGAACCGCCAGTCGTAAGACTCGGGTCGCAGGTCGAGCACGAGGTACCCGTGCTCCTCCGTATTGAAGAACTCGTTCTTCACCGGCTTGGCCTTGACCCGCCACGGAGCGTCGCCGATGGTCGGCGTGTACACGCTCTGCCCGCCCGTGCCCACGACGAACTGCGCCGTGCCGGTCGGGTCCGGCTTTCCTTCCCAGCTCAACGGTTCGAACCGCTCGTAGTCGGCTTCGTGCCCGGACAGGTACAGGGCCACCTGGTTGTCGGCAAGGATCCCGAACAGCGTCCCGATCCGAGGGTCCGGGCCGGCGATGCCGTTGCTCCAGCGCGGGTGGTGCCCGTAGGCAGCCACGCAGCGCGCTGCGTTCGATGCCAGGTCCTCGCGCAGCCACTGTGCCTGCGGCGACTCTGGCCCGCATCCGCCTTCGACCGTCGTGCAGTTGGTGTTCAGCACGACGACGTGCCACGCACCGATGTCGTACGAGTAGTAGCCCTCCCGCGGCCCGGCACGCTCCCCGAAGTACTCGTAGAAGGTGTTCGCTTTGTTCACCTTCAGTTCCTGATTGCCGACGGCGGGGTAGGTGATCTCCTTCAACCGGCCCCATGACGGGTCGTACGCCGTCTCGTAGTCGACCGCCGACGGCAGCTCGTACTGGTAGTCGCCGAGACCCCACAGGGCGTCGGCTCCGACCTGCAGGGCCTCATCCGAGAGCTCCTGCGCCCGGCAGGCGTTGTCCACGCCTTCACCGTCCCCGTAGTCGGGGTCGGCGGGCGAACAGGCCATGTCCCCCACCGCGATCACCGTGACGTCGGCGGGACCGCAGCCTCGCAGGAGCAGGAGCAGGAGGACGACGCCGACAACGGCGGCTGCCACCGGGGCCCAGACACGCCACCTACGCATCGGGCACCTCCTCCGACTCGCGGCGACGCGGGCGCAGCCGTGTCACCAAGCGTCCCATCCACGCCTTCAGCGATCGCCACCATCGGCCCACCAGCCGTCGGACCGGCCGTCGGATCGCCAGCCAGACGATGGCGGCCGCGACGGTGACGAAGAACAGCTTCAAGCCGAGTTGGGCGTATCGGTCCGGGCCGTACGAGACGGTCCCATCGACAGTCTCGCCGGTCGCGGTCCATGCGTTCATCCACCCCTGCAGGGTGGTGTGCGATCCGGAATCCAGCCCGCTCGTCTTGGTGGGCGCCCAGCCCGGCGCATAGGCCTCGGCGAGGACGACTCTCGTGACCTCCGGCGTGGTGTCGCTGGCCGTCACCTTGATGTTGGACGCGCTCTGGACGGTGGCATCGACCGGCGGGCCCGCGACATCGCTCTGCTGGCGCACGAGTACCACGTCGACTGGTGCAGCGACCGGGACGAGCTTGACGTCGCGGTACTCCACGACCGCCTTCTCCTCACCGCGCAGGTCCCGCAGCCCGTAGAGGTACAGCCGGGTCTCCACGGCACGGGGATCGGCGCTGACGAAAGTGGAGTAGCGCGTCCAGTCGAGCCACGGGCCGCCCGTGGGGATCTTCGCGCACTGGTCCGGGCCGCGCAGGTACAGGCACACCTGCGGGTTGCGCAGGTTGACACTTCGCGCGTCGTAGGAGAGCTCGTAGAGCGAGGAGGAGCCCATGTCGGGCACGGGGGCGGCGATGCACGCGCGATGATCCCGTGCCGTCAACTGGTAGGCGGGCTGGACCTCGTCGACCAGGTTGGTCACCGACAGCCCGGCCGCCTCGAAGCCCGAGTCGTCAGTGTTGTAGCAGTCCTCCAGGGGCCCGAAGGGCATGAGCATGCTGCCGCTCGGGCCGCCGGTGACCGAGAGCACATGCGTACCCTCCTCGACCTCCACCGTGCGCTCGGGGACGATCGGCGGGAACACCCGGGTCTCCAGCACCGGGTCCACGGCCTCGATGCGTATGTCGCGGTACTCGGTGACCGTCTCGAACGCGTTGCGCAGGCCGACGTTCGCGTACATCACGACCTGGAGTCCGGTGGCGACCTCGTCGATGGTCACGAACTCCTCGAAGTTCGTCCAACTGCCGGTGGTCACGGGCGCGCGGGGCACGAGATCGCAGCCATCGGTGCCGATCTGCCACAGGCACACCTCCGGCCGCTTGCCCTCGATGGTGCGGAACTCCATCCGCACCCGGTAGGTGCGCCCGGGCTCCGCGTCGTTGACGTCGATGCGCGTGCAGGCCGCGTGGTCCAGCGCCCTCAGCCGCAGCACCTCGCCTTCGGGGGTCTGGTCCTTCTCCAGCTCGAGGCCGAGCTCGCGCGCGGGCCTCGGCTCGTAGTTGTTGCAGTCGTACACCTCTGATGGGGGTGCGGTCCTGGCCGGCCGCGTTGATGCCGCCCAGACCGTCAGTGGCGTGTCCGACGCGATGGGCAGGTACGCCGGGCGCGGGTTGTCTGCGTCGGCGTTCGGGAGGGCGTCCCGTCCCCAGCCGTCGAGGGACACCGTGCGGGCACCGGCGGTGACGGCCAGCGGCTCGCGATCGGACTCCAGCGGCACGACGAGGTCGGGTCGAGTCGAGACGACCTGCCCGTTGAGCCGCACCTCTGTGGGATCGGACAGCACCAGGTCCGTGCCCACGACTTCGGGGATCAGCACGGCGCCGGCGCGGGCCCGCTGCGCGAGGGTGTACGCGCCGCCCGTCATCCGGACCGAGACGGTGGGCTCTTCGCCGGCGGCCACGCCGGGCACCGGCCACTGGATGACATCGTCGGTGGCCTGGACGTCTCCGGGATCGAGTCTCGGATCGTCCACGCCCGGGTCCGTCTCCCGGGCCTCGATCGCCTGCGTCACTGGCATGGTGGCCAGCGCGACAGCCCCCGCGCGTGGGCGAGCCGGTACGTCCAGGACGGTGTCGTACGCGCGCACCAGGGGGATGGCGCCGTCACCGACCTCGTAGAGGTCCAGGGTGCCGTCGATCACCTGGGTGACTCCCGGAGTCCGGTCCATTGCGGCGGCCAGCACCGAGTCGTCCGCGAACGTCCGGCCCGCAAGGCCGCGGACGAGGTCGTGGCGCACGATCACCCGGGAGATCTGGTTCGCCTCCAGGAGCCTCGCGACAGCATCGAGGTCACCGGACAGCAGCGCCGTCTCGACCGCCTTGACGTTGGCGCCGAACCCCGGCACCTCGCCGAAGTAGCCGTCCGGTTTCGGCTGGACCACCGGGTGCTGGATGAGCAGGTTGGCGATGCTGTCGACGCCGGCGAAACCCCAGGTCGTCGGCATCTGGTAGTAGTCGTCAGTGGGCAGCACGAGCACCCGGCCGGAGTCCTCGTCGGCGTTGAGGTGGTCCGCCATCTGCCACCAGAAGTCGGGAACACGGACGTGCGCGCTGGGCTGCTGCGGACGCACGTCGGGGATCACTGCGCCGGTCCACAGCGGATGCACCTGGAGCGTCATGACGATGACGGCGGCCCAGACGCCCACGAGTTGGACGCGAAGCCAGCCGCTCCTGGATTGCGCGGTCCGTCGCCGCCAGCGCCACCAGGCGCCGTCGAGGGACAGCGCGACGCTCATGGCGATGAAGACCACGAGCACCTGGCCGAGCTTGCTCATCGGCTCGCGGAACAGCCAGAACCCCGGCGCGTTGTTGTAGAGGAACAGGTTGACCTGGGCGAACGGCGGCTGGAGTCCCTTCGCGAGGCCCAGGAAGACGATCGAGATCGCGAGAATCGCCAGCGCCGGCCGGCGCAGACGCGGTCGCGCGAGCACCGGCGCGAGGAACAGGATCGCCGGAATCAGGTACCGCATCCATACGATCCACGGCGCGTCCAGGTCACCGGCGAAGGGCAGGTACTGAGGCTTGACCCAGGCCCAGTTGGCCACCAGCGTCAGGATGTTCGGGATCTGGTTCTGCGCCTGGGACCACGCCCAGGCGGTCGGGTCGCGGAAGTCCGCATTGCTCACGGCTCCGCCACCCCCCGCGTAGGCGAAGATGAACGGGATCATCCAGAAGGCGTTCAATGCCAGCGCCCACCCCATGGCCGGGATGAACCAGCGGATCAGCCGACCCATGGCCCGCCAGCCGTAGAACAGGACGGCGAGCAGTGGCGTTCCGGCCGCGGTCCAGGCCAGCGCCACCACGAACATGGGCGGGTTGAACGCCAGGAACGACATCGGGAGGATCGCCACGCCGGCCCAGACGGCCGAGATGTTCCGTCCCGCGGCCACCCGAAGGGCCAGCCCAGTGACCACGGCCAGCGTCCCGACGCTGATGATGTTGAGCGGGTTCGGCAGCCGGGTCAGGAAGAAGCCGTTGAGCACTGCGAAGGCGCCCGCCATCACGGTTGCCGGCTCGTTGCGCACCAAGGCGCGGGCGGCGTACGTCGCGCCGACGGCGACCAGTCCGTAGATGCACGTGTAGAACAGCCACTGGGCGATGTACTCGTCGCCCCCGACCAGCGAGACCAGCTTGATCAGGATGAACTCGAACGAGCGCCCGATCGTGTGCGCTGCGGACCCGGCCCCGGAGATGGTGTGGTTCCAGGACGAGGTGGCCTCCGGGGCCCAGCCGGTCCGGATGAACGAGCCCATGTCGCCCGTCGAGATGAAGGTGCCGGGCACGAACCACCGACTGACGATCAGGCTGCTGATGAGGAAGGCGGCGGCGTACGGCCGGATCGGGATGAGGCGGTGCAGGAGCATGGCCATGCGCCCCGGGGAGTCGCTCATCGCGGGCGCCTCCTCAGTTCGTTCGCATGCTCGACGAGACCCACCGCCACCAGCAGGATCAGCATGCCGAGGCTCACGATGACACCCGGCCGGATCAGGCTCCACGGCTGGTACTCCACGCGTGCCGGCTCGGGGCCG
Organism: uncultured Actinomycetota bacterium; assembly: GCA_963749905.1. GTDB lineage: Bacteria > Actinomycetota > Actinomycetes > S36-B12 > S36-B12 > UBA10649. The sequence goes on from CAVVOF010000004.1 coordinate 805,517, forward strand.
ACATCGAAGGCCACGGTGCCGACCGACGTACATGTGCCCGGCTCACCGTCCAGCTGCCACCCGTCTGAGCACTCCACGGGCAGCACCACCTCGCCCGGGTCTCCGGCCCTGATGTCGAAGGCGGTCGCGCCATCGCGCACGACGCGGTCCTGCCCGGGGGTACGTGGGACCACCCGGTATGCGTCCATCGTGTCGCTCGCCGACAGCAGTTCGAGACCTGGCTGCTCGCCCACCCAGGAGTAGTCCTCGTTGGGAGCGGCGTCCTTGGCCAACACCACCTGTCGCACGCCAAGTTCGGCAAGGGTGCCTGCGAAGTCCGCGCCGCCGGCGGTGGCGACCAGCCCGTCGACGGTCTGCTGACGACGCGACGTCGAGTTCGTGCGCAGCGGCCCCACCTCCACCGCAGCCGAGGACAGCATGGCGGGGGTGAAGTAGGCAGCGGCCGGCGTGGCCACGCTGCGCGCGTCGGTGAACGCGAACGGCTGGTAGCCGTGCCACGGGAGGAAGAGGGTCACCTCGTCGGCGAGGGCCTGGTCCGCCGCCGCCCACCCGTCGGGGTAGCGCGACGACTCGACCGTCCCACCCAGCCCCCAGGCGAGGCTGGGCAGCAGCGCCAACGGCAGCAGCAGGACGGCGACGGCGCCGGTCTTCGCGAGGACCGGCCGACCTTGGCGCTCGACCAGGGCCTGCACGGTGCCGGCCACGGCCAGCACGCAGCCGACGAGCACCAACGCCGTCCACTTCTGCGGCTCGCGCATTGCCTCGAACAGGGGCAGGTACTGGAACGCCCATCCGTACAGGACCCCCGTCGGTCCCGCAGTGCCCATCGCGAGAAGGGCACCCACGATGATGAAGGACAGCGACAGCGGCCCCCGGGTCGTGGGTCGACGGAACAGCGCCACCACGCCGACGATCACGATCGTTGCGAAGGCCAGCGCCACGGGTGCGGCCAGCACGCCGAGGTCGGCTGCCACCCGATCGCCCCCGTCGCGCCAGAAGCCCCGGAGGGTCAGCACGCTGACCAGCAGTCCGCCGGCCGAGTCCGCTCGGGTCGCGAAGGCGCTGAGGTCGTTCCGCCCCACCGCGATGGTGGGCACGCCGGCCGCGATGACGGCGATGGCGTACGCGTAGACGCCAGCCGCGGCCACCACCACGAGTCCGAGCCTGGCGAGATCCCGCCAGGTCGGTCGTGGGACCACTGCCACCAGGAGGAGCGCGACACCCCCGATCCAGGCCATGTGCGGGCTGACCGATACGGCGAGCGCCAGCCAGCCGGTCGTCCGCGCGGAGAACCACTTGCCCTGCGTGCGGGCATGCCGCGCCGAGGCGAGCAGCCACGGCAGCAGGGCGACACCGACGAGGAAGGGAACATGGCCGACCGCGACCCGATCGATGAACAGCGGGTTGCAGACCATCACGATCGCGGCGGCGTAGGACGCCAGCCGGCCCCCGTGCACCAGATGGGCCGCGCCGGCCGCAGCCACCGGGAAGGGCAGCAGGACCAGCAGCCACGCTGCCACGCTCGGTCCGAGCAGGTCGCGCAGCACCTGCACCCCCATCCGCCAGGGCATGGCGTCGAGGGCCTCGTCCGAAAGGCCGAACAGGCCGTGCGAGACGGTGGCGGTAGGTCCGCTCACCCAGTCGGTCAGGAGCAGGAACTCGCCGCGCGCTGAGCCAACGGCCCACGGCAGCACGACCAGAACGCCGATCAGCAGCCCCAGCGCGCCGGCCTCCAGCGGCATGCGTGCCGACGCGAACAGTCGCCTCACGGCTTGACGTGCATGGCCTCGACGATGGAGGCGATGGCCGGTGTGATCGGGTCGACCGGCGGCTCGGTGGTCCCCGACGTGTCGACCAGGAGACTCGCGTGCCGCGCCGGCCCCTCCGCTGCCAGGGCTCGGAAGGACGCCTGCTGCGCCGCCTGCTCGTGGGCTGCGCGCTCGGGCTTCCGCGCGTGGATGACGTCGTCCGGAGCGTCGGGGACCAGCAGCACGTCCGGGCGCGGCATCAGCCGTCGCGCGACGCGGGCAGCCGGCGACCCGGGCCAGGGCGAGTCCTGCAGGTCGTAGACGTAGCGATCGGCGATCACGACAGCCGGCGTGCCCTTGACCCGCAGTCGGGGGCGGATGTCGCGCGCGTAGCGGAACAGGTACTCACCCGCGTAGAACCAGGCCGCCGCCTTGCGCAGCATGGCGTGATCGAGCTCGCCGCCGCCCGGACGCGGATCCTCCGGCGGGGCGGCCTCGGCCGGGCTTGCCGCCTCCTTCTCGAGCTGCTCCTTGGCCAGCTGCTCGGGCGCAGGGATACGCAGCAGCTTGCGGGCCAGCCCGACACCGGGGAGGTTTCCGCGCGCCATGCCCATGTAGGCGTGCGACGTGGGGATGCCCAGCCGGTCGAGGCGGTCGGCCACCTTGCCGGCCACCGTGGACTTCCCGCTGCCGTCCGTGCCCACCAGGACGACCAGGACGCCCTTCGCTCGAACGCCCGCGATTCCTGCACGTCGACCCGCCGGGATGATCACCCCGCGCTGGTGCCAGGCAGCGCGCAGCTGCCTCAGCGAGGCAAGCGAGTACGCGCGACGGATGCTGGACAGCAATGCGGCGTCCGGCTCCGCCCCGTCCAGCACGGCGATGATGTCCGCCGCCACGGCGGTGCCCAGCTGATCCGAGAGTCGACCGTCGAACTCGTGCCGAGCCAACGGAGCAGCCGCCATCCATGCGGCGCGGGCCTCCGCGAGACGCTCGGAAGCCGGCACCTTGCCCCGCAGCAGCGGCCGGACGAGCAGGTCGGCCGCGGCCGCCACGCCGTCCAGTCGCAGGGTCTGGGTTCCGTCGGGAAGTGCGGTGGAACGCACGATCACGTCGGTCTCATCGACCATCGTGATCGGGCCGACGGCCAGGTCGCCCCAGGTCACGTCGACGAGCGCGGGACCCTCCACGGTCTCCACCACCCAGGCCGTGTGCCGGAGGCGATCGGGATCGTCCGCATGCTGCACGCGCGCCCCCCAGAGTCGGCGCATCTGCCCGGCGAGCACCTCGTACCCGCGCTGATCCGCCCAGACGTCGAGGTCGACGTCACCGGCGGCGCCGAGCCACGCGTCGGCCGCCGTTTCGGCGCCCTGCAGGGCCGCTCGTCCACCGGCCTCGGGCACCAGCGAGGCGACCGTGTCGAGCACGGTCTCCAGCACCTGTCGCCGCGTGCCGGGGACCAGGCCGTACTCGGGGGAGAGAGGGCGGGCCGTGTGCAGCATGGTCATGCCCTCCCCTGCGGTGCCGCCTCGCGGCTGGCCGTCCCGACGCCGATGCGTCGGCCGCGCCGTCCCAGCCTACGCACGAGCGAGCCTGTTGTAGGCCTCAGAAGTGGTATCGGCCGCATGGTCCCAGCTGAGCTGTGCAGTGGCCGCGACCGCCGCCTCCGCGTACTGCGTCCACGCCGCCCGATCCGTGAGCAGGCGCACGAGAGCGTCCGCAAGCGCGACGTGATCGCCCGGCGGCACGGCCAGGCCGTCGACATCGGGCCGCATGACTGCCCGTACGCAGGCCACCGGCGTCGAGACGACCGGCAGGCCGACTGCCATCCCCTCGGCGAGCGCCATCGCGGGCGGCGAGGTGGTGTAGTCGGCCAGGAACGGCCAGGCCCCCACCTGCGCGGCCGCGAATGCTCCAAGCAGGTCCGGCACCGGATCGGTGTGGAACTCCACCGAGTCGGCCAGGCCGAGTTCCACCACCCGTTGCTGAAGTCCCGCCAGCTCAGGTCGAGGCAGCACCAGCAGTCTCAGCCGAGCCGCCGGTACTCGCGCGACCACCGCGGGGAATGCGTCCAGCAGCGTGCCGATGCCCCGGACCGACTCAGCTCGTCCGGCGAAGACGATGGTGGGACGACCGTCCACCGGCTCGAAGCTCGCGCGACGCGGATCGACGGGAGCTCCGGACCTGAGTCGCTCCACCGGACTGGCGACGCTGCCCTCCAGCCGCTCGAGCACCCGTGGGTCCGGGGTCAGGATCGCAGCCGGACCGAGCCGGTCGAGCGACCGGCGCACCGCGACCCCAGGCACGGCGGCGGTCGCGATGACGCGGGTCGGCAGCACGTTGCTGGATCGCAGACCCGACCAGCCCGCGTGCCGCCAGGCCGCCCTGCTCGGCAGGTTCGGCCAGGCGTACATCGTCAGGATGATGGGGCGACGGTCCAGTCCCGCGCGATTCGCCAGGAAGGAGCCCAGGACGCCGGCGTGGAGGTGCACGATGTGGGGGTCGATCCGGTCCAGCAGGTCGTTCAGCCGCTGCGGGTCCTGCGCCGGGAAGAGTGACAGCGATCCGCCGATCTCCTCGACCGAGGCGAACGCGTCCTGGCCGTCGTGAGCGGCCGTCGTGATCAGGTGGTGCTCGCCGGGCACGCGCGCCACGGTCTCGGCAACCGTCCGGCCCATCGCCTCGCGGGTCGAGTACTCGCTGATCAGGTGGACCACGCGCCGGGTCACGGCGCGGTGAGCTTTCGCGCGTCTCTCATGCCGGCCAGCATCCCCGCGGCCTCGACGGACTTCATCATGATCATCCCGCCCGCGTGGATCGGGTCGCGCAGCAGCGCACCGGGCCGGTTGAACAGGGACGTCCGCGCCAGGCGACGTCCGCCATCGGGCCGAGTCGCCATGTACGCGGCCAGCCAGCGCCCGTAGTACCGCTTCTTGCCGAACGTGCCACGCAGTCGCAGGCTGCCCTCGTCGTGCATGATCAATGCGTCGACACGCCCGACCTGGACACCGTGGGCGCGGATGCGATCGTCGAGATCCCAGTCCTCGGCCGCGGTGAGCTCCTCGTTCCACATGCCGATCTCTGCAAAGTCATCGCGTCGGAATGCCCGCGCCGCCTCGACCGACTCGTCGCCGACGTAGAGCGACTTCTCGAGCACCTTGCACTGGGCCCAGAAGCCCTCACCGAAGGAGTTCTCCGGGATCACGACGGCCCCGACGTCCTCGCGTGCCTCGAATACCGCGATGACCTGCTCGGCCACCCTCGGAGTCACCTGCATGTCCGAGTCGATGAACACGACGATGTCCCCCGTGCTCGCCTCGAAGCCACGGTTGCGCTGGGCGCACCTCTCCGGACCGGCGATGATCACCCGATCCGCACCCGCGCGCTCCGCCAGCGCGACGGTCGCATCCTTCGAGTGGTTGTCGACCACGATGACCTCGACGTCGCCGAGCGTCTGGCTCTTGAGGGACCGGACGCATGCCTCGATGGTGCGAGCGGAGTTGTACGTCGGGATGACGAACGAGATGGTGGTCACGACTCTTCCTCCGTGGAGAGTGGATTGGTACCCAGCGCTGCAGGCAGGGCCAGGAGCACGCCGACGGTGGCCAGCGCGACCGCTGCGTAGATGATCAGGGTGTGTGCGCGCGGCTGGCCGAGCGCGAGGACCAGGCCGCCGACGATGGCGAGGCCGGCCGCGCCGACGAGGAGGACGTACCCGATCCGCGCAAGGCGTCGGGCGGCGTCTCCCAGTCGGCGGCGAAGCTCCATGTCAGGCGTCCACCGTCACGGTGCCAGCCTTCGCGTGCGGACGGACCGCGTCAAGCATCTCGTGCGCGACCGTGTCCCAGGACTCCGCGCCACCGAAGGGCACGGGTGCGAAGGTCTCTGCCGGCCACTTCGCCAGCGCGTCCTCGAGGGTCGACGCGAGGTCGGCCGGATCCGGGGCGCACAGCAGGCCGCCGGCGGCAGCCGTCGAGTCACGCAGGCCCGGTGAGTCGTAGGCCACCGTCGGAGTGCCCAGGGCAGCTGCCTCGGAGACCACCAGGCCCCACCCCTCGCGCTGGCTGGTCGCCACATGCACATGGGCGCGGGCGAACCGCTCGTTCTTCTCGTCGTCGGAGACCCGGCCGAGCACCTGCACGTTGGCGGGTGCCTGCGCACGGAGCTCGTCCAGCATGGGTCCCCCGCCCATGATCCAGACCTGGAGGTTCGGGATCCGGTCCTGGAGCATTCCGGCCGCGGCGACCAGGTCCTGCGGGCGCTTGTAGGGGACGAGACGGGCGCACCACACGACGGTCGGGTTCTCCTCCTTGCCGACCTCGGGGACCTGCACCGGCTCGAACCCCTCGGGCAGCACGGTGATGTTCTGCACGCCGAAGCGGCGCAGCGCGTCGGCCGTCGAATCGGAGACCGTCAGCACCGGGCGATCACGGTAGGCGCGGATCCAGCGCGGCTCGAGGACGTAGCGGCCCAAGTAGGCCACCGGCATCGACGCGTTGAAGTGCCAGCACTCCTCCGCCGTCTGGTGGAAGAACGCGACCACCGGGGTGTCCTTGATCCACTTGTGGGCCAGGAACGGCACGGTGTTGACCATGTCGATGACCAGGTCGTACTGGCCGCGGCCGTGCTTGGCGTACCAGCTGCGCGCCGCGCGGTAGACGCTCAGCCGGCTGCCCCGGCGGACGACGCGGTATCCGTCGACGACGTCGTCGTCGGGCTGGCCCTCGACGGCGCTGGTGAAGAGGGTGACCTCGTTGCCCCACTCAACCCACCGGCGGGCGACCTGCTCGGTGTAGACCTCGGCACCGCCCGCGGCGGGGTGGGCCAGGTCGCGCCAGGTGAGGATCAGGATGCGCATCGGGTTCTCCTTCGTCGGGGGAAGCTGTTCGGGGGTCGAGCTCGTTGATGGATCGAGTGTCCGGGACGGACCTTGCGCCACGCTCACGTCAGCCGCACGTTCCGCGCCCATGGCTAGCGGCCGGGGACGACGTTGCGGACGTAGACGCCGGCGACCGGCTTGTTGGCGTCGCGGTAGATGACCGTGCGGTATCGGCGGGCCAGCACGACCAGGGCGTCCTTGAGGGTCCGGACGATCGTCGACTTGGTCACCGACGAACCGGCCATGCGCTCCTGGAGCTCGACAGGGGCGGCCACCGAGACAGTGTGACCGGCCGCCTTCGCGGCCACGAAGAGCTCGAGATCGAACGCGAAGCGCGTCTCGTGCAGGCGAGGCAGCACGTCGGCCATGACCTCGCGGCGGACCAGCTTGCACCCGGTCTGCGTGTCGTTGACGCCCAGGGCGAAGAGGGTGCCCACGATGGTCGAGAAGCCGAAGGAGACCAGCTTGCGGAACGGGGACGAGGCGGAGACCGAGTCGGCGTGCTTCTTGTTGGCGTAGACCACGTCCGCGCCCGTGGCGCGACCGGTCTTCAGGTACTGCACCAGGTGTGCCGGGTCGATGTCGCCGTCCGAGTCGACGAAGCCGACCCAGGACCCTCGTGCCCGCGAGAAGCCGGCGTGCAGGGCGCCACCCTTGCCGCGGTTGTGCGGGAGTTCCACGATCCGGACCTCGTCACCAGCGCCCTCGAGGGTGGCCATGCTGCCATCGGTCGAGCCGTCCGAGACGACGATGAGCTCGAAGCCGACGCCCTCGGCGCGCATGACGTCGACCAGCCGGTCCACGGTGGGCCGCAGGGCTGATCCGGGGTTGTAGGCGGGCATCACGACCGAGATCTCGATGTCCCGGTGCGCGGGCATCCACAGCCGGCGGGACTCCACGCCGTGCGTCACCGCGGATTCGTCGCTGCGCTCCTTCAGGAGCCGGTGGCCGATGGCGACTGCGGGCGCCACGATCACCAGCCGAAGGGTGGTCAGCAGCCGGGTGAGGAGGTCTCCGAGTGAGGTCATGAAGGAACAGTGACAGCGCTACCTTGCGGTTCGCTCACTGAGCGCGCTCGCCCTGCGCTCGCTATCGAGATCACGATCGGAATGGTCGTCACCACGATGGTGATGCCGACGGCGATGGCGGAGCCCCGTGCCACGGCGAGAGCGTCGTCGTGGCTGATCGCGATGATGAGGATCTCCAGCACTGCGCCCGCCCAGGGCAGGTAGACCAGCTTGCTGCGCACGGCCAGCTGGGCGTACGTCGTCACGCTGACGATCGAGCTGGCGGCGGCGACGAGGGCCAGCACGATGACGAGGGACTGGGCCGACTCGAAGTCCGCACCGAAGAGGATCGCCAGGACCTGTCCCGGGAAGAGCGCCACCACGGCTCCCGCCACGAGTGCCGACCCCACCACGACGACTCCGCTGCGCAGCAGTTCGGGGCCACGGTTGGGGCCGCGCCCGGCCTTCACCAGGCGGGGGTAGGCGGCGGCCAGCGCGGCTGCCGGAAGTGCGAGCAGGGTCTTGCCGATCGTGGCGGCGGCCACGTAGGCCCCGGCCGACTCCGGATCGAGCAGGGCCCGAGCGAGGAACAGGTCGACGGTGGTGAAGAGGAACAGGCCGGTCAGCGCGACAGCGGCGCGCACCAGGTCGTTCCCGCCGAGCCAGGGGCCAGACTCTCCGGGGGTCACGGGCTCCCGGAAAGCGGCCACGGCGCCCAGCGCGAGTGCCGCGGCCTCGCCGGCGAGGGTGGCGATGAGCGCTCCCATGATGCCGAAGGGTCCGACCAGCAGCACGGTCAGCACGAAGCGTGCCCCGATCGACATCAGGAAGGTGTTGGCCGTCATCCCGACGCGCTGGTGCCCGAGCAGGCGGCCGCGCACGGTCGCGAGGAGGATCGAGACGCCGACGAAGGGCGCGAGGACCGCTGCCTCGGCGAAGGTGCCGAGGTGGAAGGCCGGCACCAGCGCGGGGGTGGCGATCAGGACGACGACCGACACCACCGCGGACCAGGCCGCGATGACGGCGAACCGGCGGCCGTCTCCGGCCGCCCGTGGACGCCCCGCGGCGGCAGCACTGGCGGCCGCCTGCACCGCGGTCAGCGGCACGGTGAGGAGGGTCAGCAGCGCCAGCAGCGTGCCCAGCTCTCCGTAGGAGGCCGGCCCCAGAGCCCGACCGAGCACCGCATGCAGGAGCAGGTTGCCGAGGTTCTGCACGGCGACCGCGATCAGCAGGGGTGCGGCGAGGGCCTGCCGGAAGGCGCTGAACTTCATGTGCCAAGGAAAGCGGACCAACCTTGCGGTTCGCTCTCACCTTGGTCAGGTCATGCTTGAGGATCGCTCGTGCGGCAGAACTCCGTGTCACAGTTGACGACGTGAACGTCCGTCTCCTCGCCGCCCGCACCGCGCGGGTCGTCGCCGCCACCGTCCTGGTAGGCGGCATCAGCGCGCCCGCCGCGTTCGCGGAGGGCCCCGGCTACGGAGGCAATGCCGACACCCTGACCGTGTCGTGGGTGCCCGCCGACGAGGCCGTGGAACCCGCCGAGGCCCCGACCGACACGCCCGCGGACACCCCCGCACCGGAGGCGCCGCCGGTGGATCCGGGCACGGGGGATTCGCCCATCGATGATGCGGCCGCCGCCGCGCCTGCCGTGCTCCTCGGCAGCGGTCTTCGCACGGCCGGCTTCCGGGTGCAGTCCGAGGGCCAGCCCACGCTGGCCCCCGACGCACTCGAGCTCCAGGTCAACGGACTCGGCTTCCGCGCGAAGTCGGAGGTGGTCGTCCGGATCGGTGACTCGGCGCCGGTCGCGTCGCGCAGTGACACCGCCGGCAGCCTGAGCGTCGCCATCGATCCGGCCCTGATCGGCGGTACCGAGCCGGGCCTGACCGTGGTCGCGGTCGGCCGTGGCCCTTCCGGGACCGCCGTGACGCTCTACGGCTCCGTACCGCCCGAGCCCAGCGGGCTCGGCCCCATGACCCTCGTGCCGTGGTTCGCACTCGCGGTGGCACTGGTCGGCGGCGGCCTCTGGCTTCGCAACCGTCGCCGGGACCCTGCGGAGTCGTCGACGACCGATCCGACGGACGCGGCGCCCGCGGTCTAGCCTCGTGCCGGCGTGACACGCGTGGGCACCCGGGGCAGACTGCGACCCGTGGCCTCGACTCATCCCGAAAGGCAGCCGACGTGATCCCGGCACCCCTGCCTCCGGATGAGTTCGATCGGCTCGCCGAGCTCCACGACCTCGGGCTCCTCGACACCGGTCCGGAGGAGAGATTCGAGCGGATCACCCGCCTGGCGCAGCGCACTTTCGGCACGTCGATGGTCGCCTTCACGCTCGTGGACGCGGATCGCCAGCAGTTCAAGTCTCGGATCGGACTGCCGACGTCCGAGACCCCGCGCGACCAGGCGTTCTGCGCGCACGTCATCCTCGACGAGGACGTGATGGTCGTACCCGACGCGCACGCCGACCCGCGGTTCCACGACAACCCACTGGTCACCGATGAGCCGAACATCACGTTCTACGCCGGCGCACCGGTCCACACCGACTCTGGCTTCGCCATCGGCACGCTGTGCGTGCTGGACACCGAGCCGCGGAAGTGGTCGCCGGAGGACAGTGCCGCGTTGACCGACCTGGCGACCCTCATCGAGAAAGAACTCGGCAGTGCCCGGCAGCGAGCGCGGCATGAGGCGCTCGTCGCGCTGACGCGCATCTCCGCGCTCACCGCGGACGATCACGTCTCGCTACTGTCGAGCGCTCTCGAGGTCGCCGCGGACTACCTCGAGCTGCCGACCGGCTCGATCACCCAATGGCGGCCGGACGGGTCCGTCGTGATCGCCCGGGTGGGCGCGGACGAGAGACTCGAGGTGGGGCGGCCCGTGCCCCGTGGGATGTTCGAGGCCAGCCCGTTCCATGACACTGACGACGTCGTCGCGCTTTCGGCGGAGGATCCACGCGTCGCGGACCATCCGCTGCTGCAGAACAACCGCTTCGAGCACGTCATCGGCATTCGGCTGGTCGTCGCTGGCCGACCGTTCGGCACGCTCGCCTTCACCAGCCGCCAGCGTCTGTCGTACGGCGCGCTGACGGAGGAGGAGACCGACTTCGTCCGCCTGCTCGGGACGTGGATCGAGGGCGTACTCGACCGCTGGCAGCAGAACACCGCCCTCGGCGCCCAGCACGCCCTGCTCGGCGCCATCGGCGAGGTGCAATCCCAGTTCATCGGCTCCACTGACCAGCGCCGCGCGTTCGAGCGGCTGCTGGAGGACGTCCTTGCGCTTTCCGGCTGCGAGTACGGGTTCATCACCGAGCGGCACCTGACGCCTGAGGGGCGCCCCTACCTGCGCACTCGCGCCGTCTCGAACATCGCCTGGAACGAGGAGACGCGACTTCTGTACGAGCGGGAGCACGAGCGCGGGCTGGTCTTCGACAACCCACAGACTCTCTTCGGCGTCACCATGATGACCGGCGACGTCGTGATCGCGAACAGTCCCCGAGACGATCCGCGGGCGGGCGGACGGCCCGGCGGCCACCCACCGCTCAACTGCTACCTCGGCCTGCCCCTGCATCTGGGCAGCCAGTTCGTGGGCGTCCTCGGCCTGGCCAACCATCCTGACGGCTTCACCGAGGAGTTCGCCGAATACCTCGCTCCGCTCGCGACCACCCTGGCCCAGCTCATCACCGCCGCGCGCGCCCAGGACGAGCGACGGGCCGATCAGCAGGCCATCGCCCGCCTGTCCACCATCGCCACGCAGATGCACTCCGGGGTGCTGGTCACCGACCTCGATGGGCGCATCGAATGGAGCAACGAGTCGTTCACGCGAATGTTCGACTATGCCCCGCACGAGCTGATCGGGCTGCGACCCCGGGACGTGCTGCATGGCCCACACACCGACAGCGTGGCAGAGGCCGGCATCCGCGACGCGATGTCCCGTCGAGAGCCCTTCTCGGCTGAGCTCCAGGTGAGCGGCCGAAGCGGAGAGCAGCTGTGGGTGGCGCTCAACGCCACCGTGCTGCGGGAGCCCAGCGGGGCGCCTCAGGGCTACGTGGTGCTCGTCGACGACATCGCCGAGCGCAAGCGGGTCGAGCGGATGAAGGCCGAGTTCATCTCCACGGTCAGCCATGAGCTTCGGACTCCCACTGACGTCGATCAGCGGCGCCCTCGGCCTCGTCGTCAGCGGGGTCGCGGGGCCGCTTCCGGAGCGCGCCGATCGGATGATCACGATCGCCTTGGACAACAGCAAGCGCCTCACCACGCTCATCAACGACCTGCTCGATCTCGAGCGCATGACGGAGGGCGGACTGCCGATCGATTCGGAGCCGCACGACCTGCTCCCCCTGCTCCAGCGGTCGATCGACGACAACCAGTCCTACGCGACGAAGTACGGATGCACGCTGGCGCTCCGCAAGTCCGCCGCCACGGCGATGGTCGACGTGGACAGCGTGCGCCTCATCCAGGTCATGTCGAACCTGCTGTCCAACGCGGCGAAGTTCTCGCCGGAGGGCAGCACGATCTTCGTCGACGTGCTCCACGGGCAGGGTGTGGTCCGGGTCGAGGTGATCGACACCGGCCCGGGCATCCCGGCCGACTTCGGCGACCGGATCTTCGACCGGTTCGCCCAGGCGGACGCGTCAGACACCCGCCATCGCGGGGGCAGTGGCCTCGGCCTCGCCATCTCCCGCGAACTCATCCACCGGATGGGCGGCGAGATCGGGTATGCCGTGCCAGAGATCGGCGGGAGCACCTTCTGGTTCACCCTGCCGACACTCGACCAGGTGTCCGCTCCGCTCGCTGACACCACCGAAGGCGGGGAGGACAGTCATGGCTGAACTGCAGAGAATCCTGTACGTCGACGACGACGACGACATCCGGGAGGTCGCCGGGATGGCGCTCACTGCGGTCGCGGGGCTGGAGGTCTGCGCGTGCGCCAGTGGTCAGGAAGCGCTTGGGCGCGCCAGAGAGTGCGTTCCCCAACTGATCCTGCTGGACGTCATGATGCCCGGCATGGACGGGCCCACGACCCTCGCCGCACTGAGGGAGGAACCCGACTTCGCCGACACGCCGGTCGTCTTCCTCACCGCGAAGATCCAGCCCGCGGAGGTCGAGCGATATCGCGCCCTCGGGGCTGTGGACGTCATCGGAAAACCTTTCGACCCCATGACCTTGGGTGAGCAACTCCGACAGATCTGGGCGCGCCTCGACCGCTGAAAGACAGGGCCGCGGCAGATCGACGGCAATTCGTGCTGACACCACGACGCTACCGGGGGAGGATGCGTCACGTGACCTCCGCGACTGCCAGCGATCTCGGCTTCCTGACCCCGCCCACCGTGCTGATCGTCGACGACGACCCGGAGATGCGGGATTTCCTCTCCTTCGCCGTCGAGCCGTGGGCACGCGTGCTGACCGCAGGGAGCGGTCGCGAGGGCATCGACCTGTGTCGGTCATCGCTTCCCGATCTCGTTCTGCTGGACGTGAACATGCCCGGCCTGGACGGCTTCGATGTCATCAACGAGCTCAAGCACGACTCCAGCACCCGCCACATCCCTGTCATGTTCATCACCGGGGAGACCTTCGCCGAGGTGGAGTCCGAGTGCCTCGAGGCCGGGGCCGCCGACTATGTCGCCAAGCCCATCAACACGCGGGTGCTCACCGCGCGCGCTCGGACGCACGTACTGCTGAAGCAGCAGTCCGACCTGCTCAGCGACTTGGCGATCGTCGACGGCCTGACGGGAGCGATGACACGAGCGGCTTTCGACATCCGGCTGGCCCAGGAGTTCAGCCGCAGCCATCGCAGTGGGCACCCCTTCGCGCTGGGGGTCATCAGCATCGAGGAGCTGGACTCCTACGCCGAGACGTACGGCCACCTGGCTGCTGATGACGTGGTGGCGGCGGTCGCCGGAGTCGCACGAGGCGTCGCCAGGCGGCAGAGCGACCTCGTGTGCCGGTTCGGCGCCAGCGAGCTGGCCGTGCTGCTTCCCGACCTGTCCCGTGACGCGGCCCTGCCTCAGCTGTCCGGGGTGACGGCCAGTGTCACGGACCTCAAGATCCCGCACCGCCTGGGGCGCGACGGTCAGGTGCGCGTCAGCGTCCGGCTGGTCGACGCGGGTCCCTATCCGACTCTCGAGAGCCTGCTGGCGGCAGCAGCGGGAGCACCGCCACTCGACGCGACCTGACCTGCCTCCGACCAGGAGTTGAGGCACACCTAGTGGGGCCGTCGCGCCCGGCAGTCGAGGTGCTTGGCCTGCTCGGCCGCGGCCGCCTCAGGCTCCTTGAACGGCAATGAGAACTCGGAGCACTTGGGACATCTCCAGTAGTAGCGGATCCCGGTCTCGAAGACCGCCGTCTCGAGTGGCACGACCCATCTCCCCTCATGTTCGCGTGGTCGGTCGCAGCCGGCCGACCACGTCAGCATGGCGCCCAGCCGGGTACGCCGATGGCGTCCGAGCGACTCCCGGGTGACGATTGGACGGCCGTTGCGTAACAGGACTCGCAATGCTGCGCCCACTACCGTGACGCCATGCGCCGGTGGATGTGGTGGATCGCGATACCGGTGGGGCTGATCGCCATCGCGGTGCTGGCGCTTCTCGTGGTCAACCGCGTCTCCGTCACCGAGACGGAGAACACGCAGGCGGCCCTCGACCCGTTCTACACCCCGCCGTCCCCGCTGACGGAGCCGGTGGGCACGGTGCTGCGCACTGAGCCACTCGGAGTCGACGTGCCCGGGGGCACCGCGTTGCGCATGCTGTACGTCTCGGAACGGCCCGACGGGACTCCCGCGGCATCCGGGGGCATGGTCTTCATCCCCGACGGCCCGGCACCTCCCGGCGGGCGCCCCGTGGTGGCGTGGGCGCACGGCACCCTCGGCATGGGCGACGCCTGTGCGCCCTCGCGCTCGGCCGACCCGTTGGGCGACACGACGTACTGGCTCGACCAGATGCTCAGCCTGGGCTGGGTCGTGACGGCCACGGACTACGTCGGGACTGGGCACGCCCGGCCCCGAGCTGTATCTCGTCGGCGAGGCGGAGGCGCGCGACGTGGTCAACTCGGTGCGCGCCGTCCGCAACCTCCCCGACGCCGCCGCCGGTCAGCGATACGTCGTCTGGGGGCATTCCCAGGGCGGTCACTCGGCACTGTGGACCGGCCATCTCAGTGACACCCTGGCGCCCGAGCTCGACCTCCTCGCCGTCGCAGCGGCCGCGCCAGCAGCGCAGCTCGCCGACATCATGGGCGCGCAGTGGGACGACCTGGTGGGCTGGGGCATCGGACCCGAGGTCCTGGTGTCGTGGCCCGTGGTCTATCCCGAGCTCTCACCGGACCAGGTCGCCAGCCCGGCCGGGCTCGAGAACTACGAGCGGCTCGCCGACGAGTGCCTCAAGCAGAAGTCCCTGATGGTCGAGCTGCTGGCTCGCCAGCAACTCGGCGAGCGGTTCTTCGCCGGCAACCCGGTGGACGTGGCGGACTGGCGGGCGAAGGCGGATGCTCAGACACCACCGCCGCTGCCGGCCGAACTGCCGGTCCTCGTCGCGCAGAGCATGGCGGACGAGGTGGTGCTCGCCTGGCCCAACGCGGTGACCCAGACGCTGTGGTGCGAAGCGGGGTCCACGATCGAGATGCTCTGGCTCGGCGTCGTCAACCACCAGCAGACGGCGATGACCGCCGGGCCAACCGTTGTCGCATGGATCGACGACCGATTCGCCGACCGTCCGGCCCGTCGGACCTGCGACCTCCCCCCGCCCGTGGCGCCCGAGGCACCTGTGGCGCCAGCGGCCAGCTAGGGACTCCGTCAGGACAGGTCGAGGATCACCGTGCCGATCTTCTCGCCGCTCTCCATGTAGGTGAAGGCCTCCCGCACCTCGTCCAGCGGGTACGTGCGGTCGATGACCGGGCGGAACTTGCCCTCCTCGACCAGCCGGCGGATGTATCCCAGCGCTCCCCGCAGGTTCCGCGGGATCGGGAAGTCCACCCGAGGTCCGCCCCGCGCGCGGGTGAGCATCGGCAGGAACAGGTTCTCGCCCTTGGGGCCGAGCTCCGAGGACAGGTACGCGCCATCGGGAGTCATGATCGGCCGGCAGTCCGCGAAGCGGCTCTTGCCGACCGCGTCGAAGACCACGTCGTACGGCTCGTCGACCTCCAGGTAATCGGTCCGCGTGTAGTCGAAGACCCTGGTCGCGCCCAGCGAGGCGACCAGGTCCGCATGCTCCATCGGGGCCACCGCATCGACCGAGACCCCGCGTGCGGCCATGATCTGGATGGCGGCGGAGCCGATGGCACCCGTGCCTCCGATGACGAGCACTCGCGACTGCGGTCCGACGTCAACCTTGTTCACGAAGTTGACGGCGTAGAACGCGCCCTCGGTGCAGCCCACTGCCTCCGCGAACGACAGCGCGTCAGGGATGCGCAGCACGGCTGTCCGGCGCGTGAGGGTGACGTACTGGGCATGGGTCCCGAGTCCGGTGTCGTCGAACCCGTACACCCGGTCTCCGGGCGCGAACTCGGTAACGCTCGGCCCGGCCGCTTCCACGACGCCGGCGAAGTCCGTCCCCGTTGCCGAATGATGCGGAGTGGGGAAGCCGGCGAAGTACCGGAAGACGAACGGCTTGCCCCGCAGCACGCCACTGTCCGTCCGGTTGACCGAACTCGCATGAACCCGGACGAGGATGGCATCGGGACCGCAGTCCGGGACGGGCGCCTCGCGCACCTCGATGTTCTCGGGAGGGCCGTAGCCGGGGCGATAGGTCGTCAGCATGCCTCGAGCCTAGGCCGAACCGCCCCGCTCCCGAGCCGGTCCGCTTCGGTAGGCGCCCGGTGTCATCCCCAGCACCCGGCGGAACTGCCGGGTGAAGGTCGCCTGGTCATAGAAGCCGCACTCCGCGGCGATGTGACCGAAGGTCTCGTTCGTCGTGGTCGCCAGCCGCACGGCCTCCTCGAGTCGCATCCGCTGGATCACCTGCTGGGGGGACAGGCCCAGCGTGGCGCGGCACAGTCGCTGCAGCTGCTTCGTGCTGAGCCCGGCGATCGCTGCCAGCTCCGCGAGCCGCCACGGCCGCGCCACGTCGGACCGCACGGCCGAGAGCGCCGCGGCCAGCCCGGCATGACTGCTCGACATCTGGGAGCGCAGATCGATGGACAGCACCGCAATGCCGACGCACGCATCGTCATCGTCCGGCAGCGGCGCCTTCGACGTTAAGTACCAGCCGAGGGATCCGTCCGCCCGCAGGATGAGTTCCAGCAGGCCCTTCAACGCCGGGCCACCCGAGCGGATCACCTGGTCCTGTCGCGCGTAGGACCGGGCCAGTTCCCCGGCGAACAGTTCCTCCACGGTTCGGCCGACGACCTCCTCCCGGGGCAGGCCGAGCCGGTCGCAGAAGCCCTGGTTCGCATAGGCGTACCGACCGTCGAGGCCCTTGAGCGCCGCCATGACCTGAGGCGCGCCGTCGGTGACGTCGATGAACAGCCGGGCCGCTGGTCTTTGTATCAATGGGACAGGCACGAGCCAACCTTCGCACAAGACACGCGGTGGTGCAATGGTCACGTGAGCGCACCCGAACTGCCGATGGCCCGAATCGCCGACGCCGCACCCGCGGACGCCGACCGCGACGAACGGCGCGCCCGACTGGCCGAGCAGCGAGCACGGGACCTGCTGGCGAGGTCACTGCAGGACACCACCCGCGCCGAGCGACGGTCCTCCCGACGACTCGCCCGGCTGCTCGGCGACGAGGCCGGCCGTGACTTCCTGCTCGACCTGACGGATCGCATCCTTCGCATCCGCAGCCCTCGGCGCTCGGCACGGGCGCTCGCCGATCTCGCCGCCCCCGGCGTCCCGAAGTCCCTCGGACCGGTGGACCGGCTCGGCATGAGGCTGCTCGCCCGGGTCGCCCCTCTCGCCCCGAAGACGGCCGAGCGCCTGGTGAGCTGGCGGATCGACAGGGACACGAACGGCGTCATCCTGTCGGCGGAGGAGCCCGCGTTCTCCGACTACGTGCGCCGCCGGACGGCGGGTGGCTTCGCCATCAACATCAACATCCTCGGCGAGGCGATCCTGGGCGATGCTGAGGCCGAGGCCAGGTGCCAGGCCGTACTCGCCCGGATCCAGCGCCCGGACGTGCCCTACGTGTCGGTGAAGATCTCCGCCATCTGCGCGAACCTCGACGTGCTGGCGGAAGCCGACTCCCTCGACCGCATCAAGGTGCAGCTGCGGCGGCTGTACCGGGCCGCCATGGCCAGCACCCCGCCGACTTTCGTGAACCTCGACATGGAGGAGTACCGCGACCTCGAGCTCTCGATCGTCTCGTTCATGGAGACACTCGACGAGCCGGAGTTCCTGACGTACGAGGCGGGCATCGTCCTTCAGGCCTACGTACCGGACTCCCACGCCGCACTGGCTCGGCTGTGCGAGTGGGCCAATGCTCGGCGCGACCGCGGCGGAGCCGGCATCAAGATCCGCCTGGTGAAGGGCGCCAACCTCGCGATGGAGTCAGTCGAGGCGGAGCTGCACGACTGGCCGCAGGCCCCCTACTCGTCGAAGGCCGAGGTGGACGCCAGCTACAAGGCGATGCTGGACTCCGCGCTCGAGCTCGGACACCCGGACGCCGTGCGCATCGGGGTCGCCAGCCACAACCTGTTCGAGGTCGCGTGGGCGCTCACCCTTCGGGATGAGCTCGCGGACCCGTCGCGAATCGAGATCGAGATGCTGGAGGGCATGGCCCCGCCGCAGTCGCGCGCGGTGCGCCGCGACGCCGGTGGCCTGCTCCTGTACTCGCCGGTCGTCAGCCCGCGCGAGCGCGACGCGTCGATCGCCTATCTGAGCCGACGACTCGATGAGAACGCGTCCCCGGAGAACTTCCTGCGTGCACTCTTCGATCTCACGCCCGGGTCGCGGGAGTGGGAGGAGCAGCGGGAGCGCTTCCGCCGATCCGTCCGGGAGCGCATCGACGTGCCCCGCACCTCTCGACGATCGCAGGATCGCTGGGGCGAACCTGGCGCCGCACCCCGCGATGGCTCCTTCCGCAATGTGGCCGACACCGACTTCACCCAGGCGGCGAACCGGGCCTGGGCGCGAGCGACGCTGGAGACAACCGATCTGCCGCAGTTCGAACTGGTGCCAACGAGCGACGACGTCGACTCGCTCGTGACGCGGTCGATCGAGGCTCAGGTGGCGTGGGGGCGGACCACGTGGGGCGAGCGTCGCCATGTGCTCGCCCGCGTTGCAGAGATCATGGAGGAGGAGCGCGGGCGCACCCTCGCCGCCATGGCCCGGACGACCGGAAAGACCGTGCGCGAGGGTGATCCCGAGGTGTCCGAGGCGATCGACTTCGCTCTCTATGCCGCGCATCTGACTCTCGCCCACGAGCAGCAGGAGCGCAGCGGCACGGCGTGGTCGCCGCATCGCGTGGTCGTGGTGGCGGGTCCCTGGAACTTCCCGTACGCCATTCCCGCCAGCGGGCTCGTCCATGCCCTTGCCGCCGGGTGCAGCGTCATCCTCAAGCCAGCGCCCGAGGCACGGGCGATCGGCGCGCTGCTCGTCGAGCAGCTCGTGCGGGCCGGGGTCCCTGACGGCGTGGTGCAGCTGGCCTGCACGGAGGACAACGAGGTCGGTCGATCACTCATCACCCACGCGTCCGTCGACCACGTCATGCTCACCGGGAGCATGGACACCGCGCGCATGTTCCTGGAGTGGCAGCCGCACCTGAGCCTGACCGCGGAGACGAGCGGGAAGAACGCGATCGTGATCACCGCGGCAGCCGACATCGACCAGGCGATCCGCGATCTGGTGAAGTCGGCATTCGGCCACGCCGGGCAGAAGTGCTCCGCCGCAAGCCTGGCCATCGTCGAGGCGAGCGTCTATGACGACCCGGCATTCCACGAGCGGCTGGCGGACGCCGCGCGCAGCCTTCCGGTCGGCCCGGCGGAGCAGCTGTCCACCGTCATGGGCCCGCTCATCGCCGAACCGCGGGGACCGCTTGCCCGCGCCCTGACCACCCTCGAGCCCGGCGAGTCATGGCTCCTGAAGCCGGTGGCGCTGTCGTCGACGCAGTGGACTCCCGGCATCCGGCGCGACGTGCGGCCCGGATCCTGGTTCCACCTCACCGAGTGCTTCGGCCCGGTGCTGGGCCTCATGCGGGCGGACGACCTCGACCACGCCATCGCACTGCAGAACGCCACCGCCTACGGGCTGACCGGAGGCATCGAGTCGCTCGACCCCCAAGAGATCGAGACGTGGCTCGCCCGCGTGCAGGTCGGCAACGCCTACGTCAACCGGCACATCACCGGAGCGATCGTCCAGCGGCAGCCGTTCGGCGGCTGGAAGGCGTCCTCCGTGGGCGTCGGGGGCAAGCCCGGCGGCCCCAACCATCTCGCGGTGTACGGCACCTGGCGGCCACGCGATCTGGATTCCGAGACCGCGAGCGTCGACTTCGCACGGGCGTGGGCGGAGACCTTCAGCCAGGCCACGGACGTGACCGGTCTGGCCAGTGAGAGCAACGTGCTGCGCTACTTCCCCGTCGATCGCGTGATAGCCAGGGTGGCGAGTGAGCACGACATCACCGGCGCCGTGCTCCGGGAGGCCGCGCGTGTCTGCGGCGTTCCGCTCGAGATCAGCTCAGCCGACCGCGAGGACGACGCCGCCCTCGCGGATCTCCTGCGCGCGCAGACCGGCGAGGTACGGCTACGGCTGCTCACGGACGCCTCCGATGAGGTGCTGGCGGCTGCCCATGCAGCAGGTGTCGCCGTGGACCGCGCACCCGTGACCTCTGTGGGTGCGCTGGAACTGCCGCACTGGCTCAAGGAGCAGGCGGTGTCCCGTTCACTGCATCGCTACGGCCGGCTGCTGCCGCGCGGCTAACTGCTGGCCGGGGCCGTCGTTGTGGGTGTCGTGGTGACCGGGGTGGCGATGACCACCATCGTCCGCACGAAGCGGCTGCCCTGCAGGTCGTTGCACGTGATCAGGGTGAGCCGGCGAGGTCCGGTCGTGCTGAACCAGCGCTTCTTCAGCACGCCCTTCTTCACGATCTCGCGGCGGGCGATCTGGTAGGTCTTCGGAGTCTTGCCGACCTTGCCGACGGTGAACGTGGTGCCGATGGGCAGGGTGGTCAGGGCATTGAGCGTGCCGGGGCAGCCGGGGCCGTAGCGGACGTGCCACGTGATGACGGTGGAGCCCTTCTTCGCGTGCAGCGGCGCGTTGCGACGCGAGAGGCCGGCTGCCTGGTTCGTCGCCGGCGGCAGCAGCGGGCCGCCCTTCTTGTACGTCACGCTCTTGACCGGGACGGTCTTCTTCCCGACCTTGATCGAGGCCACCGCCGGACCACCGATGGAGGCGGGCGGGCAGGAGGCGGCCTGGGCCGGCGTCCAACCGATCAAGCCGGTGATCATCACAGTCACCGCAGCGACGGCTATGCGCTTCATCGGGTCCACGTCCTCGGGTCTCCGGTGTCGGCCTGAGGGGCCAGAACCGACATTTCCGGACACGATACGTAACCCGGGTGCTGCTGTCGACTACGACCCCCGGTCCTGGCCGATCACTGACCGGGCAGCGAATTCGCCGAAAAGGGCTCGTCGAGGCAGATTCACGAGGCAAACCGAGGGTCGGTCGTTGCCATCGACCCCGCACCTTCCTACCGTGGACGCGGAGGTGTCATCGAGCGATGCTGGGCCTGCCGGATGGCGTCACCACCTGTCTGTTCGACCTCGACGGGGTCCTCACCGACACCGCCTCCGTGCACCAGCAGGCGTGGAAGGAACTGTTCGACGCCTTCCTCAGCGCACGTGCGGCGGCCGACGGTTCGCTCTTCGTGCCGTTCGAGGCGCGCGACTACGAGCTGTACGTGGACGGCAAGCCACGACTCGACGGCGTGCGCGACTTCCTCGCCAGCCGCGGGATCGTCCTCCCTGAGGGCTCCCCCGACGACGCACCGGACGCGAAGACCATCAACGGCCTGGGCACCCGGAAGAACCAGCTGGTGCTGCGACGGATCAGCGAAGACGGCGTGCAGGTGTTCCCGGGGTCGCTCCGCTACGTGCAGGCGGCCCTCGACCTGGGTCTGCGGCGCGCAGTCGTGTCCGCATCAGCCAATGCCGGCGGGGTCCTCCAGGCGGCGGGGCTCACGCCCTACATCGAGGTGCGCATCGACGGCCTGACCATCAAGGAGCAGAACCTGCGCGGCAAGCCCGCGCCCGACACCTACCTCGCCGGCGCCGCCGCCCTCGGCGTGCTGCCCGCCCAGTGTGCGGTCTTCGAGGATGCGCTCTCCGGAGTGGCGGCCGGGACGCGCCGGCGGATTCGGCTGCGTCGTCGGCGTGGACCGCGTCGGACAGTCGGACGCCCTTCGCGCGAGCGG
This sequence comes from uncultured Actinomycetota bacterium, assembly GCA_963749905.1. Classification (GTDB taxonomy): domain Bacteria; phylum Actinomycetota; class Actinomycetes; order S36-B12; family S36-B12; genus UBA10649. The sequence continues at coordinate 827,477 of CAVVOF010000004.1, forward strand.
TGCGGATGTCGTGGTGACCGATCTCGGCGACCTGTTGGAGGATGCATGATCGTCCAGCGCCCCTATCCGATCGAGCCGTGGGTGGTCCGCGAGACGCACCTCGATCTCGGACTCCTGCCTCAGGCAGAGTCACTCTTCACGCTGTCGAACGGGCACATCGGGCTGCGGGGCAACCTCGACGAGGGTGAGCCCTACGGCCTGCCCGGCACGTATCTCAACAGTTTCTACGAGACCCGGCCGCTTCCCTACGCCGAGGCCGCATACGGCTATCCCGAGGATGACCAGACCATCATCAACGTCACCAACGGGAAGATCATGCGGCTGCTCGTCGATGACGAGTCCTTCGACGTTCGCTATGGCGACGTGCACGAGCACCATCGACGAATCGACCTGCGCAGTGGCCTGCTCGAGCGGGTGGTGGACTGGACCTCTCCCGGCCAGTCACGGGTGCGCATCAGGTCCCGCCGCCTGGTCTCCTTCGCCCAGCGTTCCGTCGCCGCGATCGAGTACATCGTCGAGCCGGTGGACAAGGCGGCCCGCATCATCCTGCAGTCCGAACTGGTCGCGAACGAGGAGCAGCCACCGGCTTCCCGCGATCCGCGCGTCGCCGCGATCCTCGACAACCCGCTCGTCGCCGCCGGACAGGACCACGATGACGACTCCATCGTCCTGCTGCACCGGACTCGCCGGAGCGACCTGCTCATGGGCGCGGGCATGGCGCACGTCATCGAGGCACCCGGCCGCGAGGAGACGAACGTCGCCGTCCGCGAGGACTGGGCACGGCTGACGATCGCCTGCACTGTGCAGCCCGGCGAACGGCTCCGAGTGGTGAAGTACCTCGCCTACGCCTGGTCAGGCATGCGCTCCGAGACGGCGATGCAGAGACCAGGTGGCCAGCGCCCTCACCCAGGCCCAGTTCAGCGGATGGGAAGGACTGGTCGCCGACCAGCGCGCCTACCTCGACGACTTCTGGACGTCCGCCGACGTCGTCGTCGAGGGCGACGCCGAGCTCCAGCAGGCCGTGCGCTTCTCCCTGTTCCACCTCCTGCAGGCGGGTGCCCGGGCGGAGCGTCGCGCCATCCCCTCCAAGGGGCTGACCGGCCCGGGCTACGACGGCCACACCTTCTGGGACACCGAGATGTACGTGCTTCCGGTGCTCACCTACACCAGCCCGACGCCGCCGCGGATGCCCTGCGGTGGCGGCACTCCACCCTGGACCGGGCCCGCGCCCGGGCCGCCGAGCTCTTCCTCTCGGGTGCGGCTTTCCCGTGGCGCACCATCAGAGGCGAGGAGTGCTCGGGCTACTGGCCGGCCGGCACGGCGGGCTTCCACATCAATGCCGACATCGCGGCAGCCGTGGTCCGCTACAGCGAGGCCACCGGTGACGAGCGCCTTCGAGAACGACGTCGGCCTCGAGCTGCTCGTCGACATCGCCCGGCTGTTCATGTCCCTCGGCCACCACGATGCTCTGGGTGGGTGGCATATCGACGGCGTCACCGGGCCCGACGAGTACAGCGCCATCGCGGACGACAACGTGTACACCAACCTGATGGCGGCGCGGGCCCTGGTCGCGGCCGCCGACATGTCCCTCCGGCATCCCGCCCGCGCCCGAGAGCTCTCCGTCACCACGGAGGAGAGCGCGATGTGGCGGGGAGCCGCGGCCGCGGTGCACGTGCCCTACGACGAGGAGCACCAGGTGCACGAGCAGTCCTCCGGCTTCACTCGGCACGCCGAGTGGGACTTCGAAGGCCGCCGCGACTACCCGCTGCTGCTGCATGCGCCGTACTTCGACCTGTACCGCAAGCAGGTGATCAAGCAGGCGGACACCGTCCTCGCCATGCACTGGTGCGGCGACCACTTCACGCCCGATGAGAAGGCCCGCAACTTCGACTACTACGAGCGGCGCACGGTGCGGGACTCGTCCCTGTCCGCCTGCACGCAGGCGGTGCTGGCCGCCGAGCTCGGGCATCTCGACCTCGCGTACGACTACGCGTACGAGGCGGCCCTCACCGATCTCCTCGACCTGCAGCGCAACAGCGTCAACGGCCTGCACATGGCCAGCCTCGGGGGAGCGTGGCTGGCGCTGGTCGCCGGCTTCGGCGGATTCCGGGACCACAGCGGCGTGCCGTCATTCGACCCGGTGCTCCCGGAGGGACTGACCCGGCTTCGGTTCTCGCTGCTGTGGCGGGGCATTCGCCTCACCGTCGACGTCGAGCAGCATCAGGTCACGTACTCGATCCAGGACGACGCGCCGTCCACGCTGCTCGTCAAGCACCGTGACGAGGAGATCCACATCACCGCACACGAGCCTGCTGTGCATCGCCTGCTGCCGCGGTCCCCGCTGCTGCCGGCACCGGAACCGCCGCCGGGGCGGGAGCCGATGTCGGCGCGACGCCCGATCGACAACTGAGCCGTCGTTCGGGGCCAGCGATCCTCGGCACGCCGCACGCCGTGGGCATGGTCAGTAGTGGAACGCGCCCCGGTGGCCCGGATCCTGCGCCAGCGGCGCCGGCAGCCCTTCGAGGAAGTCGGTCGCCCGCCGGAGGTCGGCAAGGAGTAGATCCGCGAGGTCCCGCCCGAAGCCGTTGCGCACCACAATCCGCAGACCGGCGATGTCGGTGAGATCCGCTGGGAGCGTGTACGCAGGCACCTGCCACCCACTCTCTCGCAGCTTCGCAGATACGTCGTACACGGTGTAGTTGGTGACCTCCGGCTTGAGCCGGAAGAAGAAGACCGGCAGTTCGGAGCCGTCCGACAGGAGTTCGTAGGGCCCCATCTTCGCGATCTCCGACGACAGGTAGAGCGCGGACTCCCGACAGGCCTGGTGAACGGCCTGATAGCCGAAGCGACCGAGCCGGATGAAGTTGTAGTACTGCGCGATCACCTGTGACCCCGGACGGGAGAAGTTGAGCGCGAACGTCGGCATGTCGCCGCCGAGGTAGTTCACGTGGAAGACCAGGTCCTCCGGCAGGTCCTCCGGCGTCCGCCAGATGGCCCAGCCGACCCCGGGGTACACGAGTCCGTACTTGTGTCCGGAAGCATTGATCGACCGGACGCGAGGCACGCGGAAGTCCCACTCGAGGTCGGGATCGAGGAACGGCGCGACGAAGCCGCCCGAGGCCGCGTCCACGTGCACCGGGACGTCGGGTCCGCCACCGGCGGCCAGGTCGTCCAGCGCGGCCGCGATCTCCTTCACCGGCTCGTACGAGCCGTCGAAGGTCGATCCGAGGATCGCCACTACCCCGATGGTGTTCTCGTCGACGAGGGGCAGGGCGTGCGCTGCATCCAGCTGCAGTCGCCCTTCCTCGATCGGCGCATAGCGGGGCTCGACATCCCAGTACCGGCAGAACTTCTCCCAGACGACCTGCACGTTGATGCCCATGACCAGATTGGGTCGATCGGTCGGCAGGCCGGCCGCCTGTCGGCGCTGGCGCCAGCGCCACTTCAGCGCCAGCCCGCCCAGCATGACCGCCTCGCTCGATCCGGTGGTCGAGGTCCCGATCGGATGGTCCGCGTCCGGTGCATGCCAGAGGTTGGAGATCATTGACACGCAGCGCTCTTCGATGGCCGCCGTCTGCGGATACTCGTCCTTGTCGATCATGTTCTTGTCGAGTGACTCGGCGAAGAGAAGGGCAGCCTCGTCGTCCATGAACGTGGTGACGAAGGTGGCCAGGTTCTGCCGGGCATTTCCGTCGAGCATGAGCTCGTCATGGATCAGCTGGTAGGCGACTCGCGGATCCGCCCCGTACTCCGGGAGGTCCTTCTTGGGAATTCCGTTCTTCACTCCGGGTCTCGCGAACGCAGGGGTGAGCATCAGTTTGACGACATCAGCGGTGTTCTCGGGGAAATCGGTCATGTCCCGCACGCTACGCCGGATTCGCCACCTGCGGAGTGACTTGTCAGCTGGTGACGTCTTTGCGACTGAACCTCGCCCAGGCCAGGCTGAGGAAGATCACCGCGTAGGCCAGCGCGACGAGCAGGCCTCTCGAGACCTGCTCGAGGTACATCGGGTCACGGAAGAGGTCGGCGAACGCGGGCCAGTAGTGCACCAGCAGCCACGGGTGCAGCCAGTCCAGTTGTGAGATGCCGTCCAGGATCCACATGGCGGTGGAGATGATGGTGACGGCGATCATCGCCGCGATCGGCTGCTCGGTGAGCACGGAGACGAACAGGCCGATGGCGGCCAGTGCGGCCAGCCCCACTGTGACGTAGCCGGCGGCCAGGGCCAGCCGCAGGAGTCCGTCTGCGAGCGAGACCTGGCTGCCCGACAGCAGGGTCACCGGCCCCAGCCCGAACAGGGCGCCGCCGATGACGACTCCCGTGATGGTCACCACTGCGACACCGATCAGCGCCCCGATCACGAGGGCCGTGTACTTGACGGCGAGCAGCCGCGTTCGGGTGACCGGCACGGTGAGCAGGTAGCGGAGTGTGCCGGTGTTGGCCTCGCCGGCGATCGCGTCGCCGGACAGCACCGCAACGGCCAGCGGGAGGAACAGGGCGATCTCGATGGTCAGGGCGGCGAGCGCGACGAACATGCCGTTCGACGTCGCCGCGGTGATGAAGTCGGCTCCCCCGCGGCCACCGCGCGGCGTGGAGTACTTGAGTGCGACGGCGATCAGGATCGGCACGGCCGCCAGCACGAGCAGGCCCATCTGGTTGCGGCGACGTCCGACGATCAGTCGCAGCTCGGAGCGCAGCAGCCGACCGTGGCTGCGCACCGTGCCGACTCGGGTCGGACCGGACTCGAGGGTCTCGCGCACGTCGCTACTCGCCGACATCGAAGCCCTCCCCCGTGAGCGACACGAATAGGTCCTCCAGGCTCGGCGAGTCCACCGTGAACCCGCGCACTCCCACGCCGGCGGCGACAAGCGCGGCAACGATGCTCTCGGGTGCGGCCGCTCCGTGCTCGGCCGTCAGGCCGGTGGCGGTGGGCGTGATCGACTCGAGGCCGAGGTCGCGCAGGACGGTCGCGGCAGCCTCGGGCATGGCGGTCGTCACGGTGACGGTGGCGCGCATCCCCGACCGGACCTCGTCCACCGTGCCCTGGGCGACGAGTTGGCCCTGCCTCATGACACCCACATGCGAGCACACCTGCTCCACCTCCGACAGCAGGTGGCTCGAGACGAGCACGGTGGTGCCGTCGTCCGCCAGCGAGGCGATCAGGTGCCGCACCTCCCGCGTGCCCTGCGGGTCGAGGCCGTTGGTCGGCTCGTCCAGGATGAGCAGGTCGCGTGGCTGCAGCAGAGCCGCGGCGATTGCCAGTCGCTGGCGCATGCCGAGTGAATAGGCGCGGTAGCGCTTTCGGCCCGACGCCAGCAGGCCGACCCGGTCGAGGGCGGCATCGATGCGCTGACGCGCAGACGCAGCCTCCGCGTAGCGATCCGCCGCGTCGAGCCGGGCGAGGTTCGCGCGGCCCGACAGGTACGGATGGAAGGCGGGGCCTTCGACCAGCGAGCCGACTCGAGGCAGGACCGTCGACACCCTCGCGGGCACGGGTTCGCCGAGCAGGTCGATCTCGCCTGCGGTCGGGAAGGCGAGCCCGAGGAGCATTCGGATGGTGGTGGTCTTGCCCGACCCGTTGGGGCCGAGGAACCCGAACACGGACCCGTAGGGGACCTCGAGGTCGATGCCGTCGACGGCGGCATGCGACCCGAACGTCTTCACCAGCCCGCGGGTCGCCACCGCGTGCGAGGTCACCTGTCGGCCAGCGCGGCTTCGAGCACCTCGGCGGTCACGGCGCCGACGGCCACCCGGCCGTCGTCGGTGATGATCGCGGAGAACAGGGTCCCGTCGACGATCCGACCGCTCCCCCACTCTCCGGAGACCGTGGGCAGGGCGTCCAGCAGCTGCAGCGCCTGTGCCGCCTGCGGGTCAGCCTCGTCGATGACCGCATCCGTCGGCAGGGTGGCGAGGACGACGCGCGTCCAACCGTCGCCGACCATCGTCGGCTCGCCGCCGGCGGGCCGGTCGGCCTTCGACGCGCTGTGGTCGCCCATCTCGAGTTCCGTCACCTCGGCACCGGGGGGCGGAGTGAAGGCGAAGACGCTCGGATCCGGCTTGGCGAAGCTGACCGAGGTGAAGCCCACCTCGAACGCCGGCGCCGACGTCACCGTCGAGAAGACGCGCACGCGCAGCGGGACGCTCGTCTCGGCGTCGACGGAGATGACCGCGCGGTCGATCTTCGAGCCGTTCTGCTTGGGCGCGAGGGCGAGTTCGTACACGGCGCGGCCAGCCACGGAGCCGGCACCGGACACGGTGACCTCGGTCGTCGGCTCGATGCTGGAGAGCACGAGTGCCGCTGCCTCCTGCGGCGTGGCGGGCAGATCGGCGACCGACGACGGCCCCTTCGCACCCGCATCCTTCGGCACCGTGGCGTGCTCGACCGTCGAGGTCGCGCTGTCCCAGATCCACACGTCGTCGCCGTTTCGGATGATGTCGTACTCGCCGCGCGGGGCCAGCAGGTCGACACGCGAGCCGCTCTCGCCGTCCGCCCAGACCCGCAGGGTGTGCGTCCCGCTGGCCAGCTTCGTCAGGCCGGAGCCGGACGAGTCGCCCAGCATGGAGAGGTTCGGCAGGCCGAGATCGGCCGTCACCTCGACCGTGCCCGAGAGGGCGTCGGCCGTGGGTGCCTGGAGGTCGATGAGCAGTTCTTCGGCGGTCGTGGGCGGCAGGCCGGCGTCGGCGGACACGCCTGCGGTACCGAGGGCCGCGCCCCCGACGATCAGGAGGCCGGCGGCGGCGGGGACGGCCCAGCGCAGGCGGGGATGACGATCGAAGATGCTCACCCGTCCATCATGCATCCGGATTCGCGCCCTGCCAAACCCGGACAGGCGGCTACCCGACGTTCTCCACCTCGATGAGTCCGAGCGCCTCCCCGGTCGCCACCGCCTGACGACGGTCATGCACGCCAAGCGCCCGATAGATCGCCAGTGAGTCCATCCGGACCGTCGACTCGCTGAAACCGATACGCACCGAGATCTGCTGCATCGTCAGATCCCGGGCCAACAGCTGCAGCACGGTCAGTTGCCGAGGGGACAGGTGTGGCGCCACCCCGTGCTCGGTCGGACGGCTCGTCGCATGCAGGGCGGCGTCGTACAGGGCGAGCACGTCTGGGATGCCCATCACCCGTTCGGCGACCAAACGCTCCGGCATGCAGGCCGCCAACGTGAGCACCAGATAGCAGTGGGAATCGGGGGGTCCCCCTAGTGGCCACGCCGCCATCGGCCGGCATCCTGCGAAGTCGTCCTCGGTGTGCAGCACGGGCTGCCCAGAGGTGCCCGCAAGCAGGTCCCGGATGGCCGCCACCTCCCACTCGCCATCGCAGTCGCTCAACCCGTCCGCGTCCGTCAGCTCGTCGTAGCGGGCCCGGATCGTGATGTCATCGCCCTGAACGCGCACGACGAAGGCGCCAGACGCGGCGATCGGCCAGGACAGCAATCCGACCAGGAACCTGGTCACCTCATCCATCTCGGGACGGGTGGCGAGGAACCGCGCGAAGGTCAGCGCGGGGATCCGCCCCGGTCGGTCGCTCCAGCGCCGGCGATCACGGGCACCGTCGTTCGCGTCCTCGTGCAGGGAGTCACGAGCCTCTGGCCCTCGCTCCTGCGCGGCGATGTCCACGTGCACCTCCCCGTCTGGCACCCTGCGGCATTCCCTTGCTACTCCCATCGTAGGAAGCAGGAGGGCCGATTTCCTGTCACACACGAGGGCGCCGGAGCCACCCGGCCCCAGCGCCCGAACCCGTCTCATCGGTCTCCTACCGGACGGGAATCCTCACTTCCTCATCGTGCTGACCCGCCACCACCGACAAGTCCCACATCGATGTAGGTCAGATCGTTGGTGTCGTCGACGACGGCGGTGTTGCCAGCGCCCTCGTCCTCGGCGGCAGACAGTGACCTCTTCCTCGACGGCCTGCAGGATTCCGGCTCCGACCAGTGTCGCGCCGGAGTCGAACTCAGCGTCGTTGTCCAGGCTGAAGGTCAGCCGGTACTCGCCTTCCTCGAGCCCCGACGTCCTCCAGACGAACCCGTACACGATCTTGCCGCCGACGTTCAGCTCAGCGCCGTAGGAGCCCGGTCCATCGCTGGTCCGCTCCCAGGTCGCCATGTTGAACACCGGCGCCGTCGCTCCTGTGCCGGTCCACTGATGCGTCGCCGCATCCCAGGTCAGGGATCCGGCAGTAGCGGCGTCGATCTTCTGGATGGTCAGCCGTGCACCAGCGGTGTAGACCATGGCCTCCGTGCTCTCGAAGGACACCGGAACGTAGTTGCCGGCGCTTCCCGTCACCCGCAGGCCCCACACCTCGTCGGTGCCCGAACCGCTGATGTAGCACATCTCATAGCGGGTCATGGCCGCGTCCAAGACGCTGTCGTACAGCCCGGTCTCCACGCGCACGACCGTGCCCAGCTTCCAGTCCTTCGACTCGAGGTTGTCACCCCAGTCGATGGTGGTCACTGAGTTGGGCGTGGCGAGCACCGAGTCGGCCTGCCAGCTGTTCAGCGGGTCCTTCTGGACCGCGCCGAGGCAGGGGGTCAGGTCATCGGGGGTGTACGTGCCCGGCAGGACCGTGCCCTGGATCGTGACGACATCCATCACACCCGGCAGGGTGACTGTCCTGCCGGTCTCGGACCACTGGACCGGGAAGGACAGGTTGTTCCCTGCCGTCTCCCCGCCCGGCTTGCCGCCACCACCACCGGGGTCGTCCGGCTTGCCGCCGCCCCCGCCACCGCCGGAGCCGCCGCCACCCATGTCTGCCGGGGGTCCACCACCGGTGTCCGCGGGCGGCCCGCCACCGGCATCCGTCGGCTGGGCCGCGTCCACGCCGTGTCCGCCTTCCGCGGACGCTGTCGCGTGCAGGCCCTGCCCACCCATCTCCCCACCGGCTCCAGCGCCGGCAGGTCCTCCGGCCGCCATGGCCGGAGCCATCGCTGCCACCAGCAGAACGCTGGCGACTGTTGCGGCCTTCGCGATTCGTGACTTCATCATCGGGCTCACTCCTTCCACTCCCCGCCAGTCGGGTCCGGCCTCTCGTGCGCCGCGCCCGGCCTTCTTTCGTTGTCTGCTCCCGTCGCGGCCGCGGTCTCGACGGGTTCAGTGGCTCGCTTTCGGCTGTCACTTCGACGATCCCGCCCGGCGAGCAGGAACTCAACTCCGCGCGAACCCGTTGCGGCCAAGGGACATCCAGACTTCGTGCGCGGCATCTAGACGCGGCTAGTCATCGTCTGGGCTCCGGCTGACGCGGGCTCGCCGGGCCGAGATCGCACCCGAAACGGACGACACTGAAGGTGAGTCACGAGATTCGGAGGTGGGTCATGTTCGGAGTGGGTTGGAGCCGAAGAGCCCGAGGAAGTGCGATCTCCGGCCTCCTCGCGGCGGCGATCTGCTGCCTGTCGCTGCCCGGCAACGCTGTCGCGGCCACCGTGTCGGATCAGGCCGCCACCCGATTGCAGTCGGTCGCGGTGCAGGAGAAGGTCGCCCACGATGCCTACGCGACGTTTGCCGCACAGACGGCGGTGCCGATCTTCGACAACCTGATCGACGCGGAGAACCAGCATCAGGCCACGGTCCGGAGCCTGCTGGCCAAGCACGGCATCACCGATCCCACCGCGGGTGACGCGGCCGGTGCCTTCGATGACGCCGCCATCCAGGCGAGCTACAGCGCCGTGGTTGCGGCCGGGAGTGCGTCACCCCGGGCCGCTCTCGAGCAGGCGGTCGGGATCGAACGGATGCTGATCAGTGAGTGGTCCGCCATCCTGACGATGGATACCCCCAAGGACGTCCGCATGGTCGCCACGAACCTTCTCGACGCCGCGAGGAACCACCTGGCCGCCCTCGAGAAGGTGCTCGACGTGACGCCGCCGGCCGCCGCGCCCCCGGATAGCGCCGTTCAGCGCATCCAGACCGCGGAGGTCCGCGCACAGGTCAGTGGCCGACATCGCGTCGGCGAGATCCTCGTCCTGGCACCTCGTCCCCTGAGGACTGACGTCGGCGTCACGGTGCGGTGGCGGGTCACGCGGGAGACGCGCGCCCACTGCACCGTCCGGACGCTGGCAGGCGTGTCGACGGTGGAACTTCGGCTGCCCGGGCGCTGCACGGTCGTGGGGTACGCCCCGGCACCGTCGCCGGAGTACGCGCCGTTCCGCGTCACGCGGACCTACCGGGTGACTGGCACGTAGCTTCCGACGGACAGGGCCCCGTCGAGCGTGGCGCTCAGGCGCGACACACCGAGCGCGGTCGCCTGAGCTCCACGCTCGACGGGTGGGATCGGGTGCTGCTAGCGGCCCTTGCGGTCGCGCCCGGGCTTGCGCGGCGAACGGCTGAACTTGCGGCCCTGCGGCGCTCGCCTCTCGGCGGGACGACGCGGTGCCTCCCACGGCACGCCCGAGGGCTCGCGAGCGCCGGTGACGTCGGCGAGTGCCGGGTCAAGGGGACGGACGCGGGTGACCTTCGGCCGGACACCGGCAGCCGACGTCAGCTTGACGACGGCATGCTGCGCCTTCGGATTGGCGAGGGTGATGACCGTGCCCGACTCGCCGGCACGGGCGGTGCGCCCGGCCCGGTGCAGGTAGTCCTTCGGACCCGCGGGCGGGTCCAGCTGGACGACGAGGGAGATGCCGTCGACGTGGATGCCGCGCGCGGCCACGTCGGTGGCGACGAGCACCGTGGTCACGCCGTCACGGAAGTCCGCGAGGGTCCGCGTGCGCACGCCCTGGGTCTTGCCGCCGTGCAGCCCGCCGGCGGGCACGCCACTCGCGACGAGGTGATCGGTCATCCGATCGACGCCCGCCTGGGTGCGCGCGAAGAAGATGGTGCGGCCCTGCCGCGCTCCGATGCGGGCGATGACCTCGCTCCGGTCCATCGGGTGCACGAGCATGACGTGATGATCCATGGACTCGACGGGCGCGCGCTCGGGCGTGAGCTCGTGGCGGGCGGGATTGTGGAGGTAGTTGCGGATGATGACGTCGACGTCGCCGTCCAACGTCGCACTGAACAGCATGCGCTGGCTCTTCGGGCGGGTGAGGTCGAGGATCTCGCGCACCTGCGGGAGGAAGCCCATGTCGGCCATCTGGTCGGCCTCGTCGAGCACGGTGATCCGGGTACGCGACAGGTCGACTGCACCCTTGTTGACCAGGTCGGTCAGTCGGCCCGGCGTGGCGACAACGATGTGCACGCCGCGCTTGATCGCGTCGATCTGCTTGCCGTACGGCATGCCGCCGGCGACCAGACGGATGCGCACCCGGATGGCGTCAGCGAGCGGGGTGAGGCTGTCCGAGACCTGCATGGCGAGTTCGCGGGTGGGCACGAGGATCAGGGCCTGCGGCTGGAGAGGAGTGGCGGCCGTGCCCTCGAGCCGGGTCAGCATGGCCAGCCCGAAGGCCAGCGTCTTGCCCGATCCGGTCTTGGCGCGAGCCAGTACGTCCCGGCCGGCGATGCCGTCGGGAAGGGTCGCGACCTGGACGGGGAAGGGCTCGTTGATGCCCGTCCGGGCGAGGGCCTGGGTGAGGGATGCGGACACGCCAAGGCCGGCGAAAGTGGGGGTACTCATGACGAAACTGGTCCAATCGAGACGACAAGCGCGCCTCGATTGCGATCCCGATGTGATCGCCTTGGTGCCAAGACTCGCGAGTGGGCGCCTGCGCGCCGTGAAGGTGTCGCCGATGGGCGACGACCCAACGGTACGGGACGTCGAACCAATCGCGAAATCGCCGAGACCTGCTGGTACCGACACCAACCGGCGCGGTTGGTGTCGGTACCAGCAGGTCTCGGCGCGGGACTAGGAGCCCGGCATCGGGAGCAGCTCGAGCACCTCGATCGTCCCGGCTGCCTTGTGCGGGTGCTCCGCGAGCACCTCTTCGAGGGCAGCGAGGTCGTCCGCCTGCAGGAGGGAGTAGCCGCCGATCCAGCCGGCCGGCCCGGGGTCAGCGTCACTGGTCGGCATCGTCGGCGACCCGAAGTCGACGAGATGCAGGTCCGGCTGCCGCACCCCAAGCCATCCAGGCCGCCATGCTCGCCTCCATGTCCTCTGGTGTGCCGGCCATCTGCTCGCCGATCGGCATGGTGGAGCGGTACAGAATCAGGTAGTTGGGCATGCTGCCCTCCGCGCTCGTGATGGTCCCCCCGGGGACCTCGTCAGTATGTCCCTGAGATCGCGCGCTGTCACGAGTCCATGTCATCCAGACGTGACGCGGAACAGGCGCCAGGTATCGGGAACGCCCTTGAGCTCGTGCTCCCCTGCGTCCTCGAAGTGCAGCCCGGATCCGGCCGTCAGGTCCTTCACCGTCGATGACGCCCACACTTCGGACGGGCCAGCCAGGGCGGACACACGCGCACCGATGTGCACCGCCAGGCCGCCGACATCGTCCCCGAGCAGCTCGATCTCACCGGTGTGGCAGCCCGCCCGGACTTCGAGACCCAGCAGCCGCGCAGACGAGGCGATGGCCTGCGCGCAGCGCACCGCGCGTGCAGGGCCGTCGAAGACCGCCAGCAGCCCATCCCCGGTCGAGGTCACGAATCGTCCCCGGAAGCGATCCACCTCGCGACGGGCCAGTTCCCGCTCGCGCGCCAGGACGGCCGTCCACGCTGCGTCCCCCATCGCCGCCGCCCGCTCCGTGGAGGCCACGATGTCGGTGAACAGCACGGTCGCGAGAACCCGCTCGGTGAGTTCCTCGCCGTCACGAAGTTCCGCGAGGAAGCGGCCGATCTCGTCCACGATGGCGTCGGAGTCCCCTGCCCACGGGAAGTGGTCCGCGCCCGGAAGCTCGGCGTACCGCGCACCGGGGATCTGCCCCGCGATGTAGCGGCCCTGGCCGACCGGCTCGACTGCGTCATCCGTGCGGTGCATCACCAGCGTCGGTACGCCGATCGACGGAAGCAGCGAACGGATGTCCGTGATCCTCAGCTGCTCCTCCATCGCCAACTGGCTTCCAGGGCTCGCCGCGAGTCGCAGGAAGCGCGCCCACCACCGTTCGATGCGGCTGTCGCCCACGTGCGACGGGAGGAAGAGCGCCATCGACTCGCGCGCGTACTCCGACGTGCCCCATCCATCCCGCACCCCGGCCAGATACGTGCTCCACGCCTCGTCCGACCACTGCCACGGGTAGTCGGGCCTCTGGGTGCCGACCGCCGTCGCGGCATAGAGGATCAGCCCCGCAACGCGCTCAGGTCGGCTGCTGGCGAACAGCGCGCACTGCGCGGCCGCCTCCTCGAATCCGAAGACGACCGCCCGGTCCACGCCGCAGGCGTCCAACACCACCGCGATGTCGTCGACAAGATCCTCAAGCGGAGGGACAGCATCGGGCGAGAACCGATCCGACAGCCCGGTTCCTCTTCGGTCGATGACGATCACTCGGGCCAGCTCCCCAGCCGCCGGAGATACCGCGCGTACAGCGGGTTCTCCCAGATGATCTCGAGATTGTCGAACGGCGACGATGCACACCAGGGTCAAGCTGCCCTCGCCCATCGCCTCGAAGGCGATCGAGACGGAGCCGTTCCGCGCATAGCGAACCTCAGGCTCCACGCTCGCACCCTAGTCGCGTCAGGCGCCTGCCCGTGCGCCGATCGCAACCGCGCCTTAGGGTCGACGAATGGGGCGACTGATGCGCAGGCGACGCACCGTCGCGATCGTGGTGGCGATCGTCGTGGTGCTCTCCCTCGTGGGGCTGCTGGCGGTCACCCGTGCCTCGGATGCCGCCATCGAGCCGGAGCCGTTGCGCCTGGCCGGCGCCGCGACGTCCGCCGCCGACGCGACACCGGTGTCCCTGGACGCGGACCTCTACCTCCCCCCGACCCTCGGGCCGGGCGAGACCGCGCCCGCGGTCCTGCTCGCCCACGGGTTCGGCGGCAGCAAGGACTCCGTCGCCGAGGAGGCGGTGGCCTTCGCCGAGGCGGGCTTCGTGGTGCTCGCCTACTCCGCGCGCGGCTTCGGCGAGTCGACAGGGTCCATCTCCATGAACGCGCCGGACTTCGAGGTCGCGGACGCGTCCGCCCTCATCGACGTGCTCGCCGAGCGCCCCGAGGTCGTTCAGGACGGGGCTGGGGACCCGGTCGTCGGCATCGCCGGCGGGTCCTACGGCGGGGCGCTCGCCCTGCTCGCCGCCGGGTACGACGACCGGGTCGACGCGATCGCGGCCGACATCACCTGGAACAGTCTCGAGGACTCGCTCTTCAGCCAGAACGCCGTCGGCGTGGACGACCTCGGTGTCTACAAGTCACTGTGGTCCGGGCTCTTCTTCAGCGCCGGACTCGCGCTGCCGGACGGCACCGTCACGGAGTGCGGACGGTTCACGGAGGAGTGGTGTCGCGCCTACTCCACGGCGGCCGTCGAGGGCACGGTCACGCCCGACGGCTCGGAGCTGATGCGGCGGTCCTCGCCAGCGAGCATCACCGACCGCATCACGGCCCCCACGCTGCTCGGCGGTGGGCAGGCGGACTCGCTCTTCCCACTGAGCCAGGTCAACGCGAACGCGGAGCAGATATCCCGTGCCAATCCCGATGTTCCGCTGAAGGTCGTCTGGCACGCCGGGGGACATGACGGCGGACTGACGTCGCCCGAGTCCGTCACCGAGCAGCTCCGGGCGCTGACGATCGACTGGTTCCGTGCCCACCTGGGCGACGGGGAAGCGGCCAGCACCGACTTCGTGTACGCGGTCACCGAGGGATCCGCGCTGAGCGACCGAGCGGCCGGCACCTTCGAGGTGTCCGTCGCGCCCGCATACCCCGGGCTGGACGGCACCGCCCAGACCACCCTTCCGCTGACCGGGCCGCCCCAGCAGGTCCTCGCCCCCGCCGGCGGCATCCCTGCAGCGATCTCCTCGCTGCCGGGCTTCGGAGGCGTGGGCGCGCTGCTCCAGCGGGCGACGGGTGCGCTGGGCGCAGGGAACCAGACGGCGACCTTCGTCACGGCCCCGCTGGACGCGCCGCTCGACGTCGTCGGCTCGTCACGTGTGCGCATCTCCGTCGCGAGCGACCGGCCCATCGAGGACGTCACGCTCTTCGCAGCCCTACGACCCCTCGACGAGCAAGGACGCACACAACTGCCCGCCGGGCTGGTCGCTCCCGTGCGACTGCCCGCACTCGACGAACGCCCGATCGAGCTCGACATCGAGCTGCCCGCCATCGTGACGGAGTTCGCGCCGGGGACGCGGCTCGCCGTGACGGTCACGACGACGGATCAGGCCTACCGGATGCCGGCCGGCCCGGCGGTCTACACGGTGGGTCTTGTCTCGGGTGTCGTCGACGTCCCGCAGGTTGACGGAACCCGCGCGTCGACGGGCCTGGCGACCTGGGTCTGGCCGCTGGTCGGACTGGCCTTCCTCGTGCTTGTCGCCCTGATCCTGCTGATTACCAGGCCCCGGCGCCCGCATCAGGATCCGGCCAGCGCGCCGGCCGCTCCCCTCACCGTCTCGGGGCTGGTCAAGGAGTACCCCGGCGGAGTGCGCGCGGTGGACGGCGTCGACTTCACCGTCGAGCGCGGGGTCGTGCTCGGCCTGCTGGGACCGAACGGGGCCGGCAAGAGCACCACCATGCGCATGGCGATGGGCCTGATCAGCCCGACGGCCGGACAGGTGCACATCTTCGGCGAGCTCGTCACTCCCGGCGCGCCGGCGCTGGCTCGGACGGGCTGCTTCATCGAGGGGCCGGGCCTCCTCCCACACCTCAGCGGACGCCAGAACCTCGACCTGTTCTGGCGTGCCTCTGGCCGCAGCGGCGATCCCCGGATGGATGAGGTGCTCGACATCGCCGGTCTCGGCAGCGCCATCGACCGTCGCGTGCGCACGTACAGCCAGGGCATGCGCCAGCGCCTGGGCATCGCGCAGGCGATGCTCGGCCTGCCGGACCTGCTGATCCTCGACGAGCCCACCAACGGGCTCGACCCGCCCCAGATCAAGGAGATGCGCGAGGTGCTCAGGTCCTACGCGCAGGACGGCAGGACGGTGATCGTCTCGTCGCACCTGCTCAGCGAGGTGGAGCAGACCTGCACCCATGTCGTCGTGATGAGCGGGGGTCGCCTCATCGCGGAGGGCGAAGTGGCGACGCTGCTGGGCAAGCATCGAGGGCGACGGCTAGAGGACGTGTTCCTCGACCTCGTCGGGGAAGGGCACGAGGTGAAGTCATGACCGAGACGACGACCGCCTACCACGCTGGGCGCACGCTCCCGCTGCACATCGAACTGATCCGGCAGTTGCGGAGGCGGCGCACGATCATCGCCTTCGCCGTCGGCATCGCCCTCCCGCTCATCGTCGTGGCCGCCGTCAAGCTGGGGCCGTCCTCCTCCGGCCGCGGCGGCTTCGGCGACGGCGATCTCGACCTCGTCGGGCTCGCCACCTTCGGCGCCTGGAACTTCTCCCTCACGATGCTGTTCTTCGGCTCCGGCTTCCTGCTCACGATCATCGCGGCGATGTTCCTCGGTGACAGCGTCGCCAGCGAGGCGTCCTGGTCGACCCTGCGCTACCTGCTCGCCGCGCCCGTGCCGCGACGGAAGCTGCTGTTCAGCAAGGCCGTCATCGGCCTGGTGCTGACGGCCCTCACCCTCGTGATCCTGGTGGCCGCGTCGTGGCTGATCGGAGCCCTTGCCTTCGGCACCGCGCCGCTGACGAGTCCACTCGGCGGCTCGTTCGACGTCGCCGAGTCATGGACGCGGATCGGCATCGTCGCCGGCTACATCATGATCGTGCTGCTCATCCCCGCCGGGCTGGCGTTCCTGATGAGCGTGCTGACGGACGTGCCGCTCGGGGCCGTCGGCGCGGCCGTCGTCATCGTCATCGTGGTCAACATCCTCGACGCGATCGAGGCACTCGGCGACCTCCGGAAGTACCTGCCCGGCGAGTACTCGAACGCCTGGGTGGGGGCCCTCGCCCCGAGGATCGACTGGGACCTGATGGCCCGCGGCACCGCCTACAGCCTGATCGCCTTCGGCATCCTCGTCCTCATCGCGACGCTGCGGTTCGACCGCAAGGACATCACCAGCTAGCGACGTCCGAACAGTCGAGCCGCAGGCCCCTCACGATCCGGGAGCCAGCGTCCCGGCGAAGATCTGCCACGCGAGCAGCGACTTCGCCACCAGGCTCAGGGTGATGTACGTGCGCTCGCCGTTGAGGTAGTTCGCCCACTTGCCCACCTTCTTGTACTGCAGCACCTGGACGATCGCGAACGAGTTGAACAGGACGAAGAGGGAGAAGACGATCCCGTACACGAACGCGGGAGGTTCGGCGGCGGTCGCTGCGCCCGGAGCCAGGACATAGAGGGCGACGGCCAGCCACGGCACGATGCCGGCAATGCACCCGAAGATGAACGGGACCCAGCCGCCGCTGCCCGGCGTCTCGTACTTCTCCTGGAGCCAGCCGAACAGGATCATCGAGGCATTGACGCCGAAGAGGGCGATCAGCGCAGCCGCATCGGAGATGCCCACCAGTTGGGCGATGAGCACGATCATCACGGACGAGCTGAGCGAGTACTCGACCCAGCGGAAGTAGTTGTGCCGTGCGACGAGGCCAGCCGCGTAGCGCGCAGAGAACGGCGGCAGCGCGACGATGAAGTGGAACAAGGCCGACAGCCCGAAGAACAGTGCCACCCCCCACGCGACGCGGAAGTCGAAGAGCACTACCGGGTCCGAGGGCGTGGTGCCAGGCGGTCCCTCCATGTACGTCGCGGTGACGGGAAGGGTGAAGGCGTTGGCGAGCACCAGGATGGCCACCAACTGCGCGAGGTGGGCGAATCCAGCGATGAGGTTCCACCGCCTGATGCCGGCCAACTGACGGGTGGTGGTCTCGTCCTGCACTGCGGTCATTCCGGTGCCTCCGATCCTGCTGTGAAGACGGCGCACGCCGTCACGACAGCGTCCTTCGCACCCGAAGGTACCGCTCCGGACTCGGAATCAGTGACCGCGGCGAGGGCCTCTGCGAACGCCGAGCGGACGGCGTCCACCCCCGGGATCGCGGAGGCTCCGGCCAATGCCTCGTCGACCTGAGCGGTGGCCTCCCCGACCGCATCGCGCACGTCAGCAAGAGGCTCACCCGAATCGAGAGCGGTGATGGCCGTCTCGCAGGCGCTCGCCACCTGTGCCGGTGCCTCGAGCAGTGCCTGCGCACCGTCGACCGCCTGCTGCGCACCATCGACAGCACCTTGCACCGTGCTACAGCCCGTCAGCACCAGCATGCCCAGCGCTCCAGCCCCGGCGAGGGCAAGCAACCGACCTCGTCCAGTCGTCAACTTCCGGACCCTTGTCACTGCGTGCGTCCTCCCTTTCGTCCGATTCGTTTCGAGACTCCCGAGGCGAGTGCCGAGCCCTGCTTCTTGACTCGGCTGAGAACCGCCTCTGCCCAGGCGAACTCCGTCGCCAGGATCACCAGGCCGAGGACCAGGAGCGGGATACCGGGGCCTGGCAGGACCATCAGCACCAGCCCGGTCACCACGAGCGCGCCGCCCACGATTGCGACGCCGAGCCACCGCAGCGGATGCGGGAGTCGTCGCCACTGCGAGCTCAGCGTCTGCCTATTCATGTGCCGGCTCCTTCGCTCGCTCTTCGTGGGGTGGCTCTGCCGACTCGTCTACTCGCGGCTCTCGCGTCGCCAGCAGACTGGCCACGATAGACGTCGCGATGATCGCCACGACGATGCCGAGGCTGAGCACCGTGGGAATCGTCACGAAGGCGTGCCCCACGATCATCTTGATTCCGACCCACACGAGCACGAGCGACAGCCCGAGCTTGAGGTAGATGAAGCGGTGGATCAGGTCGGCGAGCAGGAAGTACATGGCGCGCAGGCCGAGGATCGCGAAGGCGTTGCTGGCGAAGACCAGGAACGGCTCCTGGGTCACGGCGAAGATCGCCGGGATCGAGTCGACCGCGAAGATGATGTCGGTCACCTCGACGACGACCAGCACGGCCAGCAGCGGCGTCGCCATGAGGACGCCACCGCGCCGAACCCAGAACCGCTGCCCCTCGTACTCGTCGGTGGAGGGGACGAACCGGCGGAAGAGCTTCAGCGTTCGCGACTTCGACATGTCGACGTGCTCGTTGCGCTGCAGCATCATGCGAACGCCGGTGAGGATCAGGAAGGCGCCGAACACGTAGAGCACCCACGCGGCAGCTCGCGATCAGCGCGGAGCCGGCGGCGATGAAGATCGCGCGGAACACCAGCGCGCCCGATGACGCCGTAGAACAGCACCCGGTGCTGGTAGCGCTTGGGAACGGCGAAGTAGCCGAAGATGACCGCCCAGACGAAGACGTTGTCGACGGCCAGGGACTTCTCGATCACGTAGCCGGTGTAGTACTGCAGGCCGAACTCCGAGCCGTAGCCCCACCAGATGAGTCCGCCCACCAGCAGGCCGACGGTCACCCAGATCGACGACCAGATCGCGGCCTCGCGCACGCCGATCTCGTGGGCCTCGCGGTGCATGAGCAGGTCGATGGCGAGCATCGCGAGGATCGCGACGATGAGGGTCGACCCAGACCCAGAGGGATACGTCCATGTCCATCCTTGTGTCGTGACTGCACGGCACAAGGTCTCTCGCCACCGGCCGGGGGCCGATCTAGCGGCCGGGTGCCGGAGCATCGTATTGACGACCGCTAGCGAAGGGATACTCCCCTTGTTCCTGACGATCCTCGCAGCCCTCCGGACAACGCGCAATTCGGCCTTGCGCATCCGCTACTCAGTGTTACTATTTACTGGTAGTCACTAACACTGAGTAGTTGAGGTGGGCGATGGGACGACAGGAGACCGAGCTGCTCAAGGGCACTCTGGAGGGCATCGTCCTCGCGATCCTTTCCGAGCGGCCCGCCTACGGGTACGAGATCACCGCCCGGCTCCGGGACCAGGGCTTCTCCGACATCGCCGAGGGGACGGTGTACGCGCTGCTCATCCGGATCGAGCGACGCGGCCTCGTCGACGTCGAGACGGTGCCCTCCGAGAAGGGGCCACCGCGCAAGGTCTACTCCCTCAACGCACAAGGAGACGCAAGCCTGACCGAGTTCTGGAGGACCTGGAGCTTCCTCACCGAACGACTGGACCAGCTCCGCGAAGGAGGACGGTAGCCATGGGCATTTCCGAGTTCACCACAAGGGTCATCGGCGACAAGAAGCACTACCGGGCGTACCAGGCCCGCATCGAGAAGCTCCCCCCGAGCTACCGCACGGCGGTGGCCGGTCTGGAGCGCTACTACACCTACCTGGGCGGCATGAGCGACGGGGGCAGCATCCTGTCGATGCTGGACGACCTCGCCACGCTCTTCGAGCAGAGCGCGGCGGACGGGATCCCGATCCGCGAGATCGTCGGCGACGACCCCGTGGAGTTCGCCGACGAGTTCGTCCGCAACTACCCCGCCGGCAGATGGATCATCAAGGAACGCGACCGGCTGACGAAGGCGATCGAGACGGCCGAGGCTGAGGAGGCCGGGACTTCTAGCGCCCCGTGACGACGGCACGGAGCGAAACGCGAGCCGCCCCCGGAACCTGTACGGGGCCAGGTTGCCGGGGGCGGACGCGTCACTGCTAGGGCAGTTCGGTCACCCGGTCGACGGACGGTGGGGCGACCGGGGCGAACGTGCTGAGGTAGTCGGTCAGCGCCTGGAGATCGAGGCCACCAGGGAGCCGCTCGGACTCAGCCACCTGCTTGAAGGTGGAGAAGTTGTCTCCGCCGTCAGCCAGGAAGTTGTTCACCGTGACCCAGTACGTCGTGGCCGGATCCAGCGCCTTGCCGTTCAGCTTGACGTCGGTGATCGACACCGCCGTGCAGGTGCCGTCCACGATCGTCCTGCTGAGCGTGTAGGTGAACCCCTTCGAGACGCCCAGGCTCAGGAACGGCCGCGACGAGCCAGCCGGCTGGCACTGCTCCTGAAGGACTGACACGATCTGCGCGCCCGTCATCGGGATGGTCACCAGCTCGTTGCCGAACGGCTGGAAGGTGAAGGCCTCTCCGTAGGTGACGACACCGTCCCCTTCCGTCCCGGACTGCGTGTACTTCAGGTCCGAGCGCACGCCGCCCGGATTCATGAAGGCCACCTGTGCACCGTTGAACGACGTCGCCCACGCCTGCGCGTCGGCCACCAAGTTGCCGGCAGCAGACTCGATGCCCCGGTCGGCTCCCGGTGGCGTGCCGCCCCGCACGATATCCGCGGTGATCGTTCCGACGGGAGTGTTCCCGGAAGCCTCGAACAGCGGCATCCACTTGTTGATGACAGCGGTCTGTGCCGGGTCGGGGCTGAGCGCCGACTGGATGACAGCGTGGTTCGTGGCCTTGCTCAGCTTGCGGACCACCTCTCCGGTCCGCTGGTCGAGGACGAGGTTGAGCTCGGAGATGACCCGCCCATAGGAGTAGGCGCTCGTCACCATCCGCTTGCGGCCGTCGGGTCCGGGCAGCATGCAGTTGTAGGGCTGGTGGGTGTGACCGGTGATGACCGCGTCGATCTCGGGATCGAGCCCGCTGTTGATGTCGACCACCGGACCGCTGATGTTGTTGCAGGCGTTGATCTCACCCGGCGCAGGATCCTGAGTGGCACCCTCGTGCAGCAGCACGATGATGCTCTCCACTCCCTCCTTCTTCAGCTTGGGCACCAGTCGGTTGGCCGTGCGGACCTCGTCGAGGAACGCGTAGCCCTGGATGCCGGAGGCCGCGACGATGGCATCCGTGCCCTCGAGGGTCATGCCGATGAAGCCGACCTTGACGCCGCCGACGTCCTTGACCCAGTACGGCGGCAGCACGGTCTTACGGTTGGTCTGCTTGACGACGTTCGCGGCCAGCCACTGGAAGTCCGCGCCGGCATACGGCTGGTCGGGGAAGTAGCACCCGTCCACCGGATGGCAGCCGCCCTCCTGCATGCGCAGCAGTTCTGCGACGCCCTCGTCGAACTCGTGGTTTCCGACGCCGGACACGTCGAGTTGCATCGCGTTGAGCGACTCGACGGACGGTTCGTCGTGGAACAGGCCCGAGAGTGCCGGCGAGCCGCCGATGAGGTCGCCCGCGGCGACCGTCAGGCTGTGCCTCTTGCCCGCTCGCAGCTGCTTCAGCGCCGAGGCGAGGTACTCGGACCCACCGGCCGCCTGGTCGCCGACCGTCCCGGGCGTGGATGCCTCCAGATGGCCGTGGTAGTCGTTGAACGCCAGGATCTGCAGGCGCACCAGCTTGGGCGTCACGTCGCCACCAGGCGACGTGGCCGGCGCGTCGCCCGCCACCGCCGTGGAGGAGCCGAACGCCAAAGCGGTTGCGGACAGCGACAGGGCCGCGACGCCGGCGAGCACCCTCCGGGTGGTCAGACGAGCTCGCGGTCGGGGCAGAACGCGCGGGGCCATGTGGTCTCCTTCAGTGGCGGCGGATGGGGCCACGCTAGGGGAGGACCTCTTCGGGCGAGGCGGGTTCGCTCGCATTGAGGCAGAACGCACGACTCCCTTGCCACACGGGGCTCACCAGCAACGTGGGACGCGGGGATGGCCGCGCGGACCGCTAGTGCTGCAGAGCGCTCGGCTGCTCGACGTGGGTCAGGTTGCCGTCGAGGATCTCGAACACACGGTCCGTGTACTCGACCATGCGCAGGTCGTGGGTGACCATGATGCCGGTCTTGCCGCGCGCCTTGATCTCGCGCCGCAGCAGTTGGACCACCTGCCGGCCCATGGCGGTGTCGAGGGCGGCCGTCGGCTCGTCGACGAGCACCAGGTCCGGATCGTTCATCAGCGCGCGGCCGATGGCCACTCGCTGGCGCTCGCCACCGGACAGCTGCTCGGGCAGGTTCTTCGCCCGGTCGGCGAGGCCGAGCTCCTCGAGCAGCTGGTCGGCCCGCTGCTGAGCCTGCTTCTTGGAGATGCCCTTGACCAGCGACGACACGTACAGCAGGTTCTCCCTCGCTGTCAGGAACGGCACCAGGTTGGCGGACTGGAAGACGAAGCCGACGTTCTCGGCGCGAAAGCGCGTGAGCTCAGCCGTGGACATTCCCGTCACTTCGTTGCCCCGCACCTGGACGGATCCCGTCGAGGGCGCGAGCAGTCCGCCGATGACGGAGATCAGCGTCGTCTTGCCCGAGCCCGACGGCCCCAGCAGGGCAACGAACTCGCCCTCGTCGACCGCCATCGTCGCCTCGGACACCGCGGTCACGGCAGTGTGACCCTCGCCGTAGACCTTGCTCACCTCGGTCACCCGCAGGAGAGCGGACGGATGGTGTGCGGCGTCAGCGGCCGGGCTCTCGCCGGGACCGTTCGGAACGGCGTCGGTCGCGATGAGGACGGGATCCTCGCCCGTCGACGTCGCGGGGCTGGCGTCGCTCATAGTGCGCCTCCGATGGCGGTTGCAGGATCGATGCGGGCGATGCGTCGCAGGGAGAACAGGGCGCCGACCACGCCCGCGACCACGGTGAAGACGGCGATCGTGATCAGCGTGTCGGTGCGGAACAGGGTCGGCACCTGCGCCGGGATCAGCATCCCGAACAATCGGGCCACCACGGCGCCGATGATGACTCCGAGAACGGAGGCGATGGCGGCCTGGGCGATGACACCCCGGCCGAGCCGTCCCGTCGACGATCCCAGTGCCTTCAGCGCCGCGAACAGTTCGCGCTTCTCCAGCACCACCAGGGCGAAGAACAGGGCAACGACGAGAGCCGCCACCGCCAGCGTGGTGTAGATGATCGCGTTCAGCGTCGAGCTCTGCTGCTCGACGCCGGGGATGGCCAGGCCGGTCTGCTCCGCGGTGAGCGCCGTGGTCCCCGGCACGGTCGCGGCGATGGCCGCGAGGTCAGGCGCACCCTCGGTCGTGAACGCGATCGCGTTCACTGCAGTCGGCTGGCCGCGCAGTTCGGGGCGGACGGCGTCCCGCATCGCGCGCCACGTCGGCACGCTGGTCCAGGCGGTGGGCTGCAGCTGATAGGCCGAGTCGGACACGAAGCCGACCACCTCCGCGCTCACCTCGCCCACCGAGATCTGGCTGCCGATGGCCACGCCCGCGTCGCGGAGTCGCGTGTCGACCGCCGCCACGCCGTCCTCGCCGGCCTCGGGCAGTCGTCCTTCGACCAGCGTGGTGGGCGTCCCCGCCGCTGCCATCTCCAGGCCGAAGACGGCCAGGTCGATGGCGCCCTCCGGTCCGGTGCCTCCGGTCAGCAGGACGCCAACCGGGCTCACGGATGTCACGCCCGGAGCCGACGACACAGCAGCCGCGTCCGCCTCGTCGACGCTGGACCTGACAAGCGACCCCTCGGCGTCCTCCGAGAACACGTACCCGCTCGCATTCGTGGACCGCACGGCGCCGGTGGCGCCGTAGAAGAGCCCATCAGCAAGAGCGCCCAGGACGAGGACGAGGAAGACGATCAAGGACAAGGCGGCGACGATGGAGGCGAAGCGGCCTCGTGCGCGCTGGATCTCCCGGATGGCAAGCATCAGCGGCTCCCGGTGGCGGTGGCGGGGTCGATGCGTGCAATGCGGCGGACGCTCAGCAGGCCGGCCAGCAGTGAGAAGGCCAGGACGCCGAGCACGGTGACGAGGATGCCCACGGGGTCGAGTTGGACGGGGATGCCTGTGTTGAGGCCTTGCACGGCGAGAAGGGTCAGGGCAACCGCGATCGCGGACGCCGCGAGGACCACGAGGGTGATCTGCAGCGCGACGGTCGCGGCCAGCGAGCGGGTCGACGCCCCGATGGCGCGCAGCAGGGTGAACGCCTTCAACTTCTGCACGGTGAGGATCAGGAAGAAGAACCCGATCACCACGATGCCGATGATGAAGGTCAGCCCGACCAGGATGCCGAAACTCTGCGTGATCGAGTCGATGCCGGGGATCTTGGCCACCGCGTCGTCGAGCGTGTACCCGACGGTCCCGGGCACGGTCGTGCCGACTGCTGCCGCCACCTGCGCCGGGTCGGATCCGTCGATTACGTCGAACGCGACGGCGTTGACGGGCACGAAGGGCAGCCCCGGGTTGGCGGCGTTGAGGGCGTCCGAATACGAGTCCAGCGCCACGTAGGCGGTGGGCAGTGCGTTGAACTGGGCTCCGCGGAGCAGGCCGACGACCTCGAGCGGGATGGCGGTCGGCTCCAGGACGATCGTGTCGCCGATGGCAACGCCGCCGCCGTCCACCGCCGCCTCGCCGGCCTTCTCAGGGAGTCGGCCGCTGGACAGACCGCCAGGCCCGCCGGGCGCCCCGGGCTCGAATCCGAAGACCTGGAGGTCGCCTAGCGTGCCGGCCAACTCCGCCCGGGTCGTGAAGGTGCCGACTGATCCGACGGCCGCGACGCCGGGGACCTGCGCGACCGCGGCCGCGGTCTGCGGATCGAGCCGGCTGGCCGCGATGTTGTCGCGCGCAGACTCGGCGTACACCAGACCCTGCGCCTGCAGACCCTGAAGGGCGCCGGTCAAGGAGCCCACGAGGGCACCGGACAAGGTGGTGAGGAGCAGCACGAGGAACACCAGCAGGGACACGGCAGCCGTGAGGAGCCCGAAGCGCAGCTTCGCGCGACGGACCTCCGACATCCCCAGGCTCACGAGGCCACCCTCTCCTGCCGACACGTCGTCGGCAAATCGAGATCGGGCAGGGTCGGGCTCTCATCCCGTGTTCGGGAAGAGCACACTGGCAATGCGCATGCGAGGAGCATGACGGGCATTGGTCCTCCAGGAGGCAGCAGTGCAGGGACCCCGAGAAGTGCGGTCCCTGCCGGGGCCGGTGTGGACGCTTGCACTGTGGTCGGGCCTCTACCTCGCCGTCCTCATCTTCGGACTCGTCGACGGCCACGGATCGGTGGCCAGCGCCCCTTGGGTGACTGCCCTGCCGGCAGCCGTTCTCGTTGCCGTACTGGCGTGGGGGGCTCGGACACCGGAGTGGTTCCTGCACGTGGGCGTGATCGCTCTGCTGACGACGGCGGTCGTCGAGATGTCATCAGCGGGAGATGCCATCGATGTGCTGACGACCGCCGGCGGACTGGTCGTGATGGTGGTGTACGCGGGCCTGTGGTGGCATACCTGGATCACCTTCGTGTACGCGGCCGCGGGATCAGCCGCGATGCTCATCGGCCTGCACCTGTCGCACCTGGAGTCGGTCGTTCCGGAAGCCTGGCTCCGGATCACCGTGACACTCATCGGCGTGGCAGTGGGAATGAACCTGGTGGTCGCACGCGGGGAGCGCATCGCGACGCACGACTCCCTGACGGGGCTGATGAATCGGGCTGGTCTCGAGCAGTACCTGCAGGTCAACGGCACTCCGGGTCGCGCGACGCTGCCCCGCACCCTCATGGAGGTCGACCTCGACGGCTTCAAGGCGGTCAACGACCGAGGAGGGCATGCCGAGGGAGACGCGCTCCTCCGCTCACTGACGCGGGCATGGAAGGCCGTGCTGCGTCCTGACGACGTGGCGATTCGCTTCGGCGGGGACGAGTTCGTCTTCGTCCTGCCGCAGACGCCGGCCGACTCCGTGGCCCCCCTCATCGCGCGCATGCGCGCCGCTCATCCCGCGCCATGGTCCTACGGGGTGTCGGATTGGCCGGCCGGCGTGTCATTCGACGACGCACTCCGGGCTGCTGACGAGGCGATGTACCGCAACAAGGGACGCAGGACTGCGACGGATTAGCAGCATCTACTCACGCGAGGTCATGAGCTCCTCGAAGGCGTCAACGACCTCCGGGTCGAGCAGGACGCCCGCGTCGTCGCGGATGATGGCCACGGCGGCGTCATGGGAGATCCGCGAGTGGTACGGCCGATCGACCGTCAGCGCGTCGTAGACATCCGCGACCGCGAAGATGCGAGCCCACAGCGGGATCTCGGTACCTGCCAGCCCGCGCGGGTAGCCCGAGCCGTTCCAGCGCTCGTGGTGGCAGTAGGGAATGTCGATCGAGTCGGCGAGGAACGCGATGGGCTCGAGGATGCGTCGGGCGTTGTCGGGATGCTGTCGGATCAGCACCCACTGCTCGTCCGTGAGCGGCTCGCGGGACGACAGGATCGCTTCCGGCACCCCGAGCTTGCCGATGTCGTGCAACAGCGCCCCACGGTAGATCGGCCGGAGGTCCTTGGCGGGGACGCCCAGCTGCCGGGCGAGCGCGACGGTCAGGTCGGCCACTCGCTGGCTGTGGCTCGCCAACTGGGCCTCTCGCGCATCCATGGCGAGCGCCCACCCCAGCAGGGTCTCGTCCCACGCCTGCTCGAGGTCGCGGCGAGCGCGTCTGGACTGACGGGCGTACATCGACACCGCGACGTACAGCACGGCGGCTGACACGACCACGAAACCGAGGCCCTTGACCGTCTGCAGGGTCTCCGAGCTGGGCAGGTCCTGGGCTGACGCTGTCACGAGGCGATCGGACAGGACGATCCATGCCAGGGAGATCGCGAGGTAGACGGCCGTGAGAGTGGCGGCGAAGGACCATCGGGCCCTCCGCCGAGGAAGCGCGCTCTCGTCGAAGCGGTGCAGACCGGCGGCGACCGCGTCTGTTGTCGTAGCCACGTCGCCCCCAATCCCTTGGCTGGCCCCCCGCGGCCGGACAGTTCACGACGGTACTCCGATAGCTGAAGGGGCGCACCCATCTGCCCGTCACTCCATGCGCGACGCGCGCTCCAGTCCGTCGATGATCAGGTCGAGGCCGAACTCGAAGGAGTCGCCGAACGCATAGCCCGGCTGTAGAACATGCTCGGCCGTGAATGCCACGAGCATCGGGTACGCGGCCGCATCCATTCTCGCGGCGATCTCAGCAGTGACCTCGGCGAAGCCCTCGGTGTCGAATGACGGCAGCGTGGCCTCCTCGAACGCGAAGCCGAAGATGAAGCTGTCGAGGACCGCGTACGCGTGCGCGGTCAGCTGCCATGACAGCCCGCCACGCCGAAGGCAGGCGAGCACGGCCTCGTGGTGGCTGAGGTTCATTGGGCCCGGATTCATGCGTGACTCCATCAGGGGTGCCGCCCACGGGTGTCGGTTCAGCACTCTCCGCGCGGACACGCAGCGGACTCGGACGGCGTCCTTCCACGGCTGGTCCTCGGGTGGCAACTCGATCTCCGCGAAGACGCGTTCGACCATGCCGTCCACGATCGCCTCCTTCGACGGCACGTAGTAGTACAGCGTCATCGGCTTCACGCCGAGGTCTTCCGCGAGCCGGCGGATCGTCAGGGCCTCGAGACCGATCCGGTCGGCCAGCGCCATGGCGCCGTCGAGGACCCGGTCCTCGTTCAGGGACCCGCGGGGGGCAGTGGCAGACATCGGACTCCTTCGAAGGGACTTGACCATCGTACTAAGTACGAGATACCGTCGCCACATTGTCGTACAAAGTACGAATCTTGGAGAGGACACCGCATGACCACGCAGACCACCACCCTGAGCCAGAACAGCACGCCCACGGCCGCCCCCGCCTCGCCGGCGATGCGGGCAGTCGTGGCACATCGCTACGGCGGCGCCGACGCAGTCGAGGCAGCCACCATCGCCCGCCCCACGATCGCCGACGACGAGGTGCTGATCGAGGTGCGCGCGGCGGGCGTCGACCGCGGCACCTGGCACCTGCTGACCGGACGCCCGTACGTGATCCGAGCCCTCGGCTTCGGCCTCACCCGGCCCAAGCAGCCGGTGCCCGGACTGGACGTCGCCGGCGTCGTCGTCGCCATTGGCGCGAGCGTGACCCGCTTCCGAGTGGGCGACGAGGTCTTCGGCATCGGCCAGGCCACCTTCGCCGAGTACGCGGCTGCGCCCGAGAGCAAGCTCAGCCACAAGCCAGCATCCATCGGCTTCGAGGCCGCGGCAGCGGCGGCCGTCTCCGGCTCCACCGCGTTGCAGGCGCTCACGGACGTCGGCCGTCTCACGTCGGGCCAGTCGGTCCTCGTGATCGGCGCCTCGGGGGGTGTCGGGAGCTACGCCGTCCAGATCGCGAAGGCGCTCGGCGCCCGCGTCACCGGTGTGGCGAGCGCCGCGAAGGCGGACGCAGTGACCGCCCTCGGCGCCGACGAAGTGCTCGACTACACAGCGGATGACTACCTCGACGGCAGTGCCCACTACGACCTGATCATCGACGCGGGGGGCCTCAACCCGGTGCGGCGGCTCGCCCGGGCACTGACCCCGACCGGCACGCTCGTCATCGTCGGCGGCGAGGGCGGCGGGCGCTGGACGGGCGGGATCGGACGCAACCTCCGCGCCGCCGCGCTGTCCGTCTTCTCGAGGCGTCGCCTGACGTCGTTCATCAGCAAGGAGGGGCACCACACGACCGATCGCCTCTCCGACCTGCTCGCCAGCGGCGCGGTGGTGCCGCTCATCGGCAACCGGTACCCGCTCGCCCAGGCGCACCAGGCAGTCGCCGACCTCGAGGCGGGGCGCGTCACCGGCAAGGCCGTCGTCGTCGTCCACTCAGACCGGTCCTAGCCCCGACAGTCCCGAACTCAGGAGAGAAGAATGAAGACTGACACCCACACGCACCCCGTCCGGTCCACCGCCCAGGCTCGCGCCGGGGGTGACGTCGGCCCCAACCGCCGCATCGCTCGCATCGCCGGTGCCTCCTACCTGCTCATGTTCGCGCTCGCGATCCTCGCCAACTTCCTGGTCCTCGAGGGCCTGGTGGTCGAGGGCGACCCTGCATCGACGACCGCGAACATCGCCGAGTCACCCGGCCTGATGAGCATCGGCATCGCCGCCTTCGTGGTCATCGTCCTGCTCGACGTGACGCTCTCCTGGGCCCTCTACCGGATCTTCCGGCCCGTCGACAGGCGCATGGCTGCCGTGATGGGCTGGTTCCGGCTCGGCTACAGCGTCATCCTCGGGGTATCCCTCGTCTTCCTGGTCCAGGCGCTGAACCTCGCGACGGCGGCCGCAACGTCCGGTTCGTCGCAGGCCGACGAGACCATGCAGGCCGTCGAGGCGTTCCAGACGACGTGGCTACTGGGCCTGGTCCTGTTCGGTGTGCACCTGATGCTGCTGGGCGTCCTCGTGGCCCGCTCCCGCGTGGTTCCTCGAGCACTCGGATACGTGCTGGGCTTCGCCGGAGTGGCCTACGTCGCGGACACGGTGGCGCACCTCGCGCTCGCCGACTACTCGTCCGTGGCCGGCGTCATGCTGATGGTCGTCGCATTGCCGTCGATGTTCGGTGAGGGCTGGCTGGGGTTCTGGCTGCTCCTCACCCGCCGACTCCCCTAGCCGGCGGCCGAGCCGATCCCGCAGGCGAGGGTTCGCGCACTGGATAGTCTCGAACGGATGGAGCGCGAGATTCGGTACGCCGTCAATGACGACGTGCATCTCGCCTACACCGTCGTGGGCGACGGCCCGATCGACATCGTCTACGCACCCGGCATCTGGTCCAACCTGGACGTGATGTGGGAGGAGCCCCGATGGGCTCGCTTCCTCGACCGACTCGCCTCGTTCTCCCGGCTGATCGTCTTCGACATGCGCGGTGTCGGGCTGTCCGACCGGGGAGCGGCGCCTCCGTACCTCGAGTCGCAGATGGACGACATGTCCGCCGTCATGGAGGCGGCCGGCAGCGACAGCGCGGTGATCTTCGGTGGCGCGCGCGGCGGCGCGATGTCGATGCTGTTCGCGGCGACGTATCCCGAACGGGTGCGCGCGCTCGTGCTGTACGCGGCCACCACGAAGACCGTGCGCACCGCGGACTTCCCGTACGGGAAGCCCGAGCAGGAGCAGCGGGCGTTCTTCGACCGGTTCGTGGCCGAGATGGGGACGGGACAGAATCTCGACCTCCAGGGTCCGAGCGGCCTGGCCGACGCGCGTTTCGTGCGGTGGTGGGCCCGCTTCGAGCGTCTGGTCGCATCGCCGGGCGCCTACCGCGAGCTGGCGGCCATCTTCAGCGACCTCGATGTCCGCGCGGTGCTCCCCTCGATCCAGGC
Source organism: uncultured Actinomycetota bacterium (assembly GCA_963749905.1). Taxonomy (GTDB): domain Bacteria; phylum Actinomycetota; class Actinomycetes; order S36-B12; family S36-B12; genus UBA10649. The sequence goes on from CAVVOF010000004.1 coordinate 858,233, forward strand.
ACCGACGCTGGTGCTGCAGCGCGAAGGCGATCACATCACTCCCGTCGGGCAGGCTCGGTACCTCGCCGAGGCGATCCCCGGCGCACGACTGGTCGAGTTCCCCGGCGACGACCACATTCCATGGCTGGGCGACGGCGACGCGATCCTCGACGAGGTCGAGGAGTTCGTGACCGGGAGCCGCCCGGCGCCCGACGTGGACCGGGTCCTGTCGACCGTCCTGTTCACCGACATCGTGGGGTCCACCGAACGGCAGGCCGCGATGGGGGATCGCGGGTGGAAGGACCTGGTCCTCGCTCATCACCGGATCGTCCGCGACGCGCTGGCCAAGTGGCGGGGCGTGGAGAACGACACCGCGGGTGACGGCTTCTTCGCCACCTTCGACGGCCCGGCACGCGCCGTGCGGTGCGCGCTGGACGTGGTCGATCAGGTCCGCGGCCTCGGCATCGAGGTCCGGGCGGGCGTGCACACCGGTGAGTGCGAGATCGTGGACGGCAAGCACGGTGGCATCGCCGTCGCGACCGGCGCTCGGATCTCCGGCCTGGCCGCGCCGTCGCAGGTCCTGGTCTCCCAGACCGTGAAGGACCTCGTCACCGGTTCCGGCCTGACCTTCGAGGACCATGGCGAGCACGTCCTCAAGGGCCTGCCCCAGCCGTGGCACCTGTTCGCGGCCTCGAACGCCGACCGACGCTGACCGACGCTCGTCGGGGCTTTCCGCCCGCGGTCACGATGGGACGCGCATCTCGGCAACTACGACGGCTCCCGCAGGAAGTGTCCGCGTTGATGCTCGAACACGAGATGCGTCTGCGCCTGGCCCACGGCCGCGTCGGACGTCAGCGACGCCAGGACGAACGACCGCAGGCGCTCGGCGTCCTCGACCGCGACGTGGATGAGGAAGTCCTCGGTGCCCGAGACGTGGAACGTCTGGATCACCTCGGGCAGCTGCGCCACCCGCGCCGCGAACCCCATCACGTGGCGGGCATCGTGCGTGCGCAGTCGCAGGGCCACGATGGCCTGTACCGGACGGCCGACCGCGGCGGGATCCACGTCGACCGTGAACCCACGGATGACCCGCCGCTCTACCAGCGACCGAACCCTGGCCAGCGCAGTGGACGCGGCCACGCCCACGCGGGCCGCGAGGGCGTTGTTCGGAATCCGACCGTCCCGCACGAGCTGACCGAGGATGCGCAGGTCCACCCGGTCGAGCGGCTGACGATCATTCGATGACGACCGAATCTCATCGCTCATCTGCGCACAATAGCCGGACTTTCCATCTGGATCATCGGATTATTCGGTCGGAGAGACATTACTCCGAATATTCGGTCACCATGACGCCATGACTGCTTCCGCCACTGATGACTACCGGTTCGACAGCCGGGCCGTGCACGCCGGCCGCGAGGACCTGACGGAACTCGGCGTGCATGCCCTTCCCATCGACCTGTCCACCACTGCCCCACTCGACAGCATCGACGCGGGCGGCCTCGCCTACGAGACTCTCGCCGGCGGAGCGCCTCTGCCGGCGGGGATGTCGTCGGTGTACCGGAGGGCCTGGAACGGAACCGTGGCCCGCTTCGAACGCGCGGTTGCGGCCCTGGAGGAGCCGGGCGGACAGCCTGAGGCCACGCAGGCCGTCGCCTTCGCGAGCGGCATGGCCGCCATGTCCGCCGTCCTGCTCTCCCGAGTGCAGGCAGGGCTCCCGCACGTCATCGCCGTCCGACCCTTGTACGGAGGCACCGACCACCTGCTCGCCTCCGGCATGCTCGGCACCCGGGTGTCCTACGTCGACGCGGACTCGGTGTCCGACGCCGTCTGCCCCGAGACCGGACTGGTCGTACTCGAGTCCCCCGCCAACCCCACCCTCGAGCTGGTCGACATCCGCGACGTGGTCCGGCAGGCAGGTGACGTCCCCGTGCTCGTGGACAGCACGTTCGCGACGCCCGTGCTCCAGCGGCCGCTCGAGCTCGGGGCGACGTTCGCGCTGCACAGCGCGACCAAGTACATCGGCGGCCACGGCGATGCGATGGGCGGAGTCGTGGCCACCAGTGCTGAGCAGGCGCAGCAGCTGCGCCCGATCCGCACCATCACCGGCGGCGTGCTCGATCCGTGGTCCGCGTACCTGCTCCATCGCGGTCTGCCCACGCTGCCGCTGCGCATGCGGGCTCAGCAGGAATCGGCCACGCGCATCGCCGACTGGCTCGCCCAGCAGCCGGGTGTCTCCCGCGTCTTCTACCCGGGCCTCGCCGAGTGCGATCCGCGCGGCCTGGTCGGCACCCAGATGGCCGGGCCGGGCGCGATGGTCGCCTTCGAGCTCGCCGGCGGGTACGGCGCCGCCGACAAGTTCTGCTCGGTGCTCACGCTGATCACGCATGCCGTGTCACTGGGCGGCGTCGACACCCTCATCCAGCACCCAGCCGCCCTCACCCATCGACCGGTCGAGGCGGCCGCACGGCCCGGCGAGGGCATCCTCCGCCTCTCCGTCGGCCTCGAGGACGTGCACGATGTCGTCATGGACCTGGAGCGAGGGCTCGCCGTTGCCTGACATCGCCACGATGGAGTCGGTCCAGCGCCGCGTGCTGTGGCTGGCCACCCGGATGGTCGACGAGGCGAATCGAAGCCGCCCAACCGGATCAGTGAAGGTCGGTGGCCATCAGGCGTCGAGCGCGTCGCTGGTCAGCGTGATGACGGCACTGTGGTTCGCCCACCTGAACGCCGACGACCGGATCAGCGTGAAGCCGCACGCCTCCCCCGTGCTGCACGCCATCAACTACCTCCTCGGCGATCTGGATCGCTCGTACCTCACCCGCCTGCGAGCCTTCGGCGGTCTGCAGGCCTACCCCTCGCTCACGAAGGACCCCGATCGCGTCGACTTCTCGACCGGTTCCGTGGGTCTCGGCCCGGCCGCACCGCTGTTCGCCGCGGCCGCACGCCGATACGTCGACGCCCACTTCGGCGCCCGCGAGCGGTCCCGGTTCATCGCCATCCTCGGCGACGCCGAACTCGACGAGGGCAACGTGTGGGAGGCGGTCGCCGACCCGGCCACGGCCGGACTGGGCAACGTGATGTGGATCGTCGACTTCAATCGACAGTCCCTCGACCGCGTCATCCCCGGTACCCGCATCGAGCAGTGGTCAGCTCAGTTCCATGCCGCCGGCTGGCATGTGGTCGCGGTCAAGTACGGGCAGCGCATGCAGCGAGCGTTCGCGCAGCCCGGCGGCGAGTGCCTGCGCCAGTGGATCGACGACATGCCGAACGAGCAGTACCAGTCGGTCTTCGGACTCGACGCGCCCGAGGCCCGCGCCCGCTTCCTCGACGGAGCTCCCGACGACGTGGCGCGGTTCCTGCGAACCGCTCACGGACGCGGAAGCCTTCGAGCTCGTCACGGACCTGGGCGGCCACGACCTCGAATCGCTGCTGGCGGCTTATGCCGAGTGCGACGCGCACACGGATCGGCCCAGCGTCGTCTTCGCCTACACGATCAAGGGCTGGGGACTGCCCACCGCCGGCAACCCTCGCAACCACTCGGCCCTCCTCGACATCACGGGCATCGACGCGCTGCGCGCAAGCGCCGGGGTGCCGGCCGACGATGACTGGGCGGCCTTCCCCGACTCGTCCCCTGAGGGCCGGCTGTGCGCCGAACGAGCTACGCGGCTGCACCGCGATCGCACCCGTCCGACGATCACCGGGCCAGTGCCTGCCTCGACGGGCACGAAGGCGGGCACGACATCGACGCAGGAGGCGTTCGGCCGGATCGTCAGCGAACTGTCACGCAACGACGACGTACGGCCGTACCTGGTCACCACCGCTCCCGACGTCGCCACGTCGACGAACCTCGGTGGATTCATCAACCGCACGGGCGTGTTCGCCCCGGACAGCCGGCGCGCCTGGACCGACGACGCCCTCGTCAAGTGGATCGAGGGACCGTCGGGCCAGCACATCGAACTGGGCATCAGCGAGATGAACCTCTTCATGATGCTGGGTGCCCTCGGGCGGTCCGCGGACCTCAACGACCAGCCGCTCATCCCCATCGGCACGGTGTACGACCCGTTCGTGCTGAGGGGCCTCGACGCCTTCATCCACGGTGCCTACTCGGGCTCGCGGTTCATCGTCGCCGGCACACCGTCCGGCGTCAGCCTTGCGCCGGAGGGCGGAGCTCATCAGTCCACCGTCACGGCATCGGTCGGGATCGAGCTGCCGGGCACCGTGCTGCACGAGCCGGCCTTCGCCGCGGCCCTGGACTGGCTGCTCTGCGATGCCGTGGCCCACGTGGCCGGCCTCGTGCCCGACACCGCGCCCGACCTGCGTAGCGCGGAACTGGTGCAGTACTTCCGGCTGAGCACTCGACCCGTGGACCAACGCGCATTCGAACGGGCCCGCGGCCGCTTGGGCGAGGCGGTCCTCCGCCGTCAGGTCCTCGCCGGGGCCTACCGGCTCGTCGACGGACGGGAGGCCCTGCACGGGTCAGCCTCGACTGCGGACGACGCGCGCGAGGCACCGCGCGTCCACCTGGCGGCCTGCGGGGCAGTCCTGCCCGACGTGCTGGCGGCGGCCGACGAGCTGGCGTCCGAAGGAGTCATCGCGCACGTCGTCGACATCACGTCACCCGGCCGCCTGTACCGAGGGTGGCAGCGCACCGTTCGCCAGGCGGTCCGAACCGCCACCACCCCGTCGCTGCCGGGGGTCCTGCGCGCCGCGTTCCCCGAGCGAGCCCCCATCGTCTCCGTCCACGACGCGTCGTCGCACGCGCTCGCCTGGATCGGGTCGGCTCTGGGCATGCCGCAGGTCGCGCTCGGTGTCGACGAGTTCGGGCAGTCGGGCACCATCGACGACCTGTATCGAGCCCACGACCTCGACGCCGGATCCATCGTCAACGGCGCGCTCGCCGCGCTGAGCCTGCGCGAGTAGGCGGGCCTGCCGCGTCGCGTGCTCGACGACGACGTGCGGACTCAGGGCGAGCGCAGCACGACCGCGTTGAGCGGGTCCAGCCGTATGCCATCCGGGACCCGCACGCACCCGTCCGGCTGCCACTGCAGCTCGACTTCGCTGTCGTCGGCGACCGCGACCTCGACCACCTGTTCCGAAAGGTTCACCACGGTGGTCCAGCCCGGCCGCACGACCGAGAACCACGCCGGCCGTCCGTCATCATCCGCCTCCCACTCGCAGTGCAGTCCGCCCGCGGAGGTCTGCGGCTGGCCGCCGAACGCGATTCCCGGCCCATCGGGCCGCGACCTCAGCTCGATCAGAGCCCGGTACCAGCGAAGGAGTCGGCCATGGTCACCCGCCAGGCGCTCCTGCATCCGCAGGACCGACCCGGCATGCGTCTGCGGATCCTGGGGATCGGGGACGCTCGCCTCGTCCCAGCCATGCTGCGCGAACTCCCGACGCCGGCCCTCGGTGACGGCTCGCGACAGCGCCTCGTCCGGGAACGACGAGAAGAAGCACCAGGGTGTCGATGCCCCCCACTCCTCCCCCATGAAGAGCAGCGGAGTGAACGGCAGGGTGAGCAGCAGGGCGGCGCCGCAGGCCGCCCGATCCAGTCCGGCGAGGGAGACGAGCCGGTCGCCCGTCGCCCGGTTGCCCACCTGGTCATGGGTCTGCAGCGCCACGACCAGGCGCCAGGGATCCGTGGTGGACCAGTCGATCGGGCGTCCATGCGACCGACCGCGGAAGGACGACCAGGCGCCGTCGTGCAGGAAGCCGCGCTCAAGCGCGTGCGCAACCGCGTCGCACGACCCGAAGTCCGCGTAGTAGCCCGACGTCTCCCCCGTCAGCAGCCAGTGCAGCGCGTGATGGACGTCGTCGTCCCATTGCGCGGTCATGCCCAGCCCGCCCTGCGCAGGGGCCGTGATCGTGGCCGGATCGTTGCGGTCCGACTCGGCGACCAGCGCGAGCGGCCTGTCGAGCTTGCCGGCCAGGGCCCGGACCTCGTCCCCGAGTTCCTCGAGGAAGGGGTACGCGCGGTTGTCGCGCAGCTCGTGGACCGCGTCGAGCCGGAGGCCGTCGAGGTGGTAGTCGCTGAGCCAGCCGACGACGCTGTCGATGAGGATCGCGCGCACGTCGTCCGAGCCGTGGTCGTCCAGGTTGACCGCCGATCCCCACGGCGTCGAGTGCGCGTCCGTGAAGAACGGGCCGAACCGCGACCAGTAGTTGCCGCTCGGCCCGAGGTGGTTGTGCACCACGTCGAGCAGGACGCCCAGGCCCCGGGCGTGGGCCGCATCCACGAACCGGGCGAGCGCCTCGGGGCCGCCATATCCGTCGTGCACTGCGTTGATGGCGACACCGTCGTATCCCCAGCCGCGCGGGCCGTCGAACGCGGCGAGGGGCAGCAGTTCCACGTGCGTGATGCCCAGGTCTGCCAGCCCATCCAGCAGGTCGATCGCCGCATCGAGCGTCCCGACCGGCGTGGCGGTGCCGACGTGCAGCTCGTAGATGACGGCGCCGTCGGCCAGGTCACGGCCTCGCCAGCCGTCGTCGGTCCACGCGAACGCCGACGGGTCGACGACGCGGGCCGGGCCGTGGACCCCCTGGGGCAGCCAGCGCGCCCGAGGGTCGGGGGTGACCTCTCCGTCGATGTCGAGCAGGTAGTCGGCACCCGGTCGCCACCACGCGCGAACCGCCGGCGTACCAGCCGGGGTGATCTTCGACGGCGCGGAGGTCTTCGGCGGTCCCGTCGACGGGCAGGGCGCGCACCCGCTGGGCAGCCGGCGCCCAGACCACGAGCGGCCCTTGGCCCACGGGAATCCTCACTGCTCCCTCACGAGCAGCGTGACGGGCCAGTCCGCGTGCAGCGAAGCGAGAGTGAGCGGCCGGCCACCCGCGTGCTCGCGGCCGGTGAGCAGGTCGCGCCAGAGCCCGTCGGGCAGGGTCGTCGTCGTGGACTCGTCCCAGCCGCCTGCCTCAGCCAGGCGAACGGCGAACCGCGTCGCCGTCACGGCCACCTCGCCGCCACGGAGGATGCCGACCGCGTGCTCCATGAGCGGACCGGCGATGCCGAGGGGCTCGTATGACCCGCCCTCCCCGAACAGTTGGGGCCGATCGCGCCGCAGCCGAAGCCCCAGCGCGGTCAGGCGCATCTTGGCGGCCGGCAGGTCCGTGACGGGGTCGGGCACGGTGGCGAGGGCCGTCGCCAGCAGGCGCGCCAGTTCGTCGTCATCGGGGTGCACACGGTTGTCCGGGTCGACCAGACGCAGTGAGACCGTCTCGCAGCCCTGGTAGATGTCAGGGACTCCCGGCGTCACCAGCTGGATGGCGCGCTGGCCAAGAACGTTCGCGACGAAGCCGGGCTCCAGCGACTCGACGAACTGAAACGCGTGATCCATCGTCGCGGGATCGGCCAGCAGGTCATGGACGGCGTCAGTGAGGTGCTGCTCATACTCTTCGTCGATGCGCCGCCATGAAGTCCGCAGCTTGGCCTCGCGCATGGCCTTGATCAGATAGGCGGAGAGCCGATCGGCGTCGATGGGCCACGCGCCGATGAGGGTCTGCCACAGCAGCCACCCGGTCGCCCCGTCCTCTGTGCCGTCCGGAGTGGTCAGCCCGCCCGTGCGCGAGCGCCAGCGCTCCATCATGACCACCCACGCTCCGGGCACCTCGCTGATCACCGCCAGCCGGGCACGGACGTCCTCGCTTCGCTTGGTGTCATGCGTCGACAGCGCGTTCAGCGCGGTCGGCCAGCGGACCTGACGCGCGGCCGCCCACCCGTGGAACTCCTCGGGCGACACCCCGAACCGGTCCGGCTGGCCGCCGACCTCGTCCAGGGCGGCCAGCGGGAACCAACGGTAGAAGGCGGTGTCCTCGACGCCCTTCGCGACTGCCGGGCCACACGTCTGCTGGAAGCGCACGCAGAACTCGTCCTCGCGGGTCCCGCGACCACGGCGACCAAGGGCGAGATCCCGAACGAGCGCGATCTCGGCACTTCGCTGCGGACGCATCCGAGTCGCGCGCTCCGCCGTCGCCTCGAGGACCTCGATCGAGACCGGTGGGGGGTCCTCGCCCGGAACGACATAGGAGCGATAGACCGGGATCGCGGCGAGCATCTCGACCAGGGCCTCGGACAGGCCCCGACGCGAGAAGTCCCGCATTCTGACCTCCGCCTGGCACAGGTCGTAGGCGACGCCTGCGAGTCGCTCGACCTCCGGGAAGAGCATGCCGCCGAGGACGTGCCGCCGAGCCTGCTCCTGTGCGGTCTCCCAGTCGAGGGCGGCCGGGTCGTCTCGCGGTGCCATATGGGCCAGTGCCGTGGTGAGCGCCGGTGCTCCCGCCGGGTCGACGAACAAGCCACCGATGCGCAGGAGCGCGTCATAGCCGGTGGTGCCGGCGCACGCCCAGTCACCAGGCAGGTCCTCGTCCCCCTCGAGGATCTTCTCGACGACCACCCAGGCGCCGTGCGTTGCAGCACTGAGCTGCCGCAGATAGGCACGCGGATCCGCGAGCCCGTCGGGATGGTCGATCCGCAGCCCCGACACCGTGCCGTCCCGCACCAGCCCGACGAGCAGGCTGTGGCTGGCGTCGAACACCTCAGGCTCCTCCACGCGGAAACCGAGGAGGGTGTCCACGTCGAAGAACCGCCGGTAGTTGAGTTCCTCATCCGCGGTCCGCCAGAACGCCAGCCGGTAGTGCTGGGCTCCGAGCAGGTCCTCGAGCTCGAGGTCCTCCGTCCCGGGACGTACCGGGAACACGTGGTCGTAGTAGCGGAGGACCGGACGACCGTCGGGGCCGCCTTGACGCTCGAGGACGATCTCACCGGCGTCGAGGCAGTCACCGATCCGCTGACCCAGCACCGGGATCACCACGGGCTGGTCAGTGGACCAGTCGATGTCGAACCACGTGCCTGCCGGTGAGTCGACGCCGTCGCGCAGCACGGACCAGAAGGCAGCGTTGAGGTGCTCGGGCACGGGCAGCGCCATGTGGTTCGGCACCACGTCGACGACGATCCCGATGCCCTCGCCGGCGAGTGTGGCCGCGGCGCGCAGCAGCTCCGGCGTGCCGCCGAGCTCGTAGTTCACGTGACCGTGATCGACCACGTCGTAGCCGTGCGTCGATCCGGGCGTCGCCTGCAGGATCGGCGACAGGTAGGCGTGGCCGACTCCCAGGTCACGCAGGTAGTCGCTTCGTTCCCCAAGAGCCGCGAACCCGTTGTCGGCGGTCAGTTGGACCCGGTACGTCGAGACTGGAGGCGTCATTGACCTCGACCCTACCGGCGCCCGCTGGGACCCGGGCCCGCTGTCAGGAGACCTTGCGCAGCACCAGCGTGCCGTGCGCGACCAGCGTCACCTTCTCCCGAGCCACCAAGCTCGCGCCCTCCGCGTCCTCGCCACCATGCAGTCCGGTGGGCTCCGCGCTGTCGAGTTCGACCCGCCACCGCGTTCCGAACGGCTTGCCCGGCAGGGTGAAGTCGACGGTCTCGGAGTGCGCGTTCATGAGCATCAGGAACGAGTCACCTTCGACGGGCTCGCCTCGAGGACCCGTCTCGTCGATGGCATCCCCGTTCAGGTACACGCCCAGCGTGCGGGCGTAGCCGTTGGTCCAGTCCGCCTCGTCCATGAGCTTGCCGTCGGGACGGAACCACGCGATCTCGTGCTCCTGCGCTCCACGGAGGTCATGGCCCTGGAAGAACCGGCGCCGCCGGAACACCGGATTCTCCCGGCGCAGACGCGTGACGCGCTCGGTGAACGCGACCAGGTGGTCGGCCTCCTTCGACGGACGCCAGTCGATCCACGATGTCTCGTTGTCCTGGCAGTAGACGTTGTTGTTGCCCCGCTGCGTTCGCCCCATCTCGTCGCCGTGCAGGAGCATCGGCACGCCCTGGCTCAGGAAGAGGGTGGCCAGGAAGTTCCGCTGCTGCCGCGCTCGGAGCTTGTTCACCGCGACCTTGCGCGTCGGCCCCTCCGCTCCGCAGTTCCACGAGCGGTTGTGGCTCTCGCCGTCGGCGTTGCCCTCGCCGTTGGCATCGTTGTGCTTCTCGTTGTAGGAGACCAGGTCGCGCAGCGTGAAGCCGTCGTGCGCAGTGACGAAGTTGATCGACGCGATCGGGCGTCGCCCGCTGCTCTCGTACAGGTCCGAGGAGCCGGTCAGGCGGGAGGCGAACTCCGGCATGGTCGATGGTTCGCCCCGCCAGAAGTCGCGCACGGTGTCGCGGTAGTGCCCGTTCCACTCCGTCCACAGCGGCGGGAAGCCTCCGACCTGGTAGCCGCCCTCGCCGAGATCCCAGGGCTCGGCGATCAGCTTCACCTGCGAGATCACCGGATCCTGGTGAACGAGGTCGAAGAAGGCGCTGAGCCGATCGACCTCGTGGAACTGTCGGGCGAGGGTCGCGGCGAGATCGAATCGGAAGCCGTCGACGTGCATCTCCAGGACCCAGTACCGCATCGAGTCCATGATCAGCTGGAGCACATGGGGACTGCCCATCAGCAGTGAGTTACCGGTGCCGGTGGTGTCGTAGTAGTGGCGCTTGTCCTCCGCCACGAGGCGGTAGTAGGCGGCGTTGTCGATGCCACGCCACGAGAGCGTGGGTCCCAGCTGGTTGCCCTCGGCCGTGTGGTTGTAGACGACGTCCAAGATGACTTCGAGCCCGGCCAGATGCAGGTCGCGCACCATGGTCTTGAACTCGGCTACCTGCTGGCCGTCCGTGCCGCTCGAGCTGTAGGACGCGTGTGGCGCCAGGAAGCCGAGGGTGTTGTAGCCCCAGTAGTTGGAGCGACCGCGTTCGACCAAGTGGTGATCCTGCATGAAGTGGTGGACGGGCATGAGCTCGATGGCGGTGACGCCGATGCGCTCATAGTGCTCGAGCATCACTGGGTGCGCCACGGCTGCGTACGTCCCGCGGATCTCCGGTGGGATGTCCGGATGCTGGGCGGTCAGGCCCTTGACGTGCGCCTCATAGATGACGGTCTCGTGGTACGGCGTACGCGGTGACCGGTCGTGCGTCCAGTCGAAGAACGGATTGATGACCACCGACTTGGGTACGTGCCGACCCGAGTCGAGGTCGTTCCGGGCGTCGTGATCGTTCCAGAGGTAGCCGAAGCAGGCCTCGTCCCAGTCGACCCGCCCGTCGATGGCCTTCGCGTACGGATCGAGGAGCAGCTTGTTCGGGTTGCAGCGATGACCCTGATCCGGGTCGTACGGCCCGTGCACCCGATACCCGTACCGCTGTCCCGGCTGGATCCCGGGCAGGTACGCATGCCAGACGTCGGCGTCGCGCTCGCGCACCTCGACCTTCGTCTCGGAGCCGTCCTGGTCGAAGAGGCACAGCTCGACCGCGTCGGCCACGGACGAGAAGAGGGCGAAGTTGGTCCCACTGCCGTCGAAGGTCGCACCAAGGGGGTACGCCGCGCCGGGCCATACCTGCATCGCAGTCCTTCCGGCCGAGTGGTTCCCGGCTTGTAGCGCTTCATCCTGTCGGTTCGGGTGACTCAGCGCACACTCGGCCTCCCCGCACGCGCCGCTCGGTCGACCGCAGCACCGAGTTGTGTGACATCACGCACAGCGCCCGAGGGGACGGCGGCGCAGGATTCACGGCCTCACGGCACCCGCGGCTAGGTTGGCCGAACCGACCCCGACTTTCGGCGACGTCGCAGCCGCGCCGGACCCGTGCGCCATCCCACTGATCTCGGAGCTCCCCCGTGTCCCTCGCCATTCCCACCATGTCGCGTCCCGCATGGCTCAGCCCCCGGGTCTTCAAGACCGAGGTGCTGGCAGGCCTGGTCGTCGCGATCGCACTGATCCCCGAGGCCATCTCGTTCTCGATCCTGGCCGGTGTGGACCCGAGGGTCGGACTGTTCGCCTCGTTCACGATGGCCGTCACCATCGCCTTCACCGGCGGCCGGCCGGCGATGATCTCCGCGGCGACCGGCGCGATCGCGCTGATCGTGGCACCGCTGGCGCGTGACTACGGACTGGAGTACCTGATTGCGGCGGTCATCCTCGCCGGGGCGACGCAGATCGTCCTCGCCGTCGCCGGGGTGGCTCGCCTCATGCGCTTCGTCCCCCGCAGCGTCATGGTCGGCTTCGTCAACGCGCTGGCCATCCTCATCTTCATGGCGCAGCTCCCCTACCTGATCGACGTGCCCTGGATCGTCTACCCGATGGTGGTCGTCGGCATCGGGATCATGGTGCTGCTTCCGCGCCTGACCACCGTCGTCCCTGCTCCGCTTGTCGCCGTCGTGCTGCTCACGATCGCCACCGTCGCCCTGGGCTGGACAGTGCCGACGGTCGGCGACCAGGGCGAGCTCCCGGACGGCCTGCCGGTGCTGGGCATCCCTGCCGTGCCGTTCACATTCGAGACGCTGCGCATCATCGCGCCGTTCGCCATCGCGATGGCCCTGGTCGGCCTGATGGAGTCACTGATGACCGCCAAGCTCGTCGACGACATCACCGACACCCACTCGCGCAAGACCCGAGAGTCCTGGGGCCAGGGGGTTGCGAACATCGTCACCGGCTTCTTCGGCGGCATGGGCGGCTGCGCGATGATCGGTCAGACCATGATCAACGTGAAGGTCAGTGGCGCCCGCACCCGGCTGTCGACTTTCCTCGCCGGCGTCTTCCTGATGATCCTGGTGGTCGCCCTCGGGGACATCGTCGCCGTCATCCCGATGGCCGCCCTGGTCGCCGTCATGATCATCGTGTCCTACTCGACGTTCGACTGGCACAGCCTGAAGAGCCTGCCGCACATGCCGAAGAGCGAGACGATCGTCATGGTCGCCACGGTCCTTGCGACCGTCCTCACCCACAACCTGGCGATCGGCGTGATCACCGGCGTGGTCACCGCGACCGTGCTGTTCGCCCGTCGGGTCGCCCACCTGGTCACCATGACCCGCGAGGTCGCCGACGACGGCGAGCACGTGCTGTACGAGGTCCACGGAGAGCTGTTCTTCGCCTCCAGCAACGATCTGGTCTCGCAGTTCGAGTACGCCGAGGATCCACACTGGGTCGTCATCGACCTCTCGGGAGCCCACGTGTGGGATGCCTCCACCGTTGCGGCCCTCGATGCGGTGGTGTTCAAGTACGAGCGTCGCGGCAAGACCGTCGACATCCTCGGCGTCAACGAGTACAGCGCCGCGTTGCGATCACGTCTCGACGGCCGCCTGCCCTCGGGGCACTGACGACGCCGCCTCCCGCCGAGACCTGTTGGTGCCGACACCAAGTCCGCGGATTTGGTGTCGGCACCAACAGGTGTCGGCGCGGCGCGGCTACTCGGGAGACCCTCCGGGAAGGATGCCGGGCAAGGCCGGACCTGCAAGTCCCTCCACGCGGGTGCGGGGCAGGCCCGCCCCCTGCTGCTGGACCCAGGCCACCAGCCCCTCGCGCAGGTAGCAGCGCAGGTCCCACAGGATCGGGGCCGACGCGGCCGATGCAGTCGCGCGCACCCGGACCATTCCGCCCGTCGCCTCGGTGACCTGGATGCCGGCCGAACGCCCGTCCCACAGGTCCGTCTCGCCCAGCAGTCGGTCGAGTTCGCCGCGCATGCCCTCCACCGACACCGTCCAGTCCACGTCGAACTCGACAGTGCCGACGAGCTCGGACGCGGTGCGCGTCCAGTTCTCGAACGGGGAGTTCGTGAAGTACGTGGAGGGAAGGATCATCCGCCGGTCGTCCCAGATCCGCACCACCACATACGTCAGGGTGATCTCCTCGATGCGGCCGTAGTCCCCCTCCACGATCACGACGTCGTCCACGCGGATCGCGTCGGCGAAGGCGACCTGGAGCCCGGCGAACAGGTTCGCGAGCGACGACTGCGCCGCGATGCCGGCCACGATGGCGGCGAGGCCGGCGGAAGCGAGGATCGACGCGCCCAGCGCCCGCATCCCTGGGAACGACAACAGGATGGCCGTGATCCCCACCAGCGCGATCATGGCGATGGCCAAGCGTCCGAGAATCTGCATCTGGGTGTGGATCCGACGGGCCTTGCGGTTGTCGGCGACGTCAATCGGGAAGCGCGAGGTGATGCCGTACTGCACGGCGCGCGTGACCTCGATGAGGAGCCACCCTGCCGCGATGACCGTCACGATGAACGCCGGCTGTCCGAGCACCCCCTCGGACGACGCTGTGGTGGTGAGGGAGGCCGCTATCCAGACTCCGAGAACCATGAGCAGCAAGCGAAGGGGCCACTTGACCCGATCGCTCAGGTTCCCGAGCATCGGCCACCGGAGCGCCGCCACGCGGAGAGACCGGCGGATAAGCGCGGCCACCACAAGTGCCACGACGATCCCGATCGCCATGGCGATGGCGGGCAGTCCCAGGTCCGACAGAGCGTCGGACGCATCGGATTGAACAGGGCTGGCGAGCGCGCGGATCGTGGAGGTCATCCCTTCGAGGCTACGCGATGCGTCGATCGCCGGCCTGGCGGGGTGGCGCGCAAGGTCTACTGTCGGGAAGATGACCCGCCCCGAGGGACGACCCATTGCTGGTGCGCTGGCAGCCATCGGCAATACGCCGCTCGTCGAACTGGCCCGAGTGGTGCCACCCGGTTCCGCACGCGTGCTCGTCAAGCTCGAGTGGGCGAATCCGACCGGAAGCATGAAGGATCGGATGGCGTGCGCGGCGATTCTCGGCGCGAGGGACTCAGGAGCCCTGAAGCCCGGCGACACGGCGGTCGAGTACACCGCCGGGACGACCGGCATCTCCCTCGCGTTCGTGTGCGCAGCCCTCGGCTATCGCCTGCACATCGTCTTCTCCGACGCGTTCAGCGACGAGAAGCGCCGAACGATGAAGGCGTATGGCGCCACCATCGAGGACATCCCGAGCAATGGCGGACGCATCACCGAGACCCTCGTCAAGTCGATGATCTCTCGCGCCGCGGAAGTAGCCGATCAGCCCGGACACTGGTGGTGCGACCAGCTCAACAACCGACCCGGCGCCACCGGATACCTGCCCATGGGCGAGGAGATCTGGACGCAGTCGAATGGCTCAGTCGACGCATTCGTCCACACCGTCGGGACGGCCCATTCGATCCACGCCGTCGGCCAGGTGCTTCGTTCGCACAATCCCGAGGTTCGCGTGATCGCCGTGGAGCCCGCTGAGTCGGCGGTGCTCTCCGGCGGCCCGACAGGATCGCACCGGATCGAGGGGATCGGCATCGGCTTCGTCCCGCCCCTGTGGGAGCCGGACCAGGTGGACGGCATCGACACCGTCACGTCGGAGGACGCCACGGCCATGGCCAGGCGTCTGGCGCGGGAGGAAGGGCTCTTCGCCGGCACCTCGTCCGGCGCCAACGTCGTCGCCGCCCTGCGCGTGGCCGAGCAGCTGGGGCCCGACGCCACCGTCGTCACCATTCTCTGCGACTCCGGACTGCGCTACCTCTCGACCGACCTCTACGCGTCCTGACCCCTAGCAAGGGACATGACGGCGCTTGGTGCCATCGCGTCACGCAGGCCAGATCTTGCGCCCCCCACCGGGAGGCACGAGCCGATCGACCGCCGCGCGCTCGTCCGCTGATAGCAGCGGCGCGAGTCCGGCCAGCGCGTTGGCGGCCGACTGGCGTCCGTCCCGTGCGCCGGGGATCACCGTGCTGACGGCGGGATTGCTGAGCACGAACCGCAAGGCGAACAGCGCCATCGTCTCCCCGTCCGGAACGACCCCTCGCAGGCCCTCGACGACCTCGAGGTCGCGCAGGTACTGCTCGTTCTGCTCGGGGTCGTTGATCCAGTTGGCGCGGAAGTCGCCTTCGGGGAACGTGTCCGCCGCACCGTACTTGCCGGCCAGGAGGCCCATCGCGATCGGCCCGCGCACGATGACGCCGATCCCGTTCGCCTCGCAGTACGGGAGGATCTCCTCCTCCGGAGTGCGGTTGAGGATCGAGTAGTCGATCTGCAGGACGTTGCAGTCGCCAGGCGCCGTTGAAGTGCTTCACCAGGGCGAAGTCGCTGGTGCTGACTCCCCAGGCGCGCACCTTGCCCGCGTCACGCAGGGCCCGGAACCCCTCGATGAAGACGTCGGTGTTCGGCTCCAGGTAGTTGATGTGGCACTGGATGACGTCGAGATACTCCGTGTCGAGCCGGCGTAGTGACCCCTCGACACCGGCGACCAGCTTGTCCACGGTGTCGTACTGGGAGTGATTCGCCTCGCGGTCGAAGCCGGTCCAGCCGATCTTGCTCGCGACGATGAACCGTTCGCGACGCCCCTTCATCGCCTGGCCCAGCAGCACCTCCGAGTGCCCCTCGCCGTAGACGTCCGCGGTGTCGAAGAAGGTGACACCCGCGTCCAGCGCGACCTCGATCGCCTCCAGCGAGGCCTCGTCCTCGGCCGGGCCCCACTCGCTGCCCGCGACGGCCCACAGCCCGAGTCCGACGCTGCTCACCTCGATTCCGGTCCCCGTCCCCAACGTTCGCGTGGTCATCCTCAGCTCGGTACCGGTCATGACACCGATGCTCCCACCGAGACCTGCTGGTGGCGACACCAACCGCGAGGGTTGGTGTCGCCACCAGCAGGTCTCGGTGGAAGGCACGTCATCCCGCCCACGAGGGGCTTTCGCCCCTTGCCGGGCAGCTGCGAGGTCCCGAGACTGGCGGCAAGAGCACCTTTCCCCGGGGAGGTGACCGTGCCGAGCGTCCGCGAGTTCCTCGAGCGGTTGCGCCCGAGCGCCACGCCCGGCGCGGCGTCCGCCTCCGGCGTCCCTGCCGATCGGCTGCGGGAGCGGTCCGCGGAACTCGAGAGCGTGTTCGCCTCCGTCGCGGACGTCCAGGCGGAAGTCGAGCGCATCCGCTCGGAATCGCATGCGCAGGCGCGCCGGCTTCGCGAGGAGGCAGCGGAACGAGCCCGCGCCCTTGTCTCCCAGGCCCGTCAAACGGCAGAGGCCGAGCGCGCCGCAGCCGCGGCGGCCGTGCAGGACCAGGCCACGTCGATCGTCGCCGACATCCTCGCCCGCGCCGAGGACGAGGCGGCAGCGATCGCCGAGCGCGCGGACGCGCGCACGGCCGGCTTCGCGCAGGCGGTCGCCCGGCACGCGCGCACCGAACTCCTCCAGTCGAAAGCGGACGCGTCATGAGCACCTCATGGGTCGCCAGCTGCGTGCGCGCACGCGCAATGTCCCGACGCCGGATCGGGCGGGCCGCATCGCATGCCCTGGCCCGACGCGAGAGCCTGGACCGAGCCCTCGACGAACTGTCGGCGA
This sequence comes from uncultured Actinomycetota bacterium, assembly GCA_963749905.1. Classification (GTDB taxonomy): domain Bacteria; phylum Actinomycetota; class Actinomycetes; order S36-B12; family S36-B12; genus UBA10649. The sequence continues at coordinate 875,334 of CAVVOF010000004.1, forward strand.
CGCCCTACGGACACGACGTCCACCCAGGCCAGACACTGCATGAGGCCCAGCACGGGGTGGCTGCCACGGTCCTGTGGCACATGCGCGTCCTGGCCGGCTGGGTCCCGCGCGGCGACGCGCAGATGCTGCGCCTGCTGGCCGGCGGGTTCGAGACCGCGAACGTCGACGCCCGGCTCAAGTCCATCCTCGGTGCTACTGCCGACCCCCCGTTCCGCCTCGGGACACTCGCGACGGCCTGGCACGCGGTCGAACCGGCCACCACCGTGGCGGGCGTGCGCGAGGGACTCGCCCGCTCGGCCTGGGGGGACCCTGGGGCCGACACGGTGGCGGCGGTCCGACTGTCCATGCGCCTGGCCTGGGCGCTGCGCATCTTCCTCGGCATCACCGCGGCACGGGACTGGGCGGCGGGGGCGGCCGCGCTGCTCGTGGCACGAGAGTCCCTCGTGCGCGGGCGACCCATCACGCCGGACATGACCCGCACGGTGACCCCCATGCTGGGGACGCAGTGGACGACCTCGGGGGGCATCCGCCCGTTCGCCGAGTCCATCCCCCGCCATGCGAGCTGGGCTCTCGACGATGTCGCTGACGTCGGGCAGTTGTGGCGTGCCGAGGCGGGCTGGTGGGCTCGAGTGGAGCGCGACGGCTACGCCCTCCTGCGCCGACCGCTCACCGGACCGGCTCCCGTCCTCGGCTCCGTGGCCGTCCTCGGAACCGACGCCTGGCGGGTGCGGGCCGCGCTGGAGATCGCCGCCCGCGGCGGCTCGACCGCACCGAGCGCGCTGGAGGCGTTCGATGCCGTGGCGTGAGTCGATGGAGCCCGTGCGCATGCAGCGGATCGCCGTCATGGTGCCCCGCGAGCGGTTGCGCGATGTCCTCGTCCAGATCGCGGCGAGCGGCCAAGTCGAGCTCGAGTCCAGCTCCGAGACGGTCGAGGGCGAGGCCGCCCGCGTCCTGCAGCACCTGCCGCATGCTGACGGAGCCGAGCCGATGCTGTCCCCCACCGACCCGGACCTCGACGCGTGGGCGCGTGATCAGCGTGCCGATCTCCTCGCCGGCGAGGCAGAGCTGGATCAGCGCGCCTCGGCCGCCGTCACCCGTGGCCTCGTCTCGGGCGTCATCGGATGGATGCCAGCGGTCGAGGTCGAGGACCTCGCGTCCTCGCTGGCGATCTCCGGCGCCGCCGTGGTCCCGCTGCCCACTCCCCGCGGCATCGATCCGCCCACCCGCGTGCACGACCGCGGGAAGTTGAACCGGTCGTTCGCGCCGCTCGTCGACACGTACTCGACGGTGCCCTACGCCGACGTCGATCCGACCGTCCTCGCCGGCATCGCCTTCGTCGTCATGTTCGGCATGATGTTCGCCGATGCAGGGCAGGGCACTCTCCTGCTCATCGGCGGCCTCCTGCTGCGGGCAGGACACCTGGAACGGCTCAACCGGATCCGGGCCATCTGGCCCTTCGTCGTCGGCGCCGGCGCCATGTCGATCGTCATGGGCGTGCTCTTCGGCGAGTTCTTCGGCCCCACCGGCGTCCTGCCGGTGCTGTGGATCGAGCCGCTGGAGGAACCCATCCTGCTGCTGACCGTGTCGATCGGCGTCGGGGCCTGCCTGCTGGCCGGCGCCTACGTACTCGGCACGGTCAATCGATGGCGCGAGGGCGGTTGGCAGCTCGCATTGGTGGCGCCATCGGGACTCGCCGGCATCGCGGTGTTCCTCGGCATCGGGCTGCTCGGGCTCGGGCTGTACGCCGGCCTCGGCTGGCTGGTCTGGACCGCAGTCGTCGTGGCCGTCGGCGGACTCGCGCTGACGTACGTCGGGCTCCTCGCCGCTTCGGGTGGGGGCGCGACCGGGGCGACCGAGGCCGGCGTCGAACTGTTCGACGGAGTCATTCGGCTGGGCACCAACATCGTCTCGTTCGCCCGGCTCGCTGCATTCGGGCTCGCCCACGCGGCGCTGGGCGCGATCATCTGGGACGCCACCACCGGCCTGTGGTCGGTTGGCGGTCTGGCCTTCGTCGCCGCGATCGCAGTCTTCCTGCTGGGCAACACGTTCACGTTCATTCTGCAGGCGGTCGTCGCCGGGGTCCAGGCCCTGCGCCTGGAGTACTACGAGCTGTTCTCACGCGTCTTCGTGTCCGAGGGTCGGCCGTTCCGGCCCTGGTTCATCCCCACCGCGGCGCCGCACGCCGCCTCGAGGGGGTCCGCATTGGAGGGATCGACATGACTGTCTGGCTGGTGTGCCTGCCTATCCTGCTCGTCGTCGGCGTGGGCACCCGAGTGGCCCTGCGCACCCGATCGAGTACCGCCCTGCGGGCCTTCGTCGGCGTGAACGTGGTGCTCCTGTCCCTGGCTGCCGCCGTCGTGGCCATCGCCGTGAACGCCGACCCGGTGTCCGCGACCTCAGCCGCCTCGGCCGTCGCGCAGGACGCTGCTGCGGCGGACTCAAACTGGGCTGCGCTGCTCGGCGCCGCCATCGCGGTCGCCGGCTCCTCGATCGGCGCGGCCATCGCGGTCGCGTACACGGGGGCCGCCGCCCTCGCGACAATGAGCGAACGGCCGGAGCTCTTCGGGCGGGCGATGGTGATCGTCGGACTGGCGGAAGGCATTGCCATCTACGGCCTCATCGTGGCGGTCATCCTCATCGGGAACGCGTGACATGGGCAGGATCGCCGCCATCGGGGAGGGCGTGCGGGTGCGGGGCCTGGCACTCGCCGGGGTCCTCGTGCTGCCTGCGGACGATCCCCCGCAGGCGCGATCCCGGTTCGCCGAGCTGCCGGCCGACGTCGACCTGGTGATCCTCACCCCCCACGCGGCGCAGGCCCTGGAGCCAGGCGCCGGACGACCGCTGCGGATCGTGATGCCGCCATGACGTCCGATCGCCAGGCCTCCGGTCCGCTTGCACCACTGGTGTCGGCGCTGCTCACCAGCGCCCACGACCAGGCACAGGCCACCGTGGGCGCCGCTCAGGACGATGCGGATCGGGTGATCAGCCGAGCCCGCACCGAGGCGGACGCCCTCCTTTCGGAGGCACGCGCCAAGGGGCGGGCCGACGGCGAGGCCGTGGTCGCTGCCGAGCGGGCGCGCGCGGAACGAGCCGCCCGCGGCATCCTGCTGAGCGCACAGCGCGCGGCTCATGACCGTGCGAGAGAGGAGAGCCGGGCGGCCGTCGCAGCCCTGCGTGCCGATCCCCAATACCCGCAGATCCGTCAGTCGCTTCGAGAGCACGCCCTACAGCGCCTTGGGCCGGACGCCGTCGTGGAGGAACCGCCCTGCGGCGGTGTCGTGGCGGTCAGCGCAGACCGCAGGCTCGACCTGTCCTTCGATGCCTTGGCCGACGACATCGTCGAGCGCATGGGGGCCGATGCCGAGGGGATCTGGGCATCATGACCGGCACCATCGTGCGCGTGAGCGGCCCCCTGGTGGAGGTGGAGGGCCTCGACCGCATGGTGATGTCCGAGGTGATCGAGCTCGGTCCGCAGGGCATTCCGGGTGAGCTGGTGGCGATGTCCGAGGGAGTCGCGACCATCCAGGCCTATGAGTACACGGGCGGCCTGTCTCCCGGCCAGGTGGCGCGCTCGCTGGGCGAGCCGCTTTCGGCCTCCCTAGGCCCGGAGCTCGTCGGCAGCGTCTTCGATGGCCTGCTGCGCCCGCTGACGGGAGCAGGGACCTGGCTCACCCCCGGAGCCCAGTTGGCCAGCGACGACCGACGCTGGCACGTCGAGCCGACCGCCGCGGTCGGCGACTCCGTCTCCCCGGGCGACAGCCTCGCCCTCGTCCGCACCGCCGGCCCGCTGACCTTGCGGGTCTTGGTGCCGCCGAACGTCAGCGGCTGCGTCGATGACATCGTCGGGGCCGGACCCTTCTCCGCGACGGCCGTCCTGGCGCACGTCGACGGCAACCCCGTACGCATGTCGCAGCGTTGGCCGGTTCGACGGCCTCGCCCTCGTCGCGAGCGACTGGACTCAGGGGAACCACTCGTCACCGGCCAGCGCGTACTCGATGTGCTGTACCCGATCGCGCTGGGTGGGTCCGCTGCCGTCCCCGGCGGATTCGGCACCGGCAAGACGGTGCTGCTGCAGCAGGTCGCCAAGTGGTGCACCGCAGACATCATCATCTACGTGGGATGCGGCGAGCGCGGCAACGAGATGGCGGACGTGGTGGCCGATCTGGCGGACCTGGTCGACCCCCGCACCGGCGGTCGACTCGCCGACCGCACGGTCGTCATCGCCAACACCTCGAACATGCCGATGATGGCTCGCGAAGCAAGTGTCTACACAGGCATCACGGTCGCGGAGTACTTCCGCGACATGGGCCTGCACGCCGTGGTCATCGCCGACTCGACCTCCCGATGGGCCGAGGCCCTGCGCGAGTTCGCCTCCCGCTCCGGTGACCTGCCAGCCGAGGAGGGCTACCCGGCAAGCCTGGGCTCGGACCTCGCCGCCTTCTACGAGCGGGCCGGCCATGTGACCACTCTCGGCGGCACCCAGGGCTCGGTGACGGTCATCGGGGCCGTATCGCCGCCCGGCGGCGACGTGACTGAACCGGTGACCGCCAACACCGAGCGCTTCGTGCGAGCGATCTGGTCCCTCGACCGCGACCTCGCATACGCGCGGCACTACCCGGCCGTGTCATGGACGACGTCCTTCTCCCGAGATGCCAGCGCGATCGGGGCCTGGCACGCTGCCAACGGAGATCCAGACTGGGCGCACCGGCGCGGCCGCGTCCTCGCCCTCGTCGCCGAGGCCGACCGGCTCGCCGCCCTCGCCGACCTCGTTGGTGTGGGCTCCCTTCCCGGCGCCGAGCGCATGGTCCTGCTCACCGGCCGACTGGTGCGAGAGGCCGTGCTGCAGCAGAGCGCGCTGTCGGCCAACGACGCCGCCTGCACGCCAGAGAAGGCAGCGGCGCTCGTGGATGCCGTCCTCACCGTGCACGACCGATGCCTGGAACTTCTCGATCGCGGAGTGCTGGCCTCGCTCATCGAGGAGGTGGACTGGGGACCCGTCGTGCGAGCCCGTGACGAGACCGGATCCGCCGACGTCGCCGGTGTTCGCGAGCGACTGGACCGGGTGCTCGCCGATCTCGATGAACTGGTCCCCGGGCGGAGTGCGTCATGACCCGATGGGGAGCACTCGAATACGGAGGCGTCACCGGCCTGCGTGGCCCGCTGCTGTTCGTCGACGGCGTCGAGGACGTCGGGTGGGACGAGTATGCGACGGTGGTGCTGGACGGCCAGGGCGAGAACCGGCACGGTGTCGTGCTCGAGGTGGACCGCGGCCTCGCGGTGGTCCAGGTGCTCGAGGGAACCGCAGGGCTCGAACCGGACCGCACACGTGTCCGGTTCAGCGGAGCCCCACTGCAGGTGGCGGTCGGAGCGGGATGGCTCGGCCGGGTCTGCAACGGGCGCGGCAAACCGCTCGACGGCGGCCCGCCGATCGTCGGCACGTCGACGGCGCCGACCACCGGGGCCCCGCTGAACCCGCTGCGCCGCGAGCCCCCCGCGGACCCCGTCATCACCGGCATCTCTGCCATCGACGGGTTGGCCACGCTGGTCCGCGGACAGAAACTGCCGGTGTTCTCAGTGGCCGGCCTGCCGCATCTGGAGCTCGCCACCCAGATCGCGGCTCAGTCGAGCGCCGGCGGGGAGCCGTTCAGCGTCGTGTTCGCTGCCATGGGCGTGACCCACGCCGACGCCGCGGCGGTCCGCGACGGTCTGGAAGAGCGGTCGCGGGCCGGCGAGCTCGTCCTTCTTCTGAACACGGCGGACGACCCGGTCATCGAGCGCATCCTCACCCCACGCATCGCGCTGACCGTTGCCGAGCACCTTGCCTTCACCCTCGGCCGACACGTGCTGGTGGTCATGGCCGACATGACGAGCTACGGCGAGGCCCTGCGCGAGGTGTCGTCGGCCCGAGGCGAGATCCCTGCACGCCGGGCGTACCCCGGCTACCTGTACAGCGACCTGGCCTCGCTCTACGAACGCTGCGGTCGCGTTCGCGGCCTGCCCGGATCGGTCACCGTCCTGCCAGTGCTGACCATGCCCGGCGGCGACATCGCGCATCCGATCCCCGACCTGACCGGCTACATCACGGAGGGGCAGCTCGTGCTGTCCCCGGACCTGCACGCCCGCGGTGTCTATCCGCCGATGGATCCACTCCAGTCACTGTCACGACTCATGCGCAAGGGCGCTGGCCCACATCGCACGCGCGACGACCATCTGGACGTGGCCGCCCAGTTGCTCGCGGCGCTGGCCCGCGCCCGACAGGCCCGCGAACTGGCGGACCTGGTGGGTCGCGAGACGCTCAGCGGCACCGACCAGCGCTACTTGAACTACCAGACCGCCTTCGAGCAGCACCTCCTCGACCAGGGACGGGCCGAGAGCAGGCCGCTGGACCGAACCCTGGACCTGGCTTGGCAGGTGCTCGCCGAACTGCCGCGCCGCGAACTCACCATGCTGCCCGTCTCACTCATCGACGAGCACGCGTCACCGAACGCTGGGGCATCGCGGAGTGCGTCATGACTGCCCGACTGCGCGGTCTGCCGCCCGGACGCGCCGGCCGGATGTGGCTGCAGCGCCGCCTCGATGTCGCTACGCGTGGCAGCGACCTGCTCGAGCACAAACTGCGGATCCTGCTGGCCGAGGAGCAGGACTTCGCGCTGCGGGCCGAACGGGCGCGCGTCGCGTGGGAGGCGGCGGTGGCCGAACTCGATCTGTGGACCCTGCGCTCGGCCCTGCTCAGCGGTGAGCGCGGAGTCCGCCTGGCCAGCGACGGAGTGGCAGCAGACGTGGACATCACCTGGCGGCTGACGATGGGCGTGCACTACCCGGCCGCCGCCGAATGCCATATCCCGCAGCCGTCACCCTCAGCCTTCCTGCCCGACAACTCCGCGGTCGCCCGCGTCAGCGGCGCAGCCGAGCAGGTCGTGCGCAGCGGCGCCGACTGCGCCGTCACCGAGACGGCACTGGAGTCCGTGCGCACGGAGATCCACTCGACCAGGCGCAAGCTGCGCGCCCTGCGGGAGCGCTGGATCCCCCGACTGGAGGAGGCGCAGACCCGGCTTCTCCTGGCGCTGGATGACGAGGAGCATGACGAGCACGTTCGACTGCGATGGGCGGCCCAGCCGACCGGCCAGAGAGGGGCACGACCATGAACCGCATCCTGCTGGCCGTCGATGACTCCCCTGCGGGCCTGGCCGCCAGCCGTACAGCGATGCAACTGGCCTCCGCCCTGCATGCAGAGGTGCTCGCGCTGACGGTGCTTCCCTCGATCGCGGGTGGGACCGGCGTAGGCCAGCAGGCGGAGCGGCGTGCCGCGAGCGCTCTGCTGAGGTACGTGGTCGATCTCGCGGCGACGGCCGGCGTCGCCGTCGAGACGATGACACAGGAGGGCCAGGCAGCCCGCGTGATCCTCCATCAGGCTGATCAGTGGAAGGCGGACCTGATCGTGCTCGGCCGCTCGGGTAACAGCCACATCGGCCAGCCGTACATCGGCACGGACGTCAAGCACGTGCTGGAGTTCGCCGACATCCCCCTGGTCGTCGTTCCCGCACGCTGAGTTCAGCAGGCGCCGACGTGTCCGTCGCCGCCACTCCCGAGCGACATCATCGGATTCAGGACGCATAGTCGAGATCCGCGCACTGTCGCACCCCGGACCGCGGCACGCTCGTTCGGAAGCCTCGTCGCAACGCTCTGACGATTGCCGTCTCGGACGGTCTAGCGCGACCGCCGGAGCGCACGTGCAGAACTGGGCATCGCCGTCGTGGGCAGCAACATCGGTCATGCTGGATGCATCCTTGACGAGTGGCGATACAGACGCACCACGGCTCAATGTGCCGAGCCCTGCTCTGCCTGGCCCTCGCAGGGTGCACCGGGCTGCTGGCCGCGTGCGGGTCGTCGCCGCAGACCACCGCTACGACCTCTGCAACGCCGCGCGCGTCAGGCCCGCCCGCGGCGCCTTCCGACGAGCTGGCCGCCGAATACCTGCCCGGCCTGTCTGCCCACCTGCGGTTCCCCCTCGCTGACGAACCAGCACCCCTGGTCGTGCTGGTTCCCGGTGGTGGCTGGTCGAGCGCCGACCCGACCGGGCTCGTCCCGCTCGCGAGCCTGCTCACCGATGCGGGCCTCGACCACGGCCCTGATCACGTACTCCACGACTGGTGATGGCAGCACGTTCCCCGAAGCAGTCGATGACGTGGCCTGCGCGGTGCGATGGTCCGCACGCCAAGCCAGTTCCCACGGCCGCGCGCCGACCCGCGTCATCGTCCTCGGACACTCGGCCGGCGGCCACCTGGCCGCACTCGTTTCCTTCTCCGACGAGGAATTCGGACGCGACTGCCCTGACCCACCCGTCGACATCGATGGACTCGTTGGACTTGCCGGCATCTATGACACCGACCCGTTCCGAGCATTCATGTCCCCGTGGATGGGGATCAGTCCGACGGAGGACCCGGAGACGTGGCAGCGAGCCAACCCACTCGAATGGCTGCGACGAGGTGCGGACACACCGAAGGGTTTCCGGACGCTGCTCATCCACGGTGCCGAGGACCAAAGCGTGCCGCTGGCCCAAACCACAGCGCTGCAGGAGGCACTCAGCACCGCCGACCTCGAGGTCGACAGCACCGTCCTTCCGGGACTGGACCACCTCGAGATCTTCGAGGCCTCGCATGCCGGACCACCGATCCTTTCGTGGATGGCCGGGTGGCGGACGCCCTAGACGCTTCGCCAACGACGGGCGACCGTTCGCTGCATGTCGAGACAGCGGGTCATCGTCGAAGGAGTCCTGTCAGGGAAGTTGCAGTGGGAGGTCTCCCGGCCCCACGGGATGTCCGAGCCATGGGTGAACCAGCTCGTGGCGGCCTCGCGTACGGCTGGCCAGGACGCGCAAGTACGTCACAGGGAGCCGCCTCGGGGATCTGAACCCCGGACCTACGCATTACGAGACGTTCGCCGCCCCTCTAGGGTCGCGCTCTTACTCGTGCATACTCCGCGTTACCCCGGCATCCTCGGCCATGCATGCGCCTTCTTCCGGGGCATTTCCGGGGCCTTCCGTGCGTGCATCAAGCCTTGGCTCAGTCCTAGGCATGTGGGGTCATGAGCATGGGCGACGCGGCACACTCTCGTCCAAGGGCAGTCAGTCGGCGAGGATGAGGGCCTTCTGCTGCTGGAACTCCTCATCGGTGAGGACTCCTGTGGAACGTAGCTCGCCGAGCTGGGCGAGGCGCGTGAGGCGGTCATCGGGCGCGGCCGGTGCAGACTGGGTGCCGGTGAAGAGGTTCGGCGGGGTCGTGCCTGGCGGGTTGCCCTGCGCCTCCCACTCGGCCTGCTTGCGGGTTTGGATTCGGTCGTGGACCATGTGGCCCACCTTGACGGCCACAGCCGCCTTGATACCAGTCTTGATCAGGCCCATGAGGTGCTCCGTTCGATTCGCGGGTCTCAGCCGGCGGTGGTGTCGTTCAGGGACTGGATGAGGTCGTCGACGTCGATGCTGCCTGAGCCGACCAGGCGTGCGCCATTCGCATCGATCGATGCGAGCAGCGGCGCGGCCCAGACGTTCTCGTAGACGATGATCCCGGCCAGGCTTCCCGGCTGCATGACGGCCGTGATCGTGTCGACGTCGTCCTGGTCCAGGAGGCCCGCGTCGGTGCCCTGCCACTGTGTGATGTCGACGTCCGCTGCGTGGTCGATGTCGTCAAGGCGGACCTTGTGGACACTGCCGTCAGAGTCTTTCGCGACGAACTCGAGGTCGAGCACGGATATGACACCACTGGCGACCAGGTCGTGGACGAGGGCGAACCCCTCCCCCGTCACCCGGCCGGTGGGGAACTCCACGGCCAGATAGGCCACCGGCGCGAGCACATCATTATCCATGGCGATCCACTTCCTGACGCTTCGTGCAAATGGTCTTGCGGAGCGTACAAGGCGTGGGCGATAAGCGCAGAAGATCACCTCGGGGGTATGAGAGTCGCCCTGATCGTGCACCCTCAGACAGTCACTGACCCGCGGCGTGCGCGCAGCCTCATCGAGAGCGTGGCTGCCGCAGTCGGGCAGCCACCGCCAGCGCGGTTCGAAACGTCTGCGCAGGACCTCCATTGGCGATTGGAGCTCGCGCTCCATGGAGTGGATGGCCGACTCAAACCGTCGCAAGAGGCATTCCGTGCGCAAGTCGAAGAATTGGGGCTCGGACCGGGGCATTTCCGGGGCATTCCGTCCGTGGGAACAGGGAATCGCGCCCCTTGACGAAGCCCCAAGAACGCCGTAACCTGTTGCAGCGCAACACATTTCGACCGAGCCGCCTCGGGGAACCGTCGCTGCGCTCCTCCCCACCCCGGACCTACGCATTGCGAGCCCGCGGAATCCGGCCCCCCGCGCCCGAATTGTGACCCCACCATAAGGGATTCGGGCCCTGGGAGACCCGTGCAGACCCACCCAGAACCGCGAGGAAAGGGCAGTGAAAGGGCAACTGCGGTCGCGACTCTCCGGCCGATATCGCCAGCCGCCTACCGCTGCCTGTACGCGCTTGACCGATGATCGATCACGTGCACGACGATGCGCTGCGCATCGTCGTCGATCTCGTAGAGCACCCGGTAGCCCCCCCGCCGAGCGACCTGAAGACCGTCCAACTCGAAGCGGAGCGGCTTGCCGACACGGTGCGGGTTCTCGGCCAACGGGCCATAGACGAACTCGATCACAGCTGTCGCCACCTTCTCCGGAAGCAGCGACAGCGATCTGGAGCCGGTCGCCGTCCACGCGACCTGCCACGCCGTCACTCGCTGCGTCCGACCAAGCGGGCGGCCTCCTCCTTGCTCAGGTGCACGGCATGGTCACGCTCGGCCCGTGAGGCGCGAACCTGGGCGAGCAATTCGGGATCGGACAGGACCCGGAGCGTTTCCTCAAGAGAGTCCAGGTCATCGGCACTGATGACCACCGCCGCGGGACGACCGTGCTTGGTGATCGTCACCCTCGCGTGCTGAGTCTCCACCTGCTCGACCACTTCGGACAGCCGGTTCTTCACCTCCGCCAGGGGGAGCTGCTCAGCAAGGCTCATGGCTATAAGTATGGCTACTTAGGCTCGCTCGTCAAGACGTCGTCAAGCAATGGCATTCGGGGTTCCGTCACGGTCCACGCCACTGCGTCGTCGATCAGCGTGCTGATGCTCGACTTGGGACAGCCGCCGAACGCGAGCTCAGGCAGTTCTGGCCGTCACTCTGTCGTCGGACGGCGGGTGGCCAAACGCTCGTCGGTACTCGCGACTGAACTGCGTGGAGCTGGAGTACCCGACCTCGTAGGCCGCTCCCGTCACCGACCGGATGTCGGACTGGATCAGTCGCCGCGCTTCGAGAAGGCGCAGTCGCTTCTGGTACTGCAGTGGGCTCGTGCCGGTCACGCACTTGAAGTGGTGGTGGAGAGCGGACGGGCTGAGCCCGACGTGATCGGCGATCTCGCGGACCGTCAGCGTCACACTGAGATCGTCGCGGATGAGACCGATCGCCTTCGACACGGCTGCGGCCGGCAGCTGCCCGAGACTGAGGCGCCGCAGCGTGTGTCCCTGGGGTGAGCGAAGCAGGCGGTAGTGGATCTCCCGTGACACCAGCGGCACGAGGATCTCTGCATCGTTGGGTGTCTCGAGCGCACGGAGGTAGCGGATGAATGCGTCCACCAGGTCGATGTCCGCGTCACCGACGCTGAGGGCATACGGCCCGGTGTCGTCGAGCATGCGCCACTCGCGGGCTGCGTTCTCCAGGTCGGTGAGAACATCCCCGTGGAGCGTCAGGATGAGAGCAACGTATGGCTCATCCGGTGTGGCCCTCGTGATCCGCGACACCACGGGCATGTCGTGGGTCACGACGAGGAACTCACCGGACCCGATGGTGAGGCTGCGATCGGTTGTCATCGTCTGCTTCTCGCCTTGCATAACGAGGCACACCACGGGGTCATAGACCTGCGCCAGGAGCTCCGACGGGCCCCGATGCGAGAGCAGCAGCAGATCGTCGTGCGGGCGTAGCATGCGGGGCTCGCCAGTCGCTGTGCGCAGCCGCTCACTGGCCAGCTGCGACAGCGTCGCCGCCGCCGCCAGGTACTCCGACGATCCCCGCATCATCCACTCCCATCCGCAGGATCGAGCAAGCCCATACTCGCATGGTTCGCTCCTGCAGGATGACGGACAACCCGTCACCTGCGGGTCTCGGAGGATTGGGCAACTCTCTCAGAGGATCGGGCATGCCCCAGCAGTGACTCTTCGGCATCGTGGCAGTCTCGACGACGTCACTCGAAGGAGCCTTGATGCCCACCACCGTGAACGCCTACCGATCGAACGAACCCGGCGGTCGACTTGAGCCCTACCGGTTCGAACTCCCCGGCCTGGGGCCGAGCGACGTCGACATCGACATCGACTCCTGCGGCATCTGCTACAGCGACGTCAGCATGATCGACAACGACTGGGGATTCACCCCCTACCCGATCACGCCCGGTCACGAGATCATCGGCAGGATCCGCGCCGTCGGTTCCGCCGTCACCAACGTGAGTGTGGGAGATGTCGTCGGGCTCGGCTGGAACGCCGCGTACTGCGGCACCTGCCGAGAGTGCATCGCCGGCAATCAGAACCTGTGCGCCGGCGCGCAGAGCACATTCATCGGTCGACCCGGCGGCTACGCCGACATCGTCCGCGCCGATGCGGGAGCGGTCTTGCCGATTCCCGCCGGAGTCGAGCCTCGAACCGCAGGCCCGCTCATGTGCGGCGGCGTCACGGTCTTCACTCCCTTCCTCGAGTACTCGATCTCACCCACCGCCCGCGTGGGCGTGATCGGCCTGGGCGGGCTCGGCCACATGGCCGTCAAGCTCGCCAAGGCCTGGGGGTGCGAGGTCACCGCATTCACGTCAACGGACTCGAAGGCCGCAGCGGCCAAGGACTTGGGCGCCCACCACGTGCTCGATTCCCGGGACGAGGAGGCTATCCGGTCCGCGCGCGACTCCTTCGACCTTCTGCTGTCGACGGTGAATGTCCCGCTCGACTGGAACGCCTACCTGGGCACCCTGAGGCGTCAGGGCCGCCTCCATGTGCTTGGTGCCGTTCCCGCTCCCCTGGACATCGCCAACACCGAGCTGATGATGGCCAACCGATCGGTCTCGAGCTCACCCTCGGGCAGCCCGTCCACCGCGCTGACCATGCTCGACTTCGCAGCCCGCCACGACATCGCACCCGTCTGCGAGACCTTCTCCTTCGACCAGGTCAACGAAGCCATCGACCACCTGCGATCTGGCGCCGCACGATTCCGGGTCGTCTTGGAACGCTGACGTTGACGGCAACCCAAGCTCACCCGATGCTTATGTCCGGGGCCCGTCCACCAACGGAATCCGTGCGCCGAGGGGAACCCCCGCGGACCATATCGGCCGCTCCTGCTTGCCCGCTGGTACGGATTTCGAGCCTCTTGCCCTTTCAATTGCCCTTTCCTAATCGGACAGAAAGGGCAAGGAAAGGGCAGTTTGGAGGCCGCCAGGTTCCGGGTCTTCAGAAAGTTGTTGCGCTGCAACAACTATTTGGAGCCGCCTCGGGGATTTGAACCCCGGACCTACGCATTACGAGCCGTTCGACGGCCCCGATAAGGCAACGCTCTTACTCGTGCATGTTCGTGCTTACTCCGGCATGTTCGGCCATGCAGGCGCCTTGTTCCGGGGCATATCCGGGGCATTTCGCGATCAGGCTGCAGTGCCTGTCCACGGCTTGATCCGCTTGAGCTCGTCAGCCATCTGCGCTTGGGCGACCTCGATGTCGTGGGCTGCCTGCGCGCGCAGCCAGTACCCGTCGGACAGGCCGAAGAACCGGCACAGCCGCAGGTCGGTGTCGGCCGTGACGGTGCGCTTGCCGCTGACGATGTCGCCAATCCGCTGCGCGGGGACGCCGATCTCCTTGGCGAGCCGGTAGCGGGACAGACCCATAGGAACCAGGAACTCCTCCCACAGCAACTCGCCCGGGGTCACCGGGTCCAGTACTGCCGTCTTCGCCTTGCTCGCCATCACTATCTCCCCTTCCGCCGACTAGTGGTAGTCGACGATCTCCACGTCCGCCGGACCAGCCGTAGTCCAGGTGAAGCAGACCCGCCATTGGTCGTTGATCCGGATGCTCATCTGCCCCTTGCGGGAGCCCTTGAGCGCCTCCAGTCGGTTCCCCGGAGGCACCCGGAGGTCCTCCAGAGACCCGGCGATCTCGAGCTGCCGCAGCTTTCGTCGTGCGACCTTCTCGATCGCCGCGTAGCGCCGGACCCTTCGACCGCCGGCGAGTGCCTCGGTGTCCCGGTCCGCGAACGAGACGATCACCTACAGATAGTAACGCAGAACGTTAGTAACGTCACGCATGGTGCTTGAGGGCTTCGTCGCAGAGTGTTCTGGAGGGGTCCCAGCAGTTGGTACGTCGCCCACTGCGGGGATCCGGGCGTCGTGACCTGTAGGCGTCGCGCCACTGATCGATCCGCGGGACGACGCGATCGCAGCACCCGTCATGGTTGGACTCATCGGCTGGCTCATCATTAGGTTCATTAGGAACAGGCGCCCGATGGGCCAAGGGAAGTCCGCCACGTAGCCACAGAGGTCGTGGCAGCGCAGTCTTCAAGGAGCCCCTCCGAACGATGCCTTGCGTGCCGGACAGCACGGCCAGGAGGATCGTCGAGTCGCTGGGCGGCGCGCCGTTGGTAATCGTGGACGCCAGCTCGTCCCCCCGGTAGGACAGCAGCCTGGCGAGATGGGCGAAGCCGATGCCGATGTTCGCGACCCTTGACACCTAGGTTTCCTAGGCTTAGTGTTCCGAGGCATGAAGGGCCAGACACTCAAGGGACACCTCGACCTCCTGGTGCTCTCCGTGCTCGCGACGGGACCGCAGCACGGATACGCCGTTATCGAGCAGTTGCGCACCCGCAGCGGTGAAGCGTTCGACCTGCCGGAGGGGACGGTCTATCCGGTGCTGCATCGACTCGAGCGGGCCGGCCTGCTGGACAGTGAGTGGAGTGACGAGTCCGGCCGTCGCCGGCGCACCTACCGATTGAGTGAGAGTGGACGCGCGGCGCTCGTCGAGGAGCGGTCGGCGTGGGAGGAGTTCACTGCTGCGGTCGGATCGGTGCTGAAGGGTGCGCCGTGGCCGACTCCGACCTGATCTCCGGGTACGTCTCCGCACTGCGCATCTCACTGCGCTCGCGGCCCGATGTCGACGATCTCGTGTGCGAGGTGGACGACCACCTGCGGTGCGCGGCCGTTCGACTCCAGGCTCGGGGCGTCGATCTCGACACCGCGCAACGCCAAGTGATTGACCGCTTCGGTGACGCGACGCTGATCGCGAACGCCTTTGCCACGACCGACTCCGGAGGTACCGCCATGCCCACTCGACTGACTCGCACCGCCGGAACCTTCGCGCTGGTGGCGTCGATCGCCTGGGTCGCCGTCGCGCCCGCCGCACTGATCGGAGCGGGCTCGCCGAACTGGGAGGTGCACTACTTCACCTTGGCCCTCACGGTGTTCGTAGCCTCCACATGCACGACGGTCGCGCTATTCGGGATGCTGCGCCGGGCAGGGAGCGCCGGACTGATCGCCGCCGTCGCCATGACCCTGGCGATCCTGGGCACTCTGCTCCTCGGCATCGTCACATGGGCGTGGCTCCTGGGTGTCGCGTTCCTGACGATCGCGTCAGCCGTTGTCGTCTGGGAAACGCACCGGGCGCGCATCGGCACCACGCCCGGGAAAGTCCTGCTCGTGGCAGCCTGGCCGATCGGAGTGGCACTGGCCATCGCCCTCGAGCAACTACAGGTAGTGCCGATCGACTCCTACGGTGACGTCTACCTGGGCCAACTGATCGGGCTCGCCACCGGAGGCATCCTGTATGCCGCAGGCCTGTTCGTGAGCGGTCGATGGCTGCGCCGCGAAACCGCGGTCGACGAATCCGACGTCATGGCCACCGCATGAGCACCGACACCGTCTTCGTGAACGGCCCATCATGACCCGATTCGTGTCGTGGTGGCTCGTCACCGGTGTCGTCCGGCCTGCGGCGCGCAGCACCGATCGGGCCGCTCCATGAGGCACGCTGCCCGTCGGGAGGGTGTTCGTTGTCCTGTGGTCGGCGGCACGCAGCAAGCGGCGTGGACTGGCCGCGAACCGGCAGCGTTCGGGCTTGCCGTATCAACTCGTCAGTCGCCGGCGTCGACGATGCAGACAGAGCGATAGCGGCACTTCTGCACCCCTTGACGGTGAACCAAGGCGAATGCAAGGTGGAAACATCCCTTCGTTGTAGTCGCAATGAGGTGACATGGACCGAGACGATGTCGCATACAAGGGCCAGCGTGAGTACACCCGCCCGTTCCTCACGATCTATGACTCGCTAATCCTTGGCTTCTTCGCGCCAGTGGTGTGGCGGTGCCCGCCAACTCGCCTAGTGGAGGAGTACCGGCGCAAGCTCGGCCACAGGCATCTCGACGTAGGCCCCGGTACCGGCTACTTCCTAGTCGGAGCCGGCATCCCTGACCGCCGACCCGTCACCCTCCTCGACCCAAACCTGAACGTCCTCAAGTACGCACCCCGGAGGTTGCAGCGACTGGACGTGACCTCGATAGAGGCCGACGTCTGCAAGCCGCTCCCCGTCCACGGGCCGTTCGACTCCGCTGCGCTCAGCGGCGTGCTCCATTGCCTGCCGGGACCACTCCCGCGCAAGGCTGCCGCCATCGCCAACGTTGCCGCGGTCCTTGCCCCGACCGGAGTCCTCTTCGGCGCAACGATCCTCGGGGACTCCCAGCACAACACGAGCTTGTCGCGCATCCTCCTCAAGGCCAACAACCGGCGAGGCACCTTCGACAACCTTGGTGACACCCGAGAAGGCCTCCGCGAGATCCTCGAGGAATCGTTCGAGGAGGTGGAGCTGGAGGCGGTCGGTTCGATGGCCATCTTCGCCGCCACGAAGCCGCGCGCGAACCAGTCGACCGGCAGGACTCCCTGACGTCCTCGCGCGACGACCGAGCCCGCGCGCAGCGGCGGAGCCTGGCCAGTCAGAATGCCGGTTCAACACCCAGGAAGGCGAGTACGAACGGCACATCTGCGCGCGAATGCAACGACCCGCCCGGGGAGCATGGCGTCTCAGGGCCGCAGCTGAGCTACTACTTCGGCCGCCGTCTGATCGCCCGGTTACGTCCCGCCGAGTGGACGGCCGTCGGTGCCTCGACGGGGACCCGGTCGCCAAGGCGAGATGCCACCCGCCTCCGGAATGCAGGTTCAGGCTCAAGCTCGACCTACGCATTCTGTGCCTAGGTCGAGCGAAATGGGGTTCACGCCGGGGCATATCCGGGGCATTCCGTCCCAGGAAAGCGACGAAACGGACACCTTGATTCACGACCCAAATCTTCGTAACCTATTGCAGCGCAATGTATTTTGGCCGAGAGCCGCCTTGGGGAACCGTCGCTGCGCTCGTCCCCACCCAGGACCTACGCATTACGAGTCTGCCCGGAAGCATGAATCCGCCCCTACGCCTTGTTGCCTATCAGCGAGTTTCGTGACACTGACCGACACCCAGGCACACGGAGCGTCACGGAGAAGGGGAGAGGGAAAGGGCGAGCGTTCATGCGTAGATCCGGTGAATCCTCGTGCCGGACCAATGCACCACCCATGCTGATGGGCAGGACGGTGACGCGATGCCTAACGGGGTCCACGGTGACGAGCGCCCCGGTCTCGAGATGGATTCGCGCCACATCTATGACAGCCAGCAGCTGCTCCCCGACGTCACTCGGCAGGACTGCCTGCGCCTGGAACTACACCACGCTGGGCGTAGCAAGTCCCCCGACAGCAAGAAGAGTGCCGAAGTCGAGATCCTGGGTGAGGATGACCTGCCCGTGGCGGTGGGCGTGTTCGAGGATCACGCGGTCGGGACCGTTCGGCTCGCCAACGTCGATCCAGTGGACGGCCTCGTGACCTGCGGCTGTGAGGAAGTCGACCCACCTCGGGCTGAGGTTCATGTCGACGAGGAACCTCATGCGGAGATCGGAATCTCGATCTCCTCGACTCGCCAGGCGGCGTACGCGAGGGCCTGCATCACGTCTTGCTCGTCAAGGTACGGGTAGGAGTCCAGGATCTCCGCCATCGACTTGCCCGCCGCGACGAGGCCGACGACGGTGCCGACCGTCACGCGGGTTCCGCCCACGCACGGCTTGCCGCCCATCACATCGATGGAGCGAGTCACGCGATCATGTGGAGCCATGCCTGATCGATAGCGGCAGTCGGCGATACGGGTCTGGATCGTGCAACGGCCGCCTCGGTTCACCGCTTCGCAGGCCCTGTGGATGGAGCTCGGTGACAGTCCGGGCTTCGGCACGTCTCGACGTTGTTAGGGACGTGCCAACAAGTCGGCGTTCGTGCGGACTTCGTGGGCGACGCGGCGCCACAAAGCCTGTGGCAGGTCCAGCCCGATTCCGGGAAGCTCCACGTATCGTGCGTCCTTGATCCTCTTCGCGGTGACTCGCCCGCCGCGTGTCTGAATGATGGGGTCCTTGTCGGCCCAGGACCGGAGCGTGGCCTCCTGTACCACGACCCCGCTCGGCATGAAGACCGCGGAATCGGTGCCCACCTAGTCAGCCACCTCACGTTCAAGGGCCTCGACCTCGCCGGCAGCCTCATGCGACCTGTTCCGGATCAGCGGATCACTCTGCGGGCAGATCCGTGGCGGTCGCGTGCTCCACCGTGCCGTCCGCGCATGACCTCATCACCTGGAGGGCCCACGACACGACGGTGTCCGTCAGTGTCGCATCCACAGGCTGGCGTAGTTCCTTCTTGTATGCGCGGAGGCTGGCCGGTCCCGGTTGCTGCCTGAGCGTGTGGGTGAGGAGGGGAGGACATTCGACTGTCACCGGTTCGGGAACCAGCTCGGAAATGACGTTCAGGTCGGCAGGATCAACCTGCAAGTCCTTGCCTCCCGTGATGGCGAGGACCGGGACCGTGATGGCGCTCAGGTCGCTCTTGGGGTCATGGGCCATGAACTCCCGGAACCACCTCGCGTTCACGCGTGCCCCACCGATGCGGGCGACGTCTGAGGTAGTCGCCTTCAACTTCGCGTGGTTCTTGGCCACCTTCGCGATGGGATCGATGCGCAGCAGTCGAAGAGCGCCCCGCACTGGGGCGGGAAGCGATGGGACGACGTTGCGGGCCTGCCACATCAACACTTCCTCTCCGGACGTGGCTGACCCAGAAAGGAGCACGGCTGCGCACGCGCGCGAGTCGTGCGCGGCGAGGTGGGTGGCGATGATGGCCCCTTCGCTGTGCCCCAGAACCACGATGCGACGCCCGTCGACTTCCGGACGGGCAGCAAGGAACGTCAAGGCGCTCTTGGCGTCATCGGCAAGCTCCCACAGACCCACTGCGCGCCAGTCTCCGCCGCTGCTCGCACCGACGCCTCGCTTGTCGTACCGCAGGGAAGCGAGGCCGGCCTCGGCTAAGGCGAGGGCCAACTGCCTGGTGATGTCGAACTTCATCGAGCGGTAGTTCGAGTCCCTGTCCACCGGACCGGACCCGGGAAGGAGAAGGACCACCGGAGGCCGGCCACTCGGGTCGTTCGCCGGCATGGTCATAGTTCCGGCAAGGGTGGCGCCGGCGGCTGGAAACGCGACGGCGGACTGCCGAGGCTCTGGATGAGCGAGCGCTGACGAAGGTGACCCGGCACTGGAGTTCTCCGTGGATGTCATCATGCTTGACATTGTTATCACTATTGCGAATAATGTCAAGTGTGATTCCAAAGAGCGGAAGTGCAGCAGTGAACAGCGCAAAACTTCTCCTTCATCCGGTCCGGCTTCGCATCGTTCAGTCCTTCCTGGGCGACCGCCGGCTGACGACGACCCAGTTGCGCGCGGAAATCGACGACGTCCCCTCCGCGACCCTGTACCGGCACGTCGCCAAGCTCGCCGACGCGGGCGTCCTGGAGGTCGTGTCCGAACGACAATCCCGAGGCTCGGTGGAGCGAACCTTCCAACTGGTCCCCGGGGCGGGGAGTGTCGCCGCCGCCGATCTCGCCGCCATGAGCCCGGACGAGCACCGGCAGGCGTTCCTGGTCTTCATGTCCGGAGTCATCCGCGACTTCGACCGCTACCTTTCAATCGGCGATCCCGACCTCGCCAAGGATCTCGTCGGATACCGGCAGGCCGCGCTGCACCTGACCGACCGCGAACTGCGCACGATGACCGCTGAGATCAAGGCCGTTCTCGACAGCCGGCTTGCACTCAAGCCGCGCAAGGGGACTCGTCGACGGGTTCTGTCCACCATCCTCATCCCCGCCGACTAGCTCTCCTCCTGACACAGTTCGTCGCTGCAGCAGGAGCTTCGACGCGGCTGCTTTGACGAACCACTGGGGGTGCGGAGAGGGTGACGGGATGAAGCGCAATCGCCCCACGAGTCCGCCCGTGCAGGCTCCTTCGACGTTTGCGGGGTTCCGCTTTCCCCCTGTTGTGATCCTCCTGGCGGTCCGCTGGTACCTGCGCTGCCCGCTGCCCTACCGCGAATTGGAGGAGATCCTCGCCGAGCGCGGCATCGACGTTGATCACGTCACCTTGTTCCGGTGGGTCCAGCGATTCACCCCCGAGTTGATCGATGCGGCCCGCCCGCGCCGGCACGCCGTGGGGGACCGGTGGTTCGTCGACGAGGCGTACGTCAAGGTCAACAGGGTGTGGCGGTGCGTGTACCGGGCGGAGGACCAGCACGGGGGCCGACAACATCGACGACTCGTTCTCCACAACCATCGATCTCGTGATCGAGGCGATCGCCGCCCACGCGACGATTCAACGTTGAGCGCCTATGGAATGGGGAAGGCCCCGAGATGACAGGTGAACTCAACGGCTTCGAGATCAATGCACACGCTGCAGACGCCTATCGGCGACTCAGCGCGGAACGACAGGGAACGCTCGTGGCTCCAGAAGACGACATGTGGGCAACCTTCGCCGACATCGCCGCGCCCCATTCGCTGACACTCGGAACGAAACTCGTGGGTCGGTTCTCCGTTGACGAAGACAACCAACTGCATGGCTTCTACATCAGGGACGAGTTCGAGGAGTCAGCGAACGACCTGTTCGTCCGAGTCATCAACGACATGCGCATCACCGCAATGATGGCATCCACAGTCGATCCAAGATTCCTGTCCCTCAGCCTGACGTCAGGCGGCGCGGCTCAACCGGTCGCATTGATGTACGACCACATCGCACCGCCACATGGCGACGAAACGTGCGATGTCCGCGTCGCCACTAGCAGCGATCACTCGGCTGCTGTCGCGTTCTACCAAGCAGAAACCGGCGCGCCCGACGCGTTCCTGACGTCGTACCTGGCCGAACGCATCGACCTGCACGAGCTCTATCTGGTCGATGCCGACGGCGGGATCGCCGCGACCGGCGAGTGCCGAGTCGACACACGCGCACCCGGCAACGCGCACCTCGGCCTCGTCGTTGGCATCGGGTTTCGCGGCCAAGGAATGGGCGGCCGACTCATGCACACCCTCGCCATAGTCTGCAAGGACCAGGCCATGGTGCCCCACTGTTCGACCGAACCCACCAACGTGGCAGCGCAGAAGGTCATTCGTCGCGCCGGCTTCCGGAACCGTCACCAGGTCTTCCGAGTCGCGATGACATGAGTCCGACGCTCGACACCTCCGAGGACCTGCGTTCATCCGGAACCTGACGCGCACCCATTACGAGCTGGCAGTCAAGGTCGCGCCGGTGTTACGGCTGGCAACCGCAATCGACGAACCGCAGCTCGCGATCTGAACGATCCGCTTCCGCCCACGATCCCGCACGCCCTGTGAACGCCTAATGCAGCGGCGCCCTCCTATCCCCTCGCTACTCGACGGTGATTGCCTTCAGCACGTCCAGGCGAGCAGCCTTTCGCGCTGGCATGGCGGCCGCGAGGATCCCGGCCAGCGCCGCTATCGCGATCCACACGGCCAGCTGCGCAGCTGGGACGGTGAAGCTGCGTAGCCCCTCGTCGTTGAATGCCCGGACGATCACCCATCCGAGCGCCAGGCCCAGGACCGATCCCACTGCGGCACCGAACAGCGCGGTGATGATCGACTCGTCGGTGATCATCCACCGCACCTGTCCGCGGGACATACCCACCGCACGCAGCAGCCCGATCTCACGGGTGCGCTCGGCGATGGACAGGGCCAGAGTGTTGGCGATGCCCAGCACGGCGATCAGCAGTGCCAGCCCGAGCAGTCCGGTGAAGAGCGCGAGCAGAGCGTCCACCTGCGTGACCGCCGAGGCGATCAGGTCGGAGGTGGTCGTCACCATCGTCGCGGGGAAGGCCGCCAGG
This sequence comes from uncultured Actinomycetota bacterium, assembly GCA_963749905.1. GTDB lineage: Bacteria > Actinomycetota > Actinomycetes > S36-B12 > S36-B12 > UBA10649. The sequence continues at coordinate 897,627 of CAVVOF010000004.1, forward strand.
GCATCCTCGACCGCCGCGCGCCCATCGTCGGTGCCGATCCCGTCGCCGACGGACATCAGGAGCATCGCAGCATCGTCGCTGCCGCCCAGCAATGACCAGGTCCCCTCGTCGATGACATACGAGCCGAGTGCGGCGTTGGTCAGGGAGCCGGTGATCACGAGTTCCGCGGAGGCACCGGAGGGCAGCTGCACGGCGATGGTGTCGCCAACGGCGAGCCCACGCTCCTCCAGCAGTCCGACCTCGACCAGCAGGCCGTCGCCCACGCTCCCGAGCCGCACGTCAGTGCCGGCGTTGAAGACGCTGTCGATGGTCGACGCCTGCACCGCCGTAACCGTCGACTCCGTTCCGCCCACGCGGGCCGGACCCATGCGCACGGCCGACGCCACTTCAATCTCCGGCACCGAGCGGACCGCATCGATGGCCTCCGCCGACACGGGCAGGTAGGGGTTGGAGGACTGGACGGACAGGTCGCCGGGGAAGGAATCGCTCATCGACGCGGCGATGGAGTCCTTCGCCGAGGATGCGAAGATCGCCGTGAAGACCACGAGCGCGATGCCGATGGTGAGTGCCGCCGCGGTGGCCGACGTGCGTCGCGGATCGCGGGCGCTGTTGCCGCGGGCCAGCTGCCCTGAGACGCCCGGGAAGGCGCGTCCCACCAGGGAGGTGATCGGCCTGGTCAGCACCGGTGCGAGCATGAGCACTCCGAGCATTGCGACGATGGCTCCGACCGCAGTCAGCGGCACCTGCGAACCGAGCAGTCCCACGAGGACGGCGCTCACGCCGAGGGCGAGCACGGACGCTGGCAACCACGCCCGCGCCGGGCGCTCGGCATGCCCGCCGGAGGCCTGCATGGCCGCAACCGGAAGGATGCGGGCGGCACGAATGGCGGGGACCAGCGCCGATGCCATCGTGACCAATACGCCGACCGCGATCCCGACGACGACGCTCCTCGGCTCCAAGGTCAGCGGGCCGTCCGGGGGGCCGAAGCCGACGGCGCTCATTCCCGCCTTGATCAACTGCGCCACACCGATTCCGGCGAAGACACCCGCCAGCGAGGCCAGGACTCCCACCACGAACGCCTCCGCCAGTACGACGAGGACGACCTGCCGGTGGGAGGCGCCGAGCGCCCGCATCAGTGCGAGCTCGCGCGTCCGTTGAGCAACGATGATCTTGAACGTGTTGTAGATGATGAACCCGCCGACGAAGATCGCGATGGCCGCGAACGCCAGGAGGGCGACCGTCATGAAGCCGAGCCCCTCGGTGAAGCCCGTGATCGCCTCATCGGTCTGCTGGCTCCCGGACACCACCTCGACACTAGGCGGCACCGCAGCAGCCACGGCGGCCACGAGTGCCTCCTGCTCGACGCCCTTCGCTGCAGCCACGTCAATCAAGGTGACCTGCCCCTCGAGACCCAGGATGCGCTGCGCGTCCCCAAGGCCGATGACCGAGATCGTCGCTCCTGCGAGGTTGTTCGAGTCTCCGAACGAGGCGATGCCCACCAGGTCGAACGACTGCGAGCCGGTCGCGAACTGGACGTCGACGGAGTCGCCGAGCGCCAACGACGCCAACTGCGCCGTCGCGGCATCAACCACCAGTTCGCCGCTCTGCATCGGCGCGCGGCCGTTGCCATCGGCGATCCGGAAGGGGTTCAGCCCGGAGTCGTCGATCCACGAGTACACATAGGTCGGAGCCCCGAGACCGCCGACCGGATCGCCATTGGCATCGATGACCTGGCCGAAGGTGCGCAGGTAGCCCTCGGCGGTTGCCACGCCGTCGATGGCCCTGACGTCGTCGACGAGGGACTGGTCCATGGTCGCCAGTTCGGACGTCTGCGCGGCGCCGAACTCTGGCTCCGGAGCCCGCACCGTGGCACCGACGCCGGAGTAGACGTCGCTGAACAGCGAGTCGAAGCGCGCCTGAATGGTGTCGGAGAAGACAAGTGTCCCGACGACGAAGGCGACGCCGAGCATGATGGATGCGAAGGTGAGTCCGAGCCGTGCCTTGCGGGCGAGCGCCCCCTTGAGTGCGGTGGTCAGCATCGTCATCACGCCCTGAGGGTCTTCATGCGGTCGAGCACGGACTCAGCGGTCGGGCCCTCCAGCTGATCGACGACCCGACCGTCCTTCAGGAAGACGACCCGGTCGGCGTAGGAGGCGGCCGTCGGGTCGTGCGTGACCATGACGATGGTCTGGCCGAGCTCGCGAACAGCTCTACGCATGAAGCCGAGCAACTCGGCGCCCGCGTGGGAATCCAGATTCCCGGACGGCTCGTCGGCGAAGATCAGGGCTGGCCGCGAGACCAGTGCTCGGGCGGCGGCGACGCGCTGCTGCTGGCCGCCGGACATCTCCGCCGGTCGATGCTCTAGCCGGTCGTCGATCCCGACGGCGTCAATCACCGTCGCGAACCACTCGGGATCCGGCTTGCTTCCCGCGATGGTCAGCGGCAGGAGGACGTTCTCACGCGCGGTGAGCGTGGGGATGAGGTTGAACGACTGGAAGATGAAGCCGACGTGATCGCGACGCAGTCGCGTGAGGCCGCGGTCGCCGAGGGAGCCGAGCTCCTCCTCGCCGATCCAGGCCTCGCCGTCGTCCAGGCTGTCCAGGCCCGCCATCGTGTGCAGAAGGGTCGACTTCCCCGACCCGGAAGGGCCCATGATCGCCGTGAAAGCGCCGGCCGCGAACTCGACGTCGACCCCGTCCAGGGCGTGGACCTGCGCTCCCCCCACCCCGTAGGTCTTGCGACCGCCGACCATTCGGGCGGCGACTGTCGTCAACGTAATCTCTGGTGCCAGCGTCATGGCGCTCCTCCTTGGTTGCTGATGCACCAAGACTCCCGGCGATGGAGTAGTCACCGCGTCCGGCTGAGGGACGGTTCGTTCGCGGCACCTCAGGAGGACCGCGCTCGCCGCACTACTCCCAGAGGAGGAGAGTCAGGAGCCCGGAAGGATGAGGCCTGATTCGTAGGCCACCACGACGAGCTGGACGCGGTCACGCAGCCCCAGCTTCGTCAGCAGCCTCGACACATGGGTCTTCACCGTGGTCTCGCCAAGGAAGAGCTCGCTGGCGATCTCGGCGTTGGTCAAACCGCGAGCAATGCAGCGCAGGACCTCCAACTCGCGTTCGGTGACGGAGTCGAGTCCCTCCGGCTCGCGCGACTGCGGACGTGAGGCGAACTCCTGGATGAGGCGCTTGGTCACCTGCGGGGCGAGGAGCGCATCCCCGCCGGCCACGACCCTGATGGCGTGGACGAGGTCGTCCGCGGGAGCGTCCTTGAGCAGGAAGCCGGACGCCCCGGCCCTCAGGGCCCCATACACGTACTCGTCAAGGTCGAAGGTGGTGAGCACCAGGACGGCAACCTCGGGGTGCGCCGTCGTGATGCGCTGGGTGGCCTCGATACCGTCCATGCCCGGCATGCGGACGTCCATGAGCACGACGTCCGGCCGCTCCCGATCCACCATACGCACGGCCGCCTCGCCGTCCCCGGCTTCTCCGGCCACCTCGAAGTCCGCCTCGGAATCCAGCACCATTCGCAGGCCGGTGCGGACCATCTCCTGGTCGTCCACGATGACGACGCGGGTCATGCGCGCACCGGGATGGACGCGTGCACGGCGAACCCACCACCATCACGGGCACCCGTGCGCAACTCGCCGGACAGCAGCGCGGCCCGTTCACCCATGCCGACGATTCCGTGCCCGCCGCCAACCGACCCGGTGATGCCCCTGCCGTCGTCGACCACCGTGATGTCGAGGCAGTCATCGCCGTACTCAAGCGTTACGGCGGCTGACACTCCCGGACCCCCGTGCTTGAGCGCGTTGGTGAGCGACTCCTGAATGATGCGATACGCACTGAGGTCCACGCCCCCCGGCAGCCGCCGAGGCTCGCCGTTGACGTGCACCGACACCGGAAGGCCGGCACCCGCAAAGTCCGCAACGAGTGGGTCCAAGTCGGCGAGGCCGGGCTGCGGGGCCCGCGAATCATCGCCCGCAGGCTCACGTAGGAGCCCGACCATGCGTCGCATCTCCCCCAGGCCCTCACGGCCCGCACTACTGATCGTCGTCAGGGCCTCGCGTACGCGCGGGTCGTCGGACGGCAGCCGAGAGGCCCCTTCCGCCTGCACAGTCATGAGCGCGATCTGGTGGGCCACCACGTCGTGCAATTCACGAGCGATACGCGCCCGCTCGTCCGCGACCGCGGCCTGCTCGCTAGCCTCGCGCTCTCGCTCGGCGCTCTCAGCCCGTTCCTCGAGCTGGCGGGTCTCGTACCGACGCTGGTTAACCTCGCGTCCCAGATAGAGGACCACCAGTCCCACGGCGGGCATGATGGCCACGTCCTCGTATCCCACCGAGGGATAGATGAGTGCGCCGATCGCCGTATACGCAGTGACGGCACCGATGACCGAAAGACCGACGACGAGCGAGCGTCGACTCGTCAGTTCCGATCCGACAGCGTGGATGGCCACGAGCGTCCCGAGCCCGGCGATGGTAGACGGGTAGTCCAGCCCTCGGTCCACGACCCAGGCGAGCACCACGATGAGCACGACGGAGATCGGATACCTTCGACGCCAGATGAGCGGGAGCGTCTGCAGCCCGATCAGCAGGATGCCGAAGGCACTCGGCCCGCGAGTGAAGATGTCGGCGACTCCCGGAATCTCGTAGTCACGCAGGGAGATGAGCGAGAGCACGAACATGCCGATGCCGAGCACGGCGTCGGTCAGCCAAGGCGGGAGGCGACGGTTCATATCGCTCCCGATCGTAAGGCGCGATGAGGGCGAGCGCGTCCTCCGCGCGGCCGAGGGCCCATCATCCGTGCGGATGACGTGGCGCCATCAGCCCGTGCCAAACCGTCAAGCATCAGCCGGAACTACACACGATCGAGGTGGGAATCAAGGTGGGGGTCCGCAGAGGTTGTACGTCCCTCGGGCCTTCGGTTGTCTCTACGGCTAGGTCTTTGAGCCACCCCAGTGGGACTACTCGTGCGGCCGCTCACGGTTCGGCGGTGATCACTTCCGCGGCCCCCAGCCTCGAAATCGCCTAGCGATTCCGGGGCATCTGCCCTTCAGCATGTCCAATTTGCCTGGAGCCGCCTCGGGGAATTGAACCCCGGACCTACGCATTACGAGCCGTTCGCCGCCCCCCAGGGGTCACGCTCATACTCGTGCATACTGCGGCTTACCCCGGCGTAGTCGGCCATACCTAGGCCTTGTTCAGGGGCATATCCGGGGCAGTTCGAGGTGCTCACCGGTAGACCTCCCGACGAAGTCCGATCCGGACGACGTGGACCAGGAGGACAGCGTCAAAGACCTCGTAGACGATCCGGTAGTCGCCGACGCGAACCCGGTAGACGGAGCCCTCGCCCTGCATCGCGACGCAGTTCGGCGGCCGCGGGTTGTCGGCGAGGAGATCGAGCGCCGCGCGGATCCGCTGCTGCTCGCGACGCTGCAACGCCGAGAGTGCCCGAGCGGCTCGTCGCGCGAGCCTGACCTCGTACATCGCGGTCACGTCAGGCCGAGGTCGGCCTTGACCTGCTCCCACGGGATGTAGTCATCCTCGTCTCGCGCCAGCGCCAGCTCGGCACGGTCGAGGGCGTCCTCCGCGTCGTCAAGGAGCTTCTCGAACACCGCCGGATCGACGACCACGGCGACCGCGCGACCCCGACGGGTCAGGTACACGGGCTCGCCCGTGCGCTGGGCGCTGTCGATCACCTCCGCCAGGTGCTCCCGGGCCTCGCTCACCGCCATCTCCGTCATGTACGAATCGTACAACAGGGATCTGGTCAGCGTCTCCGTGTCGGGGGGGCCAGATGAGCCCCGTCAGGTGCTCCGCGATTCGGGGCTGCCTGCGCCGGTGCGTGCCGGCAGCAGCATCAGCGCGACGGCGACGATGGTCAGCAGCACGAACACCGCGGCGAGCGCCACCAGTGCTGCGGGCACCTCGGGGGTGACGAAGGCAGGCAGCGCCAGGATCGCCGAGATGATGAGGGCCGCGGCAGCGGTCCGGATGGCGGCGCGACTCTTGCGAGCCCAGCCGATGCCGACGGTGACTAGGGTGATGACTCCCAGTACGGCCCCGAGGGCGAGTACTGCCAAGGGTGGTCCGACCTCGCCGTCGGGTGTGGGCTGCAGGATCGAGACGACGTTCCCCAGCCCCAGCAGGATCGCGAGCACGAAGCCGATCTTGTTCAGGGTGCTGAACCGCACGGTTGCTCCCTTCTCGACTGTGGATGTGGTGGTGGTTCCTCGTGTTTCGGCCATGATGCTCTCCTTCGACGGTTGGCGTGGCACTGCAAGGGTCGCCTCCCCGGCCATCGCGAGGGAAGGATGTCTATTCCCCAATCAGGGGTTTGGATTCCCGATGGTGTGGGAGGAAGTTCCCGGCCAGGAGTCCCGTGTCGTGGTGCAGGATGCCAGCCATGGAGGAGCGCGATCTATCCCTGCCGATTCGGGTGGTGATCGTCGATGACCACCCCGTGGTCCGTCGCGGCCTCCGGGCCCTGCTCGAGACCCTCGAGAACGTTGATGTGGTGGGGGAGGCCACGGACGGATCGCTCGCCGTGCGCGAGGTTCAGATCACGCGGCCCGACGTCGCCCTGATGGACGTGCAGATGCCGGTGATGGACGGCATCGAAGCCACTCGACGCATCCGCGAGTCCTGCCCTGAGGTGGCCGTCTTGATCCTGACGATGCTGGACGACGACGCCACTGTCTTCACCGCTATGCAAGCCGGGGCCCGCGGCTATCTGCTCAAGGGCGCTGACCAGGACGAGATTGCACGGGGCTTGCGCGCTGTGGTGGCCGGGGAGGTCATCTTCGGACCGGGCGTGGCCGCACAGGTGCTCCGCTTTTTCTCCGCACCGCCACCGACGAGTGGCGTTGGTGGCCTCTCCTTCCCGGAGTTGACGGAGCGGGAGCTCTCCATCCTCGACCAGTTGGCCGCGGGCCACCGCACTTCAGTTATCGCAGCGACCCTGCACCTGTCGCCCAAGACGGTGAGCAACCACTTGACGTCCATCTTCGCCAAACTTCAGGTCGCCAGCCGAGCCGAGGCCATCGTCGTGGCCCGGGAGCGTGGACTCGGAGGCGGATCGTGAGCGGTTGGCTGGTCGCATCGTGCACGCTCCTTGCCGCGAGCTGCGTCGGTGCCGGCGCTCTCATGCTTCACCAGCGCGTGGCACGCACCACAGGGGTTCTGCTCGTGGGTACGGGGCTCGGCGTCCTGATTGGCGCCTGGATGCTCGCAGCTGATGCGACTCGAGGGGAGGCACGCGTCGCGTGCGTCATCGCCGGCATGGTCCTGTTCCCCGCGTCGCTCTGGGCCTATCCGCTGCCGAGGTGGCGGCATCCGGTCGACTTCTGTCTCGCTGTGCTCCTCATGTCTCCCGGACTCATCGCGACCCTCGATGCACTGGACCGAGAGTTGACGCCCGATGGGTCCACCCGCACCGACATCACGGCGGTCCTCGGGGGCGTTGCGGTGCTCGCCCTGGTGGCGCAGTCCGCGTGGCGGCTGGAGACCGCAGGACCGGCCGAGCGCAGCCCGCTCGTCTGGTCAAGCCTGGCCTTGGCCTGCTGCGCTCTTGTTGGCGGAACGCTGCTGTTCCTCGACTACCAGGATGGAGCTCGATCCCTGGTCGTCACTCTCGCAGGGCTTTCCCTCGTACCGTTCGCGATGGCCGTGGGCGTCCTTCGGCCGCAGATCATCGACGTCCGCGGCCTGGTGGTCAGAGCTGCGGTCTTCATCGTGCTGGCCGTGGCCTATGTGGCGATGTTCGTCGGCATCCTGTCCGTCGCCGAGGCACGCGGAGCGGCCGACTTGTCGCCCGCAGCAACGGCGCTCCTCGGCTTCATCCTCGGGATCGCCCTGCGACCCGCGTCCACCCTCCTCAATTCGGTGATGGACCAGATGCTGTTCGGAGACCGGCCCGATCCGCTCGGGGCGGCCAGCCGTGCCGTGGGCCGAATCGGCGACGACCCGCTGGACGCACTGGAGTCGATTCGCGACGGCCTCGCGCTGCCGTACCTGGCGTTGAAACGCGAGGGGCAACTGCTGGTCGAATCAGGAGCTCCAGTCAGCCACATGCGTACGCTCCATCTCACGTCACCAAGCGACCAAGGTTCGGACATAGTGGTCGGACTCAGGCCCGGTGACCTCCGCCTCTCCGCCGGGGACACTCGCGCGCTCCTCGTAGTCGCCCCGCTGGTGTTGCAGCTGGTCCGAGCGCAGCGACTCACCGCGGAAGTCCAAGCATCCAGAAGCCAGGCGATCGCGACGGTCGCGGACGAGCGTCGCCGCCTGCGCCGCGACCTCCATGACGGGCTGGGACCGACCCTCACGGGGATCGCCTTCGCCACGGATGCCGCTCGCAACGTCGCGCACAGCGATCCCGACGCCGTCGATGCGCTCTTGGTCGGCATCCGCCACGACACGACGGACGCCATCGCCCAGATCCGCACCCTCGTCTACGGGATGAGACCACCAGCGCTCGACGAGTTAGGACTCCTCACCGCCATACGTCAACAAGCAGCGGCCATCCGGCGGCATGACGGAACCCCGCTGCCAGTGCGCTTCGACGAACCCGAAGCGCTGCCATCGCTCCCGGCTGCCATCGAGGTCGCCGCGTACCGCATCGTCATTGAGGCCCTCACCAATGTGGCGCGACACACCGCAAGCGGCACAGCCGTCGTCAGAATCACCCTGCCGTCGTCGCACACCCTCGTAGTGGACGTGACCGACGACGCTGTGACGCTGCCCGCTTGGACCCCTGGCGTCGGCATTGCATCGATGCAGGAGCGCGCGGCTGAACTCGGCGGCACGCTCAGCTGGGGTCCCACCGATGAAGGCGGACGGGTCACCGCAGCCCTCCCATTGTGATCAGTACACATTGAGTGAAGCGCCACAGGTTCGATGCCGCGCCCAATCGGGGCAGGAGCACCCTTGCGGCCACGCAGCCTCCGGCAATCACGTCAGCTCGACCTACGCATTCCGTGCGTAGGTCGAGCGAAATGCCGTTCAGGCCGGGGCATTTCCGGGGCATTTGGGGATGGGAACCGGACGAATCGGACCCCTTCACGAGGGTCCTGAATCGCCGTAACCTGTTGCAGCACAACGGATTTCGACCGAGAGCCGCCTCGGGGACTTGAACCCCGGACCTACGCATTACGAGACTGCGCGGACGCATGGATTCGCCCCTGGGACTTGTTGCCTATCAACGACTTTCGTGACACCAAGCGACACTGAGACGCACTGAGAAGCAGGACGATAGGGCGATGGAAAGGGCGGAACTCCATGCGGTGATTCATCCCGCCTTCTCTTTAGACCTAAGCACCACCCGTGCGCTGATGAAGCAGCATGCTTTCGCCGCAAGGACGGCCCGCAGTCGGACCAGCGTCGAGCTGGACTCGTCCGGGTACCGGCTACTTCTTGGTGAAGAAGTTGTCGATGAGGCCGGCGTCGAAGGTGCCTGCCGCCGTGGTGATGGTCTTGGGGTCAGGTCCGGTCGTGGAGGTGCAGAACTCGTCCCGTGTGGTGATGGGGGTGCCGTCTACGGCGGTCACCGTGTCGCCGAGCTTGAGTCCGGCTGTTGTCGGCCGGGCCGCCGACGGCGAGGCCGCCGACGATGGCCTTGGTGCCATCCCACCCGATGCGGCTCCCGTGACTGGGAGGGGCGCGATTGTGCCGTCGGCGGAGACGGGATCGAGGTAGATCGTCTTGTTCGGGTAGTCGAAGGTGACGACGAACTGGCTCAGGAACGCGTTGCCGATGTTGCCCAGCTCCCTGGACGATGTCAGCCGCACCCACGGGGTAGTCGATCTTCTTGCCGCCCAGATCGATCGTGGTCGTCACGAAGGGGATGTCCAGGGGGATGCTGCCCGCGGCGCCCTCGACAAGCGACTTCACGACCGGTGCGTCCTTCGGCACGGTGACACCCACGGACTCGAGCTGCTGCGGTGCGGTGATGATCCCCCCGTCGGAGCCGGTGTCGACGAGGAAGATCAGCCCGTCGTTCCCGATCCCGAACGCGATGTTCGGGCTTCCGTCGGGGGTGTCTCCGGGTGTCCGGAACGGCACCGGGATGGCGCCGGTCACGTGATCGATGCCGTCGGTCGTTGCCGTGACCGTCACCGTCTTGGCCTGGTAGTCGATCTGCCAGACGGCGTCCTTCATCACGTTGGACCCGACCAGGCCGTACTCGGTGAGGCACGACAGGGGGTTCGCCTTGTCCACCCACGGGGTGATGGCGGCGACCGTGGACACGCTCAGGTCCCCTAGCGTCACCGTGTCGACACCGACCACGTCCGACGTGATCGTGCCACCCGCCGCCTCGCCCTGCTGCTGCCCGACTACAGGGAAGCCGAACGTCGTGACCAGGTCAGCGGAGACATTGAGCGGGGCACCGGTGTCCAGCATCATCGGGAACGTCTCCGCCGTGCCGAAACCGGTCTCGACGATCGGATGGTTGTCGACGTACGTGAACGGGATCGTTACGGGCAGCGTCGACGGGTCGATGACGCCGAGCTCCCCAGCGCCACCGCTCCCGCTCGCACTCGCCGACGGGGCCGCGCTGGCCTTCGCCGCCGCCGAGGAGGCCGCTGTCGAAGGGGTGCTGCTGGGCGATGAACTTCCCGTAGAAGTCGAACTGCACGCCGTGAGGAGCAGTGCCGCGCTGCCCAGGCCGGCGATCAGCGTCGTGAGGCGGGTGGACCGGAGGCGGTGGGTCGTCATGTGCTTCTCCCAGCGGATAGTTGAATCCTCAAGGTAGGGCGAGGGTGCGGTATCCGCCATTTCGAGTAACGGTTACACGGAACCTGCGCCCCTGCGGCAGCCGGAGCTACCCCACCGGCGAGAATCAGCCCGAGGAGGTCTCGCATGCATCACGACGGGTCGAGCGACGGCCAGCTTCCCGTTGCTGTTGCGATCAGTGCGGCCGAGGCGACCGACGCGCTGGGGCGGGTTCTGGCGAGCAGGTCCTTCTCCCGTCGACCTCGCTCGCGGGACTTCCTCGCGTACGTCGTGACCGAGTCCCTCGCCGGTCGCGCCGACAGCATCAAGGAGCGCACGGTCGCCCGTCGGGCGCTCAAGCGGTCCGAGACTTTCGACGGGCGAGCCGACGCGATTGTCCGCGTCCAGGCAACGCGGGTCCGCGCGGCCCTCGCCGCCTACTACGACTCGGAGGGCGCCGACGACCCCGTGCACATCATGCTTCCGTTGGGCTCCTACAGCCCCATGTTCGACCGACCCGCTGAGCCGGATGGCGCGGTGCCGGGTCACCACTCATCGCTGGGACCCGGCGTCGTGGTCATCACCTTCACCGATGCCGACACCCCTGAGTTGACGTCTGCCAGGGCAATCGCGCTCACGGAGTCCCTGGTTCACTCGCTGTCGCGATTCCCCGGGCTCCGCGTCCTGGGTCCTGTCGATCGCCCGCCTGGACGTGGCGACATCAGCCGACGACGCCTGGGTGACCGCCTGGACGTGACCTACGTGCTCGAGGGGACAGTCGTTACCTCGGGGTCGACCGTGCGAGTGACGGTCCGCATCTCGGATGCCGTAGCCGGTGACATCGTGTGGACGGAGGTCTTCGACCGAGACACGTGACGCCTTCACCGGCTTCGGAGGACACGACGACGTCGTGCGCCACGTGGCCGGACTGGTCGGCGACTACAGCGGCGCCATCCAGCGCGACGCTCTCACCCGGGACGTCACCACCCGCAACCCGGCCGTCTACTCCGCCATGAAGCAGTTCTATGCGGCACTGGAGACGAACACACCCGGCTCAGCCCGCGAGGTTCGCGCGAGCCTGGAGGAGGCGCTCGTGCTCGAGCCGCGCAACCCCCTCCTGCTCGCGATGCTGGCGTCCGTCGCCGCGTACCTCGCCGGTGACGGAGATCCCGCGGACAGCGCAGCGAACTGGGAGCAAGCGCGTCAGTACGCGAAGGAGGCACTGGGCATCGACCCACAGAGTGCGCACGCGACGCTGGTGCTCGGCCGGGCATCCCGGGAAACCGACGGACCCGAGGCCGCTAAGCGCCTGCTTCGCCGCGCGATCGAGCTTGCGCCCGCCAACCCCTCGATCCTGTATGCCGCAGGAACTGGCCTCACCGAGGTCGACGAATGGGACGAGGGAATTGCCTTCGTTCGCGAGTCCGCCCGCCTCAACCCGGACCACCCGACGTACCGGTACATGTACCTGGCGATCGACTCCATGATGAGCGGCGACTACGCAGCCGCGCTGGTCGAGTCCACCATCTTCGACCGTCGATTCGAGTTCTGGGGACCCCTACTGCACGGTCTGGCACTCGACGGCCTGGGGCACACCGATGAAGCGGGGAAGGAGATCGCTGCGGCCCGAGAACTGGAACCCGACCTCGACCTTGCCGTCGCGGGCACCACCGATCTTCCTGATCAGTGTCCGTGACTTCCTCTTGACCCGCTTGCGCTCGATCGGGACCGCGGACGAAGACGACCACCCGACGACGCCATTGCGGTAGGGGCAAGGAGGGACCGGCCGACGGCACTAGCGGCGGAGGCGGCAAGTCACTCCGACGTTCGGGCGTCTTCCTCAGCCTCGTCTTGCAGGTGCTCGTCGGACATCATCATCAGCTCGAGCAGCGCCTTCACGTCGAGGGTGCCGAGGCGCTTGGACTCGAGTTCGAGCGTGGCATCGTGCTCGGTGTCGACAAGGGTGATGTTGAGCGTGACGAGGGTCTGCTGAAGCTCGACGTGCAGCGTGCGACGCTCGAACTTGATCATCGGCTGGAGCGTGTCCCAGCCGCCGAAATCACTCTGCTTGTCTCGACCCAGGACGTAGACCATGGTGGGCGAGATGGCCAGCACGAAGGACTGCGGGAGTTCCTTGAGGTTGGAAAAGATCTTGCCTCCCGCGTACGCGCCCACCATGGCCGACATCCCTTGGAAGTCGCTGCCGTAGCCAATAGCGCTCCCGGCGGCGATACCGACGGCCTGCGCCTTGGTGACACCGCGGGGGTAGGTGAGCGCGACGTCGAGGATCTCGTCGTCGGGGATCAGCGCTTGGACGGCTGCGCGGGCCTTGTCTTCGCGGGACATGCTTGCTCCAGGGTCGAGAACACGTGCAGGGCAGCCCATGCTAAGACTTGCGGCCTCGGAGACGTAGCAGCGCGGCCCTGTGCGGACCACCGCCCTCTTCGAGTCTTGGGTACCGATCCGGATGCGGCGTTGTGTGACAGCACGGCACCGAGAAGCGTCAACCAACTAGGAGCACCAGATCAGTCCGCCCGTTCAGACCCGAAAGGGCGAGGAAAGGGCGAGGACGGAACAAAGGAGACTAATCGGACGGACGTGAGTGACACCAGAAACAGGCCAAATACGTTGCAGCGCAACGACTTTCACGTAGGGCCGCCTCGGGGATTTGAACCCCGGACCTACGCATTACGAGCGTGCTGAGACAGATATCGTCTACGCGGAAACTGATACCTACCAACGCTTTTGGAGCCGAGCAGCTCCGTACTGATCCGTGCTGAGCCCAGCTGCTTCGGTTTATTCTCGGGTTACGCCGCCGAATACGGGGCGCATCATGCGCCTTCCACTCGAGCAATGTTCGACCGTCGGCCTTGAGCTTGCTCGTTCGCTTGGGAGCCCGTCCAAAGAGCCAGCAAACTTGCTACTCCGCTTCGAAGACTTCAGTGCCTTCCGCTCCCTCGGTCCCTGGCGAGGAAGCCAACATCCGGGCATCTAACTCGTAGGCGAGTATCAGCAACTGCTCCATGAACGTTGCGACGTCGAACGCCTGTTCCTTGGTGATGGGCACCAAAGTGTGATTGGCGTCATTGCCTATCTCCTTGATCCTGTCGACCCAGGCCTTCATGCGCGAAGTGACAACGCCCTCATCTTGTAGGTGTTGCACGCACTCTGCGAAGCCCGGTGCATAGCCGCGAGAGTTGGTGCTAGCCAAGCCGTGGGTTACGGCGATGTGGAGAAGCAACTTCCTGCACAGCATCACCACTGCCGTGCTTGCCCCGATCCCGAGGCAGGCGCGTACCTCATCCCACACTGCAACCTCGTCGGTAGGCATTCCGTCCGGTGTCCGCAGCGGTATCGGGGCGGGTTGGATTACACCGTCTTGCGCAACGAAACCGGCTTTGCAGGCCACGCAGCGAAACCACGTCGTAAGGTCCGGAGCCTGCTCGTAGTTGCCGTCGGTCTGGGCAGCCACAACGAGCGCGTGTTCGTGTCCGCAGTAGGGACAGCGTGCATTGGCCCACGTCGTGTCTGAGCTCAGCAGCAGCTCATGAACGCTGGGATCCCTAACGGCGCTCAAGAGCTTCGTCACTGACGCCGCCCTCGCCATCAGCGTGGTGCCTTTGCATAGGCGTGCAGTTCAACCCTGAGGATCCCGAGATCGCCGTCGGGCATGTTCGGGCCCTCTTGGCCACCGGTCGACACCTTCTCTTGCGTTACCTCGTACACCATCTCTTCCCCTCCCCCGTACGTGCTGGACCGGGCACAGGCGCCTCGCTTCGGTCGGAACTTGCCGGACCTTGCCTTCTCGACTCTACGGCGGGGGTGGGTCGCGGTGGCGGCAACCTCGCGCAGAAGTTCGGGCGTCAGCAGGACGCTGGCGCCCTCCGGTGCGTCCAGTGGAGAAGCAGCGTCTAGGCGGCATCTTGATAGTCATTAGTCTATTGACACACCTGCTCGCAATAGGTTTTAATCTATGCGTAGAAGGCGCGGTCAAAGGCTACGCATTATTATCAATGAGGAAGAGTCATGCGGTACCCACAAGCGGAGCGTTCCCGCCAATTGCTCGACTCAATCAGTGGCGCAGGCGCGCCCCTGCTGGGACGTTTGAGCCGGCCCTCTCAGGGCTGGGTGCGGACCGTGCGGGAGGCCCTGAACATGCCGCAGCGCGAACTGGCACGCCGGCTGAACGTCTCGCAGCCTTCGGTGCAGGCTCTGGAGCGGCGCGAGGTTAGTGGCGCGATCACCATCGAGTCCCTCGAACGCGCGGCGGACGCGCTCGGCTGCGACCTGGTGTACGCGCTCATTCCCCGTCGCCCGCTCGAGGAAACCCTGCGCGAGCAAGCTGAGAAGGTGGCTCGTACGCAGTGGGCCGCAGTGGCACACACCATGGCTCTCGAGGACCAAAGTGTGACTAGCGGCCAGGGCGACATCGCGGAGTTGGCGCGCAGGACCATGACCGCTGGCACGGCCGTATGGCCCACCGATGCTTGACGAGCCCGGGCCGGGGCAGACTCCTCTGACGGATGAGCAGAAGGCGGGACTTCTGCTCCCGCTGAGCACGCAAGCCGAGTTGAACGCCGCCGAGGCGGATTCGATCGCCAAGGCACGAACCTGGGCGATGGTGCGGTCGCGTCCGTTGTCCAGTGCTCAGGTACTTCGCGAGGAATGGCTCAAGCGACTGCACAAGAGGATGTTCGACTCGATCTGGAAGTGGGCAGGAACCTACCGCCAGGCGGACGTCAACATCGGCAATGTGTCCTGGCCACAGGTGCCGACCGCAATGCGAGAAGCTCTAGATGACGCAACCTTCTGGGTCGACCACCGCTTCGAGAACAAAATGATGGTGGTCGAAGTCGCCGTACGCGTTCAGCACAAGCTCGTCGCGGTTCACCCGTTCCCCAACGGCAACGGGCGTTGGTCCCGCCTGGTTGCGGACCTCCTCATGCGCTCCCAAGGCGCTCGGCCGCTGAGTTGGGGCGGAGGTGTGAACTTGCAGGCCCAAGGAGACACTCGCAGCACCTACTTGGCGGCCCTCTACGCCGCGGACAATGGCGACTTTCGAGACCTGATCGCGTTCGCCCAATCCTAAGTTGCGGCGCAGCATCACCTGATCGGGCGACGGCCGCGACCCAGTCAAAGCAGGAGATGAGGGCGCGCCCGGTGGCCCATTTCCACCGCCCGACCCCCATGCGGCCATTCGTCCTACTGCTTCACAGGGTTGGCACACCACCCGTGAATGGCCATGGCCTGGGCGAGGGTCTGGTCGGTGATGCCGGAGTAGAACCGGCGCACGGTCTCGGGGTCCTTCCAGGAGCCCTGTTGGAGCAGCACCTCCTCGGTGTACTTCCACACGTGCAGCGCCGTATTGGCGTACCGGTCCCGCAGCGAGTGCAGGGTGAACCGCATCAGGTTCATGCCGCTGCCCGGGTGCTCCATCACCCAGCCGAGCTCCGTGGCGGCCGGCGCCCACACCCGGTTGCGGATGTTCTGCTCGCCGAACACTCCCCCGGACAGGCTCGGGAAGATCAGCGCCTTGGGGTTCCAGCCGCGAGCCTGCTCGGCGAGCGCGTCCTCGATCCGTCCGGGCAGCCAGTCGATCAGCGAGAAGCCGGCGGGCGCGTCTCGGGGGATGGCGATGTCGCGGATCTTCTTCAGCTTCGGCAGCTCCTTGCGCTCGACCCGCGTGGTGGCCTGAACCCGGACGCGTACGACGCCGTGCTCGAGGTCGACGAGGTTGCCGAGGCCGTTGTTCGCAACGGTCACGTCCGCGGTGAGCACGCGGATCTCGCCGCTGCGCGTGCCGAGCAGCGCGCACGTGTGGATGAAGGCGTATCCGTGGGCCCAGCGTTCCTGGCACTTGAGGGCCCACGCGTCGAGCTGCTCGAACGTCATGACCTCACCGCCGGTGGAGATGTCACCGTGCAGGCGTGACTGCTCGCGCCGTGTCGGTGCCTGCTGGTAGCCCCGGGGCGGAGTCCACGTGATGCCGTCGATGAGCTCGGCCTGATCGCGGGTGAAGTAGCCGGCGTGCCGGCCGAAGATGATCATCGTCTTCGTCAGACCTTTGATCGTCCGCCCGCGGCTGGCGGTCGTCACGGTGGCGAGGTAGTCGCGCAGGTGCACGGCCTTGAGGTCCTTGCACCGCAGGTGACGGTCCTCGGCGATCTTCACGAGGGCTCGGAAGTCGCCGCGGCGCTGGTGCTGGGTCTTGTCGGCCCAGCGGCCGTCCTTGCCGCGGCGATCGATGTAGTCGTCGATGAAGTCGGCCAGCCAGGCGGACTCGTACTCGGGTTGTCCGTGGAAGCCGGCCTTCTCCCGGGTCAGCCATTCGTCGGCCTGGAGGTAGCCCTTGTAGGCGTTGCCGATGCCGGTTCCGTAGGTCTTGTCGAACTTGCGCCCCTCGTACGCGACCTGGACTCGCCACCGATGGTACTTCTCGTTCGGTGGTCGCAGCGTGATGCCCAAGTAGACGGACTTCGCGCCAGACGCGATGGCTCGTTCCATCTCACGACGGAACTTCGGGGGCGGGTCGATCGGCTGGTGTCCCATGTCTTCGTCCTCTCGGTCAGGTGGCGCGCGGCCGCGGTCGGCGTCGGTCGGACTCGTTCATCGCCGCCCGCCGCTGGGCCCAGGCGATGACGTGCTCGGGCAGGTAGCGGCGGTAGCGCGACCCGCCCACGACCGGGGCGGGGAAGTCGTGCGATGCGATCACGTCGTGTGCGGCGGACTTGCCCAGGCGCAGGTAGCGGGCGATGTCGACGCTGGTCCACAGCGGTCCGGCCTGCGGTGCCGTGGGGGCGGCATCGAAGGACGCAGCGGTGATCTCGGGCAGGGGCGAGCGGGTTCTCATGGGTTGTTCCCTTCTGACGGGCAGCCGAGCATCGGCGTGTCGGCGGCGGCAACTGATTGGGCACTTCTGTGGATGGATGCCAGCGAACGGGCTGGCTGTGGATGAGTTGGCGGAACGTTCACGGATGGGCCTCCTTGCTGGAGCCGGGTTTCCCGCTCCTACTCGGACCACGCGGTCTGGGTCGTGGTGCCTCGCAAGTTGCGCACGGAGGCGACCGCAGGGTGGGCTGTGAACCGTGGGCGCCGACTCTCACCACGACATCCCCATTCCCTCGGTTCGGGGTGCGGAGTACCCGGCGGCGCCGTGGGCGTGCGGGGCGTAGGCCGGTGCGGGGGCCTTCGGCCGCATGGATGCGGCGGCGGAGTCGACGGTCTCCGTCTGCCCGATGAAGTCGGATTCGATGCGGTCGATGACTGCCTCGTCGAACTGGTCCTTGCCCCAATGTCGGGTCTGCTGCAGCTCGGCGTCGGACAGGAACTCGGCTGCGTCGGCGACGAAGTACACGCCTAGTCGCGCACGGCTCGCGCTGACATACATGCTGGCCGCGTCCTTCATGGGCGACAGGGCGCTGAAGTGCACCGCGCTGGTCTGCCCCTGCACCTTGTGCACGGTGCCGGCGTACCCGTATGCGAAGTGCTTCAGCAGCGACGCCGGTGTCAGGGCCCGGGTGGTTCCGTCGTCGAGCCGCAGGTGCACCTTGGTCCCTGCCGTGGCCTCCACCGTGGCGCGCTGACTGCGGTGGAGTCGCTCGGCCGCTGGTTTCCGCGGTCCGGTCGGCTCGACGACGCGAAGGAGCGTCCCTACGCCCACGGCCAGGGACCGTCCGCGCTGGCGGAACTCTCGAACGGTTCCCGCCTCCACGGCTCCGGTACCGACCAGGTGCTCGTGGACACGCCCGTTGATGGCGTCCACCTCGGCGTTGGTGACGGCGTCGCAGGTGACGTCAGCCGCGCCGTGCTCGGCCATGTGGTCGACGACCATCGCTGCGACGGTGTCGACCTTCTCGGCCGCGCCGCGAACGACCACGATGCGGGCTTCGTCATGGAGGACGTCCCACGCACGCGTGAACTGCCGGGCGTGCAGGGCGTCGGCGACGAGACGGCCGGACTCGGTCTGCTGGCGCTGGTTGCGCTCGAGCCGGATGACGGACTCCGGGTGCTTCGCGCACAGGACGTTGTAGATCTCCCCCGCGCCGACCGCCTTCAGCTGCCGGTGGTCGCCCATCAGGATCATCTGCCGGTCGTGCTTGACGCAGTGCTCGGCCACCACGTGGATGCTGCGCACGTCGGCCAGGCTGGCCTCGTCGATGACGACGACGTCGAAGAGCGTCGGCGACACGTCGGGGTCCTGAAGCTTGAGGGCGAGCTGGCGAAGGTTCATCCAGGGAGCCCCGGACTCGTGCCCGGCCTTGGCGGCGGCGATGTTGGCCGTCGATGCGACGAGGAGGCTCTTGCGGCCGCGTCCCAGTGCGTCGTTGAGGACGGACAGCACCGATGTCTTGCCTGAGCCCGCCACTCCCGAGACGAGGGTGATGACGTTGGGTGACTGGCCCATCGCGTACACCGCCCGGATCTGCTCGTGATTGAGCCTGAAGCCGGACCGGTCCGCGAAGCGGTCGGCGGCCGAACCGATGGCCTCGTCGCGCAGCGTGCGGTCGGTCACCCCTCGTCCGTCGACGAACATCGCGGTGAGCTGGTTCTCCATCTGCAGGACCGACCGTGACGCGAACTGGTGACCCCCGTCCTTCATGCCCCTGTCATGCGAGGGGTGGCTGCGGGCG
The DNA here is from genome assembly GCA_963749905.1 of uncultured Actinomycetota bacterium. Taxonomy (GTDB): domain Bacteria; phylum Actinomycetota; class Actinomycetes; order S36-B12; family S36-B12; genus UBA10649. The sequence continues at coordinate 916,971 of CAVVOF010000004.1, forward strand.
AACGCGTCCCCGAGCACCTCGGCGGTGATCCTTTCCCGCTCGGCGTCGGGCATGAGCGCAGTCGCCAGGTCGACGTGGGCCAGCACCTTGGCGCGAGAGGTGGTTGCGCTGTTCGCGCACACCGCGCCCTCGACGGCCCACGCCCACTGGGACTCAGTCCAGGCGCTCGGCTGGGTCCGCCGCGCCGTGAGGTGCCGTTCGCGTTCGAAGTCCAGGGAGATGCGCTCGGCGGCCGCCTCCGCACGGCATCGCTCCCGCAGCTGGATCCACGTCGGCTGGTCGACCGACTTCGCGCCCGTGACGCGGCGCTTGGCCGCGCGATCGCGTCCGGACCTGGTGCGGTCTGACAGCGCCGACCCGTCGGCGCTGCGGTCCGCCTCGTCCCGCACCGCCCGACGACCCTTGGAGAACAGCTCGAGCGTGCGCGGCTCGAACGCGCCGACCGTCCACTGGAAGGTCTCGACGTCGAACTCCGCGGATGTCACCAGACCCCGTGCCAGCGCCTCGCGCACCGCGTAGGCCTGTCCCCAGGCGGCGAACCGCGGGGCGTTGACGTGCAGCTCGCGTCCGCCGTCGGCCATGGTGCGCACCAGGCCGTCACGACCGACAAGGACGTTGGGCACCGTGCAGTGCACATGAAGGTGGGGGTCACCGGCGCGCGAGGAGATCTCCGTCGCGGTGAAGCCGGCCCACCCGTCCGCCGGCATCACCGAGACGTCCTGCCCGTCGCCGCGGTGGCCCGTGGAGCAGAACCCGGTTTCGGCCATCAGCCGGGTCAGCGCATGGTCGGCCGCGTCCTGCATCAGCGCGAACCAGTCGTCCATCCGCGCGGGGTCACCGGACAGGGCCGCCAGCGAGAACGACTTCGGCATCGTCAGCGTGAGCTCGTACCCGGCATTGCCCACCACCTCGACCTGCTCGGCCAAGGCGCTGGCCCGCTCCCAGACCGCGCGGCCCAGGTCGACGTCGGCGAGCTCAAGGTCGAGAGTCAGATCGGTGAATCCGACGGAAGGGTTGGCCAGGTCCACGTCACCACCCACTGATGCCTTCGCAGCGGCCCCGAGCCGCGCCCACAGGTCATCAGGGTCGACGTCGGCGCCGTGGCTGCGGGCCACGCGCAGGACACCGCGCGCCGTCAGCATCGACACCGTCCGGTCGCGGTCTGCTGCCCGGTTCAGCGCCGACCACCACCCCGCTGACTCCTTCGCCGCGAAAACATCCGGCGCGTCCAATCCGACTTCGGCCAGCCGCGCGACGACAGCGTCACGGATCGGTGCTGCGGCGATGCGGGACAGGCGTGACCGCATCGTCTTGACGCCGTGGGTCAGGTACTCGCCCGAGAACGCTCGCGCGACGAGCTGCATGTCCGCATCGGAGGACAGCACCTCGCCGGGGGTGAAGCCGAGCAGCCGAGCGGTCTCCCCCGCTCCGACGAACCGAACGCGGCGGACCTCCGGGTCGTGGTCTCCGGTCCGGTACGCGACCTGCGCGATGGCCACTCCGGATTCGCCCGTCACCCGGTACCAGACCTGGCCCATCCCCACCGGCCCGTGGGAGATCGTCGTCACCGTCGTGTGGATGCTCATCGGCCCGAGCCATCCGCGCGACGACCCAGAGAATCCTGATTCCAAGCCGGATGTGATTTCTGTTGTTGCTTGTCGGTTGTTGATTGATTTCTGTGCTCTTGCTTCTTGTGGTTGTCCATTTTGGTTTTGGTGTTCCCTGGTCTTGTGTTTTGGTGGTTGTTCTTGTTGTTTGTGCGTGGTTCGTTTGTCTTGTTGATTTCTATGACTTCAGGTCGTCCATAAGGTCCCGCCGCTCGGCTCTCCATGCCTCACCCCTCCTCGCGCCATCGGCCCTGTCGCGCGGAATCGCTCGCCTACTCCGTCAACGCGATTGCCTGCTCCGTGTCCCACAACTGCGACGACGAGCGAGCAACGCGCTCTCACTCTGTTCAACGACGTGACCCCCTCGGTGCCTCGCATGTGGACGGAGGGCGCGGATGGCGAGGCCGTGGATGAAGAGCCTTAGGAGGGTGGCCCAGCCCACAAATCGAGTCCTCTCGAGAGGCGCCCCTCGGATCGCGGCAGCGGGCCGGAAGGGCGTCCTTGTCAAGCGGGTGTAGGCGCTCAGAGACGAGCCTGCACAGGCGATGCGCGTGCCTCTCGAGTCACCAGTTGGGAGGCGACAGTCCGTTGAGACCACGGCGGTCTATGCCAAGTTCGTACGCGCTCTATCGCATCGCCCTGCAGGGGTTTGAGGTGATCGGGCCCGTCCTTTCGCCAAGGTCAGCGACGTCTCGCGGACGCTCCTCGACGCAGATCCGGCCCGAGCAATGTGGCTGTCGGCGCCGTTCCGTCAACCGGGCGATTCCCTGCGCTCGCATTCGTGATGTCGAGCGACATTCGACCGTCGGACACCCGGCGTGCTGCTTGAAATCGGCCGGCGGCTCGGCCGCAGCGCGCCTTGTGGAACTAGTCGCCACGTGGCGGGATCGCCTCCAAGGACCGCGTCCACGGGGGAGAATCCCGCTCGGGGGACGCGAAGTGCCCACACCGACATTGCAGATATTGACGGCAATCAGTCGGTCAGGTGACGGTCCACCGCCGCAGTTCAGCCCGGGACCTTGAGCGCGTTCGGGGCACTCTGCCCGAACTCAGGGCCTCCTTCGATCTGACCGTTCTCTCAGGGTGTTGTGGCGGCCGGTTGGGCATCTCGCGACACTGCTCGCGCGATGTTGGCGGCGCCACTCGACAGGCCGCGACGCCAAGGCAGGACGCCCTCGACCTCGACTTCGATCGAGAAGCTCAGGACTGTCCTGATGAGCACGATGATGCCCAGGATCGCGACATTCTCCAACGTCGGAGCCACCGTGACGGTGCGGATGAGGTCGGCGGCGACGAGAATCTCGAGTCCCAGCAGGATCACGCCTCCGAACGATTCCCGCAGGACCGTGAAGGCGCGGCGCCCATCGCGCCACCTGATCAGCGACCGTGCGGCGAGGGCGAAGCACACGAACAGTCCCACCACCAGCACGGCCGCAGCGATGGCCTCGAGGAACTGGACCGCATTCTCCATCGACTCAGTGAACGTCATAGTGAGGGAGCCTAGGGGCCTCACTCACGCTATACGTGAAGCCCCGAACCACAGTGCGGCGCGGTCCCCTTGCACCCAGAGGGACCGTGGAGAAGCACCGTATCGGCGGTCCTACTGGACCGTCTCGTCGCCCTTGCCTTGCTGGGCGGCGATCCAGGCGGCAGCGTCGGCCTCTGCGCGCTGGAGGGTGGCGCCCACTCGCTCGTCACCTCCGTAGATCCCATCGGGCCCGATGAGGCCCGCGATGCCGCTGATGGCGAGCTGTCGGTCGATGCGTTGGTTCGTGGACACGATGACGAGTCGGCAGTCCACCTCGGCTAGGGACGTCGCGTATCGAAGGAGGACATCCATAAACGTGGAACCGAGATCGCTTCGTCCACGCAGTCGCAGGATGACCACGCTGTGGCGCGAACCCTCGCCTACCACCGGGAGGAGCGCCTCAAACACCGGTGCAGCGGCGAAGAAGAGGCTTCCATATGGTTGCAGCACGACGACCTCGTTGGCGGGAAGCAGCGCCGGGGGATCGGCTTCGAAAAGATGCCCGTCGATGTCGTACTGCTGGCGCTTCACGGTTACCTTGTTCGACTGCTGGACGACGTACAGGATGACCGACAGGCCCACTCCAACCAGAACCGCGTACTGCAGGGGGATGACCATCGTCAGTGCGAACGTGACGACCAGCACGACCTTCTGCACTGCGCCGGTTCTCCATACGGAGCGTATGTTCGCAGGGTTGATTGTGCGATAACCGATGAGCATCAGCAGGCCCGCCAACGCCGGCATGGCGACGTAGCCGACGACTCCCCCGAAAGCGACGATGACGATCGCCATCACCACTCCGGCGATCACGAGCGACTGACGCGACCGGGCGCCGGCCTCCTTGTTCACGGCGGACGCCGAGACAGATCCACCGACCGGCATCCCCTGGAACACCCCCGCCGCGATGTTGGCGACCCCTTGCCCGGCAAAGTCGCGGGACGCATCGGGAGAGCTGCCGTCGGGATTCGGATAGGTCGTCGAGATGCTTGCCCCCTGCACAAGTCCGACAAATGCCAGCGAGAGGGCCGGGATCAGCAACGACGGGATCAGCAGCAGCACCGGCGCCTCGGGCCGCGGGAGAGACGACAACTCGACACCGAGATCATTCAGCGTCGCCACCCCGTCCCACCCGAACACCGCAGCGGCCGCGGACGTCAGGATGACGGAGACGACCAAACCCATCGGCCCGACGCGGGTGCGCTCCAGAACAATGATCAACGCGATCGTCGCGGTCCCCACCGCAACCGTCGCCCACTGGAGCTGTCCAGGCTGGATAAGGGTGTTGAAGGCGCGGACCACCCGGTTGGGGCCGTCGGCGCTATAGCCCGTGAAGTTCGCCAACTGACCCAGAATGATGTTGACGCCTACGGCATTGATGAACCCGACCATCACCGCGTTCGAGACGAACCGCAGCACCGAGCCGAGCTTGAACAAGCCCGCGGCAAGCATGACAACACCTGTGAGCATCGACAAAGTGAACAAGGCCTGCGCCGGGTCGCTGGCACCGTGTACCTCGGGGACGTCCGCGACAATCATCGCCATCGCACCGGTGCCCTGGATCGCCATGAACGCCGAGCTCGTCACGACAGCGCCCGTGATCGTGCCGACCATGTAGGCGTACAGGCCCGAGAGCGGGTTGACACCGGCCAGCAGGCCTGTGGCCAGGCCATCGGGCACGCTCTGAACACCCAGGACAAGCCCCGCGACAGCATCCTGCCGCAGCGTGGCCTTGCGGAACGGAACCCAGCGCCTCATGCGGCGAACCTCCCCAAGGATGGCGCAAGGTTCGCTGGTCCGTGCGCAGGATCCTGTGCCAGCACGCCCGCCTCCCGAAGCATCACCACCGCAGCCGCGCCAATCCAGTGAACCAGCAGGGGTCTTGACGGATCGTAGTCAGCACGATGGCCTCCATGTCCTGCGTCCGAACTCCGGGAAGAAACATCACCCCTCCCTTACCCTGTCGACATGACCCATGCGCGAGGTAGGAACCTGCTGCTCGTTCCCGCGATCATGTTCGCCGCTGCCGTGGCGATCAGCGGTTGCGGCTCGACCTCGTCCCCCGTCTCGGAGGCCACGTCCTCGTTGACATCCGCCACAGCGGAAGTGGCGGGCACAGCGTGGCTCCTCGAGTCGTACGCAGCGGCAGACGGCGCCACGGTGGCAGCGACACAGGGCAGTGATGCAGGCTCCTTGTCGTTCGGTTCCGACGGGACCTTCAGCGGCTCTACCGGGTGCAATCGGATCGCCGGTACTTTCCTGCAGGACGGCTCGTCCTTGACGATGCAGCCCGGGCCGATGACGCTGAAGGCCTGCACCGGTGCGGCGGCCGACCAGGAATCTGCAGTTCTGGCAGCGCTCCCCAAGGTTGCATCGTTCACGTCGGCTAGCTCGCTGGTCCTTCTCGACGCTGGTGGCGCCACCTTGCTCACGTACGCGCCCGGGCTGACCGAGCTTGCTGGCTCGTCGTGGCTGGTCACCGGTATCAACAACGGCAAGGAGGCCGTGGTCGGCGTCGCGGGCACCGACCAGGTCACGGCCGCGTTCAGCGCTGACGGGACGGTCAGCGGGTCGGGTGGATGCAACTCGTTCAACGCTCCCTACACGACGCCGGCGGCGGGCCAGATCACGATCGGGGCTGTCGCATCGACGATGATGGCCTGCCCCGACCCGGTCATGCAGGTCGAGCAGGACTACTTCACGGCGCTGGGGAAGGCGACCACCTACGAGATCGACGGCACCACCTTGACCCTCCGGGATGCCGACGGCGCGACGCAGGTGTTCTTCACATCGATGACCTAGGCCGAACTCGGCCGAGAATCGGGAGCCGATCGCTCCCTGTCCTGATGGGAAGCCACGGGGCGCCCTTCGCGTCACGCGTCGAGTACCCAGCGTGAGCCCTGCATGCGCATGCCGATGGGAGCTATTCGGTGTCATGGGCCGTGGGCCGCGCCGGGTCCGGGGGTGCGTCGGGTCGAGGGTCGTCCGGCGAGGGCCACGGGGCGGTGTCCTGGGATCCGTGCGTAGTTCGCCGCCACCAGGTGACCGCGATGCCTCCGAGGAGGATGGGGACGAGCAGAGAGAACACGCGCCACACGATCAGTCCCGCCACGATCCGCGCCTCGTAGTCAACGCCCGCGACCTGCGTCCACGCCGCCACCAGAAACGCGTCGAGTATGCCGAGGCCCATCAAGGGGAACAGGGTGAGTGGATAGGCGACGAGGAATGTGCTGAGCACGAGCAACGTGGCCACGGCATCGGAGTCGACGCCGACGAGGCGAAGCGCCGCGATCAGAAGGAGCGCCTCAGCGAGCACCATGACCGTCAGCGCCAGCAGGGACGGGGTGATCCCCGTGCGCACGCGATCCCCTACCCGACCCCGGAACTCGATCACCGAGCGGGACCACGCCTCGGGCTCCACCTCGTGTCGGAATCGCGAGGCGACACGACCCGCAGTCAGCCCGATGATCCTGGCCAGTCGGTCGCCGCGGCTCAAGGACACGAGCGCCACGAGGATGACGACAGCAACCACGGCCGACCCGATGGCCGCCCAGATGTGGCCCGCGTCCGCCTCGATGAAGGCGAACAGCACCAGCCCGAGGGCGGGAGCGGCGAACCGGACGACGTAGAACGTGAGCGTGTTCAGCGTCACGCCGGCCATGCCCTCGAGCGGGTCGATGCCCCAGGATCGGAACATCGAAACCCGCAGCACCACATCCGAAGGGGGTGGTGCCACCGTTCCCACGAGGATGGCGCCCATGTCGTTCTGCATCGATCGCGGCAGGGACAGGCCATTGACGAACTTGGCGAGTGGCACGCCGTTGAACGTCTGACGGGCGAGCAGCACGATGAGCAGGAGGATCGCTCCGGGCAGCGTTAACTGCCGAACCGAGGTCCACACCGAGCTCCAGTCGATGGCGCCGACGAGGCCGATGATGATCCGGGCCGCGAGGAGGGCGACCGCAAGCAGGACGATCGGGCGCGCGATTCGCCAGTAACGCGCGGCCCGTGAGCGCTCCTCGACGGGGCCGGGATCGGCCGTCTCGTCAGTCATCGGCTCCCCTCTCCGCGAACACGGTGCTCCAGTCGTCCTTCACGCTGACGACTGTCCAGCCGCGCAGCTGCGCCTCCGACAGCGACCTCTGGTCCGTGTAGGCGAACTCCCGGTCTGCGTCGTCGTGGTCGATCAGCAGGCCGAAGGCCGCGACGGTGAGCATCTCGATGTCACCCTCGGAGTTGCCGGCCGCGAATGCGGGCATCCGACCCGCCTGCGCGTAGATGGTCTCCGGCTTCCTCGGGCCGAGATTGATGGGCCCCTGGAGTCCTTCTCTCCGGATGAGGCCGCCATCGGCGTACGTGTAGTCGGCCGCTGAGCCGATGACGTTCTCCTTGTAGATGCCCCAGGTCTCCTCGGCGAAGACCCTCATGAAGTCCCGGCCGCCGCCGGAGCACACGAAGACTCGGAAGTCGTGGGCCCGCAGGAGGTCGAAGAGCTCGAGCATCGGCTGGTACACCAGGTCGCTGTACAAGCGGCCCATGGTCGGCTGCCGAGCTGTCGCCAGCCACTCGTGCACCTGCGCGTCGAACTCGGCAGGAGTGCAGCCCGTCCACGACCGCGAGAATGCCTGGAGGATCGTCTCGATCACGGCTGGGTCCTGAGCGGCGATGCCGCGGAGGAACGCCGGATCATTGTCGATGAGCGCCTTGTAGGGCTGGAGGTCGGCCAGCGACGGGTCTGCCGCGACCTCCTCGCGCCACTTCCCGAACACGAAGTCGAACTGGGGCGGCAGCGGCACCTCGACCCACAGGGTCCCGTCATTGTCGAAGGTGGCGATGCGGTCGAGAACCGGGATGAAGTCCGGCCCCGGCGTCGTGACGCGCTGCACGAACTCGAGGATGGCCGCCTTGGCGGGCCCGTCGTTCCAGCTGGGCAGTTCGTGCGCGGTCATGTGCCTACTCCGCTTACGCAGCGGAAACCGACGTGGCTCATGCCGGTGTCGATCATCTGCGGGCGGCGGGCGGCGGGCCGGTAGCGCAGGCAGTAGGAGTCGGCGCACAGGAACGAGCCGCCCTTGATGACCTTGCGGGGGACGCGGAACTGCGGCTGCCGCGGGTCCAGGCTGCCCTCGACCGATCCGCCACGAGGGTCACGGGGAACACAGCACGGGGACGTGTCCGCGAAGCGGGTCTCGGCGTACCAGTCGTCGGTCCACTCCCACACGTTGCCGGCCATGTCGAACAGCCCGTAGCCGTTCGGGGGGTAGGCCCCCACCGGCGCCGTGCTGCCGTATCCCGACTCGGCTCGCCACGGAAAGTCCCCGTGCCAGTAGTGAGCCAGTCGCTCACCCGGGCCCTCCGGATCGTCCCCCCACGTGAAGGTCGTGCCCTCCAGGCCACCTCGTGCCGCCCGTTCCCACTGGGCCTCCGTGGGCAGTGCCAGCCCGGCCCAGTCCGCATAGGCCGCGGCATCCTCGTACGCCACGTGGACGACCGGGTGATCCGAGCGACCGGCGACGTCGCTGCCCGGGCCCTCCGGATGCCGCCAGTCGGCTCCCGGGGTCCAGGTCCACCACTGGCTCAGGTGACGCAGGTCGACAGGGCCCGCCGTCCCGGTGAACACCATCGAGCCGGGAACGAGGTTCTCCTTCGGAGCACCGGGGAAGTCGTCCGGGTCAAGCGGCCGCTCGGCAACAGTGACATAGCCCGTGTCCGCGACGAACGCCGCGTACTCGGCATTCGTGACCGTCGTGCGACTGATCCAGAACCCGGTGACCTCCACCGCACGCGCGGGAGCCTCCTCGGGATAGTGACGATCAGATCCCATTCGGAAGGTTCCCTCAGGGATCCACACCATGTCGGCCGCCTGCGGATCGCCGACGGCCGACACTGGAGGGGACTCGCTCACGCGCTGCGCAAGCCTGCCCGCAGCTTGTCCAGCGCGGCAGTGACCCCGAAGGTCGCGCTCTCCTGCCGCGGGGGGAACTCCAGGAACGTCGCGGCCATCTGCGCGACGAAGGCCTGAGCCGGCACCAGCAGGAAGGCGTGGTCGATGAGCCAGTCGTAGTAGGTGTTCGACGTGAAGTCGGCACGCTCATACGGGTCGGTCCGCAGGTTGAAGATCTTGGGGACCCGCAGCTCGACGAACGGCTCGGCCCAGACCTGCAGCGTGCCGGTGACGCGCTGCTCGAGGAACACCATCTTCCAGTTGTCGAACCGCACCGCGACGAGATCAGCGTCGTCGTTGACGTAGAAGAAGAAGTTGCGAGGGCTGGTGTCCGTCTCGCCCGTGAGGTAGGGCAGCTGGTTATGGCCGTCGAGGTGGACCTTGTACGTCGTCCCGCCCAGGTCGGCGCCGGCCCGCAGCTGCTCCGCGATGTCCGGCACCCCGGCCGCCGCCAGCAGCGTCGTGAACCAGTCATTGTGGCTCATGACACCGTTCAGGACGGTGTCCTCGGGGAAGTGCCCGGGCCAGCGCACCACGGCAGGCACCCGGTAGGCGCCCTCCCAGTTCGTGTTCTTCTCCCCGCGGAACGGCGTCGTCCCGGCATCGGGCCACGAGTTCATGTGGGGACCGTTGTCGGTGGAGTAGACCACGATCGTGTCCTCGGCCAGGCCGAGCTCGTCGAGGAGCTCGAGCAGCGTTCCGACCTGCTTGTCGTGGTCGATCATCACGTCGTGGTACTCCGACTGCCACCGCCCTGCCTGGCCCTTGCTCTCCGGCCGGACATGGGTGCGGAAGTGCATGTGGGTCGAGTTGAACCACACGAAGAACGGCGTGTCCGAAGCCGCACTGTCCTTGATGAACACGGTCGCGGCGTCGAGGAACTCCTCGTCGACCGTCTGCATCCGCTTCCTCGTCAGCGGTCCGGTGTCCTCGATCCGCTGCGTGCCGTCACCATTCGCCCAGCAGTGCAGCACTCCGCGTGGGCCGAAGCCCGACCGGAAGTTCGGGAAGTCCTCCGGGCTCGGGTAGTCGTCGAGCTCGGGCTCCTCCTCGGCATTGAGGTGATACAGGTTGCCGAAGAACTCGTCGAACCCGTGCATCGTCGGCAGGTGCTCGTCGCGATCCCCGAGATGGTTCTTCCCGAAGTGCCCCGTCGCGTAGCCCTGCGCCTTCAGCGCCGTCGCGATCGTGGGGTCCTCGGCCTTGATCCCCATCTCGGCCCCGGGGAACCCGACCTTGGTCAGGCCGGTGCGCACCGGGTTCTGGCCGCAGATGAACGCCGCCCGACCGGCAGTGCAGCTCTGCTCGCCGTAGTAGTCCGTGAACCGGACCCCTTCGTCCGCGATCCGGTCGATGTTCGGGGTCCGGTACCCCATGACGCCATCGCTGTAGCAGCTCAGGTTCGAGATGCCGATGTCATCACCCCAGATCACCAGGATGTTCGGCTTGTCCTGCGGCATGGCTCTCCCCTGTCTATGCGTGATCGCGGCAGACTATCCGTGATATCCGGAGTCGGCACTTGCATTCCAGGGAATTCACCCGCCCGTCACATGGACGCGAGCGCTCAGCCGATCGACTCGAGCCTGGGGCCTGTGCCAGCCTTGCGATGTGGCATAGCGCCAGTCCAGACTGCGCCAGACGGAGCCGCCAGAGGGGAGGAGGACGACCACGTGTCACCAACTCCCGTCCCAGCGAGGCAGTCGCCGAACGCGCCGAAACGCTGGCGGACGCAGCTACGGTCAATCGAGGCCGCCGCCATCGCCGGGGTTGTCTGCGCCCTCACGTGGTCGATCGGGCTCAGGGGACTTCTGGCAGCACCCTCTGTGGACGCCTCGGACGAGGAGATCATCCGCTACTACGCCGAGCCACGACCGGGCTTCTACACCCTGGTGCTGCTGCAGTTCATCGTCATCGGGACGATCGCCTTCCTGTGGTTCATCGGCGTTGTGCGGGCCCGGCTCGGTGAAGGCGAACCCAAGCTGTTCGGAACGGTCTTCCAGGGCGGTGCGATTCTGATGGCCGGGGTCGTGCTCGTCGGAACGGCGGCCCTCGCCGCGCCTGCGGTCCTCGTCGAGGTCGGCGGCCGGCCCCCGGATCCCGGAGCAGCCTCATTGACCCGAGCGCTGGCCGTGACGCTGCTCTCCGTCTTCGCGCCCAGGGTGGCCACACTCGTCATCTTCTCCACTGCGGCGCTCGGACGCGCCACCGGCGCCCTCCCCCGGTGGCTTGTGTGGCTGAGCTACGCAGTCGGCGTCTTCGAGTTCGTCAACGTCACCGTCGCCCCGACGACTGTGTACGTGTTCCCAGCTTGGATAGCACTCGTGAGCATCGTCCTGCTCGTTCGCCGATCCTCGCGCAGCCCGGCCTTCGTGCCCGGCTGAAACACACCCTCCCTCACTCGGAAGCGTGGCGAAAGCGGGTCCGTCAGGCGAAGGCCTGGCCCGGCTCGATCTCGATGGTGGCGTGGTAGATGCCGTCCCGGTCGAGGATGGCGAGGTACGGATCGGGGTCGAACGATTCCGCGGTGAGGACACCCGTGCCCTGCCACACGCCCTCGGCGAGCAACTCCATCGCGACGACGGGGTTGAAGCCGGCCTGCCACCCCACGGCCTGCAGCCCGAATCGGCTCATGATGTCCTCCGCGTCGCACATCTGGTAGCTGAAGACCTCGCGCGGCTTGCCGTCCTTGATCCCGGTCACGTGCGTGCCCACGATCGCCCGCCCGATCATGTGATCGCCGACCGTCGCGGGATCGGGTACGAGCGCCGCGACGACGTTGCGGGGGATGACCTGCTGGCCGTCCACGTCGATCGGGTCGGTGCGGTCGAGGCCGATGGCGTGCAGCACCTTCAGCGCGCCGATGAACTCCGCGCCGAGGGCGTACTTGAAGGTCACGCGGCGCACGTCCAGCACGCGCGGGATCATCGCGACGTCCTCGTGCTCCACGTGGACGCACTCGACCGGGCCGATGCCCTCCGGGAAGATGAAGCTCTCCGGCTCGGAGAACGGCGGCAGGGTGAAGAAGCCCCGATCCTTCTCGTAGACCAGGGGCGGGTTGAGGCACTCCTCGATGGTGGTCCAGATGGAGAACACCGTGGCGAACGGGTAGCCCTCGATGCGCAGGTCGCCGCCGGCACGGATGTTGACGTCGTGGATCTCGTCGAACAGGTGCTTGGCCGCGTGGGCCGCGAACACCTGGGCAAGCCCCGGGCTGATGCCCTGCCCCAGGAGGGCGAGTCGGCCGGCGTCACGCCACGCCGCGTCTATCGCGAACTGGTCGTCACCCAGCTTGACCCCAGTCCGGGAGTAGGGGTGGGTCGGGTCAGGGGTCGAGATGCTGACCGCCATGTCCATGTAGTTCACGCCCGCCGCTAGTGCACCCAGGAACACGGGCATCACGTAGCGGGGATCCACGGCGTTCATCACCAGGTCGACGTCATACGCCCGAGCAAGCGCCTCCACGGCGTCGGCGTCCGACGCATCGAGGTACTCCACCGGATGGCTCGCGGCATCGCCGATCGAGTCGGCCACTTCGCGGATCCGATCGAGGTCATGCCCGGCCAGGACCATCAGCTCCAGCCACGGCCGACCCGCGCTCAGCCGCGCGATGGCCTCACCCACCGTTCCCACTCCGACCAACAGGACCTTCAAGGGATCTCCAAATCTTCGGTGGTCGGCTCTCGCCCACGGGTCAAGCGCCGCTCGGCACTCCCTGCGGCCGACAACCAGTCTCGCAGGAGATCGTTGCCCGCGTGGGCCATCGGCGAATGAGGCGGCGGTGACCGAAGCCCCTTCGATTGGACCCGCGGAGAGGCTGAACTGGGTTACCTTTTGAGCCCCACCTGCCCAGGGAGCAGAGATGACAGCCACTTCGCGTGTTCGCATCGCCCTCAGTCGCGCCACAGCGGTCGCGTCAGCTTCGGCACTCGTCGTCACGGGGCTTGCACTCGTTGGGGCTCCTCCCGCCTCTGCGGCGACGTCCACGTCGTTGACCGGTGTGCAGGCAAACGGGCAGATCGGGGTGCCGCAGAACCTGGTGATCACGGCCGCCGTGGATGGCGGTCCATGCGGGAGCATCCTGGCGCCTGCGGCGACAGTGTTCGCGGCGGGGAGCGGTCCGGCCCAGCGGATCGGCACGGCGACGTTCGCTCGATGCGTCGGCGCCACGTTCCAGTACACCTTCCAGTGGCTGCCGTCGGCGACGGGAGCGTTCTCCGTCACCGCTCAGGTGGCGGGCAGCACGTCGAATGCGGTGCGATCGACGATCGCGCCGGTGGCGACGACGACCCGCATCACGGTGGCGAACGTCGTGACGCTCGGCCAGCCCACGCCGGTGACCGCGTCGGTAACGGCGAACAACGGCAGCCTGGCCTCTCCTCAGGGCAGTGTCCAGTTCTCGATCGTCGGCGGCGGCAACATCGGCGGCCCGGTCCCGCTGGACAGTGCTCTGCCGCCGACGGTTCAGATCCAGTGGACTCCTGCGGTGCTGGGGAGCCAGAGCCTCATCGCGACCTACATCCCGTCGTCGGGCAACTTCACCTGTGGTGCGTCGTGCGTGAGCGCACCGGACACGACCCAGGTCACCGACACGGGCGTGAAGATGTTCCTGGCCAATCCGCCGGCGTTCGCGGTAGGTATCCCGAGCACCATCACCGCGGTGGTCAGCGTGGTTCCGCCGTCCGGCACGGTCCGGTTCACGGTGAACGGGTCGAGCATCGGCACGGTGCCTGTGCGCGGCGATGGGCAGGCGACCATCACGTGGACCGCGGCGGCCCCGGGACCGGCCACGCTCGGCGCGATCTGGTTCGGTCCGGGCAACCAGACCGCCACGTCCCAGGAGGCCGTCGTTGTCAACGCGGACCCGATCGGCCCTGACCAGATCCGGATCGTCACGACCAACGGCACCGTCGTCACCCCCGGCGCGACCTATCAGCTCCCGAACGGCACAGTGGTCACCTACACCGCGACGACGGCTTCGGGCTCCATCGCGACGTTCACCGAGACCGGACCGTGCACCATTTCCGGCAACACCGTGACGATCACGCAGGGCAACGGCCAGTGCCGCGTCACCGCGACCTCGCCGGGCGGCAACGGACTGTCGGCCTCGACCGGCACGGTGATCGCCAACCTGGTGCCCGGAGCCCAGACCCCCCGCGGAAACGTCCGGGCGTCGGGTCGAATCGACCGTGGGGAGACGGTGACCATCGTCAGTGCGGCGAACAACGTCACCAACGCCGGGCAGCGGATGTCGTGGCGGATCGTGAGCGGTTCCCGCTTCTGCGAACTGCGATTCCCCTCCAGCGGCAACATCCGGCTCCGCGCCCTCCGCAACGGCGACTGCGATGTCCGCGGCACGGCCCCGGCCGTCGAAGGCCAGTGGAACCGACTGGTCATCAACCGCACCTACCGCGTCCGCTAAGCAACACGGGCGGGCCTGGAGCGAGGTCTCCCACCACCGCGCAGCAGTGCCTGGCCGGACCTGCGGGCAGCGCGTTGATCGGCGTGCCGACCAGTGATCTTTGACGACCAGCGTCCTTCGTCCGTCCACGCCAGATCAGGAACAGGAGCCGTCCAGATGGCCACAGTGACACCCACCGATGTTCAGCGGATGGTCGACGCCCTCTACATCGACGGACCGGTTCGCGGCCGGATGCAGTCGAAGTTCTGGATCCTTCTGCTGCTCTCGGCCGTCATCGCCACGGCCGGGGTGGTTGCCGACTCCACGGCGACCGTCATCGGTGCGATGATCGTCGCGCCGCTGATGACGCCGATCCTCGGCACGGCGCTGGCGGTGGTCCTCGCCGACCGCCGTCATGTCCTGCGCAGCGTGGGGCTCGTGATCGGCGGTGCCCTGGTGGTCATAGCCATCGGCTTCCTGATCGGGCTCATCGACGCACCGCTCGACGCATTCGCGGCTAACGGCCAGGTCGCCGGCCGCATCAGCCCCAAACTCATCGATCTGCTCGCCGCCCTGGCGACAGGGACGGTGGGCGCCTTCGCGCTTGTCCGCAGCGACATCTCCGACACCCTCCCCGGAGTGGCGATCGCCATCTCCCTGGTGCCTCCGTTGGCCGTCGTCGGCCTGCTGCTGTCAGTGCAGCGGTACTCCGATGCCAGCGGTGCCCTGCTCCTGTTCGGTACGAACGTCGCAGCCATCATCGCCACCGGGGCCGCGGTCCTCCTTGGCTACCGGGTCCGCGACGCAGCGCGGGCAGCCGGCCACCCCATGGGCCAGCTCCGTGGCCGAACGCTGGCCATTGTCGGTGCCCTGGTGATCGCGGTTGCCATCCCGCTCGGCCTGGGCACCGTATCGGTGGCGAGGGACGAGCAGCTCGCCTCCCGCGCCAAGCCGCTCGCTGACGAGTGGGCCAGTGGCAACAAGTGGGCCGTGACAACCCTCTATGCGGCCAACGGCCAGGTGGTGATCACCGCCCTCGGGTCTCCCCCCGAGGCTGACGTCACCACGCTGCGTCAGACATTCAACGACAACGGCCTGGCCGACGCGGACCTCGTCGTCCGGCTGGTCGTCGGCGGCAGCGCGACCTGCCCGGCCGGCGGGACCACCTGTACCTCGTCCACGACCTGACGGCCAGCGGCCTCCCTGTGCTCCGGTTTGTTTCCGGTTTACTGAGGTCGAATTATGTCCGTTTTGTCTGGAGCCGCCTCGGGGATTTGAACCCCGGACCTACGCATTACGAGTGCGTTGCTCTACCACTGAGCTAAGGCGGCGAACTTCCCACGTGGTTCCCTGCGGCCTTCGTCGGAAGCCTGCCAAGAATACAGGTCGCCGGTTAGCCTCGAGTCACCCCTCGCCCCAAGGAGCAACCCATGGACCTCGGCGCCTTCTCCGTCAGTCTCGCGGTCACCGATCTGGCGACGTCCGCGACCTTCTACGCCAAGCTCGGCTTCACCCAGGTGGGCGGTGACGCCGATCAGAACTGGCTCATCCTGCGCAACGGCAGCACGACGATCGGATTGTTCCAGGGCATGTTCGAGGGCAATCTGCTCACCTTCAATCCCGGGTGGGATGCCGAGGCGCAACCCGTCGCGGACTTCACCGACATCCGGGACCTGCAACGCGAACTCCGAGCGGCTGGCGTCGAGTTCGTCGCCGAAGCCGACGAGGAGTCGACCGGCCCCGCGAGCCTCATCGTGACGGACCCGGACGGCAACACCATCCTGCTCGACCAGCACGTGTAGCCGGCTCGCGCCGGGCCCTTAGCCGACGTGCGCGGTCGGGGAATCGTTGGCCGCCATGTCCTTCTTGGTCATGTTGACGAGTGCCACCCAGATCAGACCCGCAACGACCAAGATCGCGGCACCCCAAGCGAAGCCGCGGGTGAAGCCGGCGACGAGCGCGTCCGGCGTCGGCCCTTCGAGGTTGTTGACGACGACGTAGGTAGCTGTCGCCGACGTCGCAATGGTGTTGAGGAACGCGATGCCGATGGAGCCGCCGATCTGCTGGCTGGTGTTGAGCACTGCGGACGCGACGCCAGCGTCGTGGTTGCCGATCGCGAAGAGGGCCACCGCGGACATCGGCACGAAGATCAGGCCCATCCCGATGCTCATGATGATCAGGGCGGGAAGGATCTGCGTGACGTACGTCGTGTCCACCGTCATCATCGTCAGCAGGAGCATGCCCACCACTGCGAGAACGAAACCGCTCGCTGTCACCCACCGGGGACCGAACCGCGGGAGCAGTTGGGCGGCCAGCCCGGCGCTGAGGATCACGCCCGCGGAGAACGGCAGGAACAGCAGGCCCGCCTGCAACGGCGTGTACCCGAGGATGCCCTGGAAGAAGTAGGTGAGGAACAGGAACATCGCGAACAAGCCGACGCCCACCAGGAATGAGGCCAGGTAGGCCCCACCTCGGTTCCGGTTCTCGAGGATGCGCAGTGGCAGCAGCGGATGCGTCGACTTCGACTCGACGACGATGAATACCGCGAGCAACAGGATGCCGAGCCCCATGAACGTCAGCGTCGACGTGCCGTTCCACCCCTGCGACTGTGCCTGCGTGATGCCGTAGACCAGCGACAGCAGACCAGCCGTGCCGATGATGGCGCCGGGGATGTCGTACTTCGTATTGCCCGTGGCCCGGGACTCATGGATGAACGGGATCGCCAGCAGCACGGCGATGATCGCGATGGGCACGTTCACGAGCAGGCACCAGTGCCACGAGAGGTACTCGGTCAGGATGCCGCCGGCCACCAGGCCGATCGCGGCTCCCGCCCCCGAGATGCCGCCGAAGACGCCGAACGCCTTCGCCCGCTCCCTGGAGTCCGTGAAGGTCACGCTGATGAGAGCCAACGCAGCGGGTGCGAGCAGCGCCCCGAAGCCGCCCTGGAGCGCCCGCGCCGCGTACAGCATCCCTGCGCTCGTGGCGATGCCGCCGAGGAAGGAGGCCGCCGCGAAGCCCATCAGGCCGACGATGAACATCCGCTTGCGGCCCTGGAAGTCGGCGATGCGACCGCCGAGGAGGAGGAAGCCGCCGAACGCGAGCGTGTAGGCGGTGATCACCCACTGCCGGTCGGCGTCCGAGATTCCGAGATCCGCCTGGATGGACGGCAGCGCGATGTTCACGATCGATGCGTCGAGCACGACCATCAACTGCGCGATGGCGATTACGAGCAGGGCTCGCCACCGCATCGGGTCGGGTGCGGATGCGAGCGCGGATGGCTCGGCGGCGGTGGCGGACATGTGCGGAACCTAGCGAAGGCTTACCTGAACGCAAAGCCGCCCTGAGTCGGGTTCACTCACAGCGCAAGCCGGCGGAGCTCCGTCAGCAGTCCGGGTCCTTCTCAGGGACCGTGCCCTTCAGCAGGTAGGCGTCGACCGCCTCGTCGACGCACTGCGAGCCCTCGCGGTAAGCCGTGTGCCCGACCCCGTCGTAGGACACCAGGTGCCCGTTCTCCAGCTCCTCCGCGAGCTGGACACCCCACTGGTAGGGCGTTGCCGGATCCTTGCGCGTCGAGAGGACGAGGATCGGGTTCGACCCCGCAGCGACTGTCGACGTCAACTGCTCACCGGCGGCCGGCCAGCCCTGGCACGGCAGCAGGCCCCAGGCCAGGGCGGGCCCGAAGGTCGGCGCCGTCGCCTTCCACTCCTCTGCCAGCGCCCTGATGTCGTCGACGGTGCCCTCGTACGGCCGGTCAAGGCAGGTGATCGCGTAGAAGGCCTCGGTGGAGTTGTCGAAGTAGCGACCGTCCGGTCCGCGACTGATACGCGCGTCGAGGATCTCGAACATCCGCGTGGGATCGCCGTCGTCCATCGCCCGGCCGAGGGCCTCGCGCAGGCGCGGGTAGTCACTGCCGGGGAAGTACAGGTTCGACAGCACCGCGTACATCGCGAGCGCCTCGTTCAGGTCGCGCTCCTCGCCGGCCCGACCGGGCAGCGGCGCGGTGTCGAGTTCGGTCATCCAGTCCTGCAGTTGCGTGACGGCCTCGTCGACGGACCCGCTCAATGGGCAGCCGTCGACGCCGAGGCAGTACCCGGCGAAGTCGCGCACGGCGACCTCGAACGCATCGGCCTGGCCCTTGGTGACCTCGACGATGTCGAGGCTGGCCGGCAGCACGCCGTCGAGGACCAGGCGCCCGACCCGGTCCGGGAAGAGCTCCGCGTAGGTGGCCCCGAGCATGGTTCCGTAGGACTTGCCGAGATAGGAGAGGGTCTCGTCGCCGACGAGGGCGCGGGCGACGTCGAGGTCTCGAGCCGAGTTGGCCGTCTCGACGTGCGCGAACAGGGGCGAAGAGTTCTCCGCGCATCCCTCGCCTGGCACCTTTGCGAACTCGACGATGTCCTGCTCCTCCTGCGCCGAGTCGGGGGTGCCGTCGATGGCGCCGAGCACGTCGAGCTGCTCGTCGGTCATGCACTGGACGTCGTCGCTGTGCGCCACCCCTCGCGGGTCCAGCCCGACGATGTCGAACCGCTCACGGATCTCCGGCGTGACGATGTAGTCGGCGGCCTTCGCGTAGTCCACTGCGCTGCCGCCGGGTCCGCCGGGGTTGACGAACAGCGAGCCGATCTTGTCTCCCGTCGCCTTCATCCGGGTCAGTGCGAGCTCGATGGTCGGCCCGTCGGGATCGGCGTAGTCGAGCGGCACGGTGATCGTCGCGCAGTCCGCAGCGCCGCAGTTCGTCCAGCGGACGTCCTGGTCGTAGAACGCGGACAGGTCCGCCACGGCGCTCGGCTCGGCGGTCTCGGCACCGGACGAACCCGGCTCCGACGTGGCCAGCAGGCCCGACGGAAGCGGGGTCGGTCGGGTCGGCGGGGTGGCCGAGTCCGACTCGGCCGTGCCCAGCAGGCCGCAACCGGTCAGGGCGATCGCGGTAGCCGCGAGGACCGCGAACTGACGGGACCACCTCATGGGTCGTACCGTATTACGGTGACCAAGCCGCAGCGCGACCCCGCAGAGGTCGCCGCCCTCATCGAGCAGGGCCTGGCACGTGGCATGGACCTCGTCGAATCCTTCCTGGCCACCAAGGGCAAGGGCCCCAAGGCGTCGAGCAAGGCGCTCGCCGTCGAGCATCGCCGGCAGGTCGCCGCCAGCCAGCGCGAGGTCATACGGCATCGCACCCGGGTCGCCGGACTGAAGTCACAGGTCACGGGGGGTGCAGTGGTGGCGGGCGTCGGAGGTTCCATTGCCCTGATAGACGCAGTGAGTGGGCCTCCGAGTTCCCTCTGGCTGTGGCTGGGTGCCACCGGTGTCGGCCTGCTCGTGTCGGTGCGGGCCCGGATGAAGCTGCGCGGCGTCGGCCCCGCGCCGGCCGTGCCGGCCCTCGTGGGTCCGCCGCCGACCATGCCGCGGGGTGCCAATGGCGCGGCCGAGGTCTCGCGGTTCACGTCGGTGCGCGTGCAGGTCATGACGATGGCACCGGCGCTGGACCGGCTCTACCCGGGGGCCGGCGACGAGCTCCGGCGGGCCGACAACGAGGCGGCCGGCCCCTTGACCGCGCTGTGCGAGCGACTGGCCGTACTCGACCAGCTGCAGCGCGAGCTGCCGGGCACCGCGGCAGCGCGCACGGCGGCGGAGTCGGCCGAGGTGGTTCGCGCCCGGCTGGCGGACGGGTGCGCGACCTACGACGACCTGCTGGCCGCAGCGGCCCGACTGCTCTCCGCGCCGGACGTCGCCCGCTCGACGCAGGACGTGCTTGCGCCGGCCGTCAACGCGATGCTGGCGTACGCGGCCGGACTCCAGCGCGCCGCCGACCTCTAGCCCCGAAACCCGTCGAGCGTGGCGCTGAGGCGCAACACGCCGGTGGCGTGCGCGCCCGCGCCACGCTCGACGGGAGCGGGAGCAGATCCCTCGATCTCAGGCGAGGTCGAAGCGGCCCAGCATCATCACCTTGTCCCAGGCGGCGACGAAGTCGCTCACGAACTTCTCCCGGCTGTCGTCACTGGCGTACACCTCGGCCAGGGCCCGCAGCTCCGAGTTCGACCCGAAGACCAGGTCGACGCGGCTCGCGGTCCACTTGACCGCACCACTGTCGCGATCGCGGCCTTCGAACACCTGGGCGTCCTCATCGACCGGCGCCCACACGGTGCCCATGTCGGTGAGATTGACGAAGAAGTCGTTCGTCAACGCACCCGGGGTGCCGGTGAACACGCCGAGCTCGGAGCCCGCGCTGTTCGCGCCTAGCACCCGCAGTCCGCCGACCAGAACGGCCGTCTCGGGCGCGGTCAGCGTGAGCCGAGCCGCGCGCTCGACGAGCAGGTGCTCGGCGGGCATCACGAAGCCCTTGGCGAGGTAGTTGCGGAAGCCGTCGAACGTCGGCTCCAGCACCGCGATCGACTCCACGTCGGTGTCCTCCGCCGTGGCGTCGGTACGGCCCGGCGTGAACGGCACCTCGACCGGGAAGCCGGCATCCTTCGCCGCCTTCTCCACCGCCGCGCACCCGCCGAGGACGATCAGGTCGGCCAGCGAGATCCGCTTGCCGCCCGCCGCGCTCGCGTTGAACTCCTGCTGGATGCCCTCCAGCGTCCGGAGTGCTGCCGCCAGCTCGCTCGGGTCGTTGACCTCCCAGCCGGTCTGCGGCTCGAGCCGGATGCGCGCGCCGTTGGCACCGCCGCGCTTGTCCGTGCCCCGGTAGGTCGCTGCCGATGCCCACGCCGTGGCCACCAGTCGGGACACGCTGAGCCCGGAGGCCAGCAGCGTGTCCTTGAGCGCAGCCACGTCCGCGGCATCCACCAGCGGGTGGTCCACTGCGGGGACCGGGTCCTGCCAGATGAACTCCTCGGCCGGGACCTCCGCGCCGAGGTACCGGCTGGTCGGACCCATGTCGCGGTGGGTGAGCTTGAACCACGCCTTGGCGAATGCGTCCGCGAATTCGTCCGGGTTCTCCATGAAGTGCCGGGCGATCGGCTCGTAGATCGGGTCGAAGCGCAGCGCCAGGTCGGCCGTGGTCATGACGGGCGCATGGCGCTTGTTCGGATCCTGGGGATCCGGCACGAGCTCCGCAGCTGCCGGGTCCGTCGGGACCCACTGCTGCGCACCCGCCGGGCTCTTGGTGAGGTTCCAGTCGTACTTGAACAGGGTCTCCAGGTAGGAGTTGTCCCAGGTGATCGGCGTCGGGGTCCAGGCGCCCTCGAGCCCGCTGCCGATGGTGTCGTCACCGGAGCCGGTGCCGAAGCTGTTCTTCCAGCCCAGGCCCATCTGCTCGAGCGGTGCAGCCTCGGGCTCCGGCCCGACGTACTTGCTCGGGTCCGCGGCACCGTGCGTCTTGCCGAACGTGTGTCCGCCGGCGACCAGCGCGACCGTCTCGTAGTCGTTCATGGCCATGCGGCCGAAGGTGTCGCGGATATCGCGGGCGGATGCCATGGCGTCCGGCACGCCGTTCGGGCCCTCGGGGTTGACGTAGATCAGGCCCATCTGCACCGCGGCGAGCGGATTCTCGAGATCGCGCTCACCCGTGTAGCGGTTGTCGGCGAGCCACTCGGTCTCGGAACCCCAGTACGTCTCATCGGGCTCCCACACGTCCGCGCGGCCACCGGCGAAGCCGAAGGTCTTGAAGCCCATCGACTCCAGGGCCACGTTGCCGGTCAGGATCATCAGGTCGGCCCACGAGAGCTTGGCGCCGTACTTCTTCTTGATCGGCCACAGCAGGCGCCGGGCCTTGTCCAGGTTGACGTTGTCCGGCCAGCTGTTCAGCGGCGCGAAGCGCTGCAGGCCAGCGCCGCCGCCGCCACGTCCGTCGCTGGTGCGGTAGGTGCCGGCACTGTGCCAGGCCATGCGGATGAACATCGGGCCGTAGTGGCCGTAGTCGGCGGGCCACCACTCCTGGGAGTCCGTCATGAGCTCAGTGAGGTCGCGCTTCACCGCGTCGAGGTCGAGGCTCTCGAACTCCTTGGCGTAGTCGAAGTCCGCGCCCATGGGATCACCGGCCGGCGGGTTGGCGTGCAGGATCTTCAGGTTCAGCTGGTTGGGCCACCAGTACTCGTTCTGGGTGCCACCGCTGCCCGAGCCGTGGACAACCGGGCACTTGGCTTCATCGCTCATGAGGTCTCTCCCATCGTTGGTGCACGTGTGTTCAGGTGTGTGAATCGCTTGGTGATGTCGGGGCGCTCGGTACGGCAAGGCAGCGAGGGCAGCGCCCCCAGTAGACGACCTCCGCCTCGTCGATCTGGTAGCCGTGGTCGTCGGAGGCGGTCAGGCACGGCGTGTAGCCGACGGCGCAGTCGACGTCTGCCAGTTCGCCGCAGTCCCGGCAGATGACGTGGTGATGGTTGTCGTCGACCCGACTCTCGTAGCGCGCCGCGGACCCGTCCGGCTGGATGCGCCGGATGACGCCCTTCTCCGACATGACCGCGAGGGTGTCGTAGACCGACTGGCGTGAGATCGCACCGATCTCCGAGCGGGCCGCCTCTGCGATCACGTCCGCGGTGCTGTGCGGGTGAACCGACACCGCCCGCAGCACCGCGATGCGCTGGGCGGTCACCTGCAGCCCCTGTTCGCGCAGGCGGGAGGTCTCGTCGGCGAACATGTTCCAACCCTGCTGCAAATATTGGACTGAGTCAACATTTATCCGTCGCAGCGTCGACACCCGGCCCAGCAGCGCTTGTTTGGGGTGAGACTCAAATTGGAATAGATCCAATAACGCGCTAGTCTGCACCCATGGCCTCCGCACACGTCGACACGCTGCGCAGCCACGGCCTGCGCGTCACCGGCCCCCGGCTGGCGGTCCTCGACCTGCTGGACCACGGCAGCCACCTGTCCGCGGACGCGATCGCGGTCGCCGTCCGCGAGCGCACCGGGGCGGTGTCGACGCAAGGCGTGTACAACGTCCTGACCGACCTGCTCGACGTCGGACTCCTGCACCGGATCGAACCGGCCGGCAGCCCCGCTCTCTACGAGTTGAGCCGCCCGGAGAAGCACCACCACCTGATCTGCCGGGGATGCAGCAACGTCATCGACATCGGGTGCAACCACGGCCTCGACGAGTGCATCACACCGCCTCATCTGCACGGCTTCGCAGACATCGAAGCCGAGATCGTCTTCTGGGGCACCTGCCCCGAATGTCAGTCCGCGGCGCGTTGACGTCCGCCCCACCCATAGGAGAGACAGCATGACCGAGACAGCAGTCACCGCGATGCCGAGGATCGGCGATCCGGCTCCGGCGTTCACCGCCGTGACCACGCAGGGCGAGATCACCTTCCCCGCGGACTACGAGGGGAGCTGGGTGATCCTGTTCAGCCACCCGGCGGACTTCACCCCGGTGTGCACCACGGAGTTCATGACCTTCGCCTCGATGGAGCAGGAGTTCCTCGATCTCAACACCAAGCTGGTCGGCCTGTCCGTCGACGGCCTGTACAGCCACATCGCGTGGCTGCGGACCATCAAGGACAAGATCGAGTTCAACGGCATGAAGGACGTCGAGGTGACGTTCCCGCTCATCGAGGACATCACGATGGACGTGGCGACCCTCTACGGGATGATCATGCCGGGCGAGGACTCGACCAAGGCCGTCCGCGCCGTGTTCGTCATCGATCCCGCCGGCGTCATCCGCGCGATCATCTACTACCCGCTGAGCCTGGGCCGCAACTTCGACGAGCTCAAGCGCGTCATCGTCGCCCTCCAGACCGCCGATGCCCTCTCCGTCGCCACCCCCGCCGACTGGCGTCCCGGCAAGCCGGTCATCGTCCCGCCGGCAGGGTCGTGCGGCACGGCCAAGGACCGGATGGACGGCAAGGAGGACGGCGTGACCTGCGTCGACTGGTTCTTCTGCACGAAGGACGTCAGCGAGGAGCAGGTCTTCGCGGCCATCGGCGCCAAGTAGCACCTGTGCCGTGATCGAGGGCCCGTTCCGCACCCGCGGGACGGGCCCTCAGCGCACGGGCTGGGCCAGCCGGATCCACGGGTCCTTGAGCTCGACCATCAGCGACTCGAGGGCCAGCTGTGGGGTCACGCTCGCGTGGATCTGCTGACGGCAGTAGGCGATCGCGGTCAACCGACGGCCGGTGTCATTGGCCGTTCCGCGTGCCGCAAGCTGGGCGATCTGCGGGCGCATCTCCTCGTTGATCAACTCGACCGTGCCGTCGAACTGCACGACGAGGACATCGCGGTACAGGCCCATCAGGTCGAGCAGTGCGCGATCGACCTGATCCCGGACCATGCGCGTGCGCCGCGTCTTCTGCCGCTTGCCGAGCTCCTTCGTCGCCGAGTCCATCATTCGTTTCAGGCGCGCCTGGGTGATCCCGGAGGCGCCGTCGCCGTACTCGGTCAGCAGGTTGGCGTTCTCGCCCTCGTCGAGCGGATCCGTGATCGCCCGGGCGTCCTCGGTCGCCGCCGCCAGCAGGTTCTCGGCGGCCGCGAAGCAGGACGGGACGTCGTGCAGGTTGGCCGGGATGCGCAGCACCTCCTGGCGACGGGTCCGCGAGTGCTCGTCACGCGCCAGGGCGCGAGCCCGGCCGATGTGTCCCTGCGAGGCGCGAGCGGCGAAGGCCGCCATCGACGCGTCGACTCCATAGGCCTCGGTCAGCAGGGCGGCGACGTCCTGCGTCGACGGCGTGCGCAGCGGCACATGGCGCGTGCGCGAGACGATCGTCGGCAGCACGTCCTCCACGCTCGGGGCACACAGCACCCAGACAGTGTGCGGGGGCGGCTCCTCGAGGGACTTCAGCAGCACGTTGACCGCGTGGTCGGTCAGTCGGTCCGCGTCCTCCAGCACGATGATGTGCCACGGGCCGAGGATCGGCGACATCGACGACCGGATGACCAGGTCGCGCGCCTCCTCCGTCTTATAGCTCAGCCCCTCGGCCACGATCACGTCGACGTCCGGATGCGCACCCGACGGGACCAGCCGACAGGCCTCGCACACGCCGCAGCCCTGCTCGGGGCAGGTGAGCGCCGCGGCGAAGCTGGTGGCTGCGGTGGAGCGGCCCGATCCCGGGGGGCCGGTGACGAGCCAGGCGTGGGTCATGCCCGGGCCGTGCTCGCCGCGCAGCACGAGCTCGGCGTCGGAGACGGCGTGGCTCAGTTCCTTGACGACGAGGTCCTGGCCCACCAGCCGGTCCCAGATCGGCGCGGTCACGACCGGTCCAGCAGCGTCAGCACCCGATCCAGGATGGCACCCGCAATGACATCGCGGTCGTCGGCCGCGTCGAGGACGAGATATCGCGCCGGGTCCGCGGCGGCGAGGTCCAGGAAGCCCTGGCGCACCGCCTGGTGGTACGCCAGCGGCTCCGACTCGAGCCGGTCGCGCTCGGCGAATCGCGCCAGTCCCACGGCGGGATCGACGTCGAGGAGGACGGTCAAGTCGGGCAGCAGGTCGCGCGTCGCCCACAGGCTGAGGTCGCGAACCCGCTGCACCCCGAGGTCGCGTCCGACCCCCTGGTACGCGACGGAGGAATCGAGGTAGCGATCGCACACGACCACGTCGCCGCGGTCCAGTGCCGGACGGACCACGCGGGCCACGTGCTCGCCGCGGGCCGCTGCGAAGAGCAGTGCCTCCGCGCGCGAGTCCAAGCCCTCGAACTCGGGACTGAGCAGCACGTGGCGGATCGCCTCACTGGCCGGCGTGCCGCCGGGCTCCCGTGTCCGGATCACGGGGACTCCCCGTTGCCCGAGTGCCTGCGCGAGCAGCGCCTCCTGCGTCGACTTGCCGGCACCCTCGCCACCCTCGAACACGATGAACAGCCCGGGTGGGCCAGCGGCGGCACTCACGAGCGGGCAGCGGCCGTCTTCTCGGCAGCCGTGGCCGGGGCCTTCTTCGCGGTCGCCTTCTTGGCGGTGGTCTTCTTGGCGGTGGTCTTCTTCGCCGTCGTCTTCTTGGCGGCCTTCTTGGCGCCGCGCTTCACCACGCGAGTCGTCGTCGCCTTCGGCTCCAGCGCGTCGAGGGCCTCCTTCGCCCGCCGCTCCGACAGCAGGTCGCTGGCGCGCTCGATCGAGATTGTCTCCGGGTCGTCCGCCGTGCGCAGCGAGGCGTTGCTCGTGCCGTCCGTCACGTACAGGCCGAAGCGTCCGTC
This sequence comes from uncultured Actinomycetota bacterium, assembly GCA_963749905.1. Lineage (GTDB taxonomy): Bacteria > Actinomycetota > Actinomycetes > S36-B12 > S36-B12 > UBA10649. The sequence continues at coordinate 943,504 of CAVVOF010000004.1, forward strand.
CTTGATGACGATGGGCAGCCCGGTGGTGGGGTCGTTGCCGAGCTCGCGCAGGGGCGGCTTCGCCTGGCCGCGACCACGTCGCTGCTTCGGCTGCGCGAACAGGGCGAGTGCCTGCTCGATGTCGACCGTGAAGATCTCCTCCTCGCTCGCGAGTGACCGAGAGTCCGTGCCCTTCGTCAGGTACGGGCCGTAGCGGCCGTTGTGCGCGAGGATCTCGACGTCGTCCGCGGGGTCGGTGCCGACGACGCGCGGCAGGCTCAGCAGGCGCAGGGCGTCGTCGAGGGTCACCGTGGACGGGGTCATGGTCGACAGCAGCGACGCGGTGCGTGGCTTGGCCGACTTCGGGGAACCCTCGGGCAGCACCTCGCTGACGTACGGGCCGTAGCGACCCGACTTGGCGACGATGGCCAGGCCGGTGTCGGGGTCCTGACCGAGATCGCGGTCGCCGGACGGCTCGAGCAACAGCTCCTCCGCCTTCGCAGCAGTGAGCTCGTCCGGGGCGAGGCCGATGGGGATGTTGGCCCGCTCGTCGCCCCGTTCGACGTAGGCCCCGTAGCGGCCCACCCGCAGGGTCGCGTCGGTGCCGGGGATCGGAAAGGTGGCGAGTGCACGGGCGTCGATGGAACCGAGGTCCTCCGTGAGTGGCTTGACGCCGGGGAACTCGCCGCCGCCCGGGCTGGTGCCACCGCGCCAGAACGTGTCCAGCTGGGCGATCTTGTCGGTCTTGCCCACGGAGATGAGGTCGAGGATGTCCTCCATGTTCGCGGTGAACTTGTAGTCGATGAGTTCGGTGAAGTGCTCCTCGAGCAGCCGGATCACCGCGAAGGCGGTGAAGGACGGGACGAGCGCCGAGCCCTTCTTCCACACGTAGCCGCGGTCGATGATCGTGGACATGATCGACGCGTAGGTGGAGGGTCGGCCGATGCCCAGCTCCTCGAGCGCCTTGACCAGCGACGCCTCGGTGTAGCGGGCCGGCGGGCTGGTGCTGTGGCCCTCGGCCTCGAGCGTCTTCGCCTGAGCCGCGTCGCCCTCGCCGAGGCGGGGCAGCTCGCGCTCGCGGTCGGCGTCGTCGGTCTCCTCGGGCACGTCCTTGAGCGCGGCGAGGAAGCCGGCGAACACCACGACCGTGCCGGTCGCCGTGAACTCCGCGTCGGTCCCCGTCGGCGTGACGGCGCCGAGCTTGACGGTGGTCGTCGCCACCTGGGCGTTCGTCATCTGCGACGCGACCGTGCGCCGCCAGATCAGGTCGTAGAGCGCGAACTGGTCGGGGTTGAGCTCGCGGGACAGCTCGCCCGGCGTGCGGAACACGTCGCCCGCCGGCCGGATGGCCTCGTGGGCCTCCTGCGCGTTCTTCACCTTGCTCTTGTAGACCCGGGGAGCGTCGGGGACGAACTCCGAGCCGAAGAGCTCGCGGGCCTGGGACCGGGCGGCCGAGATGGCCTGCTCGGACAGGTGCACCGAGTCGGTGCGCATATAGGTGATGAAGCCGTTCTCGTACAGGGACTGCGCGATGCGCATGGTCCGCTGGCTGCCCCAGCGCAGTCGGTTGGACGCCTCCTGCTGGAGGGTGGACGTGATGAACGGCGGCTTGGGCTGGCGCTGCCCGGGCTTCTCGACGACGGACCGGATGGTGAAGCCGGCGGCTGCGAGGTCCCGTGCGAGCTCGGTGGCCCGGGCCTCGTCGAGGATGACGACGGCGTCCTTCTTCAACTGGCCCTGGCGATCGAAGTCGCTGCCGGCAGCCACGCGGACCGCGTCGACGCTGGTCAGTCGGGCGTCGAACGAGCCGCCACCCGCGGCGAACTGGCCGGTGATGTCCCAGTAGCCGGCGGCGCGGAAGGCGATGCGCTCGCGCTCACGGTCGACGACGAGGCGGACGGCCACCGACTGGACGCGGCCGGCGGAGCGGGCCTCGCGACCCAGCTTCATCCACAGCACCTGCGAGACGGGGAATCCGTAGAGCCGGTCGACGATGCGGCGGGTCTCCTGCGCTTCGACCAGGCGCATGTCGAGATCACGCGGGTTCTGCACGGCCTCGCGGATCGCGTCGGGGGTGATCTCGTTGAACACCATCCGCTGGACGGGCACCTTGGGACGCAGTACCTCGAGCAGGTGCCATGAGATGGCCTCGCCCTCGCGGTCCTCGTCCGTTGCGAGGAGGAGGGCGTCGGCGTCCTTGAGGGCCTTCTTCAGGTCGGCGATGGTCTTCTTCTTGGAGTCGTGCACCACGTAGTAGGGCTCGAAGGCGCCGTCGACGTCGACCGCGTACTTGGCCCAGGGCTGCTTGCGGACCGACTCGGGCAGCTCGGAGGCCTTCGACGCGAGGTCGCGAACATGGCCGACGGAGGCCATGACGGTGTAGTCAGGCCCGAGATAGCCGGCGATCTTCTTCGCCTTGGCAGGCGACTCGACGATCACCAGAGTGGTGTCGGCCACGCGACTCCTTCCTTTCGGGACCGGAGTCTGACGGTACGACCCGGCTTCCTGTCAACTTCCACGAGGGGCACCCCTCCCGCACGACCCCCCGTCGGTCTTGAGGTTGGTGGTCGCAAAACGTCCGTTTTGCGACCACCAACCTCAAGGAAGACGGGGAAGGGAAGGGGCCGGGCCACCGTGTCGACCACGGTGAACCCGGCCCCTTGTGGACCTTCCGGCTACGCCTCGGCGCCGACGGCGATCGGGCGTCGCTTGGAGATGATCACCGCGACCACCACGATCGCGACCGCGGCCAAGGCGATCGCCCACCGCAGGAGGGTGTTCTCCGACTCGCCGATGCTGAGGGCCACCACGGCGGGGGCGATCAGCAGGGCGACCAGGTTCATCACCTTGATCAGCGGGTTGATGGCCGGGCCGGCGGTGTCCTTGAACGGGTCGCCGACGGTGTCGCCGATGACGGTCGCCGCGTGCGGCTCGGAGCCCTTGCCGCCGAAGTTGCCGTCCTCGACGTACTTCTTGGCGTTGTCCCACGCCCCGCCCGAGTTGGACAGGAAGACCGCCATGAGCACGCCCGTCGCGATGGTCCCGGCCAGGTAGGCGCCGAGGGCGCCGACACCGAGCCCGAAGCCCACGGCGATCGGCGTCAGGACTGCGAGCAGCCCAGGCGTGATGAGCTCGCGCAGCGAGTCCTTCGTCACGATGTCGACGACCTTGCCGTACTCCGGCTTCTCGGTGCCCTCCATGATCCCCGGGTGCTCGCGGAACTGGCGACGCACCTCGAAGATGACGGCGCCAGCAGCGCGGGAGACCGCGTTGATGGCCAGGCCGGAGAACAGGAACACGACCGCCGCGCCGATGATCAGGCCGACGAGGTTCGACGGATTCGCGACGTCGAGGACGCCGATGTACTGCAGCGTCTCCTGGACGTTCTTGACCAGATCCGTGCCGCCCGCCTGGGCGGTGGCCGCGATGATCGTGTCGCGGAAGGCGCCGAAGAGCGCGGTCGCGGCGAGCACCGCCGTCGCAATCGCGATGCCCTTCGTGATGGCCTTCGTCGAGTTGCCGACCGCGTCGAGGCGGGTGAGCACCGCAGCGCCCTCGCCCTCGACGTCGCCGGACATCTCCGCGATGCCCTGCGCGTTGTCCGAGACCGGGCCGAAGGTGTCCATCGAGACGATGACGCCGACCGTGGTGAGCAGGCCGGTGCCGGCGAGCGCGATGGCGAACAGCGACAGGACGACGGAGCCGCCGCCGAGCAGGAACGCCGCGTAGACGGCCGCGCCGATCAGCAGCGCCGAGTAGACCGCCGACTCCAGGCCGATCGAGATGCCAGCCAGGATGACGGTGGCCGGACCGGTGAGCGAGCTCTTGGCGACGTCGTCGACCGGACGACGGTTCGTCTCGGTGAAGTACGCCGTCAGCTGCTGGATCACTGCGGCGAGGATGATGCCGATGAGCACGGCACCGATCGCGAAGAAGCGCGGGTTGAAGGTGTCGATCTCGACGCCCAGGCCGAGGTCCTCCACGACCACGCCGGTGAAGTCGACCATCTTGGCCGGCAGCAGCCAGAACGTGGCGATTGCCACCAACACCGCCGATATCGCGGCGGAGATGAAGAATCCGCGGTTGATCGCCGACATCCCGGACCGGTCGGTCGCGCGCGGGGACACGGCGAAGATGCCAATGACGGCGGTGACCACGCCGATCGCCGGGACGACCAGCGGGTAGACCAGGCCGATCTCGCCGAAGGCAGCCTTGCCCAGGATCAGGGCGGCGACCAGCGTGACCGCGTAGGACTCGAACAGGTCCGCCGCCATGCCGGCGCAGTCACCGACGTTGTCGCCGACGTTGTCCGCGATGGTGGCCGCGTTGCGCGGGTCGTCCTCGGGGATGCCCTGCTCGACCTTGCCGACGAGGTCGGCGCCGACGTCGGCGGCCTTGGTGAAGATGCCGCCGCCGACTCGCATGAACATGGCGAGCAGCGCGGCTCCGAAGCCGAAGCCCTCGAGGACCTTCGGGGCTTCGCCCTTGTAGACGAGCACGACGAGCGCCGCACCGAACAGGCCGAGGCCGACGGTGAACATGCCCGCCACGCCGCCGGTGCGGAAGGCGATCTTCATCGCCTGCTGCTCGCTGCCGTCCCGAGCCGCGGCTGCCACGCGGACGTTGCCGCGCACGGCCAGCCACATGCCGGTGTACCCGGTGACTCCGGAGAAGACCGCACCCACCAGGAAGAAGATGCTGCGCCCGATGCGCTCGCTCGTGGTCTCCGCTGGGAGGAGGAACAGCACGAAGAAGACGATGGTCGCGAAGACGGCGAGCGTCTTGAACTGCCGGTTCAGGTACGCCGCTGCCCCCTCCTGAACGGCTCCTGCGATCTCCTTCATGCGCGCCGTGCCCTCGCTGGCCGCGAGTACCTCGCGGGACAGGATGGCGGCGACGCCCAGGGCCGCGAGCGCGATGACAGCAACGACGACGACGATCGTCATGTTGCTGCCGCTCAACTCGATCATGGGTCTCCTCGGGGTGTTCCCGGCAGGGAGCGTTCCCCGCCGGCTAGTTCAGGACATGCGGCGGGAGGCACGCCTCCTCCGCGATTCGCGGAGTCTACGCAGGACGGTGATGTGACTCACGGTGGCCCGGAATGTGGAAGCCCTTACATCTGGTGACCTTCGTCACGGGACAGGGACAGGCTGACTGGCCGAGGGCACGTCGGCCATCGGCGCGCGCGCCATCGGCACCCGGGCTGCGTTCACGATGGCCAGCACGTCGATGACCTCCTGGGCGACCGCCCCGGCCAGCGGGGGCAGCAGCCCCACGACCGCAAGCGCCATGCCCACCGCACTCAGCGCGATGCCGCCAACCGCCGTCTGGAGTGCGATCCGGCGCATGCGACGGCCGATGTGGAGCAGTTCATCGAGCCGTTGGAAGGAGGAGTCGAGCACGACCGCGTCCGCGGCCTCGGCGGTCACGTCGTTGTTCTTCCCGAACGCCACCCCCACCGTGGCTGCGGTCATGGCGGGCGCGTCATTGATGCCGTCACCGAGGAATGCCGTCGGCGCCGCCTCCGTCTCCCTGCGAACGATGGCCAGCTTCTCCTCGGGCGACACCTGGGCCAGTGCCTCCGTCAGCCCCACTCGACCGGCGAGGTACTCGACCTCACTGGCCCGGTCCCCCGACAGCAGCAGGGTGCGGGCCACGCCGTGCCGGCCCCCGAGGTGGCCGACGAACTCGCGCGCACCGGCGCGTGGCTCGTCACGGAACTGCAGCGTGGCGGCGTACTCGCCGTCGACGAACACCACACACTCGAGACCGGCCGCCTCAGGCGGCAGCAGGGGAACCACCTGCGGGTGATTGCGGGTCACGAGCACCCGGCCGGTGACCAGCAGGGTCCGACCGTCGACGGTCGCCTCCAGGCCGGCTCCCGGCACCTCCGACACCCGCTCGACGGCGAGTCCGGGCAGGTCCTGGGTCGCCTCGACCACCGCGATCGCCAGGGGGTGGCGGCTGTACCGCTCCGCGGACGCGACGAGGCTCAGCACCCGTTCCCGATCGTGGCCTTCAGCGGCGGACACTGCGGTGAGCGTCGGCTTTCCGTAGGTGAGCGTCCCCGTCTTGTCGAAGATCATCGTGCGCACCGTGCTGACGCGCTCCAGCATCGACGGGTCCCTCACGATGATGCCGTAGCGGGCGGCCAGCGCGATCGCGCCGATGATCGCGACCGGAACGCCGATCAGGAGCGGACAGGGCGTCGCGATCACCAGGACGGCGAGGAACCGTGACGGATCGCCGCTGACCAGCCAGCCGGCCGTCGCCAGGGCGAGGGCGAGCACCGTGTACGTGAGGCCGAGCCGATCGGCGAGCCGCCGCATCGGCGGTTGCTCGGCCTCGGCCTTGGCGAGCACGCCGACGATCTGGGCGTATCTACTGTCCTTGGCGGATCGACGCGCCTCGACCACGAGCGCCTCGGTGCTGTTGATCGCGCCGGACAGCACGTCCGAGCCGGGCGTCTTGGGCACCACGTAGGGCTCGCCGGTGAGGTAGGACTCATCCATCGCCCCGCGGCCCTCGAGCACCAGGCCGTCGACGGGGCAGATCTCGTGCGGCAGCACCACGACCACGTCTCCAGCCGCGACGACTGCGACGTCCCGATCCTGGAGGGCGCCGTCGGCGGTCCGCACGTGGGCGATGGTCGGGCTGCGCTTGGCGAGGGCGTCGAGCACCTGCGACGCCCGCGCGGACGCGGCATCCTCCAGCGCCCGGCCGCCCGAGACCATGAGTGCGATCACCGCCGCGACGAGCCACTCGCCCATGACGCCAGCCGTGATGATCGCGAGCAGCCCGAGGACGTCCGCGCCGATGCGCCTCTCGACGATGCCCCTGGCCACCTCGACCGCCAGCGGGATGCCGACGACCGCAGACATCACCATCAGCGGCAGGTCCTGCCACCTGCCGGCGATGCCCGCGACGCCGAGGGCCGCCCACAGGGCGATCGCAACGAGGGTGGCGATGGCGACCCGGCCCTGGACGGTCGCGACGAGCGCCCTCAGATAGGGACCTGCTCCGCGTCCGGCAGGCACGTCGCCACCGGCGGCCATCGGTCACCTCCCGCCACCTCGGCCGGCGGTCAGTACGACCGCGCCGAGGCGCCCAGACCCCGCCGTCACATGGCCGGCAGGGCCTCCTCGAGCGTGGCGTGCAGCGGGATGACGACGTCGAGACCGGTGAGGGCGAAGACCCTCATGACCCGAGGGGTCGTGACGACGACATCCAAGGTGCCCTCGCGCTCGCGCACATGCTTGAGCGTGGTGACGAGCACCCCGAGGCCGGTCGAGTCGATGAACTTCACCTCGGTGAGGTCGACGATCAGTGCGGGTCCGGGGCGCTGAGCCGCCGGGCCCACCACGGCCTCGAGGTCGGGTGCGGTGTGCACGTCCAACTCACCGGTGACGGAGACGATGACCCGGCCGTCCTGCTCTCGCGAGTGCACGCTGAACTCCACCTCCCTACTGTGGCACAGCGCGTCGGACCGTCGCTCCACAATGGGCGCATGCCGGAGCTCCTCGAACGCCTCGCGCACGGGCGAGCCGACCGGCTCCTGCACGTGCACCAGGTGCCGGCGCGCGAAGCGGTCGTGGCGGACTGGCCGGACTGGCTGCCGGCACCGGTCGTCGCGGCGTACCGGGAACGCGGCATCGACCGCCCCTGGGCGCACCAGGTCGAAGCGGCATCCGCCGCCCACGCCGGCCGCCATGTGGCACTGGCCACCGGCACCGCGTCGGGGAAGTCGCTCGCCTTCGGCATGGAGGCCCTGACCCGCATCCTCGAGGGGACCTCGGCGCCCGACGGTCACGGCGCCACGGTGCTGTACCTGTCACCGACGAAGGCGCTCGCGCACGACCAGGTCCGCTCGCTCCAGTCCCTCGGCCTGCCCTGGCTGCGTGCCGCGCCGTACGACGGAGACACCCCGGCCGAGGAGCGGCGATGGATCCGCCAGCACGCCTCGTACGTGCTGTCGAACCCCGATCTGCTGCACCACTCGCTGCTCCCCGGCCACGAGTCGTGGGCGCGCTTCCTGCGCCGGTTGCGCCTGATCGTGATCGACGAGGCGCACGCCTACCGGGGGGTGACGGGCGCGCACGTGGCGTCGGTCGTTCGACGGCTGCGGCGCATCGCCGCGCACTACGGCTCCGAGCCGGTCGTGTTCACGGCGTCCGCGACGATGGCCGAACCGGAGGTGGCGGCTGAGCGGCTGATCGGGGCGCCTGCGCAGGCGGTCACCGCCGACGGATCGCCGCGGCCCGGGTCCGCCCTCGCCTTCTGGGAGCCGCCACTGGTCACCACCCCCGCCGGCGCTGAGGTACGGCGAAGCGCGGTCGTGGAGACCGCCGAGCTGCTGGCGGACTGCGTCGTGGAGGACCGACAGACCCTCGCGTTCGTGCGCAGCCGGCGAGCAGCCGAGACGACCGCCGGACTCGCTCAGCAAATGCTGTCCGATGTCGATCCGGAACTCGCCGGGACCGTGGCCGCCTACCGCGGCGGCTACCTGCCCGAGGAACGCCGAGCCCTCGAGTCGGCCCTGAGCACCGGCTCGCTGCGGGCACTGGCCACGACCAACGCCCTCGAGCTCGGCATCGACATCAGCGGTCTCGACGTCGTGCTGATCACCGGATGGCCCGGCACCCGTGCCAGCCTGTGGCAGCAGCTGGGTCGCGCTGGGCGCAGCGGTACCGAGGCGGTCGGGGTGTTCGTCGCCCGCGACGATCCGCTGGACGGCTACCTCGTGCATCACCCCGAAGCGGTCGTCGGGCGCCCCGTGGAGGCGAGCGTGTTCAACCCGGGCAACCCCTACGTCCTTGCTCCCCACCTGTGCGCGGCAGCCGCCGAGCTCCCGCTGACCGAGGCCGACCTCGCGACGTGGTTCCCGGCCGCTTCGACCACCGTCATCGCCGAGTTGACGCGCATCGGGATGCTGCGGCGCCGGCCCACCGGCTGGTTCTGGACACGCCCCGACCGCGCCTCCGACCTGACGGACCTTCGCGGCAGCGGTGGCGCAGCCGTCCGCGTCGTCGAGGCCGAGACCGGACGGCTGCTCGGCACGGTGGACCGGGCCAGCGCGCCGGCCACCGTCCACCCCGGAGCGGTGTACGTGCACCAGGGCGTCACCCACGTGGTCGAGTCCCTCGACCTCGACGACTCCGTCGCGGTGATCGTCCAGGAGCAAGTGGACTACTCGACGATCGCCCGCTCGGTCAGCGACATCCGCGTCCTCGAGGAACAGGGTTCGCACTCCGACGGCAGCATCCATCACGGTGTGGTGGAGGTGTCGTCGCAGGTGGTGTCCTTCCAGCGACGCCGGCCTACCGGCGAGAGCCTGGGCGAGGAGGCACTGGACCTGCCGGTGCAGGTCCTGACCACGCACGCGGTCTGGTGGACGGTGCCCGCGGCCACCCTGACCGCGGCCGGGATCGCGCCGCGCGACGTACCGGGCGCGGCGCATGCGGCGGAACATGCCGCCATCGGGCTGCTGCCGCTGTTCGCCACGTGCGACCGATGGGACCTCGGCGGCGTGTCGACCGCGCTGCACCCGGACACCGAGCAGCCCTCCGTCTTCGTCTACGACGGCTACCCAGGCGGCGCCGGCTTCGCCGAGCACGGCTACCTGATTGCGTCGGACTGGCTGGCCGCCACCCGCGCCACTATCGCCGACTGCGGCTGTGCCGCCGGCTGCCCGGCGTGCGTCCAGTCCCCGAAGTGCGGCAACGGCAACGAGCCGTTGGACAAGGACGGTGCGGTGCGCTTCCTGGACGTGCTGCTCACGACGATGGCGATCCCGCTCGGGACGTGACAGTGATCCGGCCGTCGCTGGCGCCCAGCAGCGCCACCAGCCGCGCCGGCAGCCCGGTCACCGCGGCCGTCACGGTGACCACCACATCGTCACCGTCGCGGATGCACCCGGGCATCTGCAGGCGGTTCGCGGCGACGACCGACTGGGCCGCCGAGCAGGGGTCGGCAGCGGACTGGGCTGCCGCGACTGCCGCGAGGTCGGCGACCGCGGTGGCGTGTGCATGCCGCGCGGCGATGATCGCCACCAGCAGGCCGCCAGCGGCCACGATCACCAGAACCTGCACCAGCAGCACGGCCCACAGGAGGGCGACCCCGCGATCCGGCGCGCCCTCGTCGGATGTCCGCCGCGCCCTCACTCCCACTCCCGGGGCATCGAGAGCTCCTGGCGCAGGGGCACCGTCAGTCCCGAGAGCAGCGGTACCGGTGCGGCCACGTCTCGCGTGACCACCACGACGACCGCATCGGTCACGTCCGTCACGGTGATCGACGCACCCGGGAAGGCACGCTCGGCACCGGCCACCGCGCTGGCCGAGTCGATGCCCCGCGCAACGTCGCGCGCCACCTGCCGGGCCGCCTCCTGCAGCGTCAGGGACGTGGTGGCGAGGGAGAGCGCCCATGCGAGCGCTCCGGCGATGACCAGGAGCACCGGGATCGCGATCGCCGTCTCGAGCAGGACACTGCCGCGGTCCCCGACGGCCGCGGCCCGTGGCGCGACGGAACCCCGCCGCGCCACGAGCCCTCCCACCCGGCCGGGATGGTGGATCACCGTCTAGCCCATGAACGAGCTGAGCGCCTGGGACAGGACGCTCCAGATGAGATTCCGCACCTCGTCGCTGCTGAGCAGCTTGATCAGCACCCCGCCGAGACCTGCCACCGCCACGGTGCCGACCGCGTACTCGGCCGTCGACATGCCGTCGTCCTTGCGGACCGCTCGCTTGATGATCGTGCGCATGGTTGCCTCCCTGCCGCTCACGCGGCGGTGCCGCCCTTCGGCACCAACGGATTTCGCCGTCGGGCACACCGTGCTGCCGCCGACGACCCCGGCACAGGGCCGTGTGTGCGACTGGGGACGGCTGACTGCGCAGGAGACCACCTGGTGATAACCGCCGGACATCAGTCGGACGAGCCGCCCAGCACCGCCGACGCCAGCGAGACGACGACCGGCACGACGCCGAGGAGCACGAAGGCCGGCAGGAAGCATGCCGCGAGCGGCGCAACCGCACGCACGCCGGCGGACCGGGCGGCCACGTCGACGGTCCGTCGTTGCGTACGACGGAGGTCCTCGGCCACCGCGAGGAGTCCCTGGGAGAGCCGGGCGCCGGACGGCGCAGACCGCGTGATCGCGTCGACGATCGGAGCAAGTGCGCCGTCGTCGTCGACAAGTCCCATCGCATCGGTGGCATCCGCCCCGAGATCGAGGGCGATGACGGCCGGTCGCAGCGCCGAGCGGCCGGGTTCGTCCACCGCGCCGACCACCGCCTGCAGCGACGCCCGGAGGGTGGCGCCCGACGTCAGGGTGGCGGCCAGCAGATCGGCGAGGAGGGGGGCCTGCGACTGCAGCGCCTCCCGACGCCGACGGCGTGCGGCCGGCTCCAGGCGACCGAGCCATCGCGGCAGCAGGAGGACTGCCCCGACCCCGACCCCGAGTCCGAACACCCCGCCGAGCAGCAGCACCGCGGCGAGCCCGGCGATGGCGCCCGCCGCCCAGCGAGCGGATGACGGCAGCCCGACCTCTCGCCCGTTCTCGCGGCCGAGATCCTCGTGACGGCGTCAGCCGGCGGTCACCGGGGACGTCCAGCCACAGCCACACGGCACTGGCCCACAGCACTGCGCTGAGGAGGATCACAGTCGGCGCTCGACCGAGGTCGCGATCCGACCGGTCCACCACAGGCCGGCCACGGTGAGCAGGGCCCCGCCCGCCAGGCAGGCCCGTCCGGGCGGACTGCTGGTCAGCCAGTCGAGCGGATCGGCACCGAGCAAGGTCCCGAAGACGATCCCGATCACCGGCAGCAGCGCGAGCATCCGAGCGGTCGCCCTGGGCACGGCCAGTTGGCCTTCGAGCGCCGCCCGGATGTCCTCCGCCGCGCGGGCTGACGTCGCCAACCGGGAGACCGACGCCGCCAAGCCGGCACCGGAGCGCTCGCCGACGCGCCAGCAGGCGGCCAGGTGCCGCAGGACCGGGCTCGTCCGTCCGTCTAAGTCGAGGGCGTCCGCGATGTCGCCCGAGCTACCGGCCGCCGCGGTTGCGGTCGGCCACGGCGAGGACTCGCCGCCCGCTCGCACCAGCGCATTGCCCGGGAGTTGACCCGCCTCGAGTTCGGCCACCAGCGCGGCCAGGGCACGGATGACGGCAAGTCGGGTCGCCTCCCGCCGCCTGCGGCTGGCCGGCCCGAAGCCCACCCGCGCCACCCCCCACGCGCGAATCCGTTCCGCTCGTTCGCGTCGCGACTCGGGTTCACCGTCGAGGGCGCGGAGCCGGACGTCGCGGTGCGGCAGCACCGCCAGCGCGCCCCCCAGCGCGGCGGCTCCGGCGGCCACCGCGGCGAGGACCCAGTCAGGCATCCGAGAGGCGGGCCTGAAGCTCCGCCGCGGCTTCGGCCGCGCACAGCACGCCGTCGCGCCTGGTGAACGCGGGACGCGTGCGCACGAGGCCGTCGGTGTCGCGGTGGAGGACATGGACACCGGCCAGCACCCGACGACCACCATCGCGGCCCAGGTGGAGCACCGCGTCGAGTCCGGCCGCGACCAGCGCATGGATGGCCTGGCGGTCGAGCCCGGCTACCAGTCCGAGCGCCTCCAGCCGGGCCGGCACATCGGTTGCGGAGTTGGCGTGCACGGTTCCCGCACCGCCCTCGTGCCCGGTGTTCATGGCGGACAGCAGTTCGATCACCTCGGCCCCGCGAACCTCACCGACGACCAGGCGATCGGGGCGCATCCGCATGGCCTGCCGCACCAGGTCGCGCATCGAGACCAGGCCTGCGCCCTCGATGTTGGCGGGCCGCGACTGCATCCGGACCACATGCGCGTGTGCCGGGTCGAGTTCGGTCGAGTCCTCGACGATGACGATCCGCTCGTTTCCCGGCACCTCGCCGAGCAGGGCGCCGAGCACAGTCGTCTTCCCGGACCCCGTCCCACCGCTGACGAGGAACGCCAGCCGGGCGGCCACCATGCGTCGCAGCAGCTGCCCGCCGGCGCGTCCACCGCACCGCGGACGACCAGGTCGTCGATCGAGAAGCCGCGCGGGCTCGGGATGCGCAACGAGATGAGGGTTCCGTCGACCGCGACGGGTGGCAGCACGCAGTGCAGACGCACTCCGGAGGGCAGCCGGGCGTCGACGTAGGGGCTCGCATCGTCGAGTCGCCGCCCCGCCGAGGCCGACAGCCGCTGGGCGAGCCGCCGTACCTCGTCGTCACTCGCGAAGGTGACGGGTGTGCGCACCAGCCCGTGACCCTGGTCGACCCACACGTGGGCCGGGCCGTTCACCACGATGTCGGTGACCCCGGTCAACAGCAAGAGCGGCTCCAGCGGCCCTGCCCCGACGAGATCCCGCCGGAGGGTGACGCTCAGATCCAGGACCGTGTCGTCACCGAGGACCACGCCCTCCGCGCGCAAGGCGGCCGCCACCCGATCGGGCGTGGCTTCGCTCTCCTCCGCGACCAGCCGTGCGCGCACGCGATCGACGAGCGCGGTGCTCATGCCGACCTGCGGGCCGGACCAGCGAACTCGAGGATGTCGTCAAGGACGGCCGCGCACGCCCGGCCGTAGGAGTCCCGCAGGCTCGGCGGTTCCCCGTCGTCGGCGCGGCCGACCAATCCGGACGCGCGCGGCAGCCGCCCAAGGACCCGAAGCTGCAGTACCGAGCGCACTGCCTCGTCGGACACCCCGCTGCCGTCGATGCGGATGACGACCCCGATCGGCGCGCCGAGCGCCTCGACCCGTCGGGCCAGTCGAGCCGCCGCGGCCACTGGGCGGACGTGGTTCGCCGTCACCAGAACGGTCTGCCGCGCCCGGGCCAGCGCGACCGTGCCCACGTCGTCGAGACTCCGGGCGACGTCCACCACGACCAGGTCGAATCCCCGCTCTCCGGCATCGAGCACGGTTGACATGGCCTCGGGCAACATCGTCACGTCTCGTGCGCGGCCCGACGACAGCACCGAGACTCCGTTCATCGAGGGCAGCGCGTCGGCGAGATCGGCTGCGCTGACCCGCCCCCGCACCGCCGCGAGATCGGACCACCGCGTGCCCGGCTCGTCCTCGATGCCGAGCAGGAGGTCGAGCCCAGCCGAGGAGGGATCGGCGTCGACCAGCAGGACCCGCAGGCCCCGAGCGGCGCCGGCGAGCGCCGTGGTGACGGCGAAGGTCGACCCACCGCTGCCGGCTCCGGCACCGACCACGGCGAGCACGACCCCGTGGCGCGGCTGCCCCTCCGCACTGTCCGCGAGTCGGTCGATGAGCCACCGCTCGGCCTCCGGCAGGACGGCCACCTGCTCCGCGCCCACCCCCACGGCGTTCTGCCAGTCGTCCTGCGAAGGGGATCGGGTCACCAGGAGGACGTCGGGCCGGCGCAGCGGGCGGGTGCCGGCGACGGTGGCGGCCAGGTCAGCTCCGACGAGCACGAGCGGAGCGCCGGACCAGCGGGCGCGGGCCGAGTCGCCGTCGGGCGCGAGGTGCACCTCCACCCCGTTGGCCGCCGCGAGGCGGAGGACGTCGTCAACGAGGGCCGGGTCGTTGCTGACCAAGAGCGGTCGGGTTGCCATTGCGTCACCTCCGCGCCAACCCTGCGCCGGGTGACGGGAGCTGGGCTACCGCGATGTCGTCGCCTGTGGACGACCGCCAGCCCAGGAGCCGGCCTGGGGACAACGGACACCCGAGGCCGCTCCCCCGCTCAGCGATGCGGGACGTCACCCGGTGCAGGTACCGTCGTGCCGTGGACGATCCGGACCGCCCGCACGCCGCGGCCTTCTTCGACCTGGACAAGACGATCCTTGCGAAGTCCAGCTCGTTCGCCTTCGCGCGTCCGTTCTACCGGGAGGGCCTGATCGGCCGCTCCGACGTCGTCCGCAGCGCCTACGCGCAGTTCGTCTACCTCGCGTCGGGTGCCGACCACGACCAGATGGAGACGATGCGGGAGTACATGTCAAAGCTCGTGACCGGCTGGAACGTCGATCAGGTGCAGCAGATCGTCGGCGAGACGCTCGACGACATCGTCGACCCGATGGTGTTCGAGGAGGCCGTGCAGCTCATCGCCGAGCACAAGGAGACCGGGCACGACGTCATCATCATCTCCTCGTCCGGAACCGACATCGTCGAGCCGATCGGCCAGCGCCTCGGGGTCGACCTGGCCATCGGCACGCAGGTGGCGATCGAGGACGGCGAGTACACCGGCGAGATCCTGTTCTACGCGTACGGGCAGGGGAAGGCCGATGCGATGCGGTCGCTGGCCGAGGAGCGCGGGTACGACCTCGCCGACTGCTACGCGTACAGCGACTCGCACACCGACCTGCCGATGCTGGAGGTCGTGGGTCACCCGGTGGCCGTCAACCCCGACAGCGAGCTGCGGGCGATCGCCGTCGAACGGGACTGGCCGATCCGCGACTTCCGCAAGCCGGTGGCGCTGCGCGAGCAGATGACCAAGCGGTCGGCCCTGGCTGCCGGGGCCGGCGTGGCCCTGGCCAGCGTCGCGCTCGGGCTGACCTGGTACGCGCGTCGCCGCGGCACTCGCGCCTGATCGCCGAGACCTGCTGGTACCGACACCACAGCGCCACCATGGTGTCGGTACCAGCAGGTCTCGGCTACTGGAGGGTGCGGCGGAGGCGGTTGGCGAGGTCCGGGGTGCGCAGGTCGCTCCATCCCCACCGGACGAATCCGTAGCCCAGGCCCCGGATCTCGTCCTCGCGGCGCTTCTCGGCGTACAGCGCCTCGCCCTGCTCGTACTTGAGCCGGCCGTCGGCCTCGCCCACCAGCCGGGCCTGCTCCCACAGGAAGTCGACGCGACCCAGGAAACGGCCGGACGGGGTCCGGATGACCACCTGCATGCTCGGCAGGGGGAGCCGATGCTCGACGAAGTACGCGAAGGACGCCGACTCCAGCGCCGTCTCGCGCAACCCGTCCAGCAGTCCCAGCGCGAGGCGGGCGCGACGACAGCCGCGGGCGCCGTCCCATTCGAGCAGCAGGTCGGCCACCGCGCCCGGGTCGAGCCGCCCCTGGGCGAGGGCCGCGTCCCCCATCGCGAGAGCGTCGGCCAACGGCGCCGTCCGCGCGAGGTCCAGCCAGGTGCGGTGGACGTCGGTGACGAGGACGCCTGCCGTCGCCGGCACGCCGGTCAGCGCTCGCCCCTGGCGGAACCGGATGCCGTCGCGGGACCCCGTCCAGTGACCCGGAGGCACAAGCAGGGTGACGTCCTCAGGCACTCGCGAGGCCAACGGCAGTACATGGACGAGGACCGCGCTCGCGAAGCCGATGATGGTGCCGCGGTTGCGTGAGGCCGCGGCCACGGCGCGGTCCACGTGGACCAGCCGCGTCCGCAGGAACGCGTCGACGTCGGCGGGCCGGGAGTCGGCCGCGCGGTAGCGGTCTCTCGCCACCCGCGTCCACCGGCCGCTCTGCACGCGGTAGCGCACCTGACGCTCGGTCAGACCCGACGCACGGGCGTCCGCGAGCGTGAACAGGCGCGGCGGCAGGTCCGGGTCGGGGCCGAGGAGGCGGGGCATGCCGGCACGGTGCCGTCCATCGTCGGGACGCGACACTCGCCGACGACCGGCTGTGCACGCCCGACCCAAGCCTGTGCACACCGAGACCTGCTCGCACCGACACCAACGGCGACAGGTGGTGTCGGTGCGAACAGGTCTCGGCGGATCAGGGGACGACGACGGATCGCGCGCCGAGCCCGACCGACACCGCGTGCCAGACGATGAAGTCGGACACCCCCTCACGGGTGCCGGTGGCGTACGCCCGCAGGGCGCGCACGTACGCCGGGCGGCCCTGCTCGAGCATCCCGCGCTCGGGGATGCTGAACAGCGACGGATCCACGCCGCGGGACGCCATCACCAGCCGGGTGGTCGCCCGCGCCACCAGCCCCGACCCCCAGGCGAACGGACGCAGGACCGCCAGCTCGGCGTGCGCGATCGCCGCCACCACGAGGGCCGGGGCCTCGGTCGGCGTCGTCAGCGTGGCGGCCAGCAGCGCCAGCCGGTCCGCCGCGACGCCGGACGGCGGCAACGGACCCAGCGCGAGCGGGTCGTCGGCCCGGTCGGACGAACGTGGTCGGCCTAGCTCGTCATCATCGACGAAGCCGTGGGCAGCGAGCGCGTGCAGGTGCGCGAGCGCCTGGAGGGGGGCCGTGGTGAAGACATCCACCTGCGACGGGACCGCTGCCGTCAGCCGCAACGCCGCGTCGAGCACCCGGCCCATCGGCGAGTCCTCGACGAGCGCGATGTCGGCGCCGTCGATCGCCGCCGAGTCACGAGCGCCCCGCTCGACCGACGCCGCGGCGACCTCGGCCGCGGCCCCCCGCACGTCGCGGCGCCACAGCAGGGCGTCGACCTCCTCGCGCGCTGCGACCGACGCCGCGGCGACCGTTTCGTCGCGCGCCAGCGCCGCCAGCGGGTCCGAGGGAGTTGTCAACACGACCCCATCCAACCAATCCCTTTGATTCACTTCTCCACGTGACCGACGACCAGACGAACGAAGCGCTGTCCAACCTGTCCCACGAGCACCGGACCTTCCCGCCCAGCCCGGAGTTCGCGGCCCACGCCAACGCCCAGCCGACGATGTACGACGACGCGGCAGCCGACCGGCTGGAGTTCTGGGCCGAGCAGGCCGGTCACCTGAGCTGGTCGGAGCCGTTCACCGAGGTACTCGACTGGTCGGGCGCCCCGTTCGCGAAGTGGTTCGTCGGCGGGACGCTCAACGTCGCCTACAACTGCGTCGACCGGCACGTCGAGGACGGATACGGCGACCAGGTGGCCATCCGCTTCGAGGGCGAGCCCGGTGACCGGATCGACATCACGTACGCCCAGCTGCAGGTCGAGGTCTCCAAGGCCGCCCACGCGCTGACGGAGCTCGGCGTGACGGCCGGGGACCGGGTGGCGATCTACCTGCCGATGATCCCCGAGGCCGTCGTCGCGATGCTGGCGTGCGCCCGGATCGGCGCCCCGCACTCGGTGGTGTTCGCCGGCTTCTCCGCCGAAGCGCTGCGCTCCCGCATCGACGACGCCACCGCGAAGCTGGTCATCACGGCGGACGGGCAGAACCGACGTGGCAGCGTGATGGCGCTGAAGCCGGCCGTCGACGAGGCGGTGGCCGACTGCCCGTCGGTGGAGCACGTGCTCGTCGTCCGCCGGACCGGCCAGGACGTGGACTGGAACCCGGACCTCGACGTGTGGTGGCACGAGATCGTCGGCCGCCAGCCCGGGCAGCACACGCCTGAGGCCTTCGACAGCGAGCACCCGCTGTTCATCCTCTACACGTCCGGCACCACCGGGAAGCCGAAGGGCATCCTGCACACAACCGGCGGCTACCTGACGCAGACCTCGTACACGCATCGCAACGTCTTCGACCTCAAGCCCGACACGGACGTCTACTGGTGCACCGCCGACATCGGCTGGGTCACCGGGCACTCGTACATCGTGTACGGACCGCTCGCGAACCGGGTGACGCAGGTGATCTACGAGGGCACCCCGGACACCCCGGACAAGGACCGCTGGTGGGACATCGTCGAGCGGCACAAGGTGACGATCCTCTACACCGCGCCGACGGCCATCCGGACGTTCATGAAGTGGGGGGACGACTTCCCGCTGGCCCACGACCTGTCCTCGCTGCGCCTGCTGGGCTCGGTCGGTGAGCCGATCAACCCCGAGGCCTGGATGTGGTACCGCGCCGTCATCGGGTCGAGCCGGTGCCCGATCGTCGACACCTGGTGGCAGACGGAGACCGGCGCGATGATGATCAGTCCGCTGCCCGGGGTCACCGCGACGAAGCCGGGATCGGCCATGGGCCCGCTGCCGGGCATCGGCGCCGCGATCGTCGACGACTACGGCACCCCGGTCGGCAACGGCCACGGCGGCTATCTCGTCCTCACCGAGCCCTGGCCATCGATGCTGCGCGGCATCTGGGGCGACGACGAGCGCTACGTGGACACCTACTGGTCACGCTGGCCGCAGTACTACTTCGCCGGCGACGGAGCCAAGTGGGACGAGGACGGCGCGATCTGGCTGCTCGGCCGCGTCGACGACGTCATGAACATCTCCGGGCACCGCATCTCCACCACGGAGGTCGAGTCGGCGCTGGTCAGCCACCCGAAGGTCGCCGAGGCTGCCGTCGTCGGTGCCGCGGACGAGATGACCGGCCAGGGCATCGTCGCCTTCGTCATCCTGCGCGGCGGCGTCCCGACGGAGGAGGCCGAGGGCAGCGCCATCATCACCGAGCTGCGCAACCACGTGGCCCACGAGATCGGCCCGATCGCCAAGCCGCGCCAGATCATGGTCGTCCCCGAGCTCCCCAAGACCCGTTCCGGCAAGATCATGCGCCGCCTGCTGCGCGACGTGGCCGAGAACCGGGTGATGGGCGACGCCACCACGCTGGCCGACCCCACGGTCATGAATCTCATCGCCAGCGGCTTGGCCGGGCAGACGTCGGAGGACTGACGCAACACCGATCCTCTAGGCTGACGCCGTACGTCTGGTGTGCCGGGAAGCCTGGTCGGCGATTGGTACGAGCGTGTCCGCACGGGGCAGGCATTCGCCGGAGGAAGGCTGAATCGTGAGCATGGCGAACGAGTTCCTCGGACGACCTTCGCGGTCCAACCTGGCGTGGGTGCGCGAACAGCTCCGCGAGGAGACCGTCGGCGGCGTCCTCCTCCTCATTGCCGCTTCCATCGCACTCGTCTGGGCCAACTCGCCGTGGGGCGACAGCTACACCGCCCTCATCAACTTCGTGGCCGGCCCGGAGGCCCTCAAGCTCGCCCTCCCGCTGAACGTCTGGGCGGCAGACGCCCTGCTCGCGGTCTTCTTCTTCGTGGTCGGCCTGGAGCTCAAGCACGAACTGGTGCTGGGGTCCCTCTCCAAGGTGCGGGAGGCCGTCGTCCCCGTAGCGGCGGCTCTCGGCGGCATGATCCTGCCCGCCGCCGTCTTCGTCATCGTGAACCTGATCGCGGACGAGGGCTCCCTCTCCGGGTGGGGCATTCCGATGGCGACCGACATCGCCTTCGCCCTCGCGGTGCTCGCCGTGGTGGGGCGACGCCTGCCGGTCGCGCTGCGCGCCTTCCTGCTGACGCTGGCCGTAGTCGACGACCTGGGCGCCATCGCCGTCATCGCCATCTTCTACTCCGACAAGTTCTCCCTGCCGTGGTTCCTCGCCGCGCTGGCCACCTACGCCGCGTATGCGCTGGCGATGCGCTACCGGGTGACAACGCCCTTCGTGTACGTCCCGATCGTCCTGCTCGGTTGGGAGTTCACCTACCTCAGCGGGGTCCACGCCACGATCGCGGGCGTGGTCTTCGGCTTCCTCACCCGCGTACGGCCCGATCCGGGCGAGGAGCAGGCGCCGGCCGACCGGCTCTCCCATCTCATCCACCCCATCAGCGCGGGAATCTGCGTTCCGCTCTTCGCCTTCTTCGCCGCCGGCGTCGACTTCCGCAGCGTGGGGCTGCTCGACTCTCTGACGACTCCTGTCGCTCTCGGCATCATGCTCGGACTAGTGGTCGGCAAGCCCATCGGCGTCCTGGCGGGCGCATGGCTCACCGCACGGTTCACTCGAGCGAGCCTCAGTCCCGGCATCGCGTGGCGGGACGTGGGGGCGATCGGAGTCTTGGCCGGCATCGGCTTCACGGTGGCGCTGCTCATCACCGAGCTGGCGTACAAGAACGACGAGGCCCTGCTCGAATCGGCGAAGGTCGCCGTGCTGGTCGCCTCCGTGATCGCGGCGGCGCTGGCGGCCATCGCCCTCCGGTGGCGCAGTCGCCACTACGCCGCCATCTGGAAGGCTGAGAACGAGGATGCCGACGACGACGGCATCCCGGACGTTTATCAACAGCCCGAGTCCCGATAGCCTTCTTGGGTCAGCCACCCGGAGGAAACCATGCCGCCGCAACCGAAGCCCAGCATCAAGGACCTCGTCGCGAAGACCGTTGCCGACGGTCAGCGCCTCGCCAAGGCCCAGATGGCCCTGCTCCAGACGGAGATGTCCGCGACCGGCGCCAAGATCGGCAAGGGCGGCGCGCTCGGCATCGTGACCGGCATGATGGCGTTCTTCGGCGTCCTCTTCCTGCTGCTCACCCTCGCCTTCGTCATCGTCGCACTCGGCCTGCCGGTCTGGGCAGGCATGCTGATCGTGGCCGTGCTGCTGATCATCGTCGGCGCGATCACCGGCTTCCTGGCCAAGCGGGAGTTCGAGCAGGCCAAGGGCCCGGAGATCGCCATGGCCGAGTTCGAGAAGACGAAGGCGGCCCTCAGCGGCCAGCCGATCATCGAGGCTGCGGCCGCCGACCTTCCGTCGCCTCCCGCAGTACCGGGCACCTAGTCCGTGCCGCTGCCCGAGCCGGAGGAGGCCATTCGGGCGCCGGGCCCATGGACGCACCGAGACGTCGCCGCCAACGGAGCGCGCTTCCACGTTGCTGAGTGCGGCGACGGCCCGACGGTCGTCCTCCTCCACGGCTTCCCGATGTTCTGGTGGACATGGCGCCGACAGCTGGTCGCGCTGGCGGAGGCCGGCTACCGGGCGATCGCCATGGACCTGCGCGGCTACGGCGGCAGTGACCACCCGCCCGAGGGGTACGACCCGCGCACGCTGTCCGCAGACGTCGCCGGCGTGATCCGCAGCCTGGGGGTCACCAGCGCGACGATCGTCGGCCACGGCTGGGGGGGCCTGGCGGCGTGGTCGACCGCCGTGCTCGAGCCGGAGGTGGTGCAGCGACATCGTGCCGGTGTCGATGCCGCACCCGAGGCAGTTGCGCTCGGCACTGCTCAGGGACGGCAAGCAGCGGGCCGCGATGCACTACGCGCTCGGCTTCCAGCTGCCCTTCCTGCCCGAGCGCTCGCTCACTCGACATGACGGACAGCGGGTCCACGACCTGATCGCCGAATGGTCGGGCACCACCACGTGGCTGGACGAATCGGCGGCGGAGTCGTTCCGGGCGGCCTTCTTGCGCTGGCCCACGGCGCACACCGCCATCGAGTACCACCGCTGGGCGGTGCGCTCCGTCATCCGCCCCGACGGCCTCAGCTACATGTCCCTCATGGAGGCCCCCGTCCAGCGACCGGTGCTGCAGGTGCACGGCACGTCCGACCCGATGATGCTGGCGTCGTCCGTCGACGGCAGCGAGGAGTACGTACGGGCGCCCTACTCGCGCATCGACCTGCCGACGGGTCACTTCCCGCACGAGGAGGCCCCGGACGAGTTCACCGCATCGTTGCTCGGGTGGCTGGCCCGCGCCGACCGGGACTGAGCGCCGGCATGGCGGAGGAACGGCGTCGCGACCCACTCGGTAGG
The DNA here is from genome assembly GCA_963749905.1 of uncultured Actinomycetota bacterium. Lineage (GTDB taxonomy): Bacteria > Actinomycetota > Actinomycetes > S36-B12 > S36-B12 > UBA10649. The sequence goes on from CAVVOF010000004.1 coordinate 965,773, forward strand.
CCGCTGCCGCACGACGCGCCGAGCACGGCCGACGGACCGCCGGTTCCCGAGATCAGCACCGCCTCCGATGCGGACGTGTGGGCGCTGGCTCTCGACCACATCGAGCGGGGCCTGCCCTTCCACGCACACGAGCTGTTCGAGCAGCGCTGGCGCACCTGCCCACCCGACGAACGCGACGCCTGGCAGGCGCTCGCGCAGTGGGGCGCCGCGCTCACCCACGAGGCCCGCGGCAATGCCGTTGGGGCACGACGACTGGCCGACCGCGCGCTCCAGACCCTCGACGCGGCTGCCGTCGAGCCAGCTGCCATCGACGCCGGACTCGTCCGGGCCAGCTGCCGCCGACTGTCCGGCTAGCGGGGAGCCAGTCCGGTCACCAGGGCCTCGACCATCGAGGCGAAGCTCGCCTCGGGGTCGCTGGAGAAGGTGACCCCGGCGATCTCGAGCGAGACGCCGCCGTGCAACGCGTTCCAGACCTGCTGGGCGATCTCGACAGCGGCATCGCCGCGTACGGCACCCGCGGCCTGCGCGTCCTCGACCCGGGCCACCAGGTGCGCGAACGTCCGCTCGGCCCGCTCCAGCGCCTCGGCGGACAGGTCGAGCTCGTGCATCTGGCGGAACATCAGTTCGTACCGATGCGGGTGGCCGACGGCGTACGCCCGGTAGGCCAGGCAGCCGAGGACGAGCCGCTCGCGGGCATCGGCTCCCCGCGCGTCGTTGATGGTCGCGTGCAGGTCGTCGAAGCCCTCCACGAACAGAGCCTCGAGCAGGCCGTCCTTGCCCCCGAACCGCGAATAGACGCCCATCGGCGCCACGCCCGCCTGGGCGGCCACCGCGCGCACGGTGATGGCGTCCTGGCCCTCCGACTCCAGCAGATCTCCCGCCGAGGCCAGCAGGGCAGCGGTCACATCCGCACTCGGAGTACGACCGCGGGGTTGTGCTGATGCCATGGATCTAGTATAACACTCCATACTTATAGAACATTGTTACTTAGGAGCCCCTATGACCCTCGTCGACCGGTCCGAGTCCGCCGTCTCCCGCCGCTGGTGGGTGCTCGCCGTCCTCTGCCTCAGCCTGCTGATCGTCGTGATCGACAACACCATCGTGAATGTCGCCCTGCCGACGCTGAGTACGGAACTCAACGCGTCGACCACGGAGCTGCAGTGGATCGTGGACGCCTACACGCTGGTGTTCGCGGCCCTGCTGCTGGCGATGGGTCACGTGGGCGACCGCTTCGGCCGCAAGCTCGCACTCCAGCTGGGGCTGATCGTCTTCGCCGGGACCTCGCTGCTGGCCGCGTTCTCGACGACGAGCGGCCAGCTCATCGGTGCGCGGGCCCTGATGGGCATCGGTGCCGCCCTCGTGTTCCCCGCGACCCTCGCGATCCTCGTCAACGTGTTCACCGACAAGCGCGAACGCGCCGCCGCCATCGGCATCTGGTCCGCGTGCACCGGTCTCGCAGTGGCACTGGGCCCAGTCACCGGCGGCTTCCTGCTGGAGCACTTCTCCTGGGGTGCGATCTTCCTCGTGAACCTCCCCGTTGTCGCAGTCGCCGTGCTCGCCGGCTGGCTCCTCGTCCCGAGCACGCGGGACGCCGCGGCCGGCCGACTCGACCGCGTCGGGCTGGTGCTGTCCGCCGCGTCGGTCGGCCTGCTGGTGTGGGCGATCATCGAGGCACCGCACCGAGGCTGGACCTCCTCTGAGGTGCTCAGCGCGGCCGCCGCAGCCGTGGTCCTGATCCTTGGGTTCGTGTGGTGGGAGGGCCGGCAGCGACACCCGCTTCTCGATATCCGGCTGTTCCGCAACATGCGCTTCACCGCCGCCAGCGCGTCCATCGCGGCCGCCTTCTTCGCCCTCTTCGGCTTCATCTTCCTGATCACCCAGTATCTGCAGCTGGTGCAGGGCTACTCACCCCTCGAGGCCGGACTGCGGACCCTGCCCTTCGCCATCGCCACCGGTGTCACCTCGCCGCTCGCCATCGTCGCCATGCACCGGTGGGGATCGAAGCTCGTGGTGGGCGTCGGCCTCGCCGTGATGTCAGCCGGGTTCGTGATGGCCTCGCGCATCGAGGTCGACACGCCGTACTTGGGGCTCACCGTCGTGAGCATGGTCACCATGGCCATCGGGCTCGGACTGGCGACCGGTCCCGCGACCGAGTCGATCATGGGTGCCCTCCCCGAGGACAAGGCCGGCGTGGGATCGGCCGTCAACGACACCACCCGAGAGCTCGGCGGCACCCTCGGCGTCGCGGTCGTCGGCTCCGTCTTCGCGAGTGCCTACGGCGCGGCGCTCGTCAACGAGCTGGGCTCGACGGGGCTGCCTGCTCCCGTGCTCGATGCCGCCCGGGAATCCATGGCGGCCGCGATGATCACCGCCGGTTCCCTGCCCGGCGACCTGGGGGCCGAGGTGCTGGCCGCTGCTCAGTCGGCCTTCATCGACGGTCTCAGCGCCGGCTCAGTGGTGGCAGCAGTCGTCGCCGCCCTCGGATCGATCGCGGCCTTCGCCTTCCTCCCGGCTCAGTCCCGGATGCGGCAGGACCCGGTGTCGACCGAGCCTCGGCCCGGCGTGGACGACAGCGCCTCGCGCAGCTCCTCGGCGGTGAGGGCATAGCCGGTCTCCTGGGCCTGCTCGTCTGCGCCGAAGACCATCCCGATGACCTGGCCGTCCGGGCGCAGGAGGGGGCCGCCGGAGTTGCCGGGGAGCACGATGCCGCGCAGCGCGTACACCTGGCGCTCGACTCCGGCCTCGCCGTAGATGTCGTCCCCAAGGGCGGTGACCTGCGTGCGGATGCGAGCGGGCTCGGCCCGGTAGGGACCGGATTCCGGGAAGCCCGCCACGACGGCGGCGTCGCCCGAGCGCGCCTCTGCCTCGGCGAGCTGCAATGGGTCAGAACCGAGACCCGGCACCCGCAGGACGGCGATGTCGACCTCGGGGTCGAAGTACACGACGGTCGCTGGCAGTCCGGGCTCCGACTGGCGCACCCGAACCATCGGCTCATCGACGCCCGCGACGACGTGCGCGTTGGTCAGGACCCGCTCGGGACCGACCACGAATCCGCTGCCGCTGACCGTCGCTCGGCACTCCGGTGTCGAGCCGATGATCTGGACGATGGAGTCCCGCGCAGCGTCCACCTCGCGCGAGATGGACGCGGCCGTCGGCTCCTCGACGTCGGGCCCGGTGATCTGCCCCAGCCCAGAGAAGATGCGGGGCACCTGGGTGGTCCCGACAAGGTCGCGCAGGTCGCCGAAAGCGTTGCGCGCAGGCGTCGGCACGATCGAGTCGAGCGCCACCAGCACCCGCGAGGTGGTCACCTGGTCTGAGACGGTCGTCACCGGGAGGTAGGCGAGGGCACTGGCCACGATCCACGTCACCACCGCGAGCGCCATGACGTTGAGCGCCGCCCCGGCGACGTTGTCCACCATCCGCACCGGTCGCCAGGTGATCGCGCCCCGCAGTCGGTCACCGAGAATCGAGGCCGCGAACTGGCCGAGCAGGGCGAAGAGGAGCACGCCGACCCCCAGCGCCAGCACCCGCACCCAGTCGGTGTCGACCGCCCGCTCCAGCAGGCCCGGGAGCAGGAAGGCCGCCAGCAGCCCGCCGCCGAGGAAGCCGACGAAGGACAGCAGGCCGGCCACGAAGCCACGGTGCCAACCGGCGATGGCGAACACGATCACGCCGCCGATCAGGATCCAGTCGACGAGGTTCACGAGCCGATCTCCTCGACGAGGTCGCCGTCGAAAGGGACGACCTTGTCGTGGTCCCACGGCTCAGACCAGCCCGCACCGTCGAGGATCCCTGAGATCAGCCCCGCCGTGAAGCCCCACACCAGCAGGCCGTCCACCGTGAAGCCCGGACCGATGAACCCGGACGGATGGTGCACGCGGCACCGATTGGCGGGGTCCACGAGGTCGGCCACCGGGACCCGATGCACGCTGGACACCTCGGCCGGGTCCATCGGGGACACCGGGCTGGGTTCGGCCCACCAGCCGAGGACGGGAGTGACGACGTAGTTGGTCACCGGCACCCAGAGGTCCGGCAGCCGCCCGAAGACCTCCACGCCCGCAGGGTCCAGTCCGGTCTCCTCCTGGGCCTCGCGCAACGCGGCGGCAGTGGCGTCGACGTCGTCCTCGTCGACCGCGCCACCCGGGAAGGCCGGCTGTCCAGCGTGCGATCGCATGGTGCTGGCCCGCTGGATCAGCAGCAGGTCCCGCTCGGGGCCGAACAGGATCAGGACCGCCGAATGCCGGCCCTCACCGTGCGGCGGGACGAATCGAGTCAGCTCATCGGCGGTGGAGAGCTCGGCGGTGTTCGCGACCGGGGCCAGCCACGTGGGCAGGCGCAGCCTCGCCTGCGGGTCGACCCAACCCTGTCGGGACCAGTCCATGGTCAGCCTCGTCCCGAGTCGCGGACCAGCCGCGCGGCCTCGACCGGGTCCGTCGGCCCCTCGCCGAAGGCAGGACACCACCGGGCGATGGGGCAGGCGCCGCACGCTGGCCGGCGGGCGTGACAGCGCCGTCGGCCGTGCCAGATGACGCGGTGGGACATCAGCGTCCAGTCCTTGCGCGGGAACAGCGCCATCAGGTCCTGCTCGACCTTGTCCGGATCGGACTCGGCGGTCCAGCCGAACCGGCGGGCGAGGCGGCCCAGATGGGTGTCCACGGTGATGCCGGGAACGCCGAAGGCGTCGCCCAGCACGACGTTGGCGGTCTTGCGGCCGACCCCCGGAAGCGTCACCAGGTCCGCCAGCCGACCGGGAACCTCGCCGCCGAAGCGGTCGCAGAGCACCTGGCCGAGCGACTGGAGCGTCTTGGCCTTCTGCCGGTAGAAGCCGGTCGGGGTGATGGCCGCCTCGAGCTCCATTCGGTCGGCGGCGGCGTACGCTGCCGCGTCCGGGTAGGCCGCGAACAGGGCCGGCGTCACCGAGTTGACCCGCTGGTCCGTGCACTGGGCGCTGAGGATGGTCGCGACCAGCAGCTCCAGCGGCGTGCGGAAGTCGAGCTCGCAATGGGCGTCCGGATACGTCTCGCCCAGCACCTTGACCATGCGACGTGCCCGGCGCTTGAGGGCTACCGGGCCCTCTGCCGCATTTGCCGCCCGTCCACTGGTCATGCCGCTAGCGTAGGTTGCACCAGAGCAGGACCGCGGTGTCGCCGCCACGTGGCGGTGGGCAGAATACGTCTATACGACTTCCGGTCTGGCCGCGAGGAGGACAGTCAGTGGACGACGCGTTCATGCAGTCACCCCTGTTCGCCGCCTTGGACGCCGAGGGCGCCGCGGCCCTGCGGGCCACCCTGGTGGCACGGGACGTCGCCAAGGGCGAGGTGATCTTCCAGGAGGGTCGCCCCGGCGACCACATGTACGTCATCGTCGAGGGCAAGGTGAAGCTCGGCCAGACGTCGAGCGACGGCCGGGAGTCCCTGCTCGGCGTGCTCGGGCCGGGCGAGATGTTCGGCGAGTTGAGCCTGTTCGATCCAGGGATGCGCACGTCGACGGCGACTTCCCTCACCGATTCCGTCGTCCTGGCGCTCGGCCATGACCAGTTGACGCCGTGGCTGGCCGGTCGACCGGAGGTGGCGGCGGCGCTGCTGCAGGCACTCGCCCGGCGGATCCGGCGCACCAACGAGGCGATGGCCGACCTGGTCTTCTCCGACGTGCCCGGCCGCGTCGCGAAGGCGCTGATGGACCTCGGGGAGAAGTTCGGCGCCGTCACGCCCGAGGGGCTGATGGTCACTCACGACATGACCCAGGAGGAGCTGGCGCAGCTGGTCGGCGCCTCCCGCGAGACGGTGAACAAGGCGCTGGCCGACTTCACGCAGCGGGGGTGGATCCGGCTGGAGTCCCGTCAGGTGCTGATCCTCGACGTGGAACGGCTGGGCCGCCGCGCCCGCTAGCCCCACGACCTCGTTGAGTGCGGGGTTGTTGCGGTCTCGCGCCCCCGTTGGGGCGCAACAACCCCGCACTCAACGGAGTTCGCTCAGGTAGGCGAGCTGGGCGCGGACGGTGAGCTCCGCAGCCGGCCACACCTCCCGCGGCACGTCGGCGTAGACGACAGCGACCACGTCGCCGGGCTCCGTGACCCCTGACCGCACCACGTCCGCAACCTCGGCCAGTCGCGCCCGACGATGCTCGAGGTAGCCGTCGAGGACCGCGAGCGGATCGTCGAGCACCGGGCCGTGGCCCGGCAGCAGCCGCCGCATCCCGGTGGCCTCCGCCAGCGCCCGCAGCCGGGTCAGGCTGTGCAGATAGTCCGCCAGCCGCCCGTCCGGCCACGCCACCAGGGACGTGCCCCGGCCGAGGACCGTGTCGCCGGTCAGCAGGGAGCCGTCATGCGGGAGGTGGAAGGACAGGCTGTCCGCGCTGTGCCCGGGCGTGCCTACCACTCGCACCTCGACGTCGCCGAGGGGCAGCACGTCACCGTCCGTGAGTCCGTCGGCGCCCAGCCGGTGCGCCGGGTCCAGGGCCCGCACCCCGACTCGGTGGGCGGCGGCGAACTCGCGGGCGCCCTCCGAGTGGTCGACGTGCCCATGCGTGAGCAGCACCCCCTCGATGCGCAGGTCACGCGATTCCACCAGGGCATCGATCGACGTCACATGCCGCTCGTCCAGCGGACCGGGGTCGACCACCAGCGCCGCACGACTCCCGGGTGCGCTGATCAGCCAGGTGTTCGTGCCGTCGAGAGTCCAAGGCGACGGGTTCGGTGCCAGCACGCACGCGGCGGACGGGGTGACCGCTCCACCTGACCACCCGGCGCTCGAGCCCTGGAGCGGGAGCACGTGCCCGCTCACTCGTCCTCCATCGGCAGGCCATCGGTCTCCCGCGTGTGCGGACCGACGATCCCGTCGCGCAGCACAGCGCCCGTCCGGTCGTGGACGAGCACCCATCGCGTCGAGCCGTCCTCCGCCGTCAGCCGTCGCGGCAGCAGGGGTACGACGGGTTGCTGACCAGCGTCCGTCAGCACGTCGGTCCCCGCATGGAATCGGGCCAACCGGCGCAGCACTGACTCCGTCGGAGGAAGCATCGCCATCTCGCCGGACTCGAACGCGGCGAGGGCGTCGATCGGCCGGATCCAGTCGGCGACGTCGGCTTCCGTCGTGGTCAACCGGGCCAGCCCGTCCGGCAGCACCACGGCGAAGAAGCGCACGTCGTAGCGGTGCGACTCGACCTCCGGGGTGACCCAATGATCGATGATCGGCATCACGGTCGGGTCGACCAGCAGCCACCCGTCATCGTCTCGCTGCGCCAGGTCAATGCCCGCCTCTTCCGCGGTCTCGCGGATGGCACACGAGTAGAGCGCCGCGATGCCCGCCGCGTCGGTGCTGCCCCGCTCGGCCAGGCGCGCAACGTCGCCGGACACGAACCGCACCCGTTCCGCGAAATCGACGTCGTCCACGCGCCCGCCGGGGAAGACGTGCATGCGGGGCGCGAACGCCATGGTCGACGCCCGGCGCATGACGAAGGTCTCGATGCCGGCGTCCGTGTCCCGCAGGAGCACCACGGTGGACGCAGCGCGGACGTCGACGGACATCTACTCCGCGAGTTCCACGATCATCTCGACCTCGACGGGCGCGTCCAGCGGCAGTGACGCGACGCCGACAGCTGATCGCGCATGCGCGCCGAAGTCGCCGAAGGCGGCAAGCAGCAGGTTGCTGGCGCCGTTGGCGACGGCCGGCTGCTCGATGAAGTCCGGAGCGCTGGCGACGAAGCAGGTCACCTTGACGACGCGTACGACCTCCTCGAGCAGCGAGACCGACTTCACGGCCGCGATCGCGTTCAGCGCGCAGATGGCGGCGAGCTCGGCAGCCTCCTCAGTCGTGACGTCTCGCCCGACCTTGCCCATCCGCGGCAGCTTGCCGTCGACGAACGGCAGCTGGCCGGACGTGTACACGTAGCGACCGGACACGACTGCGGGCACGTACGCGGCCACCGGGGGCACCACCTCGTGCACGGTCAGCCCCATGGCGGCGAGCCGCTCTTCTACGGTGGACATCAGTTGGCCTCCTTCGGACGCTTGAGGTAGGCCACCATGTTCTCCGGGTTCGGGCCCGGCACCACCTGGACCAGCTCCCACCCGTCCTGGCCCCAGGTGTCGAGGATCTGCTTGGTGGCATGGACGAGAAGCGGCACGGTGGCGTACTCCCAAGTGGTCATGCAACGACAGTAGTCCGTCCTTCGTCGACCCGGCGTCCCGAATAGGCTGAACGGGTGACTGAGCGGCTGTGGCCCGACGTGGCCCTGCATGTCGTCTCCGGAAAGGGCGGCACGGGCAAGACCACGGTGGCCGCGGCCATGGCCCTCGCGCTGGCCCGAGGCGGCAAGCGGACGCTGCTCGTGGAGGTCGAGGGCCGCCAGGGCATCGCGCAGCTCTTCGACACGCCCCCGCTGCCATATGAGGAGCGCAAGGTGGCGGTGGCGCCCGACGGAGGCGACGTCTTCGCCCTCGCGATCGACACCCAAGAGGCGCTCCTGGACTACCTCGAGACGTTCTACAACCTCAAGCGCGCGGGGAGCGCCCTGCGCAGGATGGGCGCCGTCGACTTCGCGACCACCATCGCACCGGGTCTTCGCGACGTCCTGCTCACGGGCAAGGCCGTCGAGGTCGTGCGTCGCAAGGCCAAAGGGGCGAAGGACGCCTACGACGCCGTCGTGCTCGACGCCCCACCCACCGGCCGGATCTCCAAGTTCCTCAACGTGAACTCCGAGATCTCCGGACTGGCGAAGGTGGGCCCGATCCGCAATCACGCCGACCTCGTCATGGGGGTGATCGCCTCCCCGCAGACGGCAGTGCACCTGGTGACCCTGCTGGAGGAGATGCCGGTCCAGGAGACCATCGACGGCGTGGCCGAGCTGCACTCCGCGGGACTGCCGGTGGGCGGCGTCGTCATCAACATGACACGGACGCCCGTCCTCCCCGAGCCAGAGCTTGTCCGAGCCGCGGCCGGCGGACTGCCGGCCGATGCCATCCGCAGGTCGCTGGACCGCTGCGGCCTCGGACAGCACGCCGACGACATCGTGCCGGCGCTCATCGGCGAGGCGGCCGACCACGCGCAGCGGGTAGCCCTCGAGACCCGCGAGCGGTCGCGCATCGAGGAACTCGACCTGCCGACCTTCACCCTGCCGATGCTGGCCGGGGGGATCGACCTCGGCGGGCTCTACGAGCTGTCCGACGTGCTCTGGCAGGGGGGCCTCCGATGATCCCCGCCACCTTCGCCAAGGCTCCCAGCCTGAGGATCGACGACCTGCTCAATGACTCGTCCATCCACATCATCGTGTGCACGGGGGCAGGGGGCGTCGGCAAGACCACCACCGCCGCATCCCTCGGCCTGCGGGCCGCGGAGATGGGCCGGAACGTGTGCGTGCTGACCATCGACCCCGCCAAGCGGCTGGCGCAGGCGATGGGCCTGTCGTCACTGGACAACACGCCTCGGCAGGTCCCGGGCGTCTGCGCCCCGGATGGCTCCGGCTCGCTGTTCGCCATGATGCTGGACATGAAGCGCACCTTCGACGAGGTCGTCGAGGGCCACGCCGATCCGGAGCGGGCACAGCAGATCCTGACCAACCCGTTCTACGAGGCCCTGTCGTCGTCCTTCGCCGGGACGCAGGAGTACATGGCGATGGAGAAGCTCGGGCAACTGCACGTCCGGGCCAAGGAGGAGGGCACCTGGGACCTGATCGTCGTGGACACGCCACCCTCGCGCAGCGCCCTCGACTTCCTCGACGCACCGGCCCGGCTCGGTTCCTTCCTCGATGGTCGGTTCATCCGCATCCTCACCGCACCCGCGCGAGGCGCCGGCCGCGGCCTCGGCCGCCTCGCCGCAGCCGGCTTCAGCATCTTCACCAACGTCCTGAACAAGATCCTCGGTGCCCAGGTGCTGGCGGATCTCGGCACCTTCGTCGCAGCGATCGACACCACCTTCGGCGGCTTCCGGGAGCGGGCGGACGCCACCTACGCCCTTCTGAAGGACCGGGGCACCAGCTTCGTCGTCGTGGCCGCCCCCGAGCGCGACGCGCTGCGGGAGGCGTCCTACTTCGTCGAGCGGCTGCGGACGGACGACATGCCGCTGGCAGGGCTGGTGCTGAATCGCGTGCAGGACGTCCTGGATCCGGAGTTCACGGCGGAGCAGGCGGCGGCCGGAGCCCAACTGCTGGAGGAGTTCGCCGACGACGAGGTCACGCCCGAGGCCGATGAGGCCAGGCTGACGGCCGCGCTGCTGACCCTTCATGCCGAGCGGATGAGCCTCGCGGCCCGGCAGCGGCATCTGGCCGACCGGTTCACCGCCGCCCATCCGGGGGTGCCGGTCACCGCGGTGCCGGCGCTGCCCGAGGACGTACACGACCTGGACGGGCTGCGCACGGTCGGCGCCCTGCTCGCCAGCGCCCTCTAGCCCGCTGAGAAGTCCGGTATGGCCCGTCACCCTCGACCGGAACGGGCCACACCGGGCCGCTCAGCGACGATTCGGCTAGGACGCGTGTGATGCGGTGGTGAGGATGCGTTGGCGCTCGTACTCGTCCTGCGCCGTCTCGAGCAGATGTCGCCAGGAGGTGACGTTGGGCCGCCGACGCAGCAGCGCGCGCCGCTCCCGCTCGGTCAGCCCTCCCCACACCCCGAACTCGACTCGATTGTCCAGGGCATCCGCCAGGCACTCCGTGCGCACGAGGCAGCCACCGCAGATCACTTTCGCGCGGTTCTGGGCGGCGCCTTGGACGAACAGGGAATCCGGATCGGTCGTTCGGCAGGCGGCCTTGCTCGCCCAGTCCGTATCGAACGTCATGCTTGTCAGCACTCCTCACGGCTCACGTGTCGGCGGACGCTACGCCCTCCCCAACCCGCCAGAAAGGCTCAAGATAACTAGAAATGACTAGTTCTTTCTAGTTATATGTCGCACCAATGTCGCGCGGCCCACGACATCCCGCGACGAACGACCCACCAGATGCCCGTCGAGGGAACCGACGGACCTACCCTGTTCGTCTGATGAGCATGCACCAACCCCCCGGACGCCGACCGGGGCCGCTCGGTCGATTGGCCCGGTTCGGCGGGATTCTCGCTGCCGCCGTGGTGGCCGGCATGGTGCTGTCCGCGATGCTGGTGCCGTTCGTCGGCAGCCTGGGCATCGTCACCCGCAACATCGTCCAGGACTTCGAGAACCTCCCGGACGCCCTGAGCACCCCGCCGCTCCCCCAGCGCTCGCTGATCCTCGCGGCCGACGGATCGGTGCTCGCCACCGTCTACTACCAGAACCGGGTCGAGGTGCCGCTGGACACCATCTCCCCCTTCATGCGCCAGGCCACCGTCGCCATCGAGGATGCGCGGTTCCTCGACCACCACGGCGTGGATCTGCGCGGCATCGCGCGATCGGTCGCCACCAACGTCGAGTCCGGGGCCATCGAACAGGGCAGCTCGACCCTGACCATGCAGTACGTCAAGAACGTCCTCGTCAACCAGGCCACCTCGGGCGACGAGCTCGCAGACGCGCGGGGCGACAGCGCGGCCCGCAAGCTGCGCGAGGTGCGCTACGCGTTGGGCCTGGAGAAGATCTTCACCAAGGGCGAGATCCTCGAGCGGTACCTGAACATCGCGTACTTCGGCGCGGGCGCCTACGGCGTGGAGGCCGCGGCGCGGCGGTACTTCTCCAAGCCCGCCGCCGAGCTGGACCTGGTCGAGGCGGCGACCCTCGCCGGCATCGTGCAGCAGCCGACCGCGTTCGACCCCCTCCGCAACCCCGATCAGAGCACCAGCCGGCGCAACGCCGTCCTGCGGCGGATGGCTGAGCTCGGCTACATCACCCAGGACCGCGCCGACCGCGCAGCCCTGGTGCCCATGGGCCAGGTCCTCAAGCCGTCCGTGACCACCAACGGCTGCACCTCGTCCTACGCCCCGTACTTCTGCGACTACGTCATCCAGACCATCCGTCAGGACCCGACCTTCGGCACCACGCCGGAGGAGCGCGAGGCCTTCCTCCGCCGCGGCGGCTACACCATCCGCACCACCCTCGACCCGAAGGCGCAGCAGGGGGCCTACGAGACGGTCAACGACTACATCCCGCCGAAGGACGCGAGCAAGCGCGCCGCGGCGATCACGATGGTCCAGCCCGGTACCGGGCACGTCGTCGCCATGGCCCAGAACCGCACCTGGGGCACCAAGGGCAAGGGCAAGACGACCTACAACTACAACGTCGACCGCGCGATGGGCGGCACCATCGGCATGCAGGCGGGCTCGACGTTCAAGGTGTTCGCGCTGGCTGCCGCCCTCGAGGCCGGCATCTCGCCCTTCGAGTACATCTCCTCCTACAGTCCCAAGACGTTCACCGGCTTCAAGAACTGCACGACCGGCAAGAAGTTCGCCCCGGTGACCATCCGCAACAGCACCACATCGGGCACCCTCGACATGGCCCGCGCCACCGCCTACTCCACCAACACGTACTTCATGACGATCGAGGAGCGCACCGGCATCTGCCGGCCGGCTGAGATCGCCGAGTCGATGGGCGTCCGCCTCGGCAACGGCGACCCGCTGCTGCGGGTACCCACCCTGACCCTCGGCACCATGGAGGTCACGCCCCTCGCCATGGCCAACGCGTACGCAACGTTCGCTGCGCACGGCATCTACTGCAAGCCCGTGGTGATCCTCGACATCCGCGACCGCGAGGGGAATCCCCTCCAGACTCCTGACGGCGACTGCACCCGCGTCCTCAAGCGTGACGTCGCCGACACGGTGACGGTCATGCTGAACGGCGTGGTCGACGGCACCATTCCCGGCCGGACCGGCCAGGCGATGACTCTCGAGACCCGACAGGCCGCCGGCAAGACCGGTACCACCAACGAGTCCGCCGCAGTCTGGTTTGCCGGATACACCCCGCAGCTCGCCGCCGCCGTCTGGGTCGGCGATCCCCGGGGCGGCTTCGCCCACCCGATGAAGAACGTCACCATCAAGGGCAAGTACTACGACCAGGTGTTCGGCGGGACCCTGCCGGGGCCGATCTGGCATGACGCGATGGAGATCGCGCTGCGCGGCACCGAGCCGCAGCCGTTCGACGTGCGCAACAAGTACGGCCTGACGACCAAGGACCCCTACACGGCGCCCGTCTACACGCCCCCGACCACCACGACGCAGACCGACGAGCCCGAACCCGACGTGCCCGAACCAGAGACGTTCGACAACTCGGAACTCTAGGTTCGCGGCAGCGGGCCCCACGGAAGCCCGCTGGATCAGGTTCCCAGCGCCGCCTTGACCATCGCGGCGACGGCGCCGCCGTCGGCCCGACCCTTGATCTGGGGCTGCACCAGTTTCATGACCTGGCCCATCGCCTGACCACCCGAGGCACCCCCAGCGGTCACCTGGCCCACCGCGGCGTCCACGATCGCGCGGACCTCCTCCTCGGAGAGAGCCTCTGGCAGGTACCGGGCGATGACCTCGAGCTCGGACCGCTCGCGGTCGGCGAGCTCGGGACGGCTGGCCGAGTCATACGCCTCCGCCGCCTCACGGCGCTTCTTCGCCTCCCGCCCGAGCACCGTGACCACGTCGTCGTCGGACAGCTCGCGATGCTCCTTGCCCGCGACCTCCTCGTTCGTGATCGCGGTCAGCACCATGCGGATCGTGGCCGCCGTGAGCTCGTCGCGACCCTTGATCGCGGTGGTCAGGTCCGACTGCAGCTGATCCTTGAGAGCGCTCATTCCCGGATTGTCTCACCGCGTCGATTCCGTGGTTCCGGCTCGGAGCCCGGCTGCCCGCCGACGGTCGACGCCAGTCGACGGAGGTCGCGAGTCGTGCGACCATGGACGCCATGCACGTCGTGACAAGGGCCCTCGTCGGCGCCGCCGCAGTCGGCGCGGCCGGACTGGCCTACGCACGCTGGGAGGCGCAGGCGTTCGTGCTCCGCCGCGAGACCCTCCCCGTGCTGCCCTCCGGACAGGACCCGCTGCGCATCCTCCATCTGAGCGACCTGCACTACGTGCCCGGTCAGCGTTCGAAGCAGCAGTGGGTCCGCTCGCTGCGCGACCTGCGACCCGATGCCGTCATCGTCACGGGCGACTTCATGTCGCATCAGGATGCGGTCCCCCATGTGCTCGACACGCTCGACCCGCTGTTCGACCTGCCGGGTGCCTTCGTCCTCGGCAGCAATGACTACTACGCACCCCGGCCGATCAACTGGGCGCGCTACCTGAAGGGACCATCACAGCTCGAGCCCAAGCGGCCGATGCTGCCCTGGGGAGACCTGGTCGATGGACTGACGACCAACGGGTGGCTCGATCTGGGCAATGTGCGCGCCGTCATGAAGGTCGACGGCCGGGAGGTCGACGTGCGGGGAGTCGATGATCCGCACATCAGTCGCGACCGGTACGAGGAGGTCGCGGGCCCGTTCGACTCGGCTGCCGACCTCCGCCTCGGCGTCACGCATGCCCCCTACCTCAGGGTGCTCGACGGCATGGCCGGCGACGGGGCCGATCTGATCCTCGCCGGTCACACTCACGGGGGGCAGTTGTGCGTACCGGGGGTCGGCGCACTCGTCACCAACTGCGACCTGCCGCGCAGCCAGGCCAAGGGCGTTTCGGCGTACGACGGAGCGACCCTGCACGTCTCGGCCGGTCTCGGCACCTCCCCCTATGCACCGGTGCGGTTCGCCTGCCGGCCCGAGGCCAGCCTGCTCACGCTGACCGCGCCCTGAGGGCTCGCCCCGGCGGAGTCGACCCCTCCCTGCGTCGGCTAGACTCCGCGAGGTTTTCGGGGTGTGGCGCAGCTTGGTAGCGCGCTTCGTTCGGGACGAAGAGGTCGTGGGTTCAAATCCCGCCACCCCGACCAATGAGGGGCCAGCCCACGGGGCTGGCCCCTCATCTCATGTGGACGACCGTCGATGGCCGGGCGCTAGCCTCCTGTCATGACCGTTCCCGATCGCCGGCCGGCCCGTAGTGACCTCGGTCCGGTCACCCGTGCATGGGTCAGGGCGATGGGCTGGCGCTCAGTGAACATGCATACGCACATCTCCCTGGTGAACAGGTACGTGTACGTCGAGGTCCCCAAGGCCGGCTGCGGCACCATGAAGGCCACCCTCGGCGGCATGGAGGCCGCCCGGATGAATCCAGGCATGGTGCAGCGCGTGCAGGCGGCACCGCACAACCGGCTCAACGCCACTCCGTTCGTCAAGCCCTTCCAGCTGCCGCCCGATCTCCTCGAAGCGGTGCTGACCGGACCGGACTACCGCCGCTTCACCGTCGTCCGGGAACCTGCGTCACGAGTGCTGTCCGGCTTCCTCGAGAAGATCGGGCAGGGCCTGAAGCAGAGCGGCCAGATCGTCGACGCGCTCTCAGCCACCACGGGCGAGGACATCACCCCGGAGGACATCACCCTTCGCCAGTTCCTCGACGTGATCGCCGGACAGGAGTCCCGCGAGCAGGATCCGCACTGGCGGCGCCAGGCGGACCATCTCGGCCTCGGGCTGGTCCCGTACGACGCGGTGATCCACCTCGAGGAGCTGGACGACTCCTGGGACCGGATCGCCGAGCTGACCAGCACCCCCGGCCTGCAGGAGCAGTTCTTCTGCCGCAACTCCACCGGGGCCCGCAACCGGATGGGCGAGTACTTCACGCCCGAGCTGTTGGCGTCCGTCACGTCCATCTACGAGCGCGACTACGACGAGCTCGGCTACCCGAGACCGGTGACCTGATGTCCTCCACGCCTCGTTGGTTCACGGAGACCAAGCCCGGCCATTCCGACTGGTACGTGGCGCACTTCCGCCGACTCGCCGAGGAGGGCGCCGACCTCGGCGGCGAGGCCCGGCTGATCGACGCGATGCTGCCACCGCGCTCGCGGATCCTGGATGCGGGGTGCGGGCCGGGGCGCACGGGTGCGGTGCTGCACGAGCGCGGGCATCACGTCGTCGGCGTCGACGCCGACACCGAGCTGATCGAGGCCGCCCGAGTCGACCATCCCGGTCCGCGCTGGATCGTCGCCGACCTCGCCGAGCTCGACCTCGGCTCACTCGGCGAACCGGAGCCCTTCGACGCCGCAGTGATGGCCGGCAACGTGATCACCTACGTGGCTCCGGAGACGGAGACACGCGTGCTCGAGCACATTCGCGCGCACCTCAAGGACGACGGCATCCTCGTTGTCGGGTTCCACACCGAGCGATACGACCTCGCCGCGTTCGACCGCCACCTCGCGGAGGCGGGCTTCACCCTTGAGCACCGGTTCGCGACGTGGGACCTGCGCCCGTGGCGGGCCGACGCCGACTTCGCGGTGTCCGTGCTGCGCAACTCCCGATCCTGACCTCTTGGAGGACCCATGGCTGGCGCCGAGCCCGCCCCGATGACGTACCTGCCCCGCATCGCCGACCTGGTGGAGGTGGCAGACGACAGCACGGTCTCTCGGACGGTCCTGAAGGCCGAGGGCGCGAACGCGGTGCTGTTCGCCTTCGACAGAGGTCAGGAGCTCAGCGAGCACACGGCGGCGATGCCCGTGCTGCTCCAGACGCTCGACGGCAGTCTCGAGGTGACGGCGGACGGGCAGACCGTGACCTTGACGCCCGGAGACCTGATGCACCTCGAAACGCGCGTACCGCACTCGGTCGTCGCGCTGGTCCCGAGCCGTCTGCTGCTGACAATGCTCCCGCCGCGATAGGCCTGGGATGGTCCATCTCACGCCTGCGGTGGTCCGGGCGGCGAGGATGACGAGCCTGCTGCTCGCCGACAACGACGAACGCACGCCGCTCTCGGTAGCCGCGTGGTTCGGGGCATTGCAGGCGCAGGATGTCGCCAGCGGACTGTGGTCGCTCGGTGTCCGTGTACCCCACTCCACGATCACGGACGTGGAGGCAGCCTTCGAGCGCGGCGACCTGCTTCGCACCTGGCCCATGCGGCAGACCGTCCACATCGTCCCGGCCGTCGACGCCGGATGGATGCTCAAGCTCACCGGCACGCGCGGGCTGGACCGGATGAGGACCCGCCGTCAGGAGCTGGGGCTGCTACCGGCCGACCTCGATCGACTCCTCAGCACCCTGGAGTCCTTCCTGGCGGACGGCCGGCCTCGCACGCGCCGGGACGTGCTTGACGCCTTGGCCGCAGACGGCATCCCGACCGACGGGCAGCGTGGCTACCACCTGCTGCTGTACGCCTCCCTGACCGGACTCACGTGCATCGGTCCTCAGCGAGACGGACAGCAGACCATCACCCTGCTGTCCACGTGGGCGCCGCGGCAGGTCCAGCTCTCCCGAGACGAGGCCCTGGTCGAACTGGCCCATCGCTACTTCCGCAGTCACGGCCCCACCACGGTCCAGGACTTCGCCGGCTGGACCGGACTGACGCTGACCGATGCCCGTCAGGGAGTCGAGGGGAACGCGGGCCGCCTCACGCGCGTTGGCGAGGGTGCCGACACCCGCTGGCTCACGACCGAGTTGGCCGAGGCCATCGCAGATGGACGGCTCGAGGGCAAGGGGACGCTGGCGCTGCCGGGGTTCGACGAGTACGTCCTGGGCTACAAGGACCGGTCGCTGCACGGCGACGAGTCACTCCTCGATCGAGTGGTTCCCGGTGGCAACGGTGTCTTCCGCGCCACCATCGTGCGGAACGGAATGGTGATCGCGACGTGGACGCGCACACTGGTGCGCGACCTCGTGAAGATCAACGTGGAACCCTTCGCACCATTCTCCCGACGGGCCCGATCGGGCACCGAGCGAGCGCTGGGGTCGTATGCCGAGTTTCTCGGGCGCGAGCCGGTGCTCACCTTCCCGGGGAGTGACTAGCACTCCCGCCGTCCACTGCCGGGCTATCCTTTCACTTGCGAATGGCAACTATGGCGTGAGGTCAGGTATGCACGCCGTCGCGTCGAGGAGGTCCGGTGACGCAGGAGCTGCGCTCCGCATGTCCCATCGCAGCCTCGTTGGACATTCTCGGCGACCGGTGGACCCTGCTGATCCTGCGCGACATGCTGTTCGACGACCGGGTGCGCTTCTCGGAGATGGCGGCCAACGAATCCATTGCCACCAACATCCTCTCCGATCGGCTCAGGAGGCTGGTGCGCCTCGGCTTGATCGAGAAGGTGACCGACCCTGACGATGGGCGAAGGGTCATCTACCTTCCCCTGCAACCCGCGATCGATCTGATGCCCGTTCTCGCCGAGCTGGTCGCCTGGGGCATTCGCTACACGCAGGTTCCCGACTCGCCCCAGTTCGCGCCCCTGGTCGAGGAGAAGAGCCGCAGGGCGTTCGTGAAGGCCCGGATGAAGAGCCTGTCGCTCAGGCCCACATAGTCGACGCGGGGACGGCCACTGTTCCGTCAGACGACCGTCACCATCACGAGGTCGATCAGCGCAGTTCACTTCCAATCGTCGATCCCACCGCGGCCCGGAAGGCATAGATCGCCGCGATGAAGGCCGCGCCGAGCCGGAGGACGTGGAACAGGAGCCACACATAGAGGTTCCTGGTCAGATCGTCGTCGCTCAGAGTGAAGGACCAGAAGCTGATGTTCAACGGCAGGTGCACGACGGCCGTGATGCCGTAGGAAGCGACCAAGCCGATGAGGGAGATCCGCCACAGGCGACGAGCACTGGTCCCCTTCTCACTGCGCCGGACCATGGCGATGGTGCCGATGAAGGCCGGGATGCTGGTGAGAAACACCGGCCCGAGAAGGAACACGAAGTAGTCGGCGAACCACTCCTCGAACACGGCTGGTTCGCTAAGGAGGAAGAAGCCGCCCAACCCGAGGCCGATGGTCAGCATCACGCCCACGAAGGCGGACGATCCGATTACCGCAAGACCCTTCATGCCAACCCCTGTCACGATGCCGCCGGAGCGGCGGCGGCATCAACTCGAATCATCACTTGCATTTCGCAAGTGGTTGACCCTAGCACTCGCCGCTACGTACAGCGAACTGGCGTGCCAAGCAGGGCACGGGTGTGGGCGCCTGCAGCATGGAAGATCGGTCAGGTCACCCCGCGGGAAGCCGCTCGGTCCTGGCTCCGCGCTAGTGGCGGGAAGCCACCAGCTCGGCGATCTGCACGGCGTTGAGCGCCGCGCCCTTGCGCAGATTGTCGTTGCTGACGAACAGCGCCAGGCCGCGCCCGTCCGGCACCGACTGGTCGACGCGGATCCGGCCGACGAAAGACGGATCTGCGCCGGCCGCCTCCAGCGGCGTCGGCACGATCGACAGTTCCACGCCCGCTGCGTCCGCCAGGATCGCCACGGCGCGCTCGGGCGAGATTGCCCGCTCGAACTCGGCGTTGATCGACAGCGAGTGGCCGGTGAAGACGGGGACCCGGACGCAGGTGCCCGACACCAGCAGCTCGGGGATCTCCAGGATCTTGCGGCTCTCGTTCCGGAGCTTCTGCTCCTCGTCGGTCTCAAGCGAGCCGTCGGCCGCCAGGCTGCCGGCGAACGCGATCACGTCGAACGCAATCGGCGCGACGTACTTCTTCGGCTCCGGGAACTCGACCGCGCGGCCGTCGTGAGTGAGTGCCGCGAAGTCCTGATCGATGACCGCGCGCACCTGAGTCTCGAGCTCCTCGACGCCGGAGAGGCCGCTGCCGGAGACCGCCTGGTACGTGCTGATCACAAGGCGACGAAGGCCCGCATCGACGTGCAGCGGCTTGAGGACCGGCATCGCGGCCATCGTCGTGCAGTTCGGGTTGGCGATGATGCCCTTGCGCATCTCGGCGATGGCGTGCGGGTTGACCTCGCTGACGACGAGGGGCACGTCGGGATCCATGCGCCACGCCGACGAGTTGTCGATGACGACCGCACCCGCGTCGGCGTACTTGGGGGCGAGGGCCTTGGAGGTCGATCCCCCTGCGGAGAACAGGGCGATGTCGATTCCGCTGACGTCGGCCTCGGAGGCGTCCTCGACGAGGATCTCCTGGCCGCGGAAGGGCAGCGTGGTGCCGGCCGACCGCGCGGAGGCGAGGAAGCGGACCCGGTCCATCGGGAAGTCGCGCTCGTCGAGGAGGCGGCGCATGACGGCGCCCACCTGCCCGGTGGCGCCGACGACGGCGACGACGGGGCTCATCGGCCGGTCCCGCCGTAGACGACGGCCTGGCCGTCGGCATCCAGCCCGAATGCGGTGTGCAGGGCCTGGACGGCCGGCTTCGCATCGTCGACCCGGGTGACCACGGAGATGCGGATCTCGGAGGTCGAGATCATCTCGACGTTGATGCTGGCGTCCGCCAGTGCCTCGAAGAAGGTGGCCGAGACGCCCGGGTGGGAGCGCATCCCGGCGCCCACGAGGGAGACCTTGGCGATCTGGTCGTCGACGCGGAGCGACTCGAAGCCGATCGAGTCGCGCTTGGCGTCGAGCGCCTTCATCGCCGCGGCCGCGGACCCCTGGGGGCAGGTGAAGGTGACGTCCGTGCGTCCGGTCGACGCGGCCGAGACGTTCTGGACGATCATGTCGATGTTGATGCCGGCCTCGGCGAGGGCCTTGAAGATCGCAGCCGCCTCGCCCGGCTTGTCCGGCACGCCGACCACGGTGATCTTTGCGTCGTTCACGTCCGCGGCGACCCCGGAGATGATCGGCTGTTCCATGGCGGTTCCTTCGGCGATAGCGGCTTGGATGGCCTGGGGGGACATGACCAGCGTCCCGTTCTGCTGCGAGAACGAGGACCGGACGTGGATGGGCAGGTCGAACCGGCGGGCATACTCGACGCAGCGCAGGTGCAGCACCTTGGCGCCGACCGCAGCCAGCTCGAGCATCTCCTCGTACGTGATGTACGGGACCTGACGGGCGGCTGCCACGACGCGGGGGTCGGCGCTGAAGACGCCGTCGACGTCCGTGTAGATCTCGCAGACCTCGGCGTCGAGGGCGGCGGCCAACGCGACGGCGGTGGTGTCCGAGCCGCCCCGGCCGAGGGTGGTGACGTCCTTGGTGTCCTGCGAGACGCCCTGGAAGCCGGCCACGATCGGGATGGCGCCCTCGCGGATGGCCTCCTGGATGCGGCCCGGCGTGACGTCGATGATGCGCGCCGAGCCGTGGGCGGAGTCCGTGATGAGGCCGGCCTGTGAGCCGGTGTACGACCGGGCCTCGTAGCCGAGGTCGGAGATGGCCATCGCGAGGAGGGACATGGAGATCCGCTCGCCTGCGGTCAGGAGCATGTCGAGCTCGCGGGCCGGCGGAAGGGGGGAGACCTGCTCGGCGAGGTCGAGGAGCTCGTCGGTGGTGTCGCCCATGGCGGACACCACGACCGCGACATCGTGACCGGCCTTGCGGGTGTCGACGATCCTGCGCGCCACGCGCTTGATGCTGGCCGCATCAGCGACGCTCGAACCGCCGAACTTCTGAACGATCAGGGACACGATCGGCGAGTCTACCGGCCGCCCGGACCCCCGATTTCACGCCCAACACCCTTCGCGAGTGTGCGCTCGTCGTCGCTTTCAGGGGGTCGAAAGCGACGACGAGCGCACACTCGCGAGGGTTTGGGGTGGGTCAGACGCGGCGCCGGCCCTCGAAGGCGCGGCCCAGGGTGACCTCGTCGGCGTACTCGAGGTCCCCGCCGACGGGCAGCCCGCTGGCCAGCCGCGACACCGCCACCCCCAGTGGGCTGATCATCCGGGCCAGGTAGGTCGCCGTCGCCTCACCCTCGAGGTTCGGGTCGGTCGCCAGGATCACCTCGGTGATCGCGCCGTCGCTCAGCCGCGCCAGCAGCTCTCGGATGCGCAAGTCGTCGGGACCGATGCCGTCGATGGGCGAGATCGCCCCGCCGAGCACGTGGTACCGACCTCGGAACTCCCGGGTCTTCTCGATCGCCAGCACGTCCTTGGGCTCCTCGACGACGCACAGCACGGTGAGGTCGCGGCGCGCATCGAGGCAGATGCGGCAGTGCTCCTGCTCGGCCACGTTCCCGCAGATCGAGCAGAACCGCACCTTCTCCTTCACCTCGCGCAGCACCGTGGCCAGGCGCAGCACATCGGCTGGCTCGGCCGCGAGGATGTGGAACGCGATCCGCTGCGCACTCTTCGGACCCACGCCCGGAAGCCGGCCCAGCTCGTCGATGAGGTCCTGGACGATGCCCTCGTACATCCCGCGCCTTCTCTCAGTGCTCGATCTCGCCGATCTGGGTGCCACCCAGTTCGCGCTTGACGAGGTCCACGCCGACGGTGTCGTCGACGTTGGGGTCGTCGGGGCTCGGGGCATCAGGCTCGGGGGCCGCCGACGCCGGGCCGCCAGCGGCGTCCGTGGCCGGGGCTGCCGCGCCGGTGGCGGAGGTGGCCACCGGTGACGTGGCATCGGGCGCCAGCACGACGTCGACGCGGACGTCCGTGTCCATGACGTCGAGGATCGCCTGTCGGAGCCGCTCGTCGTGGCCGCTCGACTTGATGTTCTTGACCTTGCCGATGTCCGGCACGCCGACCGCGAGCTCGCCGTCTGCGAGCGACAGCGGCCGAGACGGGTTGAACGCCATCCACGCGACCTTCGCGTAGCTGGACAGGCCGTCGAGCACCGCCGGCCACATGGACACGAACTGCACGAGTCCGGGACCCGCATCGCCCGCCGCAGCGGAGGCCTCGGCAGCAGCGGTCGGAGCCGGGGCCTCCGCCGGCGCGGCTGGCGCAGCACGCCGGGCGCCGGCAGTGGGGCGCGTCGGCGGAGAGGATCTCGGCGCAGCGGACGGATCGCCGCAGCCGCGGCTGTAGTGGGCGCGACCTCGGACAGTCGCTTCGGCCGCGGCGGGACGGGAGCCTCGGCGGGCGGGGCGTCGTCCGCCTGTTCGGAACCGGCGGGCTCCTCCGCCGGTGCGACCGCCTCTGGAGCCGCCGGAGCCGGCAGAACGGGAGCCGCCGCCGGAGCGGGCGTCGCCCTCGGGGCGGACTCCGC
Organism: uncultured Actinomycetota bacterium; assembly: GCA_963749905.1. Lineage (GTDB taxonomy): Bacteria > Actinomycetota > Actinomycetes > S36-B12 > S36-B12 > UBA10649. The sequence goes on from CAVVOF010000004.1 coordinate 988,555, forward strand.
CACCGCATGCATCGGCGCTGCCGCCAGTCGACGCTCGATCTGGTCGAGCCGAGCGCGGGTGGCCGCCTCGTCCGCGTCAGCGGCGGGCAGCAGGAGGCGCGCGGCCATGAGCTCCAGATGCAGACGCGGCGCCGTGGCCCCACGCAGCTCGCTCAGGGCGGTGCTGGCCACGTCGGCGGCTCGGGTCAACTCCGCCAGCCCGAAGCGCTCCGCCTGCTCGATCTCCCGCGCGATCTGGTCGTCAGGGGCCTCGAGCAGCCCCAGCTCGGCCGCGTTGGGGACGTTGCGCAGGACGATCAGATCGCGAATCCGTTCGAGCAGGTCGGTGACGAACCGACGCGGATCGTGTCCCGCGTCGATCACCCGGTCGACCACCGTGAACAGCAGGGCGCCGTCGTGATCGGCCAGGGCGTCGACGGCCTCGTCGAGCAGCGCGGCATCCGTCATCCCGAGCTGGGCGACGGCCTCCTGGTAGGTGACGCCCTCGGGTCCGGAGCCGGAGATGACCTGTCCCAGGACCGACAGCGCATCGCGCACGCTGCCCGCCCCGGCTCGGGCGACGAGGGCCAGCGCCGCTGGCTCCGCGGCCACGTCCTCCTCCTCGCAGACGTGCGCGAGATGCTCCTGGAGGGTCTTCGCGGGCACCAGGCGAAACGTGTAGTTGTGCGTGCGGGACCGGATCGTGGGGAGCACCTTGTCCGCCTCGGTGGTGGCGAAGACGAAGCGGACGTGCTCGGGGGGCTCCTCGACGAGCTTCAGCAGGGCGTTGAAGCCCTGCGTGGTCACCATGTGCGCCTCGTCGATGATGTAGACCTTGTAGCGCGACGACGCCGGCGCGAACATCGCCCGCTCGCGAAGCTCCCGGGTGTCGTCGACCCCGCCATGGCTGGCCGCGTCGAGCTCGATGACGTCGAGGGATCCGGGACCGTTGGGGGCGAGGTCGAGGCAGCTCTGGCAGACGCCGCACGGGTCGGGGGTCGGGCCCGCGTCGCAGTTCAGGGAGCGGGCCAGGATGCGGGCCGTCGACGTCTTGCCGCAGCCCCGCGGCCCGGAGAACAGGTAGGCGTGATGCACGCGGTCGTTCTCGAGCGCGCGACGCAGGGGCCCGGTGACGTGGTCCTGCCCGACGACCTCGGCGAGATTGGCCGGTCGGTAGGTGCGGTACAGGGCCATGGACACGGTTGCACCCTAACGCCGGGGAGGGACGCCCACGTCGGGCGTCCGCGAACCTGCATCGGGAAGCAGGGACCCCCCGCGCACCCGCCAGAGCGCGCTTATCCTTGCTGCCTTCCGGCCCTGGGGAGGTTCACGCGATGACGCCGCACGGGGGGTCGGCACAACTGTACGCGGTGAACCTGCCGGGGGCGGATGGGGCAGGTTCCGCGTCGACCGCCACGGCCGTATAGCCTCCTCCACGGAGGATTCGCCTAGTGGCCTAGGGCGCACGCTTGGAAAGCGTGTTGGGAGCAATCCCTCAGGGGTTCAAATCCCCTATCCTCCGCGCTCCGCCTCGGCGGACGAACGGGACCGACCCCCACGGGGCGGTCCCGTTCCCGTTCCGCGGCGAGGACGTCCGGCCCTTGACCGACGCCGCTCCTCGGCGTGACCTGAAGGGGGGAGCGAGGAGGTGTGGCATGGCAACCATTCAGCGGGTACCGGTCACCGTTCGTCCCTCGAGCCCGGCCACCCGAGCGGCGCTGTCCGTGTCCCGATGGGTACTGGCGATCGTCGGCGGGATCGCCGCCTTCCTGGGCGGCTTCATCCTGCTCGGCGGCGACAACCAGTACGTCGGACTCGGCGGCGACCTGTCGTGGCGGGTCTCTGAGATCGATCCGATGTGGGGCTGGGGACTGCTGATCGGCGGGGCGGTGTTCCTCGTCGGCGGCATCCTGCTGTTCCTGAGGGACCGAGGCACGCAGGACACGGGTGCCGCAGCGATCGAGTCGCCCGGGCTGGACCTGGCCGCGCACGCGGTCATCTTCACCCTGGTGAACTCCCTGCTGTGGGCTCAGGACGTGCTGGTCACCGGCGGGGTGAACTACGTCCTGTGGGTGACGATTCCCTGGGCCGTCGGACTGGGCATCCAGGCCGTCGGCTACCTGGTCGGCAGACGCACCTAGTCGGCCGGCGTTCCGGTGAGGGTGGCCGCCCGGCCACCCTCACGTTCTTGTAGCCTTCTCCGCGGTGGCGTGTCCGAGCGGCCAAAGGAGCGCGCCTCGAAAGCGCGTGTGGGGGCAACCTCACCGTGGGTTCAAATCCCACCGCCACCGCCAGTGTTGAGGGGCATGCATCTCGCATGCCCCTCAACGCACTCTCACTGAGGAGCCACCGTGGGCCTGCAGCAGGAGCTGGGCTTCCGCTACTCCGGGCCGAACGCCCTGCAGCGCAGCCTCCAGCAACTCGCCTCGACCAAGTCGGGGTCGCGCGCGTTCCAGCGCACGCTCTACCACGTCGATCGGCCCCTGCACCGGTGGACCGGTGGTCGCGTCACCCTGCCCACCGTCGTCATCGGTCTGCCAGTCGTGATGCTGACGACGACGGGCGCACGCACCGGACTCATGCGGACGATGCCTGTGGCCGCCATCCCGTTCGAGGACGACCTGGCCGTCCTCGGGACGAACTTCGGCCAGCCGCGGACCCCGGGCTGGGTGGCCAACCTGTCGAAGGAACCGCGGGCGACCGTGGCCTGGCGGGGCAGATCGGTCGAGGTGGCAGCCATGCCGGTCCCCCAGACAGACGTGGAACGCCTGTGGCGCACCGCCGGACGGGTCTACCTGGGCTTCCCCAAGTACCGGGAACGGATCGGAGGACGTCGGGACATCCGAGCCTTCGTGCTCCGACCAGTCGGCTAGCGACGGCTCACTGCTGGCCCGGTCGCTTGACCTGCGTGAACAGGCTGCCTTGGGCCGCGGACGACCCGGAGCGCCCGCCTCCGTATCCCCGAAGGACGAGCGCGGCCAGCACCGCCAGCAGCACGCCGAGGAACGGCCCGGCGACGTACACCCAGTAGTGCGAGTAGTCGTTGGCGACAATGTCCGGTCCCAAGGTGCGGAAGGAGTTCATCGACGCGCCGGAGATCGGGCTGGCCCACAGGCCGGCGAGCGCGATGTACGAACCCACGGCGAGCGCCCCGACCACACCGACGTTCTGCGCGCCACTGGCCGTCCCGAGGATGACGCTGATCAGCCCCAGAGTCAGGATGGCCTCCATCCAGAATGCTGCCGCTGGTGTCGATGTCTCAGCGGGATAGTTCGAGCCCACCGAGGCGGACACTCCGATGATGGCCTGAAGCACCCACGCGGCGACGACGGCGCCGATGATCTGGGCCACCAGGTATCCGGGCACCCGCCGCCATGGGAAGTCGCCGCGCAGGGCGAAGGCGACGCTGACCCCCGGGTTGAAGTGCGCGCCGGACACCTTGCCCATGAACAGGATCATGGCCATCACCATCATGCCGGGAGCGGTGACCGCTGCGGCTCGTCCGATCGCGTTGTCGAAGCCCGCGGCCATCATCGGCCCACCGGCCGCGACCAGGACGAGGAAGAAGGTGCCGAACAGCTCCGAGAACAGCCGGCGCCATTCCTGGCGAGGATCATTGAAGTTCGTGATCGCGCTGAACGACCTCGCGGCGCAGTCCCTCGTACTCGGCGTCGTCAATCGCCGTGACCTCGCGCTCCATGCTGCTCGCGCCGTCCGCGCTGTCCGTCATCGCCGCCCCCTTGCTCGTCGCGCCACAGTCTGCCGCACCGACGCCCCCTCAGCGGCGATGCTTTGGCCGATCCCTGCCCGACACGGAAGGATGGGTACGTGCACTCCGCCCTCCAGGACGAGTCCCTCGATCCCGACGCTGATCTGCGCGCCGAGATCCGCCAGCTCGGCGCGCTGCTCGGCGAGGCACTCGCACGCCACGAAGGGCCGGACCTGCTCGAGCTTGTCGAGGAGGTGCGGCTGCTGACGCGCGAGGACCAGGGCGCGGCCGCCGCTCGGCTCACGTCCGTCGATCTGCACACGGCCACGCGGCTGGCCCGGGCGTTCTCCGTGTACTTCGACCTCGCGAACGTCGCCGAGCAGGTGGAGCGATCACGCGACATCGTCGCCGCCCGCGTGGCGTCTGGCGGACCCCTCGCCCGCGTCACCCGCGAGGTGCAGTCCAGCGGCGTCAGTGTGGATGCGATCGAAGAGGTCGCCGCGCGGCTCTCCGTCCGACCAGTGTTCACCGCACATCCCACCGAGGCAGCTCGTCGGTCCGTACTCACCAAGCTGCGCAGGATCGCCGACGTCATGCTGGATCCCGAGCTCTCGGAGCAGCAGCGGACCCGCCGGCTGGATGCGATCGTCGACCTGCTGTGGCAGACGGACGAGATCAGGCTTGAGCAGCCCCAGGTCATCGACGAGGCCCGCAACGTCCTCTACTACATCGATGACCTCACACGTGGCCCGCTGGAATCGGTGCTGTCCGATCTGGCCGACGCCTTGGCCACCATGGGCGCGGAACTCCCACCACAGGCCCGACCGCTCACCTTCGGGTCGTGGATCGGCGGCGACCGTGACGGCAACCCGTTCGTCACGCCCGCCATCACCCTCGACGTGCTGCGCTTCCAACGAGACCATGCGCTCGCCGACCTGCTGCCCTCGCTGACGCGCCTCATCGAAGACATGTCGATCTCCCAGCGCATCACCCGGACAAGCGAGCGCCTGCGGGAGTCGATCGTCTCCGACCTGGCCCGCCTGCCGGATTTCGATGGCCGCTACCTGCGCATCAACGCGGAGGAGCCGGTACGGCTGAAGCTGACCATCGTGCGCACCCGGCTCCAGCTCACCCGCGATCGGCTCGCCACCGGTCACCCGCACGTCGCGGGCCGGGACTACGCCACCACTGCCGAACTGCTCGACGACCTGCTGCTCGTCAGGGGCGAGCTGGCGGAGGTCGACCGCGACCTGCCCGCGCTATCGGTGCTCGACCGCACCATCAGGTTGGTCGCGTCCATCGGCCTGCCGCTCGCCACTCTCGACGTGCGTGAGCACGCGGGCAAGTACCAGCACGCGGTCGGCCAGCTGCTGGACCGTCTCGGCACCGACATCGAGAAGTGGGCAGACATGGGCCGCGACCAGCGGTTCGCGATCCTGTCCGCCGAGCTCGAGTCGCAGCGACCCCTCGCTCCGACGCCACCTCCCCTGGACGATGACGGGCTGCGGACCTGGCAGACGTTCGTGTCCGTCCGGGAGGCGCTCGACCTCTACGGACCCCGCGTCATCGAGTCCTGCATCGTCTCGATGACGCAGGGCCCCGATGACCTGCTGGCCGCCGTCGTCATGGCGCGCGAAGCCGGACTCGTCGACACGGAACGGGGCACGGCACGGGTCGGCTTCGTCCCGCTGCTGGAGACGGTCGAGGAGCTGCGGGCCGCAGGGCGGATCCTCGAGGAGCTGCTGTCCGTGCCCACCTACCGGTCACTCGTCGCCTCGCGCGGCGACGTCCAGGAGGTGATGCTCGGCTACTCGGACTCGAACAAGGATGCGGGGATCGCGACGTCGCAGTGGGAGATCCACCTGGCGCAGCGTCGTCTCCGCGATGTTGCCGCCCGCCACGGTGTGCGACTTCGCCTGTTCCACGGACGTGGCGGGACTGTCGGGCGCGGCGGCGGACCCACGTACGACGCGATCCTGGCGCAACCCTTCGGGGTGCTCAGCGGCGAGATCAAGGTCACCGAGCAGGGCGAGGTCATCTCGGACAAGTACCTGCTGCCAGCCCTCGCCCGCGACAACCTCGAGCAGATGGTGGCTGCCGTGCTGGATGCGTCGCTCCTGCATCGGACGCCGCACAACAAGCCGAGCCAGCTCGAACTCTGGGACGACGTGGTGGGTATCGCGTCGCTCGCAGCACAGGATCGCTACCGCGCGCTCGTCGACGACCCCGAACTGCCCGAGTACTTCGCTCTCTCCACACCGGTGGAGGAGTTCGGCGCGATGCACCTCGGCTCCCGCCCGTCACGGCGACCGGACACCGACGCGGGCATCAGCGGGCTGCGGGCCATCCCTTGGGTGTTCGGCTGGACTCAGTCACGGCAGGTGCTGCCCGGATGGTTCGGCGTCGGCTCGGGCCTGGCCGCGGCACGGCAGGCCGGCTTCGCCGACCATCTCGCGGACATGCACCGCGAATGGAGCTTCTTCCGCAACTTCGTCTCGAATGTGGAGATGACGCTGGCGAAGACGGACCTCGACGTCGCCGAGCTCTACGTGCGAACCCTCGTCCCGGAGCACCTGCACCGCTTCCTGTCCGAGATACGGGCGGAGTACGAGCTGACGGTCCAGGAGGTCCTCGCCGTCACCGGTCACGGGCAGCTCTTGGGCGCCAACCCGTCGCTGGCCCGGACGCTGGAGGTGCGGGACACGTACCTGCTGCCCCTGCACGTCCTGCAGGTGTCGCTGCTCGATCGGGTCCGTGGAGCCCGGGCCATCGGCGAGGAGCCCGACGAGGCCCTCGCCCGTGCCCTGTCGGTCACGGTCAACGGCATCGCGACGGGTCTGCGCAACACCGGATGACGGAGTTGTGGATCAGTAGTTGGTGATGTTCGCCTTGTACTCGGCGTAGGCAGGGCGACCGAACTGCTCGAACGCCGCGACCGCCTCAGGGGGCATCGACGCGGTGATCGCCTCGCCGCGCTCGCGCGAGGTGTTGTCCAGGATCAGCCCCAGCACGATGGGCATCTGCTCCGGCGCGACAAGGCCTCGGGAATGCTCGCCGACGCGCTCGTACTCCTCCACCGTGAAGTCGCGCACGACGAGCGGCAGCACTTCCTGCTCCTCGGTGGCGAGGTGCTTGAGGATCTCCCGCTCGAGGGCGATCAGCGTGATGTGGAGAGCCGCCCGCTCCTGGCTCCCCGGCGAGTCGATCCATGCCTGCGCCTGGGTGCGCGCGAGTTCGGCCGTCGCGTGGATGAGAGTGTGCTGCACCTCCATCTCCTCGACGAGCGCGGCCGACTCGGGCGCACGCTCATGGAGGATCGGCCAGACCGTCTCATCCTCGCTCGCATGGTGCGCATGAAGGAGGTCCAGCATCAGCAGCACGTGGCGGCCCACGACGCCTGCTCGCTCGCTGTTCCCGTAGTCAACGGCCTTGACGGTGATGGGCAGTCGCGCGAACTCATGCCGCAGGCAGTCGTGCACGGCATACATGTCCGAAGTGTCGATTGCCTGGTCCGCCATGGTGCCTCCCGATGCTTGAACTACTCGTCTGCGCTCGCCTCGGCCGTCGCCTCGGCCGTCGCCCCGCAGCCTATTCCAGTAACGACCGGCTGGGGCGCGGCCAACGCGTCATTCACCTGCTGTTCAGGTGCCAGTCCGTCGAACGAGTCGCCCATGGCCAGGTCGACCTTGAGGCCCTTCCGGTCCAACTCGACGAGCTCGGCGCCGGGCACGTACAGGGCGACCAGTTGGGCACGCTTGACGGCCTTGGCCCCGTACCGGATCTGCCCGACGCCGGTGATGGTCCGCCCAACCGGGTCATTGGCGACCTTCCCGACCTTGAAGCCGGCGTCCTCGAAGGCGCTGGCCGTCTTGCTCGCCAGTCCCGCGGTGCTCGTCGCGTTGTAGACGTTGACAGTCACCTTGGCCGGAGCCGGCAGGAGCTCGCCCGCGGGCACCATCTCGGTGGCGCAGGGTGCGGGGGTGGAGGCCTCGGCCGTCGACGCCTCCTCGTCCCCGGAGCCGCGGACGAGGGTGACCAGCCCGAAGATGAGTCCGCCGATGACGAGCACGGCCACCACCGCGAGCACCGCCAGCAGCCAGGGCGGACGATCCGAGGGTCGCGGGCGCGAGGGTGCCTCACGTACCGACATTCACGCCTCCCTCGTGGGCTTGCGACGTTCTTCCATGAAGTCGATCACGATCGCACCACAATCCTCGGCGCACACGCCGCCGATCACCTCTACTTGATGGTTGAGCCGTCGATCGCGGACCAGGTCCCACCGGGACCCGGCCGCTCCGTACTCGTCGTTCCAGGCGCCGAACACCAGCCGACGCACGCGCGACATCACGGCCGCTCCCGCACACATCGGGCACGGCTCGAGCGTCACCACCAGGGTGCAGTCATCCAGCCGCCAGCGCTCCCAACGCGGCCGCCGCCTCCCGGAGCGCCAGCACCTCCGCATGCGCGGTGGGATCGTGCGACTGCTCCCGCCTGTTGTGGGCTCGGGCGATCACCGCACCGTCGCGATCCAGGACGACTGCTCCGATCGGGATCTCGCCCGCCCGGCCGCCGACGCGCGCCTCCTCCAGCGCCACCCTCATGGGCGCTTCCCAAGGGGCCTGGCTCATCGCTGACGCAGCGCGACCGCCAGCTCCGCCGCGAAGCCCATCCGCTTGGCGATCGCGCGCACCTGCTCGTCCGGGTACAGCTCGTCGTCCTGGCAGATCATGACCAGCTCGGCCCCGTCCAGCCCGAACGGGGTGCACAGCGAGATGTCGCCGGCCGCCTCGAACTCCTCGAGGTCCTCCTCTTCCCATTCCAGGCCGATCATCTCCGCAGCCTCGCTCGCGAGGGACCAGTCGAGCAGGGCGAGCGCGTCACTGATCATGATCCGGACGCCGCCGGGCTCCGTGTGGGCGAGGACGAAGAACTCGTCCGCCACGGCGACGAAGCCGAACACACCCCCCTCACCGGGCAGTTGGCGCAGCGCGGCAACCAGTCCCTCGGCCGTGACGACGGCATGCGGAGGCAGCGTCACGACGGTCCAGCGGCCCTCCTCGCGATAGGCCGCCACGGCGAAATCGATGTCGTCCGAAGTGACCTGCTCGATGCCCACGGGCGCATCGTGGCATGACTCGCACCTGCATGGCACCCAGACCACTACTCTCGAGGCCATGCGCACCATGGTGATCGACCACCCGCTCGTCGCTCACAAGCTGACCCGACTGCGCCGGGAGGACACCTCCTCGGCCACCTTCCGGTTGCTCACGGAGGAACTGGTCACGCTTCTCGCCTACGAGGCCACCCGCGCGCTGCGCGTCGCCCAGGTGGAGATCACGACGCCGGTTGCCCCCATGACCGGTCTCGAGCTCGCCTCGCCGCGACCCGCCGTCGTCCCGATCCTGCGAGCCGGCCTCGGGATGCTGAACGGCATGACGAAGCTGATGCCCACGGCCGAGGTCGGCTTCCTGGGCATGATCCGCGACGAGGAGTCGCTGATCGCCAGCACGTATGCGGAGCGGCTGCCCCACGACCTGCACGATCGTCAGGTGTTCGTCCTCGACCCGATGCTGGCCACTGGAGGAACCCTGGCGGCCGCCATCGAGTTGCTCCTGGAGCGCGGGGCCCGCGACGTGACGGCGATCTGCCTGCTCGCGGCGCCCGAGGGCCTGGTGCACATCGAGAAGGCCTTTGCCGGCCGCGAGGTGGACGTCACCGTGGTGGTGGCCGCCGTCGATGAGCGCCTGAACGAGAAGGGCTACATCGTGCCGGGGCTCGGCGACGCCGGCGATCGCCTCTACGGCGTCGTCTGACTTTCGCTCCGGCTCTGGGCCCCGCCTTTCCTGCGCGGGACCGGGACAGATCAGCGAATCCGGCCTGATCGGGGCCGTCTTCGCGCGCTTGTCCCGCATTGCGGGAGAAACGAGTTAGAGCGCCTTGAGGATGTCCTCGACCCGATCCTTCGCGTCGCCGAAGAGCATCGACGTGTTATCCCGGAAGAACAGCGGGTTCTGGACGCCGGCGTAGCCGACCGCCATCGACCGCTTGAACACGATGACGTCCTTCGCCTCCCACACCCGGAGCACCGGCATGCCGGCGATCGGTGACGTCGGATCCTCCTCGGCCGCCGGGTTCACCGTGTCATTGGCACCGATGACCAGGACGACATCCGTCTTCGGGAAGTCGTCGTTGATCTCGTCCATCTCCAGCACGATGTCGTACGGCACCTTCGCCTCTGCCAGTAGCACGTTCATGTGCCCCGGAAGGCGTCCGGCGACCGGATGGATGCCGAAGCGAACGTCGATGCCCTTCGCCCGCAGCTCGCGAGTGATCTCCGCGACGGGGTACTGCGCCTGCGCCACCGCCATCCCGTAGCCCGGCGTGATGATGACCGACTTGGCGCTGGTGAGCAGCATGGCGGTCTCCTCCGCCGTGATCTCCCGGTGCTCTCCGTAGTCCGTGTCGCCGCTGGTCGGCGCCTCGATGCCGAAGCCGCCCGCGATGACGGAGATGAACGACCGGTTCATCGCCTCGCACATGATGTAGCTCAGGTACGCACCGGACGAGCCGACGAGGGCGCCGGTGACGATGAGCAGGTTGTTGCCCAGCAGGAAGCCCGATGCGGCGGCCGCCCAGCCCGAGTAGCTGTTCAGCATCGACACCACGACCGGCATGTCTCCGCCGCCGATGGAGGCCACGAGGTGCCAGCCGAGGGCAAGGGCCAGAACCGTCGCCGCGACCAGGATCCAGAAGTCCGGGGTGATCACGAACCACACGGTGAGCGCGACGAAGACCACCAGGGCGCCGATGTTCAGGGCGTTCTTGCCCGGCAGCATCAGCGGCTTGGAACTGATCTTCGCCGACAGCTTCAGGTAGGCGACGATCGAGCCGGTGAAGGTGACCCCACCGATGAACAGGCCGACGAGGACCTCGCCGTGGTGGATGCCGAGCAAGTCAGGCGGCACCTCGGTCTGCGCATCGCCGAGCGCCTCGACGGTGTAGTAGCCGGCCCAGGCCACCAGTACCGCGGCCAGACCGACGAAGCTGTGCAGCAGCGCGATGAGCTCCGGCATGCCGGTCATCTGGACGACGCGCGCCCGCCAGAGCCCGATGGCTGCGCCGATGACCACGGCGACGAACATCAGGCTGATCGCCAGGGTGGTCATGCGCTCGTCGTGACCCCAGATGGCCAACGCAATGGTCGCGACGAGCGCGACGGCCATGCCCCAGATCCCGAACCAGATGCCCTGCTTGGCCGTCTCATGCTTCGACAGGCCAGCGAGGCTCATGATGAAGAGCAGCGCAGCAACGAGGTAGGCCGCGATGGCCACGGATTCGACGGTCATCGCTGGAACATCTCCAACATGCGGCGGGTGACCGCGAAGCCACCGAAGATGTTGATGCTCGCGACCAGGATCGCCACGAAGGCGAGCACCGTCACGACGGTCTCACCGCTGCCTATCTGGAGCAGTGCGCCGACCACGATGATGCCCGAGATCGCGTTCGTCACCGACATCAGCGGCGTGTGCAGCGCGTGATGCACATGCCCGATGACGTAGTAGCCGATGACGATCGCGAGCACGAACACGGTGATGTTCCCCGTCAGCTCTGGTGGGGCCGCGGCCGTGATGAGGAACAGCGCCGCGGCGATCAGTGCCGTGTACGTGAACTTGCGGCGGGCCGTCATGCCCTTCTTGGGTTCCTTCGCCACGGCCGGCGCGGCCGGCTTGATCGCGGCGGGGACGGCCGAGACTTGAACCGGGGGTGGCGGCCAGGTCTTCTCGCCGTTTCGCGCGACCGTCATGGAGCGCTGCACGACGTCGTCCCAGTCGAGGACGAGCTGACCATCCTTGCCAGGCGTCATCAGTTTCATCAGGTTGACGAGGTTGGTGCCGTACAGCTGCGAGGCCTGCGCTGGCAGGCGGCCCGCGAGGTCGGTGTGGCCGATGATCGTCACGCCGTTGGGCGTCACCACGACCTCATCGGGCTCGGAGCCCTCGACGTTGCCACCATTCGATGCCGCGAGGTCGACGATCACTGATCCGGCGTGCATGCTCTCGACCATCTCCCGCGTGATCAGCCTCGGCGCCGGTCGGCCAGGGATCAGGGCCGTGGTGATGATGATGTCGACGTCCTTGCACTGGTCCGCGTAGAGCTTGGTCTCGCGTGACTTGTAGTCCTCGTCCATCTCCTTCGCATAGCCGGTGGCGCTGACCTCAGCCGCCGGCGACTCGATGGAGAGGTACTCGCCGCCCATGGACTTGACCTGGTCGGCGACCTCGGGTCGCGGATCCGTGGCTCGGACGATGGCGCCCATCGCGCCGGCGGCGCCGATCGCCGCGAGGCCGGCGACGCCAGCGCCGGCCACCAGCACCTTCGCGGGCGGCACCTTGCCGGCGGCCGTGACCTGGCCGGTGAAGAACCGGCCGAAGACGTTCGCGGCCTCGATCACCGCGCGGTAGCCGGCGATGTTGGCCATCGAGCTCAGCACGTCGAGCGACTGCGCCCGCGAGATGCGGGGCACCGCGTCCATCGCCATCGCCGTGATCGGCCGAGACGCCAGCTTCTCGACCAGTTCTGGCTGGAGGGCCGGGCTCATCAGGCTGACGAGAGTCGCCCCGTCCTTGATGAGCGCGAGCTCCTCGTCGTTGGGCGGGTTGACATGCAGCACGATGTCCGCGCCCCACGCCTCCTCTGAGGTGCCGATCGTCGCGCCCGACTCATGGAACTTGTCGTCCGCGCACGCGCAGAACACGCCGGCACCCTGCTCGACGATGACGTCGTATCCCAATGCGACGAGCTGTGCCACGGTCTTGGGGGTCGCGGCGACCCGCGTCTCCCCGGGCCTGCTCTCGCGCGGTACTCCGATCTGCACCTCGTTCTCCAATCGCCATCACGCCGCCATCAGCGGCCCCGGCACAGTGCGCTGACAGCCTAGGGGGCGGCGCGCTCTCCATGCCTGTCGGCATCCGCCCCCATCCTGCTAGGCAACCGGCAGGAAACATGGGGTCGCTACGGTGCCTTTGGTCACATACTTGGGTTCCGCGTCGAAGGGAGGGGCATGAGCATCGCTGCCGGCGTCGTCCCCTTCGACGAGATGATCCTTCCGGACGGACGGCCTCGGCCCGCGCACGGAGCCGTGGTCGAGACGCTGGCGGCACTCGGACCGGCCGGTCTGAGCGAGCGGGCCCGCCAGCGCGACGCCTACCTCGACCGGCACGGCATCACGTTCACCCTCGGAGAGCGCGAGCGGCCGCTCCCCATGGACCTCGTGCCCCGGCTGATCACCGCCCTGGAGTGGCAGCACATCGAGCAAGGCGTGGTTCAGCGACTGCGGGCGCTCGAGGCGTTCCTCGCCGACGTGTACGGCCCGGCGGAGATCCTGCATGCCGGCCTGCTGCCCCGCTCCCTCGTCACCACCTCCACGCACTTCCACCGGCAGGCATGGGGGCTGATGCCCCCCAACGGCGTCCGGATCCACGTCTCCGGGATCGACCTGATCCGGGACGAGCAGGGCACCTTCCGGGTACTCGAGGACAACCTGCGGAACCCCAGTGGCGTCTCGTACGTGCTGGAGAACCGGCGAACGCTGGCCCATGTCCTGCCCGAGGTGTTCGCCGACCACCGTGTCCGTCCGGTGAGCGAGTATCCGGAGCGGCTGCTCGCGGCGCTGAAGGCCGCCGCCCCGCTGGAGGTCGATGAGCCGACCGTGGTCGTCCTGACACCGGGCGTGCACAACTCCGCGCACTACGAGCACGCCTTCCTCGCCCGGCACATGGGCGTGGAACTGGTCGAGGGTCGGGACCTCTACTGCCGGGACAACACCGTCTGGATGCGCACCACATCCGGTCCCGAGCCGGTGCACGTCATCTACCGGCGCATCGACGACGACTTCCTCGACCCCGTGCACCTGCGCCCCGAGAGCGTGTTGGGGATCCCAGGCGTGATCAATGCCGCGCGTGCCGGTCGTGTGAGCATTGCCAACGCGATCGGCAATGGCGTCGCCGACGACAAGGCCATCTACCCGTTCGTGCCCGAGATGATCCGCTACTACCTCGGGCAGGAGCCGATCCTCCCGAATGTCGACACCTACGACCTCTCCGATCCGGAACAGCGCGCGTGGGTCCTCGACCGGATCGAGCGGATGGTCGTCAAGCCGAGCGACGCGTCCGGCGGCTACGGCCTGGTCATGGGCCCCTCGGCTTCCGACGAGGAGCTCGAGAAGGCCCGGCGGGATGTGGAGGCGAGTCCGCGCGACTGGATCGCGCAACCGGTGGTCACCTTCTCGACCTGCCCGACGGTCGTCGAGGACGGCGAGATCGCGCCGCGGCACGTGGACCTTCGCCCGTTCGCCGTCAACGACGGCACGAATGTATTCGTCCTCCCCGGCGGTCTGAGTCGGGTCGCGCTGCCGGAGGGCAGCCTGGTGGTGAACTCGAGCCAGGGCGGCGGCAGCAAGGACACGTGGGTGCTGGGCGACCCCCTGGTCGCGGACACCGAGCCGGAGGTGGAGCGCACCGGTACGTCGGTGCCGTGGCCGCCACCCGCGCCGCCGGCCCGTGACAACGCGCCAGATATGCACGACGACCGATTGATCCAGCAGGAGCGGCAGCAGCAACAGGCCGGTGATCGCTCATGCTGAGTCGCATCGCGGAGTCGTACTTCTGGCTGGGCCGCTATGTCGAGCGCGCGGAGGCGACCGTCCGCCTGCTGTCCGAGCACCACCAGCTCCTCATCGAGGACCAGTCCGTCCCGAGCCCACTGGCCTGTTCGGCCCTTCTCGATTCGCTCTCCATGGCCAACGCGGACGTGCGCACGCCCCGGGCCCTCGTCCGCGCGGTGGTCGGCTCGGAGATCGACGCCGCGACGATCTCGGGCTCCGTCTCCGCAGCGCGCGCCAACGCTCGCGCGATTCGGGAGTCGCTGTCGCAGGACACCTTCGAGGCCCTGAACTCAGCCCACCTCGCCCTGACCAGGGGCGTGGCCTTCGCTGCGAGTCCGGGCGTCGCGCTGCACGGCGTTCTCGAGCGGCTGCTGGTGGTCAACGGCGTCATCGACTGGACCATGCCGCGCGACGAGGCGTACCACTTCCTGGTACTCGGCCGGGAGATCGAGCGGATCGACATGGTCGGGCGCCTGCTGGCCATCCGTCACGACCTGCTCTGGCCGTCCTCCGGGCCCGCCGCCATGCTGCGGGCCGCGGGCGCCCTGTCGCCGTACCTGCGCACCGGCGGTCCGATCACCGGCATCGAGGTTCGGCGCTTCCTCGTCCTCGACCCGACGTTCCCCCGGAGCATGCGCTGCTGCGCCGCGGACGCAGAGGAGGCGGTCAGGGGGCTCCAACGCCAGGGGGTCAGCGACAGCAGCCTGCTCCTGCGCGAGGTCGGCATGCTGCGCTCGGAGCTCGAGTACGCACGGCTGTCGACCGCAGACGACGTGTCGGCGTTCATCGAGGAGTCGCGCGCCGCCGCGCGGCGGGCGGCGGACGAGGCCACCCGGTCCTTCTTCCGGCAGCACGGCACGATCGTCTGGAGCCACTGACGTGACGTCCTTCGATGCGGCCAGTCCCTTCCGACCCAACGGTCGCCGGCTGCACATCCTCCATCGCACTGGCTACCGCTACGCCGACGTCGTCGAGGCGTCGTTCAACGAGGTCCGCATGACCCCACTCAGCGGAGATGGCCAGGCCCTCATCTCGCACACCCTCGACGTCCAGCCGGCGTCACCCGTGCAGTCGTACACCGACTACTGGGGAGCGCTGGTCGAGTCCTTCGACGTGCACGTGCCCCACCGCCTCCTGGAGGTCGTCTCGATCAGCACGGTCGACACGCCAGGGCAGGCGAGTTGGGGCGACGGCACGACGTGGGAGGCGCTCGCCGAGCCGGCCCGCAAGGACGCCTTCGCCGAGGTACTCATGCGGACCGAGTACGTCGACCTCGACCTGGACGACGGCCGCGCTGAGATCGCGGCGGAGATGCGAGCGCAGGCGACTCCCGCGGATGCCGCACGACTCGCCGTCCTCAAGGTCGGAGAGCACCTGACGTACGAACCGGGCGCAACCAACGTCTCCACCTCGGCGCGGGAAGCGTGGGCGAGCGGGCGCGGCGTCTGTCAGGACTACGCGCACACGGCACTGTCGCTCATGCGTGCCGCCGGGCTGCCCAGCCGCTACGTCAGCGGGTACCTCCACACCGAAGAGCCCGCGGTAGGCCGGACCGTCATCGGTGAGTCGCATGCGTGGATCGAGTACTGGGACGACGGCTGGCGAGCCCTCGACCCGACGAACGAACGAGCCGTGGGCTCCGCGCACGTGGTCGTCGCGCGCGGCCGCGACTACGCCGACGTCCCACCGCTGAAGGGCATCTACGCCGGCGGCACGTCGGAGGGACTCGGCGTGACCGTGGAGATCACTCAGCTGTAGATGGGTTATCGTCGATTGACCGTCGACGAAGGAGTTCCATGCTGTCCCTGCGCACCGGAGTCTCTGCCGCTGTCGCGTCCCTCGCGGTGGTTGCTGGAGGCCTGATCGCCCCGTCGCCCGCCAGTGCCGCGCCCCAGATCGGCGAGTGCTACGGCTACAAGGCCGCCGTCCTCGACAAGGTGTCGACGGACGCACCCGCGGTGGACTGCGCCGGCGAGCACACCGCCGAGACCTACTGGGTGGGGACGGCTCCCACCTCGCTGGGCGCACCCTCGAAGGCCTCCTCCGCCCGACGGCTGGCCGCGAGCCGGCCATGCACGACACAGGCGATGAACACCTACCTAGGGATGCCGGATCGGGTCCTGCCCAGTCGGTTCCGGACCGTGGTGCTGTTCCCCACGGACGCCCAGTGGGCCGGCGGCGAGCGCTGGGTGCGCTGCGATGTCGTGCTCCAAGGCGGCGTGTCGCTGAAGTCCTTCGCCGGCGCCGCCGCCGCACTCGTGGCGGCGAACCCGTCCACCCAGTTCGACTTCTGCACCCCGTCCGAGCCGAACGCCCGCGCAACCGCTGCCTACCCCTGCCTCAGCCCCAAGAAGAACTGGATCAAGGTTCTCGACAAGGATCTCGGCAGCGCCGGATCGAAGTTCCCGGGCACGTCCACGGTGGAGCGCAAGACCCGCAAGCTGTGCGAGAAGCAGGGCGAGAAGTGGAACGGCAAGGAGAAGTACCCGGGCTGGTGGGCGATCTGGCCCACGTCCGTCGGCTGGAAGGAAGGCCGTCGGGGAGCCCAGTGCTTCGTGCCGTACCAGCAGTACCTCAAGGAACTCGCGACCCGGAAGCCGGCTCCGCAGCCGACGCCGACCACCGAGCCCATCCCGAGCCCCGACGCGCCTGCACCGTCGGCCTGATCGGGCGAGCGGTCCTCAGGTCAGCGGACTGCGCGGCAGGTCGTCGGGATACATCGACTCCATCGCGGGGCGCGTGGCATCCAGCCGCGCCAGTTGCTCGGGGCTCAGGCGCACCTTCAGGGAGCGCACGATGGAGTCGACGGTCTCGGGGCGGGTGGCGCCTGGTATCGGGATCATGACCGGCGTCGTGGCGAGCAGCCAGGCGAGCACCACTTCCTGGGCGCTGGCGTCGACCTCGAGGGCAACGTCCGAGAACGCCGCATAGTGCGATCCCACGTCGTTCGCCTGCGTCGATCCCCCGAGCGGCGACCACGGCAGGAAGGCGATGCCCAGTTCGGTGCACCGGTCGAGGACGTCGCGCTCCCCGCGGAATCGGGGCGACCACTCGTTCTGCACCGAGACCACCCCGCCATCGTGAGGCCCACCCAGCACGTCGAGCGCAAGCTCCAGTTCCGGAAGCGTGCAGTTCGACAGACCCACTCGCCGCACCAGGCCAGCGCGCTGGAGCTCCCCGAGGACCTTCATCTGGTCCAGGTACGAGTAGACCGGGTCGTGCCGATGGTGCTGGTACAGGTCGATGGCCTCCACCTCGAGTGCCGCCAGACTCGCCTCGCACGCGGCTCGGAGCCCGCCACGACTGGAGTCGCGGCCCCAGGTCTCGCCGTCGCCGCGCGTGAGGCCGCCTTTGGTGGCCACCAGGATCCCGCTGACCTTGGCCGGCCCGGTGTAGGTGCGCAGCGCCTCGGCCACCAGCACCTCGTTGTGGCCGACCGAGTCCCACGTCGGCGAGTAGATGTTCGCTGTATCGAGCAGCGTGACGCCGAGATCGAGCGCCCGGTGGATCGTCTGGAGCGAGCGCTCACGCTGCTCGATCCGCTCGGGGAAGGACATCGGCATGCAGCCGAGTCCGATCGCAGAGACGGTGGCGTCCCCGATTGTTCGGGTGGGGAGAGTCATGCGGCGATCCTAGGTCGCCAGCGTGAGCCACTCCTCCTCGAGACGATCCCGCTCGCCCTCGACCTCACGCAGGCGAGCATGGAGATCCGCAACACGCTCGAAGTCCGTCGCATGCGTGGCCAGTTCCTCATGCAATGCGGCCTCGCGATCCGTGACCTTGGCCAGCTGCCGCTCGACCCGAGCCAGTGCCTTCTGGACCTCCCGATCCGAGGCGGCCGCGGTCCTGGGGACGGCCGCTACGGCGATCGGGGCGACCGCCGTAGCGATCCGCCGCCGCTCGAGGTACTCCTCCACCCCGCGCGGGAGGGAGCGCAGGGCTCCGTCGCCGAGCAGCGCGACGTAGTCGTCGCACACTCGCTCCAGGAAGTACCGGTCGTGGGAGACCACGAGCAGGGTCCCGCCGAAGCTGTCGAGCAGGTCCTCCAACGCCGCCAAGGTCTCGACGTCGAAATCATTCGTCGGCTCGTCCAGCACGAGCACGTTGGGAGCGCCCATCAGCAGCCGGGTCAGCTGGAGTCGGCGCCGCTCCCCGCCGGACAGGTCGCCGACCGGCGTCCACTGACCATCGGCTCCGAAGCCCAGCCGTTCGCAGAGCTGGGAGGCGGTGAGCTCCCTCCCGCGTCCCAGGTCCACCCGCTGGGCCACGTCCTCCACCGACTCCAGCACCCGCCAGGTGGGATCTAGCTCCTCGAGATGCTGCGACAGGTAGGCCGGCTTGACCGTGGCCCCCGTGACCACCCGGCCCGCTGCGGGCTTGTGCTCGCCCAGGAGCATGCGGATCAGCGACGTCTTGCCGGCGCCGTTCGCCCCCAGGATGCCGATGCGGTCGCCAGGTCCGATGTTCCAGTTCACGTGATCCAGCAAAGTGCGACCGCCGACTGCGAGGGTCGCGTCATGCACCTCGAAGACGGTCTTGCCGAGGCGAGCGTTGGCGAAGGCCAGCAGTTCGACGGAGTCGCGCGGTGGGGGCTCGGCGGTGATCAGTGCGTTGGCGGCGTCCACGCGGAACTTCGGTTTCGACGTGCGCGCGGGCGCGCCCCTGCGCAACCAGGCCAGTTCCTTGCGCAGCAGGTTGTTCCGCCGAGCGTCCGTGGCCGACTGCTGGCGCATCCGCTCGGCCTTGGCCAGAACGTAGGCGGAGTACCCGCCCTCGTACTCCTCCACGGACCCGCCGACGACCTCCCAGGTTCGGTCGCAGACCTCGTCCAGGAACCAGCGATCGTGCGTCACGATCACGAGGCCGAGGGCCGGGCGCCCCTTGAGGTGCTCCGCCAGCCAGGCCACGACCTCGACGTCGAGGTGGTTGGTGGGCTCGTCGAGGAGCAGGAGGTCCAGATCCGCCACGAGCAGGCGCGCCAGCTCGACTCTCCGGCGTTCGCCACCGGAGAGCGCGCCCAGCCGACGGCCCAGGACCGCCTCGTCGAAGCCGCCAAGAAGGCCGGTCAGGATCTCCCGGGTGCGCGGGTCGACCGCCCACTCGTGCGCCGCCCGCGGGCCCACTACCGCTTCGAGGATGGTCGCGTCCGGATCGAACGGCGGGTTCTGACGCAGCATGCCGACGTGGGCGTCCGAGGCGGTGCTGACGCGCCCCGAGTCGGCTGGCTCCGCTGAGGCGATCAGCCTGAGCAGCGTGCTCTTGCCAGCACCGTTGCGACCCACCACGCCGATCCGGTCGCCCGCATTGACGCCGGTCGACACCGCCGCGAGCAGGGCCCGATCGCCGTAGGACTTGTGGACGCCCTCGAGATTGACGAGGTTGCGAGTCGGTGCCACGCGACCATTGTGACTTGCTGCGCCGGCGGCCGATGACGGGCTACCCTCCCGCCACGGGGCCGGCGACAAGGTGAATTGATGCGGCTGAGGTGGCCCACCCTTCGCAACGACTATCCAGACACAGCACTCCCGGGGGAGTCCGCTGCGGTCGCTCCGCAGGTCCCCAGCCTCGGCAACGGCCTGACTGTCCCGATCCGGGCCGCCGACTACCCGGCTCGTTTGGCGACCTGATCCGGCCCGTCAGCGGCGTGATACAGGACCATGTGCGACTGATGGCCGTCGGCACGACTGATCGCTACACCGAGGGACTGCTCCAGAACCACTTCCTGCCTCGCGGGTGGGGACTGGCCCTCGACATCCCGTGCCGGGCCGAGTTCACCATGACCCATCCCACCCTCGCCGGGTTCACCGTCCAGGACGGCCTCCAACTGTGGGAGAACCCCTTCCTCCGGTCGGATTTTCCCGGCCGGTAGCCGGACCGGCTACCGGGATTCGACCGGTCGTCGGCCTATCCTGCGAAGTGGGGGGAGAGCAGGAGACCGGAGCCGGAGAAACCATGCCCACAGTTGTCACATGCCCCAGGGGCCACGAGCTGGAACCCAACGCGGTCCTGTGCACGGTCTGCTGGATCCGGGTGGAACCCGTCGATCCGGAGGTGGAGGCGACTCGTCGTCGTCGGCAGCGCCGGATCTGGCTCCCGATGGTGGGCACGGCCGCCCTGCTCGTCGGCGTGTTCCTGGGTGGCTCGCTGGGCCTACTGGGCGGAGGGTCCTCCGAACCCACCGTCACCGCTGCGGATGCACCCGTCGAGGTTGTCGCCGTCGAGGCTGCCCCGGTCGAGGCGGCACCGGTCGAGGCGGCCCCCACTTCTGACGCCGTCGACGAGCCAGTCGCGGCCCCCGCGGCGACTCCCGAGGCGGTAGCCGTCGTCGAGGCCGCCACCACCACAGACTGGACTCAAGCGCTGTGCGTCCCCGCCGACGCAGTCGCGTTCGAGGTCTCGGCCCGAGCCATCAAGAAGGATCCGTGGTCACCCGTCGAGGCAGCGGTCGCCGTCGAGGGAACGGCTGAGTGCGCTGCGGATGAGGCAGCCGCCACCGTCGCCGTCGTCTCATTGCCGGATGGTGCGACGAAGGTGCGGGTGGTCTCGCGCGATGCCGCCGGCGACAAGTTGGCGAAGGCCAAGCTCGACGTCGGCGAGCGGTAGATCGACGTTGGCCGTCGGTCGCACCCATTCCGGGTGTCCGCACCCCCGTCAAGCGGGACAAGTAGGCGATGCGCGGGTGAATTGCCGGAATTGCTCCACGCTTCTCCCGGTTTGCGGGACAAACGGAGGTCGGATTCACATGGGCGCGCCCGAAGGGATTCGAACCCCTAACCTTTTGATCCGTAGTCAAATGCTCTATCCGTTGAGCTACGGGCGCATGGCCGCGAACGACCGGCGAGCAGTGTACCGACTGCGGTGACGGCCCGGGAAATCGGGCCGCACGTCCGGGATCGCCCCACGAACGTCACTCGAAGCACATCACGACCAGCTCGGCAACGCACACCGGTCGATCGGATCCCTCCACCTCGACCACGACCTTCGAGACGACCTTCGCTCCACCGTCTACGCGCTCGACCGCGGCGATCTCAACCACACCGCGAACGCGCGAACCCACCGGCGTCGGCGCCGGGAAGCGCACCCTGTTCAGCCCGTAGTTGAGCGTCAACCGCAGCCCATCGATCGTGTAGACCTCCTGGATGAACAGGGGCACGTGCGAGAGGGTCAGGAAGCCGTGGGCGATCGTGCCACCGAACGGACCCGTTGCGGCACGCTCCGGATCCGAGTGGATCCAGTAGTGGTCGTGCGTGGCGTCCGCGAACTGCGATATCTCGGCCTGCGTGATCTCGTGCCACTCGCTGTGGCCCAGCGGCTGGCCGACGGCGCTCTCCGCCTCGGTGAGTCCTTGGAACCGGCGCATGGGAGCCTCCTCGACAGGTGGGGGGACCGTACTCCCCACGCCCCACGAACCCAACGATCGTCGCACGAGCGCCCCTCACGGGGCGTTCCGCGCGACGATGGCGGAGGCAGAGGGATTTGAACCCTCGATGGGCGATGAACCCAAACCGCATTAGCAGTGCGGCGCCATAGACCGGACTAGGCGATGCCTCCCCGTCGCCGGCTAGCGGCGACCCGAGAAGGATACCCGCCCCGCACACGGCAGAATGCGCGGCATGACGACTCTGGCGATCGACTGCGGCGGCGGTGGCATCAAGGCCTCCGTACTGGACGAGGCCGGCACCATGCGCGCGCATCCGATCCGCGTTCCGACGCCCTACCCGTTTCCCCCCAGCCTGTTCGTGCAGACGCTCGTGGACCTCGCCGCCCAATTGCCCAAGGCCGAGAAGGCGACCGTCGGGATGCCCGGCATGATCCGCCACGGCGTGGTCGTGAGCACTCCGCACTACGTCACGAAGTCCGGCCCACGCACCAGGGTCCTGCCTGAACTCGTCGAGCAGTGGGAGGGCTTCGACGCCCAGACCAGGTTGGCCGACACCTTCGGCATCCCGGTCCGCGTGCTCAACGACGCAGAGGTCCATGGCGCGGGCGTCATTGCCGGCGCCGGACTCGAGCTCGTCATGACTCTCGGGACCGGATTGGGCTTCGCCCTGTTCGACGGCAGTCGGCTCGCCCCGCATATGGAGATGTCACAGGCGCCCGTCCGTTGGGGACTGTCCTACGACACCTACATCGGCGAGCATGAGCGGCGGCGGCTGGGCGACGCGCTGTGGTCGCGACGGGTCGGGCGAATGGTCGACGGCCTGCGGCCAGTCTTCCTGTGGGACCGTCTCTACATCGGCGGGGGCAACTCCCGGCACATCACGCCAACCGTGCTGACCAAGCTCGGCGACGACATCGTCATCGTTCCGAACTCCGCGGCCCTGATCGGCGGGGCACGGGTGTGGCAACTGCTGATCGACTGATCACCCGAATCACCAGCCAACCTCGCCGGGAGGTCGCCGGCGTCGCGATGTACCTCGTCGCCGCCTTCCTCTTCGCCCTCAATGGCGTGGTAGCCAAGAGTGCGATGAACGCCGGCTTGGATCCCGTCCACCTCACGCAACTGCGGAATGCCGGTTCGATGGTGCTGCTGATCGGGATCGTCGCGGCTACCAGGCCGGCGACATTCCGCGTCCGCCGGCACGAGTTGCCGTTCCTCATCACCTACGGCGTGGTCGCGTTCACGCTGGTGCAGTACCTGTACTTCCTGACCATCTCTCGGCTCAACGTGGGCATCGGCACCCTCCTCGCCTTCCTCGCACCCGTGATCGTCGCGCTGTGGATGCGATTCGGGCGCCGCCGGGACGTCAGCAGCAGCATCTGGGTCGCGATCGGCATGACCCTCGTGGGCCTGTTCCTCGTCGCTCAGGCCTGGCAGGGCGGCACCCTCGACCCGCTCGGCGTAGTGGCCGGGATCGCGTGCGCCGTTGCCCTGGCCCTCTACTGGCTGCTGGGGGAGTCTGGCCAGCAGCATCGGGATGCGGTGTCGCTGACGATGTGGGGGTTCGTCTTCGCGAGCATCGCGTGGGCGATCGTGGCTCCCTGGTGGGGTTTCCCATGGGCCACGATGTCGACGTCCGCAGCCCCGATGCTGGGCGAGGCGGCCGGACCCCCGGTCTGGACCGTCATGATCTGGGGCATCGTCATGGGGACGGTGGTGCCGTTCCTGCTCGTGCTGGGATCCCTGCGCCGGCTCGGTGCTCAGCGGGCGGGCATCGTGGCGACTACCGAGCCCCTGTGGGCCTTCCTCATCGGGTTCGTGCTGCTCGGGGAGACCGTCGCCGGCGTGCAGCTGGTGGGCGGGCTGCTGGTTCTGGCGGGCGTCATCATCGCCGAGACATCGCGGCGCACCGAGGTGCTGGTCACTCCGGGGGAATTTCCCCAGATCCGCGAGGGATGATCCTCGACGGAATGATGTGCGTGGCCACCGGCTCTCGGGAATCCTCCATCCGCCGGAAGAGGATCTCGGTCGCCAAATGCCCGATCTCGCGCGGGTCCTGCGCCACGACGGTGACGGCCGGATCCAGCAGGTCCGCCAGCAGGAAGTCGTCGAAGCCGACGAGGGCGATCCGGTGCTGCAGGCCCAGCTCGCGCAGGGCGCGCACGGCACCCATCGTGATGAGGTTCTGCGCGCTGAAGAGGGCGGTGGGGCGTCCGGCGAGCGACAGCAGCCGGCGCACCTCCGCGCGTCCTTCCTCGATGCTGGTCACGTCGAACGTCACCCAGTCCGGCCGGACGACCGCACCGGCAGCCGCCATGGCCGCCACATAGCCGGAGTGGCGATCGTGTGCGGTCGACAGGCGTGGGTCGCCGCCCATGAAGGCGATCCGGCGGTGGCCCTGACGAAGCAGGTGCTCCACCCCCGCCTGCGTCGCCTCCTTGTTGTTCGTGAGCACAGCGTCGACGTCCACGCCGTGCGGCTTCCGATCGACGCACACGATCGGCCAGCCACTGCGTAGCTCGCTGGCCAGGTAGGACTGGTCCCTTGACGTGGGTACGACGATGAGGCCGTCCACCCGCCGCGAGGCGAAAGCGGCCACGAGCGCCCGCTCGGCCGCCGGGTCGCGATCCAGGCTCGCCGCCATGACCGCCGAGCCGCGTACGTGCGCCACGTCCTCGACGCCGCGGTGGATGTCGGCGAAGAACGGGTTGGCCACATCCTCGACGAGCAGGCCCACGGTGGCCGTGCGCTGGTTGGTCCGGCGCAGGTTGCTCGCCGCCAGGTTGTGGCGGTAGTCGAGCTGGGCGACCGCGCGCGTCACTCGCGCAGCCAGCTCGACGCTGACCCCCGGCTCCGCGTTGACGACCCGCGACACCGTCTTCAGGCTCACCCCGGCCAGCGCGGCCACGTCACGCATGGTGGCCCGCGACGGTGCCCTCCGCGGGGACTCGGGCGAGTTAGATAACGTTGTCATTACGAAACGGGAGTATGACAACAAATTCCCTTGACGTGAACCCCACCAGCCCACTAGACATGCAGACAACGTTGTCAGGGCGGTGGGGTTGCCCTGGCGCCCTGACAACGGCGAGGTTCTCCCGACAGTCCTGCTGCGGGCACCTGGCGAGGGGCTGTCCGGCCGTAACGGTTCGGTATCAAGTCCCGCTACGGCTAGCCGTACCGCCCGGGACCCCAATAGGAATGGCGGGTGGCCCTCGGCCATTCCCACCCACCCTTCGAAGGGACTTCTCATGATCAACCGCTTGACCCGCGGTCGTGCCCTCACCGCAATTGCGGTAGCCGGCATCGCATCCGTGACGCTCGCGGCCTGTAGCTCGGGCTCGTCGTCCGAGGAGGCAGCCCCGGCTGCGTCCGAGGCTCCCGCAGCGTCCGAGGCCCCAGCAGCGTCCGAAGAGGCCATGGAAGAGGGCGGAACCGTCGCGGTCTCCCTCATCACCAAGGACTCGACCAACCCGTTCTTCGTCGCGATGCAGGAGGGCGCCAAGGAGGCGGCCGCCGCGTCCGGTGTCGACCTGACTGTCGGCTCCGGCAAGGAAGAGGGCGACGACGCAGGCCAGATCGAGCTGATCGAGAACGCGATCGCCCAGGGCCAGGCCGGCATCCTCATCACCCCGATGTCCGTGAACGTCAACGACGCCATCAGCAAGGCCCGTGACGCGGGCCTGTACGTGATCGCGCTCGACACCCCGACCGATCCGCCGGACGTCGTCGACATCACCTTCGCGACCGACAACTGCCTCGCGGGCGAGGCCATCGGCCAGTGGGCCGCAGGCAAGCTCAACGGCGAGAAGGCGATCATCGCCGAGCTCGTGATCTTCAACGATCGCGTCGTCTCGGTCGACTACTGCCGCGCGAACGGCTTCATCAAGGGCATGGGCATCGAGGTTCCGGTGCTTGAGGACATGACGAGCCCCGCTCCGACCGGCAACTACACCACCGGTGCTGGCGGCGAGTACGAGATCGTCTGCCTCGAGGCGACCGGTGCCAACGAGGCCGGCGGCAAGACCGGCATGGAGAACTGCCTGGCCAAGAACCCTGACATCAACGTGGTCTACACGATCAACGAGCCCACCGCCTTCGGTGCCATCCCGGCCCTCGAGGCAGCTGGCAAGACCGTTGGTGAGGATGTCTACGTGGTGTCCGTCGACGGCGGTCTCGCCGGCGTCGAGGGCGTCAAGGCCGGCCAGATCCAGGCCACCTCGCAGCAGTACCCGCTGCGCATGGCAGCGCTCGGCGTCGAGGCGATCAAGACGATCGCTGACGGCGGCGCACCCCCGGAGAACACCTCGGCCAACGGCCAGTTCTACGACACCGGTGTGACCCTGTGCACCGACGATCCGCAGGACACGGTGACGGCGGCTCCGCAGGAGACGGCGCAGTACTGCATCGACAACGCCTGGGGCTAGGCCCTAGGAGTTTGATCCATCACTGATGGCGGGGCGGCAATCTATGAATTGCCGCCCCGCTTCAGTTCTCCGTTGGATAGCGTCGCCAACACCACATCGACAAGCGTCGGGAGGCAACTGAAGTGAGCAGTGCATCCGCGGGGCCCGCGGACCTCGCCGAGGAGTTCATGGAGCGAAGGACGGGCCTCCAGCGAGTCCAGGGGATCCTGCACAAGTACCCCTACCTCAGCCCGCTGATCGTCCTCGTCGTCGCGGTCGTCGTCTTCTACCTGCTGAACGACCGTTTCCTGCTGCCGCAGAACATCTCCTTCGTCACGCAGCAGACCGTCGTCGTCGGCACCTTGGCCATCGCCCAGACGCTCATCATCCTGACGGCGGGCATCGACCTGTCCATCGGCGCCGTGATGACCTTCGCCCAGATGACCATGGCGAACCTGGCCGTCTTCGCGACCGCGTCGAACGTGCTTCCGATCGCCGGACAGAACCCCTATCTGGCCATCACCATCGGCGTCCTCGCCGGCGTCGCGTCCGGGGCACTCAACGGCTTCCTCATCGTCCGGTTCAATCTTCCGCCGTTCATCGTCACCCTGGGCACCCTGTCGGTCTTCACCGCTCTGACGCTGATCCTGTTCAAGGCGCGGACGATTCAGAACAAGGAGATGCCCGATGAGATGAAGTGGCTGGGCAACACCTTCACGATCGGGGAGTTCCAGCTGCTGTACGGCGTCGTCCTGATGCTGATCATGTACGCGATCTTCGGCTACATCCTGCGCAACACTGCGTGGGGCCTGCACATCTACGCCGTGGGCGACGACCCCAACGCCGCCGAGCTCTCCGGCATCTCGACCAAGCGCGTCATCTTCAGCGTCTACGTCGTCGCCGGCCTCATCATCGGCATCGCTGCCTGGATCACCATCGGGCGCGTCGGCTCCGCCAGTCCCAACCCCGATCCACTCCTCAACCTCGACACCATCACCGCTGTCGTGATCGGCGGAACCTCGCTGTTCGGCGGACGCGGCACCCTCATCGGCACCCTGATCGGTGCCTTCATCATCACCGTCGTCCAGAACGGGCTCTCGCTCGCAGGACTCGACCAGGCCTACCGAGTACTCGCGATCGGCATCCTCGTCATCGTCGCCGTGGCCATCGACCAGTGGATCAGGAAGGTGAAAGCATGACTGCGCCCACCGCAACCGTCACCCCTGTCGTCCAGGGGGTCAATCTCGTCAAGACCTTCGGCCGCGTCGTCGCCCTCAACGGCGCCGACCTCGAGCTGTACCCGGGCGAGGTGCTCGCAGTGGTCGGCGACAACGGCGCCGGCAAGTCCAGCCTCATCAAGTGCTTCTCCGGAGCGCATACCCCGGACCGCGGGGAGATGTTCCTCAACGGCAAGAAGGTCGAGTTCAAGAGCACGCACGAGGCGCGGGAGGGCGGCGTGGAGACCGTGTTCCAGACCCTCGCCGTCGCGCCTGCTCTCGACATCGCCAGCAACCTCTACCTCGGTCGCGAGGTGCGCAAGGCCGGGCATTCTGGGCAAGGTGCTTCCGCGCGCTCGACAAGAAGGGGATGCGCCAGGAGGCCAGCGCAGCATCTCGAAGAATCTCGGCATCAGCACGCTGCAGAACATCACGCAGGCCGTCGAGACGCTGTCCGGTGGTCAGCGACAGGCGGTCGCGGTGGCCCGCGCGGCCGCCTTCGGCAGCCAGGTCATCATCCTCGACGAGCCCACGGCCGCCCTCGGCGTCAACGAGTCGGCCCGCGTGCTCAGGATGATCCAGGACCTGCGCGAGCGCGGGATGCCGGTCATCCTGATCTCGCACAACATGCCGCAGGTCTTCGAGGTGGCCAACCGGATCCATGTGGCCCGACTGGGCAAGCGCGCTGCCGTCGTCACTCCGCAGACACACTCGATGAACGACGTGGTCGCGATCATGACCGGAGCGATGACGGTACCGGTGGAGGAGCAGCAGCTCACCCCCGTCACCTGACGTTTCTCCCGTAATGCGGGACAACTGAGCGAATCCGGGCCACATCGGCCCGGATTCGCTGATTTCTCCCCTACGAGGACCAACCAGCGAGGGCTACGAGTAGAGGTCTGGGCGGGCCGGCAGGTCGATGGCGACCCGCGCACCGGTGCGCAGTGACTCCACCGCGCGGTTGGCCACCAGCGAGCCGACATAGCCGTCCCACGTGTTCGCGCCCGGCATCGGGCCGCCCGTCGTCAGGTACGTGATCCAGCCCTGCAGCTGAAGTCGGTAGGCATCCTGGAACCGGCCGAGCCACTGCGCTGGCACTCCATGACCACGCTGACCGGCCCGCGCGGTCGTGACGTACGAGCCGTCCGACATCTCGGCGACGCCGACACCACCGGTCACGTGACAGGTGACCTCGTACCCGAACTGGGACTGCACGAACATCTCGATCTCGACGATGGCGCCGCTACGCGTGCGCATCAGGATGAACAGCGGGTCACGCTGGCCCTCCGGGGTGATCGGTCCCGAACGTCCCGGAATCACCTCGACCCACTCGTACTCGTCCTCGACCAGCCAGCGGTTGATGTCGATCTCATGGATGGCGGCGTTTGTGATGCTCAGCGCACTGTCCAGGCCGTACGGGGCGATCTCGTTTCGGTGGCAGTTGCGGACGATGAGCGCGTCCCCGATGCCGTCCGGCCCCAGTGCGCCCTTCAGCTCCAGGTAGCCCGGATCGAACCGGCGCATGAACCCCATCATGATCAGTTGTCGCCCCAGGGCGACCTCGGCGTCGAGCACCGCTCGCGCGTCCGACTCGACCGGGGCCAGCGGCTTCTCGCACAGGGTGGGCTTGCCTGCTGTCAGACAGGCCTGCGCCTGCTCAGCGTGGAACTGGTCCGGTGAGGCGATCAGCACCGCATCCACGTCGTCGGCCTCGATCAGCTCCTGGTAGGACGGCACCGCTCGAGCGCCCAGCTCCGCGGCCAGCTCCACCGCGCGCGCCTGGTCGAAGTCGTAGATGACAGCGACCGACGAACCAGCTACCCGAGTCGCGAGGTCCCGTGCATGGGAGGTGCCGATGTTGCCTGCCCCGATGACGCCCACTCGAATGGTCATGCCGTCATTCTCGTGCAGGTGAGGCGACCCACGCGAGCGGGCTAGGCTCGTGGCACACCCCGAAAGGACATGATGACCGAGCGCACCTTCCTCGCCGAGCTCACCGGCTCATTCGCCACGTCCGCCGCGCAGAACCCGACCGTCGCGATCATGGAAGCGGCCTACGCGGATGCGGACCTCGACGTGCGCTACATCAACTGCGAGGTCCCGCCGGACCAGCTCGCGGATGCGGTACGCGGCGCGATCGGACAGGGCTGGCTGGGCTTCAACTGCTCGATCCCGCACAAGGTCACCATCCTGGCGCACCTCGACGAGCTTGCCCCGTCAGCCCAGATCATCGGCGCGGTCAACACGGTGATCATCCGCCGCGAGCCCGGACACGTCCGGCTGGTGGGCGAGAACACCGACGGCCAGGGCTTCCTGGCCTCGCTGCGCACGGTGACGGACCCCACCGACAAGCACGTGGTCATCCTCGGCGCCGGCGGAGCCGCCCGGGCGATCGCCGTCGAGACGGCCCTGGCTGGAGCGCGCAGCATCACCGTCGTCAATCGGACGGCCGAGAGAGGCGAGGTGCTGGCCGACCTGATCGACACCCAGACGCCGGCCGCAGGCCGCTACCTACCGTGGACACCCGCGCTGCATGTCCCGCACGGCACCGGCATTCTGATCAATGCCACTTCCATCGGCTTCCACCCCGACGAGGGTGAGATGCCCGACGTGGATATGGAGACGATCGAGGCCGGAACGGTCGTGGCAGACGTCGTCGCGAACCCGCCGCAAACGCGATTCCTCACGGCGGCAGCCGCGCGCGGAGCCGTGACCCTGGACGGCTTGGGGATGCTGGTCAACCAGGCGTTGATCAACGCCCGACTGTGGACCGGCCAGGACCTGAACGGCCAGGTGATGCGCCACGTGCTCGAGGACCTGTTCGGCCACTAGCCAAGCCACCACCGATGTGACGACCACGACAAACGAGATGAGGCTCTCATGAACGTTCCCGGCTACGCGGCACCCAGCGCGAAGGCTCCCCTCGAGCCGTTCAGCGTTCCCCGACGGGAGCTCGGCTCCACAGACGTCGGTATCGACGTCAAGTTCTGCGGCATCTGCCACTCGGACATCCATCAGGCCCGCGAGGAGTGGGCGACGTCGATCTTCCCGATGGTGCCCGGGCACGAGATCGCCGGGATCGTCAGCGCCGTGGGCTCCGACGTCACCTCGTTCAAGGTCGGAGACCGCGTCGGGGTGGGCTGCAACGTGGGCAGCTGCGGCACGTGCGCCAACTGCCAGCAGGGCGAGCAGTCCTACTGCACCGTCCACGTGGCCGCCACGTACAACGGCTACGAGATGGACCGCGCCACGCCCACCTACGGCGGCTACGCGACCGGCATCGTCGTCACGCAGGAGTGGGTCTTCCGCCTTCCCGACAGCATCAGCCTCGAGGCCGCAGCGCCTCTGCTCTGTGCCGGCATCACGTGCTATCAGCCGCTCGCCGAGTTCAACGCCGGTCCCGGTACCCGGGTCGGGGTCGTGGGCCTGGGCGGTCTCGGGCACATGGGCGTGAAACTGGCGGCGGCCATGGGGGCTGAGGTCACGCTGATCAGCCACTCCCCGCACAAGGAGGAGGACGGCTACCGACTCGGAGCCACCCGATTCCTGCTCTCGAGCGACAAGGAGGCAATGAAGGCCGCCAACGGCTCGCTGGACCTGATCATCAACACGGCGAGCGCTCTGACCAAGCTCGACAACTACATGAAGCTCCTTGCGTTCGACGGCACCATGGCCCTCGTCGGCCTGCCGGAGAACGACGTGAGCGTGAGTGCGTTCACGCTCGGCGCCCAGCGTCGGCGGCTCACCGTCACGAACAACGGCGGCATCCCGCAGACGCAGGAGATGCTCGACTTCTGCGGGGAGCATGGGCTTGGTGCCGACGTGGAAGTCATCCCCTTCGACTACGTCAACGAAGCGTGGGAGCGAGTGGTCGCGAGTGACGTGAAGTACCGGTTCGTCCTGGACACCGCGACGCTCAGCGGCTGACCGCGTCCGCCTGCCGCTCGGCTCGCCACCGCACCCAGGTCGTGACCAGCAGCGGCGACCCGATGTAGATGAACACCGCCACCAGCAGGTAGGTGTAGATGGCGAAGCTGACGCCGATCGGTCCGAAGCGCTGCGCCTGCTCCGCGAGATACGCGGCGAAGTAGACGGCGGCCCAGACCCCCATGGCGAGCCTTCCGATCCCGGCAACGAAGGCGGACGCCATCACGAGGCGCTCCGGCGCGGCCGGGACCAGCAGTCTCAGCGAGATCACGTCGGCGAGGAACCAGGCGAGCAGCAGGCCCACCGCGGCAGCCACCGCTAGGAGGACGCCACCGTCGTCGCGAACCTGCCGAAGACTCGACGCAACGACCATCAGCACCACCTGCAGCGCGATCCACACCAGGCCGCGCCAGTTCTGGCTCCTCTTCAGCACTGGTACCTCGAAGACCATCGCATACACCCGCGCGAGTCGACGAGACAGCGCAAAAGCTGAGACCAGCACCAGCACGATTGCCAGCAGTGACAGGGTCTGTTGGACCCGCGCCTCAGCGAAGAGTTGCCGGATCGTCGATCGCGTTGGCTCGTCGAGGCCGAATCGGTCTCCTACCTGGTCGGACACCACCGCGCCGAAGTCGCTGACGAAGATCGAGACGATGATGATGATCAGCGGCAGCAGCGCGATGAATGCCTGCGCCGCAAGACCGACTGCCCGCTCGAGCAGTTCCAGTTCCACGAAGCGGCGAACAACCGCGTACGGGTAGGAGTCCTCCACCCAATCGCGGGCGCGCGAGATCAACCCCGGTGGATCGGTCGCGTCAGGCACGTCGGGCCGCCTTCGCCCTTGTTGATCTCGCTTGCCTCGTACTCGTGCACCTCGACCCCGTGATCGCGCAGGGCCTTGGCGGTGGAGGAGTTGCCCAACGGCATGATCACGACTCCCGGAGCGACCGCCAGGATGTTGCAGCCCAGGGAGACGTAGTCCTCGTCCGCGACCTCGATGGTCTCGATCCCGCGCTCCGCGAGGGCTTGGAGCAGGGCGACAGGCGCGAGCCGCGGGTACACGACGGCCAGGTTCTCCCGTACCGGGGAGACGACCGACATCAGGTGCAAGCAGAACTCCGGCCCCTGGTCGTGCGGCAGGTCGAAGGCTTCGACCGCGATGCCTGCAGGCGCCAGCACCGCCCTGATCTGATCGATCGCCGCCTGGTTGGTCCGGTAGCTGCGACCGACTGCGAGCGTCGTCTCGTCCAGCCAGAACATATCCCCGCCATCGGCAGTTGCGGGCGCGGTCAGCCTGCCCACCAGCGGGACACCGAGGTCCTGCAGCTGCGTCGACAGCAACGGCGGTTCGCCGCGACGGGCGACCTTGGCGCCACGGAACTCGATCACGCCAGTCGGCACGACGAAGGCCGGGTCGTAGGTGAAGATCGCATCGGGCATGTCGTCGGCTGGTTCCAGCACCTCTACCTGGCAGCCGAGCTTCCGCAGCAAGGAGACGAAGTCCGCATGCTGACGGGCTAGTCGATCGAGGTCGAGGGGCTCGGCCCAGTGGGCCGCCGGATAGTCACCTCGATGCGACGGCGGGCGCACGGCAACGCGTCGCAGAGGGGCCACCATGGATCGGACTCCGTACTCCCCAGTGGGTGTCGTCATCGTCCGTTGCTCCTATCGATGATGCGTTGAAGTCGGAACCGATTGTTCCTCAGGACGAGGATGAAGGGGAGGTTTCCGAGCGTGACTACGGCCACGAAGGCGAGCGCCAGCCACCATGGGTTGAAGAGGATCAGGATGAAGGACAGCGCAATCGACCACCAGTGCACCCACTCCGCCCGCCGGACCTCCCGAAGGTACCCGGCCAACTGGCTGGCACTCGTACCCGGCAGCGCAGCCTTGCTGCGGCCCCCGAATCTCGCGCCCATCTCCGGCAGCCGACGGGCGAACTGGGCCACGCCCAACCGCCGGTAGAACCCAGCGGTCTCCCACGGCCAGCGGGCGAGCGGAAACGTGTCGTTGCCGAGCCAGCTGTCGGGCCAGCGCGGCGCGGAAGCGCCCACGCCTACGGACAGCGACACCACTACGAGTATGTCGACGAGGACGAGCACGACGGCACGGCTCACGCGGCGAGGGAGGGATTTGAACCCCCGGAGGGTTTCCCCTCGGGCGCTTTCAAGGCGCCTGCAATCGGCCGCTCTGCCACCTCGCCCAGTGGGGACAACCGTAGTGTCAGGAGTCGGATGCGTCCGCAATCGGGTCGGTGGACGGGACGAAGTCGACGTACTCGTCCGTCACGGCCAGCAGGGACCAGCGGCTGCCATCGAGTCCGACGAGCGTGTATGACGGGAGCATGAGCACGCTGCCGTCCGGCTGCCAGTACTGGGCGAGGCCGAGCGTCGCCTCCGTCACCACCACATCGTCGACGCGGACGACCAGCCCGGGCAGTCCGGTGGCCGGCTCCGTGCTCGAATCCGACGCCTCCTCGGAGGCGACACCGAGGTCGGGCGTCTCGGACGCCACGGCCGCGGAGGACTCGGGACCGAAGGTGGGATCCGCTGATTCCGCCGCGTCGGAGGGGGTGACTTCCGCGGACGCGCTGGGCGCCTGCTCCGATGCCACGGGCGACTCCGGGCTCACCGTCGGCTCGTCGGACGTCTCGACCAGGGGAGCCTGCGCCTGGCCATCAGGCGACGCCTCGACGAGGGTCGCGCCCAAGGTCCACCAGGGCGGCGTGTTCGAGCGAGCGACGGCGCTGGCCGCCCCGACCACGTCGTAGGTGCCGGCGGGCTCCAGGGCGGCCGAGAAGCCAGCCGCCTCCACGACGGAACCCTCCGGATCGAAGGCGATCAGCCACCGCAGTTGCGTGCGCTGATCGGCGATCAGCTGCCAGGCGGTGACCGCCGTCCGGTCGAAGTAGCGATCGACCTGCCAGTCCACGGCAGTGGTGTCCACGCCGATGCCGGAGAGCAGGGTGTTCGCGAGGTCGATGGCGTCCGCCGGCTCCAGCTGCTGGCCCGGGACGGGCGCTGACAGGCGCTCAGGATCGCGGAAGGTCCACGAGAAGAGCGCGTCGTCGTTGACCACGACAGTGGCAGCGCCCTCCCGGCCGACGGTCCAGCTGTCTCCCTGCTGAACGGCCGATCCCCTTACCCCGAAGGTCGAACCGAGCACGGCGGCGATCTGACCACCGCTGATGCCGGAGTTCACCAAGTGGTATCCGCTCGCCGCACCAGCAGTGTCGTCGAGGCCGACGGCCGCCGTCAGCACGGCCGTCGGAGCACCGAGCGCCTGCTGCCGCACACTCAGGATCGGTGCGATGGTGGACGGCATCGCGCCCGTCGGCATCGGCTCGACGTCCGCCGACTCCTCGACGACCGGTTCGCCTTGGACGACGATGTCGGGACCCGGTGCGGAGGACCGACCGTAGGCAAAGCCGGCGAGCGCGGCCCCGGCCAGGATCGCGACCGACGCGACGACGGCGAGGACGGTACGGGCCACCGAACGGCCCGGCGCCGCGTGCGCGGGACCGTCCGTGGTCACCGCAGCGGGCGGGACTGCCTCCGTGGTCGCGGCTTCCGCAGCGGTCGTCGCTTCGACAGCCGGCTCGGCACTGGCCTGCGACTCGTCTGCGGCGACTGTCTCGGGTCCGGTCTCGACCGACGTGGGCTCCGGCTCCGTGTCCGTCTCGGCGTCGGGCTCGGCCGCGCTCGGCCACCGGCTCCTGGTCTCGGCGTCCGGCTCGGAACTGGCCTCCGGCTCCGGCTCGGCGTCCGGCTCGACCGA
Source organism: uncultured Actinomycetota bacterium (assembly GCA_963749905.1). Lineage (GTDB taxonomy): Bacteria > Actinomycetota > Actinomycetes > S36-B12 > S36-B12 > UBA10649. Next base: position 1,023,611 of record CAVVOF010000004.1, read on the forward strand.
CGTGGGCTCCGGCTCCGGCTCGGCTCCGGCTGCTGCTCCTCCGCGGCCACGCCCTCCGGCTCCTCGGCTGCCGCGTCGTCGCGGACCACCGGGATCTCCTGCGTGACGTCGCTGCCCGAGGCTGAGCCAGCACCCGTGACGACCCCCTCGGCCCCCGTGTCGGCCGGCGTCGGCGTTACGCCCGACGTCTCCTCCGGTGTGGCGTCGTCACCCACGAACCTCTCCTGTCCTCGAAGTCATCGTTCCATCATGCGGGCTAATCGAACCATCTCGCCGGATCTCCCCCTCCTCGTCGTGGCGCTCATCCCCGTCTGTCTTGAGGTTGGTGGTCGCAAAACGTACGTTTTGCGACCACCAACCTCAAGACAGACGGGGAAAGGGTGGGCGCTACTCGGCGGACTCGACGGGGATGGGCACGGACGGCGACTGCCGACGGTCCATGATCAGGCCGACGACGGTCAGCACCAGGGAGACCGCCACCACCGTCGTCACGATCTCGATCAGCGAGTCGTGCCGCCAGAACACCACCAGGCCGACCAGGACCACGAGGGCAGCCCAGACCGCCACCACGGCCCGGCGATCCTGGGTGGCCAGCCGGGCGTAGAGCAGGACCTGCACGAGCGCGAAGGCCGAGCCCTCGAGTGCGAACAGCCACGCCTCAGAGCCGAGCTCGGTGTACTGAGCACCGCCGAGGATCCGGATGACGAGGTCGCCGAACAGGTAGCTGAACGTGATGATGACCGCGCCGACCATGGCCGTCAGGCCCGTGGCCAGATAGACCGTCCGGTTGTTCCGTCCGGCGGTCATCTTCGGGAACAGCACGATGATGATGGCGTTGGGCAGGAAGAACGCGATCTTGGCGAGCAGCACGCCGACGGAGTACTCGCCGGACTCCGCCTCCGTCAGGAAGACGCGTGCAAGCAGGACGTCGACATTGGTCAAGGTGAACAGCACTGCCAGCGCATGGACGACGTGCCCGAACTCGGCCGCCACTCCGGGGGCGAGCTTGGGCGCCCACGCGCCCGGACAGATCAGTCGGTAGGCGATGAAGGCACCGACCGCGCACCCGACCAGGACGCCGATGCCGACCCCGACCACGCTGGAGAGCACGACCACGCCGACGACACCGCCCAGGGCCCGGCCCACGCCGTTCGCGATGAAGGCCCAGGACAGCCGGGCATGCTCCTCACGTCCTTGCGCGATGCCCATCGCCGCCGACCCGATCACCACGAAGCCGATGGACGCGATGCCGGTGGCGACGGCGAGCGGGGCGATCGTGAACAGACTGCCGAGGGGCCAGGCGGCGCCGACGCCGATCAGCATGATGACCGCCGCGATGATCACCGACAGCCGGATGGCCTGACCCTCGGCGTCGGCACGGTCCTCGACAGCCACCGCCACGCGTCGGGCGGTGAGCGCCTGCATCGCGATACCGACGGTGCTGATGATCACCAGCAACCCCAGCAGGGCGCCGAGCGCCCCGAAGGCCTCCGGCGCGAGAACACGGGCCGCCACCATGCTCAGCAGGTAGGCGGCTCCGTTGCCGACGAGCGTGGCGAAGCCGACGAAGATCAGACCCTTGGCGAGCGTGCGCCGGTGGGTCGGGTAGCTCACGCGGTCACCCTAGCGCCGACGACGAGCACGCACCTGTCGCGCAACCCGGCGACGTGGCGCGAGCCAGCCGGACCCGTACCCTTGAGTGGCAAGCCCTACGCGGGGACCTTCGGCAGCGTGGTCAGCGCCTCGGCGAACCGCTCCTCGCTGACCTCCTCGTCGACCATCGAGCCGCTCAGGTAACTGTCGTACGCGGCCAGATCGAAGTGGCCATGTCCGCACAGTGCGGTCAGGATCACCGTCTCCTCGCCGGTCTCCTTCGCCTTCAGCGCCTCTCGGATCGCCATCGCGAGCGCATGCGTCGGCTCGGGCGCCGGGACGATGCCCTCGGTGCGGGCGAACTGGACGGCGGCCGCGAAGCACTCCGTCTGCGGCACCGCGACGGCGTCCAGCAGGCCTTCCTCGTACACGTGGGAGATCAACGGCGCCATGCCGTGATAGCGCAGGCCGCCGGCGTGGATGGGATCCGGGATGAAGTCGTGGCCCAGCGTGTGCATCTTCATCAGCGGGGTCATGCCCGCCGTGTCGCCGAAGTCGTACGCGTACACGCCCTTGGTGAGCGACGGGCAGGACGACGGCTCGACCGCGAGGATCCGCGGATTGATCTTGCCGGCGAGCTTCTCCCGCATGAAGGGGAAGGACAGGCCTGCGAAGTTGGAGCCACCGCCCGTGCAGCCGACGATCAGGGTCGGGGTGTCCCCGGCCATCTCCATCTGCAGGAGTGCCTCCTCGCCGATGATCGTCTGGTGCAGCAGCACGTGGTTGAGGACCGAGCCCAGCGCGTAGCGGGTGTTCGGATCCTTGGCCGCCACCTCGACCGCCTCGGAGATGGCGATGCCCAGCGAGCCGGACCAGTTCTTCGGGTCGGCGGCGAGCTGGCGCCCCACCTCGGTGAGGTCGGACGGCGAGCGGTGCACGGTGGCACCGAACGCCTCGATCATCAGCCGCCGATACGGCTTGGAGTCGTAGGACGCCCCGACCTGCCACACCTCGCAGTCGATGCCGTACAGCGCACACGCGAAGGACAGCGCGGTGCCCCACTGGCCGGCCCCCGTCTCGGTGGTCAGCCGGGTCGTGCCTTCCTTCTTGTTGTAGTAGGCCTGCGGCACCGACGTGTTGGTCTTGTGCGAGCCGGCCGGCGAGACGCCCTCGTACTTGTAGTAGATGCGTGCCGGGGTGCCCAGCGCCTTCTCCAGGCGGTGCGCACGGAACAGCGGGGACGGCCGCCACTGCCGGTAGACGTCCAGCACCCCACCCGGGATGTCGATGTACCGCTCCTGCGAGACCTCCTGGAGGATCAGGTCCATCGGGAACAGGGGCGCAAGGTCGTCCGGACCGACGGGGTCCATCCGGCCGGGGTGAAGGGGCGGGGGCGGAGGTGTGGGGAGGTCGGCGAGCAGGTTGTACCAGGTCGTCGGCATCTGGTCCTCGGTGAGGACGTACTTGTGCTGGCGGATGGTGTCGTCCATTGCTGCCTCCTCGGGTGCGTGTTCGGGACGCTAGCGCCGCCTCGTGGGCGCTGCACGGGATTCCGGCACCTTGTTACCGATGGGGCCAATGTGACGAACGGGACTGCTTGTGAGGCCCCTCACAATCCCTGCAGCACGCGTCCGCATTCCGGCTGCGACATTTCCGTGACCTTTCCGTGACCTCGTACCGTCATGGAGTCATCGGTCCTGCCTCGACACCCGTCGGGGGCCGATGACCTGCCGAATCGGGGCGCACACACCCGCGCCCGTACCGGGGACCCACCGGCCGCACGCGGCCACGGGGCGAATCCGCGCCACCATGCGGTAGGGCACCTTCACGCCCGAGCCCGTCAGCTCACCTGGGAGGCAGTCGTCGAAGGAGTCGTTCCATGCGCGCTGCCGTGCGCCTTCCCCTGCTCGTCCTGACACTGCTCGTCGCCCTGGCTGCCGGTCTGCTGACCGCCACTCACATGGCGCGCGCGGAGCAGCCCGCCAACCACCCGGTCCCGGCGATCGACCCCGTCCCCGCGGTCGAGACCCTCGTCGTCGTCGACACGTCGATCTCCGTGGCCCGCGCCAACAAGGCCAACGCACGACGGCTGGCCCTGCACGCCAAGGCCGTGCGCGCGGCCCAGATCCAGCAGACCCGGACCAAGATCGTGACCGTCGCCCGCAAGCAGCTCGGCGACCGCTACTCCGCCGGCTCCTCCGGCCCGCACGCCTTCGACTGCTCCGGCCTGACCCGCTACGTCTACAAGACGGTCACCGGCAAGGAGCTGCCGCACAACTCGCGCGCCCAGTACGGCAACGTCAAGAAGATCTCGAAGAAGCAGGCGAAGCCCGGCGACCTCGTGTTCTTCTTCCGGGGCGGCGCACACCACGTCGGCATCTACATCGGCAAGGGCCGCATGATCGATGCGCGCGGCTACGGCGACGGCGTCAAGGTCAGCCCGATCTCCGGCTCCTGGTGGGGTCGCTCCTACTCGGGCATGGGGCGCATCCTGCCGGCCTGACGCCCCGACGGGTCAGGCACGACGCCAGACACGCGCATCAGCCGAAATGAGGTCGCTGCGGGGTGGGCACCGCTGCGTCGGCATCGGCGCACGGTACGCGAACCAGCACCAACAGGCCGCCCAGCGGTGATGCGTCTGCTCGCGCGCTCCCAGCCATGGCGACCACCGTCTCCCGGACCAGCGCCAGGCCCAGACCACTGCCACCAGGGACCGACGCGGACCCGCGACGGAAGCGGTCGAACACCGCATCACGCTCGGACTCCGGAACGCCAGGACCGTCGTCCTCGACCCTGAGAACAGCGGTCCGACCGTCGCGGTGCAGCGAGACCCTGACCCGCGTCCGCGCGTACTGCAGCGCGTTCCCGAGCAGTTCGTCGACGATGCGGGCCATTGCGCCGGTCGGGGCCAGAACGTGCACGGCGGGCTCGATGTCGGCGTCGAGCGTCACGTCGCTCTCATCGAACATGCCGCCCGCGGCCTCCACCCGATCGCGCACGACCGCAGAGGCGTCCTGCACCGCCGGCGCGACGGCGCCGACGTCGCTGCGCGCGAGCGCGAGGACCTGCTCGATCCGGTGGCTCAGCCGATCCACCTCGGACATGGCGGCTCGTGCCTCGTCCTGGACGTGCTCCTGGTCGGAGATGTCGTCGATCGCCTCCAACCGAAGCCGCACCCCCGTCAGCGGTGTGCGCAGGTGGTGGGACGCGTCAGCTGCCACCCGTTGCGTGCGTCGCAGGATTCCCGAGAGTCGGCTGGCCGTCGAGTTGAGGGACACCGCAACGGCGCGCACCTCCGGCGGCCCGTGGGTCTCGTCCGCGCGCAGGTCGAGGTCGTCCGGCAGGTCCTCGGCAACTTGGGCCACCCGCTTGAGCGGTGACGAGATCGACCGGGCGAGCAGCCAGGCCACCAGCCCCGCACCCACCACGACCGCGACGACGAAGACGATGAGCCAGCGCTGGGTCTCCTGAACCTCCTCGTCCACGATCGACTCCGGTAGCGACAGCCGCACGGCGCCGACCACGTCGAAGTTCTGGATGATCGGTGCCGCGACGTAGCGCAATGGCTCCCCGAGCGTCACCGACGTGCGCACGTCCGACGTAAGGGAGCCGGCGAGCGCGGCGTCGATCTCGGGTCGGTCGAACTGGCGGTCCAGCGACGTCTGGTCACTGTCGGCCAGCAGCGTCGCGTCCGGCGACACGACCACGATTCGCGCGCCGGTGCGCGCCGCCTCTGCCTCGGCCGTCGTCTGCCAGTCGATGTCGGGCAGAGCGGACAGTCGAGCCGCCGTCGTCAGGGTGTCGACCTCGAGCCCGGAGATGAAGGCGGCCCGCTGATCGTTCGCGACCACGCTGGCGAGGGGCAGGGCCAACGCCGCAGCCACGACCGCCACCAGCACGGCCATCGCCAGGACGAGGCGTCGGGTCACGCGTCGCCTACGGCCAGCCGGTAACCCACTCCTCGAACGGTCTCGATCAGTGCGGGATCTCCGAGCTTCTTGCGAAGCGAGGCGACGTGGACGTCAAGCGTCTTCCCAGTGCCCACCCAGACCGGATCCCACACCCGCGAGAACAGCTCCTGACGGGACACAGCACGACCAGGGTCTTCGGCCAGGACGGCGAGCAGGTCGAACTCCTTGGCCGTCAACTCGATCTCGTTGCCGTCCACCGCGACGCGATGCCGGTTGCGGTCCACCGCGATCCGCCCGGACTCCAAGGGTGCGTCGACCCGCCGCCGCCTGGCGACCGCCCGTACGCGGGCGGCGAGCTCCCGGACCGAGAACGGCTTGACGACATAGTCATCGGCGCCCAGCTCCAGGCCGACGATCCGATCGGTCTCCTCGCCGCGGGCGGTGGCGATGATGACCGGCACATCCGACACTCGGCGCAGGTCGCGCAGCACCTCGAGTCCATCACCGTCCGGCAGGCCCAGATCGAGAAGCACGACGTCGGCACCTTGCGCCGCACCAATGACCTGCGCGGCATAGACCACGTGGTCCGTGTCGATCCCGTTGCGACGCAGTCCCGCCACCAGCGGTTCGGCAACGCTCGGATCGTCCTCGACTACCAGCACCTTCATGAGCTCATCGTGGCACGCCCCGGCCCCGTGGACCCCGAAGGCGGGTCGACGTCTCCACCGAATCCGGTCAATCAGCCAAGCCCTTACTCGCACTTAACCTCACCGTGGACCCGACCTGTTGTCCGCGCCCTACCGTCCTCGATGTGGTGCAGACCAAGGCAGACGAGAGCGATGCCGCCGTGTTGCACCGCGCGCAGCTGCGGTTCCGAGCGATGGGGACGGATTGCCACGTTCTAGTCGTCGCACCGCCTGAAGTGGCGGACACCCTTGCCGGCCTTGCTCACGATCGCGTTGAACTGCTCGAGCAGTGCTGGAGCCGCTTCCGGGCCGACAGTGAGCTCAACCGGCTGAATGGCCGTGCAGGCGAAGGCCCCGTCCCGGTCTCCGAGGACCTGCTGCATCTCGTCAGTCGCATGAAGGAGGCGTGGCAGCGCACCGACGGTCTGTTCGATCCGACCGTCCTTGCGGCCATGAACGCCCACGGCTACGACGTCGACTTCGCCGTCCTGACATCGCGACCTGCCTATGCGCTGGACGACGTGCGGCTGGCCGCCGTCCCCGGGATGTCCGGCGTGATCGTGGATCGGGCAGGCATGTCGATCACACTGCCGGCGGGCATCGGTCTCGACCCCGGCGCCATCGGAAAGGGACTCGCAGCGGACATCATCGCCGACGAGATCCGCGAGGCGGGCGCGACCGGGGTGCTGGTGAATCTGGGCGGGGACATCGCGATCTCGGGCGCCGACGTGACGCCCTGGGCCATCGCCGTCCAGGACGAACGCATGGACGGCCTCGAGGCGGATCGCACCCTGACCGTCCTGCACTTCGAGCCCGGCATCACGCGCATCGGCACCGCCACGTCGACGATCCTCAAGCGGCGCTGGGCCCAGGGGCGGCGCCACCACGTCATCGACCCTCGCACCGGAACCATGGGCACCAGCCCGCTCGTCCAGGTGACCGTGGTGGCGTCGACCGCATGGGAGGCCGAGGCCCTGGCCACTGCTGCCCTGCTTCAGGAGCCGGCCCGAGCGGCGAGCGACCTCGCCGACCGGGCCCTGACCGCGATCCTGCTGACCTCAGACGACGTACGCACGATCCCTGAGGTGCTGCTCTCGCCTGCCGAAAGGACGCACCACGATGGCTGACATTCCCTGGACCTGGCTGGCGATCCGCGCGTCCGGCGTCACCGCGTGGGGCCTGCTCACGGCCGTGGTCGTCTGGGGCATCCTGCTGCGGACCCGCGTGTTGGGCGGGTTGGCTCCGGAACTGCGTCTGCTCGATCTCCATCGGTGGCTCGGCGCCATTGCGATGGGGTTCCTCGCCCTGCACATGGCGCTCCTGCTGGTGGACCCGGCGGTCACCTTCACAGTGACGGCGCTTCTCGTTCCGGGTGCAGCCCCATGGCAGACCACTGCCGTGGCCCTCGGCACGATCGCGTTCTGGCTGATGGTCCCGGTGTCCTTCCTCGGCCGACTGCGGGCCCGCATGGGGCAGACGGGGAACCGCTGGTTCAAGCGGTCCCATCTCGTCGCCTATGCCGCGTGGCCGCTAGCGACCGCTCACTACGTACTGGCGGGCACGGATGCGCTTGCCGAGTGGTCACTGGCGCTGCTGTTCACGGGCACGGGGCTGGTCGTGACCGCACTGCTCGCGCGCGGGTTCGTCCCCGCGCCGGGGCCGCATCGGGCAGTCAAAGGTGACTCCGCCCTTACTTCTTCTTAACCCCGGCATGGATCGGATCTTGGCTCCCACCCCTTAGCGTCACTCGTGTCGCGGTCGACTACTCAATCCAATCCAAGGAGACACACGATGCATCGCTCGAGCATCATCGCCACCGTCGTGGCGGCCGGCGCAATCCTGGTCGCCGGCTCCGTGGCCAGCGTGGCCGTGATCAACGCCGCCAGCAGCAACGCGCCGCTGTCCGAGACAGTCGCTCTGGCAGAGCCCGCTGGCGATGCACCGCCTGAGGTGCTCGCGACCCCCTCAACCTCGCCTGTGGTCGCGCAGTCCGCGCCGACGGACTCGCCGACGCCGCTGCCGTCCCTGTCGGATGAGCCGCTTCCCGCGCTCCCGAAGGTCACGACCCCGTCCGGGGGCGGCCAGATTGCTCCGGCCCCGCGCGCGGAGCAGAAGGCACAGCCGACGCGCAAGCCGACCAAGAAGCCAGCCGCCAAGGCCTCGACCCCCAAGCCGAGCCGCTCCTCGAGCCCGTCTCCGAGCGCGTCCGCCGAGCGAGTTGCTGACGTTCAGGAGATCTCCGCGGAACGGGCCGTGGAACTGGTGCTCAACGCCACGAACGGCGGTGTGGTGCAGCAGGCGGAGAAGGAGGATCACGGCGGCTACGACGCGTGGGCCGTGCGCGTCCTGCGGCACGACGGATCCGTGGTCACCGGCTACGTCGATCGCGTCGGTGGCGTCATCTACGACTGGACGACCAACAAGGAAGCCCCGCAGCCCACCAGCTCGAACTCCGGCTCGAACAGCGGCGACGACGACGATCACGACGACGACGACGATGACGACCACGAGGATGACGATCACGAGAGCGATGACGACGATGACTAGACACCTGGCGCAGGCACCCCTGCGTCGATCGTCGGCACCGTCGCGCATCCTTTCCGCGGGGTTGGCCACCGCCACCTGCATCGGAGTCGTGGGACTGCTCGGTGCCCGGACCATCGACGCCAACGCAGAGGCCCAGGGAACGGACGAAGCCCCGGCCGACACGACCCAATTCGAGGAGTCGTTGGCGGTCGACCAGGCTCCGCTCGCGAGCGCGCCCGCCGCCTCGGTCCCCACCAGTTCGCAAGGACTGACCGAAGCCGACCTTGACGCATACGCGGCAGCCCTTGCCCAGGAGAAGGACCGGCTCGATGCCTACCGGGCCAAGTTGGTCCGCACGGCGAAGAAGCTGAAGCGCCAGGCCGCGGCACAGAACGAAGCGGCTGCCTGGTCCACGCCCTCCTCGTCAGGGTCCTCATCGTGGGTCGCGAAGAGTCCTAGCGCACCCGCGTCGAAGTCATCGGCCAGCAAGCCCACGAAGAAGAGCGGCGGGGGAGCGACGAGCCAACCGGCCGCTCAGGCCCAGGCGCCCGCACCTCAGCCCGCCGCGCAACCAGCCAAGCCGGCGCCCCAGCCGGCCGCAGCGCCGGCTCAGAAAGCAGCACCAGCGCCCCAGCCGGCCGGCGGTGGCGGCTCGTCGCAGTCGACGACCAAGAGCAGCTGACGCGGCTCGCCTTCGGCGAAGCCCTGCCAGTCGTACCTCACGGGCCCGTGCTCCATGCGAGCATGGGCCCGTGAGCACGTTCGGACTCGACGGCGTGCTGTCGTGGCATCAGGCCCGGATCGTGGCCGCCACGTGCGCGCAACCCTCATCCGGCCGGCCGGCGCGGCTCGACGAGGCCGCCGGCAGCAACCTCGCCCGCGATCTCGTGACCGTCCAAGACGATCCAGCCGAGGACTCCGCCGGCACGGATGGCTTCGCCGTCTGCGGGGAGGGACCCTGGTTGCTCGACGAGCTCGACGTCCTCTCCCCTGGCTGGGCCACGCCGGTCTCCGCGCGGTGGCCGGTACCGCGATCAACCGATGCCGTCATCCCGGCCGAGCACGCCACCGTGGGCCGCGCGACGGACGGTCGCCAGAGCGTCACCATGCACGACCCGCTGACCGACATCCCAGACGAGCGCGTCCGGCCCGATCTCGGCAGCGGCATCGTGCGCCAAGGGGTGGTGTCCGCCGCAGGGCATGTCCTGCTCGAGGCCGGACAGACGGTCACCCCGGCCGTCCTCGCGCTCGCCGCGGCACGCGGACTCGACTCCATCGAGGTGATCCCGCCCCCCGTGGTCGGCGTCCTCGTCCTCGGCGGCCAGCTGCTGGATCGAGGACTGCCCCGGCATGGACGGGTACGCGACGCTCTCGGGCACACGGTGCCCGCCTTCGTGGGTGCCTTGGGGGCCCGCGGGAACCCGGCCGTGCGTGCACCGGATACCGAGGAACTGCTTCTCCGGGAGATCGAGGACGCCGCCGTGGACGTCCTGATCACCACGGGATCGACGGCGCCGGATCCGGAGAACCACCTGCGCCGGGTCCTGCGCGATCTCGGTGCGCACTGGCTGGTGGACGGGGTGGGCGTGACCCCGGGGGCCCAGATGCTGCTTGCGCGGCTGCCCGACGGCCGCCTGCTGCTCGGCCTGCCGGGTGATCCCCCGGCCGCGCTCGCCGCGCTCGCGACCCTGGCCAGCCCGCTGATCGAGGCCCTGCGGGGGGATCCGGAAGCGGGTGAGCGCCGCACGGCCGTGCTCATGGACGACACCTCGCCAGCGGACTACGCCGACGACACTGCCCTCGTTCCCGTGCGACTGGAGGTATCGACCGCGGGCACGATGGCGGCCCCGCTCGTCGGCACCGGTCCGACCGCGCTGCAGGGGTGGGCGAGCGCCCAGGCCATCGCGGTCGTGCCCCCCGGCGCGGGCATGCGGGGGGACGTCGTCGAGGTGCTGGACCCCTGGGGCCGCAGCCGCTGGCGCTAATACGTGACTTTTACCACTTTGTCGGCCTAGTTAGTAGGAAATGCCTCCGTCGGCCGGTACCGTGGCCCCGTGGAGTTCGCCGACATCAATCTGACGCTGACCCTCGGCGGCCTGCTCGCCGGGCTGATGGTCGGACTGACCGGCATGGGCGGCGCCGCCCTGGTGACCCCCATGCTGGTGCTCGTCTTCGGCGTCTCCCCCGCGGTGGCTGTGTCCAGCGACGTGGTCGCCTCAGCGATCATGAAGCCGGTCGGCGCGCTCGTCCACATCAAGGCGAAGACCGTCCATTGGGGGCTGGTGGGCTGGCTGTCGGCCGGATCGATCCCCGGTGTGCTGCTGGGGACGTACTTCTTCGCGCGGGTGCTCGGCTCCGACGCCGCGAGCGAGACCATCCGCACCTGGATCGGCTGGGTCCTGATCATCGCCGTGGCAGCCATGGTCGCCAAGGTGTGGGTCGGGCGTCGTGCCTCGGGACTGCGCGGCGTGCAGAAGCAGCTGGGCGTCGACATGCCGGTGAAGCGGGGCCCGACCATCGCCCTGGGCCTGATCGTCGGGGTCCTGGTGGGCATGACCAGCGTCGGATCCGGGTCGCTGGTGGTGACCACCCTCCTCCTGCTCTATCCCCTGCTGCGGCCCTCGATCCTGGTCGGCACGGACCTGACCCAGGCGGTCCCGATGCTCGTCGCCGGTGCGATCGCGCACGCCGGATTCGGAGAGATCAGCATCGCCGTCGTCGCCTCCCTCCTGCTCGGCCAGATCCCCGGCGTGTGGATCGGCGCACGGATGTCCTCGCGCTACGACGGGCAGGCGCTGCGCTGGCTCCTGATGGTGATCCTGGCCGCCACCGCTCTGAAGCTTCTCGGCATTTCGACCCTCATTGCTGGCATGATCGCCATCATGGGCACGCTCGTCGTGAGCGTGCTGTACATCAGAGAGCGGTTGAATGGCCAGACGGAAGTCGCGACGGAAGATGCCAGTGGGCGACCCGTCGCAGCCGCCGCCGCTGAAGTTCCCTGAGAGACGCTTCAGCCCGATCCGGAACATCGGCGTCCGCATCTTCATCGCGGTGGCCGCAATCGTGGCGACGACCGCGATCGTCTACTGGGAGCGGGACTGCTACCGGGACAGCGGTTCGAGCGACGGGCTGAACTGGATCGACTCGCTCTACTACGCGGCAGTGACCCTCTCGACCACCGGCTACGGTGACATCACTCCGGTGTGCCAGTCGGCTCGCCTGACGAACGTGCTCGTCATCACCCCGTTGCGGTTCATCTTCCTGATCGTGCTGGTCGGCACGACCATCGAGGTCCTGACGCAACGCACGCGAGAGCAGATGCGGTCCACCCGCTGGAGGAACAACGTGAATGATCACACCGTGATCGTCGGGTACGGCGTGAAGGGCCGAGCAGCGGCGCGGTCCCTCGTCGACGCGGGGACCGCCCCCACGCAGATCGTCGTCGTGGCCTCCGACCGAAATGCCGTCGACGAGGCGACCCGAGACGGGTTCGTGGGCGTGGTCGGCGACGGTCGGCGCGAGGATGTGCTGCGTGATGCGGCCATCGACCGGGCCAAGCGGGTGGTTGTCGCCACCGACGAGGACGACACGTCGATCCTGGTGACGCTGACGGCCCGACGGCTCTCGCCCCACGCGACCATCGTCGCCGCGGCGCGCGAAGCCCAGAACATGGACATCCTCCGCCAGTCCGGCGCCAACAACGTCATCCCCACCGCTGAGTCGGCCGGACGCCTGATGGGCCTGTCGCTGCTGTCCAGCACCGCCGGCGAGATCATGGAGGACCTGCTCGACTCCGGTCGGGGCCTCGAGGTGGTCGAACGTGACATCACGCGCGATGAGCTCGGCCAGTCGCCCGCGGACCTCGACGCGTCCGGGCAGATCGTGCTGGCCGTCATCCGCAAGGGGGTCGCCCATCGGTTCGACACCGACGCGATCACGCGGCTCGAGCCCGGCGACCGGCTGGTCGTCATCCGGCACAACGATCCGGGACAGTAGGGGGACTCGTGCATGCGATGACCGTCACCGGGCCGGGGGGGCCCGAGGTACTCGAATGGGCGAAGGTCGCTGACCCGACTCCCGGTCCCGGCGAGGTCATCGTGGACGTCGCCGCCACGGCCGTCAATCGAGCGGATCTCTTGCAACGCCAAGGCTCCTACCCGCCACCACCGGGGGCGTCCGAGATCCTCGGACTCGAGTGCTCAGGCACCATCAGCTCGGTGGGCGCGGCCATCTCCCTGGACCACATCGGCGAGAAGGTGTGCGCGCTGCTCGCCGGCGGAGGCTACGCGCAGAAGGTCGCAGTCCCCATCGGCCAGGTGATGAGCGTCCCCGACGGGGTCAGCCTCGTGGACGCGGCGGCGCTGCCCGAAGTCGCCTGCACGGTGTGGAGCAACCTCGACATGGTGGCGAACCTGAGCGAGGGCGAGTGGTTGCTCGTCCACGGTGGCGGCTCCGGGATCGGCACCATGGCGATCCAGATCGGCCGCGCCCTGGGGGCTCGCGTCGCGGTCACTGCTGGCAGCAAGGCGAAGCTGGATCGGTGTGCGGAGCTCGGCGCCGACGTGCTGATCAACTATCACGAGCAGGACTTCGTCGAGGCAGTCAAGGACGCCACCGGAGGCCGGGGTGCCAATGTCATCCTCGACAACATGGGCGGCGCCTACCTTGACCGAAATGTCACCGCCCTTGCCCGCGAGGGACGGCTGGTGATCATCGGCCTCCAGGGCGGTGTGAAGGCGGAACTCGATATCAACGCACTGCTGCGCAAGAACGCCTCGGTGCATGCCACCAGCCTGCGCAGTCGGCCCGAGTCCGAGAAGGCGGCCATCTGCCGGCAGGTCGAGCGCACGGTGTGGCCGTGGATCCACGCCGGCAACGTGCGCCCGATCGTCGACCGCAGGCTTCCGCTCGTGGACGCGGCCTACGCACACCAGCTGATCGCCGACGGCGCCGCCACCGGGAAGATCCTGCTGACCGTCTAGGTCTACCCGGCCGTTTCGATGATCGGGTAGCACCACACGTCGATCGTCCGCTGGACCGTGAACCCGACCGACTCGTAGAGCCTCGTGGCACCCGTGACGTTCTCGCCGTCGACCGCCAGTGCCATTCCGGTCAGCCCGCGGGCCGCAGCATCGGCGGCCGCGCACTCCAGCAGCCACCGGGCGATTCCGCGTCCCCGAGCCGGCGCGACCACCCCGAGGGTGCGCACATACGAGTCTCCGGAAGCGGCGCGGGAGTCGTCGAGCAGGCAGATCCCCACGTCCACACCGTCGAGCGTGGCGATCCACCAGCGCGAGGGATCGACGCCGTCCAGCGCCTCGACGCGGGCGATCCACTCCTCGTACTCGTGGTCATGCGTGCTGCCGAAGTGCTCCGCGAACGAGTCCCGGAACAGCGCATGCATGATCCGGCGGTCCGCGTCGCCGTCGACGACCCTGCGGGTCACGCCGGAAGGGGCGACCGGCTCGCCCTCCGGGATGTCCACGAGGTCACGTCGCATCCGCCAGAACCGGCGAATGGTCCGAAACCCCAGCGAATCCAGCGCTTCCGCGCAACCCGTGTCCTGCTCGTAGCAGGCCGAGACCACCTGCCACACGTCCGGGTTCAGCGCGTACGGGTCGTCGGGCACCGTCGTGCTGAGGTCAACTGCGGCCACAGCGCGCGTGGCCTCGACCGCTCCGGCCAGCAGGGTTCGCTGGATATCCGTTGCTCGCGGTCCGAGCGCGTAGGCGTCGGCGAACACCTCTCGACCCAGCCGGTCCACCTCCGCGAGCAGGACGCCGACCGCTTCGTCGCCACGCAGCGCGAGGCGATGCTCGCTGCGCCACGCGTCCGGCCCCGTCAGGGTCGACCGCACGGCCTCCGGTGTCAGTTCTGATTCGCCCGTCACGGCCACCTCGTACGCCCGGTGGATCCGGAATGCCGCCGTCAGGTCCGCTTCGTCCTCGGCTTCCAGCGCCCGCACGCGGACGTCCGGGGGCAGGGTCATCGCGCGCTACAGGGTCGGCAGCGACGCGATGCGCTTGACGAGGTATGGCGAGAACCAGCCGCGGTACTTCGCCTGCAGGACGGGGTCGCGCCAGTCCGCCCCGGTCACGACCTCCCGGCAGGTCGGCACCCCGCAGAGGCAGGTGAACTCGTCATAGTCACTCGCGTCGCACATCGCGTAGTCGAAGGTGATCTCCTCCCCGACCGCGATGTCGCGCATGGCGACGAGCAGGGTCGAGCCGTTGAGCCCGGCATTGGGGTCGCAGGAGTGGTTGAGCATGTCGCCTGGCTCGGGAGTCTCGTCGGACACCAGGTAGAGGTCGTCGTCGACCTGGATCGACCGGGACTGCCGGTCATGCGCCATCGTCGACAGGGTGGCCCGTTCGACGATCCAGCCACCGAAGGCGGCCACGGTCTCGCCGGCGGGGATCGGCTCGACCGCGAACGAGCCCCAGCCCTTCTCGCCTGAGGGTCGGGCCTGCGCCTTGGGCGTCAGCCAGTTGTAGTCCAACCGAGGGGTCCTTTCCCCGTTCCGCGCAACGCGCGAATGCTCCCGGCCTGTCATGGCAGGCAAAACGGAGGAATCGTGCCACAAGGAGGTGAATTCCGGCCAATGAGGCGCAGCGCCTAGGCTGCCGTCGTGATCGATCCCGCCATCCTGCGCACCGACCCCGACCTGATCCGCGAGTCCCAGCGACGTCGCGGGGAGAGCGTCGAACTGGTCGACGACCTGGTGGCGGCCGACGTCGCCAAGCGGCAGGCGCAGACGGCGTTCGACGAGCTGCGGAACCAGCAGAAGGTCCTGGGCAAGCGGATCGGCCCGCTCCAGGGTGCGCTGAAGAAGGCCGACGACGACGCGGCCCGCGCAACGGCCCAGCAGGAGCTGGACGCTCTGCTGAGCGAGGCCCAGGGGCTGTCCGACCGGGTCAAGGACGCCGAGCGGGCGGCCACGACGGCGGGCGAGGTCGTCGACGCGCTCTGGCTGCAGGTGTCGAACATCGTCAACCTCGACTCCCCCGTCGGCGGTGAGGAGGACTTCACCGTCCTCGAGACGGTCGGCACGCCGCGCGACTTCGACGCGGAGGGGTTCGCACCGCGCGACCACCTCGAGCTGGGCGAACTGCTCAACGCGATCGACATGGAGCGGGGCGCGAAGGTCTCCGGCTCGCGGTTCTTCTACCTGACCGGCCCCGGGGCGCTCCTGGAGATCGCGCTGCTCAACCTGGCAATGGCTCAGGCCACCGCCCACGGCCTCATCCCGATGATCACGCCGAGCCTGGTGCTGCCCAGTGCGATGGAGGGCACCGGCTTCCTCGGTCAGGCCGCCGAGAACGTGTACCGCGTCGAGCAGGACGACATGTACCTGGTCGGCACGTCCGAGGTGGCGTTGGCTGCCTACCACGCCGACGAGATCATCGATGCCGACCAGCTGCCGCTGCGCTATGCCGGCTGGTCGTCGTGCTACCGGCGGGAGGCGGGGTCGTACGGCAAGGACACCCGCGGCATCATCCGCGTCCATCAGTTCGACAAGGTCGAGATGTTCGTGTTCTGCCGGCCGGAGGACGCGGAGGCGGAGCATGCGCGCCTGCTCGGCTGGGAGCGCGAGTTCGTCGATGCCCTCGAGATCCCCTACCGCGTCATCGACGTGGCGACGGGGGACCTGGGCTCGAGCGCCGCGCGCAAGTACGACATGGAGGCGTGGATCCCGACGCAGGGCACGTACCGCGAGATCACGTCGACGTCGAACACCACCGAGTTCCAGGCACGCCGGCTGCGCATCCGCCTGCGCGACGAGAACGGCACCCGCCCGCTGGCCACGCTCAACGGAACCCTGTGCGCCATGCCCCGCATCATCGTCGCGCTGCTCGAGAACCATCAGCAGGCCGACGGCAGCGTCGTTGTCCCGATGGCCCTGCGGCCGTTCCTTGGTGGTCGCGAGGTGTTCACGCCCGCGCCCTAGCGTGACGGCACTATGACGATGACTGACACCCGAGTTCCAGACCTGACCGACCTTCGTGGCTTCCGTCCGCAGCTGATCGCGCTCGACCTCGACGACACCCTGATCGAGCATGACGGCCCGGTGCCCGAGGCCGCCGTGGAGGCGATCGCCCGTGTGCAGGCCATGGGAATCATGGTCGTCGCCGCGACCGGTCGCTCCCGCTCCACCACCATTCCGGTGTGCCGGGCAGCCGGCATGCACGACTGGGCAGTCTGCAGCAACGGCGCCCTGCTCGTCGGCGTGCAGCCCGAGGAGATCGTGGAGTCGGTCTCCTTCGATCCGACCGACCTCCTCACCCGGGTCCGGGACCTGCTGCCCAACGCCTCCTTCGGCGTCGAGAGTGTGAGCGGGCTCTTCCGCACCAACCTGGCGTTCACGCACGCCGCCTTGACCGAAGAGATCCGTGAGGTGCCATTCGAGCACCTCACGGAGGAGCCTGCGATCCGGCTGGTGATCCGCAGCGACGAGCACGTCGACCAGGGGCTCGGCTTCCTCGCTCAGGAGCTGGGCCTGCACTCGGTCGTGTTCGGCACCGGAGACATCGCCTGGATGGACATCGGGCCGCGCGGCGTCAGCAAGGCCACGATGCTCGCCCGGCTGTGCGAGCGGGAGGGCATCGACCCCACCCGCACGTTGGCCATCGGTGACTCCATGAACGACCGGGAGATGCTCCGCTGGGCGGGGGTCGGCGTGCTGATGGGTCACGCAGGCGACGACATGCGGCCCTTCGCCGACGTTGTGGCCGGACAGGTCCCCGGGCTGGCCGTCGCCGAGGTGCTCAACGCCATCGACGGGTAGCAGCGTCGGTATACCTTGGGTATACTTCTTCCATGAGCGCCACGACCATCAAGGTCACCACGGAACTGCGCGACCGCATCAACGCGGCTGCTGCCGAACAGGGCCTGACCGCCGGCAGCCTCATCGAGAAGGTGCTGGAGGAGTACCTCTGGCGCCAGCAGGTCGAGCTCGCGATCCGGCAGATGCAGAGCATGACGCCGGAGGAGAGAGCCGAATACATGGCCGCGTTCGAGGAGTGGGACGTCACGCTCAGTGACGGTCTCGAGGACGATCCGTGGGCGGAGTAGCCCTTTGGCCGGGTCGGATCGTGTGGCTCGATGATCCCCAGACCATCGGGCGAGAGCAGTCCGGGCGCCGGCCATGGCTGGTCGTCTCCTCGATCGACTTCCTCAAGCGGACGGACGACCTTGTCACGGTCGTGCCCTGCAGCAGCCGCGATCGTGGATGGGCGCACCACGTCGAACTCTCAGGAGCGACGGGCCTGCGAACCCCTACCTTCGCCATCACCGAGCAGATCCGCACCGTGAGCCGGCAGCGCATCGTCGGCGCTGCCGGCACCGCGGGCGCAGACAGTCTCGCTCGAACGATCCGGTGGGCGACGACCTGGCTTCACCCCGCTGCCTGATCAGTCGGCCTGTCGGGGCCGACATGCTTGGGCCTGGCCGCGCGGCTCTCTATGCTCACATGAGATCCCAGTGGTGCACGGCGAGCGGGGAGACGGATGATCGACAAGCACGACGCCGTGCTCCGGTACCAGTCGTCCGTGGGCGGGTCCCTCGCGCAGGTCGACGGCGCGGCGCCCACGCGGCTGCTCATGCCCTACCGGCGCCGCCTCACCGTCACTGACGCGCTGCTCATCACCGCGTCGATGCTCTTCGGTCTCCTCATCAGTTCTCGTGCGAGCGCATGGGCCATCGACCCCACCCTCGCCATCTACGGCATGCCGGTGATCATCGGCCTGATGTGGTGGCTGCTCCTGGCCCTCCGCGGCTCGTACGACCAGCGTGTCATCGGCCTCGGAACGGAGGAGATCCGTCGGATCGTCTCCGCCACCCTCCTCACGTTCGCGATCGTCGCCGGGACCACCTACCTGATCCGCGCAGACATCTCCCGCGCCTACGCCATCGTCTCCCTGCCACTCGGTCTCGCTGCTGCTCGTCGGAGGGCGCTTCGCGTGGCGAGGCTGGCTCTATCGGCAGCGTGCCCAGGGCAGGCTCCTGCATCGAACGGTCGTCATCGGTGCCGGCCCGAGCGCGGACGAACTGGCGGAGCGGCTCGAGCACGATGCCTACGCGGGCTACCGCGTGGTCAGCCGGTATGGCGTGCCCCGGCGACTGGATCGAGGGTTGGCTTGCCGGCCTCGATCGGGTGCTGGCCCATGAGCAGGTGCGACGCCATCGCCTTGGCACCGTCCGAGGCACTGACGTCCGACGCCATCCACCAGCTCGCCTGGCGCCTGGAGGGCCGCCACTACGACCTGCTGATCGCGCCCGCTGTTCTGGACATTGCCGGCCCGCGACTGACCGTGCGACCCGCCGCCGGCCTGCCGCTGCTGCACCTGGACGAGGCCGTGCTGTCCCGACCGAAGGCGTTTGTGAAGCGTACGTTCGACCTCGCAGGAGGGCTCGTCGCTGTCGCTGCTCCTGCTTCCCGTGTTCGTCGTGGTCGCGCTGGCCGTTCGCCTCTCGTCCAAGGGTCCGGTGATCTTCCGGCAGACTCGCATCGGCGCTCATGGCCGACCCTTCACCATGCTCAAGTTCCGCACCATGGTCGTGGGCGCGGATGCGCATGCGTGAGGAGCTCCGTGCGGCCAACGGTGACGCCGGCGCCACGTTCAAGATGAAGCACGATCCACGCGTCACGGCCGTCGGACGGTTCCTGCGGCGCTGGTCGCTGGACGAGCTGCCGCAACTGTGGAACGTCGTGGGCGGCTCGATGAGCCTCGTGGGTCCGCGTCCGCACCCGGTAGACGACGTGGACAGGTACGAGCTCGAGGCCTACCGCCGACTGGCCCTCAAGCCCGGGCTCACCGGCCTCTGGCAGGTGGAGGGGCGAGCCGATCTCTCGTGGCAGGAGGCCCTGCA
Organism: uncultured Actinomycetota bacterium; assembly: GCA_963749905.1. Classification (GTDB taxonomy): domain Bacteria; phylum Actinomycetota; class Actinomycetes; order S36-B12; family S36-B12; genus UBA10649. The sequence continues at coordinate 1,043,196 of CAVVOF010000004.1, forward strand.
GTTCGACCTCTACTACGTGGAGACGTGGACGCTGTCGGGTGACCTGGTGCTGCTGGCTAGAACCGTGCGGGCGGTGCTGCAGGGCCGAGGGGCGTCGTAGTGCCGATGCGTGTTTGGAGCCTCCACCCCTGCAGGGGCAGGTCGCATCTACGGACTGCTGGCCATCAGCTCCAACAGGTCGACGATTCCGAACGAATCCCCATTCGCGCGATGTGTCGGCTGGAGCTAGTCCAGGCAACTAGATTCACAACTGAGAGGGGATCCATGCCGCAGACACAAATCCGGTCCACGCTGGAGAGAATCGGAGCCAATCGACTCCAGCTCGCACCGTCCCTTTTGCTGCACAGACCCGGGATCGCGACGTTACCGTGTACCAGGGATCCCGTCACGGGCGTCATCTTCATCGACGACTTCTACGTCGGCGAGTCCGAGTATGCGTCAGGGGCGTACCGCAGCGACGCAGGCCCGCCGGACTACGAGGACTTCGCAGACACCGAGCGCCGAGTCTCGGACTTCCGGAGCCTCTATTACGGTCCCTTTCGAGAGCCCGCAACTGACGCACGCTTACAGCAACGCCCTAGCCGCCATGGACAGCACGGATACGTCTCGTGGCAGTTGCCCGATAGGGCAGTTGGGGCGCTCCTGCTTGGAGCCTGAGAGGCGGGCGCAGCGGGGCACTGCGACGCTGAAGAGAAGGTGGTGGCTCCAAGCGATCCTGGCGACGTAGCGGGGCTCATCGGGCAACCACGTCTGTCGACGACGCGGGCAACTTCCCACCCTTGCCCAACCGTCGGCGGGCGTTGGGGAGCGGGCTCAACTCCCGTGTCCTCGCCAAGGTCTACCGGACCCGGCTGGACTAGTTTGGCGGCCCCCCACCGGCCAAAGGATCCGCGCCAGCTAGGAAGGCGGGGGTCTGCATGGCGGGGACGGTTGAAGGACCGACACCTACAATCACAACCGTAGTCCGCACTCGGATGACGGCCTCGTCCCGACATGGATGAACCACGCTACCTCTTAGTCACCCCAGGCGGAACGGCTTGGAGACCACTCGTTGGACCCCATCGAGCAAGGCGAGTGGCCCGCGACGCGCGACATGCATCCGCACTGCGGACGTACACCGATCGAACACTGGATCAGAGGACTCCTCAGTGCCACGGTGGGAGAGGTACAGCGCATGCCCCCACTGCTGGAATGACACGGCGCAGACCCACGCCCACAGCAAGTCCCTCGAGGTGGCGTTGACCGCGGGCGAGTAGGCGCGAAGGAAAGACACCTCCGCCCAACCGGCTGCTGGAATCTGTATGCGTGCGGGCCAACGACGGGCGTACCAGGGCAACGCAGCCCACTCACCGGGCGGGAAGCGCTGCGTTCCACGAACATCAAGTTGAGCCGCGAAGAAGTCGAGGCCGTCGAATCGACGGAGCACTTCATGCAGCTTGTCTTCACCAGCGTAGGCATCCATGATTCCCGGCTCCATCTGGACGACGGCACAGTGCGCCCACATCTGAAGCGGCAGCGAATCCAGCAGGCGAAGGTCGGTACCTTGCGTGTCGAGCTTGATCCAGTCGACACTCTGGATTCCGTTGTCCTGCAGCATCTTGGCCAGACTCACGGCAGGTACCTTGCGCTGCTCGACGACACGGAAGCGCTCAGCGAACATCCACGGCCCTAGCGCGTCGGGGAGTGGCGGAAGAGAACTCGAACAGTGCGGGTCCAGGGTGAGGTAGAAGTCCACCTCCTGCGTGCCCTCGGGGACGACGCACGCAGTGATGGCGATCCTCCGTAGCCAGCCCGAGCCGTCGACCGCCCCGAAGTCCCGTGCGTCAGCATCGGCCGCCACAAGGACGCTTACACGCCTTAGCGCATCCCAACGAGGATCTCTCCCCGAGGCCCCAAGATCGACAATGACCGGCGGCTGTTCTGCAAACGCAGGATGCCGGAGAACCTCAGTCGTCTGTCGGCGAACGCTGATCCGCGAGCGCGATGAAGCCGCCAAAGTACCCTCCTCGTCGCTCAAGCGCCGGAAAGCCACCGTTGACGTAGCTTGCCAGCACTGTGTAACCCGATTGCCGGAACAGGTCCTCGACGTCGGATACCCGAATGACGTGACACGGGTAGGAGGCTGCGTAGATCTCCTTGGGGACATGCTGGACCAGAAGCGACCTGTTGTCTTGGCTTAGGTACGTGCGATCCACACACACGACAGGGACCCTCCTGTCGAGTACCTGCCGGAGCGGGTCGAGATAGGGCTCCACGTACTGCAGCACGCCGCTCAGCACCGCAACGGTTGACTGTCCATCGGCCAGCACTGCGTCGAGGTCCGCGCAGAAGGACAGAGTGCCATCCGCCAGGCACTCACGACCCGCTTCCACGAACGATGGCTGCTCGATGACAGTCCAACGGGACACACCCAGCACGCGGCACTGCTCACGGTGCTGGAAGTAGAGAGAGCCCAGTGACCCGCCGAAGTCGAGAACCGTCACCGGTCCGGGCGCTGCGCGCCACGCCAGGCCCAGGGCCGAAAGCACCGGCCACTGGACCTCGCCGGCCCCGCCCCAACGGTACGAGTTCAATCGCCCCTGGGGTCCTCCCGTGCGATTCCACGACTGGAAGGACCTTCTCAGCCAAGTCGAATCCAGACTTCTTGGAGTTCCACCTGTCGTACCGCGACATGGAAGTCGACCTCGACGAGGTAGTTCCCGGGGTCGTCGACTTCGACCTCGCCGTGCATAGCCCAGATCTGTTTGCTGATCGATCAACACTCCTCGACCTCGCTACCGATAGCGATGCCAGCCGCAACCGCTCCATCGTCGAAGTGCAGCGGGTTATCGACCTGACACGTGCGATGGCACCCCGGTTCCGTCGTGCCCGCACGCCGTTCGTAATCGTCAGCATGGGCGGCTCGTCGATGGACGAGCCACTGCCGCTGGTTCAGCGCTCTCGCCTCTACCAGCGGGTCATGGACGCCGTGGCCCTTCTCGATACCACCGGCGTCCGCCTGCTGGCCCAAACTCTTCCACCATATCCGTGGTACCTCGGCGGCAACAGCGCCACTGCAACCTCTTCGTTGACCCCTTCGAGACTGCCCGGTTCTCCCGTGAGAGCGGAATTCGACTCTGTCTGGACACCGCCCACACGAAACTGGCGTGCAACCATGGCCGCATCGCCTTTAGCGAGGCGATCGAGGTGCTCGCCCCGCAGTCGGATCACCTTCACCTAGTCGACGCATCAGGGCTCGACGGCGAGGGACTGCAAGTCGGCGAAGGAGAGATCGACTGGCCTGTCCTCATGGAGCAGCTCGACCGCCTTGCGCCAACTGCGAGCTTCATCCCCGAGATCTGGCAAGGGCACATAGGCGGCGGCCAGGGATTCTGGACTGCTTCTTGTCTCGACTCGAACGAGTAGGTTCCGCCACCTAGGCCGGGACGTCCGACAATCCTTCGGACCGATCGCTGATCGGGCTGTCACCACGAGCGTCAGATCCGTCTCCGCAAAAGGGGTTACGGTTGCCTCTGACCGCAAGGAGGCATGAACCCTTCTCAAGGAGGTGGAATGGGAACCCGGCAAAGCGTCCTCCTCGCATTGGCCCTGATCCGCCGTCAGGATCGTCGCAGACTGGGTCTGGTCGTCACCCTGCAGGCCGCGCTGTCACTTCTGGATCTTGCTGGCGTCCTGCTCCTCGGGATGGTCGCCGCCATCTCGACGAGCGCCGTTACCGGATCAACGCCTGCCTTTGTGTCATTCATGGTCGATCGACTCCGACTCGCCGAAGTCGACGCACTCCAACTGGCACTTGGACTTGCCCTCGTGGCCGGCGCCATGTTGCTCACCAAGAGTGCCCTCAGCTTCATCGTGACGCGGCGCGCATACCTCTTTCTCGCACGCAGGCAGGCTCAGGTCTCCGGCGACCTTGCCTCTCGCCTCCTTGCGCGCCCACTGCTCGAGGTTCAGAGTCGTTCGAGCCAGCACACGGCTTTTGCGCTGACCGTCGGCGTCAATGCGGCAACAATCGGAGTCCTCGGCTCAGCGGTCGTGCTCGCCTCTGAACTGTCCCTCCTCATCGTGCTAGGTATCGGATTGGCGGCCGTCGATCTGAGCGTCTCCCTCTTCACGATGGCCTTCTTCGCGCTGGTGGCTGTGGCTGTGCATCGCCCACTCGCGAACTGGGCGGGTCGCCTGGGCGGCAGTGCCGCCGCCGCCGAGATCGCCAGCATAGAAGCGGTTCAAGAGGCGCTCAGAGCGTTTCGCGAGGCATCGGTGGGCGGAAGGCGGCCCCTGTACGTCCAGAAGTTCCGAACGCTGCGACACAAGGCAGCCCGCGTCCAGGCGGACATGCAGATCGTCAACCTCGTACCCAAGTACATCCTCGAATCGGCGATCGTCGTGGGAGGTGGGCTTCTCATCCTCTCGCAGGTAGCCACGAAAGACGTGGTGGCCGCGGTTGGAGTCATCGCCGTGTTCCTAGCAGCCGCATCTCGGATCATGCCATCGGTACTGCGCCTGCAGGCCAGCCTCCTGAACATCAAGGGTGCAAGCGGCTTGGCCGAGTCGACCTTCGCGATCTCGGCCGAGCTCGAGATGACCTCGGAGAACCTCGGAGACGACGAACAACGAGCCCAGCACACCGAGCAACTGCTGGAACGAGGGCTTGCATGCGGTTACGAGACATTCGAGCCAACCGTGCACCTGGACGAAGTAGGGTTCGACTTCCCAGGGGGAAGCCAATCCCTACTCAGAGGAATCAGCCTCCACATTGAAGCTGGCTCCTCACTCGCGTTGGTCGGCCCGACAGGCGCCGGGAAGACCACCATCGTCGACCTGGCCTTGGGGCTTCTGCCAGCGGGCCACGGCAGCATCACCGTTGGCGGTGTGTCCCCTGCGGAGGCCATCTCCACGTGGCCGGGCGCTATCGCCTACGTCCCGCAGGACGTGACCGTCGTCAGCGGATCCATTCGAGATAACGTGGCACTGGGGCTGCCAACTGACCTCACTCACGACGGACTGGTGTGGGAGGCACTGCATCGTGCGCACTTGGCCGACTTTCTCAGAGACCGTCGCGAAGGCTTGGATACCATCGTCGGCGAACATGGAGTGCGCCTGAGCGGGGGCCAGCGCCAGCGGCTGGGACTCGCCCGCGCTCTCTACACCCGGCCGCGGCTACTGGTGCTCGATGAGGCCACCAGCGCACTCGATTCGAGCACCGAGAAGTCGATATCGGACACGCTTGAATCCCTTCGCGGCCAAGTCACACTGATCGTCATTGCTCACCGGCTCGCTACTATCCGCACATCCGACCAGGTCGCCTACATTGAGGCTGGCGCACTCTGTGCTGTTGGGCCGTTTGACTTCGTACGCGATGCGGTACCCGAGTTCGACCGCCAAGCCGCCATCCTAGGCTTGTGATCGCGCGACGCCCGGTAGGTGCTCGGCCCTGTCCTAGGGGGTCGCCCTAGGGCGAATCAAGGATGCGTCTCTCACCTTCGGAAAGGCGTCAGTGAACGAGCACTCGTCAAGGTTGACGATCGGCCGTCCGGAGAACAGCACCTGAAGGTCGTAGAAGCACAGTGAGAAGTCGAACAGCCAGTCAGCCATCCCACGCGGGATAGTTCGGGAAATCTCAGCCTTGGCTAGTTCCACAGCGCCGCCTTGGCTTGAGTAGAAATGCGTGTCCCCCAAGACCCACATTCGATTGGCCTCGTCGACGGCAACATGAGCGAAGATCGAATTGTCGAATCCGATGATGTTGATGCGGTCATAGCCGAGGTGAACGGCATAGGCCAAGGCGTTTTGTAGGCAGTTAAGTAGATGTACCCCATGGCTCTCGTCGGCGAGATGTTTCGGGTCCAACCCTGCAAGCCACAGTCGTTGAAGAACAGAGCGGAACGGCGGCTCTCTGCGAGCGCCGGATACCAGGTGTGAGGTGCGATCAGGGTGACGTCGGACTGGGCATCGAGACGGCGCCAGAGCTCCTTCGAGAGATCAGTGTCCGCTTGAGGATGGTGGGCCGGATCAGACAGAACGTAGTGAGTGGGAAGGACGACACTCGCCAGGTTGGAGAGAGCGAATGCGTTGAGTGCCAGGACATCCATGCCCAAGGCGCGCGCTTCCCTGACGCCGTCAGGGTCCAACCGAGCGGCCGAGGGTCCGTTGGCGATTACGAGCGCAGTGCGACCGCGACGCGAGCCGATCGCTGCCCTCGTTCCTCGCAGAGCCCGCCTAAGGTACCGAGCCGACGAAAGGCGAGCCTGGCCATAGACGCGAAGGACTCGCATCCTCTTCGAATACCTGAGCGGGAGACCGACAGCCCGGGGATTCTCCTGAAGAGTCACGTCAAACACGCTTTACCACGTCCACGCCGTCGGCGTCTCATTCCCCTGTGGCGGCGTCTCAGCATCTCTCTGACGATACCCCACGACGTACTCATCTAGGCTTCTGATAGCGATGGATCGCATTGAGTCAAACAGCCGTTCGCTTCCGAGGTGGTACCAGTGGTCGCACGTGCCCCGTCGCTGACGAAGCTGGCCATCGTGCAGCCCTATGTGGCTCAGTACCAGCGGTCCTTCTTCGAACTCGGTGGAGCCCGCGAGCACCATGCGGCCACCTGCCTGTCGCTGCCCGTCGCTCCTCATCTCACCGATGTCGAGGTCGACCGCGTGATCGACGCGGTCCAGTCGTTCCGGCCACCCGGATGAACCACTTCGTCACGGTCTTCGACAGCCTGTTCCTGCCGCAGTTCGTGGCGCTGGCCGGATCGTTCGAGCGCCATGCGTCCGACTACAAACTGTGGGCGTTCTGCGTGGATGGGGGCGCCGCAGATGCAGTGGCGGCGCTCGACCTGCCGCGCACGTGGAGGTGATTCAGTGGGCAGATCTCGAGGATGCCGCCTACCAGTCCGTCCGCGTCACCCGCAGCCCTGGGGAGTACTGCTGGACACTCACACCCGCCGTTCGGTGCGCGAGGTGGTGGCCCGGGTACCTGCGGGATGCATCGTCACGTACGTCGACGCCGATGTCTGGCTCCTCGGCGATCCATCCATGATTCTGGATGAGTTCACCCGCAGTGGGGCGGCGACCATGGTGATGAGTCACGGCTTCTCCCCCGACTACGACAAGGCACATGACAACGGTCGGTACGTCGTGCAGTTCCTGCCCTTCCTGACGGACGCCGCGCTGCCCATAGTCGAGGACTGGGAGGCACGCTGCCTGTCCTCGTGCTCCTCCGACACTTCAGACGGGACACTTCGGAGACCAGACCTACCTCGATGCCTGGCCCTCGACGTTCGGCACCCAGGTTGCCGAGTCACGTCACCCTGAGCGCGTGCTGGCACCATGGAGCATGAACCGCTTTCCCGTCAGTGAGGCCGTCGCCTTCCACTTCCACGGACTACGACTGCTGGGGCAGGGTCGCGTGTGGCTAGGCGACCACCGCGTGCCAAGACGAATCGCGGACCGGGTCTACCGTCCCTACCTGCGCGATCTGGGAGCGGCGGTCTCGACGCTTTCAGCCGCTGGTTTCGAGGAGCGCGCTCAGGCGCAGCGGCCCGGAGCCGTGGAAGTGGTGCGCCGGTGGGCCCGGCGCCGCGTCGACGGTATGCCCGCGAAACGCGTGCAACGACTGGGCTGACCTGCCGCACGGGTCACGCGGTTGCCTGTCGGAGGATCGCTGCCTCCTCGCGGTCATCCACATAGTCGTCGACGTCGTACGGATGGCTGGCCAGCACCACGAGCACCGAGTCCGGGGATCGATAGGTCTGGCGCGCCCAGGCAAGCGGGGGGACGTACAGTCCCTTGGTCGGATCATCGAGGATCACGATCTGGGTTCCGTCATCGTCATCCCACTCGACCTCCACCATGCCGTGGACGGAGACGAGGTACTGATGGCACGTCCGATGCGCATGACCTCCCCGCACCGAATCCACAGGAGTGCGCGAGACGATGAACATCCGACGCGGCTGAAACGGGATGTCGTCAGGGAACTGGCCCGCTACCAGCAGGCCGCGGGCGTCCGACGTCGCCGTCAGACTGGACTCCTTGACGCGTGTCACGGGCGGCTCCTATCGTGGCCAGCAGGTGCGGGCTCGAATCCACGGGCCACTGTAGGTGATGGCCAGAGGGGCGTGCGGGTGACCGGCATGGCAGCGCACCTGCCCTATGCGGTGGCCAAGCGAATCGTTCCTCTGCTTCCTCGACGGGCGCAGCGCTTCCAGCCCACCAGCAGCTGGGAAGCGGCCAGCCGACTCACGGTCGGGTACGAGGGATCGCGACGCGAGACCGCCACGGCGCCTGTGGGCGCGCCAAGCCCGTCTCCGCCCTCGAGCACGCGCGACCTGCAACTCCTCGCCTGCCTGGCAACGGCCATGAACGTGGGCGGCGTGCAGTCGACGGCTCGCGTCGTTGATCTAGGCGGCTATCACGGTCACCATCACGCCGTAGCATCGACGTCACTTCCCCGAACGACCTTCGACTGGACGGTGGTCGAGCTCCCAGACGTGGTTGAGTCGTGCGCCGACATCGCGACATCCAGACTGCACTTCACGACCGACCTCCCTGCCGCACTGGGGAGCGGCGCGGACATCTGCGTGGCGTCGGCGAGCCTCAACTACCTCGCCGATCCGATGGGCGCCCTCACCGCCATGGCGCGCGCGGCGAGAGCCGTCGTGCTCCTGCGTCTTCCCCTCTGGCCCATCGCCGAGCACCGCCCAGCGATCCAACGTCTCTCACGTCACTCAGCTGAGGCCGGCTACCCCACGTGGTTCTTCTCGGAGACCCAGTTCCGAGACCAGGTGGCCGGGATGGGCAGAATCATCCTGTCATTCGACGTTCCCGAGGACCGGGCGTACTTCGCCGAGCCACTACGGGTGCTACCGCGGACTGGTCATCGCACCCGGAGCGCTCGAGGCATGACGACTGGCCCCGTTCGGAACTACTGCACCTACTTCGATCACCGGTACCTGCCTCGGGGCCGTGCCATGATCCGCAGCCTTCGCGAGGTGGGGGAGACCGCTCAGGTCGTCGTCTTGGCGCTGGACGCGCGAACGGCCGAGGGCGTGGCCGATCTGGACGGCGTCGTTGTCGTCACCGTGAGCGAACTCGAGGCCGCCTACCCCGCCCTCTCGACCGTCAAGGGCACGCGTTCCGAGATGGAGTTCGTCTTCACGCTCACTCCGTGGCTGACCCTCCACGCCATGTCGCTCGTGCCTGCCGGTGCGTGGACGACCTACCTCGACGCCGATCTGTTCTTCTTCTCAGCGGTGCAGCCCGTGTACGACGAGATGTCGAACGCCTCTGTCGCGATCATCCCCCATCGCTTCCCACGCCTCCAGCAGTGGCGTCTGAAGTACGGCACCTACAACGTGGGCTGGGTGTCGTTTCGCCGTGACGACGAGGGACTCACCTGCCTGACGTGGTGGGCCGACCGATGTCTCGAGTGGTGCTACGACACCCCGTCAGAGGGTCGCTTCGCCGACCAGGGGTATCTGGACCGCTTCGAAGAAATCACGTCCGCCCTTGCGATCATCGGCCACCCCGGCGCCGATCTCGCTCCCTGGAATCTGGCGGGACATCGGGTAACCCGCTCCCAGGATGGACGATCCCTCATAGACGGCTTCCCACTCGTCTTCTTTCACTTCCACGGTGTCACGGTCAACGAAGGCCGGTACTACTTCAAGCATCTGCCGTACCTTGCCACAACGACGCCGTCGGTTCGGGAGAGCATCTACCGGCCGTACTGCGAGGCACTCCGGGAGCAGGAACGGTCGATGGCAGGCCTCGGCGCACAACAACCGCGCGCACGGCGCGCAAGCCTCGCACGTTCGTTCCAATCTCGACGCCCAGCGCTTCTCCGCCTACTTGCCCGAGTTCGCGGCGATTACCTCGATCTCTAGTCGCCCCCGCTCCCTACGCTCCGATCCCGTCGGCGAACGCGGCCTCGAGGCCCTCCTGCCATGGCCGCATCAGTCGGCGATGATGCCGTCCGCGAAGGCGGCCTCAAGGGCCTCCTGCCACGGCCGCATCTCCGGCAGCCCCTGCTCCGTCCACCGGCCGTGGCCCAACACGGAGTACGCCGGACGCGGTGCCGGACGAACGAACTCCGCGGACGTCGTGGGCAGCACCCGGTCCGGGTCCGCGCCCGCCAGCCGGAAGATCTCGCGTGCGAAGTCGTACCAGGACACCTCGCCCGAGTTGGTGCCGTGATAGGTGCCCGGGAGCGGGGTGCCGGTCGAGCAACAGTCCGATGTGCTCGGCGAGGTCCTTCGCGTAGGTCGGCTGCCCGATCTGGTCGGTCACCACGGAGACGGTGTCCCGCTCCTTCTCCAGACGCAGCATGGTCTTGACGAAGTTCGTGCCGTTCAGGCCGTACAGCCACGCGGTCCGGACCAGGTAGTGGCCGTCGGGGAGCAGCTCTTGGACGGCGCGATCGCCGGCGAGCTTGGTGCGTCCATACGCGGTGGCCGGGGAGGGGTCCGCGTCCTCTGGGTAGGGGGTCGTGGCGGTGCCGTCGAAGACGTAGTCGGTCGACACGTGCGTCAGCCACGCACTGGCCTTCCGGCACTCGTCGGCGATCAGCCGCGGACCGAGCCCATTGACCGACAGCGCCCGGTCCTCGTCTGTCTCGGCGTCGTCGACCGCCGTGTAGGCGGCGCAGTTGATCACGAAATCGGGGTCGAATCCTCCGAACACCAGCTCGACGGAGTCGGGATCGGCGAGATCGATCTCCGGATAGTCGATGCCGAGGATCGCGAGGCTGTGGTTCCGCTCGAGGACCGCAACGACCTCGGACCCAAGCTGGCCACGGTTGCCGATGACGAGGACGCGCACGGGCCCATCCTGTCAGTCCTGTCAGTCGAGTGGCGGGTTATGCAGGCTCACTCGCCAGCGGTGGGCCGCACAAGTCGCCACTCGGCGGGAAGGGAGCGGGGTCAGCCGATCGCGGCCTTGGCCTTCAGCGGGCGCCACCAGGCCTCGTTGTCCTGGTACCACTGCACCGTCTCGGCCAACCCGTCCTCGAACCGATGCTGCGGGGCGTAGCCCAGTGCGCGCAGCTTGCCGTCGTTGACGGAGTAGCGGCGATCGTGACCCTTGCGATCCTCGACGGGCTGCACCATCGACCAGTCCGCGCCCATCGCCGCGAGCACCCGCTCGGTCAGTTCGCGGTTGTTGAGCTCGAGGCCACCACCGATGTTGTACGACTCGCCGGGCTCGCCCTTCGCCACGACGAGCGCGATGCCGCGGCAGTGGTCGTCGACGTGCAGCCAGTCACGCACGTTGAGGCCGTCGCCGTACAGCGGCACCTTGGCACCGTCGATCAGGTTGGTCACGAACAGCGGGATGACCTTCTCCGGGAACTGGTAGGGCCCGTAGTTGTTCGAGCAGCGGGTGCTCGACACGTTCAGGCCGTAGGTCACGAAGTAGGCACGCACCAGCATCTCCGCCGCCGCCTTGGCCGCGGAGTAGGGAGAGTTCGGGCGCAGGGGCTCGTTCTCGTCCCAGGACCCCTCGTCGATCGACCCGTAGACCTCGTCGGTGCCGATGTGCACGGTCCGGGGAATGCCATGGCGCAGGCACGCGTCGAGCAGGGTCTGCGTGCCGACGACGTTGGTGACGATGAAGTCCTGCGGTCCGTGGATCGAGCGGTCGACATGCGTCTCCGCTGCGAAGTTGACGACGACGTCGTGTCCGGGCAGCACCTGGTCGAGCAGGTCGCCGTCGCAGATGTCGCCTTGCACGAAGGAGTAGCGCGGATCCGAGGACACGGAAGCGAGGTTCTCGAGGTTGCCGGCGTACGTGAGCTTGTCGTAGACGGTCACCCCAGTGGGCTGCACGCCGTACGTCCCGGCGAGCAGCTCGCGCACGAAGTGCGAGCCGATGAACCCGGCGGCGCCGGTGACGAAGTACCTCACGGTGCGTTTCCCTTCAATCGGTCGAGCCAGTCACGGGCCTCGGCGAAGTCCACGTCGGTGACGCCCTGCCGCAGGACCGGCTGCTTGCCGTCATGCCGGGGGTAGGAGCCCAGGAAGCGGACGTCGAGGCACACCCGGTGCAGGCCCATCAGCGCCTCGGACACCCGGGCGTCGGCGACGTGGCCCTCGAGGTCGACGCTGAAGAAGTAGTCGCCGAGCACCTTGCGGGTGGGGCGCGACTCGATGCGGGTCAGGTTGACGCCCCGGACAGCGAACTCGGTGAGGATCGCGAGCAGGGCGCCTGGCTCGTCCTGCTTCATGTAGAGGGACAGCGTCGTCTTGTCGGCGCCCGTCGGCGGCGGAATCACGCCGGGCAGGCGGACCATGACGAACCGGGTGGAGGCGTCCTCGGTGTCGCCGATGTTCTCCGCGAGCACCGGGAGGCCGTAGCGCTCTGCCGCCAGCCGTGGCGCGACTGCTGCGTCGAAGGGCGCCGGTGACTGCAGTAGGGACGCAGCTGCGCCTGCGGTCGACAGGGCCGGGATGACCGTCGCATCGGGCAGGTGAGTGTCGACCCAGTCGCGGACCTGGGCGAGGGCGTGCGGATGAGAGGCCACCGACTCGACCTCGGCCAGCGTGATGCCCGGGCGACCCATCAGCGTGAAGCGGACCGGGAGCGCCACCTCGTCGACGATGACCAGCCGCTTGCCGTTGGCGAGTTCGTCGAGCGTGATGGAGACCGACCCCTCGACCGAGTTCTCGATCGGGATGAGGGCCTGGACTGCGTCGCCCGACCGCACCGCATCGATGGCAGCCTGAACGGAGGGCGACGAGACGTGCTCGGCGCCGAGCGCGGCCGGCATGGTGAGCAGGGCGGCCTCGCAGAAGGTGCCCTCCGGACCCAGGAAGGCGATGCGCGTCGTCACGTCTCCTGCCCCCTGGCGATGCGGACGGCCTGCTGCTCCTCGGGCGACAGCATGATGTCGCTGTCGCCGCCGGACAGGCCCTTGAGGTAGGTGCGCGTCTCGCTGCGCGCGTGGATCGACGTGATCACCAGGCCGTCACCGGCGTCGTCGAGCAGCGCCGCCGAGAACGAGTAGCGGCCGCCCATGTCCCCGAACGCGTCGTACCGGACGACTGTGACGTGCCGCAGCGCCATGGCGAGGTCGCGCCTGGTGGCGGCGAGCCCCCGTTCGAGGTTCGCAACCTCGTCCCGGAGCGTGTGGAACTCCTCCATGGTCCGGCCCATGACATCGATGATCGTCTCGCGGCCCTCAGCCGCCTCGAGCAGCTCATAGGACTTCTGCAGGCGCAGCAGCCGCACGAAGACGACCGACGCCAGCACCACCCCGACGACGCCCACGATGATGCCGATGAGGGCCACCACGAGGGCAGACTGGGGATCCGACGTCACACCGGAAGCGTAGTCGGCCCATATGGGACCATCGGCAGGTGTCGCAGCTGATCGCGGACATCGCCTCTCGGAGCGGTGCCACCATCGTCGGCCTGTTCCTGCTCGTGGCGACGACCCTGAGCCTGCTTCGGACCGTGGTCGTGCCCCGCTCGCTCCGCTCCGTCATCAGCGACGCGGTGGCCCGCGTGGTGATCGCGGTGGCCTTCGTGATTCGCCCGGATGGCCCGCAGCTACGACCGACGGGACGCGATCCTCGCCTGGGCCGGGCCGACCATCATCCTGCTGCAGCTGGTGACGTGGTTGGTCCTGTACCTGTTCGCCTACGGACTGCTCATCTACGGGGTCAGCGGCGAGGACCTGGGCAGACTCCATCCGGGAGGCCGGCTCCAGCCTGTTCACCCTCGGGTTCGCCGCCGTCAACCAGGAGGGCCAGACGATCATCGACTTCGTCGCGGCCGCCACCGGCCCGATCGTCATCGCGTTGATGATCGGCTTCCTGCCGACGATCTACTCGGCCTACATCGAGCGAGAGGTCGACGTGACCATGCTCGGCTCGGTGGCCGGGGAGCCGGCGTGGGGACCCGAGTTGCTGAGCCGCCTGACGATGTCAGGCGGCCTCGAGAACGCGCCTGAGGTCTTCCACCGCTGGACTGAGGTCAGCGCACGGCTGCGGATGACGCACATGACGTATCCGGTGCTGGTGTGGGTGCGGTCCGGGCGGTCGCGACGGCACTACGTCGTCTCGTTGCTCGCCGTCCTCGACGCGGCTGCGCTCCTCGTCTCGCTCAAGCCGACCCTGCACAAGTCCGGCGCGGTGGCCCTGCTGACGCAGGGCGGCCAGGCAATGCAGGTACTCGAGATCGCGAGTGTGCAACGGCACCGCTGGCGCCGGATGCTGCCCTTCGCAGGTCGTGTCGATGCCAGCACTCCGGACTTGAAGCGGCTGGAGCAGGGGCTGCCGGGCTGGAATCGCCAGATGATCGCAGTCGAGGTCGCCTCCGATCTCGACGCCATCCAGGGGATGAACGCCGACGCCGTCAGCACGCTGGCCGCCGGCGAGAAGCACCCGGTCCAGCTCACCCGCGCCGACTTCGACCAGGCCGTGGAGCATGCTCCGCGAGGCCGGCTTCCCCTTCGACGACGATCTCGACCTCGATCGGTCTTGGGACCAGTTCCGCGTCGCCAGGTCACGCTATGAGTTCGCGGCCTACGCGCTGTGCCGACGCCTCTATGCCCCGAGGGCCCCGTGGACCGGCGACCGCACGCTGACCACGCCGGTGATGTGGCCCGCGCTCGCGCCGTGCGACATCCTCCCGGAGGTGGAGACCGGGCAGGAGTCCACAGGTGACGAGCAGGCGACGACGTGATCGATGCGGCCGTCGTCCTCACCACGTTCGCCCTGATCTTCCCCGCTGAGCTCCCCGACAAGACTTTCGTTGCGACACTCGTCCTCGCGACCCGCTTCCGGCACCTGTGGGTCTGGCTGGGGGTGGCAGCCGCCTTCTTCGTCCAGGTGCTCATCGCGGTCACCGCGGGCGGCTTGCTCGCGCTGCTGCCTCAGCGACTCGTGCTCGGCATCACCTTCGTCCTTTTCGCGGCTGGCGCGGTGATCATGATCCGCGGCGGGCTTGCCTCCCGGGCCAAGGAGAACGGGCGAGGAGGACGACGAAGCCGCGGCCATCGCCGAACGTGTCGAATCCGTCGCGACCGTCACCCCATTGCGCATGGTCGTGACCAGCTTCGTCGTGCTGTTCACGGCCGAGTGGGGCGACCTCAGCCAGCTGCTGACGGCCGGCCTGGCGGCCCGGACCGACGAGCCGCTGTCGGTGTTCCTCGGCTCATGGACGGCCCTGCTGCTCGTGTCCGGCATCGCCGTGCTCGTGGGGACGTGGCTGCAGTCACGGGTGCCCCTGTGGCGCATCCGACTCGTGTCCGGTGGCATCCTGACGGCCTTGGCCGTGTGGACGGCCGTCGAGTTCGTGCAGGCCTGACATTGCGTCGGTCAGCTGTCGCGCAGATCGGAAGGAGTGACGCAGGTGAGCGCTCCTGAGCTTCCGGTGCGTGACCGGCGCGTCGGCGAGGTGGCGTTCACCGTCGTGCCCCTGCGATCCGGCCATCCGCTACGTCGTCGATGCTGCCGCCGCGGTGGCGCTGGGCCAGATCGGCCATCCGGGGCTGGCGGTGCACTTCTGCAATGCGTACAACGTCGCTCTCGCGCGCCACGATCGGGGCTACGCCGCGCTTCTGCAGGCCGGCGACGTCGTGTTCAGCGACGGTGTCCCGATCACCTGGGTGGGGCGCCGGGCCTACCCGGCCCTCGCCGCGGACTGGGAGCGCGTGTACGGCCCCGACGTCATGCGCGGGGTGCTCAGTGGGTCCAGCCCCGACGGCCCGCGCCACTACCTGCTCGGCGGAGACCAGGCCACCCTCGACGGCCTCGCCGATCGGCTTCGTGTTGAGTACCCCAGCGCAGCGATCGTCGGCACCGAGAGTCCGCCCTTCCGCGCGGCCACTCCCGACGAACTACGCGAACGAGACGCACGGATCGCGGCAAGCGGCGCCTCGATCGTGTGGGTCGGGCTCGGCACGCCGAAGCAGGACCACGAGGTGGCCCGACTCGCCGCGTCACTGCCCGTGGTGGCCATGGCTGTCGGGGCCGCGTTCGACTTCCTCGCCGGCACGAAAGCTCAGGCCCCGGCATGGGTGCAGCGCAGCGGCATGGAGTGGGCGTTCCGCCTGGCGAGCGAGCCGAAGCGGCTCGGGCGGCGGTACGTCTGGGGAAACTCGGTGTTCGCCGGAGAGGCGCTCCGCACGCTGCGGCGGGCGCGTTCGGCCTGACGTCAGCGCAGGGTGACCTGGCGGGTGGTGAGCCCGGCCTTCGCGCGACGCTCGTCGCTCGTCAGCGGGGACGTCTCGGCCATCGCTGCCGTGAGTCGCCCGTCCAGGGCTACGACGTCGTCCTCGATCGCGAGCTGCCCCCGTTCCTGCCGGCAGCTCCCACACCGGGACGACCACGCCCTGCGTGCGGAACATGCCGATGCAGCGGGTGCCGTCGCCGAGGGTGTCCTGGCCCACTGCATGGAGTCGAGCGAGGCCGTTCACCACGTCGTCCTCGGGGTGCGGGAGCACCCAGCGCAGGTACTCCTTCTCGCCCATCTGGGTCCAGTACGCGGAGGTCACGCCATCAAGGCGGACCGTGGGGTGGGCATAGGCGCTCGCCCGCTCGAGCGAGGCGCGCACGTCGTCGCTCGACTCGACGGACTCGTCGACCCAGAAGTCGAAGTTGTCGTGGACGACGACCTCGAGGGGCACGTCGGGGTCGACCAGATCCTGCAGGCGGGGCGAGGCAGCCGTGACGCGGCCGATCGAGACCGGCTCCCCCGGCTCGGCGGCGATGGCCCCCAGCAACGCGTCGGCGAGATCGCGACTGGCGTCGCCCGAGCCGACGTTGACCTGCATGCCCAGCAGGATGGAGCCATCGGTGCGCACGAGGGCGGGCCAGGCCATCGGCAGGACCGTGACGAGGGTGACCTCGCGGTCGGCGTACTCGCCGACGAGGGTGAGGCGGGCGGACGCGGCCGGGACGATCTCGCGCATCGCGACGAGATCGCATTCGGAGGCCATGCCCTCGAAGGGACGACTGGCACCCACGAACGCGGCGGACGCCTCCTTGCCGTGGCAGGCCTTGTAGCGGCGACCCGAACCGCACGGGCACGGCTCGCGCATGCCGACGACCGGGATGTCCGCGTCGGCCAGGGTCGTGGTGGCGGAACCGCGCTTGGTGGTGCTCTTCTTACCCATGGGCGGAAACCTACCTGCCGAGCCACTCCCGGACCCGGGCCGGCCGGTTCGTGATGACCGCGTCCACTCCCTGCTCGACACAGAGCTCCACGTCGGCCCGTTCGTCCACCGTCCACACGTGCACTCGGCCGCCTCGTTCGTGCACCTTCGCTACGTAGCGCGGGTGCGCCCGCAGGATCTCGATAGACGGCCCCGCGGCGGCGACCCCCTCAGGCAGGGACCCGTCCCAGTAGCGCCGTGGTACCTCGTCCATCAGGTACACGGTCGGGGTCCCCGGCAGGAGCTCCCCGATCCGCTGGACGGCGCTGCGGCTGAAGGACATCACGCGAGCCCGCGGCTCGTCCCCGTTCGCCGCCGTCAGGCCGAAGCGGCGGAGCATGTCGGCAACGGCCTCCTCGACGTACCGGCCGTACCGGACGGGATGCTTGGTCTCGACGGCGAAGCGGAGCGATGACGACGCGTCCAGCATGGCCGCCAGGAGCGTCTCCAGAGTCAGCACTCGAGTGCGGGTCTCGTCAGGTGCCGGATCCTCGAAGTCGATCCAGACCTCGTCGCTCCGGCTGTAGTCGAAGGAACTGAGCTCGGCAAGGGTCTTGGCGCTGACGGTGCCCCGGCCCGAACTCGTGCGGTCGATCCGACGATCGTGCACGCAGACCAGGGTGCCGTCCGCGGTCAGGCGGACGTCGCATTCGATGGCGTCGGCTCCCTGCTCGACCGCGAGCAGGTAGGCGGCCAGCGAGTGCTCGGGTTCCTCCTTGCTCGCCCCCCGGTGCGCGACGATCTCGATCCCGGTCGTGTCCGTCACATGCCGAGCGTAGGACTTCCTCTCGTCCAGCCCCAGCAGCCACTCGCGGGGGATATGCAATAGTCGCAACGTGTTCACCCGCCGTCCGGACATCGTCCTTCTTGACCTCGACGGAACCCTTACCGATGCGGCGCCGGGCATCGTCAACTGCATCCGCTACGCCCTCGACGACCAGGGCATCGACCACCCGGACGACGCGACCCTGCGCACCTTCCTCGGCCCGCCCCTCGCTGCCACCTTCGGTGACCACTTCGGCATGGACGAGGACCAGATCCGGATCGCCATCGCCAAGTACCGCGAGCGCTACCACGACGTCGGACTGTTCGAGAACGCCGTCTACCCTGGCGTGCCAGAGACGCTCGACCGACTCACCGCTGATGGCTTCACTCTCGCGGTGGCCACGTCCAAGCCCACGTACTCGGCCACTCGGATCCTCGAGCACTTCGACCTCAGTCGCCACTTCGCGTTCATCGGCGGCAGCGACCTCGCCGGCACGCGCCACAACAAGGCGGCCGTGATCGCGCACACCCGAGACGAGCTCGCCGGCCTCGGACGATGGACCGAAACGGACGTCGCCGTCATGGTCGGCGACCGCCGGCACGACGTGGAGGGCGCCCAGGCACACGGATTCGAGACGATCGGGGTGCTCTGGGGCTATGGGAGTCCAGGCGAGCTCAGCGCGGCGGGAGCAGCCACGCTGATCTCCACGCCGGCGGAACTCCCCGAAGCACTCGCGTCCGGTGGCGGCACGGGGGCTGCCGACTGATGCGCGCCGCACTCCGGGACCGGATCGCCCGCCACTCGCGGGTGGAGGTCGCCGCCTTCGCCGTGCTGGCCGCCCTCACGGCGCTCGGACTGCTGCTCGTAGTGATCCGCCAGTTCGGCTACGGCATGGAGTACGACGAGGCGTACCTGCTCCACGTCGTGAAGAACCTCGCCGAAGGTCGCGGCTACGTCGATGACGGCGTGTCCTTCTGGACGAGCGGCGCCCCGTTCGAGCCGCGGATCTCCACGGGACCGACGGTTCTGGTCCCCAGCGCGGGAGTCTGGTGGCTCACCGGCGGCACCATCGCTGCGGTCCGTCTCGTTCCGCTCCTGTACTTCGGCATCCTGCTCGCCTCGACGGGTTGGCTGTTCCACCGCGCCGGGGGCGCGTGGACCGCCCTCGCCGCGCTGGCCGGCTTCCTCGCCCTCCCGGTCGTCTACCCGGACCTGCAGAACACCTCGCTGATGCCCGGGCGCTTCGTCGGCGAGCTCGCCGCCACGGCCCTGCTGGTGGCCGCGGCCGCCCTGCTCACTGCGCGGCACCCGCTGCTGGCCGGCCTGGCTGCCGGCCTCGCGGCCCTCACCAAGCTGGTCTTCCTCCTGCCAGCCGTCGTGCTCCTGCTGGTCTTCGTCGCATGGGCCTGGTTCCGCGCCCGACCGGACTCATGGCGGACGCCCCTGTGGTTCCTCCCCGCCCTCGTGGCGCCGCTCGCGGCCTTCGAGATGGTCAAACTCCTCGTGCTGGGAGCGGACGGCTATCGCGCCCACCTGGAGCAGACGCGCGCGTTCCTCGCGGACCAGGCCATCCCGGCCATCCAGGCCGAGCTCATCCTGACGGAGAAGGTGCAGGAGCTCACCTTCCAGCTCACCGTCGGCCAGGCCGTGGTCGCGATCCTCATCTTCGTGGTCATGATCGCCCTCTCCCGACGCCCGGGAGGGCTCGCTCGCGCCAGGTTCCTGGCCCGTCCCTGGGCAGCGATCCTCGGCCTCGCCCTCGCGTCATCAGCCTCGCTCGCCTGGTGGCTGCTGAGGTCAGCCCAGATGAGCGGCCGGCCGGCGTTCCCGTTCGTGCTCCTGCTGACCGTCATCGGGTTCGGGCTGCTCGGCCACCTGACCGCCCGCATGCTCCGCGAGGCACCGAAGGCGACCGCCGCCCGAGTCCTGGCCGCAGCCGCGTGGCTTGCGATCAGCCTCATCACGCTCGATCACGTCGTCGACCTGGCGACGGACTCGAGCGGGCGCGACCTGCTGGCCGCGCAGGAGCGGGCGGCCCTCGTTCTCGAGGTCGACGTGGGGTTCGTGCCCGCGAGCGGCTACTGGACGCATCCGGACCTCCTGCTGCTCTCCGGCCTGCCGTCGGCCCCCTTCGACTCAGTAGTGCCGCCGGTGGCGGTCTTCACCTCCACCCAGAGCCGGGCCACCGCGAACCTCAGTGACGCGGCCAGCGCGGCGGACCGCTGCAATCAGTACCTCTTCAAGTCCCGCGACGTCATCGTCTGCAACGTCCCGTGGGGCTGACTCACGCGAAGAGCACGCCGGGATTCATCAGGCCCTCCGGGTCCCACGCCGCCTTGATCGCCCGCATCGCGGCGATCTCCTCCGCGGACCGGCACAGGTGCAGTTCCTTCGCCTTGGCACGGCCCACGCCGTGTTCCGCGGAGATCGATCCCCCGTACCGGGCCACGCATTCGAGCACCGCGAGATCGGGGGCGAGGTCGTCCGCCTCCGGACCATGCATCTCGACGTGGATGTTCCCGTCGGCCAGGTGGCCGAAGACCCCGAAGGCCACCATGCCGGGGTAGCCGCCCACGATGCCGCGCAGTTCGTCGCAGCAGGCCGCGAGCGACGGCAGCGGCACGGAGACGTCCAGCTTGTGCGTGACACCGAGGGCCGAGAAGGCCTCTCCTTGCGCCTCGCGGAAGGCCCACAGGCCCGCCTGCTCGCTGGCATCGAATCCGACGACGACGTCGGCCTCGTCCAGTCCGACCAGACCACTGGCATCCCCGCCATCGGCGACCTCCAGCAGCAGCACGATGGGGTGTCGATCGGCCAGCGGCCAGTGCGTCCCGCGGAGGTCCGCCGCCAGGTCCATGCCCTTCTCGTCGATGACCTCCGCAGCGATCAACCGCGCGTCCGGAGCCACCGCGTCGTGCATCAGCGCCAGGGCCTCGTCATAGGTCTGGCAGCCCACCAGCACGACGGTCGTGCGCCCGACCGGCCGGAACAGCCGCAGTCGGACGGCCGTGATGACGCCGAGGGTGCCCTCCGACCCGCAGAACAGCGACCCGAGGTCGTAGCCGGTGTTGTCCTTCAGCATGCCGGCCAGGTGGGAGAGCACTGACCCGTCCGGCAGGACGGCCTCGATGCCGACCACCTGCATGCGGGTCATCCCGAACGCGATGACATGGATGCCACCCGCGTTCGTCGCGACCGTGCCGCCGATCGTCGCCGAGTCGCGCGCAGCCAGGTCCACCCCGTAGTGCCACCCGGCAGCCGCCGCGTGTCGCTGGACGTCCGCGAGGGTGGCTCCGGCACCGACGGTGACCTGGCCGGTCAGGTCGTCGACCTCGCCGAGCGTCGTCAGTCGCCGGGTCGACAGGACCACCGGCAGCACGTCGCCCGCTCGAGCCTGCGCCGGGACGGATCCTCCGACCAGACCGGTGTTCCCTCCTTGAGGCACCACCGGAACGCGGGACGCGTGGCAGGCAGCGAGCACCGCGGAGACCTCTGCCGTGGACCCGGGGCGCACCACGAGCTGCGCGTCACCGCGCCACCGACGTGACCAATCCTCCACGTACTGCTCCATGAGCGCCTGTTCGCGCAGCACGTGCGCGTCTCCGACGACCTCCGCCAGCCGGCCGGGCAGCGTTTCGCGAATGCGGTCGATGTCAGCCACGGGGTTATCCTGTCGGAGAACGGGGACGCAGGGCACGGACGCTAGGGAGAACGATGCTGGGACGCCTGCTTTCCGCTGCGGTCGTGGCCGTTGCGGCGACCGCGGTCGCTGCCCCGGCCCACGCGACGGAGACGATCCCGGCATCCGGGACGTTCTCCTTCACGACCGGCAACGGCATCCTGCCCACGTGGGAGGCGGAGGACATCGTGCTGGTCGGCGTCGCCCCAGCCACGGTGACGACCACCACGACGGGCACCACCGCCCGCGTGACCATGCCGCTCGTGGCCAAGACCGGCACCGCGAACGCGGCTGCCGGCGGCTTCCGGATATCCAATACCGTCACCGGCGACTCCGTGCGCTGCTCCAGCCCGACCATCGACACCCGGGCCCGCGTCGTCGACTGCGTGCTGAACGACGGCACGAACGCGGACGTTTTCGTCATCTCCGCGATCCGCTCCCGCACCCGGGTGACCGGCGCCTCGACCGTGACGACGATCTTCCGCGGCATCGAGCTGAAGTTCAACGGCCAGGAGATGGCCGACACACTGAACGAGGAACTCGACACCTACTCCTTCAGCCCCTCCGTCGTCGTGGGGGTCGGGGACCTCATCGTCACCCGGGACCGCTAGCGCGTCCAGCGCGTCATCCACAGCCGATCGCTCTGCCCCTCGTCTGTCCACAGCCGGCAAATCAACGGTTCCCCGAGGCGCCCGACGGGCATCACCCTCGCAACAGCGCCCCATCCCGGGGCCGTCGAGGAGTCCACCATGAGCAGCACGCCGTTGATCACCCGTACCGCCGCCGTGACGTCCGCAGCGCTGCTGTGCGCACTGACCGTGGCACCCGTCACGTCGGCACACGCCGACGAACTGGTCGCCGCCGACGACGCCAGCCGTCAGGTCGCCAGCGCGCAGACCGTTGCCGCCGCGGCCGTGCCCACCGCGGTCGCCAGCCGGCCACGCACGATCACTGTCACCAGGCATCACGGGCAGTCGGTGACCTTGTTCGCCAAGGGCGAGCGGATCCGCCGGGTCCTCGCACCCGGAACGCGGGCCGCGGTCTTCCGCGGCTTGACGGCGGGGCGTACGTACACCGTCGCCGTCGGCGGGGAGGCCATCGGCGCAGTGGTCGCCCTGAACGCACCCAGCGCTGCCACCGGCCTCCAGGTCCGCACGAACGGCACGCCGGACACCGTCACCCTGACATGGAAGCACCGCGTGACGGCGGCGACCGGGGGACGGCGGCTCGCGTACGACGTCGTCGCCACCCCGCAGGGTTCACCCGCGTCGAAGGCTCGCACCGTCCGCACCACCGTGACCGGGGCGTCCCGCGCGAAACTGACTGCCCTCGACCCGGATGCGCTCTACACGTTCAGCGTCCGCCCCCGGAACAGCGCCGGAGTCGGCGGTGCGAGCACCGCACGCATGACCCGCACCCTCGCCCAGATCACCGGCAAGGCCACCGGACCCTCGACGGCGAAGAACGACGGTCAGGTCCCTACGGCACCGGACACCCCGCCCGCTCCGAAGCCGGAGCCGACCCCCGCGGCTCCCCCCGCCGCGCCCGCGCCCGCCCCTGCTCCCGCGCCGGCCCCCGCACCCCGCCCGTCGACCAAGACGATCTGGGTGTGCCCGGACGGCTACACGGAGACGGCCGGCCAGTGCCTGATCACGAAGGCCTACACGTACCACTCCGAGGTGGAAACGTCCCCGTACACCTACCACTCCGAACAGCAGCTGAACACCATCTCGGTCGCCGCCACGTTCGATGGCAGCGTGTGGACGTGGTCCTGCCCGTCGGGGTACACCTCCGGCGGCGGCCAGTGGGGCGTCGGCATCTGCAAGGGCACCGTGACCGTGCAGGCCAAGGACGCGCCGCCCACCGGCTGGTACGACACCGGGTCCGCCTACGGCCACGACGTCGACGTGCAGGACCCGCTCCCGGAGGGCTTCCTTGACGACGGCACGCAGTGGGTGAAGACCGCGGCCAAGGTGTCCAAGGAGGTCCCGGCCTGAGGTAGCGCCGGTGGTTCCGGGCGGGCTGGCGCGAAGCGGGCTCGGTGTAGGTTCGCGGGGTGACCGTGGCCTGGCACCGAGCCCGCGAGCCCTTGGTGGTGCTGGCGATCACGCTGTTCACGGCCTGGTTGTCCACCTCCCAGCGGTGGGCGGGTCTGGACACCCCCGACTCGTCCTTCTACGCCTCGCTCGCGCTGTTCGGCGACGAGATCACCGACCGCGCGCCCCTGGACAGCTACTACTGGACCCGCCTCGGCTATCTGGCCCCGGTGCACGTCCTGACCACGGTGGCCGGAGCGTTCCCCGGGTTCGCGGTGTACCGGACCCTGCTCATCCTGCTGCTCGTCGCGAGCGTCTACGTCGCCCTGCGGCGGTTCACCGGGATCGCCTCCGCGGCCTTCCTCACGTCCATCACCTCGCTCAGCACGGTGCTGCTGAGCTACCTCGGCAACACCTACCTCACCGGCAGCGTGCTCGCCGGCACCGCCGCCGTCATCGCGTGCGGCCTGTTCCCGACGAAACGGGCAGCGGCCACGGCGGGTGCGGCACTCGGCTGGCTGGCCATGGTCAATCCGCCTGGGGCACTGCTCGCCGGCACGATCTGGCTGGTACTGCGCATCCACCAGCGCACCAGACTCGTTCCCCTGGGCGTCGCGGCCGGGACTGCAGTGGCCGTGTTCGCCGTGTTCCTCGGCATCGGCCGGGTGATGTTCCCCGGGATGGACTGGTTCGGCGCCTACGTCGACTCCGAGGCGCGCCAGCGGCTGTCCGCGTTCGCGAGCGAGGAACTCGTCTGGCTGCAGGACGTCTCGCTCATCGTCCCGGTGGTGACCCTCATCGCCGTGGTGGTCGCCTGGGCGACGCATCGCGACGAGCCGGCCGCCCAACGCGCACTGGTGATCAGCTCGTCGTCCATCACGTTCATGCTGGTCTTCTCGCCCCTGATGGGCGGCATCGCGCTCGAGGCGCCGATGTACCAGGCGATGCTGTGGCCGCCCGCCCTGATCTCGCTGGCCCTGATCACCACCCTCGCCATGCCCGAACGACGTTGGACGAAGATCCAGACGGGCGCCGGCGTGCTCGCGGTGCTGGTGGTCATCGCCACCGGGCACGTGGCACCGGGCCTGTCCCTGCTCGTCGGCTGGCTGGTTGCCCTCGCCGCGGTCGGCATCTTCCTGCTCGCGTCCTACAAGGGCACCATCGGCGCCATCGCGGGCCTCGCACTGCTGCTGTCGGCGGGCCAGTTGCTGCAGAACTCCCGCGGGGACCTCGGCCTGTACTACCTCAGCCCCTACTCGTGGGCCTTCGCGGCCAACCCGATCTCCGACCGCATCCACACCGCGGTAAACACGCAGGAGTGGCTGCTCGCGCAGACCACGCGTGACGACTCGATCCTGTCGTGGGTCGACGGCGACTGGGTCGAGGGCGACCGCGAACTGTACGTCGTGGCCGGCATGCAGCTGTGGGGCGAGAACCGGGTCACCCTCGAGCCGACCATCACTGAGGACGACGTCGCCCGCCTCGACACCATCCGGCCGAGCGTGCTGGCGATGTACGGTCAGTCGATGGACGCCGTGCTGGCGTTCTGGCAGAGCATCCCCGCCGACAACCTGCCGACCGCCCCCGACTGCTACGACTTCGCCTGGGCGCCGAATCCGGCGAGTGAGTTCACCGTGACGCAGGGACACGCGTGCCTGACCCGTCTCACATGGACGCTGCCATGACCGGTCCGCGGCGCATCGCGCTGGAGGCCGCCATCAGCGCGGCCCTGGCCTTCGCCCTGTCCTTGATCGTCCTCGGTCCGCTCCTCGGACGCCTCGACGTCGGCTGGTCCGGCGGCGACATGCTCAGCACCTACGTCAATACGCGGGCCTGGTCGGGCTTCGGCTACGCGGTCACCACGCAGTTCGGCTTCCCGTTGGGGATGAACCTGAACTACTTCCCCGGCATCGACATCACCGAGAACACGTTCGCCCTCCTGGTGAACACCGTCGCCGGGACGGAGTTCCTCGGGCTCAACCTGCTCGTCGTCCTGACCTTTCCGCTCGTCGCCGCCCTGGCGTACCTCGTCATCCGGATGACCGGGCTCGAGGGGCCGATCGCGATCGCGTTCGCGGTGGCCTTCGCCGTGATCCCGTTCCACTGGGGGCGCGCCCTCGGGCACACGTACCTGTCCACCCTCTACTCCGCGGTGCTCGGGGTGGCGCTCGTCCTGCTCATCGGCAGCGGCACCCTCGAGCGCTGGTGGCGCACGACTGCTGGCGCCCGTCGATGGGGACGCATCGCCATCCTCGCCGTCATGGTGGTCGGGATCGCCTGGACGGGCGTCTACTACGTCGCGTTCACGCTGATCCTCGGTGCCGCGGCCCTGGTGTGGCGCTTCGCCCAACGTGCCTCGTGGCGCGGCCTCGGACTGGACACGCTCCCCCTGCTCGCGGTCGGACGTCGTCGCGATCATCGGGTTCCTGCCGTCGATGCTGTCGCTGCGGGGCGACGCGCCGCTGGCGTCCCTCGGTGAGCGCACCCCGTACGAGTCGGTCACCTACGCCGGGGCGCTCGCGTCCGCGATCCTGCCCATGCCCGACAGCCAGCTGCCGCGCGGCGGCTACTACAACGAGGCCGTGCTGAGAGTCCTCAACGAGGCGCCCTACGGCGAGAACTTCGTGCTCACCAGCTTCGGCACCTGGGTCACGTCGCTGGCCCTGCTGGCCTTCGTGGTCGGGCTGCTCGTACGGGCGCGGCGCGGCACGGCCCGTCCGGCCGCGGGCCCGGTCACCCCCGGCCTCATCGGCTACCTGCTGGCCGTGTCGGTGCTGTTCTTCGTGCCGTGGGGAATCAACCTGCTGTTCGCCGACCTGGTGACGGCGCAGATCCGGGCCTGGAACCGCCTGCTGCCGGTCCTGCTCCTGCTGTTCCTGCTCGGCGGCGCAACTGTGCTCGCCCGTACCCGCATCGCCACCAACTGGCTGATCAGCCTGCCCGTCGCCCTGCTGCTGCTCGGGCTGACGGCGATCGACTCGGTGTACCCGTTCCGAGCGGCCTACGCCGGCAGCGTCGCCGAGGCTGGCGAGGTCACCGATGCGGCGCGCGCCTACGCCGCCGACGTCAATGCCGCGATCCCGGAGAAGTGCGGGGTGCTCCAGCTGCCGTACATGGCCTATCCCGAGCACGGCGTCGAGCGGGGGGTGAACGACTACGACCACTTCTGGACATCGCTGGTCAACCCCGACAAGCAGTGGAGCTATGGCGCGGTCAAGAACACGGACGCGGGCGTCTGGTCGGCGCAGCTCCCGCAGGTGCCGACCGACGAGCAGGTCGCGCTGCTGCGCGGGGCCGGCTTCTGCGCCATCCACCTCGACACCCGCGGCTACATCAGTGAGGTGCTCGCACCGGTCCGGGCCGACCTGGCAACGCGGTTCGGTCCTCCGGTGGCGACCGGCTACGACGGGGCGTGGGAGCTGTACGACATCCGACCGGTGCCGGCGGCAGAGGCCGATGACGTGCAGGCATTCCTGCGCCAGCCGTTCATCACCGTCGACCTCAACCAGGTGACTCCGCGCGAGACCGCGCTCGACTCCGCGTGGTGGTGGGCGCGCGAGCCGGCCGCACTGCTCACTCTCACCCCGACCTCCGCCGACGCCCCGCTGACCGGCGTTGCGGGCGCCATCGCCGCGCCCGACTGCGGGGCGGTGCCCGTCACCGTGACGCTGTCGGCGGGCGACCAGTCGGTTGCGACGACCGTCCTGGCGGCGCCGGGTGAGCCGGCCGAGTTCGACCTGGCCCTACCCGCGCCGAGCGCCGATGCCGGGCTGCTGACGGTCGAGACTCCCGGCGACGGCTGCCCGGTCGGTGACGGCGGCGAGCGGCGCTTCGCGCAGGTGCTCGACGTCCAGCCTCGATAGGACCGCCTCAGCCGGCCCAGGGTGGACTGCTGATGAGTGCCACCGCGGTGGTCAGCGCGAGCGCGCCCGCAGCGGGTGCCAGCGCCCAGCCCCACGGCCGCTTCACCCACGCGGCGGCCACCGCGAGCGCGAGCACCATCAGGGGAAGCAGGTAGCGCGGCTGGAAGAAGGGCGGCAGGTCCTGTACGCGGAGCAGGAGCAGGAAGCCGGCCACGAACAGCGGTATGCCGATCAGGACGCTGGCTCCCAGCAGTTGGCGGTCCCGGGTCCACTGGACTCGGCGGTCGATGCGCAGCAGGCCGGCCAGCGGCAGTCCCAACGCCAGCAGCACGAGCACCGTCGCGGCCACGCCGAACCACACCCCGGCCAGGACGCCCGCAGGGACGTCGAACACGGTCGGCACCGTCCGCAGCGCGTTGCCGGCCACCAGGTTGATCGGCGGCGTGCCCTGCGCGTCCACGATGGACTGGGCCTGGAGTCCGTTGTCGGGGCGCTCTCCCACGAGCAGGGGATAGACGAAGGACCGAAGTGCGGTCACGCCGACAACGACCACCGCGGCGGAGGCGAGCACCCGGGCGATGCCGCCCCACCGTGCCGAGCGGTCGCCCAGGAGCACGTCGCGCAGGCTCAGCACCGCCACCGCCAGGACCGCGATGAACGCGGTCTCCTTGACGGTCATCGCGACGAAGGCGAGGCCGAACGCGACGAGCGACCTCGTCACGGCGGAGCGGTCCCTGAGCGCGAGGAAGGCGTACACGGAGGCGAGGGAGAGCACGACCGCCAGCGCGTCGTTGTTGACCGTGCTGAACTGGAGGAGGACCAGCGGCGCACAGGCAGCGGCGACAGCCACCGCCCACGCGACAAGCGACGACGCTCCGAGACGCCGCGCGATGCCGACGATGAGCATCGCGGCGATGGCGAGGTAGACCGCGCCCATGATCCGGGCCGCGGCCAGCCAGTCCAGGCCGACGGGCAGGGCGTGCAGGGCGGACGCGCCGAGCCCGGTCACGACGTAGTAGGTGGGCAGGTAGCCGGTGGCCGTGCTCTGGCCGCCGTAGGGCGTGAGGTTGGGGTCGATGAAGTCGGCGCCGCAGGCCGAGTTGAGGCGGCCGAAGCCGGGCGCCTTGTCGCACACGGCCGTCTGCAGTGCCGTCTGGCTGAGCTGGTCGTTCACGGGCGGCAGCGCGAAGTCTTCGGCCACCCGCACCACGTAGTCGAAGTGGGTGTACTCGTCGTAGACGCTCCAGGTGCCCGTCGCGATGAACAGGATCGAGAGCACGAAGGCGACCAGTCCGGCCGCGAGCGGGGCGACCAGGCCGCTAGCCCTCCGGGTCATCGGACCAGGACCAGACGACGAGGCAGGGCAGGTTCGGGTGGGTGGGCTCCGAGAGCGCATCCCCCCAGTCGGGCGGCCAGTAGGGGCTGAAGATGATCCGCTCCTGCTTGGCGGGGTCGGTGGCGCAGGAGTTCTGCACGCGGAGCACCTCGTCCGACCATGGTGGCGCCGGCATGGTCCGGAACCAGCTCGCCGGGATGGCCGGCCACCAGACGACCAGCACCAGGACGCCCGCGATGGTGACCATCCACCAGCGGGAGCGCCGGATCACGGAGTCGAGCGCGACCATCGCGGCGGCGCCCCACAGCAGAAGCGGCACGACGAAGTAGCGGTTGTTGCTGCCGCCGATGATGGCCGGCACGGCGCCGACCACGATGCCGGTCAGCAGGAGCAGGCCGATGCCCACCCGCTCGTCCCCGCCGCGGACGATGAGCACGATGCCGCCCGCGACGATGGCGAGGGTGACCAGCGCACCGGTGATCGTCAGGGGGGTCACGGGGAACACGCCGAAGAAGTCGTACGGCGCGAGGCGCAGGCCGGGCCAGAAGGTGAGGATGGTGTCCGGCACCGACGAGACCCAGGCGTCGAACGACTCTCGAGAGGGATTGATGTCGCGGGGCTTCTCGGCATTGCTGGCGGTGAGCCACTGCGCCAGCAGCCCGATGCCGATCACGACGAGCCAACTGGCGGCCACCCGCCACGGCACGGCCCGCCGGATGGCCTGCACGAGGACGAGCGCGAGGAACACGCCGGCAGTCGGGATCGTCAGGGTGGTGACGAGCAGGAGGACCGCGATGGCGACGGCCGACGGCCAGTGCGGTCGTTCGTGTCGGATCGGGAAGGCCAATGCGAGCGTCGAGATGTACAGCAGCAGCATGTAACTGCTGCCGATCGCGTTGATCGCCTCGAGGCCGACGACGGGGACGATGACGGGCAGCAGCCCGATGATGATGCTGCTGACCCAGCCGAGCCCGAATCGGCGCACGATCGCGAAGGCGAAGGCAGCGACGAGTCCGGCCAGGGCTGCGGCGATGAGGTTGGTGGCGAGCGCCCACTGCTCCACCGGCAGCCACGCGACCAGCCCGGCGACGAGTCGCGGAAGCAGCAGCAGGTAGCCGGCGAACGGGTCGGTCAGGCAGGTCAGGAAGTCCGCCTTCTGGACGCACAGCGGGAAGACGCCGTCCTCGGCCCAGATGACCTGGGTGAGCGCGTCGTGGTTGCCCAGCCAGAGCCTCAGCAGCGAGATGCCTGCCGCGGCGAGGCCGACGACGACCGCGGCGACGGGTGTCGAGCCGCCTACCGCGAGTGGGCTGCGGCGTTCCGTCTGGCTCACGCGACCGCCTTCGCGCGGGTGGGCCAGCAGGCTCGCAGCAGCAGGGTCGTCCCGAGCCCGACCGCGAAGCTGGCCACCACCACGCCGGCGAGCGTGGCGAGGACGGTGTTCCAGACGACGACCGCGGTCACGCCGGTCAGGATCAGCACGAGGACGGCCGAGGAGACCACGGGCGTAGCGCGGCTCCTCACGAGTGCCGCGATGAGCGGGACCGCGAGCAGCAGGAAGGTGGCCTTGTAGCCCCAGCCGAAGCCGGCGACCAGCACGCCGGCGAGGAACAGTGCCCCACCTGCCGCCGCGAGCATCGCCGGGTGGACGAGGCTGCGCCTGGTGGAGAAGGCGACGGCCACGCCCCAAGCGGCGGCGACGAGCGGCGAGCGCGAACATCAGCAGGTCCCCGATCTGGAGACCGTCCGCGCCGACCACCGTGCCCAGCATGCGCGCGACCACGGGCACCCGCCCCAGCACCACGAAGTCACCGAAGTCCGTCATGTTCGAGTTGGACTGCGAGCTGAACAGGAAGGTCTGCCAGGTGACGATCATGAACGCCACCGTCGCAACGGCGTAGCCCACGATCACCAGCCATCCCCGCCTCAGGCGCAGCGCCGGCAGCAGCATCACTCCGAGCGCGAAGGGGTAGTACTTCCACGTGCCCATCAGCCACATCAGCACGGCGGCGATGCTCCACGCCCACATCGTGTTCCAGCGGCGGACCAGCATCACGGTGGCGACCGCCACCCAGATGACCACCGCGTCGAGGTTGCCGCGCTCGAGGAGCAGCAGCCAGGGACCGCCGACGGCGGCGAGCAACAGGACGATCTGGCCCAGGCCCTCGCTGTTCCTGGCCAGCCACAGCAGGGCCAGGCTGGAGATCAGGATCATGAGCACGCCGAGGACCTGGACGTTCCCGGAGGAGAACAGGTCGAACGGCACATACCGGAGCCAGAGCACGCCCGGCCCGTAGATGGTCGGGTCCTCGAGGCAGCCGTTGTTCGCGGCATACACGTCCACGCCGACGATCGCGCAGTCGATGCTCTTGAGCGGCAGGGCGAGGTCCCAGAACTGGACAATTCCCTGCGGCACGCGGAGACCTCGGTACACGATGGCACCGAGATCCGCCCGGCCGCTGAACAGCGCCCACCAGGGGAACAGGCTCACCGCAGCTGAGACGACGCCCACCAGCCAGGGGAACCAGCGGCCGAGACTGACGTCGGCTCGGCGGACGAAGGCTCCGACGACGAAGGCGGCGAGCAGCACCGCGGTGGCCGCGTAGGCGAGGGGAAGGTAGCCCGGGGCGGAGGTGTTCGCCGGGTCCGTGAGACTGCGGAGGATCTGCACCAGGGCCAGCGCGACCAAGGCACCGGTGGCGGCGTAGCCGGCGACGACCCACCGTCGGTGCCCGAATCATGCGGGCATCCTCTCAGAGGCACAGCCGCAGAGGCGGACCCTCACCGGTCAACTCCCACTCCTGGAAACTCGCGCAGGTCGGCTCCTCGACGAGTTCCCAGTAGCGTCCGGTCAGCGGCCCGTCCGTGATGACGAGACGAGGATCGTCGCGGAGGTAGTGGAGGGCCGTCCAGGCTGGGAGGAAATCCTGGGCGAGCGTCCATGGTGGACTGCCGGGAGCCGGTCCCTGAATGGCGTCACCGGACTGACTGTGCGCAGCCAGGACGTCTGCGATCTTACGAGCAGTCCGCGCCACGCGAGTCCGGGCTGCCGGACGTCGGACGTGCAGCGGGCGGCATGACCGGCAGCGACCACGACGAGAACCGTGAGCGAGACGCCCCCACGCGACGTGGCGAAGGCCAACCCGGCAGCCACAGCGAGGACGCCGGACAGCGGAATGAACGATCGCGGCAGCCAGAAGCTGCCCAGGGTGATCGACACCAGCCCACACCGCCAGCACCGCCACGGCCAGGCCGGCGACCCACCGGCACCCGATCGGGGTGAGCAACGCCGAGCACCACCAGGAGAACCGCGACAGCGGCACCGGCGACGCCGGTGTACTCGGAGTTGGCGACCATCGTGGGCACCTGGGCCAGCGAGGAGACGTCGGGCTTGGCCAGCCACGTCCGCGTGCCGGCGAACCAGAAGCTCAATCAGGAGCTCGAGCGCGACGATCGGGACGAGGAAGAGGCAGGTGGCCAGCCAGTCGCGGACCCGGGCGCGCCAGTCCGGGAACCCCGCGAGGATCGACCGCGTGCACGGGCACGACGGCCAGCGTGATGGGAAGTACGAGCGCCGCGGCGCCGAGCAGCGCCGCCGTATGCGATCCAGACGCGTCGCGGTGCTCCCTGCACGAGCCGGATCAGGACGTAGGTGGCGGCCATGACCAGCGCCGCCGCCAGCGCGTAGGTGCGCGCCTCCTGCGCGTAGCGGGCGAACCCGGGAGCGAGGGCCAGCAGCATGCCGGCCGCGAAGCCCGCACGGCGACCAGCGATCCGCCCGGCCGTCAGCGCCGCGAGGAGCACGGTCGCCACCGCAGCCAGGACACTCAGGAGTCGTAGCCATCCGATGTCGGACCAGAGCCCTCCGCCCGTCCATGCCCAGGTGACCGCGTAGAAGGGCAGCATCGGCGCGTCCCAGGTATGGCTGCCCAGGCCGTCGGTGACCGCTTCGATCGTGAACCGCTCGTCCAGCCACGGTGCTGGGGCGCCGATTCCCCATATGCCGAGGGCCAGCGCCAGCAGCGCGGGCACGCACGCGAACCACCCGCGTCTCAGGGTGTCCGCCATTCCGCGGATACTAGCCGCCGTGGGCCCTCTCGCTTCGGTCGTCGTTCCCGTCTACAACGGCATGCCGCACCTCGCGGAGCTGGTCCCCGCCCTCCTCGCCCAGGACTACCCCGATCTGGAGATCGTCTTCTCCGATGGCGGATCCACCGACGGCTCGCTCGCTTCCTGCAGGGCATTCACGATCCCCGCGTGCGCGTCATGACCATTCCGAACGGTCTTGGTGCCGCGGCCAACTGGACCGCGGTGACGCAGGCCGCGAAGGGCGAGTTCGTGAAGCTCGTCTGCCAGGACGACCTGCTGACGCCTGACGCGGTGTCCCAGCAGGTCCGCGACCTGCAGGCCCACCCGTCCGCCGTGATGGCTGTCGCCCAGCGGGACATCGTCGACGCGAACGGAGGCGTTCTCTACCCCCGACGTGGCGGGTCGGGCCTGACGGCCGGGGCGATGCGGGGCAGTGACGTCATCCGAGCGTGCTGGCTGCAGGGCACCAACGTGATCGGCGAGCCGCTGGCCGTCCTGTTCCGTCGCGAGCCGCTGCTCGCGTCGATGCCGTGGGAGGACCACAACCCGCTGGTGCTCGACCTCATGCTGTACGCGAAGGTCGCTCAGCACGGCGACGTCGCGGTGCGGAGGAACAGCGTGGGTGCCTTCCGGGTCAGCACCAGCTCCTGGTCGACGCGGCTGGCCGGCGTGCAGCGCGCGCAGTTCGAGCAGTGGCAGAAGGAGTACGAGGCCGCCCAGCCGACTCCGCCGTCTCGAACCGAGATCGTGCGGGCGCGGGCCGGACTGCACCTGCAGACCACGCTGCGACGCGGGGCCTACACGTGGCTGCGGATGAAGGGGTCCTTCCACTCCTCCTGAGGCTCGTGGTCGGCGACGCTCCCGTGCGCCGGGCCTACGATGGCCGGGTGACGACCTTCCGCATCGGCGACCGCCTCGTCGGACCTGATCAGCCGACGTACTTCATCGCCGACATCGCTGCCAACCACGACGGCAGTCTCGACCGGGCGCTCGAGCTGATGACGCTGGCGAAGGAGGCCGGCGCCGACTGCGCCAAGTTCCAGCACTTCCGCGCCGCGCACATCGTCTCCGACTACGGGTTTCGAGCGCTCGGCGGCCAGCAGTCGCACCAGGCGACTTGGGAGAAGTCGGTCTTCGAGGTCTACGCCGACGCCAGCCTGCCGTGGGAGTGGACCGAGCCGCTCGCCCGCCACGGGCAGGAGATCGGCATCGAGTTCATGTCGGCCCCGTACGACCTCGAGGCCGTCGCCCACCTGAACCCGTTCGTGAACGCCTTCAAGGTCGGCTCGGGCGACGTCAACTGGCTCGAGGAGCTGCAGGTCATCGCCGACCTCGGCAAGCCCGTGCTCATCGCCACCGGCGCGGCGGCGCTCGACGACGTCCAGCGGGCGATGGACGTGCTGCAGGCCGCCGGCGTCGACATCGTGCTCATGCAGTGCAACACCAACTACACCGGCTCGATCGAGAACGCGCACCACGCGAACCTGCGGGTCCTGCAGCAGTATGCGGAGCTGTTCCCGGGCGTGACGCTCGGACTGTCCGACCACACACCCGGCCACGTGACCGTGCTGGGCGCTGTGGCTCTCGGGGCACGAGTGGTCGAGAAGCACTTCACCGACGACACGGCTCGTGTGGGACCTGACCATGGCTTCTCCATGGACCCGGACACCTGGCGGGCCATGGTCGACGCGACGCGACTGCTCGAGGCCGCGCTCGGTTCGGGGATAAGGCCGTCGAGGGCAACGAGCAGGAGACGGTGGTGCTGCAGCGCCGTTGCGTCCGTGCGGCCCGCGACCTCCCGGCCGGCTCGGTCCTGACCCGTGAAGACGTGGTTGTCCTGCGGCCTGCGCCGCGCGAGGCTGTCCCTGCGCATGAGGTGGGTCAGGTCGTCGGCCGGACCCTCAACACGGACCTGGTGGCTGGTCAGGACGTGCGATGGGATGACCTGGCGTAGCCGATGACCCATGACTGCGTGTACGCCACGTCCGGGTGGGGGATCCACGACGAGCGCTGGGTGGCCGGGCTGCTCGAAGTCGGCTACACCCCGCACGTCGTCTCGCTCGGACGCGACGTGCCCGATGCCCTCGAGCTCCGGCTGGCGGTCGCCGCTGCGGCCGACGGTGGCCTGCCCGTCCTGGCCGGCCCGCTGCACACTGTCACCCGGCCGCTGGCGGATCTCGGGCTCAGGCTCGTCGGCCTGTCGTGGGGGTACGACCTCAGCGACCTGTCTCGCGACGGAGCGGACCTGTCCTGGCTTGCGCAACTCCGCGGGCTGATCGTCGACTCCCACGCCAATCAGGGGATATCCGCGGGCGCGGGACTCGATCCATCACGGATCACCTTCCTGCCATGGGGGGTCGATCTGCAGGCGTTCCCGTTCCACGCGCCGTGGATCGACGCGTTCCAGCTCGGAGTGCCCCCGCACGCACACCTGGTGCTCTCGCTGCGGGCGCACGAGCCCATCTACCGCGTCGGCGACATCATCGAGGCCTTCGCCCGACTCAAGCGACGCCC
>CAVVOF010000005.1:0-3144 GCA_963749905.1 uncultured Actinomycetota bacterium
GGTCGTCGGCGATCGGGACCAGCGTGGCCGGGTCGGCCGCCAGGGTCATCGCCTGCTCGAGGTAGGTAACCGCGGTGTCCGGACCGTCGAGCTCTGTTGCGCCGGCGGCACAGATCTGGAGCGCGCGGGCGCTCACCGTGGGGTCATCGGCGAGCTCGAGCGCCGCGCGTGCTGTGTCCATCGCCTCGGCCGGCCGGTCGAGCGCGAGCAGCGCATGGGCGGCATCGACTTGGCGTGCCGCGCGGGTATCCGGTGTCGCGTCCTGCTCGAGCCGGATCGCCGCTGCCAGTAGCGACAGTGCGTTGTCGGGCGCGCCACGTTCGGCCAACCACCGAGCCGTCGCCGTGACCTCGGTCGCGACTGCCTCGTCGGGGCCGGTCGCGGCCTCGACCAGATGCCAGGCCCGCTCCTCACGGTCGTCGACGACCGTCGAAGCCCTGGCGTGCAGGTCCCGGCGTACGGCTGGGGCGATGAGGTCGTGGACGGCGGCCGCCAGCAGCGGGTGGCGGAAGGCCCACAGGCCGTCGCGCAGCTCGAGGACGCCGGCAGCCTCGGCGTCGTCGAGTCCGGCATCGGCCGTGTCGCGCCCGAGGATGCCGTGCAGTGTTCGCGTGGTGGGACGGCCCACCAGGCAGGTGAGCCGGCACACGATCAGGCCGTGGTCCGACAGCCCGCGAAGCCGCGAGCCCGCGATGTCGTGCAGCGAACGGGGGAGCGGGTTGCGACCGCCCGTTACCGGAGGGTCGAGGAGGCTACGAGCAAGCTCCAGCGCGACGAAGGGGTTGGCACCCGATCCGTCGACCACGGCGGCCGCCACCTCGGGCGGGACGGGTCCGATGCGTCGGAGCATCCGCATCAGGTCGGTCTCGGGCAACGGTCCGAGGACCATGGCGCCGGCGTCGAGCCGCACCAGGTCCGGGTCTTTCGGCGATGTGTGTTCGGAGAGTCCGAGTCGCTGGGTGGCGAGCAGTCGCACTGGCTGCTCGCCGCACCGCGACAGCGCGAAGTCCAGCACCCTCGCGGACGAGGCATCCGACCACTGCCGGTCGTCGATCGCGAGGAGGACGGGTCGCACGGTCGCGGCGGAGCGCAGCAGCTCGAGGAAGGCGGCGGCGACGCCACGCCAGGTCTGGGGGCCCGGCGGTGCGACGCCGGTGCGGACGGCGTCGAGCAGATCGCGCTGCACCTCGGGCAGCGCCGAGAACTCCTCGGGCTCCGCGGTGATCAGGTCGTCGAGCAGGTCGGCGAGGACCAGGAAGGCGAGCCGCGACTCCGGCCGCGACGGCCTGGATACCGCCACCGTCGTCCCGAGCGCCTCCGCGTGCCCGAGGAGTGCGAACCACAGCGTCGTCTTGCCCATGCCTGGCTCGCCCAGGATGAGCATCGCGTGCGGCGTCGCATCGACCGAGACCAGCCAACGGCGCAGCGATGTGAGCTCGCGGCGTCGGCCGACGAGCTCCACCCGTGCAGCCCTGAAACCTGGCATCCCCACCGTCCGAGCCCGCGTCCTCCGGCAATGTACCGAGGATTCCACGATGCGCGCCGGGGCATCGGGGCCGTTGGCTGGCACCACACCGTTCTCACCAGGAGGTCAGCCATGAACCACGTCCACCCCGTACGCCGAGCGTCAGGCCGAGGACCGCTGCTGCTCGTCGCGACAGCCGTTCTCGCGCTACTGGGTCTTCTGCTCGCCCCGGCCGCTCAAGCGAGCCGGCTGAGCGGTCCCCAGTCTCGATCTGCTGGACCCGCCCGCGACATTCGCCGCCAACTCGCCCTTCTTCATCAACCACGGACTCTGCGGCGAGAACCGCGGAGGAGCGGTCCGGGCTCCTGCGACCGACGTCGCGCTTCGAGCTGAGTCTCGACGGTCAGCCGGTACGGACCCGCCTCTACCTGGAAGCCTCTCAGCATCGCATCGAGAACCCGGCGTTCAGCCTGTGCAAGCAGTACTTGGCGGGCTTCGACGAGGGGCTGAGTGCCGGAACCCACCGGTTCGTCGGATGCTGGTTCTACCTGGGCGAGGACCTCGGCTGCGAGGCCATCGAGGTGAAGTTCGGCTGACCTGGCACCTCGATGACGTGGTGGGGTCGCGGTCGCGGCCCCACCACGCGCTCTCGCGCAGGTCGGCGTCCTGCTCCCTGTTCACGCAGGACGGGCAGGCGAGCGATGTCGCGGGCGTCCTGGCGAAGTAACGAGACCTCCGTAGGACCCGGTTCCCTCCACCCCAACGGAGTGGACCTCACCGAAGCCGGTCAGGAACACGAGCAGGTCGCGGTAGCCGGCCGGTGTGGTCGGGAACGCCTTGGTGCCGAGCACTTTGCCGAGCTGGTCGCACGCGGCGGCGACGTGGATGTCGGCGTGGGTGTCGACACCGCCGATGACAATCTCCGGGGCCAATGTCACAGTGGTCATGCCGGTCCTCTCAATGCAGATGAGTAGGTCAGGCACGCACAAGCTGGCGGTCGGACAGGACAGGGATGGGGCCTCTAGACCAGGCTCCTACTAGGTCACTTCCACCGGCCGGTGAGTGCAAAGGTGGTTCCCGCCCGGCCGGCGGATCACTTCAAAGGCAACCCCAAAGGGCGCCGGCCGATAGCAGAGTCAGACCGGGCGGGAACACACCCCGATCTAACCTTCCTGCCGGTAGAGCTCGCCCAGGAAGTCCTCGCGCTGCGGCCCTGGACCGTTGCCCTGCCCATCTCAACAGACTACTATTCTGGTCTATGAGTACCCTTCCCTTGTCCGAAGTCAAGGCGCGCCTCTCGGAGATCGCCGACGAGGTCGACCGGACGCACGAACGCGTCCACGTCACTCGGAACGGCCGCGAGTATGTCGTGCTGCTCTCGGCCGAAGATCTGGAGTCCCTCGAGGCCACCATCGAACTACTGCGAGACGACACGGCGATGGAACGGATCCACGCCGCTGATGCCGCCGTTGCGGCCGGCGACGTGACCACCGCGGTGGACATGTCGGCGCTGATGGACGAACGGCGGCTTCGCGAGCACCCGTGACCACTGAGCCTCCACCCGATCCCCCGTACACCGTCGTCCTCGCACCCGGCGCGCGTCGAGCACTCACCGAGACGCTTCCTTCCACCGCGGCTTTCGCGGCGTGGGAGTTCATCAGCGGACCACTCGGCCGACG
>CAVVOF010000006.1:0-594281 GCA_963749905.1 uncultured Actinomycetota bacterium
ATCATGCTCCTGATGATCTACCGTCCACAGGGAATCCTCGGCGATCGAAGGGAGTTGGCTCTCGATGCCCGATAGCACGGTGTCCCACGAGTCCCGCAAGGCGATCGCCGAGCGCGCTCTCGCCGACGTCGCGCGAGAGCCGGGTGCGGCCAAGCCGGATCCCATTCTTGTTGTCGACGGAGTCAGGCGCTCCTTCGGCGGCCTTGTCGCCGTCGACGTCGACCACGTCGAGGTGCAGCGTGGCGCGATCACGGCCCTTGTCGGGCCCAACGGCGCCGGCAAGACCACCTTCTTCAACCTCCTCACCGGATTCGACACCCCGGATTCCGGGAGTTGGCTGTTCGACGGCCGCGACCTCGCCGGCATGCCCGCCTACCGAGTTGCTCGGCTGGGCATGATCCGCACGTTCCAGCTGACGAAGGCCCTGTCCAAGATGACCGTGATCGAGAACATGCGGCTCGGGGCCAAGGGGCAGACCGGTGAGCGAATGCTGCAGTCCCTCTTCGGATTCCTCTGGCGAGGTCAGGAGAACGCGGTCACGGCCAAGGCGGAGGAGTTGCTGACCCGATTCCAGCTCATCGAGAAGCGCCCCGACTTCGCCGGCTCACTGTCCGGTGGGCAGCGCAAGCTCCTGGAGATGGCTCGGGCGCTGATGACCGATCCGACGATGGTGATGCTCGATGAGCCGATGGCCGGCGTGAACCCGGCGCTGACGCAGTCCCTGCTCGAGCACATCAAGGGTCTGCGTGAGGAGGGGATGACCGTCCTGTTCGTCGAGCACGACATGGACGTCGTCCGCGACATCAGCGACTGGGTCATCGTGATGGCTCAGGGAGCGGTTATCGCCGAGGGACCCCCGGATGAGGTCATGCGAGATCCCGCGGTCATCACCGCCTACCTCGGTGGCCATCACGACAAGGCGCTGACAGATACCGGCGTGTCCTTCACCCAGGAGGCGAGCGACGCATGAGCGAGATGCTGCCAGGAGACCGCCCCCAGTATGTCTCGCCTCATGAGCGGGAGCAGGCCCTCGATCTGGATGCGGCGCAGTACGACGAGCCGGTGCACCTGAGCAATTCCGAGATCCAGGACCGCCAGGCGCACGTGGAGGGGGCCAAGAACGCCCTGATCGTCGCCGACGATCTGGTGGCCGGCTACCTGCCGGGCGTGAACATCCTCAACGGCTGCGATCTGTACGCCCAGAAGGGCGAACTGGTGGGCATCATCGGCCCCAACGGTGCCGGCAAGTCGACCCTGCTCAAGGCGCTGTTCGGGCTCGTCAAGGTGCACTCCGGGGAAGTCACCCTGGCCGGCAGCGACATCACCAACGTCCGAGCGGACCGCCTCGTCACCATGGGCATCGGGTTCGTGCCCCAGACCAACAACGTCTTCCCGTCCCTGACGGTGCAGGAGAACCTCGAGATGGGGTGCTTCCAGGCACCCGACCGGTTCAAGGAGCGCTTCGCCTTCGTCACCGACCTCTTCCCCGCTCTCGGGCAGCGCAAGGGCCAACGCGCTGGGTCGCTGTCGGGTGGCGAGCGTCAGATGGTCGCCATGGGCCGCGCCCTGATGATGGACCCCTCGGTGCTCCTGCTGGACGAGCCGTCCGCGGGCCTGTCTCCCATCCTGACCGACGAGGTCTTCGTCCGCGTGAAGGAGATCAACGCCACCGGCGTGACGGTCATCATCGTCGAGCAGAACGCGATGCGCTGCCTGCAGATCGTGGACCGCGGCTACGTGCTCGATCAGGGCCGCAACGCCTACACCGGGACGGGCCGCAGTCTGGCGACCGACCCGAAGGTCGTGCACCTGTACCTGGGTACGCTCGCCCAGGCCTGACCATCAGTGCAGGGAGACCTCGACCTGCTCCCCCACCGCCACGAAGCCCAGCCGCTCGTACACGCCGTTCGACGTGGCGTTCGACGCGTCCGCGAAGAGCATCACGTGATCGCAGGTGCGCAGCAGCTCCGAGGTCACGGCGGCCGTCGCCGCTGACGCGTAGCCGCGTCCGCGATGGTCGGGGACCGTGTAGACCGGCCCTATCCGGCCCACGACTCCCCCGGGTGTCCGCACCAGGGGCGCGTGGCCGGCCATCGCGACCGGTTCGCGGTGGACCTCCCATACCCACAGCGCGCCGCCTCCGGCGCCGAGCCGGGGCGCGCCCTGCTCCTCGTCCACCACCGGCAGCCCCGCCTCCCGGAGGAAGGCCCGGTGCCAGCCGGCCAGCAGCTCGGCGTCGGCGTCGCCGGCCGGGCGCAGCGAGCCTGCCGGGGCCGCCGACGGTAGGACCAGCGTCTCGAGGACGCGCAGCACGTCGCGCATGGAGAGCAGCCAGGGCCGGTCCAGCTCCGCCAGCACACCCGCGACAACCGGCTCTGGGCCCGCCACCCCGGGCAGGTCGGCGGCCGCCACAGGGTCGGCAGCCACGTACCGCCCCAGCGCCGCAGCCGCCTCGAGCGGCATCGGCCCCAGCACCAGGTTGTACGGCGCGGTGCGCACCGCTGCGCCGATCACCATGCCGCCGTTCACGACGGCCAGCCATGACTCCGACAGGTACTCGCGCCCCTGGGTCACGCCCTCCGCGATGGAACCGAGCAGGTTGGTGAGCAGCGGCTGGGCGGCCCGGTACTCACCCGTTGCGTCCAGGAAGTCGCGTGCGGACGGAAAGGACAGGACCTCCACGCGTGTCTCCTCACTGCTGGGAGAAAGCAGTGGGGGCCACTCCCGAAGGAGCGGCCCCCACCGAGGTGGAACTGTGACTAGCCGGCGTTCGGACCGATGCCCTGCTTGACCATCTCCTGGATGATCTGAGCGGACTCGTCGAAGCCGATGAGGACGATCGCCTCGGGACCGGCGGCCTTGACCTGCGCCACGTCAGCGGCGAAGTCAGCGGCAGTCGGGTCGTAGACGACGTTGGCGACGATCTCGCCACCGCCCTCCGTGACCGCCTTGGTGACGTTGGCGTTCAGGCCGTCACCGTAGGCGTCCTGCAGGGACATGATGGCGACCTTGGTGTAGCCGTCCTGGAGGACCATGGAGCCGACGAACGCGCCCTGGAGCACGTCGGACGGAGCGGTACGCCAGTACAGGCCACTGTCGGGAGCCGTGGTCAGCGCCGGCGAGGTGTTCGCGGGGCTGATCATCAAGACGCCAGCGCCCGTGACCTCGTCGAGGACCTGGAGGCTGGAGCCGGAGGACGCCGCACCGACGAGGATGTCGATGCCGAGCGGCAGCAGACGCTTCACGGTCTGCCGGCCGGTCTCCGTCGAGGTGTCACCGGAGTCACCCTCTTCGAGCTCCACCGAGTCGAACCCGGGGATGCCACCGGCAGCCTCGATGTCCTTGATGGCGAGCTTCACGCCAGCGACCTCGGGTGGCCCGAGGAAGGCAAGGTTGCCCGTCACCGGGAGGAAGGTGCCGACCTTGAAGACACCGTCGCCCGCGCCGTCCTGCGGCTTGCCGTCGATGGGGTTGGCCTCGCCCTCAGGGACGATCTCGCCCTGCTGGTACGTGACCTCCGGGAGGAGGACGTTGTCCGGCCCGAAGGTGTAGACACCGATCGAAGCGCTCGTCGGGTCACCCGCGTCCCAGAAGTTCACGGCGCCGGAGCGGCCGTTGTAGTCGATCGCCTTGCCCTCTTCGAGGAGCGCGAGGCAGCCGGCGTAGTCGTTGCAGATATCGGTGCCGTTGGTGATCGGGACCATCTGCTTGGCCATGTCGACGCCAGCGTCGGACTTGGCCGCCGCCGCCGCGAGGGCCGCGAGAATGACTGCGTCATAGGACTCGGGCGCGTACGCGAAGTCGATCAGCTCGGGGTCGACCTCCAGGAGGGCATCCTTGAAGTCCTGCGTGTTCTCGGCACCGGGGATGGTGCCCTTCACGCCGTTCAGGGTGCCGGCCGGGAGCTTCTCACCGAGCGCGTTGCCGGTGTTGCCATCGACCAGGTACAGCGGGGTGCCCGTGGATCCGGCCGCAGCCTCTTCCGAGGCGGGAGCCTCGGAGGCCGCAGCCTCGGACGCCGGAGCCTCGCTGGCGGCTGCGCTGGCCTCGGTCGACTCGCTGGAGCTCCCACCGCAGGCGGCGAGGGTCAGCGAAGCCACACCGAGCACCGCAGCCGTCTTGAGGACGGTTGTGCGCTTCATGCAGTCTCCTTCAGGAAAGGACGAACGACGGCGGATGCCGTCGTACTGAGGACACCCTAAAGGGTTCGGGGTTACACCGACGTTTCCCGGTGTTACTTCGTTGGTGCTTCGTGACGCTTCTGTGACCTTGCAGTCCGTTTCATGGCGTTTCCGGGCCAGAATCGGGGGGCTCGGCCACGACGGCGGCGGCGGCCTCCGAGAGAGTCACCCGACCGTTCATCGCGGCCCGGCGCAGCCAGCTGAAGGCTTCTGGCTCGGAGAGACCCAGTCGGGCCTCCAGGAGTCGCTTGGCCCGGTCGACCACCTCGCGTGCCTCCTGGCGCTCCCGCAGGCCGGCGACCTGCTGTTCGAGCTGCCGCATCTGCTGCCAGCGAGCCACCGCCACCTCGACGGCCGGGACGATGTCGGAGCGGCCGAACGGCTTGACGAGGTAGCCGAGCACCCCGGCCGCCGTCGCGCGGGCGACCACCTCCCGCTGGCTGAACGCGGTGACCATGACCACGGGCGCCAGGCCCTCCGCGATGATCTCCTCCGCCGCGGACAGCCCGTCCCGCCGGGGCATGGCCACATCCATGAAGACGACGTCGGGAAGCAGGGCTCGAGTCTGGTCGACGGCCGCCTGCCCGTCCCCGACCTGGGCGATCACCCGGTAGCCGCACTCCCCCAGCAGCTCGACGAGGTCCATGCGGATGAGCGCCTCGTCCTCCGCGACGAGCACGGTCACCTGCTCCTGCGCACCCCCGGTCATGTCGCCAGCCTAGAACCCCCGGACGGCTACCCTTGGCTCCGCGCCCCGGTATCCCAACCGGCAGAGGAAGCGGTCTCAAACACCGTCCAGTGTGGGTTCGAATCCCACCCGGGGCACTCGTGGGTGAACATTCTCGGACGTTCGCCGATCGGGCGGGACTGCCGCAGCCGAACAGTCGTACGCTGAGGCTGTCGACGGGAGGCATCATGACCACCATCCGGACTCGCACCCTCGCCGCAATCGCCGCGGCCGCCCTCATCCTGACCCCCGGGCTGTCCGCCTGCGGCCAGGGCGTCGAGGAGGTCGCCGAACAGGCCGCCGAGAACGCCATGGGCGGCGGGGACGTCGAGATCAACGACGACGGGGTCACCATCACCGACGAGGAGGGCAACGAGATGGCCGCGGGCGAGAACGTCGCGCTCCCGGACAGCTGGCCCAGCGAGGTGCCCCCGTTCGAAGGCGGCACCCTCACCGTCGTCACCGTCTCGCCCGACGGCTCGTACGCCGCTTGGACCACCGAGGGCAGTCCGGAGGATGTCGTCGGCGCCTACGGCGCGACGCTCGAGGAGGCCGGCTACGTGGTCGGCAACGAGGGTGCAGCAGCCGGAGCGGTCTTCCGCGAGTACACGGGCAACGGCTACACGGTCACGCTCTCCGCGACCGAGGATGCCGGGCAGACGATGCTCATGCTCACGGCGGTCACCGGCTCCTGACCACCCTGCGGCCCCGGCGTCGGGTCAGTACCCTTCGCCTGTGAAACGCGTCTGCTCAGCGATCGTCCTGGCGGCAGCCGTCGGCCTGACCGCGTCGGGGTGCACCTCCGCCGACGAGAGCGCAGGCTCGGGTTCGGGTTCGGGTTCGGTCTCCCCACAGGCCACCACCTCTGCCGCGTCCACCGAGGATGCCAACGGCGAGATCGTCCTGGGCGGCACCGACCTGCCGGAGGGCTGGCCGCCGGAGGTGCCCGCCTACGACGGCGGCACCGTGCTCAGCGCGGTCGTCCTGGACGACGGCGGAACGGTGAATGCGTCGTGGGCGAGCGATGAGGATGCGCTGGCCGCGTGGACGGGCATGGACACGGCCCTGCGAGAGGCCGGCTTCACGCCGGTCGGCGAACTCGGCGAGGAGAGCCAGTTCGTG
This sequence comes from uncultured Actinomycetota bacterium, assembly GCA_963749905.1. Taxonomy (GTDB): domain Bacteria; phylum Actinomycetota; class Actinomycetes; order S36-B12; family S36-B12; genus UBA10649. The sequence goes on from CAVVOF010000006.1 coordinate 6,031, forward strand.
CAGGACGAGACGCAGACCACCGACACCTACCGCAGCGACACCTTCGAGGTGAACGTCGTGGTGGTGCCCGGCGAGCAGACCACCGTGCTGGTCAACGCGTCCCGCCTGGCCTGACAGCCTCGGCGGGCGCCCGGCTCAGGCGCTCGCGGTGTCCGGGCCGAGGGCCAGCCGCGGCTTGAGCTCCAGCAGTCGCCCGAGCAGGCCGTTCACGAAGGACGACGACTCGTCCGTCGACAGTTCCTGGGCCAGCGCGACGGCCTCGGAGATCGCGACCGCATCCGGCACGTCGTCGCGCCAGAGCAGCTCGTAGGCACCGAGCCGGAGGATGGCCCGGTCGACCGCCGGCATCCGGTCGAGGGCCCAGCCCATCGAGTAGCTGCCGAGCAGCTCGTCGATGTAGTCGCGGTGCGCGGCCACCCCAGCCACCAGGTCCGTGACGTACGCGTTCATCGACGCCTGGCCCTCGTCGGCGCGACGGCGCTCGGTGGCGCTCAGCACGTCAGCGGTGTCGATGCCGCGGATGTCTGCCTCGTAGAGGACGTCGAGAGCCCGCTTGCGGGCCTTGCTGCGGGCGGACATGGGTCAGTCGTTGACGCGGCCGAGGTACGACCCGTCGCGCGTGTCCACCTTGACCTTGGTGTCCGACTCGATGAACAGCGGGACCTGGATCTCCGCGCCGGTCTCGAGCGTCGCCGGCTTGGTACCGCCGGTGGAGCGGTCGCCCTGCAGGCCCGGCTCGGTGTAGGTGATCATCAGCTCGACCGACGCGGGCAGCTCGACGTACAGCGGGGCGCCGTCGTGCGTCGCGACGATGGCGTTCTGGTTCTCGAGCAGGTACTTCGCGGAGTCGCCCACCACGGTCGACGGCACGTGCAGCTGGTCGTAGGTCTGGACGTCCATGAACACCCAGTCCTCGCCGTCCTTGTACAGGTACTGCATGTCGCGCTTGTCGACGTTGGCGGTCTCGACCTTGACGCCGGCGTTGAAGGTCCGGTCGACGACCTTGCCGCTCAGGACGTTCTTGAGCTTGGTGCGGACGAACGCGCCACCCTTGCCGGGCTTGACGTGCTGGAACTCGACGACGGTCCACAGCTGGCCGTCGAAGTTGAGGACGAGTCCGTTCTTGAGGTCGTTCGTGGTGGCCACGTGCAGTGCTCCCGCAGGTCAGGCGCCGACGACGCGCAGGCCGCGAGGAGCCTCGGTGAGGATCCTGGGACCGGCATCGGTGACGATCAAGGTGTCTTCGATGCGAACGCCGCCGCGGCCCGGGAGATAGACCCCCGGCTCGACGGTGATCGCCATGTCGACGGCGAGTCTACCCGTGGATCGCGCACCGATCATCGGCGCCTCGTGGATGTCCAGCCCCACGCCGTGCCCGAGCCCGTGGGTGAACCGGTCGCCGAAGCCGGCCTCGTCGATGGCGCCGCGGGCCACCGCGTCCACCTCGCGCGCCGATGCACCGGGCTGGTAGGCAGTGGTGGCGCGCGCCTGCGCGCGCTCAACGGCGGCGTGCACCTCGGCCTGCCACGGCTCCGGCTCGACCGCGACGACGAAGGTCCGCGTCATGTCGGCGTGGTAGCCCGACACCCGCGCCCCTGCGTCCACGACCAGCAGGTCGCCGGCGGCCAGTGCCCGAGTCCCCGGCTGGTGGTGCGGAATCGCCGAATGCGGCCCCGAGCCCACGATCGTGTCGAAGGCCCGGTCCTCGGCCCCGAGCTCGCCGAACAGCTGCTCGAGCCGGCGGGCGAGGGCCACCTCGGTGTCCCCGACGCGCATCTCCCGGGCCAGCGCGTCGACGGCCGCCACCGTGATGGCGCACGCGCGGGCCAGGGCCGCGATCTCATCCGGGTCCTTGACGGCCCGGAGGCGCTCGACGAGCGGGGCCACCACCACCGGCTCGTGTCCTGTTGACCGGCAGGCGTCGGCCGCCGTCAGGCTGAGGGTGCCCTCGACGCCGATCGGCCCGGACGGCAGGCGGCCCAGCACCGTGGCGAGCGTGTCGCGGTCGATGACGATCGGCAGGTCCGGCGCCTCCATCGCCACCTGGTCGACGTAGCGCCCGTCGGTCCCGATGAGGTCGTCCGACGGGTCCGTGCCGACGACCAGCACCGCGTTGCTGCCGCTGAAGCCGCTGAGGTACCGGATGTTGGTCAGGGAGGTGACCACGAGGACCGGCACGTCCGACTCCGCCGCCAGCAGCGCGCGCAGCCGGTCACGGCGCTCCCGCCCCGCGTGCGCGCTCACTCGGGCAGCAGGGCGGCCACCGCGCGCAGGGCCAGCCGGTACGAGTCGACGCCGAAACCGGCGATGGTGCCGGTGGCGACCGCTGAGATGACCGATGTGTGCCGGAACTCCTCGCGCGCCGCGGGATTGGAGATATGCACCTCGATCAGGGGTACGGACAGCAGCGCGCAGGCATCGCGCAGCGCGTACGAGTAGTGCGTGAAGGCCGCCGGGTTGAGGACCACGGGAGCCTGCTCGTCCTGGGCCTGGTGGATCCAGCCGATCAGCTCGGACTCGTCGTTCGTCTGGCGCACCTCGACGTCCAGCCCCAGGCCCGACCCGGTGGCGACGCAGTCGGCCGCCAGCTCGTCGAAGGTGGTCCGGCCGTAGACCTCCGGCTCGCGGGTGCCGAGCCGGTTCAGGTTGGGGCCGTTCAGGACGTAGACGCGCGGCATGGCGAGGACAATACGCCGCTCAGTGGCTGATCGACGCGTACGCCGCCGCCAGCAGCGCCGGGTCCGGGCCCTCCCACACGACCGGATGCCCGATGCCCTGCAGCACCACGAAGCGCAGCAGCGAGCCGCGGGCCTTCTTGTCGACGGACATGGCGGCGAGCAGCTCGTCCCAGTGCCCGCCCGCGTAGGAGGTCGGCAGGCCCAGCAGGGACAGCACCGAGCGGTGCCTCTCCACCTCAGCCTCGGTGAGCCGTCCGCCCAGGGCGGCGAGCTCGGCCACGTACATCATCCCGACGGCGACGGCCGCGCCGTGCCGCCATCGGTACCGCTCGCGTCGCTCCACGGCGTGGCCGAAGGTGTGCCCGTAGTTGAGCACCTCGCGGCCGATGCTGCCGTCACCCGTGGTGGCCGAAGCCTCGCGGAAGTCGGCCCCGACCACGTCGGCCTTGACCTGCACCGCGCGCCGGATCAGGTCGGGCAGCAGGTCGCCCGTCGTGTCGGTGGCCGCGAACGGATCCCGCTCGACGTCGTCCAGGATGGACACGTCACGCACGAAGCCGACCTTGACCACCTCGGCCATGCCGGCCAGCAGGTCGTTCCGTGGCAGCGTGTCCAGGGCGTTGATGTCGCAGATGACTCCGCCGGGACTCCAGAACGAGCCGACCAGGTTCTTGCCGGCGGCGGTGTTGATGCCGGTCTTGCCGCCGACGGCCGCATCGACCATGCCCAGCAGGGTCGTCGGCACCTGGACCACGCGGATCCCGCGCAGCCAGGTGGCCGCCACGAAGCCCGCGAGATCGGTCGTCGCACCGCCGCCGAGTCCGACGATGGCGTCACTGCGGGTGAAGCCCGAGGTGCCGAGCACCTCCCAGCAGAAGGCCGCCACCTCCGCAGACTTCGCGTCCTCCGCCTCGGGCACCTCGATGAGCGAGACGTCGAAGCCGAGGTCCTGCAGGTCCTCGCGGACGGCCTCCGCCGACGACGTCAGTGCGCCCGGGTGGATGACCGCCACCCGCTGCGCACCGATGAGCATCCCGCTCAGGTGGCCGAGCAGCCCGCGGCCGATGACCACCTCGTAGTCGCGCTCGGCCCGCACCTGGATCACGGTGTCACTCACCGGAGACCACCTTGACCACATCGTCGACGACCGCTCGCAGCGGTCGGCCCGAGGTGTCCACCACGTCGGTCGACACGTCCTCGTACACGGGGGTGCGCTGCTCCATCAGGGCGGACAGCGTCCCGCGCACGTTGCCGAGGAGGAGCGGGCGCGCGGTGTTCATGCCGACCCGCGCCGCGGCGTCGGACAGGGAGACCTTGAGCCAGACCACCCGGTGGCCGCGCAGCCTCTCCCGGGTGGACGGTCGCATCACCGCGCCGCCGCCGAGGGAGAGCACGCCGGTCTCGGTATCCAGAGCGGCGCCCACCACTTCCTCCTCGAGGGCCCGGAACGCGTCCTCCCCCTCGTTGATGAAGATGTCCGAGACCGGCATCCCGGCGCGCGCCTCTATCAGCGCGTCAGAGTCGGCGAACGGCACCCCCAGCCGCTTCGCGAGCCGCCGGCCGACGCTGGACTTGCCCGCCCCGGGGGAGCCGATCAGGACCACCACGGGTCCTGCCTGCTCCCCGGCTTCGGCATGCGGAGCCGTCATCAGCGGATGGTCAGGTTGTCGAGGTAGGCACGCAGGTTCCGCGTCACCTCGTCGACGCTGTCGCCACCGAACTTCTCGAGGACCGCGTCGACCAGCACCATCAGCACCATCGCCTCAGCGACCACGCCTGCGGCGGGGACGGCGCAGACGTCGGACCGCTGGTTGATCGCGGGGGCCGCCTCGCCGGTCGCGACGTCGACCGTGCGCAGGGCCCTCGGGATCGTGGAGATCGGCTTCATCGCCGCGCGCACGCGCAGGGTCTCGCCGGTCGACATGCCGCCCTCGGTGCCGCCGGAGTGCCCGGACGTGCGGACCAGGCTGCCGTCCTCGCTGACGATCTCGTCCTGCGCCTCGGAGCCGCGCACAGCGGCCAGTCCGAAGCCGTCGCCCACCTCGACGCCCTTGATGGCCTGGATGCCCATCAGCGCCGCGGCGAGTCGGGCATCGAGTCGGCGGTCCCAGTGCACGTGGCTGCCCAGGCCCGGGGGCAGCCCGTAGGCCAGCACCTCCACGACCCCACCGAGCGTGTCACCGTCACGGTGCGCGCTGGCGATCTCCGCCTCCATCGCCTCGGCCGCGGCGGCGTCGAGGCACCGCACCGGGGAGTCGTCGATGGCGGCCAGGTCCCCGGGCACCGGCACCGGCGCCTCCATCCCGACCGCGGCTCCCCCGATCCGGACGACGTGGCTCAGCACCTCGATACCGGCTGCCTGCCGGAGGAAGGCCCGGGCCACCGCCGCCAGGGCGACGCGCGCGGCGGTCTCCCGTGCGCTCGCGCGCTCCAGGATCGGACGCGCGTCGTCGAAGCCGTACTTCTGCATGCCGACGAGGTCCGCGTGACCGGGACGCGGACGGGTCAGCGGCGCGTTGCGGGCCAGTCCGGCGAGCGTCTCCTCGTCGACGGGGTCGGGTGACATGACCTCGACCCACTTCGGCCACTCCGAGTTGCCCACCTCGATGGCCACCGGTCCGCCCAGCGTCCGGCCGTGCCGGATCCCGCCGAGGATGCGCACCTCGTCTCGCTCGAACTTCATCCGGGCTCCACGGCCGGCGCCGAGGCGGCGGCGCGCGAGGTCATCACCGATCTCGGCGCTCGTCACGGCGATGCCGGCCGGCAGCCCCTCCGCGATCGTCACGAGCGCGGGGCCGTGGGACTCTCCTGCCGTCAGCCAACGCACCATGCGGCGAATCCTTTCAGAGCGGGTCGCGGCAGGCGGCAGAGGGATCAGGCCGGGAGGGCGGCGGCCATGAGGGCGACGTCCGGCTCGAGCCCGGTCATCAGCCGGACCTGCTGCACGGCCTGCCAGAGCAGCATGTCGCGTCCGCTGGCGACGCGGCCGCTGCCCCAGGCGCTCGCCAGCGGCGTGGGCCACGGGTGGTAGGACGCGTCGAGCAGCACGCCCGTCGCCTCGCCCGCGAGCGCGGCCCAGGGCTCCGCAGCATCGCCGGGGAGCGTGCTGACCACCACGTCGGCCCGAACGAGATCGGTGGTCGGCTCGAGCGCCGCGGGCCGGCCGGGCAGGCCCAGGGCGCGCGCGAGGTCGACCACCTCCTGAGCTGCTTCCGGTCGGCGGGCGGCGACCACGACGTCCGGCGTGCCCAGCCGGGCGAGGGCGGCCACGGCACTGCGCGCGGTCGCCCCGGCCCCGAGGACGGTGGCCGTGCGAGGCGCGTGGTCCAGGCCGTGCTCGACCAGTGCCTGCGTCATGCCGAAGACGTCGGTGTTCGTGCCCCGCCATCCCTCCGCCATCGGCAGGACGGTGTTCACCGAACGCAGGGTGCGGGCCTCCGGGTCGACTTCGGCCAGCAGTGGGATGACCGCGTCCTTCAGCGGCATGGTGAGCGACAGGCCCGCCCACGTGGCGTCGAGAGAGGCGAGGAAGCCGGGCAGCTCTGCAGCGGTGACCTCGATCGGCTCGTAGGTCCAGTCGAGGCCCAGCGAGGCGTATGCGGCGCGATGGAGTGCCGGGGACAGGGAATGCGCGATGGGCGAGCCGAGGACGGCCGCCCGGTGGCGACTACTCGCCACCGTCGCCCGCCTGCTCGGCCTCGAGCTCCGCCAGGTTCGCCTGGAACTCCCGCTTGAGCTCGAGGAAGCGGTCGTAGGACTTGGCGAACTTGGTCTCCCCCGACACCGGATCCACGGACACGAAGTACAGCCACTTGCCCTTGGCCGGACTGAGGGCGGCCTGGATCGCCGCCTCGCCCGGCGAGTTGATCGGTCGCGGCGGCAGCCCCCGGCGCACGTACGTGTTGTACGGCGACGACGTCGCCAACTGGTCCTCGTTCAGCTGGATGTCGTTGATGCCCAGGGCGTAGGACACCGTCGAGTCGAGCTGCAGGGGCATGCCCTCATCGAGCCGGTTGTAGATGACCCGGGCGGCCTTGGCGAAGTCGCCAGGAGCCACCTCCGCCTCGACGAGGGAGGCCACCACGAGCACCTCGTACGGGGTGAGGCCGACGTCCTTGGCCCGGGCCTCGATGCCGATGTCCTCGCTGGCCTGGTTGAAGCGTCGCACCAGGGTGCGCAGCGTGCTCTTGGCCGTCTCCTCGCCCGTGAGGTCGTAGGTGGCCGGGAAGAGGAAGCCCTCGGGGCGGTCCTTCGCCCAGTCCGGCAGCCCGAGCTCCTCCGGGGTGCGCAGCACCTTCTGGAAGTCGGACTTGGGCAGTTCTGTCGCCTCGGCGGCGATCGCGACCGTCTGCTCCAGTCGCAGGCCTTCCGGCAGGACCAGCCTGCTGGAGGCACGCGAGGCCGGGTCCAGCATGAGCTCGAGGGCCTCCGCGGCACTCAGCTGCGTGCGGAGCGCGTACTTGCCCGGGCCGATGGAGGCGGACCGGTCGTCCACCGAGGCCGCGTTGATCCAGTCGTCGACGGTGGCCACGACGCCCGCGTCCGCGAGCTTCTGCCCGATCTCCGTCAGCGTGTCGCCACTGGCCACCACGACCACGACATCGCCCGCCTCGACCCCGGCGAAGTCCGCAGTCTCCTCGGGCCCGCGGATCAGCAGGATGGAGACGCCCACCATGGCGAGGGCGATGCCGATCGAGATCAGGGCGGCGATCCGTCTGCCCCACGTCGCCCGGTGCCGCGACGGCGGCAGCTGACCCGACGTCATCATCGGTCCGAGCTGGCTCACGCGTGATCCCTCCGCTCCACGAGCTCCCCGGGAGCCCGGCCGGTCGCCGACTCGGCGTCCAGCACCGACTGCAGCACCATGACAGCCGAGGCGCTGTCGATCAGGGACCTCGACTGGCGTGTCGAGCGGCCACCCGCCTGCAGGGCACGCTGCGCCTGCACGGTGGACAGTCGCTCGTCGATCAGACGGACGGGCACGTCGGTTCGTTCCGCCAGATCACCCGCCCAAGCGCGCGCCAGGTCCGCGGAGGCCCCCTCGGCGCCGCTCATGTGCAGGGGCAGACCCACATAGACCTCGATCGCGTCCCACTCCGCGAGGGTGCCCAGTACCGCCCCGACGGCCCCGTCACCTGCGGGGACCGCGTCCAGGGGCACGGCCAGCATGCCCATCGCGTCGCTGCGGGCCAGCCCGACGCGGACCGTTCCCACGTCGACCGCGACCCGCACGCCCGGTCGCACGCCTAGGCTCCCGCGCGCTCGCGAATCAGGTCGGCGACCGCCGCGAAGGCGGCCGGGATGCCCGCCGGATTGGTGCCGCCGCCCTGGGCGAAGTCATCCTTGCCGCCGCCGCGCCCGTCGATCGCCGGAGCGGCCGCCTGCAGCAGGTCCTTGGCCGTGACGCCGAGCGCGATCGCCTCGGGAGTCGCGCCCGCGACCACGGAGACCTTGCCGTCCGCGATCGCCATGCCGACGAGCACGGCCGGGATCTCGCGTCGGCCCCTGGCGCGCGCCTTCATGACCAGCTCGCGCAGATCGGCTGCCCCGGTGCCCTCGGGTGCCTCGAACGCCCACATCCGGACCGCCCCGATGTCGTTGCCCTCCCCGATGATGCCGTCGAGGTTGGCGGTCAGCTGCGCGCTGCGCACCTTGGCCAGATCGCGCTCGGCGTCCTTGAGGGCGGTGATCGTCTTCTCGACCCGCTCGACCAGTTCGCCGGCCGGTGCCTTGACGAGTTCGGTCAGCCGGCTGACCAGCAGGTGCTCCTTGGCGAGGAACCGGTAGGCGTCGGCGCCCACCAGCGCCTCGACCCGGCGGACACCGGCGCCGATCGATCCCTCGGAGAGGAAGGTCACGACGCCGAGCTGCCCGGACCGCTGGGCGTGCGTGCCGCCGCAGAGCTCGTGCGCCCAGTCCCCGACCGAGACCACCCGGACCCGATCGCCGTACTTCTCGCCGAACAGGGCCATGGCGCCCATCGCGCGGGCCTCGTCCTGGGTCATCGTGTGCGCGCTGACGCTCAGGTCGTCGATGAGCACCTCGTTGACGTGCTGCTCCACCTCTCGCATGACCTCGCCGGGCACCGGCGTCGGGTTCGGGAAGTCGAAGCGCAGCCGTCCGGGTGCGTTCTCGGAGCCCATCTGCGTGGCCGTGTCACCGAGTCGCTCGCGAAAGGCCTTGTGGATCATGTGGGTGGCGGTGTGGGCGCGCGAGATCGCCCGGCGGCGCGACTCGTCGACCGCGCTGACGACCGTGCTCCCGGAGACCAGTTCGCCGTCGACGACCTCCCCGCGGTGCACGAACAGGCCCGGCACGGGGGTCTGGACGTCGTAGACGTCGACCACGGCGCCGTCACTGCTGCGCAGCCGGCCGTGGTCGCCGAGCTGGCCGCCGGACTCCGCGTAGAAGGGAGTGCGGTTCAGCACGATCTCGACGTGATCACCGACCCGTGCGGCCGGCACCGTCACGCCGTCCTGCACGATCCCGATGACCTGGGACTCGCTGATCGTCTCGTTGTAGCCGGTGAACGTGGTGGTGCCGCCGCCCTGCAGGATCTCGCGGTACGCCGTCGTGGCGGTCACGCCCGCCTTCCGCGCCTGCGAGTCGGCCTTCGCCCGCTCGCGCTGCTGCTGCATCAGCCGGCGGAAGCCGTCCTCGTCGACGCTGAGGCCCTGCTCGGCAGCCATCTCGAGGGTCAGGTCGATCGGGAATCCGTAGGTGTCGTGCAGCGCGAACGCCTGCTCGCCCGGGAGCTCCGCACTGCCGGACTGCCGCAGCGTCGCCACCGCGGTGTCGAAGATCGTGGTCCCGGTGCGCAGCGTCTGCAGGAAGGCGGCCTCCTCGCCGACCGCCACCTGCCGGATGCGCGATGCCTCGTCGTTGAGCTCCGGGTACTGCGGAGCCATCCTGAGCACGGAGATGTCGACCAGGTCCTGCATGGTCGGCTCCTGCGCCCCGAGCAGGCGCATCATCCGGATCGTCCGCCGCATGATCCGGCGCAGCACGTACCCGCGCCCCTCGTTGCCGGGGATCACCCCGTCGCCGATCAGGAACACGCAGGTGCGGGCGTGGTCGGCGACGACCCTCAGGGCGATGTCGTCGCGCTCGTTGGCTCCGTAGCGCGCCCCACTCAGCTCACAGGCCCGGTCCAGGATGCCTCGGGTGGTGTCGATCTCGTACAGGTTGTCGACGCCCTGCAGGACCGTGGCCATGCGCTCGAGGCCCATGCCGGTGTCGATGTTCTTCGCCGGCAGCGGCTGCTTGATGTCGAAGTCGGTCTTCGAGCGCACCGCGGACAGCTCGTCCTGCATGAAGACGAGGTTCCAGACCTCGAGGTAGCGGTCCTCGTCCGCCTCGGGTCCGCCCTCGCGGCCGTGCTCGGGTCCGCGGTCGTAGTAGATCTCCGAGCACGGGCCGCCTGGCCCGGGCACGCCCATGGACCAGTAGTTGTCCTTGGCGCTGCGCCGCTGGATCCGGTCGAGCGGCAGGCCGACGGTGCGGTGCCAGATGTCCAGCGCCTCGTCGTCGTCGTCGTACACGGTCGCCCAGAGCTTCTCCTCCGGGAACCCGTATCCGCCGTCGGCGACCGGCTTGGTCAGCAGCTCCCAGGCGAGCGGGATGGCGCCCTCCTTGAAGTAGTCGCCGAAGGAGAAGTTGCCGGCCATCTGGAAGAACGAGGCGTGCCGGGCGGTCTTGCCGACCTCCTCGATGTCGAGGGTGCGCACCACCTTCTGCACGCTGGTGGCGCGCGGGTACGGCGGCGGGGCCTCGCCGAGGAAGTAGGGCTTGAACGGCACCATGCCGGCGTTGACGAACAGCAGCGTCGGGTCGTCGAGCAGCAGTGACGCGGACGGCACCACCTGGTGCCCGCGGTCGGCGAAGTACCGCAGGAAGCGGCTACGGATCTCGGCGGAGTCCACGGCTACTGCTCTCCTTGCCTGGGGGTGCGGAGGACCTTGGCGGCCGCTGACCCCGTGGTCGGTGCGGCCGGACGCCGCTCGGGTGCGGCCGCGGCCAGGCTGCGGGCAGTGGCGAGTGCGTTCATCGCCGAGAGACCGGCCTGCTGGGCGCTCACGACCACGCCGCGCTCGCGGGCATCCGCGAGCATGACCTGCGCACGTCGGTACACGACCACGCCCCCGGCCGCGCCGAGCGCAACCCACACCAGTCTCCGCATGGGGAAACCCTAACGGTCGTCGGTGGGCTCCCCGTCCGCGCGCCGCAGCTCCGCCACCCGCTCGGCCACATCGGCCCACGCTGCCTCCGCGCCGTGGCGGGTGGGGCGGAAGTAGCGGCGGTCCGCCAGCTCGTCGGGCAGGTACTGCTGGCGGGCCACGCCACCGGGCACGTCGTGCGGGTACTGATAGCCGTCGCCGTGACCCAGCCGGGCCGCGCCCGGGTAGTGGGCGTCGCGCAGGTGCGGCGGCACGCGGCCGATGCCTCCTGCGTGGACGTCGGCCATCGCCTCGCCGATCCCGACCACGACCGCGTTGGACTTGGGAGCCAGCGCTGCGTGGATGGTCGCGTGGGCCAGGATGATGCTCGCCTCGGGCATGCCCACCAGGGCGACCGCCTGCGCCGCGGCCACCGCCGTCTGCAGCACGTTCGGCTCGGCCATCCCGATGTCCTCGCTCGCGAGGATCATCAGCCGCCGCGCCACGAAGCGCGGATCCTCCCCCGCCTGGAGCATCCGCGCCAGGTAGTGCAGGGCCGCGTCTGGATCACTGCCACGGATGCTCTTGATGAACGCGCTGACGACGTCGTAGTGCTGGTCGCCGTCCTTGTCGTACAGGATCGCGGCCTGCTGCACCGCGCGCTCGGCATCGGCCAGCGTGATCCTGGCGGGCTCGCCGTCCGGCCGGCGGGTCGATGCCGCGGCCGCGTCCAGGCCGGTCAGGGCCCGGCGGGCGTCGCCGTTCGCGGTGCGGACCAGGTGCGCGAGCGCGTCCTCGTCGATCTCGGCAGCGCCGCCGAGCCCGCGACCCTCGACGAGCGCCCGGCGGAGCAGCTCCTCGACATGCACGTCCGTCAGCGGGGACAGCCGCACCATCACACTGCGGGACATCAGGGGGGCGATCACCGAGAAGCTCGGGTTCTCCGTCGTCGCAGCGATCAGGGTCACCCAGCCGTTCTCGACGGCCGGCAGCAGGGCGTCCTGCTGGCTCTTGCTGAAGCGATGGACCTCGTCGATGAACAGCACGGTGCCCCGACCGTGCATGGCCAGCCGGTCGCGCGCCTGCTCGATGACCGCGCGGACGTCCTTGACGCCGGCGGTGACGGCGGACAGCTCGACGAACTGACGGCCGGTGCCGGCCGAGAGCAGGGAGGCGAGGGTGGTCTTCCCGGTGCCGGGCGGGCCCCACAGGATCACCGAGACGACCGAGGCTTCCGCAGGAGCGGTGAGCAGGGTGCGCAGCGGCGAGCCCGGCGCCAGGGCCTCGTCCTGGCCGACGACCTCGTCCAGGGTGGCCGGCCGCATTCGCACGGCGAGCGGCGCTCCTGCGCGGGCCGCTGCCAGCCCGTCGTCGAAGAGCGTCATGCCCGCACCCTACGTCCCGTCAACCTTCGTTGAGTGCGGACTTGTTGCGGGCTCGGGCCCCGATCAGCCCGCAACAACTCCGCACTCAACGAGGTGGGAGCGCGTGGGCGAGCAGGCCCGACGCGTATCGACCGGTCTCGGTGAAGCCCAGCGCCTCGTACGTGCGCCGGCCGGCCTCGTTGGCGGTGTACATCTCCAGCACGATCATCGGGGCCTGCTCACGCACTGCCGCCGCCATGATCAGCAGGCACGCCTGCCGCGCCAGCCCCCGTCCTCGGTACTCCGGGTCGGTGCACACGCTGACGATGTGCGCGGCCCCCGACGGCTCGGTCACCTGGCCCGCGACGGCGACCAGCCGATCGCCGTCGAGCACGCCCGCCCAGCGGACGAGTTGCGGATCCCCCGGGAAGATGTGCGCGGAGTCCGAGTGCGCCAGCAGCGGCGCTATCCGCTCGTCGTCGAGGTCCAGCTCGACGGCAGCCGTCGCCGTCCACCGCACCTGGACCGGGTCGAGCTGCCAGTGGCACCAGAAGCCCGGATCCGGACTCTGCAGCCGCTGGGGCAGCAGGTCGAAAGCGCCCTCGACCACGGTCACCCCGTCGATCGGGTGCCGGTCCGCCAGCTTCTGCACCAGCCGGGCCACGACGGCCGGATCGTCGCCGAGGCCGGAGACCCACGACTCGCCCGGCCGTGAGGCCCGGCCGAGCCACGCCACCGCATCGCCGTCGTGGACAAGGTCGGGCGACGGTTCCCGCGGCCCCATCCAGCGCAGCAGCGGATCCGTCGGCCGGATCTCGACCGGGTGACGACCCGTCGTCACGCCTTCTCGGCCGCCGGGTCGGGAGCCTTCTCGGGCGAGGCATCCACCCCGGCCTCCTTGCGCTGCGCGGCGGTGATCGGCGTCGGCGCGCCGGTCAGCGGATCCTGGCCGCCGCCGGTCTTCGGGAAGGCGATGACGTCGCGGATGCTGGGCGCCCCGGCGAGCAGCATCGCGATCCGGTCGAGCCCGTACGCGATGCCGCCATGCGGGGGCGGACCGAACTGGAACGCGTCGAGCAGGAAGCCGAACTTCTCGCGCTGCTCCTCCTCCGACAGCCCCAGCATCGCGAACACCCGCTCCTGGACGTCGCTGCGGTGGATACGGATGGATCCGCCACCGATCTCGTTGCCGTTGCAGACCAGGTCGTACGCCCACGCGAGCGCCTCGCCCGGCGACTCCTCGAAGCGGTCGATCCACTCGGTGTTCGGCGAGGTGAACGGATGGTGCACGGCGGTCCACCCCAGCACGACGCCGTCCTCGACGGCCTCCTCGAACATCGGTGCGTCCACGATCCATACGAACGACCACTCGGACTGGTCGATCATTTCGAGGCGGTTGGCGATCTCGAGGCGCGTCGCCCCCAGCAGGGCACGGGCGTCCGACGTGCGGCCAGCGGCGAAGAACACGCAGTCGCCGGGCTGGGCTCCGGTCGCGGCCGCGAGCCCGTCGCGCTCCGCGTCGCTGATGTTCTTCGCGACCGGACCGCCCAGCGTGCCGTCCTCCGCGATGGTCACGTAGGCGAGGCCCTTGGCGCCCCGCTGCTTGGCCCACTCCTGCCACGCGTCGAACGCCCGCCGGGCCTGCGACGCGCCCCCGGGCATGACGACCGCGCCCACATGGTCGGCCTGGAAGACGCGGAACGGGGTGTCGGCGAAGTGCGCCGTCAGGTCGACGAGCTCGATACCGAACCGCAGGTCGGGCTTGTCGGTCCCGTAGCGCCGCATGGCCTCGGCGTACGTCATGTGCGGGACCACGCCGATGTCGTAGCCGAGGATGTCCTGCCACAGCGCCCGGACCACGGACTCGCCCACCTCGATGACGTCCTGCTGCTCGACGAAGGACATCTCGATGTCGAGCTGGGTGAACTCCGGCTGCCGGTCGCCGCGGAAGTCCTCGTCGCGGTAGCAGCGGGCGATCTGGAAGTAGCGCTCCATGCCCGCCACCATCAGCAGCTGCTTGAACAGCTGCGGCGACTGTGGCAGCGCGTACCAGTGCCCCGGCTGCAGGCGCACCGGCACCAGGAAGTCCCGTGCGCCCTCGGGCGTGGACCGGGTCAGCGTCGGTGTCTCGATCTCCAGGAACTCCTGGTCCAGCAGCACGTTGCGGCAGACCTGATTGACGCGCGACCGCATGCGGATCGCGTCGCCGGCGGACTTGCGCCGCAGGTCGAGATAGCGGTGGCGCAGCCGGATCTCCTCGCCCACGTGCACCCGCTCGTCGATCGGGAAGGGCAGCGGCGCCGCGGTGGACAGCACCTCCAGGTCCTCGACCATCACCTCGACGTCGCCGGTCGCGAGCTCGGGGTTCTCGTTGCCCTCGGGGCGACGCTCGACCGTGCCGGTCACCTTGATGCAGAACTCGTCGCGCAGCGGGTGCGCGACCTCAGGGTCGTGCACCACCACCTGGACGACGCCGCTCGCGTCGCGCAGGTCGAGGAAGGCCACGCCGCCGTGGTCGCGACGGGTCGCCACCCAGCCGGCCAGAGTCACCCGCTCCCCCGCGTCCGATGCACGGAGCGAGCCTGCGGTGTGGGTGCGTATCACTGACGTTCCTCCTGGGCGGGGGTGGACCTGACGATCGGATGCAGTTCGGTGACGTGCGGTGACCACGAGTCGGCGCGCGCCGGCAGCTGGTCGCCGCTGCGGATGTCCTTGACGGTGTCGCCCGCGGCGTCAGGGAACCACACGTACGGAATTCCGCGGCGGTCGGCGTGCTTGATCTGCTTGCCGAACTTGTCTGCCCCCGGAGCCACCTCGCAGGGGATCCCACGGGCGCGCAGGGCGGCGGCCACCTGCTCGCTGTCGGTCCGCGTGTCCTCGTCGACCACGGCGACGAGCACGACGGAGGGCACCTTTCGAGTGACCTCGACCAATCCTCGTCCGAGCAGGATGGACACCAGCCGGGTCACCCCGAGCGAGATGCCGACCCCGGGGAAGGTCTGCCGGCCGTCCGATGCCAGCGAGTCGTAGCGTCCGCCGGAGGCGATGGAACCGACGCCCTCGTAGCCGACCAGCTGTGTCTCGTAGACGGTGCCGGTGTAGTAGTCCAGGCCGCGCGCGATCCGCAGGTCCGCCACGGCGGACCCTGGACGCTGGGAGTTCGCACCCTCGATGACGGCGACCAGTTCGTCGAGGCCCTCGTCCAGCAGGTCGCTGCGCACGCCCAGCGCGCGCACGCGATCCACGAACGACGAATCGCCCGCCCGGATGTCCGCGAACGCCAGGCACTGCCCGGCTCCGGCATCGCTGAGGCCCGCCTCCTCGATCAGCAGGACGCGCACCCGATCGGCACCGATCTTGTCGAGCTTGTCGATCGCCCGCAGGACGACATCAGGATCGACGGCGCCGACGCCGCGGAAGAAGCCCTCGGCGAGCTTGCGGTTGTTCACCTGGATCACGGCGGGCGGGATCGGCAGCTCGTCGAGGAGGGTGGCCATGACGACCGCCATCTCCACCTCGTTGTGGAACGGGAGGGTGTCCCGCCCGATGACGTCGATGTCGGCCTGCGTGAACTCGCGGAACCGGCCCTCCTGCGGGCGCTCGCCTCGCCACACCTTCTGGATCTGGTACCGGCGGAAGGGGAAGTCGAGGCGTCCGGCGTTCTCGAGGACGTAGCGGGCGAACGGCACGGTGAGGTCGAAGTGCAGGCCCAGCCCGGGGTCGGCCTCGCCCTCCGCCGCCTGGAGGCGGCGCAGCAGGTAGACCTCCTTGTCGATCTCGCCCTTGCGGAGCATCGCCTCGAGGGGCTCGACGGACCGGGTCTCGAGCGGCGCGAACCCGTGCAGCTCGAACACCCGGCGGGCAGTGTCCTCCACCAGCTGCTGGACGAGCTGACCCTCCGGCAGCCACTCGGGGAAGCCGGAGAGCTTCGACGCCTTCGCCACGATCACAGTCCCTTCGGGTTGCGGGGCACGTCGCGGTCGCGGACTTCGTCCGCCAGCAGCGGCGCGAGGAAGGGATTGGTGGCCTTCTCCTCGCCGATGGTGGTCTGCGGGCCGTGGCCGGGCAGCACCACGAGGTCGTCGCGGGCCGGCAGGATGACGGTGCGCAGCGACTCCACCATCTGCCGGTGGTCTCCGCCGGGGAGGTCGGTCCGGCCGATGGAGCCGGCGAACAGCACGTCGCCGCTGAACATCACCTCGGGCAGCTCGAACACCACCGAGCCCTCGGTGTGCCCGGGGGCGTGCCGCACGGAGATCGTCAGCCCGACCAGGTCGAGGGTCTCGTCGCCCGCGAACAGGCGGACGTCGTCCGGCTCGGTGAGCTCGAGGGAGTGCTTGGTCATGGCGAGCAGCTGCTCGCGGGCGGCGGAGAAGCTCGAACCGGCCGGGTCGACCAGCCGGTACCGGTCGTCGGGGTGGATCAGGGCGGGGATCCCGAACTCCGCGGACAGGGGGGCCACGGACCAGACGTGGTCGATGTGGCCGTGGGTGAGCAGGACGGCGGCCGGCGCCAGTCGGTGCTCGCGGATGATCTCGTGCACGCCGTCGATGGACTGCTGGCCGGGATCGACGATCAGGCATGGCTCGCCAGGACCCGTGGCCACCACATAGCAGTTGGTCGCCCACGAGCCCGCGGGAAACCCTGCGATCAGCACACCGCACCCTTCGGAATCTCCGGGCCAGCCTACCGATCGGCACGCCGCCGCCCGAGGGCCGCTCTCCCGCCGTCTAGACTCCGCTGCGCCATCCGCGTGAAGGGGAATCAATGTCGGGGAACAAGCGGCAGCGAGAGCTGGCCCGCGCCAAGTACGAGCGCCAGCAGGCGCGCCGTGCTGCGTCAGTCGATCGACGGAAGAGGAACCAGAAGATCATCGCGATCGTCGTGGTGCTCGCACTGGTCTTCGGTGGCGTGGGGTGGATCGTCGCCAGCGCCCTCGGATCGGACGACACGCCGGCCACGCCGGCCGCGTCGGCCACCCCGGCCGCATCCGCGAGCGCCACCGCGGCAGCGTCCGCTGACGCCTCGGCTGAGCCGATCGCCGAGCCGGCGATCCTGGACTGCCGCGCCCCGGGGACCCCGCGACCGGACGACCTGGCCTACGACGCGGCTCCCGAGGGCCTGACGGCGGACACCCTGACGCTGTCCACGAACTGCGGCGACATCGTGATCGCCCTCGACCCGGCCGCCTCGGCGACCGTGTCGAGCGCGGTCTTCCTCGCCCAGGAGGGCTTCTACGACGACACCACCTGCCATCGGCTGACCACCGCCGGCATCTTCGTGCTGCAGTGCGGCGATCCGGCCGGGAACGGCACCGGCGGCCCGGGCTACACGGTGCCCGACGAGAACCTGCCCGCGGACCAGGAGAACAACTACCCGGCGGGCACGGTCGCGATGGCCAACGCCGGACCGGGCACGGCCGGCTCCCAGTTCTTCATCGTGTACCAGGACACCACGCTGCCTCCCGACTACACGATCTGGGGCACGGTCACGTCCGGCCTCGACATCGTGCAGGAGGTGGCGTCCGTGGGCACCGACAGCGAGGTGCCGGACGGTGCGCCGCGCCAGCCCGTGTTTATCGAATCGGCAACGGTGCAGGCCGCTTCCTAGCAATCGCTAGGGTGATGAAGCAGAGTGGACAGTGGTGAGGCCCGGGATCCGGGTCCAACTGCTGCTGGAACCGAATCAGAAGGCAAGGTGACCGCGTGACCGACTCCGGTGTCCCGACCCCTGCGATGCTGCGCCCTCCGGCGTCCGCGGTGGCCAGCGACCCATCCCGTTTCGGCCGCGTCGAGTCCGACGGCACCGTGATCCTGCTCGCTCCCGAAGGGGAGGTCGTCGTCGGCCAGTGGGCTGCCGGCACCCCCGAGGAGGGGCTGGCCTTCTTCGGCCGCAAGTACGACGACCTCGTCGTCGAGGTCGACCTCATCAGCACCCGACTCGCGGACGGTCGCGCGTCCGCCGAGCAGGCCGACGGCGTGCTCACGAAGGTCCGGGAGGGACTCGCCGCTCGCTCCTTCGTCGGGGACGTCGCGGCCCTCGAGGGTCGCTGCGACGCCCTCGCGACCGCGATCGAATCCGCGCGCGAGGCGGCCCGAGCCCGCAAGGCGGAGCAGCGGGAGGCCACCATGGCGACCCGGCAGGCCTTGGCGGACGAGGCGGAGTCGCTGCGGGACAGCACCTCGTGGAAGGCGACGACCGCCCGGTTCGGCGCCATCGTCGACGAATGGAAGACCCTCCCCCGATCCGACCGCGGCACGGAGCAGGAGCTGTGGCAGCGCATCAGTTCGGCCCGCTCCGCCTTCGACAAGCGTCGGCGCACCCATTTCAGCGAGCTCGACAGCCAGCGCAAGGACGCGATCGCCGCCAAGCGGGACCTCATCAGCCGCGCGGAGGCACTGGCCACGTCCACCGACTGGCCGCGCACCAGCAAGCAGCTGCGGGACCTGATGGGCGAGTGGAAGGTCGCGCCGCGTGCGTCGCGATCCGATGAGGACCGCCTCTGGAAGCGCTTCAAGGCCGCCCAGGATGCGTTCTATGCGGCCCGTGCGGCAGCGGACGAGGCAGCCGAGGCCGGGCTCCGCGAGAACGTGCCCGTGAAGGAGGGCCTGGTCGCGGAGGCCGAGGCACTGCTCCCGATCAGCGACCTCAAGGCCGCCAAGTCCGGGCTCCGAGGTATCCAGGAGCGGTGGGACAAGGCGGGCGACCTCCCGCGCGGCGACCGCGACCGGCTGGAGGCACGCCTGAAGAAGGTCGAGGAGGCCATCCGGTCCGCCGAGGCCCAGGCCTGGTCGTCGACCAACACGACGGTGGCCACGGACGCGTTCACGGAGGCCCTGTCGCGGCTCGAGGCCAAGCGGGACGCCGCGCTGGCCCGCGGCGACGCCGGCGCCGCGGAGGCGCTGGAGCAGCAGATCGCGTCGACCCGCGCCCTGATGGGCTCCTGACCCCGTCAGACGCGGTAGGCGTCGAAGACGCCCTCGACGTTGCGCACCGCCCGCAGCACCGAGCCCAGGTGCTTCGGGTCGGCCATCTCGAAGGTGAATCGGGACAGCGCGATCCGGTCGCGGTTCGTCGTCACGGATGCGCTGAGGATGTTCACGTGCGTGTCCGAGAGGGCGCGCGTCACGTCGGACAGCAACCGTGCTCGGTCAAGTGCCTCCACCTGGATGTTCACCAGGAACACGCTCGACCCGGTCGGCGCCCATTCCACCTCGACCATGCGATCGGGCTCGGCCTGCAGGCTGGGCACGTTGACGCAGTCGCCCCGATGCACGGAGACCCCCGCCCCACGCGTCACGAAGCCGACGATCTCGTCACCCGGCACCGGCGTGCAGCACTTGGCGAGCTTGACCCAGACGTCGTCGGCCCCCTTCACGATGACGCCGACGTCACCGGAGGTGCGGGACCTCGGCTGGGAGATGACCGTGGGCCGGACGGCCTCCGCCGCGTCGTCGGCCGCCATCTCGACGCCACCGGCGGAGTCGACCAGCCGGCGCACGATGGTGTCCGCCGAGATCCGGTTCTCTCCTACTGATGCGTAGAGGGCGGAGATATCGGCCTGGTGGAGGTCCGCGGCGATCGCGGTGAGCGCCTGGTTCGTCATCATGCGCTGCAGCGGCAGGCCCTGCTTGCGCATCGCCCGCACGATGGCGTCCTTGCCGTGCTCGATGGCCTCGTCACGGCGCTCCTTGGAGAACCAGGCCTTGATCTTCGTGCGCGCCCGCGCCGACTGCACGAAGCCCAGCCAGTCACGGCTGGGGCCGGCCCCGTCGGCCTTCGACGTGAAGATCTCGACGACGTCACCGTTCTCCAATGACGACTCCAGCGGCACGAGCTTGCCGTTGACGCGGGCGCCCACACAGCGGTGCCCCACCTCGGTGTGCACCGAGTAGGCGAAGTCGACCGGGGTGGACTTCGACGGGAGTGCCACCACATCGCCCTTGGGCGTGAAGACGAACACCTCCTGGGACCCGAGGTCGTACCGGAGGGAGTCGAGGAACTCGTCCGGGTCCTCGGTCTCGCGCTGCCACTCGAGCAGCTGCCTCAGCCAGCCGAAGTCGTCAGGGCCGGACTTCCCGCTGACGTCCTGCTGCTTGTACCGCCAGTGGGCGGCCACGCCGAACTCCGCAGCCCGGTGCATGTCCTGGGTGCGGATCTGCAGCTCGACCGGCTTGCCGTCCGGGCCGATGACGGTGGTGTGCAGGGACTGGTACATGTTGAACTTGGGCATCGCGATGAAGTCCTTGAAGCGGCCCGGGATCGGGCTCCACTTCGAGTGCACGATGCCCAGCACCGCGTAACAGTCACGCACCGACTCCGTGAGCACCCGCACGCCCACCAGGTCGTAGATGTCGGCGAAGTCGCGGCCGCGCACGATCATCTTCTGGTAGATCGAGTAGTAGTGCTTGGGACGCCCGGTCACGGTCGCCTTGATCTTGGCGCGCTTGAGGTCCGCCTCGACCTGGTCGATCACGGTGGTGAGGTAGAGGTCGCGCGCGGGCGCCCGCTGGCTGACCAGTCGGACGATCTCCTCGTACATCTTCGGGTACAGGGTTGCGAAGGCCAGGTCCTCCAGCTCCCACTTGACCGCGTTCATGCCGAGCCGGTGGGCCAGCGGCGCGTAGATCTCGAGCGTCTCTCGCGCCTTCTGCTGCTGCTTCTCCTCGGACATCCACCGCAGCGTGCGCATGTTGTGCAGCCGGTCGGCGAGCTTGATGACCAGCACCCGGATGTCGCGGGCCATCGCGATGACCATCTTGCGGACGGTCTCCGCCGCGGACGTGTCCCCGTAGCGGACCTTGTCGAGCTTCGTCACCCCGTCCACGAGCTGGGCGATCTCGTCCCCGAAGTCCTCCCGCAGCGCGTCGAGGGCGTACCCGCAGTCCTCGACGGTGTCGTGCAGGAGGGCGGCCGCCAGCGTGGAACCGGTCATCCCGAGCTCGGCCAGGATCGTGGCCACCGCCAGCGGATGGGTGATGTACGGCTCTCCGGAGCGACGGGTCTGGTCGCGATGCAGGTATGCGGCCATCTCGTACGCGCGCTCGATGACGCGGGTGTCCGACTTCGGGTGGTACTTGCGCAGGGTGCGGAGCAGCGGGTCCAGCTCAGGGAAGTTGGGCCGGGATCCCGCCAGTCGGGCGAATCGCGAACGCAATCCCCCGCCGTCCGGCATGGCGACCGCCGGAGCCACCACCGGCGGCTCCGTGGTCGGAAGCGGGTTCTCCTTCGCCAACTCCCCTCCCCGGTCGCGCCCTCAGTGTACGGGCGCGTCGCCGTTGAGCAGCGCGCTGACCTCGATGCCGAGCGCACGCACTCGGTCAGCTCCGCCCAGCGACGGCAGATCCATGATGACCGCGAGGCTCACCAGCTCCGCACCCGTGCGCCGGACCAGTTCGATGGCGGCACACGCCGTTCCGCCGGTGGCGAGCACGTCGTCGACGATGACCACGCGCATCCCGGGCTCGAGGTCGTCCTGATGCACCTCGAGCGACGTCGATCCGTACTCGAGGTCGTACGCCTCCGCATGCACCTCGCGGGGCAGCTTGCCCGGCTTGCGCAGCGTGACGAACCCGGCGCCGAGGTGGTAGGCGAGCGCGGCCGCGTACGGGAAGCCGCGCGCCTCGATCCCCACCACCGCATCGACCCGACCCCGGCCGAGCTGGACGGCCATCAGGTCGACCGCGGCGGCGAAGGCGTGCCCGTCCGCCATGAGGGGGGTCAGGTCGCGGAAGAGCACCCCCGGCTGCGGGAAGTCCGGGACATCCCGGACCCGGCTCCACAGCCGGCGCTCGGCCCCCTCGCGGTCGAACACGTCAGCTCTTGCGCCTCGACCGGCTCTGCCGCCGCGGCTGCTGGCGCGCGGACGAGTCTGCGCGGGTCTGGGCCGCCGAGCGCGCCGCCGGGGGTGCATCGTCGGCCGGGCCGTCGGCGCCCGCGACCGCTGCCGCAGCGGGAGCGCGCCCCTGCTTGCGGCGGGCCGCGACCCGTGCCGCCAACGCCTTCATGTCCGGCTGGCGCTCCTTGAGCTGGGCCAGGAACGGCGTGGCGACGAAGATCGACGAGTAGGTGCCGGCCGCCATGCCGATGGCGAGTGCGACCGCGAGGTCGAGCAGGGTGCCCGCCCCGAGCAGTCCGGCGCCGACGATGATGATCGCCAGGACCGGCAGCAGGGCCACCACCGACGTGTTGATCGACCGCACGAGGGTCTGGTTGACGGCCAGGTTGGCGGCGTCGCTGTAGGTCATCACCGACTGTCCGGCGATCCCCCGCGTGTTCTCCTTGACCTTGTCGAACACGACGACGGTGTCATAGAGCGAATAGCCCAAGATGGTGAGCAGGCCGATGACGGTGGCCGGAGTCACCTCCAAGCCGACCAGGGCGTAGATGCCGATGGTGATGATGAGGTCGTGCGCCAGCGCGACCAGGGCCGCGGCGGCCATCCGCCACTCGAAGTAGATCGACAGGAAGATGGTGACCAGCAGGATGAAGACCACCAGGCCCTGCAAGGCCTTCTGGGAGATCTCCGCACCCCAGGTGGGCCCGACCACCTGCGCCTTGATCTCGTCCTTCGGCACCCCGCAGGCGTCGGCGAGCGCTCCGGCGACCACGGTGCTCTCGGCGGCCGTCAGCGACTCGGTCTGAACGCGGACGGTCCCGCTGGCCGTCTCGGTGACGATGGCCTGCCCGCCCGTCGCGGTCTCGGCCGTCGCGCGGGCCTCCTCGACCGTGCACGTGGCGTTCGGCAGGGTGAACTCCGCACCGCCGCGGAACTCGATGCCGAGGTTGAGGCCGCGGAAGACCAGGGACCCCACCGCCACCAGGACGATGATCGCCGAGATGGCGTACCACCGGTTGCGGCGGCCCACGAAGTCGTACGAGACCTCACCGGCGTACAGCTTGTGCCCGATATCGCGGAAGCGGCTCATGACGACACCTCCTCACTGGTCGGGTCGCTGGTTGGTTCGCTCGTCTTGCGGCGCCGGGATGCCGATGGTCGAGCTCCGAGGACCGACGCTCCCCCGAGCCGATCCGGATCGAGGCCGGTCCACTTGGAGCCCCGCTGCATCCACGCGCTGCGGCCCATCAGGACGGTCACCGGATGGGTGAACCAGAAGGCCACCAGCACGTCGATCAGCGTGGTCAGGCCCAGCACGAAGGCGAAGCCGCGGACGCTGCCCACCGACAGGAAGTACAGGACGATGGCCGCGAGCAGGGACACGAAGTCCGCGGCCAGCAGCGTGCGCCTGGCCCGCACCCAGCCCGAGTCGCAGGCCTGTCGCAACGACCTGCCTTCGCGGATCTCGTCTCGGATGCGCTCGAAGTACACGATGAACGAGTCGGCCGTGATGCCGATGGCGACGATGGCGCCGGCCACGCCGGCCAGCGTCAGGGTCAGGCCGATGGTCTTGCTCAGCACGATGAAGGTCAGCCACAGGATCAGGCCGGCCACGCCCAGGGACAGCACGGCGACGATGCCGAGCGCCCGGTAGTAGGCGATCAGGTAGATGGCGACGAGGAGCAGGCCCAGTAGGCCGGCGATGATGCCCGCGCGGAGCTGGTCGCTGCCCACCGTCGGGGAGATGGTCGTGATGTCGACCGGCTCCAGGGTGACCGGCAGGGCGCCGTACTTGAGCACGTTGGCGAGGTCCCTCGCCTCCTCCGCCGTGAAGTTGCCCTCGATCTGGGCGGAGCCGCCGAGGATGGGCTCGTTGAAGCGGGGGGCCGAGACCACGACGCCGTCGAGGACGATGGCGAACGCGTTGCACGGGTTGGCGCCGACGATGCCGCACTCGGGCAGGCCGGTGAGGGTCGTGGACGCCTCGGCGAGCGCCGTCGCACCCTCGGAGTCGAAGGACAGCGAGACCACCCAGCCGACGCCGCCCTGCGGCAGCACCGCGCTGGCGTCGGTCACGTTGATGCCCTGGATGAAGGCCGGCTCGAGGTTGTACTTGACGCTGCCGTCGTTCTGGCAGGTGCCCAGCCACAGGGTGGGGTCGTCGGGACGGCCACCGGTGAAGTTGGCCGGCAGCGTGCAGTCGAGGGCAGCGATCTGGTCCTGGAACTCCTGCGTGTTCTCGGCGGACTGGATGAGGGGGGCCGGCTCGACGGCAGTCGCGTCGGGCGACGGCGACGCGCTCGCCTCGGGGGACGCCGACGGACTCGGCTCGTCGGACGGCAGCGCGGACGAAACGGGGCTGTACAGGCCCCAGACCGGACGGAAGTCCAGCAGTGCGGTGCGCTGGACGAGATCGACGATCCGATCCTGGTTCACGCCCGGCACGGAGACCACGATGACCGAACCGTCGCCGGTGCCCTGCGTGGTGACCTCGGCCTCCGAGACCCCCAGGCCGTTGACACGCTGGCGGATGATCGAGACGGTCTGCTCGAGCTGCTCGTCCGTGATGCTGGTGCCCTCGGTCACCGGTGTCGGCTTGAGGATCACCTGGGTGCCGCCCTGCAGGTCCAGGCCGAGGCGAACGGACGAGTCCGTGCCCGGCCAGAAGGCCACCACGCCGAGCGCCACGATGAGGGCGAGCAGGGCGAGCAGCAGCCGAACGGGCAGGCTTGACGACGTTTGCGCCACGGTGCTCCTTACGTGAGTGCGACGTGCCTGGGCCGGGAACGGTGGTCACGGCCCCGCAAAGCCGGGTCAGTCTATGGGGTCGTCTTCGATGGGCTGCGGCTCGATCACCCGGGCGATCGCGGCCGGGAGCATCCGCATGTAGACCCCGGGAGAGACCTCCACGCTGACCTCGTCCTCGGTCACTGCGGCGACGGTCCCGAAGATCCCCCCCGCCGTCATGACCTCGGCGCCGGGCTGCAGGGAGGCCTGCAGCTGCTGCTGCTGCTTCTGGCGCTGCTTGCCGGGACGGATGATCAGGAAGTAGAACGCAGCACCGGCCGCCACGATCAACAGCAGGCTTGTGGGATCCACGGTCACTCCTCGGTAGACGTCGGCGCCGCAGCATCCGGGCGCGCAAGCATCTGAGGCTACCTATCGTCCCCGCCGAGATCGAGAGTGGGTTGCCCGGGCGGGTCCGGCGGGGTCAACCCGGCATGGCGCCAGGCGGCCGCCGTCGCCACCCGTCCCCGAGGGGTGCGGATGAGCATTCCGAGCCGGACCAGGAACGGCTCCGACACCGTCTCGATCGTCTCCGGCTCCTCCCCGACGGCCACCGCCAGCGTGGACAGGCCCACCGGTCCCCCGCCGAACCGCAGTACCAACGCCTCCAGCACGGCCCGATCGATCCGGTCGAGACCCAGGGCGTCCACCTCGTACAGGTCGAGGGCCGCGTGCGCCGAGTCCCGGGTGACCACGCCGTCGCCGTGGATCTGCGCCCAGTCCCGCACGCGGCGCAGCAGGCGGTTGGCGATGCGCGGCGTCCCGCGGCACCGGCCGGCGATCTCCTCGACGCCCGCAGGCTCCACGGGGACGTCGAGCAGTCGCGCGGAACGGGTGATGATCACCTCCAGGTCTGCCGCGTCGTAGAAGTCGAGGTGGGCGGTGAAGCCGAACCGGTCGCGCAACGGACTCGGCAGCAGGCCGGCCCGGGTGGTGGCGCCGACCAGGGTGAACGGCTCGATCGAGACCGGGATGGCCGTCGCGCCTGGGCCCTTGCCCACGACGACGTCGATCCGGAAGTCCTCCATCGCGAGGTACAGCAGCTCCTCGGCTGCCCGAGCGGTCCGGTGGATCTCGTCGATGAACAGCACCTCGCCCGCCTGGAGACTGGAGAGGACGGCCGCCACATCGCCCGCGTGCTGGAGGGCGGGGCCGGCCGTCATGCGCAGCGGCGCCTCGAGCTCGGTCGCGATGATGCTGGCCAGGGTGGTCTTGCCCAGTCCGGGCGGACCGCTCAGCAGGACGTGATCCGCGGCTCGACCACGCCGACGCGCCGCCTCCAGCACCAGGCCCAGCTGGGACTTGACCCGTTCCTGCCCGACGAACTCGGTCAGGCTGCCGGGCCGCAGCGCTCCCTCGACAACCGCGTCATCGGGCTCCGACTCCGGGTTGAGGGTCATGAGCGGTCCAGCGAGCGCAGGGCGGCCTTGAGGAGGGCACCGATATCGGGCGGGTCCTGGGCGGTTGCCGCAGCGAGGGCCGCGGGATCGAGCGCGTCGATGGCTGCTTCGGCCTCCCGGACGGACCAGCCCAGCGAGGCCAGCCCGGCGACCACCGCCTGCTGCCAGGGCTCCTCGTCTGTGGTCCCGTCGATCCGTGCAATTCCGCCGTCCGCCCGCACCGGGCCGAGCCGGTCGGCCAGCTCGAGGAGGAGTCGCTGCGCGCCCTTGCGCCCGATGCCCGGCACGCGCACCAGCGCCGCCTCGTCGCCACCGGCCACCGCTCGCCGCAGTTCGTCGGGCGAGAGCGTCCCCAGCAGCGCCAGCGCGATCCGCGGGCCGATCCCGCTGACCGTCTGCACCTGCTCGAAGACCGCTCGCTCGTCGTCGTCGATGAAGCCGAACAGGGTCCAGCCGTCCTCGCGGACCACCATCGTGGTCATCAGCTCGACATGGTCGCCGTGTCGCAGCGCGAGGGCGGTGGCCGGCGTGCACTGCACGCGGACGCCCACCGCGCCCAGATCGACCACCAGGTGGTCGGCGCCGGCATGCACGACCGTGCCCCGGACGAAGGAGATCATCGGGCGGCCGCCAGCGCCGCCTGCAGCCGGCGCTGCCCCTCGCCGCGCCACACCTGGCAGATGGCGATGGCCACGGCGTCCGCGGCATCCGCCGGGCGTGGCGGCCCGGGCAGGCGGAGCAGGCGGGTGACCATGGCGGCGACCTGCGCCTTGTCGGCGCGCCCGTTGCCGGTGACCGCCGCCTTCACCTCGGTCGGCGTGTGCAGCGCCACCGGCAGGCCGCGCTTGCCGGCGATCAGCAGGCCCATGGCGGCCGCCTGCGCGGTGCCCATGGCGGTTCGGACGTTGTGCTGGCTGAAGACCCGCTCGATGGCGATCGCGTCCGGGTTGAACTCGTCGACCAGCGCGGACAGCTCGGCCTCGACGGCCGTGAGCCGCAGTTCGATGGGCGCATCGGCCGCGGTCCGGATCACCCCGTAGTGGACCGAGGTCAGCGTGCGCCCGGGGGCCCCGTCGACGACCGCCGTGCCACAGCGGGTGAGGCCGGGATCGATGCCGAGGACGCGCATCCGCACCTCCCGAGGCACCGCCGTGTCCGCGGCTGGCCCGCGGAAGCCGGCATCCGATCATCCGAACACCTGTTCGGAAGGCTAGTCGGTCCCCTGCTCAGTTGCCTGAGGTCGCGTGGTCGGCGTGTCGCCGGTGACCGCCTCGAACCCGGCGGCCAGGTCGACAATCAGGCTCGGCAGGTCCGTCACCGCCCGGTCGTCGGCCGAGATGCCGAAGTACGCCGTGCCGTCGTAGGTCACCATCGTGATGTTCACGGCGGAGCCGATGGTGGCCACCAGCGGGTACACCGCCACCATCTTGACGCCGGCCAGGTAGAGCGGCAGGGGCGGTCCCGGCACGTTGCTCGTGGTGACATCGGTGGCCTGCGCGGCCTGCGCGATCATCGGGACGGGCACGAACCAGCTCACCTCGGCCAGTGGATCGGCCATCCGGATGGCCGGCTCCTCCCGCCAGTGCTCGACCAGGCCATGCGCCTGCTCCATGTGCTCGAGCGGGGTCAGGCCCGCGATGCCGATCGGGAACCGGGCGATGGACACCGCGTTGGACGCCTGACCGCTGCGATCGCCGGCGTCGCCGCGCAGGCTGATCGGCACGTTGATGCGCAGCTCCTCGACGACCACCCCATGCCGCCGGTGGTAGCGGTCCATCCCTTCGGCGACCGCGGCGAGGAAGGCGTCGTTGACGCTCATCCCGTGCTCCTTGGCCGCGGCCCGGATCGAGGCGAACGGGGTGTCCATAGCGGCGAACCGGTAGGTGGTGCCGCGGCCGATCATCACCGGGGACAGCGGTCCGTCAGGCACCGAGGCGACGCGCCCGATCGACGTGACGTTGTTGAGCGCGTTCCCCCACGTGCGCCGTGGCTGGGTCAGCGTCCCCTTGGCGAAGTCGAACGCGCCGCGGGCCACCGTCGTGGCCAGGCTCGAGCCTCGGCGGAAGGTGTCCGACACGTTGGCCGCGGTGATGTCCCGCAACCCGACGTCCTCGGCTGGAGGAGCATCCGGAGCGGGCGCCTCGTTCGGGTCGGGGTCGGGACCGAACTCGAAGAGCGACAGCCCCATCATCACCGTCGCCTGTCCGTCGGCGATCGAGTGATGCAGCTTCAGCACGAACGCCGCGCGGTCGTCCGGCAGCCCCTCGACCAGCACGGCCTCCCACAGCGGCCGGTTGCGGTCGAAGTCGGTCAGGCTCATCCGGCGGGCGTCGTCGAGCAGCGCCTGCCACCCGGTGCCCTCCGGGACCCGGTACCGATGCAGGTGGACGTCGAGATCGAAGTCGGGATCGACGGCCAGCCGGGGCGCCGTCAGGCCGACGACGCCGAAGAGCAGCCGCATCCGCAGGGTGGGCACGCAGAGGGTCAGCCGCTCGACGCGCGCCCGCAGCCGGTCCCAGTCCGGCACGCCCTCCAGGATGGCTGCGGCCATGACGGTCGATCGCATCGTGGGGTCGCCGCTCGCCGTCCGGAACGTGGCGGCATCCCATCCGGTCAGCTGTGTCCCGACGTAGTCGTTCATCCGACGGCTTCCATCACGTCGTCGCTCACGTCGAAGTTGGCATACACGTTCTGCACGTCGTCACTGTCCTCCAGCGCCTCGATCAGGCGGAAGACCTTGCGGGCACCGTCCTCGTCGAGCTCCACCGAGACACTCGGCAGGAAGCTGGTGTCCGCGGACTCGTAGTCCATGCCGGCGGCCTGGACGGCCGACCGCACGGCGATCAGGTCGGTCGCCTCCGAGATGACCTCGAATGCCTCGCCGAGATCGTTGACCTCCTCGGCGCCTGCATCCAGCACGGTCATGAGCACGTCGTCCTCGGTCGTCCCCTCGGCCTTCGGGACGATGACCACGCCCTTGCGGTTGAACAGGTACGCGACCGAGCCCGGATCGGCCATCGACCCGCCGTTGCGGGTCATCGCCACGCGAACGTCGGACGCGGCCCGGTTCCGGTTGTCGGTCAGGCACTCGATCAGGACGGCCACGCCGCTGGGGCCGTAGCCCTCGTACATGATCGTCTGCCAGTCGGCTCCGCCTGCCTCCGCGCCCGAGCCGCGCTTGACCGCCCGCTCGATGTTGTCGAGGGGCACCGAGTTCTTTCGGGCCTTCTGGATGGCGTCGTACAGCGTCGGGTTGCCGTCGGGGTCACCGCCGCCCTGCCGCGCCGCGACCTCGATGTTCTTCACCAGCCGCGCGAAGAGCTTGCCGCGCTTGGCATCGATGACGGCCTTCTTGTGCTTGGTCGTCGCCCACTTGGAATGGCCGCTCATGCCTGCTTCCTCACCATCTGTACGAACAACTCATGGATGCGCGCGTCGCCGGTCAGCTCGGGGTGGAACGCGGTCGCCAGCAAGGACCCCTGTCGGGCCGCCACGATCGTACTCTCGTCGCCTCCTCGCCGGACCCGCGCGAGGACCTCGACCCCGTCCCCCGCCTTCTCCACCCACGGTGCCCGGATGAAGACCGCGCGGAACGGCTCGGACCCGATCACTGGCATCTCGAGGTCGATCTCGAACGAGTCCACCTGTCGGCCGAAGGCGTTGCGACGCACCGTCATGTCCAGCCCGCCGATCACCTCCTGGTCGGCCCGGGCGTCCTCGACGCGGTCCGCCAGCATGATCATGCCCGCGCACGAGCCGTACATCGGCAGCCCGCCGATCCGGGCGTCGCGCAGCGGCTGCATCAGCCCGTCGGCGATGGCCAGCTTGGACATGGTGGTGGACTCACCGCCGGGGATGACCAGTCCGTCGATCCCTGCCAGCTCCTGTGCGGAGCCGATCGGCACCGCTGTCGCGCCGACGCGCGTCAGGGCGTGCAGA
Organism: uncultured Actinomycetota bacterium; assembly: GCA_963749905.1. Taxonomy (GTDB): domain Bacteria; phylum Actinomycetota; class Actinomycetes; order S36-B12; family S36-B12; genus UBA10649. The sequence goes on from CAVVOF010000006.1 coordinate 36,193, forward strand.
TGCTCACGGACGTCACCCTGGATGGAGAGGACGCCGATGGTGGGCGAGCTCACCAGCCCCGATCCTCCAGGCGGTGGTGGACCGGGATGTCGGCGACGTTGATGCCGACCATCGCCTCGCCGAGACCGCGGGAGACCTTGGCGACGATGGCCGGATCGTCGTAGTGGCGGGTGGCCTGGACGATCGCGCTGGCCCGCCCGGCGGGATCACCCGACTTGAAGATGCCCGAGCCGACGAACACGCCGTCCGCGCCCAGCTGCATCATCAGGGCCGCGTCGGCGGGGGTGGCGATGCCGCCCGCGGTGAACAGCACCACCGGGAGGCGTCCGTCACGCGCCACCTGCTTCACGAGCTCGTACGGGGCCTGCAGCTCCTTGGCGGCGACGTACAGCTCGTCCTCGGGCAGCGAGCCCAGCCGCGCGATCTCGCGCCGGATGGTGCGCATGTGCGTCACGGCGTTCGACACGTCGCCGGTGCCGGCCTCACCCTTCGACCGGATCATGGCGGCACCCTCGGTGAGGCGCCGCAGGGCCTCACCCAGGTTGGTGGCGCCACAGACGAAGGGCACGGTGAACTGGGTCTTGTCGATGTGGTTGGCGTAGTCGGCCGGGGTCAGCACCTCGGACTCGTCGATGTAGTCGACGCCGAGGGACTGCAGCACCTGCGCCTCGGCGAAGTGCCCGATGCGCGCCTTCGCCATGACCGGGATGGTCACCACGTCGATGATGCCCTCGATCATGTCGGGATCCGACATCCGGGCCACGCCGCCCTGGGCGCGGATGTCAGCTGGCACCCGCTCGAGCGCCATGACGGCCACCGCTCCGGCGTCCTCGGCGATCTTGGCCTGCTCGGGCGTCACCACGTCCATGATGACGCCGCCCTTGAGCATCTCCGCCATGCCGCGCTTGACCCTGTCGGTACCGACGACTGGGGACACGTCCGTCACGTCAACCTCGCTTGTTCGGGGCACGGCGAAAAGCCGTGACGGCCAATCGTACTTACCTCAGCGCCCGCTGAGCCCCTCGGGCATGGAGTCGTCCATCTCCCACGTCTCAGGCCACGGCGTGTGCCCGGCGAGGCGGAACAGCCGGACCAGCCGCTGCCGCCGCACCTGGCGGCAGGCCCGGACCGCGTCGTTGTGGAAGCGTCGCGACAGCTGGACTCGTCGGCAGGCCGCTTCGAGCTCGTCCAGCATCTCGGCGCCATGCGCCTGGGAGCGCACTTCGTCGATGTCCTCGGGATCGAGGGTGACCATCAACGCCGCCGTCAGGTCGGACTCCGCCAGCGCGCGCTCCTCGCGGTCGACGTCCGACGCGGTCCGGGCCCGATGGGCGGCGTCCGCGATCAGCATCCCCGATCCGGGATCGAGGAGGAGGGAGGCGGCCAGCTCGCCGGACACCGCCGATCGGCGCAGCAGCTGGGCGTCCAGGGCGAGCGTCGACGTGTCGATCCGCCGGTGCAGGTGGTCCAGCCGACCGGCGGTCATGCTCAGGTAGAGCCCGAGGACGAGGAGCAGCAGCACGAGCACCAGGCCGAGGACCAGCCATCCGTTCACGGCGCACCCCTGCGGGACAGCCGTCCGACGACCTGCCCGCGCAGGTCCTCGGTGACCTTCTCGCCCGGCATGTGCACGCTGTCGTAGACGGCGATGACGTCGTCCACGACGTGATCCCAGTCGAAGTCGCGGACGCGACGGTCAGCGGCGGCCACGTACTCGCGCCTCAGGTCGGGGTCGGCGAGCACGTCGATCAGCGCGGTGGCCAGGCCGGCCGCGTCCTCGTTGGGGAAGAGCCGTCCGCAGCGGCCGTCCTGCAGGACGTTGCGGAAGGCGCGCAGGTCGGAGGCGACGACCGCGGTCTGCGCGGACATCGCCTCGACCAGCACGATGCCGAACGACTCGCCGCCGGTGTGCGGTGCCACGTACACGTCGACCGACCGGAGGGCCCGGACCTTGTCCTCGTCCGAGACCCGGCCGAGGAAGCGCACGTGATCGACCGCCTCGGGGGGCAGCAGTTCCCGCTGCTCCTCGATGTCGCCCGGGCCGGCGACGAGCACCTGGACGTCGGGGACGGCCGCCACCACCTCGGGCAGGGCCGCCCAGAGCACGTCGAGGCCCTTGCGCGGCTCGTCCATGCGCCCGAGGAACAGCACGGACGGGCGCGACGGGTCGACCCCGGGGAGCCGCTCCGAGGACGCGTAGGCCGACACCCGCACGCCGTTGGGGATGAGCACGGCGTCGCCGCCGAGGTGGTTGACGAGGGTGCGGCGGGCGTTCTCGCTCACCGCGATCCGGCCGCGCACCTTCTCCATGGCGGTCTGGCCCACGTAGTACCCCGCCGACAGGATGCGCGAGCGGTCGTGCGACGAGTGCCACGTGGCGACGATGGGCCCGCGGGCCACCCAGAGGGCCAGGATGGACAGGCTCGGGGCGACCGGCTCGTGGACGTGCAGGATGTCGAAGTCGCCCTCGCGGATCCAGGCGCGCACCCGTCGCGTCGCCTTCACGCCGATGCTCAGGCGGGCGACGGAGCCGTTGTAGCGGATGGCGATCGGGCGACCGCCGTCCACGACGCCCGCGGGCAGCTCCGCCGGATCCTCCGCCGGCGCGAGGACGCTGACCTCGTGTCCCCGGTCCGCCAGGGCGGCGGCGAGGTCGGCCACGTGGGTGCGCACCCCACCGGGCACGTCCCACGAGTACGGACAGACCAGTCCGACCTTCACTGCTCGGCTCCGGAGGGGTCCCCCACCGGATCGGGCGTGTGCCGTCGGGCGGGATCGAGGTCGGCCAGCCACACCGGCTGCATCATGTGCCAGTCGACGCTGTCCCGACGCAGCCCCGCCTCGAACGCGGCCGCGATCCCCTGGGTCATCTCCCGGATCTTCTCGGCGCGATCCCCCGACTCGGGCACCGGCACGCGCGCGGCCACCGTGCCCACCGCCATCGGGCCCTCGTAGCGCAACGTCACCGGCAGCACGGGCGCGCCGGTGAGCAGGCCGAGCATGGCGGGTCCGGCGGGCAGGGAGGCCGGCTCCCCGAACAGGTCGACGACGACTCCGTTGCGGCTGATGTCGCGGTCGCCGACGAGCGGCACCACCCGGCCCTCCTTGATCCGGCGGGCCAGCGTGCGCACCACGTCCGGCTGGCCCAGCGGCAGCGCCTCCATCCCGAGCGACTCGCGGTAGGCGAGGAATCGCCGGTAGAGCCCCTCCGGCTTCAGCCGCTCCACCACCGTGGTCAGGCCGCCGTAGCGCAGGCACGCCCACGCCCCGGCGTGGTCCCAGTTGCCCCCGTGGTTGACGACCATGATCGCGCCGGTCCCCGTACGCATGGCGTCGTCGAGGGCCTCGACCCCGTCCAGCCGGAACGTGGTCCGGATCCGCTCGTGCGACCAGGTCGGCAGGCGGAAGGCATCGCACCAGTACCGCAGGTAGCTGCGCAGCCCGAGGCGGCTGAGCTCACGCAGGTCGGCGGGCGAGGCATCGGGATGGATCCGGGCCTGGTTGCGCTCGAGCTGGCGGACGCCCCCGCCGCGACGGCGCCAGATGGCGTCCGCAGCCTGGTTGAACACGGCATAGGCGGCCGGCTCCGGCAGCACCCGGACGACCCGCCAGCCGGTGGCGAATGCCCATTCCGTTGCGGCGTCGCCGACTCGGCGCGCCGGACCGCCCTCACCCATGCGAGTCGGCGTCTCCGGATGCGGGCTTGAGCTGCCGACGGACGACCACGACGCGCTGCACGATGGTGATCAGGCCCAGCACGCCCAGCAGCCACAGCGCCGCGGACAGCACATAGGGCACCCCGAAGCCGGCGAGGAGCGCCGCGATCCCGACGAGGATGAGCCGCTCGGCACGCTCGGCGATGCCGACGTTCGCGGTGGCTCCCACGGCCTCCGCCCGTGCCTTCGCGTAGGACGTCACCTGCCCCACCACGAGGGCGAACACCGCCCCCGCCGTCAGCCACGGCTGGCCCTGGAACGCGCCGTAGAGCGCCATCCCGCCGAAGATCGCCCCGTCGGCGATGCGGTCGAGGGTGGCGTCGAGGAAGTTGCCCCACGGGCCCGAGGTGCCCGCCATCCGGGCCATGGTCCCGTCGAGCAGGTCACTGAAGGCCAGCACCACGATGATCGCGACCGCGGGGATGAACCAGCCCTGCGGAAGGCAGATGAGTGCGGTCGCGACGACGCCGACGGTGCCGAAGACCGTCACGGCGTCCGGTGAGACCCCCACGCGCAGCAGCAGGCGGGCCGGTGGTTCGATGACCCCACTGACCACTTTGCGGGCAGCCGGGTTGTTCAGCACGACGCGACTCTATCGGCCGCCGATCAGTTGCTACCGACAGCGCGCAGGGTGAAGGCTGGCGGAAACTCGAGAAGGAGCCCAGTACATGGCTGACAAGCGCTCAGACCGCACTCCCGGCGTCGCGCCGGTCGCGACCGACCCCACCCGCATCCGGAACGTGGCCCTCGTCGGCCCCGCCGGATCGGGGAAGACGACGCTGCTGGAGTCGCTGCTGAACGCGGCCGGGGCGACCACGCGACGCGGTTCGGTCGTCGACGGCACGACGGTCGGCGACAACGACCCGGTGGCGATCCGGCAGAAGCGCTCCGTCGGCCTGGCGGTCGCCACGATCGGGTGGAAGGACGCCGTCCTCAACCTGATCGACACGCCCGGGTACGCGGACTTCACCGGCGAGCTGCGGGCCGGCCTCCGCGGGGCCGACGCCGCCCTGTTCGTCGTCTCCTCGGTGGAGGGGGTCGATGCGGCCACCGCCAAGCTGTGGGACGAGTGCGAGTTCATCGGGATGCCCCGGGCCATCGTCGTCACGAACCTCGACAAGGAGCGGGCCAACTTCGACGAGACCGTGGCCGTCTGCCAGCGCGTGTTCACCGGCGGCGGCGGAGTGATGCCGCTGTTCCTCCCCGTGCACGGCGACGACGAGTCGGTGGCCGGGTTCATCGACCTGCTCGACGAGCAGATCTGGGACTGGAGCTCGGGGTCGGTCGTGGTCACCGATGCCGAGGACCGGCACCGCGAGCTCATCGAGACCGAGCGCGGCTCCCTGATCGAGGGCGTGGTCACCGAGTCCGAGGACGAGGCGCTCATGGAGCGGTTCATCGAGGGCGAGCACGTCGAGGTGGACATGCTGACCGTCGACCTGGAGAAGGCGGTGGCCCGCGGCCACTTCCACCCCGTGATGGGTCATGCCGCCGCCGAGGCCAGCATCGGCTCGGAGCTGATCCTCGACCTGCTCGTCCGCGCGTTCCCGTCACCCACCGAGCACCCGCTGCCCGTCGTCACGAACGTCGACGGAACGCCGTCCGAGCCGCTGTCCGCTGACCCGGCCGGCCCACTGGTCGCGGAGGTCATCAAGACCACGTCGGACCCGTACGTCGGCAAGGTGTCCGTCGTCCGCGTGTTCTCGGGCACCCTCTCCAGCGACGCGGTGGTGCACGTGTCCGGGCACTTCTCCCCCGGCACCGGGCACCAGGACCATGACGTCGACGAGCGGATCGGCCACCTGACCGTGATGCTGGGCACTCAGCACACTGATGTGTCGGGTGCGATCGCCGGCAGCATCGTCGCGGTGAGCAAGCTGACCAAGGCGGAGACCGGCGACACGCTGTCCCAGCCGGACTACCCGCTGTTGATGGAGCCGTGGCAGATGCCCGAGCCGCTGCTGCCGCTGGCGATCAAGCCGCACAGCGCCGGTGACGAGGACAAGCTCGGCACCGCCCTGAATCGCGTCGTCGCCGAGGACCCGACGCTGCGGATCGAGCACCCGGAGGAGACCGGCCAGATCATCCTGTGGACTCTCGGTGAGGCCCACGCGGACCTCGTGCTCGACCGGATCAAGACGCGCTACGGCGTCGAGGTCGACTCCGCGGAGCTGCGCCCGTCGATGCGGGAGACGTTCGGGTCGGCTGCCAGCGGGAACGGCCGCCTGGTCAAGCAGTCCGGCGGCCACGGCCAGTACGCCGTGGTCGACATCACCGTCGAGCCCCTGCCCTCGGGCTCGGGCTTCGAGTTCGTCGACAAGATCGTCGGCGGTGCGGTGCCCCGCAACTTCATCCCGTCGGTCGAGAAGGGCGTGCGGCACCAGATGGCCCTCGGCGTCGTGGCCGGCTTCCCGGTGGTGGACCTGCGGGTCACGCTGCTCGACGGCAAGTTCCACACCGTCGACTCGTCGGACATGGCGTTCCAGACCGCCGGCGCAATGGCGCTGAAGGACGCGGCTGCGAAGGCGACGATGAACCTGCTCGAGCCCATGGTGACGCTGACCGTGATCGCCCCCGACGAGCACGTGGGCGCGGTGATCGCCGACCTGTCGACGCGCCGCGGGATGATCAAGGGCACGAACTCGCTGCCGGGCGGGCGGTCGCAGGTCGTCGCGGACGTCCCCGAGGTCGAGGTGTCCCGCTACGCGATCGACATCCGCAGCATCACGCACGGGACCGGGGAGTTCATGCGGGAGCCGGCGGGCTATGCGCCGCTGCCGGCCAGCCTGGTGAAGCGCTACACCGAGGACTGACTGGGCGTTTCCCCGTCTGTCTTGAGGTTGGTGGTCGCAGAACGGCCGTTTCGCGACCACCAACCTCAAGACAGACGGGGAGGCGTCAGGTCAGGGGGTGGGCCAGGGGCCGGCGGCGCGACCGGTCTCCGTCGCCACCAGGTCGTCCGCGGCGAAGCGCAGGATCCACGACTGCGCGGTCAGCGGGCGGTATCGGTGCTCTGCCCGCTCCACCGCCATCACATCCCCGCCGGTCATCAGCACCGCGACCGGCCCGGCGGACGTGATGAACTCGAGCACGCCCTCGCCGTCGGTCACCGTCTCGAACTCGTTGACCGCGTTGACGTGCCACGCGCCCATGCCCTCATCCGCCGCCGCGTCGTCTGCGGGCGGGTCCGCCACGATTCGCCCGCGCTCGGCCGTCAGGTCGCCGAGCACCTCGCCCATCACCGCGTCGTGGTCTGGGTCGTCCACCCGGAGGATCCGCACACCCGCAGCAGCGAGCAGCTCACGCGAACGGGACTCGTCGAACGTCAGGAATGTCGCCATCTCACTCCGCCTTCCAGGCCTCGGCCAGCAGCTTCCGGGTGTCGTCGAGCAGCTCGGGGATCACCTTCGTCCCCCCGATGATCGGCATGAAGTTGGTGTCGCCGCCCCATCGCGGGACGACGTGCTGGTGCAGGTGCCCGGCGATGCCGGCCCCCGAGACCCCGCCCTGGTTCATGCCGATGTTGAAGCCGTGCGCGCCGGAGACGTCACGGATCACCCGCATCGCCTGCTGGGTGAAGGCCCCCAGCTCCGCGACCTCCGACGGTGACAGGTCCGTGTAGTCCGCGACGTGGCGGTAGGGGCACACCATGAGGTGGCCTGAGTTGTAGGGATAGAGGTTCAGCACCGCATAGACCTCGTCACCTCGCGCGACGACGAGTCCCTCGTCCTCGGGCAGGTTCGGGGCGCGGCAGAACGGACATGTCTCCTGGGCATCCTGGTCGGCCGGCTTGTTCTCACCGCGCAGGTACACCATCCGGTGCGGGGTGTACAGGCGCTCCCAGGCGTCGTTCATGTCACACCTGGACGCGGGCGTCGATCGCGGCCACGATCTCGGCGACGGCCTCGTCCACCGGGACGCCGTTCTTCTGCTCGCCGTTGCGGTAGCGGAAGGACACCGCTCCGGCAGCCACGTCGTCGTCGCCCGCGATGAGCATGAACGGCACCTTCGAGCGCTGCGCGTTGCGGATCTTCTTCTGCATCCGGTCATCCGCCGTATCGACCTCGACGCGCACGCCCCGCGCCCGCAGCCGGGCAGCCACCTCGTGCAGGTACTCGTTGTGCGAGTCGCTGATCGGGATGCCGATGACCTGGACGGGCGCCAGCCAGGGCGGGAACGCGCCGGCATAGTGCTCCAGCAGCACCGCGAAGAAGCGCTCGATGGACCCGAAGAGGGCACGGTGGATCATCACCGGGCGCTGGCGCGAGCCGTCGGCCGCCTGGTACTCCAGGCCGAACCGCTCGGGCAGGTTGAAGTCCACCTGGATCGTCGACATCTGCCAGGTGCGCCCGATGGCGTCCTTCGCCTGCACCGAGATCTTCGGACCGTAGAACGCCGCCCCGCCCTCGTCGAGGACGAGGTCGAGTCCCTGACGTTCGGCGGCCTCGCGCAGGATCTCCGTCGCCTCGTTCCACACCTCGTCCGTGCCCACGCTCTTCTGCGGATCACGGGTGGACAGCTCGAGGTAGAAGTCCGAGAGGCCGTAGTCGCGCAGCAGGTCGAGTACGAAGGTCAGCAGGCTGTCGAGCTCCTCGCCCATCTGCTCCTTCGTGCAGTAGATGTGCGCGTCGTCCTGCGTGAAGCCGCGGGCGCGGGTGAGCCCCTGCACGACGCCGGACTTCTCGTAGCGGTACACCGTCCCGAACTCGAACAGCCGCAGCGGCAGCTCGCGATACGAGCGGCCGCGCGCCGAGAAGATCAGGTTGTGCATGGGGCAGTTCATCGGCTTCAGGTAGTAGTCGGCGCCCTGGCGCCGCACGTTGCCCGACTCGTCGATGTCCGCGTCGAGGTGCATCGGCGGGTACATGCCCTCGGCGTACCAGTCGAGATGGCCTGACTTCTCGAACAGTGCGCCCTTGGTGATGTGCGGACTGTTGACGAACTCGTAGCCGCCCTCCTCGTGGCGTTGCCGCGAGTAGTCCTCCATCACGCGACGAACCACTCCGCCCTTCGGGTGGAAGACGGCGAGGCCCGAGCCGATCTCCTCGGGGAAGGAGAACAGGTCGAGCTCCGCACCGAGCTTGCGGTGGTCGCGCTTCTCCGCCTCCTCGAGGAAGGTCAGGTACGCGCGCAATTGGTCCTTCGACGGCCATGCGGTGCCGTAGACGCGCTGCAGCTGCTCGTTCTTCTGGTCGCCGAGCCAGTAGGCGGCCGCTGTGCGCATCAGCTTGACTGCGTTGGTCGGGATGTAGCCGGTGTCCGGCACGTGCGGCCCGCGACACAGGTCGCCCCAGCAGCGCTCGCCCGACTTGCCGTCGACGTTGTCGTAGATGGTCAGCTCGGCGCCGCCCACCTCCATGACGTCGGCGCCGCCCTCGCTGCCGATCAGGCGCAGCTTGAACGGCTCATGCGCCAGCTCCCGAACCGCCTCCTCCTCGGAGACCACACGCCGCACGAACTTCTGACGCGACTTCAGGATCGCGACCATGCGCTTCTCGAGGTCGGCGAGGTCGTCCGGGGTGAACGGGGTCTCCACGTCGAAGTCGTAGTAGAAGCCGTCCTTGACCGGGGGGCCGATGCCGAGCTTGGCCTCCGGGAAGGCGGCCTGCACGGCCTGGGCCAGCACGTGGGCGGTCGAGTGCCGGAGCACCGCGAGCCCTTCCGGGGTGTCCACCGTGACGGCCTCGACGACGTCGGCCTCCGTCACCGGAGTGGACAGGTCCTTCAGCTCGCCGTTGATACGGGCGACGACGACCGACCGGTCACCGCCCACGAGGTCCTGGGCGGTTGTTGCCACCGGTCCGCTCCTTGTCATCGTGCTGCGCCTGCAGCGGGGTGGTTCTCTTCGGTGGGCGATACTGGATTCGAACCAGTGACCCCTCGCGTGTGAAGCGAGTGCTCTAACCACTGAGCCAATCGCCCGAAGCCGTCAAAGAGTATCCCGAGCGAGACGTGCAACCCACCTCACCCCTCGGCTATACCCGCGTCGTGTCCGGAGACTCTCGCGTGTGCGCCGGACATCTGCACGCCTGCGGCGTTACCGTGGCCCCACCTGACGAAAGGGGAGGCTATGTCCTCACTGCGCCGCTACGGCGGCCTGCTCACCAGACTCGTGGCCGTTGGTGCGGTCACCATCGGCGGCGTAGCCCTCACGGCCCCGGCCGCGCACGCGACGGTCACCGGATTCGGCGGCCCGGTGGGCGTGACCGAGACCGTCCAGGTCACCGGCACGGCCCCGGGCATGCCCGGCCAGTCCACCTGCGTCGTGCTGCCGTTCATCAACAACGTCCAGCAGAACAACGTCACCGGCGTGCTCTCGAATGGCACGCTGACCTTCCAGTGGACGCCGACCATGGTCGGCGCCGCGACCTTCAGCCTGATCAACTGCACCACCACCTCGTTCATCCCTGCGGTGACCATCACGCAGGTCTCCACGACGACCACGATCAGCACGCCGAACACCGCTCCCCTCGGCCAGCCGACAAAGGTGCTCGTGACCGTCCAGTCGCAGAGCCCGAGCGCGTACAACCCGACCGGTCAGGTCGTGGTGCGCAACGCGAACGGCGCCGTGCTGCAGACCATGGGCCTGACCCGGGGCCCGGGCACGGGTCAGTCGTTCGCCTACTTCTGGTGGACCCCGACGCAAGCAGGCACGTACTTCTTCATCGCGACCTACAACGGGGACACAAACGCGATCACGTCCGTGTCACCTCAGGACACGATCATCGCCACCCCGAGCGGCAACACGATCTCCATCGCCGCGCCGCCGGTGATGACCCAGGGCCAGCCGGTCACCCTCACCGCGACGGTGTTCCCGGTCGGCACCCAGGGGTCGGTCGGCTTCACGGTGAACGGGTCGCCCATCAGCGCGTCGATCCCGATCAACGCCAGCGGCCAGGCCTCCTTCCTGTGGACGCCGAACGTGGTCGGCCGGATCACCCTCGGTGCGAGCTACACCACCAACCAGGGCGGCTCGGGCTCGACGTCCGAGCAGGTCACGGTCAACGCCGGACCGGTCCAGAGGGACGTCATCACCCTGGTGCAACCGGGCTTCGGACCGTGGAACCCCAACGGCACGTACACGATGGCCAACGGCTCCTCGTTCGCCTTCCAGGCGTCGACCCTGTCGGGCGCCGGCGTCACGCTGAGCGAGACCGGGCCCTGCCAGGTCTCCGGGCTGACACTCACCGTCCCGGTCGGCTCCGGGCAGTGCAACCTGGTCGCCTCCAGTCCCGGCGGGAACGGCTACGCGGCAGTCCAGCAGGGCTACACCGTGTCGCTGATCCCCGGCACGCAGACGGCCGCCCTCGCCGCCCCCAACTCGGGGAACTTCAGCAAGGGTCGGACCATCCGCCTGCAGAACCCGGCCCAGGGAACGACCAACGCCGGCCAGAACGTCAACTGGCGGATCACCAGCGGTGAGAACCGCTGCCGCTTGCGGTACCCGTCCAGCGGCGCCGTGAACCTGCAGTTGCGGCGGGCCGGCCGGTGCAACGTGGTCGCCCGCGCACCCGGTGTGGCCGGGCAGTGGAACCAGTTCCGCCTCGAGCGCTCCTACCGCGCTCGCTAGCACCACAGCACGAAGGGCCCCCGCCAGTGGCGGGGGCCCTTCGTCATTTCACCCCTAGGGGTCGATGTCGAGCGCCGCCCGCTCGGCGAAAGCTGCGCGTAGCGCCGCGCCCACCGGACCGGCCCCGTCCCAGGTGCGGTCGTCGACCCGCACCACCGGGTGGATGTCCCGAGTCGACGACGTGATCAGGACCTCGTCCGCAGAGGCGAGGACCTCGTAGGGCAGCGTCTCCTCCGCCACGTCGAACCACAGGATGGCCAGCTCGCGGGTGATACCGGCGAGGCAGCCGCTCGACAGCGGCGGGGTGAGGACTCGGCCGTCGACCACCACGAGGACGTTGCTGCCCGTGCCCTCGCACAGCTCACCGCCGGTGTTGGCGAGGACCGCCTCGGACGCACCGAGATCGTGTGCCCGCTTGAGCGCGACGACGTTCTCCGCGTAGGACGTCGACTTCACGCCGGCCACGGCCGAGCGCTCGTTCCTGGTCCACGGCACAGTCGCCAGGGTGGTGGTGGCGGGCCACGGCGCCGTCGGGGTGAGCGCCACGACGAGCGTCGGCTCGGCGTCACCGCGGTCGCTGCCCAGCGGTCCGGCCCCCGCGGTGTAGGTGATCCGCAGCCGGCCCAGGCCATGCTCTCCGAGATCGGCCCCGCGGAGCACCTCTTCGACCGCCAGCCGCACGATCGCGTCGTCCGGCTCGGGCAGGGCGAGTGCCGCTGCGGATTCCCGGAGCCTGCGCAGGTGCCGGGTCAGCGCGAAGGCGCCCCGGGGGGTGGCCTTCAGCGTCTCGAAGACTCCGTCGGCAACGGTGAACCCGTGGTCGAGGACGTCGACGCGCGCGTCCGGTCCATCGACGATGCGGCCCCCGCTGCGGGTGCCCAGCCAGATCCTCACGGCGCGCCAGCCTGCCATGCCCCGGACGCCACCTCGATCAGCCGCGCCGCCTTGAGCTCGGTCTCACGCCACTCCGCGTCCGCGTCACTCCCCCACGTGATGCCCGCTCCCGTGCCGAACCGAAGTTGGCCGTCGCGCTTCCAGAAGGACCGGATCGCCACGGCCAGTTCGGCCTCACCGGTGTCCGCGTCCACCCAGCCGAGGCCGCCGCAGTAGAACTCACGGGAGGCGGTCTCGAGCTCGTCGATGATGCCGAGGGCCGCGAGCTTGGGCGCGCCGGTCACGGATCCGGGCGGGAAGGTCGCCGAAAGGAGGTCCGTCCACGTCACCGACGGCTCCAGGCTGCCCTCGACGTACGAGACCAGGTGCACCAGGCCGGGGTGCTCCTCCACGGCCAGCAGGTCTGGAACCGTGACGCTCCCGGTGCGGCTGACTCGCGACAGGTCGTTGCGCACGAGGTCGACGATCATGATGTTCTCGGCCTCGTCCTTGGCGGTCAGGTCAGCAGCCGTACGTCCGGTGCCCTTGATCGGTCCCGACCGGACGATCCGCGCGCCCGCACGCTCGGTGACGGACAGGAAGAGCTCCGGGCTGGCGGTTGCCAGCTCCACGCCATGTTCGGGCACGGCGAGGAACCCGCCGTACGGAGAGGGGTTCCCCCGGTCCAGCAGCTCCCAGAGTGCGCCCACGTCCGCGGCATCGTCCTCCGGCAGGGGCGCCGACATGATCCGGCACAGATTCACCTGGTACACCGACCCTGCCGCGATCGCGTCGCGGATGGCGGCCACCCCGTCCCGGTAGTGCGAGGCATCCATCGACGAACGCCAGGAGCCGATGGCGGGTCCCTGCCATCGACGCTGCACGGATGGGCCAACAGAGGTCCACGATGCGAATCGGGCACACACCGGGTCACCGTCGTATGGCAGGGCGACCGCCCACCGTCCGGTGGAGTCGAGCGCCGTCACATCCCGCGTCACGTCGACGAGATCACTCGCCCATAGGCCCCCGAGTCGGGCCGACGCATCCACGCTCACGCGCCCATCCTTCCGGCCGTGCCACGGCGAGCAGCCCCGGTTGACCCGATTCGTCGCCTTCGGACGCGGTGGGCTATGGTTTCACTCCGATCGAGAGATCACGCGGACGTAGCGCAGCTGGTAGCGCATCACCTTGCCAAGGTGAGGGTCGCGGGTTCGAATCCCGTCGTCCGCTCGCAATACGCGGCCATCCGGTCGCACTCCGGTGGAGTGGCCGAGAGGCGAGGCAACGGCCTGCAAAGCCGTCTACACGGGTTCAAATCCCGTCTCCACCTCCATTAGCCGCTCTTGCGGCGAAACTCCCGCTTGGCGCCCGCGCGGTGCGTATCGCCCTTGCCCGTGACGCCTGCGTCGGCGTGCGACGTGCCGGCGTGCTCCTTGGCCTTCTTCGCGTCGAGGGCGGCCTTGAACGCGTCCTTGGTGGGGTCGGGTGCGCTTTTCTCAGACATGACCTCAGTCTGTCAGGCCTAGGTCCGCTTCTGCAGCCCCGTGCGTCGTCGAGTGGCCCCGTGCACGCCGAAGGGCCCCGAGGAGTTCACCTCGAGGCCCTTCAGGAAAGAGGACTGACTAGCGGTTGTTGCCCTTGCCAGGCTTGGCGGTCTTGCCGGTGACCTTGACGGACATCGTCAGCACGACCTTCGCGTCCTCAGTTCCCGTGCCGACGAGCTTCACCACGGCGTTCTTCTTCGGTGAAGCCGAGTTGGACGTCACATCCAGCGTCAGAACGCCTGCGAGGCAGGGCGTCTTCGTCGACAGAGCCACGGCGTCCTGCTTGCCTGGGATGAACGCGACCCAGTTGCCCAGCGCACCATCAGCGGTGCATGCGAAACCTTCAGGAGTGGCGACCCGAACCTGAATGGTGTCAGCCGTGGTCATCACGACCCGCTTCGGCAGCTCGGTGACGGAGATCTCGGCTGCCATTGCCGGGCCTGCCATGCCGAGGACGAGGGCACCCGCGCCCGCGCCAAGGGCAAGTGTTCGAATGATGCGCTTTGCCATGGTGCCTCCCTAGGTTCGTGCTGGCGCCCCCGCGCCGCCTGTCTCCAGAGTATCGGCTGACGGTGCGAGAATCGACGCCATGACCGGTCTATGGACGAGTGGATATGCCCGATTGGCGGTATTGACGTCAATCGCGGCCCTCGTCGCGTACCTCATCGGGGAGGTCGTGCCCTTCGCGGACCCCATCCCGGCAGCGATCACCGCAGCGGTGAGCACACGGGCCACGTTCCATCACGCGGCCAAGGAGTCGTCCTTCCAGGTACTCGGCACCATGATCGGCGCCGCCATCGCGCTGGGCATCGTCTACCTCATCGGCTCGAGCGCCATCGTCATCCTGATCATCGTCCTGCTGTCCTTCGTCCTCGCGCGCCTGCTGAGAGTGGCCTCCCCCGACGAGTCGCCGTTCGTGGCGGCGAGCATGGCGGTCACGATGATCCTGGTCGTCGGCACCCATCTGACCAGTGAGGGCGCCCTGGCCCGGTTCCTCGGCGTCGCCATCGGCGCCGCCTGCGCGCTCATCGCGTCCGCGGTCGTGGCGCCCGCCAAGGACACGCGTGTCCTCGCAGCTGACGTCGCCGATCTCAAGGACAAGCTCTCCCACCTCCTGACCGAGATGGCCAGGGGCCTCCGTGAGGCTCCGGACGCGGCCGTGGCCCGGGAGTGGCGCGACCAGGCAACCGACCTGCGGAACAGCTCGCTCGGGCTCGCGGCGCGATGGCAGGACCTGGCCAGCCACACGCGGTGGAGCCCGCGCCTGCATCCCGAGGAACTGCAGCGGATCAAGCAGGAACTCGATGCCACGTCGGTCATGTCAGCCCGGGTGCTCTCGATCGCGTCGGACCTGTCGGCCACCGGACGGTCGGCCGCGCCCCTCCCCCCGGCCGCGGCCTCGCCACTCGCGGACCTGATGGCGATGGCGGCGCAGAACATCGCGGCCGACGACCCCACGACGTCCATCGGCCGCACTCAGGCGCACGAGGCGGTCCGGCTGGCCGAGCAGACCGCCCAGATCGCGCTGGTCGGCGGCATCGTCTCGAACCTCAACCGCATCAACCAGGCGTCGTCCACCGCAGCCGAGAGCGACGTGTCCGACTCGGTGGATCCTGAGGCAGACGACGCGCATTCGGCCACCTGACGCGTCTAGGCTGCGCTCGCGGGGAGCAGGTGGGCCGGAGGGGAGGCTTCGTGACCGGTTCTGGACCAGTGCAGATTGCCGATGGGGTCTGGTGGGTCGGCGTTCGTCTGCCCAACGACCAGTTCCAGTGCCATGCGTACCTCATCGAGAACGGCGACGAGTCCGTGCTCCTCGATCCCGGTTCGCCGCTGACGATCGAACCCACGCTCGACTCCATCCAGCAGGTTCTGCCGCTCGACTCGATCAAGTACCTGGTCTGCCACCATCCCGACCCGGATATCGCCGCCGCGCTGCCCTATCTCTCCGACCGGCTCACTCGCCCCGACGTCGAGGTGGTCACGGAGTGGCGGGCGCAAGCCCTGCTCAAGCACTACGGCCACCGCTTCGACTACTACCTGGTCGAAGAGCACGATTGGGCGATCCGCCTCGACGCGAGCCGGCAGCTGCAGTTCCAGCTGACTCCCTACCTGCACTTCCCGGGCGCCATGGTTTCGTACGACACGACCACCGGCACGCTCTTCTCGTCCGACCTGTTCGGTGGCTTCGTCCCTGACAGCGCCATCCTCATCTCGGACGACGTGGACTACATCGTCGAGAACGCGCGGCCCTTCCATCAGCACTACATGCCCAGCAGTGAGCTCCTGACCGCGGCACTCACGCGGATCCAGCACCGCTGGCCCGGCATCGAGCGGATCGCCCCTCAGCACGGCCACATCATTCCCGCCGGGGCAGTCGCCGCTGTCTTTGAAGGACTCAAGTCCCTCGACTGCGGCGTGTTCACGCTGGCGGATGCCGACATCGACCTCCAGCACCTGCTGCGGATCTCCCAGGCGCGCACGCAGATCAACGACGCCCTCCTGACTACGGCCGAGCCGGGTGCCCTCCTCGGGGCGATCAACAGCAGCCTCGCCTCGACTCAGGACGGCCTGGAGTGCGCTCTCTTCATCGACGTGCCCG
Source organism: uncultured Actinomycetota bacterium (assembly GCA_963749905.1). GTDB lineage: Bacteria > Actinomycetota > Actinomycetes > S36-B12 > S36-B12 > UBA10649. Next base: position 52,498 of record CAVVOF010000006.1, read on the forward strand.
GCCGCGGCTGGACCATGTGGGACCTCGGCAACCCGCGGGCGGTGCACCGGGAGCCCCCGTCTGACTGGCCCCGGGTCGACGTGCCCGGGGCTCCCAATGCCGCCCTGTGCGTGCGGGGCCGCTACGGCCACGAGCCCGACGAGGCCCTGATCGACATGCTGCGCGGTCTGGCGCCTGCGGTCCGGCCGGCCATCAACGAGTACGTGGAGGACTTGGAGCAGCGGCGTCGCGAGTCCGACCTGCGTCGGGCTGCCATGACCGACCCGCTCACCGGCTTGGGCAATCGGCGCGCGCTCGAGATGACCCTGCCAATGGGCGACTACGCGCTTCTCTCGCTTGACCTCGACCGGTTCAAGTTGGTGAACGACACGTTCGGGCACCAGGCCGGCGACAGCGTGCTGTCCCAGATGGCCGCGGCACTGGAGGTTTCCATCCGGGACGACGATCGTGCCTATCGCCTCGGCGGCGAGGAGTTCCTCGCCGTCCTGCCCGAGACCACCGAGGAAAGCGCGAAGGTGGTCGCCGAGCGGATCCGAGAACGGGTGGGCGCCCTCGACCTCGCCGGCCTGGCTCCCGGCGGTCGGATAACCGTCAGCGTGGGTATCGCCGTCGCGAGCGACATGGGAGCCGAGGGCTTCGCCTCGGTGCTCTCGCGAGCGGACTCTGCGCTGTATGCGTCGAAGGAGGGCGGACGCGATCGGGTGACCGTGGCCGTGTAGTCTGTCGCAGTCCCGCGAGGGACCCCCACGGGCGATTGGCGCAGGGGCTAGCGCGCTTCCTTGACACGGAAGAGGTCACAGGTTCGATTCCTGTATCGCCCACTCAAGACCCGTTGCGACCCAACGGGTCTTCGTGTTTCCAGCCTCTGGCGCGCTTGACGCCTAGAAGAGCTTCGGGAACGAGATCAGGAATGCTCCTGCGGCCACGAACACCACGAGGCCGACGCCCAACAGCGCCCACTGCGAGCGGCGCGACCGCATGCGACCCGAGATGGCAGCGAAGAAGAGGACCGAGGCGAACGCGACGGTCAACAGCGTGTACCGGTCGCCCTGCGCGTTGGCCGCCAGCGCCTGGGCGAACTTCTCGTCCGCCCTGGCGTCCAGTTCCTCAGCTTCGAGTGCCTCTGGCAGCTGGTACTCGGGCAAGACGAACGGCGACGACGGCGCCTCCGGATTCGTCAGCGGGTTCGTCGCCAGCCAAAGCGGAAAGGTCGTCGCCAGCGGTTCGGGGAACCGAGGCACGAGGAAGTTCATGAGCTCGTCGTCCTGGGCGGCGGCCGCCTGCAGCCACTGCGTGAACAGCCCCACCTGGACCGTGATCCGGCGATTGGCGTCGCCGTCGGCCCGCGCTGCGGCGATCCGAGCGGACGATGCCTGCGAGAAGGAGATCGACATCTCCCCGCCCCACTTGCTGGACTGGAAGCCCGACCAGGCCGTGAGGATCGTGGTGATCGACAGCAGGACGACAGCCACGAGCTCGCGCCAGTCGGTCTCCTGAGATGGTGTTTCGGGCTCAGTCACAGGGGTGAGTATCCATGGGCCGTTTTGCGACGCGGCACCGGGTCGGCCATGGCCGATCGAACACGATGCGGCCCGGTCTTCGGCCGACGACTCACCCCGTCAGTTCCGCCGGGTCCCACATGCAGAAAGGGTGTCCGGCGGGGTCGATGAGGACGCGCACGTCGTCCTGTGGCTGGTATGCGGCCAAGGCGGCCCCGAGCGAGATCGCGCGAGCCACCTCAGCGTCCAGCCCATGAACGCGCACGTCGAGGTGGGCCATCATTCGCTGGTCGCCGGCCGCCCCCGGCCATACCGGTCGCACGAAGTCGCGGTCGGTCTGGAAGGACAGCGCGGCCCCGCCATACGGCGGCCTCAGCTTCACCCAACCGGCGGAGGCATGCTCGACATCCCAACCGAGGAGCTCCGCGTAGAAGGCAGCGAGTGCGGAGGCGTCAGGCGCGTCGAGCACGACACTGGACACGAAAAGCGGTTCACTCATGACGCTCCCCAACGTCGTCGACGAGCCGCCCTTGCCGGGGCAGTTCGCGGGTCATCACCCAACGGTGCTTGCCGATCTGCCGGCTGCGGGCGAAGCCTGCAGCTTCGAACATGCTCGTGGTGCCCGAGAAGAGGAACGATCCGGACGTCACTCGATTCGACACGTCCTCCGGATACCCCTCGATGACTCCCCCACCAAGACCCGAGATCTGTTCCAAGGCCCCGGTCAATGCCGTCCGCGCGACCCCCTCGCCCCGTCGCCCGCGGTCCACGAAGAAGCAGGTCACCCGCCAGTCCGGGAGTGCGACCAGCGAGGCCTCGTAGGCCCGACGGGCCTTGATGCGCGGCAGTTCGTCCACGGAGCCGAACTGGCACCAGCCCACGCAGTGGTCGCCGTCCAGTACCAGCGCCGAGTGCGTCCGCCCCGAGAGCACGCGCTGCTGCTTGACCTCGCGGTTTCCGGCAGGGGTGCGTCCCTTGCCCACGCCTTCCGAGTGGAAGGCCATGCACCAGCAGCCACCCCACACGCCGTTCGATCGCTCGACGAGTTCCGCGAAAGCCGGCCATGTGCTCGCGTCGAGCGGAACGGTTCGCAGATCCGCCACCTGCCGAGGCTAATCCGCGGACGGCTCGTCGACCAGAGTCCAGTTCGGTGTTCGAAGGAGTTGTAGTGGCGGCGTCCGCTGGGCCTCTCCCCGTTGCTGCGTCAGTTGTGGTGCAGTGTCAGCGGTTGCATCCAGCCACGAGTGCCGCAGCATGCGGTAGCGGGCGACGCCTGTTCCACATGCCGGAAGCCCGGGCGACGCCCCATCTCGACTGCGACAGCATGGCCCCATGACGATTCCCAGCCTGCGCGATCGTTGGAGCGGGGGCGCCGCGCTGGGCGCCTGGATGTTCCTGCGGGAGCCGATGACCGCCGAGGCCGCCGCCCGCATGGGCTACGACTACGTCGTGGTCGACCTCCAGCACGGCGTCGCATCGGAACCCGAGGCGCTCGCGATGATGCAGGCGGCCGAGGCCGCGGGCGCCATCCCCGTGGCACGCGTGTCCACCAACCACCCCATGACCATCGGACGGGCGCTCGACGCCGGGGCGCTCGCGGTCATCGTGCCCATGGTCAACTCGGCCGACGACGCGCGGGCGGCGGTCGCCGCGTGCCGCTACCCGCCCGTCGGCACCCGCAGCTACGGGCCGGTGGCGGCCATCAGCCGCTACAGCGACGACTACGCCCGGGTGGCCAACGAGACGGTCTGCTGCCTGGTGATGATCGAGACGGTCCAGGCCCTGGAGAATCTCGACGCCATCCTCTCCGTCCCCGGCATCGACGGCGTCTACGTCGGTCCCGTCGACCTGTCGCTCACCCTCGGCCTGCCGCCCCGCCCGGACAATGACGCGCCCGAGTTCCTGGACGCCATCGACCTGATCCTGGCCGGCTGTGCCCGGCACGGCATCGTGCCGGCCATCCACGCAGACGAGCGGCTCGCGGCCGGCTGGATCGCCCGCGGCTTCCGGATGGTCACTGTCGGCTACGACCAGTACTCCGTCATCGACGGCCTCAACCGCGCGTTGGCGGTGAGCCAGGGCACGCCCGTCGACGGTCCCGGCAAGCCCTTCGGCTACTGACGCACGCCGGACGGAGCGTTCACAACTTTTCCGGCAATACCAACGCATTTTCCGTCGCTGGGGGTTGCGTTGCGGTGATGTCCCGACTACAATCGAACACATGTTCGAATCCATCGCAATGCGGCCCAGCCGAGGCCCCGATCGTTGGATTCGATCGCCTCACCAGCGACCACTGCCTCCCTCCGGTGGACGAGGCACCGTGGTGGGTGGCGACATGGGCCGACGTCGAACCATGGACAGACGCCGACCTCCTGACTCACGCCGCTACCCGTCCAGCGGGGGTGGCCCTCCTGGCCGATCTCCTGCAGGTGAATCCCCGGGCGCTGTCGGCGGATGATGCGGTGACGTACGCGCAGCAGGCTGACCGGTTCGTGGCATTCGCCGCCGGATTCCAGGCGGTCGCCCGCGCTGAGGCGCAGGCCCGTCTGGTCGCCCACAGCGACGGAGCACCCGCGGAGCGGTCGCGCGGCTTCGTGACGGCCGAGCAGCTCGCGTCAGCGGAGCTGGCGGCGGCGCTGCGGGTGACACCGCGCAGCATGGATCGCGAGCTGGAGCTGGCGACCGACCTGGCCGGCCCGATGGCGCCACTGCGGACGGCGATGCTGGCTGGGCTGCTGTCCGCACGGCATGCGGCCGCGACCGCCCGTGAGCTCACCCGTCTGCCACTGGCCGCTGACAGCGAACGCGCGGAGGAGTACGCGGCGCAGTGCGCGCAGATCCTGGCGATCGTGGTGCCGTACGCGGCCACGCACACGCCGGGCGAGACCGCCCGACGCACCCGCGCCTTGGTGCTGGCCATGGATCGCGTCGGGGCCGCCGAACGCCGGCGCGACGCGGCCGAGCGCGAGCACGGAGTCTGGCTCACCCCACGGGAGGCGGGCTCGTGCGAGATCACGGCCGTCCTGCCGATCGGGCACGGTGCCGCGGTGATGAACGCGATCACCACGCTGGCGCGAGACCCGCGGTTCGAGACGGCCGACGCCTGCATCACCGCCGGGCAGCGCCGCGTCGCCGCGCTGATCGCCCTCACCCTGGGTGATCCCGGCACCATCACCACCATCGACGGCCCGGTCGCCGAGGCGAAGACCACCGTCACCGTCGACGTGGTCATCCCACTCGCGACCCTGGCCCGCGCCGGCCATCAGGGCGGGACCATCGCCGGCGAACCCGTCACCGACGACGTCATCACGGACCTGATCGCCGAGGCCGACCCTGCCTCCACGCTGCGTCGCCTGGTGGTCGACACGGCTGGCTGCATCGTGGACGCAGGACGGACCCGCTACGCGATCTCCGACGTCCAGCGTCGTCTCGTGGCGCTGCGCGATGGCACCTGTCGGTTCCCGGGCTGCAGCCGCCCCGCCGAGCGGTGCGAGATCGATCACGCCACCCCATGGGACAGCGGCGGACCCACCGACCTTGCCAACCTTGGCGCTCTCTGCAAGCACCACCACCAGCTCAAGACCTTCGGGCGCTGGCGCATCACGGGCAGCCAACAGTCCGGCGCCTGCACCTGGCGCTCACCGCTCGGTCGCGTCTACAGTCACGATCCGCCCGGCCTCGTTCCTCCCGATGCAGAGCCACCGGATCCGGTCGTGCCGACGTCGCAGGCATCAGCACACGTGGACGCGCTGCCACCGTTCTGAGCGGCTCAGCGCGGGCCGATCAGCGAAGCGAGGACGCGAGGTAGGCGAACAGCAGATCGCCCTCGTGCTCGGTCAAGGTGGCCAGCTGGTCCGCCGAGAAGGTCACCTGGTCACCTTGCAGGCGATTGATGATGGTCACGCAGATCATGGCGAACCTCGGGAAGCCCCAATGGTTGAGAAATCCCGCCAGCATCGCGCCTTCCATCTCGATGTTGCGCACGCCGTTGTCGTCCAACCAGCGCAGCCAGGCCATCTTGGACTCCTCGGTCTCCATGCGGATGGCGCCGTCGAGTCGGTACTGCTCGAGGAAGAAGTCGTTGCCCGCGACCGTCTTGCCGGGCATGGCCGCCACGCCCGCCTCCGCAGCGACCGCGAGGATCTCCTCGACGACGTTCGCCGGAAAGGTGCCGTCGAACCAGTACTCGCCGTCGCCACCCTTGAGCAGTCGGAAGGGCTTCAAGTCCGCCATCAGCCCCTCGGTGGTGACCACCACCGTGCCGGCGGGCAGGCCCACCCCGCCGCTCGTCCCGACGCGCATCCACAGGACCTCGTCCAGCGCCTCGAGATCCCCGCCCTTGAGGAAGTAGAGCATTCGCATCAGTTCCTGGACGGCGATCGACGCACTGGGCATCCCCATGCCGTGCGAGGCGAAGAGGACGCCCGCGGTGTAGCGGGTGACGAACCGGTCCTCCTTGGGGAAGTCGATGATCTCGGCATCCCCGTTCAGCTGGCTCCACCGCTCGGCGAAAGCGCGCGTGCGCTCGCCCGAGCCGCCGAGGATCACCGCCTTCACGTCGCGCAGGTGCCCCATCAGCGGCTCGTAGGTGGCGACGCCGAAGTGGTAGTAGATGTCTACGGCCACGCCGTCGACGACCGGATCGAGGAAGGCACGGTTGATGTTCTCGGGACGCACCGGACCACCCTATTGCCCTCGGACGCGGCACGTCGGCCCGCGCACCTGGCGTGACTCCCCGAGCCGCGAGGACTACCGTCGAAGCGTGGCTGACGTGATCACAATGACCGGAGTCGTGAAGAGATTCGGACCGGTGGCCGCCCTGGACGGCCTCGACATGACGGTGCGGTCCGGTGAGGTTCATGCCTTCCTCGGGCCGAACGGAGCGGGCAAGACCACCACCCTCCGCGTGCTCCTCGGCCTGCTGCGGGCCCAGGCCGGCAGCATCGACGTACTCGGCATGAACCCATGGCGGCAGACCGCTGGCCTGCACCGCCGCCTCGCCTACGTCCCGGGCGACGTCTCGCTCTGGCCGAACCTCAGCGGCGGCGAGGTCATCGACCTGCTCGGTCGGCTGCGCGGCGGCATCGACCCGCAGCGCCGCACCGACCTGATCGACCTCTTCGACCTCGACCCGCGCAAGAAGGGCCGCTCGTACTCGAAGGGGAACCGGCAGAAGGTCGCCCTGATCGCCGCTCTCGCCAGCGACGTCGAGCTCTACCTGCTCGACGAGCCGACATCCGGCCTGGATCCGATCATGGAGTCTGCGTTCCGCGATTGCGTCAACGGCCTGCGGCGCGACGGCCGGACCGTGCTGCTCTCCTCGCACATCCTCAGCGAGGCCGAGGCCCTGTGCGACCGCGTGAGCATCATCCGCGACGGACGCATCGTCGAGTCCGGCACCCTCGATGACCTTCGTCACCTGACCCGCACCTCCGTCACCGCGACGCTGGAGCGCACCCCGGAAGGCCTGGACGGACTGCCCGGCGTGCACGACCTGGTGATGTCCGACGGGGAACTCGCGGCTCAGGTCGAGTCGCACGCGATGCCTGCCTTCATCGAAGCGCTGGCCCGGTCCGGTGTGGTCAGCCTCGAGAGCCACCCGCCCACCCTCGAGGACCTCTTCCTCCAGCACTACGCCCGGACCTGACATGAGCGCGCACGACTCCGGCCCGTTCGTCGGCACCTGGACGATGCTGCGCTTCGCCCTCCGCCGGGATCGAATCCTGCTGCCCGTCTGGGTCCTCGGGCTCGCGGCGATGGTCGCCTTCTCGGCTGCGGCCACCAAGGACCTCTACCCCACCGAGGCATCGCGCATCGAGGCCTCGGATGCCATCAACGCGACGGCCGCGCTCGTGGCCCTCTACGGCAAGGTGTACGACCCGACGTCACTGGGCGCGCTGTCCCTCATCAAGATGACCGCCTTCGGGGCAGCCCTCGTCGCCGTGATCTTCGTCTTCCTGACCGTTCGGCACACCCGCTCGGAGGAGGAGGCCGGCCGCCTCGAGCTGCTGGTCTCAGGAGTGGTCGGGCGCAGTGCACCGCTGGCGGGAGCGCTGCTCTACAGCCTCATCGGCTCGCTTGCGGTCGGCGTGTTCACCACGCTCGGCCTCGTGGCGGTCGGGCTGCCCGCGTCAGGATCGCTGGCGTTCGGGACCGCATGGGCGCTGAGCGCACTGGTGTTCGCCGCCGCCACCGGCGTGGCCGCGCAGTTGACCGTCTCGCATCGAGCCGCCATCGGCATGGGGCTGGCCGCGATCGCGTTCGCCTACACGCTGCGCGCCGTGGGCGACCTCGCCGACGAGAATCCGGGATGGCTGTCGTGGCTGTCCCCGATCGGCTGGAGCCAGCAGATCCGCCCGTTCGCGGGCGACCGCTGGTGGGTCAGTGTGCTGCCACTGCTGGCGACGCTCCTGCTTGTCCCCCTCGCGTTCCTGCTGCGCGCCCGAAGGGATCTCGGCTCCGGGCTCATCCCGGACCGGCTCGGACCGGCCACCGGCCGACTGCACGGCGTCATCGGGCTCACCCGTCGCCTCCAGCGACCGATGCTGGTCGCGTGGCTCGCGGTGGCGGCCGTCATGGGCTTCGTGCTCGGCAGCGTCGCCCAGAACGTCTCGGGGCTGCTGGATTCCGAGCAGATGCGTCAGTTCATCGAGTTGCTCGGCGGCGAGCAGGCGCTCGTCGACGCCTTCCTCGCGGCGGAGGTGTCGATCTTCGGCATCATCGTCGGCGCGTACGCCATCGCGTCCGTCTCCCGGATGCGCGCCGAGGAGGTGTCCGGGCATGCGGAGATCGTGCTGTCGGCCGCCGTACCTCGCCTGACGTGGGCCGGGGTCGGCTACGCGTACGCGCTGCTGGCGTCGACCCTCGTCCTGCTCGTGGGCGGTGCGGCCATCGGATTGGGACACGGGCTGGCAATCGGCGACGTCGGCGGACAGGTCGGGCGCCTGGTGGTCGCGACGCTCGCGCAGGTCGCCGCGGTGTGGGTGATGGCCGGGCTGGTCCTCGTGCTGTTCGGCTGGCTGCCGCGCGCGGTGCCGCTGGCGTGGGGCCTGCTCGTCGCCTTCGTCATCCTCGGCGAGTTCGGAGCCCTGTGGAAACTGCCGACGTGGGTGCTGGATCTCTCACCGTTCGCGCACAGCCCCACCCTTCCGGGTGAGTCGGTCGATGCGGGATCGCTGGTGGGACTGGTGCTCGTGGGCCTGGCTACCGCAATCGTCGGGCTGGCCGGCTGGCGCCGGCGCGATCTAGCCGCCTAGCGGCAGACGCAGCGCTCGTCCTGCGTGTAGATGGCCAGGACCTGGTCGACATGCTGACCACAGCCGGTGTAGGTGACCTTGTTGCACTGACGGCACAGGGCGGGGCTGCACATACTCGATACCTCCGGGAACACGCAGTCCGCGACCCTGCGTCGCGGACTCGAGAACTATACCCCGTGGGGTATACGTCCAGCAAGTCGCGAGCGGCGGGAATCAGCCGGTACTGCTCTTGCGGAACAGGAAGGCGGTGATCGCCACCAGCACGATGGCGATGAACACCTGCGTCAGGAAGACCAGCCAGAAGCTGTCGTCGTAGCCCATGCCCTGAGCGACGAAGATCCCGGCGAACGCGCCGATGATGCCGATGATGATCGTCACGATGCAGCCGATCGGCTGCATGCTGGGGACGAGGATGCGCGCTAGGAGGCCGATGATGATGCCGGCGAAGAGCGCGCTGATGATGCCCGAGGGATCCATGCGGGTCACCCAACCATCGACTGGCCGTCACGTGCAAGGGACACGAGCCGCGACACGGCACGGAAGTACTTCTTGCGGTAGCCCCCGCGGAGCATCTCCTCGGTGAACACCCGGTCCAACGGCACCCCGCTCGCCACCACCGGGATGTCGCGGTCGTAGAGCCGGTCGACGAGTACCACCAGCCGCAGCGCCTGCGCCTGGTCGCGAACCGGGTGCACGTCGAGCAGCGCCAGCAGGCCGGTGCCGTCGACGAGCGCGCCGTACCTCGACGGGTGCACCGTCGACAGGTGCCTCAGCACGTCGTCGAACGTCTCGAGATCCGCGCCCGGCACCGACTCCGCGGCCGAGCGCACCTCGGCATCCGAGATCGGCTCGGGTGCCGACTCCAGCCCGCGGTGCCGGTAGTCCTCGCCCTCGATCCGGAGCACGTCGAAGTGCGCGGCCAGGCCCTGGATCTCGCGGAGGAAGTCCTCGGCCGCGAATCGCCCCTCCCCCAGCCGATCGGGCAGGGTGTTCGACGTCGCGGCGAGCATCACCCCGGCCTCGACCAGCTCACCGAGCAGCGTCGACATCAGCACCGTGTCACCCGGATCGTCGAGCTCGAATTCGTCGATGCAGACCAGCCGGTTGCCCTTCAGGGATTCGACGGCAGTGCGGAAGCCCAGCGCACCGACGAGGTTGGTGTACTCGACGAAGGTGCCGAAGCGCCGAGGTCCCGGTACCGCGTGCCAGAGGGAGGCGAGCAGGTGCGTCTTGCCCACGCCGAAGCCGCCGTCGAGGTACACCCCGGCCCGACCCTCGGGGGGCGCGGCACGGCGGAAGAAGGACCGGCGCGGCGCGGCAGGCGCAGCCACCCGCCCCGCGAACGCGCGCAGCGCCTCGACCGCCGCGGCCTGCGTTGGCTGCTCGGGGTCGGGCACGTAGGTGTCGAAGCGGACGTCCGCGAAGTGCGGGGGCGGGACGAACTCGTCGACGAGGCCGGCGGCGGACACCACGGGATGGCGCGCGGTGAGCGACTCGGGCACAGCGTGACTCTATTCATGCGACGATCCGTGCATGCAGGCCGTCCGCGCCCCCGAGTTCCCGTCGGGGCGCCCGTGGGTCCGTGCGGTGATGGCCGCCACCCTCGACGGCGCCATGCGCGGCCGGGACGGCGGCTCACGGTCGATCAGCACGCCCGCCGACCAGAGCTGGTTCTCCTCCCTCCGCGCCGCGCCCGACGTCCTCCTCGTCGGCGCGGGCACCATCCGAGCGGAGGACTACCGACCGTCGAAGAAGGTGATCGCAGTGGTCAGCGAGAGTCTGGACCTGCCCGCCTCGCTACGGATGTTCCGGGACCGCGGCCCCGAGCACCCGCGGTCCATCGTCCTCACGTCCGCTGCCGCGGCGGACGAGGCCCCGCAGCACCTGCGCGAGGGTGCCGACGTGATCGCGTGTGGTGCGGACCGGGTGGACCTGCGTCAGGCAGTCACTGCTCTGCACGAGCGCGGACTGATGCACGTGCAGTGCGAGGGCGGCCCCCGGCTGCTGTCCGCCCTCATCGAGGCCGACCTGCTCGACGAGCTCCTGCTCAGCGTCACCCCGTTGCTGCACGGGGGTGAGGACGCCGACCACATCGTTTCGGTGCCCGGCGGCCTGACCCCCGAACTCCGCCTGCGGCTGGCGGACGTGCAGACCGAGGAGGGCACTGCCTTCCTCCGCCTGGTCACCGCGTGAGCGCCCCGTGCTGACCCCGCCGATCGAGCCGATGCTCGCTGCTCCCCTCGGCGGCAGCATCCCGGACGGCGAAGACGTGGCCTTCGAGCCGAAGTGGGACGGGTTCCGCTGCCTGGTCTTCGTCACCGACGACACGGTCGTCCTTCAGGGTCGCGGCCGATCCAAGGCCAAGGACGAGATCGTCGACCTGGCCTACGCCTTCCCCGAGGTGGTGGCGGCCGTTCGGGAGCAGGTGCCGCCGGGCACCGTCCTGGACGGCGAGATCGTGGTGCCGGTCGCCGGCCGCCTGGATTTCCCGGCCCTGTCCTCGCGGCTGCGGCCGCGCTCCGAGGCCGGCGGCACCAACATCGCCCATCTCGCCGAATCGCTGCCCGCATCCCTCCTGCTCTTCGATCTGCTCTGGCACGAGCGGGATCTCATGCCCGAGCCGTTCTCCGCGCGCCGGTCGGCCCTCGAGCATCTCGCGGCACCCTGGACAAGGCCGCTGCTCCTCACGCCGAGCACCGCCGACCGCGACCTGGCGAGCCGGTGGTTCACCGACTACGAGAGCGCGGGAGTCGACGGGCTCATCGTCAAGCCGCTCGCAGACCGCTACTCCCCCGGCAGGCGCACGCAGGGCAAGGTGAAGCACCAGCGCACCGCGGACGTCGTCCTCGCCGGCTGGCGGGCTCATGCGAAGCCGGGTGCGGACGGGCAGCCCGTCGTGGGCAGCCTGCTGCTCGGCCTGCACGACGAGGCGGGTGCCCTGCACTACGTCGGGGCCGCCTCCGCGTTCACCGCGGCCCGTCGCGCGGAACTCGTCGACGAGCTGGCCCCGCTGGCGTCACCGGATGACGGGACGCACGCGTGGCGATCCGGACAGGCGGTGAACGTCCCCGGCGAGGCGAACCGGTGGAAGAAGGAGCAGCCGTGGGTGGCCCTGCGCCCCGAGCGGGTCCTCGAGGTCAGCTACGACCAGATGGAGGGCCATCGCTTCCGCCACGTCGTCGGCTTCGTCCGCTGGCGCCCCGACCGCGGAGCCGAGACCTGCACCTTCGACCAGCTCGAGCAGCCGCCGTCATCGGCCATTGAGGACCTGATCAGTCCTTCCTAGCGCGGCTCGGCTGCACCCTGGGCGGCTCCCCCGGCATCTTCGGGAAGTCCGGTGGATAGGGCAGTTCCGGCAGCCCCGCCGCCACCTCCCGATCCCACGCCGCGACGGCGGACGCCAGGGACACGGCCGCGTCGGCCATGCCCGCCCACGGGTCACGGGACCGCTCGCGCACCAGCGTCGGCACGGAGCGAATGGTGAGGTCGAGCGGATCGAGGGCCCTCAGGTCCGCCCACTCGACCGGTGTCGACACCGTCGCCTCGGGCCTCGGCCGGAGGGAGTAGGCCGACGCCATCAGCCGGTCCTGGGCGTTCTGGTTGTAGTCGACGAAGACGCGGTCCCCACGCTCCTCCTTCCACCACGAAGTGGTCACCAGGTCCGGCCGACGTCGCTCGAGTTCGCGACCGACCACGATGGCGGCGTGCCGCACGTCTATGAAGGTGTGGTCGGCATGCAGGGGCACGAAGACATGGATGCCCCGACTCCCGCTGGTCTTCACGAAGCCGGTCCAGCCCCACTCAGTGAGCAGGGCCTGTGTCTCGAGGGCCACCTCGACGATGTCCGCCCAGCCCCGGCCGGGCGACGGATCGAGGTCGATGCGCAACTGGTCCGGGCGGTCCAGGCTCGGCGACCTGACTGGCCAGGCGTGGAAGGTGACCGCGCTCATCTGGACCGCCCAGGCGATGGCCGCGGGCGACTCCGGGTTGAGCAGGGTGCCGCGACGACCGCTGGGGAACCGGACGGTCAGCCCGGTCACGTACTCGGGCGTCGACTTCGGCAGGTGCTTCTGGAAGAAGTGCTCACGGCCCTCGCCCACCCCGTCGGGCCAGCGCTCGAGCGCCGTCGGCCGGCCGGCCACCTGCGGCACCATCGCGTCCGCGACGGCCAGGTAGTACTCGAGCACCTCCCGCTTGCTGACGCCCGGGAACATCTCGCGATCCGGGCTGCTCAACCGGACGTCGACACCGCCGGCGTCGACGATCATCGGGGAGCCATGGGCCGAGGTGGGCACCCCGTCACGCTACTGGCCGACCGCCACCCGGGGTGGTGCAACGCCCTGACCGAGCACGCGGCCGGCGGGGAACTCCTCCAGCGGCACGGGAACGGACAGGTAGAACCCCTGCGCGTACTCGCACCCCATGCCCTTCAGCGCCACCAGCTGGTCCTCGTCCTCGACGCCCTCGGCGACCGCCAGCTTCCCGAAGCGGTAGATCAGGTCCAGCATCGAGCGCACGAGCTCGTAGTCCTCGTCGTTCCTGAGCATCTCGTCCACGAACGAGCGGTCCACCTTCACCAGGTTGGCAGGCACGCTGCGGAAGGAGTCCAGTCCCGCATAGCCGGTCCCGAAGTCGTCGATCGCCACGTTCATGCCGCGACCACGGAGCTCGGTCAACGTCTCGATGGCACTGCGCCCCGCGCTGAGCGTCTCCTCCTCGGTCACCTCGACGGTGAGCAGCGACGTCGGCACGTCGAACTCGGCGACCAGCCGGTCGACCATCTCGAGTGCCTCGGCGTTCAGCCACTGCGGCGGCGCGTTGAAGGCCACCCGGATCTCATGGCCCTGATCCCGCCAGGTCCGCGCCGCCCGACAGGTCTGACGCAGCACCTGGTCGGTGAGCCGACCGAGCAGCCCCAGCTCTGCGGCCAGCGGCAGGAAGGCGGACGGCGGGACCAGGCCGCCTTCGTCGTCCCGCAGCCGGACCAGTGTCTCCGCCGCCACGACGCGTCGGGTGACGGTGAGGACGATGGGCTGGAACAGGCACACCAGCGAGTCCTCGGCCAGCGCCCGTCGCAGCACCTGTTCGAGGCCCATCCGCTCGCGGGCCGGCCGGTCCTCGCCGGGCTCGAACCGAGCGGCCTGATGGCGCCCTGCGTGCTTCGCCCGCTGCAGCGCGATGTCCGCCCGACGCAGCAGGTCACCGGGCAACTCCGTACTGGGGTCCGACTCGGCAACGCCGATGCTCACCGAGATGGGTACCGATCGGCCGTCGATGGTGAAGGGCTCGTGGACGGACGCGAGCAGCCTGGCGACGAGGTCGTCGAGCACCTCGTCGGGACGCGGTACCGGTCGCAGCACAGCGAACTCCCCACCACCTGTGCGCACCAGGAGATCCCTCGGTGCCACGGCCTCGCCGAAGCGCTCCGAGATCTGGATGAGCAACTGGTCCCCGGCCAGATGTCCCAGCCCGTTGTTGACGACCTTGAGGCTGTCGATGTCGACGATCAGCAGCCCCACCGGCGCATCCGAGCCGTTCGACTCGATCGCCTCGTCGAGGTGCTCGACCAGGGCCGCCCGGTTGGGCAGGCCGGTCAGGCTGTCCCGTCTCGCCTGCTGCCTCAGCAGCTCCTCGGACACCCGATCGGTGGTCACGTCCTCGAGCACGAGGACGCTGAACTCCACGACCGTGTCACCGTCCCCGGTGTGCGGATCGGTGAACCGGCGCGAGATCGTCGGGCGCAGCCACCGGGTCGTGCCATCCGGCCCGAACGCCTGGAGCTCGTTGCCGGCCTCGAGACTGTCGATGTCCGCCGGGTGCGTCGGGCTGAGCAGGCTGGACAGGCGGACTCCGCGTACCTCCTCGCCGGACAGCCCGACCATCTCGAGGAACACCGGGTTGGCCTCCCGGATCACCGGGTAGCCGTCAGCGGTGAGAGTCAGCCACGCCGCCGGCACGGGCGACTCCCGGAAGACGGCCGACAGGAGTCCGTAGGAGTGGGCACTTTGGTCCTGCGCCTGCCTGCGCTCGCCGACGACGGATGCCAGCACGAACACCGACACGGTGACCACCAGGATGTACATCTGCGTGGCGAAGACCTGCTCGACACTCGCCGGCCCCGCGAAGTCGTACGCGCCGGTGGCGTGCGCGAGCGCCCACGACATCACCACCACCGACAGTCCGGTGAGGGTGGCGGTCAACGGAACGGGATACCGCACGGCGGACGCGAGCAGCAGCGGCAGGATGAGGAACTCCGCGCCGGGCACTGCCGACCCGAACGGCGTCCCGAAGATCAGGACCAGCAGCAGCACGAGCACCGCCGCCCCCAAGGCCATCTCCCGGTGCTCCATCCGGTATCCGCCGCGGGGCCACTCGGCCAGCCCGAGCACCGTCCCGGTGCCCGCGATCAGGCCGATGACCGTGGCCAGGCCCAGTTCGAGAGGGGCGTCGGCCACGACCGGAGGCACCTCGTCGGCGCCCACGATGCCGACGGCCAGCAGCAGCGGCACGGTCCGCAAGGCGGCGGCGCCGAGGGCGGCGAACGCCACCCACGGGACATCGGCGCCCAGTCCCGAGACCGAGCGCCGGTGGCCCCCGATCACGACGGCGAACGCCACGACGGCGACGAGGTCGGCCGAACCCTGGACCAGCACGAGCGCGACGGGGAAGCCCACCAGCGCATAGGTGGCCACGAACCCGCCCAGCGCGACGACGAGCAGCGGAGCCCAGCGGGATCGATCGAGATGGACGAGCGCACCCGCGACCAGGCCCCCGCCCAGCCACATGACCGCCACCCCGTTGGGCGAACGCAGCACCGGCTCGACGAGACCGACGTACGCGGCCGCTAGGGCAGCCCACAGCACGAGGTCGCGCGCGAATCGTGCGCCCGTCCCCACGCTGCTCGCCCGCGTGCCCACTCTCCCCGGACCCCTCCCCCTCGTCACTATGCTCGCCGCCACCGGCCATCGGAGTCCCGTCAGTGACCACCCCTGCTTCCGCACCTCGGCGTACGCGTGAACTGGCCGCCTACGCCTCGGTCGCGATCGCCTGGCTGTCGACGCGCCTCCTTGCGGGTGTATCGGTCGACATGACGCCGTGGATGCTCAATGACCTCGACATCTATCTCGGCTGGGCACCCGATCTGGCGGCCGGCTCCTTCCCGGCCCTTGACCCCACCTGGCAGTACCCACCCGGCATCGCCCCGCTGTTCGTGAGCGCCTGGGTCCTGCCCCTCGACTTCCGGTGGGGCTTCACCCTCGTGATCCTGGCCGTGGACGCCGTCCTGATGGCCAGCCTGCTGCTCGCCCATGCGCGGACGCCGGGCTCCTCATGGCGGGGACCGTGGCTGTGGGCACTGGCCGGCCTGATCGTGGGGCCGATCATGATGGTGCGCTTCGACGTCGTCCCCACCATGTTCGCGGCGGTCGCCGTCCTGCTCGCGGCCCGGCCCGCGGCATCGGGCGCGATCGCCGCCCTCGGCGCGCTCACCAAGGTCTGGCCGGCACTGATGCTGCTGGCCCTGCCCCGCCGGCAGTTGCCGCGCGCCCTGCTGTCCTTCGCCATCGTCGCCGCCGTGGCCTTGGTCGGCGTGCTGCTCCTCACTGACAACGGACTGTCCTTCCTCGAGAACCAACAGTCGCGCGGTCTCCAGGTGGAGTCGGTGGGCGCCCTCCCCTACGGCCTCTGGTCCATCGCGGGAGGGACCGTCGCCTTCGGCCTGGAGTACGGCTCCATCCAGGTGCTGATGTCCGGCGCGGAGACCGTCGGCCTGGTGGTGTCGGTCATCGGCCTGGCCCTGCTGGGCCTGCTCGCCTGGGCGCGCCTGTCCGGGCGACTGGAGTCAGTGCCCCCCGGCGACGTCGCCCTCACCGTCATCCTGGCGTCGGTGGCCACCAGCCGGGTGTACTCGCCGCAGTTCAACGTGTGGCTGGTCGGGCTGGCCGCGGTCGCCATCCTGAACCGGAACAGCCGACTCACGACGGTCGCTGCATTGGTCGTCGTCGTCTCCCTGCTGACCCAGGTGGTCTACCCCTGGTCGGCAACGCAGCTGGTCACCGGTGACGTCATCACCGTGCTCGTGCAGGCCGCACGAATCATCCTTCTGGTGTGGGCCACGGTGCTCGCGTTCGTGCGCATACTGGGCAGGACACCAGCCGAGGAGGCATCGTGAGGACCAACTGGTCGGGGCACGTGACGTTCTCGGCGGTCGAGCTGGCCGAACCGTCGAGCGATGCGGAGCTGCGGGAACTCGTGGCCCGATCGAACCGGATCCGCGCCGTCGGCTCAGGTCACTCGTTCAACGACATCGCCGACACCGAGGGCGTGCACGTGTCCCTCGCCCGCATGCCGGCGGAGGTCGATATCGACGCGGACCGGGCGGTCGCCCGCGTCCCGTCGGGGATGCGCTTCGGCGAGGCCGCCCGGCTGCTCGACCAGGCCGGCTGGGCCGTGCACAACCTCGCCTCGCTGGGCCACATCGCCGTCGGCGGCACGGTGGCGACGGGCACTCACGGTTCGGGCGACCGCAACCCCACCCTCTCGGCCATGGTGCGGGGCCTGCGCGTGGTTCGTGCCGACGGCTCCGTCGACGAGGTCTCGGACGCTGCGTCGCTGGCCGCGGAGGTGGTGGCGCTCGGGGCAACGGGCGTCGTGACCCACCTCGACCTGGCCATCGAGCCGACCTTCGAGGTTGCCCAGTACTGGTTCGAGGGGGTGAGTCACGCAGCGCTGCTGGAGTCGTTCGACGAGGCGTTCGGCTCGGCCTACAGCGTCAGCTTCTTCACCACCTGGGACGGGACGCTGACTGGCCGGCTGCTGCTGAAGCGCCGTCTGGACACCGAAGGTCCGTGGCTGGGCGATGACACGCTCGACGGGACCCTGGCCCGGCGGCTGCACCATCCGGTCCCGGGTATCGATCCCGCGCACTGCACGGAGCAGCTCGGCGTACCCGGCCGTTGGCACGAACGCCTCCCGCACTTCCGGCTCGACCACACCCCCAGTGCCGGCGACGAGCTGCAGACCGAGTACCTGATTCCGCGAACGGAGGCGGTGGCCGCACTGCGCGATCTCGAGGGACTCGCACCTCGCATCCACCCGCTGCTGATGGTCTCGGAGATCCGCACCATGGCAGCCGACGACCTGTGGCTCAGCGGCGCATACGGGCGCGACACGGTCGGCATCCACCTCACGTGGGAGCGTCGTCCCGAGGTGCTCGAGCTCCTCTCCGATCTCGACACCGTCCTCGCCGCCAGGGGCGGTCGCCCGCACTGGGGCAAGCTGTACTGGGCCGCACCGGACGATCTGCGCTCCCGCTACCCGCGCTTCGGCGAGTTCGCCGCTCATGCGCGGCGGATGGACCCGCAGGGCACCTTCCGCAACCGGATGCTGGACGAGCTGCTCGGGCCGATCTGACGTCAGCGCACCGCCCACAGCGCGACCGCCGCCGCGGCGGCCACGTTCAGCGAGTCCACTCCGCCGGACATCGGGATCCGCAGTCGGATGTCAGCAGCGGTCATCGTCGTCGCGGCGAGCCCGTGGCCCTCCGTGCCGAGGATCAGCGCCAGCCGGTCCGGGACCTCGAAGTCGTCGAGTGACACCGCATCGTCGGCCAGTGCCAGCGCGGCCACCGTGTAGTCGTGGGCGCGCAGGATCTCCACGCCCGAGGGCCACGGCTCGATGCGGGTCCACGGCACCTGGAATACCGTCCCCATGGACACCCGCACCGCCCGCCGGTAGAGCGGATCGGCGCACCGGGGCGTCACGAGCACCGCGTCGGCTCCGAGGGCGGCCACTGACCGGATGATCGCCCCGACGTTCGTGTGGTCGACGATGTCCTCGAGGACCACGACCCGTCGACGCCCGGGCATCTCGAGCAGCGCGCTCAGGTCGGGCAAGGCGGGCCGATGCATGGCGGCCAGCGCGCCGCGGTGCATCCGGAAGCCGGTGATGGCGTGGACGACCTGAGGCGTGGCCACGTAGACCGGCAGGTCTCCATCGGCCGATGCCTCCGCACGAGCGATCAGCGCGTCAAGCGGCTGCACCCAGCGTTCCTCCATGAGCAGGGAGCGCGGCCGGTGCCCCGCATCCAGCGCGCGCCCGATCACCTCGGCGCTCTCGGCCATGTACAGGCCCTCCTCGGGCTCCCGTCGCGAGCGAAGAGCGACGTCGGTCAGGTCGCGGTAGTCCGACAGCCGCGGATCCTCCGGATCCGTGAGGGCGACAAGGGGCACCCCCCGATGATCCCGTGGGCGCCTCGACGCCGACTCGCGGGGTCGGCCACCTGCCCCTACCGTTGCGGCATGCGCGTGGCAGTGATCGGCAGCGGCTTCGGCGGCCTGTCGGCCGCCGTGCGCCTCGCCGCGGCCGGTCACGAGGTCGATGTCTTCGAGAAGCGCGATCGCATCGGGGGCCGCGCCTACCAGTACGAGCAGGACGGCTTCCGGTTCGACGGGGGACCCACCGTGCTGACGGCGCCCTTCATGTTCGAGGAGCTCTTCGCCCTCGCCGGCGAGCGGCTCGCGGATCACGTCGACCTCATCCCCCTCGACCCCTTCTACCGGGTCTTCGACGCGGACGGACGGCCTTTCGACTACCGGGCCGGCCTTGACGATCTCCTCGTCGAGGTGGGCCGGCGCAGCCCCGACGACGTGGCCGGCACCCGACGCCTGATGGACCGGATCAGCTCGATATTCGATGCGTTCTACCCGTATACCGAGCGCCCGATGATGCAGCCCAAGGTCATGCTCGCGATGCTCCCGTACCTGCTCCAGCAGCGGGCGATGCTGGGGGTGTCCGGCACCGTCGGTCGGTTCGTGCGCGACCCGTTCCTGCGTCAGGCGCTCTCCTTCCACCCCCTCCTGATCGGCGGTGACCCGGCGACCACGCCCGCCCTGTACGCGCTGATCGTCGAGTTCGAGCGTCGGTGGGGCGTCCACTATGCGCGTGGTGGGACAGGTGCCCTCGTCCAGGCGATCGGGGGCCTGCTGGAACGACTCGGGGGCCGGATCCACCTCCTCGCGGATGTGGATGCCATCACGGTCGAGGGCCGCAAGACCACCGGCATCCGGCTCGTCGACGGGACCGAGCACCGGGCCGACGCCGTCGTCGCGAACGCGGATCCCGGCTACACCTACTCGCACCTGCTCCGCGACACCGGTCGACGGTGGAACCCCGACGTCCGCACTCGCCGCCACCAGCCGAGCATGTCGCTGCACGTGCTGTACCTCGGCGCCGACCGACGCTGGCCGGACTCGCCGCTCGCCCACCACAGCATCCTGCTGCCCAACGACCACCGACAGGCCCTGCGCACGGTCTTCGGACGCGGCCGACGGTCGATCGAGGGCACCGCGCGCGACCCGTTCCTCTACGTGCACGTCCCCACGCGCACGGACCCATCCGTCGCTCCTCCCGGCTGCGAGAACCTGTACGTCCTGGTCGCGGCTCCTGCCCTCGATCGCGCCGACGAGGACCCCGTGGCCGCTGTCGAGGAGGCTGCGCTCGTGCGCGAGACGGTCCTGGACACCCTGGAGCAGCGGTACCTGCCCGGTCTGCGCGAGCACCTGGTCACCGAGCACGCGATCGGCCCGGAGCACTTCCGCGACGTGCTCAACAGCCCGCGTGGAGCGGCCTTCTCCCTTCGCCCGACGCTCGTGCAGTCGGGCTGGTTCCGTCCGCACAACCGATCCCAGGACGTGGATGGCCTGTACCTGGTGGGTGCGGGCACCCACCCGGGCGCGGGCGTCCCGGCCGTCGTGGCTTCCGGCAAGATCGCGGCCTCCCTCATCGATCCTCGGACCACGGCGCTGCTGCGCGAGTCCGCCCTCGCATGACGGCCGCGGCCTACGCGGCAGCGGGCCTCGGTGACAGCCCCGAGACGGTCATCGACCGACTCGACGTGACCGGAGCGATGCCCGAGTGGCTCCAGGGGACCCTCCTGCGCAACGGCCCGGGGTCGTTCAACGTCGGCGACCGGCGCATGCGGCACTGGTTCGACGGCCAGGCGATGCTCCACCGCTTCACCATCGGGGCGGCGGGCGTCTCCTACGGCAGCCGCTTCCTGGACTGCCGGGCTCGTCGGGCGGCCGTCGAGACCGGCCGCCTTGACTTCCCGGAGTTCGCCACGGATCCGTGCCGGTCGCTCTTCGCCCGCGCGGCGGCCGTCTTCCACCCGGAGGTCACGGACAGCGCGAAGGTCAACATCACGCGAGTCGCGGACCGCTTCCTCGCGCTGGCGGAGACGCCTATCCAGGTGGAGTTCGACCCGGTGACGCTGCGGAGCGTGGGCGTGGTCGGCTGGGACACGTCGAACTTCGGCCGCATGACGACGGTCCATCCGCACCTCGACGCCGCTCGCGGCGAGGGCTACAACCTGGTGACCCGCTACGGGGCGGTCAGCCGGTATGCGCTTCGGCGCTTCGCGACTGACGACCCGTCGATCCGGACGGAGACGGTCGCGACGCAGGTGGCCGGCCAGCCCTCCTACCTGCACTCCTTCGGCATGTCGTCGCGGTACCTCGTCATCGTCGAGTTCCCCTTCGTCGTCAACCCGATGGCCCTCCTGCTGTGGCTCAAGCCCTATATCGAGAACTTCCGCTGGCGCCCCGAACGAGGCACCCGGATCCACGTCGTCGAACGGGCGACCGGCAGGCGCGTCGGGACCTGGGAGACCGACCCGCTGTTCGCCTTCCACCACGTCAACGCCTTCGAGTCGGGAGACGAGCTGATGGTGGACCTCGTCGGGTATGACGATGCGTCCATCATCGAGGCCTTCTACCTCCACCGACTCGAGGACTCCGCCAGTCGACTGCCGCACGGCACGCTGCGCAGGTTGCGGATCCCACTCACGCGACCCGGCGGGGCGGTCCTCGCCGAGGTGCTGTCGCCGACGGCCATCGAACTGCCGTCCATCGACTACGGCCGGATGAACACCGATCCGGGCCTGAGGTACGTGTACGGCATGGGCATCCGTGAAGGTGGCGGGTTCTACGACCAGCTGGTCAAGATCGACGTGGCCGAGGCAGGCACGCGCACCTGGCACGAACCCGGGTGCTATCCCGGCGAAGGCGTCTTCGCCGGGCGTCCCGGTCGGTCAGCGGAGGACGACGGCGTCCTGCTGTCCGTCGTGCTCGACGCAGAGCGGGGAACCTCGTTCCTGCTCGTCCTCGACGCCCGGACGATGCTCGAGGTGGCCCGCGCGGAACTGCCGCACCCGGTGCTGCTGGGCTACCACGGGCAGTTCTACGAGGACTGAGCCCCGGACGGTGGCATGGCCCGCCGCACCGCGTCGACGAACAGGTCCGGCTGCTCCCACGAGCCGAAGTGGCCGCCGGCCGGCGAGCACCTCCCAGTCGACGATGGTCAGGGACCGCTCGGCCCACGAGCGCGGCCAGCGGCGGATGTCGTTCGGGAAGATCGACACCGACACGGGCACGGTCACGAACGGCGGATTCGGATCGGCCGCCTTCTGCCGGGCCCACTCCCAGTACAGCCGCATGGCGGAGGGCATCGTCTCGGTCACCCAGTAGATGGTCGCGTTGGCCAGCAGCTGGTCGCGCGACAGCGCGCTCTCCACGTCACCCTCGTAGACGGTGAACGAGCGGCACATGTCGACCAGCCAGGAGAGCAGGCCGGCGGGTGAGTCGTTCATCGCGACGGCGTAGGTGTGCGGACGGTGGGCGTTCATCTGGACGTGCTTGACGCGCCCGGTGGCCACTGCGTGGTCCCAGTGCGCCAGCGACGCCCGCTCGAACTCGGTGAGCTCCTCGACCTCGCCGGGGGCCGGCGGCAGCCCGGTGGGCATGGTCAGGTGCAGCGTGGTCAGCGAGCCCTGGCGATCGGAGCGGGCCAGGTCGGTCAGCAGGTTCGCCCCCCAGTCACCGCCGGCCCCGGCGTACGTGTCGTAGCCGAGGGCGGACATCAGCTCGTCGAGGGCGGCGGAGATGCGGCGACCGTCCCAGCCGCGTTCGTGGGTCGGGCCGGAGAAGCCGTAGCCCGGGATCGACGGGCAGACGACATGGAAGGCCGGGGCTCCGGGCGCGCCGTGCGCGTCGGGATCGGTGAGCGGGCCGATGCAGTCGATGAACTCGATGACCGAGCCGGGCCAGCCGTGCACGAGCAGCAGTGGGGTCGCGTCCGGACGGGGCGAGCGCTGGTGGAAGGCGTGGATGCGCTGGCCGTCGATGATGGCCTCCACCTGGTCGAAGGCGTTGAACCGCTCCTGGACGGCGTACCAGTCGAACTCGTCGACCCAGTAGTCCACGAGCCCGCGCAGGTAGGCGATGTCGGTGCCGTAGTCCCAGTCGGTGTCGAAGGCGTCGAACCAGCGGGTGCGCCGCAGCCGGTCGCGCAGGTCGTCGATGGTGGCCGCCGGCACGTCGATGGCGGTGGGCGTGATCTGCACGGAAGGCATGGGCTGACGCTACGTCAGTCCCATGAGGACACGAGGGCATACGCCTGCCGCGTCGCGTAGATCTGACGGCGCGGCGCGAACGCATCGCCGACGACGTGCACGTCGGGGTGGCGACCGCGCAGTTCGGCGAGCAGTTCCCCGTTGGGCACGCCACCGCAGGCGAGCACCACCGTGTCCACCTGCTCGATGGAGCCGGGCAGCCCCGAGTAGACCTTCCGCGTGCGCACGCGTCCCGGCTCGATCTCGACGACCTGCTCGGAGGTGCGGATCTCCACGCCGGATTCTTCGAGTCGGGCGAGGATGCCGCCGATCGTGTACCGGCTGAGCAGCGGCGCGGGGGCGAGCGTCGAGTAGACCACCGTGACGTCGTGTCCTCGGGCGGCGAGGAAGTCGGCCACGGCGAGCGGGGCCATGTGATCGTCCTGCGCGAGCACCACCACGCGCTGGCCGGGCGTGGCGCTCCCGGCGAGGACGTCGCGGACGTCATGGACGAAGTCGAGGTCGTCACCAGCGATGCCCGGCCGGCGACGACGCGTGCCGGCCGCCACCACGACGGTGTCCGCGTCCGCGGCCAGAAGGGAGTCTGCATCGGCCTCGACTCCGAGCCGAGTCGTGACGCCGAGCCTGGCGAGGCGTCGCTCCTGCCAGTCGAGGAAGCGCCTGAAGTCCTCGTACGTGGGCGCCGCGGTCGCCGTCCGCAGCAGGCCGCCGAGACGCGTCGGACTTCTCCCAGAGCTCCACGGAGTGCCCGCGCTCCGCGGCGAGGGCGGCTACCTCCATGCCCGCCGGTCCGCCACCGACCACCACCACCCGCCGTGGCCGCACCGTGGGCTCCGGCCAGTCCACTGTGCTCTCGGTGCCGGCATGGGGATTGACGGCGCATGCGTACGGCGTGCGCTCCACCACCACGCTGCTGATGCAGTCGTTGCAGTACGTGCACGGACGGATGTCGTCCGCCCGACCCTCCGCGGCCTTCCGCACCCACTCCGGGTCGGTCAGGAGCGCCCTCGCGACGCCGACGACGTGCGCCTGACCCGCGGCGAGGACCTGCTCGGCCACCTCCGGTGTGGTGATCCGTCCCGCGTACGCGATCGGCAGGTCGACGGCCTTGACGAACTCACCCGACAGCTCGGCCCAGGCGGCTGGCGGGTACACGTGCGACTGGATGTAGGAGGGGTTTCCCCAGTTGCTGCCCGCGACCAGGCTCAAGTAGTCGACCATTCCCGTCGCCTCGAGCCGCTGGGCGATCTCGACGCCCTCCGCCAGGTCGTAGCCGCCGGGCGCCTCCTCGAACATGTTGAGCCGCACACCCACGGTGAAGTCGGCACCGCATCGCTCGCGGATGTCGCGGATGATCTCGGTCACGAAGCGCATCCGGTTCTCGAGGGAGCCGCCGTACTCGTCGTCGCGGGCGTTCGCCAGCGGCGACAGGAACCACTCCATCAGGTCGTCGTGATTGAGGTGGATGTCGACGCCGTCGGCACCCGCGCGCTGCGCCTGCTCCGCGGACCAGGCGAACTCGTTCACGTACCAGCGGATCTCGTCGCGGTCGAGGACGTGCGGGATGTTGTTCAATACCGGCGAGCTCAGCGTCGCGGACGGGGCGTTCGGCAGGCCGCCCTGGCTGACCAGCTGGACCGTCGTGAACGCGCCGGCCGAGTGGATCGCCTCGGTGTACGCCTGCACCCGGTCATGGAAGACCGGCAGCCGGAAGTAGCCCTGGGTGCGGGCGCCGATCCCGACCGGGGTGAAGCCCGGGATGAAGAGGTTGTCGATGTGACCGGTGATGTTGACGACCCACGCGACCCCCGCATCGCACCTGGCGCGGATGTACTCGATGTTCTGCGCCGCCTGCTGCTCGGTGCCCCACAGCGGGCCGAGCGGCGCGGTGTGGGGTGGCATCATCACCCGGTTGCGGAGCGGCATCGTGCCGACCTGGATGGGCGACAGCAGCGTCGGGTAGGCGCTCACGGCTCTCCGATGCTGTCTAGACGACTTGGCCGAGGCCATGTCTAGCATGTCGTCCGCCTACGCGTTCACGACATCCACAACTGTCGCGAAAGTCGTTGCCATTGCTTGCATTTCAGCGTGCGCGCCATTAGAATCGAACACATGTTCGATGTCCTCCACTCCCCCGTCACGATCCGCCTCGCGGCGGTCGCGTCCCGTCGGGATGGCTGGCATCCGCGCCCACTCTCCACGCTCAGCCAGCTCGCCGCCGTCGATGCGGCCGCTCTGTCTGCCGACGAGGCGCTCTCGGTCCTGCACACCCTCCAGCGTGAGCGAGCCAGCCTCGATGCCCTCGAGGCCCGCCTGCTGGTGCGTGCAGCCGGGGCACGACAGGTCGTCCGCGACGTCCTCGTCGACGAGGAGTCGGCAGAGGGGAGGACGAGAGTACGAACGATCCACTTCACCGACGAGGTGGTCGATGAGATCGCCGCGACCCTGCGTCGGCCGGTAGCCACCGTCCATGCCGAGGTGTCCACGGCCCGGCTGCTGAACGGACCGCTGCGCCGCACCCGGGACGCCCTCGCCGAGGGCCGGATCACGGCGCACCACGCGCGGGCCATCGCCGACCAGGCCGCCCGGATGATGCAGGCACCGCTCGGCGAGAACCCCCTCGCCGACGCAGTCTTCGAGCAGTCGTGCGCTGCGCTCGAGGCGCGGGTGCTGCACCGGGCGGAGAGTGAAACTCCAGGCGAGACGCGGCAACGCGCCCGTCGGGCCGTCGTCGCCATCGATGCGGCGGCCGCGAGGTCGCGACGCCAGCGCGCGCGGTGCTCACGCGACGTCCAGGCCTGGGGTGAGGACGATGGACTCGGCGTGGTCATGGCTCGGCTGGCGGCTTCGGACGCCGCCTGGGTCATGGGTGCCGTCGACTCGCACGCGCGGGCGCATGCCAACGACGGTCGGCTCACCCTCGACCCGGATGCGAGCTGGGGCGAGGTGCGGGCTGCCGCCTTCCTCGACCTGCTGCGCGGTGGCGGGGAAGAGACCGCGAAGCCACGGGTGAGCGTCGAGCTTCAGGTGCTGATCGACCTCGCGACTCTCACCGGCGTCACCCCGGACCTGCCGGCGACGGTGACCGTGGGCTCGAGTCGGGACACGGAGGTGGCTCGCGACGACGTGCTGTCCCTCCTCTCCGATCCGAGCACACCGGTCACCCTGCGCCGCCTCATCTGCGACCCGGTCACGGGCGCCCTCGTCGACCGTGGCGCCCACCGCTACACCGCCAGTGCCGAGCTCACGCAGTGGCTGGTGGCGCGAGACCAGACCTGTCGCCATCCGGGCTGCCGACGCCGGGCCATCTCGTGCGACGTCGACCACGCCGACGACTTCGCGGACGGTGGCAGCACGACCCTCGCGAACACCGGGATGCTGTGCCGGCGTCATCACAACCGCAAGACGCACTCGGGCTGGCGAATAGAGGACTCCCGCTCGGACGGATCGTGCACGTTCGTCTCCCCCACCGGCCGACGCTTCCCGCACCTGCCGACGGACCTGCTTCCGGAGCGGCCGCCCACGGACCCCGATCCACCGCCGTTCTGACGCGCCGACCCGCAGGCAGGGCTAGTCGGCGCGGCCGATCGCCATCTCCTCGACGGCCCCCATGACGGCCGTCAGGGTCACCTCAGCCAAGCGGTCGTCGGACGTGTCACCACACCAGCGTCGGTAGGCGGCGATGCCCGCGCCCTCGATATCGCCGTGCCCGGCACCCTCGACCAGAGTGACCCGGATGCGCGGCCGTCCGGCCAGCAGCCGCGCCAGGGCGCCATCCCGGTTGCAGCGCGACGGCGGTGCAAGGACGGCGGCGATGGGCACTTGCTCGAGCCCGGGCAGCGAGCGTTCGATCAAGTGGTTCGGGCTGTCCACACCGTCCACCAGCACCACACCGCAGACCTGCACGCCCCGCCGAAGCAGAGCCGTGGCCAGGTAGCAGCCGGCGGCGGCGCCGGCAGAGTGGCCGACGACCACGAGCGGCTGACCCGGAAGAGCGCCAGCCAGCCGCGCCGAGAGTCGCTCGAGGCGCCGCCTGTTCATGTAGCGCGTCGGCAGCCAGCGCGGAGCCAGGGAGGGAGCCACCCAGCCGAGGCCGGCGGAACGGCACGCCTCCGCGAGGCGGCTCAGGTGCGCGGGCGACCGGGTGAACGCATGCAGCCCGACGACCGTCGCTACTGGCGGACGTGGAAGACGTGCAGCCACCCCTTCTCCCCCAGATTCGTCGAGACCACATAGCCGCGGGCACCGTCGTACCGTCCCGATCCCCCGATCACCGGGCGCACCGCTGGGTGATCGACCGGGAGCGTGGCGGACGTGGCGGGATACGTCGAGACCCCTCCCACGACCAACTGGTTCGCCTGCCGGCCGACGACGAAGACCAGATTCGCGGTCCGCAGCTCGGTTCCCCGCTCGGCATCCACGGCGACCGTGGTGAGAGTCCCAGTGAGGTAGTCGCCCGGGGCCGCCCGACCGTTGACGCTCGTCGGCACGAAGAAGGTGCGCACGGAACCGATCCCGGTCCCGGAGACGTGGATGGGGGTCACCGCCGCGTGGCGGATGCGCACGACGACCTCGGCGTTCGCGCCATCCGCCGCGGCGGCGGGCACGGACAGGGTCATGACGATCCCCACGCAGGCGAGCAGGACGGTGGCGAGTCGGTGGACACGTGGCACGAGGACTCCTCAGGGCATCGGTCTGGGGCGCTGCGGCCACCGTAGTGAGCACCGGACCCGGTGGTGGGGATACGGGCGCGCCTGCTTCCACGTGGCGGGAATAGCGCCTACCGTCTGAGGTGCGTCCCGAGGAGGTGACATGGCCCGAAAGCGCGAGCAGTCGTCAGTGCTGCCGCTGTGGTTCGTCCTGGGACTGGTCGTCCTGCTGTTCCTGCTCATCCGCGCGTTCTACCTCGGCCGGGTCACCCTTTCGGGGGTCGAGGAGTTCGCCGTGATCAACGGCACCCTGGCCCTCCTCATCATCAACCTCGTCCTCTGCGGGCTCGCACTGCAGTCGGGCCGCCGCGCGGCCTGGTGGCCGACGCTCGTCACGCTTGCCGGCCTGGGGCTCTGGGGATGGACCGCATGGGGTTCGGCCTGGCCGCTGGGCTAGCCGGATGAGGTTCTCCACCCTCGCGGTCGGCGCCGTGGCGTGCGCCGTGACCCTCGTCGGCTGCACGACGGCGACCACCGGAGCGCCACCCGGGCCGAGTGCACCCGCGGCGCCCTCGCCGACCGCCACGCCGTCCTCCTTCTCGCCGACCGCGTCACCCAGCGCATCGCCGACCGCCTCGCCGACCGCGTCACCCAGCGCATCACAGTCCGCCTCGCCGACCGCGTCGCCGTCGCCCTCCTCGCCGACCGCCACGCCGTCCCCATCGAGCAAGAAGACGAAGCCGGCTGCCTCACCGAGCGCCAGCCGCAAGCCGAAGGTCGCGGCCGTCCCGCCACCCGACAACCGACCGGCGGTCCCGCTGCCCGCGAATCCGATCGGCATGTCGCCGCTGACCGGGCGTCCGATCGGCAAGGACAAGCCGGTGCTCGTCATGAAGCTGGACAACACACCCAACGCACAGCCGCACGCAGGGCTCATCGACGCCGACGTCGTCTACGTCGAGGAGGTCGAATACGGCATCACCCGGCTCGCGGCCGTGTTCTCGAGCCAGGTGCCGCGACGCATCGGTCCCATCCGGTCCGCCCGGATCACCGACATCGACCTGTTCGCCCAGTACGGCAAGCCCGCATTCGGGTACTCCGGCGCCCAGCGGAAGATGCTCCCCTACCTGAAGGCCGCCTCGATCTACGACGTGTCCCCGTACACCTCCGGCACCGGCTACAGCCGCGACGCGCGTCGCCGCATCCCGTACAACCTCTTCTTCGACGGCAAGGCCGGCATCACGCGCGCGCCGAAGGCGACCACCGCGCGGGACATGGGCTTCGTG
Source organism: uncultured Actinomycetota bacterium (assembly GCA_963749905.1). Classification (GTDB taxonomy): domain Bacteria; phylum Actinomycetota; class Actinomycetes; order S36-B12; family S36-B12; genus UBA10649. The sequence continues at coordinate 81,595 of CAVVOF010000006.1, forward strand.
TTCGACGAAGAGACGCCTTCGGGTGGCCTCAACGCCACCAAGGCACGGATGGCCTGGGGCTATGCCTCGGCTGGCTTCGACTACGACAAGAAGGACCAGGAGTACCGGGTGTCACTCAACGGGCAGCCCGCGCGCGCCGAGGAGTGGAGCGGAGGTCAGCGGGCCGCGACAGTGGTGATCCAGTACGTGAAGCAGACCAAGTCCCAGTTCTGGGACAAGGGCGGAGGAAACACGCCGCACGCGCAGACGATCGGCAAGGGCACGGCGATGGTGCTGCGTGATGGCCGCGTGTGGAAGACGACATGGCGGCGCCCGAACGCCAACTCCGGCACGACCTTCACCCTTCGCGACGGCTCGTTGCTGCCGTTCAAGCCGGGTCAGCTGTGGATCGTGCTCCTGGACAAGAAGCGATCCGCGGATCTCAGCCCGCTGACGAAGCCCAAGGTGGCCAAGCCGAAGCCCGCACCGACACCGACACCGACGCCGACATCGAACCGACACCGGAACCGACACCGGAACCGACAGCGGAGCCCACACCGGGCTAACCCGTTGGCACCCCGACCGGGATCACGTAGACGGGCTCCTGCCCCTCCGGCAGGCCGAGCGCTTCGGCAGCGGCCGCCGCGTCGAAGGACCCGATCGGCACCGCCCCGAGCCCCAGCGCGGTCGCGGCCAGCAGGACATTCTGCGCAGCATGCCCTGCCTCCAAGTAGGTGTAGCGCTCCGCCCTCTCCCGGTACTTGGGCCTGAGCCGATCCGGAGTTCCGGCGATGAGCACGAGAGCGGGTGCGGCGGCCGCAGCCTCCTGCCCGACGGCATCCGCGAGCTCCGCGCGCGCCGTCGCCGAGTCCTGCACCTCTGCCCGATGCCCGTCGGGCAGGTAGTGGTGGACCTCCTCGGCCGTTGCCAGGTAGACGTCGAGCGCATAGAGGGCGCCGGCGGACGGAGCCGTTCGCCCTCCCCAATCCGCGGTCTGCCCCTGGGCAGCCCACAGGAGCGACGCCGACTGCTGGCTGGTGAGCGGGTCCGCAGTGAACTCCCGTGCGGAGCGTCGCTGCGCGAGGGCGTCGGCGAGCGTCACGTCGTTCAAGGCCCCAGGCTCCGGCAAGGCCTGCACCCGGTCATGGGCCCACACCGATCCGGCCGAACCGTCAGCGGACGGCTCGGACGAGCAGCCGACCAGGAGCACCGCCATGACGCACAGCGCGAGTGCAGGAGCCCGGCCCGGCGACCATCTGGTCACATGCCATTGTCACGCCGAGTTGCCACGCGTCGCATGCCGAGCAACCATGAAGTTGGAGGGAGGTGCGAGATGGACAGCACGCATGACACTTCCCGCTCATGGTTGACCATGCTGATCGTCGGCGGCCTTCTGGTCGTTGCCGGCCTCGCGTGGCTCCTGCTCGCGTCGGATCCGCAGCCGATGTGGATCGTCCTCACAGGTGGCGGCGGGGTGTTCATGGGCGCCGGAGCGGCCCTCAGGCGTCAGGGCGACAGGTGATCCTCTCGGTTCGCTCTCGACCCGCTCGTAAGCCTCACGGTGCCCGCACGCTTGAGTCACATGTCACCCTTTGGGGTAGATGTGACGGATGAGTTGGGCGCACCATCGGATCCATGACCACCCTCCCGAATGTGCGCGCCACCGTCGCAGTGGCAGTCACGGCGGTGTCCTTGGCACTGGGGACCGTCGCTCTCGGCACACCCGTCGCCGCCGCCGAGCGGACCGAGCCGCCCGGCTGGCGTCAGGAGATGCTCGAGCAGGTCAATGCCGCTCGGCAGGCAGCCGGCGCGCCCCCGCTCACCTCATGCTCCTCCCTCCAGCGGGCTGCGCAGCAGCACGCGGAGCACCTCGCGGGCACGCAGTCCCTCGACCACGTCGGACCGGACGGGACCCTGCCGTGGGACCGCATGCAGGCGCAGGGCTTCATATGGCGGGCCGCCGCGGAGAACCTCGCTGTCGGCCCCGCCTCCGTCCAGCAGACGGTCCTTCACTGGAGCGACTCCCCCGGGCACCGCGCCAATCTCCTCGATCCGCGGATGCGTCAGGTGGGCTTCGGGTTCGCCGACGATCCGTCTGGTCCGGGGCGCGGCTACTGGGTGCAGGACCTCGCGCGCGGCAGAGGCTGCTAGCCCATACTCGGAGGTCTCGCCTGACCCTCGCCGCAGGTGATCGCCAGCACCGTGATGTCGTCCGACTGAGCAGCGCCGGCAGCGAACGCCTCGACCTCGGCGAACACCGAGTCGACGAGGGTTGACGCGCTCGCGTCGCCCTCGGCGTGCACTCGGGCGAGCAGGCGCTCCTCCTCGAGCATGTCGCTGTCCGGGTTCTCTGCCTCGGTCACGCCGTCGGTGTACATCACGATCCTGCTCCCGGGCGCGAGCTGCACCTCACCCGAGCGGTACTGCAGTCCCGTGACCATCCCGAGCGGCGGGTTGATGGGCTCCCGGAGATAGTCGAAGGGCGCGTCGCCGATCGATACCAGCGGCGGGTTGTGGCCGGCGTTCACGAACTGCAGGCGATAGGTCTCCAGATCGAGGAGACCGCAGAAGGCGGTGAGGAACTGACGCGCGGAGTTGTGCTCGCACATCTGGTCGTTGAGGCTGGCCATCAGCTTCTCGAGGTGGTCCTCGGCGGGCGCAGACTGGCGCGGTTGGGCGCGCAGCGCGGCGATCGCCCGCACCATGTACAGCGCGGCCGGCAGTCCTTTGCCGCACACGTCGGCGATCATCACCAGCAGGTGACGCTCGTCGAGGAAGAAGACGTCGTAGAAGTCACCGCCCACCTCGCGGGCCGGGCGCATGCGCCCCACTCCGTCCAGCCGCGCATCGCCAGGGAACAGCGGCTCGGGGGGCAGCAGGCTGGCCTGGATGTCCCGCGCGAAGTCCATCTCCCGGCGGGCCTGCTCCATCTGCATGAGCTGGCGCATGCGAGCGATCGTCAACTTGTCGCTCCGTCGCATCCGCTCCGCCTGCGCGGACATCAGGTTGCGCGCGACTCTCGGAATGGCGATGACGCGATTGAGGAAGGCGTCCTCATCGACCACCAGCAGCCGAGTACCGGGAAGCGCCCGCACGTACGCGGACACCGGCTGCTCGTCGATCACCGACATCTCGCCCACGCTCTCGCCGGCGGCGATCTCGATGAACTCCGTCGCCCCCAGGGCGGTCGAGATAGACCCGCAGCGTCCCGTCGATCACCAGTAGCACCGACCGATTCGCGTCACCGCGCTCCAGGATCGTCAGCTCGTCCGTGACGTCCTGAACCGTCAGGACGCCGAGGGCGGCATCGACGGCGGACTCGTCGACCTGCCTGAAGATGCCGACATCCCGAAGGCCCTCCGGTCGCATCGGCGCGCGAGCCGGCTGCTCGAGCGCGAACGCGAGCGTGAGCTCATTGCTGCCATCGCGCAGCTGGTACGAGCTCTCATCGCAGAACTCCCGGACCAGCTGGAGCCCCCGCCCGCCCAACTCGAGCTCAGCCAGGGTCGCCGGGATCTCGCTGACCTCGAACGACAGCGGGTCGAACGGCGGCGCATCGTCGGTCAGGACGAGCGTTGCCTGGTTCTCCTCGATCTCCGCCACCCACCGGACGGACACGGCCACGTCGGACGTGCCGTACTTGACGACATTGGTCGCCAGCTCCTCGCCGCACACCTCGATGCGGTTGCGATCGCTGTCGCTGAGCCCGAAGTCGGAGCCGAGGGCCTGACACCACCGGCTCGCGGCCCCGACGAAAGGCTCGCCGGCCAGTCCGGCCAGGATGCGCCTCTGGATCATCGCGTGTGCCTCCGGCCCGGCCGCAGGACCCTAGGCCCACCGGTGCTGCGAAGGCGCAGGTGACGGATCAGAAGAGTTCGAGGGCGTCGTCGGCGGAGTCGCGCACGGGGATGAGCTGATTGATGCCCGTCGTCTTCAGGACGCGCATCGTCATCTCGTCCGGGCTGACCAGGACGAGCTTCCCGCCCGCCTTCTCCTGGTCCTGCGAGGCCGAGACCAGCATCCGGACACCGAGCGACGCCATGAACGGAACGGCGCTCAGGTCGATGATCACGTTCGGCTCTGCGGTCGCCGCCTCATGGAATTCCGCCTCGATGGCGCGTACGCCGTCCGCATCGAGCCGGCCGTCGAGGCTGACGCGTCGGACCGAACCGACCTGATCCACTGCAACTGACATGGCTTGTCTCCTGTCTCCTAGGTGCCTGTCGTCCCCACACGCGGCACGGCCGATGACAGTGGTCCGACCTTTCGGTCACGAACCCGCTGACCGACATCGGCGGTCCAGTCCAAGCATTTGCGGTGATGGTACGGGATGGACGCGAACGATCCACGCCTTTCCCGGGACTGACCTCGCCCGGAATGCGGTGCCTTCGACTCGCCGTGCGGGCGGGGCGCTCCTGGAACAGGCAGTCCTCGTCGGCGGTCACGCCCAGTGGGCATACAGGGCGCGCTGATCCTCCGAGGCGCCGTGACCGTAGCCGTCCCCGACCTCGCCGGTCGCCTTCGTCACGACGATGGCCGCGAGGGTCGGCTCGCCGCGCCGCGCGCAGTCCTCGGAGAGCAGCACGAGCAGGCGACCCAGCCCGCGGGCGGGCGTCGACAGGCCGAGATCGTGAACCAGCTCGCCATACGTCACGGTCGACCCATCGCGCGCCTCAACGATCAGGTACTCACGCATCGCGCTAACCGCACGAACGTCACGCTCGCTCACGTGGATCCGGCCCTCACCGCGCTCGAGTGACTCGCCGACCTGCAGCGTCGAGTCGTCGGATCCCGGACCCATGCGTCAGCTCTGGGGAAGCGCGAGCGTGCGGACCGGCCCGGACGCCTGCACCCCGAGGGTGGAGAGGTCGTGAGCCTCGGTGGTCCACCCGTCGTAGCTGCGCACGTAGTAGACGAGTCGGTCATGGTCACGGACGACGTACCACTGCGTGTAGTCCCCTGACGCGGCCAGATGGCGGGGCACGCTCACCAGGTCGAGGGAGTGGAAGACCTGGTTCACCGCCTCGCGCGGCGTGGTGGCCTCAGTGACCACCTGCGTCAGGACGGTGGCCCGCACGAACCGCGAGGGTGGCGTGACGTCACCGGGCATGCCGATGAGCCCGGTGCCGTTGCCGGTGCCCTTCACCGGCCTGCCCATCAGGTCATAGGGCTGATCCTCGACGTTCGTGAGCCCGATGTAGTTGCGCAGGTTCGTGATGTGCCAGTCGTACGTCGGAGAGTTGGTGAGGACGCCCCCGGGGTTGTCATGGATGTGCGCCGTCCCGCCGAGGAACTCGACGACCAGGTCGCCACCGTGGGCGTCGTGGACGGCCAGGTGCTCGGGGAACGTCTGGTCCATCATGGGCGCGACCTGCGGCGGCACGGGGCGGTCCGCGGGCCACAGGTCTCGGACCGGAGCGTTCCAGATCTGCACCGTTGCCAGGGCCGCTCTCACGTCCGCCACGGTGCGGCATGTGCCCAGCAGCCAGCCCGCGAGGTTGATGAAGTCCAGGGCCGGCGCTTCCCCCGACGTCGGCGGCGTCTTCGGCAGCTGTGTCTCGGGCAACCACAGGGTCCCGACGGACAGTCCTGCCTCGTTGAGCCCGTCCGCGAAGAAGGTGTCGAATCCGAAGCCGTTCATGGCGACGAAGCCCAGGGTGTTGCTCCACTGCAGGGGTGCCACGCCCCCCGACGTCGAGGTGGCACTCCACTGCTGGCCTCGAGGAACCACCTTGACCATGGAGTCCAGCTCTTGCGCGAAGTCGAGCGTGCGCCCCGACACATGGAGGTCAGTCAGCCGCACGAGCCGAAGGTCGGTGCACATGTCTCGACGGTAGACCTCTTTCCTTGTAGAGGCCCGACGGCGGCGGTAGTGTCGCGGACCATGATCTCCAAGGACGACGCCATCAAGGGCGTGCCACTGTTCGCGGCGTGCAGCAAGAAGGAGATCGCGCTCGTGTCCAGCCAGGCCGACCGGTTCACGCTGCCGGAAGGCAAGGACCTGATCCGCGAAGGCACGCACGGCAGCGAGTTCTTCATCCTCCTCAGCGGAACTGCCGAGGTGCGCCAGGGCGACACCGTGCTGAACACGCTCGGACCCGGCGACATCTGCGGTGAGATCGCGTCGGTTGAGCGGATTCCCCGGACCGCGACCGTGACGACGACCTCGCAGGTGGACGCCCTGGTGGTCAGAGGCTCGGCGTTGTCGGCGTTGCGTGATCGGCTGCCGAACGTGGACCGCGCGGTCCTCGACCAGATCGCGGCCCGCCACGCGGCAGACGAGTCTCGGGAGTAGGTCGTCCCCGAGCGACAGTCAGAGTTGGAGCACCGCCGCCGCGATGAGGTAGGCGGCGGCTCCCCCTGAGGGTCGTGCAGATCGCTGGGATCGACGACTGGGTGTCGTGCTCGTCGAACACCTCGCGGGCCTGAGGCGTCCGAAGCCGCGTCCCCGACTGCTTGCCCCGTCAACTCGTAGAACAGTCGTACAGGTACTGAGCAGGGGACGGCGCAAACACGCTCACGGTTGCCGGCACGAGGACGCGGCACAGCGTCAGTGCGTCGAATCCGGGCGGTGCGTACACAACGACGCTTGACGAGACGCCGTACTGGGAGACGGAGCCGCAATCGGCGGAGGCGAAGAAAGGGCTGCCCGACGGCAAGTACCAGTTGCCCGCGAAGTTGGCCCAGGTTCCTGTGCCGGCGGCCACGCAGCCGATGCCGCTCGGATAGGAAGTCGAGACCGTCGACACGGGCGCCGACCTCCCGCAGACCCAGCCGCCGGTCCCGCCGCCTGGCCACTGGGCCCAGCTCGGCGCCCACTCGGACCACCCGGCCGCGGTCTCGGCCGCGGTGTTCTTGGGGCACGCCGCGTCAGCGCTGGCCCGGCCGATGTGCTGATGCCACACCTCGTTCGCTGAGGCTGCGGGAGCCGCCACCAGCGACATCCCACCCACGACCATCGCCGCTGCCGCCACACTCGCCAAGACCCGTCGTACCCGCATCAGTGTCTCCTTGTTCCCGAACGGTCACAGCAGCTCAGTCGCGGCCGATTGCTGGACCCTACGGCAGCACAGCGCGGCCGTGTCGGCACTTTCGAGGAATGACTCGGGCAAGACCCCTTCTGCCACGACAGGTGCCGGCCGGCTTGGCAGGCCGAGGACCACATCAACGTCGATGGGCATCCGCTGGCAACACACCAAAGCACTGCGCTGGGTGCACTTCCTGTTCGGGCTGATCGCCGTTGTCTTCTGGACCGGCGTCATCAAATGGCAGCTGCCCCGCATCTCCCGCTGGCGGGCCCGGGACAAGATCAGGCAGGCGCGCGCTTCCTCATAGTGGTGCTGCGAACGCCCACACATGAGTCATCCCCTCACAGATGGCGAGATCGGGATTGCTGACACCGTCGCCCGCCGCCGTGCGCTGGTTGTGCACGTCGACGTAGTCCTGGAAGGAATGTCCACGTTGACCCTTCCTTCGCCAGCTAGTACGTCACCGTCCCGCCGCTCCAGCTGCTCTTGAACGCCCACGGAATGAAGGGATCAGACGCATCTGTCTGGTTGGGGAATCCAACCCAGGTCGCAGTGCCGCTCGCATTCTCAAAGCGTCCCGTGCTCTGGCAAGCCACGTCGTTCAGCAGGTAGCACTGGTCCTGCGTGGTGGTCGACATGAAGGTCACCACTGTCGGGTCACCGCCTGGCTCGCTCGACTCGCCGCCGCCGACGTACTCGCCGAACAGGACGTCACCGTCTTCCGTGACGAAGGCGATCTGGCCTTCCTGGGGGCCAGTTGGCGAGTTGCAGTGCGCCGTCTCGATGTGCACAGGTCCGAGTTCGGTCTCGGCCCCATCCGAGCTGGTGTAAGTGGTGACCTTGTAGTAGTCATCGACGTCCAAGTCCTCGTTGCAGGCCTTGGCATTGGTGAGCCCATCGTGGTTTCCGTTGCCGCCGAACTGCGCCGTGCCGGTGGTCGACCCCTCGAACGCGTGACTTGAGGGTCCGGCCGATGAGCATGCACCTGCTCCGAGGACAAGGGCAGCGGCCATCAGTGACGCCTGGATGATTCTCGTGGAGATCATCATCGACCTCCCATCTCCCTCGGGGGTTCGCAGCGGCGCCTCTCCACCGCCCGGCCGCCGACACGCAACCCTTGCCCGCCGCCCCGCACGGCGAAATCCTCACCGAGAGTTCCACCAATCATGGTAGATATCAGATCGCTGATGGGTCAGGGCCCTTCGTCAGGGGACCAAGGTCGCGCTCGCTATCGAGGCCGCCGTCAGCGGGGACATCGGGCCCAACGGCGACGTTTGGGCGTTTCCGTGGCGCTTTGGCCGGACCGACGAGCGGACGGAAGGATCGGCGTCGCGTCGTGCAGGCGGCTGCCCGCACAACGTTGTCGGTGAAGGCCAACTCGAACTCGACCGGCGTCATCCGGCCGAGCTCCCGCTGAGGTCGACGACGGCCGTGAGTGTTCTCGACCAGTGCACGATCGCGGAGTGCAGGTCCTCTCGGGTCCGTCAGGTCTGGGCGTCGAGCACGTTGCATTGGAGCAGCGCCCAGAGGCTCTCCATAGCGGCGTTGTCGCCGGCCGAGGCGACGCAGCCCATCGATCTCTGGAGCCCGGCGGTCGGCTACTCGTGGTCGGTTTCCCGTCCCCCGATTCGGGGTGGAGTCCCCCGACGTATTAATCCCGAGTCCCAGAGGTCGGGCCGGCCTCCCTCATTTCGGTTCCCGTCCCCCTGTTCTGGGACGCGTGAACGCTTCACGAGCGTGGTACCAAATGTCGCCCCCGGTGGCGTCCCCGATTGCGGTGTGAGAGATGGGAGCCGTCCAGGCTCATCGGCGCCAAGGGCGGGTCGGTAACCCGCGTGCGATGCGGACGAAGGCACCCGGGGGGCTAGGCGCCCCTTCCGCCCAGTAGGAGGCGGACCGAAATCGTCTCGCAGCCGCCTATCAGGCGCCTTGGGGCAGGCGTCCCAGCGGCCCCGGAAGATCCAACGTCAAGCCCGACGAGTATGGCTTCGGACCGCGCACTTGGCACTCCTCGGCTGGTTGTGGCGGTGCTGATTCGGGCTCGAAGCGGAGGAGCCACCTCGCGTGACCCCCTTGCTCGGATGCGGGGCCCCGGCGGATACCCCAGGGCCTCGCATCCGTGCGGTTGTCGGCGCCCGGCCTAGCGCGCGAACCGGAACGCTCCCTGGTAGGTGCCCGCATACTCCCCGCCGTCGCACCTGGGATCCGAGTTGTCGATCCCCGTCCCCTCGAAGGTGCCGTGGCCGGTGGCCGAGGCGAGTTCGCCTGTCTTGCCGATCAGCACCCACGTGGCGTCGAAGCTCTGCTCCCCGGCGCGCAGTGAGCCGGTGTAGCGATAGGTAGCGGTCCCCGTCCGACCGTCGATGGAGCCGGTGAAGACCCCATGTCCTTGGAAGAGGACGCTCCCTGCAGCCGTCACGACATCTCGCTCCGTGCCGACGTAGCTGCCCTCCATGGTGCCCTGGAAGTTCTCGGTGATGTCGACGCTGATGATCGCGTTCGGACCAGTCATGCGCACGACTGGATTGAGGTTGCAGTCGTCCCACGTGCCCGACTGGGAGGTCTGTTCGGCGCTGGCGACGCCGGGCATGAGGGCTGAGGCTGTGAAGAGGAGTGCGGTTGCTGTGGTGAGTCGCTTCATCCTGGTGTGCTCCTGAAGTCTCTGATCTGGATAGTTGGCTGAGTCGCGGCGAGTGGTGGTCGCGCTCGCGTGGCTAGGCGCTCACGGGCTCCGTGTTGAAGGCGCCGATCTGCTCGGCGAGGTCCAGCAGGTTGTACTCGCCCCAGAACTCGGCGATCCGGCCGTCCTCCATGCGGAAGATGTCGATGCCGGTGATGCTCACTCGCTGTCCAGTCGGCTGCACACCGAGCAGCTCCCCGACGTGCCGGCCTCGCATGCTCCAGCGGATGACCACACGGTCGCCGGAGACGATGATGTCGTCGTCGGTCATCGACTCGATGTCGAACACCTCGCGGGTGGCGGCCGCGTCCTGGCGGACGAACAGGGGCCCTTGGGGGGCATCGGCGGCAACGCCGGTGCCGTGGGCGACGAGACCGGGTGTGCAGATCTCGTCGGCGGCGTCCAGGTTCCCTCGCAGGTAGATGTCGTGGTGCCACCGGCTGGCGACGGCCGCGGAATCCTGATCGGTCATGGTGTGTCCTTCCCTCGTGTCGCCGCTGGTGCGTCGACTTCGGGAAACGATGGCGAAGCGCGCTGAAGGTCCGCTGAAGGCCGCTGAAGGATGCAGTGAGAGGAGCCGGCTACACCTCGACGGGCGCGCCCATCGCCTGCTGGATCGCTTCAGCCATCGACAGCCCGCGACCCTCCTCCCACGCCTGCTCGCCCTCGGGGCCGAGGTCGGCGCGCGCCAGGGAGTAGTACCGATCCTTCAGGGCGTCCCAGAAGGGCACCGACGGATCGAGGCCCAACTCCTGCATCTGGGCGGCAACTGCCCCATGGAGCCGGAGCGCGAGTCGGGAGTTGCCGCACCCGGCTGAGGCCATCCCCATGCCTTCGACCTCCCACATGGTCTCGACCGCATCCCCCATCCTGATCGCAAGGCCCAGGCTTCGGCGGTATCCCTCCAACGCGCGGGTGCTGTCACCGTCCATGAGGTCGCAGTCGGCCAGGAAGTGGTGGCCGAAGTGGGCAGATCGGAGGTCGTCCCCGGCGATCCGGATGAGTTCCTCGGCCAGGGGACGAGCCTTCTCGGCGTCTGCCTGGGTCACGTAGTACTGGCACAGCCCCGAACTGGTCCGGCGCACCAGGCCAGGAACGCCGATGTCCGTGGCGATCGCCAGCGCCTCCGTGAAGGCCTCCCGGACGCCGTCGTCGTGTCCGGAGTAGAAGGCCGCCCAGCCGAGGCTGTCGAGGGTTGCGCACTCCTCGGTACGCTCTCCGAGGCGGCGCCACTGGGCCAGGGCAGCCTCAAGGTCAGTCCTACCTGATGCCAGGTCCCCCTGGATTCCTGCCAGGGATCCCCGAGCCGACAGGGCGCGCGCGCGGTCGACGGGGTCGCCGTCTGACACCGTGAGCGCGCGATCGAGCAGCGCCCGGCCCTCGACGAGGTGCGTGTGCGCCTCCCAGAACCACCCGAGCAGGCCGGCCAGCCGCAGCTCCGCCGCCTGTTCGAGCCGGTGGGCGCGGTCAAGGGCAACGCGCATCTCGCTGACGACAGCCTCGAGCCCTTCGGCCTGACCGTAGGGATCGTCGAAACGCATTCTGTGTGCGCTGGTGGCCCGCGCGGTCCAATGAGCGATGTGGGCAAGGAACGTGGCCTCCTCCTCACCGGAGTCCCGCAGGTGGAGCCGGCCGTAGTCGCGCACGGTTTCGAGCATCCCGAAGTGCGTCCTGCTGTCCGAACCGACGTTGGCAACGACCAGCGACCGGTCGGCCAGTCGCATCGCGGAGTCGAGCGGATCGTGGACCTCTCCGCCGGCGCAGACGGCCTCGACGGCACCTGCCGGCACGGCAGTGACGAACACCGACATCCGGCGCAGTGTGGCCCGATCCCGCGGGTCGAGCAGGTCGTGGCTCCAATCGAGGGTGGCACGGATGGTCTGGTGTCGCGCCACGGCCGTCCGGTCCCCCTCGGTGAGGAGCACGAACCTGTCTTCGAGGCGATCGAGCACATCGGCAGGGGTCAGGACGCGCAGCCGGGCGGCTGCCATCTCCAGCGCAAGGGGCAGCCCGTCGAGGCGCCGGCAGATCTGGGCGATCGTCGCCACGTCCGCGTCGCTGAGATCGTCAACCTCGCGAACCCTGGTGGCCCGATCGAGGAAGAGCCGGACGGCGTCACTGGCCAGGAGCTCGGCCCGGGTCAGTCCCTCGGCGGGCGCCGGCAGGGGCGCCAGGCGCACGAGCGCCTCATTGGCCAAGCGCAGCGGCTCACGGCTGGTCGCCAGGACCACCAGGCCCGGAGCCGCGCGAAGGAGGCGCTCGACGAGCTGTGCGCAGTCGTCGATCAGGTGCTCGCAGTTGTCGAGAACCATGAGCACCACACGATGGCCGATCTGGGCCGCTACTGAGTCGAACAGGCTGGTGTCACCCTGCTCGGCGGCTTCGACCGCGGCGGCGATGGTGGGCAGGATCCGAACCCCGTCGGGAACCGGGGTCAGGTCCACGAGAACGGCCCCTGCGGGGAAGGAGTCGAGCGCCAACGAGGCCGCGTGCAGAGCCAACCGGGTCTTGCCGGTGCCCCCTGCGCCTGTCACGGTGACCAGCCGCTCACGTGACAGCAGCTCCAGGACGCCGGTCAGCTCGGCATCGCGACCGACGAACGGTGTCAGCTCAGCGGGGAGAGAGTATGGCGCCGCCCCGGCCAGCCCACCGGGGAGAATGCCGGCCAGCCCCGGGTCATCAGCCGCAGGGACATCATCGGCCCGCCGGTCATCGGCCATGAGCTCACGATCCTGGCGCAGGATCGCGAGCTCCAGAGCACGCAGTTCGGGACCGGGCTCGATCCCCAGCTCCGCGTGGAGGACCGTACGCACCTGACGATAGGTCGCCAGTGCATCGGTCTGGCGCCCCGCCCGATAGAGGGCCAACATCAACAGGGCCTGGAATCGCTCCCTGAAGGGGTACTCGTTGGCCAGTGCCGTGAGGTAGCCGATGACCTCCACCACCCGGCCCAGCCGCAGGTCGAGCTCAGCGCGCAGTTCGATCGAGCCCAACCGCAGGTCCTCCAGCCGGGTCAGAGCTCCGCCATCCGTGACCGCGGATAGCTCCACGCCCCCACAGACTGCGCCCCGCCACAAGCCCAACGCGCGGGCCAGGAGCTCGGACGCCGCCACAGGGTTGGTCCGCTGGCGCCGACGGGCCTCCGCCGTGAAGGCCGCGAAGACCTCGGAATCGAGTTCGTCGGGTTCCACCCGGATGCGGTATCCCGTCCCCCGCGTTTCCAGTCGGTCGGCGACCTCCTCGGACGCCTGTCGCAATGCCCGGCGCAAGGTCGCGACGTGGGCCTGCAGGACGTTCCGGGCCGTCCGCGGGGCCTCGTCGCCCCAGAGCACCTCGATCAGGTCGCCTGCTGCGACAACCTGGTTCGGGTGCAGCAGCAAGTGCGCCAACAGGGTCCGAGGGATTCCCCTGGGTAGTGCCACGGACTCGCCACCGACCCGGACATCAAGGGGCCCAAGGACTGCGAACTCCACATGCCCTCCACGCTCCGGATCAAGAAGGAACCCCGCCCGAGCCACCGACGCGGCTACATCGGGCGCACGCCTGACGCAGCCACAGCCGACAAGCCGAGCGCCCCGCCGAGAACGAACAGCGTCTCAGGGTAGTCAGTCGGAGTGCTGTGTGGGGTGGACAGCCAGGCCGCCGTCCGTTTCATCCACAACGGCCAGCCCCAGCGGCTGCTGCTTCCAGTCCTTCATCGTGCCCCCGTTCCCCGTTACAACGCCGAATGCAGCGGCAAAGGCTGACGGACGAGGACTGTTCGGTGGGGGTACGAATGGGGGTACGGCGGTCCAGAATCGACGAATCCCCTCCCAACCTGGCGAGAGGTTGTGAGGGGATTCGAGTCGGGCTGACAGGATTTGAACCTGCGACCCCTTGACCCCCAGTCAAGTGCGCTACCAAGCTGCGCTACAGCCCGTTGCCCCGGACGACCAGAGCAGAGATGACCCTACACGGTCCGCGCCGACGTCCGATCACCCTGTCGACCGGTCAGCAGTAGTCGCGGAGCAGTCCCGCGCCGGCCTTCCGGATGGCGTCGTGGTCCTCGTCGGTAAGCCGATCCGCGACCGGGTTCGCCTCCAGTCCCGCGATGAAGAGCGTGCCCGCGTCGTCCCCCACCTGCTCGTACATGTCGCACATCTCCAACTGCCCAGCAGCGTTCAGCAGGCCCCAGAGTTCCGCCACCAGCTCTTCCGCGTCGACGGTCGGGCCCTCGGTCGCTCGGGGACCCCCAGCAGTCGACGCCTCCTCCAGCAGCCCGCAGGCCGACAGGCCGACTACCGCCGTCAGCGCGCCCGCGGCCAGCGCGACTCTCCCCCACGTCCTCACTACGCCCTCACCCCCGGCGACGGGAGCGCTTCTCCCGCACGCGCATGACGATCCGGATCGGGGACCCGACGAAGCCGAACTCCTCGCGCAGCCGCCGCTCGATGAACCGCCGGTACCCCGCCTCCAGGAAGCCGGTGGTGAACAGCGCGAAGGTCGGCGGACCCACCTGCACCTGGGCGGCGAAGAGGATGCGCGGCTGGCGCCCGCCACGCAGCGGGTGCGGATTGGCGTCCTGGAGTTCCTTGACGAACTGGTTGAGCCGCCCGGTCGAGACGCGGGTCTCCCAGCCGGCGAGGGCCTCCTCGAGCGCGGGGGCCAGCTTCTCCACGTGCCGCTTCGTCCGCGCGGAGATGTTCACCCGCGGCGCCCAGGGCACCTGGACGAGCTCGCGGTCGATCTCCCGCTCGAGGTACTTGCGCCGCTCCTCGTCGGTGAGGTCCCACTTGTTGTAGGCGATGACAAGCGCACGACCGGCCTCGATCACCATGGAGACGATGCGGGTGTCCTGCTCGCTCAGCGGCTCGGACGCGTCGATCAGGACGACGGCCACCTCGGCGCGATCGAGTGCGCCCTGCGTGCGCAGGGTCGCGTAGTACTCGTGGCCGCTGGCCTCCTTGGCCCGGCGACGGATGCCTGCGGTGTCGACGAACCACCACCACTCGCCCCGGATCTCGATCAGCTCGTCGACCGGGTCGACCGTGGTGCCCGCGACGCTGTCCACGACCACCCGCTCCCCGCCGGCCAGGGCGTTCAGCAGCGAGGACTTGCCCACATTGGGCTTGCCCAGCAGGGCCACCCGGCGCGGTCCGCCGTGTCGTGACTGCCCGCTCCCGACCTCGGGAAGCAGCGCTACGGCGGCGTCCAGCAGGTCGCCCGCGCCGCGGCCATGGAGTGCCGAGACGGTGTGCGGCTCCCCCAGCCCCAGGGACCACAGCGAGGCCGCCTCCAGCTCGGCAGCCGCATCGTCCGCCTTGTTCGCGACCAGCAGGACGGGCTTGCCGGAGCGCCGGAGCACCTGCACGACGGCCTCGTCGGTGTCGGTCGCGCCGACCTTCGCGTCCACGATGAACAGCACGGCGTCCGCGTCGTTGACGGCGCGCTCCGCCTGCGCAGCGATCTGCGCGGCCATGCCCTTGACCTTGCGGTCCCAGCCACCGGTGTCGATCAGCATGAACCGGCGGCCGTTCCACTCCGCCTCGTAGAGGACGCGGTCGCGGGTCACGCCCGGCACGTCCTCGACGACCGCCTCGCGGCGGCCGATCATCCGGTTGACGAGCGTGGACTTGCCGACGTTGGGACGGCCCACGACGGCAAGGACCGGCAGGCCGGAATGCTCACCGCCCGGGCGCATGAGCTCGTCAAGCTCGACGTCGATGTCGCCGAACTCCAGGCGAGCCGCAGCCAGTGCTGCCGCGGTCGCGGTGTCGTCGTCCGCGACGTCGGGGCTGTCGTCGACGACGGCACCTGACGCATCCTCAGCATCGCCGTCGAAGGGCACCCACTCGTCACTCATCGTCGTCACCTGTCATCGATCGGCCCCGTTTCGGTAGTCATCCTCGCAGTGAGCCCTGTCCGGACCTGCGCGCGGCCACCCCGTCGTGGTCGGCGACGAGCTGCCGCACCTGCTCCTCGATCGCCACACGAGTCGCCGGGTGCATGGGATCCCCATCCACGGCGACCATGACCGGCTCGGAGTAGTAGACATCGATTCGCGATCTCGGCCGGGGCGGATCGGTCGGCACCTTGCCGTCCGCCCCGATGATCGTGACTGCCATGACCGGCGCGGACGTCGCCGCGATCAGGTAGCCGACATGGACCGCCGAGCCCGTCACCGCGACCGCGCGATCGTCCTCGAGCGCGGCGATCGCGCGCCGCTGGGCATCGATGGCGTAGGGCGCGTGGACAGGGATCATCCCGGCCTTGACCAGGACGGCGTCTGCGATGGTGGTGGCCATCGCCTCGTTCGCGAGCACGTGGATCGGCCGGGAGACGGTGGACTGGAGGATGGAGCCGGTCAGTACCCCCTCGGAACGGCACACCATGACCAGCGGACCGATCGTGCCGACGTGGTGCGCGCCGTGGGCGCGGATCGGGTAAGCGAGCCGGAGCGCCGCGGACGAGAGGTTGCGCGCATGCGCCGCTCCCGACCACGAGGGCGGCTCCACGTAGGCCATGACTAGTCCGACAGCTCGGCAACAAGGTCGCACACGTGCGCGATGACCTCGTCGAGGGTCATCCCGCTGGTGTCCACGACCACGGCGTCCGCTGCCTGCGACAGCGGCGATGCTGCCCGGCTGGAGTCCTTGGCATCGCGCGACCGCAGGTCCGCCTCCGTCTGCTGCACGTCGGCGACCGGGTTGCCGAGCTCGGCGTCCTGGGCGGCCCGACGAACGGCCCTGACGGCCGGGTCGGCGGTGACGAAGACCTTCAGGTCGGCATCCGGCAGCACCACCGTGGTGATGTCCCGTCCCTCCACGACGATCCCGTGACCACGGGCGACGGCGTCCGCAACCTCCTGACGCTGCAGGTCGACGAGCTGCTGACGCACGGACGGAACTGCACTGACGGCGCTGACAGCGGCGGTGACCTCGGAGCCGCGGATCGGCCCCGCGACGTCGACGTGGCCGACATGGATCGTCGGAGCCTGCGGATCGGTCCCGCTGCGGATGACGACCGCGGGCGCGCAGGCCGCCACGGCCTCGGCGTCGTCCACGTCCACTCCGGACTCGAGCATCGCCCAGGTCATGGCCCGGTACATGGCCCCGGTGTCGAGGTACCGCAGGCCCAGCCGGGAGGCCACCCCTCGGCAGACACTCGACTTCCCGGATCCTGCCGGCCCATCGACGGCCAGTACGGGTGCGCGCATCGGACCAGCCTATTGGGCGGAGCTATTGGGCGATGCGAGCTACGAGCGCACGTCGAAGTTCAGCGCCTGAAGGGCATCGACCAGTCGCCGGGAGGCGTCCGGCTG
This sequence comes from uncultured Actinomycetota bacterium, assembly GCA_963749905.1. GTDB lineage: Bacteria > Actinomycetota > Actinomycetes > S36-B12 > S36-B12 > UBA10649. Next base: position 98,582 of record CAVVOF010000006.1, read on the forward strand.
CACGTACAGGGCGACGAGGCCGCTGGGGCGGCCCAGCACGTGCTCGATCCGGATGTCCTCGAGGTTCACCTGAGCGACGCCGACGGCGCTGAAGAGCCGGCCCAGCTCCCCCGGGCGGTCCGCCAGCAGGACGGTGATCTCCGTGAAGGCGGCCGGCGCGGCGCCGTGCTTGCCTGGAATCAGCGACTGGCCCACCACTCCTGCCTCCAGCAACGATCGGAGCCCGGCCTCGGGGTCGGCATCGTCCGCGGGATCGACCAGCGCCGCGCGCGTACGACCGAGCGACTCGATCAGCTCGTCCAGCACGACCGCGACCTGACCAGCGTTCGCGGCAAGGATGTCGGACCACAGGTCCACGTTCGACGCGGCGATCCGCGTCATGTCCCGGAGTCCCTGTCCGGCGATCTGGACGTACTCGGGGCGGGAGTCGATGAGCTGGCTGGCCAGCACGCTGGACAGCACCTGCGGCACGTGCGAGACCAGGGCCACCGCGGCATCATGCTCAGCCAAGCCCATCCGCACGGGCACCGCTCCGCAGGTGGCCGCCAGGCGCTCGACGGCGTCGACGTGCAGCTGCTCGCTCGCGGGCAGCGGGGTGATCACCCACAGCCGGTCGTCGAACAGCTCCTTGCGCGCACCGGCCGAGCCGGAGACCTCCCGGCCGGCCATCGGGTGGCCGCCCACGAGCCGCCGCTCGTCCGCGCCCAGCCCGAGCGCCGCGGTCAGCACGCCCTCCTTGACGGAGGCGACGTCGGTGAGGGTGGCGTGCGGGTAGTCCCGTGACGCCTGGGCGAGCACCTGCGGGACCAGCCGCGGCGGCACCGCGACCACGACGAGCGACGGCACGTCGTCGCTCTCCAGCATCCGGCCCGCGCCGGCCTCCCGGGCGATCCGGAGGTTCTCGTCGTGGATGTCCGACAGCAGCACGTCGACGCCCGCACGGCGAAGCGACAGGGCCACGGATGTCCCGATGAGCCCGGTTCCGACGACTAGGACGGGGCCATCGACGGCGCCCGGACGCGCTCCGCTCACTGGATCAGGTCCTGGCGGAGCACCTCTGCCCCGCGCAGGTAGACGTGCTGGATGTCCGCGCGGGGCACCTCGACATCCGCATGCAGAAGGACCCGCACCACGCGCTCGAGGGCGCCGTCGACGCCCATCTCCTGCGCGCACAGCAGCGGCACGTCAACGAGGCCGAAGGCACGCGCCCCTGCCGCGGGAAACGCGCAGGTCAGATCCGGGGTCGCGGTCAGGATGATGCTCACCATCGAGTCGGAGGTGAGTCCATTGCGCTCGATCATCTCGCGAAGCAACTCGGCCACAGCGTCCGACATCTCGTCCGCATCATTGGCCGCCAGGCACGTCGCCCCGCGGATCGCCCGCAGTGTCATGAGCCCCTCCCGTTCGTCACGGTGAGCGTAGCGAAGCGGCGGGGTGGTGCGGCTACAGGCCGACGGCGGTGTACAGGGCGCGCAGTTCGGGACCGGTGATGGCCCTGAGGACCCCGGGCCGCTGCTGTCCCAGGTGAATCGGCCCGATGCGGGTACGCACCAGGTCGGTCACCGGGTGGCCGACCTCAGCCAGCATCCGCCGCACGATCCGGTTCCGCCCCTCGTGGATGACCAGCTCGATCAGCGTCCGGTCAGGCAGCTTCTGCATGATCCGGGCCGAGTCGCAGGAGGCGGGACCGTCCTCCAACTCGACGCCGTCGCGCAGCGCTCGCAGCGCTGCCGGGAAGACCTGCCCGCGCACCGTGGCAACGTACGTCTTCTCGATGCCGTGCTTCGGATGCCCGAGCCGGTTCGCCAGCTCCCCGTCATTGGTGAGAAGCAGCAGGCCCTCCGTCTCGGCGTCAAGCCGGCCGATGTGGAACAACCGCTCATTGCGGCCGGCCACCCAGTCCCCGACGCACGGGCGGCCCTCGTCATCGGACATCGTCGTGATGACGCCCTTGGGCTTGTTGAAGGCGAGCGTGAGCATGTCCGGGGCCGTGGGCACGCGCTCGCCGTCCACGCGGATCACGGCCGTGCGCGGGTCCACCCGCATCCCCTGCTCCGTCACGCGGCGGCCGTCCACCTCGACCCGGCCCTCGGCGATCAGGTTCTCGCAGGCCCGACGGCTGCCGATGCCGGCCGCGGCCAGCACCTTCTGCAGGCGGATGAGGCCAGGGTCGGCGTCGGAAGAATCGTCGGCATGCGTGCTCACTCCCCGCCGGCTACGGCGTCCAGGACGTCCTCGAGGTCCGCGAGGTCGGGCAGGTGCTCGGCCAGCGGCGGCAGTTCGTCGAGCGAGGCGATGCCCATGCGCTCGAGGAAGTAGGGCGTGGTGACATACAGGTGCGCGCCCGACTCGCCGTCACTGCCCGCCTCCGAGATCAGCCCCCGGGTCAGCAGGGTCCGGATCACGCCGTCGACGTTGACTCCGCGCACGGCCGCCACCCGACCGCGGGTGATCGGCTGCCGGTAGGCGATCACTGCCAGCGTCTCCAGTGACGCCTGCGTCAAGCGGGCCTGCTGGCCGTCCAGGACGTAGCGCTCGACGAGCGGCGAGCACTCCGCACGGGTGTAGTAGCGCCAGCCGCCGGCCACCTCACGCAGGTCGAAGCCACGTCCCTGCTCCGCGTACTCGGCCGTCAGGCGATGCAGCTCAGCCTCGACGTCGTCGACCGGTCGACGCACGACGGACGCGAGATCCATCGCGGCCATCGGCTCGTCGGCCAGCAGCAGCAGCGCCTCGATGGCCGCGCTCAGCGACGGCGCGCCGAGTTCGTCGGCCGACTCCTCGACCTCGACCGCGTCCGCTACCTGCGTCTCGTCACTCATCAGGGGTCAGTCCTTCCTCGACGACCGTGTCCGTATCCGTGTCCGCCTCGTCGGGCCGGTCCACGTCGCGCTCGACGTCGAACTCGTCGGTCACCTCGACCTCGCCGTCCTCCGACCCGGTCCAGCGGATGGTGAGGTCTCCCAGCGGGGAGAGCTGCTCGAACACCACGACCTTCTCGCGGTACAGCTCCAGCAGCGCGAGGAACCGGCCGATGACGAGCAGCGTGGTGTCGCAGTCCGCCACCAGGGCCCGGAAGGTGCTCGACCGGTGCTGCCGCAGCCGCTCCACGAGGATCGCGGCCTGCTCGCGGACGCTGACCCGCTGCATGTGGATGTGCGAGATGGAGACCTCGGGGACCGGCTTGGGCGCGAGCGCCCGGGCAGCCAACGCGGCGAACTGATCAGGCCCGATGGTGATCAGCACGTCGGGCAGTAGGGCGGCGAACTCGGGGTCGAGGCCGACCGTTCGCGGCACACGCTTGGCGGCGCCGGCCATCCGCTCGACGAACAGCGCGGAGACCTCCTTGTAGGCGCGGTACTGCAGCAGCCGCGCGAACAGCAGGTCCCGTGCCTCGAGGAGTGCGAGGTCCTCCTCGTCCTCCACTTCGCCGGACGGCAGCAGTCGGGCGGCCTTGAGATCGAGGAGGGTGGCGGCCACCACGAGGAACCCGCTGGCCTCATCGAGGTCCCATGTCGAGCCCTGTGCGCGGATGTAGGCGATGAACTCGTCGGTGACCTCGTGCAGCGCGAGTTCGGTGACCTCGAGCTTGTGCTTGGAGATCAGCGACAGCAGCAGGTCGAAGGGGCCCTCGAACGCGCCGACCTTGACCGAGAAGCCGCTGGTCGTCTCCCCCGGCTCCTGGGCGACCGCGGCCGTCTCGGTGGTCGCCATCACCGGGCCAGGACCTCCCGGGCCAGCTGGCGGTAGGACTCGGCGCCGCCGCTGCCCGGTGCGAACGCGGTGATGGGCTCGCCCGCGACAGCCGCGTCGGGGAACTTCACGGTGCGACTGATGGTGGTGGTGAACACGGCATCGCCGAACGCCTGCTGCACGGTCTGCAGCACCTCACGGCTGTGGAGGGTGCGCGGGTCGTACATCGTCGGCAGGACGCCGATGATCTGCAGGTCGGGGTTCAGCCGGCTGGCGACCTTGTCGATCGTGTCCTTGAGCAGTGCGACGCCGCGCAGGGCGAAGTACTCGGTGCCCATCGGGATGATCACGCCGGTCGCGGCCGTCAGCGCGTTGACGGTGAGCAGGCCGAGCGACGGCTGGCAGTCGATCAGGATGATGTCGTACTCGGGCAGGATCGGGCGCAGGGCCCGCGCCAGCGAGTGCTCGCGGCCCACCTCGCTGACCAGCTGCACCTCGGCAGCGGACAGGTCGATGTTGCTGGGGAGCAGGTCGAGGTTGACGATGTCCGTGCTCAGGATGACGTCGCCGACGTGGCAGTCCGGATCGGTGAGCAGGTTGTAGACGGTCAGGTCCAGCTCGTTCGGGTTGAAGCCGAAGGACACCGCCACGGCGCCCTGCGGGTCGAAGTCGACGAGCAGCACCCGCCGGCCGTAGCCGGCCAGCGCCGCGCCCAGGCTGACGGTCGACGTGGTCTTGCCCACCCCGCCCTTCTGGTTGACCATGGCGATGACCCGGGCGGGGCCGTGACTGGTCAGCTCCGGCGGCTCCGGGATCAGCGGCGCAGACATCTCGGGCTCGGCGGCGGGCACCTCTGCGGCGGCTTCCGCCACGACCTCGACCGCCGGCATGCCGGGCAGCGCTTCCTCGCCGTACGGCTGCTCCGGGTAGGCCTGGTCGGCTGCCTCGCCGGGACCGGTCTCCTCAGAGTCCATGCTCGTCCGTCCTTTGTTGTCCGACTTCGCCACGCCCGCCCCGTGGATCGCCTGCCGAGCCTACCTGCCCAGCCATGATCCGAGACGGAGCACCGCCGCCGCTGCGCGGCGAGCCTCGGCGCCGGACACCTGACGGTCCAGCTCGACCGTGATCGCGACGGCCTGCAGGCGGTCATCCACCCACTGGGTCAGGTTTCCATGGCACTTCGGCATGGCACACGGGACGGGCATGGCCCCGAGCCCCATCCACCCGGCCAGCTTCCTGGCCGCCGCGCGGCTGCGTGCGTGGGAGCTGTCGACGACGTTCATGGCCTGGTGATAGGAGAGCACCGCGGTCGGCCGCACCTCCTCGAGGAAGGCCAGCATGCCGCGGGTCTCCGGTTCACTGGCCGCCGACGGACCGGACCAGAACAGCCCCCGCGTGCCGCCCTTGCGCCACTCCACCGGGAAGTTCCGGTTGAGATCGACGCCGTTGGCGTTGACCCGGCGACCCACTTGCGCCCCGTCCGGGTTCAGGCTGGTCACCAGCCACAGGCCGACGCCCTCGGGGAGCGTCGCATCCGACAGCACGCGGACGACTCGCCGGCCACCCGGCTCGCTGCCGTGCATCTGGCCCAGGACCAGCAGCTGTACCGGCGCGTCGAGAGGCCCGTAGTGCCGGGCCACGATCTCGCGACCCTGCACGGAGGTCGCCACCACCCGTCGGTCGTTCGCGTCCTGAGCCGCGGCGGGCGGGATCCCGGCGGCGACCACGGCCACGAGCGCCGCACCGCCGGCCAGGCTGCGCAGGAGACGCCTTCCGCGGGGCGTCATCGGGCCCTCGGATGGCTGCCGGCGTACACCTCGCGCAAGTGGTCCACGGTCACGAGCGTATAGATCTGGGTCGTCGTGACGGAGGCATGGCCGAGCAGCTCCTGAACCACGCGGACGTCGGCACCGTTCTGCAGCAGGTGGGTGGCGAAGCTGTGCCGAAGGCTGTGGGGGCTGATCGCGCCGCTGAGGCCGGCCCGGGCGGCCGCCTGCTGCAGCACGGCGTAGGAGCTCTGCCGCGAGAGCGGCCGGCCCAGCGAGTTGAGGAACAGGCGGGACGTGCCGCGGCCGCGCACGGCCAGTGCCGGCCGGCCCCGGATCAGGTAGGCGGACAGCGCGTCCGCCGCGTACTGCCCGAGCGGCAGGATCCGCTGCTTGTCCCCCTTGCCGGTGACGACGACGGTCAGCTGCTCGAGATCGACGTCGTCGACCGCGAGCCCGGTCGCCTCCGACACCCGGGTGCCGGTCCCGTAGAGGAACTCCACCAGCGCCCGGTCCCGCAGCCCCTCGGGAGTCTCCAGGTCGCCGGCGCTCTCGATCAGCGCGGCCACCTGGTCGTACGCGAGCGCCTTCGGCAGCCGCTTCGGGATGGCCGACGGCCGGACATGGCGCGCCGGATCCGTGCCGGTCAGGCCCTCGCGCGTCGCGAAGCGGTGGAAGGTGCGCACCGCCACGACGACGCGGGCCGCGCTCGACGCGCTCAGCGGCGGCCGACCCTCCCGGTCCTGGCGGAGGGACGCCGCGAAATCGGCGACGTCGTTCTCCGTGACGTCGGCGACATCGTCGATGCCACGGTCGGTCGACCAGTCCACGTAGCGTTCGAGGTCGCGTCGGTACGCGGCCACCGTGTTCACCGACAGCCCGCGCTCGATGGCGATGTGGTCGAGGTACCCCGAGACCGCCGTGGCCAGCGACGTCAGGCCAGGACCTCCGACAGCGGCACGCTCGGCATCCCGAAGGCCTCGGCGACGGCGGCGTAGGTGACCTGCCCGTCGAAGACGTTCAGGCCCAGGGCCAGGGCGGGATCGGCCGACAGCGCCGCGCGCCAGCCCTTCGTGGCCAGGGCGATCGCGTAGGGCAGCGTCACGTTCGTGAGCGCGAACGTCGACGTGTTGGGCACGGCACCGGGCATGTTCGCCACGCAGTAGAACACCGAGTCGTGCACGTTGTACGTGGGGGCGGCATGCGTGGTGGGTCGCGAGTCCTCGAAGCAGCCGCCCTGGTCGATCGCGATGTCCACCAGCACGGAGCCCGGCTTCATGCGCGACACCAGCTCGTTGCTGACCAGCTTGGGCGCCTTGGCGCCGGGCACGAGGACCGCACCGATGACCATGTCGGCATCGAGGACGGCGCGCTCGATCTCGTAGGCATTGGACGCGACCGTCTGCATATGGCCCTGGTAGATGGCATCCATCTGACGCAGCCGCGCGATGTTGTTGTCGAGCAGCAGGACCTCTGCCTGCATGCCGAGCGCGATCGTCGCGGCGTTCTGGCCCGCGACACCGGCGCCGATGACGACGACCTTCGCCGCGTACACGCCGGACACGCCGCCCATGAGCACACCACGCCCGCCGTGGGCGCGCATCAGCGCGTTTGCCCCCACCTGCGGCGCCAGCCGACCGGCGACCTCGCTCATCGGGGCGAGCAGGGGCAGGGAACGATCGGACAGCTCGACGGTCTCGTAGGCGATGGCGGTGACCTTGCGCTTGACGAGCTCCTCGGTCAGCGGCCGGTCGGCGGCGAGGTGCAGGTAGGTGAACAGGACCTGACCCTCGCGCATCCGGTGATACTCGGCCTCGATGGGCTCCTTGACCTTCAGGATCATCTCCGCTGAGCCCCAGACGTCGTCCGCCGTGGGCAGGATGGTGGCCCCGGCCTTGACGTAGTCCTCGTCCGGGATCGAGGAGCCCAGGCCGGCCGACTTCTCGATGACGACCTGATGGCCGTGCCGGACCAGCTCCATGACGCCGGCCGGGGTGATGGCCACGCGGAACTCGTTGTTCTTGATCTCCTTGGGGATGCCGACCTTCACCGTTGCCTCTTCACGTCCGGGTGGCCCCGGTGGGGCCTGATCGCCCCCAGCCTAGGTGGCCGACCCGCCCCCGCGGGAGTTCTCTGCACGCCAGCCCGGAGTCCGCGGTCGCGGTCAGGCTCCGTCCGGGCGATGCACGGGCAGCCGTCCGACGTCCTCGAGGTGCTCCCGTGCCGGCCACGGCGCATCCGCTGGTCGCAGCCCCGCCCAGTCGGTGGCCCGGGCGATCCACGCCGCGAGGATGCCGGCGATCGCGCTCGGCGAGCCGAGGGCATCGGACAGCGCCAGGTCCTTGGCCTCGTCGAGGTCGACCCACGCCCGGGGCAGGTGTGCCTCCTCGGCCTCCCCCGTGTGCTGCCGACCGTCGGGGAGCGGGGTCAGGCTGCGCGCCAGGAAGATCCGGATCGCCTCCGACGTGCCGCCTGGTGACAGGTACAGGTCGAGCAGGACCGACCAGTCCTCGGCCTGGTAGCCGGCCTCCTCCGCCAGTTCGCGCCGGGCCGTGACGTCGGGCGGCTCGCCGGCCACGTCCAGCAGCCCGGCCGGGGGCTCGAACAGGTAGCGGCCGACGGGATGCCGGTACTGCCGGATCAGCAGGACCCGATCCTGCCCGTCGAGTGCGATCACCGCGACGGCGCCGGGATGCACGATGACGTCACGCCGCACCGAACCGGCGGGAAAGGCGACGTCCTCGCTGACCACGTCCCAGATGGCTCCGGCGAAGGCGGTCTGCCGGCCGGTGACCGGCAACGCCTCCCCGCCGTCGGCGACCGCCCCCGACCACTCCTCCGTGGCGGTCATCCCTGCGCGAGCGCCTCACTGTGCCGGTCGGCGGCCGCGAGGGCCGCGCCGATCAGGCCGGCGAAGAGGGGGTGGGCCTTGGTGGGCCGGGACTTGAACTCCGGGTGCGCCTGGGTGCCGACGTAGTACGGGTGCACGTCGGCCGGCAGCTCGACGAACTCGACGAGCCGGCCGTCCGGGGAGGTGCCGGAGAAGCGCAGTCCCGCCTCCTCGAGCTGGCCGCGGTAGGAGTTGGTGACCTCGTAGCGGTGCCGGTGCCGCTCGTCGACGTAGGGCACGCCGTACGCGGCGGCCACCTGCGAGCCCTCGACGAGCTTCGCGGGGTACAGGCCCAGGCGCATGGTGCCGCCCATGTCACGGTCGCCGGACACCACGTCACGCTGGTCCGCCATGGTCGACACCACCGGGTGGCCGGTGGACTCGTCGAACTCCAGCGAGTTGGCGCCCTCGAGCCCGCACATCGTGCGCGCGTACTCGATCACCATGCACTGCAGGCCGAGGCACAGGCCGAGTGCGGGCAGTCCGTTCTCGCGGGCGTAGGTGAGGGCGCCGAGCTTGCCCTCGATGCCGCGCACGCCGAAGCCGCCCGGCACGCAGATGCCGTCGAGGTCGCTGAGGTTGCGGGCGGCGCCCTCCGGGGTCGCGCAGTCGTCGCTGGAGACCCAGCGGATGTTGACGCGGCAGTCATGGTGGAATCCGCCGGCGCGGATCGCCTCCGTGACCGAGAGGTAGGCGTCAGGGAGGTCGATGTACTTGCCGACCAGCCCGATGGTCACCTCGCTCTTGGGGTGGTGCACGCGGCGCAGCAGGTCGTCCCACTGGGTCCAGTCGACGTCGCGGAACGGCAGGTCGAGACGACGCACCACGTAGGCGTCGAGGCCCTCGCGATGCAGCACCTTCGGGATGTCGTAGATGCTCGGCGCGTCGACGGCGGCCACGACCGCATCGGCGTCGACGTCGCACATGAGCGAGATCTTCCGCTTGATGCTGGACGGCACCACCCGGTCGGCCCGCAGGACGATGGCGTCGGGCTGGATGCCGATGCTCCGCAGGGATGCGACGGAATGCTGTGTGGGCTTGGTCTTCAGCTCTCCCGAGGGTCCGATGTACGGCAGGAGCGACACGTGCAGGAAGAACACGTTGTCGCGGCCGACCTCATGGCGGACCTGTCGCACGGCCTCGAGGAAGGGCAGCGACTCGATGTCGCCCACGGTGCCGCCCACCTCCGTGATGACCACGTCGACGTCCGGCCCAGCCATCCGGCGGATCCGCGACTTGATCTCGTTGGTGATGTGCGGGATGACCTGCACGGTGTCGCCGAGGTACTCACCGCGCCGCTCCTTGGCGATCACGGTGGAGTAGACCTGACCGGTCGTCACGTTGGCTGAGCCATGGAGGTCGGTGTCCAGGAACCGCTCGTAGTGGCCGATGTCGAGATCCGTCTCGGCGCCGTCGTCGGTGACGAACACCTCGCCGTGCTGGAACGGGTTCATGGTGCCGGGATCCACATTGAGGTACGGGTCCAGCTTCTGCATGGTCACCCGGAGGCCTCGAGCCTTCAACAGGTTTCCCAGCGAGGAGGCGGTCAGCCCCTTGCCGAGGGAGGAGGCGACTCCCCCCGTCACGAATACGTGCTTGGTGGTCGTCCGCTCCATGGACGGCCAGACTATCAGCGCGGCTCGGCTCCCGCGGAACGCAACGCCTCCGCCACGCTGCCGGTCGGGATCGGACCGTCGGCGAGGATGAGGCCGATGTCGGTGACGTCGGCCGCGATTGCCGCGAACCGGGCCTGCTGGGCCGAGACGAGGGCCAGCAGTTCCGCGCGCGCTCCCTCGTGCTCGGAATGCCAGGGCAGGATCGTGGCCGCGGCCGCCCGGTCCCGAAGGGCTCCGAGATCGGCCGCCACCTCCGCCGCACTGCCCTCGACGATGTCGCGCAGACCGGCGCGGACGTCCTCCGGCACTCCGGCCGACCAGATCATCGGCGACGCGTACGCCAGCGTCCCCTGCACCTGGCGCTCCCCCGAGGCCGCCCGGGCCTGCGCGTCGGCGAAGACGCCCGCGAGCTCGTCCGAGGCGGTGCTTCGCATCGAGTCGGACCACCACAGGAAGCCCGCAACCAGCGCAGCGAGCACCAGCAGCACGCTCCCGGCGGCCGGCAGCCACCGCGGTCGCTGCCGCGGCTCGACGCCCAGGTACTCGAAGGAGACCGCCTCGCTCATCGGTTCCCCCGGTCCGCGGCCGCCAGGGCCAGCAACTCCTCTGCGTGCTCGGCCCCGGACGAGGAGTCCTCGAGCCCCGAGAGCATGCGCACCAGTTCGCGCACTCGCTCTGGGCCGTCCACCTCCGCCACGCTGGCTGCCGTGACCCGGCCACCCGTCTCCTTCGCGACCACGACATGGCGATCCGCGAAGGCGGCCACCTGCGGGAGGTGGGTGACGACGATCACCTGGGCCGTGCGCGCGAGGCGGGCCAGCCGCCGGCCCACCTCCACGGCGACCCGGCCGCCGATCCCGGCGTCGACCTCGTCGAACACCAGGGTGGGCACGTCGCTCCCGCCGGCGAGGATCACCTCGATCGCGAGCATCAGCCGCGAGAGCTCGCCTCCGGACGCGCCCCGGCCCAGGGGACGTGGCGACGCGCCATCGTGCGGGACCAGCAGGAACTCGACCACGTCGCGACCGCTGTCGGTGAACTCCCCCGGGTCGTCGACCGACGACAGCTCGACCATGACCACGGCGTCCGCCATGGCCAGGTCGCGCAGCTCTGCGGTGACGGCGGCCCCGAAAGCCTCCGCGGCCGACCTCCGCAGCTCGGTGAGCGCGAAGGCGCGCTCCAGGACGAGGGTGCGCGCTCGCTGCTCGTCCTGCGTCAGGGTCGCGATCCGGACGTCCGTCTCGTCGGCTGCCGACACGGTGGTCTCGGCGGCGCGCCACCACTCCAGCACGTCGTCGAGCTCGGGACCGTATCGGCGCTTGAGCTGCGAGATCGCCTGTCGGCGCGACTCGACCTCCTCCAGGCGCCCGGGATCCGCGTCGAGGTCACTCGCGTAGCGGGCCAGTTCGGCCGCGAGGGCCGAGAGGTCCTCCGCCACCGCATCGAGCTGGCCGGCGAGGGCGCCGACCGCCGGGTCCACGCCGCGCGCCCGCTCGAGGGCCCGATGCGCCTCGGCCAGCTGCGCGGCGGCACTGCGGTCGTCGGCGGCGAGCGACTCGTGGGCCTGGCCGACGGCCTCGACCAGCTCGGTGGCATGGGAGAGCACGGCGGCCTGCGTCTTGAGGGTCTCGTCCTCGCCGGGTTGCGGCAGGACGGCAGAGATCTCCTCGATGCCGTGCCTCAGCAGCGCCGCCTCCCGCTCCCGCTCCTGCCGATGGTCGATCAGGTCACGGAGCTCGGTCGACGCCCGGCGCCAGTCGCCCAACGCCTCACCGAACGCCGCCTTGGCGGTTGCGACCGGCGGGCCGGCGAAAAGGTCGAGCAGCTCCCGCTGCCGGCGGACGTCGCGCAGCAGCAGCTGGTCCGCCTGGCCGTGCACGGACACCAGGGCGTCGGTGACCTCCGCCAGCACGCCCGCAGGCACCGTCCGGCCGCCGGCGATCGCTCGACTGCGGCCGCCCTCGGCGAGCAGTCTGCTGAGGATGAGCACCGGCTCGGGGCCGTCGCCCTCGACCGCCACGCCGGCCTCCTCGAGGCGGCCGAGGATCGGTGACGCCGGCGGCAGCCGCCAGATCGAGTCCACCTCCGCCTGCCCGGCGCCCGCGCGGACGGCCCCGGAGTCGGCCTTGCCGCCTCGGGCCAGTGCCAGCCCGGTGAGCACCATCGTCTTGCCCGCCCCGGTCTCCCCGGTCAGCACCGTCAGTCCCGGGGAGAACGCAAGTGCGGCCTCGTCGATGACGCCGAGGCCGCGGATCCGCAACTCCTCGATCATCCGTCCTCCGAACGCCGCCCTCGCCAGCCGTCCACCGGCAGGGCGAACTTGGCGACCAGGCGGTCGGTGAACGGCGCCGGGGCCAGCCGGGCGAAGCGAACCGGCTGCGCATGCTGCCGGATCTCGATGCGGCAGCCGCCGCAGAGGTCGATGGTCCGGCGACCGTCCGCGGACAGCACGGCCTCCGAGTAGTCGGCGAGTTCCAACGCCACGACGCTGCGGGGGGACACCACCAGCGGCCGGGCGAAGAGGGCATGCGCGCTCAGCGGCACGAGGAGCATGGCCGAGACCTCGGGCCACACCACCGGACCCCCGGCCGAGAACGCATAGGCGGTGGAGCCGGTCGGCGTCGCACTGACCACGCCGTCGCAGCTCCAGCGCGACAAGGGGCGACCGTCCACCTCGACGAGCACGTCGATCATCCGCTCCCGGAAGCGCTTCTCCACCGCGATCTCGTTCAGCGCCCACGTCGACTGGTGCAGGTCGCCCCCGATCAGGACCCGCACATCGAGGGTCATCCGCTCCTCGGCGACCCACCGGCGATGCACGATGGCATCGACGACGGCGGACAGGTCCTCCGGCTCCGCCTCGGCCAGGAAGCCCACATGTCCGAGGTTCACGCCGAACAGCGGCACCCCGCTGTTGCGGGCCCGCTCTGCGGCTCGCAGCACGGTGCCGTCACCGCCCAGCACGATGACCACGTCCGCATCGTCAGCGGCGTGCTCGTCGGAGGGCACCACGCCCACGCGGTCCGTGAGGGCGGGTCCGCCGACGGCCAGCAGGCCGTCACGATCCTCGTCCGTGATGACCACCTCGACCTCGGCGTCCAGCAGGGCGGCCACGACCGAGTCCAGCGCCTCGCGCGCCTGACTGCGACGCGGGTTCACCACCAACAGGACCCTCCTGGTGGACCGCTTCCCGGTCATCGAGGTCCCTTCTCCACGGCTGAGGTGATGGCCTGGTCGAGTGCCTCCCCGGTCAGGCCCGGCGGAGCCATCCTCTCGCGTCCCGCGCGGCACAGCCACAGGAAGTACTCGACGTTCCCGCTCGGCCCCGGCAGCGGGCTGGCCGCCACTCCGGCCACCATGAGGCCCGCCGCCAGCGCGGCTTCGGCCACGCCGCGCACGGCGCTGGCCCGCAGCAGCGGATCGCGCACCACGCCGTCGCCCACGGCGGCGCGGCCCACCTCGAACTGCGGCTTGACCATCAGCAGCAGGTCGACACCGCCGGGCGAGTCGTCGTCGACGACGGCCGCCAGCGCGGGGATGACCAGCTCGAGCGGGATGAAGGACAGGTCGGCGACCACCAGGGTCGGTCGGAGGGCGACGTCTGAAGCCGCGAGGGTGCGGACGTTGGTGCGTTCCTGCACCAGCACCCGCGGATCTGTGCGCAGGGACCACGCCAGCTGTCCGTAGCCGACGTCGACGGCGAGCACCCGAGCCGCACCCCGTTCGAGGAGAACCTGGGTGAAGCCCCCGGTCGACGCGCCCGCGTCGAGACAGTCGCGGCCCTCGACCGAGACCTCGGGGAAGGCGTCGAGCGCACCGATCAGCTTGTGCGCGCCCCGGGAGACGTAGTGCCCCCCGGGCTGTTCCGCGCTCACCACGATCGGATCCGCTTCGTCCACCTGGGTCGCCGCTTTGGCCGAGACCGACCCGCGGACGCGCACGGACCCGGATTCGATCAATTCGCGTGCGTGCTCGCGAGACCGGGCCAGCTGGCGCCGGACCAGTTCAGCGTCGAGACGACGACGGGCCACGAGTCCGGTCAGGCCGGCGCGTCGAGGTCGGTCAGGGCAGCCCGCAGCTGCTGGTAGATGTCGTCGTAGACCGGGGCGTGGTCGTGCACGTCCTCCGGATCAAGCGTGGACAGGGCGTCCAGTGCTGCGTCGACCCGTGGCTCCCCGGTGGGCTCCCAGACCGGCAGCTCGAGCGCGGTGTCGACCTCCTCGAGGAGCAGGACGTCGTCGTCCGGCTCATCGGGAACGGATGCGCCATCCTCGAACGAGGCACTCACGCGCCCGCCTCCGGATCGACGAGGACCTTCTTCTTCTTCTTCTTGACCGGCTGTTCTGCGTCAGCCGGCGGCTCGGACTCAGCCTCGGGGGCGACTGTCGGCTCGGGGGCTGCGGGGTCCGGCTGGGCTGGCGTCGCGGGCCACGTCGTGGTGGCTGCGGAATCGTCGACGCGGCGTTCGACGTCGGCCAGCTGCTGCTCGAGGCGCTGGACATGGCGCCGCAGGGCCGCCAGCTCGTCCTCGCGCACGAAACCCATCCGTCCGACGGCCTTGTCCACCTCGGCGCGGATCATCGCGGTGAGCATGTCGCGGTTGTTCTTGCTGGTGGCGACGAGGTCGTCGGCAAGGTCCTGTACCTGGCCCATCATCTCGGGGGCCGGGACCGCCTTCGTGGTCAGCGACATGCCCGTGGAGAGCAGGCTCGTGACGACCTCGCGCGCCTTCGCGGTGGTGGCCTCGGTCAGTCCGCTCGCCATCGACAGATAGCTGCGCAGGTCATCCAGCATGCTCGACTCCTTCGAGATCCCGACCAGCCCGCGGCGCGGTGCCGACGGGTCAACCGTACCGGCCGGAGAGCGCGCTCGCGGCAGCGCGGACATCGATCGGGCGGCCCGCGTCGCTCTCCGCCCAGCTGGCCGATGCCGCGGCCCGCACCGCATCCCACGGGTCCGCTCCGTCCGGGGCGGATACCTCGAGGTCACCGTCGACGACTCGAACCCGGGTCACTCCGCTGACCGCCCACTCCCCCTCCCAGCCGGCGCTCGGGTAGGGGTCGCCGAGGACGCCGAGGTCCGCACCGAGGTAGTCCGGTCGCTCCTCGGGTACCGCCGCGAGCAGGCTGGCGACGTCGGTCACGCCGGTGAACACGAGCAGGGTCGGCATCCCAGCCCGGGGGCCGGCGGCGATGTCCGTGTCGAGGCGGTCGCCGATCATGAGCGGACGCTCGGCACCCAGGCGTCGGACCGCCTCGCGCAGCAGCGGCGGCTCCGGCTTGCCAGCGACCGCATCGGGTTCGCGGCCGGCGGTCTCGGCCACCACGCGGACGAGGGCGCCGTTGCCGGGGGCGACACCCCCCGGGGTCGGGAAGGTGAGATCGGGGTTGGTGGCGATCCAGGGCAGCCCCGACCGCACGGCGAACGTCGCCATCGCCAGGTCGCGCCAGGACAGGTCGGGCGAGAAGCCCTGCATCACTGCCGCGGGCGCATCCTCGAGCGAGTGGACGGGGAGGTAGCCGGCCTCGCCGAGGGCCGTGGCGATGCCGGCGCCACCGATCACCAGCACCGACGCACCGGCTGGCACGTAGTCGGGCAGGAGGGACACCGCCGCCTGCGGCGAGGTGATCACGTCGTGCGATGGCGTGGGAATGCCCAGTTCGGCGAGGTGCTCCGCCACGTCATCGGCCGCTCGGGAGGCGTTGTTCGTGATGAAGCCGCACGCCAGCCCGTCGGCGCGCGCCTCGGCTATCGCTGCCGCCGCGCCCGGCACCGCGTCGGGGCCGACGTAGACGACGCCGTCGAGGTCGAAGAGCAGCGCGTCGAACCGCTCCCGCAGCGGACCGGTCACGGATTCACCGGCCCCTCGAGCGGCAGCCCGGACTCCTCACGGGCCCGGAGGGTGGCGCGCACCTGGGCCAAGGCCTGGGCGTAGTCCGCGCGCCCGGGGCGCATCACCGCGGCCATGGCGAGCTCGTCGCGGGCCGCCGGGAACTTCTGCAGGCGCCACAGCGACAGGCCGAGCCCATAGTGGGCATAGTCCTCGTCCGGGCTTGCCTCGACGAGTTCGGCGAACGCGGCCGCCGACTCCTCGAACCGCTTCGAGTCGAAGAGTGCCCGTGCGTGTGCCTCGAGGACGGACTTGGACGTCGGGTCGATCTCGCGGAGTCGGGCCAGCAGCACCCCCGCGGCATCGGGGTTGCCGCCTTCGAGCAGCGCGATCGCGCGTCGGTACCAGTCGTACGGAGAGCCCTCGGGGTCCCCCGCCTCGGCGGTCGGGTCCCGGGCTTCCGTCATGCGCTCATGCTTGCACGGGATCCGTCAGTCGTCGCAGTCGCGTCACCTCGACTTCGAGCGCACTGCCGAGCCCCGCCCCGGAGCGCCAGAACCGGCGGCGCAGGGTGCCCTCGATCTCGACCCAGGTGCCCGGGGCGAGGGCCGTGACGCGCCGACGGACGTCGCTGCGGAAGGCCTGACAGGGGATGGCGTCGACGCGAGGGCCGGTGCGAGCCGCGCCTGAGCGCCGGGGTCGGTCGACGACCACGCTGAAGACCGCGAGTGAGTCGCCGCTGGGCAGCTCGCGCAGGTCGATGCGGGTGCCCAGGCGCCCCGCGAGGCGGACGGTTGCGGACGAGGGATGGGAGGTGGATGTCGTGGACATGCACCGATGCTGACCGACCCGGGCCGGACGCGTCCGGCAGCGTCGGGCCCCGGTGGACGTCCGACAGCCACCCAGCAGCCGGTGGACAACTCGGTGCCTGACTTCGGAGACCTCCACTCGCCATACTGGGCTGATGACCGAGATCATCGAGGACCTTGGCAACGAGGTGTTCCACGTCGACACCCGCATGGGCGGCTACGAGGGCATCACCTCCGGCTACCTGATCCGGAGCAGTCGACCGTGCCTCATCGAGACCGGCACCGCTCGCAGCGCCGACGTCGTCGTGCGCGCGCTCGCGGAACTCGGCATCGGCCCGGATGACCTGGCCACCGTCGTGGTCACGCACATCCACCTCGACCATGCCGGCGGGGTCGGCGACATCGCCGCCGCGTTCCCGCAGGCACAGGTCGTCGTACAGGAGCGGGGAGCGCGCCACCTGGTCGATCCGAGTCGGCTGGTGGCCAGTGCGCATCGGGTCTTCGGCGCCGACATGGACCGGCTGTTCGGCGACCTGCGGCCGGTTCCGGCCGACCGCATCATGACGATCGGGGAGATCGGCAGTGTGGACCTCGGGGACGGCCGCCAGCTCGAGGCCTTCCACAATCCTGGGCATGCGTCGCACCACGTGGGGCTACTGGACTCGCAGACGGGGGACCTGTACACCGGGGACGCGGCCGGGGTGTACGTGCCGGAGACCGCTGACGTGCGGCCCGCCACTCCGCCTCCGGACTTCGACCTCGACCTGACCCTGTCCTCTCTGGCGCGCATGCGTGACGCCCAGGCCAACCGACTGCTGTTCAGCCACTTCGGTCCGGTGACCGACGTGGAGCAGACGCTCGAACGATCCGAGGAGGAGCTGCTGCTGTGGGTGGAGATGGTCGAGCAGGTGCACGCCATCGAGCCGAATCTCGACCACGCCGTCGCGATGGTGCGCGAGCGTGATCGGGCCCGCAGCCCGCAGTTCTACGCGGACGACGACCGCGCGCTGAAGTTCGAGGAGCTGTCCAGCGTGGCCGCCAACGTCAACGGCATCATCCGGTGGCTGGACTCGCGGGCGGGCACGAGCGAGTAGTCGACTACTCGGCGGACGAGTCCTCGGCCTCGGGGCCCTCCTCCAGCTCCTCCTCGATGAAGAGCAGTCCGGCCTCCTCCTCGACCCGCTCCTGCGCGTCGGTCACGCCGTCGACGTCGGACTTGGCTGCCTTCCGCATCCACTCCCGTGACTCGTCGAGCCGCCCGGCGCGCTCGAGCAGGTCGGCGTATGCGTACTGGAGACGGGCGCGCGGACCGCCCTTGGGCAGCTTGGTGAGCTCGGGGATCTGGAGCACCACCAGTGCCGCGTCCACCTGGCCCATGTCGGCACGGGCGCCCGCCGCGACCAGGGTCAGCTCCACCTTGGTCGCCACGTCCACCTTGCGCAGGTCGACTTCCTTGATGAGCTCCAGGGCCCGCTGCGGGCGACCCAGGCCGCGCTCGCAGTCGGCCAGCATCGGCACGTACTCGTCGGCCCCGGTCATCCGGCGAACGGTGCGCAGCTCGGCGATCGCCTCCGCATAGTCCCCGTCCAGGTACGCGGCGATACCGGCTGCCTCGCGCACCGGCGCGACTCGTCCTGCGCGCCGCTTCGCCGCCGCGATATGGGCGCGAGCCAGGGTCACGTCGCCCTCGACGAGGGCCAGGTCGGCGGCCACCAGGTGCCGGGCCACGATCTCCGCGAGGCCCTCGGGCAGGGTCCGCAGCTCGAAGAGCAGGCCCTTCTCCAGCATGTCCGGGGTGATCTCGTCCGGGATGTGCGGGTCCCGCGGTCGGTCCACATCCGATCGCATCGGCCGGCGCGTGTCCGGTCGGTCGTCGCGCCCGGCGGGCCGACCGGACGAGGGCCGGCGGGCACCGGACGACGTGGGTCGGCCACCGCGCGGCTTCTCCCCCGGCTTGCCGCTCTTCGGCTTGTCGTAGCGCGGCTTCTCCCCGGCTTGCCGCTCTTCGGCTTGCCGCTTTCGGCTTGCCGCTATCGGCTTGCCGCTCTTCGGCTTGCCACCGGGTCGGCTCGACCGTCCGCCCCGCTGCTCGTCGCCCACAATTCCTCCTCCGCGCCGGGCCATCCTGCCCGATGCACCTGTCCACCAACGACAAAGGCCACCCCATGGGGTGGCCTTTGTCGAAAAAATGTCCGGCGGCGTCCTACTCTCCCACGCAGTCACCCGCGCAGTACCATCGGCGCTGAGAGGCTTAGCTTCCGGGTTCGGAATGGAGCCGGGCGTTTCCCTCTCGCTATGGCCGCCGAAACTCTATTGAGTTTTCAATCAGACCGAGCACAAAGATATGAGTGCTCTAGGTTCCCGACCGAATCTCGGGAACCGCACAGTGGACGCGAGTTTTTGATATGAGGCAAGTCCTCGGCCTATTAGTACCGGTCAGCTCCACACATTACTGTGCTTCCACATCCGGCCTATCAACCCAGTCGTCTAGCTGGGGGCCTTACCAGGTCAACCCTGTGGGAGTCCTCATCTTGGAGCGGGTTTCCCGCTTAGATGCTTTCAGCGGTTATCCCTACCGAACGTAGCTAACCAGCAGTGCACTTGGCAGTACAACTGGCACACCAGAGGTTCGTCCATCCCGGTCCTCTCGTACTAGGGACAGGTCTCCTCAAGACTCCTGCGCGCGTGGCGGATAGGGACCGAACTGTCTCACGACGTTCTAAACCCAGCTCGCGTACCGCTTTAATGGGCGAACAGCCCAACCCTTGGGACCTACTCCAGCCCCAGGATGCGACGAGCCGACATCGAGGTGCCAAACCATGCCGTCGATATGGACTCTTGGGCAAGATCAGCCTGTTATCCCCGGGGTACCTTTTATCCGTTGAGCGACGCCGCTTCCACAAGCATGCGCCGGATCACTAGTTCCGACTTTCGTCCCTGCTCGACCTGTCGGTCTCACAGTCAAGCTCCCTTGTGCACTTACACTCGACACCTGATTGCCAACCAGGCTGAGGGAACCTTTGAGCGCCTCCGTTACATTTTAGGAGGCAACCGCCCCAGTTAAACTACCCACCAGGCACTGTCCCTAGACCGGATCACGGTCCGAGGTTAGACAGCCAATACGATCAGAGTGGTATTTCAACATTGACTCCACCCGAACTGGCGTCCGAGTTTCACAGTCTCCCACCTATCCTACACAAATCGAATCGACCACCAATACCAAGCTATAGTAAAGGTCCCGGGGTCTTTCCGTCCTGCCACGCGTAACGAGCATCTTTACTCGTAGTGCAATTTCGCCGAGTCTGTGGTTGAGACAGCGTGGAAGTCGTTACGCCATTCGTGCAGGTCGGAACTTACCCGACAAGGAATTTCGCTACCTTAGGATGGTTATAGTTACCACCGCCGTTTACTGGCGCTTAAGTTCTCAGCTTCGGCCCGAAGGCCTAACCGGTCCCCTTAACGTTCCAGCACCGGGCAGGCGTCAGTCCATATACGTCGTCTTGCGACTTTGCATGGACCTGTGTTTTTAGTAAACAGTCGCTTCCACCTGGTCTCTGCGGCCGCCGCCAGCTCAGGGAGCAAGTCCCATCACCAGTTGCGGCCCCCCTTCTCCCGAAGTTACGGGGGCATTTTGCCGAGTTCCTTAACCACAGTTCACTCGATCGCCTTAGTATTCTCTACCTGACCACCTGTGTTGGTTTGGGGTACGGGCGGCTTTGGTTCTCGCTAGAGGCTTTTCTCGGCAGCATAGGATCACTCACTTCGCCTCAATCGGCTCCCCATCAGTTCTCAGGCGCATGAGACGCGGATTTGCCTACGTCTCGCCCTACAACCTTGGCCGCGGACTACCATCGCCGCGGTTGAGCTACCTTCCTGCGTCACCCCATTGCTTGGCTACTACCGGTTAGGGTCGAGCGCTCCAGAACCTCACCCCGAAGGGATCCGTTCCTTCCTGCTCTTAGCATCACCGGGCTCGCCATGGGCGAACCAATGCCGGTACGGGAATATCAACCCGTTGTCCATCGACTACGCCTGTCGGCCTCGCCTTAGGTCCCGACTTACCCAGGGCGGATTAGCCTGGCCCTGGAACCCTTGGTCATTCGGCGGACGGGTTTCTCACCCGTCTTTCGCTACTCATGCCTGCATTCTCACTCGTGTGGCCTCCACGGCTGGGTTACCCCGCCGCTTCGCTGGCCACACGACGCTCCCCTACCCATCCACACGCCTGGACCTCCAAGGAGGCCGAGCCATGTGTGAATGTCACAACTTCGGTGGTGTGCTTGAGCCCCGTTACATTGTCGGCGCGGAATCACTTGACCAGTGAGCTATTACGCACTCTTTCAAGGGTGGCTGCTTCTAAGCCAACCTCCTGGTTGTCGATGCAACTCCACATCCTTTCCCACTTAGCACACGCTTTGGGACCTTAGTTGGTGATCTGGGTTGTTTCCCTCTCGACTACGAACCTTATCGCCCGCAGTCTCACTGCCACGCTCTCACTTACCGGCATTCGGAGTTTGGTTGAGTTCAGTAAGCTTGTAGGCCCCCTAGCCCATCCAGTGCTCTACCTCCGGCAAGAAACACGTGACGCTGCACCTAAATGCATTTCGGGGAGAACCAGCTATCACGGAGTTTGATTGGCCTTTCACCCCTACCCACAGCTCATCCCCCCAGTTTTCAACCTAGGTGGGTTCGGTCCTCCACGACGTCTTACCGTCGCTTCAACCTGGCCATGGGTAGATCACTCCGCTTCGGGTCTAGGACACGCGACTCAGTCGCCCTATTCAGACTCGCTTTCGCTACGGCTACCCCTCACGGGTTAACCTCGCCACGTATCGCTAACTCGCAGGCTCATTCTTCAAAAGGCACGCTGTCACCCTGTCCGAAGACTTGGGGGCTCCAACGGCTTGTAGGCACACGGTTTCAGGCACTATTTCACTCCCCTCCCGGGGTACTTTTCACCTTTCCCTCACGGTACTTGTCCGCTATCGGTCATCAGGTAGTATTTAGGCTTAGCGGGTGGTCCCGCCAGATTCACACGGGATTTCTCGGGCCCCGTGCTACTTGGGAAATTGCTCGAGAGTGTGTGCTGTTTCGTCTACAGGGGTATTACCTTCTGTGCCGGCCCTTTCGCATGGCCTTCGACTACAACACACGTTTTTGACTCTCTGTCAGCTCGCCAGAACCGACTGAACACTCCCACAACCCCACAACGGAAACGACTGGCGTCTATCACGCCGCTGTGGTTTGGCCTCTTCCGCGTTCGCTCGCCACTACTGACGGAATCACTATTGTTTTCTCTTCCTGTGGGTACTGAGATGTTTCACTTCCCCACGTTCCCGCCGCCTGCCCTATATATTCAGGCAGGGGTGACTGGGCATTACCCCAGCCGGGTTTCCCCATTCGGACATCCCCGGATCACAGCTCGGTTGGCAGCTCCCCGAGGCTTTTCGCAGCCTCCTACGTCCTTCTTCGGCTCCTGATGCCAAGGCATCCACCGTGCGCCCTTAATAACTTGCCACAGATACCAAAAATATACTTAATAACAAGAGTTATTAAAGATGCTCGCGTCCACTATGCAGTTCTCAAAATTCGGGCGGGTCCGTCCCTGGTTCGCTGCCTGCTCGAGGTGATCGGGCGGTTCAGCGTCAGGACGACCCAGCCGGGTCCAAAGGACCTGGCCTGAGAAAACGTTCCCGTTCCCTCAGGACCCAACAGCGTGTCAGGCGAGCCCCACCCCTCACTATCCGTTCCACTCCGCCGAGGCGGTTGTACTGGGATAGCGAGTTCCTGGACTCGCCCATGTCAATGTTCCACCCTTGAGCTTTCCCTCACCGAACACTTGCCGGTGACGGGCTCTCAGCGCCTTTCGGCGCCTCGATGCTCCTTAGAAAGGAGGTGATCCAGCCGCACCTTCCGGTACGGCTACCTTGTTACGACTTCGTCCCAATCGCCAGTCCCACCTTCGACGGCTCCCTCCCACAAGGGGTTGGGCCACCGGCTTCGGGTGTTACCGACTTTCGTGACGTGACGGGCGGTGTGTACAAGGCCCGGGAACGTATTCACCGCAGCGTTGCTGATCTGCGATTACTAGCGACTCCGACTTCATGGGGTCGAGTTGCAGACCCCAATCCGAACTGAGACTGGCTTTTTGGGATTCGCTCCACCTCGCGGTATTGCAGCCCTTTGTACCAGCCATTGTAGCATGCGTGCAGCCCTAGACATAAGGGGCATGATGACTTGACGTCATCCCCACCTTCCTCCGAGTTGACCCCGGCAGTCTCGTATGAGTCCCCAACTTTACTTGCTGGCAACATACGACGAGGGTTGCGCTCGTTGCGGGACTTAACCCAACATCTCACGACACGAGCTGACGACAGCCATGCACCACCTGTTTTGGGGCCCTTGCGGACCTGACATCTCTGCCAGATTTCCCCAACTGTCAAGCCTAGGTAAGGTTCTTCGCGTTGCATCGAATTAAGCCGCATGCTCCGCCGCTTGTGCGGGCCCCCGTCAATTCCTTTGAGTTTTAGCCTTGCGGCCGTACTCCCCAGGCGGGGCGCTTAATGCGTTAGCTGCGGCACGGAGAACGTGGAATGTTCCCCACACCTAGCGCCCACCGTTTACGGCGTGGACTACCAGGGTATCTAATCCTGTTTGCTCCCCACGCTTTCGCTCCTCAGCGTCAGTAGTGGCCCAGAGACCTGCCTTCGCCATCGGTGTTCTTCCTGATATCTGCGCATTTCACCGCTACACCAGGAGTTCCAGTCTCCCCTACCACACTCTAGTCAGCCCGTATCGAATGCAGGCCGGGAGTTAAGCTCCCGGATTTCACATCCGACGTGACTAACCGCCTACGAGCTCTTTACGCCCAATAAATCCGGACAACGCTTGCACCCTACGTATTACCGCGGCTGCTGGCACGTAGTTAGCCGGTGCTTCTTCTGCAGGTACCGTCACTTTCGCTTCTTCCCTGCTGAAAGCGGTTTACAACCCGAAGGCCTTCATCCCGCACGCGGCGTTGCTGCGTCAGGCTTTCGCCCATTGCGCAATATTCCCCACTGCTGCCTCCCGTAGGAGTCTGGGCCGTGTCTCAGTCCCAGTGTGGCCGGTCGCCCTCTCAGGCCGGCTACCCGTCGTCGCCTTGGTGAGCCTTTACCTCACCAACTAGCTGATAGGCCGCGGGCCCATCCCAGACCGAAAAACTTTCCAACTCCAAGGATGCCCAAGGAGTTCGTATCCGGTATTAGCACCTCTTTCGAGGAGTTATCCCAGAGTCTGGGGCAGGTTGCCCACGTGTTACTCACCCGTTCGCCACTGATCCAGGGAGCAAGCTCCCTTTCACCGTTCGACTTGCATGTGTTAAGCACGCCGCCAGCGTTCGTCCTGAGCCAGGATCAAACTCTCCATTGATGAATGGTTTGTTGATGCTGGCAGAGAATGAGCTGTGTGCTCATATTTCTACCAAAGGAATCCGTCCGCGAGCTGGCGTCCTGGTCGGTGACCAGTGCCCGGCCCCGGAACGGGGTTAATTGGCATTGACATGTGACACGCTGTTGAGTTCTCAAGGAGCGGGCGCGCACCTCAACTGGGCTCTCGCCTAGTTTTGGGGCAACGTTCCCAACTTACAGATCTCGATCTGGGGAGTCAAATCGCCTTGACAGCGTGTTGCTTCCCTGACGTTGGTCTGTCAGTTCCCGCAGGACCGGCCTTGCTTGGCGCACCCTGACGAGACTCAGTCTCTGTTCAGAAGTGCGGCTTGGTGTCCGTTACTCCCTTGCGGTGAAGCAACTATACGAGGGGCCGAGCGGCCGGGTCAAATCGGCCACGGCCCCCCGCAGCGGCCGACGTGTCCCGCGGCCGCAGGCCACGAAAACGCTTGCAGGGCAGGCACTTTGGCGCTCAGGCGGAGGTGACGCGGACCCCCGCGAAGGCCTTCTTGCCGCGTCGGAGCACCAGCCACTCCCCGTGATGTAGGTCACTGATGGCCGCCTGGGCGGCCGGATCGGTGACCCGGGCGTTGTTCGCGTAGGCCCCGCCCTCCTCGACGGTGCGCCGAGCGGCGGACTTGCTCGCCACCAGACCCGACCGGGCGAACAGGTCGTCGTACGCCGGCAGCCGGCCGTCGACGACCTCGTCCGCGGCCACGACGACGTGCGGCGCCTCCTGCAGGGCCGCCGCCAGCGTGCTGGCAGGGAGGTCCCCCAGGTCCCCTTGGCCGAACAGCGCCCGGCCGGCCGCCTCTGCCGCGTCGCGCTCGGCCTCGCCATGGACCAGCGCGGTGAGTTCGCTCGCGAGCGCCCGCTGGGCGGTCCGCGCCTGCGGACGTTCCGCGAGGTCGGCCAGCAGCGCGTCGATCTCCGCCTCGGTGCGGAAGCTGAAGATCCGCAGCATGGTCGGCACGTCGCGGTCGTCGGTGTTGAGCCAGAACTGGAAGAACGCGTACGGGCTGGTCAGTTCCGGGTCGAGCCAGACAGTGCCCGACTCGGTCTTCCCGAACTTCGTGCCGTCGGACTTGACCAGCAGAGGTGTCGTGAGCGCGTGCACCGAGGTGGCCCTCCACCCGACGCACGAGATCGACGCCCGCGGTGATGTTGCCCCACTGGTCCGAGCCGCCCGTCTGCAGCGTGCAGCCGTACTGCTGGAACAGGTTCAGGTAGTCGAAGGACTGCAGCAGCTGGTAGGAGAACTCCGTGTACGAGATGCCGTCCTTGGCCAGCCGGGCAGCCACCGCCTCACGATCGAGCATCCGGTTCACGCTGAAGTGCTTGCCGATGTCACGGAGGAACTCGAGGAGGGACACTCCCCCCGTCCAGTCGTAGTTGTTGACCATCCGCGCGGCCGCCGGCCCCTCGAACTCGAAGAACCGCTCGAGCTGGCTCCGGATTCGGGTCACCCACTCCTCGACCACCTCGACGGTGTTGAGGGTGCGCTCCCCCGTCATCTTGGGATCCCCGATGAGTCCGGTGGAGCCGCCCACGAGGGCCAGCGGGCGGTGTCCATGCTGCTGGAATCGGCGCACGGTAAGGATCTGCACGAGGTTCCCGAGGTGCAGGCTCGGCGCCGTGGGGTCGAAGCCGCAGTACAGGGTGAGCGGCCCGGCCTGAGTCGCCTCGCGCAGGGCGTCGAGGTCGGTGCTCTGCGCGATCAGCCCGCGCCATGACAGTTCGTCGATGATTCCGCTCACGGGGGCATCCTCCCGCATGCGGATCCGATCCCGCCGCCGCGGTCGTCAGTCGCGATCGGTCTGGCCGTCGATCAGCTCCCGGTAGATGTCGAGGTGGCCGTTGTGCCGCGCGGTCTCCTCGATCATGTGCGCGTAGATCCAGCGCAGCGACGGGTGCCGCCCGCCGCGCCACGCGCGGGCGGACTGGTCGGCGAGTTCGTGGCGCATCTCCACCTCGCGACTGCGGTCGCAGGCCGCCTCGTAGGCCGCGATGAGGGTCGGGAGAGAGTCGTCGGGGGTCAACTCGAACTCGCCGTCGGGGTTCTCGTCCGACCAGTCGAAGTGGATGTCGTCCTGCCCATCGAGGACGTGCGCGAACCACCAGCGCTCGACATTGACCAGGTGCTTCAGGATGCCCGCGACGCTCGTCGGCGTGGGACCCAGCCTCCGAGTGGCGTCGTCCCAGGACAGCCCCGAGCACTTGCGCACGACCGTGTCGCGGTTCGCGTCCAGGTGGGCCATAAGGGTGGCTCGCTCGTCGCCGTGCTCGATGTCCAGGGTCATGACCGGACCCTACGGCGCTGGTCACCGACTCCGGCGGTCACCGATCTTCGTCGAGCCAGGCGAGCAACTCGGGCAAGGGCATCGGATGCGCGATGGCGTAGCCCTGCAGGAAGTCGACCCCAGCGTCCAGAAGGTCGGCCCTTTGCTCATCCTGCTCCACGCCCTCGGCGACGACCTCGGCGCCGACCAGATGAGCCATGGCAACCGCCGCCCGGATGAGCGCCGACCGCGCCTCAGGCCGGTCACGCTGCTGGAGGAAAGACTGATCCAACTTGACGTAGTCCGGCGAGACGGTCGCCAGCAGTCGCAGATTTGAGTAGCCCGATCCGAAGTCGTCGACAGAGACGGCAGCCCCCTCCTCGGTCAGGCGCTCGACCATGTCCAACGCCGAGCGGTGCTCGGGGAGGAACACCGACTCCAGAATCTCCACGACCATGCCATCGAGGCCACCAGGTGCCGGCCACCGCACCAGCATCTCCTGAAGCAAGGGATCCTCGAGCTGGGCCACGGACATGTTGAAGGAGATCGTCAGGTCCGCGTGCCCGCTCGCTCGGATCACCTCAAGGTCCGCGCGAAGCAGGTTCAGCGTCGCCCTCCCCAGGGGCCGGATCTGGCCGCTCTCCTCGCAGAAGGGCACGAAGGTGCCCGCCTTTTCCAGCGCACCGTCCCGGTTCCATCTCAGCAGCGCCTCCGCCCCCCACACGCGTCCGTCGAGACCACTGACGATCGGCTGGTAGTGGAGTTCGAAGTCGTCGGCCTCGAGCGCGGCGTCGATCTCCGAGCGCCGACGCCGTCGCAGATCGGCGGCCTCATTCAAGGATGGCGTGAAGTAGGCGAACCGGTTGCCGCCCTTCTCCTTGGCGAAGTACATCGCGGCGTCCGCGGCGCGCAACATCCCCTCGGGGGTCTCGCAATCGACCGGGAAGATCGCCGCACCCACGCTGCCGGAGACCACCAGCTCGCGCTCGCCCGTGTCGACCGGCTTGCCCACGGCGGACGTGATCCGTTCGAGTACCGCGTCCAGTTCGGCATCTGAGTCGTACCCCGGGATGATGACGCCGAACTCATCGCCACCTATTCGGCCCACAACGTCCGTCGTGCGCACGACTGCACGAAGTCGATCCGCCGTGGCCTTGAGGACCAGATCGCCCGCCCCGTGACCGCATTCGTCGTTGACCTCCTTGAAGCGATCGAGGTCGACCCATACGAGGGCCAATCGCGAGCGCGCCCTCTCAGCGAGAGCGAGTTCCCGGGCCAGCGACTCCCCGAACGCCCTGCGGTTCAGCAACTCGGTGATCGAGTCATGGCTCGCCTGGGTGCTCAGCGCGTGTGACTGAGCCTCCAACTCGTCGAACGCGACCTGCGCCACTGCTCGCAGTCTCGCGATCGGCGTGATGTCTGTCAGCGTGATGATGGCGCCGCGCCGTCCGGGCTGGAAGCCGGGATAGGGGAGCACCTGGAGCAGGTAGGAGGCCTCATCGTCACCGATCTCCATGTCGATCCGCGGCCCGCCGTCCAATACTGAGGTGAGCGCCTGGTCGAGATCTGGGACGGCCAGCGTTGTCGGCACCTCCGCGATGACCCGGCCGATGTCGTTGGCCACCAGCGCGAAAACCCTGACGGCCAGGGGCGAGAAGCGCGTCACGCGCCGGCTGTCGTCAACCAGGACCATGCCCTGGTTGAGGCAGGCCAGAATGTTCTCCAGATCGGTGTTTGTTGCCTGAGCGCGCTCGGAACTCATGCTGAGTTCCTGGTTCATGGTCGCGAGTTCCTCGTTCGTCGCCTCCAGTTCCTCGTTTGACGCCTCGAGCTCCTCGTTGGATGCCTGCAGCTCTTCCGAGGACGCCTGCAGTTCCTCCGAGGACGCCTCGAGTTCCTCGTTCAGCGCCTCGAGTTCGCTCAGGGACCGCTGCAACGTCTCCTGGCTGGCGAACAACTCCTTCTCGAGCCGGGCGATCTCCTGGTCGAACACGACGCTGCGCTCGCGCACCTCGGAATTCGCGGTCCGCGCGATCGACGGTCTCGGACTTGCCGAGCATGAGGAGTCCGCCCTCACTCAACGAGAAGCTGAACTGGTCGAGGACCCTGCGCTGCAGGGGAGTCGTGAAGTAGATGAGCGTGTTCCGGCACGACACCAGGTCGATGCGCGGGAAGGGCGGGTCCTCAGCAACGTCGTGTCGTGCGAAGACTGCGCACTCGCGGAGCACCTCCCCGATCTGGATGCCGTCGCCCACCTCGCGCGTGAACCGCGCCGCGTAGTCGTCCGGGATCCGACTTGCCGCGGAGAGCGGGTAGGTCGCACGCCTCGCGATCTCCAGACTGCGTTCGTCGAGGTCGGTGCCGAAGATTTTCAAGCGACGATTGAGATCCATCGGGTTGCCGAGGACGTCGCTCGCCAGCATGGCGATGGTGTAGACCTCCTCCCCCGTCGCGCAGCCCGGCACCCAGACCCGCAACGGCCGTTCGGCGGAAAACTCAGCGACATACGTCCGCAGAAGCGCGGTCAGTGCCTCGAACGCAGGCAAGTCCCGGAAGAACGAGGTCACGGTCACGAGGAGGTTGCTGCAGAGGGCATGCGCCTCGTCCGGATCAGCGACCAGAGCGGCCAGATAATCCTCGATATCGGCGTTCTGGCGAATCGCCATGCGACGCTCCACCTGGCGCTTCAGCGTGCTCTCCTTGTAGCGCGAGAAGTCGATTCCCAGCGCCCGCCGCAACTGCTCCGTGACGGACTTCAGCGCTCCGGCGGCCGGTTTCGACGGCAGGCTCGGCACGTTCGGCATGGTGTCGGTCGTCGGTGACAACTCGCCCAGCCGCTCTCCGAGTGCTGCCGCGTCGTCGATGAGGTCCGCCCCACCGAGTGCAATTGCCGCTCTCGGCATCGCATCAAACCGGGCTGTCGATGGCGACTGCACCATGGCCAGTCCGCCCTCGCCACGCACCGCCCGAAGGCCTTGGGCACCGTCCGAGCCCGTTCCTGACAGCACGACCGCGACCGCGTGAACGCCCCAGTGCTCAGCCATCGACTCGAACAGCCGGTCGATGCTCGGACTCGGGCCATATCGGCCCTCAGGTTCCGATAGGTGCACCGAGTCGGACTCGACCGTCACGTCGCGGTTTGGTGGGGCCACATATACGATGTCGGCTTCAAGGCGGCCACCGTCGCGAGCCTCGGTGATGAGCAGGGGCGACCCCCTGCTCAGGAGTTCCACGAGGAGCGTCGGGTGATCCGGCGCCAGATGCTGTGCGATGACGTATGCAGTGCCAGTGCCGGGCCCCAGCGGGGCGAGAAACTCCTGCAACGCCTCAAGCCCCCCCGCCGAAGCGCCGATGGCGACTAGGCGTGCCGGAGCCGGGGCACCCACCCCATGCTGCTCGTCCGCGTGCTGACCTTCGGCCACGGTCAGTCCTTCCCTACCCCCCAACTGGACCCTACTCCCGGAATGGGGCGGATCACGTGGCCTTGCGGCCGCGCGGCTGGGCTGCTCGGTACGGACTGACGGTCGGCTCGTCCGGCAGGTGGAAGCGCCAGGGAGTGGCCGCGCCGGCGCCGCCGACGCCCGTCCGCGGGCCCATCTCGATATCGGCAGCCGGCGTCTGCGGCAGGGCGAGCCGAAGGGGGGACCGTCGGCTGAACAGGGCCGAGCCGTCCAGCGCGCCCGTCACGCCGAGGGCGACGGTCAGGCGGGCGGGACCTCGTGCCAGGTCCCGATCGCGCACCTGTGGTCCGCGACGTGAGCGGGCGACGTCGATCCCTTCGACGACCTCGCCCGCCCGGAGCAGCACGGCGCCCGCGGTCCCTTCGGCCTGGGTGACCACGTTGAGGCACCAGTGCATGCCATAGGTGAAGTAGACGTACGCGCGGCCCGGGCGGACCGAACATCGTCTCGTTCCTCGGCGTCTTGCGACGGAAGGCGTGGGACCCCGGGTCCTCCCCCTCGCCGCCGTAGGCCTCCACCTCCGTGAGCCGGACCACGACCAGGCCCCCGTCAACATGTGAGGTGATCAGCGCGCCCAGCAGCCGGGGGGCCACGTCAGCGGCGTGCCCGCTCACCCAGTCCGCCGCCAGCATGCCGCGAACCTAGCCGAGCAGGTCCACGCCCCACCCTCCGATCCCCGGCCCGAGCACGAAGTCCGCGAGGACTCATCGCAGGCGAACCCCACGGGGATGGTGAGACTCTTGAGGGGAGCCCATCTATGAGACGGGAGGATGCCATGAGTCCAAGAGCAGGCGTTGCGCCGTGCGCAGTCGTGAGGCGCGAAGACCTCGTGCCGGTCTGCCCGCACTGCGAGGCCGAGCTTCCGGAGATCTACTTGCGCAGGCCGAACGGACCCTTCGGGATGGGTCGCGGCTACGTGTTCTTCTGTCCCAGCTGCCGCAAGGTGATGGGGTTCGCCACCCAGTGGTACCCGTTCCCGGTGTGACCGGCTCGGCGAGTACATAGTCCGGCCGAAGACGTCGCGACAGCAGGTCGACGCGGTCGGAGATCACGTCGATGCCGAGCGACCTCGACCGCGTGACGACCCACTCGCTCACGGAGCTCCACTCACCGCTCCCTCCGCAGCCAGCCGCGTGCCCGCCGACGCGATGCCGAGCCAGGTGTGCAGATTGCCCTCCCAGCACCAGCCCAGCTTGGGCGCGTTCGCGGAGATCCACAGCGCGGGAACGCGCTTGTCCCCTCGGCGGGAGCCGGCGAGCATGTAGCACCTGTTCCGCTCGATTGAGGTCGGCTGCAGCAGGGCGAAGGCGAGGCCCTCGTGGATGGTGAGCGGAGTCCGCCCCCGGCTCAGGATCACCGGCACGGCGTCGCGTGGCCGCACCCCACGAAACTCGTCTCCGCGATCGACGTCGAACAGCACATAGGCGGACGCATCGGGCACGTGGAGCTCCGGCACCGGCCGATAGGCCTCGAGGTCGTCCGCACCGTGGTTCCGGTCGACGATCCCCGGGTGCCGGCCCGCCGGCAGCCGCAGCAGCGGCACGAGGTCCCGTGCGCCGATCAGGCTCGGCGAGACCACGATGAGCCATGCCGCGCGATCGCTCCCGGCTCCGCCCGCCTCCGCCGCGGCATGCGAGCGGACCACGTGCCGCAGGGGATCGATCAGGGCGGCGAAGCCGTCGTCCGACATCCCCGCCAGCCCGGGCAGGCCAGCCGCCGTCAGGACCGCGAGCTGCCGGGCGAACTCCTCATCGACGTCGGCGCTCATGCCTGTGGCCGTCTAGCCCTCGACGGTGATGGCCCCCGTCGGGCATGACGCGGCGGCCCGCTCGACGCCCTCGCGCAGCGACTCGCCCGGCTCCTCGTCGAGGACATAGAGGTAGCCGTCGTCGCGCACCTCGAAGACCTCGGGGCAGGCCGCCATGCACGCCGCAGAGCTCCGGCAGACATCGAAATCGACGAGCACCTTCATGTCGGCCTCACCCTTCGTCGTGACAGCGGCCAGCCCCTCCGGCCGTGACGCGACTCTACTTCGCGTAGGTCTCCGCGCTCTCGAACTCCAGGAGGACGGTCGGCACGTCGCCCGTGTTCCAGGCGTCATGTCCCGACGGGATGATGTACGCGTCACCCGGGCCGAGATCCATCTCACTGCCGTCCGCCATCTCGACGTGCAGCCGACCGGAGACGACCGCACCGACGTGATGGGCCTGGCAGGTGTCCGTGCCGACCTTCGGCTTGACGCACTCCGACCACTTCCAGCCGGGCTCGAAGGTGAACCTTCCCGCAGTCACGCCGTCGAGCCGGACCACCTCGACGCGGGTCTTGTCCGGAGTGCGGACCTCGTCGGCGTTCTCGAAGGACTTGGACTGCAGTGCCGTCATATCGGTGCCTCTCGCTGGCCCCCAGCGCTTGCACGCTACGCGCACTCGTGCCGTCTGGATAGTGCCGGCGAGCGGGCATCCGCGATAAGCGCTGCACATGACAGCAAACGCAGAGGCGATCGAGAGGGTCCCGAGAGGCGGGACCGGTTGTCTGGGTACTACCCAGCCAACAGCACCGTCGAGGGAGAAGCAGTGAAGCGCACGAGCACCCGGATCACGGCCCTCGTCGGCGCCGGGACGCTCGCGTTGTCCGGATTCGTCGGACTTGCCGGCACCGCTTCGGCCGGGCAGCTTGATGGCCCCGCGCCAGCCACTGCGCCCGTGATGACCGTGACTCCGGTGGATCCGCAGCCCACGGTGGCCGGCCACGAGGGCGACGTGCTCCTGCAGGTCAGCCTCGCGATGCCGGCACAGGCCTCGGTCAAGAAGACGGCCAAGCGCACGTCCCGCGAGTCGGCGGCGTCAGCGCACCGGAAGGCGCGCCGCTAGTCCGACTCGCCCCGGGCGGCATAGGTCCGCTTCGGCGTCCCGAACTGCGTGCGGCCGGGATTGGCCTCCCGCAGCGCGGCGCAGTGCCGGTGCGCCACCCTCGCGTTCTCCACCTCGTAGCTGCCGCCCTGGTCGATGCGCTCGACGAACACGACCGCGGGGTAGGTGGCGCCGAGCCGATAGGTCCCGTCCGGCTGGCGCAGCCGATCGTCCTCATGCGTGCGCCGCCCGCAGAGCCAGCACTTGCCGCCGCTGCGCTGTGCCACCTGCTGCCAGCTAGGCGCACCCTTGCGAGCGGCCGCCTTCGCGGTGTTCATGGGCTTCTCGGGCTCCGGATTGCGCCGCTGCTCCCGGCGCTCACGACGCCGCACCCGCTTCAGGTCCTGCGCGCGGCGCGACTGTCGTTTGCGGAGCTCCGTGACGATGCGGGCGGCAACCACGGCACCCGCCGCCGCGCCGACTCCGTCCGCCACCAGGTCGAGCCACTCGAAGGAGCGGTAGCCGAGCAGTCCCTGAGCGAGTTCCAGGACGAGCCCGAGGCCGATGACGGCGACGAGCGCGAGGGGCAGCCGCAGGCCGCTGAGCACCGCCAGAGCACCCAGCAGCGCATAGCCGAGCAGGTGCAGGACCTTGTCGGAGAGCCCGAAGGCCGTGGGCAGGTCGTCCGGCGGGAGGAGCGACGTCCACGACACCGCCACGATGCCCAGCACGAAGAGGGCCCTCGCCGCGACCGTCCCAGTCCGGGTCATCGAGACGGCCTACGCCCAGGCGATGCGCTGCTCGGCGACGAGCCCGGCCAGGTCGGCGAGCTGCTCGCGCACCCGGGCAGGCGCGGTGCCGCCGAAGGCGTTCCGCGAGTCCAGGGACCCGCGGACCGTGAGCACGCCGCGCACGTCGGGGGTCAGCCGCGAGGAGATTGCGGCGAAGTCCTCGTCCGTGAGGTCCCACAGCTCCACGCCGCGCGCCTCGGCGGCCCGCACGGAGGCGCCCGCGATCTCGTGCGCCTCGCGGAAGGGCACCCCGTTGCGCACGAGCCATTCCGCGATGTCCGTCGCGAGCGCGAAGCCCTCCGGGGCCGACGCGCCCATCCGGTCGGCGTCGAAGCGCAGCGTCGCGATCATCCCGGTCATCGCGGGCAGCACCAGCAGCAGCTGCTCGACGGTGTCGAAGACCGGCTCCTTGTCCTCCTGCAGGTCGCGGTTGTAGCCGAACGGCAGCCCCTTCAGGGTCGCGAGCAGGCCGGTCAGATTGCCGATCAGCCGGCCGGACTTGCCTCGGGCCAGCTCCGCGACGTCGGGGTTCTTCTTCTGCGGCATGATCGACGATCCCGTCGACCACGCGTCGTCGAGCGTCGCCCAGCCGAACTCGCGCGAGGACATCAGGATGACCTCCTCCCCCAGTCGCGAGAGGTGGACGCCGATCATCGCGGCCACGAAGAGGAACTCGGCCACCCAGTCGCGGTCGCTGGTCGCGTCGATCGAGTTGCCGAGGGCCTCGTCGAAGCCGAGGTCGACCGCGACCGCCTGCGGATCCAGGCCCAGGCTCGATCCGGCCAGCGCGCCCGCACCGAGGGGCGAGCGTGCGGCCCGTCGATCCCAGTCGGCCAGCCGCTCGACGTCGCGGCCCAGGGCGTGCACGTGCTTGGCGAGCTCGTGCGCGAAGGACACCGGCTGGGCGTGCTGCAGGTGGGTGAACCCGGGCGAGAACGTGTCGACGTGCTGCTCCGCCTGGCCGAGCAGCGCCTCCTGCAGGTCGGTGACCGACCGAGCGATGCGACGCACCTGGTCGCGCAGGTACAGCCGGAAGTCGGTGGCGACCTGGTCGTTGCGGCTGCGTCCCGCACGGAGCTTGCCGCCGAGGTCGCCGAGCAGCGCGATCAGCGAGCGCTCGACAGCCGTGTGCACGTCCTCGTCGGACGGTTCGGGAACGAGCGTGCCGTCGGCGATCTGCGCGGCGAGGGTGTCGAGCGCGGCCAGGACCGCGTCCAGCTCCGGGTCGGACAGCAGCCCGGCAGCGTGCAGGACCCGGGCATGGGCCCGCGTCTGCTGGACGTCGTAGGGCGCCAGCCGCCAGTCGAAGTGGGTCGAGAGGCTGAGGGCGGCCATCGCGTCGGACGGACCGTCGGCGAAGCGTCCGCCCCACAGGCGGGTGGGCTGGGCCTCGGTCACGGTGCTCTCCTTGCGTCTGCCATCCGCAGCAGGGTGCTGCAGAGTGAGGTCGCCTCCCGCGGCGTGCGCATCACGATGATGACGGTGTCGTCGCCGGCCACGGTGCCGACCGTATCGAAGCCGGTGCTCCGGTCCAGATGACCGGCGAGGAACTGCGCGGCGCCCGGCGGGGTGTGCAGGACCGCGATGTTGCCGGCCGCCTCCGCACGCAGCAGCAGCTCGGTGGTCAGGCGGGCGAGGGCCGTGTCTCCGCCGGCCATCGGGATGGAGGTGTCCGCGGCCGGGTCGGCCAGCGCGTAGTGGGCGTGCCCATCGGCGTCCACGGCCTTGATCGCACCGATGGCGACGAGGTCGCGGGACAGGGTGGCCTGCGTGACGTGGATGTCCTCCTCGGCAAGCAGCTGTCCGAGCTCCTCCTGCGAGCCGACCGCATGCGTGGCGATGAGGCCGGCGATGCGCGATCGTCTCGCGGAGGCGGTGTTCGGCGTCCCGGTCGCGGACATCAGCCGCCCACCTTCGCCCGCACCACCTGGGCGCAGGCGGCGTCCCATCGATCCAGGGCGTCGGCCACGTCCTGGTCGGTGAGCACCAGCGGCGGGGCGATCCGGATGGCGTCGGGCGCGACGGCGTTGACGATCAGGCCCTCGGCACGGCAGGCCCGCTCGAGATCGACGGCCGGCGGCTCGTGGAGGACGGCGGCGAGCAGCAGGCCCCGGCCGCGCACATGGTCCACGAGCCCGTGCGATCGCTCCACCAGTCCGGTGGAGAGGGCCTTGCTCAGCTCGCCCACGCGGCCGAGCAGGCCGTCGGACTCGATGGCGTCCAGCACCGCCAGCGCCGCGGCGCAGGACGCGGGATTGCCACCGAAGGTGGAGCCGTGGGAACCGGGCCCGAACAGGGCGGCGGCGCGTCCGGTGGCGACCACGGCGCCGATGGGCAGGCCGCCCCCGAGGCCCTTCGCCAGGGTCAGCACGTCGGGGCGCACATCGTCGGCCTGGTGCGCGAACCAGGTCCCCGGTGCGGCCGATGCCGGTCTGGACCTCGTCGAGGACGAGCAGGGCGCCTGCCTCGTCGGCGAGCCGTCGCGCGGTGGCGAGATAGCCCGCCGGCGGCACGACGACCCCGCCCTCGCCCTGGATCGGCTCGAGGACCACGGCCGCCGTGCGCGCGTCGACCGCTGCCGCGAGGGCATCGGCGTCCCCGTAGGGCACCACGGTCACGTCTCCGGGGAGCGGACGGAACGGGTCCTGCTTGGCCGGCTGGGCCGTCAGCGACAGCGCGCCCATGGTCCGGCCGTGGAAGCCGTTCTCGGCGACCACCATGCCGGTGCGGCCGGTGAGGCGGGCCAGCTTGAAGGCCGCCTCGTTCGCCTCCGCGCCCGAGTTGCAGAAGAACACGCGGGCGTCCGGATCCCCCAACAGGGCGGTCAGCCGCTCGGCCAGCCGGATCGCCGGCTCGGTCGCGGCGAGGTTGCTGGTGTGGCCCAGCGTCGCCAACTGCGTCGACACCGCCTCGACGAGGCGCGGGTCGGCGTGGCCCAGCGCGTTGACGGCGATGCCGGCCAGCAGGTCGACGTACTCGCGCCCGTCGACATCCCACACCCGCGCACCGGATCCGCGCACCAGCATGACCGGCGGGGTGCCGTAGTTGTCCATCAGCGCCCCCTGCCAGCGCTCCGCCCAGCCCGTCATGGCGCGACCTCCTCGGGCAGCACCATGGTGCCGATGCCCGAGTCCGTGAACACCTCGAGGAGCAGGCTGTGCTGGACCCGGCCGTCGATGACGGTGGCGCGGGGAACGCCCCCGTCCACGGCCCGCAGGCAGGCCTCCATCTTGGGCACCATCCCGCTCTCCAGCAGCGGCAGCATCGCCCGGAGCCGATCGGCCCCGATCGTCGGGATGAGGGAGTCGCGATCCGGCCAGTCGGCGTAGAGCCCCTCGACGTCGGTCAGCACGATGAGCTTCTCGGCCCCCAGGGCCACCGCCAAGGCGGCCGCGGCGGTATCGGCGTTCACGTTGTGCGAGGTGCCGTCGACGTCGCGGGCCACCGTCGAGACGACCGGGATCAGGCCGTCGTCGAGCAGGCGCTCCACGAACTCCGGGCGGACATCGACGACGTCGCCGACCTGGCCGACGTCGGTGGGCTCGCCGTCGACCATCGCGTGCCGGCGCTCAGCGGTGAACAGGTGCGCGTCCTCGCCCGACATGCCGACGGCGAACGGCCCGTGCTCGTTGATGAGACCGACCAGCTCGCGCTGCACCTGGCCGACGAGCACCATGCCGACCACGTCCATCACCTCGGGAGTGGTCACCCGCAGGCCGCCCTTGAACTCCGAGTCGACGCCCAGCCGGCTGAGCATGCTGCTGATCTGCGGACCGCCACCGTGCACGACGACCGGCCGCAGCCCGGCGAGCCGGAGGAACACGACGTCCTCCGCGAAGCCGGCCTTCAGGACGTCGTCGGTCATGGCGTTGCCGCCGTACTTCACCACGACCGTGGCCCCGTGGAACTGCTTCATCCATGGGAGCGCCTCGGCCAGGACGGCGGCCTTGGCGCCGGCCTTCATCACATCGGTCATGTCACGTCCTCAGGTGGAGTAGGCGGAGTTCTCGTGGACGTAGTCGGCGGTGAGGTCGTTCGTCCACACCGTCACCGAGTGATCGCCGGCAGCGAGGTCCACCACGATCCTCACGTCGCGTCCGGACATGTCGACGCCGTCCCGCGGCTCGCCGACGCCACCCGCATTCGCCACCCAGACGCCGTTGATCGCGACGTTGACCTGATCCGGCTCGAAGACCGCGTTCGTCGTGCCGACCGCGGAGAGGATGCGGCCCCAGTTGGGGTCCTCGCCGTGGATGGCGCACTTGAGCAGGTTGCTGCGCGCGACCGAACGGGCCGCGTCAAGTGCGTCCGACTCGCTGGCGGCGTGCACCACGGTGATGGCGATGTCCTTGGTGGCGCCTTCTGCGTCCCCGATGAGCTGGCGCGCAAGGTCTGAGCACACCTCCGTGACCAGATCGGCGAGAAGGTCCTCATCGGCGGCCAGGCCGGAAGCCCCACTGGCCATCAGCAGGACCGTGTCGTTGGTGCTCATGCAGCCGTCGGAGTCGATCCGGTCGAAGGTGAGGGCCGTGGCCCGCCGCAGTGCGCGGTCCGCCGTCTCGGCGTCGACGACGGCATCGGTGGTGACGACGACGAGCATGGTGGCCAGTGCGGGAGCCAGCATGCCGGCGCCCTTGGCCATGCCGCCGACGGTGACGCCATCGCGGGCGGCCCGTGCGGTCTTCGGCACGGTGTCCGTCGTCATGATGGCCACGGCGGCGGCCTGCCCGCCCTCCTCGGAGAGCTCGGCGACAGCGGTGTCCACGCCCGCGAGCAGCAGGTCCATCGGCAGTCGTTCGCCGATCAGGCCGGTGGAGCAGACGACGACGTCCCCGGGGCCGATCTCCTCCCCCGCTGCCGACATGGCCGCCGCGACGTGCTCCGCCGTGCGGTGGGTGTCCGCGAAGCCCTCCGGTCCGGTGCAGGCATTGGCGCCGCCCGAGTTGAGGATCACCGCGCGGACCTCGCCGTCGGACACCACCTGCCGAGACCAGATGACCGGGGCGGCGGCGAACCGGTTGGCGGTGAAGACCGCGACGCCGACGTCGAGCGGGCCGTCGTTGACGACGAGGGCCACGTCGGGCTTGCCGGACGCCTTCAGTCCGGCGGTGGTGGCCGCGGCGCGGAAGCCGCGGGCGCTGGTGACGGTCACGGGGCGACTCCGTTCGTGGACAGTCCGGCCGCTTCGTCGAGGCCGAGGACCAGGTTGGCGTTCTGCAGCGCCTGCCCGGCCGCGCCCTTGCCGAGGTTGTCGATGGCGCTGACCACGATCACCCGGCCCGCGTGCGCGTCGATGGCCACCTGCAGGTGGCAGGCGTTGCTGCCGCTGACCGAACTGGTCTGCGGCCACGACCCGGCTGGCAGTACATGGACGAACGGCTCGTCGCCGTACGCGTCGAGCAGGGCGGCACGGAGGGTGCCCTCGTCGACCCCGGACCGGACCCGCGCCGTGCAGGTGGCCACGATGCCGCGCGGCATGGGGGCCAGCAGCGGGGTGAACGAGAGGGTGACGGGGGCGCCGGCGGCGGCCGCGAGGCTCTGCTCCATCTCCGGGGTGTGCTGGTGCACGCCGCCGACCTTGTACGCGGACATCGAGCCCATGACCTGGCGTGGCGAGCAGGGTGTCGCTGGGCTTGCGCCCGGCGCCCGAGGTGCCGGATGCGGCCACCACGACGACGTCGTCCGGGTCGGCCAGGCCGCTGCCGAGGACCGGGGCGAGAGCGAGCGCGACCGCAGTCGCGTAGCAGCCGGGGTTGGCGACCCGCCGGGACGCGGCGATCGCGTCCCGCGCGTGCGGCAGCTCGGGCAGGCCGTAGGTCCACGTGCCGGCGTGCGCCCCGCCGTAGTACGTCTGCCAGGCGGCGCCGTCGAGGAGCCGGAAGTCGGCCCCGAGGTCGATGACCGGCAGGTCGGCGGGGAGCTGGGCCACCAGCGCGGCGGACTCGCCGTGCGGCAGGGCGAGGAAGACGACGTCCGCGTCGGCCAGGGTGTCCGCGGTCGTCTCGACGAGGATGCGGTCGCCGAGGCTGGCGAGGTTCGGGTGCACGGACGAGAGCCGCTCCCCCGCGCGCCCGCCGGCCGCCACCGGGCCGATCTCGATGCCGGGGTGGCCGGTGAGCAGCCGGAGCAGCTCGCCCCCGGCATAGCCGGACGCGCCGGCGATGGAAGCCCTGATCATGGCCGGAGTATACGCATACGCGTATACAGCTCCCGTCGAGCGTGGAGGTCAGGCGCCCGCCGTCGGCGTGTCGCGCCTGAGCTCCACGCTCGACGGGGTGGTGAGTGGTCGGTCAGCCGCGCAGGACGGCGCCCACGCGCACGGCGGCCTCTGCCAGGGCGGACTCCCGGGCCGCGGCCGTCTCCGTCGCGTCCAACGTCCGGTCGGGCGCCCGGAAGCGCAGGGCGAAGGCCAGCGACTTCTTGCCCTCCGGCACCTGGGGTCCCTCGTACACGTCGAACAGCCGGATGGCCTCGAGCAGCTCCCCCGCACCCTCGGCCAGGGCCGACAGGACGTCCGCCGCCGCAACACCCTGATCGACGACGACCGCCAGGTCCTCCTTGGCGACCGGCTGGGTGTGCACCTGCGGGGCCGGACGCACCCAGGGTGCCGCCGCGATCACCGCGTCGAGGTCCAGCCACATGGCGGCCGACCGCGACGGCAGGCCGGCGGCCTCGATGACCCGCGGGTGCAGCTCCCCGGCCGCGCCGACAGGAGCACCGGCCACCACCAGGCGGGCAACCCGGCCCGGATGGAAGACCGGGTCATCGCCGGTCTCGACCGCCAATGCAACGCCGCAGGCGTCCGCGACCACGTGAGCCGCCTCGATCGCGTCGGCCCAGGTCGCCGGCCGCGCGGGACCCCACCAGCCGTCCGGCTCGCGGTTGCCCATCAGGAGGGCCGCCACGTGCGTCGGCTGGTGCGGGAGCAGGTCGTTCAGGGCGTTCCACTCGTCGATCGAGGGCCGCCGGTGCACGGGGGGCCGCTCGGGCGCCGTCGCGCCCACCGGGCCGAGGATGACCGAGCCGATCTCGAAGATCGCGACGTCGGCAGTGCCCCGCCCGAGGTTGCGGCGCGCGGCCGCCACCAGGCCGGGCAGCAGGGTGCCGCGCAGCCACGGCTGCTCCTCGGAGAGCGGGTTGGCCAGCCGCGGCGTGTGCCGGCGCGGGTCATCGGCGGGCAGGCGCAGGGCGTCGAGCTCGGCGTCGCCGACGAACGGGTAGGTGAGCACCTCGACCATGCCGCGCGCCGCCAGCACGGTCCCGGCCCGTCGCTTCAACCGCTGGGCGGGCGTCAGGCCACGACCCAGCGGCGCCGCCGGGATGGTGGCGGGCAGCCGGTCGTAGCCGAACAGCCGGATGACCTCCTCGACCAGGTCGATGGGATCGGTCAGGTCGGGACGCCACGACGGCGGCACGACGCGGAGGTCGTGATCGCCCTCGACCGTGCAGCCCAGCGTCTCGAGCAGGGGCACGACCGTCTCGCGGGGAATGACCGTGCCGGCGACTGCTCCCGGCTCGTTCGACGGGATCTCGATGACCAGATCGGGACGGGGCGCCTCCACGGCGGTCATGCCGACGTTGTGGCCGCCGCCGTACTCGAGCAGCAGGGCAGCCGCACGCGCCGAGGCATACGGAGCGAGGTCCCGGTCGACGCCTCGCTCGTTGCGACGGCCGGCCTCGCTGGACACCTTGTGCCGACGCCCCGCGCGGGCGATCACCTCGGGGACGAAGTGCGCGGCCTCGAGGGCGATGTTGGTGGTGTCGTCGTCGATCTCCGAGTGCAGGCCGCCGATCACGCCGGCCAGGCCGATGACGCCGGTGTCGTCGCGGATGACGAGGTCGTCGGACTGCAGCGTGCGCTGCACGTGGTCCAGCGACTCGAAGGGCTCCCCCGGCACGGCCCAGCCGGCGCGGACGGTGCCGCGCAGCTTGTCCATGTCGTAGGCGTGGAGCGGCTGCCCCAGCTCGAGCATGACGTAGTTCGTGACATCGACGGCCAGGGAGACCGGACGCATGCCGCAGGCGATCAGTCGGCGCTGCATCCACAGCGGCGAGGCAGCGGAGGGGTCGAAGCCCACGATGGTGCGCATGGTGAACAGGTCACAGCCGGCCGGATCCTCGGTCGCGCACTCCTGGGGGGCGCGGTCGGACAGCGGTGCCGGCAGGTCGACCAGCTCCAGGCCCGGATCCTCGAACGGCACCCCGTAGGCGATGGCCACCTCGCGCGCGATGCCGCGGATGGACAGCGCGTAGCCACGGTCGGGGGTGATGGCGATGTCGAGCACCTCGTCACCGATGCCCAGCAGGGGCTTGGCGTCCGTGCCCGGCTCGGCGACGTCGGCCGGCAGCACCATGATCCCGTCGTGGTTGTCGCCCAGGGCGAGCTCGCGCTCGGAGCAGATCATCCCGTCCGAGACCTTGCCGTAGGTCGGCCGGGAGGCGATCTCGAAGCCGCCGGGCAGCACGGTGCCCGGCACGGCGACCGCCACCAGGTCGCCCTCGACGAAGTTGCGGGCGCCGCAGATGATCCCGCGCACGCCACCGTGCTCCGGGCCCACGTCGACCTGGCACCAGCGGATCGGCTTCTTGAACTCGGTCAGCTCCTCGATCTCGAGGACGCGGCCGACGATCAGCACGCCCTCGAGGCCGGCGCCGACCGGTTCGACGGTCTCGACCTCGAGTCCCGCACGGATCAGGCGGGCGGCGACGTCGCGACCGGACTGGTCGACGGGGATGGCTACGAGGTCGCGCAGCCACGACAGGGGCGCGCGCATCAGGCCTCCACACCGAACGCCAGGGAGAAGCGGACGTCGCCCTCGACCATGTCGCGCATGTCGCTCACTCCGTTGCGGAACATCAGGGTGCGCTCGACGCCCATGCCGAAGGCGAAGCCCCGGTACTCGTGCGGGTCGATGCCCACCGCCTGCAGGACCCGGGGGTTGACCATGCCGCAGCCGCCCCACTCGATCCAGCCCTCGCTGCCGCAGGTGCGGCACGGGCGGTCGGGATTGCCCACCGACTCGCCGCGGCAGACGAAGCACTCGAGGTCGACCTCGGCGCTCGGCTCGGTGAACGGGAAGTACGACGGGCGCATGCGGGTGTGGATGCCGTCGCCGAACATCGCGGCCGCGAAGTGGTCGAGCGTCCCGCGCAGGTCGGCCATGGTGATGCCGCGATCGACGGCCAGGCCCTCGATCTGGTGGAAGACCGGGGTGTGCGTCGCGTCGAGCTCGTCGGTGCGGAAGACCCGGCCCGGCGCGACCACGTAGATCGGCAGCTCGCGGTCGAGCATCGCACGGATCTGGATGGGCGACGTCTGGGTGCGCAGCACCACGCCGCTGTCCGGGGACCCCACGAAGAAGGTGTCCTGCATGGTGCGCGCCGGGTGGTCCGGCGGCACGTTCAGCGCGTCGAAGTTGACCCACTCGGCCTCGACCTCGGGGCCCTCGGCGATGTCGTAGCCCATGGAGATGAAGACGTCGGCGACCCGCTCCATGAGGGTGGTCAGCGGGTGCCGGGCGCCCAGCGGCTGGCGGTCCACCGGCAGCGTGACGTCGACGGTCTCGTCGACGAGGACGCGCTCGTCGCGCTCCGCCTCGAGCTCGACCTGCCGAGCCTCGAGCGCCGCCTTCACGCGCGGCCCGGGCCGCACCGATGCGCTTGCCCGCCTCGGCCTTCGCGGCC
This sequence comes from uncultured Actinomycetota bacterium, assembly GCA_963749905.1. Classification (GTDB taxonomy): domain Bacteria; phylum Actinomycetota; class Actinomycetes; order S36-B12; family S36-B12; genus UBA10649. The sequence continues at coordinate 141,677 of CAVVOF010000006.1, forward strand.
GGGGGCAGGGCGCCGATCTCTCGGTTGGCCAGCGCCAGCGGCGAGCGATCGCCGGCGTGCGCGAGCCGCGCCTCCTTCAGGGCAGCCAGGTCGGCGGCGGCCGCGATCGCGGCCACCGCGTCGTCGACGACGGCCGTCACTGCGGCATCGTCGAGACTGGCGACCTGCTTGGGGTCGAATGAGGTGTTGGGCCCGCTCACCGTCACTCTCCGAGGACCACGCGCACGAGCGCGTCGACGGATGCGTCAAGGTCGCCGGTCCCGTGCAGCACGAGCTCGGGCGACACCGGCGGCTCGTAGTCCTGACCGACACCGGTGAGGTTCGGCAGCGTGCCCTGGGCAGCCTTGGCGTACAGGCCCTTGGTGTCGCGCTCGGCAACCACGTCGAGCGGGGTGTCGACGTAGACCTCGATGAAGTCGCCCGGCGCGAACAGGTCGCGCGCGGCCCGACGGTCGACCGATGAACGGCGAGACGAGGGCGATGAACACGACCAGACCGGCATCGCGCATCAGCTTGCCCACCTCGGCGACGCGGCGCACGTTCTCCGCACGGTCCTCCGGGGTGAAGCCGAGGTCCTTGTTCAGGCCGTGCCGCACGTTGTCGCCGTCGAGCACGTAGGTGTGCACGCCCAGGGCATGCAGCTTGCGCACGGCCGCGTCGGCGATGGTGGACTTGCCCGCGCCGGAGAGGCCGGTCAGCCAGACCACCTTGCGCGTCGTGGCCCATCAGCAGGCGTCGCGCGTCCTCGTCGACGGCGTAGTCGTGCCGCTGGACGTTCGTGGACCGGCGCATGGCATGGCGCACCATGCCCGCGGCGACGGTGTCGGCGGTGACGCGGTCGACCAGCAGGAAGCCGCCGGTGTCGCGCACCAGCGAGTAGGCGTCCATCGGCACCGGCTTGTCGGTGGCCACCTCGACGCGGCCGATGTCGTTCATCTCGAGGATGCGCGCCGCGTGCTCATGCCCGGCGACGACGTCGAGCCGGTGCCGGACGTTGGTGACGGTGGCGGGCACCGACCGCGAGCCGGAGACGAGCAGGTACGACCGACCGTGGGCCAGCGGCTCCTCGCCGAGCCAGACCATGTCGACGGCGAAGCGGTCGGCCGGCTGCAGCAGGTCGCCGGTCGCCCCGGCGATGACGTCGCCGCGGGTGACGTCGACCTCGTGGTCGAGCGTGATGGTCACGGCCTGCGCCGGTGTCCGCACGATCGAGGTCGGCGATGTGGCCGTCGACGTGCAGGTCGTAGGTGACGATGCGGTCGACGTTCGCAGTGCGGCCGGAGTCCGCGATCAGGACCTTGTCGCCGCGGGCGACGCTGCCGGAGACGACGGTGCCCGCGTAGCCGCGGAAGTTGCCCTCGGCACGCACGATGAACTGCACCGGGAAACGGAACGGCTTGGCCACCACTTCGGCTCCGGCGCGCCCCTCGAGCGGCTCCCAGACCTCGAGCGCCTCGAGCAGGGTCGGTCCGTGGTACCAGGGCATGTTGTCCGCGCGCATGGTGATGTTGTCGCCGGTGACGGCGCTCACCGGGATCGAGATGACCTCCGGCACGTCGAGCCGCGCCGCGGTCGTGCGCACGATGCCGGTGACCTCCTCGAAGGTCGCATGCTCGTAGCCGACGAGGTCCATCTTGTTCACCGCGACGATGACGGTCTTGACGCCCATCAGCGCGCAGATGGTCAGGTGGCGGTGCGTCTGCGGCCGGACGCCGCGAGCCGCATCCACCATCAGCACGGCGACGTCGCCGTTGGACGCAGCGACGGCCATGTTGCGCGTGTACTGCTCGTGTCCCGGGGAGTCGGCCACCAGCACCCGGCGCCCGTTGGGCAGGTTCATGTGCCGGTAGGCGACGTCGATGGTGATGCCCTGCTCGCGCTCGGCCTCGAGGCCGTCGGTCAGCAGGGAGTAGTCGATCTCGCCGACCGGGATGGTCGAGCCGCCACGGCGGGTGCGCCGCGCGTACTCGAGGGTGTCGATCGGCACGGAGTTGGTCTCGGCCAGCAGCCGCCCGATGAGGGTGGACTTGCCGTCGTCGACCGAGCCGCAGGTGACCAGGTGCAGGACGGGGGTGAGTGTGCCGGCCACTAGAAGTAGCCCTCCTTCTTCTTGCCCTCCATGGACTCCGACCCGCCCTCGCCGTCGATCAGCCGACCCGAGCGCTCCGAGTACTTGGCCCCGGCCATCTCCGCGACGAGCTGCTCCATGGTGTCGGCCGTGGACTCGACCGCGCCGGTGAGCGGGTAGCAGCCGAGGGTGCGGAACCGCACGGTGCGCAGCTGCGGGGTCTCGCCCTCGTTCAGGGGCAGGCGGTCGTCGTCGACCATGATCAGCGTGCCGTCGCGCACCACGATCGGACGCGGCTTGGCGAAGTACAGGTCCGGGATCGGGATGGCCTCGCGCTGGATGTACTTCCAGACGTCGAGTTCGGTCCAGTTGGACAGCGGGAAGACGCGCATCGACTGGCCGGGCGCCAGCTGGGTGTTGGCGGTACGCCAGAACTCGGGGCGCTGCTTGCGGGGATCCCACTGGTGGCCGGGCTCGCGCAGGCTGAAGATGCGCTCCTTGGCGCGGCTGCGCTCCTCGTCGCGGCGGGCGCCGCCCACGGCCGCGTCGAAGCCGTACCGGTCCAGGCCCTCGCGCAGGGCGACCGTCTTCATCAGCCGGGTGTACTCGTGCGTGCCGTGGGTGAACGGAGTGATGCCCTGCTCGATGGCCTCGACGTTCTGGGCGATCCGCAGGTCCAGCCCGAGCTCGGCGGCGCGGCGGTCGCGGAACTCGATCATCTCGCGGAACTTCCAGCCCGTGTCGATGTGCATGACCGGGAACGGGATCGGCGCCGGTGCGAAGGCCTTGATGGCCAGGTGCAGCAGGACGGACGAGTCCTTGCCGATGCTGTAGAGCAGCACGGGGTTCTTGAAGGCGGCGGCCGTCTCCCGGTAGATGTGGATGGCCTCGGCCTCGAGCTCGTCGAGTACCGCGTCGTAGGGCACCGACGCGATCGTCGTGGCGGTGGTCACGATTCGTTCCTTTCCTGTGGGCACTGCTCGGGCGAGCACTGCTCCGTGGGCACTGGGCCCCTGCTCCCGGCCGTCGACCGGGACCTGATCACGAGTGGTGGCGTCCTAGGCCTCCGAGTAGACCTCCATGGCGGGCCCAGCGGACAGGCTGCCGTCTCCGAACGACGGATCCGCACCCTGGGCGGCGATGGCGGCGGCCCGGGCGTCGCGCTTGGCCTGGGCCAGCGCCTCGCCCTCGGCCAGCACGGCCGGGTCGATCGGCGGGTTCTCCACGCGCGGGCGACCGTTCTTCGCGGTGATGTACGCGTCCAGGTCGGGACCGCACTCGTACGAGGTGATCAGGCAGTAGCGGGCCTCGCTGCCGGGGTGCCACACCGCGTGCCACAGCCGCTGCGTGTCGATGATCGCCTGCGCGCCGGCGGGCAGCGGGATCCGCGTCTCGGTCGACGGATCGTCGCGGTCCTCGCGCAGGATCATGTAGGTGTCGGGATCGTCGGTGAGGTTGAAGAAGGCCCGGACGATCCAGCCGGTGCCCTCGGGATTCAGGCGGTTGTTGTCGTCCCGATGCAGGTTGTACAGCGCCTCACCGTACGAGTTCGGCTGGAGCTCGATGACCCGGCAGCGGCCGATGTTGGCGCCCGGCTCCTCGGCCCGTGCCGTCAGCCGGGGGGCGACGGCCACGTTCGCCTCGACCCAGACGCCGTCCTTGTCGGTCTTCGCCGGGGTGTGATTCCAGAAGCCGTTGCACTCCATGTCGCCGTAGGCGCTGGCCAGCGGCGCGAACCGGGTGTCGCCGGACGACTTCCAGTCGACGAAGGTGAGGTCCTCCCACTCGCGGGGGTCCGCGGACTGGTCGTACGCGTCGAGGATGACGTATCCGGTCTCCTCGAAGATCGGAAGCGTCACGTAGTCGTCCGGATTCATGGGCATAAGTCTGTCATCCTTCCGCGGCAAGTCCCGAATCCGCCGCGTTCGTCGGACGGCGTGAGACGTCGTAGGCCGTGACGTAGAGCACGACCGCCGCCGCCACCGCCGCATTGAGGGACTCCGCGCGGCCGGGCATCGGGATGCGGACCAGCACGTCGGCCGCCTCGAGGGCCTGCTCACTGGCCCCGTGCGCCTCGGAGCCGATCAGCCACATCGTCTTCCGGCACACCATCCGGGCGGCGGCCGCCTCGAACAGGTCCTCGTCGCCCTGTCCCGTCGTGACGGCGAGGGCGCGCCCACTGCGTCGGCAGGCGTCGAGGACCTCGTCGAGGGAGACGTCGCGGGCCACCGGGAGGTGGAAGAGCGAGCCGGCGGTGGCGCGGACCACCTTGCCGTTGTGCGGGTCGGCGGACCCGGCGGTCAGGATCACGCCGGCAGCTCCGGCCGCGTCGGCCGTGCGGATCACGGTGCCGACGTTGCCCGGGTCGCTGACCCCCTCGAGGATCACGACGGGCGCGGGCTGCTGGAGGAGGAGGTCGAGGTCGACCGGCGCGAGCTGGTCGCAGACCGCGAGCACCCCCTGGGGATGCTGCGTCTCGCCCATCGCCGCAAGCACGCTGGCCGATGCCGTCGTCACCCGCACACCGCGCGCCTGCGCGTCCTGCCCGAGCTCGGAAACGGCGGCGCCGGCGTCGTCAGCCACGAACAGGTCATGGATGACGACACCGGCGTCGAGAGCGCTCCGGACCGCTTGCGGCCCCTCCACGAGGAAGTGGCCGGACTTGCGTCGCCCCTGACGGCCGTGCAGCGCCCGGACCGCCTTGACGCGGTCGGACGCTGGCGACGTCAGTGCAGGGGCGGCAGCCAACGGGCGCGGGTCAGGCAGCGGTCGCGGGCAGTGCGCCGCGGGCCACGTCGACCAGCGTCGCGAATGCGGGGGCGTCGTTGACGGCGAGCTCGGCGAGCATGCGACGGTCGACCTCGACACCAGCGGCCTTGAGGCCCTGGATGAAGCGGTTGTAGGTCATGCCGTTGGCGCGGCACCCGGCGTTGATGCGCTGGATCCAGAGCCGGCGGAAGTCACCCTTGCGGGTGCGACGGTCCGCGTAGGCGTAGACCATCGAATGGGTGACCTGCTCCTTGGCCTTGCGGTACAGGCGCGAACGCTGACCGCGGTAGCCGGACGCGCGCTCGAGGACCTCGCGACGCTTCTTGTGTGCATTGACTGCGCGCTTGACGCGTGCCATCTCGTTCTCCTGTGGTGAGTCTGGTGCGGACGGTGGGGGAAGGGAGGGTCAGCGACCCAGAAGGCGCTTGACCTTCTTGACGTCGGCCGGCGCGACGACGACGTCGGCCTCCAGCTTGCGCGTGCGCTTGCTGGACTTGACCTCCATGAGGTGGCGGCGGTTGGCCTGCTCGTGGGTGATCTTGCCCGAGCCGGTCACCTTGAACCGCTTCTTCGCACCGCTGTGCGTCTTCTGCTTCGGCATCTCTTGTCCTCGATCTGTGCGGACCCGGCCGGTGGACCGGGAGTCTGGGTGAGCCAACGGCTCGTCGTGCGGGTGGTGCGTGCGGTCAGGCGCTCTCGGCCTCGGGAACCTCTTCCGAGTCGCCGTCGGCGGTCGCCTTGGAGCGGACCACGTCGGACTTCTTCCGGTGCGGCGCCAGGACCATGATCATGTTGCGTCCGTCCTGCTTGGGCGTCGCCTCGACGAACCCGAGCTCGGTGACGTCCTCGGCCAGCTTCGCCAGCAGCCGGAGCCCCAGCTCGGGCCGGCTCTGCTCGCGACCGCGGAACATGATCGTGATCTTGACCTTGTCCCCCGCCTTCAGGAACCGCACGACGTGACCCTTCTTGGTCTCGTAGTCGTGCTGGTCGATCTTCGGGCGGAGCTTCATCTCCTTGATGACCGTGTGCGTCTGGTTCCGGCGTGACTCGCGCTCCTTGAGCGCGGCCTCGTACTTGAACTTGCCGAAGTCCATGAGCTTGCAGACGGGCGGCTTGGCCATGGGGGCCACCTCGACGAGGTCGAGATCCGCCTCGAGTGCCAGGCGCAGGGCGTCCTCGATGCGGACGATCCCGACCTGTTCGCCGTTGGGTCCGACCAGGCGGACCTCGGGCACGCGAATCCGGTCATTGATCCGTGGTTCGACGCTGATGGCGCCTCCTCGCTTCGCTAACGGGTGACCCGCTCCGGGAAGGCAGAAGGCCCTCGGCGCGGCGCGCACGAAGGCCTCGGTAGGGCACGCGCGAACCGTCGCCGGTTGGCGTGCCGTGACCTGCGTGACCTGTGGTGCAGGGCGGTCAGCAGGTGGGAGTCGAGGACCCCGCTTGCGCGACCCGGGTTCCGAACCCGGATCAGTCGAGTGGAAGGGTACCAGTCATGAGCGAGATGCCCGAAATCGCGACCGCCCCGGACGGCCGGCTCGACATCGCGGACGTCCCCGCCGTCGAGGTGGTCCTGACGGTGGCCATGCACCTGATGTCGGCGGCCGCGGTGGCGTGCGGCCTCGCCGAGGAGGAGGACGGCCGGCCGGCGCCTGCGGCCGACCTGGCCGAGGCCCGGATCCTGATCACCGCGCTCGCCGGGCTGGTCACGTCGGCGGCGCCGCTCGTCGGCTCGATGCATGCCGCTCCCCTGCGCGACGGGCTGCAGGCGCTGCAGCGCGCCTTCCGGGAGGCGTCCGTCGTCCCGGATCCGCCCGGGATGGGCCCGGGCGAGGACCTGACCGGCCCCGTATAGGCGTGTGCTCGCGGGGGGTTGGCGGCCGCGAGTAGGGTCCGAGCCATGGTGCGCGAATCGCTCAGCCGGGGTACTCAGGTCGGCATCGTCGCGGCGTCGGCCGCGGCGCCCATGACGTTCACCCGCTCCCTATCCGAACGGACGTGGCTCGACCAGGGCCTGATCACGGGCCTGGCCACCGGCACGCACTTCCTGCTGACCGTCGTCGCCCAGGACGGCATCGACGTCGTCGGCGAGGCGCTGTCCACGGCGCTGCCGCTGCCCGCCTCCTGGAGCCAGGAGCGACGCGAGCACGCCGCCACCCTGCTGGTCGACCTGGCCGTGATTCCCGTCGGCTTCGGCGTCGTCGCCCTGATCGGGTACCGGGATGACGAGTCCAACGTCCGCGCGCTCGTCCGGCAGGCCGGTTGGCGGTTCGCCGTCACCGGCACCCTCGCCTCCCTCCTCGCCGCGGGCCACGGCACCCTCGGCCTGTTCGACCGCGCCATCGGGGCCGACGGCCGCATCGCCCGGCTGCCGATCGGCATCCCGATCGGCGTCGGCACCGCGCTGGCCGTCGAGAAGTGGCGCCAGCGCGACACCCCGCCCGACCAGATCGCGGACCCGGCCCGGTCCAACCCGCTGCTCGGACTGGCGGCCGGCGCCGGCATCGTCGGCGTGCTCGCCGGCGGCGCGCTCGCCGAGGGCTGGACGGCGCGTCAGCTGGCCTCCGTCGGCAGTCGGGTCTTCCCGGGCTCCGAGGCGACGTGGCGACGCGGGATGCACGCGGTCTCGCTCTCCCTCCTCGCCCTTGGGACGCACACGCTGTGGAACATGGCCATGCAGAAGATCGAGGCGGGCACCACCACGTACGAGGAGGGCATGGACGACTCGGCCTCCGGCGTCTGGACCAATCCGATGGTCAGCGGGGACCCGGCCAGCCTGGTGTCGTGGGAGGGACTCGGCCGCGAGGGCCGACGCCACGTGGTCACCTACGTGCGCCCCGAGGTCACGGCGGACACGCCGCGGACCTTCGAGGGCAAGGAGCTCAAGGACCTGTCCATCGCGACGATCATGCAGGAGCCGCCGCGGGCCACCCCGATCGTCGTCTTCGTCGGGCTCGACAACGCCCCGACCGAGCGGGAGCGCGTCGACCTCGCGCTCGCCGAGATGGACCGCACCGACGCGTGGTCGCGGTCGCTCATCATGCTCGTCTCCCCCACCGGCACCGGCTACGTCAACTACGTGGCCACCGCCGTCGCCCAGTACCTCACCCGTGGCGACGTCGCCACCGTCACCCTGCAGTACTCCAAGCGCCCGTCCCCCCTGTCTCTGGGCAAGACCCAGGGCGCCAAGGAGCAGAACCGGCTGCTCTGGCTGCGCATCCTCGAGCGGGTCCGCATGATGCCGCCCGACCAGCGTCCCCGCGTCGTCGTCTTCGGGGAGTCGCTCGGCGCGCTCACCAGCCAGAACCCCTTCGTCGACTGGGGCACCGTCGGGCCGGAGGCGCTCGGTATCGATCGCGCCCTGTGGATCGGGACGCCCGAGGGCAGTTCCTGGCGACGGGAGCTGGTCGGCCCGGATCGACCCGACGTGGACAAGTCGAGCTTCGCCGTGGTCAACGACTACGAGCAGTTCTGCGAGATCCCGGCCCAGGAGCGGGAGCAGATCCGCTACGTCCTGCTCAGCCACGACAACGACGGCGTGACCAAGTTCGGCGCCGGCCTGATGACACATCGGCCGGACTGGCTGGGCGACCGGCGGCCGCAGATGCAGGAGGTGCCCGGGCGTTCGCCTCGCGGCGTCCCGGCGTCCATGCGGTGGCGCCCGGTCACCACGTTCTTCCAGTTGCTCGTCGACATGAAGAACGCCCAGATCCCGGGGGCGTACCGGGCCTGGGCGCACGACTACCGACCGGACCTGCCCGAGTTCATCCGGGACGTCTACGGGCTCGAGTGCTCGCCCGAGCAGATGGACCGGGTCAAGGACGCCTGCCAGCAGCGCGAGGAGTTCCGGGAGTCCGTCTTCAGCTGACCGGACGCTCCGGCGAACCGGCTCGGCTAGCGGCCGGCCTGGACGCCGATGCCTCCGGGCGCCTGCCGCTGGATGTCGGCGCGGCGACCCAGCACGTCTGCCGCCTGCGTCGCGAGATCCGACTCCCGCCGGCCGTCGGGGTGCCCTCCACCCACGGCGCTGACCCGGACGATCACGTCGGCTTCATCACCCGCGGTGCGCCCGTCCACGACATCGACCTCCACCCAGCCGTCCGCGGTCAGGGGCGCCAGGGCCGCCTGCACCAGGGCGGTCACCGCGGCCAGGTCCATCAGGTCGGCGAGTGCGTGCAGCGCGACGCCCGGGAGCACCAGCCGGGCGGGCCCGGCGACGTCGATCACCAGCGCATGCGCGCCGTCGTCGAGCGCCGCTCGTGCGGTGTCGCGTCCGGTCGCCGGCACCGGGCGGGCCTGCGGGTGCCAGGCCGCCATCGAGTCGACGCCGGTGAAGGCGAGCAGGCCCTTCTCCCCCGCGTCATTGACCATCGAGACCACGGCCATGTGGCTGTCCTTGTCGCCGCCGGCCTCGTCGATCTCGTCGAGCACCGCGACCACGCTCGCCAGCAGCCGGACCTCGCGAAGGGCACGCGCCGCCTGCAGCGGATCCAGCCGACCCACGGCTGCCTGGGCGACGAGGTCCCGCACCACCGGATCGGCAGTGCCGTCGTCGTCGGGGAACTGCGGGTACGCGAGGGTCCGGTCGTCGCCGAACGGGTGCTGCCCTGCCATGACGGCTAGAGGCGGCAGGCGTGGATGTCTGTGACGAGGATCCCGCGCGCGCCGAGCTCGTAGAGCTCGTCCATCACCCGGTGCACGTCCGCAGCAGGCACCATGGCGCGCACGGCCGACCACAGCGGATCGTGCAGGGCCGACACTGTGGGCGACTCGATGCCCGGGGTCAGCGTGCACGCCTCCTCGACCAGGTCGGTGCGGATGTCGTAGTCGACGAGCACGTACGACCGGGCGACCATCACGCCGTGCAGGCGCCGCACGAAGGTCTCCACGGCGGGCACCTGCGGAGCGCCGGTGCGGCGGATGACCAGTGCCTCGGAGACCAGGATGGGCTCGCCGACGAGCTCCAGGCCGGCCCGGCGGAGGGTGGTTCCGGTGGCCACCACGTCGGCCACGGCGTCGGCGACGCCGAGGGCGACGGCGTTCTCGACGGCGCCGTCGAGCTTGACCACCCGCGCATCGACGCCCTCCCGCTGGAGGTACGCCTCGAGGACGCCCGCGTAGGAGGTGGCGATCGTCTTGCCGGTGAGGTCGGCGGGCACCGTCGCGGATCCGCGCGGCGCCGCGAGCCGGAAGGTGGACGGCGCGAAGCCGAGGGGCAGCACCTCGTCGGCGTCCGCACCCGAGTCCAGGAGCATGTCGCGACCGGTGATGCCGACGTCGAGGGTGCCCTCGCCCACATAGATGGCGATGTCCCGCGGACGCAGGAAGAAGAACTCGACGTCGTTGTCCGGATCGTGGACGACCAGCTCACGCGTGCTGGCCGACCGCAGATAGCCGGCTTCCGTCAGCATCTGGCGGGCCGGGTCGGCGAGTTGTCCCTTGTTCGGGACGGCTACGCGCAGCACGGTCAGAGCCGGTGATACACGTCGTCGAGGCTCACCTTGCTGGCCAGCATCATGCACTGGATGTGGTAGAGCAGCTGGGCGATCTCCTCAGCCGTCCGCTCGTGGCCCTCGTGCTCGGCGGCCATCCAGACCTCGGCGGCCTCCTCGACGATCTTCTTCCCGATCTCGTGGACTCCGGCGTCGACCAGGCGCGTCGTGCCGGACTCCTCGTCGCGGTAGGTGACCTTCTTGGTGAGCTCGGCGTAGAGCTGATCAAACGTCTTCACAGGTGCAGCCTATTGGCCGTCGACATCAACCCCCGCACGGCCTCTGGACCACTGTCGTACCCCCGCCATACGCTGGCGCGATCCGACGATCAGGGAGTCACGATGTCCAGTCGCCTCAACCCGTACCTCAACTTCGACGGCACGACCCGCCAGGCCATGGAGTACTACCGCGACGTGTTCGGCGGCACGCTCGAGATGAACACCTTCGGCGAGTTCGGCCAGGCCGGGACCCCGATCGAGAACAACATCATGCACGCGCTCTTGGAGACCCCGAGCGGCTTCAGCCTGATGGCGTCGGACCTGCCGCCCGGCATGCCGTTCACCCCCGGATCGACGATCAGCATCTCGCTGAGCGGAGACGACGAGGCGGAGCTGCGCGGCTATTGGGACGGGCTGTCGGCCGGCGGCCGGGTGACCATGCCGCTCGAGCCGCAGATGTGGGGCGACACGTTCGGGATGTGCATCGACCGGTTCGGCGTGGCGTGGATGGTCAACATCGCGGGGGCGCAGCACTAGCGACCCCGGGCTACCAGGGGGAGGCCGCCAGGTCGCGGAGTGTCACCGCGGTGGCGATGGCCGCCCACGCGGCCTCGGCACCCTTGTCCTCGCGCGAGCCGGGCAGTCCGGCCCGATCCAGGGCCTGCGCCTCGTCGTCGCACGTGAGCAGCCCGAAGCCGATCGGCGTACCCGTGTCGAGCGCCACCCGGGTCAGGCCGTCGGTGGCCGCGGAGGCCACGTACTCGAAGTGCGGCGTGCCGCCGCGGATGATGACGCCCAGGCAGATGACCGCGTCGAAGCGCCGCGCACATGCCAGGGCCACGACCGGCAGTTCGAACGACCCCGGCACCCGGATGACCTCGGCCGACACGTTGGCCTGCAGGCACGCCCGCGCGGCGCCCTCGAGGAGTCCGTTCATGACCGTCTCGTGCCACGACGCGGCCACGATCGCGACCCGGAGTCCGGTGCCGTCCACCTCGACGTGAGCGCTGCCCTCGCCACTCATGAGGCCCCTCCCGGGAGCGTCGACTCCGCGGGCAGGTGGCCCATGCGGTCCAGCTTGGTCTGCAGGTAGCGGGCATTGTGCGGATTGGCATGGATCTCCAGCGGCACCCGCTCGATGATCGACAGCCCGTAGCCCTCGAGCCCGGCCCGCTTGGCGGGGTTGTTGGTCAGCAGGCGCATGCTGCGGACCCCGAGGTCGGCGAGGATCTGGGCGCCCGTGCCGTAGTCGCGGGCATCCGCGGGCAGCCCGAGTTCGAGGTTCGCATCCACCGTGTCGCGCCCGTCGTCCTGCAACGCGTAGGCGCGGAGCTTGTGCAGCAGCCCGATCCCCCGGCCCTCATGTCCCTTGACGTACAGGACGATGCCGCGGCCCTCCTCCGCCACCCGCTCGAGGGCGGCGTGCAGCTGGGGACCGCAGTCGCAGCGGTAGGAGCCGAACACGTCGCCGGTCAGGCATTCGGAGTGCACCCGGACGAGGATGTCCTCACCGTCGCCGATGTCGCCGGCGACGAGCGCGATGTGCTCGGACTCGTCGGTGATGCCCCGGTAGCCGTAGGCGGTGAACTCGCCGTGCTCGGTCGGCAGGGTGGTGACGGCGACCCGCTCGACGAGGCTCTCGGTGCGACGGCGGTACCGGATCAGGTCGGCGATCGAGATCATCACCAGGCCGTGCTCGTCGGCGAAGGCCCGGCACGAGGGCGCCCGCATCATGGTCCCGTCGTCGTTGACGAGCTCGCACAGCGCGCCGGACGGGCTCAGCCCGGCCATCCGGGCCAGGTCGACCGCCGCCTCGGTGTGACCGGCCCGGCGCAGGACGCCACCCGGCACCGCGCGCAGCGGCATCACATGGCCGGGGCGGGTGAGGTCCCACGGCTCCGTCGACGAGTCGGCGAGCACCTTGATGGTGCGCGCCCGGTCGGTGGCGGAGATGCCGGTGGACTGGACGTCGCGCGCGTCGACGGAGACGGCGTAGGCGGTGCCCTTGCGGTCCTCGTTGATGGCGGTCATCGGCGGCAGGCCGAGCCGGTCGAGGTCGCCGCCGGTCATCGCGACGCAGATGTAGCCCGACGTGTGGCGGATCATGAAGCCGACCAGCTCGGCGGTCGCGGACTGGGCCGCGAAGATCAGGTCGCCCTCGTTCTCGCGATCCTCGTCGTCGACCACGACGATCGGCCGGCCCGCTCGCAGGGCCTCCACCGCCGACTCGACCGAGTCCAGCCGTACCTGGCCGGCCGGGGTGTCTGCGGCGGTGAGAGCCGGATGCTGCGGCGGCGCGGCGATCGCGACGGCGGACGCCTCGATGGCGGCGTCGTTGCCCTCCCCCGAGAAGAGTTCATCGGCGGGGATCACGTGAGCCGTCCTTCCATGAGCCGCTCCACGTACTTGGCCAGCACGTCGACCTCGACGTTGACCTGGTCCCCCGGCCGGCGGCTGCCGAGCGTCGTGTGCGCGAGCGTCGTCGGGATGAGCGACACGCTGAACGACGTGTCGTCGACGCCCACGACCGTCAAGGATACGCCGTCGACGGTGATCGACCCCTTCTCGACGAGGTACCTGGTCAGGCCGGACGGCAGGTCGAAGGTGAGGGTCGTCCAGTGGTCGGACGGGCTCACCTCGCGCACGACCGCGACGCCGTCGACGTGTCCCTGCACGATGTGCCCGCCGATGCGGGCGTCGACGCGGGCCGCGCGCTCGAGGTTGACCCGCGAACCAGCCTCGAGCGCGCCGAGGGTGGAGCGCCGGAGCGTTTCCGCCATCACGTCGGCCGCGAAGGCGTCGTCGGTCGGGTCCACCACGGTCAGGCAGACGCCGTTCACGGCGATCGAGTCGCCCGGATGAACGTCGGACGTGACGAGTGGGCCGCGGATGACCACGCGGGCGGCGTCGGGCAGCGCGGTCACGGACTCAACCGTGCCCAGCTCCTCGACGATCCCGGTGAACACCTGTGACTCCTCGTAGTGGATGACTACCCGTAGCGGACGACGCCCTCGATGCGGACATCCTCCCCGACCCGATCCGTCGCGGTCACATCGACTCCCGCCGGACCGCCGTCCATCGGCGGCAGCGCCACCGGTCCGGCGCCGAGCAGTACCGGTGCCACGTACCAGACCACCCGGTCGATCACCCCGGCGGCGAGGAAGGCCCGGGCCAGGGTGGGACCGCCCTCGAGCAGCGCGTGGCGCACGCCGTCGACGTACAGCCGCTCGAGCAGCGCCTGGGGATTCCGTTCCGGCGTCAGCATGGTGGGCGCCCGGTCGTCGAGCACCCGCCGGCCCGGGGGCAGCACTCGGGAGCCCACGACGACGCGTAGGGGCGGGGGGCCGACGAGGGTGGCCGGTTCGCGGACAGTCAGGGCGGGATCGTCGACGAGCGCGGTGCCGGTGCCCACGATGATCGCGCCGACGCGCGCCCGCAGGGCCATCACCTCGGCGCGGGCGGCAGGCCCGGTGAGCACGGTGGGGCCGCCGTCGGCGCCGGCCACCCGGCCGTCCAGGGACACGGCCGCCTTCCACGTCACCAGCGGCCGGCCATGGGTCACGGCGAAGGTCCAGTCCTCGTTGACGGCCTCGGCCTCCTCGGCCAGGACGCCGGCGACCACCTCGACGCCGGCCGCGGCCAGCTCGTGGGCACCGCCGCCCGCCGCGTGCGTGGGATCGGCCTGCCCGATGACGACGCGCGCGACGCCCGCCTCCAGCAGGGCGGTCGTGCAGGGGCCGGTGCGTCCGGTGTGGCGGCACGGCTCCAGGGTGACCACCGCGGTGGCCCCCCGAGCCCGCTCGCCCGCGTCGCGCAGCGCCTCGACCTCCGCGTGCGGGGTGCCGGCGCCCGTGGTGGAAGCCGCGACCGACGACCGTCCCGGCCGCATCGACGATGACGCAGCCGACCCTGGGGTTCTCGCCGTGCGGAGCCTCGGGCGACGCGGCCAGGGCCAGCGCCTCGCGCATGGCCGGGTCCCACGTCACTCCGGTCACGGACGAGCGGAGTTCTCCGCCATGGCGCGCAGCTGCTCGACCATGACCGCGGGATCGGGGGCGCGGTAGACGGCTGACCCGGCCACGAACACGTCCGCGCCGGCCGCCGAGCACTGCTCGATGGTGTCCGGCGCAATGCCGCCGTCGACCTGCACCCAGATGTCCACGTCGGCTGCGTCCGCGAGCCGTCGTGCCTGCCGCACCTTCGGCAGCATGTCCGCCATGAAGGCCTGCCCGCCGAAGCCGGGCTCGACCGTCATCACCAGGATCATGTCGACGAAGGGCAGGGCCTCCTCGATCGCGGAGAGCGGGGTACCCGGCTTCACCGCGATCCCGGCCCGCGCCCCGGCGGCCCTGATGTCCTTGGCGACCATGCGCGGCTTGGCGGCCGCTTCGACGTGGTACGTGACCGATGCGGCCCCCGCCTCGGCGTAGCCGGGCGCCCATCGGTCGGGGTCGGCGATCATCAGGTGGCAGTCGGCGGGGATGTCGACCTGCTTCAGCAGGGACTCCACCACCGGCAGGCCGAACGTCAGGTTGGGCACGAAATTGTTGTCCATCACGTCCAGGTGCACCCAGTCGGCGACCGCCTGGATCCGGCGCACCTCGGCAGCGAGGTCCGACAGGTCGGCGTTGAGCACGCTCGGCGAGATCTGGAGGCCCACGTCGGGAACCCTACTGTCGGCGGATCAGCGCCAGGAACATCGCGTCCGTTCCGTGCCGATGCGGCCAGAGCTGGACGGTCGGCCCGTCCCCCAGGTCCTCGACCTCGGGAAGCAGGGGGCGCGCATCGATGAGCTCGAGGTCGGCGCGTCCGCGCAGCACGTCGGCTACCACCAGCTCGGTCTCCGCGAGGTGCGGGGAGCAGGTCACGTAGCCGATGACGCCGCCTGGCCGGACGGCCTCGACCGCCGCGCGCAGCAGGTCCCGCTGCAGCCCGCCGAGCGCCGCGAGATCCGCCGTGGTGCGTCGCCACCGGGACTCCGGCCGGCGACGCAGGGCCCCCAGCCCGGTGCACGGCGCGTCGACCAGCACTCGGTCGAACTGCCGCTCGCCCCAGGGCGCATGGCGGGCGTCGCCGACCAGGACCTCGGCGGCCGAGCCGGGCGCGAGCGATCGTTCGACCAGCTCGACCCGATGCGGATGCTGCTCGACGGCGACCAGGTGGCCGCCGCGCTCGGCGGCCAGCCCGTCGAGGATGGCCGCCTTTCCCCCGGTCCGGCGCACATGTCGAGCCACCGGCCCTGGTCATCGGGCACGTCGACGCGTGCGAGGGCCAGGGCCACCAGCTGGCTGCCCTCGTCCTGCACGCCCGCGCGGCCGTCGCGCACGCAGGCGAGTGCGTCCGGGGTCCCGTCGATCAGGGTGCCCGCGAGCGGCGACCATCGACCCGGCTCCACCTCCGGGAGCTCGTGCAGCTCCTCGGGATCCATCCGGCCCGGCCGGGCGACCAGCGTGGGCCGCGCGGGAGCGTTGTCGGCGATGAGCAGCGACTCGAGCTCGGACTGGCGCGGCCCGAGGGCGTCACGCAGGGAGCGGACGATCCATGTCGGATGGGACCAGCGGGTGCCGAGCCAGTCGGGGTCCGTAGCCGGCCGGTCCTCCCGGATGCGCGTCGACCAGTCCTCCGCGCTGACCGCGGCGACCTTGCGCAGCACGGCGTTGACGAATCCGGCCCGCGCATCGGCGCCGGGCCGGGCCCCGAGGTCGCGGGCCAGCGCGCACGAGGAGTCGACGGCGGCGTGGTCGGGCACCCGCATCGAGAGCAGCTGGTGGGCACCGAGCCGGAGGATGTCCTTCATCGCCGGATCGACCTTGTCGTACGGCCGGGTCACGCACTGCTCGAGCACCGCGTCGTACCAGCGCTGGCCGCGGAGGGTGCCGTAGGCGAGCTCCGTCGCGAAGGCCGCGTCCCGGCCGCTGAGCCCGAAGCCGTGCAGGATCTGGGGCAGCGCGAGGTTCGCGTACGCCCCGTCCTCGCGAACGGTGCGCAGCAGCTCGAGCGCGGCGGTGCGCGGCCGGTCGGTCACGCGAGCGCGTCCTCGTCGGTCAGCCGGACGCCACGCGCCCAGTCGGCAGCGGGCATCTCACGCTTGCCGGCGGGGCGGACGGTGCCGAGCCGGACGGGCGCCGTCGCGGTGCCGACGAGTACGTCGCGCTTGCCGACACGCAGCCGGCCGGCGGGCAGCGGCTCGACGTCTGGGACGGGGCTGACCGGCCCGAGACCGACCCGGTCGCCCCGGCAGGTGGTCCACGCTCCCGGGGCCGGGGTGCAGGCCCGCGCCTGCCGATCGACGCCGACGGCCGGGTGCGTCCACCGGATACGGGCATCGTCGACCGTGATCTTCGGGGCGTAGGACGGTTCGCCGCTCTGCGGCACGGGGCGGGCCTGGCCCGACTCGAGGGCGTCGAGGGTGGCCACCAGCAGCCCGGCGCCGGCGTCCGCGAGCCGGGCGAGCAGGGCACCGGACGTGTCGTCCGGGCGGATGGTCTCCGTGACCATCCCGTAGACGGGGCCGGTGTCGAGCCCCTCCTCGAGCCGGAAGGTGCTCGCGCCGGTGACGTCGTCGCCGTGCCAGATGGCGTGCTGGACGGGGGCGGCCCCTCGCCAGGCGGGGAGCAGCGAGAAGTGCAGGTTGACCCAGCCGTGCGTCGGGATGTCCAGCGCGACGGGCGGGACGAGTCCGCCGAAGGCGACGATGGGGGCGACGTCGGGCTGCAGGGCGGCGATGCGGGCGAGCAGGTCGGGCTCCCGCAGCGAGGCCGGGCGGAGCACCTCGATGCCGGCGTCCGCGGCCAGGTCCGCGACGGGTGACGGCGTGAGCGTTCGGCCGCGGCCGGCGGGGGCGTCGGGCCGGGTGATGACCGCTACCACCTCGTGCGGCGACGCCAGCAGGGCCGTCAGTGCGACGGCGGCGACGTCAGGGGTGCCGGCGAACAGGCAGCGCACGCGCTACAGCCATCGGGAGGTGATGGCGTGCGGGCTGACGTGGACGGTGGGCGCGGGCTCGCCGAACCACTCGGCCTGCCGGATCTGCCGCATGGCCTCCTTGCGCAGCTCCGGATCGAGCCGGTCGATGAACAGGATCCCGTCGAGGTGGTCGGTCTCGTGCTGGACGGCGCGGGCCAGCAGCTCGGAGCCCTCGATGACGACGGGCTCGCCCCACATGTTCATGCCCTTGGCCACGACCCGCATCGCGCGCGGGGTCTCGAAGGCGAGGTCGGGCAGGGACAGGCAGCCCTCCTCGCCGGTCTGCAGCTCCTCCGACAGGTCCAGATCGGGGTTGACGAGATGGCCGGGCTCGTCGTCGACCCAGTAGGTGAAGACGCGCAGCGAGACGCCGATCTGCGGGGCGGCCAGGCCGGCCCCGGGTGCGTCCATCATCGTCTCGGTGAGGTCCTTGACGAGCTTGCGCAACTCCTTGTCGAAGGTCTCCACGGGGGCGGCGGGGGTGCGCAGGACCGGGTCACCGAACAGTCGGATGGTCTGGATGGCCATGACGCGAGTCTAGGGTGCGCCCTGCCAACCTTCGCGAGTGTGCGACGGTCGTCGCTTTCAGGGGTCCCAACCCGACGACGAGCGCACACTCGCGAAGGTATGACGGGGTCAGATGGAGCGGGGATCGAGCCGGACGTGCACCGGTCGGGCCTTCGCCCGGGCCGATCGCGCGCTCGGTGATCCCCCGCAACTGGGCCGCCAGCTCCGCGCCCCGCTCGCGCTCGACGACGACGAGCGCGCGCAGCCGGCCGTCCTCGCCGAACGGCACCGGCCCCAGCGTCCGATGCGGAACCGTCAGCGCGGCGACCACCTCGTCGATGTCGGCGGACTCGCCGATCAGCGACGCCATCCGGGTCGCCGGCGGCAGGCCGGCCGCCGCCCGCTCCCGGAGCTCGCGGGCCGCCAGCCACGGCGCGTCCCACCGCAGCAGCGCCTGCACCACCGGCAGCGAGTTGTCCGCGGTCACGAACAGCGGACTCCCCGGGGCGGCCAGTCCGGCGGCCGAGAACCACCGACGGGCCGCGTCCTCGATCGGCGTCCAGCGACGGGCGCTGCACCTGGACGCGGGCGTCCAGCAGCAGGACGGCCCGGTAGCCCGACGCGGCCACCGGTTCGGCCCCGGGCGTCGCCACGACGAGCTGCGGGTGATCCGGAACCTCCGCCACCATGTGCCCGGCGTGACTCGACACCACCGGCACTCCGGGGAAAGCCCGGCCGATCTCCTCTGCAGTCCGGTCCACGCCCACGCTGGTCGCCCGCAGCCGGGTGTCCCCACAGGCCGGACATACCCACGCCCCCGCGAGCGCGCCGCACCACTCGCAGGACGGCACCCGGCCGGCGGCGGTCAGCCGCAGTGGGCCACCGCACGCGCACCGGGCCACCGATCGGCACCCCTGGCAGGCCAGCATCGGCAGGTACCCCCGACGCGGCACCTGCACGAGTACCGGACCGTCGTCGAGTCCGCGACGAGCGGCCTCCCAGGCCAGGTGCGGGATCCGGGCCGCCGCAGCGGCCGGGTCGCGCGCGGCGTCCTCGCTCGCCAGCGCCCGGACCCTCGGCCCGCGCGCCGACACGGTCGACGCGCGAGGCCTGCAGGGATCGTGCCCAGCCGGACTCGCACCACTGCTGGGTCGCCACGGAGCGCGCCGGCGACCCGACGAGCAGGTCGCAGCCGGTCCGGTGCGAGCGGAGGGCCGCCACGTCGCGGGTCTCCCAGTACGGCGCCTGCGGATCGGCGAGCGCGTCGTCCCCGTCATCCCATACGGCGATCAGCCGCAGGTCGGCCACCGGCGCGAACACTGCGGCCCGGGTGCCGACGACCAGCCGCGCGCCCCCGCGCAGGATGCGCAGGAACTCGCGGTACCGGCGCTCGGGCCCGAGCTCAGCCGTCAGCGTGGCGACCACCCCACCCGCTGCGGCGTCGGCGAACTCCGCCAGCACGCGCGCCACATCGCGGGCATCGGGCACCACGACGATCACCCCGCCGCGCTGCAAGGCGAGGACCGATCGCACCGCGACCGCCAGGTCCGCCGACCAGGACGACGCGGGGGCCGCCGACCACACCGCCCGCGTGGTCGGTCCGTCCGGAGCGGCCAGCCGCTGCAGCAGCGCCGGCCCGCTGTCGTACGCGGCCCATCGCTCATCGGCCACCGACTCCCGCTCCGCGACCCAGTCCGCCGGCGGCACCGTGACCGTCTCCGCCCGCGCATGCCGAGGCGGGATGGCCGACCTGCAGCACGTCGCTGACCGTCCCGGCGTAGCGCTCGGCGACGTCGCGGGCCAGCCCGAGGAGCTCCGGCCCGAGGACCGGGTCGTCCCCGACCACCCGGTCGATCGCCTTCAGCTCCCCCTCGCGCTCGGACCGATCGCTGCGTCCGACGAGGTAGCCGTTGGTGAGCCGACCGGCGAAGCGGACCCGCACGCGCACGCCGGGCACGGCCCGCTCGTCCAGCGACGCCGGGATGGCGTAGTCGAAGACCCGGTCCAGGTGCGGCAGCGGGGAGTCGATCACCACCTGGCCCACCGGGTCGACCGGCGCCAGCGGGACGGGCCCGCGCACGGAACGACGAGGCCGAGCAGCGCGCCCCGGAAGGAGCTTCAACTGCTCGGCCTCGGTCACGAGTCCCGAACCTAGATCACCGGACCCACGCAGGTCAGCCCGAGACGGCCGCCTTGAGCGCATCGGCGCGGTCGGTCGCCTCCCAGGTGAAGGTCGGACCGACCGCCGTGCGGGCATCGGGGTCCTCGGCGTCGAGCAGCCAGTTGCTGCCCTGCGGCCGACCGAAGTGGCCGTAGGCGCTCGTGGTGCGGTAGATCGGACGCAGCAGGTCGAGGTCGCTGATGATCGCCGCGGGACGGAGGTCGAACACCCGCAGCACGGCCTCCTGGATCTGCTCGTCAGGGACGATGCCGGTGCCGAACGTCTCCACGAAGAGCCCGACCGGGTGCGCCTTGCCGATGGCGTAGGCGACCTGGACCTCGCAGCGGGTCGCCAGCTCGGCGGCCACCACGTTCTTCGCCACCCAGCGCATCGCGTACGCCGCGGAACGGTCCACCTTCGACGGGTCCTTGCCCGAGAACGCGCCGCCGCCGTGCCGGGCCATGCCGCCGTAGGTGTCGACGATGATCTTGCGGCCGGTCAGGCCGGCGTCGCCCATCGGGCCGCCCACCTCGAAGCGACCCGTCGGATTCACGAGCAGCCGGTAGTCGCGCGACTCGAGGTCGACGAGGTCGAGGACCGGGTCGACGACGTGGCGCTTGATGTCCGGCGTGAGCATGTTGTCGAGGCTGACGTCCTTGGCATGCTGCGTGGACACCACGACCGTGTCGATCCGCACCGGCCGGTCGTTCTCGTCGTAGGCGATGGTCACCTGGGTCTTGCCGTCCGGGCGGAGGTACGGAACCGTGCCGTCCTTGCGCACCTCGGTGAGCCGCTCGGCCAGCCGGTGGGCGATGTGGATCGGCAGGGGCATCAGCTCCGGCGTGTCGTCGCACGCGAACCCGAACATCAGGCCCTGGTCGCCGGCGCCCTGACGATCCAGCGGGTCGCTGCTGCCCTCGGCCCGCTCCTCGAAGGCGTCGTCGACGCCCTGCGCGATGTCCGGGGACTGCTTGCCGATGGAGACGGAGATGCCGCAGGACTCCCCGTCGAAGCCCTTGACGGACGAGTCGTAGCCGATGCCGATGACGGTCTGCCGGACCAGGTCCATGACGTCGGCGAAGCCGGTCGTGGTCACCTCTCCGGCCACGTGCACCTGGCCGGTGGTGAGCATGGTCTCGACGGCGACCCGGCTCGTCGGATCCTGGCGCAGCAGGTCGTCGAGGATGGCGTCACTGATCTGGTCGGCCATCTTGTCGGGGTGACCCTCGGTGACGGACTCCGAGGTGAACAGGCGGTGCGACACGTGCATTCCTCACTCTCGTCATGACTTCGCAGCCCTGGCGGACTCGCGCTTGCCCCGGACGGGGCCTGGTCCTCACCCGGAGCACCCCACCGCGATGGAGGGTTGCCGACCAGCGAGCCGGGGCTTGGCACTGGTGCTCTTGACCGCGTCGGAGGATACAGGACCGGCACTGCCGTCCCGCACCCGGCGAGCCGAATGTCGGGGCTCAGGACCCCGAGCGGTGGCGCACGACGGCATCCCAGACGGCGTCGGCGACAGTCGCCTTGCCGGCGCGCGGCACGACCGTCTCCTCGCCGCCCGCGGCGAGGATGACCACCTCGTTGTCGGGCTGGCCGAACACCTTGTCGCCCGAGACGTCGTTGACGACCAGCAGGTCGCAGCCCTTCCGGGCCAGCTTCTCGCGGCCCAGGGTGAGCACGTCGTGGTCCTCGTCCCCGGTCTCGGCGGCGAACCCGACGATCGACGGGGGTCGTCGCGTCCCCGCGATTCGTGACGAGCTCGTGGAGGATGTCGGGGTTCTGCGTCAGCACCAGGGCCACGTCGGACGGCACGTCCGACCGCTTGATCTTGCTCTCCCCCGCGTCGAGGGGCCGGAAGTCCGCGACCGCGGCGGCCATCACGACCACGTCGGCGCCGTCGGCGTGCTCGCGCATCGCGCCGCGCATCTCCTCCGCCGTGCCCACCGCGACGACGGTCGCCCCTGCCGGCGGGTCGACCTCCATCCGGCCCGCGACCAGCACGACGTCAGCGCCGCGGGAGAGGGCCGTGCGCGCCAGCTCGACGCCCTGGCGGCCACTGCTGCGATTGCCGAGGAAGCGCACCGGGTCCCAGGGCTCCTGGGTCCCGCCGGCGCTGATGACCACCCGCAGGCCGCGCAGGTCGTCGAGCGGCCGTCCGCGGCGCAGCAGGTCGAGCGCGGCGGCCACGATGGCCGACGGCTCGGGCAGCCGCCCGGGTCCGCTGTCGGCGCCGGTGAGCCGGCCGACGGCCGGGTCGAGGACGACGACCCCCCGCGCGCGCAACTGCGCGACGTTGTGCTGGGTGGCCGGGTGCTCCCACATCTCGGTGTGCATCGCCGGGGCCAGCACGACCGGGCAGCGGGCGGTGAGCAGCACGTTGGTCAGCAGGTCGTCGGCGAGCCCGTGCGTGGCGCGGGCCATCAGGTCAGCGGTGGCCGGCGCGACGAGGATGAGGTCGGCCTCCTGGCCGAGGCGCACATGCGGCACCCGGTGCGCATCGGTCCAGACGTCGGTGGCCACCGGCTTGCCCGGACAGGGCCGACCAGGTGGCCGCCCCGACGAAGCGGAGCGCTGCGTCCGTGGGCACGACGGTGACGTCGGCGCCGGACTCGCTCAGGCCGCGCAGGACCTCGCAGGCCTTGTAGGCGGCAATGCCGCCGGCCACGCCGAGGACGATCTTCGGCGCGGCGGGCATGGGACTACTCGTCCGTCGACTCGGTGGTCGTGAACACGTCGACGACCTCGGCCTCGAGCTCGCCCTCGGCGATCGGCGTGCTGGTGAGCATCCCGGCGTCGATCTCGCGGAGCGCGATGGACAGCGGCTTCTCCTGAACGTGGGTCTCCACGAGCGGGCCGACGTACTCCAGCAGGCCCTCGCCGAGCTGGGAGTAGTAGGCGTTGATCTGACGGGCGCGCTTCGACGCGTAGATCACCAGCGAGTACTTGGAGTCGGTCTTCTCCAGCAACTCGTCGATCGAGGGATGGGTGATGCCCTCGGGGCGGATGGCACTGCTCACGTCACGGCCTCATTCAGTGGATGTCAGGTACGGATGCGGGCACGTCAGCGTGCCCGACGCGCATCAGCCACCAATCCTAGCAAGGCTTCGGCACACTCCCGGACATCGGCGTTCACGAGGACGGTGTCGAACTCCTCGGCTGCCGCCAGTTCCTCCCTCGCGGCCTGCAGCCGGCGGGCCACCGCCTCGTCGCTCTCGGTGCCCCGGCCGGTCAGTCTCGCCTCGAGCACCCCCCATGACGGCGGGGCCAGGAACACCAGCAGGGCCCCGGGGACCGACTCGCGCACCTGCCGCGCGCCCTGCACCTCGATCTCGAGCAGGACGGGCACCTCAGCCGCGCGCCGCTCCTCCACGGCGCTGCGGGGGGTGCCGTACCGGTTGCCGGCGAACTGGGCCCACTCGAGCAGGCCCCCGGTCGCCACCAGGTCGTCGAACGCCTCGTTGCTGACGAAGAAGTACTCGCGTCCGTCGACCTCGCCCGGCCGCGGTGCGCGGGTGGTGGCGCTGACCGACAGCCAGATGCCCGGATCACGGGCGAGCGCCTCGGCCACCACCGTGCTCTTCCCGACCCCGGACGGGCCGGACACCACCACGAGCGGCGCGGTCACGGCAGGCCCGCCCGCCCGGCCAGCTGGGCCGCCAGTTCCGACCGCTGCCGCTCCCCGAGCCCCTGGATCCGGCGGGACGGGGCGATGCCGACGTCGGCCATGATGCGTTCCGCCCGGATCGTGCCGATGCCGGGCACGCACTCCAGCAGCCAGGTCACGCGCAGGCCGGCCCATACCGGATTGGCGCTTGCGCCGTCGAGGACCTCGACGCCCGGTGACCCGTCGCGCCTTGAGGGCCGCCCGCAGCTCTGCTCGGGCCCGGCGGGCGGCGAGCGCCGCCGCCAGGGCCTCCGCCCGCTGCTCGTCCGAGCGGGCCGGCACGGTCATGCGTCGGCCGCCGTCGAGCTCGGCCGCGATGGCTGCGGCGGCGGCCCGCAGGTCGGCGGCCCCGGTGATCGGTCGGCCGATCACCAGCAGGTCGGCACCGTCGGCGATGGCCTGCGCCGGCGTCGCCACCCGGCGCTGATCGTCGAGCGCGGCGCCGGCCGGGCGCACGCCCGGGGTGATGAGCAGTGACGTCGCGGGGCACGGCGGCGCGGATGGCGGCCACCTCCTGCGGCGAGCAGACGATCGCCCGGGCGCCGGCCTCCACGGCGAGCAGGGCCAGCCGCACGGCCGCCGACCGCGGGCGGGCCCGCCAGCCCGATCTGCGTCGAGTGCGTCCTCGTCGAGCGAGGTGAGCACCGTGACCGCGGTGATCCGGCGTGTCGGGCAGGGCCTCCACCGCCGCCGCGATCATCTCCGCACCCCCGGCGGCGTGCACGGTCAGGTAGGCGGGGGCCAGCGGCGCGACCGCGAGGGCCGCCCCGCGCACGGTGGCCGGGATGTCGTGGAGCTTGAGGTCGAGGAAGACGTCGATATCCGGATGCCCGGCGTCGGCGGCCGCCAGCCGGGACGTGGTGACCGCTTCGGCGCCGTCCCGGCAGAAGACCTCGAGACCGACCTTGACGGTCGACACGACGGGCGCGACCGCGCCGGTCCAGGACGCGAGCGTCGGCGAGGACGGGGCGTCCATGGCCACGGCGATCGGCGAGTAGGCGGGTGCGCTCATCGCCTCACTCCGAGATGAAGTCGAAGTCGTCGTCGGCGCTCGGGCGGCGCATCGGCCGGCCGATGGGCGAAGATCACCGCATCGGCGAGCCGGTCGAAGCCCCGCTCGACGAGCGCCCGCTGCAGCTCGTCGTGGATCCGCATCGGCGCCGAGGGGTCGTGGAAGACCACGGTGCCGACGGAGACGGCGTTCGCACCGGCGAGGATGAACTCGAGTGCGTCGAGGCCGGTGCGGATCCCGCCCATGCCGATGATCGGCAGGTCCGGGAACGCCTGGCGGATCTGCCAGACGCAGCGCACCGCGACCGGACGGATCGCCGGCCCGGACAGCCCGCCGGTGACGCCGGCGAGATGCGGCCGCATCGTGTCGGGGTCGATCACCATGCCGAGCAGGGTGTTGATGACGGACACCCCGGTGGCGCCGGCGCGCACCACCGCCTCCGCGATGGACACGATGTCGGTGACGTCCGGGGACAGCTTGGCGAAGATCGGCATCCGCGGGTCGCTGTGCCGCTTGACGGCCTGGATCACGTCGGCCGCCGACCCCGTCTCGCAGGCGAACACCTGGCCCGCGGTTCTCGACGTTCGGGCAGGAGATGTTGACCTCGATGCCGGCGACCCCCCGCACGATCCGCAGCCGGGCCGCCAGCTTGGCGTACTCGTCGACGGTCCCGCCGGCGATCGACACGATGGTGCGGGCACCGCGGTCGGACAGCCAGGCGAGGTCGTGCTCGATGAACTGGTCGATGCCTGGGCCCTGGAGCCCGATCGAGTTGAGCATGCCGCTCGGCGTCTCGGCCATGCGCGGCGTCGGCGCGCCCGGATCGGGGCTGCAGCATCACGCTCTTGGTGACGATGGCGCCGATCTGCGTGATGTCGAAGAACTGGTCGAGCTCGCGGCCGGCGGCCGCGCAGCCCGAGGCGGTCAGCACCGGGCTCGGCAGCTCGAGATCGCCGAGATCGGCCGACATGTCGACAGCGCCGGACCGGCTCCTGGCCGGGAAGCGGTCCCGAGGAGATGAGTGCGCGGGTCATCAGTGACCTCCCTCGACGGGTGCGCCGAGGGTGTCGGGCGGGATGGTGCCGACGTCGGACCAGCGGACGCGATCCCCTCGGAAGACCGGCCCCTCGGTGCACGAGCGCAGCATTCGGGTGACGCCGTCCTCGCCGACCACCGGCAGCACGCAGGTCATGCAGACGCCGATGCCGCAGGCCATCGCCTCCTCGACCGCGCACTGGCGTGTAGGCCTGCCGCTCCTCGGCGATCTCCGCCACCCGCTGCAGCATCGGCATCGGGTCCGCACGCGTACACGACGGCGGCGTCGACCTGGTCCATGATCTCGGGCAGGACGTCGGTGACCCGGCCGCGCTCCCCGAGCGAGCCGTCGTCGGTCGTGATCGTCAGGGTGGACGCCAGCCGCTTGAGCTCGAGGGTGCCGAACAGCTTCTCCTCCGTCGCAGCGCCGACGACGACGTCGACGCGGCAGCCGCGCTCGCGGAGCTGCTCGGCCAGCATGAACAGCGGCGCGGAGCCGTAGCCGCCCCCGACCAGGACGCAGGCGACCCGCTCCTTCGGCAGGATGAACGGACGGCCGAGCGGGCCGACGATGTCGATGGCGTCGTGGCGACGTCGCTCGGACAGCCACCGGGTGCCCTTGCCGTGAAACGCTCGATGACGACGTCCAGCGTGCCGCCGTAGACCCCGCGCGACTGCACCTGGTGCATGGCGAACGCGCGGCGCAGCAGCATGCTCGACTCCTCGCCACCGATGCCGAGGGTGACGAAGTGACCGGGGCGGGTCATCTCCGAGATGCCCGGGGCCGTCAAGCGACAGCACGTGGTAGGCGCCGACGCGCCGGTTGTCGAGGACCTCTCCCTTGACCTGGACCGGCACTACCGGACCTCCCTCTGCGCGCTCGGGCTGCTGCCTCGCGCAGCGCGGCCAGTGCGGCCGCGTGCTCCTGCAGCGATCGCACCCTCGGCTCATCGTGCTGCAGGGACTCGATGCCCTGCACCGCCGCAGCGAGGCCCTGGACGGTGGTGATGCACGGTACGCCCTTGAGCACGGCCGCCGTGCGGATCTCGTAGCCGTCGAGGCGAGGACCGACGCCGTAGGGCGTGTTCACGATGAGCTGGATGTCCCCCGCCATGATCGCGTCGACAGTGGTCGGCTGGCCACCTGGTCCGCGTCCCTCGTGCTGCTTGCGCAGCTCGTCGACGGGCACGCCGTTGCGCCGCAGCACTGCGGCGGTGCCCGCCGTGGCGAGGATGTGGAAGCCGAGGTCGGCGAGCCGCTTGATCGGGAAGATCGCGGAACGCTTGTCGCGGTTCGCGAGGGAGACGAACGCGGTTCCCGAGACCGGCAGGCCGCGGCTGTTGCTGACCGCCTCCTGCGACTTGGCGAAGGCCGTGGCCGAACGTGTCGTCGATGCCCATCACCTCGCCAGTGGACCGCATCTCGGGTCCGAGGACGGTGTCGACGCCGTGGAAGCGGCCGAACGGCAGCACCGCCTCCTTGACCGCGACTGCGGCTCCCTGCGGCAGCGTGCCGCCGTCACCGCGTGGCCGGGAGGATCCCCTGCTCACGCAGCTCGGCGATCGACTGCCCGACCATGACGCGGGCGGCCGCCTTGGCGACCGGGACGCCGGTGGCCTTCGAGACGAACGGCACGGTGCGCGACGCCCGCGGGTTCGCCTCGAGCACGTAGAGCACGTCACCCGCCATCGCGTACTGGACGTTGAGCAGGCCGCGCACGCCGACGCCGTCCGCGATGGCCAGGGTGGCCTCGCGGATCCGGTCGATGTCCTCGACCCCGAGGGTGATCGGCGGCAGCGCGCACGCGGAGTCGCCGGAGTGGATGCCGGCCTCCTCGATGTGCTCCATGACGCCGGCCAGGTAGAGCTCGGTCCCGTCGTACAGGGCGTCGACGTCGATCTCGACCGCGTCGTCGAGGAACCGGTCGACGAGCACCGGGTGCTCGGGGTTGATCTCGGTCGCCCGCCCGAGGTAGTCCGCGAGCATCGCGTCGTCGTAGACGATCTCCATGCCGCGGCCGCCGAGGACGTAGCTCGGACGCACGAGCACCGGGTAGCCCGACGTCGTGCGCGATCGCCTGCGCCTCGTCGAAGGTCCGGGCGGTGCCGTGCTTGGGGGCGACCAGGCCGGCCTCGGCCAGCACGCGGCCGAAGGCCCCGCGCTCCTCTGCGAGGTGGATCGACTCGGGGCTGGTGCCCACGATCGGCACGCCGGCGTCCTTGAGCCGCTGGGCCAGCCCGAGCGGGGTCTGCCCGCCCAGCTGCACGATGACGCCCACCAGCCGTCCGGCCTGCTGCTCGGCGTGCACGACCTCGAGCACGTCCTCCAGGGTGAGCGGCTCGAAGTACAGCCGGTCGGAGGTGTCGTAGTCGGTCGAGACCGTCTCCGGGTTGCAGTTGAGCATGATCGTCTCGTAGCCGGCCTCGCGCAGCGTGAGCGCGGCGTGCACGCACGAGTAGTCGAACTCGATGCCCTGGCCGATCCGGTTCGGCCCCGAGCCGAGGATGACCACCTTGTCGCGATCGCTTGCCACCACCTCGGTCTCCTCGTCGTAGGAGGAGTAGTGGTACGGCGTATGTGCCTCGAACTCGGCGGCGCAGGTGTCGACGGTCTTGTAGACGGGCCGGACCCCGAGCTCATGCCGCAGCTCGCGCAGTTCGTCCTCGGACAGACCGCGCAGGTCGCCGCAGCTGTCGGTCGGAGAAGCCGATCCGCTTGGCCCGGAACAGCAGCCGGCGGTCGAGCGACTCGGCGGCGCGGATCACGTCGGCGAGCTCGTTGATCTGGCTCGATCTGGTCGAGGAACCACGGGTCGATGCCGGGTGGCCTCGTGGACGGCGTCGATGCCGGCGCCCGCCCAGAGCGCCAGCTGCACCTCGGAGAGGCGGCCGTCGTGCGGGACGTGCATCGACGCGAGCAGGGACGCGACGTCGACGTCCTCACGGGACGCCGGCCAGCGGAAGACGCGCCTCGGGTCGCTCCAGGGACCGCAGCGCCTTCTGCAGCGCCTCGGGGAAGTTGCGGCCGATGGCCATCGCCTCGCCGACGCTCTTCATCGTGGTGGTCAGCGTCGGGTCGGCCTGCGGGAACTTCTCGAAGGCGAACCGGGGCACCTTGACGACGATGTAGTCGAGGGTGGGCTCGAACGAGGCCGGCGTCTGCTGCGTGATGTCGTTCGGGATCTCGTCGAGCGTGTAGCCGATCGCCAGCCGGGCGGCGATCTTCGCGATCGGGAAGCCGGTGGCCTTCGAGGCGAGCGCGGACGAGCGAGACACCCGCGGGTTCATCTCGATGACGATGAGCCGGCCGTCCTCGGGGTTGATGGCGAACTGGATGTTGCAGCCGCCGGTGTCGACGCCGACGGCGCGGATGATGGCGATGCCGACGTCGCGCATGTGCTGGTACTCGCGGTCGGTCAGGGTCAGCGCGGGGGCGACGGTGATGGAGTCGCCCGTGTGCACGCCCATCGGGTCGAGGTTCTCGATGGAGCAGATCACGACCACGTTGTCGTGGTGATCGCGCATGAGCTCGAGCTCGTACTCCTTCCAGCCGATGATCGACTCCTCGAGGAGCACCTCGGTGGTGGGGCTCGCCTGCAGTCCGGCGCCGGCGATCCGGTGCAGGTCGGCCTCGTCGTAGGCGATGCCAGAGCCTGCGCCGCCCATGGTGAACGACGGACGGACCACGACGGGGTAGCCGAGATCCTCGACCGCGGCGAGGCAGTCGTCGAGGGTGTGGCAGATCGCGGAGCGGGCGCTCTCGGCTCCGACGTCGGCGACGATCGTGCGGAACAGCTCCCGGTTCTCGCCGCGCTCGATCGCGTCGACGTCGGCGCCGATCAGCTCGACGCCGTACTTCTCCAGCACGCCATTGCGGTGCAGGGCGATCGCCGCGTTCAGGGCGGTCTGGCCGCCGAGGGTCGGGAGCAGCGCGTCGGGCCGCTCCTTGGCGATGATGCGCTCGACGAGGCGGGCGTGATCGGCTCGACGTAGGTGGCGTCGGAGAACTCCGGGTCGGTCATGATGGTGGCGGGGTTGGAGTTGACGAGGACGACGCGCAGGCCCTCGTCGCGCAGCACCCGGCAGGCCTGTGTTCCCGAGTAGTCGAACTCGCAGGCCTGGCCGATGACGATCGGCCCCGAGCCGATCACCATGACCGAGCGGATGTCCTCGCGGCGGGGCATCAGGCGGTCCGTCCTTCCCGTGCGGCGTCCATGAGTGCGGCGAACTGGTCGAACAGGTAGTCGGCGTCGTGCGGCCCGGCGGCGGCCTCCGGGTGGTACTGGACGCTGAAGGCGGGCACGTCGAGGCAGCGCAGGCCCTCGACGACGTCGTCGTTCAGGCAGACGTGGCTGACGGTGGCCCGGCCGAAGGGGGTGTCGAACTCGCCGGATCGAGGGGCGTCCACGGCGAAGCCGTGGTTGTGCGCGGTGACCGCGACCCGGCCGGAGGCGAGGTCCTTGACCGGCTGGTTGATGCCTCGGTGCCCGAACCGGAGCTTGTACGTGCCCAGGCCCAGCGCCCGCCCGAGCACCTGGTTGCCGAAGCAGATGCCGAACACCGGCGTGCCGTCGCGCAGGAAGGCGCTCATCAGCGCGACCGCGGAGTCCGCCGTGGCCGGATCGCCGGGGCCGTTGGAGAAGAACACGCCGTCCGGCTGCAGCCCCCTGATCTGGTCGGCCGGACCAGGTGGCCGGGACGACGTGGACCTCCATCCCGCGCACGCGCCATCTCGTGCGGCGTCATGGACTTGATGCCGAGGTCGACGGCCGCGACGGTGTAGCGCTTCTCCCCCACGGCCGGGATCACGTAGGCGTCCTGCGGTGGTGACGTCGCCCGTGAGGTCGGCGCCCTCCATCTCGGGGCTTGCCTGCACGAGGGACAGCAGCTCGGCCGGGGTGCGCTCGGCGTCCGCCCCGCTGAAGATGCCCACGCGCATCGCACCGCGCTCGCGGAGGTGCCGGGTCAGGGCGCGCGTGTCGATGCCGCTGATGCCCACGATGCCCTGCTCGACGAGCCGGTCCTCGAGTCCCTGCGTGGCCCGCCAGTTCGATGCGATGCGGGACGGGTCCCGGACGACGTAGCCCGCGACCCAGATCCGCGACGACTCCGGGTCCTCGTCGTTGACGCCGGTGTTGCCGATGTGCGGGGCGGTCATGATGACGACCTGCCGGTGGTACGAGGGATCGGTGAGGGTCTCCTGGTAGCCGCTCATCCCGGTCGAGAAGACGGCCTCGCCGAAGGTGGTGCCGACGGCGCCGTAGGCGTCGCCGTGCATGGCGCGGCCGTCCTCGAGCACCAGGACGGCTGGGACGTCCGTGCGCATCACTGCACTCCCATCGGGTACGCGGCCATGAGGCCATCCAACACAGTCGCATGATCGGCCGCGGAGTCCGCCCGGAAACCGGTGTCGAGCACCCGGTCGCCGAGCCGCCAGGTCACGACGACCATGCCGTCCTTGGACCGGACGGTGCCCGCGACGCCGCGGTCCGCACGGATCCCGACGATGGCATCCGCCGGGATGAACAGGCTGCGGGCGCCCTCACGCTCGAGCAGGATGCCCGCTTCGCCGTACGACAGCGTGGCGCGGCTGCGCACGCCGAGGTCGTGCACGGCGATCCGGTCCATCCAGTCGCCGTTGACCCCGGTGCCGGCGAACAGGCCAGAGACGGCGGGGCTGAGCACGGCCCCGCCGGGCGGCTGCTCGGCGGGCGCCGGGACGTCGGCCTGCCGCCGCGTCCGGTTGACCCACCCCCGGCGCATCCCCCAGAGGGCGAGCGCGATCAGGCCGATCATCAGCAGCACGAAGGCCAGCCGCACCGGCCAGTCGGTGACCGCGGCCTGCTCGACGTAGTCGGCGGCCGGGCGAAGGCGGGCGAAGGTCACGCGAGCGCCCCGTCGAGCACGGTGGGGCGGCCGGCGAACAGGGTGTGGACGACCCGGCCGGGCAGCTCCATGCCGGCGTACGGGGTGTTGCGGCTCTTAGATGCCAGCTGGGCGGGCGAGACGGTCCGGACGGCATCGGGGTCGACGACCGCGATGTTGGCCACCGCACCGACGACGAGGTCGTGTCCCTGGGTCGCGACCCGGCCGATTCGGGCCGGCGCGCCGGACATCCGCTCGGCGAGGTCGCGCCAGGTGAGCAGGCCGGGCTGGACCATGGTGGCCAGCGCGATGCTGAAGGCGGTCTCCAGGCCGAGCATGCCCATGGCCGCGGCCGCCCATTCGCAGTCCTTGTCCTCGCGGGGGTGCGGCGCGTGGTCGGTGGCGATGGCGTCGATGGTGCCGTCGGCCAGCGCCTCGCGCAGCGCCGCCACGTCCGCGCCCGTGCGCAGCGGTGGGTTCACCTTGTAGATCGGGTCATAGGTGGCCACCAGGTCCTCGGTGAGGATGAGGTGGTGGGGGGTGACCTCCGCGGTCACGTCGATGCCCTTGGCCTTCGCCCAGCGGACCACCTCGACCGAGCCCGCCGTGGACACGTGGCACACGTGCAGTCGCGAGCCGACGTGCTGGGCGAGCAGCACGTCACGGGCGATGATCGCCTCCTCCGCGACCGCGGGCCAGCCGGCCAGGCCGAGTCGACCGGACAGCTCCCCCTCGTTCATCTGCGCGTTCTCGGTCAGCCGCGGCTCCTGCGCATGCTGGGCCACGACGCCGTCGAAGGCCTTCACGTACTCCAGCGCCCGTCGCATCAGCACCGCGTCGTGGACGCACTTTCCGTCGTCGCTGAACATGCGGACGGCAGCCGCAGAGTGCGCCATCGCGCCGAGCTCGGCCATCCGCTCGCCGCCGAGGCCGACGGTGACCGCGCCGACCGGGCGCACGTCGACGAGGCCGGCCTCCTGACCGAGCCGCCAGACCTGCTCGACGACGCCGGCGGTGTCCGCGACCGGGCTGGTGTTGGCCATCGCGTGCACGCAGGTGAAGCCGCCGAGCGCAGCGGCCTCGGACCCGGTGCGCACGGTCTCGGCATCCTCCCGACCGGGCTCCCGCAGGTGCGTGTGCACGTCGACGAAGCCGGGCAGCGCCACCAGCCCGTCGGCGTCGATGACCTCGCCGTCGCCGCTGCCGGCGGCCACCAGGTCGACGATGACGCCGTCGGCGATCACGATGTCCACCGCCTCCTCCCCGTAGGGACGGGCGCCGCGCAGCACGAGTGCGGACATCAGATCTCCTCCTTCATCCCGCCGAGCAGCAGGTAGAGCACGGCCATGCGCACGTTCACCCCGTTGGTCACCTGTTCGACCATCACCGCCCGCGGCGAGTCGGCGACATCGGCGGAGATCTCCATGCCCCGGTTCATCGGACCCGGGTGCATCACGATCGCGTGCTCCGGGAGCAGGGCGAAGCGTCGGGAGTCGAGCCCGTACAGGCGGGAGTACTCGAGGGCCGACGGGAAGTAGGCCGCGTTCATCCGCTCGGCCTGGACCCGCAGCATCATCACCGCGTCCACGTGGGGCAGGACGTCGTCGATCTCGTAGGAGTACGAGCACGGCCAGGTGGCCACGCCGTACGGCATGAGCGTCGGCGGGGCGATGAGGGTGACCTCCGCGCCGAGGGTCCGCAGCAGCAGCACGTTGGAACGGGCCACGCGGCTGTGCAGGATGTCGCCGACCACGGCTACCCGGACCCCCGACAGGTCCCCCGCGCCGTCGCGCAGGTGGCGGCGCAGGGTGAAGGCGTCGAGCAGGGCCTGGGTGGGGTGCTCGTGGGTGCCGTCGCCCGCATTGACCACGGACCCGCCGATCCAGCCGCTGGTGGCCAGCCGGTGCGGCGCACCGGATGCCTGGTGGCGGATGACCACCGCGTCGGCGCCCATCGCCTCGAGGGTCAGCGCCGTGTCCTTCAGGCTCTCGCCCTTGGAGACTGACGAGCCCTTGGCGGCGAAGTTGATGACGTCGGCGGAGAGCCGCTTGGCGGCCACCTCGAAGGAGATCCGCGTGCGGGTGGAGTCCTCGAAGAACAGGTTGACCACCGTCTGCCCGCGCAGGGTGGGCAGCTTCTTGACGGATCGGTCAGTGACCGCGGCGAGCTCCGCGGCGGTGTCGAGGATCAGCACCGCCTCCTGGTGGCTCAGGTCGGCGGCGGAGAGCAGGTGCTTCATGAGTTCTCCCCCTCCGCGATGGTGACCCGGTCGACTCCGTCGAGCTCGACGAGGTCGACCTTCACCTGCTCGGACAGCGAGGTGGGCAGGTTCTTCCCGACGTAGTCGGGGCGGATGGGCAGCTCGCGGTGGCCGCGGTCCACCAGCACGGCCAGCCGTACGGCGGCCGGCCTGCCCACGTCGTTCAGCGCGTCGAGGGCGGCCCGCACGGTGCGCCCGGAGTACAGGACGTCGTCGACGAGGACGACCGTGCGCCCGTCGATCCCGCCGGGCGGGATCGTGGTGGGCTCCAGGGCGCGGGCCGGCTTCAGCCGCAGGTCGTCGCGGTACAGGGTGATGTCGAGGGCACCCACGGGGACGTCGGTGCCCTCGATGGCGGCGATGGCGGCGGCGATGCGGTGGGCGAGGGGCACCCCGCGGCTGGGGATGCCCAGCAGGATCAGGTCCTCCGAGCCGCGCGCCTTCTCGACGATCTCGTGGGCGATGCGACGGATGGCACGGCCGATGTCGGCGTCGTCGAGGACGATGCGTGCGCGTGAATCCATGCGGACTCCCTTCCCCGCCTCTCTGGACGGGCTTAAAGGTTGCCGGTTCGCCTGAACCCTATCCCCATTCGGAGGGCACGTGCTCAGGCGGGTGGGCGTTCGGGTGCCCCGAGCTCACACTCCGCTCGTCGCCTCCACCGTGCCCTTCGCGATCGCGGCGGTCAGGGCCGCGAAGTCACGCTCGTTCTGCTTGGCGTAGGCCGCCGCGAAGTCCGCGATCGCCACGTCGAAGGCGTTGGGCGGGTCTCCCGGGGACCCCTGCCCCATGTACGCGGACAGTGCGATGCGCGATCCGGATCGAGCATGGGCCTTCGCCAGAGTCGCTCCGCATGCCTTCGCGTACGTGAGCATGGCCGTTGCGTCCATGGTCTCGATCTCGGCGCTGAGCTTCCAGTCACGCAGCTGTCGGAAGTAGTAGTCGCGCTCCTCCTCGCCAGACGATCTGACCCACCCGAGGAAGATGTCCGACGTCGACTGCATCAGGCGCTGGCCCGCCACCACGCGGGCACCCATGTTCTGGTACCTGCTGCGGCCGGTGAACTGCTCGAGCACGGATCTGCCGGCCTCCTTGAACTGCAGGAAGAACGGATCGTCGTCGTCCCGACCCGTCATCAGCAGGATCAGGCTGCGGGTGCCCACCGAACCGACGCCCACGACCTTGTGGGCGACGTCCACCAGGGTGAACTGGGACAACAGGTGCCGGCGGTCGCTCTGCAGCGTCCGTCCGTACTGGTCGAGGCCGGCGTGGATCCGTGCCCGCATGGCTTCGCCCCCGGCGTCCTCGGCGAGGGCGCCGAGCGGCACGATGAGCGGCGGATCGTGGATGATGCGCCGTCGCCCGTCGACCATCGTGGTGAGCTTGTCGAGGGCCTGCAGGGCGTCGTGGCGCTGAGCACGGGCGATGGTCCTGTCGACCTCCTTGGCGTACTTGGCGGCCTTCTTGCCACTCTGGGCCTTGAGCAGGTCAGCTATCGACTGGACGTCGATGTGGTCGTACCAGGACTCCAGCTCACCCAGGGTCGCGAGTCGGGACATCGTGACGCGGTAGGCGCTCACGGAGGTGCGCACGATCCTCCGGCGCGCCTTGTCGTCGAAGCCGTTCTGCTGGCAGGCGATCTCGAAGCTCGTCGCCAGCCGCTTCACGTCCCATTCGAAGGGTCCCGGATTCGTTTCGTCGAAGTCATTGACGTCGAAGACGAGCCGGCGCTCGGGGGATGCGTAGGCCCCGAAGTTGGACAGGTGCGCATCGCCGCAGAGCTGGGCGATGAGGGGCGTCCGCCCCGATCGGGAGAGGTCGGACGCCATGAGCAGGGCGGCGCCACGGAAGAAGCTGAACGGGCTCGCGCTCATCCGTCCGTACCGAATGGGCAGCAGCTCCGCGATGCGGCTGGCGCCCTGGGACATGAGCAACGCCATGGGATCGGGTCGATCGGGCTCGGACGCATACTCCGCCAGCGACGTACGCGGTGTGCGGCGTCGCGCGTCCTTGCCCTTGGCGGCCAGCACTTGCGGTGATTCACCCATGGCACCTCCTCGAGGTCACCGGTATACACCGATGCGGCGCCCCATGCAGGCGTCAGACCCCGGAAGCCGGTCCGGCGCTCCCCATGCGGTGGACGCGCATGCCGTTGGTGGTGCCGGGGACGCCCGGGGGCACTCCCGCGACGATGACCACGCGGTCGCCGTAGCTGGCGCGGCCGATGTCGAGCAGCGCCTTGTCGACCTGGACGACCATGTCGTCGGTGTGGCGCACGCCGGGGACCAGGAAGGTCTCGACCCCCCAGACGAGGGCCAGCTGGCTGCGTACGCGGGGATTCGGGGTGAACGCCAGCAGGGGCGTGCGGCGGCGCCAGCGGGCGATCAGCCGCGCCGTCGAGCCGGTCTCGGTGAAGGCGATCAGGTGGGTGGCGTCGACGCCCGCAGCGACGTCGACCGCCGCGTGCGTCAAGGCCCGTGCGGTGGACCCGGTCCAGGGGTCGGACAGGTCGGGCAGCTCATGCAGTGCGGCCGCCTCGACGTGCTCGATGATCCGGCTCATCGTCTCGACGACCAGCGGCGGATGCTCCCCCACACTGGTCTCTCCCGAGAGCATGAGCGCGTCCGCGCCGTCGAGGATCGCATTGGCGACGTCACTGGCCTCCGCTCGCGTCGGCCGGTTGGCCACCGCCATGGAGTCCAGCATCTGCGTCGCGACGATGACCGGCTTGCCCGCCTCGCGGCACAGGTGGACGGCGCGCTTCTGCACCAACGGCACCGCCTCGAGCGGCAACTCGACGCCGAGGTCGCCGCGGGCGACCATCACGCCGTCGAACGCCGCGATGATCTGCTCGAGGTTGTCGATCGCCTGCGGCTTCTCGACCTTGGCGAGCACCGGCAGGCGCACGCCCTCCTCGTCCATGATCGCGTGCACGTCGACGATGTCGGCTGCGGACCGGACGAACGACAGCGCGATGAGGTCGGCGCCGGTGCGCAGCGCCCAGCGCAGATCTGCCTTGTCCTTGTCCGACATGGCCGGCACGCTCATCGCCGCGCCGGGCAGGTTGAAGCCCTTGTTGTCGGAGACCCGACCGCCCTCACGGACCACGGTGTGGACACGCGGCCCGTCGACCTTGGTGACCTCGAGCTCGACCCGGCCGTCGTCGACGAGGACGAGGTCCCCGGGGGTCACGTCGCCGGGCAGGCCCTCGTAGGTGGTCGACACCATGTGCTGGTCGCCCGGGACGGTCTCGGTGGTGACGACGAACTCGGCATCGTTCTCCAGCAGGACGGGACCGGAGGCGAAGGTGCCGAGGCGGATCTTCGGCCCCTGCAGGTCGACCAGCACGCCCACGCCGCGACCGGCCTTGTCGGCTGCCTCCCGCACATGCGCGTAGACCTGTTCGTGCACCTCGTGGGAACCGTGCGACAGGTTGAGCCGGGCGACGTCCATGCCGGCGTCGATGAGCTCGCGGATCGACTCCAGCGTGCTGGTGGCCGGACCGAGGGTGGCGACGATCTTCGCGCGACGCATGAGTGGGAAGTGTAGCCGTAAGCGATTACACGAGGAGGGGGCGCGCCGTCGACGGGATCGGCACCGGCAGGTTGGTGCTCCCCATCAGGAACTCGTCGACGGCAGCGGCCGCGGACCGGCCCTCGGCGATCGCCCACACGATCAGGGACTGGCCTCGACCCGCGTCGCCGGCGACGAACACGCCCGGCACGTTGGAGTGGTACTCGGCATCCCGGACGATCGAACCACGGGCATCGAGGTCCAGGCCGAGCTGCTCGATCAAGCCGCCCTGCTCCGGGCCGACGAAGCCCATGGCGAGGAACACGAAGTCCGCAGGGATCTCCCGCTCCGAGCCGGCGACCGGTCGGAACCCGCCCTCGTGCTGCTCGACCTCGACCAGCTCGCAGCGCCCGGACCCGGCCGTTGCCGTCGTCGAGGAACCGCTGGGTGGACACGGAGAACAGCCGATCGCCGCCCTCCTCGTGCGCACTCGAGACCCGGTAGACCATCGGGTACGTCGGCCACGGCTGGGCGTCCGGCCGGTGGGCCGGCGGGGTCGGCATGATCTCCAGCTGCGTGATCGAGGCGGCGCCCTGACGGTGCGCGGTGCCGAGGCAGTCGGCGCCGGTGTCGCCGCCGCCGATGACGACGACGTGCCTGCCGCGCACGTCGATCGGCGAGGCTCGGTCAGGTCGCCCTCCTGGACCCGGTTGGCCAGCGGCAG
Source organism: uncultured Actinomycetota bacterium (assembly GCA_963749905.1). Lineage (GTDB taxonomy): Bacteria > Actinomycetota > Actinomycetes > S36-B12 > S36-B12 > UBA10649. The sequence continues at coordinate 179,933 of CAVVOF010000006.1, forward strand.
GTACTCCATCGCCTGATGGACGCCGGCCAGCTCGCGGCCCGGGACGGGCAGGTCGCGCCAGGCCGTGGCGCCCACCGCGACCACGACGGCGTCGTAGCGCTGACGGAGGTCGATTCGCCGGTGATGTCGATGCCGACCTCGACGCTGGCCCGGAAGCGCACGCCCTCGGCCTCCATCTGGGCGAGCCGACGGTCCAGGTGCCGCTTCTCCATCTTGAACTCGGGGATCCCGTAGCGCAGCAGGCCGCCGATCCGGTCGGCGCGCTCGAACACGGCCACCGTGTGGCCGGCGCGGGCGAGCTGCTGGGCCGCGGCGAGTCCGGCCGGCCCCGACCCGATGACGGCGACGGTCTTGCCGGTCAGCCGGACCGGCGGCTGCGGACGGACCCAGCCCTCGTCCCAGGCCCGGTCGATGATCGAGACCTCGACCTGCTTGATCGTGACGGGATCCTGGTTGATGCCCAGCACGCACGCGGTCTCGCAGGGGGCCGGGCACAGCCGGCCGGTGAACTCCGGGAAGTTGTTGGTCGCGTGCAGGCGCTCGATGGCGTCCTGCCAGTCCTCCTGCCACACCAGGTTGTTCCACTCGGGGATCAGGTTGCCCGAGCGGGCAGCCGTTGTGGCAGAACGGGATGCCGCAGTCCATGCAGCGCCCGGCCTGCATCTCCTGGCGCTCGCGCTCGAACGGCTCGTAGACCTCGCGCCAGTCCTGGATGCGGACGTCGACCGGCCGGCGCGTCGGCAGCTCGCGACCCGTCGTCAGGAAGCCCTTCGGATCAGCCATTGATGCCTCCCATGACAGCCTCGATCGGGTCCATGCCCTTCTCCTCCGCCTCTGCGCGCAGTCTGAGCACCCGCTTGTAGTCCTTCGGCATGACCGTCGTGAACCTCGACGCGGACGCGGGCCACTCGCGCGAGCAGGTCCGAGGCGAGGGTCGACCCGGTCTCCTCCTCGTGCCGGCGGAGCAGTTGCTCCACCGCTCGCGAAGTCGTCGGTGGACAGTGGGTCGAGGTCGACCATCTCCGGATTGACCCGTCCCGGGTCGAGGTCCAGGACGTAGGCGATGCCGCCCGACATGCCCGCACCGAGGTTGCGGCCGGTGGCGCCGAGGATGACGGCGACGCCGCCGGTCATGTACTCGAGGGCGTGGTCGCCCACGCCCTCGACCACGGCGGTGGCTCCGGAGTTGCGCACGCAGAACCGCTCACCGACCCGGCCGCGAAGGAACAGCTCGCCCGCGGTCGCGCCGTAGGCGATCACGTTGCCCGCGATGATGTTGTCCTCGGCCACGAGGGTCGCGTCGCGGTGCGGCCGGATGACGATCCGTCCGCCGGACAGGCCCTTGCCCACGTAGTCGTTGCCGTCACCCTCGAGCCGCAGGGTGATGCCGGCCGGCAGGAAGGCACCGAACGACTGGCCGGCGGAGCCGACGAAGGTCAGGTCGATGGTCTCGTCCGGCAGGCCCGGCGCCGCCGATACCGGCGGGTCACCTCCGACCCGAGCATCGTGCCCACCGTGCGGTTGACGTTGCGGATCGGCCAGCTGGGCCCGGACCGGCTCCCCTCGCTCGAGGGCGGCCGCGCACAGCTCGATGAGCTCGTTGTCGAGCGCCCTGTCCAGCCCGTGGTCCTGGCAGGTGGTGTGTCGCCGGTCCATCGACTCGGCGATGGCCGGGACGTGCAGGATCGGCGCCAGGTCCAGGCCGGACGCCTTCCAGTGGTCGACCGCCTGCTCGACGTCCAGCATCTCCGCGTGCCCGATCGCCTCGTCGAGGGTGCGGAAGCCGAGGGCGGCGAGCAGCTCGCGCACCTCCTCGGCGATGTACTCGAAGAAGGTGACGACGAACTCAGGCCTGCCGGTGAACCGCTCGCGCAGGACCGGGTTCTGGGTGGCGACGCCCACCGGGCAGGTGTCGAGGTGGCAGACCCGCATCATGACGCAGCCGCTGACCACCAGCGGCGCGGTGGCGAAGCCGAACTCCTCGGCACCGAGCAGGGCGGCGATGACGACGTCGCGGCCGGTCTTGAGCTGGCCGTCGGTCTGGACGACGACGCGGTCGCGCAGCCCGTTGAGGAGCAGCGTCTGCTGCGTCTCGGCGAGGCCGAGCTCCCACGGCGCGCCCGGCGTGCTTCGAGCGAGGTGAGCGGGCGAGGCGCCGGTGCCGCCGTCGTGACCGGAGATCAGGATGACGTCGGCGTGCGCCTTCGCCACGCCCGCGGCGACCGTGCCGACGCCCGACCTCGGACACCAGCTTCACGTGCACGCGGGCCCGCGGGTTGGCGTTCTTCAGGTCGTGGATCAGCTGAGCGAGATCCTCGATCGAGTAGATGTCGTGGTGCGGGGGCGGTGAGATCAGCCCGACTCCGGGCGTGGAGTGCCGGGTCTTGGCCATCCACGGGTACACCTTGTGCCCGGGCAGCTGGCCGCCCTCGCCGGGCTTGGCGCCCTGCGCCATCTTGATCTGGATGTCGTCGCTGTTGACCAGGTACTCGCTCGTGACGCCGAAGCGTCCCGACGCCACCTGCTTGATCGCGGACCGCTTGGAGTCGCCGTTGGGCAGGAGCACGAAGCGCTCCGGGTCCTCGCCGCCCTCGCCGGTGTTGGACTTGCCGCCGAGGCGGTTCATCGCGATGGCCAGGGTCTCGTGCGCCTCCTGGGAGATCGAGCCGTACGACATCGCGCCGGTGGAGAAGCGCTTGACGATCTCGGACGCCGGCTCGACCTCGTCGATCGGGATGGGCGCGCGCACGCCCTCCTGGAAGCGGAACAGGCCGCGCAGCGTCATCAGCCGCTCGCGACTGCTCGTCGACGCGCTGCGAGTACTGGCGGAAGATGTCGAAGCGCTTGTTGCGCGTTGCGTGCTGCAGCCGGAAGACGGTCTCGGGGTCGAACAGGTGCGGCTCGCCCTCGCGACGCCACTGGTACTCGCCGCCGACGTTGAGGGTGCGGTGCGCGGGCGCGATGCCCGACGGCGGGTAGGCCACCCGGTGCCGACGCGCGACCTCCTCGGCGATCACGTCGAGGTCGACGCCGCCGAGCTTCGAGGCGGTGCCGGTGAAGTAGGCGTCGACGACGCCCTGCGACAGCCCGACCGCCTCGAAGATCTGGGCGCCGCGGTAGGAGGCCACGGTCGAGACGCCCATCTTCGACATGACCTTGAGCACGCCCTTGCCGAGCGCCTTGACCAGGTTGCGGATGGCCTTCTCCGGCGTGACCTCGGCGATGAAGCCGCGCCGGACGAGGTCCTCGACCGACTCCAGCGCCAGGTACGGGTTGACCGCGGCCGCGCCGTAGCCGATCAGCAGCGCGACGTGGTGCACCTCGCGCACGTCGCCCGCCTCGACGAGCAGGCCCACCATGGTGCGGGTCTTGGTCCGCACCAGGTGGTGGTGCACGGCGGCGCAGAGCAGCAGCGACGGGATCGGGGCCCGCTGGGCATCGCTGTCGCGGTCGGACAGCACGATGAACCGCTTGCCCTGCCGGATCACCGCGTCGACCTCGTTGAAGATCTCGTGGAGCCGACGCTCCAGTGCCGCGCCTCCGCCGGCCACCGGGTACAGGCCGGAGACCCGGACCCCGGCGAAGCCGCAGAAGTCGCCGTCGTCGTTGATGTGCAGGATCTTGCTGAGCTCGTCGTTGTCGATGACCGGGAACGGCAGCACCACCTGGCGGCAGTGGCCGGCGTCCGGCTCGAGGAGGTTGCCCTCAGGCCCGATGATGCTCGACAGCGACGTGACGATCTCCTCGCGGATCGCGTCGAGCGGCGGGTTGGTGACCTGCGCGAAGAGCTGCGTGAAGTAGTCGAAGATCATCCGCGGGCGGGAGGACAGCACCGCGATCGGGCGTGTCGGTGCCCATCGAGCCGATCGGCTCCACGCCGGTGCGCGCCATCGGCTCGACGAGGATGCGCAGCTCCTCCTCGGTGTAGCCGAAGGTCTGCTGCCGCCGGGCGACCGACTCCGGCGTGTGCACGATGTGCTCGCGCTCGGGCAGCGACTCGAGGTGGATCAGGCCGGCATGCAGCCACTCGCCGTAGGGATACTGCGCGGCGAGCTCCGCCTTGATCTCGTCGTCCTCGATGATCCGACCGGCGACGGTGTCGACGAGGAACATGTGGCCGGGCTGCAGGCGGCCCTTGCGCACGATGCGCGCCGGCTCGATGTCGAGGACACCGGCCTCGGAGGCCAGCACGACCAGGCCGTCGTCGGTCACCCAGAAGCGGCCCGGGCGCAGCCCGTTGCGGTCGAGCACCGCGCCGATCTGCGTGCCGTCGGTGAAGCAGACGTTGGCCGGCCCGTCCCATGGCTCCATGAAGTTGGCGTGGAACTCGTAGAAGGCGCGTCGGGCGGGATCCATCGACGGGTTGTTCTCCCACGCCTCCGGGATCATCATCAGGACCGCGTGCGGCAGGGAGCGACCGCCGAGGTGCAGCAGCTCGAGCACCTCGTCGAACGACGCCGAGTCGCTGCCGCCGGGGGTGCAGATCGGGAAGAGCCGCGTGATGTCGCCCGGAGATGACGTCGGACGTGAGCATCGCCTCGCGCGCCTGCATCCAGTTGCGGTTGCCCTTGCACGGTGTTGATCTCGCCGTTGTGGGAGATGTAGCGGTAGGGGTGCGCCAGTGGCCAGGACGGGAAGGTGTTCGTCGAGAACCGCGAGTGCACGAGGGCGAGCGCGGACTCGGTGCGCGGGTCGGAGAGCTCCGGGTAGAACGGCTCGAGCTGTGCGGTCGTCAGCATGCCCTTGTAGACGATCGTGCGAGCCGACAGCGAGGCGAAGTAGACCCCCAGCTCGTGCTCGATGCGCTTGCGCAGCGCGAAGGCGCGGCGGTCGAGTTCGAGCCCCGCCAGCTCGTCGAACTCAGATGCGACGAACAGGTACTGCCAGGGCCGGCATGACACTGCGCGCCGTGGCCCCCACCAGCGTCGGGTCCGTCGGCACCGGGCGCCAGCCCAGGACCCGAAGGCCCTCCTGGACGGCGATGGCGGCCACGCCCTCGCGGACGATCTCGGCCTCCACCTCGTCGGTGGGCAGGAATCCGATGCCGACCGCGTAGCCGCCCGGGTCCGGCAGCGGGAAGTCGACCACGTCCCGGAACAGGCGGTCCGGCACCTGGAGCAGGATCCCGGCGCCGTCGCCGCTGTCCGGCTCGGCACCCGACGCGCCGCGGTGCTCGAGGTTGCGCAGGGCGGTGAGGGCCTTGTCGACGATGTCGTGGGAGGCGGCGCCGGTGAGGGTGGCCACGAAGGCGACGCCGCAGGCATCGTGCTCGTCGCGTCCGTCGTAGAGGCCCTGGGCGGCCGGCTGCGCCGAGGTGAACATGGGCATCCATTCGTCGTCCGCAGCAGCACCGCGGGGCGGCCGGCCCGGGAGGGCCATGCTGCAGGGGCGGGACGACGTTGGCCCGCGCCGGCGAGACTACCCGATGGCGGGCGGGCGATCACCCTCGGGCGTGGGGTCCGTGGGGTCCGCGGGGTCCGTGAGGTCCGTGGGCTCCGCCGGCTCCCGGGTGAGCACGGCCTCCCGGCCCGGCCGTCGGCGGGCCGACACGATCAGGTAGACGAGCGCGCCGAGCCCGACCAGTACCGACGGTCCATACGTTCAGGCGCAGGCCGAGGATGGTGTTGGCGGCGTCGATGCGCAGGGCCTCGATCCAGACCCGGCCCATCGAGTACAGCAGCACGTAGAGGGCGAAGACCCGGCCGTGGCCCATCTGGAAGCGCCGGTCCGCCCAGACCAGGACCAGCGACCATCCCGATCAGCCACAGCGACTCGTAGAGGAAGGTCGGGTGGAAGGTCGCGAACTGCTCGTAGCCCGACGGCCGGTTGGACCGCGTCGATCTCCAGGCCCCACGGCAGGTCCGTCGGGGCGCCGAAGAGCTCCTGGTTGAACCAGTTCCCGAGGCGGCCGATCGCCTGCGCCACGGCGATGCCCGGGGCGATCGCGTCGCCGACCGGCGGCAGGAGCACGCCGGCGCGACGCGCGCCGATCCAGGCGCCGAGCGCGCCGAGGGCGACCGCGCCCCAGATGCCCAGGCCGCCGTCCCAGATGCGCAGCGCGCCGACGAGTCCGCGGCCACCCTCGGGCCGAAGTAGAGCTGGTTGTCCGAGACGACGTGGTACAGCCGGCCGCCGATGATGCCGAACGGGCACCGCCCAGATCGCGATGTCGGTGATGACGCCCGGCCGCGCCGCCGCGGGCGACGTAGCGGCGGTTGCCCCAGCCAGACCGCGACGACGATGCCCAGCACGATCAGCAGCGCGTACGCACGCATCGGCAGCGGGCCGAGGTTCCAGACGCCCTGCTCGGGGCTGGGGATGCTGGTGAGGAGCACGTCAGCGCCGCGCCGCGCCGGTCAGGACGCCGACGGCGACGGAACCGCGCGCCTCGCCGGAGCCTGCGGCCGCGGTCTCGTCGACGAGCGTCTCGAGCGCCTCCGGATCGACGAGGATCTCAGTCGGCATCTCGATGCCGTTGAGCAGCGCGTACGGAGTACCGGGGTGGCCGTTCTCGTGGAAGGTCGCACCGGTGTTGGTCGCGAAGCCCAGGTAGGTGCCGTCGGTGACGCACTGCGTGAACGTGTCCAGCTCCGCACCGGTGAGGCCGGCCTCACTGCCGAACGAGATCAGCTGCTCGTCGGTGAAGCCGTCACCCTCGACGACGGGCTGGTTGGCGAACACGGTCTCGTGGAACTCGTTCGTCTTGCCGGCGTCGATCGCGCAGCCGAAGGCCGCGGTGGCGCGCGTCGAGGAGTTCAGGATGCCCGGGTCGCCGCCGTCGTTGACCGGTCGAGGAAGGTGGCCATGCGCCAGAGCAGGTGGACCTGGCCGGCGTCGGCGAGCTCGACGATGCCGGCGCCGTTGGCCTCCTCGACCGCGCCGCAGGCCGGGCACTGGAAGTCCTCCCAGATCTCCAGCACGGGGGCGTCCGCGCCGGCGGTGCCGACCGGCACCGCGTACTTGAAGGGGTCGTCGGCCGGCAGGACCGTGGCCGGCAGTGCCGCCCCGGGGTCGGCGACCGGGATGTCCGTCGCCACCGTGTCCGAGGAGTTGCGGGCGACCAGGGCCACGCCGATGATGCCGACCACCACGACCACCACGGTGATGGCGCCGATGATCCGGACCGTCCGCTCGCGCCGACGCTCCTGAGCGGCGGCCGCATCGCGCGCCGCTGCCGCCTTGTCCCGACGGTTCTTCCCGGACTCGCTCATCTGCACGCTCCTCCTGCTCGTCGCGCCACGTCTGGCGCTTGGGTGTCCCGTACACCTTACGGGGTCGGTGTGGTTGACGCTTCAAGGGATCCCGCGGTTCCCTCAGCCGGCCCGGACGCCGGCCGCGAGCTCGCCGGCGAGCTCGGCCACCGCGGCCACGGCGGCCGCCTGGTCGGGGGCCTGCAGGATGCGCTTGACGAACGCCGAGCCGACGATGACGCCGTCGGCGTAGCGGCGCCACCTCAGCCGCCTGCTCCCCCGTCGAGACGCCGAGCCCGACCGCGATCGGCAGGTCGGTGAGTGCCCGCGCAGCGGCGCACCAGCTCGGGGGCCGCAGAACTGACCGGCCGACCGCGCCCCCGTGACGCCCATCGTCGAGGCGGCGTACAGGAAGCCCGACGTCACCGAGGTGACCACCGTCGATGCGGTCATCGGTCGAGGACGGGGCGACCAGGAAGATCCGATCCAGCCCCCGCGCGCTCGTCGCCGCGATCCAGTCGCCGGCCTCCTCGGGCGTCAGGTCCGGGGTGATGACGCCCTGACCGCCGGCCTCGGCCAGCCGGGCGGCGAAGCGATCGACGCCGTACTGCTCGATCGGGTTCCAGTAGGACATCACGACGGGGAACAGCGCCGGTCGCGGCCACGGCGGCCACCACGTCGAGGACGACGTCGGTCGTGGTGCCGGCCGCCAGCGCACGGCTCGACGGCCGCCTGGATGTCCGGGCCGTCCATCAGCGGGTCCGAGTAGGGCAGGCCCACCTCGACGATGTCGACGCCGGCGGCGACCATGGCGGTGATGAGCTCGATGCCCTCGGCTCGGGGTCGGGAAGCCGGCCGGCAGGTAGCCGATCAGCGCCGCGCGGTCCTCGGCGCGGGCGCGGGCGAAGACCTCGGCGAGCGTGGTCATGCGCGCCCCTCGTCGTGGCCGTCGAGATCGATGCCGAACCACTGCGCGGCGGTGTCGACGTCCTTGTCGCCGCGCCCGGAGAGGTTGACGAGGATGACCGCCTCCGGGCCGAGCTCGCGGCCGAGCCGCATGGCCCCGGCCAGGGCGTGCGCGGACTCGATGGCCGGGATGATCCCCTCGGTGCGGCACAGGGCCGCGAACGCGTCCATCGCCTCGGCGTCGTCGACCGGCTCGTAGACCGCGCGGCCGGTGTCGTGCAGCCACGAGTGCTCCGGACCGACGCCCGGGTAGTCGAGGCCGGCGGAGATCGAGTGCGACGGCAGGGTCTGACCCCACTCGTCCTGCATCACGTAGGTGCGGGCGCCGTGCAGCACGCCGGGGCGCCCGCCGCGAACCGGGAGGCGTGCCGTCCGGTGGCCACGCCCTCGCCGCCGGCCTCGTAGCCCGCGCAGCTGGACGTCCGGCTCGTCGAGGAAGGCCCCGAAGATGCCGATCGCGTTCGATCCGCCGCCGACGCAGGCGACGACCGCGTCCGGGCAGGCGGCCCTCGGCCTCGAGGATCTGCTCGCGCGCCTCGCGGCCGATGACCTGGTGGAAGTGCCGCACCATCGTCGGGAAGGGGGCCGGGCCGGTCACGGTGCCGAGCACGTAGTGGGTGCGGTCGACCGTGGTGACCCAGTCGCGCATGGCCTCGTTGATGGCGTCCTTCAGGGTCCGGCTGCCCGCCGTGACCGGCACGACCTCGGCGCCGAGCAGCTGCATGCGGGCCACGTTGAGCGCCTGCCGGCGGGTGTCCTCCTCGCCCATGTAGACGGTGCACTCGAGGCCCATCAGGGCGGCCGCGGTCGCGGTGGCGACGCCGTGCTGGCCCGCGCCCGTCTCGGCGATCACGCGCTTCTTGCCCATCCGGACGGCGAGCAGGGCCTGCCCGAGGACGTTGTTGATCTTGTGCGACCCGGTGTGGTTGAGGTCCTCGCGCTTGAGGTAGACCCGGGCCCCGCCGCACAGCTCGCCGAACCGGCGGGCCGGGGTCAGCGGGCTCGGCCGGCCGGTGTACGTGCGCTCCAGCTCGGACAGCTGGGCCGCGAAGTCGGGGTCGGCGAGCGCCTGCCGGAAGGCGGCGTCGAGCTCGTCGAGCGCCGCCGTGAGCGCCTCCGGCACGAACCGGCCGCCGTACGGCCCGAAGTGCCCGTGCTCGTCGATCCCCGCTGTCGGGGTCTGTCGGCAGCCATGACGATCAGCTGCGCCCGTGCCGCAGGGCCGGATGCGCCCCTGCCGTGACCAGGTCGTGCACCGCGCTGCGCGGGTCCTTCCCGGTCACCAGGCTCTCGCCGACGAGGACGGCATCGGCGCCGGCCTCGGCGTACACGATCAGGTCGTGCGGGTCGCGCACGCCGGACTCGGCGATCTTGACGCAGTAGGCCGGGATGTGCGGCGCCACTCGGGCGAAGGTGTCGCGATCGACCTCGAGGGTCTTCAGGTTGCGGGCGTTGACGCCGATGACGTGCGCCCCGGCCTCGACGGCGCGGGCCATCTCGTCCTCGTCGTGCACCTCGACCAGCGCGGTGAGCCCGAGGCTCTGGGTCCGCTCGATCAGGCTGACGAGCGCCGGCTGGTCGAGCGCGGCGACGATCAGCAGGATCATGTCCGCGCCGTAGGCCTTCGCCTCCCACAGCTGGTAGCTGGTGACGATGAAGTCCTTGCGCAGCACCGGGATGTCGACGGCAGCACGGACGGCGGCCAGGTCGGCCAGCGATCCGCCGAAGCGTCGCTCCTCGGTCAGCACGCTGATGCAGTGCGCGCCGCCGGCCTCGTATGCCGATGCGAGGGCGGCGGGATCGGCGATCTCGGCCAGGACGCCCTTGCTCGGGCTCGAGCGCTTCACCTCGGCGATGACGCACACGTCCTCGTCGGCCAGCACCGCCGCGACGTCGCGGGCCGGCGCGACGTTGGCCGCCCGCTCCTTGAGCTCGTCGAGCGGCACCTGCTCCATGCGCAGGGCCACGTCCTCCCGGACGCCGGCCAGGATGTCGTCGAGCACGGTCACGCGGACAGACTAACCGCGGGCCGGCGGCCCCGACGCGCGAGGTCTATCCGATGCCGGAGCCCAAGTACGGCACGAAGTTCCGGATCACGCCGAATGCCAGCAGGGCCACCATCACCACGACCGTGATGGTGGTGCGGCGCTTCATCTGCACCACCGACACCGCCTCGGTCCGGCCGCGCCACGCCCGCGCGGCCCAGCGCACCCAGAGGACGATGGCCAAGGGCACGAGCGCGATGAGCAGGATGTTGTGATCGAGTGCGCCGCGCAGGTCGCCGGTGACGAGATCGTGCGTGCCGCGCAGGATCCCGCACCCGGGGCAGTCGATGCCGAACAGTCCCTGCGTCGGGCAGAGCGGGTAGTGACCGGGCTCGTTGGGGTTGACCGCCGCCAGGTACGCCAGGCCGGCCCCGACTCCCGCCACCGTCGCCAGCGGCGCCACCATGCGGCGCGCACGCGGCCGGTCGTCGACGATCTCCGGGATGGCGACCGCCGTGCCCGACTCGGGCGTGGTCGTCACGGTCATGGTCCGACCCTACGCGCCCGCGGCCGGTCAGGCCGGCAACGCGTCGGGATCGGCGGGCAGGTGGACGGTGAAGCGGGCGCCACCCTCCGGGGCCTGTCCGACCTCGGCGGAGCCGCCGAGTCCGCGGGCCAGCCGGCCCACCAGGGCGAGGCCGAGGCCGGTGCCGACCGGCCGCACGCCTCGGTAGCGCTCGTGCAGGGCACCGGGCTCGAAGGCCACCGCGCGGTCGTCGTCCGTCAGCCCGGGGCCCGAGTCCCGCACCTCGACGATCGCGCCGGGCCCCTCGGCCCGGATGGCCAGGACCATCTCGGAGCCGGGCGGCGAGACCCGCAGCGCGTTCTCGGCGAGGTTGTCGATGATCTGCCGGACGCGCATCGGGTCGGTCCGCACGAGCAGGGGTCCATCGGGCAGCTCCGTGCGGACGGTGACGTCCTCGACCTGCCCGCGGGTCTGCCACACCTCCCAGGCGTCCGCGCCCACTTCACCGAGATCGACCTCGATGGGGGCCACGTGGAAGTCCACGGCTCCGAGCCGTGCGAGATCGAGCAGGTCGGTCACCAGCCGGTCGAGCCGGGCCGCCTCCCCCGCGACCGTCGCACCGGTGCGCGGGACGTCGTCGCCCTCGATCACCCCGTCGGCCAGCGCCTCGGCGTAGCCCTTGACGGCGGTGAGCGGGGTGCGCAGCTCGTGCGACACGGACAGCAGGAACTCGCGCTGCCGGCCCTCGCTCGCCACCAGCGCGTGGTTCAGGCCGTTCAGCGACTCGGCGATGTCGGCGATCTCGGTCGGACCCTCGGGTTCGAGGGTGACGTCGCGCGACCCGGCGGCCATCTGGTTCGCGGCATCGGCGGCCGCGCGCAGCGGGCGGGTCAGTCTCCGGGCCGCCCAGTAGCCGATCGGCACCGCGATCAGCAGGCCGAGCAGCAGGGAGAACGCGATGCGCTTGACCGCCTCGATCGACTCGACCCCCACGACGGTGAACGGCTGGACCAGGATGACGCCGCCGCCGGAGTCGAGCGGACGGGCCTCGATGAGGGTGTCGGCGCCGGGCGGCCCGCCCTCCGTCGAGACCTCCTGCCCGGCGAGCACGTCGTCGACGACCTCCTGGGGGACGCCCGGCGGGGTCTCCCCGCCCGGACCGACGAGGTAGCCGGTGATCTGGTGGGCCTCCAGCGCCTCCAGCAGTCGGCGCGGCAGCAGCTCGCCACCGCGCCCACCCCCGCCGGTGCGCTCGTCCAGCGCGGTCGCGGTCAGGTCGGCGAGATGGGCGAGATCCGCTCTCGTCTGGCTCTCCGCTGCGGAGTGCACCAGCGGATAGGACACCAGCCCGGCCACGAGGACCGCGATCGCCGCGATCGCTGACGTCAGCAGCACGGTGCGCGTGACGATGCTCATCCGCGCGCGGCGCGGACCGTGATCCGGCGGCGGCGCCGTCGTCGACGTGGCGGGGGGCGGGTCGGTCATGACGTGGCGGGATCCTCGGCGGAGTAGCCGACCCCGCGGACGGTGCGGATGGGACTCGCGTCGCCGAGCTTGGCGCGCACCTGTGCGACGTGCACGTCGACGGTCCGGGTGCCGACGACGGCGGCGTACCCCCACACCTCGGAGAGCAGGTGCTCACGGGTGTACACCCGCCCCGGGTGCTGCATGAGGTGGGCCAGCAGGTCGAACTCCGTGGCCGTCAGGGTGATGGGCTCGCCGTCGACGGTGACGCGGCGGCTGACCATGTCGACCACCACGCCGCCGAGCTCCAGGGGTGCATCGTCCGCGTTGACCAGCGAGGCCCGACGGACGACCGACTTCACCCGGGCCACGACCTCCCGCGGGCTGAACGGCTTCGTGATGTAGTCGTCCGCGCCCAGCTCGAGGCCGAGGACGCGATCGACCTCGTCGTCGCGAGCGGTGCAGAACAGGATGGGCACCCAGTTGCCGTCGGCCCGGAGCTGCCGGCACACCTCGGTGCCGTCCATCTCGGGCAGGCCGACGTCGAGCACGATGGCGGATGGGTGCAGGGTCCGCGCCGCGGTCAGCGCCGCTCGGCCGTTGGCCTCTACGTGTACGCCGAAGCCCTCGCGGGACAGGTACAGCCGGAGCAGGTCGGAGATGGCGCGCTCGTCCTCGACGACGAGCACCAAACCGCGGGCGGAATCAGAGGTCACGGCCCAAGACTGTCAGAGCGGGGCCACCTGCGGCGGCCGTGCGGTGCGGGAGCGGTCAGGGGTGTGTCAGGGTCCGGTAAGGCTAGGCCTTCTTCTTGCCCATGCCCATCATCGCCATGACCTTGCCGGCGATGCCGCCGACGACGACCAGCGCCACGCCGACGCCGAACATCGGCCAGTTGCCCAGGACGATGCCGAGCGTGCCCACGACGAACGCGATCATGATGATGGTCACCGCGGTCCACGCTGCCGGCGTCGAGCCGTGATCGTCGTGATGGGCGGGACCGGCCGACACGGCCTGCTGCTGCGACATGGCGTCATTCAACCAGATGCCCTGATGGTGGGTCCGCGATTCGGGGCGCAGCCGTCGTGGCGTCAGTTCTCGGTGGGGTCCTGCCCGCGGTCGAGCGCATCCCAGGCGTTGACGTCGGTGCCATCGCGACGGGCCCGCTCGTAGCGCCGGCCCATCGCCGGCCAGCCGCGTCCGCGCACCGCCGTCCACGCCGCCCCCACCACGATGGCGGCACCCCCGAGCGCGGCCACCACCCAGTTCGGGGTGATGCGGGCGGGGACGTCGGCCGGCAGGTCGAGTGCGGTCATCAGGACGGAGATCACGTCCGCTCCGGAGGTGGCCGCGAACACGATGGCCACCGACAGTCCGGTCACGCCGGCGATCACGCCGATGACCGCCACCGCCAGCCGTCCCCAGGAGCGGGTGGCGATGATCCCGCCCACGGCCGCCAGCGCCAGCCAGCCCATGGAGGCCGCACCCGGATACAGGTCGCGCCCGGTGAACTCCTGGACGCGGACGGCCGCGTCGGTGAGGTCGGCACCGGGCAGGAGCGGCACCTCGGTACTGGCCCAGACCAGGCCGTATCCCCACAGCATCAACGCCGCGCCCAGGGCCGTGACCAGCAGCGCGGTGAGGTAGGGGCGGCGCCCCGGAGCGGAAGCCGAAGCGTCCGTCATCGCACCGGCCGCAGGGTCTGGGCAGCAGCCACCGCGCGCAGCACCGCCGCGGCCTTGTTCGCGCACTCCGTCGCCTCCGCCTCGGGGACCGAGTCGGCGACGATGCCCGCGCCCGCCTGCACGTGCGCCGTGCCGTCCTTGATCAGGGCCGTCCGGATGGCGATGGCCGCGTCGAGATTGCCCGCGAAGTCGAAGTAGCCGACGCAGCCGCCATAGAGCCCGCGCCGCAGCGGCTCGAGCTCGTCGATGATGGCCATGGCACGCGGCTTGGGCGCACCGGAGAGCGTGCCGGCGGGGAACGTCGCAGCGAGCACGTCGTATGCCGACCGACCGTCGGCCAGGGTCCCGGTGACCGTCGAGACCAGGTGCATGACGTGCGAGTACCGCTCGACGCCCATGAAGTCGACCACGCTGACCGAACCGGGCGCGCACACGCGTCCGAGGTCGTTGCGGGCCAGGTCCACGAGCATCACGTGCTCGGCGCGCTCCTTGACGTCGTTGCTCATCTCCTCGGCAAGCGCGTTGTCCTCCTCGGGCGTCGCCCCGCGCCAGCGCGTCCCGGCGATCGGGTGCAGCACGCAGCGCCCCGACGTCACGGTCACCAGCGCCTCGGGCGACGACCCGACGATGTCGAAGGCGGTGCGGCCCGGCAGCTCGCCCGACTCGTCGTCGGCCGCTCGACCGTCGTCGACCGGCACCCGGATCAGGTACATGTACGGACTGGGATTGGTCGCCCGCAGCACGCGGTAGACGTCGAGCGCCGAAGCCGAGCACTCGGCGGTGTAGCGCTGGGACAGCACGATCTGGAACGCGTCGCCCGCACGGATGTACTCCTTCGCGGCCTCGACCTGCTCCAGGTACTCGCGGTAGGGGGTGTGCGACTCGACCTCGACCGCTTGCGCCTGGTCGTAGGTGGACAACTGCACCGGCAGCTGGCCGGCGAGCTGCTCCTGCATGCCGTCGAGGCGGGCCACGGCGTCCCGCCAGGCGTCGTCGACGCGCTCGTCGGAGGCGTCGTAGTTGATGGCGTTGGCGATGAGCAGCACGGACCCGTCCGCGTGGTCGAGGACGGCGAGGTCGGTGGCCAGCAGGAAGCCGACGTCGGGGATGCCGAGGACGTCCGGGTTCTCGTCCGGGACGCGCTCCCAGGCCCGGACCGCGTCGTAGGTCAGGTAGCCGACCAGCCCGCCGGTCAGCGGCGGCAGGCCCGGCAGCGGCTCGGTGCGCAGCAGGTCGACGGTGTCGCGGAGCGCATCCACGGTGCGGCCGCCGGCGGGGACGCCGCGGGGCGCGCGCCCGAGCCAGGCAGCGTGGCCGTCGCGGTCGGTCAGCATCGCTGCCGAGCGGACCCCGATGAACGAGTAGCGCGACCAGCTGCGGCCCTGCTCCGCCGACTCGAGCAGGAAGGTGCCGGACCGCTCCCCGCACAGGACCTCGAACAGTCCGACGGCGGTGATGCCGTCGGCCAGCAGGCGCCGGACGACGGGGATGACCCGGCGCTGCTGGGCGAGCGCGCGGAACGCGGCGAGGTCGGGGGTGGCGGCGCCGGTGAAGTCGGCCATCAGCCGTCCGCTCCGGCCGGCACCGTACGGAAGGTGTCGAAGCAGCTGCGCGCACCGGTGTGGCAGGCAGCACCGGTCTGGTCGACGAGGAGCAGCACGGTGTCGCCGTCGCAGTCCAGTCGCAGTTCCCTGACCTGCTGGACGTGGCCCGAGGTGTCGCCCTTGGCCCAGCGCTGGCCACGACTGCGGCTGAAGTAGACCCCCCGGCCGGTCTCGAGGCTCTCCCGAACCGAGTCGGCGTCCATCCAGGCCATCATCAGCACCTCGTGGGTGTCCCATTGCTGGGCGATGGCGGGTACCAGCCCGGCCTCGTTGAAGCGGATGCGGGCGAGGACGTCGTCCACGGTCTCGGCAGCCATGGGGGCCATTGTGCCGAGCGCGCGTCGCGCAGCTGCGCGTGGTCCGGCTCCATGGCCGAGTCGCCGGGCGTACCGCGTCATGGCAGAGTCGACGCATGAGCGCCTCGCACTACGCCCGCCAGGAGCGACAGGAGCTGTCGGAGCTCCTGCTGCAGACCGGACCGGACGCCCCCACCCTGTGCGGGGGCTGGACGACCGCCGACCTGGCCGCCCACCTGGTGGTCCGGGAGGGCCGGCCGGACGCCGCCGCAGGCATCGTGCTGCCGCCCCTGTCCGGCTGGACGGAGCGCGTCCAGAACGCGACGGCGTCGATCTCGTACCCGGAGCTGGTGCGCAAGGTGCGGACCGGTCCCCCGACGCTGTCGTTCTTCTCGCTGCCCGGCGTGGACGGGCAGGCGAACCTGATCGAGTACACGGTGCACCACGAGGACGTCCGCCGGGCCCAGCCCGGGTGGACGCCGCGGCAGCTCGAGCCCGATTTCGCGGACGCGCTGTGGTCGCGACTGCGCGGCGCGGCGCGCCTGATGTACCGGCGCGTTCCGGTGGGCGTCACGCTGGTGCGCACGGACGGCGCGGGCGGGCAGATGGTCGCGCGGGCGGGCGAGCCGATGGTGACGCTGACCGGGACGGTGATGGAACTGCTGATGCGGTCGTACGGACGTCATGAGGTGCAGCTCGAGGTCACCGGCGACCCGGAGGCGATCGAGGCGTTCGAGAACGCCGAGATCCGGATCTAGGGTCCGCCCTCGAGGGTCGGCTGTTCGGCCAGCGGGACAGGTTCGTGGACGTACTGGTCTCCGGTGGGCGAGACGAACGTGCAGGAGCCGTCGGGGGCGGAGTCCCGGATCCTCCACCGGCCGTGGGTCTTCAGGTTGTGGTGCCGGCGGCAGAGCAGTCCGGTGTTGGCCAGCGTGGTCGCGCCACCGTCCGTGTAGTCGATGGCGTGGTCGATGTCGCAGTGCTGGGCGCGACGACTGCACCCCGGGAACCGGCAGGTCCGGTCACGGGACCGCAACCAGGCGACCAGCTCGCTTCCCGGGACGTAGCGTCGCGCACCCTGGTCGATCAGGACGCCGGTGAGCGGGTCGGTGACCAGGCGGCGCACCGCGATCGGGGCGGTCGCGGCCGTCAGCAGATCGAGCAGGTAGCGTCACGGTCGACCTCCGCCGTGTCGGCGCCGACCGTGACGGTGGCGGCGCCCGACGGGGCGAGGCCGGCCAGGGTGCGCACGTCGACGACGACCTGCAGCTCCACGGCGAGCCGCGCGGCCCGATCCTGCGCCATGTCCTCGGTCGAGCGGGCCGGGCGGCGGAGCAGGTCCACGAACGCGGCGGCCCGCACCTCGCCCCAGGTCGCGTCCGCCGGCAGGTCGAACGGCTGGCCCGCGTCCTCGTGCACGTGGGCGCGGGCATGGGCGTCGACCGCGGCCGTGATCCACGCGGCGTCCGCCGCGGCGAGCCGGGCCATCACCACCCCGATGCCGTCGTCCTCCGCCCACGCCCGGACCTCGCGGGTGCAACGCGCCCGGCGTCGCCGGGCCGCAGCCCCGTCCGGGTCGATCGCGGTCACCACGCGACGCGCCCGCTGCCGGGTCTGGCTCACCGTCTCCGACCGCGCCGGCCGCAGCACCCGGTCCTGCAGCCGGGCGCACGCCGCAGCGAACACGTCCTCGTCACCGGCAGCGACCCGGTCCGGGCGCAGGCGCCGGGCCTGCTCGGCGATCTGGCGGGCGTGGGCGGCCGTGATGTCGCCCGCCGCGAGCGCGTCCCAGGTGGCGCGCAGCGGTCCGTGCAGCAGCCGCGCCGTGTCCACCTCGCTACGGACCGTGCCCGGAGCCCGGTGCAGCGCCGCCGCGATCTCGTCCACCACCTCGTCCACGATCGTCACCGTCCGCGGCCGGGCCGACTCGACCTCGCCGGCCTCGACCAGGACATCCCGGGACACCCGCTGCGCACCCGCCGCCCGGACCAGCAGCTGCGACTCCAAGGCGTCCAGGCTGGCCCGCTCACGCTGCAGCGTCTCCAACGCCGACAGCGCCTCATCCGCCGACAGCGACCCGGCGCCACCCCGAGCCAGCACCGCCAGCCCGGCCAGCGAGCCCAACGGCGCCGGATGCCAGCCGTCCCGCCGCGAGGCCACCACCGGCAGCGTGACGGCCACCACCGCCATGGATTCGAACATGTGTTCGATTCTAGCGCTCGACCGCGCGAAACGCAAGCAATACCAAGGGGTTTTCGCCACTCCCAGCCCCGCGATCAGCGGATCGGGTAGCCGGCCTCCGCGATCTCGGCCTTGACCTCGTCGATGCGCAGCGTCCCGAAGTGGAAGACGCTGGCCGCCAGCACGGCATCGGCACCGGCGCGCACCGCCGGCACGAAGTCACCGATCCGACCGGCACCACCACTCGCGATCAGCGGCACGGACACCTCCCGCCGCACCAGTTCGATCAGGGGCAGGTCGTAGCCCGACTCGGTGCCGTCGGCGTCCATCGAGTTGAGCAGGATCTCCCCCGCACCGCGACGGGCACCCTCGATCGCCCACTCCACGGCGTCGATGCCGGTGCTCTGCCGACCGCCATGGGTGGTCACCTCGAAGCCGCTCGCCGTCGAGACCCCCTCCGGGCAGCGGCGCGCGTCGACACTGAGCACCACGCACTGGGCGCCGAACCGCTCGGCCGCCTCGCTGAGCAGCTCGGGCCGCTTGATGGCGGCGGTGTTCAGGCTGACCTTGTCTGCGCCGGCACGCAGCAGCCGGTCGAAGTCGTCAGCCTCCCGCACCCCTCCGCCGACCGTCAGCGGGATGAAGACCGTCTCCGCAGTGCGGCGCACGACGTCGTACGTCGTCTCACGGTCGGACGAGGAAGCGGTGATGTCCAGGAAGACGAGCTCGTCGGCGCCGGCAAGCCCATACGCCGTGGCCAGCTCGACCGGGTCACCGGCATCGCGCAGTTCGACGAAGTTGACGCCCTTGACCACCCGTCCCGCGTCCACGTCGAGGCACGGGATGACTCGGATCGCAACGCTCACGGTCGGGGCGGTCCCCACTCGTACGGGTCGTAGCGGGGCTCGATCGACGCGATCGCCTCGGCCAGCGTGAAGGCCCCGTCGTACAGGGCCCGGCCCACGATCGCCCCCTCGATGCCCAGCGGGACCATGTCGGCCAGCTTGTGCAGGTCCTCCAGTCGGGCGATGCCGCCGGAGGCGACGACCGGGCGGTCGGTCGCCTCGCACACCTGCTTGAGCAGGTGGAAGTTCGGACCGTGCATGGTGCCGTCCTTGGTGACGTCGGTGACCACGTAGCGGGCGCAGCCGGCAGCGTCGAGGCGGCCCAGGGTCTCCCACAGGTCGCCGCCGTCCTGGGTCCAGCCACGAGCCGAGAGGGTGGTGCCGCGGACGTCGAGCCCGACGGCGATCCGGTCGCCGTGCTCGGCGATGACCCGCGCGGTCCAGTCGGGATCCTCGAGAGCGGCAGTGCCGAGGTTGACGCGCTCGCACCCGGTAGCGAGCGCCCGCGTCAGGGACTCGTCGTCGCGGATGCCGCCGGAGAGCTCGACCCGCACGGCGCCGCGCACCTCGTGCACGACGTGGGCGAGCAGGTCGGCGTTGCTGCCCCGGCCGAAGGCCGCGTCGAGATCGACGAGGTGGATCCACGTGGCGCCCTGCTCGACCCAGCTGCGGGCTGCGTCGATCGGCGCCCCGTACGTGGTCTCGGTACCGGCCTTTCCCTGGACGAGTCGGACGGCCTGGCCGTCGGCGACGTCGACAGCGGGCAGCAGCTCGAGCATGCGCGGGGAGGTCACGCTCGGCACCCTATCGGGGGCGGTCCCGCCTCAGCGGAGCCCATTGCACCCAGGTGCGCAGGAGGGCGGCGCCGGCATCACCGGACTTCTCCGGATGGAACTGGGTCGCCACCAGCGGGCCGTTCTCGACGGCCGAGACGAAGTCCTGGCCGTGGTGCGTCCACGTCACGCCGGGGGGCTTTCGGTTGCGGTCCTCCCCAACCAGCGTCCACTGCGTCACGGCGAAGGAGTGCACGAAGTAGAACCGCTCGTCCCGCACATCGGCGAACAGCGCGGAATCCTCGGGCGGCTGCACCGTGTTCCAGCCCATGTGCGGCAGCACCGGTGCCTGCAGCTCCTCGACGACGCCCGGCCACTCCCCCAGCCCGGCCGTCTCCAGGCCGTGCTCGACGCCCCGCTCGAACAGCACCTGCATGCCGACGCAGATGCCGAGCACCGGGCGCCCGCCCGCGAGCCGTCGATCGACGAGGAGGTCGCCGCGCACCCGCCGGATGCCGGCCATGCAGGCCGCGTACGCCCCCACGCCCGGGACGACGAGCCCGTCGGCCGCCATCGCCGCATCGAAGTCGTCGGTGACCACCACCTCCGCGCCGACCCGCTCGAGGGCCCGCTGCGCCGACCGCAGGTTGCCGGAGCCGTAGTCGAGGACGACGACCGAAGGCACCGCCATCAGGACGTGGGCGGCGTCAGCGTGCCCTTGGTCGAGGGCACGCCGACCACGCGGGGATCGACGGTCACCGCATCGCGCAGCGAGCGGGCGACCGACTTGAACTGCGCCTCGACCATGTGGTGCGCATTGCGACCCGACAGCACCCGCACGTGCAGCGTGATCTGCGCGGTGGCGACCAGCGACTCCCAGATGTGGCGTGTCAGCGAGGTGTCGTAGGTGCCGATCAGCTCGACGAGCTCGGGCTCCTCGTGCACAAGGTAGGGCCGTCCGGACAGGTCCACGGCCGACTGCACCAGGGCCTCGTCCAGCGGCACGAGCGCATCCCCGTACCGACGCAGCCCGGCTCGGTCGCCGAGCGCCTCGTTGAGGGCCGTGCCCAAGGCCAGGGTGGTGTCCTCGACCGTGTGGTGCGCATCCACCTCGAGGTCACCCCGCGTCCGCACGATGAGGTCGAGGCCACCGTGCTTGGCCAGCTGGGCCAGCATGTGGTCGAAGAACGGGACTCCCGTGTCGACGGTGCTCGTACCGGTGCCGTCGACCTCGAGCTCGACCAGGACCTGGCTCTCCTTGGTGCTGCGCTCGACGCGCGCGCTGCGGCTCATCCGCTGCCTTCCTCATCAGGCCGCCCGGTCGTCTCGAGCAGCGCCGACCTGAACATATCGTTCTCCGCCGGCGTGCCCACCGACACGCGCAGCCATCCCTCCGGACCGGTCTGCCGGATCAGGACGCCGCGGTCCAGCAGGCCGCGCCAGACGGCGTCGCGATCCTCGAACATGCCGAACAGGATGAAGTTCGCGTCACTCGGCGTGACGGTGAAGCCGCGCGCGACGAGCCACGCGGCGAGCGCGTCCCTCTCCTCGCGCAGGAGCGCCACCTGCGCCTGCAGGACATCGGCGTGCCGCAGGGCGGTACGCGCCACCGCCTGCGTGACCGCGGACAGGTGGTACGGCAGCCGCACCACGCGCAGGGCGTCGACGACGCGCGGGTCGGCCGCGGCCGCGTACCCCAGCCGGGCACCGGCGAGCGCGAACGCCTTGCTCATCGTGCGGGTGACGACGAGGTTGGGGTACTCGTCGAACAGGACGCAGGCGCTCGGGACGCCCGTGCGTCGGAACTCGGCGTAGGCCTCGTCGACGACCACCAGGCCGCCCACCTCCAGGGCCGCCGCCGCGAGCAGGCGGATCTCCTCGGCGGGCAGGGCCGTGCCGCTGGGGTTGTTCGGCGACGACAGCAGGACCAGGGACGGACGCAGCGCGGCGATCCGGTCGACGGCCACGTCGATGTCGATCGTGAAGTCCGGCCGTCGCGCGAAGGTCACGTACTCGGTGAACGTGTCACGGGCGTACTCCGGGTACATCGAGTACGTCGGGTCGAAGGTCAGGGCGACCCGCCCCGGGCCGCCGAATGCGAGGAACAGCTGGTGCATCACCTCGTTGGAGCCGTTGGCCGCCCACAGCTGGTCCGGCTCGAGCCGGACCCCCGCCTCGGCAGAGAGGTAGTCGGCGAGGGCGCCGCGCAGTCCCTCGAAGTCTCGATCGGGGTACCGATTCAGCGTGACGGCCACCTCGGCGACCGCCGCACCGATCGCGGCCGCGAGGTCGTCGGGCAGCGGGAAGGGGTTCTCGTTGACGTTGAGCCGCGCCGGCACGTCGAGTTGCGGTGCGCCGTAGGACGCCACCCCGACCAGGTCATCGCGTACGGGCGGGGTGAACTCCGCGCTCACTCGCCAGCCCCGGGACCGGTCGCCGGCCGGTTGGCGAACCGCACCCGGACGGCGTCGCCGTGCGCCGGCAGGTCCTCGGCCGCGGAGAGCGCCAGCACGTGCGGGGCGACGTCGCGCAGGGCGTTCTCGTCGTACTCGACGACATGGATGCCGCGCAGGAAGGACTGCACCGAGAGGCCGGACGAGTGCCGCGCCGACCCGGCGGTCGGCAGGACGTGGTTCGACCCGGCCGCGTAGTCGCCGAGCGAGACCGGCGCGTAGGTGCCGACGAAGATGGCGCCCGCGTTGCGCACCCGCATCGCCCACTCCCGCGCGTCCCGCGTGTGGATCTCCAGGTGCTCCGCGGCGTAGGCGTCGACGATGCGCAGGCCCGCCTCGAGGTCATCGACGATCACGATCGCGCTCTGGGTGCCGGCGACGGCCTCGCGGATCCGCTCCACGTGCTTGGTCGCGGCGATCTGCGTGGCCAGCTCGACCTCGACCGCCTCGGCCAGCGCGACGGAGTCCGTCACGAGGACCGCAGCGGCGATGACGTCGTGCTCCGCCTGGCTGATCAGGTCAGCGGCCACGTGCGCCGGATCCGCGGTGTCGTCGGCCAGGATCATGACCTCGGTCGGACCGGCTTCGGAGTCGATCCCGATGATGCCCTGGAGCGCTCGCTTGGCCGCAGTGACGTAGATGTTGCCCGGCCCGGTCACCAGGTCGACCGGCGCGCAGCGGCCTCCGTCCGGCAGGTCCACGCCGAAGGCCAGCATGGCGACGGCCTGGGCTCCGCCGACGGCGTACAGCTCCTCGATGCCGAGCAGCGAGCAGGCCGCCATGATCGTCGGGTGCGGCCAGCCGCCGTGGTCACGCTGCGGCGGGGACACCACCGCCAGGGAGGCGACCCCGGCCACTTGCGCGGGCACCACGTTCATGACCACCGAGCTGGGGTAGACCGCGCGTCCGCCCGGGACGTACAGGCCGACGCGGTCGACGGGCAGCCAGCGCTCAGTGACCGTGCCCCCGGGGACCACGACCGTCGTCACATCGGTGCGCCGCTGGTCCTCGTGCACTCTGCGGGCCCGTGCGATCGACTCCAGCAGCGCCGCGCGCACATCCGGGTCGAGTTCGTCGGCGGCCTGCGTGAGCCGCTCGACGGGGACCCGCAGGGCGGGCGGACGGACGCCATCGAGCTTCTCGGTCCACCGCAGCACCGCCGCGGCGCCGTCAGTGCGCACGTCGCCGATGATCGGCCGGATCCGCTCACCGGCGTCGGCCACGTCCATGGCGCCGCGGGGCACGACCTCACGCGGATCGGCGTGCGAGCCGCGAAGGTCGATGCGACGGATCACGCGCTTACCTTACGCTGCCGGGATGCCCGTCCCGCTTCCGCTGTTCCCGCTGAACACGGCCCTCGTGCCGGGCCTGGTCCTGCCCCTGCACATCTTCGAGCCCCGCTACCGCGAGCTCGTGGAGCAACTCCTCGAGGTGCCCGACGAGGACGCGCGGGAGTTCGGCATCGTCGCTGTCCGCGACGGCTACGACGTCGAGCGTGACGGGCTCGAGGCCCTGTACCCCATCGGCACCGCCACCGCCCTGCGGCAGGCCGATCAGCTGCCCGACGGCCGTTTCGACATCGTCACCACCGGCACCCGTCGGTTCCGGATCCTGGACGTCGACCTGAGCCAGCCGCTCGCCGTCGCCTCGGTGGAGTTCCTCGACGACGTCACCGACCCGGCCGACGACCTGCTGGCGCAGCAGGTGGCGCGCGGCTTCGTCCGCTACCGCGCGGCGCTGAGCGGTCAGGTGGTCTCCGATGAGGAGGCGGAGGTCGCCGCAGCCATGGGCGACACCACGGGGAGCAACGACGAGGACGAGGGCGACGACACCGACCTGCCCACCGACCCGACCGTGCTGTCGTACCTGGTGACGGCGGCCATGGTGCTGCCGGTCGACGAGCGCCAGCGGCTGCTCGCAGCCGACACCACCGGCGATCGCCTCGTGCTGGCCCGCGCCCTGCTCACCCGCGAGACCGGCCTGATCACCGCGCTCGCGGCGGTGCCGGCCATCGATCTCGGCATGGCTCCCCCCACGGTGAACTGAGTGGCTCGGAAGGACAGCGCCGGCACGCCCGCCACCGTCGCGCTGACGCAGGCCGGGATCGCCTTCACGGTGCACTCGTACGCTCACGACCCTCGGGCGGGGTCCTACGGGGCTGAGGCGGCGCAAGCGCTGGGGCTGACCACTGACGAGGTGTTCAAGACGCTGATGGCGCTCGTGGACGGCACGCCGACCATCGCGGTGGTGCCGGTCAGCGGGTCGCTCGACCTCAAGGCGCTGGCTGCCGCCGCCGGCGGGCGCCGCGCCGAGATGGCCGAACCGGCACTGGCGGAGCGGCTGACCGGCTACGTCGTCGGCGGCATCTCCCCGATCGGGCAGAAGCGGGCGCTGCCGACCTTCGTCGACGAGACGGCCGCGTTGTTCGACGTCGTCTACGTCAGCGGCGGGCGACGCGGCCTCGATCTCGGACTGGCGCCGGACGACCTGGTGACCGTCACCGATGGCCGGTACGCGCCGATCGCCCGCGACTAGGGTGGCTGAGACACCGATAGAGGTGTCGCCGACCGAGGAGAACGCGGATGCGCAGATGGCTGCCTCTCGTGGCGCTGGCGATGGCCCAGTTCGTGATGGTCCTCGACCAGTCCGTCATGAACGTGTCCATCAGCACCCTGGTCGATGACTTCGACACGACGGTGACCACGATCCAGGGGGTCATCACCCTCTACTGCCTGACCATGGCGATGTTCATGCTCACCGGCGGAAAGATCGGCGACATCATCGGCCGCCGCCGGGCGTTCGTCATCGGCCTCGTCATCTACGGCACCGGCTCGGCGATCACCGCGATCGCCCCGTCGGTGGCGGTTCTGGCCTTCGGCTGGTCGATCCTCGAGGGACTCGGCGCCGCCCTCGTCATGCCCGCGCTCGTGGCCCTGATCGCCGGCAACTACGAAGGCAAGGAGCGCAACGCCGCGTATGCCGTCATCGGTGGCGTGGCCGGGGCAGGCATCGCCATCGGGCCGATCCTGGGCGGGTGGGCGACGACCGAGCTCTCGTGGCGCGTCGTCTTCGTCGGCGAGGTCGTCCTCGTCCTGGTCATCCTGGCCATGTCCCGCTTCGTGCACGACGCCGAGCGGCCGCTCCCCCTGCCTCGACTGGACGCCGTCGGCACCGTCCTCTCCGCCGCCGGGCTCGGGCTGGTCGTGCTCGCGGTCCTTCAGTCCAGCGTGTGGGGCTGGGTGCAGCCCAAGGAGTCGCCGATCGAGCCGTTGGGCTTCTCGCTCACCCTGTTCGTGCTCGCCGGCGGCGGGGTGCTGCTGTGGGCCTTCGTCGCCTGGCAGCGGCACCGCGAGCGCATCGGCAGCGACCCCCTGGTCCACCTCGACCTGGTCAAGATCCCCCCGCTGCGTGCCGGCCTGTTCGGGCTGCTGAGCCAGAACCTGATCCTGATGGGCGTCTTCTTCACCGTTCCGCTCTACCTGCAGCTGGTGCTCGGCATGAATGCGCTCGAGACCGGCGTCCGGATGCTCCCGGTGTCGATCGCGATGTTCATCGCGGCCGCCCTCGGCGCCCGGCTCGCCTCCCGATTCAGCGTCCGCGGGATCGTGCGCACCGGACTGTGGATCACGCTCGCCGCGATCCTCATCCTGATCGGCACCGTCCAGCCCACGATGGCGGACACCGCATTCGCGATGTCGATGGCACTGCTCGGCACCGGCATGGGCCTGTTGGCGTCGCAGCTCGGGAAGGTGGTGCAGGCGTCGGTCGACAGCTCCGGACGCGGCGAGGCTGGCGGCCTGCAGTTCACCAGTCAGCAGCTCGGCTCGTCACTCGGGGTGGCCCTGATCGGCGCCATCGTGCTCGGCGGTTTGACGAGCACCTTCGTCGCCAACGTCGAGGAGAACCCGAGCCTCAGCGCCGCCGTGTCCGAGCAGATCGGCGTGCGCGTGTCGTCGGGACTGGACTTCGTGTCGTCGGACCAGATCGCGGCGGCGGCCACGGATGCCGGACTCGACGAGCCGACGACGGATGCGCTGGTGTCCGACTACGAGCAGGCACAGCTCCGGGCACTCAAGGCCGGGTTGCTGGCGGCGGCCCTGCTCGCGCTGTTCTCGCTGCCGTTCACCCGCGAGCTCCCGCACGGTGAGCCGGCGCCCGTGGACGCGACGACGACGTCAGCCTGACCTGCGACGGGCACTCAGCCAGTCGGACAAGGCCAGCACGGTGACCACCGCGCTGGCTGCCAGCGGCCACATCAGGTACATCCCGGCCAGGGTCACCTCGAGCGGGGCATCCACGACGAGCTCCTCGGACGTGGTCGCCACCAGCCCGTCGATGTCGACGGAACCGAGCCGCGTGCCCACGAACCACATGGCCGCCGTCCCGAGCGCGCCGGCCAGCAGGCCCGCGACCAGCACGCTGAACAGGTGCTCGCGCCGCATCGACGCCAGCCCGATGGTGACGAGGACGCCGGCGACCAGGGCCAGCGCACCGAAGGCCAGGTCGGCCGCCAGATAGCCCTCCGGCTCGAAGCCCTGCGGATAGCTCACGCCCGGTCCGATGACGACCGGCACTCGAGGTGCCAGCGCGGCCCACATCACGCCGAGCCCGGCGCCGGCCAGCAGCCCGACGATCGCACCGGCGACGATGACTGCAGAGGCCTTCCGGGTGGTGCTCACCCCCGCATCCTCCCGCGGTGAGTCAGCCGAGGCACGCCGGGCCGAGCAGTGCCTTCAGGTCGCCGTACAGCGCCGGCGTCGGCGTCACCCGGTACCGGTCGTCGAGCCGCAGCACCGTCGTCTTGGCGCCGCCGGTCAGGTGCAGGTGCACCTCGGACGTGCCCGGGTGGGCGGACAGCACGTCCTTGAGCCGCTCGACCAGCGGCGGGATGCAGCGGGCCGCGGCCATCGACACTCGGACCGGACCGCTGACCGCCTCGCTCAGGTCGGGCTGCGTGACGTCCATCGCGACCAGTCGCACGCCGTCGTCGTCGCTGCGGTCGACGCGGGCCCGCACCACGACGACGGAGTCATCGATGAGCAGGGTGCTGACGGCGGCGTACGTCTGCGGGAACACCATGACGTCGACGGACCCCTCGAGATCCTCCAGCGTGACGATCGCCCAGCTCGAGCCCTGCTTGGTGGTCTTGCGCTGCACGGCGGTGACCAGGCCACCGACCGTGGCCACGGTGCCATCGGCTCGCTCGTCCATCAGGACCGCGGCGATCGACCGGTCGGTCAACTGGGCCAGCAGGCCCTCGGCGCCGTGCAGCGGGTGATCGGACACGTACAGCCCGAGCATCTCGCGCTCGTGCGCAAGCAGGACGGTCTTGTCCCACTCCCCGATCGGGATCTCGCTTCGCGGCATCGCACTGTCGGAGTCGTCCGCCTCGAGCCCGCCGAACAGGTCGAACTGCCCGTGCGACTCGGCGCGCTTGATGTCGACCGCCGCGTCCACCACCTGCTCGTGGATGGTCACCAGCCCCTTGCGGGTGTGGCCGAGCGAGTCGAAGGCGCCCGACTTGATCAGCGACTCCACCACGCGCTTGTTGCACACCGACGCGTCGACCTTCGCGATGAAGTCGTGGAAGTCGGCGAACCGGCCCACCCGGCGGCGGGTCGCGATGATCGAGTCGACCACATTGCCGCCCACGTTGCGGACGGCCGACAGGCCGAACCTGACGTCGCTCCCCCGCGGCGTGAAGTCGAAGTCGGAGTCGTTCACGTCCGGCGGCAGCACCTTGATGCCCATCTTGCGGCACTCGTTCAGGTAGACGGCCGACTTGTCCTTGTCGTCCTTGACCGAGGTCAGCAGCGCGGCCATGTACTCGGCCGGGTAGTTCGCCTTCAGGAACGCGGTCCAGTAGGAGACCAGGCCGTAGCCGGCGGTGTGCGCCTTGTTGAACGCGTAGTCGGAGAACGGGACGAGGATCTCCCACAGCGTCTTGATCGCCGCGTCGGAGTAGCCGTTCGCCTTCATGCCCTCGCTGAACGGCACGTACTCCTTGTCGAGGATCTCCTTCTTCTTCTTGCCCATGGCCCGACGCAGCAGGTCGGCCGCGCCGAGGGAGTAGCCGGCCAGCTTCTGCGCGATGGCCATGACCTGCTCCTGGTACACGATCAGGCCGTACGTGTCGCCGAGGATGTCCGCGAGCGGCTCGGCGAGCTCGGGATGGATCGGCACCACCGGCTTGCGCTTGTTCTTGCGGTCCGCGTAGTCGTTGTGCGCGTTCGCGCCCATCGGTCCCGGCCGGTAGAGGGCGAGCACGGCGGAGATGTCCTCGAAGTTGTCCGGCTGCATCGAGCGCAGCAGCGCCCGCATCGGCCCGCCGTCGAGCTGGAACACGCCGAGGGTGTCGCCGCGGGTCAGCAGCTCGTACGTCGGGCGGTCGTCGAGGGTGAGGTCCTCGAGCACGATGGTCTCGCCGCGGTTGGAGTCGATGTGCCGCAGGCAGTCGTCGAGGACGGTCAGGTTGCGCAGGCCGAGGAAGTCCATCTTCAGCAGGCCGAGGGACTCGCAGGCGCCCATGTCGAACTGGGTGATGACCGCGCCGTCCTGCTCGCGCCGCCAGACGGGGATCACGTCGAGGAGCGGCTCACGGCACAGGATGACGCCGGCCGCGTGCACGCCGGGCTGGCGCTTCAGGCCCTCGAGCCCCTTGGCGGTGTCGACCACCTTCTTCGCGTCGGGGTCGGAGTCGTACAGCGCGCGGAACTCCGCGGCCTCGCCGTAGCGTGAGCTGGTCGGGTCGAACGCCCCCGAGAGCGAGACGTCCTTGCCCATCACGGCCGGCGGCATGGCCTTGGTGATCCGGTCGCCGAGGGCGTACGGGTAGCCGAGGACGCGGGCGCTGTCCTTGACCGCCGCCTTCGCCTTGATCGACCCGTAGGTGATGATCTGCGCAACCCGCTCCTCGCCGTACTTCTCGGTCGCGTAGCGGATCATGTCGCCGCGCCGACGCTCGTCGAAGTCCATGTCGATGTCGGGCATCGAGACGCGCTCGGGATTCAGGAAGCGCTCGAACAGCAGGCCGTGCTTCATCGGGTCGAGCTCGGTGATGCCCAGGGCGTACGCGATCATCGCGCCGGCCGCGGACCCACGACCGGGACCGACCCGGATGCCGTTCTCCTTGGCGTGGCGGACGAGGTCGGCCGTGACGAGGAAGTAGCCCGGGAAGCCCATCTGGATGATGACTCCGACCTCGTACTCGGCCTGCGTGCGGACGGCGTCCGGCACAGCGCCCTTGTAGCGATGGAGCAGGCCGCGTTCGACCTCCTTGACCAGCCAGGACTCCTCCGACTCACCGGCCGGCACCGGGAACTGCGGCATCAGGTTGGCGCCCTCGGCGAACTCGACCTCGCACCGCTCGGCGATGAGCAGCGTGTTCGAGCAGGCCTCGGGCAGCTCGGCCCACACCCGGCGCATCTCGTCGGCCGACTTGACGTAGAAGTCGCGGGCATCGAACCGGAACCGCTTGGGGTCGTCCATCGTGGTCCGGGTGCCGATGCACAGCAGCACGTCATGGGTGTCGGCGTCGTCGGCGTGCACGTAGTGCAGGTCGTTGGTGGCCACCAGCGGGAGGTCGAGCTGCTTGGCGATGCGCAGCAGGTCCTCGCGGAAGCGCCGTTCGATGGCCAGCCCGTGGTCCATGAGCTCGACGAAGTAGTTGCCCTGGCCGAGAATGTCGCGGAAGTCGGCCGCCGCCGCGAGGGCGCGGTCGTACTTGCCGGCCTGCAGCCAGCGGTTCACCTCGCCGCTCGGGCAGCCGGTGGTGCCGATCAGTCCGGACCCGTAGCGCTCGAGCAGTTCACGGTCGAATCGCGGCTTGAAGTAGTAGCCCTCGAGGCTCGACAGTGAGGACAGTCGGAACAGGTTGTGCATGCCGACCGTGTTCTCGGCCCACAGCGTCATGTGGGTGTAGCTCTGCTTGCCGCGACCGGCGCTCGCCTCGTCCGGGGTGCCTTCGTCGAAGCCGCCGCCGAAGTCGAACGGCCGGCGCTCGAAGCGGCCCTGAGGGGCGTAGTAGCCCTCGAGGCCGATGATCGGCTTGATGCCGTTGGCGCGGGCCTTGGTGTAGAAGTCGTACGCCCCGTAGAGGTTTCCGTGGTCGGTCATCGCCATGGCCGGCATGCCCAGCCGCTGCGCCTCCTCGAACAGGTCGGGCAGGCGGGCCGCACCGTCCAGCATCGAGTACTCGGTGTGCACATGGAGGTGCACGAACTGGTCGGACGGGGGCACGAGCCCCACCCTAGCCAGCGCAGGTGACGGCCGGGACCGACCACGCCGAGGATCGCCGGCGCGTCCGCAGACCGGCCGTCAGCGGGGGGTCAACTGCCGCCGCGGAGCAGGTCCAGGGCCCGCTGGAGGTCGGGTGGGTAGTCGCTCTCGAGGCAGATCCGCTCCCCGGTCGCCGGGTGCTCGAAGCACAGGCGCACCGCGTGCAACCACTGTCTCGTCAGTCCCACCCGCTTCGCCAGCACCGGATCCGCGCCGTAGGTCAGGTCGCCCACGCACGGATGCCGCAGGGCGGCCATGTGCACCCGGATCTGGTGCGTGCGCCCAGTCTCGAGGTGCACCTCGAGCAGCGAGGCGTGCGGGAAGGCCTCGAGGGTGTCGTAGTGGGTCACGGACGGCTTGCCCCCGCTGACCACCGCCCACTTGTAGTCGTGCTGGGGGTGCCGGTCGATCGGGGCGTCGATCGTGCCACTGAGCGGATCGCAGTGCCCCTGGACGACTGCGTGGTACACCTTGTCGACCGTGCGCTCCTTGAACTGCCGCTTCAGGCTGGTGTAGGCGCGCTCGCTCTTGGCCACCGCCATCACGCCCGACGTGCCGACGTCCAGCCGATGCACGATGCCCTGCCGCTCGGCCGCGCCGGAGGTGCTCACCCGATAGCCGGCCGCCGCCAGCCCCCCGACCACGGTGGGGCCGGACCAGCCCGGGCTCGGATGGGCGGCCACGCCGACCGGCTTGTCGACGACCACCACGTCGTCGTCGTCGAGGAGGATCCGCATGCCCGGCACCGGCTCGGGCGGTCCCTGCGGCTCGGCAGCCGGCTCGCGCAGGTCGACCGTCAGCAGCGAACCGGGCACCAGGCGGTCGGACTTGGTGCCGGGAACCCCGTCGACCAGCACCGCCCCGTCCGCGACCAGGTCGGCCGCGCGCGAGCGGGACAGGCCGAGCATCCGGGTGAGGGCGACGTCCAGCCGTTCCCCGGCGAGGCCGTCGGGAACGGGGAGCAGGCGCTCACTCATGCGTGCGCTCAGCTCCGGGCACCGGTGATCTCGATCCCGCGTAGAGCCAGCACGACCATCAGCACCGCCGAGCAGGTGATGAACATGTCGGCGACGTTGAAGACGGCGAAGTTCGGCAGCTGGATGAAGTCCACGACGTAGCCCAAGCCGAAGCTGGGGGGCCGGGTCAGGCGATCGATCAGGTTGCCGAGCAGGCCGCCCAGCAGGCCGCCGAGGGCGACTGCCCACCACATGCTGCCGAGGCGCCGGGAGGTGCGCAGGATGATGATCGTGACGACGACGGCCACGATGGAGAAGATCCACGTGTAGCCGGCGCCGATGGAGAAGGCGGCGCCGGTGTTCTCCACGTAGGTGAACTTGAGCAGGCCGCCCAGCAGCACGATGGGGCCCTCGCCGGACTCGATGCGGGGCTTCAACTCCGCGACGACCCAGGCCTTGGTCAGCCGATCGAGGAGGACGGCGCCGACCGCCACGCCGGCCAGCGTCCAGAGGCAGGTGCGCCGCCGGGCTCGGTCCACCGTCTCCGGAACCGGGACCTCGTCGGCCACCATGGGATCCGGAGCAGTCACCGCCTCACCCTACTCAACGCACCGGCGTGGCCCCGTCGAGCGTGGAGCTCAGGCGCCCTGTCCCGGCGGGTCGCGCCTGAGCGCCACGCTCGACGGGGTGACGGACTGCTAGTAGCGCTCCTCCGCCTGCTTGCAGGCCAGGCACAGCGTTGCCCGCGGGAACGCCTGCAGCCGGTACTTGCCGATCGGCCGTCCGCAGGACTCGCAGATCCCGTACGTGCCCTCCTCGATGCGCTGCAGCGCGTGCTGGACCTGCTCCATCATGTCCCGCGCGTTGTTCGCCAGGGACATCTCGTGCTCGCGCTCGAAGGTCTTGCTGCCGGCATCGGCCTGGTCGTCGCCGGCGCCGTCGCCGGAATCCCGGATGAGGTCGGCCAGGCCCTCCTCCGCGGCGGAGACCTCCTCCTGGAGGCGGATCAGGTCCGCGTTGAGCTCGGCTCGGACGGCCGCGCGCTCCTTGGCCGTCCACGGTGACTCGTCCTCGCGCACCGCCAACCGAGGCCGGGGCGCGGCAACCCGCTTGATCGTCGCCTTCTTCGCCGGCGCAGCCTTCTTCGCCGGCGCAGCCTTCTTGACCGGTGCGGCCTTCTTCGCGGCGCAGCCTTCTTCGCCGGCGCGGCCTTCTTCACGGGAGCCTTCTTGACCGGTGCGGCCTTCTTCGCCGGCGCGGCCTTCTTCGCGGGCGCGGCCTTCTTCGCGGGCGCGGCCTTCTTCGCGGGCGCGGCCTTCTTCGCGGGCGCGGCCTTCTTCGCGGGCGCGGCCTTCTTCGCCGGCGCAGCCTTCTTCGCCGGCGCGGCCTTCTTCACCGGAGCCTTCTTCGCGGGAGCCTTCTTGACCGGCGCAGCCTTCTTCGCCGGAGCGGCCTTCTTCACCGGAGCCTTCTTCGCGGGTGCGGGCTTCTTCGCCGGAGCTGCCTTCTTGGCCGCCGGCCGAGCAGACCTCGCCATGAGTTCCCCTGTTCCTCGTGGACCCTCCGGTCCCGAATGCGGAATGTCCGCAGCAGGCTAGGCCCATGCCGCCCCGAGCCCGGGGAGCCGCGCCGATATCCTGACCATTCGCGTGATCGACGCACCCCGAACCCTGATGGAGGACGCATGTACCGGGCCGTCCCACCGCAGGTCGACCTGCCGGCCTTGGAGCATGACGTCCTCGACTTCTGGGACGACGAGGACGTGTTCGAGCGCTCCGTCGCGCAGAGCGCAGGGCGACCCCTGTGGGTGTTCTACGAAGGCCCGCCCACCGCGAACGGCACGCCCGGCACGCACCACGTCGAGGCGCGCGTCTTCAAGGACGTCTTCCCGCGCTACCGCACGATGAAGGGCTACTACGTCCCCCGGATCGCCGGCTGGGACTGCCACGGCCTCCCCGTGGAGCTGGCGGTCGAGAAGGAGCTCGGCTTCACCGGCAAGCAGGACATCGAGCGCTACGGCGTCGCCGAGTTCAACGCGCGGTGCCGGGAGTCCGTCCTCCGCCACGTCGACGAGTTCACCGACATGACCCGGCGCATGGGCTACTGGGTCGACTTCGACGGCGCCTACTGGACGATGGACAAGGACTACGTCCAGAGCGTCTGGTGGTCGCTCAAGCAGATCTTCGACAAGGGCCTGCTGGTCCAGGACCATCGGGTGGCGCCCTACTGCCCGCGCTGCGGCACCGGCCTGTCCGACCACGAGATCGCGCAGGGCTACGAGACCGTCGTCGACCCCTCGGTGTACGTGCGCTTCCCGGTGGCTGCCGAGTCGGAGCTGGCCCAGCGGCACCCCGGTGTCGCGCTGCTGGTGTGGACCACGACGCCGTGGACCCTGGTGTCCAACACGGCCGTCGCCGTGAAGCCCGACGCCGACGTACGCCGTCGTCCGCACGGCCGACGACGAGCTGCTGGTCGCCGCGCAGGAGCTGGTCCCGGCGCTGTTCGGCGACGACGCCACCGTCCTCGAGACCCTGCCGGGCACGGCCCTCGAGCATGTCGGCTACGAGCGCCCCTTCGACTACGTCGACATCCCCGACGCGCACTACGTGATCCTCGCCGACTACGTCACGACCGACGACGGCTCCGGCCTCGTGCACCAGGCGCCCGCGTTCGGCGCCGAGGACCTCGTCAGCTGCCGCGCCTACGGCCTGCCGGTGGTCAACCCGGTGCGTCCCGATGGCCACTTCGAGGACACCGTTCCCGTGGTCGGCGGAATGTTCTTCAAGAAGGCCGACGAGACGCTCGTGGCCGACCTGGAGCAGCGCGGCCTGATGTTCAAGCACGTGCCCTACGAGCACGCGTACCCGCACTGCTGGCGCTGCCACACGCCGTTGATCTACTACGCGCAGCCGTCCTGGTACATCCGCACCACCGCGGTCAAGGACGCGCTGCTCGCCGAGAACGAGAAGACCAACTGGTATCCCGGCACCATCAAGTGGGGCCGCTACGGCGACTGGCTGCACAACAACGTCGACTGGGCGCTGTCCCGCAACCGGTACTGGGGCACTCCCCTGCCGATCTGGCGCTGCCCCGACGGCCACCTCACCGCCGTCGGGTCCCTCGCGGAGCTCGGCGAGCTGGCCGGACGTGACGTGTCGGAGACGGATCCGCACCGGCCGTACGTCGACGACATCACGCTGCCCTGTCCCGACTGCGGCCAGGAGGCCCGTCGCGTGCCCGAGGTCATCGACGGCTGGTACGACTCCGGCTCGATGCCGTTCGCCCAGGTCGGCTACCCCCACAAGAACGCCGACGAGTTCGCCGGTCAGTTCCCCGCCGACTTCATCTGCGAGGCGATCGACCAGACGCGCGGCTGGTTCTACACGCTGATGGCCGTCGACACGCTCGTGTTCGGCCAGTCCTCGTACCGCAACGTCGTCTGCCTGGGCCACATCCTGGACGAGGACGGCCGCAAGATGAGCAAGCATCTCGGCAACATCCTCGCGCCGATCCCGCTGATGAACGATCACGGCGCGGACGCACTGCGGTGGTTCATGCTGGCCAGCGGCTCCCCCTGGCAGGCCCGACGGGTCGGCCACTCCGCGATCGCGGACGTGGTCCGCAAGACGCTGCTCACCTACTGGAACACGGTGTCCTTCCAGTCGCTGTACGCGCGCACGGCGCGGATGGCAGCCCAGTGACGGGGCCACCGGCCCCGGCGGAGCGCCCCGTCATCGATCGCTGGGTCCTCTCGCTGGCACAGTCCCTGGCCGCCGGGGTGGACGAGGCGCTCGAGAACTTCGACACCCAGCGCGCCGGCCGACTGCTGTCCGAGTTCGTCGACGACCTCTCCAACTGGTACGTGCGCCGGTCCCGTCGCCGGTTCTGGGACGGCGACCCCGCCGCGCTGGCCACCCTGCATGAGGCGCTGCGCGTGGTCACCTTGTGCCTGGCCCCGTTCACGCCGTTCATCACCGAGCGCGTCTGGCAGGACCTCTTCCGACCCAGCGACCCCGAAGCACCCCTGTCCGTGCACCTGGCCAGCTGGCCTGAGGCGGATCCGGACCTGCTGGACGGCGCTCTGGTCGAGCAGATGGCCCTGGTGCGACGACTCGTCGAGCTCGGCCGAGCGGCCCGCGCCACCTCTGCGGTACGAACCCGCCAGCCGCTCAGCCGCGCCCTCGTGTCCGCATCGGGCTGGGCCGCGCTCCCCGACGACCTGCGCGCGCAGGTGGCAGAGGAGCTCAACGTGCTGGCACTTGAGTCACTGGCCGGCGAGAGCGCGGGCCTGGTCGACGTGTCGGTCAAGGCCAACTTCCGGGCCCTCGGCCAGCGCTTCGCGAAGCAGACGCCACTGGTCGCCGCAGCCATCGCGGCCGCCGATCCGCTCGCCCTGGTGCACGACCTCCGCGCCGCCGGTTCCGTCCAGGTCGAGGTTCCCGAGGTGGGGACCGTCGACGTGTCCGAGGCCGACGTGGTGGTGACGGAGACCCCGCGCGAGGGGTGGGCCGTCGTCACCGAGGGCGGCGAGAGCGTCGCGCTCGACCTGCACATCGACGACAGCCTGCGCCGGGCCGGCATCGCTCGCGAGATCGTGCGAACGCTCCAGGAAGGCCGCAAGACGGCCGGACTCGACGTCTCCGACCGGATCCGCGTGGCGTGGTCGAGCTCCGACGAGGACACCGTCGCGGCGGTCCGCGAGCATGCTCAGTCGATTGCCGATGAGGTGCTCGCCATCGCGTTCTCCGAGGAGGACGCGGAGTCAGGCGCCAGCCTGGTGGAGACCGAGCTGCCGATCAGCCTGTCACTGACGCGCGCCAACTGACCTGACGGGCGTCGACTACTCGGCGTCGATCAGCCGACGCTGGTCGTCGAGCATCGCGCGCACCGACGCCCGGATGGCGTCCGCCCGAGCCTGCGCGTACCGGACGATCTCGTCGGCCGTGCGCTGGGCGAGCGCGAGCACCGCCTCGGCATCGGGGTTCTCCGACACCTGGGCGATCAGCTCTGCCGGGATCACCGGCTCGGTAGCGGCTACCGCGACCGCGCCCCGGGTGGCGGTGGCCAGCTGCTCCTGCAGCTCGGCCATCCGCTGCTCGGCGCCGACCAGGCGGGCCTGCAACTGGTCGCACTGCGTGCGCAGGACCGCCTCGCCGTCACGGGACCGCTGGAGTTCGTCGGCGTACTGCGCCACATCCGCCTCGAGGATGTCGAGGAACGCGTCGACCTCGTCCATGTCGTAGCCCGCGCGCATGCGCGTCGTCCCGAACTGCATGGCACGCACCTCGGCGGCGGTGATGGGCATCGGTCCTCCCGGACGTCGGATCGTGCGATCAGGTGGTGGCCGCCAGCGTACGAGCAATCCCCATCAGGATGTTCGTGCCGATGAACAGGATGAGGAAGGCGAGGTCCAGCTGCACCTGGCCGAGTCGCAGGGGCGGGACGACGCGGCGGATCCACCGCAGGGGCGGGTCGGTCACCGTGTAGATCAGCTCGAGCACGATGAGGAGCGGACCCCGCGGACGCCAGTCCCGGGCGAAGGCCTGCACGAGGTCGAACACCAGGCGCGCCAGCAGCAGGATCCAGAAGACGAACAGCAGCGCAGCTATCGCCTCGAAGACGAGTGACATGTACGCGTTCTCCCCTGCGGTGCTCTGCTCGGTTGGTTGCTCGACGCCCGGCCGCGGCCGACGGGTCGATCAGCTCTGGTTGAAGAAGCCATCCTTGGCGATCTGGGCCCGGGCCTCGTCGCCCACGTCGACGTTGACCGGCGAGAGCAGGAACACCTTGTTGGTGATGCGCTCGATGGACCCGCGCAGCCCGAAGACCAGGCCGGCGGCGAAGTCGATGATGCGCTTGGCATCCGCGTCCTCGAGTTCGGACAGGTTCATGATCACCGGCACGCCCTCGCGGTACTGCTCGCCGATGCGACGGGCATCGTTGTAGCTGCGCGGATGGATCGTCTCGATCCTCGACAGGTCGGGAGCCGGCGCGTACGTCGGGCGGCGGTCGGCTAGCGGAGCGGCGGTGGGACGCGACGGCGGGGCGGCATCCGCTCGGAAGGTGCGCACGGCCCGGGTATCCGGGATCGGCTTCACGCTTCGACTGGTGTAGCGGTCGTCGTACTCCGGCTCGTAGCCCTGCTCATAGCCGCGGCCCGCGGATCCGCGACTGTCGCGCGAGGAACTGCGCCGTGGCGCGTCGTACTCATCGAAGTCGTCGTAGGCCTCGTCACCGTGGTCCTCGACGAGACCCAGGTACACGGCCATCTTGCGCATCGCGCCAGCCATGCCATCCTCCCTGTACGACGCATGCGGCGAGACCGCATGTGATTGTGTTGACGTTACTGCACGTACGTCCGGTCGCCGAGTATCGCTCCCCCGATGCGCACCTGTGTCGCGCCCTCGGCGATGGCCTCCTCGAGGTCGCCGCTCATCCCCGCGGAGATCACGTCCGCACCCGGATGTTCTCGTCTCAAGGAGTCAGCGACCGCCCGCAGGCGGGCGAACGCGGCCCGTGGCCCACCCGGAGCAGGCGGATAGGGCGCGACTCCCATCACGCCCCGGAGCCGTAGCGACGACTGGCCCGCGACGATTTCGGCCAACGCCGGCACGTCGTCCGGCGAGGACCCGCCGCGATCGGGACGCGGATCGGGATCCAGGTCGACCTGGAGCAGCACGTCGAGCACTCGCTCCCGGCCGGTCGCGGCGCGGGCGAGGGCCAGTGCGAGCTCGGGACGATCCACGGACTCGACGATGTCTGCCCATCGGACGACCGACGCGGCCTTGTTGCGCTGCAGCTGGCCGATCATGTGCCACCGCAGCCGCTCGCCGCCGGCGGCGCAGGCCAGCCGCTTGGCGCGTGCCTCCTGGTCACGGTTCTCGCCGACGTCGCCGACCCCTAGGCCGGCCAGGATGTCCACGTCGGTCGCGGGGAAGGTCTTCGTCACCACGACGAGGGTCACCCCGTCGGCACGGCCGGCCGCCCGTCGGGCGCCCTCGATCCGGGCCGACACCTGCGCCAGTCCCGCGGCGATCTGCGCCGTTCGTTCGTCGACGTGCTCGGTCACGAAGCCATCCTCGCGATGACGATGCCCTGACGCCCGGTGAGCCGGTCCCGCCGGTATGAGAACAGGCCGGGATCCTCGGCCGTGCAGCCTGCTGCGACGAGGACAGCGTCGGAAGGGACGCCCGCCTCGGCCAGGCGGGCGATCACGCCACGCGAGACGTCGATGCCCGGCTGGCCGTCGGCGCACGACACGACGGCCGTCCGAGCCACAGCCGGCGAGCAGCGCGCCTCGATCTCCCTTGCGCGCTCGGGCGGCACCGGGTAGCACTGCCCGCAGATGGCGCCCCCGAGAACGGCATGGTCCACCCCGCTGCCCTGGTCCGACATCGCCGCGACCAGCGCCCCGACCACGTCCGCGGCCAGCCCGCGCCAGCCGCAGTGCGCGACACCCACGGTCGCGCCGTCGGACCCGACGAGCGCCAACGGGACGCAGTCCGCACCGAGCGCAGCCAGCGCGAGTCCGGGCGTGCGCGTCACCAGGGCATCCACGCCGGCGACCACTCCGGGCCGGTCGACGAGGGCGACGTCGGCGCCGTGGACGGCGTCCATCACCGCCAGTCCAGCGGCGGCCACCCAGCCGGACGCGACGGCCCGGTTGTGCGCGACCGCCTCGTCGTCATCGCCCACGTAGCCGGCGAGGTTCAGTGATGCGTACGACGCCTGGCTGCTTCCGCCCCAACGACCAGTGGCCGCCCATCGTGCCGGGCGGCCACCAGTGCTGCGGGGGTCGAGGACCCCAGCGGCGATCGAGAACATCGCGTCGATCCGCCGCCTTACTTGAGGAAGTCGGGGATGTCGAGATCGTCGTCCGAGTCGTCGAACACGATGGTCCGCGGCTGGGACAGGCTCCGCGCCCCCGGCGCCACGACAGCCGGGACCTCGCCGGTGTCGCCACCGTCGCGCAGGCGGGCGGTCTGCCCGCCGCTCTTCTTCGCCGGCGGCTCCCCGCCGTCGAACCCCGCGGCGATGACGGTGACGCGCACCTCGTCTCCGAGGGTGTCGTCGATGACCGCGCCGAAGATGATGTTGGCGTCCGGATGGGCCGCGTCGGCCACGAGGCGCGCGGCCTCGTTGATCTCGAAGAGCCCGAGGTCGCTGCCGCCGGAGATGGACAGCAGCACGCCGTGCGCACCGTCGATACCGGCCTCCAGCAGTGGGCTGGAGATCGCCTTCTCGGCCGCCTCGACCGCACGGTCCTCGCCCCGCGCGGACCCGATGCCCATCAGGGCAGAGCCGGCGGAGTGCATGACGCTCTTCACGTCGGCGAAGTCGAGGTTGATCAGGCCGGGAGTGGTGATCAGGTCGGTGATGCCCGAGACGCCCTGGAGCAGCACGTGATCGGCCTGCCGGAACGCGTCGATGACGCTGATGTTCCGATCGGCAAGCGAGAGCAGTCGATCGTTCGGGATGACGATGAGAGTGTCGACCTCGGCGCGCAGCGCGTCGACGCCGGCCTCGGCCTGCGCCTGCCGGCGACGGCCCTCGAAGCCGAACGGCCGGGTCACCACGCCGATGGTGAGCGCGCCGAGGGACCGGGCCACCCGAGCCACGACGGGTGCGCCGCCGGTGCCGGTGCCGCCACCCTCGCCCGCGGTGACGAAGACCATGTCGGCCCCCTTGAGGACCTCCTCGATCTCCTCCATGTGGTCCTCGGCCGCCTTGCGGCCGACCTCGGGGTTGGCGCCTGCGCCGAGGCCCCGCGTCAGTTCGCGGCCGATGTCGAGCTTCACGTCGGCGTCGCTCATGAGCAGCGCCTGCGCGTCGGTGTTGATGGCGATGAACTCGACGCCCTTCAGGCCGACCTCGATCATGCGGTTGACCGCATTCACGCCACCGCCGCCGATGCCGACGACCTTGATCACTGCCAGGTAGTTCTGCGGAGCCGCCACGGCTGCCCGTCCTTTCCTCCGGTGCCGCCGGGACTCCTCCCGGCAACGTCTGCGACCAGACCCTTAACCTCTACTTGAGGCTAAGATTTCGACCCGGCCTTGGCCGGCGGGAGGTTAGGCCTTTTCTTCCCTGTTGCGCAAGGTGAGGGTGGGACCAAAGTCTCAACTACTACTTGAGACCGATCCCGTCGAGCGTGGAGCTGAGGCGCGAAACGCCGAAGGCGAGCGCCTCAGCTCCACGCTCGACGGGATCGGTCAGCGGGATCGGAACGTGGTCGGCATCTCGGGTGCCGACACGTCGTACAGGTCGGCGCGGCGCCGGCTGTCCAGCAGCACCCGGAGCACCTCCGCCTTGAACTCGGGCTGCTCCGCACTCCCCCAGCGCACCTGGTCCCCCGACCGCAGGCGCAGCAGGACGTCATCGCGAGTGGTCGCCTCCGCCGACACCACTCGGCGGGACAGGTCGGCGGGCAGGCTGTCCAGCACCGCCATCGTCTCCGCCAGCGCCGCCCCGGACGCCGTGACCCGGGGCAGGCCCTTGGGCAGGGCGCCGAGCGGCTCGAACACCACGCCCTCCGCATCGACGGCCCGACGCACCGCCGGTGCCACCGCTGCGCCGGCGAACGACGAGCCGGCGGTCGACGGGGCACCGGTGGAGATCACGATGGCCACCGGCACGCGTTCCGTGACTGCGACGACGATCTCCGACGGCCAGCCGCGCCGCACCTCGACACTCGACACCCACGGCAGCTCGCGGACGGACTCCTCGGCGCGCTGCGTGTCGATGCGGGCCAGCGGCTGGCCCAGCGGCACCGCAGCAGCGGCCAGCACCGCGTCGGCGCGGGCACCCTCGATGCCGACGACGCGGACGTCCTGCGCAGCCAGCAGCGACGAGAACCAGACGGCCCACACCGCTGCGGCGACCAGGGCGGCCACCAGCAGCACGAGCCAGCACGCGGATCAGCCTGCGGTACGAGCGGCGGGGCGCGGCGAGCGCGCGAGCGGGGGCCGGGCGGTCGACGGTCGGCGCGCTCATGAGCCGCCCTCCCGCGCCCGCAGCAGATCGAGCACCTCCGGGCCGATCATGCCGATGTCGCCCGCACCCAGCGTCATGATGATGTCGCCGGGTCGAGCGCGCTCGACCAGATGGCCGGCGACGGCCGACCACGAGGGCTCGAACACCACCTGCTCAGGCGGCAGCGGGACGTTGGCGGCCATCGTCTGGCCGCTGGCACCCGGGATCGCCGTCTCGCCCGGTGCGAAGACCTCCAGCACCACGACCTCGTCGGCCAGTCCCAATGCCGCGCCGAACTCCTGCAGAGAACAGCGCCGTCCGGTAGTAGTGATGCGCCTGGAAGGCCGCCACGATGCGCCCCTCGCCGACGACGTCTCGGGCGGCGAGCAGCGTGGCCTCGATCTCCGTCGGATGGTGGGCGTAGTCGTCGAAGACTCGGATGCCGCCCACCTGGCCCTTGAAGTCGAAGCGACGACGGGTCCCGCTGAACGAGCCGAGCCCGGCTCGCAGGTCACGTCGCCGGGTAGTCGAGGCCGAGGCCGGTGACGAAGGCGCCCAGAGCGTTCAGCGCGTTGTGCCGGCCCGGCACCTGCAGAGCGATCTCGCCGAGCCGCACACCGTTGTGCACGGTGTCGAACACCCAGCCCAGGGGCGCGGCATCCTCCGCCGTGCCGCCTCCGCCGCCGATCCGCGCATCGGTGAGCCGGTAGTCGGCCTCGTGCGACTCCCCATACGTACGCACGTCGACGCCGGCCTCCATGGCCCGCTGCGCGAGCCGCGCGCCCCCACGATCATCGACGCAGACGACGATGAATCCGTCGCGATCGCGGATGCCGGTCGCGAAGTCCAGGAAGGCCTGCTCGATCGCCTCGAAGGTGCCCCAGTGATCGAGGTGGTCCGGCTCGACGTTGGTGACGACGGCCGCCACCGGCTCGAGGACGAGGAAGGCGCCGTCGCTCTCATCCGCCTCCACCACGAAGATGTCGCCGGATCCGAGGTGCGCGTTCGACCCGGACTCGTTGAGCTCGCTGCCGATGGCGAACGACGGGTCGGCGCCGCAGTGCTGGAGCGCGACGGTCAGCATCGACGTGGTGGTCGTCTTGCCGTGGGTGCCGGCGACGGCCACTCCCCTGCTGCCGGCCATCACCAGGGCGAGGGCGTCGGCTCGGCTGAGTTCCGGCAGTCCACGCTCCCGGGCCGCTGCCCGCTCGACGTTGGACTCGGGGATGGCGGTGGATACCACGATCGCGTCGACCGTCTCGATCATCGCGGGGTCATGGCCGACCCGCGCGTCGACCCCGACGGCCCGCAGCGCCTGCAGCCGTCGGGAGTCCTTGGCATCCGTGCCCGAGACCGTCAGCCCCTGGGCAACCATGATCCGGGCGATCCCGGACATGCCCGCCCCGCCGATGCCCACGATGTGCACGCGACCGAGGTCCTGCGACGCCGTCACCTTCCACCTCCGGTAGCTGCCTCGATGACGACGCGCGCCATCTGCTCATCGGCATCCCGCACTCCGTGGCGGCTGGCCGCCGCCCCCATGGCGGAGAGCCTGTCGCCATCGTGCAGGACGGAGGCGCTCGTTCGTGTGAGCCACTCCGCGGTCAGGTCGGCATCGTCGATGATCAGTCCGCCGCCGGCCCGCACGACCGGCAGGGCGTTGAGCCGCTGCTCGCCGTTGCCGATGGGCAGCGGCACGTAGATCGCGGGCAGGCCGACGGCCGCGAGCTCGGCGCAGGTCATGGCACCGGCCCTGGTCACCGCGAGGTCGGCGGCCGCGTACGCGAGGTCCATCCGGTCGATGAACGGGACCGGGACGTACCCGGGCGACGCCGCCGGGACCTCGTTGCGGGCGCCGAAGGCATGCAGGATCTCGATGCCGTCCGTCTCGAGCGCGACGCGGGACGCCGCCACCACCTCGTTCAGCCGCTGGGCGCCCTGGGACCCGCCGAAGACCAGCAGCACCGGTGCAGCGGGATCCAGCCCGAAGAACTCCCGGGCCTGGTCACGAGTCCCGCCGCGGTCCAGGGTCGCGATGGCATGTCGCAGCGGCAGTGCCATCCGACGTGCCCCGCGGAGCACCTGCGGATCCGTCGCGTAGACGTGCGGCGTGAAGCGGGCGGCCAGCTTGTTCGCCAGCCCCGCCCGGGCGTTCGCCTCATGGACGACGAGCGGCGTACGCGTGCGGCGGGCAGCCAGGTAGGCGGGCACCGCCGCGTAGCCGCCGAAGCCCACCACGACGTCGGCCCGCCGGCTCTGGATCACGTCCGCGGCCTGGGCCACCGCGCGGCGCAGACGCGGTCCGAGCCGGAGCAGATCGGC
Organism: uncultured Actinomycetota bacterium; assembly: GCA_963749905.1. Taxonomy (GTDB): domain Bacteria; phylum Actinomycetota; class Actinomycetes; order S36-B12; family S36-B12; genus UBA10649. The sequence continues at coordinate 223,428 of CAVVOF010000006.1, forward strand.
TCCCGGTCGCCGGGGCATCGGCACCGCGGGCACCGTGACCAGGTCGTAGCCCCGGGCCGGCACGAGCGTGGTCTCCAATCCGCGGTCGCTGCCGATGACCGTGATCGTCACGTCCGGGTCCTGACGCCTCAGGGCGTCACCGACGTTGAGGGCGGGCTCGATATGGCCACCCGTGCCGCCCGCAGCGAGGATGACGTGCACCTCAGCGCCGTCGCAGTGCTTCTGCGGTGCTCCGGCGGCGAAGGGCGCGCCGAGCATCCGGCTCAGCCTTGGCGAAGGCCATCAGCATGCCCAGCGCCACCAGGGTCGGGATCAGCGACGAGCCGCCGTAGGAGACCAACGGCAGCGGCACACCGGTCACCGGCAGCAGGCCGAGCACGCCGCCGATGTTGATGACGGCCTGGACGACGATCCAGGAGCCGACGCCGGCCGCGGCCAGCCGTACGAACGGGTCCCGGGTGTTCCGCGACAGGCGGAAGATGGCGAAGGCCAGCAGCCCGAACATCGCGAGCACGGCGAGCGTCCCGGCCAGTCCGAGCTCCTCGCCGATCACCGGGAAGATGAAGTCGGTGTGCGCCTCGGGCAGGGAGCCCCACTTCTCCCGGCTCGCGCCGAGGCCCACGCCCCAGAACCCACCGGTGCCGAGGGCGTACTGGCCCTGGCTGACCTGCCACCCGAAGCCGAGCCGATCCGCATCCGGGTCCAGCCACGACGTGAATCTCTGCATCCGATACGGCGCGGCCAGGGTGAGCAGCAGGATGCCGAGCAGCCCGGCGCCGCCCAGGGCCGCGAACAGCCGCATGGGCGCGCCGGCCGCGAAGAGGATGCCGCCGGTGATGGCCGCGAGCATCAGGGTGTTGCCGAAGTCGCCCTCGAGCAGGACCAGCGCCATCATCAGTGCCGCGACCGGCAGCAGCGGGAACAGCAGGGTCCGCCAGGAGTCGAGCCGCTGGTCGCGACGGGAGAGCAGGTTCGCGCCCCACACGACGAGGGCGATCTTGGCGAACTCGGATGGCTGCAGGCGGAACGGCCCGATGATCTCGATCCAGTTGCGCTGCCCAGCCACCTCGACGCCGATCACCAGGACGGCCACGAGCAGGACGAACGCGATCGCCATCAGCACCCATGCGAACCCCCGCCAGAACTGCACGGAGGTGCGCGACACCAGGATCATCGCCACCACGCCGATCACGGCGAACATCAGCTGGCGCTGGGCGAGCGTGTAGGCGGAGCCGAACACGCGGAAGCTCTCGATGCTCGAGGCGGACAGCACCATGATCAGCCCGAGCACGAGGAGCAGCAGGGTGGTGCCGAGCAGCAGGTAGTACGTGCTCAGCGGATGGTTGAGCAGGAAGGCCAGCCGGCCCGGCTTCCTGGCGGCGGCGCTCGGCGCCGCCTTCGTGTCGGTCATGGGGTGCCGTCCAGAGCGGGGACGAAGCCCGGCAGCGTCGCCACCGCGTCGGCGAACTGCCGACCCCGATCCGAGTAGTCGCGGAACATGTCCCACGACGCGCACCCCGGCGCTAGGAGAACGGTGTCCCCCGGCTCGGCGAGCGACGCGGCGTGCTGGACCACCTCGGCCATGGCCCCAGTCTCACGGGTCTCGACGACGATGACGGGGACATCCGGAGCGTGTCGGGCCAGTGCTTCGGCGATGGCGCCACGATCGACGCCGAGCAGGACCACGCCCCGCAGGCGGTCCCGCGCGGCCACCACCAACGCGTCGAAATCCTGCCCCTTCGCCATCCCGCCGGCGATCCACACGACCGGCCGATAGGCGGACAGCGACGTCTGTGCGGCATGGGTGTTGGTGGCCTTCGAATCGTCGACGTAGGTCACGTCTCGGGCCACCCCGACACGTGAGATCCGGTGATCAGCCGGCTCGAATGAGCGCAGACCGTCCCGCACGGCGACGGGCGGCACGCCGAAGGCGCGGGCCAGGGCCGCCGCGGCAAGCGCATTGGCCACGTTGTGCGGCGCGGCCGGTCGAACGTCGGCGACGGACGCGAGCTCCTGGGCCCGCTCAGCCCGATCCTCGACGAAGGCACGATCCACCAGGAGGTCGTCGACGACGCCGAGCATCGACAGTCCGGGTGTGCCGAGGGTGAAGCCAATCGCCCGGCACCCTTCGACGACATCGGCTTCCTCCACCATGCGGAGGGTCGTCACGTCCTCGACGTTGTAGACAGCCGCATCCTGGACTCGCTCGTAGATCCGCGACTTCACGCGTACGTACTCGGCCATCGACCCGAAGTGGTCGAGGTGATCATCGGCGATGTTGAGGCAGACCGCGGCGACCGGACTGATCGAGTGCACGAACGGCAGCTGCGGCGCACCCACCTCGATGGCGATCACCTCGAGGTCGTCGTGCATGACCGCGTCGACCAGCGAGGACCCGATATTGCCGGCGGCCGCGGTCCGGTACCCGGCCGCCCGCAGCATGGACTCGAGCATCAAGGTGGCGGTCGTCTTCCCATTGGTGCCGGTGATGCACAGCCACGCCGCGGCCCTCTCGGGATCACGCAGTCGCCAGGCCAGCTCGAGCTCGCCCCACACCGGGATGCCGCGCTCGAGCGCATCGAGGATGACCGGGTCGGCCGGACGCAGTCCCGGCGACACCACCAGGAGGTCGGTCCCCTCCGGCACGCCGCCGGCGTGGCCGAGCAGGGTGCGGACCCCGATCACGTCGAGGATGTCCGCCCGCTCGCGCTGCCGCTCGCCGTCCGCGGCGTCGATGACCGTGACCCGGGCGCCGAGCTGGGCCAGGGCGTCGGCGCACGCGAAGCCCGCCACGCCGATGCCGGCGACGACGACCGACCACTCGCTCCAGTCGGATCCCCGGTGCAGGGCGTCCGGATCCCTGGCGGCGCCGGGTTCAGGGGTCACGAGCGCACCCACTCCGCGTAGAACAACGCGAGTCCGGCGCCGATGAACAGGCCCTGGATGATCCAGAACCGCACGACGATCTGGATCTCCGGCCACCCGACCATCTCGAAGTGGTGGTGCAGCGGAGCCATGCGGAACACCCGTCGGCCGGTGAGCTTGAAGGATCCGACTTGGAGGATGACCGACACCGAGACGATGAGGAACAGCCCGGCCGTGAACGGCAGCAGCAGCTCCGTCCGGCTGAAGATGGCGAGTCCGGCGATCGCGCCACCGAGCGCGAGCGAGCCGGTGTCGCCCATGAAGATGCGCGCGGGGGACGTGTTCCACCACAGGAACCCGAAGGTCGCGCCCGCCGCCGCCGCCGCGACGATGGCCAGGTCCAGTGGATTTGCCGTCGGATAGCAGGTGGAGCTGACGACGAAGTAGCAGGACTGCCCGTACTGCCAGACGCTGATCAGGACGTAGGCGAGGAAGGACGCGAACGCCGCCCCGGTGGCCAGGCCGTCCAGGCCGTCCGTCAGGTTCACGCCGTTGGTCGTGGCCGTGATGAGGAACCAGACCCAGAGCAGGAAGAGCCCCAGCGGGAGCACGATGGCGGTGTCGCGCAGGAAGGAGATGGCCATGGACGCCGGGGTGTCCCCCGACGTGTTCGGGAAGTTGACCGACAGGTAGGCGAAGCTGAACGCGACGACGGCCTGGCCGATCAGCTTGGTCCGCGCCCGCAGCCCGGTGCTCCGCTGCTTGAAGATCTTCAGGTAGTCGTCCGCGACGCCGACCAGGCCCAGCCCGACCATCAGGTACAGGATCAGCAGGCCGGAGGGGGTCATCGGTCGCCAGACGATCAGGTGCGTCAGCAGGTACGACGCGACGACGCCGACGATGATCGCCACGCCGCCCATCGAGGGCGTGCCCCGCTTGCTCTCGTGGTCCGGATAGGTGAGGTCGTCCGACGAGGAGCGGATGGCCTGGGCGTAGCCGTGCCGCGCGAGGAAGCGGATGAGCAGCGGCGTGCCGATCAGCGACACGAGCGCCGCGATGCGTCATGGCGATGACGACGAGTCTCATGACCGGACCTCCGGTCCGGACGGCGCCACAAGCGCGTCGGCGACCCGCTCGAGCCCGATGCTCCGGGACGCCTTCACGAGGACCACATCACCGGGCTGCACCTCACCGAGCAGCAGGGCGATCGCGGCGTCGACGTCCGCGACGTGCATGGACTCGTTGCCCCAGGAGCCCTCGTTCGCCGCCGCGAGGTACATCACGCGGGTCGCGTCGCCGACGCACACGAGCCTGGAGATGTCGAGGCGGACGACCAGCCGCCCGATCGCGTCGTGCTCCTCCAGCGCAGACTCGCCGAGCTCGCGCATCTCCCCCAGCACCGCCCAGGTCCGGCGTCCCTGGCCGATGACGGCCAGCGCCTTGAGCGCCGCGCGCATCGACTCGGGGTTGGCGTTGTAGGCGTCGTTGACGACGGTCAGGCCGCTGTCCGTCTCGACGACCTCCATGCGCCAGCGGCTGGCCGGCGCCGCCTCGCTCAACGCCGTCTGCACGAGCGGGAACGGCACGCCGAGCGCGAGTGCTGCGCCCGCAGCGGCCGTGGCGTTGGCAACCTGGTGCTCGCCGGCGACGCGAAGGGACACCCGGCCGGTCTCCCCCGTCGGCGCCCACGTCAGCGTGAAGGACGCCCGCGCCACGGCGTCCAGGGAGACATCGGTCGCACGGGCGTCGCAGTCGGCGGACTCGCCCACCAGCACTGCCCGTGCTGCACAGCCCCCGGCCAGCTCGCGGATGAGGGGATCGTCGCCGTTGAGCACCGCAACCGCATCCGGACGGAGGTCGCGGACGATCTCGCCCTTCGCTTTGACGATGGCCTCTCGACTGCCGAGCATGCCCAGGTGCGCGGAGCCCACGTTGATGAGGACGCCGACGTCCGGATCGGCGAGCCCGACGAGGTAGCTGATGTGACCCTCACCGCGCATGCCCATCTCAAGGACCAGGTACTCGGTGTCCGCGTCCGCGCTCAGGATGGTGAGCGGGACACCGACCTCCGTGTTGAAGGAGCCCACCGCGCTCACCGTCCGGCCCGCGCTGCCGAGCACCGCAGCGGTGAGGTCCTTGGTGCTGGTCTTGCCGCTCGAGCCGGTGATGGCCACCACCCGGCAGGTCAGACGGCGACGGACCCACGCGGCCAGCCGGCCCAGCGCCAGCACGGGATCGTCCACGACGATGCAGGGCACTGGGTCGCCGGCCGAGTCCGAGAGCTCTCGGTCGGTCAGGACCGCGACGGCTCCGTCCGAGACGGCGGCGACGGCGAAGTCATGCCCGTCCACGCGCTCGCCCTTGATGGCCACGAAGAGCGATCCACGTGCCACCGCACGCGAGTCGGCGGCGACACCCGCCACCGCGGACTCGGGGTCGGCACCGACCACGCGGCCGTCGACGGCCGCGGCCACCTCGGCGACCGTCATCGGGATCACGACAGCTGACCTCCGGCACGAAGGCGATCCTGCCGGGCCTCGAGTGCGGCGCGCAGGACGGTGGCGTCGTCGAACGGCGTGACCACTCCCGCGGCCTCCTGGCCCTGCTCGTGGCCCTTCCCCAGCACCAGCACCATGTCTCCCGACTCGGCCGACTCCACCGCCACCGTAATGGCTGCCGCCCGGTCCCCCACGTTCATGACCTCGGCGCGTTCCTGCGGTGGCACGTCGCCCGTGCCATCGAGGACCTGCCTGCGGATCTCCGCCGGGTCCTCCGATCGTGGATTGTCGTCGGTCACCACGACGACGTCGGCAAGCCGTGCGGCCACCTGGCCCATCAGCGGTCGCTTCGCGCGGTCGCGGTCACCGCCGGCGCCGAGGACGACGATCACCCGTCCCTCGCGGGCGTCGCGGGCCGCGCGGAGCACTCGCTCGACCGCGTCCGGCGAGTGGGCGTAGTCGACCACGCCCTGCACGCCAGCGACGTCCCCGGCGATCTCCATCCGTCCGGGCACGCGAGCGCGAGCGATGCCTTCGACCGCATCGTCGAGGGCGACTCCGGCGGCATCGAGCTGGGCGATCGCGCACACCGCGTTCGCCACGTTGAAGGCCCCCGGCATCGGCACCACAAGCCGATTGCGCACCCCGTCCGGACCGACCACCGACAGTCCCGAGGCATCGCGTGTCACGTGCCAGTCGGCGTGCGGATCCAGGAGCGACCAGGTGCGGATCGGGATCTCCGCACCGGCCGCGAGGGCGCGCCCCCACTCGTCGTCGACGCCCACGATGCCGCGACCCGCGTGCCGAGGCGTGAACAGCTCCGCCTTCGCGCGGAAGTAGTCCGCCATCGTCCCGTGGTAGTCGAGGTGGTCCTGGGTGAGGTTCGTGAACGCCACGACGTCGAACACCATGCCGTCGACCCGGTGCTCCTCGATCGCGATGCTGCTGACCTCCATGATCACCGAGTCCGCACCTGCGTCCCGCATCACGCCGAGCAGCGCCTGCAGGTCGGTGGCCTCCGGGGTCGTGCGTACACCGGGGTAGTCGCGACCGGCCACCTGTACCCCGACGGTGCCGACCGAACCGATGACCCGGCCGGCCTGCTCGAGGCCGGCCGCCACCATGGCCGCGACGGTCGTCTTGCCGTTCGTGCCGGTGACGCCGAGCAGCTGCATGCCGGACGCCGGGTTGCCGTAGGCACGGGCCGCGATGTCACCCAGATGCGCCCGAGGGTTGTCGATCACCACGACGGGGACCGGCAGGCCGGCGCACGCCGTCGCCCCCGCCTCGTCGGTCAGGACGGCCACCGCGCCCGCGCGCACGGCCGCCTCCGCGAAGCGGGCCCCATGGGTGACGTGTCCGGGCAGCGCCGCGTAGAGGTCACCTGGCTGGATGGCTCGTGAGTCCAGGCACACGCCGGTGACCTGCTGCTCGGCAGCGGACGCGTCGAGCCCGATGGGGAGCGCGCCATCGGCTGCCAGCAGCGCGCCGAGCGATGTCGGCCGCGGCGTCGGGCGGGGACTCGACACCACCGCTACCCGCCCAGCGGCAGATTCGGCGCCTTGGTGCCGGTCGGGGGCACTCCGCGCGCCTGCAGCGCGTAGGTCATGACCCGCTGGAAGACCGGGCCACCGAGCTGGCCGCCGTAGCGACCGGCGCGGGGGTTGTTGACGGACACCGCGACGACGAGTTCCGGGCTGTCGGCGGGTGCGATGCCGATGAACGACGCGACGACTCCGCTGTAGCACTTGCAGCTCTCCGAGAAGCGCTGCGCAGTGCCCGTCTTCCCACCCACGCGATACCCGGGGATGCCCGCCATCGGTGCCGTACCGCCCGGGCCGACCACCATCTCCAGCATGGCACGCACCTGCTTCGCCGTCGCGGCGCTCACCACCCGGGTGGTCTCGGGCGCCGGGGGCGTCTCGACAGTCCCGTCCGCGTGGATGTACTCGGCCACCAGGCTCGGCTGCACCCGCACCCCGTCGTTGGCGACGGTCGCGAAGACGCTGGCGGCCTGCACGGCGTTGACGCTCAGTCCCTGACCGAAGGCGATCGTCGGCATCGATGTGGGCGACCAGTCCTTGTGGGCCGGGATGAAACCGGTGGCCTCGCCGGGGAAGTTCAGGCCCGTCGGCTCACCGATCCCGAACTTCTTGGCGTACTTGTAGAGCTTCTTCCCGCCGATCCGCTCGGCGGCCAGGATCGTGCCGATGTTGCTGGACTTGGCCATGATCCCGGCCAGGGTGAGGTCGATCGCCCCGTGCGGCGTGTGGTCGGGGAAGTCCTCCCCGGCCCGGACGAGCACGGGCGGGATGTGGATCACCGAGTAGGGGGTGGCCTTGCCCTCGTTCACGACGGCCGCGAGGGTCATCAGCTTGCTCGTCGAGCCGGGCTCGAACACGTCGGTCAGTGCACGGCTGCCGCGATTGTCGGCAGTGGCACCGGCCGCGTCGTTGGCGTCGAACGTGGGCGCCTCGGCGAGTGCGAGGATCTGCCCGGTGCGCGGGTCCATGACGACGACGCTGCCGCTGTCGGCCCGCGCCTTGCGCACCGTCTCGGCGATCGCCTCCTGGGCGACGTACTGGATGTCGCGGTCGATCGTCAGCCGCACGGACGTGCCGGACTGGGCCTCCGTGCGCGAGCTGGCCGCGGTCGGGATCACGCCTCCCCCTGGACCGCGCTCGTACGTCTGGGTGCCGGGCGTCCCCGCCAGGATGTCCTGGAACGCGAACTCCAGCCCACCAAGGCCCTTGTCCTCGCCGCCCACGAAGCCGACGACGTTGGCGGCCACCTCGCCCCCGGGGTAGACGCGGCGGGCAGCCGGCTCGCTGAACAGGCCCGGCAGCCGGAGGGCCGAGATCCGATTCCACGTCTCCGGCGTCAGACCCTTGGCGACGTAGATGAAGCGTCGGTCGCCCGTCAGCCGTTCGGTCAGCGCCGCCGGATCGGCCCCGAGGATGGGCGCGAGCTGCTCGGCCACGGCCACCGGGTCGGTGACGAGGGTCTGGTCTGCGGTCAGGTTGCGCGCCTCCATCGTCAGCGCGAGCGGCTCACCCTTGCTGTCCAGGATCGAGCCGCGCACGGCCGGGATCTCCATGGTGCGCAGCCGCTGGTCCAGGGCCTCGGACGCGAGGGTCTCGCCGCGCACGGCCTGCAGCTCGACGAGTCGGGCGCCGAAGACACTCAGCACGAGGCCGGTGGTGATCAGCAGGATCGTGCCCCGCTTCCTCGGATCGGCCATGAACACGGCTGGCCGGCGAGGGCGCTGGGGCGGACGCGGAGGGGTGGTGCGGCGACGGGCGTCCGGCTGCGGGCGGCCGACGGCGCCGCGCGGACGAGGCGTGGCGCGAACGGTCATCTCACTCCACCGGGACCGCGACGAGGCCGGCGTCCTCCGAGGAGAGCTGGCCGGTCAGGTCGAGGAGGGTCGCGTCCTCCCAGAGGCTGTTCTCCGTCACCTTCTTCTTGCCGGCCTTCGCGGCCTTGGCCTTCTTGTCGGCCTTCGCAGGCGTCGGGTCGGCACCGGCGAGTGTCGGGTCGAGCAGTTCGTCGGGCGAGGCGCCCGCGGCAGCGGCTGCCGTGGCGGCAGCAGCAGCGGCGTCGGCCGCGGCGGGGTCGTAGTCGGCGCCGGGCGACACGGGCAGATCCGCCCCGCCGTTGTCGACGGCCTCGGTCACGGTCGCGTCCGCCGGGGTCAGCAGGCGGGGTGTCGAGGAGCGCGGTCCGAGCGCCGCCTTCGGCTCGCCCAGGACCCGTCCCGTCGTGAGGTTGAGGAAGACCGGGTTCTCACTGGGCACCATGCCGAGGCTGCGGGCCTGCGACTCGAGCCGATCCGGGGCGGCGGCCGCGGCCACCAGTTCCGCGAGGGTCTGCTCCTGCTGCGACAGATCCGCGCGCTGGGCCTGCAGCTCGCTGACGGTGAAGGCGCCCTGCGCGAGCGACGTGTTGATGACGAGGATCAGCACCATGCCGATACCGAGCATCCCGGTCACCAGGAGGGCGAACACGCCCCGGCTGGCCCGCTCGGGACGCAGCGGGGTGACCATGCGCAGGTGCGGCCGGGTGGACCGGTGGGCGCGGGCACCGCGCGTCGCGTACTCGGTGGCCGAAGTGCTGCCGACCTGACCCGGCTCAGCGGCTTCGGCGGCCGGCTCGGGCAGGTCCTCGTGCTTGCGGGCGGCGGAGGTCATGCCGCGCTCCGGGTGCGCTCGGCGGCCCGCACGCGCACGGAGGCGGCTCGGGGGTTCGCGGCGATCTCGTCGTCGTCGGCCAGCTCGGCGCCGCGGGTCAGCAGCCGCAACCACGGCTGGAGCGACTCGGGCACCACGGGCAGGCCCGCCGGCACGTCCGGGTGCGCCCCGACCGCGAGTGCGCGCTTGACGATGCGGTCCTCGAGCGACTGGTAGGACATCACGACGATGCGGCCACCGACGGCCAGCGCGTCGATGGCAGCGGGGATGGCCCGGCGCAGCGCGTCGAGTTCACCGTTGACCTCGATGCGCAGGGCCTGGAAGGTGCGCTTGGCCGGGTTGCCGCCGGTGCGCCGAGCGGCCGCCGGGATCGCGGCGCGGACCAGGTCCACCAGGCGGGCGGAGGTGGTGATGGGCGCCACGTTGCGCTCGACGACGATCCGCGCCGCGATTCGGCCGGCGAACTTCTCCTCGCCGTACTGCCGCAGCACCCGGGCGAGGTCCGCGGCGCTGTAGGTGTTGACGACGTCTGCGGCGGTGATGCCCGTCGTCGGGTCCATCCGCATGTCGAGGGGTGCGTCCTGGGAGTACGCGAAGCCGCGCTCGGCCTCGTCGAGCTGCATCGAGGAGACCCCGAGGTCGAACAGGATGCCCTGGATCTCGCGGTAGCCGAGGTCCGCGAGCACGTCGGGCAGTTCGTCGTAGACGGCGTGCACGAGGGTGACCCGCTCGCCGAAACCCGCCAGCCGCTCGCCGGACAGGCGCAAGGCTTCGGGGTCGCGGTCCAGGCCGACCAGCCGCAGGTCGGGGAAGTCCGTCAGCGCCTGCTCCGCGTGACCGCCCAGCCCGAGGGTGGCGTCGACCAGCACGGCTCCGGGCGACTCCAGCGCCGGAGCGAGCAGGGCGATCACCCGGTCCCGCAGGACGGGGACGTGGCGGGCAGGCATGGTCACGGTCACGCCCAGATATCCACGACCGAGGCGAGGGCGACGAGCGCGCCCACGGTGAGCGCGAGCGCGGCAGCGAGGACGCCTGTCGTGCGCAGCAGGCTGCGGACGGGCTGTCCGGGTTGGGTCAGGCTGGTCATCTCTCCCCCTTCTGGTCAGAAGGTCGCGGTCGGGATCGGTGCGGTGGTGCGGTGATCGGTGCGGTGGTCGGTCGGGTGTGGTGGCTGCTGGTTCCGTGTGGCCAGGTCCCCGCCCGCTGTTTCCAGCGAGCCCCTGGCACGGGGGAAGTCGTGTCAGGAGCGAGGTGCGAGGAGCGGGAGGAGACCTCACCGCACGGCGCCGTCAGATGCCCGGGAGCACCTCCTCACTGAGGCCGGAGAAGGCCTCCTCCTGCTCGGCCAGGTAGCTGGCCCAGGTCTCGGCATCCCAGATCTCGGCGGTCGGTCCCTTGCCCACGACCACGACCTCGCGGTCCAGGCCGGCGTACTCGCGCAACTGCGCGGGCACCGTGATGCGGCCCTGCTTGTCGGGAATCTCGTCGGAGGCTCCGGAGAAGAGCACCCGGGCGTAGGCCTGGATCCGAGGGCTGGACTTCGAGGTCTCGTTGAGCTGGGCCGCGTAGTCGGCGAACTCCTGCGCCGGCCAGACCACGATGGCGCGGTCCTGGCCCTTGGTCAGCACCAGGCCGCCGGCCAGCGCCTCACGGAACTTGGCGGGCAGGACCAGCCGGCCCTTGTCGTCGAGGCGAGGCGTGTGCGTGCCCAGGAATCCTAGGAACATCCACCTCACCTCCCCCTCTAGCCCCGGCTACACCCCTGGCACCTCCAGGTGTCGCCACTGTACTCCACTTTCCTCCACCGTCAACCACATTCCCCCCATGTCTGCCCGCGTCCCCCTCCACTCCCCTCCCCCGTCCGTCTTGAGGTTGGTGGTCGGATTTCGGGCAGCAGGCGACCACCAACCTCAAGACGGACGAGGGGTGGGGCGGATGGGGCTAGGAATCGAGGCGCGCGCGCAGCCGCGCGGCCACCTCCGGCGAGACGACGGTGTCCGGATCGCGGAGGGCGCCGGCACAGGCATGGACCCCGACCAGCGCGGACACAAGGGGCGGGCAGGTGGGGCAGGCGGACAGGTGCCGCTCGAGGACGACGGCCGTGTCGGCGTCCACCTCCCCGTCGAGGTAGTCCGACACCCGGCTGCGCGCATCCCAGCAACGCAGCGGCACCCCGCGCAGCGCCACCCGGCGCTCATGCCCGTCCGCCAGCGCGCTGACCAGCATCATCCGGCCCCGGCGCAGGCGCTGCTTGGCGGCCGGCAGGTCGACGTCTGTCAGCTCCGCGGCCTCGCGCACCGTCAGGCCCTCGACATCGTGCAGCACGACGGCCGCGCGGTAGATGACCGGCAGCCGTACCAGGGCGTCCTCGAGCTCCTCGCGGGTCTCTGCGGCGGCCACGACGGCGGCGGCGTCGACCGAGTACTCATCCGACATCCAGCGTTCCTCGACCTCGTCGACGAGGATCTCGCGGTCCTTCCGCGAGCGGTCGATGGCGAGGTTGGTGATCACCCGCCGCAGCCACGCGTCCATGTCCCGGATGTCGGCGAGCTGCTCCCGCCGCTCGAACGCGCGCAGGATGGCCTCCTGGACGATGTCCTCCGCGGCGTGGCTGTCGCGGGTGAGGGAGCGGGCGTACGGCAGCAGGCGCGCGCCGCGCGCCGCGAGAAAAGCACCGGCCGACTCCCCATCGGGAGCCGGCCAGGGCGAATCAGTCACGCGCTCATTGTGCCGTCGGTGGATCAGGCGCGGCTCTTCGCGGTGGAGATGCCGAACACGCGGTAGAGGGGGCAGAACCCGGTGGCCGCGGTGATCAGCATGATGGCGGCGACCGCGAGGAGCACCCAGCCCAGCACCGAGCCGAAGCCCACTGCCCAGGCGCCCAGGACCGCGGCGATCGCGATGATGACGCGAATCACTCGATCGATGCCGTTCTCGTTGGTGGTCATTGCCGACTCCTTCGCTGTTCGTGACCATCCCGGTGATGGCCCGTCATAGAGGAAGACGCACGAACCGGCCAAAGGGATACCGGATCTCCCCCGTCTGTCTTGAGGTTGGCGGTCGCCTTTGGCCCGGTTTCCGACCGCCAACCTCAAGACAGACGGGGAAGGGCGCGCGGCGTGTCCGGAGCATCGGTGCCGCCCACGTACGCTTCAGCGGTGATCCGGGTCGGGCGTGTCGTCGTCGTGGCGGCCGCCCTGCTGTCCGGCACCGCCCTCGCCGCCTGCACGACCACCCCCACGGCCACGCCGACGCCGACCCGCGGCGGCAGCCAGGGCACGGCCTCGACCAGCCCATCCGCAGCCCCGACGCCATCCGCGACGCCCACCCCCTCCCCCACGCCGACCTTCACCGTCACCGATCCCGCGACCCCGCAGCCGACGTGGTGGTCGCCGCTCACCGGCCGGCCGGGCGACGGGCCGGAGCCGGTACTCGTCGTCAAGCTCGACAACACCACGTATGCGCAGCCGCACGCCGGCCTGACCAAGGCGGACGTGGTCTACGTCGAGGAGGTCGAGTACGGCATCACCCGCATCGCCGCCGTGTTCTCGAGTCGGGTGCCGACGCGCATCGGCCCGGTGCGGTCGGCGCGCATCACCGATGTCGACCTGCTCGCGCAATACGACAAGCCCGCCTTCGCCTACTCGGGCGCGCAGCGCAAGATGTACGCCGCCCTGGACGCCGCGCCGTTCCGGGACGTGTCGCCGAGGCGCGGGGCGGCGGGCTACTCGCGCGACTACAACCGCCGGGCCCCGTACAACTACTTCCTCGACGGCCGCGTCGCACTCGACCGCGCGCCGAAGGCCAGCCTCGCGACGGACATCGGCTTCACGTTCGACGAGGAGGTGCCGACCGGTGGACGGGTGGCCACGAAGGCCACCATGCGCTGGGGCTACTCCTCCGCGGAATTCGACTACAGCCGCAAGCTCGGCGCGTACAAGGTCGGCCTCAACGGCGTCCGGGCCGGCGCCGAGGAGCGGGAGTCCGGCCAGCTGGCCGACACCGTCGTCCTCCAGTACGTGAGGCAGACGCCGTCGAAGTACTTCGACAAGGGCGGTGGCAACACCCCGCACGCCGAGACCATCGGCGCTGGCAAGGCGTGGGTCCTGCGGGACGGGCTGGCCTGGAAGGTCGACTGGAATCGCCCAACGGCCGAGTCAGGCACCACGTTCACCCTGCCGGACGGCACGCCCCTGCCGTTCAAGCCCGGGCAGACCTGGGTCGTCCTCCTCGACAAGGACCGCAAGGCGACCGTCACCCCGTTGACGCAGCCGAAGCCTGCGCCGAGTCCCTCGCTCACCAGCAGCCCGGCACCCAGCAGCTCACCCACCAGCAGCTCCTGAGCACGGCAGAGCGCCCGCACACCGGGTGCGGGCGCTCCGAAGTCATCGGTGGCTACTGCAGGCAGCTGCCGTCCTGCAGTCCGGTGCCGGTCCCCGACTGCGTGCCCGCGCCCATGCCGCGGCCCTGCATGCCCGAGCCCATGCCGCGGCCCTGCATGCCCCGCCCGGCGGCGTTCTGACGGCCCATCCCGTTCTGGGCACCCGTGGCCGTGTCGCCCGAGGCCAGCCGGGTGAAGGCAGCCAGGTGCTTCTCCGAGCCGTTCTTCAGGGCCGTGAGCACCCGGGTCACGTCGGCTGCCGGCGAATCCGCGAGCGCATCCTCCAGATCGGCGATGTCGAGCTTCTCGATCGTGATGCCCACCTGGGCGGCCGCTGAAAGGGAGGCCTTGCCCTGCGCTACGAGATCGTTGTACAGCTTCTGCCACGTGGCATCGTCGAAGTAGCCGTATGCGTCGCCCGCGGTCGGGTCGGTGACGTCGTTGTTCGCCATGACCGTGCGCACGGCGTCGAGGTGCCGCTGCTCGGACGCGGCGATGCGGTCGAACTGGTTCACGTCGTAGAGATCGCCCAGCGCGGTGTAGACGTCGCGGGCCAGCTTCTCCTCAGTCGCCATGGACTGGAGCATGCTGGCGGTGTCGGCCGGTACGGCCGCCGATGCCGGACCGGCGAGGACGATGGCGCCGGGCACCGCGACGGCGAGCGCGGCTCCGATGCCGATGAGGCTGCGGGTGGCGGTGCGGGTGGCGTTCATGGTGTCCTCCTGGTCGTGGGTGGCGCTTCGTTGCGCACACCCCTGTTATCCACCCCGCATGTTGTGCCGCGGTCCGACGACCGTGAAGGACATGTAAATGCGCACCCGGTTGCGCGCCGCGAGCGCCCGATCGGGACCTTCGGCCTACTCCCGCAGGGCCAAAGGATCCGAGGAGCGCAGTTCGAGGTCGATCTCCGCAGGCGGCTCCAGGGGCCGACTGGCGGCCACCCCGAGATCGCTGAGTCGACGGGCCTGGCGCAGTGCCTGCCGGTCGAAGGAGCCGACGAACGCGTTGTAGCCGCGCACCGCCTGGTCGAGTCCGCGCCTGAGGACCTCGAGATGCTCCACGAGCACGCCGAGTCGGGCCAGCATCTCAGCGCCGGCGGCGCGGACCTGCTCGGCGTTCTCGGCCATGAGCTGGCGCTGGTAGCCGAAGGACACCGTGCGCAGGAGCGCGAGCATCGTGGTGGGGGTCGCCAGCACGACGCGCCTCTCGAATGCCTTCTCCAGCAGCAGTCCGTCGACCTCGATGGCGCTGGACAGCAGGGATTCCAGGGGCAGGAACATCACCACGAAGTCCGGACTCGCGGCGCTGTCCGAGTAGCGCTTGGCCGACAGTTCGCGCACCCGGGCGGCCGTGTCCGTCGCGTGCTTGGCCAGCAGCGCCCGACGCTGTTCCGGATCGTCGGCGGCCATCGCCTGCCAGTAGGCGTCGAAGGGGAACTTCGCGTCGACGAGGATCTCCCCGCTCCCCGGCAGCATCACCACGATGTCTGGGCGGCTTGCCCCGTTCTCCCCCGCCCGCGTCTGCTGGCGGGCGAAGTGCGTGCCTTCGAGGAGGCCGGCGTGCTCGAGCAGCCGCTCGAGCTGCATCTCGCCCCACTGACCGCGCGTCTGCCCCTTGGCCAGTGCCCCGGCGATGGTCGAGGTCGCCTCCTCGAGGGAGGCGTAGCGCTCGCGGAACGAGGACAGCTCGGTCGTGATGGCCGACTCCGCCGCGGCGCGCTCCCGACCGGCCTGCTCCGCCGTCCGACGCAGGCCGTCGAGGCTGTCCTGCACGCCTCGCAGCACGTCGTCGACCGCCTGCGCCGAGACCTGCTGCGCACGAAGCGCGTCGTTGTCCGAGCGCAGCGTCGCCACTGCACCCTCCGCACGCACCGCCCGGTCTCGTTCGCGGCGGGTGGCCCGGCCCACGACGACGACGGCGAGCACCCCGCCGATAGCGACGCCGATGACCACGCCGACGACCATGCCGATGACCAGACCTGATGCATCCATGGTCGCGAGCCTGCCCGGTCCGTCTGACATTGCGCGGATTCGGCACGCGGACACGCATCGCTGAGGGCCGCATGGCAGACTCGATTGCCCACTTGCCGGGCGTGGCCTCGACCGCGCCCGGCTGCCGACGAAGCGGAAGGGAAGGGTGCGTGGACGCGCTCACGGAGGAGCAGGCCTTCGTCGACCTCGCCTACGCGCATCTGGCCAGGTACACCGAGCACCTCGACCGGCGGATGGACGCGGTCCGGCACTCCCCCTCCACCGGGACCAACCAAGACCTGCTGGAGAAGCAGGCGCTGTTCGACTCGCTGGCCCAGCAGCGAGCCAGTGCCGAGGCCGCCGAGCGACGCCTGTGCTTCGGCCGCACCGACGCGCTCGACGGCCAGGTCCAGCACATCGGCCGGATCGGCCTGCGCGACGACGACGGCGATCCGATCCTGCTCGACTGGCGGGCCCCGACCGCCGCGGGCTTCTACCAGGCCACGTCGGTCGAGCCGATGGGGCTGGCCGGCCGACGCCGCATCCTCACCCGGGAGCGGCGGGTCACCCACCTCGAGGACGAGGACCTGTCCGACCCCTCGTCGGTCGCCACTGACGCCGCCGCCCGCTCGGTCGAGGCGCCTCGCGACGGTCGCATGGCCGACATCGTCGCGACGATCGCTGCGGATCAGGATCGGATCGTCCGCAGCCCGCTCGCGCAGGTCACCGTCGTGCAGGGCGGTCCCGGCACCGGGAAGACCGTCGTGGCGCTGCATCGGGCCGCCTGGCTGCTGTACACGCACCGCGAGCGGCTGTCCCGCGACGGCGTGCTGGTCGTCGGTCCGTCGCGCGCCTTCCTGCGGTACATCGACCAGGTGCTGCCCAGCCTCGGTGAGACCGACGTCGTCCTGCTGACGCCCGGTCAGCTCTACCCGCCGGTGTCCACGGAGCTCCCCGAGCGACCCGATGCGGCCGCCGTCAAGGGCGACCTCGTCATGGCACGAGTCATCGCCAACGCCGTGCACCAGCTCATCCGCGTGCCCGAGCGCGACGTGACCATCGAGCTCAGCGACGGCACGTCCGTCACGGTCACCGCCCGCCAGCTGGACCAGGCCCGACGCAGCGTGGCCCGCAACGGCACCTTCCACGCCAACCGCGATCCCTTCCTGATCCGCGTCCTCGCCTACCTGTGCCAGGACCGGGCGCACCGCCGGGGCGACGATCCGGACGATCCCGACGTCCGGGCCCAGCTGCTGTCCGACCTGGTGGACGAGCCCGCGGTGCGCCGGACCCTCAACCTGATGTGGCTGCCGACCACCCCCGAACGGGTCGTCGACCGACTGCTGTCCGACGCGCAGGCGCTGGCCGCGGCGGCCGGCGGACTGCTGACCCCCGACCAGCAGCGCACCCTGCTGCGCCCTGCCGGCTCGCCGTGGACTGTCGACGACGTGCCGCTGCTCGACGAGGCCGCCGACCGGCTCGGCGAGTACGTTCCCCGCACCCGGACTGCCGAGCGCGACGAGCACGGGTACGCGGAGCTGTCCGTCGTCGACCCGATGGCGAGGAACCGGCCGACGTCGACGGTCGCCGAGCGGGCGCTCGCCGACCGCGAGTGGGTGTACGGCCACGTCATCGTGGACGAGGCGCAGGAGCTGTCCCGGATGGCTTGGCGGGCGCTGTCCCGTCGCTGCACGCGCCGCTCGATGACGGTGGTGGGCGACCTCCAGCAGACGACTCATCCGGCCGGTGCCCGCACGTGGGACGAGGCACTCGACTGGGCCGGGTCCAAGCGGGAGCTGCACACGCTCACGGTGACCTACCGGATCACCCGCGAGACCGCGGCGACGGCGACCGAGCTGCTGACGGCCGCCGGCGGCCATGCGCCCAACCTCCACCCGATCCGGGACGGCGAGGCCACCGAGTGGCTCGAGGTCGCGCTCGATGACCTGATCGAGCTGCTCGTCGAGCGCACCGCGGGACAGGCCGGCCGCACCGCCGTCGTGGTGCCGGACGACGAGCCCGACATCGTCGCGGCGCTGGTGGCGTCCGGGCCGCAGTTCGGCGCCGGGAGTGACGCGGTCGACGCCCCCGTCTCGGTGCTCGATGCGCGCAGCACCAAGGGCTTGGAGTTCGACCATGTCTACGTCGTCGATCCGCGGACGATGTCGCGTCAGGGCACGCGCGGGTCCGACATCTACGTGGCCTGCACGCGGGCGACGCAGCAACTGCACGTCGTCCAGCTGACGACTCCCTGACCCGTCGAGCGTGGCGATCAGGCGCGACTCGCCGACGCGGAGCGCCTGAACTCCACGCTCGACGGGAGGACCGCTGACCCGTCGATCCTGCACAGCGCGACGGGAGCACCCGCGCGCACCTATCCTGACGCCGTGCGCGTCCTCACGCTGGCCGGATCCGGAGCCCAGCGCGGTCTGGACTACGGCCGCGAGGAGGCCGCCCAGATCGCACAGACCGCCACGGCCCTCAAGGCCCATCTCGCCGCGACCGGGCATCCGCCCGCGGCACTGGTCCGGCGACTGACGACGAGTCCCATGTCGCGGGTGGCCGCCGACCTGACACCCGATCTCTGGGAGGAGGTCACGTCACTGGCGCACGCCGGCCGGGTGCCCCTCGACGACCTGCTCCTGCTGGTCTTCCTCCCGGACCTGGCCGCCTACTCCACCCAGCCCACCGGCGCGGACGCGGACGACGAACTGCTGCAGAGCACCTGCGTCGGCGGAGCCGTCCTCGGCCGGGTGCTCGTCGGCGGCATGGGGCAGGCCGACACCAGCGGCCTCCGTGGCGACGCCCGACCGCGCGAGCCGGACACCACCGAGCTTGGACAGACCATCGACCTGCCGGACTGGGCGCGCGATCGGATGACCGTGCTGCGCATCGGCACCCTGGACGCGCCCAACGCCGTCGTGATGGCCTACCCCGGCTCGATCGGTCTCTGCGGAGCGAACGACGACGGCCTCGCCGTGGCGACCTGCTCGCGGCCCGGGTCCCCGGTCAGCACGCAGGGCCTGGGCGTCGCCTTCGTCGTGCGCCGACTGCTGGAGCTGTCGTCAGTCGAGGCAGCGGAGGGTTTCCTGCGCGCGGTGCCGCACTGCGTGGGGCAGTCCTACGTGGTCGCCGGCAGCGATGGGCTGGCCTGCTTCGAGGTCGATGCGGACGGCATCCGCCGAGTCGGCGACGGCGCGGACACGGTCATCGTCCAGGCCGACCACTCCATCGGCCGCGGGACAACCTCGAGAGCCGCCACCGAGTCGTCCCGCGAACGACTGGCGACGCTGACCGAGGCGGCCGCCAGGCACGCCCCGCTGGCCGAGGCACTCAGCAGTCCCGTGCTCCTGGACGGCCAGCGGTGGAGCGACCCGCGCCGCACCTTCGGTGCGTTCCGGGCCGTCGGAAATGAGACGTCCGCGCGATTCATCGACGGGACTGCGCTAGCCGCTGGCCGGGACTGGACCCGGGTCACCTACGTCTGAGAATCGTCGTCGAGCAGACGAGTCAGGTCAGCGACAACCGCCGCAAGCGCGACCAGCAGCGACGACGGCGCTCCCCGCTCACTCAGCAGCGCGAGGTTCGCCTGGTAGTACCAGAGCACCCGGTCCGGGAGTGCGTGGAAGCGCGACATCGCCGCCGGCCCCTCGACGACGACATCGACCACGATGGCACGGCCGTTGTGCACCTTGTCCGCGGCCCAGACGGTCAACGCGTCGAGGTCGGCGTCCGCCAGTCGTGCCAGGTGCTCGCGCTTGCGCACTTCCCACGGCGCCTTGCCGGATTCCTCCGGTTCCAGCGAGTCGCTGCAGTCCTCGACGATGCGCGCCACCCGCGGACCGAAGCGCTCGCGGATGTCGGCCAGTCGCGACCAGCCGCCGTGGTCCTCGGCCGCGTCATGCAGCAGCCCGGCGATCGCGAGGTCCTCGTCACCACCTGCCTCGAGGATCAGCGACGCGACGCCGAGCAGGTGCGCGACGTACGGCGTTGCGGCGCGGTCGGTACGCCCGCGGGGTTGCTTTCGGACCTGGTCCGCATGCACGTCGACGGCGTAGGCGACCGCTTCCGCGAAGCGGGAGGACAGGCGCGTCGCGGCAGGGTCCGGCACGTCGCCAACCTACCGTGGTGCACCGATACCGAATCGTTGTGAACAGCGGGAAACGACGCACACGATGGACACGTCGCATCGGTGCAGCTACCGATGGAGGAGGAACCATGCGGGCACGAGCAGCAGCACTGGCAGCGATCCTGGCAACCGGCATCCTGGTGACCGGCTGCTCGGCCAGCGGCGACACCGCCGCCACCGAGCCCGCTGGTGTCGGCGGGGAGATGATGGTGGAGGGCGGCCAGCCCGCACCGGACATGGGCGTGACGGAGGAGATGCCGGCCGACGCCATGGCCCGCGAGGCCGGCGCCGGCACCACGGTCACCGGCTCGACGACGGTGACCGAGCGCCAGATCGTGCGCACCGGGTACATGTCCATGCGCGTGGAGGACGTGCGCCGGTCAGCCGCGGAGGTCCGCGGCCTGACGACGGCCGCCAATGGGCTGATCACCGCCGAGGACATCGGGGCCAGCGGGGAGAGCGCCTACGCCACCATCCAGGCGCAGGTCCCCGCCGATCGACTCGACCGGTTCATCGAGGACCTCTCAGGGCTCGGCACCGTCGACACCATCAATCTTTCGGCATCGGACGTGACCGCGCAGGTGGTCGACCTCGATGCGCGCATCGACGCCCTGCGGACGAGCATCTCCCGGCTCAGCCAATTGCTCGCACAGGCATCTCGGATCGAGGACCTGCTGGCCATCGAGACGCAGCTGGCCCAGCGCCAGAGCGAGCTCGACGCCCTGACGGCGCAGCGCGCCTACCTCGCCGACCAGGTCGCGATGTCGACCCTGACCGTCACCCTTGCTCCGCTCACCGTGTCCCCGGAGATCGAGGCACCCGGCTTCCTGTCCGGGCTGAAGAGCGGCTGGGCCGCCTTCGTCTCGCTGGTGATGGTGGCCGTCACCGCCGTGGGCTTCCTGCTCCCGTGGCTGGTCCTGATGGCGCTGGTGGCCGTGCCCGTGGTGATCATCGCCATGCGGCACACGAGGCGGAACCGGCGGAACGAGCCAAGCCCCTCCGGTGAGGCCGTTCGCACGCCGGTCGAGGACCGCCCTCAGCCGTAGGTGCAGCCGGTGACCGCGTCACCGACGATGGCGACGGTGAACCGGTCGCGTCGGTAGTCCATGGTGACCGCCATCGGTTGGCCGTCGACGCTGCCCACCCGGAGCGTGTAGCCGTACTCCGACGCGAATGCGCTGGCCTGGTTCGACGTCATGCGCTCGTCGACCATCTGCCGGCACATGCCGACCATCTGGGCTGAGCCGGCCACCGTGGGCGTGCCGGCCACCTGCTCGAGGTTCCGGGCCACGCGCAGCAGCTGGCGGTAGGTCAGGCCAGCCGACTGCAGCACGATCGACGTGGTGCCCGGGGCGGTCATGGTGGACGCCGGCCGCATCGTCATCACCAGCGTGCCGCCGTGCTCCAGCACATCCGAGCGCGTGCACCGGAAGCGACGCGGCACCGGTACCGGGTCCGAATCCGACGGCTGCTCGAAACAGTCCGCGTAGACGGTCGCGCGGACGGTGTAGCGCATTCCCGGATCACCGACCCGCAGGCTGACGCGCTCGACCTTGGCCGCGCTGGTGGTGAAGACCGGCTCGGCGCTCCAGCCGGTGCCCGCCCACTTCTCCTGGACCAGCACGCCGTTCTTGCGGGTCCCGTATCGAGCGCCGACGAACGTGTCTCCCCCCGCAACCGCTCCGTTGGCGAACGTCAGGTTGTCGGCCAGCACCGAGAGCCGACCGTTGAGGTCCCGATCACCCGTCCACGTCGGCTCCCACAGGGAACCAGCGGTGCCGAGCGTGCTGGCGGCGGTGTCCCACGTTGCGACCTTGGTGTCCGCGTCCATCGCAGCCGCGGCGGCCGGGGCGGCCGAGACCGCCCCCAAGCCCAGAGTCGTCAACAGGACGATGGCCGCCCGGCCGCTTGTCGGTCGCGCGCCGCGCATCAGCCGTACGTGCAGCCGATGACCGCGCCGCCCTCGACCTCGAACGTGAAGCGATCCTCGCGGTAGTCCATGGTCACCGCCTGCCCCTCGCCGTCGATGCTGCCCACCCGGGCGACGTAGCCGTTCTGCTCGGCGAGCGCGGTGGCGTCCTCAGGCGACAGCGCGCCGGCGACCATCTCGTCGCACAGCGCCTGCATCTCAGGAGTGCCCGCCTCACCTGCGCCCGCGGCGGCCGATGACGCGGGCGCGACTGCGTCCGTGGCTTCGCTGGCCGTGTCGTCGGACGAGCAGGCGGCGAGCAGCCCCACGGTCAAGGCGAGGCTCGCCAGCGAGGCGGCCACGCGCCGCGCGGCGGGCTTCGGTGTGGTTGTCATCATTGGACCTCTCCTGACGGCTCGTGGTCGGCCTGGTCGTCCAGTGCGGGCGCCGACTCGACAGTACCCGACGTCTCTCGGGGTCGGCTCAGTCCCGGAATGCCGACGACCCAGTCGTAGATGACGCTGGTGCGCAGCACGACGTCCTGGACCGACCGGTTCGCACCGCTGACGATGGACCAGAGCAGGCCCCATGGGAAGACCGTGCAGAACAGGGCACGCACGAAGGCGCCCGCCCAGCGCAGATGCTCGCCCTTGCGGTTGACCACCCGCAGGCCCATGATCAGATTGCCGATGGTGCGCCCGGACGTCGCCCAGAAGACCGTCCAGTACACGACGTTCAGGACGTACCCGTACAGGATCATGAGGGCCGCCGCAGGGACGCGGCTCCCCTCGCTCGCGGCACCGCTCGAGTCGTCCAGCGGCTGGAAGATGAAGGACACCACCCACAGGACCGCGATCGTGCCGAGGACGACCAGGATGATGATGGCGACATCGATGGCCGCAGCGATCGCCCGGCTGACGAAGCCGGCTCGATTGCCCTGGAAGGCGACGGCGTAGGACGGCAGCGACGGCAGCTTTCTCGAGGGCGTGCTGCCGTTCTCCATCTCGACGCGGTACTCGCGGAAGGACGTCATTCCAGTGACTCCGGCTGGCCCGGGGCGTCCACCTTGCGGCCCTTGCGGAAGGTGGCCCTGTCGACGACGCGCGAGACCAGATTGTCCGCGCCCGCCGACTGCCGGCGCATCGTGTTGAGCGCATCGCCTGCGATGCCACTGGTCGAGTCCCGGATGATCTGCGGGAGGTCGATCTCGTCCACGACGTAGTTGGCCAGCGGCAGGATCGGCACCCGGTCGATGACCGCCTCGATATCGGCTGCCCCCACGATCGCGTCGAGGTCGACCCGCTGGAGGACGACCTCCGTCAGGTCGAGGCTGTCCAGGGCGGCGGTCACGACCCGGTGCAGGTCCACTTGGTCGATCACCACGTCCGTCAGGTCGATGCGCTCGATGATCGCGTCGGCAAGGACCGGCACCAGCCGGTCGAGGGCGGCGTTGACCGCGTTCGTCACGCTGTAGGTCACCGTCTGCTCGATCAGCGAGACCATGGTGGTCGCCGTGTAGGACGCCATCCCCCAGGTGTTGGCCAGCAGGTCGCGAACGGTGTCCAGCGGGGTCGGCGGGGTCGACGGCACGGGGCGCGTCACCAGCACCACTTCCGCCGGCCGCCCCGGCTCCGCCCTGTCCACGGGCCCATCATGCTGCAACTCCTAGGATGGCGCCCACGGTCCTCCTCCACGGGGACGAACGGGGCAGGAAGGGTCACATGGAGGTCGTCGCCGGGCAGTGGCGCGCTGAGGCGGGCTGGAGTCCCGATCCATCCGCGTTCGCCGCCGGTGCCGCGGATGGCGGCGCCCGCACCCTCGTGCTCTTCTTCGCCGACCGGGCCCTCGATCCGTCCGCCATCACCGAACTGGCCGCGGCGATGCCCCGCGCCGTCGTCGTGGGCTGCTCGACCGCAGGCCAGATCCTTGGCAACGAAGTCTCCGACGCCCCGATGATCGCGGCCGCCATTCACTTCGACTCGGTCACCCCGCGCGCGGCATGGGCCAGCCTGGACGAGCGCGCCTCGAGCATCGCCCTCGGTGAGCTCGTCGGCCAGCGACTCGAGTGCGAGCAGCTTGCGCGCAAGCCGGGCACCGTCCTGGTCCTCGCGGACGGCAGCCTGGTCAACGGGACCGCACTCGTCGACGGCCTGCGCTCGGTAATCCCCTTCCATGTGGGCATCTCCGGGGGCCTCGCCGGCGACGGCGACCGCTTCGAGCAGACCTGGGTCTACGCGGACGGCGCGGTGCGCACCGGGGCGGTCGCGGGGGTGGCCCTGGTGGGCGACCGGCTGACGGTCGGCTACGGGTCCGAGGGCGGCTGGGAGGGCTTCGGCCCGTTCCGGACGGTCACCGCCTCGCGCGGCAACGTCCTGTCCACCCTCGACGATCAGTCCGCGCTCGACCTCTACCGCGAGTACCTGGGCGAGCGGGCCACGGACCTGCCGGCCAGTGCCCTGGACTTCCCGCTGCTCATCCGCTCCCCAGACGGCTCCGTCGAGCTTGTCCGGACCGTGCTGGGCGTCGATGCGGACGCCGACACCATGACGTTCGCCGGCGACGTGCCGGTCGGGTGGTCCGCCCGCATGATGCGCACGACCGACGGCCACCTGGTGGCGGCGGCCTCCACCGCGGCCGCCGCTGCGGGCGAGATGGCACCTCGGGCGCGCTTGGCGGTTGCCGTCTCCTGCGTCGGCCGTCGGCTGGTCCTCGGCTCGCGCACGGATGACGAGGTGCGGGCGGTGTCGGCGGTCCTCGGCGCGGATACCGCCCTCGTCGGCTTCTACGCCTACGGCGAGATCACGCAGAAGGGCGCGTTCTGCGACCTGCACAACCAGACGATGACGCTCACCACGATCACTGAGGCGTGACCGCGAAGTCCGCTAGTCGACGGACAGCGGACCGGTCTTCGCCTCGGGGAAGTAGTCCTGGCCGATGCCGCTGGTGCGCTTGGGGACCATCACCGAGCGGAACCAGGAGACGATCTCGTCGCCGTCCTGGTTGAGGCCGCGGGTCTTCATCCGGATGATGCCCATCTCCGGACGCGACGAGCTCTCCCGCTTGTCGAGGCAGATGGACTCGGCGTAGATGGTGTCCCCGATGTAGACGGGGTGCGTCAGCTTGATGTCCGTCCACCCGAGGTTGGCGACCGCGTTCTGGCTCATGTCGATCACGGACAGGCCCAGCACGAGGGCCACGGTCAGGCCGGAATTGACGATGATGCGGCCCTGCGTGATCGGGTTCGACTGCGCGAGGTGGGCGTTGAAGTGGTTCTGGTTCGTGTTGCAGGTCAGCAACGTGAACCAGGTCGAGTCGGCCTCGGAGATGGTCCGACCGAACGGATGCTGGTAGACGGTGCCCACCTCGAAGTCCTCGAAGAACCGGCCGAGTTGGGCGGGGACGACAGTGACGTTCTCATCGCTCATGGGGGCATCCTCCCCCTTCTGCTTGCGAAATCGGCTCTTGGGGTGAGAATGAGGAATGACTATCACCCACGACACAGGGGGATCGAGCACGGATCCGGCGCCCGAAGCCGGTCCCGTTCCCGCCGCGCCGGCCAGCCTGGGCCCCGACGAGGCGCGTGAGGTGGTCGGCGGGGTCGCCCGCTCCGTCGCGAACGTCATATCCGGCAAGCCGCAGGCGATCCGGCTCGCCCTGGTTGCGCTGCTCGCCGAGGGACACCTGCTCATCGAGGACGTGCCGGGGGTGGGAAAGACCCTGCTGGCGAAGTCACTGGCCCGCAGCATCCACTGCTCGATGCGTCGGATCCAGTTCACGCCCGACCTGCTGCCGAGCGACGTCACCGGCGTGAGCATCTTCGACCGGGTGTCGAACTCCTTCGAGTTCCGCCCCGGCGCGGTCTTCGCGAACATCGTCCTCGGCGACGAGATCAACCGCGCCTCCCCCAAGACGCAGTCGGCCCTGCTCGAGGCCATGGAGGAGCAGCAGGTCACGGTCGACGGGCAGACGTACGCCCTGCCTCAGCCGTTCATGGTGATCGCCACCCAGAATCCCGTCGAGATGGAGGGCACCTACCCGCTCCCCGAGGCTCAGCGCGATCGATTCATGCTGCAGATCCAGCTCGGCTATCCCGACCGCGGGGCCGAGGTGGCGATGCTCGACAGCCACGACGTCGCCGATCCGCTCGAGCAGCTGCGCCCCGTGACGGATGCCGACACCCTGCGGTCCCTGCGTGCGGTCACCCGGGGCATCTTCGCCTCCCCCGCGGTCAAGCAGTACGTGGTCGACATCGTGGCCGCCACCCGGCATGACCCGATGCTGCGCCTGGGTGCCTCCCCGCGTGCGAGCGTGCACCTGCTGCAGGCCGCCCGCGCCCAGGCCCTGTTGAGTGGCCGCGATCACGTGCTGCCCGACGACGTCCAGCAACTGGCCGTGCCCGTCCTCGCCCACCGAGTGCTGCTCTCGCCGGAGGCGCACCTCAACCGCCGTCCTGCACCCTCCGTCATCGCCGACGTGGTGGACCGCGTCGCCGTCCCGTAGATGCGCGCACTCACCGCGCGCGGACGTGCTGTCTCGGCCGCCGGCCTGCTGCTTGCCGGGGCGGGGTGGGGCTTCGGCCAACCGGCCCTGGCCGGCGTGGCCGCGCTGCTGGTGCTGCTGCCCGTGCTCGGGGTGATCGCCGTGCGGCGCTCGCGCTACCTCCTGGGCGCCACCCGGACGGTGCTGCCCGAGCGGTTCGCGGTCGGGCATGACGCTGAGGTCCGGTTGCTGGTGGAGAACGGCTCGCGACTGCCGACCGGGTCGCTGCTCATCCTCGACCACGTACCCGAGGCCCTTGGCTCGCCCACCCGCCTGGTCCTTGATCGCGTCCCCTCCCGGGCCCAGCGCATCGTCCGCTACCCGATCACCGGTCTCGAGCGCGGCCGAACGCACGTGGGTCCGCTGTCCGTCATGGCCGTCGATCCGTTCGGGATGGCCACCCTGACGCGGTCGTTCACGGCCAGCAACCCGGTGCTCGTCACGCCACAGATCGTGGACCTCGGCGGCACGCCATCGGCCCGCATGGTGGGTGGGCACGGCGAGTCCCGGTCACGATCCATCGCCACCCGAGGAGACGACGACCTGCTGCCCCGCGAGCATCGACCCGGGGACGACGTCCGCCGGATCCACTGGCGGGCCACCGCCCGCTCCGGCGAACTGATGGTCCGCCGCGAGGAGCGAGCCTGGCGGGCCACCGCCAGCGTCGTGCTCGACGACCGGCGCCATGCGCACCGGGGAGCCGGCGCCGATTCGACCTTCGAGTGGGCGGTCTCCGCGGCCGCCAGCATCGCCGTGCACTACCTGGAGCGCGGCTGGCGCGTCGTGGTGCTCAGCACCAGCGGCCGTGCCCTCGTCCAGGTCGGCACCGGAGCCCCCGGCGAGCTGGACCTGCTGCTCGAGTCCCTCGCGGACGCCCGCCTGCACGACGTCGCGTGGGGACAGCTCGGCGCCGCCGGCTCCCCGCAGACCGGATCGCGGCTGGACACCGGGATCGGGCCCGACGCCACGACGGTGGTGGCCGTGCTCGGCGACCTGGCCGACGACCCGAGCCTGGTCCTGCCACCCCGCGGCTCCGGATCAGCGGTGTGCCTGGCCCACGCCCAGCGAGCGGATCGCGAGGGTCGGTCCGCGGCGGAGCTTGCGCCGGCGCTCAGTGCCCGCGGCTGGCGGATCGCCTCGTGGTCGACCGATACCGACCTCGCCCAGACGTGGCAGACGATCACCGCCGGCGGAGCCAGTCCGGCGGCGGTCGGCGGGACGTGGGGGGGCGCCTCGTGAACAGCCCGTCGGCCGGCGGATGGCGCATGGTGCGCGAGCGCGCCCGACTGGTGGACACCCTCATCGGGGTGGCGGCCACCCTGCTGGCGGCGGCGTGCGTGATTCCGCTGTTCGTGGACCTCAGCTGGGTCACCCCTGCGCTCGTCATCGTGATCGCCGTCGCCGCCGTCGGCGCGGGCGCCCGGGCCGTCGGCATGCCGCTGCCGCTGATCCCGATCACGGAGGCGCTGGCACTGCTGGCGTCGATCACCGCGCTGTACGCCGGGAGGTGGGCGTGGGGGGGCGTGATCCCGACCAGCGAGGCATGGGACGTCATCCTCGCCCGGGTCAGCCAGGGCATGGCGGACACCCTGGAGTTCAGTGCGCCGGTGCCCCCGCTCCCCGGGATGGTGCTGCTCGCCGTCGGCGGCATCGGCGTCGTGATGCTGAGCGTGGACACCCTGTTCGTGTCGGTGCGCAGCCCGATCCTGGCCGGCCTGCCACT
The DNA here is from genome assembly GCA_963749905.1 of uncultured Actinomycetota bacterium. Classification (GTDB taxonomy): domain Bacteria; phylum Actinomycetota; class Actinomycetes; order S36-B12; family S36-B12; genus UBA10649. The sequence continues at coordinate 251,632 of CAVVOF010000006.1, forward strand.
GGCCGCGCTGTACCTCGTCCCCGCGCTGATCAACGCGGCGGGACCGCCGTGGTGGACGCTCCCCCTCGCCGGCGCAGCCTGGCTGTTGATCCTCGCGGCGGACCAGCGGGAACGGGTACGCAGCTGGGGCGGACTGGACCCAGACCAGCGGATCCGCGGACTGTCGGCGGCCGGCCGCCGCGTCGGCGCGCTCGCCCTCGTCGCGGCCGCGGCGATCGCCGTCCTGCTCCCGGCCGGTGCCTGGGCGCCCTGGCGAACCGATGCCGGCGAGGGCCCCGGCGTGGCCGCCGGCCCCGCCGATGCCGAGGCGGTGATCCTCGATCCGCTCGTCAGCATGCGCCGCAATCTGGTGCAGAGCAACAACACCGAGGTGCTCACCTATCGCACTCAGGCGACCCAGCCCTCCTACCTGCGCATCGCGGCGCTGGAGTCCTTCGACGGCCAGACCTGGTCGCCGCGTGAGGGACTGACGACGCGACGGGATCCCGGGACCCCACTGCCCGGAAACGTGCTGAGCGACCTCGTCGCCTTGGACGCGAACAACCGGGTGACCGGAGGCGACTCCTTCACCTACGAGATCGAGGTCGGCGGCCTGCAGAACAGCTACCTGCCGCTGCCCTACCCGATCTCGGAGGTCGACGACGTGTCCGGGCTCGATGCCGACTGGCGCATCGATCTGGGTACCGGAGTCGCCTTCTCCGACGGGGTGCCGGCGTCCGGGCTGTCGTACCGCGTCAAGGCCCTCGACCCCCGCGTGGAGGCGGACACGCTGCGTGCCGCCGCCGCGCCCACGGGCGGACTGTGGCCGCAGCTGGCACTGCCGAGCGGCCTGCCGCCGATCATCGGCGAGACAGCACTCGAGGTGACCGCCAGCGCCGAATCGCCCTACGAGCGTGCCCTCGCCCTGCAGCGCTGGTTCACCCGCGAGGGCGACTTCACCTACAGCACCGGCGTGCCCAGCGGCGCCGATGGCGACTACCTGGCGAACTTCCTCGACGAACGGGTGGGGTACTGCGAGCAGTTCGCCGGCGCGATGGCCGTCATGGCGCGCACCTTGGGCATCCCGTCCCGCGTGGTCGTGGGCTTCACGCAGGGCAGCCCGACTGACGATGGCCAGTGGCGGGTGACCGTCCGGGATGCACATGCGTGGCCGGAGCTGTGGTTCGACACGGTCGGCTGGGTGCGCTTCGAGCCGACGCCGCGTGCGCAGGGCACCGTGCAGTCGCCCGACTACGCGCCGGCCTCGGACCAGGCCCTCGAGAACGCGGCCGACGCCACGCGTGGCGTGCCGGCCGAGGACGAGACCGTGTTCCCCGAGGGTCTCGTCGACCAGCAGGCCCGCTCTCCGCTCGCCACCGCCGCCATCGTCGTCCTCGCCGTCGGCGGCGTGCTCCTGCTCGGCTGGTTCGTGGCGCCGATGGTGACCCGCGCGCTCCGACGGCACCGGCGCCTGCACGCGGACAGTCACGCCGCGATCGTCGAGGGCGCGTGGAGCGAACTGGGCGACATCGCCCTGGACCTCGGCCGGCCGTGGTCGGTCACCAGCACGCCGAGCCAGAACGCCGCTCGACTGGGCCGTGGCCTGTCGGCGGGCGGTCGAGAGGCCCTCGACCGGATCCGTCGCGAGCTGGAGCAGGTGCGATACGGCCGCCCGACCCGGCCCACGACCGCACCGGCCGCAGGCGGCGGGCATCGGGAGCACACCGAGGCGGTGCGTTCGGATCTAGCGGTGGTGGTGCGCGAACTGCGCGACCGGGTGCGCTGGCAGACGCGGGTACGGGCCTACTGCTGGCCGTCCTCCGAGCGCCGACGCCAGCGATCCTCCATGCGGTTCATGAAGCCGGACTTCGACGACCGCTCGGGTGCCGGGGCGGGCGCATCCGCTGCGGGCTCGGCGGCGCCGCGGGTGAAGGCCGAGTAGATCGCCACGCAGCCGACCAGCATCGCGAGGAAGCCGATCACGCCGAGGGCGATGATGGTGGTGGCCACGCCGCCGATCAGCAGGCCGACGCCGGCCAGGACCGCCAGGACCCCGAGGGCGGCGCGACCGCGCGCCGCGCGGGCACCGGGTGCGGAGCGCAGACTGGTGGCGAACTTCGGGTCCTCGGCATAGAGGGCCTTCTCCATCTGCTCGAGCAGTCGTTGCTCGTGCTCAGACAGCGGCATGTAGGACCTCCCTAGCCGGGTCCCGCGGGTGCGGGGATGCTCCAAGGATAAGCACACCGGGGGCCGCGCGAAACCCGTACCCGGGTCTCACTGCGGATCCACCAGTCGGGCGGGCCGGACGGCATGGGAGCCGAAGCGGGCGCGCAGCGCGTCCACGGCCACCTCTGCCTCGCGTCGGCCGTTCTCCGGTTCGCCGAGCAGCAGCTGCCGCGGCGCGTCGTCGGCGTCGGCCAGGCCCTCCATCCGCACGCCGACCAGGCGGATCCGCACCCGCTGCAGGCCGAGGGCGTCGTAGAGCCCGCGGACGGTGTCGTAGATCTCCTTGCCCACGTCGGTGGGCGCGGTCAGCGTGCGGGACCGGGTGATGGTGCTGAAGTCGGCGAACCGCACCTTCACCGAGACGGTCCGGCCGACGTAGCCGGCCGCCCGCAGCCGGCCGGCGACCTGGTCGGAGAGGGCCAGCAGCCGCGCGTGGATGACCTCCGGATCGTCGATGTCGTGCTCGAAGGTGGTCTCGTTGCCCACGCTGCGGTCCGGCTCATGCGGATTGACCGCCCGCGGGTCGCGACCCCAGGCCAGCTCGTGCAGGTGGCCACCGGCCGCCGGCCCGAGGGCCCGCCGAAGGGTGTCCTCCGGGGTGTTCGCGATGTCGCCGACGGTGCGCAGGCCGAGCCGGGTCAGCTGCTCCTCGGTGCGCTCGCCGACCCCCCACAGGGCGCCGACCGGCAGCGGGTGCAGGAAGTCGATCACCCGGTCGACCGGGATGACGAGCAGGCCGTCCGGCTTGGCGCGGGTGGAGGCCAGCTTGGCGACGAACTTGGTCGCCGCCACCCCGACGGAGCAGGTGATCTGCTGCTCGTCCTGCACCCGGGCGCGGATCAGCTCGGCGATCGCGGTGGGGGTGCCGAGACGGCGCAGCGAGCCGGAGACGTCGAGGAAGGCCTCGTCGAGGCTGAGCGGCTCGACGATCGGGGTGATGGAGGCGAACAGCGCCATGACGTTGCGGCTGACCTCGCTGTACGCCCGGTGCTCGGGCTCGAGGACGACGGCCTGCGGGGCCAGCCGGCGGGCCCGGCTCATCGGCATCGCCGAGTGCACGCCGAGGGCTCGGGCCTCGTAGGTGGCCGACAGCACGACACCGCGGGTGCCGCCGCCGATGATCACCGGCCGGCCGTGCAGATCGGGGTGCGCGCGCAGGGTCACGGAGGCGTAGAAGGCGTCCATGTCGACGTGCAGGATGGTGCAGCCGGTGTCGTCGGCACCGAACCCGACGCGCCCGGTGGGCCGGCGGACCTGACTGCGACTCATGGGGTCATCCTGCTACGCATCCCTGACGCTCGGCTCATCTCCGGCTACCTGCCGCTGCTGCCCGGACTGGAATGCCAGAGCTTGCGCACCGGCCCACGCTGCGGATCCACGCCCTGCGGCACGATGTCGGCGTACGGCGACTGCCGGAACCCGCTGGCATGCACCAGCACGCGTCGCCGGGTGGCCTCGGCGGCCGCTGAGCCCGCGTCCTCGGCACCGGCCGGCACGGCGGCCAGCAGTTCCGCGACCCGGCGGGCCCCACCGGCCAGCCACTCCCGGCGGACGGTGCCGAGCTCCCAGCACCCGGTCGCCCGCAGCGAGACCCCCCTCGGCCCGGTGCGGCGCACCTCACCGCGCACGAGCAGCAGCCACGAGTCGAAGACGGTGCCCGCGTAGCCGGCCTGGGCGTCCTCGAAGAAGGTCGCGTCCACCGGGCCGGTGGTGTCGTCCAGGGTCAGGAAGATCACCCGCCGGCCGCTGCGGACCGGCGGCGTCTGGGTCGCCACCTTCACCCCGGCGACCAGCACCTCGCTGGTCGAGCGCTGGCTCAGCAGGTCGCGTGAGCGCACGAACGGCAGTCCGGCGGCGGCCAGGTCGTCGAGCATCGCGGCGTGGAAGTCGACCACATGCCGGCTGACGTCCATGCCCAGCACCTCCAGCTCGGCGTGCACCCGCTCGGCCGGGGTCATCTCCGGCAGCCCGGAGGGCGGGGCGGCGGCCACGTCGTCGGCGAGGGCGAGGGTCAGCTGGGCGTGCCCGGCCGAGCCGCGCGGGGAGCCCCGGCCGATGCCGCGGGCCGACCCACGACCCGACCCACGACCCGACCCACGGGCCGAGCGGGCCGTCCAGCGCTCGAGATCGGAGACCTGGAGCAGCAGGTCACGGCGAGTGAGCCGGCCGCGACGGCGCACCGAGGGCCGTACGTCCAGCCCGTACAGCGTGTCGAACCCGCCCGCGACGATCAGCCGCTCGGCGGTCGGCCGGGACATCCCGCTGCGCTGCCAGGCGTCGGCCAGCGAGGCGTACGGCTGGCCGCCGAGGATCCCGGCGACCTCCTCCTCGCTGATGCCCTTGACATCGGTGAGCGGCACCCGGATGCCGTCGCCGATCTCGCCCTCGGGGCCGACCACCGGCTCCACCCGGTAGACGTCGGAGGAGGCGTTGACATCGAGGCCAAGGACGGCGATGCCGAAGTTGCGGGCGTCGTCGAGGATCAGCCGCTTCGGGTACATCCCCGGGTCGTGAGTGAGCACGCCGGCGTAGAACGCCGCGGGGTGGTGCGCCTTCAGCCAGACGGACTGGTAGGTCGGCAGCGCGAACGCCGCCGCATGCGCCTTGCAGAAGCCGAAGGAGGCGAAGGCCCGCAGCACGTCCCACACCCGCTCCACGGTCGGCAGGTCGTAGCCCTTCCGCAGCGCCGTCGGGTAGAACCACGCCCGGATGTCGTCCTGCCCGTCCGGGGAGCCGAGCGCCCGGCGGGTCTCGTCGGCCTCGGCGAGGGAGCAGCCGGTCATGGTGGCGACGATGCGCAGCACCTGCTCGTGGAAGACCACCACCCCGAAGGTCTCCGCCAGCGCCGGGCGCAGGTCGTGGTGCAGGTACATCGGCTCGCTCCAGCCCTGCCGCGCGCGCAGGAACGGGGTGACCATGTCGGACTTCACCGGCCCGGGACGGAACAGCGAGATGTCGATGATGATGTCGTTGAAGGTCTCCGGCGCGAACTTGCCGATCAGCTCCCGCTGGCCGGGCGACTCGATCTGGAAGCAGCCGAGGGTGCGGGCGGACTGGATGAGGGCGAAGGTCTCCGGGTCGTCGAGGTCGTGGTCGTCGAGCACGATCCGCTCACCGGTGCTCCGCTCGATCTCGTCGATCGCGTGGGCCATGGCGGACTGCATGCGGATGCCGAGCACGTCGAGCTTGAGCAGCCCCATCTCCTCGACGTCGTCCTTGTCGAAGTGGCTCATCGGGAAGCCGGCCGCGCTGCTCTCGACGGGCGTGCGGTCGAGCAGGGAGGCGTCGGAGAGCAGCACCCCGCACGGGTGCAGCGCGACATGCCGCGGCAGGCCGTCGAGGCGCTCGACCAGGTCGAGGAAGGTGTCGAGCTGTCCGCTGGCCGCCAGCCGGCCGAAGCTCGAGGCCCGCAGCTCCGGCAGGTCGTTCAGGGCGTTGCGGGCGTCCCGCGCGCGGATGTGCGGGAAGGCCTTGGCGAGCGCGTCGATCTCCCCCATCGGGAAGCCGAGGGCCGCGCCGACGTCGCGGACGGCATGCCGGACCCGGTAGGTCTCCATCATCGACACCGCGGCGGTGCGCTCGGCGCCGAAGCGGTCGAAGATCCACTGGTAGATCTCCTCGCGCCGGGCGGACTCGACGTCGATGTCGATGTCCGGCAGGGCCCGCCGCAGCGGGGACAGGAACCGCTCCATGATCAGCCCGTGCCGGATCGGGTCGACTCCGGAGATGCCGAGCAGGTGGGTGACCAGGCTGCCCGCCCCCGAGCCTCTGGCCGCCACCCGCACGCCGCGCTCCTTGACCATCGAGACGACCTCGGCCACGGTGAGGAAGTACCCGGAGAACTGCAGGTGGGTGATGGTGCGCAGTTCCTCCTCGAGCCGGGACACCGCCGCGCGCCGGTCGTCGACACGGGGGTACCGCTGCGGGAGGGCGCCCTCGCACCGGTCCCGCAGCAGCACGTCGGCCCGGGCATTCGCCTCGTCGGGCGGCACCGCCTCCCGCAGCAGGACGTCGAGTTCGGGAACGAACACCTCGCCGATGCCGAGGTCGGCCGCCGGGTCGAGGACGCAGTACTCGGCCAGCCGCCGGGTGTCGGCGAGCAGGCGGCGACCGTCGTCGCGCTCCCCCGCCGCCGTCGCGATCTCCTCGGCGATCTCGGCCATCTGCCGACCGTCCTTCACGAAGGCCTCACCGTTGCCCGCGTCGATGTGCCGGGAGTCGAGGGGGACCAGCCGGCGTGCGGAGTCGAGGACGTCCGCGACCCGGGAACCCTCCGGGTCCAGGTAGCGGACCGCGTTCGTCAGCACGACCGGCACCGACTCCTGCCGCGCCCAGCCGAGCATGGCCGCCGCGGCCGTGGTCGAGTAGCGCAGCCGGCCGGACCGGCCGATCCCGACCGGCTCCCGGTGCGAGGTGACGGCCAGCGCGAGCCGCCGGCCGAAGATCGCCCGCCAGGGCCGCAGCGCACCGGCGGCCCGGTGGGCGCGCTGGGTGGCCAGCAGCCGGCCGACCTCGGAGTCCACGGTGAGCAGTGCGACCACGCCCTCGTGGTGCTCGCGCAGCGCCGCCCAGGTCAGCCAGGGCGCACCCCGCTCGGTGTGCGGGCCGGTGTGCGCGGCGGAGACCAGCCGGCACAGTGACGCCCAGCCCGGTGCGCTGGCGGCCAGCAGCAGCACCCGCGGCCGGTCCTCCCGCACCCAGGCGCCACCGTGGGCGGGCGACCGCCGGGCCGGCCGCTCGGCCACCGGTCGGTCGCGCACCCGGTTCTCCGCAGCGGAGGTCGTCTCGGCCATGGCGAGATCGACGCCGAGCACCGGATGGACGCCCGCCGTGCGGCAGGCCAGCGCCCAGCGCACCGCTCCGTACAGCCCGTCACGATCGGTCAGCCCGATGATGGGCTGATCGAGCTCGGCGGCCCGGGCGACCAGCGCGGCGGGCATGGCGGTTCCGTACTGCAGGGAGAACCCGGAGGCCACCTGCAGGTGGCAGAAGGTCACGGTGTCGGGTCAGCCGACGTGCCGCAGGACGGTCGCGCCCGGCGTGGTCATCGCGGACTGGTGCGGCACGCCGAGCACCTCGCAGACCCGCACGACGAAGGCCTCCGCGTCGCGGACCAGGTCGTCGGCCTCCCGGTGCGAGACGACGTCGAGGCCCGCCTCCGCCGCCGCCCGCTTGCGGGCGCCGAGGGCGAAGAAGGTGGCCCACTCCCCCAGTTCCGGGGCGACCGTGGGCAGCAGCACCCACACGCTGAGGACGCGGGACCGCCGACCCCCCGAGGACCGGCCGCGGGCGGCGAGGACCGCGGCGGCGGCCCGCAGGCCGGCCAGGTGCGCACAGGCATAGCGCTCCCCGGCGGTGCCGGCCAGGCTCGCCTCGGTCAGGCTGCGGCGAGCGGCCGCCAGCAGGTCGTCCGTGGCTCGGGCGGTCGTGGCTCGGGCGGTCGTGGCTCGGGCGGTCGTGGGCATGGCGTTCCTTCGTTCTCTAGTCGATGACCCGCACCAGCACCCAGGCGTCGGTCTCGTCGGGAGACTCGGCCCGGGCCGCGCGGTAGCGGATCCGGCACAGCTCGTACACACCGACGGCACCCGTGGCTGCCGCCGCCTCGACCCGCCAGGCATGTCGCTGGCCGCTCCCCCGGCCACCGCGGAGCTCCCGCGGCCACCAGGGCACTGGCTCGACCCATGTCGCTGTGACGGCCCGCACGACATAGCGGCGACCCCGCCAGCGGAACCACGCCGGCGCCCCGTCCTGCCCCGCCCCCACCTCGGTCCCCACCTCGGTCCCCACCTCGATCGGCTGCGACCGGTAGCGGCGACTCACCTGCGCCCCGCCCCTCCGCTGGACCCATTGCCGCCGGACCCGTCACCACCGACCCTGAGTCGCCGGGGTCGGGGTCGAGGCGACCCCGGCGACCGAGGGTGACTGACGCCCAGCCGCGAATCCGGGCCTCAGACCTGTATTCGAACACCTGTTCGAATACAGGTCTGAGGCTAGACCGCGCCCCTGACACCCGTCAACCCCTCCGGCGGGGCTTCCACCCCGTCGGCGGGGCATGATGGCCGGGTGACCCCGTCGGCACGTCCGACCAGCACCCCGGGTCCGGCCACGGACGCAGGTCCGCCCGGTCTGCCCGACCTGTCCGCTGTCCTCGACTCGATGCTCGACCCGTTCATCCTGCTGCGGGCCGTCCGCGACGACGCCGGTCGGCTGATCGACCTCCAGTACCTCGAGGCCAACGACGCCGCCGTCGCCTACAACCAGCTCACCCGCGAGCAGATGATCGGCGCTCGTCTGCTCGACCTGTTCCCCGGCCAGCTCGAGCAGGGGCCGCTGCGCCAGTACTTCCACACCATCGAGACCGGCGAGCCGACCGTCCTCGACGACTACGCCTACCCGCACGAGATCCTCGGCCAGGAGCGCCGCTACGACATCCGGGCCACGAAGGCGGGCGACGGCCTGGCCCTGACCTGGCGGGACGTCACCGACCGCCTGCGGACCGCCCACCAACTCGCCGAGAGCGAGGCGCACCACCGGATGATCGTCGACAACTCCTCCGACACGATCATGCTGTCCACGGACGCCCGCACCTTCACCTGGCTGTCGGAGTCGACCGTCCGCGTACTCGAGTACCCGCCCGAGGCCCTCATCGGTCATCCGGTGACGGAGCACATCCACCCGGACGACATCCCCCTGATGATCGAGAGCATCCGACGCAGCGAACAGACCGGCGAGGTCGCACTCGTCCGAGCGCGATGGCAGCTGCCCGACGGCAGCTACTGCTGGATCGAGTCCACCGGCCGGCCCATCGATCCGACCGCCGGGAGGGACCAGCCGGGCCGCGTCGTCACCATCAGGCGGGTCGACGAGCAGGTGCGGCTCGAGCAGGAGCTCGTCGAACGTGAGCGGCTGTACCGGCTGCTCACCGAGAACACATCGGACGTGGTGCTGCTCGCCGACCCGGGCCTCGTGCTCCGCTGGGCCTCCCCCTCCGTCACCGACCTGCTCGGCTGGCGACCCGCCGATCTCGTCGGTCGACTGGCCACTGACTTCATCGAGCCGGACGATCTGCCGGGCCTGCTCGATGAGATCGCCGCCGCCAACGACGAGCGCCGGGACTCGCTGTACCGCTACCGATGGCGCACCGCCGACGGCGGCTTCCGCTGGCTGGAGGGCCGGGGCCGCCTCGTCAGCGAGGGTGGCCTCGAAGGTCGGGTCGTGCGGCTGCGCGACATCGACGACGAGGTGGGGGTGATACACGAACTAGAGGAACGCGAGCGCGTCTTCCGGCTGCTCGCCGAGAACAGCACGGACGTCGTCATCCTCGCGCGGGAGGACACCACGGCGGTGTGGGTGTCCCCCTCGGTCGAGACCACCCTCGGATGGCAGCCCAGCGATCTGGTCGGTCACACGGCAGCGGAGTTCACCCACCCGGACGACTGGCCGGCCGGCCGGACCCAGGAACCGCGCCACCTCAACGTGGTGCAGCGGATGCGAGTCAGGTCATCCAGCGGTGACTACCGGTGGATGGAGACCGAGATGCGGGCGCTGCCGACGGAGGCCGGGCAGCCGCGACGGCTGGCCGTGCGGTTGACCGACGTCGACGCGCGAGTCAGGTCCGAGGAGTTGCACGAGGAGAGCGATCGGCTCTACCGCCTGCTCGCCGACAACTCCTCGGACGTAGTGCTGCTCACGGCGAACGACACCACGATCGAGTGGGCGTCCCCCTCCGCCACCGCGACCTTCGGGTGGCAGGCCGAGCAGCTCCTCGGCCGACGGGCAGTCGACTTCGTGCACCCCGATGACGGTGCCACCGTGCGGGCAGCAATCGAGCACAGCAACGAGACCATGACCGACTTCACGACGCGCGTGCGCTGGCGGCTGGCTGACAGCAGCTACCGCTGGATGCAGGCCGCGGGTCGACCGTTCGCCGACCCGCAGTCGGGCCGGCTGCGCCGCCTCGTCACCTTCCGCGACGTCGACGACCAGGTGAGGGTCGAGCACCGCGAGGAGGAGACCGCTCGCCTGTACCGCCTGCTCGCCGAGAACTCCTCCGACGTGGTGATCGTCTCCGATCTCCAGGGAACATCGATCTGGGCCTCGCCCTCGACACTCCGCGTACTCGGGTGGCGGCCCGACCAGATCGTCGGGCACAACGTCGGTGAGTTCCTCCATCCGGACGACATCGACCGCACCCGTACCGAGCTCGAGCGAAGTGCCCGCACCGACACCCCGGCACGGATCACCTACCGCCTCCGCAAGGCCGACGGGGACTACGCGTGGTTCGAGGCGGAGGGCCAGAACCTCCCGCCACAGGACGGCGGCCCAGGCCGTCGCATCGTGCACCTGCGCGACGTCGACGAACGCGCGCAAGCGGAGCGCGAACTCGCCCGCAGCGAGCGGATGTACCGACTGCTCGCCACCCACGTGTCCGACATCGTCTGGGCGGTCGACGAGGAGGGGACACTGCAGTGGATCTCGCCCTCCGTCACGGCGATGCTGGGCTGGGAAACGGCCGACCTGGTGGGCGAACCGAGTTCCGCACTCGTGGCCGAGGAGGATCGGAGTGCCTTCACTGACACCGTTGCGCAGGCGATCAGGCTGGGGGCCGCCACCGGGGAGTTCCGGTTCCGCCGCGCCGATGACAGCACGCTGTGGATGGAGGCCAGCCTCCGACAAGCCGACTCCGACTCGGGCGCCGCCCGCGTCGGCACCCTGCGGGACATCCATGACCGGGTGGCCGCCCGCTCCCGACTCGAGTTCGCCCTCGGTCACGACCAGTCCACCGGCCTGCCGAAGCGCGAGACGATTCTCGAGCAGCTGACGCGAACCGGCACTGAGCTGCCCGATGAGACGCCCGTCGCCGTGATCACGATCGGCGTCGACCTGCTGAAGGATGTCAACGATGCCTTCGGCCATGATGCGGGTGACATCGTGGTGACCACTGTGGCCGCCCGCATCGCCGAGGCCCTCCCCCGGCCCGAGCTCCTCGGCCGCGGCACCGGAGACGAGTTCATCGTCGCGGTGATCGGGATCGCCGGACCGACCGAGGCCGCCGACCTGGCCGAGCGCCTGCGCACCTGCGTGCATGGCCCGATCGACGCCGGCGAGCATCGCGTCACCCCGACCGTGAGCGTCGGAATCGCGCTGGGGGAACTGGCCGACGAGCCACACGAGCTCCTCCGGGACGCGACCCTCGCGATGCACCGCGCGAAGGCGCTGGGCCGCGACCGATGGGTCTTCGCAGACGCCGCGCAGGCCAGCGAGGCGGCCCGGCGGATGGCGGTCGAGTCAGCCATCCGCAGCGGACTCGACCACGACGAGTTCGAGCCGTGGTACCAGCCCATCGTCGCGCTGGCCGACGGGCGGCTGGCCGGCTACGAGGCACTCGTCCGGTGGCAACGCGACGGCGAGCACCTGCAGCCCGACGAGTTCCTCGACGTGGCCGGCCAGACCCCGATGATGTCCGAGATCGACATCGCGATGGTGGAGCCGGTGATCGCTCGCCTCGCCGACCTCCCGGAGCCGCTCTACGTCGCGGTCAACGTCAGTGCGCCGACTCTCGCCCGGCCCGAGTACACCGGCATCGTGCAGGCGGCGCTCGACGCCCACCACGTGCGGCCCGGCCGCCTGCACATCGAGGTCACCGAGACACTGCTGCTCTCGATCAACCCGGACATCGTCGCCCGCATGCGGGAGCTCGCCGACCTGGGCGTGAAGTGGTACGTGGACGACTTCGGCACCGGCTACTCCTCGATCAGTCATCTCCGGGACCTGCCCGTCGCCGGGCTGAAGCTCGATCGCTCGTTCACCGCCGGCATCGGCGCGGGCGACCGCACCGCCCGCCAGCTCGCCGACGCGCTCATCGGCCTTGCCCACGGCCTGGGCCTCGACACTGTGGCCGAGGGCGTCGAGACGGACGCGGAGGCCGCGTACCTGCGCACCGTGGGCTGGCACCACGGCCAGGGCTGGCTGTACGGCAAGGCCGCACCGCTGCCGTAGTCGCCCGCTGCCGTCCGCGGGTGCGGCTGTGGTTGGGTGTGCCCGTGATCCACGCCCGCGGCCTGAGCAAGACGTACGGTGAGTTCACCGCCGTCGACGGCGTCGACTTCGACGTCGAGCGGGGCGAGTCGTTCGGCATCCTCGGGCCCAACGGCGCGGGCAAGTCGACCACGATGCGGATGCTCGGCGCGACGCTGCAGCGCACCGCCGGCGAGCTGTCCATCCTCGGCCACGATCCGGCGTCCGACGGCCCCCTCATCCGCGTCCCACCTCGGTGTCGTGCCCCAGCAGGACAACCTCGACACCGAGCTCACCGTCGCCGAGAACATCCACACGTACGGCCGCTACTTCGGCCTCCCCCGCGACTACCTGCGCGGTCGCGTCGACGAGCTGCTCGGCGTTCGCGCAGCTCGAGGACAAGCGCGACGCCAAGGTCGACGCCCTCAGCGGCGGCATGAAGCGCCGGCTGACCATCGCCCGCGGGCTCGTCAACGAGCCGACCATCCTGCTGCTCGACGAGCCCACCACCGGCCTCGACCCGCAGGCACGGCACATCCTCTGGGACCGGCTGTTCCGGTTGAAGGAGACGGGCGTCACCCTCGTCATCACCACGCACTACATGGACGAGGCAGAGCAGCTGTGCGACCGGCTGGTGGTGATGGACCGGGCCCGCATCGTCGCGGAGGGCTCCCCCGCCGAGCTGATCCGCCGCTACTGCGACCCGCGAGGTCGTCGAGGTGCGCTTCGGCTCGGACCGGAACGCCGACATCGCCACGCGGCTCGACGACATCGGCGAGCGCCGCGAGGTCCTGCCCGACCGCATCCTCGATCTACACGGACGCGGGCGAGGCCGACCTCGAGCGCATCGTGGCGCGCGGCTTCCTGCCGGTGACCTCCCTGGTGCGCCGCGTCCTCGCTCGAGGACGTGTTCCTGCGCCTGACCGGCCGCAGCCTGGCGGACGAGTGAGCACGATCACCGCGCGTCGCCGCCCGCGGCCCCCGCTGGGGCGCCTGGCACGTGACCGAGTACCGGTTCCGCAACATGTGGAAGTGGCGCAGCTCCATCCTCGCCTTCGGCATCGGGCACCCCGTCCTGTACCTCGCCTCGATCGGGCTCGGCGTCGGGCTGCTCGTGGACGAGTCGTCCGGCGGCGTGGACGGCGTGCCCTACCTGGTGTTCCTCGCTCCGGCGCTGCTGGCCACGGCCGCGCTCCAGGGCGGAGGGGACGAGACGATGTTCCCGACGCTCGCCGGCTTCATCTGGAACAAGCTGTTCTTCTCGATGCGAGCCACGTCGCTGACCGGAGCGCAGATCGCCGACGGGGTGCTGATCGCCGCGGGCGGTCGCGTGCTCTTCACCACCACCGCCTACTGGCTGGTGCTCGCCGTGTTCGGTGCGGTCGCGTGGACGACGGCTCCTGCCGCTGCTCGCCGTCGGCCTGCTGGCCGGGCTGAGCTGGGGGGCGGTGATGCTCGCGGTCAGCGCCCACGTCGAGCACGAGGACGGGTTCCTCTCGCTGGTCGGCCGGCTCGTGGTCATGCCGATGTTCCTGTTCTCCGGGACGTTCTACCCGCGTCGACGCCCTGCCGCTGGCGGTGCGTGGATCGGCTGGATCAGCCCGCTCTGGCACGCCACGCAGCTCGGCCGCTGGGTCTCGTACGGAGCCGCTCTGCCGGGAGGCAGATCGTATTGAGCATCGCCTACCTGCTGACCCTGCTCGTCGCCTGCCTGCTGCTGGCCCGCCGCCGCTTCGAGAGTCGGCTGACCTCGTGATCACCGCAGACCGCCGTCGTCGATCGCCGCAGCGCCATGCCGGGCGGCTCGGCTCGTCGGTGTACGCCGGGCGGCCCTACGCCCCGATCCTGCGCAACTTCGCCGCCCTGCGGACGAGCAACACCTTCGTGTTCTTCACCGGATTCGTCGAGCCGGTGATCTTCCTGGTGGCCTTCGGGTACGGCGTGGGCGGACTGGTCGGCACCATCGACGTGAACGGCACGTCGAGGTCTCCTATGCGGCCTTCATCGCGCCCGCACTGCTGGCCGCCAGCGCCATGAACGGCGCGATCCTCGACTCCACGTTCAACGTGTTCTTCAAGATGCACTTCATGCGCATGTACCAGACGATGATGTCGACGTCGCTGGGCGCCCTGGACGTGGCCCTCGGCGAGATCGGCTGGGCAATGCTGCGCGGCGGCACGTACGCGGTGGGCTTCATGGTCGTCGCCGCCGTGTTCGGGCTGCTGACCACGTGGTGGTCCCTGCTGATGATCCCGGCGGCGATCCTGGTCGCGTTCGCGTTCGCGTCGATCGGCATGACGCTGACGTCGTACATGTCGTCCTTCCAGCAGCTGAACTGGGTGCAGTTCTGGCTGCTGCCGATGTTCCTGTTCTCCGGGACGTTCTTCCCGATCACCGGCTACCCGGAGTGGCTGCAGGCGATCATCTCCGCGACTCCGCTGTGGCAGGCGATCGCGATGATGCGCGGCCTGGCCCTCGGCATCTTCGACGTCGGACTGCTCGTGCACGTCCTGTACTTCGTCGTGCTGGTGCGTCGGTCGGACTGGTGATGACGACCCGCCGCCTGACCGCCCTCTTCCTCCGCTGACACGCGCTCGCGCCGCTCCTGCTACACCTGAAGCATGTTCCTCACCTTCCTCGGCGGCGTCGGCACGGTGACCGGGTCGAAGACGCTGGTGGAGGCCGGAGCCCCGGGCGACGAGCATCGGATGCTCGTCGACTGCGGCCTGTTCCAGGGCCCGCGCGAGATCCGCAGCGCGCAACTGGGAGCCGTTCCCGGTCGCACCCGACGAGCCTCGACCGCCGTCGTGCTCACCCACGCCCATCTCGACCACTGCGGGTACCTGCCGGCCCTGGTGCGCGACGGCTTCGACCGGCCCCGTCTACTGCTCGCCCAACACCGCCGACCTCGTCCCGATCATCCTGCGCGACAGCGCGAAGCTGCAGGAGGAGGACACCGCGTGGGCGCGCAAGAAGGGGTTCTCGCGACACGCCGACCCGAGTCCCCTCTACGACATCAACGACGCCGAGCGCGGCGATCTCGCTGCTGCGGCCCGTCGAGTTCGGGGTCGACTTCGCGCCGTGCCGACGCCGTCACCGCCCGCCTCGACCCCGCCGGGCACATCCTCGGGTCCGTCCACGGTGACCCTCATCGACGAGGACCGCGACCGGACCGTCGTGTTCAGCGGCGACCTCGGCCGGGGGAACCACCCGCTGCTGTCGCCGCCCGCGCCGCCCGGACGACGCGGACGCGGTCGTGATCGAGTCGACCTACGGCGACCGCGAGCACGGCGACGTCCAGGCGGAGATCGACGAGATGGCGGCGGCCATCACCCGGACGCTGAAGCGCGGCGGCACGGTGGTGATTCCGGCCTTCGCGGTCGACCGCACGGAGGTCCTGCTCGATTGCCCTGCGCACGCCTGCAGGACCAGCAGCGCATCCCGATGGCATCGATCCAGTGTCGACAGCCCGATGGCGCTGGCTGCCATGCGCGTGTACGTGCGGGCGATCCGCGATGCCGACCCGGAGATCAGCACTGCCATCGATCGCCGAGGGCCCTGAAGCCATCGACCTGCCCAACCTGCACGAGGCGACGACCCGGGAGCAGTCGATGGCCCTGGACACGGGCGGGCCGCGCATCATCGTCTCCGCGTCGGGCATGGGCAGCGGCGGACGCGTCACGCACCACCTGAAGGCGGCTGCTGCCCGATCGGCGACAACACCGTGCTGCTCGTCGGGCTTCCAGGCCGTCGGCACGCCCGGACGCCTGCTGCTCGACGGCGCGCACGAGATCAAGATCCACGGCCAGTACGTGCCCGTCCGCGCAGAGATCGCGGAGATCGAGGCCTTCTCCGTGCACGCCGACGCCAGCGAGCTCGTCGACTGGCTGGCCGGCACCCGGGACCAGCCGGCGCAGGTGTTCGTCAACCACGGCGAGCCGGCGGCGGCCGAGGTGCTGGCGACGATGATCCGCGAGCAGCTCGACGTGGCGGTCGATGTCCCGTCACCGGGCGAGCGGGTCCGCGTCTGACGCCGGCGCCGACTGCTAGCGTTCCGTCGCAAACCCGGGCCGTTGCGACGGAACCCGTAGCAGTCAACGGCTAGCGTCCGATCATGACGTTCCTCGACGCTCTGACCGCCCGGCTGGCCGACGACCCTCGCGTCGTCGGCCTGGTGCTCGCGGGCTCGTCCGCGCAGCCGGCCCGACGGGACCGCTGGTCGGACCACGACTTCCTGGTGATCACGGTCGACGGCGTGCAGGAGGACCTGCGCACGGACCTGTCCTGGCTGCCCGACCACGAGGGCATCGGCTGGTGGTTCCGCGAGACGCCGCACGGCCTCAAGGTGCTCTACCGGTCAGGGCTGCTGCTCGAGTTCGCCGTCTTCGACCGAGCGGAGTTCGAGGAGTGCTCACTCAGCGAGTACGCCGTCGTCCTCGACCGGCGCGCACCGGGCGAACCCGACGGCCCCAGCATCGCCGAGTCCGCGACCCGGGTCCACGCCCGCAGCGAGCGCCCGCAGCCGGCCGACCCGACGACCGCCTTCCGGCATTTCCTCAGCCTGGTCTACGTCGGCACCGGACGGGCCCGCCGCGGCGAGCGGCTGAGCGCCAACGTGTTCCTGCGCGACTACGCGGTCGCCGCGCTCCTTCGCCTCGTCAACGCCCTGACGCCGGATCGCCCGGCCGCGCTCGATCCGCTCGACCCCTGGCGCCGCGTCGAGACGGCATGGCCGGAGCTGGCGGCTGACCTCGACGCCGCCCTGACCCGCCCGGTCGAGGACGTCGGGCCCGCACTGCTGGACGTGGCGACGACTCACCTGCCCCCTCGCTGGCCGGACTGCCCGCTCGCCGACCTCGACCTGGTCCGCGACCTGATCTGACGCGTAGCAGTCGGAGGAGTTCGGGCAACTGCCGGACGGATGTCAGGGGGACCTCGTACGGTGCGGAGGTGCTCAGGAGACTGAAGTGACCAACGGGACGCTTGTGACGCTGGCGCTGGCCGCCACCGGGCTGCTCATCGTGGGCGCCCGCCTGCTCGAGCAGCCGTCCCCGCTCACCCTCGTGATCGGTGTGCTGACGCTCGCGACGGGCACCGCGCTCGCGGCCGCCGCAGTAGCGGGAGCCTGGCGCACGCCCCGGCCCGCGGTCGACGAACAGCCCACCGTCGATCGGCGGTAGTCAGCCGTTGGCGGGGTCGGTGCCCGGCCCGACGTTGTCGGCCAGCCACTCCATCAGCGGCCGCATGGCCCGCCAGTCCGCCCGCACCGCGCTGAACGCCTTGCGCCCGGCGATCGCCGGGCCCACCGGGTACCGTCGGGCCACCGTCAACGCCCGATTCCGCAGCAGGTCGATGCGCGGGTGGTCGATGTCGTAGCCCTTGGGACGGGTCTTCAGCGGCTGGCCGTCGACGTCGAAGCGCCGCTTCGCGGCAGCGACCAGGCGGACGAGCTCGGCTCCGCGCGGCCCGTCCACGGCCTCCCGATAGCGCGCCACCTGCTGCCCCTGAGGGGCGTACCACCCGCCCGCGACCATCAGCCCCTCGCCGGAGATCTGCACGTAGTAGCCGACCGAGTCCTCGACGTTGACGACCGCACCCTGATGGTCCTTGATCGGGGTCTTGTCCTTGCTGAACCGGGTGTCCCGATAGGGCCGGAACAGGTGACCGGGGCCGAACTCCGGCTCGAGCTCCGCCAGCAGCGCGCTCAGCGGATCGCGAACCCGCTCCTCGTAATCCGCCTTGTGCGCCTGCCACCACTCGCGTGAGTTGTTCGCCGAGAGGGCCTCGTAGAACTCGAAGGCCTCGGCGGGGATTCCGGTGAATACCGACATGGTCACGACGCGAAGAAGGCCTTCGCCTTCTCCGTGTAGAAGATGCTGATGATGAGCAGGCTGATGAGGACCCCGACGATCGCCTGCACCCAGGCGCCCGCGCCGATGGCCGCCCAGCCGTCGGCCACCATCCCGAGCACGAGGACGATGACGACGATGAAGCGCGCGCCGCTGCTCCCGTTCGCGATGCCCTTCGCCAGCAGCAGGAGGATGAGCGCGAAGATGATGGTGACGATCGGCGTGATCCAGCCCATGTCCTCCCGCCACGCGACGAGCGCGACGATGCCGAGGAACAGGTCGGCCGCAGCGATCAGCACCATCAGCACCATCACGATGGTGATGGACAGGGGACGGGCGACCGTGCTGGCCATGGCTCCTCCTAGGAGACGTGCGCCACCTTCGGCGGGGCACCGCGGCGACCCTCTGCCACCGGCTGGACGCCAGCATGACACCTGGGCCGGGCTACGCCCGTCATTTACGCCACCCCGCTAGCCTTCGGAGCATGAGCGACCGGGCAGAGCAGCAGTCGGTGGCCAAGGTCCGGCAGGCCCTGTCCCGGCTCGGCGCGCGCGGCGAGGTCCGCGCCCTCGACGACAGCGCCCGCACCGCTGCGGAGGCTGCGGCGGCGCTCGGCATCGAGCCGGGCCAGATCGCCAGCTCGCTGGTGTTCCTGGCGGACGGGCACCCTGTCCTCGTGATCGCCTCCGGAGGCCACCGGGTCGACGAGCTGCAGCTCGGCTCCGTGCTCGACGCGACCCATGTGATCAAGGCGTCCGCCGACGAGGTGCGCAAGGCGACCGGCTTCGCCATCGGCGGCGTGGCCCCGGTCGGTCACCCGCACCCACTGCGCACCATCGTCGACATCGCCCTCTCGCGCTTCGACGAGGTGTGGGCCGCGGGCGGCCACCCGCACTACGTGTTCCCGACCAGCTACGACGAGCTGCTGCGCATCACCGCCGGTGAGGCAGCGGAGATCGGCGCCTGAGTCGGTGGCCGGCCACGTCGCCCTGCGTACCGCGGAGTCCTCGGACCGACCGCTTCTCGAGTACTGGGACACCCTCGAGCACGTGATCGCGTCGGGTGGCGAGGACGTCGGCGAATGGGACTGGGAGAACGAGCTTGGCCGACAGGTCCCGTGGCGGGAGCAGCTCGTCATCGAGGTCGACGGTCGGTCGATCGGCTTCATCCAGATCATCGACCCCCGTGAGGAGGAGACCCACTACTGGGGCGACGCGGAGCAGGACCTGCGCGCCATCGACATCTGGATCGGCGAGCCGGACGCGCTGGGCCAGGGCTACGGATCGCAGGCCATGCGACTGGCCATCAGTCGCTGCTTCGCCGATCCCGCGGTGCGGGCCATCCTGATCGATCCGCTCGAGTCGAACTCGCGGGCCCGTCGGTTCTACGCGCGGCACGGCTTCGTCGAGGTGGGTCCGCGGCGCTTCGGCGGCGATGACTGCATGGTGATGCGCCTCGAGCGCGGCGCCGAGATGGTCACGCCTGACGGCCCGTGATCCCCAGCGTGTGGCGGACCGGCTGCCGGAAGGTGACCGAGCCATCCGGGCCCGCATGCGTCCCCAGGATCGCGCGCGCGTCGTCGCGCACCCGGCCGCGCTGGTCTTCGGGGATGGACAGCCACATCGCCCGCTGCCCCGTCGACCAGGTGAAGGCCTCCCACTGGTCGGCGTCCGCGAAGCGCACGTCGACGGCGCCGGTGGCCGTCCGCACGCCGGTGTAGCCGGCCGACTCGAGCAACTGCTCCATCCCGGCGTCGCTGCCGAACGGGCCGGCGTTCCCCGTGGTCCGCGCATCCCTCATCCTCGGCGGCAGGAAGGGCTCGAAGACCGAGTCGACCTGCGCCCACCCCGGATCCAGGCCGGCGAACGTGGTCACGCCCACGCGGCCGCCCGCTCGCAGGCGGGGATGCCAGGACGCGACCGCCGCTGCGGGATCGGGCAGGAAGAACAGCACGAGGCTGCAAGAGATGGCGTCGTACGTGCCGAGGTCGTCATCGGGATCCGAGGCGTCACCCACGCGCACCTCGACGTTCGGCAGGTCAACCAGGTCCTGCCTCGCCTGGTCGACCATCCCCGCTGAGATGTCGATGCCCATCACGTCGCCGCTGCCGGCGAGGCGCGTCGCGGCCTGACGAACGACGGCGCCTCGACCGCAGCCCACATCCAGCCACCGCTCGCCGGGGCGAGGGTCGAGGGCGTCGACCAGCCCACTGGCAATGGGTTCGAAGAAGTCGACCCCGACCGCGTCGTAGACGCCCGACACCGCGTCGAAGAGCCTCGCGACCTGGCCGGTGGGGTCCTCATCCATCTCGGGAGTCTGGCACCGATGACCGGCCGCGCCTAGAGCCGCAGCCGCGAGGGCGCCACGGTCACGTGGCGCGCTCGGCCCGCACGCTGGCGCGCGGGACGCCGGTGGCGGTCGCCTCGACGCGATCGCCGGGCGCGAACGGCACCGCCGCCGTCAGCCCTCCGGTGATGACCACGTCGCCCGCGCGCAGTTGCTCGCCGCCCTCCGCCAGCCGGGACACCAGCCACGCGAGCGCCACCGCCGGATCCCCCATTGCCGCCGATCCGGACCCGCGGCCCGCCTCGCGCCCGTTCACCGCGAGGACCACCTCGACGTCGCCCAGGTCCGTCGAGGTCACTGGATCGCCGAGGACGACGTAGGCCGCCGACGAGCCGTCCGCGGTGTTCAACGCCCAGTCGAACCGATAGCCCGTCCACACCGAGTCGACGACTTCGAGGGCCAGCCGCCATTCCGCCACCGCCGCCCGGACCTGTGGGAGCGAGGCCGTGGGCGGCACGTCGGCACCGATGACGGCGGCCAGCTCGGGCTCGACTCGAGGCTGGGTGACCCCCTCGTCGATGGTCGCTCCGTTGGGCAGCAGCATGCCGCGGGAGAGCGGTCCGAAGTTCGGCTCCTGCACGCCCATCTGGGCGCGCATGGCCGCGGACGTGTAGCCGAGCTTCCACCCGCCCCGTCCGCCCCCGTCCTCGAGTCGCCGCCCGAGCACCCGCGCCTGCACGCGGTAGGCAGCGGCTGCCGACAGCCCGTGGTCGCCCGGAGCGGGCAGCAGCCTCCCGAACGACCGCTCGCGCGCGATGCGGACCGCCAGGACATCGGGGCTGGGCGGTGCTGCAAGGTCGAGCAGGTACTCGACGACGTCGACGCCGTACCACTCGCCCGTCAGGCCGACCTCGGTCATGCCCAGGCGTCGGCACACCGCGCGACTGGCCTCGTTCTGCGGGTACACGACGGCCCGCACCTGCGTCAGCCCCGCCGCCGCAGCGCGGTCGATGAGGGCGACCGCCGCCTCCGTCGCGTAGCCATGGCCCCAGGCGTCGGGGTGCAGGTGCCAGCCGATCTCGTACGCCGCGCTGGGCGCACCATCGGTACGGGGCAGCGGCACCAGAAGCGCGCTTCCGATGGGCACGCCCGGACGATCGCGTCGCTCGATCGCCCAGATGCCCGCGAGACCCTGCGTCCGCTCGGCCCAGCGGTCGATCCGGTCCCGCGCCTGTCCCTCGTCGATAACCGGTTGCGGCGTGGCGCCGAGAAACCGCACGACCTCGGGGCGGGAGTACATGTCGAGGACCGCGGGCGCATCCGCGGCGGTCCACGCCCGTAGGGCCAGCCGTTCGGTCGGTGCGGGCGGATCGTCGAGCGGGGACCTGGCCACCCGGCTCAGCCGCCCTCGTACGCCGCCCGCAGCGCGGCGATGTCCAGCTTGCGCATCCCCAGCATCGCCGACGTCGCCCGGGCCGCCGCCTCGGGATCGGGACCGCCGATCAGGTCGGCCAGCATCGTCGGCACGACCTGCCAGCTCACGCCGAACCTGTCGACGAGCCAGCCGCACATGCTCTCCTCGCCGCCGTCGGTCAGCCGCTCCCAGTAGTGGTCGACCTCCGCCTGGTCGTCACATTCGACGACGAACGAGACGGCCGGCGTGAACGCGAACATCGGGCCGCCGTTGATCGCCGTGAACGGTCGGCCGTCCAGCTCGAAGGACACGGTGACGACGTCCTGCTCCTTGCCGGGACGCTGGTCGTGGAAGACGTCATCGCCGATGATGCGCGAGTTCGGGAAGACCGACAGGTAGAACCGCGCCGCCTCGCCGGCCTGGTCGTCGAACCACAGGAACGTGGAGATACCGCGCATGGCTGCTCCTCAGGAGATTCGCACCGGGGTGCCCGAAACCGCGATGTCGGCACCGGCGGGCGCCGTGGCGCCGTCCATGCCGGTGATGACGGTACCGCCGGGGTTGGGCAGCGACCCCGCGGATCCGTCGTCGGTGTACGCCACGTAGAAGGGCACGCCACCGCGATCGAAGTTGCACTGGACCACGACCCCCGTCGAGGAGCAGCCGCTGAACGTCGAGCCGAGCACCCACTCACGGATCCGGCCGTAGGCGCGAGTGGCCAGGTAGCCGTTCCACATCTGGATGCCGAGCAGCCGGTACTCCGGCGTCCACGCGTACCAGTAGCTCCGCGCGATCCCGAAGCGCAGCGAGTCGACGTAGGTCCGGCCGACGTAGCCCGGGTATCTCCGCGTCCGGGATCGAGCGGGCCGCCTCCCCGGTGCCGGGATTGGTGATGCCGTAGTTGATCTCGGTCTCCCAGATCGGCCTGGCCGGGGCGCCCGCGATCCGCAGCGCCGTCTTCATCATCCCCAGCAGGTACGCGCGGTCGCGGGGGGTTCCGGAGGCCAGCGGGTACAGGTGCACCGAGTACGCGTCGATCGGCCAGCCGAACTCCTTCAGCGCCGCGAGGTACTCCGGATAGAACTCCGTGAAGCCCTTGACCCAGCGTGAACCGGTCGACGCAGCCACCACCGTGGCGCCGGGCACCGCGTCCTTGATGATCCGGTAGGCGCGAGCGGTCAGGTCCGCCATCAACTCCGGGGTGCCGCGCCAGAACTGCGAGATGTTCGCCTCGTTCCAGATCTGGTAGGCCGCGATGCGCCCGCCGTACCGGTTCACCACCGCGCGCACGTAGGTCTCGAAGAGCGCCGGGTCCCGCATCGGCATGGACGAGCCGGGTCCGGCGAACTCGGCCCCCGGGGCGGACGCCACCGCGGCCCACTCGGGCGTGCCCCCGAGCACGAGCATGACGTCCTGCCCCGCCGCCTCCGCCGCGGCGACGTCCCTATCCAGCGCCCCCCAGGTGTACGTGCCCTGCGTGCGCTCGATCTTGTTCCACGACGTGGAGGTGTCCCAGAGCCGCACGGTGCCCGCGAACTCGGGGCTGCCCTGGATCGGGTGGTTGCCGAACAGGGCGGCAGTGACCGGCACGCCGCTCTCCGGCACGTCCGCGTTGTCCGGCTGGGAGGGGCGATAGGGGTTCGCGATCTTCACGCTGACGGTCTTCTGCTGCGGCTTCAAGCCCTTGCCCGTGACGACGGTGCGCAGCCAGACGCGGCCCACGGTCGGCCCTGACTCCACGGTGAACGGCTTCTCCCCGCCGGCCCGGGCCACCCGCCAGCTCGACACCTTCGTGAAGGACTGCCCGTCTCGGGATGCGGACAGGGTGGCGGTACGCCGGACGGCGCGCGCAGTGGCCGGGACGGCGACCGTCAGCGCGAACGTGTCGTATGCCGGGGCCTCGGTGGGCGCGGTCATCACGATCGGCGGCCGCGGGGCAGCAACCGCAGGAGCAGGCACGCCGCCCCCGACGATGAGGGCGGCCACTGCCAGGATCACCGCCGCACGGACCGCCCACGAACCCGCCCACATCGTCATCGAGGCCCCCGGTACTCGCGCACCACGTCGGCCACCGTCACGCCGTACTCCTCGTAGAAGTCCGCGATGCCGCGACGCTGGGCCTCGCGGTGCTCCACGTTCTCGCGCCAGCCCCGTACGGCTGCCTCGTCTGTGAACCAGGCGACTGTGACGCCCTCACGCGTGACCCGAGTCGCGGACGCTGTGCATGCGGAGGAAGCCCGGCTGCTCCGACGCAAGGACCGCCATCCGCGCCGCCATCTCGCGGTACTCCCCGTCGTGACTGGTCGTGCGGCGTGAGGTGAACACCACCACGACAGCCATTGCGCCCTCCATCCGCTCGCCCGATCCCGGGCGCGCTACCGCCAACCCTAGACTCGCGGGGTGAGCCAGCGGATCTACACCGGACCGCGGACGGCACGCCATCGCGGCCCGTCCCGGTGGCTGGCGCTGCTTCCATGGGCCTTCGCGGCGATCACCATCCTCGGCCAGATCGTGTGGGTGCTCGCCGGCGACGGCCGCACGGCGCTGACCGTCCTGACCGTCGTCACCTTCTTCCTCGCCAGCGCCAGTCACGCGATCGCCAACCGCGGGTGGGCCTGGGCCATCGGCTTCCTGTCGATCTCCCTGGCGTTCGGCTGGGGCATCGAGCGGCTGGGACTGGCCACCTCGTTCCCCTTCGGCACCTACGAGTACGCCGACACTCTCGGCCTCGCCATCGGCGGGGTCCCGCTGGTGATCCCGCTGGCCTGGTCGATGATGGCCTACCCCTGCCTGCTCGCCGCTCAGCGGCTGACCAGCACGGGCGTCGGCACCGCCCTCGTCGGCGGCTGGGTGCTGGCGGCCTGGGACCTGTTCCTCGATCCGCA
Source organism: uncultured Actinomycetota bacterium (assembly GCA_963749905.1). GTDB lineage: Bacteria > Actinomycetota > Actinomycetes > S36-B12 > S36-B12 > UBA10649. The sequence goes on from CAVVOF010000006.1 coordinate 276,288, forward strand.
GATGGTCGGCGAGGGCTACTGGGTGTGGGCGGACGCGGGGTGGGCCCTGCCCGGGATGGACGGCATCCCGCTCCAGAACAACCTGGGCTGGCTGCTGTCCGCCATCGGGCTGATGGCGCTGCTCAACCTGCTCCCCCGCAAGCCGGCCAACGACGGTGTTCCGGTACTGATGATCGCGTGGGTGTACTTCTCCAGCGTGTTCGCGAACCTGGTGTTCTTCGAACGGCCCGGTGTCGCACTCTGGGGCGGAGTCTGCATGGGCCTGGTCGTGATCCCCTACCTGTGGAAGTCCTGGAGCGAGCCGCAGTGACCGCGCGGGCCGGGACCGCCTGGGTGGTCACGGCGGGCAGTGCGCTCGCCTGCGGCCTGGCCGTCCACACGTTCGTCAACCTGAAGTACCTGCGCCGACCTCAGCGGCCAGCCACGACTGTCGACGAGTCCGTCACCGTGCTCATCCCGGCCCGGGACGAGGCCGCCCACATCGGCGCGACGGTGCAGTCCGCCCTCGCGCAGGCCGGGCTCCGCGATCTCGAGGTCATCGTGCTCGACGACGGTTCCTCCGACGACACGGCCGCGATCGTGACGGGCCTGATCGACGAGGCGTCTGCGGCACCGGGCACCGACGCCGGCGTTCGGCTGCGGCTCGTCCACGGCGGGACGGAGCCGGTGCCGGCCGGCTGGCTCGGCAAGCCGTGGGCCTGCGCGCGACTGGCCGACCAGGCGTCCGGCAGCGTCCTCGCCTTCGTCGATGCCGATGTGCTGCTCGAACCGGACGCGGTGGCCGCGCTGGTCAGCCTGCTGAGGGAGCATGAGTTCGCCCTCGTGGCGCCCTACCCGCGCCAGCTCGCGGACGGCTGGCTCGAGCGTCTCGTCCAGCCGCTGGTCACCTGGTCATGGGTGGCCACCCTCCCGCTGCGCTGGGCAGAGACCTCGTCCCGCCCCTCCCTCTCCGCGGCCAACGGCCAGCTGATCGTGCTCGACGCGGTGGCCTACCGCAGCGTCGGCGGTCACGCGGCCGTGCGCGGCGACGTGATCGAGGACGTGGCCCTGATGCGCGCACTCAAGCGGCGCGGGCTGCGCACGGCGACCGTCGACGGGTCGCAGCTCGCGACGTGCCGCATGTACGACGGATCAGCCGCCGTCGTCGCGGGCTACTCGAAGTCGCTCTGGTCGGCGTTCGGCGGACCGGCCGGCTCGGTCGGCGTCAACGCACTGCTGCTCACCGCGTACGTGGTGCCGGCCGCCGCCCTCGTTGCTGCACCCAGCGGTCGACTGCGGGCCGTCGGTGCGATCGGCTACGCCGCGGGAGTCGCCAGCCGGATGCTGGTGGCACGGCGCACGGGCGAGCCCACGCTGCCCGACGCCTTCGCGCATCCCGCGTCCATCGTTTCCTTCACGGCCCTGAATGTGATCTCGTGGTGGCGGCACACCCGCGGGCGCAACACGTGGAAGGGACGGCAGGTGGTGGCGACATGAGCAGAGCGGTCGTGGTCGGCGGAGGCGTCGGCGGGCTGGCCACGTCGGCGCGGCTGGCGGTGAAGGGCCACGACGTCGTGCTGCTCGAGAAGTCCGGGCACTTCGGCGGGAAGCTGGCCACCTACCGCCGCGACGGCTTCGCCTTCGACACCGGTCCGAGCCTGTTCACCCTGCCGGCGGTCTACCGGGACCTGTTCCTCAAGACCGGTCGACCGCTCGAGGAGGAGGTCGACCTCCAGCCGGTCGAGCCGGCCTTCGGGTATCACTTCGCCGACGGGTCGTCGGTGACCGTTCCCGGTGTCGATCCGGCGCGGGCCGCCCGGGCGTTCCAGGACGCGTTCGGCGGCAGCGCCGGCGAGGACTGGCGCCGACTCATCGCGCGCGGCGGCGAGATGTGGCGCGTCACGCGGGAGCCGTTCCTGCAGTCGCCCCTCGACGGCTGGCGCACCCTGCTCAAGCTGGCGAACCCCGCCGACGTCCGGACGGTGGCGCCGATGGCCACGCTGCGGGACATCGGCCGCCAGTACCTGTCCGACTGGCGGCTCCGGCAGATCCTCGACCGCTACGCCACCTACAGCGGCTCCGACCCCCGCAGTGCGCCAGCCGTGCTGGCGACCATCCCGTACATGGAGGAGACCTTCGGGGCCTGGCATCTCGGCGGCGGACTCGGGACGCTGGCCGATGCCCTGGTGCGCCGGTGCGAGGAGCGCGGGGTGGAGCTGCGCGCCGACACCGACGTGGAGCGGATCCTGGTCCATGACGGTGCGGTCAGCGGCGTGCGACTGCTCTCCGGCGAGGTGATCGACGCCGACATCGTGGTGGCGAACGCGGACGCCCAGCACGTCTACGGGCACCTCGTGGAGGACTCCCGGGCCCGACGGATCAGCCGTGACCTCGCCAAGCGGGCGCCGGCCCTGTCCGGCTTCGTCATGCTGCTGGCGCTGAACGGCCGCACGCCGGGGATCCAGCATCACAACGTGTGGTTCCCCGCGGAGTACGACGGGGAGTTCGACGCGCTGTTCGGTCGGAACCCGCGGCCGATCGAGGATCCGGCCATCTACGCATGCGTGCCCGACGACCCCAGCATGCGGCCCGACGACGACAGCGAGGCGTGGTTCATCCTCATCAACGCGCCCCGGCATGGCGACGGCGAGCACGGCACGGTGGACTGGGATGCCCCCGGTCTCGCCGAGGGCTACGCGGACCGGCTGCTGGCCGTGCTGGCCGCGCGCGGCGTCGACATCCGCGATCGGGTGCGCTGGCGGGAACTGCGGACACCGGCCGACTTCGAGCGACGCACCGGCGCACCGGGCGGGTCCATCTACGGGTCGTCGAGCAACGGCGCCCGCGCGGCGTTCCAGCGACCCGCGAACCGGTCCCCGATTCCCGGGCTGTTCCTGGTCGGGGGTTCCGCGCATCCGGGCGGCGGGCTGCCCCTCGTCGGGATGGGCGCAGAGATCGTCGCCGACCTGATCGGCCGCCCCTCCGCCTGACCCCTGCTGCTAGCCGGGACCCAGCCAGCGGGCCAGCCGTCCGCGACGGGACACGTCCTGCATCCGCCGCTCGGTGTCGGCCCGCGCCTCCTCCGTCGTGACGATCAGCACCTGGTCCCCGGCCCGGATTCGGGTGTGCGCATCGGGAGCCAGGGCAACGTCCCCGCGCACGATGAGGGACACCACTGCCCCGGTGGGCAGGCCCAGCTCGGAGACGAACGCGCCGACGAGGTGGGACTCCTCCGGCACCTCGAAGCCGAGCACCTGCGCCGACATCCCGTCGAGCGGCGCGCTCTCCAGCTCCAGCTCGACCGCCTCCTCGCGCTTGACCACGCCCAGTCGAAGTCCGCCGATCCGGATCAGCGGCACCTGGACCACGATCAGGATCAGCACGACGATCAGCGTCACGTCGAACACCTGACGCCCGCCGGGCACGCCCAGCCCGAGCGGGATGGCCGCGAACACGATCGGGACGGCGCCGCGCAGGCCCGCGATGGACGCGAACGCGATCGTCGCGCGCGGCAGGCGGAACGGCAGCAGCGCAGCCAGGGCGGCCAGCGGACGGGCGACCACCAGGATCACCACGGCCACGACCAGCGCGATCGGGAGGGCCGCCGGGAGCGTTCCCACATCCGCCAGCGCCCCGAGCATGAAGAACAGCCCGATCTCGGCGATCCACGCCAGCCCGTCCGCGAAGCCGATGATCGACCGACGGTGCGGCAGCCGCGCGGTCGAGCCGATGATCACCGCGGCCACGTAGACGGCGAGGAAGCCGGACGAGTGCACGACGTCGGCCAGTCCGTATGCCCCGATCAGCAGGGCCAGGGCCGCGATCGGGTAGAGACCGACTGCGGGCAGGGCCAGTCGCGGCAGCAGCCATCGGCCGGCGTAGCCGACTGCCAGACCGACCAGGGCGCCACCGATCAGCTCGGCCACCACCAGCAGCGGGATCTGCCACCACGGCGTGCTCTCGAAAGCGCCGCTCGACACGATCGACACGAGCACGACGACCGGTGCGTCGTTGAAGCCAGCCTCTGCCTCGAGCAGCGTGCGGACCTTGGAGGTGATGCCCATCCTCCGCATGACGGAGAACACTGCGGCGGCGTCGGTCGCCGCAAGCACGGCACCGATCAGGATGGCGTTCTGGAGGGTGACGTCGAGCAGCCACACCAGCGGCAGTGCGACCACCGCGATGCTCACCGCGACGCCCAGCGACGCCATGGCGATCGCCGGCCACATCACCGGTCGCAACTGGTCGACGCGGGTGGTCAGGCCGCCCTGCGCGAGGATCAGCACCAGGGCCGAGTAGCCGAGCACGGTGGCCAACTGGGCGTCGCTGACGTGCAGGGACGGGAACGTCGCGCCGAGTACCAGGCCCAGGACCAGGTAGAGCAGCAGGCCCGGGACTCCGAGGCGGCCGGCGAGCCGAACGCCGACCACGGAGACGAGCACGATGACGGCGCCGACGAGCAGCGCGATCGCAAGCTCCTCGAGCGTCATGCCATCCCCCGGCCCAGCTATCCGGTCAGTGCGCTGAGGCCAAGGGCTTGGTACACCTCGATGGTGGCCGTGGACCGGTTCAGGGTGTAGAAGTGCAGCCCGGGAGCCCCGAGGTCCAGCAACCGCTGGCACATCTCGGCCGCCACCTCGACGCCGAGTGCCGTGACGGCCGCTGCGTCGTCGGCGACGGCATGGAAGCGCTCGGCCAGGTCCGCCGGGAACTGTGCGCCGGACAGGGCCGCGAATCGCTCGATCTGCGCGACGTTGGTGACCGGCATGATGCCCGGGATGATCGGCATCGTGCAGCCCGCGGCGTGCGCGGACTCCACGAGCCGCTCGTAGTCGGACACCCGGAAGAACAACTGGGTGATCGCGTACTCGGCGCCGGCCTGCTGCTTCATGGCCAGCACGCGGGCGTCCTGCGCGAGGTCGGGCGACTCGGGGTGGCCCTCGGGGAACGCGGCCACCCCGACGCTGAACGAGCCCAGCGTGCGGATCAGCTCCACCAGCTCGACCGCGTGATCGAGGCCACCGGGATGCGACTCCCACGGGGTGTTCAGTCCGGTCGGCGGGTCGCCGCGGAGCGCGAGCAGGCTGGTGACACCCACGCCCGCGTACTGCCCCACCACCTCACGCAGTTCGTCGCGGCTCGCCCCGACGCAGGTCAGGTGCCCGACGGGGGTGAGGGTGGTGTCCGACGCGATCTCGCCGGTCAGGCGCACGGTGCGGTCCTGCGTGGTGCCGCCGGCTCCGTAGGTCACGGAGACGAAGGTCGGCTTGAGGGCCTCGATGTCGCGGACCGTCCGCCAGAGGGTGCGCTCCCCCTCGTCGGTCTTCGGCGGGAACAGCTCGAACGAGAACGATCGGCGACCGCTGGCCAGCACCTGTCCCAGGGAATCGGTCGCACGCATGCGCACAGCCTACGGAGCCGCGACACCCCGTAGCCGGGAGGCCCGAACTCCCGGGAGGCCGGATCAGTCGCCGCGCCGTAGGCTCGGCACGTGATCGATCCGTCGCCCGCTCCCTTCGACGCCGCCGACCTGCGCCCGCGCGTGCAGAGCGTGATCGACGACGTGCTGGCGTACGAGACCGGCATCCTCGCCGGTGTCAGCGACGACCTGGATCCACTGGTCGAGGCCATCACCGCCCTGCTCCAGGGCGGCAAGCGCCTGCGCCCGGCGTTCTGCTACTGGGGCTGGCGCGGCGCGGGCGGCGACGCCGCACTGGATGAGGCCGCGCTGAAGGCCGCCGCGTCCCTCGAGTTCCTGCAGGCGTGCGCCCTCATTCACGACGACGTGATGGACGGATCCGACACCCGGCGAGGCCTGCCCGCCGCCCATCGACGGTTCGCGGGACTGCATCGCGACGAGGAGTGGCACGGCTCGCCGGAGACCTACGGGATCGGAGCGGCGATCCTCCTCGGCGACCTGTGCCTGAGCTGGGCCGACGAGGTGCTCCTGAAGTCCGGACTCCCGCTGCCGGCGCTCGCGCGGGGCAAGGCCGTCTACGACGAGATGCGCACTGAGCTGATGGCCGGCCAGTACCTCGACCTGCTCGAGCAGGCGCGCGGTGGCGGATCCGTGGACCGCGCCCTCACGGTGGTCCGCTACAAGTCCGCGAAGTACACGATCGAGCGCCCCCTGCACCTCGGCGCGGCCCTCGCCGGCGCCGACGGCTCCCTGCTGACGGCCTACTCCGACTACGGGATCCCGCTGGGCGAGGCGTTCCAGCTGCGCGACGACATCCTGGGCGTGTTCGGCGACCCGTCCGAGACGGGCAAGCCCGCGGGCGACGATCTCCGCGAGGGCAAGCGCACGGTGCTGGTCGCGCTCGCAGTCGAGCACAGCACGCCGCTGCAGGCATCGGCGATCCGCCGGTACCTGGGCGACCCCGGCCTCGACGCGGCCGGTATCGACACCCTGCGCGAGGTCATCGAGGCCACCGGGGCACGCGCGGCCACGGAGGAGCTGATCGACGAGCTGATGCAGCGCTCGCTTTCCGCGCTGGCTGCCGCAGACATCGACGACGAGGCCCGCTCGGTGCTGGCCGGCCTTGCGTACGCCGCAACCAGGAGGAGTGTCTAGTGCGAACCGTCAGCGGACCGACTGATTCCGTCGTCGTCGTCGGCGCGGGCCTAGCCGGGCTGTCGGCGGCCATGCGGCTGGCCGGGGCAGGCCGCAAGGTCACCGTCCTCGAACGGGACTCCGTCCCCGGCGGCCGGGCCGGGCGGCTGAACCTCGAAGGCGAGACCGGCACGTACCGCTTCGACACCGGGCCCACCGTCCTGACCATGCCCGACCTGATCGCCGACGCCTTCGACAGTCTCGGCGAGGAGATGTCCGACTTCCTCACCCTGGACCCGGTCGCGCCGCTCTACCGAGCCTTCTACCCGGACGGATCGACCCTGGACGTGCACTCCGACGTCGAGCAGATGGCCGACGAGATCGAGCGCACCATCAGCCCGGACGAGGCGGCCGGGTACCGACGCTACGTCGACTTCGTTTCGAAGCTGTACCGCTACGAGATGACCAACTTCATCGACCGCAACATCGACTCGCCGCTCGGCCTGGTCAGCCCCGACCTCGCGCGGCTGGTCGCCATCGGCGGATTCCGCCGGCTGGCCCCGAAGGTCCGCGAGTACCTGAAGGATCCTCGCACCGAGCGGGTCTACTCCTTCCAGGCCATGTACGCGGGAGTCTCCCCCCACGACGCATTGGCGATCTACGCGGTCATCGCGTACATGGACTCGGTGGCGGGCGTGTACTTCCCGCGCGGCGGGATGCACGCCGTCCCGGCGGCCATGGCGGCGGCGGCCGAGAAGCACGGCGTCGAGTTCCGGTACGACACCGAGGTCACCCGGGTCGAGACCGTCGGCGACCGCGCGGTGGCCGTGCTCACGGCCGCGGGCGAGCGGATCCCCGCCGACGTCGTCGTGCTCAACCCCGACCTCCCGGTCGCCCACCGCGACCTGCTCGGGCGTGAGCCGTGGTCGATCCGTCGGCTGCGCTACTCGCCGTCCTGCTTCCTGCTGCTCGCCGGCTCCTCGGCCTCGTACTCCAAGATCGCCCACCACAACATCCACTTCGGACGCGCGTGGCAGTCGGTCTTCACCGAGCTCATCGACGACAAGACGCTGATGAGCGACCCCAGCATCCTCGTCACCAACCCGACGCACTCCGACCCGACGCTGGCACCCGACGGTCGCGAGGTCTACTACGTCCTCGCCCCCACCCCCAACCTCGACGCCACGATCGACTGGCGCTCGGAGGGGCCGCGCTACCGAGACGAGGTCGTGCGCACGCTGGAGGCGCGCGGCTATGTCGGCTTCGGCGACGCGATCGAGGTGGAGGACGTGACCACTCCCCTCGACTGGGAGGCCCGCGGCATGGAGCGCGGCGCGCCCTTCGCGTCCGCGCACACCTTCCTGCAGACCGGGCCCTTCCGGCCCCGCAACATGTGGGGCCAGAACGTGGTCTTCACCGGTTCGGGCACGCAGCCCGGCGTGGGCGTGCCGATGGTGCTGATCTCCGGACGCCTCGCGGCCGAGCGGGTGACCGGGCCCGACCCGACCTACCGCTCCCGCGCCGTGAGCTGGTGAGGGCGCCCGCATCCTTCGTTCCCCGGCACGGACTGCCGGGCCTGGTCGGGTCGACTCTCGTCGCCGTCGGTGCACTCGGGATCGGCTGGCTGCCGCTGACGTCCAACATGCTCGCGCATCCGCTAGTCGAGTCGCTGCGGAGCACGCAGGCCGGCCAGCTCGCCTCCGGGGCGATGGTCATCGTCGGCCTGGTCATCCTGCTGCAGGCCTGGCTGGTGCTCGGGTCGGAACTGCTGTCCCAGCCCGATCGCCCCGGCGTGGGACAGGTGACCGGCGTGCTCGCGCTCTGGTCGGCGCCGCTGCTGCTCGCTCCGCCGATGTTCAGCCGGGACGTCTACTCGTACTACGTGCAGGGTCGGGTCTTCGGCGCGGGACATGACCCGACGACCACCGGGGTCGACGTCATCCCGGGCTGGTTCGACGATGGCGCCGATCCGATGTGGGTGGAGTCGCCGACGCCGTACGGACCGCTGTTCCTCCTGGTCGAGCGAGCCATCGCCGACTTCGCGCATCCCAACGCCTACCTCGGCGCACTGCTGTTCCGCGGCGTCGCCCTCCTGGGCGTCGGCCTGATCGCCGCCTTCCTGCCGGACCTCGCCGGCCGGCACGGCATCGACGCGAACCGGGCGCTGTGGCTCGGCGTCCTCAACCCCGTCGTGCTGATGCACTTCGTCAGCGGTGGGCACAACGACGCCCTGATGGTCGGCCTGGTGGTCGCCGGGCTCGCGCTGGCCGCCCAGCAGCGCTGCCTGTGGGGTGCCGTCGCCGTCAGCCTCGCCGTCGCGGTCAAGCCGATCGCGCTGATCGCGCTGCCGTTCGTCGGGCTGCTGTGGGCCGGCCGCATGGGCTCGTGGCGCGACCGGATCCGCTCGTGGGCGCTGGCCGGCGTGGCGCTGGTGAGCGTGCTCACGTCCGTGTTCCTGGTGGCCGACGCCGGTCGCGGCGTGCTGGGAGCGGCCTTCGGGACGCCATCCGGCGTCCTGACGTGGCTGTCCCCCACGACGGCGGTCGGCAAGCTCATCGGCCTGGCGACGTCAGCCGCTGGCCTGACCGAGGACGCCACGCCGATCCTCACCGTGCTGCGCCTGGCCGGGGTGGCGGCGGCGCTGCTGATCGTCGGCTGGCTCGTCCTGAGGCCGGGCGGACGGTCGCCCGTCCGGGGAGCGGCGCTCGCGCTCGCCGCTGTCGTCGTGCTCGGGCCCGTCGTCCAGCCGTGGTACCTGCTGTGGTTCCTTCCTCTGTTCGCAGCCACCGGCCTGACGACGACCGAGTTGCGCATCGCCGTCATCGCCACCGCGGGCTTCACCGTGCACGGCATGATCGAGAGCACCACCAACGCCGACAACATCTTCGACGCCGCCGACGTGGTGACCTACATCGTCGCCATCGCGGTCGTCGCGATCGTGCTGCTGGCATCGCCCCGCGAGCGACGCCTCGTCCTCGGATCACCCGACACACCCGGACTGGAGCCGGTCAGCGACGAGGAACGGGCGGCCGCGGAGTGGATGCGCTGGCCGACCTCGACACCTCGCGCGCACGGGCCCTCGCCCACGGATGACAGGATGCCCGCGTGACCAACCGCGAACTCGATGCCGCCGGCATCGCCGATCCGCACCTGCGCGAGTCGTACGAGCGGTGTCGTGAGCTCAATGCCCAGCACGGGCGCACCTACTACCTGGCCACCCTGCTGCTGCCCCCGGCCAAGCGACCGTTCGTGCACGCCCTATACGGGTTCGCCCGGTACGCGGACGAGATCGTCGACGACCTGTCCAGCGACCTGACCGACACGCAGCGGGCGGAGTGGCTGCGCGAGTGGGGCGCGCGGTTTCTCGACGACGTCGACCGCGGCTGGTCCGACGACCCGGTGGCGATGGCTGTCGTCGACACGATGCAGCGCTGGTCCATCCCCAAGCAGCACTTCGTCGCCTTCCTGCACTCGATGGAGATGGATCTGACGGTCACCGAGTACCGCACCTACGACGACCTCTTCGAGTACGTGTACGGGTCGGCTGCGGTGATCGGGCTCCAGGTCGTGCCGGTCCTCGAGCCGACGACGGAGGAGGCGTACGACCGGGCCATGGACCTCGGCGTCGCCTTCCAGCTGGCCAACTTCATCCGCGACGTCGGCGAGGACCTCGACCGCGGGCGGGTCTACCTCCCGCTGGACGAGCTGGCAGCGCACGGCGTCACGCGCGAGCAGCTGGAGCAGCGGGTGGCGACCCCGGCGATCAAGGAGGCGCTCAAGGAGCAGGTGGCCCGGGTGCGCATGCTCGAGGAACGATCGCGACCGGGAATCGACATGCTGGATCCGACGTCACGCGACTGCATCGACGCGGCCCGGGTGCTGTACTGCGGGATCGTCGACGAGGTGGAGCGGCAGGACTACGACGTCTTCACCCGCCGGGCGACGGTGCCGATGCGCCGCCGGCTGGCGGTGGCCGGCCCGGCATGGGTGCGCGCCCGCCGCGCCCGTCGCGCATCTCGTTGAGTGCGGACTTGTTGCCGTCTCCGACCCCCTCAGATCGACAACAACTCCGCACTCAACGAGGTCAACGGCGCCAGATGGGCGGTCCGGAGAGCGGCGTGCGCTGGATCCCTCGACGTCCCCAGAACACCCACAGGGACAGCGACAGCAGGATGAGCGCGAAGCCGAAGAGCAGGTCCTCGACCGGGGCGAACGCGATGCGGCCATCGCCGAGGAACGCGGGCGGTCCCGCCTCCGGGGAGTCCCCGCCGATGATGGCGTCGCCGTCGTAGCGGACGACGCCGAAGCCGGTGAACATGCCGTTGGTCACCAACTGGAAGAACACGATGATCGCGTAGGACGTCCAGAAGACCCGGCGCCGGACCAGGCGGGTCCGGAACAGCCACAGGTCGGCGGCCACGGCGAGCAGCGCGGCAGCCACCGCGAGCTGGGTGTAGGTCACGGGCGACCGTCCTCGGGCTCGTCCCCGACGGTCCAGTGGTCCTTGACGCTGCGCACGGCCTCCAGGGTCAGCACCGAGGCGATCGGGATGGCCACGAAGAAGAGCACCTCGTCGAGCGGGACGTCGCCGGGAAGAAGGACGCCGAGAATGCGCTCGGGGTCGAACCACCAGTGCCCCTGCGCCACCGCATAGACGTCCCAGACGAAGAAGACCACCACAGCGGGGAGGATCGACAGCATCAGGCGCAGCCACCGCCGGAACACCCGGGTGCGCAGCGCGATCTCGAGCCACAGGCAGCCGGCCATCACGAATGCCAGAATCGCGACGTACGAGTACCGGCCCACGACTCCCATTCTGGTAGGCACGGGCCCCGGGACAAGTCGGCGACCCACGGGAGGAGCGAGCCATGCACGGTGAGCATCCCCGCCGCCTGGGCCTGCTCGGCGGCGAGTCGTCCGGCAAGACCACGCTGGCCCGAGAGCTCGTCAATGTCCTCGACGGCTGCCTGGTCGAGGAGGCGCTGCGGGACTTCGTCGACCGACACCACCGGCCGCCGCGACAGGAGGAGCAGGCCGCCCTGCTCGCGGAGCAGGTCGCCCGTGAGGAGGCCGTGGCGCGGACCTGCGCGCGCGCCCTCCTCGTCGCCGATCCCGCGCCCCTGATGACGGCCGTCTACAGCCTGCTCTACTTCGCCGACGAGAGCCTCCTGGCCCCCGCCCTCGACCACGCCCGGGGCTACGGCCTCCTCGTCTGGTGTGCTCCCGACTTCCCGTGGGCCACCGACGCAGGCCAACGCGACGGCCCCGATCACCGGGCCCAAGCCGACGCGATCATCGCCACGATCGTCACTGAGCACCTCCAGCCGAGCGGAATTCCGGTGATCCGGGCCGTCGGCGACACTGCGGCGCGGGTCACGTCCGTCCGGTTGGCGTGGCAACCCGACCCCCTGCAAGGGCTTACCTAGACTCCCAAGGGTGGAGGGGACCGGTCAGCCAGCCCTCGTCGGCACGACGATCGACGGGCGCTATCGGGTGCTGTCCCAATTGGCCCGCGGCGGGATGGCCACGGTCTACGAGGCGCTGGACCTGCGCCTGGACCGGGTCATCGCGCTGAAGATCATGCACCCGCACCTCGCCCACGACGAGGCCTTCGTCGCCCGGTTCCAGCGCGAGGCACGGGCCGCGGCACGGCTGACGCACGGGCACGTGGTCGCCGTGTACGACCAGGGTCGCGAGGGCGAGCTGGTCTACCTCGCGATGGAGTACGTGCCGGGCCGCACCTTGCGTGACGTGCTCCGCGAGTACGGGCCGCTCACCCCTGAGCAGGCGCTGGTGTTCCTGGACCCGGTGCTCGAGGCGCTCGGGGCCGCCCACGCCGCCGGGTTCGTGCACCGCGACATCAAGCCCGAGAACGTCCTGATCTCCGACGACGGCCGGGTGAAGGTGGCCGACTTCGGGCTGGCCCGCGCGATGGAGGCCAACGGCCAGAGCGTGACGCAGGGGATGATCATCGGGACCGTCGCCTACCTGTCCCCCGAGCAGGTGGAGCACGGGGAGGCCGACGGCCGATCCGACGTCTACGCGGCGGGCATCCTGCTGTTCGAGATGATCACCGGCCAGCTCCCGCACGCCGCCGACACCCCGCTGAGCGTCGCCTACAAGCACGTCAACAGCGACGTCCCCCCGCCGTCGACGGTGCAGCCGTCGGTGCCGCCGGAGGTCGACGCGCTCGTCGTCACGGCCACCCGTCGGGACCCGTCCCTGCGGTACCAGAACGCGTTCGACTTCCTGGCGGACGTACGCCGGGTGCGCGCGGCCCTGCCGCCGCCGCGGCCCTTCGTCGACGCACAGGACACCCTGATCGTCGATGTCGGGATGGCGTCCGAGCTGGCGGCCGGTCGGCCCGCGGCAGTGTTGGGGGCCGGCGCGGCCGCGGCACCGCGACGGCAGGAGACGACGCGACCGACTGCGGCGGCCGCACCGCCCTACCGTCGCAGCCGCGCACCGCTGATGGTGGTGCTGATCGCCCTGGCCGTGCTGGCGACGGCGTTCGGGGCGTGGTACCTCGCCGCAGGTCCCGGGCGCACCGTGCCCACTCCGGACGTCGTCGGCCTGGAGATCGACGCGGCCACGGCGGCGATGACCGCCGAGGGCCTGACGCTCGCCGTGACGACCGAGGAGTACAGCGAGGACGTCCCCGACAACGCGGTGATCTCGACGGACCCGGCTGCGGCGGAGGGCGTGTCGGCAGGAGGCACGGTGTCGGCGACGGTGTCCAAGGGACCCGAGCGCTACGACGTGCCAGCCGTCAAGGGCATGAGCCAGGCGGAGGCCGCCGATGCCGTAGCCGCCGCGAACCTCACCGTCGGCGTCGTCGAGGAGGCGTTCGACAACAAGGCGAAGGCGGGCACCATCGTGTCCTCCGCGCCCAAGTCCGGTGCATCGGTGAAGCCCGGCACGCCCGTCGACCTCGTGGTGTCCAAGGGCCCGGAACCCGTGCCCGTGCCTGACATCGTCGGCAAGAAGATCGCCAACGCCCGGAACTCGCTCGGCGACGTGGGGCTCAAGGCCGACGTGACCCAGAAGTTCTCCGACGAGGTCAAGGACGGCTCGGTCATCTCGGTCAAGCCCAAGGCCGGGACGATCGTGGACTCGGGCACCCGTGTTGCCGTCGTCGTCTCCAAGGGTCCCCCGCCGGTGACCGTGCCGAACCTCATCGACATGCCCCGTCAGAAGGCCGTCACCACGCTCCAGAATCTGGGCCTGCGGGTGAAGGTGGTCGAGGGCGACTTCAGTCCGCTGAACCGGGTGATCAGCCAGGACCCGGCAGCGGGCGCACAGGTCCCGAAGGGCAGCACCGTCACGATTCGCATCATCTAGGACGAGACAGGACGCCCGGTGGTGCGTGTTCGTAGATCCGGCCGAGGGGTGATCGCCAGGTGCAGGCGCCGTTGCGGTGGCTCGAGGTGATCTGCCAGCCACCGTGGGTCTTCAATTGATGATGGTGCTTGCAGAGGGCGCCGCAGTTGTCGAGGTCGGTCGGTCCCCCGGCGTCGTAGGGGATGGCGTGGTCGATCTCGCAGCCGGTGGCGGGCCGCGCGCAGCCGGGGAACCGGCAGGTCCCGTCCCGCTGGGTGATCAGGTGACGTTGGGTGTCGGAGATCGCGTACCGGGTCCGGCCCGCGTCCACGATGCAGCCCGCGGTGTCCGTGACCAGGCGCCGGAGCGTCGAGGACGGGTGCGCGTCGGCGAGGAGGTCGCGGATCGCGTCGGCGGTGACAGGCTGGCCGGCGATCGTCCCGCCGTGGTCGGAGGTCCCGGCGAGCGTGGCGAGCGGGACGAGCACGTTCACGGCAACCGTGACCTTGGCCTCCGCGACCGGACCATCGACCACCGCCACGCTCCCCAGGTCGCCCAGCATCAGCGTCACCAGCGCGGCGACGCGGCGCTGGCCCTTCGTGACGCACCCCTCTGCGGTCTGGAACCTCGGGTCCTTGGCCAGCGCGTCGATCGCGTCCTTGACGGCGTAGCCGTGGGCGAGGGGCATGACCGCGGTCAGCTCGCACGACCCGTTCCCGGTCGGCACGAGCCAGACGCCGTGCTCCCGCTCCGCCGCGTCCCGCCGCCGCTCGTCGGCACCCTTCGGGTCCGTGGCCAGCACGAGAACCTTGGTCTTCCGTGCGGCCTGACCGGCCGTATGCATCGCCGCGAACGGGATCACGACCGCGAGGATCCGCGCGCACTGCGCGGCGTACTCGCCGGCCCGATCCGCATCACCCGCGGCTGGCAGGAGCTCCAGTTCCCGGGCGATCGCGGCGGCATGCGCGGTCGAGACGATCCCGGCCTCGAGGGCGTCCCGCAGCGGCCGCATCGGACCCGCCAGATCGGCCGCGTGGTCCAGCTGGTGATCCATGCTCCGCGGCGCGACGCGCAGCGCCGCCGCGAGCTCCGCCGCCGCGAGCATCTCCGCCGTCACGAACCCCGACGCCCGCGACGCACGCTCGGCACCCTCGGCGTCGTGATGCGCGATCAGCCGCGCCACGACATCCGCACGGGCCCTCGCCTGCAAGCCAGCGACATGGGCCGCCAGCCGGTCCACCTGCTGGGCGAACGTGACCGCCTCATCCGCGGTCAGTCCGGAGGGATCGATCTCCAGCAAGTCCGCCAGCAGACCCACGTCCTGTGGGCCGCCTGGTCGCAGACGCCAACGCGTCCCCATCGGTCCACGCCTCATCGATCTCGACGCTGTCCCACCACCACGGCGCCTCCTCCACCGGAGGCAGCCAGCCCTCCGCCGTTAGGTCCGTGGAGTATTCGAACATGTGTTCGAGTGTAGTGGATGGGGCTGACAGCCGCAACCCCCACACGCAAGAAAAGTCGTTGCCCAGCAACAGGAATCACTCCTGGCGGACCCCACCTCCACGGTGTGGGCGGGTCCCGCCAGGGCGGAATGAGGGCGAGTATCGGGTTCAGCTGGTCACGAGGGCATGCAGGCCCCTGACCGGACGGCCGCCGACTCGTGAGACAGGACCGGACCGGCGGCGTGGTCGGCCGACACAGGTCGCCGGACGGCGACCCGACGAGGACCGTGAACTCCGGCTCCCCCCTCATCGCGTGAGCATGGCGGTCGCACCGGACGCGGTGAAGATGCCGCACAATTCCGACATGACTCCCGCCCTCGACCTGGTCGTCCCCGACCGGGCCCACCTGGCGGGATTCGTGGATGCCCTGAACCGGGGCTGGTCCCCGAACACCATGGATCCTGAGTACGGCCGCCGCATTCTCACCAGCCTCGAGGATGACGCCGACGCCTACCTCGCCGGCCTGGTCGACCGTGATCCGCAGGGAGCCACCATCGAGCTTCCGGACGGCTCCCGGGTGCTCCGACTGCCGCAGACGACCCGCTGGATGTGGGACGGCGAGTTCTGCGGGACGATCTCGGTGCGCTGGCAGGAGGGCACCACCGACCTGCCCCCCACCTGCCTGGGACATGTCGGCTACGCCGTCGTGCCGTGGAAGATGCGCCGCGGCTACGCCACCCGCGCCCTGGAGCTCATGCTGCCGATCGCCCGCGACGAGGGCCTGCCATTCGTCGTCGTCACGACCGACGCGGACAACAAAGCCTCCCAGCGGGTCGTCCTCGCCAACGGGGGCCGGCTCACTCGCGAGTTCGACAAGCCCGCCGTCTTCGGCGGCGGCCCGATGAGGGAGTACGTGGTCGACCTCGGGTGAGGCATCCACGGCGCGCCACGGCAGACTGCCGCCATGACGAATGCCGCCCTCTCCGACCGAGCCCTGGCCGCCCTCACCGCGTGCGGCGCTGCCGTGCCCAGGGCGACGGCGGGCCCCAGCCTCGTCGTCCGCTCCCCCATCGACGGCTCCACCCTGGCCACCGTCCCTGCCCTCGACGCCGCCGGCATCGATGCGGCCGTGGACCGTGCGCACGAGGCATTCCAGACCTGGCGCACCACCCCGGCGCCGGTGCGCGGCTTCCTGGTCAAGTCGTTCGGCCGCCTGCTCGAGCAGCACAAGGAGGACCTGGCCGACCTCGTCCAGCTCGAGGTGGGCAAGATCCGCAGCGAGGCGCTCGGCGAGGTCCAGGAGATGATCGACATCTGCGACTTCGCCGTCGGGCTGTCCCGCCAGCTCGACGGGCGCACCATGCCGTCCGAGCGTCCCGGCCACCGCCTGATGGAGACCTGGCACCCCCTAGGCGTCGTCGGCATCATCTCCGCCTTCAACTTCCCGGTCGCGGTGTGGGCCTGGAATGCCGCTCTCGCACTGGTCTGCGGGGACACGCTCGTCTGGAAGCCGTCGGAGAAGGTGCCGCTGACCGCGCTCGCCTGCTCGGCACTCCTCGACCGGGCGATCGAGCAGCAGGACGCCCCGCGCGGCATCAGCCAGCTCGTCATCGCCGACCGAGACGCCGGGCCGGCTCTCGTCGACAACCCGAAGGTCGCGCTCGTCAGCGCTACCGGGTCCGAGCGCATGGGCGCACAGGTCGGTCCCCGCGTCGCAGCCCGCTTCGGCCGCGCCATCCTCGAGCTCGGCGGCAACAACGCGGCCATCGTCACGCCGTCGGCCGACCTCGACCTCGCCGTCCGGGGCATCGTCTTCGCCGCCGCCGGAACCGCCGGCCAGCGATGCACGAGCCTGCGCCGCGTCATCGCACACACGTCCGTCGTCGAGGAGGTCACCCGCCGGATCGCCGAGGTCTACGGGCGCCTCCAGGTGGGCAGCCCCATGTCCGGCGATGTGCTCGTGGGCCCGCTGATCGACGAGGGATCCTTCGACCGCATGCAGGCCGCGCTGGCAGAGGCCGTCTCTGCCGGCGGAACCGTCGTGACCGGCGGCGATCGCGTGCATGTCGACGGATGCCCGGACGGCGTGTACGTGCGGCCCGCGCTCGTGCGCATGCCGGAGCAGGCCGAGATCGTCCGCCGCGAGACCTTCGCGCCCATCCTCTACGTGATGTCCTACACCGACATCGACGAGGCCATCGCGCTCCAGAACGGCGTCCCCCAAGGCCTGTCCTCGAGCATCTTCACCCTCGACCAGCGAGAGGCCGAGCTGTTCATGTCCGCGGCGGGCTCGGACTGCGGCATCGTCAACGTGAACATCGGCACGTCAGGTGCGGAGATCGGCGGAGCGTTCGGCGGCGAGAAGACGACCGGGGGCGGGCGCGAGTCCGGCTCGGACGCCTGGCGCGGCTACATGCGGCGTGCCACGAACACCGTCAACTACTCGCACGAACTGCCGCTCGCCCAGGGGGTGAACTTCGGATGACCGTCATCGACGACCATTTCGCGCGGTTCGACGACGCGCAGCGCGCTGCCCTTCTCGCCACGGTGGCGACCATTCGGACCGCGCTCCCGGGCGCGGCCGAGGTGATCTCCTACGGCATGCCCACCTTCAAGGCCGGCGCCGGCGACGGCCCCGCCATCATCGCCGTCGACGGCTTCTCCGCGCACAACAGCCTGTTTCCCTACAGCGGCAGCGTGCCGACACTGTTCGCGAAGGAGCTCGCCGGCCGCGTGCAGACCAAGGGCTCCGTCCACTTCGAGCGGGATCGCGCCTTCCCCGCGCCACTTCTGAAGCGCATCCTCAAGGCCCGGATCGCCGAGATCAACGCGGGGTATCCGAAGAAGAACGGCGAGGCGCGCGAGTTCTACGACAACGGCGGGCTCAAGGCCGTCGGGCGGATGACACGTGGCGAGCTCAGCGGCGCCTGGCGCTGGTACCGACGCGACGGCTCGCTGATGCGCTCGGGTGCCTTCCGCAACGGCCAGCAGACCGGGGAGTGGACCACCTACGACCGCTCCGGCGAGCCGGTCAAGGTGACCACCTTCCGGTAGCGACCGGACACCACCTATGACCCGCCCTGCCCGCACGTCGATCGCCCTGCTGGTCCTGGGCGCGTTGGTGATCGGCGGCATCGCCGCGTGGCGCTGGCTCGGCCGACCCGCCGAGATCCAGGCCCGCGGTACCGACGTACCCGGCACGGTCATCCTGATCCCGGGCTACGGGGGCGGTGCGGGCGGTCTCTCGGGGCTGGCCGGCCACCTGCAGGCGCAGGGCCGCGCCGTCGTCGTCGCGGACATCGGCGACGGACACGGTGACATCGGCGACTACGGCAGGCAGGTGGCCGGGGTCGCCGCCGCACTGATCGCTCGAGGCGATCCGAGCGTGGACCTCGTCGGCTACTCGATGGGCGGCCTCGTCGCCCGGGCCGCCGCCGACGCCAACCCCACCGCGGTCCGACGGGTGGCCACCATCGCGAGCCCGCATGACGGGACCACCCTCGCCGGTCTGGGACTCTTCCTGAACGACGCCGCGAGCTGCCCCCTCGCCTGCCAGCAGATGGCGCCCGGCTCCGAGTTCCTCGAGGCCCTGCCGGTCGCGGGTGACGAGGGCCGGTGGCTGTCCGCCTGGTCAGAGGGCGACGACGTGATCCGGCCGCCCGAGTCCAGCGTCCTGACCGGCGCCACGAACGTCAACGTGACCGCTGACTGCTCGGCCGGCTCCCTCGACCACGGCGGGGTCATCGCCGCCCCGGTCGTGTGGACGCTCGTCGCCGACTTCCTCGTCACCGGCGCCATCACCGAGTCCTGCGCATAGGTTCGGCCCATGACCCTGCCGTCGCGCGCGTCCGTCGTCGTCATCGGTGGCGGCGTGATGGGCACGTCCATCGCCTTCCACCTCGCCGAGGCCGGCGTGCCGGACGTGCTGCTCCTCGAACAGGGCCAGCTCGGCAGCGGGTCCACCTGCCGGGCCGCCGGCGGCGTGCGCGCCCAGTTCTCCGACCCCGTGAACGTGGCACTCGGCCTGCGCGGGCTGGCCGCGTTCGAGGACTTCCCCCGACGCCCCGGCCAGGAGATCGACCTGCGTCAGCCCGGCTACCTGTTCCTGCTCAGCACGGACGAGCAGGTCGCGGCATATGAGGCTTCCGCCGCACTGCAGAACGCGATGGGCGTGCCCACTCGGATCCTCACGGCCGCAGAGGCCCGTCGGCTGTCCCCGGTGATCGATCTCGACGGTGTCCTGGCCGCGAGCTTCCATGCGCGCGACGGCTACTGCACCCCGGAGTCGGTGGTGCTCGGCTACGCCAGCGGTGCCCGGCGCCACGGCGCCACCATCCGCACCGGCGTCCGCGTCACCGGCATCCGGGGCGAAGGTGGCGAGCTCACGGCCGTCGAGACGGATCAGGGCATCGTCGAGACCCCCACGGTCGTCTGCGCCGCGGGTGCGTGGTCCAAGGAGGTGGGGGCGATGGCCGGCGTGGACCTGCCGGTCCAGCCGCTGCGCCGTCAGATCCTGATCAGTGAGCCGCTGCCGCCCGACCTGCGGGCACGCATCCCGGAGACCACCCCGATGACCATCGACGCCGCAACCACGTTCTACTTCCACCGCGAGGGGCCGGGGCTGCTGATGGGGATGTCCTACCAGGCGGAGATGCCGGGCTTCCGGATGGACTACAGCGAGGACTGGCTCCCCGACCTGTTCAGCGCGATGGAGCGCCGGGCGCCCGCCCTGCTCGACCTCGGGGTGGCGCACCGCTGGGTCGGCATGTACGAGGTCACCCCCGACCACAACGCGCTCCTCGGCGAGTCCCGATCGCCCTCCCGCTTCCTGTACGCGACCGGGTTCTCCGGGCACGGATTCCTGCAGGGACCGGCCGTCGGCGAGGTGGTGCGGGACCTCTACCTCGGCGCCGAGCCGTTCATCGACGTGACGCCTTTCGCTGCTGATCGATTCGGCCAGGGGGTCCTGCGTGGCGAGCTGAACATCGTCTAGTGGCGTCACAGGATCCGGGCTCCAGGGAACGGTGACTCGCGCGCAAGCGTCGCGAGAGGTGGTCGCAAGGTTCGCGGGGCACTCTTCGCATGCACCGAACTAGGCCGCGGCAGCGGCAGAAGAGGCCACCATGTCCCCGTCGCACCGCCCCGCCACTCGCGGACGCCGCTCGCTCGTGATCCTGGCCACCGCCAGCGCCATCGCGCTGAGCGTCCTCGCCGGACAGCCCGCCTGGGCGGCCACAGACGTGGCTCCCGACGGCACCGTGACCGTGACCGCCGACCCCGGCACCACGACCGACCCGGCGACGACCACGGACCCCGCGACGACCACCGACCCGGCCACCACGACCCGGCCACCCCGACTCCCAGCGCCCCCAGCAGCTGGTGCGCGACTAACGCCCCGAAGGCGCCCTGGCGGCTGGTTGCCGCGCGGGACGCGGAGGACGCCACCGTCGCCAAGATCGAGTGGGCCGCCGTGGGCTGCGCCACCCGCTACAACGTCTCCGTGTTCGCCAAGGGATACGACTCCGTCACCGCCGTGCCCGCCGGCCAGACCACCTTCGACCTCTCCGGCCTCAACCCGGGCGTGACCTACCAGATCCAGGTCAGCAGCCGGAACGACGCCGGACAGGGCGGCACCAGCGGCACCTACTTCCTGCGCGGCGTCTACCCCGCGGCCATCACCGGGCTCTCCGTCGACTACAACCAGGTGACCGGCGGCCTGCTGCGCTGGAAGCGGAGCGATCACGTGGGCGCCGGCTCGTGCCTGGTGACCGTGAAGCGCGTCGCCGACCAGGTCAAGGTCCGCGACGAGGCCATCGACTGCGCCCTGGGCGAGTACGCCCTGGACGAGCTCGACGCCCGCAAGATGTACGTGGTCACCATCCAGGCCATCAACAAGGCCGGCAAGAGCGCACTCGCCCGCATGGTCGTCGGCGGCGACAAGCCCCTGCCGATCAAGTCCATCTCCGCGATCCGCGACCCGGGTGACCCCAACCAGGTCATCGTCTCCTGGCTCCCGTCCGACAACACCGGGCGCGGCACCGTGCTCGGCTACGAGATCGGCTACGGCCACGCCAAGGCGGACGAGCGCATCATCGTCAAGGACACCGACTCGGAGGTGCGCGTCCCGGCCGACAAGTCCGTCGTCGTGATCGTCCGCGTGCTGACGTCCACCGGCAAGTCGCGCTGGTCACAGCACCTGCGCGTGCCGCTGCCCAACTCCGCCAAGGTCAACACGACTGACGACCGCATCGATCTCGCGGAGCAGGATGGCGTCCTCACCGTGGCTGCCACCCAGAACGTGGCGAAGAACAACCGCCTCAAGATGGTCATCACCCCGACGGCCAACAACGGCGGCTTCACCGAGACCCAGTACTCGCAGAACGGCGCGCAGACGATGGTCTTCCGCTCCGTGCCCAACGGCAGCTACGTGGTCCTCGTCGAGGCCAACGGACGCGAGATGGCCCGCCGCTACATCAACGTCGGCAAGCTCGGCGTCATGCAGGCCCCTGACTGGGAGGTCGTCCGCGGCACCGCGAACATCTTCGACGCGGTCGTCGACATGTCCGCCGGGGGCGAGAACCGGGTGCTCTCCACGCGCCAGTTCACGACACAGGACCTGGTGCTCGAGACCCGGGCAGACCTGAAGAAGGGCCAGGGCTACGGCATCTGGTTCCGGACCTCGTTCGACACCGTCACCCGCAACATCTCCGGACTGTCCGTGCAGTACGACCCGGGCTGGGGCAACCGCTTCATCATCCGGCAGTGGCACAACGGCAGCGAGTGCGGCACCCCGATCGCGTACACCTCGTTCCCGGCCGGCATGAAGGTCTACGCGCCGCACAACGTGGTCGTGGCGGCCCAGGGCGACACGCTGTTCGTCACCATCGACGGCGAGAAGCTGTTCGACGTGCCGAGCCTGACCGAGGCCATCGCCAACAACACCTGCAAGTACCCGAGCCCCACGGGCACCCGGGTCGGCCTGCGGACGTGGGGCCAGAGCGCCACGGTGTTCTCCGGCACGACGGTCCGCTAGGGCTACAGCAGGACGCCCTCGTGCTCGAGCAGTGCGATCTTGATCTCGAGCCCGTACCCGTACCCGCCGAGGCCATCGGCGGACACCACGCGGTGGCACGGCACGAACGGGGCAACCAGGTTCGTCGCGCACACCGTGCCGGCGGCTCGCACGGCGCGCGGACTGCCCGCGCGCCGCGCGAGCCCCGCGTACGTGTCGACGCTCCCGGCCCGGATGGTCCGCATCGCCTGCCAGGCGCGCTGCTGGAAGGGGCCGCCCGGCTGCGTCACGGACACCTCCTCGAGTGCGTTCAGGTCGCCGTCGGCGTACCGGGCCAGCACGTCCGCGATGAAGGGCACGGAACTGCGGGGGTGCACCTCGCGTTCGCCCGGGATACGGGCGAGCGCATCGTCGAGATCGCGGAAGGTCGTCGTGACCACGGCGCCGTAGTCGCTCGGGCCACGGTCGCCCAGGGCGTGCGGGTCGACCACGACGACGAGCGGACCTGCGGGAGTCGGATACGCGGCAGCCAGCAGCGCACCCGCGTGGTGTGCGTTGCCGGCGCCGCTCACGGCTACCGGGTCATCAGCATGTCGGCGACGAGGAAGGCCAGCTCGAGGCTCTGCTCACGGTTCAGCCGTGGGTCGCAGGCCGTCTCGTAGCGATCGCCGAGGTTGCCCTCGAGCACGCCGCCGGTGCCGCCGACGCACTCGGTGACGTCGTCGCCCGTCAGCTCGATGTGCAGTCCGCCGGGCACCGTGCCCAGCTGCCGGTGCACGTGGAAGAAGCCCTCGACCTCGCTGATGACGTCGTCGAACAGGCGGGTCTTGTGCCCGGACGCGGCCTCGCGGGTGTTGCCGTGCATCGGGTCGCAGACCCACACCACCGGCACGCCGCTCGCATCCACCTTCTGCACGATCCCGGGCAGCGCTTCATCGATCGAGCGCGCGCCCATCCGGGTGATCAGCGTCAGCCGACCCGGGGTGCGATCCGGGTTCGAGCAGCTCGCACATCTCCGCCACCTCGTCCGGCGAGGCGGTCGGACCGATCTTCACGCCGATCGGGTTCTGGATGGTGGACGCGAAGTGGATGTGGGCGCCGTCGAGCTGGCGAGTGCGCTCGCCGATCCACAGGAAGTGCCCGGACACGTCGTACGGCAGGCCGGTGCGGGAGTCGATCCGGGTGAGCGCCCGCTCGTAGTCGAGGGAGAGCGCCTCATGCGCCGCGTAGAACTCCACGCGCTGCAGCTCGTCGGGATTCGCCCCGATGGCGTTCATGAAGGACAGCGCACGATCGATCTCCGCCGCCATCGCCTCGTACCGCTGGCCGGCCACCGAGTCCCGGACGAAGTCCTGGTTCCATGCGTGCACCTGGCGCAGGTCCGCGTAGCCGCCCTGGGTGAAAGCCCGCACCAGGTTCAGGGCGGCGCTCGAGGCGTTGTACGTGCGCACCAGGCGCCGGGCGTCCGGCCGCCGGCTCTGCTCGTCGAACCCGACCGCGTTGACCGCGTCGCCGAAGTACGACGTCAGCTCCACCCCGGAGCGCATCTCGGTCAGCTTCGAGCGCGGCTTGAAGTACTGGCCCGCCATCCGACCGACCTTCACCACGGGCATCGACGCCGCGTAGGTGAGCACGACGGACATCTGCAGGACGGTCTTCAGCCGAGCGCGGATCGACTCCGCGTTGTTCGCCTCGAAGGTCTCCGCGCAGTCGCCCCCCATGAGCACGAAGGCACGTCCGTGCGCCGCCTCGGCGAGCCGCGTGGCCAGCAGGTCGCACTCCCCGGCGAACACCAGCGGCGGCAGGCCGGACAACTCCTCCACGGCCGCCGCGAGCTCATCCGCGTCCGGCCAGGGCGGCTGCTGGGCAGCCGGCAGGTCGGGCCAGGTGATCGGGGTGTGCATGGCAGAAGGTTAGGCCACCCCTACCCGAAGAAGGACTTGGCCTCCTCGTAGCGCGCCATCGGCACGGTCTTCAGGACGCCGGTGGCCTCCTGCAGCGGGATGCGGACGATGTCGGTGCCCTGCAGCGCGACCATCGTGCCCCAGGCCTCGTCCTTGACGGCCTCGATCGCGTTGAGCCCGAAGCGGGTCGCCATGACGCGGTCGAACGCGGTGGGCGAGCCGCCGCGCTGGATGTGGCCGAGCACCGTGGTGCGGGCCTCGTGGCCGGTGCGCTCCTCGACCTGCTGCGCGAGCCACTCGCCGATGCCGGAGAGCTTGACGTGGCCGAACGAGTCCAGGGACGCGTCCTTGGTGACGAGCGTGCCGCCCTTGGGCAGCGCACCCTCCGCCACGACGATGATCGGCGCGTAGGACGCCTTGAAGCGGGACTCGACCCAGCCGACGACCTCGTCGAGGTCGAACTCGACCTCCGGGATGAGGATGACGTTGGCGCCACCGGCCATGCCCGAGTGCAGCGCGATCCAGCCCGCATGCCGGCCCATGACCTCGCAGATCAGGATGCGATGGTGCGACTCGGCGGTCGTGTGCAGCCGGTCGATGGCCTCGGTGGCGATGCTCACCGCGGTGTCGAAGCCGAAGGTGTAGTCGGTGCCGCTCAGGTCGTTGTCGATGGTCTTCGGGACGCCGATGACGTGGAAGCCGTGCTCGGTCAGCGTCGTGGCGACGCCGAGGGTGTCCTCGCCGCCGATCGCGATGAGCGCGTCGATGCCCAGCTTGGTGAGGTTCTCCTCGGTGCGCTCGATGCCACCCTCGATCTTCACCAGGTTGGTGCGGGAGCTGCCGAGGATCGTGCCGCCGCGGGGCAGGATGCCGCGCACCTGCGGGATGCCGAGCTCCATGGTCAGGCCCTCGAGCGGACCCTTCCAGCCATCGCGGAAGCCCACGAACTCGTAGCCGTACTCCTGGACTCCTCGGCGGACGATGCCGCGGATCACGGCATTGAGGCCGGGGCAGTCCCCGCCACCAGTGAGAACGCCAACGCGCATGGGTCAGGCACCTTTCGTCAGTCGCCCCGTGGGTGGGGGACGGTCTCCGCAGCCGGACCGGTTCGCCCGACGAAGACCAGCCTAGCCCTGCCTGCAAGCGCTGTCATGCGCCTAGGGTTGCGCCATGCCTCGCATCCTCACCATCGACGCCGGCACCACCGGGATCACCGCACTGATCGTCGACGAGCACGCCCAGGTGCTGGCCCGCGGCTACCGGGAGTTCCCCCAGCACTTCCCCGACGACGGCTGGGTCGAGCACGACCTCGGGGAGATGTGGCAGGCCACTCTCGCCGCCGTCGCCGCCGCCCTCGAGGCGAACGGCGGATCCGCGGACCTCGTCGCCGTCGGCATCACCAACCAGCGCGAGACGGTGTGCCTGTGGGATCGGGAGACCCTCGGCGCCCCGCGCCGGGCCATCGTGTGGCAGGACCGGCGCACCGCGGCCATCTGCCAGTCCTTCCGCGACGACGGTCACGAGGCGCACATCGCCGACCGCACCGGGCTGCGGCTGGATCCCTACTTCTCCGCGACGAAGCTGACCTGGATCCGCCACCACGACCCGCAGTCCTGGAGCGGGGTCGAATCCGGCCGCACCGCCGTCGGCACCGTCGACTCCTACCTGATCGCGCGGATGTCCCGCGGCCTGTACCACGTCACCGACGGAACCAACGCGTCCCGGACGCTGCTGTACGACCTCGACTCGGGCGCGTGGAGCGACCGGCTGGCCACCCTCTTCGGCGTGCCGCTGTCGGCGCTTCCCGAGATCGTGCCGTCCTACGGCCGGCTGGCGCGCACCGACCCGGATGCCTTCCTCGGGCTCGACCTGCCCATCACCGGCATCGCCGGGGACCAGCAGGCCGCGCTCGTCGGCCAGGCCGGCTTCCACGCCGGCGACGCCAAGTGCACCTACGGCACCGGGTCGTTCCTCCTCGTGCACACAGGCGAGCAGATCCGCCGCTCGCAGCACGGGCTGCTGACGACCGTCGCCCTCGCCCACCCCGACGGACGCCGTGACTTCGCCCTCGAGGGTGCGGTGTTCGTCACCGGCTCCGCCGTCCAGTGGCTGCGCGATGGACTGGGGATCATCGACTCGGCGCCCGAGGTCGAGGCGCTCGCCGCCAGCGTGCCGGACTCGGGCGGGGTGGTCTTCGTCCCCGCGCTGACCGGGCTCGGCGCCCCGGAGTGGGATCCGGACGCCCGCGGCCTGATCATCGGCATCACTCGCGGCACCACCCGCGCCCACCTGGCCCGGGCCACGCTCGACGCGATCGCGTTCCAGGTGCGCGACGTCGTCGACCTGATGGCCGACGAAGGGCACGTGGACCTGACCCGGCTCGCCATCGACGGCGGCGCCGCCGCCAACGACCTGCTCTGCCAGCTGCAGGCGGATGCGATCGGCCTGCTCGTCGACCGGTCCGCGGAGCTGCAGACCACGGGACTGGGCGCCGCGTTCCTGGCCGGCCTAGGTGCCGGGGTGTGGGCCTCCCCCGACGACCTGGCCGCGACCCGACGGTCGTCGGGCACCTTCACCCCCGGCGAGTACGACCCCGAGCCGCACCGACGGTGGCGGGAGGCAGTCCGGCGAAGCCTGCACTGGACCGGTTGAGAGGTGCTCCCGCGCACGCGGTCGCTTTGGCAGATGCAGGACCGACACCCAGGTGACCGGCAGCGCCTGTTCGCCGCTGTCGCGGCGGCCTTCCCTGCGGATCAGGTGCTCTACGCCGGCTCCTTCGTCGACGTCGCCGCCTCGTTCGCCTGGCCTTCCGTGACGTATGTCGACGTCGACGCGCGAGCCGAGCGGTTCTTCGCCGACCAGTCCGGCGTCGAGGGGCTGATCGCCGCACACGCGGCCGATGGCTCGGGCCGAGAGGTGCGTTTCCTCCGAGGCGACTACAGCGTCGGCCTCCCGCTGGAGCCCGAAACCTTCGACCTGCTCATCTCCCTGTACGCAGGCTTCGTGTCGGAACACTGCACCCGGTATCTGCGCGTCGGAGGGCACCTGCTCGTCAACTCAAGCCACGGCGACGCCGCGATGGCGTCCATCGACCCGCGCTACAGACTGGTCGCCGTCGTCATGTCCCGCTCCAGTGAATACGCGGTGAGCACCCGCGAACTCGGCTCGTACCTCGTACCGAAGAGCCCCGAGCCGGTCACCCGGGAGCGACTGCACGACACCGGACGCGGCATCGCCTATACGCGTTCGCCGTTCGCCTACGTCTTCGAGAGGTCGGGGTGACCAGCACCCTCGCGACCGTCAGTCCTGGCCTCGCGGCGCGACCGTCGCCCGGGCGTCGGCCGGCGACCCCTCGGCGATCAGTTCCTTGGCCCGGGTCGCGTACATGTCGACGTACTCCTGGCCGGACAGCGACATCAGCTCGTACATGATCTCGTCGGTCGCGGACCGCAGCACGAAGCGATCGTTCTCCAGGCCCTCGTAGCGGGAGAAGTCGAGGGGACGGCCGATCCGCACGCCGACGCGCATGAGCCGCGGCCGGATCTTGCCGGGGGGCTGGATCTCGTAGGTGTTGACCATCGCCACCGGGATGACCGGGACGTGCGCCTCCATGGCCATCCGGGCGACGCCCGTCTTGCCGCGGTAGAGCGTCCCGTTCGGTGAGCGGGTGCCCTCCGGGTAGATCCCGAGGAGGCGACCCTCGCTCAGGATGCGCTGACCGGTGCGGATGGCCGCCTCCGAGGCACGTCCCCCGGACCGGTCGACCGGCACCTGCCCCACGCCGGCGAAGAAGGCCTTGGTGAAGAAGCCCTTGATCCCACTTCCGGTGAAGTAGTCGCTCTTCGCGAGGAAGGTGATGGGCCGGGATTCCACGAGCGGCAGGAAGAAGGAGTCCGAGAAGGACAGGTGGTTGCTGGCCAGGATCGCCGCACCCTTGCCGGGGATGTTGTCCCCGCCCTCCACCCAGGGGCGGAAGAGGACGCGCAGCCACGGACCGACGACAATGGTCTTGAGGATCCAGTAGAGCACCGAGCCATCTCCCTTCCGATGGCAGACTAGTGGGCCTACCGGTCGAGAAGAGGAACCCCGATGCAGATTGTCCCCGGAGCCGAGCCCTGGTCGGCCGACGGCAACGACATTGGGGTGCTCGTGCTCCACGGCTTCACCGGATCGCCCGCCGCCACGCGGCCGTGGGGCGAGCGGCTCGCCGCGGAGGGGTGGACGGTGCGAGTGCCGCTCATGCCGGGGCACGGGCTGCCACGGTGGCAGGACGCCAACGCCACGACGTGGCACGACTGGTACGGCGAGGTCGAGCGGAACTTCCTGGAGCTGCGCGCCCGCTGCCGCGCCGTGTTCACCATGGGACTGTCGGTCGGCGGCGCGATGTCGCTCCGGCTGGCCCAGGAGCACCACGACGACGTCACCGGACTGGTGCTCGTCAACCCGGCGGTGCTCAGTGAGAACAAGCTGATGCCCCTGCTGCCGATCCTGTCCCGTGTGCTCGACGGCTTCCCCGCCGCAACCAATGACATCGCCAAGCCGGGTCAGGATGAGATCGCCTATCCGCGCATGCCCCTCAAGGCGCTGCGCTCCCTCACCGAGTTCTGGGGACTCGTTCGCAACGACCTGCCCAGGGTCGACCAGCCGCTGCTGCTGCTCAACAGCGCCCAGGACCACCTCATCGAGACGTCGAGCTCGGACTACGTCATGGAGCACGTCTCGTCGCCCGACAAGGTGCGGGTCGTGCTGCCCGACTCGTATCACGTGGCGACGCTGGACTACGACGCCGAGGTGATCTTCTCCGACAGCATCGAGTTCGTCCGCCGACTGACCGCGTGACCCGTCGACCGACCCATCATCAGAGGACACCGTGACCGACCGACCGTCCGAGCTGCCGGAGCACGAGCAGCGGGCCTGGGAGTCGATCGTCGCCGACCTCAGCGGTCAGATCGACCTCGGCCCGCAGTTCCCGAAGGAGCGCTCGCTGCCGCCGCTGGCGGCGACGGGTGACCATCCGGATCCGCTCGCGGAGCCGGAGGAGATCGAGGATGCCGAGGACGAGGGGTACGAGCCGCCGCATCCCCCGCCACTCCCGCGACCGGCGGACACCGTCGGCCGGTTCGCGTGGGCGGCCGTGCTCGGCGGCCCAGTGCTCGTCGTCGCGACGAACGTCCTGGGCTGGGAGTCCTGGCTGTCCGGTTTCGGGGTCGCCGCGACCATCGGAGGCTTCGTGGCGCTCATCGCGCGGATGAAGGATCGTGACCCGGACGACACTGGAAACGGCGCCGTCGTCTAGGCGAGCCGACGCTAGCGGCGCCGTGCGAGATCGGCCGCGCCGACGAGGCCGGCGCGATTGGTGAGCTCGGCGACCTTGACCAGCGGTGCCGGCCGGTTCTGCTGGCCGATGAGCTTGTCGGCCAGGGTCTGGCGGGCGCTGGCGAGCAGCAGGTCGCCCGCGTCAGACACGCCCCCGCCGACCACGAACACCTCGGGATCGAGGACGGCCGCGAGGTCGGCCATGCCGCGGCCGAGCCACGTGCCGACGACGGTGAACGCCTCGGTCGCGACCGGGTCACCCGCCCGAGCGGCCTCGGTGATGTGCACCCCCTGGACGCCCTCGGGCGTCCCGTCGCCGAGCGCGAGCAGGGCGCTCGCCTCCGAGCGCCGGTCGGCGGCCAGCAGGCGGGCCTCGCGGACGAGCGCGTTGCCGCTCGCGTACTGCTCGAGGCAGCCGTTGCGCCCGCAGCCGCAGGGCCGCCCGTCCGGAACCGCGTTGAGATGCCCGATCTCGCCGGCTGCCCCGTGTGCGCCGCGGAACAACCGGTCGTCGATCACGATGCCGCCGCCGATACCCGTGCCGACGGTCAGCAGCACCAGGTCACCGGTGCCGCGGCCGGCACCGAACCGGTACTCGCCCCAGGCGGCGATGTTGCCGTCGTTCTCCACGACGACGGGCAGCCCGGTCGCGCCCTCCAGGAGTGCGCGCACCGGCACCTGGGACCACCGGAGGTTCGGCGCGAAGTAGACGCGCGATCGGTCCGCGTCGACCAGGCCGGCCACGCCGACCCCGACGCCGGCAAGCTCGCCATCCGTTCCCTCGGCGAGTTCGCGGACCACCTCGGCGACGACGTCGAGTACGTCCTCGGCGTCGTGCTTGGGGGTCGCTCGACGGGCCGTCGCGACGATCTCACCTTCGTCCGTGACCGTGCCCGCCAGGATCTTGGTGCCGCCGATGTCCACGCCGATGCTCAACACGCCGTCCAGCGTAGTCAGCCGCCTATGCCCCCGGGTCCGCATCCGATATCGGGATCCAGGTGATCTCCGATGACCGCATCGCCGCGTCGTCCGGTGCCGGACCGGGACCTGGTTCCGGCGCCGGCTGCTGGGACTGCACGAGGACGATGCCCCGGCACACGACGCACTGGGGATGCTCAGCCGGGTTCGCGTGCTCCGCGTGCGGCGCCATCACGGTCGACGTCGCCCAGTCGACGATGCGGGCGGCGCCGGCGAGCAGCAGCCCCCAGTCCACCGCTGCGGCCGCGCTGTCGTCACTCGAGGTCTCGGCAGTGGGCTCCCCCGACGGCTCGACGTGCTCGCCCGACGGCTCGACGGGCTCGCCTTCGTTGTCGCCGGAGTACCACCACGGCTGTCGGTCCGGGCTCATGCGACCACGCTCCCGCCCATCCACAGTCCCGCGTTCGGCTGGAACTCCAGCCGCAGCCGATCGCCCAGTCGGGTGCCTCCAACCGGATGGCAGCGACGCAGCACCGGAGGCAGGTCCAGCCAGCGGTAGGCCCCGTCGAACTCGACGACCAGCCGCTCGCCGGTGACGCCGACCCGAGCCGCGGCGCGGGCCGCCGGGGCCAAGGACAGGTCCAGCACGAACCGCTCGTCCTCCGCTGCGACGGCCAGGGCCGCTTCGTCGAGGACGCGCACCGGCCCGAGCGGCCCGAGCACGGATCGGCCCTTCGGGACCGGCCGCAGGCGTGACGTCGACCGCCACACCGCGACGCCGTCGGCCGCATCGATGATGCGCTCGAGCGAGGCCTGCGCCTGAGCTCGATCCGACCCCGGATCGGACTTGCGCGGGAACCGGTTCACGATGACGCCATCCACACCGACGCCCAGGGTGGAGAACAACGCCAGCGCGCGTCCGGCGGCGGCCTCGCCCACGGCGCTGGGGGGCACGACCAACCGCAGCGTCGCGTCGGGTGATCGCAGCAGGCCGACCGAGCCGGACCAGGGTTCGCCGGGCGTCCGAGAGGGCGTCGAAGGCCACGTCGTCGCCGTCCGCGGTTCGCCACATCGCCAGTCCCGGCGACAAGGCGGCGTCGAGCAGCCGCTCGAGGATGCCGGGCAGCTGGACGAGGGCACGCGCATGCTCGATCGGTCCGGCGTCGATGACGACGGCGTCCACCTCGGCCTCCAGCGCGGTCGCGCGCAGCAGGGTCGACAGGTGTCCGAGTCCCGGGAGTCCGAGCCACGCCTCGACCGGCAGGCCCTCCGCGCCGAGCGCGCTCATCACCTTGCCGACGGACCCCGTGATCGCCTCGACGGCCTCGGGCACGACGGCGGCCCGACCCGCCCCATCCACGAGTGCCGCGGACAGACCCTCGTCCTGGAGGGCCTGCACGGTGGCCTCGGCCAGTGTCGACGTGCCGGCTCCGCCTGGACCGGTCAGCAGGATCAGCCGGTTCACGCCGATCCCGCGATCGTCTCCACCCGCTTCTTCAGGCCCTTCAGGGCGGTGTCGACGATCACCTTCTCCGCCTTCCGCTTGATCATGCCGATCATCGGGATCTTCACGTCGACCGCGAGCTTGTAGTTCACCGTCGTCGTGCCGTTGCCGTTGTCGGTCAGGACGTAGGAGCCGTCCATCGCGGTGAGCATGTCGCCCTTGGTCAGCGTCCACGTCACCTGACTCGTCGCCGTTCCAGTCGTACTCGAGCTCGTAGGTGTCCTTGATCGCCCCTGAGCTGAGCTGGAAGCGCGCATCGGCCGGCAGGTTGTCCTCCTCGTAGACCGCCAGCACCACGACGGACGTGATGCCGTCGCTCCACTCCGGGTAGCTGGGCAGGTCCGCGATCACCGACATCACCCGGGCGGGTGCCGCGTTGATGACGATGCTGGATTCGGTGGTGTCAGCCATGGCTGAAGGCTACCCGCCCGGACCCTGGGCCGCCCGGCATCACAGGTCGAGGACGAAGGGCCGGCCGGTGGCGGCGAAGTGACCGACGTTCATGCACTCGGTGCGCCCGATGCGCGCGCGTGCCGCCAGGGGCTGGTGGATGTGGCCGAACAGGTGGTAGCGCGGCTGCTCTGTTCGTACGTAGTCGGCCAGCGCCTCGCTGCCGACCTCGAACCGGCGCGCGACGGTGTCGTAGACCAGCTCGGGGAGAGCCGGTGGCAGATGGCTGAAGAGCACGTCGACCGGCCCGAGGCGGCCGACCTTCTCGGCGAAGTCCTCGGGCGAGATCTCGAACGGGGTGCGCATCGGGCTGAGCAGCCCGCCGCCCACGAACCCGCAGCGCAGGCCGCCGATCTCCACCACCTCGCCGTCGAGCACGCGGTGCCCGTCGCGCAGGTAGTCGGGCCACAGGGCGGGAATGTCCACGTTGCCGTAGGTCAGCAGCGCCGGCGCCGGCATGGCGTCGAACAACTCCTCGTACTGCGCCCGGACCATGGCCTTCATCACCGGCCAGCGCTCCCCCTGCTCCTCGATGCCGAGTCCGGACCACGCGGCGGCGCTGAGCTCGCGCGCCTCGTCGTACCGTCCGGCCGTGCGCAGCTCGATATACCTGCGCGCGTGGTCCTCGCCGAACAGGTCGGCGAAGATCCCGCGAGACGGGCGGTCGTAGTCGAGGAAGAGGATCAGGTCGCCGAGGCAGACGAAGACGTCCGCTCCGTCGGCGGCCGACGCGAGTTCCGCAGCGGCGCCGTGCACGTCGCTGACCACATGGACGCGCACCCCTACGGCTCGAGCTCGTCGGCGAGGGCCCACATCGTGCGCCGCCACGCGATCAACTGTCTACGCCGAAGGGTCTCCAGCTGCCGACGGCCCCGGGGCGACGGTGGCAGGGAGCGCGGTCGTCCGCTCGAACCGGGGGTCGCCGGGTCCGCCCGGAGCTCGTAGTGGATGCGGACGCCACCCGCGGCCACCGCCAGCATCACCTCGGACCGGCCCACCAGCGGCCCGGCCAACGTCCACGACATGCCCTCGACACCTCGGTCCGCGACCACGGTGACCTCGAGGTCTGGCCACCAGCTTGCCCACCGTCTGGGCTCGGCGACCCGTCGGGCCACCAGCTCCCGCGGCAGGGCGACGACGACCTCGTCGACGATCTCCACACTGGGCACCCGCCCAGAATGCCATGCGGGGTGCGGAGAATGAGTCGCCACAATCGCCAAGGTCCTCTACGGTGATTCCATGCGAACAGAGTTCTCCCTGCCCCCCGTCGTCCCCAGCCCCACGACCGGCTCCCTCGTCGACCACATCGTCGAGAACGCCGAGAAGCGCCCCACTCATGCGGCGTTCTCCGTACCTCGTGGGGAGGCCTGGGTGGATATCACCTCGGCCGAGTTCCTTGCCGAGGTGAAGGCGGTGGCCAAGGGCATCGTCGCCAACGGCGTCGAGGCCGGTGAGCGGATCGGCGTCATGAGCAGGACCCGCTACGAGTGGACGCTGGTCGACTACGCGATCTGGTACGCGGGCGCGGTGAGCGTCCCGGTGTACGAGACGTCGTCGGCCGAGCAGATCCAGTGGATGCTCAGCGACTCCGAGGCGGTGGGCGTCTTCCTGGAGAAGGAGTCGAACAAGAAGGTCTTCGACGAGGTCGCGGTGCAGATCCCGACCGTCACGCGCACCTGGTGCTTCGAGGACGCGGTGCTGGACGACCTCAAGCAGGAGGGCGCCCACATCACCGACGAGGAGCTCGAGGCGCGCCGCCAGACCCTCACTCCCGACTCGCTCGCCACGATCATCTACACGTCAGGCACCACCGGGCGCCCCAAGGGCTGCATGCTCACCCACCGGAACTTCATGTTCGAGGTCGACAACGTGGTGTGGGGCCTGCCGGACGTGTTCCTCGCCCCGGGCTCGTCGACCCTGCTGTTCCTGCCGATCGCGCACGTGTTCGGTCGCGCCATCCAGCTCGGCTGCGTGCGCGCGGGCGTCCGGCTCGGGCACTCCGCCGACATCAAGGAACTGCTCCCCGGCCTGCAGTCGTTCCAGCCGACCTTCCTGCTCGCGGTCCCGCGCGTGTTCGAGAAGATCTACAACTCGGCGAGCCAGAAGGCCCAGGCCGAGGGCAAGGGCAACATCTTCAACACCGCGGCCGCGGTGGCGATCCAGTACAGCGAGTCGCTCGACAGCGGTGGGCCCGGCCTCGTGCTCAAGGTCAAGCACGCCGTCTTCGACAAGCTCGTCTACAGCAAGCTCCGCGCCGCCATGGGCGGCAGCATGCGCTACGCGGTCTCCGGGGGCGGTCCGCTCGGCGCGCGGCTGGGCCACTTCTTCCGCGGCATCAACGTGATCATCCTCGAGGGCTACGGCCTGACGGAGACGTCAGCCGCGACCACCGTGAACCGGCCCACTGCCATCCGGGTCGGCAGCGTCGGCCAGCCGCTGCCGGGCGCGGGCGTCAGGGTGGCCGCGGACGGCGAGCTCCTGCTGGCAGGCGACCAGATCTTCGTCGGCTACTGGAACAACCCGACGGCCACGGCCGAGGCGCTCGAGCCCGACGGCTGGTTCCACTCGGGCGACATCGGCGAGATCGACGACGACGGGTTCGTCAAGATCACCGGCCGCAAGAAGGAGCTCATCGTCACGGCGGCCGGCAAGAACGTCGCCCCCGCCGTGCTCGAGGACCGGCTGCGGGCCAACTGGCTGGTCAGCCAGTGCATGGTCGTCGGCGACAACAAGCCGTTCATCGGCTGCCTGGTCACCATCGACCCTGAGTCCTTCCCCGCGTGGAAGAAGCAGGCCGGCAAGCCGGACTCCGCCACGGTGGCGGAGATGGCCTCTGACCCCGACCTCAACGCCGCCATCCAGTCCGCGGTCGACGACGCGAACAAGGCGGTCTCTCACGCCGAGGCCATCAAGAAGTTCAAGATCCTCGAGGTCGACTGGACCGAGGAGGGTGGCCAGATCACCCCGTCACTGAAGCTCAAGCGCAACGTGGTGATGAAGGAGTTCGCTGCGGACGTGGAGGGTCTGTACAGCTGACGAGTTCGGCGGGCTGTTAGCCGACGACGCGGCCGACGCCGCTGAAGTACCGGTTGTACCAGGGTCCGAGGACCGCGTCGATCCGCACGCCCGCGCTCGGGTTCGCGGCGTGCACCATCTTGCCGTTGCCGATGTACATGCCGACGTGGTGGACACCGCCGCCGAAGTAGAAGACCAGGTCGCCGGGTCGCGCCTCGCTGAGCGGGATGCGACGCGTCGAGCTGTACTGCGAGTACGAGTAGTGCGGGAGGGACACGCCGCCCTGACGCCACGCCTGCATCGTCAGGCCCGAGCAGTCGAACGCGCTCGGGCCCGCGGCCGCGGCGACGTAGCGGTAGCCCACCTTGCTGAGCGCGTAGCTGACGGCCGCGGAGGCGCGCCCGCTGACGGCGGGCACGCCGCCGCCGGCGCTCGAGGCGCCGTAGCTGCTGAGGTTGCGTCGTGCCGTGGCTGCCGCGGCGGCGGACGCTGCCCGTTCGCGCGCCTCGATGGCCGCCAGTCGGCGACGCTCGGCGGCCTCGAGGCTGGCCAGCACGCGCTGGGCCTCGCTCAGCCGGCTGTCCGCCTCCTGCTTGGAATCGGACATCTGGTCGCGGTAGCGCTTGGCGATCGCTTCCTTGTCCTGGACCGCGGCCTCGCTCTGGGCCAGCCGCAGCCGAGCGGTCTGGGTGCGGCGCAACGACGATGCCTGTGACTGGGCCACCTGATCGAGTGCGGCCGCCTGGGCGAGGAACTCGGTGGGGTTCTCGGCGAGCAGGACCTGCAGTGAGGTGTCCAGGCCGCCGCTGGTGTAGGTGTTCCGGGCCAGGTCGTCGACCGACGAGAGGATCTGCTGGAGCTGCCCACGCTCACGCTTGACCTTGTCGCGCAGGGCGTCGAGGGCCTGCTGGACGTCGTTGAGCTCGTTGCGGGCGCGGTTGTACTTCTCGGTCGCGGCCTCGGCCTTGGCCTGCAGGTCCTGGACCTGGATGCGGACCTGCTGGAGGTCGCGCGGCGCAGCCGACGCGGGGGGTGCGAGGGTGACGCCGGTCAGCGCAAGGGTGCCCGCCATGAGGGCGACCAGGGTGGTCGTGGCCCACCGCCCGCTCGGCTTCCGCACGCGCCGTCCGTCCTCTCGCAACGATGCCCGCGCGGTACGCGGGCATCAGGTTTCCACCAAGGTAACAGATTGGTGACGATCGTCTGCAAGTCCGACGGCCTTCGGAACCGGGCGGTTCCTCATGGCGGCGTGACCTACGCCACGCGTGGCCGCGGCCGCCCGGGAGGCCCGGCCGCTAGGACGCCGCACTCCGGCGCACCAGGCGCAGCGGCGGGATGAGCCCGGCCTCCGCCAGCACGGCGATGGCGGGGGCATGCTCGTCGGCGACGCTGGTCAGCGGCAGCGGGACGACGTCCGCCCCCTCGTCGTAGCCTGGCGAATCGGGCATCTGGGGCATATCTGACAGAGTCACCTCGACCGGCCCGAGGAGCACGGTGACCACGCAGTCGTCGCAGGCCAGACCGGCGACGGCACAGGAACCACAGTCAATGATCATGCTCGGGACGCTACGGCGCCCCCCTGACATACCTTCGCGAGTGTGCGGCGGATGTCGCTTTGCACCCCCTCAAAGCGACGACGAGCGCACACTCGCGGGGGTATGTCCGGTCAGGGACCGCCGTCGCCGGGACCCTCGTCGGCGGGACCACCGAACTCCGGCCGGGCCACCACCTCGATCCGGTCCCCCGACCCGCACCAGCGGCAGGTCACCGACTCGACGGTCTCGGCCAGCACCTCGGTCTCGTCGACGGTCGGCGCACCGGACATGCTCAGGTGCCAGAACTCGCGGACCCGCGTCGATCGGGTGACGTCGAACCGGGTCAGGTTCCCGCAGTGCGCACAGCGCCACCGGGAACGGTCGTCGGGGAGCACGGGTGTCTGGGCCACGTCCCGACCCTATCCAGTGCCCCGCCGGATCGGGGGCCGAGTGTCGGACGCGCAGTGTCGGTCCAGCCCCGTACGGTCGATCCCATGACGTCCCCCGCCCGCGGCCCGGCCCGCGCGGCCAGCCCGAGCCGCGCGGTCCAGACCAGCCTCGAGGACCTCGGGACCCCGCTGAAGGACGTCACCTTCGTCATCGTCGACCTGGAGACGACCGGTGGGGCCCCCGGCGACGCCGGGATCACCGAGATCGGCGCGGTCCGGGTCCGGGCCGGCGAGGTGCTCGGCGAGTTCCAGACGCTGGTCAATCCGGGCGCGCCCATCCCGCCCTTCGTCGCCGCGCTCACCGGCATCACCGATGCCCTGGTCGCCTCCGCGCCCCGACTGCCCGCCGTCCTCCCCTCCTTCCTCGACTTCCTCGGCGACGCGGTCCTCGTCGCCCACAACGCGCCGTACGACGTCGGCTTCCTCCGCGCCGCCTGCCGGATCCATGACGCGCGCTGGCCGGAGCCGGTCGTCGTCGACACCGCCCGCCTCGCCCGGGTCGCCCTGCATCGCGACGAGACTCGCAACTGCAAGCTCGCCACCCTGGCCGCGCACTTCCGCGCCACCGTCACTCCCTCGCATCGCGCGCTCGACGACGCCCAGGCCACGACCGACGTCCTGCACGCCCTGCTCGAGCGCGTCGCCGGCTTCGGCGTGGCGTCGCTGGAGGACCTGCGGGACTTCACCGGCCGGGTCAGTGCCAGCCAGCGCACCAAGCGCCACCTGGCCGACGGGCTCCCCGACACCCCCGGCGTCTACGTCTTCCGCGACGCGCAGGGCGTGGCCCTGTACGTGGGCACGTCCAAGCACATCCGGACGCGGGTGCGCACCTACTTCACCGCGTCGGAGCAGCGGCGTCGCATCGCCGAGATGGTGCGCATCGCGGAGCGCGTCGACCCCATCCCCTGCGCGACCACACTCGAGGCCCGCGTCCGCGAACTGCGCCTGATCGCATCCGAGCAGCCGCGCTACAACGTGCGCAGCCGTCGTCCGCACAGCCAGACATGGCTCAAGCTGACCGCCGAGGCCGCCCCTCGCCTGGCCATCGTGCGGGAGGTGGTCGACGACTACGCGGCCGGCGCCCGCTACCTCGGGCCGTTCACGTCCCGGCAGGCGGCAGAGGCCGCGCGCGACGTGCTCCAACTGGCCCATCAGGTCCGGTCCTGCACCCTGCGCATCGCGAGGAACCCGCGTGCCACCGCACCCGGGTGCGCCCTCGCCGAACTTGGTCGCTGCCCCGCGCCCTGCTCCGCCGACGGCGATCACGCGGCCTACCTCGACGAGGTCCGCGCCCTGCGGCACACGATGTCCGGCGATCTCTCGGCCCCGGTGCAGGCTGCCGAGGCTCGGATGGCCGCACTGGCCGCGGATGAGCGCTACGAGGACGCCGGTCGCTGGCGGGAACGGCTGGCGGCGCTGGCGGAGGCGAGCCTGCGCACCCACCGGGTGGCGACGCTGGCCGCAGCAGCCGACCTGGTCGCCGCCGCCCCCACCGCCGACAACGGGTGGGACGTCCACCTGATCCGCCATGGCCGACTTGCCGGCGCCGCCCACGCCCGGGCCGGCACCGATCCGCGGCCCGTCGTCGACCTGCTGCTGGCGACCGGCGAGCACGTGGCGCCCGTGCCGAGACCGGCGCCGAGCGGCCTGGTGGAGGAGACCACCGAGATCCTGCGCTGGCTCGAGCAGCCCGACATCCGCCTGGTGCGGGCGGACGCGCCGCTGTCGCTCCCGGTGTCCTGCGGGGGCGACGTGGTCACCAGGATCGGGGCGGCCCGCCGGGCAGGCCCACGGTGGCACGTAGACGACGAGGACGTGGCGGCGGCGGCGCGACCCCGCGGGCCGGCTGACGCGCGTCGAGTGACGCGGATGCTCAGCGCGTGAAGGACGCGGTCACGTCGGCCCAGTGGTCGAGCACCTGCAGAGCCGCACCCGAGGCGAGCAGTTCGCGCACCTGAGGCAGGTGGTCGGCCACCCGCTCGCCCAGCGGTCGCGCATCATCGGGCTCACCCGCGGCGGAGGCCAACGCGGCCGCGTAGGCGGCCAGGGCGGCAGCCGCATTGACGAGCACGGCATCGCGGATCGCCGCCACCCGGTCGGCATCCGCGCCGGCGGCGACCCCGCCGCCCAGCGCCTGACGCAGCAGGTCCGCGTTCCGCTGACTGTCCCCGCCCCGCAGGAGTTCGCGGTCGGCCCGCGGGACACCGAGTTCGGCCACATCCAGGACGGTCTCGCGCACCTGACCGCCGGTCGCGTCCCAGACCCGCGTCGGCGCGGCCGTGGAGATCTCGTCGAGGCCGTCCTCGCCCCGCACCACGAGTGCCCGGACCCCGCGTCGATGGAGCACGTCGGCCATGACCGGTGCCAGGCTCAGCGCGGCACAGCCGATCAGCGCCGCCTGCGCTCCGCCGGGGTTGGTCAGCGGCCCGAGGATGTTGAAGACCGTGGGCACCCCCAGCTCACGCCGCGTGGGACCGGCATGGCGCATGGCCGGGTGGTGCACCGGCGCGAAGCAGAAGCCGATCCCGGCCGTCCGCACGCTGGTCACCACGTCCGCGGGCTCGAGGTCGATGACCACTCCCAGCCGCTCGAGCACGTCGGCTGTCCCGGTGGACGACGACGCCGCCCGGTTGCCGTGCTTGACCACGGGGACGCCCGCAGCCGCGCACACCAGGGCGGTCATCGTGGAGATGTTGACGGTATGGGCCTGGTCGCCGCCGGTACCGACGACGTCGAGAGCGATGGGTGCGCCCTCGGCGCCGAAGTCGAGCAGGCGGGCGTGCTCGAGCATGACGCCCACCAGGGCGTCCACCTCGGCTGCGGACTCCCCCTTGGCGCGCAGTGCAGTCACGAACGCGGCCAGCTGCGCCGGGGTGGCCGTGCCGGAGAGCACCTCCTGCATCGCCCACGCCGCGGCATCCGGGTCGAGGTCGGAGCCGGCGATCAGGGTGCCGAGGATCCCCGGCCACGTGGCCGGGTCAGGGGCCGTCATGCGGGCGTCGGACTAGGCGGTGGCGACCGCGGTGCGCGAACGCACCACGCGGGCCACCACGTCAGGGAGCGCGATCGCGTCGATCGGGTGCGACGTGACGCCGTCAGCGCGCGACCAGGTGGCCAGCCAGGCGTCCTGGGGGCGGCCGACGATCACGATGATCGGCGGGCACCGGTAGATCTCGTCCTTGAGCTGGCGGCAGATGCCCATGCCGCCGGCGGGGGCGGCCTCGCCGTCGAGGATGAGCAGGTCGAACCGGGTGGTGTCCACCTGGCGGATGACCATCGGGGCGGTGGCCACCTCGGTGTACTCCAGCGCCGGGAGGTCGGCCGCCGGCCGCCGGCCGAGCGCGCTCATCACCTGTCGGCGGGTGGTCCGATCGTCGCTGTACACCAGTACTCGCAGAGTCGGCTCGGGGTCCGGCTCGTGCTCGTCCTCGTGCTCATCCGCATAGAGGTCGTCGGCGTACAGATCCTCATCCATGTCGTGCTCCACGGGCCAGACTCTAGCCTCCTGCCGCCCATGACCGGAATGTGACATAACGGTTCGGGGGGTCTCGGTGAAACACGGGCGCGGATCTGCCAGACTCCCCCCGTGGCAAACG
Organism: uncultured Actinomycetota bacterium; assembly: GCA_963749905.1. Taxonomy (GTDB): domain Bacteria; phylum Actinomycetota; class Actinomycetes; order S36-B12; family S36-B12; genus UBA10649. The sequence continues at coordinate 317,281 of CAVVOF010000006.1, forward strand.
CGACCTCCATTCCCACGGCCTATGCCCATGCCCCTGCGAACCGGCCAAACATGGTCGCCATCGGCACCATCGTGTGGCTGTCCAGCGAGCTCATGTTCTTCGCTGCACTGTTCGCGATGTACTTCACCCTCCGGGCAGTCAACCCCGAGCTGTGGGCCCAAGAGACCGAACTTCTGAACATCCCCTTCGCCAGCATCAACACCACCGTCCTGGTGCTGTCGTCGGTGACCTGCCAGATGGGCGTCTTCGCCGCCGAGCGAGGCGACGTGAAGGGCCTGCGTCGCTGGTTCATCATCACCTTCCTCATGGGCTCCTTCTTCGTCGCCGGCCAGGTGACGGAGTATGTGGTCCTCGTCCAGGAGGGCCTGACCCTCTCGGCCAACGCCTACGGCACCGCGTTCTACCTGACCACCGGATTCCACGGCCTGCACGTGACCGGCGGCCTGATCGCCTTCCTGTTCGTCCTGGCCACGACCTACGTCGCCAAGCGCTTCACGCACGACAGCGCCACCCGGGCGATCGTCACGTCCTATTACTGGCACTTCGTGGACGTGGTCTGGATCGCCCTGTTCTTCATGATCTACATCCTCAAGTAGCACCACGGCCCACCGTCACCGCAGCACACGGCAGAGAGGTTCCTCGACAGTGAAGTTCCTGGCCGCCAGACGGCGCAGTCCGCTCGTGGCATCGGCGTTGTTGGTCGGCGCATTGGCCGTCGTCGGCGGGGGCTATGCGGCCGTCGCCAGCGTCCAGCCAGCGACCGCCGCGATGCCGGCGAGCACCGAGACCGAGATCGCGAAGGGGCAGGAGCTCTTCCTCGAGGGCTGCTCCTCCTGCCACGGCCTGCAGGCGCAGGGCACCGAGAACGGGCCCACGCTGATCGGGGTCGGCGCGGCCTCCGTGCACTTCCAGGTGTCCACCGGACGCATGCCGCTCGCGGCTCCGGGTGCTCAGGCCCCGGCCAAGGAGGACATCTACTCCGACGAGGACATCGCCGCGATGGGTGCCTACATCGCCTCCCTGGCCCCCGGCCCGGCCGTGCCGACCGCCGAGCAGATCGACTACACCAACGCCGACCTGGCCTACGGCGGCGAGCTCTTCCGCATCAACTGCGCCCAGTGCCACCAGGCGGCCGGCCAGGGTGGCGCCCTGACCCACGGCAAGTACGCGCCGAGCCTGATGGAGTCCACTCCGCAGGTCATCTACGAGGCGATGCTCACCGGCCCGCAGAACATGCCGGTGTTCAGCGAGGCCACGCTGCCGACCGAGGAGAAGCAGGCCATCATCGCCTACGTCCAGCACCTGCAGGACGCCCCGAGCCAGGGCGGCCTGAACCTCGGCCGCTTCGGCCCTGTCACGGAAGGCGTCTTCCTCGCCCTTGCCATCTTCGCCGCACTGATCGGGGCGGCCGTCTGGATCGGAATCAAGTCGCGATGACCGACATCACGCCCCACGAGGGTCACGACAAGGGCCACGCGAGCGCCCCGGCGAAGCTGGGCTACTCCCCCGTGGCCGACATCCCGCACAAGCCGCGCGCCACCGACACCGACCCCAAGGCGGCCCGACGCGCCGAGCGCCAGATCACATCGATGTTCCTGCTGTCGATGCTCTTCGTGGTGCTGTTCATCGTCGGCTACGTGACGATCGATCCGACCACGACCGTCTACATCCCCGTACTCGGCGATGTCGGCTTCAGCAACGTCATCCTCGGCCTGACCCTCGGCATGTCCATCTTCCTGATCGGCGCCGGGGCCATCCAGTGGGCCAAGAAGCTGATGCCCGACGTGGAGGTCGTCCAGGAGCGGCACGAGATGGCCTCCCCCCGGCGCGCGACCGCCGAGTCGGTGGCCAACTACGAGCGGGGCAAGGAGGAGTCCGGCTTCGCCCGGTTCAAGATGATCCGCCGCACCCTGATCGGCGCCATGGTGCTCTTCCCGATCCCGCTGGTCGTCGTCCTGCGCGACCTGTGGACGGCCACCCCGGCCGAGGAGGGCAAGTCCCCTGCGGACCTGCTGTCCACGACCCTGTGGACCGCGGGCTCACGGATCGTCTCGGACGGCACCTACAACCCCGTCCGGCCCGAGGACCTCCCGGTGGGCGGCCTGGTCTCCGCCGTTCCCGAGGACCTCGAGGAGGTCGAGGAGATCGAGGGCAACTTCAACGCGCGCACCAAGGCGGCGATCATCCTGGTGCGGATGGATCCCGAGCGAGATCCGCGCTCAGCAGGGCGACGGCTGGGACTACCAGGGCATCCTCGCCTACTCGAAGATCTGCACCCATGTGGGCTGCCCGATCGCCCTGTACGAGCAGCGCACCCACCACCTGCTGTGCCCCTGCCACCAGTCGACCTTCGACCTCGCCGACGCCGGCAACGTCGTCTTCGGCCCGGCCGCCCGGGCCATGCCGCAGTTGCCGATCGGCGTGGATGAGGAGGGCTTCCTCGTCGCCCTCTCCGACTTCCAACAACCTGTCGGACCGAGTTTCTGGGAGCGCGGATGACCACGACCAGCCCGGTAGAGAAGGCTGGCGGCGCAACGGCGACGTACGTCGACCAGCGCATCGGCAGCAACAAGTTCCTGTCCCGCAACCTCGGCAAGGTCTTCCCCGACCACTGGTCGTTCATGCTGGGCGAGATCGCGCTCTACAGCTTCATCGTGGTGATGCTGACCGGCGTGTTCCTGACCCTGTGGTTCAAGCCTTCCATGGCCGAGGTGATCTACGACGGCTCCTACGTCCCGCTCAAGGGCATCCACATGTCCCAGGCCTACGAGTCGACGCTGGAGATCTCCTTCGACGTTCGCGGCGGCCTGCTCATTCGCCAGATGCACCACTGGTCGGCACTGATCTTCATCGCGGCGATGGCCGTCCACATGTTCCGGGTCTTCTTCACCGGCGCGTTCCGCAAGCCGCGTGAGTTCAACTGGCTGATCGGCGTGGTCCTGACCACCCTCGGCCTGCTGGCCGGCTTCTCCGGCTACTCGCTGCCGGACGACCTGCTCTCCGGCACCGGCCTGCAGATCGCCCGCGGCATCGTCCAGGCAGTACCCATCGTCGGCACCTGGGCGGCCTTCCTGCTCTTCGATGGCGAGTTCCCGGGCACGGAGTTCATCTCGCGCCTGTACGGGATCCACATCCTGCTCATCCCGGGCCTGATCCTGGCGCTGGTGACCGTCCACCTCATGCTGGTGTGGACGCAGAAGCACACCCAGTTCCCCGGCCCCGGCCGCACGAACGACGAACGTGGTCGGCTACCCGCTGCTCCCGGTCTACATGGCCAAGGCGGGCGGCTTCTTCTTCGTCGTCTTCGGCATCATCGCCCTGGTCAGCGGCCTGGTCACGATCAACCCGATCTGGATCTTCGGGCCGTTCATGCCCGATCAAGTGTCCGCGGGCTCCCAGCCCGACTGGTACATCGGCTTCCTCGACGGCGCCCTACGCGTCATGCCGAACTGGGAGACGGTGATCTTCGGCTGGACGATCTCGTGGAACATCTTCATCCCCGCACTGGTCGTGCCCGGGCATCCTGTTCACCGCGCTCGGCCTCTATCCGTTCATCGAGTCCTGGGTCACCGGCGACAAGCGCGAGCACAACCTGCTCGACCGCCCGCGCAACGCCCCGACCCGGACCGCCTTCGGCATGATGGCGATCTCGTTCTATGTCCTGCTCTGGGTGGGCGGAGCCAACGACATCATCGCGGTCGCCTTCGACCTGTCGATCAACTCGATCATCTGGTTCCTGCGGATCGCGCTGTTCGTCGTGCCGCCGATCGTCTTCCTCGCCACCCGGCGCGCGTGCCTCGGCCTGCAGCGACGGGACCGCGAGAAGCTCCTGCACGGGTACGAGTCCGGGCGCATCCTGCGGCTCCCGCACGGTGAGTTCATCGAGGTGCACCAGCCGCTGTCCGAGAAGGACCTCGCGGTGATCACCTCGAAGGTCGACCACGAGCCGCTGCCGGCGCCGGACAAGGCGGACGCCGACGGAGTGCGCAACAAGGCGTACCGGGTGCAGTCCCTCCGGCACAAGCTGAGCGTGTTCTTCTACGGCGCGAACGTGGCGAAGCCCAGCGCCGCGGAGATCGAGGCCGGGCAGCACCACGTGGCCCACGACGCCGAGATCGAGGCACCCCTGCACGACTACGAGGACGACGACGAGTTCCGGCGGGCGCACGGCGGCGTGCTGCACCACCCGGGCATGGCCGAGACCAACCGAGAGCAGCAGGCCGAGCACTAGGAGCGGGCCCGTAGGGCCCCAGAGCGGCCCTACGGTCAGCTCGGGGTCCACGAGGTACCGCAGGGCCGCGAAATCGCCGTTGCGACCCTCCTCGGCCAGCGTGAGGCCCATCGGGACAGGCAGCACGGGCGTGCCCGCGCCCAGGACCACCGGCGCCACGCTCAGCCAGACCTCGTCGATCAGGCCCGCGCGGGCGAAGGCTCCCGCGGTGGCCCCTCCCCCGGCCAGCCACAGGTCGGCCTCGCCAGCCGCCGCGCGCATCTGCTCGAGCACGGCATCAGGGGCCGCGTCGGTGAACGTGAGGTCGGCGCCGACCGGCACCCGCTCGACAGCGCGATGGGTCAGGACCCAGCCGGGCTGCCGGTGCGGCCAGGGGAGGTCAGGGTCGGCCAGGGGGCCGCTCATCAGCCAGTCGAAGGTGGTCCGGCCCATGACGATGGCACCGATGCCGGCGTCGAAGGTCGTCCAGCCCAGCAGCCCCTCGGGATCGCTGTCCCGGCCTTCCAGCCAGTCGAGCGAGCCGGCCGCGTCTGCGGCGTACCCGTCGACGCTGGCCGCGCTGTAGTAGATCAACCGGCCCATGGCGGCCCTCAGCCTGGCTCACGGCGCGACGAGAGCACGCAGAACTCGTTGCCCTCGGGATCCGCCAGCACCACCCAGCTCACCGCTTCCTGCCCGATGTCGACCCGCCGGGCGCCCATGGCCACCAGCCGGGCAACCTCGGACTCCTGGTCATCCGGTCGGAAGTCCAGGTGCAGGCGGTTCTTCACCACCCGCGGATCCGTGACGGAGACGAACAGCAGCCCGGGCAGCTGGTCCGCCGACTCCCGGATCTCCACCTCGTCCTGCCCCTCGTCGACGGTCACCCAGCCGAGGGCCGCCGCCCACCACGCCCCCAGGGCCCGCGGATCCTGCGCGTCGACGACGACCTGCTCCCACACGAGTGCCATGACGCGACCCTGCCACGCGGAGCCGGCCGAGGCTAGGGTGCCGTGATGACCCACGGGCCCGACGACATCGGTCACATGCACTTCCACGCCCTCGAGGACATGACGGTCCCGGACTTCGAGGTCCTGGCACGCGTCCACGAGTCCAACCTGGCGAACCTGCCGACCCTGCTGCTCTCGATGCTGGACAGCCTGGGCGGGGACGACGCCTATCCGGTCGACCGCCGCACCCACAGCCTCCAGGCGGCCACCCGGGCGCTGCGGGACGGCCGCGACGAGGAGTACGTCGTGGTGACCCTGCTCCACGACATCGCCGAGACCCTGGGGCCGCTGAACCATGGCGAGGTGATCGCCGCCGTCCTCAAGCCGTTCATCGGCGAGGCGAACCACTGGATGCTCGAGCACCACCCGCTGTTCCAGACCTACTTCTACGGCGGCCAGGTCGGCATCGACCCGAACGCGCGGGACGCGTACCGCGACAGCCCGTACTTCGACCGGACAGCCGAGTTCTGCGCGCGGTACGACGAGGTCTCCTTCGACCCCGACTACCCGAGCGAGCCGGTCGAGACCTTCATCCCGATGGTCGAACGTGTCCTGTCGACGACGTGGACGCCGCCCACCACGCACACGTCCTGACGGCCAGCGGCGCAGGGGCTCACGTCAGCAGCGGCACGCGGGGCCCTGCGGCAGGGCGCCCCGCGCGGCCACGAGCACCTCGGCCTCGTCGCCCTGCGGGATCAGGGACGGCGTTCCGCAGACCGTGACCCGGGCCCGCTCCCAGGGCCGGTCGTCGGCCAGGAAGCGCTCCTCCGCACTCCCCCACTCCGCCCAGAAGGAGACCACCTCGGCGGTGCCGCCGTCCCGCTCGATCCCGCGTCGGTTCGCCTCGGCGTGGTCCGACTGCACCCACACGGTCGCGTCCAGGAGTGTGCTCAAGCTGCGACGTGCGGACCCGACCCCCTCGACCAGCACGACGGGCGTCCCGGCCGCCACGGTGATCGCACCGCTGCGACCCCGCACCTCCCAGGCCGGCGGCCGGAAGTCCACCGCCTCGCCGCGGCGCAGGGGAAGCAGCACCCGCGCGGCCAGCAGGTGGTCCCAGCCGAAGAACGACTCGTACCAGGCGACGTCGTCCGTGTGGATGACGATCGATCCGGGGATGGCCACGGCCAGCGCAGATGCCGCCGTCGTCTTGCCGCTTCCGGAACGGCCGTCCACGGCCACCACCCACGGCCGGTCCCGGGCCGCCACCGCACCTGCGAGCAGGTCAGCGGCAACCGTGCGCCAGGTCGTCGCCTGCCAGCCGGCGACGACGGGCTCCCCCGGAAACGGACGGATCCCCGACCCGGGGGGCCGAGGATCCGTCGTAGGTCATGGCGATCAGTGGGCGAAGTCGCCCCGGTAGTACTCGAACAGCCAGCCGACGAGGGCGAGCACGAGGAAGAACACCCCGGCCACGATGACCCACACGGCGAAGATCAGGCCGAGCACGACCACGAAGGCGGCCGCAGCCGATGGCCAGCGGCCACCAGGAGTGCGGGCTGAAGAACCCGTACTCGGGATCGGCCTCGTCGATGTTCCCGTCCAGCCGGTCTTCGGGCCGGGGGTACACCCGCTTGGCGGTGTACAGCACGTAGAAGCCGACGATGAAGGCCAGCCCGGCCGACATCGCCAGCGCGGTGGTACCGATCGGGTCCCGCGAGAAGTACCAGTAGATGATCGAGATCGGCAGGAAGAAGATCGCTCCCAGCCCGAAGATCCAGCCTTCGATCTTCACTTCTGCTCCCCTTCGACGGCTCCGCTCGCGCTACCGCTGACCGGCGTATGCGCACCCGCAGCGGCCAGCTCCGGATGGTGCAGGTCGAAGGCCGGGCGCTCCGAGCGGATCTTCGGCAGCGAGACGAAGTTGTGCCGCGGCGGCGGGCAGGAGGTGGCCCACTCGAGCGAGCCGCCCCAGCCCCACGGGTCGTCGACGCCCACCATCGGTGCCGTGCGCCAGGTCTTGATCACGTTCCAGATGAAGAACAGTGTCGAGATGCCGAGCATGGCCGCGCCGAGCGTGGAGATCTGGTTGAACAGCTCGAAGTCGTCGGCCGGCAGGTAGTCGCCGTACCGGCGGGGCATGCCCTGCACGCCCAGCCAGTGCTGGATCAGGAAGGTGACCTGGAAGCCGACGAACAGCAGCCAGAAGTGGATCTTGCCGAGCCGCTCGTCGAGCATGCGCCCGGTCATCTTCGGCCACCAGAAGTACAGGCCCGCGAAGAACAGGAACACGACCGTGCCGAACACCGTGTAGTGGAAGTGGGCCACCACGAAGTAGCTGTCCGACACGTGGAAGTCCAGCGGCGGCGCCGACAGGATGATGCCCGGTCAGGCCGCCGAACAGGAACGTGATCAGGAAGCCCATGGTCCACAGCATCGGCGTCTGGAAGGAGACGGAGCCCTTCCACATGGTGCCGATCCAGTTGAAGAACTTCACGCCCGTCGGCACCGCGATCAGCATCGTCATGATCGCGAAGTACGGCAGGTAGATCGAGCCGGTCACGTACAGGTGGTGGGCCCACACCGCCATCGACAGGGCGCCGATGGCGAGGGTGGCGAACACCAGACCCTTGTAGCCGAAGATCGGCTTGCGGGAGAACACCGGGATGATCTCCGAGGCGATGCCGAAGAACGGCAGGGCCAGGATGTACACCTCGGGATGGCCGAAGAACCAGAACAGGTGCTGCCAGAGGATGGCTCCGCCGTTCTCCGGAGCGAACACCAGCGCGCCGTACTGGCGGTCGATGAAGGCCATCGCGAGGGCGGCGGCGAGCACCGGGAAGCACAGGATCACCAGGATGCTCGTGACGAAGATCGTCCACGTGAAGATCGGCATCCGGAACATGGTCATGCCGGGCGCGCGCATGGTGAAGATCGTGGTGATGAAGTTGACCGCACCGAGGATGGTGCCCAGGCCGCCCATGGCGAGGCCGAGGTACCAGAGATCGGCGCCGACCTCGGGCGAGTAGACCGCGTTGCTGAGCGGCGCGTACGCGAACCAGCCGAAGGCGGCGGCGCCACCCGGCGTCAGGAAGCCCAGGGCCGCCGTCAGGCCGCCGAAGAAGAACAGCCAGTACCCCAGCATGTTCAGCCGGGGGAAGGCGACGTCGGGGGCGCCGATCTGCAGGGGCATGATCACGTTGCCGAAGCCGACGAACAGCGGCGTCGCGAACAGGAACAGCATGATCGTGCCGTGCATCGTGAACAGCTGGTTGTACTGCTCCAGCGAGACGAACTGCAGGCCCGGGACGGTCAGCTCAGCCCGGATCGCGAGGGCCATGAGCCCGGCCACGAAGAACCAGAACGTGGCGGTGACCAGGTACATGTAGCCGATGACCTTGTGGTCGGTCGAGGTGACCCACTTGATGAGCGAGGAGCCCCATCGACGCTTCTTGGCCTCGTGCCGCGACTCGTCCGCCGCGCCGGAGGCGGCGACCGGCGGTTCACTCAGGATGGTCATGTCGTCCTCTCATCCGGCATCTGGCCGTCGTCGTTGCTGATGCCGGTGTCGAACAGCCCGGACTGACCTCGTGCCTTGAGGTCGGCGACGTACTGGTCGAACTCGGCCTTCTCGACGACCCGCACATTGAACAACATGCGGGCGTGGTCAACGCCGCAGAGCTCGGCGCACTTGCCAGCGTAGGTGCCCACCTTGTCGGGGGTGAGCTCGAAGACATTGGTCTTGCCGGGGATGACGTCCATCTTGAACAGGAAGGCCGGCACCCAGAAGGAGTGGATGACGTCCGGCGAGACGAGCTCGAACCGGACCTTCTCGCCCACCGGGAGCACCAGCTCGGCCGGCAGGTCGGGCGAGCCGACCGCGTAGGCGTCCTGGTCCATGTAGTTGAAGGCCCAGTTCCAGCGGAAGCCGACCACTTCGACGGTCATGTCCTGGTTGTTCTCGACCGCCAGGATCTCGGACTGGTCCCGGACGGTGAACCAGAACAGGCCGAGGACCATGATCAGCGGGAGGACGGTGTAGAGGATCTCGATCGGGATGTTGTACTTCGTCTGCTCGGGCACGTCGTCCTTGTGCCGGCGACGGTAGGCGACGGCCGCCCAGAGCATCAGTCCCCAGGTGACGATGCCCACCGCCCAGGCCGCGATCCAGGACCCGTTCCAGAGGTTCTGGATGATCAGGCCCTCCTTGGTGGCCGGATCGGGCAGGTCCAGGAAGAGGATCTCGTTCGCCGTGCAGCCCGAGGCCGTCAAGGTGATGGCTAGGGCTCCTAGCCCCAAAGCGGCGGCACGCCAGCGTCGCCGCGACGTGCCCTGCTGGTGGTGAGGTGTTCCCACGGGGAGCACCTGGCTCGACTGCCGCACGGATCGCCTTCCTCTGTGGTGGACGCGGGCAGACTAGCGCACCCCGCCGCCCCTATGTGGGTACCCCCGCGCGCACGACAGGATCGTTGTAATGGGCTCGGCCCCTCGTGCGCAGGCCCATATCGAGTTAGCGTGGATTTGTGCCGTTTCCTGACGATTCCGCCGATTCCCCCGATCTCGCCGGATCGAGGCTGCCGTCAACCGCCCCACGGCCCCCAGAGGGCTATCTGGACGCCGTGGGCGGTCAGCCGATGCTCCCCGTCGCCGCTGCCGCCTGGCAGGCCGCCGCCGCCCAGGGGTGGAGCGATCCGGCGCGGCTGCACCACCAGGGTCGGGTAGCGGGACAGCTGCTGGACGCGGCTCGGACCTCCTTCGCCCAGCTCCTGGGTATCCGGGCTGACGAGGTGTTCCTGACGTCGTCCGGCCCCACCGCCGTCGCGCACGCGGTCGAGGGCCTGTGCCGGATCCCGGGCGCCGAGAGTCGCGTCGTGGCCTCGGCCATGGAGACGATGGCCGTGCTCGCCCCCGCGGACCAGTGGGCCGGCGAGGTCGACCTCGTGCCGGTGGACGAACAGGGGCGCATGGACCAGGACGCCTTCGCCAAGGCACTGGCCCGGCCCGCGGCGCTCGCCTGTGTCCAGGCCGCCAGTCCCGAGGTCGGGACCCGCCAGGACCTGCCCCGGGTTGCTGCAGCCGCCCGTGCGGCCGGCGTCCCGCTGCTCGTGCACGCAGTGCAGGTGATCGGACGTGGTCCCGTGCCGACCGAATGGGACCTGCTGGCCGCTTCTGCCCGTGACTGGGGCGGTCCGGCCGGCGTCGGGCTGCTGGCGGTGCGCAGCGGGCTGGCCTGGCGTCCCGAGCAGAGTCCCGACCGGGGCTGGCTGGGCGGGTTCCCTGACGTCCCGGGGGCGGTGGCCGCCGCGCGGGCGTGGGAGTACGTGCAGGCGGTGGCCGATGACGAGGCCGAGCGCGCCTTCGCCCTGACGCAGCGCCTTCGCGCCGAGCTGCCCCAGGTCGCCGACGGCATCGACGTCGTGGGGCACCCGACCGATCGACTGCCCCACATCGTCACCTTCACCTGCACCGACGTCGTCGGGGAACAGCTCGTCCATGAGCTGTCGCGGCACGCCGTCAGCGTGGCCAGCGGGTCCGCCTGCACGGCGGACGCCCGCATGCCCAGCCAGGCACTCGTGGCCATGGGGGTCGCCTCGGCTGCGTCGATCCGGGTGTCCCTGCCACTCGGCTGCTCGACGAGCAGCGTGGATCGGCTCCTGGAGGTCCTGCCCCAGGCGCTCGCGGCCGGTCGCGCCTGAGCGGCGTCCCCCGGGCCTGGCTCTACTTCGCCGCCAGGCAGCCCGGCAGGTCGAGGGCGAGCGCGAGCCGGGCCAGGTACTCGCTCCTCCGGATCTCCACGACGCCGAGAGTGGCCAGGTGGTCCGTGCGCCACTGCACGTCCAGCAGCCGGTCGTCACCGCAGTCCCGCAGCCGCTGCACCAAGGTCACTAGCGCCGCCTTGGACGCGTCGGTCACCCGATGGAACATCGACTCGCCCGCGAACAGGCCACCGATCTCGACGCCGTAGAGGCCGCCGACCAGCTCGTCCCCTTCCCAGACCTCGACCGAATGCGCCCAGCCCAGCCGATGGAGCTCGGCGTAGGTGGCCACGAAGTCCGGCGTGATCCAGGCACCGTCCTCCCGGCCCTCGGCGCACGCATGCATCACGTCCACGAATGCGGTGTCGAACGAGTAGCGGAACCGCCGCAGCGACCGACGTAGGGATCGGCTGACGTGCAGGCCGCCCAGCGGCAGCACCCCGCGGGGATCGGGCGACCACCAGGCCAGCTCACCCGAGGCCAGGTGCATCGGGAAGAGGCCGGTGGCGTAGGCCGCGAAGACCGTCGAGACCTCAAGGTCCGCGCCGACGGCGACCACGTCCATGCCGGGTTCCGCGACGGCCGGGTCGGGCAGGACCCAGCGGCACGGCTCGGGAAGCTCGGGCATCAGCCGCCCTCCCTCGACGTACGCGATCGGCGAGTGATCAGGGGCGCGGGCACACGACGTGCGGCTCCACGTCCGCCGCCGCGTCATCCCCGTAGGCCTTGGCCATCCGCTCGAGGAAGTGTGTCCGGGCGAGCTCGTACTCCTGGGTGCCGATGGTCTCGATGACATACGTCGCCAGCAACGCACCGAGCTGCGCCGAGCGCTCGTCGCTGAGGCCCCATGCCTGCCCGCTCAGGAAGCCGGCACGGAAGGCGTCGCCCACGCCGGTGGGATCCGCCTTGCGGTCCTCCTCGGCCACGGCCACGGTGACCGGGGCCTCCCCGCGTCGCTCGACTCGGGCGCCGTCGGGACCGAGCGTCGTGACCCGCACCTCGACCTGGCTGGTGATGTCGGTCGTCGACCACCCGGTCTTGTGCTCGATGAGCGCGGACTCGTACTCGTTCACGAACAGGAACGTGGCGCCCTCGATCAGCGGCGTGATCTCGTGGCCCTCCATGCGGGCGAGCTGCTGGGACGGGTCGGCTGCGAACGGGTAGCCGCGGAAGCGGCACTCCTCGGTGTGCCGCAGCATCGCCTCGGGGTCGTTCGCGCCGATGAGCACGACCTCGGCGCGGCCGATCCGGTCGACGACGGGGCGCAGTTCGATGTTGCGGGCCTCCGACATCGCGCCCGGGTAGAACGAGGCGATCTGGTTCTGCTCGGAGTCCGTCGTGCAGACGAAGCGAGCGGTGTGCCGGGACTCGGACACGCGGACGCCGCTGGTGTCCACGTTGTGCCGCTGCAGCCACGACTCGTAGTCGGCGAAGTCCGGGCCGACGGCCCCGACGAGCACCGGGCGCAGGCCCAGGCAGCCCATGCCGAAGGCGATGTTCGGGGCCACTCCCCCGCGACGGACCTCGAGCTCCTCGACCAGGAAGGACAGGGAGACCTTGTCCAGCTTGTCGGCGACGAGCGAGTCGGAGAACCGACCCGGGAACGTCATGAGGTGGTCGGTAGCGATGGACCCGGTGATGATGATCGACACGGGTGGCGACCCTACCGCCTATCCGTGCCAGCAAACGCCGAGTGGCGGGTAGTGCAGGCCCAACGCGGGGTTGGCCCTGCACTACCCGCCACTCGGCAGGAGGTCAGGTCAGTGGAAGGAGTCGCCGCACGCGCATGAGCCGGTGGCGTTCGGGTTGTCGATCGTGAAGCCCTGCTTCTCGATGGTGTCGACGAAGTCGATGGTGGCACCGCTGAGGTACGGGGCGCTCATCCGGTCAGTGACCACGCCGACGCCGCCGAAGTCCTTGAGCACGTCGCCGTCGAGGCTGCGATCGTCGAAGAAGAGCTGGTAGCGCAGCCCCGAGCAGCCGCCCGGCTGCACGGCTACGCGGAGGGTGAGGTCGTCGCGGCCCTCGGCCTCGAGGAGTGCCCGCACCTTGCTAGCGGCCTCGTCGGTCAGGAGGATGCCGTCGGTCGTGGTGGTCTCAGCGGACATGTTTCGTGCCTTTCGTGACTTGTGGCCGGAATCGGGCCGTGCTAGCGGTCCCAATGCCGTCCCAGACTCTCATACGTCAGGCCTGCGCGCGAACCGCCACCACGCGGGATGCGACACTTCATCCCATGGCGAACACGTTCACCGAACCCGAACCGACGCCCCTGGCCCTGCTGCTCATGGGCCACGGCTCCGACCCGGATACCGAGCGCGGCGTGGAGTGCCCGGGCACCCTGCCCTCGCCGTCCGATCCCGGCCTCGTCGAACGCGCCCGGGCGGCCAAGGAGGCACTGGGCGACCGGGTCTACATCCTCGGCCACCACTACCAGCGTGACGAGGTCATCCAGTTCGCGGACGTGACCGGAGACTCGTTCAAGCTGTCCCAGCAGGCGGCCGCGCATCCCGAGGCGGAGTTCATCGTCTTCGCCGGCGTGCACTTCATGGCCGAGAGCGCCGACATCCTCACGGCCGGACACCAGCAGGTGATCCTGCCCGACCTCGCGGCCGGCTGCTCGATGGCGGACATGGCCGAGATCCAGCAGGTGGAGGACTGCTGGGCGGTGCTCGAGGACGTCGGCATCGCCGACGTCACGGTGCCGATCACCTACATGAACTCGTCAGCGGCCATCAAGTCCTTCACCGGTCGGCACGGCGGCTCCGTGTGCACGTCGAGCAACGCCGAGCGGAGCCTGACATGGGCGTTCGAGCAGGGCGAGAAGGTCCTGTTCCTCCCCGACCAGCACCTCGGGCGCAACACCGCTGTGCTGGACCTCGGGATGTCCCTCGACGACTGCGTCGTCTACAACCCCAACCGGCCGCGGGGTGGGCTGACGGACGAGCAGCTGCGCAACGCCCGGATGATCCTGTGGCGCGGGCACTGCTCGGTGCACGCCCGGTTCTCGGCGGACACCGTCGACGAGGTGCGCGAGCGCGTCCCTGGGGTGCAGGTCATCGTGCATCCCGAGTGCAAGCACGAGGTGGTGTCCAAGGCCGACGTCGTCGGCTCGACGGAGAAGATCATCGCGACGATCGCGGCGGCGGAGCCCGGCACCGCGTGGGCCGTCGGCACTGAGCTGAACCTGGTCAAGCGGCTGGCCGAGCAGCACCCGGACAAGGAGGTGCTCTTCCTCGACCGGACGGTCTGCTACTGCTCGACGATGAACCGGATCGACCTGCCGCACCTGGTCTTCGCGCTGGAGTCGCTCGTCAACGGCGAGGTCGTCAACCGGATCGAGGTGGACGAGGACACTGCGCGCTGGGCGAAGGTCGCACTCGACCGCATGCTGGCACTGCCCGGCGTGAGCACCGCAGCGAAGCCGGACTGACGGCGCGGGCTACGGAGCGGCCGCCAGGCTTGTGCGGGCCAGTTCCAGCACCGCGCCGATCGTCAGGTGACGGCCGGCCTCGGCAGCCGCGACCGCCTGCGCCTCCGACAGCTGGCCACGGGCTCGGTCGATGTCCTCCAGGCCGGGCAGCTGATCCGAATACACGTTGACGATGCCCTCCTCACGCGCGAAGACCTCCGCCGCGGCCGCGATCTGCACGGACCTCTCGGGACGGTCCTCCAAGGCCTCCGTCGCCGCGAGGCCGACGAGCGACAGGCCGACGCCGCGCGTGCTGGCCACGTCGACATAGGCCTCGACGGCGTCCAGCAGGTGCTCCCGGGCCCGCTGGGGCTGGCCGTGACGCAGGTGGAGCCAGGCCGTCTCGTCGAGGATCCGGGCCTGTTCCGCACGATCGCCGACGGCCTCGAACGACGCGAGCGCCTCGCCGTAGAAGTCGACCGCCTCGATGAACTGGCCGCGGCCGGCGGCCAGCTGCGCGAGGCCACCCAGGGTGAGCCCTGCCCCCTCCTGGTCACCGAGTCGGCGCTGGATCCCGAGTGCGTACTCGTAGCTGGCGTGAGCTCCCTCGTGATCGCCCGCGACGGACTGCAGGATGCCGAGAATCGTGGATGCGAAGGCCTCGCTCCAGGAGAATCCCAGAGCTCGGCTCTCCTCGACGCTCTCCCGGGCAAGGGCGAGGCCGGCCTGGAGGTCGAACCCGAGCTGCCCGAGTGCTCGCAGGTGGGAGGCGATGCACCTCTCCCGGCGTGCACCCAGGTCGGTGGCGATGGCGTACGCCTCCAGCCACTCGCCGTTCGCCTGCTCGTACTGGCCGAGCACCCAGGAGGTCAGTCCCGCCGTCAGGAGTGCCCCGGCTCGGCCGACAGTGCGCGCTGCGGATCCGTCAGCGGCCAGGAATGCGGTCGCGTAGTCCCGTGCCGTGATGTTCTTGCCCCGGATGTGCCAGTGCAGCGACAGGTCGCCGCACATCTGCAGGCCCGCCTCGGCTGCTGCCGCGTCCCCCGACCCAGACGCCGCAAGGAGGGTGTCGAGGGCCGCCACGAGGTTGCCCTCCTCCGTGATGCCGCGTTCCACCGCGCGGATCTGGCCGCCGGCCTCGGTGTCGTCGCGGATCTCCCGGCTCACGCTCGCGAAGCGATTGGCGTGGGCGAGTGCCGTGGCGGCCGCCTCTCCGGAGTCGTCCAGGCGTTCCGCTGCGTACTCGGCGATGGTCTGCAGCATGCGCAGACGCGCCTCTGGGCCGTCGATCTGCACCAGCGCCTTGTCGACGAGGGACTCGAGATCGTCCAGGTCCCCGCCCTCAGCGTGACCGCACACGGCCAGCGCATCGCCCACCGAGCACCCACCTGCGAAGACGGCCATGCGTCGGAACATGCGCTGCTCCTGCTCCGTCAGCAGTGAGTGGCTCCAGTCGATCGCGGCTCGCAGGGTCTGCTGGCGCTCCGGTACGTCGCGTGGGCCGGCCGTGAGGATGTCCAGGGCGTGGCCGAGCCGGTCAAGCAGCTCCTCGGGCGACAGCAGCCGCAGTCGCGCAGCGGCCAGTTCCAGCGCCAACGGAAGGCCATCCAGTCGACGACAGACGCTCGCCACCGCGTCGGCGTTCGCGGCGGTCAACTCGAAGCCACGTCGCGACACCCTCGCACGCTCGACGAAGAGCCGAACCGACGGGAAGGCGAGGAGCTCCTCCGGCGTGCCGCCCTGAGCCGGCGCCGGGAGCGCGAGAGGTGCGAGCGGAAACTCGCGCTCGGCACCGATGTGCAGGAGGGCCCGGCTCGTTGCCACGATGCGCAGTTGCGGACACCGGTCTGCGAGCCCGGCCACGAGCGGCGCCGCCGACACCAGCTGCTCCAGGTTGTCGAGCAGCAGGACGGCCTTCTTGCTGCCGATCAGCGCGATGACGCCGTCCTCCAGGCTGCGCTCATCCGCCTCCTTGACGTCCAGCGCATCCGCCAGAGCCGGCAGGAAGTCCGCCGGTTCATCGACGTCGGAGAGATCGACGAAAGCCACGCCATCGAGGAACTCAGGAGCCAGTCGCCGGCCGAGCTCGGCCAGGAGACGCGTCTTGCCCACTCCGCCGGGGCCGGTGATCGTGACGACGCGGTGCCCTGGGACCAGCGTCTCCAGGGACTCCAGATCGGCCTCGCGGCCCACAAGTGGAGTCGTCGCCGCGGGCAGATTCGCGGGGAGGCTGGCGAACCGCTCGCCCTTCCCCTCGAGCGCCGCTGGATCGGGGACGACGATTCCTTGATCCGCCACGGCGAACAGCTCGACAGGACTTCCTACGTTCTTGAGGCGGAATCGACCGACGCTGACCACGGGCACGTCACGTCGGTTGGCGACCTGCTGCCGAGCGGCCTCGGACAGCATCACGCCGCCCGGCACGGCGAACGACTCGATTCGAGCCGCGATGTTCACCGCGTCCCCGGTGAGGCGCTCGGCATCAACGATCACGTCACCCACGTGGATCCCGATCCGCACTGACACCCCTCGGGGACCCAGGTCGCGCTGGATCGCGACGGCCGCCTGGACGGCGGCCAGGGCGCTCGGGAACATGCTCATGCTCCCGTCGCCCAGGCGCTGCACCACCGTTCCACCGGCCGACGCGTGCTCGCGGTCCACCGCATCCCAGTAGTGATCCCGCTTCTCGAGCGCTGAGCGCTCGTCCGCCTGCATGAGAGCGGAGTAGCCGACCATGTCGGTGAACATGACGGCGACCAGCCGGCGATCCAGCCCCTCGACCACGGAACCCCCTCGTCGGCTTGGTTGGCACCGGGCCTACTGAGGGTAGCGTCACGCGACCCCTCCCGGTTTCCCATGCGTGAACCCGCCCGTCGCACACCGACCCCCGGGCATCGCCGGCTGCCGAATGTCGCGATGTCAGCGCCGCCCGCTCAGCCACTCCCGTCTGTCTTGAGGTTGGTGGTCGCAAAACGTACGTTTTGCGACCACCAACCTCAAGACAGACGGGGAGTACGTACTAGAGCCCGGGGGCTCCCCAGACGGCGAACCAGCGATTGAGGTCCTTCTCCATCGGCAGCTCGCCGGCCAGCAGGTCACGGACCCGCAGCTCCAGCACGTTGTCGCGCTGCTCGCCCTCCGGCCGCGGGCGCGAACGGGTAGAACGTGCCGCGCTTGTACAGGTACACGAGCGACAGCGACCGGTCGTCGGGGTCGCGGAACGACAGCAGCGAGCACAGCAGCTGCGGGCCGAAGCCCGCCTCCACCAGCGAGGTGTTGACGGCGTGCACGTCGGTGACCGCTGACGGCAGATCGGGCGGATCCGTCGCCACCACCAGCCACGTGAAGCCGAAGTCGTCGACGGACGCCTCCACCGGCGGTCCGCCATCCGTGTCGAGCAGCCGCCTGACCTCGTCCACCACGTCGGCGAAGGCCCGGCCCTCCGGCGCTCGGAAGGCCACCGAGCCGCGGCCCGTCGGCTGCATGTCGAGGCTGACCTGCAGGCTGATCGCCGCCCCCGGCAGCGCGAACAGCGCGTCGAGGTTCGGGCCGGTCGGCTTGCGCCGCCCCATCACCGCGTCGAGGAACCCCACTACCGCTCACCCAGTTCGGCGGAGATCTTCGCCAACTGCTCCAGACGTCGCTCGAGGGGCGGATGCGTCGCCATCAGCGACTCGAAGCCGAAGCTGCGGCCCGGGGCAAGGGCCGGGGCGAACGCGAAGGCGCTCACGGACTGCATCTGCCTGAGGTCGCGGGTCGGGATGGCGCCCATGTCCCCGGTGATCTTCTGCAGGGCGCGGGCCAGCGACGTCGGCTTCCCGGTGAGCAGCGCTGCCCCGCGGTCGGCACCGAGCTCCCGGTACCGCGACAGCGCGCGGATGAGCAGGTAGGAGACGAAGTACACGACGACGCTGACGACGGTGATCGCGAGGAACATCACCGCGGTGTTCTGGTCGCGGTTGCGTCCCATCGAGCTCCACATCACGCTGCGGGTCATGAAGCCGGCCAGGATCGCGGTGAACGACGCGATCGTCATGACGGTCACGTCGCGATGGGCGACGTGCGAGAGCTCGTGCGCCAGCACACCCTCGAGCTCCTCGGCATCCAGTCGCTTGAGCAGGCCGGTGGTGACGACGATGACGGCGCGCGACTGGGTGCGCCCGGTGGCGAACGCGTTTGGCACGTCGCTGTCGGCGATCCCGACGCGCGGCTTGGACATGTCGGCCATCGCGCAGACGCGATCGACGATCGCATGCAGCTGCGGGGCCTGTTCCGGCGTGACCACGTGCGCCCGCATGGACGACATGGCCAGTGAGTCCGAGAACCACCACTGCGCGAACAGCAGCGCGCCGCTGATCCCGATGACGAAGACCGCATTGAAGCCGACCGTGTACAGCACCGCGGCCAGGATGACGTAGAGCAGCCCGAGGCCGAACATGGTGCCGAACATGCGGGCGGTCAGGCCCCGATCCGTGCCGTAACGCGTACGCGCCATCGACGTCCTAAGACTCCAGCTCGGGCTTGGCCGGCGCCGCCGCGACCTCAGCCTTGAGCGCGGCCAGCTGGTTCTCGACGTCGGACTCGCTGGCCATCCGCTCCAGCTCGACCGTGATGTTGTCCTTGCCCATGCTCGTCACGTCGCTGAGCGCCCCGGACGCCACGAGTTCATCGATGGCGCCGGCGCGCGCCTGCATCTGCGCGGTCTTGTCCTCGGCCCGCTGGACGGCAAGGCCGACATCGCCGAGCTCGTCCGAGATGCCCGCGAACGCCTCGTTGATCTTCGTCTGGGCCTCGGCGGCCGAGTAGGTGGCCTTGATGGTCTCCTTCTTGGTGCGGAAGGTCTCGACCTTGGCCTGGAGCTGCTGCGCGGCCGCGGTCAGCTTCTCCTCCTGGTCCTGCAGCGTGGCGAGCTGGGCCTGCAGGTCGGCGATCTGCTGGTGCAGGCCGCTTCGCCGCGTCAGCGCCTCGCGGGCGAGATCCTCGCGGCCCCCGGCGAGGGCTGCGCGGGCCTGCTCCTCGAGCTTGGCCTCCTGCTGTGCGAGCCCCTGGATCTGCAGTTCGAGGCGCTTGCGGCTGGTGGCGACGTCGGCCACTCCGCGGCGCACCTTCTGCAGCAGTTCGAGCTGCTTCTCGTACGAGTAGTCGAGGGTCTCGCGGGGATCCTCGGCCCGGTCCAGCGCCTTGTTGGCCTTGGACTTGAAGATCATCTTGAAACGCTGCCACAGACCCATCGGGGACCCTTCCGTCGTCGGCGTGATCTCCAGCCTATGCGGAGCACCCCACGGTCGCACAGGCTAGGCTCGCCAATCATGTTCGGACGCAACAAGCCCGCCGATTCCGCTGCCACGCCGACGCCCTCGGCGACGGAGCAGGACGCCCGCGCGCCCAAGGGCCGTCCCACGCCCTCCCGGCAAGGAGGCCGAGGCGGCCCGCAAGCAGAACCTGCGGATCCCGAAGGACCCGAAGGCCGCGAAGAAGGCCGCCCGGGAGCGGGACCGCGAGGAGCGGTCACGTGCTCGCGCGGGCATGCTCGCCGGGGACGAGCGCTACCTGCCGCCGAGGGATCGTGGCCCGGCCAAGGCGTTCACCCGCGACTTCGTCGACTCCCGATTCACCATCGCGGAGTTCTTCATCTTCATCGCGATCGCCGTGCTCGCCCTGGGCTTCATCCGCAACGCCACCGTGCAGTCGTTCGTGACGCTGGCCTTCCTGCTGTTCGCCCTCGTCATCATCGTCGACACCGGCATCCTGCTGTTCAGCCTGGACCGGCGGGCCAAGGAGCAGTTCCCCAACAAGCCCGATCGCAAGGGCATCCTGCTGTACGCGACGCTGCGCACCGTCCAGCTGCGCCGGCTGCGCCTGCCCCCGCCGCGGGTCCGTCGCGGCGGCGCCCGTCGTCAAGTAGTCGTCAAGTAGTCGGTAGGCAACCCTGGAGGTCGCATGACCTGGTTCTGGAGTTACGACCCGTCCACCGGCGAGCGCGGCGAGCGGTCGCAGGGCTTCCCGACGCAGGCCGACGCCGAGACGTGGCTCGGCGAGTCCTGGCGTGACCTGCTCGACGGCGGCGTGTCTCAGGTGTCGTTGATGGAGGACGACCACGTCGCCTACGGCCCGATGAGCCTGCATCCGGAGTAGCGCCCCGTCTACCCTTGACAGTGGATTGGGGGGCAGCCATGGCGACCGCTCTCGCACCGGAAGAGGGCACCCGCGGGATCTTCCTCCAGACCGCGCGGCGCCAGATCCCGCCTGTGCTAGCGGCGGCGGGCGTCCTGACCGCCGTGTTCGCCGTGGTCAACGCGGTGGCCCTGCCTGACGAAGCCGCCACCACCTGGGTGATCAACGTGGTCTTCGCGCCGGTGTTCCTCATCCTGGCCTGGGTCCTGCGCCGTGGACAGCTCCCCGACACCGCGCTGCCGTGGATCTGGACGATGTGCAGCGTCGCCCTCGTGGGCATGCTCCTCCACGCCTATGCGCAGATGCCCACTGCGGCGAACCTCGCCTATGTGGTGCTGGTCATGATCGTCTTCGGACCGCTGACGCACGCGTGGCTTCCGTTCGCGCTGGGAGCGGTCGTGATGGAGATCGGCGCCGTGGCGACGTTCTCTGCCGTGGTGACCCCGGTGGAGGTGCGGGAGAACTCGCTCGTCTGCGCCAGTGCCCTGCTGGTGGGCGCCATCCTCCTGCAACTGCGACTCTCCGCACTCTCCGATCTCGCCGACATGCAGGTCGAACTGGCTCGCCAGGCGGCCTACGACCCCTTGACCGAAGTCCTCAACCGCAACGGGCTCGAGCGCGCGATCCCGGCCTTCCTCGCGACGGCGCAGCGCACCGAGGAACCGGTCCTCGCGTGGTTCGTCGACGTGCGCGGCCTCAAGAAGGCGAACGACCGGCTCGGTCATCGCTTCGGCGACGAACTGCTCTCGGCCGTCGCACGTGCCCTGCGGTCGTGCATCCGCACGAACGACCTCCTGGTGCGCTGGGGCGGCGACGAGTTCCTCGTTCTCGGGACGGGCTCGCCCGGAGCGGCAGCCGACCTGAACGCACGCGTGGACCGCATGCTTGCCGCCGATGCCGCGATCACCGATCGCTGGAAGGGGTCGGTCACCGTCGGCTTCGCCTCGGCGCCCGCTGTCGACGGGCCGGCGGGGCTCGACGAGCTCATCGCGCGTGCCGACCAGGACATGTACCGGCGACGCGCGACAGCGGACGGTCCGCTCGAACAGGCCGGACAGCGGGATCTGCACCCCCGGACGTAACGTCACCGGCCGCGTCCTTTGACACGCCACGGTCGCGCGTGGTCGGATCAGCCCACAACTTCATCACCACTCGTTCGACGTCCAGGGGAAGTCCGGTGAGATCCCGGCGCTGTCCCGCAACCGTGTTCCCCGCAAGGGGTGAGTCGGAGCACCTGGCGAACGCGAGCGGCTCCATCCGTCGAGGTAACGGGACGGGAGCTCGGGTCCCCACCCAGCCGTCCCCCGACTGCTTCAGCAGCGGGGGTTTCGCTTTCCGGGGCACGCAGCGACCGGTCCGGCACCGCTCCCCCAGAAGGGCACCCGTGAACACCGTCAAGGGCCTGCGTCGCCTGAGCATCGCCATCGCGACCGCCATGGCCATTGCCCTGCCAACCGCCATCCCCGCGCACGCCGCCGGCTCCGACGCCGGCCTCTACGGCGCCAGCGACCCGACGTACGACGGCGTGTACCGCCAGTCGCTGGCCCTGCTGGGCCTGGCCGCCAACGACATCACCCCGCCGACCAGCGCCATCGCCTGGCTGCTGGACCAGCAGTGCGCGGACGGGTCCTTCCAGGCGTACCGCGCCGACACCGGCCAGCCCTGCGCCAAGGCGGACCCGGCCAACTTCACCGGGCCGGACACCAACTCCACCGCCCTCGCGCTGATGGCGCTGATGGCCCTCGACGACAGCCGGGTCATGAACCTGAAGGCGCCGATCATGAACCGCATCGTCGACTCGGCCGAGTCCGCCGGCACGTGGCTGCGCAAGCAGCAGAACGCGGACGGCGGCTGGCCGTACTACGCCGGCGGCGCATCCGATGCCAACTCGACCGGCCTGTCGCTCGCCGCCGCCAACACCTGGGGCGGCACGTTCGGCTCGAAGCTGTACAAGAAGGCCTCCCGCTTCCTGGGCCGGCTCTCGTCATCCTGCGCCGACGGCGGCGGGTTCGCCTACCAGTCCGGCAGCAAGCCCGACGGCTCCGCAACGTCTCAGGGCGTGGTCGGACTGGCCGGCTCCCTGCCGGTGAGCAAGCAGCCCACCGCCGCGGTGGCCGCGCCCTGCGCGAACACCGCCAAGGCGAAGGGGATCAGCTACCTCGCCAAGGGCCTGTCATCGACCGGCCTGCTGCCCTCCTCGCTCGGCGGCATCGACTACTCGTCGACGGCCATGGCCGTGCTCGGCCTGACCGAGGCGCGGCAGGGCCGAGCGTCCATCCGCAAGGCCACTGCGGCACTGAAGGCCAGCGCCGACGAGTTCGTGACCGGCAACGGCACCAACCCGGGAGCCGCGGGCCTGCTGCTGATGGTCGCCGAGGCGACCGGCTCGAAGCCCACCGCGTTCGGCGGGGTCAACCTGGTCAGCACCCTGGCCTCGTCCATCCGCGGCTAGCGGACCTCCGCACATGAGGACGAGGGCGATCGCGCGGGCGGCCGGTGCACTGGCACTGGCAGCGTCGTCGATCGCCCTCGTCACCTCTCCGGCCCAGGCGGCCGCCTATCGCTACTGGACCTACTGGCAGGCGCCTGCCGCAGCCGGGACGTGGGCTTTCGCCACCCAGGGCCCCGGCACCGCGGTTCCCGCGGACGGCGACGTGGAGGGCTGGGCGTTCGGCGTCACCACCCAGTCAGCCGACCCCGACGACGCACCCGCCACCGCGCCCGACTTCGCCGCCGTCTGCGCCGACACCGCCGCTGCCCCGGACGGCAAGCGGGTGGCCCTGATCATCGACTTCGGCCCAGCCGCCGTCGCGCCCGCGGGCCAGACACCGCCCGCCCCGGTGGCGCAGTGCGTGGTCGCCGCCCCCGACGCGACCGGCTACGACCTGCTGCGCTCGGTGGCCGAGGTCCGGACCGAGGACGGGCTGGTCTGCGGCGTCGCCGGCTACCCCGAGGGTGAGTGCGCGCCGGTCCTCAGCGACGCCGAGGCCGAGGACCTGCTCACCGCGGCGTCGGCCTCCGCGTCACCCGGGCCGGGCACGTCGACGCCCAGCCCGTCGGGCATGGCCGCGGCCGCGACCGGCCCGGCAACCGGTCCGGGCTCTGGCTCCCCGGTCGCCGTCCTGGCGGTGGCCGCCCTGCTCCTCGGCGGCGGCGCCCTCTGGTACCGGGGGCGACGCCGTGAGAGCTGACCGCACCGCCCGGTGGCTGCACCCGGGCGCATGGTGGGCCTGGGCGCTGGGGCTGGCCGCGGCCGCGAGTCGCACCACCAACCCGCTGATCCTCCTGCTGATCATCGCCGCCGCCGCCGTGGTCGTGGAGTCCCGCCGACCCAACGCGCCGTGGGCCAGGTCGTTCGGCTTCTTCGTCCGCCTCGGCATCCTCGTCATCGCCGTCCGCCTGCTGGTCCAAGTGCTGTTCAGCGCCTCGATCGGCACGACCGTCCTGCTCGACCTGCCGGGCATCCCGCTGCCGTCCTGGCTGGCCGGCGTCCGCCTCGGCGGCACGATCACCCTCGAGTCGATGCTCGTCGCCCTCTACGACGGACTGCGGCTGGCGACGATCCTCATCTGCGTGGGCTCCGCCAACGCGCTCGCCTCGCCGACGCGGTTGCTCAAGTCGGTGCCCGCGGCTCTCTACGAGCTCGGGGTGAGCGTCGTGGTGGCACTCACCTTCACTCCGCAGCTGATCGCTGACGTCGACCGACTGCGCAGCACCCGTCGCCTGCGCGGGCGGCGCACCTCTGGCCCGCGGGCCATCGCCGGCGCGGCGGTCCCGGTGCTCGAGGGAGCGCTGGAGCGCTCGGTGACCTTGGCTGCGGCCATGGACTCGCGCGGCTACGGGCGCCGCGGCCCGCAGTCCGTCAGTAGCCGCCGGCTCGTCGGCCGCCCTGCTCCTCGGCGGCCTCGTCGCGTCGTGCATCGGCGTGTACGCGCTCGTGTCCGCCGATTCGCCCGCGGCCCTCGGCCTGCCGATGCTCGCCGCCGGAGTGGGCGCGTCCATCGCCGCCGTGGCGCTCGCCAGCCGTACGTCCGTCCGCACCCGATACCGGCCGGACCCGTGGCGGTTGCCCGAGTGGCTCGTCGCAGGGGCCGGCGTGGTCACCGCGGGGCTGCTCGCCGCCGCATCGTGGCTCGGCGTTGCCGCCCTGACCGCGCCGACCGATCCGCCAGGCTGGCCCGCCCTGCCCCTCGTCGGCCTCCTCGCCGCCGCGATCGCCGCCACGCCCGCCCTGACCGCGCCCCCGCTGCCGCTCAACGTCCGCCACCAGCGGTCGACCGCCACCCGTGTTCCGGAGCCGGTCGCATGATCCGGTTCGACGACGTCACCATCACCTATCCGGGTGCGCACGCGCCCGTGCTGGCGCACGTCGACCTCGCCATCCCCGAGGGTGAACTGGTCCTGGTGGTCGGCCGCACCGGATCGGGCAAGTCCACCCTGCTCAAGGCCATCAACGGCCTGGTGCCCCACTTCACCGGCGGCACCCTCTCCGGTCGCGTGGTCGTCAACGGCCGTGACACCCGGGAGTTCCCTCCCCGCGAGCTCGCCGACGTGGTGGGCGTCGTCCCCCAGGACCCGATGAGCGGCTTCGTCACCGACGTCGTGGAGGACGAGCTGGCCTACGGCATGGAATGCCTGGGCATCCCGGCCGACGTGATGCGTCGCCGCGTCGAGGAGACCCTCGACCTGCTCGGCCTGGCCGACCTGCGCCACCGGGCGCTGGCCTCCCTGTCCGGGGGACAGCGTCAGCGCGTCGCCATCGGCGCGGTGCTCACCTCGCACCCCCGAATCCTCGTGCTGGACGAGCCGACCTCCGCCCTGGATCCCGGTGCCGCGGAGGAGGTGCTCGCCGCACTCCAGCGCTTGGTGCACGACCTCGGCGTGACCGTGGTGATGGCCGAGCACCGGCTCGAACGCGTCGTCCAGTACGCGGACCTCGTCGTCATCGTCCCCGGCGAGGGCCTGCCGGTGGTGGCCGGATCACCCTCCGAGGTCATGGCGCAATGCCCCCATCGCGCCGCCGGTCGTCGAGCTCGGCCGCCTCGCCGGCTGGCAGCCGCTGCCGCTCTCGGTGCGTGACGCCCGTCGGGCCGCCGGTCCGCTGAGAGACCTGCTCGTCGGCCGCACCCCGCACCTGCGCGCGGTGCGATCCACCACTCGGGTGTCCGCCACGACCGACCATCTCTCCGTCTCGTACCAGGACCACCAGGCGCTGCGCGACGTCCGCCTCGATGTTGGCGAGGGCGAGATCGTGGCCCTGATGGGCCGCAACGGGGCCGGCAAGTCCACCCTCCTCAACGCGATGGTCGGCCTGGGCCCGCGCGTCACCGGCCTCGTCCAGGTCGGCGGAGCGGATCCCCGGTCTCTGCGAGGGTCCAGAGCTGCTGTCCCGGGTGGGACTGGTGCCCCAGGAGCCAGGCGACCTGCTCGAGGCCACCACCGTCGCGGACGAGTGCCGAGCCGCGGATCGCGACGCCCAGTGCGAGCCCGGCACCACCCGGGCCCTGCTCGCGCTCATGGCGCCGGACATCGAGGACGGCACGCATCCGCGGGACCTGTCGGAGGGCCAGCGGCTGCTGGTCGCTCTCTGCGTCATCCTGGCCGCCCGGCCCCGGACTGCTGCTGCTCGACGAGCCGACGCGCGGATTGGACTATCCGACGAAGGCCCGGCTGGCCCGCGTGCTCGCCGACCTCGCGGAGGCCGGTCACGCCATCGTCCTGGCGACGCATGACGTGGAACTGGTCGCCGAGGTCGCCGACCGCGTCGTCATCCTCGCCGAGGGCGAGGTGGTGGCGGACGGGCCGACCAGCCACGTGGTCACGTCGTCGCCCATGTTCGCCCCTCAGGTGTCGAAGATCCTCGCCCCCGCGTCGTGGCTGACCGTGGATCAGGTCGCCGCGGCCATCACCGGCGAGGAGGTGGCCGGATGAGCAGCGCCGTGCACCTCGGGCCCGCGTCGCGGCTGGCCATCGGCATGGTCTCCGCGGTCGGGCTGGTCGCCTTCCTGTGGCCGCTGGTGGCGGCCCCGGAGTCCGCGGCCGTCGCGCATGCGAGCGACGCACCGATCCTGTTCGCGGTGGTCGTCCCGCTCCTGCTCGTCGTCGTCCTCACGCAGGTGAGCGACGGTGGGATGGACGCCAAGGCCATCGCCATGCTCGGCGTGCTCAGCGCGGTCATCGCGGCCCTGCGCCCGCTGGGCGCCGGCACGGCGGGACTCGAGCCGATCTGGATCGTGCTCATCCTCGGCGGCCGCGCCCTCGGGCCCGGATTCGGCTTCAGCCTCGGAGCCGTCTCGATGTTCGCGTCCGCCCTCCTCACCGGTGGCGTGGGGCCGTGGCTGCCCTTCCAGATGCTCGGTGCCGCGTGGGTCGGCATGGGTGCCGGCCTGCTCCCGCAGTGGCGGGGGCGACGCGAACTGGTGCATGCTGGCCGCATACGGGGCGGTCGCGTGCGTGGCCTACGGCTTCCTGCTGAACCTGTGGTTCTGGCCGTTCATGGCCGGGCTGCCGGAGGCGATCGCCTTCACTCCGGGCGCGGGCATGGTCGAGAACATCGCGGCCTGGCTGCGGTTCTGCCTGGTGACCTCGCTCGGCTACGACCTGCCACGAGCCGCCTTGACCGTGATCCTCATCGTGGTCGCCGGACGGCCGGTGCTCCTGGCGCTGCGCCGAATCTCGAGGCGCGCCGCCTTCGATGCGCCGGTGGAGTTCACGCCGACCGCGGAGCCGGCGCCGCCCGTGGCCGGGGTCCGCTGAGGTGCGCATCACCCTCCTCGGCACCGGATCGGCCGACGGCTGGCCCAACCCCTTCTGCCGGTGCGCCTCCTGCTCGACAGAGCGCACGGCCGGACGGGCCCGCACCCCGAGCTCGGCCCTGGTCGACGACGTCCTGCTGATCGACGCCGGGCCGACCACGCCGCACCTGCCGCCCGGCGGGCCGGCCCTCGACCACGTCGAGCACCTGCTCCTCACTCACGGTCATCCGGACCACCTGCACCCGGCGCTGCTGCTGACCCGTCACTGGACGAGCCCGCGCGCCGTCCTGCACGTCTGGGGGCCGCCGGCCGCCCTCGACCTGTGCCGCGACTGGATCGCGCCGGACGCACCCGTCGACCTGCACCCCCTGATCGCCGGCGACGAAATGGCCCTGGACACCGCAGGCGGGACGTACTCCGTGCAGGCGCTGCCGGCGCGGCATGACCACGGCAATGGCGACGTGCTCGCCGCGGAGGCGCTGCTCTTCGACGTCACCGGTCCGGACGGGGGTCGGCTGCTGTACGCCACCGACACCGGACCGTTCACCGCCGAGGAGATCGGACTGGCTACCGATCCGTACGACGTCGTCGTACTCGACGAGACCTTCGGCGACACCCTGGACCACGGCACCGGACACCTCGACCTCGCCCGCCTGCCGGCCCTGCTCGCCGACCTCCGCGCGCACGGCTGCGTCACTGCCGCGACGCGTGTCATCGCCACCCATCTGAGCCATCACAATCCGCCCACCCCCGAGCTGCGCCGGCGCCTGGCGCCGTTGGGAGTCGAGGTGCTCGCGGATCTCGCCTCCATCGACACGGCCGACGGAACAGGCTCCGACCGTCGCGGACGGCGCCTGCTCATCCTCGGGGGCGCCCGGTCCGGCAAGTCCCGGCACGCGGAGGAGCTGGCGGCCGACGCGACACGGGTCACCTACGTGGCCACCGGCGGGCAGCGCCCCGACGACGGCGAGTGGACGGAGCGGGTCCGGCGCCATCGCGAGCGACGCCCGGCTCGCTGGACGACCGTCGAGTCCTCCGACGTGAGCGCGGTGCTGGCCGGGACCCAGCCGGGCGAGACCGTCCTCGTCGACTGCCTGGCCCTGTGGCTGACCGCCGCCCTCGACGACATCGACGCGTGGTCACGGAGTGAGGCAGGCGGGCGGTCGGCCGTCGAGGACGAGGCGCACGAGCGGATCACCGCGCTCGTCGCCGCGATCGAGCGCTGCCCGAGCGAGCTGATCCTGGTCTCCAACGAGGTGGGCATGGGCGTGGTGCCGGCCACCTCTTCCGGGCGGCTCTTCCAGGACCTGCTCGGCAGTCTGAACGCGAGGGTGGCCGAGCAGGTCGACGAGGCGGTCATCGTGATCGCCGGACAGCTCCTGCCCCTCACCGCCCGCGCCACGAGCACGAGGAGCTCCCGTGACTGACACCGTCGCCGCGCCTTCGATCCGCGCGGCCGATTCCGCCCGTGCGCGCCAGGCCACCCTGACCAAGCCGGCGGGCGCCCTCGGCCGCCTCGAGGATGCGTCCATCTGGATGGCGGCCGTGCAGGACCGCTGTCCGCCGACGCCGTTCCGGCATCCCCACTTGGTGATCCTGGCCGGCGACCACGGCGTCGCGCGGACGTCGGGTACGTCCGCCTATCCACCGGAGGTGACTGCCCAGATGGTGGCCAACTTCGCGACCGGCGGAGCGGCCGCCACGGTGCTGGCTCGCCGGCTGGGGGCGTCGGTGCGAGTCGTCGACGTCAGCGTCGATGCCGACCCCGCGTACCTCGAGTCCATCGACCCGACGATCGCCGCCCATCGGGTCCGTCGGGGCAGCGGCAGCATCGACCGCGAGGACGCGATGACCGTCGACGAGTGCCGGACCGCCCTGGCCCTCGGGCGGCTGCTCGCCGACGAGGCCATCGACGCCGGCGCCGACGTGCTGCTGCCTGGGGACATGGGCATCGGCAACACCACCCCGGCTGCCGCGCTCATCGGCGTCGTGACCGGCGCTGACGCGGCCGGTGTCACCGGCCGAGGCACGGGAATCGACGACCCCACGCTGCAGCGCAAGCGCCAGGCCGTCGCGTCCGCCATGGCGCGCGCGACGGAGGTGGCCGACGACCCGGTGGCCGTGCTCACACGCATCGGCAGCCCCGACATCGCGGCGGCCGCTGGCCTGCTCGCGCAGTCCGCCAGCCGCGGCTGCCCGGTGGTGCTGGACGGCGTGGTGTCCGGGGCGGCGGCCCTGCTCGCCGACCAGCTCGCCCCTGGCGCGCGCGACTGGTGGATCGCCGGCCATCGATCTGCGGAACCGGCCGCCGGACTGGCCCTCGCCCACCTGGGACTCCACCCCCTGGTCGACCTCGGCCTGCGCCTGGGCGAGGGCACCGGAGCACTGCTTGCCCTGCCGCTGCTGGACGCCGCGGCCACCACCCTCGCGGAGATGGCCACCTTCGAAAGTGCCGGAGTCTCGGATCGGCAGGCCCCGGCAGCCGCGGCACGGACCTGACGTGCCCGATTCCGTGCGGCTGGCCTTCGGCACCTTCACCCGGATCCCCGTACCCGCTCCGCGGGTCGTCGACTCCCGGGTCGCGGGCCGGGCGATCCTCCTCGGCCCGCTCGTCGGCCTCGTGCTCGCCCTCGTCGTCGGCATCGCCGCACAGGTGCTCGTCAGCCTCACCCCCGTCGGCGGCCTGCTCGGCGGCGTCCTCGCGGTCGGCGCCCTGGCCTGGCTGACCCGCGGACTGCACCTCGACGGCCTCGCCGACACCGCGGACGCCCTCGGCAGCGGCCGGCCCGCCGACGAGGCACTCGCCATCGCCCGGCGCTCCGACATCGGGCCGTTCGGCGTGCTGGTGCTGGTCCTGCTGCTGGCGGCCGAGGCCGTCGCCCTCGGCCAGCTGCTGGACAGCGGCGCGGGCGCGGGCAGCCTCGTCGTCGCGGTGGTCGCCGGCCGGATCGCGATCGTGCTCGCCTGCCGCCGCTCGGTCCCCGCGGCCAGGCCTGACGGGCTGGGCGCGATGGTTGCGGGCAGCGTTCCCACCTGGGCGGCATTGGGCTGGGCGGCGCTGTGGGTGGCCCTCAGCGCCGCCTCGGTCGCCCGCGCGCACGGTCCCGGGGTGGCCCTGGCCACGGCTGCGGCGGTGGCCGTCGGCCTCCTCGCCGGCGCATGGCTGACGGCGGTGGCGGTCCGCCGGCTCGGCGGCATCACCGGCGACGTGCTCGGCGCGGTCGCGGAGGTCGCAACCGTCGCCGTGCTCGTCATACTGGTCGCGCTGCCGGGCTGACCGGCGCCGTCCGCTCGAGCCGCGAGGAGTCGCATGACCGCCGACCTGCCGCCGCTGACGGCTGACGCCATCGGCCGGGTCGAGGGCTCAGACGGAACCCGGGCCGTGCCACCGGCCGACGTGACCGGTGCTCTCGGCGATCTATGGACGTGGTGGCACTCGCTGGTGCCCGGCGCGTCGGTTGAGCCGCGGTGGCTGGACGGCCCGGACGGCCCGATCGCCGCGGCGATGGACGCTGGCGTGACCGCGGCGGACGCGGCGGTCGATGCAGGCGTCACCCTGCTGATCCCCCGCGTCGCACGGCCCGACGACACGGTGGCCCGCACGGTCATCGGCCTGCTGACCCGCAAGGAGTCGTCCGCCGTCCTCGCTCAGCCGGCCGGCATGACGGATCGCGACTGGATGGTCGCCTGCGCGGACATCCGGGATCGGATGGCAGACGTGGTCGAGCATCGCGGCGAGCCGGTGCCCCTGCTCGACCACCTCGGCGCCGGCTCGCTGGCGGGCGTCGTCGGCATCCTGCTCGGGGCCGCGGCCCGTCGCACGCCCTGCCTCGTCGACGGCACCCCCGAACTCGCAGCCGCGCTCGTCGCGGACCGGCTGGCCTTCCGGGCGAAGGGCTGGTGGCGCGCCGGCGCGACGTCACCCGATCCCGCGCGCATCGCGGCCGTCGACCGCATCGATCTGACGCCGGGGCTGCCCCTGGACCTGAGCGATGACGCGGGACGTGGCGCCGAGGTCACCGTCGACCTGCTGGAGCTGCTCCTCTCGCGCGCCTGAGCGCTACGAGTCGAACTTGCGCATCTCCTCCTGGATTCGCGCCTCGCTGGGCTGCTTGGCGCGCGGCCCGAACGCGCCCCACGCGGTGAACAGCAGGGCGATGCCCATGCCGAACATGGCCCACATCGGCCAGAAGTAGCCACCGCCGGAGAACGCCCAGACCGCGATCAGGATGATCCACACGATGACGAAGACGCCGAGCAGCTTCCAGAACCCGGACTGATCCCTCAGCCGCTTCTCGGCGGCGCGCCGCAGTGCCTCGTTGTCAGACATGCCACCACGGTAGCCCCGAAACTGGCCGGATGGGGTGTGGCCGCTCACCCCAGCGGGTAGGGACCGAACCGACCCCACGCGATCAGCACGAGAAGGACGAAGAGCGCGGCGGTCATCAGCATCGGGCCACGCTCACCGCGCCGCGCATGCGTGATGAACGCCCCGGCCATGTCGATGGCCAAGCCGGTGGCAGCCAGCGGGACGAGCACTACGGCGATGCCGGTGATGCCGGGTAGCACCAGGCCCAAGGCGCCGGCGATCTCCGCGACCCCGATTGCACGGATCAGCCCAGGAGCGAAGTCGGCGGCCCAGTTCTGACCCGAGGCGACCAACTGCTCGCGGGAGCGAGCCAGCTTCAGCACCCCCGTGATGAGGAAGGCGACCGCTAGGAAGCCCTGGGCGATCCACAGGAAGGTGTTCATGGCAGCGGCTCCGCTCAGCGCGTGTTGACGTCGACGAACGGCGGCTTGACGACCCGGAATCGTGAGGCCCGCCCCCGCACGTCGACCACGACCTCGTCGCCGACGGCCACCGCAGAGTCCAGCAGCGCCAATCCGACGCCCTGCTTGAGCGTGGGCGAGAACGTCCCGCTGGTCACCTCGCCGATGACCTCACCCGCCAGCGCGTCGTCGCCGTCGGCAGAGCGCCGCACGGCCATATGCGGCCGTGGAATCCCCCTGTCGAGGGCGAGCAGCCCGCGCAGTCGCCGGGCCGGACCCGCCGCCCGCTGGGCGGCCACCGCGTCGCGGCCCAGGAACTCGGGCTTGTCCCAGCCGACCGCCCAGCCGAGCATCGCCTCGACCGGCGTGATCGTCGGGCTGATGTCCTGGCCGTGCAGCGGGTAGCCCATCTCGGTGCGCAAGGTGTCCCGGGCGCCCAGGCCCGCCGGCATGCCGCCGCGCTCGCGGGCCGCCGCGACGACCGCATCCCACAGGTCACCGAGCACCTCCGCCGGCGCCACGAGCTCGAATCCCTGCTCGCCCGTGTATCCGGTGCGGCACACCACCACGGGAGCATCGGACCAGCGCGCCATCGCCATGGCCATGTAGTCGTGGTCCACCGGGAACCCGAGCGCCGCGACAGTGTCGGCGCTCGCGGGACCCTGAACCGCGATGATCCCGTGGGTCAGGTGCTGGTCGTCGACCGTCAGGCCCTCCGGCGCGAGGCCGCGAAGCGTCGCGACCACCGTGGCGGCGTTCGCGGCGTTCGGGATGATGAAGACCCCGTCATCGCCCCATCGGTAGACGATCAGGTCGTCCACCACACCGCCGGCGTCGTTGAGCAGCATGGAGTACTGGGCCTGGCCGTCCTCGATGCGATCGAGATCGTTGGCGAGCACCGAGTTGACGAAGTCCTTGGCCCCCGGCCCGTGGATGGCGACCTTGCCCATGTGGGAGACGTCGAACACGCCGACCGTCGACCGCACTGCGGTGTGCTCGGCCACGACACCGTCGTACTCGATGGGCATGTCCCAGCCGCCGAAGTCCGCGGTCTTGGCGCCCGCCGCGAGGTGGCGGGAGTGCAGGGGCGTCGTCTTCAGGCCGGTGGCCTCGGTTTCGCTGCTCACAGGCCGACCGTAGTGCGTCCGGGCCCCGCGGGTCCGGCGGTGGCAATACAGTGAAGTCATGACGCTGACCCCCACCGCCCGCATCGTCCTGGCCGACTCGAAGCCGCACACCGCCGCCGCCGACGCACTGGTCATCGCCGTCGCGCCGGCCCGCGGCAAGAAGGTCGAGATCCTCTCCCCGGGGCTCTCCGCCGCGGTGCGCACTCGGCTGGCCGAGGCGCTGCAGGCCATGGGCGCGACCGGCAAGGCAGGTGAGGTCGTGCGCCTCCCCAGCGGGTCCGGGATCAGCGCCCCCGTGGTCGTCGGCCTCGGGCTCGGCGACGAGGCCGCGCGCGCCGACGCGGAGACGGTCCGGCGGGCCGTCGGCGACGCGATCCGCGGCCTGGCGGGGACGCGGCGGGTGGCCATGGCGCTGCCCCTGACGGACGATGACGCGCTGCTGACCGTGGCGATCGCCGCCCAGCTCGCCGCCTACGACTTCGTCGCGTTCCGCAGCGCGTCCAAGAAGGGCCGCAAAGCACCCGTGCACTCGGTCACGCTCCTGCTGCCCGAAGCACCGACCGCCGAGCAGAAGCAGGCAGTCAAGGACGTCACCACCGTTGCCGCCGCCGTCAACCTCACGCGCGACCTCGTGAACACTCCCCCGAACGCCCTTCCGCCGGCGGCGCTGGCGGATGCCGCCGTGGCCGCCGTCGAGGGCCTGCCCGTCGACGTCACCGTCTGGGACGAGACCGAGCTCGCGCGCGAGGGCTGCGGCGGCATCCTCGCCGTCGGCCAGGGCTCGGCCAACCCGCCGCGGCTGGCCCGGCTCTCCTACGCTCCCGAGGGCGCGACGACGCACCTCGCGCTGGTCGGCAAGGGCATCACGTTCGACACCGGCGGCATCTCCATCAAGCCCGCCGCCAACATGGACGAGATGAAGTCCGACATGGCCGGGGCGGCCGCCGTCATCGGCGCCGTCGCCGCGATCGCCCGCCTCGGGCTGCCCGTCCGGGTCACCGGCTGGGTGCCGACGGCCGAGAACATGCCCAGCGGCACGGCGCAGCGCCCCGGCGACGTCATCACGATGTACGGCGGGAGGACCGTCGAGGTGCTGAACACCGACGCCGAAGGCCGGCTGATCCTCGCCGACGCCATCGGGATGGCCGCCGAGGACAAGCCCGACCTGCTCATCGACGTCGCCACGCTCACCGGCGCGCAGGTCGTCGCACTGGGCACCCGCACGGCGGGCGTCATGGCGAACGACGACGGCGCCCGCATGGCCGTGGTCGACGCGGCCGGCGCCGCGGGCGAGGCGATGTGGCCGATGCCGCTGCCCGACGACCTGCGGGCCGCACTCGACTCGAGCACTGCTGACATCGCCAACATCGGCGACCGGATGGGCGGCATGCTCTCCGCCGGCGTGTTCCTGCGGGAGTTCGTCCCGGCCGGGCAGAAGTGGGTCCACGTCGACATAGCCGGGCCGTCGCACAACGCCAAGGGGGCCTACGGCTACACGCCTACGGGCGGAACCGGCTGCGCGGTGCGGACCTTCGTCCAGATCGCCGCCGAGATGGCCACGCCCGCGAGCGACTGACGCTTGCTCAAGGGGGCATTCGCCAGCGGGACGCGTCGATGGAAGGATGACACCCGACCGGCGACGCGCTCGCCGGGACACCGTCACGAAACGGCAGAGACGACCTCAAGGGAGTAGGCAACGTGCCCAACGCAGACCTGGTGATCCTCGGCGGCGGCAGTGGCGGGTATGCCTGCGCGCTGCGCGCAGCGGAGCTCGGCAAGTCCGTCATCCTCATCGACAAGGACAAGCTCGGCGGCACCTGCCTGCACCGCGGCTGCATCCCGACGAAGGCCCTGCTCCACGCGGCCGAGGTCGCCGACGCCACCAAGGAGTCCGACGCGTTCGGTGTCCGCGCCACCTTCGAGGGCATCGACATGGTCAAGGTCAACGAGTACCGCGACGGCGTCGTCGGCCGGCTCTACAAGGGCCTGCAGGGACTGGTCAAGAGCCGCAACGTGACCTTCGTCGAGGGTGCCGGCCGGCTGGTCGGCCCGAAGACCGTCGAGGTCAACGGCGAGCAGTACACCGGCGAGAACGTGGTGCTGGCGACCGGGTCGTACGCGCGATCGCTGCCGGGGCTGGAGATCGGCGGCCGGATCATGACGTCCGACCAGGCACTCAACCTCGACTACGTCCCCTCCAGCGTGATCGTGCTCGGCGGCGGCGTGATCGGCGTCGAGTTCGCGTCGGTCTGGAAGTCGTTCGGCGCCGACGTCACCATCGTCGAGGCCCTGCCGCACCTGGTGCCCAACGAGGACGAGGCGATCTCCAAGACCCTCGAGCGCGCGTTCCGCAAGCGCAAGATCGACTTCAGCCTGGGCGTCCGCTTCCAGTCCGCGACGCAGGACGACTCCAGCGTGACCATCACCCTCGAAGACGGCACCACCAAGACCGCCGACCTGCTGCTCGTCGCCGTCGGCCGCGGCCCGAACACGTCCGACATGGGCTACGAGGAGCAGGGCGTCGCCATGGAGCGCGGCTGGGTGCTGGTCGACGAGCGCCTGCGCACGAATCTGCCGGGCGTCTTCGCCGTCGGCGACATCACTCCCGGCCTGCAGCTCGCGCACCGCGGATTCCAGCACGGCATCTTCGTCGCGGAGGAGATCGGCGGCCTCAACCCCGCCGTCATCGCCGACGTCAACATCCCGCGCGTCACCTACTGCGAGCCCGAGGTCGGCAGCGTGGGGCTGACGGAGGCCGAGGCTCGCGAGCTGCACGGGAACAACGTGGCCGTGTACGAGTACAACCTCGGCGGCAACGGCAAGAGCCAGATCCTCGCCACGACGGGCTTCATCAAGCTCGTGCAGGTCGTCGACGGACCGATCATCGGGGTGCACATGGTCGGCTCCCGCATCGGCGAGCAGATCGGCGAGGCCCAGCTGATCGTCAACTGGGAGGCCTACCCGGAGGACGTGGCGACCCTCATCCACGCGCACCCGACCCAGAACGAGGCCATGGGCGAGGCGCATCTCGCCCTCGCCGGCAAGCCCCTGCACGCCCACGCCTGACGTCCGCGAACCTCGAAGGAGCACTGCATCATGTCGGTCACTGTCACGATGCCCGCGCTGGGTGAGAGCGTCACCGAAGGCACCGTCACCCGCTGGCTGAAGCAGGTCGGCGACACCGTCGCCGCCGACGAGCCGCTGCTCGAGGTGTCCACCGACAAGGTCGACACCGAGATCCCCTCCCCGGCCTCCGGCGTGCTCCTGAGCATCGCGGTGGGCGAGGACGAGACTGTCGAGGTCGGCGCCGCGCTCGCGGAGATCGGGGAGGCCGCCGAGGCCTCCGCTCCGGCTCCGCGCTCGGCGCCCGAGCCCGTTGCTGCTCCGGCGCCCGAGCCGGTGGCCGCCCTGCCCGCCGCCCCGAGCCCGTTGCTGCTCCGGCGCCCGAGC
Organism: uncultured Actinomycetota bacterium; assembly: GCA_963749905.1. Taxonomy (GTDB): domain Bacteria; phylum Actinomycetota; class Actinomycetes; order S36-B12; family S36-B12; genus UBA10649. Next base: position 353,882 of record CAVVOF010000006.1, read on the forward strand.
CGGTGGCCGCTCCTGCTCCCGCCGCTCCCAGCGGCCCCGCGACGCCGGTGCTCATGCCGGCGCTGGGCGAGAGTGTCACCGAAGGCACCGTCACCCGCTGGCTGAAGCAGGTCGGCGACACCGTCGCCGCCGACGAGCCGCTGCTCGAGGTGTCCACCGACAAGGTCGACACCGAGATCCCCTCCCCCGCCTCCGGCGTGCTCCTGAGCATCGACGTGGGCGAGGACCAGACCGTCGAGGTGGGCGCCCAGCTGGCCACCATCGGTGCCGCCGGCGCCGCACCCGCAGCTGCCCCCGCGCCTGCACCGTCCGCCCCGGAGCCGGCCGCTGCGCCGCTGCCGACCGCCGCCCCCGCGGCTCCCCCGGCACCCGCTGCGCCTGCCCCCGCGGCTCCCGCGCCCTGCCGCAGCGGCACCCGCGTCCGCACCCGAGCCCGCCGGCAACGCCGACGCCTACGTCACTCCCCTGGTGCGTCGGCTGGCCGTGCAGCACGGCGTGGACCTGTCGACCATCGCCGGCACCGGTGTGGGCGGCCGGATCCGCAAGTCCGACGTTCTCGACGCCGCCCTGAAGGCCAAGGAATCCGCCGCTCCCGCCCCCGCGGCGGCTCCGGCCGCCACCCCCGCGGCCACCACGCCGGCGGCTTCCGCGCCGACCGCTCCGTCGTCACCCTTGCGTGGGCGCACCGAGAAGCTCAGCAGGCTGCGCAAGGTCATCGCCGAGCGGATGGTCGAGTCCTTGCACGTGTCCGCCCAGCTGACGACCGTCGTCGAGGTCGACGTGACCCGCATCGCGCAGCTGCGCAGCCGGGTCAAGGGCGACTTCGAGGCGCGGGAGGGCGTCAAGCTGTCCTTCCTGCCGTTCTTCTGCAAGGCAGCGGTCGAGTCCCTGAAGCAGTTCCCCCAGGTCAACGCGTCGGTCGACATGGACGCGGGCACGGTCACCTACTTCGACTCCGAGCACCTCGGTGTCGCCGTCGACAGCGAGCGCGGCCTGCTCGTGCCGGTCATCCGCGACGCCGGTGACCTCAACATCGCCGGACTGGCTCGGCGCATCGCCGACCTGGCGGACCGCACCCGCACGAACAAGCTGTCGCCGGACGAGCTCAGCGGTGGCACCTTCACCGTCACCAACACCGGCAGCCGCGGCGCCCTGTTCGACACGCCCATCATCAACCAGCCGCAGGTCGCCATCCTGGGCACGGGGGCCGTCGTCAAGCGTCCCGTCGTCGTGCCCGACGCGACCGGATCCGACGTCATCGCCATCCGGTCGATGGTGTACCTGGCGCTGACCTACGACCATCGTCTGGTCGACGGTGCCGATGCCGCGCGCTTCCTCGGGGCCATCAAGGCCCGGCTCGAAGAGGCGGCGTTCGAGGCCGAGCTCGGTCTCTAGCCGAAGAACCTTCGCGAGTGTGCGCTGGTCGTCGCTTCGGGGTACTCCAAAGCGACGACCAGCGCACACTCGCGAAGGAAGTGGGGCCGGGCGGGGGGTCGAGGTGCGCGCGGACGTCGTAGGCGGGAGGCTGGGGCCATGAGAATCGCCGTCACCGGAGCATCGGGCCTGATCGGCCGCGCCCTCGTCCCGCAGTTGCGCACCGCCGGCCACGAGGTCGTCCGGCTGGTCCGTCGTCCGACATCCGCCGCGGACGAGATCACCTGGGATCCGCGGGCGGGCACCGTCGACCTCGAGCGGCTGGCCGGCACGGATGCCGTCATCCACCTCGCCGGCGCCGGGGTCGGCGACCACCGCTGGACCGACGCCTACAAGCGGGAGATCCTCGACAGCAGAGTCGACGGCACGCACACCATCGTCCGGGCGATCACCGCTCTGGACCCGATGCCCCAGGTCCTCGTGTCCGGCTCGGCGATCGGCTTCTACGGGGAGACCGGCGACCGCGAGGTCGACGAGACCTCCCCGGCCGGGACGGGCTTCCTCGCCGACGTGGTCCGCGCATGGGAGGCCGCCTCCCAGCCCGCCGCAGCCGCCGGGATCCGGGTCGTCAACCCGCGGACCGGACTCGTGGTGGCCGCCCCCGCTGGCACGATCGGGCCGTTGTTCTCGGTGCTCAAGCTCGGCGCCGGCATGCACACGTCCGGCATCGGCGGCGCGTTCGGGCCGCTGATCCCCGGCGTGCGCCTGAACCTGGCCGGACGGCTGGGATCCGGGCGCCAGTACTGGTCGTGGATCTCACTGCGCGACGAGGTGGCCGCCCTGCGCTTCGTGATGGAGAACGACGGCATCCACGGTCCGGTGAACCTCACCGGGCCGACGCCGGTGACGAATGCCGAGGTCACCGACGCGCTGGCCGAGGCCATCGGCCGACGATGGCTGCCACCGATCCCGGACTTCGCCATCAAGACGCTGCTCGGCGAGTTCTCCGCGGAGGTGCTCGGCAGCGCGCGGGTGCTGCCGACGGTCCTCGAGGAGGCCGGCTTCACCTACCAGGACACCACCATCGAGTCGGCGATCCGCACCGCGCTGGCAGGCTCCTAGCCGTGCAGGAGCATGACGTCGTCATCGTCGGGGCCGGACTCGCCGGCCTCGCCGCGGCCCGGCAGCTGTCGATCCACGGCGTCGATGTCGTCGTCCTCGAGTCCTCTGACGACGTCGGCGGGCGGGTCCGCACGGACGTCGTCGACGGCCTGTTCCTCGACCGCGGCTTCCAGGTCTTCAACCCGGCCTACCCCGAGGCGGCCCGGGTGCTCGACTACGACGCCCTCGAACTGCGTGGCTTCACCCCGGGCGTCATCGCCCTGACCGACCACGGGCCCACTCGGCTCGGCGATCCCCGCGCGCTGCCGAAGTGGGCAACCGACGCCCTCTCCCGCCGCTCAGGCCGGCTGGGCGGCAAGCTCCGGTTCGCCTCGTACGCCCTTCGCAACGCCCGCCAGTCCCGTCATCAGCGCGAGGCGCAGATGGACATGCCCGCCGACGTGGCCCTGCTGTCCGCGGGCGTGGGCGCCGACCTGCTCGAGACGGTCCTGCGTCCGTTCCTCAGCGGCGTCTTCCTCGAGGATCGGCTCGAGACGTCCCGACGGTTCCTCGACCTCGTCCTCCTCAGCTTCCTCAAGGGCCGGCCATCGGTGCCGGCGCAGGGCATGCAGGCCATCCCGCGCCAGCTGCACGACGCGCTGCCGGAGGGCACCGTGCGCCTCGGCGTCGAGGTGCACCAGGTGGACGACGGAGTCCTGCACACGTCCGACGGCAGCGTGCGCGCCCGCACGGTCATCGTCGCCACCGACCCCCGCACGGCCGCCGGGCTGCTGCCCAGCCTGCACGTCCCAGGCGGGCGCGATGTCACCACCTGGTACTACGTCGCCGACACTCGGCCGGAGCTGCTCACCGGCGGCGAACCCGTCGTCGTGGTCGACGGCCGCCACGCTCGCGGGCCGCTCGTCAACACCGTGGTCCTGACGCACGCCGCCCCCACGTACGCGTCGGACGGCCGGGTGCTGGTCAGCGCGTCCGCCCTCGGCCTGCACGACGACGCGGCGATGGAGGCCATCGTGCGCGGGCACCTCGCGCAGCTCTACGGGGTCGGCACCCGATCGTGGGCGCACGTCGCCACCTACCCCGTGCCCTACGCCCTGCCCGCGATGCTGCCGCCGTTCGACGTGCGTCGACCCGTCGCCCTCGGCGAGTGGCTGTTCGTCGCGGGCGATCACCGCGACACCGGGTCCATCCAGGGTGCGATGGTCAGCGGCCGACGTGCGGCCGATGGCGCACTGCTGCAGCTTGGGCTGCAGCCGGTCTCCTGACGTAGGGTGCTGACCATGACTGCGCCCACCACTCCCCGGATCCGGGTGGAGCACGTGGGCTTCGGCGACGCCGCCGTCGACTACCACGACGGGTGGGAGCTCCAGCGCCGCGTCCACGCCGAGGTCGTCTCCGGCACCGCCCCCGACACGGTGCTGCTGCTCGAGCACACGCCCGTGTACACCGCCGGCCGCCGCACCGAGCCCTTCGAGCGCCCGCTCGACGGAACGCCGGTCGTCGACGTGGACCGGGGCGGCAAGATCACCTGGCACGGCCCCGGCCAGCTCGTCGGATACCCGATCGTGCGCCTGCCGTCCCCGATGGCGGTCGTCGACCACGTCCGGCGCATCGAGTCGATGCTGATGGACGTGTGCGCCGAGCTCGGCGTCGAGACGATGCGGGTCACCGGTCGCAGCGGCGTGTGGCTGGCCGCTGACGCGCGCGGCCCCGAGCGCAAGATCGCCGCGATCGGGATCCGGGTCACCGAGGGCGTCACCATGCACGGCTTCGCCCTGAACTGCGACAACGACCTGGCGTGGTTCGACCGCATCGTCCCGTGCGGCATCACCGATGCCTCCGTGACCACCCTGTCGAAGGAGCTCGGCCGCGACGTCGCCGTGGCCGAGGCGCTGCCCGTCGTCGAGCGGCATCTGGAAAGGATCGTGTCGTGGTAGATCCGGTCGTCTCAACGGATGCCTCGGGCCGGCGTCTGCTGCGCATCGAGGCCCGCAACGCCGAGGTCCCCATCGAGCGCAAGCCCGACTGGATCCGCACGCGCATGAAGACCGGGCCGGAGTTCAGCAAGATCCACGCCATGGTCAAGGCCGAGGGCCTGCACACCGTGTGCCAGGAGGCCGGCTGCCCGAACATCTACGAGTGCTGGGAGGACCGCGAGGCCACCTTCCTCATCGGGGGCGAGCAGTGCACCCGCCGCTGCGACTTCTGCCAGATCGACACCGGCAAGCCCTCCCCGCTGGATCGGGACGAGCCCCGACGTGTCGCCGAGTCCGTGCGCACCATGGGCCTGCGGTACGCGACCGTCACCGGAGTCGCGCGCGACGACCTGCCCGACGAGGGCGCGTGGCTCTACGCGCAGACCGTCCGCGAGATCCACGACCTCAACCCCGGTACCGGCGTCGAGGTGCTCATCCCCGACTTCTCCGGCAACCCGACGCTGCTGGGCGAGGTGTTCGCTGCCGCACCCGAGGTGCTCGCGCACAACGTCGAGACCGTCCCGCGGATCTTCAAGCGGATTCGCCCCGCCTTCACCTACGAGCGCAGCCTCGACGTCCTCACGCAGGCGCGCGCCGCCGGGCTGGTGACCAAGAGCAACCTGATCCTGGGCATGGGCGAGGAGATCGACGAGGTCCACCAGGCGCTGCACGACCTGCACGACGCGGGGTGCGACCTGGTGACCATCACGCAGTACCTGCGCCCGACCCCGCGGCACCACCCCGTCACCCGGTGGGTGCGCCCCGAGGAGTTCGTCGCACTGGCCGACTACGCGACGGAGGTCGGCTTCGCGGGCGTCATGAGCGGACCCCTCGTCCGCTCCAGCTACCGCGCCGGGCGCCTCTACCAGCAGGCGCTCGCTGCCCGTGGCGAGGAGCGTGGGGCCAGCATCACGGTCCTGGCCGGCCCCGCGGCCGAGTCCGTCTAGCGGCCGCGGTCGGGCTGGGCGGCCGAGGACCAACTAGGCTGGCCGCCATGTTCGGAAAGATCCGCGGCACGCTCTCGTCCCTCGCCCAGAACTGGCGGATGACACAGCAGGTGTATCGCCTGCTTCCGCTCGAGGTCGGCGGGCTGTTCCTGCTCACCTTCCTGGTGGTGCTGATCCCCGTCGGGCTGTGGCTCAACTGGCCGACCGCGGTCATCCTGGCCTTCCCCCTGGCCCTCCTGGTGGGCACCTACTGGTTCAGCAGGCGCGCGATGCGGGCGGCGTACTCGCAGATCGACGGCCAGCCGGGCGCCGCTGCCGCCGTCATCCAGTCGCTCCGTGGCGGGAACTGGCTGGTGACCCCCGCGGTGGCCGCCAGCCGCAACCAGGACCTCGTGCACCGGGTCGTCGGCAAGCCGGGCGTCGTGCTGATGTCCGAGGGACCGGCCAACCGCGTCGTGCCGATGCTGGCCAACGAGCGGAAGAAGACCGCCCGATGGCTGCCGGAGATCCCCATCTACGAGATCCAGGTCGGCAACGACGAGGGCCAGGTGCCGCTCATCAAGCTGCAGAAGGCGCTGACCTCGCTGCCCAAGAACCTCCGCGGCGGGGAGATCACCGAGATGCGCCGCAAGCTCGACGCACTCGGCAATGCCGCGTCGTCGATGCCGATCCCCAAGGGACCGGTGCCGACCAGCACCCGGCAGGTACGCCGCCAGCGCTAGCCCTAGGACACACTGCCCCCCGTCTGTCTTGAGGTTGGTGGTCGGAAAACGGCCGTTTTCCGACCACCAACCTCAAGACAGACGCGGAGTGGTTCAGCGGCGGACGACGACGGAGTCCACCGCCCGGTCGTGCAGACCGCGACCGTACGAGTCGACCACCACTGCCGGAATCACCAGGCACAGCAGCACCGTGCGCAACGCCACCCGCCCGAGGGTCAGGCGCGATCCATCGGTCCGCACGACGGCCAGGCCCAGCAGGCGCTGCCCGAAGGACGCGCCGATCAGCCACGTCAGCACGATGACCTCCAGCGCGAACACCGACAGCACCGCCACTGAGCTCTCGAGGGACCCGTACGCGACGTCGCGGAAGACCAGCAGGGACACCGCCGTCGCCGCGAGCCAGTCGATGACCAGGGCCAGCAGGCGCCGGCCGAACCCGGCGATCGCCCCCGGCGCAGCAGTCGTCTCCTCAGGCACCCGGACACGCTATCGGCCGCGGCATGACCCTTCCGCTGCCGGTTAACACGTCCGAAACAGACGGGATACCGCCGGGACACCGCTCCTCCGTAGTGTTCAGCTGTCGGAGGCGGCCGCCCCCGACCCGGCGGGGCCCCCCGCGCGAGGCGAACGCACCAGAGCGGTGCACGACCAAGGCTCGCCCAGGCGAGCAGGAGGTGACATGTTCAGTTCCCACGACGAGGTCAAGAAGTACATCAAGGATGAGGGCATCGAGTTCGTCGACGTCCGCTTCATCGACCTCCCCGGCATCATGCAGCACTTCAACATGCCGACGTCGGCGTTCGACGACGCCGCCTTCGAGGACGGCCTGATGTTCGACGGATCCTCGATCCGCGGCTTCCAGGCCATCAACGAGTCCGACATGAAGCTGCTCCCCGATCCTGCGACCGCGTACCTCGACCCGTTCCGCAAGGCGAAGACCCTGGTGATGAACTTCGCCGTGGTCGATCCGTACACCGGCGAGCCCTACAGCCGCGATCCCCGTGGCGTGGCCGGCAAGGCCGAGGCCTACCTGAAGTCGACCGGCATCGCCGACACCTGCTACTTCGGTCCCGAGGCCGAGTTCTACGTGTTCGACGACGTGCGTTACGACACGCAGGCGAACGAGGGGTACTACCACATCGACTCCATCGAGGGCGCCTGGAACACCGGTCGCGTCGAGGAGGGCGGCAACCGCGGCTACAAGACCCGCTTCAAGGGCGGCTACTTCCCGGTCCCGCCGGTCGATCACTTCGCCGACATCCGCGACGAGATGGTGGCCAAGCTGCTGCAGGTCGGCCTGCAGGTCGAGCGCTCGCACCACGAGGTCGGCACCGCCGGCCAGGGCGAGATCAACTACAAGTTCAACACGCTGCAGCATGCGGCCGACGAGGTGATGCTGTTCAAGTACATCATCAAGAACGTCGCGTGGGAGCACGGCAAGACCGCGACCTTCATGCCGAAGCCGCTCTTCGGCGACAACGGCTCGGGCATGCACTGCCACCAGTCCCTGTGGAAGGACGGCGAGCCGCTGTTCTACGACGAGAAGGGCTACGGCGGCCTGTCCGACCTGGCCCGCTGGTACATCGGCGGCCTGCTGGAGCACGCGCCCTCGCTGCTGGCGTTCACCAACCCGACGGTGAACTCCTACCACCGCCTGGTGCCCGGCTTCGAGGCTCCGGTCAACCTGGTGTACTCGGCGCGCAACCGCTCCGCCTGCATCCGCATCCCGGTCACGGGCAGCAACCCCAAGGCGAAGCGCATCGAGTTCCGGGTGCCCGACCCGTCGAGCAACCCGTACCTGGCGATGTCCGCGATGCTCATGGCGGGACTGGACGGCATCAAGAACCGGATCGAGCCGCACGCGCCGGTCGACAAGGACCTGTACGAGCTGCCCCCGGACGAGGCCGCCAGCATTCCGCAGGTGCCGGGATCGCTGTCTGCGGTGCTCGAAGCCCTCGAGGATGACAACGAGTACCTGCAGGCGGGTGGCGTGTTCACCGCCGACCTGATCGAGACCTGGATCGACTACAAGCGGATCAACGAGGTCGCACCGATCCAGCTGCGCCCGCACCCGTACGAGTTCGAGCTGTACTACGACATCTAGTCGTCACGGGGGCGAACCCGAGCAGTCACCCCCTGACGCAGGCTCCCTCCGCGTCGATTCGCCTCGCGCGCACAGGGAACAGGGAGGCCCCCCGGTTTCGACCGGGGGGCCTCTCCTGTCGCCCATACTGGGCACATGAACCGCGGCGTGATCGGGTGGCTCCTGGTGACCGTGCAGTTCGTCCTGCTGGTCGGCCTGGTCCTCCTCCCCCGCGAGAGCCCGACTCTGCTCCGGATGGCGATCGGCGTTCCCCTCATCGCGGCCGGGATCCTGCTCGGTCTGGTGGCCATGCGCCACCTCGGCACCGCCCTGACCCCCACCCCGGTCCCCATCGAAGGAGCCGGACTGCGCACCGATGGCGCCTATCGCCGCGTGCGGCATCCGATCTACAGCGCGGTCCTGCTCATGGCCGTGGGCTACGCCACCATGATGGGGTCGGCGTGGACGTGGCTCGGCGTCGGTGTGCTCGCCGTGTTCTTCCTGGTCAAGTCGCGCTGGGAGGACTCCCTGCTCGCTGAGACCTACGCCGACGACTGGGCCGAATGGGCCAGCCGGACGGGGGCGCTGCTGCCGCGCTGGCGACGCGACTGACGGCTCTCAGTCCTCGTCGTCCTCAATGCCGTAGAACAGACGGTCGACAACCTGGCGCGCGCGGCGGGTGATCCGGCGGTAGTCGTCGAGCATCCTCCCGGTCGCCCCCAGCTCGTACCCCAGCGTGTAGGCCACGGCGCGACGCTCGCGCACGTCGGTCGGCACCATGTCGCTGGGCCGCCCACGCACCAGCATCGTCGAGTTCCTGATCGCTGTCGCCGTGCGCCAGGCGTACGCCAGCGCCGCCGCGTCGGCGTCCACGATCAGTCCGGCAGTCCGCGCGGCCTCGAGGGCCTCGAGCGTCGACGTGGTGCGCAGCCCCGGCACCGCGTCGGCATGGCGCATCTGCAGCAGCTGCACCACCCACTCGACATCACTCAGTCCGCCGCGACCCAACTTCGTGTGCAGCGTGGGGTCGGCGCCACGGGGCAGCCGCTCGGACTCCATCCGGGCCTTCAGCCGGCGCACCTCCCGGACCTCGTCCTCCGACAGATTGCCGCCCCAACGGAGCGGATCCACCAGCGCGACGAACCGCTCGCCGAGTTCGGGATCGCCGGCCACGAACGAGGCCCGCAGCAGCGCCTGCGCCTCCCAGGTGGCCGACCACCGGTCGTAGTAGGCCGCATACGAGGCCAGCGAACGGACCAAGGGACCCTGCCTGCCCTCCGGCCGCAGGTCCGCGTCGATGTCCAGGGGCGGATCCCCACTGGGCGCCATCAGCAGGCTGCGCAGGTCCTCCGCGATCTGGTGCGCGGTACGGGTGGCCGGCTGCTCCTCGGTGCCGGCCGCGGGCTCGTAGACGAACATGACATCGGCGTCGCTGCTGAAGCCGAGCTCACGACCGCCGAAGCGACCCATGCCGATGACCGCGAACAACACCGATCCGTCCGGGTCCACGCTGTCCCGGACGACGCGCAGCGCACCCTCGACGGTGACCATGGCCACCGCCGTCAGCGCGGCGCCCGCGGCATCCGGAGTGGCCATCCCGAGCAGCTCAGCGGCAGCGATCCGGAACAGTTCCCGACGCCGGACCGAGCGAATCGCGGCGACGGCCTGCTCGGGCGCCTCGTGGCGTTCGACGATCGACATGACCTCGGCTCGCAGGGCCTCCGGGTCACGAGGCACGAGCTCGTCATCGTCAGCGAGGATCGACACCGACTCCGGCGCCTGCAGGACGAGTTCGGTCGCGTACCTGCTCGAGGCGAGGATGCGCGCGAGCCGCTCGGCGGCGATCGACTCGTCGCGCAGCAGTCGCAGGTACCAGTGGGTGGCCCCCAGCGCATCGCTGACCCGGCGGAAGCCCAGCAGACCGCCATCCGGATCGGGGGCGTCCGCGAACCAGCCCAGCATCACGGGGAGGAGCGTCCGCTGGATGGCCGCGCGGCGGCTCACCCCCGAGGTCAGGGCCTCGAGGTGGCGCAGCGCACTGGCGGGGTCGAGGTAGCCGAGCGCTTGGAGCCGCTGCTCCGCGGCCTCGACGCTGAGCCGCGCCTCCCCTGCCTCCAGCCGCGCTACGGCCCTGAGCAGCGGACGGTAGAAGAGCTTCTCGTGCAGGCGCCGCACCTCGCGCGCGTGCTTGCGCCACGTCTTCACCAGGTCGCCCACCGGGTCGCTGCGGAAGCCGAGCGACCGCCCGAGTCGACGCAGCTCCACCTCGCCCTCCGGCATGGTGTGCGTGCGCCTCAGCTTCTGCAGCTGGATGCGATGCTCCAACGTACGCAGGAAGCGGTACGCCTCGGCCAGCGTCGACGCGTCGTCCCGACCGACGTAGCCCCAGGTGGAGAGCGCCTCGAGCGCCACGAGGGTCGTCGGGCTGCGGAGCATGACGTCGCTGCGACCGTGCACGAGCTGCAGCAGCTGGACGGAGAACTCCACGTCGCGCAGCCCACCCGGGCCGAGCTTCAGCTCGCGGTCAGCGAGGCGAGCGGGGATGTGCTGCTCGACGCGCTTCCGCATGGCCTGGGCGTCCTCGACGAATGTCGGATGATCGGCCGCACTCCAGACGAATGGGCTGACCGCATCGACGTACTCGGCACCGAGCACGACGTCGCCGGCCGCAGGACGAGCCTTGAGCAGGGCCTGGAACTCCCAGGTGCTGGCCCATCGCTCGTAGTACCCGACGTGCGAGGCGATGGTCCGCACGAGTGCGCCCTGCTTGCCCTCGGGACGCAGGTTGGGATCGACCTCCCAGATGGTCCCCTCGGCCGTCACCGCGCTGCACGCGCGCATGAGGGCGCTCGCGAGGGCCGTGGCGGTCGCCAGCGCCTCGGCCTCGTCGGTGCCCTCGACCGGCTCGGCCACGTAGATGACGTCGACGTCGCTGACGTAGTTGAGCTCCTGCGCCCCGCACTTCCCCATGCCGATGACGGCGAACCGGCAGCTCTCGACGCGCTCGCCCACCTCGGCCCGAGCGATGGCCAGGGCAGCCTCGAGGACGCAGTCGGCCAGGTCCGACAGCCACGTGGCGACGGCGTCCATGCCGGCCAGGCCGCTCAGGTCGCGGGCGGCGATCCCCAGCAGCGCTCGCCGGTAGGCAATCCGGAGACGGTCAAGTGCAGGCTCACCGGTTTCGGTCGCGACGGGCAGCGGACTGTCGGGATGGGCTCCCACGGACTGCAGCAGCTCGATGCGCGTCTGGCGTGCCGAGGGCGCGGTCGTCAGCGCCTCCGCGTCGGCCAGCACCTGCCACTCGCCAGGGTGCCGCGTCAGGAACTCGCCGAGTGCTTCCGACATGCCGAGCACCTCGGTCAGGCGCCGGCGCAGGTCGGGATCGGCCGAAAGGGCCCCGATCAGCCGCGCGTACTCCCGCTCATCGGCCGCCTCGAGGATGCGGATGAGCAGCAACAGCGCGGAGTCGGGATCGGCTGCCGCCCCCAGGTCGACCAGCACGTCGGCGTCGTCCTCGTCGTCCAGCAGTGGCTCCAGCCGTGGCGATTCGCACAGGCGCTGGGCGCGGGCGAGGTCCTGGAAGCCCAGCCGCGCCAGTCGGGCGGACTCGGACGATCGACGAGCCGTCATGCGGACTCGGCGTCGGCCGCGGCTCGGCGCGCCCACACCAGGTCCGCCCACGCGCGCGTGAAGGGCCGCCAGGCGGTGATCAGCGCAGGCTCAGCCTCGTCAACGGCCTCTGCGGCGACGAGCGGATCCACCCCTGAGCGCTCCAGCGCCTCGTCGACGTAGTCCGCCCAGGACCGGAACGCGGCCGCGTCCAGCTCGGGATGCAGCTGCAGGCCGTACGCGCTGTCGCCCACGCGGAACCCCTGCACGCGGCAGGCCTCGTTCGTCAGCAGCAGGACCGCCCCGGGCGGCAGTTCGATGACATGGTCCTGGTGCCACTGGGCCGCCGGGATCTCGACGCCGTGTGAGGGCACCGCACTGGATACCACTGGGTCGAGCAGGCCATCGACGGTCTGCCGCACGTACGACAGTCCGATCTCCTGGATCGGGCCGAGCTCGACCCGTCCACCCGTCGCGCTGGCGAGCAGCTGGCCGCCCAGGCACAGGCCCAGCACCGGAATCCCCCGTTCGACCGCGTCCGCCAGCAGGCGCTGCTCGGCGGGCAGCCAGTCGGCCAGGTGGTCGTCGGCGTGCCCTACCGACCCACCGAGCGAGAGCAGGCCGTGGACCCCGTCGGGCACCGTCGTCGGCACCGGGTCGCCGAGGTGGGCACGGACCACATCGACCCGGACCCCCGACTCCTCGAGCCACTCCCCCACGAGCAGGGGCGGATCGGTCGGGTCGTTCTGGATGGCAAGGACGACGGGCTGCGCAGGACTCACAAAAGGGGAAGGTATCGGTCAATCTCCCAGCGAGTCACCTGGCGTCGGTACTCGGCCCACTCCGCCTGCTTGTTGCGCAGGAAGAAGTCGAAGACATGCTCGCCCAGCGTCTCCGCGACGAGTTCCGAGCGCTCCATCGCCTGCACGGCCTGGCCGAGGCTCGAGGGCAGTGGCTTCATGCCGAGCGCCCGCCGCTCTCCTTCGGTCAACGCCCAGACGTCGTCCTCCGCGCCACGCGGGAGTTCGTAGCCCTCCTCGATCCCCTTCAGCCCTGCGGCGAGCAGCACCGCGAAGGCGAGGTAGGGGTTCGTGGCGCTGTCGAGGGAGCGGAACTCGATACGAGTGCTGTTGCCCTTCGAGGGCTTGTACATCGGCACCCGGATGAGGGACGACCGGTTGTTGTGCCCCCAGCAGATCCACGCGGGGGCCTCGCCACCCCCGGCCAGCCGCTTGTAGGAGTTGACCCACTGGTTCGTCACGGCGGTGATCTCGGGTGCATGCACCAGGAGGCCGGCGATGAACGATCGGGCCACCTTCGACAGCTGGTACTCCGCCCCCGCCTCGAAGAAGGCGTTGCGATCGCCCTCGAACAGGGACAGGTGCGTGTGCATGCCTGAGCCGGGATGGTCCCGCATCGGCTTCGGCATGAAGGACGCGTACAGGCCCTGCTCCAGCGCGACCTCCTGGACGACGAGCCGGAAGGTCATCAGGTTGTCGGCCGTGGTCAGCGCGTCGGCGTAGCGCAGGTCGATCTCCTGCTGTCCGGGGCCGCCCTCGTGGTGGCTGAACTCGACGGAGATGCCCATCTGCTCCAGCATGGTGATCGCGTGCCGCCGGAAGTCGTGGCCGACGCCGTGCGGGGCATTGTCGAAGTACCCGTACCGGTCCACCGGCTCGGGCACGATGCCGGGCTCGGGCATGTTCTTGAACAGGTAGAACTCCACCTCGGGGTGCGTGTAGAAGGTGAACCCCAGGTCGGCCGCTCGCGTCAGCGTCCGCTTGAGCACGTAGCGCGGGTCGGCGTAGGACGGCGAACCGTCCGGCAGCAGGATGTCGCAGAACAGGCGCGCCACCCCGGGACCCTCACTGCGCCACGGCAACAGCGAGAACGTCGACGGGTCGGGCTTGGCCAGCATGTCCGACTCGTAGACACGCGTGAAGCCCTCGATCGCCGATCCGTCGAACCCGATTCCCTCGGCGAATGCACCCTCGAGCTCCGCGGGCGCGATCGCGACCGACTTGAGGGTGCCGAGCACGTCCGTGAACCACAGTCGGACGAATCGGATGTCGCGTTCCTCGATGGTCCGGAGGACGAACTCCGCCTGCTTGTCCATACGCCCATACTGTCGCGCCCGGTGTTACGCGGGGGTTAAACGCGCCCAGTAATCTCAACCCGTGCCCACGCTGCGCAGTGCCCTGATCCAGGTGAACTCGGTCGTCGGCGACCTGGCCGGGAATGCGGCGCTGGTGCGCGCTGCAGTGTCGGAGGCGGCGGCCCACCAGGCCCGACTCGTGGTGCTGCCCGAACTCGTCCTCACCGGCTACCCCGTCGAAGACCTCGCGCTGCGCCCCTCCTTCCAGACGGCGGCGCGCACCGCCGTCCACCAGCTGGCCGCCGACCTCGCCGCGGACGGCCATGGCGCCATCACCTGTCTGGTCGGCTACCTCGACTTCCTGGACGAGGATGGCGACAGCGCGACGGGCCGGCCCCGCCGGGCACCCGTGAACGCCGCCGCCGTGATCCGGGACGGCCAGGTCACCGCCCGCTACGTCAAGCACCACCTGCCCAACTACGGCGTGTTCGACGAGGCCCGCTACTTCGTCTCCGGCGACCAGCCACAGGTCATCGACGTGGACGGTGTCGACGTCTCGATCGCGATCTGCGAGGACCTTTGGCAGGAGGGTGGTCCGGTCGCCTGGACCCGAGCCGCCGGTGCTCCTGTGCTGGCCGTGCTGAACGCGTCGCCCTACGAGCAGGACAAGGACGACGTCCGGCTCGAGCTGTGCCAGCGCAGGGCTCGCGAGTCGGGGGCCACCCTGCTGTACGCGAACCTGGTCGGCGCCCAGGACGAACTGGTCTTCGACGGTGACTCACTGGCCGTGGCCCCGGACGGCACGCTGCTCGGCCGGGCCGCTCAGTTCGAGACCGGCGTCCTCATCGTCGACGTGGACACGGACACGCCACGGGCCGCCGCCGGACCGGTGGCATATCGGCTGGACACCCACGCCGAGGTGTACGGCGCACTCGTCCTCGGCCTGCGTGACTATGTCGACAAGAACGGCTTTCCGTCGGTGATCCTCGGGCTCAGCGGCGGCATCGACTCGGCGCTGGTGGCGGCACTCGCCGTCGACGCCTTCGGCCCAGAGCGGGTTTTCGGCGTGGCACTGCCGAGCGTGTACTCGTCCGAGCACTCGGTCGCCGATGCATACGACCTCGCCGAACGCACCGGGCTGCGCATCCGGACGGTGCCCATCGCCGGCATGGTCGACGCCTATCAGGAGGCCCTGCACCTGAGCGGCCTGGCCGAGGAGAACCTGCAGGCGCGCGTGCGCGGCACCACGCTGATGGCACTGTCGAACGCCGAGGGCCACCTCGTCCTCGCTACCGGGAACAAGAGCGAGCTGGCCGTCGGCTACTCGACCATCTACGGCGACGCCGTCGGCGGGTTCGCCCCCATCAAGGACGTCCCGAAGACTCTGGTGTGGGAGCTCGCGCGCTGGCGGAACGCACAGGCAGACGCGGCCGGAGCGGTGGCGCCGATCCCCCCGAACAGCATCGAGAAGCCTCCGAGCGCCGAGCTGCGCCCGGACCAGAAGGACACCGACTCACTGCCCGACTACCTGCTCCTCGACCAGCTCCTCGATCGCTACGTCGCGGGCGACCACAGCGCAGCCGACCTGGTGAGCGCGGGCTTCGATCCGGCGCTCGTCGAGCGCATCCTCCGACTGACCGACCTCGCGGAGTACAAGCGACGGCAGTATCCACCGGGCACCAAGATCTCGCTGCGGGCCTTCGGGCGCGATCGCCGCCTGCCGATCACGAACCGCTGGCGCGAGTCCGCTCCCTGACCAGGCCGGTCAGGATGGTGTCGACAATGGCCTCCACGGAAACGCTGGCGGCCGACGCCACGCAGTCCCACGCGCCGAGGTAGAACATCGGGCCGACGAGTACCGGGATGAGTGCATCGGGGTCGAGGTCGGCCCGCAGCTCGCCCGTCGCGATCCCGTCGGCGATGACGTCACGGATGACCTGACGTCGCGGGGCGAGCACCTTTGCGTGCACCATTTCGGCGAGCTCCGGTGACTGCAAGCCCTGGGCGACCGACTGCATGAGCAGCCGCCCGGGCATCGACGTCGTCGATCGCACGCGCACGCCTGACAGGACCTGCACCAGGCGATCCCGCACCGGACCGGGCGCGGGTGCGGTCGGCAGATCGTCGTTCAGCCGCAGCAGTGCTCCCACCACGAGGTCCTCCCGCGTCGGGAAGCGCCGATAGACCGTGGTCTTGGCCACGCCCGCGTGCGCGGCCACCTCCTCGACAGTGAAGCGCTCGAACCCGCCGGTGGAAAGGATCTCGAGGGCGGACGCGGTGATCTGCTCGTCGATGCGCTCGTCTCGGGGACGTCCCTTGCGGACGGCGACGTCCTCGCCGGCCCGTGCGACGCTCACGGCTCGCGGCTCTCGTCGCGCCCGGGGTACTCGCCGGCGACCTCTTCGGCGTAGTGGGCGACCTCGTCCTTGACCAGTCGATCGGCGTCGTCGAGCGGCGGCGCCTGCGTCGCGTCCCGCTTCTCGGGTGGCGTGATCACCGGGAGCAGGAAGAGCACCAGCAGGGCGGCGATGATCATGACCGCCATCGAGATGTACGTGGTGAGGTGGGACGCGCTCAGGTAGGCCTCGAAGAGCCCGGCCCGGAGGTCAGCGACGACCGGCGCCGGCGTCCCGGACGCGGCGGCCTGCTCCAGCAGGATGTTGGCGGCCACCACCGACTCCTGGGCGACGGCTGACGACTGCTCGTCGATCGGCACCGGCGATGCGCTCAGCGCGGTGAGGACGTTGGCGGCGTACTGCGTGGTGAGGATGGTGCCGATGACGGCGACTCCCAGTGCGCCGGCGACCTGGCGGACCGTGTTCTGCACCGCCGAACCCGCCCCGGCTCGGGCCAGCGGCAGCACGTTCTGCAGGACCGTCGATCCGGGCGCCATCACGTTGCCCATCCCGAACCCGAAGATGAAGAACACGACCAGGACGAACCACAGGCTCGACTGGATCTCGAATCGGGTCATCAGGAAGAGCGCGAGGGCCACCAGGCCGAGACCGACCGACATCACCGCGCGGTACCCGAAGCGCTTCACCATTGCCGCGCTGCGCGGCGCCGCGAGAAGCTGGGCCGCGGCGAACGGCAGGAAGCACAGGCCGGCCGCGAGCGTGTCGTAGCCCCGCAGGATCTGCAGGTAGAACGGCAGCGAGAACATGATTCCGGACATCGCGAAGAAGGACAGGCTCACTGCCGCCAGGGCCACGGAGTAGCCGCGGTTCTTGAACAGCGAGACGTCGAAGCTGGCGTGATCGCTGCGCGCCTCCGTCCACAGGAAGAAGGTGATCAGGATCAGGCCACCAAGGATCGGGAGCACGACGGACGGCGCCCAGAACGTCTTTGTGGACGACCAGTCGATGATGCCGTAGACGAGCAGGAGCAGTCCGGACGCCGAGATCACCAGGCCCAGGAGGTCCAGTCGGCGCGGGTGCGGGTTCCGCGTCTCCGGGACGATCCGCCAGATCCCGACCATGCCGATGATGACGATCGGGACGTTGATCAGGAACACGGAGCCCCAGTCGTTCCCAGTCAGCCAGCTGCTCCACTGCGGATGCTGGAGCAGGATGCCGCCGAGCACCGGCCCGAGCGCCACTGCGGCTCCGACCGAGCCGGCCCAGGCTCCGATGGCCTTGCCACGCTCGTGCGGAGGAAAGACCACGGTGATGACCGCCAGCGTGACCGGCAGCACGGCAGCGCCGCCCACACCCATGAGTCCGCGGAAGGCGATCAGCATGGTGGACGAATCGGCGAACGCGCAGGCGGCGGAGGCCACCCCGAACACGGCCAGGCCGATCATCAGGATCTTCTTGCGGCCGTACTTGTCACCGAGCACGCCCCACGTGAACAGCAGCGAGGCGAAGACGAGGATGTACGAGTCGATCGCCCAGACCAGCTCACTCTGCGTGGCGTCCAGGTCGGCCTGGATCGTCGGCAGCGCGATGTTCAGGACGGTGTTGTCCAGCACCACCACGAGCAGGCTGACGACCAGCACCCCGAGGATGGCCCACCGGCGCGGATGGCCCTCGCCCGAGGTCATCCAGCCGTCGTTCGTCGTCCGGGCCTCAGTCATCCCAGGCTCCTCGCTCATCGAATCCGGTCACGTCCTCAATACGCAACGCCTGCGTTGCGAAACGCCACCGTATCGTAAACCCGGGCAGCCGCGGCACGACACCTGGCGGTGGCGGTGGCAGGCGCGGGGTCGGGCATGTCATGATGGACGGGTCCGGGGACTCCGTGGGGAGCCTCGAGATGGGAGATGGGACATGTCCTTCTATGGCGCGCCCGATGGGCGCCGCGTCACGATGCGCGACCTCGCCGAGGCCACCCAGCGCGGCGAGAAGTGGCCGATGATCACCGCCTACGACGCGCTCACCGCAGCGATCTTCGATGAGGCGGGCATCCCCGCGATCCTCGTCGGTGACTCCGCCGCGATGGTCGTCTACGGCCATGACTCGACCCTGCCGGTGACTGTGGACGAGTTGCTGCCGCTGGTGCGCGCAGTGGTGCGCGGGGCGCCGCGCTCCCTCGTCGTCGCCGACCTGCCGTTCGGCTCGTACCAGGCCTCCCCTGCCCAGGCGCTCGAGACCGCCGCCCGCTTCATGAAGGAGGGTGGCGCGCAGGCCGTCAAGCTCGAGGGCGGTGCGCCGATGCTGCCGCAGGTCGAGACCCTGGCAGGGGCCGGCGTCCCAGTCATTGGGCATCTCGGCCTGACGCCGCAGTCGGTGAACCTGCTCGGCGGCTACCGCGTCCAGGGGCGCGGCGAGGCCGGCGAGATGCTGATGCGCGACGCCAAGGCGATGGAGGCGGCCGGCGCATGCGCCGTGGTCCTCGAGGTGGTCCCCGCCGACCTGGCCGCCCGCGTCAGCGAGGTGCTCACCATCCCGACGATCGGCATCGGGGCCGGAAGCGCGACGGACGCACAGGTCATCGTGTGGCAGGACCTCGTCGGGCTCACCGCTGGGCCGGCGCCGAAGTTCGTCAAGCGCTATGCGGATGCGCGCACGGTGATCGGCGACGCTGTGCACCAGTGGGGCGAGGACGTGCGCACCGGGACCTACCCCGCACAGGAGCACACCTACGCGTGATGCCTCCCGCAGGGCGGTGACGCTGGCACACTGCGGCCGTGGCTGAGAGTGAAGCGGGCGAGTCTCGACACTGGCTTGCCAGGATGCGCCTCGACATCACGCCGCTGCGCGCGTCGCGGAACTTCCGCATCGTGTTCGCCAGCGGGCTGGTGACATACCTCGGCTCGATGATCACGTTCGTCGCGCTCCCGTATCAGGTGGCGCAACTCACCGGATCCTTCATCGCCGTCGGACTCATCGGCCTGGCAGAGCTCGTCCCGCTGATCGTGTTCGGACTGTACGGCGGCACCCTGGCCGATCGGGTGGACCGTCGGGTCATGGTTATCGCGACCGAGTCGGTTGCGGCACTGCTCGTTCTTGTCCTGCTCGCGAACAGCCTGCTCGCGCAGCCGCAGGTATGGCCGCTCTATGTGGTCGCGATGGCGCTGGCCGCCGTGGACGGTCTCCAACGACCTTCACTCGACGCCATCATCCCTCGCGTCGTCGCGCACGACCAGCTGCCGGCAGCCGCGGCGCTGACCTCCCTGCGGTGGCAGCTGGGCATGATCGTCGGCCCAGCCATCGGCGGCCTCCTGCTCTCCGCAGGGGGCGCTCCCATGGCCTACGGGTTCGACGCGCTCACCTTCCTGGTTTCCGTCGTCATGCTCGTGCGGCTGTCCAGCATCAAGGCTCCGGCGACCGATGAGCGGCCCACCGCGTTGCGGCACATCGTCGACGGCATGCGCTACGCGTGGAGTCGGAAGGATCTGCTGGGCACCTACGCCGTGGACCTGATCGCGATGATCTTCGCATTCCCCTACGCGCTCTTCCCCTTCCTCGCCGACGACCTCGGCGGGGCTTGGACGCTGGGACTGCTGTACTCCGCCGGCGCCGTCGGTTCGCTGGCCGTGACGTTGACCAGTGGGTGGACGAGTCGGGTGCATCGACATGGACGCGCCATCGTCATCGCTGCCGCGCTGTGGGGTCTTGGCATCGCGCTCGTCGGCGTGACGCAGTCCCTGCCCGTCGTCCTGTTCTGTCTCGCCTTCGCTGGCGGCGCAGACATGATCAGCGGCATCTTCCGCGGCGTGATGTGGAACCAGACGATTCCCGACGAAGTGCGCGGACGCATGGCCGGATTCGAACTGCTGAGCTACTCGATCGGGCCGCTGCTCGGACAGGTGCGCAGCAGCACTGCCGCATCGTTGACCTCACTTCGCACGTCGTTCATCAGTGGTGGCGTGCTTTGCATCGTCGGCGTAGGACTTGCTGCCGTCGCACTCCCGTCACTGTGGACATACGACGATCGCACAAGTCCCGACGCGATTCGCGAACGCGAGAAGCGCGGCGAGGCCGGCAACCCCGCTTGAAGATTCTCGTGTATTGCCAATGCATTTTGAGCCGCACTGCACTCTAGGCCGCGTCAAACATCCGACTACATCGTCGACGTCCACGTCGACAGACTGCGTCGTCCACGCGCGTGAACGACGTTGCACTCCAACGACACAGGTGTCCGCACGTGCGCGTTGGCTTTGAGATTTGTGTCGTGCTCTGTCACAGTTGGCCTCGAGGAACGCTGCACAAGAGCAGGGTTCGACGACACGGGAGGCAACGTGGCGGTCGCGAAGAAGGCACCGGCCAAGAAGGCACCGGCCAAGAAGGCTGTTGCCAAGAAGGCTCCGGCGCGCAAGGCGCCGGCAAAGAAGGCCGTAGCCAAGAAGGCACCGGCCAAGAAGGCACCGGCCAAGAAGGCTGTTGCCAAGAAGGCTCCGGCGCGCAAGGCACCGGCAAAGAAGGCTGTAGCCAAGAAGGCACCCGGCCCGCAAGGCACCGGCCAAGAAGGCTGTTGCCAAGAAGGCTCCGGCGCGCAAGGCGCCGGCCAAGAAGGCCGTAGCCAAGAAGGCACCCGCCCGCAAGGCACCGGCCAAGAAGGCCGTAGCCAAGAAGGCACCCGCCCGCAAGGCACCGGTCCGCAAGGCACCCGCCAAGAAGGCGCCCGCGAAGAAGGCTGTTGCCAAGAAGGCTCCGGCTCGCAAGGCACCCGCTCGCAAGGCGCCTGCTCGGAAGGCTCCGGCACGCAAGCGCTAGTCAAGGCGACGAACGCCGTGAGGCCCGCACCGAAAGGTGCGGGCCTCACGTTGTTCCGGAGGTGCGCGCGTCAGTCCTCGTCGGCGTCGAACGCCTGATTGCGCTCGCGCGCCAACTCCAATGCCTGCGCGGCCTCACCCTCGGTGGCGTACGGGCCGAGTCTCTCCGCGTTGGCGCAGCCCTCTTCGGGCTCGACCTTCTGATGCACCAGGCAGTAGTACCAGCTCATGGTCACTCCCCTCCTCGTCGTAGCCTCAAACATAGTGCCCGACGCCCCGCCCTAGACTCGACCCATGCCGATGGCGACACGGGCACCGCTGACACCTGGATCCGTCGCACCGATGCTCACCGTGCCCCCGAGCATCAGCCGCCCCGAGTACGTCGGAAAGCCGGCACCCACTCCATACTCGGGTCCAGAGCGCAAGGACGCCGAGACGATCGCCGCCATGCGCATCGCCTGCCGACTGGCGGCAGACGCACTGGCCGAGGTGGGACGCGCGGTGCAGCCCGGGGTATCCACGGCAACGCTCGACCGAATCGGTCACGAGTTCCTCTGCGATCACGGCGCCTACCCATCGACCCTCGGCTACCGCGGGTTCCCGAAGTCCCTGTGCACCTCGCTGAACGAGGTCATCTGCCACGGCATCCCCGACACGACCGTGCTCGAGGACGGCGACATCTGCAACATCGACATCACCGCCTACATCGGTGGTGTGCACGGAGACACCAACGCGACCTTTCTCGCGGGCGACGTCGAGGAAGAGGCTCGACTCCTCGTCGAGCGAACGCACGAGGCCACGATGCGCGCCATCAAGGCAGTGGCCCCCGGGCGTCCCATCAGTGTGATCGGACGGGTGATCGAGAGCTACGCGCGTCGCTTCGGCTACGGCGTGGTGCGCGACTTCACCGGTCACGGCATCGGCACCTCCTTCCACACCGGGCTGGTCATCCCCCACTACGACGATCCAAACCTGACCCAGATCATCGAGACAGGCATGACGTTCACCATCGAGCCGATGATCACCCTCGGCACTCATGACTACGACATGTGGTCGGACGGGTGGACGGTGGTGACCAAGGACCGACGCTGGACCGCTCAGTTCGAGCACACCATCCTCGTGACCGAGTCCGGCGCGGAGATCCTGACCCTGCCGACCCCTGCCGACGAGGGAGACATCGCATGACGCACACCACGCACGCGCACACGGACACCAGTTGGCCGCCCGACGTCCTGACCCTGTCGATCGACATCGGCGGCAGTGGTCTGAAGGCATCGATCGTCAGTGCGCAGGGCGTCATGGTCACGGATCGCGTCCGCGTGGACACGCCCTATCCCTGTCCGCCAGACCTGCTGGTCCACACGGTCGCCGACATGGTGGCTCCCCTGCTCGATGTGCATCGGGTGTCCGTCGGCTTTCCGGGTCTCGTCCGGCACGGCCATGTGATCGAGGTGCCCTCGCTGTCACGACTGGAGTACGGAGGCGAGCGAGACGCTGAGATGGCCGCACTGTGGCACGGCTTCGACCTGGCACACGCCCTGGCGAAGCGGTTCCAGCGTCCTACGAAGGTCGTCAACGACGCCGACATGCAGGGGTGCGCGGTGGTCAGCGGGCAGGGCCTGGAGTTCGTGCTCACCCTCGGCACCGGAGTCGGCACGGCACTCTTCAACGACGGCACCCTGCTGCCCCACCTCGAGCTGTCCCACGGACCGTTCAAGGACGGCATGACGTTCGACATCTCGCTCGGCAACGCCCAGCGCAAGTCCATCGGCAACCCCCGGTGGATCAAGCGGGTGCGCAAGGCGGTCCAGGCGTTCGACGACATGCTCTTCTTCGACCGGGTCTACGTCGGCGGCGGCAACGCCAAGCACCTCTCCCCCGAGGACGTCGGACACAAGGGCGAGATCGTTCCCAACACCTCGGGCATCCTGGGCGGTGTACGGGTCTGGGATCTCGAGGCCTAGGACGATCCGCTTTTCAACTATTTCCAGTAGACTCTGCACATGACGCGATGGCTGACCGAGGATGAGCAGCGCCACTGGCGCTCGTGGTTGGCCGCGTCCATGCTGCTGCAGGACCGGCTGAACCGCGAGCTGCAGGCCCAGCACGGCCTCACCATGGCCGACTACGAGATCCTGGTGCGGCTCTCCGAGTCGCCGGACCGCCGCATGCGGATGAGCGATCTCGCCGAGGTGACGCTGTCCTCACGGAGTCGGCTCTCGCACCAGATCGACCGGATGGTCAAGGCCGACCTCGTCGAGCGCCAGTCGTGTGAGGACGACCGGCGGGGCGCCTTCGCCGCACTGACCGAGCACGGCTGGACGACCCTCGTGGCCGCGGCACCCGATCACGTGGAGAGCGTGCGCGCGCATTTCGTCGACCAGTTGACGTCGCGCGAGTTCGCGGCGCTCGGACAGGCGTGCCAGAAGGTGGCCGCACCCCTCGGAGCGGAGTAGCCGGCTACCCACGGGACATGTCCGAGCGACACGCGCCGGCTTCCAAGACCGCTGCGCCACCCGGTGTTACCGTCCCAGCATGACGCAGGAGAGCGCCTTCCCCGCTGAGCAGCCTGCCGAGTCCGGAGCCAAGCCCAAGATTCCCGGACCGATCGAGGCCTTCACTGATGAGGAGCTCGACGCCCTCGAGCAGCTTGCGGCGTTCGAGACGGAGCACCGCCGGATGCTGGCGATGCAGTCGCTGTACTACCGCCGGCACGGCGCGCGCGGCATCGCCTGACCCATCCGGCCGATGGCGGGCGATCGGTCAGTGGTGGGTTCGCCGACGCCGCCTAGGCAGTCCTGCCTCGCAGCGATGCCACGGCCCGTGGCACTCGTCGAACGATCACCGCACCGCCAACGGCGATAACGACACCGCTGGCAAGCGCCACCAGCCACCAGAATCCCACGTCGAACAATCTCGTCAGGGTCTCTGCGGCAAGCGCTGCGAGGAGGCCTACGTAGGACCACGCCATCCAATAGGCATGGGAGTAGCGCCAGCCAGCCTGCGGAACGCGAAACCGAACAGCAACGACGCCACCCGTGACGGTGGCCAGGCTCGCAATGGCCAGAACATGGAACGGGCCAAACGAGCCGGTCAGGTTGTACAGAAGGAGAGCCGACACATTCAGCCCAACCATCGAACCCACGTACAACCAGCCTGCCCACCGATGCCGGGTATCGCCCTTGGCAGTCACCAGCACCCAGGCGCCAGTGACGATTGCCAGCAGCGCTAGCACGAAGTGGAGGAAGCCGACCGACATGACACAACAGTAGGTGGGAGCGCTGCGAAGCCAGCGATCCCGCTCGAACTATGGGTTCGGCGGTGCCGTCAGCAGTTGACGAAGTTGCCCATGCGCATGCCCACGAGTCCCTTCGATGACGGACTGACAGCAGTGTCACAAGGAGGCGGGGGACGAGCCAGCCTGTAAGCCGGATTCTGTGGTCAGCCGAGGCTGACCGGTGATCATCCATCTGCGACCGCTGTTGCCAGCGGCCTGGTGCGGTCTACCCGCAGGCGATGAGCGGGCCGCTCACCTGCGCAGGCCACCCGATCCTTGCGGATCGGACGGCCCTCTTGACCTTGCTCCGGGTGGGGTTTGCCTAGCCGCCGCAGTCACCTGCGGCGCTGGTGGTCTCTTACACCACCGTTTCACCCTTACCGCGATTGCTCGCGGCGGTTTGCTTTCTGTGGCACTGTCCCGCGGGTCACCCCGGGTGGGTGTTACCCACCACCCTGCCCTGTGGAGTCCGGACTTTCCTCGACACTCGCGTGCCGCGATCACCCGGCTGGCTCGTCCGAGCGTCAGGCTACCTTCTCGGCCACCAGGGTGAACAGGACCGGCAGGGGTTCCGCCAGCGCTCCCGCAGCTCCGGTGCCCAGCCGCCAGCGGTACTGACCGTCCGCTTCCGGAGTGAGGACGTCCCCCCGCGGATCGAACGGCGCCTCGACGTGCTCGGTCAGCAGGGTGACGCGTAGCCCGGCCCGCACGGCCGCGGTCACGATCTCGCCGATCGACCACGCGTACTGCTCGATCTCCCACGAGAGGTCGGCGTCCGGGTTGGCGTATGAGCCGGTGCCCGAGTACTGACGCACGCCGTCGTTGACGTACGGGAAGTCCATCACCAGCGGGTCAAGGGACTCGGGCATGCACAGGAGCGGATGCAGTTCGACCAGGGCAAGCGCGCCGCCGGGTCGGAGGAGCGCGCTGGCGCCGGCCATCCACGCGTCGAGGTCGGCGATCCAGCTGAGCACGCCGACAGTCGCGTATACGAGATCGAACGATCCGTGGAAGGCGGTGAACTCCGGATCGCGCAGTCGCTGGCTGTCCGCCTCGACCGTCGCCACCTCGACGCCGCAGCGGGTCGCGAGGTCCGCGAGCCGGCTGAGTGCCGTGGGCGAGAAGTCGAACGCGGTGACGTGTGCCCCCATCCGCGCCAGGTGCACGGTGTCGATGCCGATGTGCGACTGCACGTGCGCGACGGTCCTGCCGGCAACGCCGACGCCGTCCGTGGCCGCGAGCACGGCCTCGAGCTCCGGGCCGCGCAGAGCCACCTCGCCGGCCACCAGCGCATCGAGGTCGTAGTAGCGGTCGTTGCCCGTGCCATGGAAGCGCGCCAGATCCTCCCAGTGCGCGAGGTTTCCCGCCGCCGCCTCTCCCTGCGGCTTCCCCGTGTCAGCCATGAGTCGTCCCTCCGCTAGCGTCGCTGCGTGCTCATCCTGCTCCCGCCCAGCGAGGGCAAGTCCAGTCCCGAGACCGGTCCAGCGCTGGACCTGGGCGCATTGTCCTACCCATCCTTGACGGCCACGCGTCGACGCGTGATGGCGGACCTGATCCGGCTGTGTCGCGGCGACCTCGACGCGGCCTGCACCACGTTGGGCCTTGGTCCGACGCAGCGCGGTGAGGTCGGTGCGAACGCCCGTCTGCGCCGTCAGCCGTGCGCGCCGGCCATCGAGGTCTACAGCGGGGTCCTGTACGAGGCCCTCGACACGGCGACGCTCACGGCTCGGGCCCGCGAGCGACTCGATGCGCACGTCTCCATCAGCTCCGCGCTCTGGGGCCTTGTTCGGCCGGGTGACCCGATCCCGGCCTATCGGCTCAGTGGGACCGTCCGGCTGCCGGAGATCGGTGCACTGGCCGGAGCATGGCGTGCCCCGGTGGCGCGAGTGCTGGCCGAGACCGAGGGCCTGGTCCTCGACCTGAGGTCGTCCGCGTACGTCGCGCTCAGCCCGGTGCCCCGCGAGTTGCGCAGTCGTGCGGCGACCGTGCGCGTGCTCACCGAGAAGGACGGCAGGCGGTCGGTCGTCAGCCACTTCAACAAGGCCACCAAGGGTCGGATCACCCGCGCGCTCGTGCAGTCGCGACGCACGCCCGCCGACGTCGACGAACTGGCGCATGAGCTGACCCGCTCAGGGTTCCGTATCGAGGTCGGGACGGGAGTCGACGTCATCGTCGACTCCCCCTGATCGATGCTGCGGCACTTGTGGTCGGTTTCCGGGCGGAAAACCGACCACAAGTGCCGCAGCACCGGGGGTGCGTGATCAGGTGCCGTGCGGGGGCATCACACCGCGCAGGTGCGCCGCCTCTGCGAAGCCGAACATGGATGAGTGACCGTCCGGGAACCAGGCAAGGGTGCTGATCGAGCACGGTGGCAGTTCCATCCGGAACAGGCTGGTCAGCGGTGCGCCGACGGCGTCGGCCACCAGCACCTTGATCGGTGTCACGTGCGCGACCACGAGCAGCCGCTGTCCGGGGTGTTCCGCGATGACTGCGTCGCGGGCGCGCAGGACCCGTCGCTGACAGGCCGCGAATGACTCGCCGCCCGGAGGTGCCACATCCGTCGATCCGAGCCACTCCTCGAGCTCGGCCGGCCAGCGCTCGCGCACTTCGGCGAAGGTGTGGCCGTCCCAGTCGCCGAAGGCACACTCGGCGAAACCATCGACGACCGCTACCGGGAGTCCCAGGGCATCGGACACCGCTTGCGCCGTCTGACGCGTCCGCAGAAGCGGCGACGCGATGATCCGCTCGATGTCACCGCGCTCTGCGAGCTCCGCGGCCAGCTCCGCGGCTTGCTCCTCGCCCAGCGGCGACAGCGGGGCGTCGTATCCGCCCAGCCCGCTGAAGCGCTTCTCCAGGCTCAGCGCGGTGGCGCCATGCCTGGCCAGGATGGTGTGGGTCGGGGCAGCGAGGTCAGCCCACCCGACCATCACGTTGGCCTTCGGACCGCTCGTCGCCTGCTCCTCAGCGACTGCCCGCGAGCGCTCCACATCGATGCTGCCGACGACGTCCTCAGCCAACTCATCCTCACTCGGCGCTCCGTCGATCCGACGGATGTGCCGAGCGCCATTCGCGAGCGCTGCGTCGATCATCTCGTTGACGAGGCGGTCGGCGACCACGTTCTGCGCCCGCGGGACCCATGTGTAGGTGACGTGGCCCGGCGGGTAGATGTCGCGCGCCCTGCGGGCGAGGACCCGCATGTCGGGATGCTTGATCTGCCAACGCCCGCTCATCTGCTCGACGATCAGCTTGGAGTCGAGGCGCATCTCGACGTTGGCCTGCGGGTCGAGTTCATGCGCGTGCTCCAGTCCGGCGATGGCCCCTCGGTACTCGGCGACGTTGTTGCTCACCTCCCCGAGGTACTCGGCGAGCTCGGCAAGGACGGTCCCCGTCACGGCGTCACGAACGACGGCGCCGTAGGCGGCCGGTCCCGGGTTGCCGCGGGAGCCGCCGTCGGCCTCCACGATGAGCGAGCGTGGCATCGGCGCTAGAGACCCGACTCCGGGGTGCGCACCAGGATGCGTCGGCACTCCTCGCACCGGATCACGTCGTCGGGAGGGGCGGCGCGCAGCTCCTCGATCTCGGTGGGCGGCAGCGCCAGGCGGCAGCCCTGGCAGGTGCCGCGATGCAACGGTGCGGCGCCGACACCGCCGTGGTCGGCCCGGATCTTCTCGTAGAGAGCGAGCAGATCGGCCGGGATCTCGGTGGCGATGAGGTCGCGCTGCTCCTTGACTATCCGCGCTTCGGCATCGAGTGCCGAGCGCTGCTCATGCACACTGGCCGCCAGGGTCTCGCGCTCGGTCGCGAGGTCGTCGCGCTCACGCCCGAGTTGGACGGCCGCCGCCTTCGCCCCCTCGACGCGCTCCATGATCTCGAGCTCGACGTCCTCGAGGTCGGAACGGCGGCGGCCCAGCGAGTCGAGCTCGGCCTGGATGGACTGCAGCTGCTTGGGGTCGCCGATCGTCCCGGAGTCCAGCAGGTGACGATCCCGGGCCATCCGGTCGAGGACCTGCTGCACGTCCTGGTCCGCGCGCGCCTGG
This sequence comes from uncultured Actinomycetota bacterium, assembly GCA_963749905.1. Classification (GTDB taxonomy): domain Bacteria; phylum Actinomycetota; class Actinomycetes; order S36-B12; family S36-B12; genus UBA10649. The sequence goes on from CAVVOF010000006.1 coordinate 382,280, forward strand.
TCGCGTTCGAGGTCGCTCAGGATGGTCTCCGCCGCCACCGTCTCGTCCCGCACCCGCGCCAGTCGGGCCTCCAGCTCCGCGAGGCGGGTGGCGTCGGGCAGCCGATCCGCCCGATGCTGGATCTGGTTGAGGCGGGTGTCGTCGTCCTGGAGCTCCAGGAGTCGGATCTGGATGGCGGGATCAGCTTTCAGCGGAGGCTCCTAGGTGGAGTGACCAGGGGTCGGTCGGCGTGGCGGACACGTGGATCTCCACCGTACTGCCGAGGGACTCGACGTCGGTGGCCAGTGCGGTCGCCGCGAGGCCCAGCCACGGCCATTCACTGGCCCAGTGCGCCACGTCGATGAGCCCGCAGCCGCCGTCCATGAGGTGGTCCTGGGCGCGGTGATGTCTGAGATCGGCGGTGACGTACGCGTCCGCGACTCGCGCGGCCGCCGGCAGGAACGCGTCGCCGGACCCTCCGCAGACCGCGACCGTCTGCACGAGGCGATCGGGATCCCCGCCGACTCGCACGCCATGGTGCGTGGGCGGCAATGCCTTCGCCACCTGCTCGGCCAGTGTCCGCAGGGAGATCCGTCGCGGCAGTTCGCCTACCCGCCCCGAGCCCAGGCCGGGCTCGTCGGGCAGGGGCACGAGCGGTCGCAGGTCGTCCAGCCCGATGGCGAGGGCCAGGGCATCGGACACGCCCCGCATGGCGTGGTCCGCGCTCGTGTGCGCATTCAGGAGGGCGATGCGCTTGGAGATCAGGGCGTGGATCACTCGGCCCTTGTGGTCGGTCGCGGCCACGGAGTGCACGCCCCGCAGGAGCAGCGGGTGGTGGGTGACGATCATGTCCGCGCCGATGTCGATGGCCTCCTCGACGACGGTCATCACCGGGTCGACCGCGAAGAGGATCGTCGTGACCTGAGCGGACGGCTCGCCGCAGATGAGGCCGTTGGCATCCCAGTCCTCGGCCAGCCGCGGCGGGCAGCGGCCCTCCATGAAGGTGACGACGTCGGCGACGGTCAGGGGGGCGGCCACAGCGTCAGGCTACCCACTGGAAACGGCCGCGTCCCGGCCTCGGTAGCCTCCCTGCGGGCCCATAGCTCAGTTGGCTAGAGCGCCTCCCTTACAAGGAGGATGTCGCAGGTTCGAGTCCTGTTGGGCCCACGAAGGCGGAGCGCGGCGCGAGTGGGCCGGGGAGCACGGGCCCACTGTGTCGATGCTGCGTCACTCGTGGTCGGTTTCCGGCCGGAAATCCAGCCACGACTGCCGCAGCATCAGGATGGACTACGCGAGGTCGGCCACCGCGGCGGCGATGTCGTCGATGTTCCGCGCTACACCGGGGTGGTTGACGACCCCCCAGCGGACGACGCCGGCCTTGTCGATCACGAACGTCCCACGCGTCGCGATCCCCGTGGTGTCCAGGAACACGCCGTACGCCTGGGCCACCTCACCGTGCGGCCAGAAGTCGCTGAGCAGCGGGTACTCGATGCCCTCCTGCGCCGCGTACACCTTCAACGTCGGCACCCGGTCCGTGGATACGCCGAGCACGACCACGTCGTCCGTGTCGAACTCGGGAGCGCGGTCCCGCAGCGCGCAGAGCTCGCTCGTGCAGATGCCGGTGAACGCCGCCGGGTAGAACATCAGCACCACGTTCTTGCTCCCGCGGAACTCCGACAGGGTCACCGGCTGGCCGTACTGGCTGGTCAGGGTGAAGTCGGGTGCCAGCTGGCCGACCTCGATGACGGCGGACGTGGTGACGGACATGCGTTCTCTCCTCGCAACTGGTGGGGAGAAAAACGCTAACGCTTGGCGCGCGGTGCCACCAATCGAGTGCCCTGCCAGTTCGGTCCGGCGCTGATCGTGCTGGTCTGCTGCAGTCCAGCGGTGGGCGCGGCGTCCGAGATGTCCTCCGCCTCGACATGGCCCGGGCGACCCGGCTTGGGCGTCATCAGCCACACCACGCCCTGATCGGCCAGCGGACCGATCGCATCCATCAGGCCGTCGACGAGGTCACCGTCGTCATCGCGCCACCACATCAGCACGACGTCGACCACCTCGGAGTAGTCCTCGTCGACGAGCTCGCCCCCGACGATGTCCTCCACGGCGATCCGAAGCAGGTCATCGACGTCATCGTCGTAGCCGAACTCCTGGACCGTCTGCCCTGGCTGTAACCCGAGGCGCCCCGCTCGCTCGCGCGCCTCCGCTTCCGCACCGGCGGTCACAGCCACTCCTCACGCTGTCGGGCCCCCGCTCCGGCCTGGTGCCGGCGCGCCCCTCGAGCCGTAGTCCACCGGAGTCCACGGTCCGGCGCAAGCGACCCGGCCGAATTGACGTGCATTCGTTGTCGTGACCGCCTGCGGAAAGCCCCCATCGGATGACGCAGGTCCGACCATGCGGAAGGATGGAGCCACCACTGCTGCAGCTCTGCCGATTCCCGGCCCCGGCGATCCCGGATGCCGGCCGACTCGAAGGAATGACGTGACTCCCGGACGCGACCGCGACCCCCTCCTCGCCGGAGGACTCCCCACCCAGTACGTCGACGTCGACCCGGACGAGACGGGCGAGTGGATCGATTCGTTCGACAGCGTCGTCGACAACGCCGGCAACTACCGCGCCCGCTACCTGATGCTGTCGCTCCTGCGCCGGGCCAACGAGCGCAATGTCGGCGTCCCGAGCCTGCGCAGCACGGACTACATCAACACCATCCCGCCCGAGCGCGAGCCGACCTTCCCCGGCGACGAGGCGATGGAGAAGCGGATCCGTCGCATCATCCGCTGGAATGCCGCGATCATGGTCCACCGCGCCCAGCGCCCCGGCATCTCCGTCGGCGGGCACATCTCCAGCTACGCCTCGTCGGCCACGCTGTACGAAGTGGGCTTCAACCACTTCTTCAAGGGCCCCGACCACCCCGGTGGCGGCGACCAGATCTTCTACCAGGGCCATGCCTCCCCCGGCGTCTACGCGCGCGCCTTCGTCGAGGGCCGGCTCACCGAGCACCAGATGGACGGCTTCCGGCAGGAGGTCTCGCACCCGGGCGGCGGACTGCCGTCGTACCCGCACCCGCGGCTGATGCCCTGGTTCTGGCAGTTCCCGACGGTCTCCATGGGCATCGGCCCACTGAATGCCATCTACCAGGCCCGTTTCAACAAGTACCTCGAGCACCGCGGCATCAAGGACACCTCACAGCAGCACGTCTGGGCCTTCCTCGGAGACGGCGAGACGGACGAGGTCGACGCCGTCGGCGCGCTCACGCTGGCGGCTCGCGAGGAGCTCGACAACCTGACCTTCGTCGTCAACGCGAACCTCCAGCGACTCGACGGCCCGGTGCGCGGCAACGGCAAGATCATCCAGGAGCTGGAGAGCCTGTTCCGCGGCGCCGGCTGGAATGTCATCAAGGTGATCTGGGGCCGCAAGTGGGACCCACTGCTGGCCGCAGATCGCGACGGCGCACTCGTCAACCTGATGAACAACACCCTCGACGGCGACTTCCAGACCTTCAAGAGCGAGGACGGCGCCTTCGTCCGGGATCACTTCTTCGCCCGCGACCCACGCACCAAGGCGCTCGTCGACGGGTGGACCGACGAGGAGATCTGGGGACTGCAGCGGGGCGGCCACGACTACCGCAAGATGTACGCCGCCTACGACGCCGCCACCCGCACCAAGGGCCAGCCGACCGTCATCCTGGCCAAGACCATCAAGGGCTGGACGCTGGGCTCGCACTTCGAGGGCCGCAACTCCACGCACCAGATGAAGAAGCTGACCCTCGACGACCTCAAGGGCTTCCGCGACACGCTGCGGATCCCCATCACCGACGCGCAGCTCGAGGAGAACCCCTACCTGCCGCCGTACTACCACCCCGGCCCGCAGGACGAGGCGATCGAGTACATGCACCACCTGCGCAAGAACCTCGGCGGCTCGATGCCAGCCCGTCGCACGGCCGCGGCCCCGCTGAAGCAGCCGGCCGACGACGCCTACACCGTCGTGAAGCGCGGCTCGGGCAAGCAGGCCGTCGCCACCACGATGGCGTTCGTGCGGCTGCTCAAGGACCTGATCAAGGACCCGGACATCGGGCCTCGGTTCGTGCCGATCATCCCTGACGAGGCGCGCACCTTCGGCATGGACTCGCTCTTCCCGACCGCGAAGATCTACTCGCCGCATGGACAGCAGTACCTGTCGGTCGACCGGGAGCTGATGCTCAGCTACAAGGAGTCCGAGTCGGGGCAGATCCTGCACGAGGGCATCAACGAGGCGGGGTCCACCGCGTCGTTCACCGCCGTCGGCACGTCGTACTCGACGCACGGCGAGAACATGATCCCGATCTACATCTTCTACTCGATGTTCGGCTTCCAGCGCACCGGAGACGCCTTCTGGGCGGCCATGGACCAGATGACGCGCGGGTTCGTCATCGGCGCGACGGCCGGCCGCACGACGCTCAACGGTGAGGGGCTGCAGCACGAGGACGGCCACTCGCACCTGCTGGCGTCCACCAACCCGGCGATCGTGGCCTACGACCCCGCGTACGCCTACGAGATCGGCCACATCTTCAAGGACGGTCTGCGCCGCATGTACGGCAACGACCCGGAGAACGTCTACTACTACCTGACCATGTACAACGAGCCCTACGTCCAGCCCGCCGAGCCGGAGGACGTCGACGTCGACGGCATCCTGCGCGGCATGCACCTGATCAGCCCTGCGCCCGAGGGCGACGGGCCGCGCGCGCAGGTGCTCGCGAGCGGTGTCGCCGTGAACTGGGCTCTCAAGGCTCAGCAGCTGCTGCTGGACGAGTGGGGCGTGCGCACGGACGTGTGGTCAGTCACGTCGTGGAACGAACTGAGGCGTGACGGGCTGGCGGCGGACCGGCACAACCTGCTGCATCCCGACGCCGACCAGCACACGGCCTACGTGACCAGGCGCCTGGAGGGGCGCGAAGGCCCGGTGGTGGCGGTATCCGACTACATGCGCGCGGTGCAGGACCAGATTCGCGACTGGGTGCCCGGCGACTTCGTCTCCCTCGGCACCGACGGGTGGGGCATGTCCGACACCCGCGGAGCGCTGCGCCGCCACTTCCTCGTCGATGCGGAGTCGATCACCGTGCAGACGCTGATCCGGCTCGCAAACGCAGGGCAGTTCGACCGCGGGCGCCTGCGCGAGGCAATCGATCGGTACCAGCTTGACGATCCGTCGGCAGCCGATGCCGGCAACACCGAGGGCAGCGGCTGACGGTGGCGGACGATCCCCGGCGATTCCTGCGGTACCTCGAGGCGGAGCGCAACGCGTCGCTGCTCTACCGAGCGCTCGCCGACACCGTCGACGGCGAACGTCGTGAGGCGCTGCTCGAGCTCGCGGACATCGAGGACGAGCATGCCGTCCACTGGGTCGAGAAGCTGACCGAGTACGGCGTGCCGATCCCGCCCGCACCGACGGAGCTCGACCCGACCGATGCCGCGCTGGTGGCCCGTGCGCGCGGCGCCGGCTTCGTCGACGTGCTGAGGCACCTCGAGGCGACCGAGGGCGCGGACGCCGGCATGTACGACGAGGAGCCCGAGGCCCCGGACTTCATGTCCCGCGACGAGCGCGAGCACGTCGAGCTGTTCCAGCAGATGCGCACCTCCCTGGAGGAGCCCGGTTCCGCGATGACCCTCGTGACGTCCCGCAAGGCGGTCAGCGGGGGCGAGCGCTGGCATCGCACGGACAAGTCCGGTTCGACGCGTGCGGCGGTGTTCGGCGTCAGCGACGGCCTGGTGTCCAACACCGCCCTGGTGATGGGCTTCGCCGGTGCGGCTCCGAGCAACAGCACCATCCTGTTCGCGGGCATCGCGGGCCTCCTGGCGGGCGCCTTCAGCATGGCGGCCGGCGAGTACGTGAGCATGGCCAGCCAGCGCGACCTGTTCCGCCGGGAGATCGAGATGGAGGCGTCCGAGCTGCGGGAGAAGCCCGAGGAGGAGATGAAGGAACTCGAGCTCATCTATCGCGCCAAGGGGCTTGACCGCGAGAGCGCCGCCTCCGTGGCCCGCCAGATCATGTCCGACCCCAAGACGGCACTCGACACCCTGGCCCGGGAGGAGCTCGGCCTCGACCCGCAGGAGCTGGGCTCGCCGATCAAGGCTGCGCTGTCGAGTTTCCTCGCGTTCGCGATCGGCGCGTCCGTCGTCGTGATCCCCTACCTGTTCTTCATCGGCGAGGGGGCCTCCACAACGGCGCCGCTCGTCCTGGCGGTCGTCTTCGCCGTGATCGGCATGCTCGTCGTCGGTGGGGTCGTCGGCCGCCTCTCGGGGCGCGGAGTGGTCTTCTCCGCCGGGCGCCAGCTGCTGTGGGGGGCCGGGGCGGCCCTGATCACGTACGCGGTCGGCAGCCTCGTCGGCATCGCCGTCTAGGCCCGACGCGGCATGGACGACAGCAGGCCCGACATCGCCGCGCTGCGGCGCGCGACCGGCGGCCTGACCACCTCCGCCACCCGCCGCATGGAGGAGGCACTGCCCTGGTTCCGCGAACTCGGGCCGCAGGAGCGGTCCTGGGTCTCTCTTGTCGCCCAGGCCGGCATCACCGCGTTCATCGAGTGGTACACCGCACCCGGCGAGCCGCCGGCCCTGACCGCCGACGTCTTCGGAGCGGCGCCGCGGGACCTCGCCCGGGTGATCTCGCTCGAGCAGACCGTCGACCTGGTGCGCACCACGGTCTCCGTGGTCGAGTCCGCCATCGACGAACTCGCGACCGAGGTCGACCAGCCGCAGCTGCGGGAGGCCATCCTGCGGTACTCCCGGGAGATCGCGTTCTCCGCGGCGGAGGTCTATGCGCGGGCCGCAGAGGCGCGCGGCGCGTGGGACGCCCGGGTGGAGGCGCTGATCGTCGATGCACTGCTGCGCGACGAGGTCGACGACTCCGTCGTCGGTCGGGTGGCGGCACTCGGCTGGTCGTCGCACGGATCGATGTTCGTCATGGCCGGCGCTGCCCCTGTGGGTGACCCGGGCAGTGCCCTCGACGTCCTGCGCCGGTCGGCCGAGCACCAGCACCTGGACCTGCTCACCGGCATCCACGGCACCACGCTGCTCGCCGTCGTCGGCGGCGGCCCGGATCCGATGCGTTCGGCTCGACTGCTGACACCGCACTTCGGGCCCGGTCCCGTCGTGGTGAGCGAGCCGGTCTCGGCCCTGGGCCAGGTGCCGAAGGCCGCCCGCTGGGCGCTCATCGGCCTGCGGGCCGCGTGGGGCTGGGCCGACGCACCCCGTCCGGTCACTGCGGCCGAACTGCTGCCCGAGCGGGCGCTCGCCGGGGATCCGGATGCCGTCGCCGCACTCGTGCAGTCGGTGCACCTGACCCTGTTGGCGGACGCGGCGCTCTACGACACGGCCAGTACCTACCTCGAGCGCACGCCGTCGCTGGAGGCGACCGCCCGCGCGCTGTTCATCCACCCGAACACCGTCCGCTATCGGCTGCGGCGGATTGCGGAGGTCACCGGCTACAGCGCCACCGACGCCCGCGGGGCGTTCACCCTGCGCGTCGGACTGGTCCTCGGCCGGTTGGCCGCGGAGGACGGTTCCGTCCACTAGTCTTGTAGGATTCCTACAAAGTTCGTTGGCCGACATTGGCGCGTTCGACAGCGCCGGGGCCCTGACCCTCACGGAAGGCTACGAGCGTGCTCGTTGTCGTCGCGCCCGGACAGGGCTCCCAGACCCCCGGTTTCCTCACTCCCTGGCTCGAGGTCCCCGGTGTCCGCGACCGCCTCGACTGGCTGTCCGCCGTGGCCGGGGTCGACCTGCTCACCCACGGCACGGAGTCGGACGCCGACACCATCCGCGACACCGCGGTCGCGCAGCCGCTGATCGTGGGCGCCGGGCTGGTCACCCTGCTGAGCATGTTCCCCCACCCGTCCAACGCGTTCTCGCACATCGGCGCGGGCGCGGGCCACTCGGTCGGCGAGATCACCGCCGCCGTCGGCTCCGGAGTGCTCTCCGCCGAGCAGGCCATGGTCTTCGTGCGCGAGCGCGGGCGCGGCATGGCGGCGGCGGCCGCCGTCACCCCCACCGGCATGAGCGCCGTCCTCGGCGGCGACGCGGATGCGGTCGTCGCCAAGGCGGTCGAGCACGGCCTGACCCCTGCCAACATCAACGGCGCCGGCCAGATCGTGGTCGCCGGCACACTCGAGCAGTTGGCCGCATTCGCCGCCGACCCGCCCGAGGGCGCCCGCGTGCGGCCGCTGGAGGTCGCTGGCGCCTTCCACACCGATCACATGGCTCCGGCCGTCGACACCCTCGCCGGCTATGCCAAGTCCATCAGCACGCACGACCCCCGCATCCCGCTCATCTCCAACGCGGACGGCCGGATCATCCACGACGGTCGCGATGTGCTGCGTCGCCTGGTGCAGCAGGTGAGCAGCCCGGTGCGGTGGGACCTGTGCATGGCGGCAATGGCCGACCTCGGCGTCACAGCGGTGATCGAGATCCCGCCGGCCGGCACCCTGACCGGCCTGATCAGGCGCGCACTCCCCGGCGTCGAGACGCTCGCCGTCAAGACTCCGGACGACCTGCCGGCGGCCTGGCGGCTGATCAACGAGCACGGCAAGCCCGCCAACTTCGACACCCAGCCGACGTGGCGGATGCTGGTGGCCCCGATCAAGGGCACCTTCCGGGTGGCCGCCTCGCTGACCGCCGGCGACGACCTCGAGGTCGACATCACCGTCGGCACGGTCGAGACCCTGCGCGACACCATCCCCGTCGTGGCCCCGCACGGTGGGACCGTCGTCGAGTGGCTCGTCGAGGACGGCGACCCCGTCGCTCCCGGCCAGCCCATCATCCGGCTGCACCCGCTCGCTCAGGAGGGCAACGCGTGACCTCTGCCATCACCCCGTCCGTCGGCGCCCCCTTCGCCCGCATCCTCTCGGTGGGTGCCTACCGCCCCGAGCGCGCGGTGACCAACGCCGAGATCTGCGAGCGCATCGACTCGTCCGACGAGTGGATCCGGGAGCGTTCGGGCATCGTCGAGCGTCGATGGGCGGCCGAGGACGAGACCGTCGTCGACATGGCTCTCGCTGCGGCCCGGATCGCCGTCGAGCGCGCCGGCATCGGCGCCGATGAGATCGGCATGGTGATGCTGGGCACCGTCACCCACCCGTACCAGACACCGTCCGCCGCCGCCGAGGTCGCGGCCCGGCTCGGAGCGGTCAACGCGGCCGCGATGGACCTCTCAGCGGCCTGCGCCGGCTTCGCCTACGGCGTCGCCCTCGCCAGCGACATGGTGCGCGGCGGCAGTGCGCGCTACGTGGTCGTCGTCGGCGTCGAGAAGCTGTCCGACTGGATCGACATGGATGACCGCGGCACCGCCTTCCTGTTCGCGGACGGGGCCGGCGCTGCGGTGATCGGGCCGTCCGAGGAGCCGGCCATCGGCCCGGTCGTGTGGGGTGCGGACGGCGAGCAGAAGGACGCGATCACGATGACCCAGTCGCTGATCGACTACAAGCGCAACGGCGGCGAGATCTTCCCGTCGCTGGTGATGCAGGGCCAGCAGGTCTTCCGCTGGGCGGTCGGCGACATGTCCAAGGTCTGCCAGCGGGCCCTGGACGTCGCCGGGGTCGATGCCGATGACCTCGACGCGTTCATCCCGCACCAGGCCAACATGCGGATCACCGACGCGATGGTCCGGGCCCTCAAGCTGCCCGCGCACGTGCCGGTGGCCCGCGACATCGCGTTCACCGGCAACACGTCGGCCGCGTCGATACCGTTGGCCATGGATGCCATGCTCGAGTCCGGGGAGGCGCCGCACGGCGGCACCGCTCTGATCATCGGCTTCGGCGCCGGCCTGGTGTACGCCGCGCAGGTCGTCACGCTCCCCTAGGGGATCCCGCAGCACCCCGCACCCCCACAACTGCATGAACCGCACCACCCGCCCGAAGAATCCGCACGCACGACCCGCACCCCGAAAGGAACCCGCATGAGCCAGGAGATTCTCGACGGCCTCGCCGTCATCGTGAACGAGGTCGCCGGCGTCCCCATCGAGGACGTCCAGTCCGAGAAGTCCTTCGTTGACGATCTCGACATCGACTCGCTGTCCATGGTCGAGGTGGTCATGGCCGCCGAGGACAAGTGGGGCGTGAAGATCCCCGACAGCGAGGTCAAGAACCTCAAGACCGTCGGCGACGCCGTCGCGTACATCGCCGCCAACCAGTAATCCCCGTCCCACCCCCTCGTCGACCTTGAGGTTGGTGGTCGGGAACGGCACGTTCTCCGACCACCAACCTCAAGACAGACGGGGAACAACCCCTGCGAGGAGCATCCATGACGCGCCAGGTCGTCGTGACGGGCATGGGCATGACCACGCCCATCGGCGGTGACGTCGACAGCACATGGCAGGCGGCACTGGCCGGCACCCCCGGCATCAGCCGCATCGAGGCGGACTGGGTCGAGGTCCAGCCGGCCAAGATCGGCGGCCTGATGGCCGTCGACCCGGCCGAGGTTCTCGACCGGGTGGAGGCCCGCAAGCTCGACCGCTCGCAGCAGGCCGCACTCGTGGCGGCACGCGAGGCGTGGGCGCAGGCCGGCTCCCCCGACGTCGACCCCCTTCGCCTGGGCGCCGTCATCTCGACGGGCATGGGCGGCCTGACGTCGCTGATGAACGCGTACGACACCCTGCTCGAGCGCGGCCCCTCGCGCATCTCGCCGCACATGGTCACCCAGATCATGCCCAACGGTCCGGCCGCCGTCGTCGGCCTGGAGATCGGCGCGAAGGCCGGCGTGCACGGGCAGGTCAGTGCCTGCGCATCCGGCGCCGAGGCCGTGTCCTACGCGGCCCGGATGATCCAGACCGGTCGCGCCGACGTGGTCGTGGCCGGCGGCACCGAAGCCGTCATCCACCCGATCACCATGGCCGGCTTCGCCGCCATGCGCGCGCTGTCCACCCGCAACGACGACCCCGCGGCGGCGTCGCGCCCCTACGACATCGACCGCGACGGCTTCGTCATGGGCGAGGGCGCCGGCGTCATGGTGCTCGAGTCGGCCGAGTTCGCCGCCGCCCGCGGCGCGACGGTTCTCGGTGTCTACGGCGGTGCGGGCCTGACCTCCGACGGCCACCACATCGCCCAGCCCGATCCCGAGGGACTCGGCGCCGCGCGGGCCATCGGCTTCGCGATCGAGGATGCCGGCCTCTCCCTCACGGACGTCATCCACATCAACGCGCACGCCACGTCGACACCCCAGGGCGACATCGCCGAGTCGGTCGCCATTCGCGCGGCCCTCGGCGCGCACACCGACAACGTCGTCGTCACCGGAACGAAGTCCATGACCGGCCACCTGCTCGGCGGCGCGGGCGCGATCGAGTCGATCTTCACCATCCTCGCGCTGCGCGACCGACTGGTGCCGCCGACCGCGAACCTGGAGAACATGGATCCGGAGATCTCGCTCGACGTGGCCGCGGGCGCGCCGCGAGAGCTGCCCGCAGGCGACATCGCCGCCCTCAACAACTCGTTCGGTTTCGGCGGCCACGACGTCGCCCTCGTCTTCAGGAGTGCATGACATGTCCGAGGCCCCCGCGGAACTCGACCCCCGACACCCGCTGGTCCGGCTCGGCGCCTTCTTCGACTTCGGTGAGTTCACCACGATCACGCCGGTCGACGATCGCGGTGTGATCGCCGCGGTGGGTCGCGTCAAGGGCACGCATGTGGTGGCCTTCTGCACGGACCCGACGGTGCAGGGCGGCGCCATGGGCTCGGGCGGCTGCCGCGCCATCGTCACCGCATACGACCGCGCCTTCGCGGACTCGGCACCGGTCGTCGGGCTGTGGCACTCCGGCGGCGCCCGCCTGCGCGAGGGCGTTGCCAGCCTCGACGCCGTCGGGCGGGTGTTCGCCGCGCAGACCCGCGCATCCGGCAAGGTCCCGCAGATCTCGGTGGTGCTCGGCCCGGCTGCCGGCGGCGCCGCGTACGGCCCCGCGCTGACCGACATCGTGATCCTCGGCCCGGCCGGCCGCATCTTCGTGACCGGCCCGGAGGTCGTGCGCTCGGTGACCGGCGAGGACGTCGACATGGAGCGGCTCGGCGGCCCGGAGCCGCACGGGCGTCGCAGCGGCGTCGTGCACATCACGACTGAGTCGGAGGCCGCGGCGCTCGAGGAGGCTCGCACCCTCGCCAACCTGCTGGGGCATCAGGGCTCGCTCGACCTCGACGCCATCGACGACGTCGACCTCGGCTCCTTCCTCCCCGACTCCTCCCGCCGTGCGTACGACGTGCATCCCCTGGTGGACGCCTTCTGCGATGACGACACCTTCGTCGAACTGCACGCTCGCTGGGCACCCAACATCGTCGTCGGCCTCGGCCGCCTCGGCGGTCGCACTGTTGGCGTGGTGGCCAACAATCCGCTGCGGCTCGGCGGCTGCCTGGACTCGTCCTCCGCCGAGAAGGCGGCGCGGTTCGTGCGGATGTGCGACGCGTTCGCGGTGCCGCTGATCGTGCTGGTCGACGTGCCCGGCTACCTGCCCGGCGTCGGTCAGGAATGGGAGGGCGTGGTCCGTCGCGGCGCGAAGCTCCTGCATGCGTTCGCGGAGTGCGTCGTGCCCCGCGTCACCGTCGTCACCCGCAAGGCGTACGGCGGCGCCTACGTGGCGATGAACTCGGCGTCACTGGGCGCCACGAAGGTGTACGCGTGGCCGGATGCCGAGGTCGCGGTGATGGGTGCCGTGGCCGCGATCCGGATCCTGCACCGGCGCCGGCTGGCCGAGGTGCCGGACGATGCTCGTGCCCAGGTGGAGCTGGAGCTGGCCGCCGAGCACGAGGTGATCTCGGGTGGGATCAAGCGCGCGATCGAGATGGGCGTCGTCGACCAGGTCGTGGACCCGGCGGAGACCCGCAAGGCCGTGGCCGCCGTGCTGCTGGACGCCCCCGGCGCCCGTGGCCTGCACGGCAACATCCCCCTCTAGGGACCCCCTCCAGATTTGCACCGCTTCCCGGTCCAAATCGGCATTCGGCGGGCGATATGCCCGTTTCGCGCCCGATTTGGACCGGGAAGCGGTGCAAATCTGTCAGACGACCTGGTGGAGGACGCGGACGGTCGACCCCTCGTGGGCGCACCGGAACGGCTCGAGCTCCTCGTCCCACGGCGTCCCGATCAGCCGGGCGATCTCCTCGGCGAGCGACTCCCCCGTCGTCACTGCCTGCGAGACCGCCGTCCGCAGCCGATCCTCGGCGACCATCACGTCGCCGTGCATCCCGATGGTGGCCCGGAACAGCCCGAGCGCCGGCGTGGACGAGAACCGCTCGCCCTCGCGACCCGGGCTCGGATCCTCGGTCACCTCATGGCGCAGCTGCCGGAACGGGTGCAGGGCGCTCGCGATGCGCGCCCCCGTCCCCTGCGGACCGCCCCAGATGAGTTCGGCGCGCACCGAGCCCGGTGCCACCGGCTGCTCGGCCCAGTCGATGCTCACCTGGGTCCCGAACACGCTGGACAGCGCCCACTCCACATGCGGACTGACCGCACGTGGGCACGAATGAATGAAGATGACGCCACGAGCCGGGCCCATCGATGGGCCGGCATCGGACGCACCCTTCGCGTTCACCACGATCGTCACTTCCGCCTCCTTCGAGAGTCGCCTTCCCCAGCGTTCTCGATGGACGGACCACGGTCAGGTGGACGTGTGACGAGGATAACCGCATCCGGGCCCGACGCGGCAACGACGCCCCGATCATTTCGATAGGGTTCGCACGACTCTTCATCCCCCGGAGGAACCATGGCCATCGCCGCCCCGCAACCCCGCGTGCTCGCCGACGTCGTCGCGCAGACCTGGGCCCGCAACCTGGTGCTGGTCGCAGGCGGCGCCGCCTTCGTCGGTCTCTCGGCCCAGATCGCGATCCCGCTGCCGTTCACTCCTGTCCCGCTGACGCTGCAGACCTTCGCGGTGCTGCTCACGGGCGCAGCCCTCGGCTCCCTGCGCGGCGTGCTCTCGATGATGCTCTACGTCGTCGCAGGCGTGGTCGGGGTGCCGTGGTTCGCGGAGGGATCGTCCGGCTTCGCGGCCCCGAGCTTCGGGTACATCCTCGGCTTCATCCTCGCCGCCTTCGTCGTCGGCCGGATCGCCGAGCACGGCGCGACCCGGTCGGTTCCGCGCACCGCGGGCCTGATGGTTGTCGGGAACCTGGTCATCTACGCCGTGGGCGTCACGTGGCTCAAGTTCGCGATCGGCTCCGACTGGGCCACCGCGATCGCACTCGGCCTCACGCCGTTCCTCCTCGGCGACGCGATCAAGATCGCCGCCGCCGCGGGTCTGCTGCCGCTGACCTGGAAGGGCCTGCGCAAGGCTGGCCTTTCCGACTGACCGCTTCTCCCTGCGACGCGGGGCCAGGGAGCCACGCGTCAGCGGTGCAGTAGAGCGGTCGCAATCAGGTAGACGCCCACGGCGAGGCACACCACGCCGACGATCGCGAACTGCCGGCCCATCACCCAGGCGTACGTGCGCTGCAGACCAGGCAGCACCCTTCGACCGCCGACCACCCGAAGCAGGGCCGGCGCGATCGTGCCCTGCAACGCCAACATCAGCACCACCGCCATGACGATCGCCTTCGCGACCACGTCCACGGTCGACGACGTGACGTCGTGGAGCGCGGGCAGCAGCACGACGAACGACGAGAGGTCGGTGATGCTGAAGTAGAACGCGACTGCGAAGAACACCCACACGGACGCGTGCTCGAGGCGCCGCTCGAGCGACGCCTGCGTCCGCGCGGCGAGCCCGGGATGCGGCCAGAGGAACCATAGGGACACCAGCACGAGGATCGCTCCGGCGACTGCCCGGATGGCGGTGTCGATCGGTCCGCCGCCACCCGTCCCGGCGTCCGGCAGCCGGGCGAACCCGAGCAGCACCAGGGCGCTGACGATCCCGAAAGCGATCGTGTTGGCGGCGATCACGGCCAGCGCGCGTGCCCGCCACCGCTCCCCTTCGGCAACGACCAGCAGCTGAGTGGCGATCAGCGTCGGGGTGATCGCAGCCGCGAGCGCGAGGGGGATGACGCCGACGAGGAGTTGCCACACCCCGCCATCCAAGCAGGCGGGCTCAGCCGAGGGCCTCGATGACCTCGTCGACCATCTCCGTCGTCGTCGCGGGATGCAGGAAGACGAGCCGGCCCACTACCTCGCCGTCCCACGTGCTCGACGTGACGAATGCGCGCTGCGCCTCGAGCAGTCGCCTCGACCAGGCCTCGTACTCGGCCGAACCCCAGCCTGCACGACGGAACAGCACCACCGACAGGTCTGGCTCGCGGATCACCTCGCAGTCCGGGCGGACAGCCAGCCGAGCTGCCGCGTAACGCGCCATCGCGATCGAGTGCTCCACGGCGTCGCGGTAGGCCGCCAGCCCGTTGACCGACATGGAGAACCACAGCGGCAGCCCGCGTGCACGGCGGGTCAGGTGATACGCGAGATCGCTCGGATTGATGTCCGTGTCGTGCTCGTGGATGACGTCCAGGTACGACGCGTCCTGCGTGTGCACGGCCTTGGCGAGGCGCGGATCCCGGTAGAGCAGAGCCGCCGAGTCGAAAGGGGCGAACCACCATTTGTGCGGGTCCATGACGAGCGAGTCCGCGTGCTCGACGCCGGCATACCGATCCCGCAGTTCGGGGGCCAACATTCCGGCGCCTCCGTAGGCCCCGTCGACGTGCAGCCACCAGTCGCGCTCACGAGCGACCTCGCCGATGCCCGCGACGTCGTCGATGATCCCGGCGTTGGTCGTCCCGATCGTCGCGATGACGGCGCACACGTCGTCGAGATCGTCACGACCCTCGAGCGCGGCGCGCAGCGCCTCGCCGGTGAACTGACCGTCGTCGGTCTGCACGACGAGCGCGTTCATCATGGTGATGTTCAAGGCATTGACGATCGACGAGTGCGCTTGCTCGCTGACGACGACGCGCAGCGGCACGTCCGGCAGTCCGGCCGCGGCCCGCTCGCGCCGGCGTGTGTCGCGGGCGACGACCAGCGCGGACAGGTTGCCCGCAGAGCCTCCGGACACGAACACGCCGCCTGTGCTCTCCGGCATGCCGGCGATGTCAGCGAGCGCGCGCAGGGCCTGGTTCTCCGCCATCACCGCGCCGGCCGCCTCGAACCACGAGATGCCCTGCAGCGACGCGGCCGACACCACCATGTCGAACAGTAGGGACGCCTTCGTCGGCGCCGACGGGATGAACGCGAACATGCGGGGGCTGTCGGCAGACAGCACGGTGGTGGCGAGGCTGTTGGCATAGACGGCCAGCACCTCGTGGAACTCGTGTCCTTGCTCGCCGATCATCCCGGCGAGCACCTGGTCGAGGTGATCACGGTCCGCGAGCCCGTCGAGCGGAACCTCAGGCGTCAGCAGGCGGTCCGCGACGTACTCGAGGATGTCGTTGATCATCGCCAGGTCGGCCCTGTGCATGCGGTCGGCATCCGGCGGCAGATCGGGCACGGGCACCAGGGGGTCGGGGGTCATGGAGAGCATCCTCCGGTCGCGGGCAGATCGTGCCCGGGCGGCGCGCCGTCAGCCCACCTGTCAGCAGGCACCGTCGCGCGATGCTAGCGAGTGGCCGCGCCCCGCACCAGCCGCAGCGAGCGGACCGCGACCATCAACCACACGGCGATCAGGGTCGCCGCGCCGACCAGGCCGAGGATCTCGACGAAGGTCGATCCCAAGGCCTCGCCCACGCCAGTAAGCGACATGGTCATCGCGGCGATCGGGAAGACGAAGCCCCACCAGCCCGGGTGGAACGGCACACCGCCCTCGCGACGGAGACGGACCAGCTCGTAGCCCGCGAAGGCGGCCCACCACAGGCCCAGGCCAATGCCCATCGAGGCAACCACCACGCCCGCGGTCGCCGAGTCGAACCCCGGCAGCTGCACCGCGGACGCCGTCTGCAGCTGGCGAAGTAGTGCGAAGCCGAGCACACCGGCCGGGGCCAGGGGGATGAACAGGGACGGGGCCAACTGCGGTAGCTGCCGCGGTCGCAGGGCCAGCCGGGTGATCAGGAGCGCGAACAGGACGAGGAACAGCACCGTGCCGACGCCGAAGAAGGCGAAGCCGAGGAACAGCAGCCACGGCGCCTGCCCGGGATAGAGCGCGACGATCGGAAGGAGTCCGAGCGGCACCAGCAGGTTCATGACCGGAGGGATGAGCCAGCCGCCGTTGACCGAGGCAAGGTCGTGAGTGTTGGACGCGATGGACCCGGCCCACGCGATCCCGAGCACCAGGGCCAGCGCGACGCCGATGACGAGCAGGACGATATCGATCCACACCGCGACCTCACGCGGGACGAGCTCGGGGCCGACCCTCCCCCACGCCACCGCGAGGACGAGCATCCCCGCGGGGAAGGTAGCGAGCATGGCGCCATGTCCCGGGTCGCCCAACTCGGCCAGCAGCGCGTCGCGATTGGCCATCCGGGCGGCGTAGCGCGGCCACAGGACGATCGCGAGCACGCTGGCGAGGACGAGGAACGCCACCGCCGCCCACGTCAGCCACGACAGCTCCCACGTCTCCGCCTGCATGAGCAGGACCACTGACGTGGCCGCCGTGCCCATCACTGCGCCAAACCATGCTGGATGGCGATGCACCTGCGGAGCGTTCATCATGTTCCTCTCGTATACCCCATGGGGTATCGTATCGGTCATGTGTGAAGCCGTGCAGACCCTCCGCCTGTGGCCCGCGCGGCGCTGGTGGTTCGCCCTCGTCGGCGGGCTGGTCACCATGCTGTTGGTCGCCCTGCCGACGGCCGTGATCCCCAACCCAATCTTCGGCCGGGAGATCGAGACCACGTGGTGGGCCTATCCGGTGGTCGTCGTCACAGGCGTCCTGGGCGGCCTGCTCATCGCCACCTACGTCCGCGCCACTCCCCCGGCAGCCGGCGAGGTCGCCGACGAGGTCGAGACCGACCGCCCGATGACCCTCGGCGCGATCGGCGGACTCGTCTCCTTCTTCGCGGTGGGGTGCCCCGTCTGCAACAAGGTCGTCCTCATCGCCCTGGGAGCATCCGGGGCGGTCACCTGGTTCGCGCCGATCCAGCCCTATCTCGCCCTGGCCTCCGTTGCGCTGATGGCCTGGGCACTCCGAGCCCGGCTCAAGGGCGAGGTCTCCTGCGCGATCACCACCCCCGCGGCATAGACCGCAACACGGCTGGGATGCTGGCTCCCATCAACGCCGAGCACGCATCGCCAGGAGGACCGGACGCATGACCCGACCCCGCCGCATCCTCGCCTCCAGCGGAGGCTTCCTGCCGACCGGGCTGTGGGGCGTCATGAAGCCGGGCGGAATCATGCTGCGGGCACTCGAGCTCAGCGGCGCCGTCAGGCCGCGAGTGTGCCTGGTCATGACGGCCAGCGGTGACGACAACAGCTACCTGACGATGATGTACTCCGCCCTCGCAGACGTCGGCTGCGATGTCGACCACCTCGCCCTGTTCCCGCAACCCAATCGCCTTCCGGCCGACGTCCTCGGAGCCGCGGACGTGGTGTGGGTCGGTGGCGGCAGCGTCGCCAACCTGCTCGCGCTCTGGCGACTGCACGGAGTCGACGAGGCGATGCATGACGCGTGGGAGCGAGGCGCAGTGCTCGGCGGCGTCAGCGCCGGCTCGATCTGCTGGCACGTGGGCGGCACGACCGACTCCTTCGGCGCCGACCTGCGCCTGGTCGACAATGGGCTGGCGTTCCTGCCCTTCGGCAACGGCGTGCACTACGACTCCGAGGAGCAGCGCCGACCACTGCTCCATTCGCTGGTGGCTGCCGGCACCCTGCCCACGTCCTACGCGACGGACGACCGCATCGGGCTGCTGTACCAGGGCACTGAGCCAGTCGAGGTGATCGCGGATCGCGAGCCGCTCGATGCGGACACGACACCGGCCGCCTACCGCGTCGAGGCGGAGGGCGGCCGGGCGGTCGAGACCGTGCTGCCGGTCGGGCCGGTTCGCTAGCTGACGCGCGAGGCGTGCGCCTCCGCTTCCTTCACCAGATCCTGCAAGCGTGTCGTGGCGGCAGTGAGATCGCCGTCCCAGTGCTGGGCGCGCACGTTCCACATCACCGTCTCCTGAGCCTCGAGGAGTTCGTCGCGCATCGCGTGCGGCGCACTCGAACCCAGGCGGCTGAGAACCCGCTCGGTCGCGGCCACCCAGGTGTGGGCGATCTGGAGATGCTGCATCTCCTTGGCCATGTCGCGGACCGTCGAGCTCGCCTTGGGTTCGTCGGGTGAGATATCGGCCAGCTGCTGCTCCATCCGCTTCACCGCGGTCTCGAGGTCGGCGACCATGGGCGCATGCGCGGTGGAATTGCGCAGGTCGTGGAGCAAGTCTTCGCAAGCCTTCTTGACATCCGAGCGCGCCGAGAAGAACCGCTCATCGGAGCGGTGCGGCTTGTGCTTGGCTGCGGAACGGCTGAGGCGGTTGGGACCAGAATCGTTGGTCTTCATCATGCGCTCCTTCACGCGGTAGACCCTGCTAGAGCGGCTGTCCAGACCCATTCTTGTTCGCTGCCGACGAGGTCGCACCTCATTCCCGCAATCCGGTGACGTAGGTCCCGGCGCCGAGCACCGGCGGCGGGCACGGAGGGTCGTCGGCGGGCTCTGCACGGCGGCGGCGGGCTCGACCTCGGTGGCTCGGCGGGGCCTCGCTTAGCAGATCCGGACCGCGTCGCTGGCCGGTGATCCCCCACAGATCCCAGCATTTCGGGCGTTCGGTCATATTGCTCGGTCATATCGTTTCACCCGATATTTCCGTTTCCGCCGTAGCCACACCGCCCATATTAAGCGTGCGAAGGGATACTTCCGGCTCCATCCACCCTCCGAACCCTCTGACCAGTCATATTGACCGATCATGACCGGGTAGGCACACTTGAAGTGCCTGAGGAGGTGGAAGCAATGACGAGGACCCAGACCCGCTGGTTCGCAGCCGCTGCCGCGACCGTTGCCGCGTTCTCCCTCGTCACCGCTCCCGTGGTCACCGCCGAGCCGACCGCACCGGTCGAGGCCGCCATCAAGGCGCCGGCCTGGTCCTGGTCGAAGTTCACGACCGCGTCGACCCGCGCCAAGACTCCGACCGCGGTCCCGCAGGCTGCCACCGCCGCTGACTTCACTTCGATCTTCGCCGCTCAGGTGCCGGCGCTGACCAACTCTGGCTGGGCCACCTGCCCGGCCGCCATCACGTGGAGCGTGGACACTCGCGGCCTCTCGGATGATGAGGCCGCAGCGCAGATCGCGAACCTGCAGTGGGCGTTCGACCAGTGGGGCATCGCTTCCGGGCTCGCATTCCAGTTCGCCGGCACCGCGAACCTCGTCTACGACGACGCCGGGTTCACGCTCACTCCGGCCGACGGCTCCGCGAGCCCGTCCCGCAACGTGTTCCTCGACTTCGTGCCGGACAGCGAGTCCGCACGGCTCGGCGGCGGCGTCGTGGGCCTGGCCTCCCCGTCCACCGTGTGGCAGTCCAGCAAGGAGATCGAGAGCGGCACCGTGGTCTTCCGCACCGACTACGTGAAGTCGGCGGGAGCCAAGGAGGCCAAGGCCCTCTACCTGCACGAGCTCGGCCACGTGCTCGGCCTCGGGCACGCGAATGAGTCGGACAACCGGATGTTCGCCATCGTCAAGGACGGCACCGAGCTCGGCGCCGGCGACGTGGCGGGCGTGCGCACCATGCTCAAGCCCTGCACCACCGGAGCGTGACCACAGACTTTCTGACAATCCCTCCTCGCAAGATGGCTCGGCCCCCGATCAGCAGCGGGGGCCGAGCCGCGTGTGGGGGTCAGTTCAGGGAGCCGCCGTCGAGCAGCACCGGCTCGGAGTCGATGGTCGCGGCCTGGGGGCTGAAGCCGGAGACGGCCTGGTCGGCAGCCGCCGTCGTCGCAGTGCCTGCCGGGGTGGCCGAGTCAGTCGGCGCGGCCGATTCAGTCTCCGTCGAGATGGGCGTGAACATCGGCACCGCCGTGACCACCACGTTGTCCTGGTAGCCGCCGTTGTTGGGGTCG
This sequence comes from uncultured Actinomycetota bacterium, assembly GCA_963749905.1. Taxonomy (GTDB): domain Bacteria; phylum Actinomycetota; class Actinomycetes; order S36-B12; family S36-B12; genus UBA10649. Next base: position 403,201 of record CAVVOF010000006.1, read on the forward strand.
TAGTAGCCCCCGCAGCTGATCAGTGTCAGGCGCGGGTCGCCGTCGACGGCGAAGAGCTCTTCGTAGGGCAGGCGCTTCTTCAGGATCGACTCGCGCGAGACCACCTTGTAGGGCAGTTCCTTGCCCGACGAGGTCTTGACGTACACCTTGTCGCCCGGCTTCAGGCTGCCCAGGAAGTAGAAGACACCGCGCCCCTGCTCACGTCCGTCGCGATGTGCCACGAGGACGGCTGAGCCGCGGTCGACGCCCGGAGGCACCCCGAGCTCGTACCAGCCGACGTAGCGGATGTCCTCGGGGATCTCGATTGCCCGGTTCTTGTCCAGGGCGACCGGGAACACCTTGGTGTTGACGTCGAGGGCAGGGATGCGCACGCGCATGGGTGCCGCGACCATGACCGGACCGTCGGACGTGGGCTCGGGTCGGGAGCTGGCACTCGCGCTGGCGGAGCCGGTGGGCTCTGTCGATGCTGACGCCGTGGCGCTCGGCGTGCCGCTGGGGCTAGGCGCGGCGCTGGACGGGGTGGGTGCCGTCGGGCTGGGCGTCGCCGATGCGGAGAAGTCAGGTCGGACGCCGACCGATTCGATGTTGGCTTCTTCGCCCGCCTGCCAGTTCATCGCGCCGAGGTACAGGACGCTGGCCACGATCACGGCCATGCTCGCCCAGAAGAGGACGAGGGCGGGACGGATCCTGGACACCACTGAATCCTAACTGCGACGAGTGCGGGCGCCGACGATCCCGTGCCCATAGGACGCGGATGATCCGCGGTCGGTTTCGCGTGCTGCTCACGTGAAAGCAGAAGGTCCCGGCCCGCTTTCGCGGACCGGGACCTTCGCGCCGTTCAGTCGGCTATCGCATTCCGACTACTTGCGGGCCGCCAGCATCCGGGAGCCGGCAGCAGCCACACCCAGTCGCACCAGCGACGATCATCAGGAGCGCCCACGTCGGGGTGCCGGTCGAGCCCTCACCGGCAGGGACTGCGCCGGGGAGAGTTGCCTTGCCGGGGACGGTCACGACGCCGCCCTCGACGGTGGCGGGCAGGGTCACCTTGACCGGCTTCTTGACCGGAGCCACGACTGCCGGCTGCGGCGACGACTGCGATTGCTCGACGACCTGCGGCGCAGACCAGCACCTCCGGGGTCGGAGAGGCCACAGGAGTCGTCGAGGTCGTCGTCGGCGTCGTCGGCGTCGGCGTCGTCGGCGTCGTCGAGCGGCGTCGGCGGCGGCGTCGTGCGACTCTCGTTGGTCGACTGGTCTCGCGTAGTCGCCACCGGTAGTCGGCCCCATACCGTGCGCCGTCGGCGTCGCACGCCGGAGTCCTGGCGTCAGCGCACCGTCACAGTGCGTCGACCGGCGGAGTCGGCGTCGTGCAGTCGGCTGGTCGGCGTTCCAGGAGTCGGCCGCTCGGTAGTCGGCCACCGTCTTGCGTCGGCGTCCCACACTGCGTCTGGCGTCGGCCGTCGGCAGTCTGTAGCGCCGGAGTCGGCCGTCCGCCGTCGCAGCAGCTGCTGCGAGGTCGGCCGGTTCAGCGGACCTCCGGACACCGGCGACGAGCTGCCCTGGTGCTTGCCCGAGCGAGTGTCCGTCACTGCTGCCTGACCGTCGTCCGGCGATCCGCAAGCTGAGGACTGCGCCACGCCGTCGGGTCCGTGATTGGTCCAGTCGCCCGCCGTTGCTTGGCAGGGGACGACCTTCCAAGTCGGACCGAGAAGGTCCGGCGAGAAGTTGTCCCTCGGACCGGGTGACGGTGAAGTGCCACCATCCTGATCGGCGCGCGTGTCGCCACCGCCGTCCTGCTTGAACCCCGCGCATGACCTCCGCGGGATTGAGCTGCTGCGTCCGAAGCCGGCACCGGCGGTCGCCGAGCGCCGGAGAAGCGAACGCGACGCCGACGAGGCCGGCGATGATCATGGTCAGTGAAGCAAGCAGCGCCAGCAATTTCGCTGAGGCGCCACGCTTGGTGGTGTTCATTTCTTCCCCTAGGGGTAGACGGAATGCGACAACTCCCATGGTCCCGGCTGCACGAAGGCACAATCAATGCCAAACCGGTCAATTGGACGAAGTGCACGTTCAATGAACGGACACCTACCCGAAAACAAGGGTCGGGCACCGGATCTCGTCCGGTGCCCGACCCCTTCCCCAGTGTGCGGCGCTACCCTGCGTTGACGTCCAGCATCCCCCGCATGCTCGCCAACCGCACCGCCTCCCGGCGCCCCCCGACGCCGAAGTATCGATAGATCGCCATGGTCTCCTGGCGCACCGTCGACTCGCTGAAGCCGACCCGCTTGGAGATCTGCGAGTTCGTGAGGCCCTTGGCCATCAGCCCGAGAATCCGCAGCTGGCGCTCGGTCAACGCACCCGGCGCCGGCTTGCGCGCGGCCGGTGCGTCGTCGGGCAGCCCCTCGACCAGGGACAGCGTCGTCATCGGGTAGCCGGCCGCGCGGTCGTCGCGCTCGAGGATGGCCGCGGCCCGGTCCGAGCCCGCCGCGACACTCGTCAGGAGTGAGAGATAGAGGGCAAGCACCGCCGAGACGCCGGTCATATCGGCGCGCAGGGCTTCGACGTCAGGGCTCTCGGTGAGGATCAGCTGGATCGCGCCGACCCGCTGGCTCGGCAGGCTCAACGGCCAGACAGCCATTGGCTCATATGGAGTTTCCGCGTTCCCGAGCCACGGGTAGCGCTCTTCAACGGCCTGCGCCGACTCGAGGATGACCGGCTCGCCGCTGCGCACCGCGTCGCTCATCGGCGAGGAGTCCCACAGCGAGAGGGTCCGGAACGGCTCGAGCGCCTGCGGGGTCATGCCGAAGCCGCCGACCGAGTGCAGCGAGCCGTCTGCGCCGAACAGGCTGACGACCGCGGCGCGCGCCCGATGGGGGTTCAGCAGGTTGAGCACGAGGTGCTGGGAGATCTGGTCGACCGTGGGCCGGGTCATCAGGAAGCGGACGATGTCGAGCATGGCGCGCGAGTTCATGACGTCGTCGCGACGTCGGAAGTGCTGCGCCGACCCCGCGTCGGAGCTGCGGCGCTCTTCGCTCCTGCGCTCTTCCATGACCCGCCTCCTGCCCCTCGACCGACTCTCAGCCGAGGCCTTGCTCCCGCGTTCCGGGCGACGACCATCCCGACACGTCGATGACCGGGTGGCCATCTCGTCCGGCTGACCGGTCACTTGACCATAGCGGTCAATCGGTCAATAAGTGGTCAACTCAACCGGCACTTCTGGAGTTGTCTCCCTCATAGTGTGACATGGATGATCATGACCAGTCAAGTCATTGACTTGACTGGTCAATTGACCGGTACGAAGGGCCGGATCCGGTCCTGACCGAGCCGTCATTCCCTCAGGGATCCCTCATACGCGTGCCCTAGGCTCCGCCCATGCCCCGACCCCCGGACCCTGCGGAAACGGTCATCGTGGTGGGTGCCGGCCTCTCCGGCCTGGCCACCGCCCTCGGGGTCGCCCTGCGTGGCGGCCGCGCACTCGTCCTCGAGGCCAGCGACCTGGTCGGCGGCGCGGCCGCCTACTCGGGCGGCATGGTCTGGGTGGGCGCGAACCACGTGGCCGAGCGCGAAGGCATCGACGACGACCTCGCCCGCGCCGAGGCCTACGTGCGCGACCTGACGCACGACCACCCCGAACTGCTCGACGAGGTCGCCATGCACCGGTGGCTGACCGTGGCCCCTGAGGCCATGCGCTACTGGGAGGAGCAGGGGGCCATCCGGTGGGAGATCATCCCCGACCTCGCCGACTACCACTCGGAGGCCGCGGGCGCCCTCGACGTTGGCCGCTACCTCACCAATGCCGTCATCGACGGTGCTCAGCTCGGCCCGTGGCGCGCGCGGCTGCGCGTGAGTCCGAACTTCCCGGTCGGCATGACGTACGCGGAGATGAACGTCAAGGGTCGCCGTTCGTCGTCATCTCGACCGATCGGACGAGGAGGACCACATCGCCGAGCACGCTGGCGTGCCCGCGTTCGGACGGACGGATGCCACTCGGCGGCGACGCAGGCTCGGATGCAGACCCGCTCACGTTCGGCACCGGCGTCGTGGCCAGCTTCCTGGCCCGGCTCGTCGCAGAGCCGAGCGTCGACATCCGACTCTCCACCCGCGTGACCGAACTGATCGTCGACGACACGGGTGCTGTCGTCGGCGTGCGCGCCGACTCCCCCGACGGGCCGATCGAGGCATTCGGGCCCGTGGTGCTCGCGACGAGCACGTACGACTGGGACCCGGACCTCGTGCGCGAGTTCCTCGGCCTCGAGCCCGAGGACTTCAGCAGCCTCGCGCCGACCAGCATCGCGGGAGACGGCATCACGCTGGCCCGCCAGGCCGGCGGCGCCACGGCGAGCATCCCGCCGACCCACGTGCCGATCGTGCCGGGGTGGTCGTCGCATTCGGCGACCGGCGTCTCGAACGGTCCCGAGTACGCGCTGCCGCACTGCCTCATCGTCGACGCGTCCGGCCGACGTTTCTGCGACGACTCGTACTGGGTCAGCATCGTCAGGAACGCCCTTGACCCGGACGACCGGCACCTGCCGTTCTTCCTCGTCTGGGACGAGCAGCACCACCAGAGATACGGTCTCGGCCTCACGCCGCCCGGCGGCGAGTACCCGGCGGAGTTCGTCGTGACCGCATCGACGGTCGAGGAGGTCGGCGCGGGACTCGGGATCGACGGACCGCAGTTGGCGCGCACCGTCGAGCGGTTCAACGCGCTACGCGGAACTGGGCGAGGACCCCGACTTCGGACGGGGCAGCGTGCCCTTCGTGCTGCGCTTCGCCGGCGACCCACAGCACTCGCCCAGCCCGGTTCTCGGGCCGCTCGTCGAAGCGCCCTTCCACGGCACGCGGCTCAAGTTCGTGGGCACCGGCATCGGCTCGAGTGGCGTGCACGCCGACGCCGACGGCCACGTCCTGAAGGACGACGGGGACGTCATCCCCGGGCTGTTCGCCGTCGGCTCGGTGGCCGCGCTGACGACGACCGGAAGCGGCTACAACTCGGGCTTCGCCCTCGGGCGCGGGCTGACGCTCGCGTACCTGATCGCCCAGGAGGTCACGCGTCGATCTGCATGACGACGGCCTTGGGCTCGGTGAAGAACTCGCGGCTGAAGTTGCCGCCCTCACGTCCGACGCCGGATTCGCCGACGCCGCCGAACGGCGCCCGCAGGTCGCGGATGAAGAAGCAGTTGACCCACACGGTGCCGGCGCGCAGGTTGGCGGCGACGCGGTGCGCCCGGGACAGGTTCTCGGTGAAGACCATGGCATTCAGCCCGTAGCGGGTGTCATTGGCGAGCGCGACGGCCTCGTCCTCCGTGTCGAAGACGGTGGCGACGGTGACCGGCCCGAAGATCTCCTCCTTGACCACCCGGGCGTCCTGCGGCACGTCGAGCAGGATCGTCGGGCGGACGCTCCAGCCCTCGCCAAGCCCACCGGTCAGGATCCGTCCGCCGCCAAGAGCGTCGGTGCCGAGGTAGCCCGACACCTTGGTGAAGTGCTCCTCACTGGCCAGTGCTGCGGAGAACTGGGTGGCGGGGTCCTTGGGATCGCCCATCACCAGGGCCTCTGCCGCGGCCTTGTACTTCTCCACGAAGGCGTCGTAGATCCCGCGCTGGACGTAGAGCCGACTGCCGGCGAGGCAGACCTGGCCGGCATTGCGGAAGATGGCCTCGACCGCCCAGTGCACCGCGTTGTCGAGGTCGGCGTCGTCGAAGATGATGTTCGCGCCCTTGCCGCCCAGTTCCAGGCTCACGGGCGTGAGGTTGCGCGCGGCGACCCCGCTGATGATCTTTCCGGTGCCGGACTCGCCGGTGAAGGTGATCCGATCGACGTCCGGGTTCTCCGTCAGCGCGGCGCCCGCGGAGTCGGGTCCGTACCCGTGCACCACGTTGAGGACGCCGGGCGGGAAGCCGGCCTCGATCGCCAGTCGGCCGACGATCGTCGCGGAGACCGGCGTGTCCTCTGCGGGCTTCCACACCACGGTGTTGCCCCAGGCGAGCGCCGGCATCACCTTCCACGTGCCGAGCATCAGTGGGAAGTTCCACGGCGAGATGGCCGCCGCGACGCCTGCCGGCTCCCACCGGTTGTAGGCGTGGTGGCCGGAGTCCATCGGGTACGCGTCGGCCATCGCCATGCGGGCGTGGTCGGCGAAGAACCGCACGTTCCACACGCTGCGAGCCACGTCATGGTGCGCCTGGGTGATCGGCTTGCCCATGTCGCGCGTGTCGGCCATCGCGAGCTCGTCGGCGTGCTCCTCCATGAGATCGGCCAGCCGGTGCATCAGCTTCTGCCGCTTCTCGAAGCCCATCCGCGGCCACGGTCCCTCATCGAACGCCCGACGGGCGGCCTGGACCGCACGGTCGGCGTCGATCTTGCCGCCCAGCGCGATCGTCGCCCACGGCTCGCGGGTGTACGGATCGATGTCCGCCATGGTCGCGCCGTCGAGGGACGGCACTTCCTGCCCGTCGATGATGTGGCCGTAGAAGTCCATTCCAGTCCCTTCATTCGGGGTGCACGCTCGCGCAGAGGGTGCTCTCTGGGAGGACGCTAGGCAACTGCGGGCTCCAGCGCGAGTCGACGTTCCCGAGGTCGGAACACGGATCCGGGTCGCGGCGTTGTCGGCGACGAGCGACAGCCGCGCAGGCCGAGGCCTAGTGCGGCTGCCGCTCGCGGCCCTTCATCAACTTGGAGAGCCGCGCCGCGGCCGCCATCACCAGCCGCACCTGGCGGTCCCGTCGCGTGTCCAGCTCCTCGACCGACCCCGTGATCGAGATGGCCGCCATCGCGAAGCCGTGGGCGTCGAGAACGGGTGCGGCGACGGACGCCAGCCGGTGCATGAGCTCCTCGCTCGAGGTGGCGTAGCCGTGGCGCCGCACATCCGTCAGCTCCGCCCGGAACTGCTCGGGCGTGCTGATGGTCTTCTTGGTGAAGATGGGGAAGCCGGCGTCCAGAGCGGCGCTGGGCAGCCTCTGGGTCGTAGGCGCAGATCGCCTTGCCGGACGACGTCGCGTGCAGGGGCCAGCGGCGGCGGTACTCCTCCATCACCTGCAAGCCTCGGAGGGTCGGCAGCCGCTCCAGGAAGAGGGTGTCGGCTCCCGAGGCGACGGACAGGTGCACGGTCCAGCCGCTCAGTTCGCGCAACTCCTCGAGCAGGGCCACGGACCGGCGGCGGAGGTCGAAGCGGGCCAGCGCCAGATGACCCAGCTCGAACAGGTGCAGTCCCAGGCGGTACTTGCCGGTCTCCGGGTTCTGCTCGACGAAGCCCCGCGAGGCCAGTGTCGTCAGTAGGCGATGAGCGGTGCTCTTGGCGACGCCCAGTCGACGGGCCACCTCGGAGACGCCGAGTTCCTCGTCCGCCGCGAAACAGTCGATCAGGTCGAGAGCGGATGCGACGGACTTGAGGCCGCCCTCGACGTCGACGTCACTCACGCTGTCACGCTACTCACCGTCAACCCCCGATGCGGCGTCAGTCGTGGTTGGGATCCGGTGCACGAATCCCGCCACAAGTGACGCCGCATCGAGGTTGGGAGGATCAGGTTGCAACGGTCAGGAACCGCTCGTTGAGTTCGCGGGCGTGGTAGAAGATGCCCTTCCCGAGCTGGTCGACGGTCCACGTCACCGCCGGACGATCCCGGAAGCAGCGGTAGCCACCGGTGAACGTCTCGTTGCGGTTGCCGGCCGGATCGAAGAAGTAGATCGTCGTGCCGCGCGTGATTCCGTGCCGCGTCGGACCGATGTCGATCGGCACGTCGTCCATCGCCATGATGTCGGCCGCGTGCAGGATGTCCGACCAGCCGCGCATCTCGAACGCGAAGTGGTGGATCTTGTTCTCGGGCGCCTCCAGCAGAGCGATGTCGTGGTTCGACTCGCCGATCGTCAGCCACGTGGCCAGCGTCTTCGCGTCATCGTCGAGCGACGTCCTGACCCGCTCCGTCGCCCACATGCCGACGACGTCAGTGAAGAACTTCTCGATGCCCGCGACGTCGTTGACCCACAGCAGCGCGTGGTCGAGGCGGGGCGCCCCGATGCCAACCATGTGACGCGGGAACGCGTCCGGGTTATGGGTGCCCACCTCGGTGCCCCAGGCGGTCATGTGTGAATAGAAGTCCACCTGCTGGCCCGACGGGAGCATCACGCTGATGCCGTCGCCCACCTCGGGGTTGTCACCCGCAGCCATGCGCGCGACGGGGTAGCCGAAGGCCATTGCCTTGGTCTCGATCTCGGCGACGTCCTCGGGCTTCTCGCACTTGAAGCCACTCTTGACGTAGCCCACGCCACCCTCTTCGATGACGATCGAGTGGTGATCCCACTCGTCCCAGCCCTTGTAGAAGACCTTCCCGTCCTGCTCGAGGGTTTCGTACAGCCCCACCGTGTTGGCGTAGTGGTTCTTCGCCTCAGCGAGGTCCGTGACCTTGACGTGCATGTAGCCCATCCGCATGACTGCCATACCGATGTCCTTCCCGATGTCGTCCTTCGCACGATGCGCAAGACCCTGATGTGATGACGGTAGGTACGTTCGGCGCCGATGGCAGACGGGTTCCGCACCAAGGAACGAAATCGAAAAGTCGGGACCTTCGTCCCAACTGGCGGGTCAGGCTGAAGGCTGCCGTGCGGTCAGGAACGACATCAGCGGGTTGACGAGTCGCAACGTGTCCTCCCGCAAGGAGACAGTGACGTCGGTCAGCGCGACAGCGCGACACGAGAGGCAGGCACCAGAGTCCTTGTCGGCGTCGCTCAGCACCGTCTGCGCCACCGGCCGGTTGTACTCGACCTCACCCTCGACGAGGTCGACGATGCAGATGGCGCAGCCACCGCGGCGGCACCCGATCCGGTAGGCGTAGCCGTGCCGATAGAGGCCCTCGAGGAGGGTCTCCTCTTCGCGTAGGTCGACCGTCACCTGCTCGGGCACCACGGTCAGCTTGGGCACGGCACCTCCCCTCACGGCTCAGCCGATCACGGTCACGACTCGTGCACGGTAGGCGATCAAAGGGCTCGTGCCCGTGCATGTTCCACATGGGGGAACCGTGACCACTCGGGTGCCCACGGCTGCGCACGATGGACCTGTGCTCCCGGTATCCGTCGTCATCTCCCGCTCTCCCATTCCCGGGAAGGAGGACGAGCTCGTCCAGTGGGCGCGCGGAGTGTCGGCCGCGGCGGACGCGTTCCCCGGCCATCTCGGCGCGCGCGTGTACCCGCCCGACGAGTCGGACCGCGGCGATCTGGTGCTCGCCTTCTCCTTCGAGAACGCCGAGTCGCTCAGCGCCTGGGAGCACAGTCCCGAACGCCAGTCCTGGCTCGATCGACTAGACGGGCTCGTGCTGGGCGAGGCGCGCACGCACGCCGTCAGCGGATTCGAGGGAATCTTCGCGCACGCGCCCGGACAACCGGTCCTGCCACCGCCGCGCTGGAAGACCGCCACCATCATCGCGACTCGCCCTCTACCCGATGTCCCTGCTGCTCGCGTGGCTGCTCGCGCCCCGCATTGCCGACTGGAACATCTTGCTGCGAACGCTGTTGACGGTGCTGATCATCGTCCCGTACATGGCGTGGGTTGGCGTGCCTTACCTCACTCGTTGGCTGCGGAACTGGTTGCGCGCGTCGCCGCCCACCGCAACGAAACGGTAACAACCACAGTCGACATTCCGGCCTGCGGAACGACCGACTCAACGCGGCGGACACCTCCCTACGTTTCGATCACCGGTCGACGTCCAGGCCGGCGACGGGGTCCTCGCCCCATCCACCGAATGGAGTACACATGAAGATGGCACGCTCGATGCGGGTCTTCGCGGCAGTCGCCGCGGCCGGCCTGCTCGCCACCGCCTGCGGCGGCAACCTCGACTCCGAGGAGTCCGCAGCATCCGAGGCGGGATCGACCGCGGCCTCCGCGGCCGCGTCCGAGGATGGCGCTGCTGCCACCGGCGGCACCGTCAAGATCGGCTACGTCGCTCCGATCACCGGCCCGCTCGCCGCCTTCGGCGAGGGCGACCAGTACGTCGTCGACCAGATGACCGCCTACTTTGCAGAGAACCCGATCCAGGCCGGCGACCAGTCGTACGCCGTCGAGATCCTGCTCAAGGACTCGCAGTCGGATCCGAAGCGTGCGGGTGAGGTCGCCGGCGAGCTCATCAACAGCGACGGCGTCGACATCCTGATGGCGCACGCGACTCCGGAGACCACCGTCCCGGTGACTCAGCAGTGCGAGGCGAACGCGACTCCGTGCATCACGGCGGACACCCCCTGGCAGCCGTGGGTTGCCGGAGCCGGCGCGAACCCCGGCGACCCGGCCACGGCGCTGCCCTGGTCGTACCACTTCTTCTGGGGCCTGGAGGACATGGCCGCGGTGTTCATGGACATCTGGGGCCAGGTCGACACGAACAAGAACGTCGGAGCCTTCTACCCGAATGACGCCGACGGTCAGGCCTTCACGAACGAGGAGATGGGCTTCCCGGCCATCATCGGTCCGGCCGGGTACAACTGGAACAACCCCGGCCTGTACTCGATCGGTACGCAGGACTTCTCGTCGCAGATCAACTCGTTCAAGAGCAACGACGACCAGATCGTCAACGGCATCGTGCCCCCGCCGGACTTCGCGGCCTTCTGGCAGCAGGCGAAGCAGCAGGGCTACAACCCGAAGGTCGCGACCATCGGCAAGGCGATCGAATTCCCGGCCGCGATCGAGGGCCTGGGCGAACTGGCGCAGAACCTGTCGACCGAGGTCTGGTGGGCACCGTCCTACCCGACGACGTCCAGCCTCACCGGGTTGTCCTCACAGGAGTTCGCGGACGAGTACACCGCGGCCACCGGCAAGCAGTGGAACGTGACCCTGGGCTTCTCGGAGTCGCTCTTCGAGACCGCGGCCGCTGCGGTCGTGGCTGCGGGCGGCACGGACAAGCAGGCGATCGCCGACGCGATGAAGACGATGTCGGTGGACACGCTCGTTGGCACTCTCGACTGGAATGCCGGGCCGTTCCCGAACGTCGCCAAGACCCCGCTCGTCGGCGGCCAGTGGCGAGCGACGGACGGCGGCCAGTTCCCGTACGAGCTGGTCATCGTGTCCAACTCGCACGCCAAGGAGATGGGCCTCGACGTCCCGCTCGGCGGCGAGGTCGAGCCGCTCAGCTAGTCGCGGCAATGTGGCGCGGGGACGGACAACTGGTCCGTCCCCGCACTACCCTCGAACACGACCGACACCGAGCGGTCGTGCAGTCAACCGGGAGGTCGGATGAGCCCCATCCTCGAGGTCTCGGGCCTGTCGAAGAGGTTCGGCAAGGTCGTGACCGCGGAGGACCTGTCCTTCAGCGTGGAACGCGGGTCCGCCCTGGGCATCGTGGGGCCGAACGGTGCCGGCAAGTCGACGCTGCTGTCCCTGATCACGGGAGTCCTGCCAGCTGACGCGGGTGCCATCGTCTACGACGGACGAGACATCACCAAGCTCTCCGCGGGCGCGCGCAGCGAGGCGGGCATCGCCCGCAGCTTCCAGATTCCCCGTCCGTTCGTCGACATGACGGTCTTCGAGAACACGTACGTAGGCGCCGCGTTCGGCGGGGAGAGCCACGGACAGGCCGGCTACGACACCGCCGCGGAGGCGCTGGAGATCACCGGGCTGCTGCACCTCGCCGACGTTCCGGCCGGCCAGTTGCGCTTGCTCGACCGCAAGCGCCTCGAGCTGGCGCGTGCGCTGGCAACCAGCCCGAAACTGATCCTGCTGGACGAGATCGCCGGCGGCCTGACCGACAAGGAGCTGCCGCCGCTGATCGAGATGATCAAGGGACTGCGCGACTCCGGCGTCACCGTCGTCTGGATCGAGCACATCGTGCACGCGCTTCTCGAGGTGGTCGACCAGCTGATGTGCCTGGCCTTCGGCAAGGTGCTGGCGATCGGCGACCCGCAGGAGGTCATGCGCAGTCCCGAGGTTATTGAGGTCTACCTCGGATCCACGTTCGACCTGGGCGAGGCGGCCTCATGAGCCTGCTCAGCGTGTCCGGCCTCGATGTCCACTACGGCGACTTCCAGGCGATCTACAACCTCGACCTGCGCGTCGAGGAGGGAGAGACCCTCGCCGTCATCGGCGCCAACGGAGCAGGGAAGTCGACCCTCCTGAAGACGGTCGCCGGACTGATGTTCCCGACCTCCGGGCGCGTCGAGTTCGACGGAGCTGACATCACCACCCTCGCCCCGCACAAGCGCGTTCCGCTCGGCGTCGCGCTGACGCCGGAGGGCCGTCGCATCTTCCGCAGCCTGACCGTCGAGGAGAACCTCAAGGTCGGGGCGCACACCAAGCGCAGCGGCCCGTGGAACCTGCAGTCCGTCTACGAGGCCTTCCCGCTCGTCGCCGACCGCAAGGACCGACTCGGCGTGAACCTGTCGGGCGGGGAGCAGCAGGCCGCCGCGATCGGCCGGGCGCTGATGAGCAACCCGCGACTGCTGCTGCTCGACGAGGTGTCCTTGGGCCTGGCGCCCGTCGTCGTCGAGCAGATCTACGCCGCCCTGCCGGCGATCACGTCGCAGGGCACGACCGTCCTCGTGGTCGAGCAGGACGTCAACCAGTCGATGAAGGTCGCCGACCGCGTCCAATGCCTCCTCGAGGGCCGCACCGTCCTGGAGGGACCCCCGTCCACCCTCACGCGCGACGAGATCGCGTCCGCCTACTTCGGGATCTAGGGAGCATCCATGCAGTGGCTGAACGCAGTCATCCAGGGAGTCCTCCTGGGCGGTCTGTACGCGCTCCTCGCCGCCGGCCTGTCTCTCATGTTCGGCGTCATGCGCATCGTCAACCTCGCCCACGGCGTGCTGGCCATGCTGGCCGCCTACCTCGGCTTCGTCATCGTGAACAACATGGGCCTGCCGTGGGTCGTGGCGGTGCTGGTCGTGGTTCCCGTGATGGCCCTCGTCGGCTATGTCCTCCAGTGGGGGCTGTTCAACCGAGCCCTCAGCAAGGGCGGCCTGGCACCACTCCTGGTCGCGTTCGGGCTCGCGGTCGTGCTGACGCAACTGCTCCAGCAGGTCTTCACCGCCGACACCCGCAGCATCCAGATCGGGTCGCTCGGCACGAACTCCATCCAGCTGACCGAGGACATCTACATCGGCGTCTTCCCACTTCTCACCTTCATCGCGGGCGTCCTGGTCATCGCGTCGGTGCAGATCTTCCTCAACCGCGCCCCGTTGGGCCGGGCCATGCGCGCGGCGAGCGACGACCCCGACACCGTCAAGCTGATGGGCATCGACAGCCGCCAGGTCTACGCGCTCTCGACTGCCCTGGCGCTGGCCACCGTCGGACTGGCCGGCATCTTCATCGGCACCAAGACGCAGTTCAGTCCGACCTACGGCGACCTCGTCCTGATCTTCGCCTTCGAGGCGGTCATCATCGGCGGCCTCGGCTCGCTGTGGGGCACGTTGGTCGGCGGCATCATTCTCGGCGTCTCCCAGGCGATCGGGAGCCAGATCAACCCGTCCTACGGACTGCTCATCGGCAATCTGGTGTTCCTCGCGATCCTCGCCTTCCGACCTGAGGGCCTGCTACCGAAAGCGGTGACGACATGACGACGCCAACTCAGGCGCCCAGCCATGCCACGGTGACCGGGCATGCGAAGGTCCGTCGCGCCACGAAGTCCTCGTGGGGAGGACTCGGCGTCGGCATCCCGCTCATTCTCGTGATGGCGGCGGGTCCCTACATCGTCGACCGCGGACTGCAGCAGCAGCTCGTGACCCTGTTCTCACTGATCGTGCTGGCCACCATGTGGAACCTGCTCGCCGGCTACGGCGGCATGGTCTCCGTCGGCCAGCAGGCATACATCGGCATCGGTGCGTACGGGCTGGTGTACCTCGCCGACACGCTGGGCCTGGATCCGTTCCTCGCGGTGCCGCTCTCGGTGATCATCGCCGGCCTGCTCTCGATCCCGATCTCGTTCCTCGCCTTCCGGCTCGTCGGCGGCTACTTCGCCATCGGAACCTGGGTGATCGCCGAGGTCGTCAAGCAGATAACCATGCAGATCGACGCACTCGGCGCCGGAACCGGCATGTCCCTCACGGCGTTGAACGAGCTCGCTCCCGGCCGACGCATCGCGTATGTCTACTGGCTCTCGCTCGCGGCCGTCGTCATCGCCGTCGCCGTGACGTACCTGCTCATGCGATCGCGGCTCGGCCTCGGCTTCACCGCCATTCGCGACGACCAGATCGCCGCGTCGTCGCTCGGCGTTCGGGTGACGCACTCGAAGCGGTTCGTGTTCGTCATCTCCGCGATGGGCTGTGCACTGGCCGGCGGCATGATCGCGGCGAACACACTGCGAATAACACCGGACTCGATCTACTCGGTGAACTTCTCGGCCTTCATGATCTTCATGGTCATCATCGGCGGCATCGGGACGATCGAGGGGCCGATCGTGGGCGCCATCGTGTTCTTCGCGCTCCAGCAGTGGCTCTCCGACCTGGGCACGTGGTACTTGGTCATCATCGGTGTGCTCGCCATCGTCATCACGCTCTTCCTGCCGCGGGGCCTTTGGGGAGTGCTCAGCGGCAACGGCCGAATACGCCTGTTCCCCGTCGGCTACCGCCTCGTCAACCCCATCGAGCGGTTCGGCGTGCACGCCGAGCCGGCCAAGGACAGTTGACGGCGTTCGACCTCGCGAGCGGGCCGTCACGACGCATACTCGTCGGATGGCCCGCTTCGACGTCCAGGTGAACCTCGACTGCCGTGACCCCGAGCTCGTGATGGGGTTCTGGGCTGCGCTGCTCGGATATGACGTGCGCGGCTCGCTGGGACCGTTCACGGCGGCGGCCGATCCGGAGGGGCGCGGGCCCAAGGTGGTGGTCCAGCAGGTGCCCGAGGGCAAGACCGTGAAGAACCGGATGCATCTGGACCTGTACGTGACGGACTACGCGACGTGGCAGGCGGAGATCGCGCGCGCACTCGAGCTGGGCGCGCAAGTGGTGCCGGGTGGCGAGCATTCCCTGGACGACGAGCACTGGCAGGTACTGGCCGATCCCGAGGGCAACGAGTTCTGCATCTGCACCACTGCCCCCCGTCTGTCTTGAGGTTGGTGGTCGGAAAACGGCCGTTTTCCGACCACCAACCTCAAGGAAGACGGGGATCGACGGGGTGCCACTCCCGGAAGACCACGGCCTGGCCGGGTCGTTCGGGGTAGCCGTCCACCGTCCAGAGCGTCGCGTCGACGACGACGAATCTGGTTCCGTCACGGGCCACCCGCTCCCCCGAGTACCCGCGGAGCACGCCGGACTCCGACGCATCCGCCAGCATCGAAGCCCGCTCCTCGCGGTGCTCGGGCGGTGCAGAGAGTCGCGAGGGCATCCCGATCAGGTCGCTCACCGGCATCCGCCACAGCGCGGCGGCGGCTGCGTTCGCGTAGACGAAGCAGGGATCGGCTCCGCCGTCGTGACTCAGGACCACCGCATCGAGGTCGAACAGGAGGCGCTCGTCGCGCTGGGCATCGCCTGTGCGGGGCACGAGGTCATGGCCGACGCGCGTCCGGTGGCTGTCGAGGATGGCGGCGGCCACTCGTACGGTGCGCTCGTCACCCACCGGCGGCCCGACCCATCGTCCGGTTGACCAGCGCGCCGAGCAGCACTGCGGCGAGGAAGAAGAAGGCCACCGCCCCGATGACGGACAGGAAGCTGATCGGGATCGCGAGCAGAGCGGCCGCAACCGGCACGAGGGACGCTGTGATCGCGTACGGACGCGTCGACGACGTCAGGGGCTCCTCGAGCAGACCGCGGCGGTCTGCCACCACGAGAAGGACCACCTCCATCGTCGAGACGCAGGCCATGAAGGCGAGGAAGAAGGACAGCGCGACGGCGTTGTAGTACTCGCCCAGAGTCGCCGCCGGGAACGGAAGGAGGGCGATGAACGCGAGGTACACCAGGACTGCCGCAATGTACTGGCCGTCCATCGCCTTCAGCGTGTTGGTGAACTTGTGGTTGGCCCGCCAGTAGAAGGCCACCCAGAAGAACGTGAACGCGTACGCAGCCAGGCTCGGCAACTTCTCGCACCAGCGCCGACCACATCTCCTCTGACGAGCCGGCGTCGGCCACCTCGGGAATGCCGATCTCCACGGCCACGAGGGTCAGGGCGATGGCGAAGACGGCGTCTGAGAAGAAGATGACCCGGTCGAACGCGGCAGTCTCCCGCGGGTAGATGGCCACTCGCCCTCCCTGCTCCGGCCCGATGGAGCTCCGCCGCACCGTGCCGGCCGGCTCTCGACGGATCGCCCGTCACCCTACGCGCGCCTGTGGGCATGACGCGGACGAACGGAATGCCCTACCGTCGTCGATATCCGCTCGTGCAGATCGACGACGCGCAAGGAGTGCATGATGACCCAGTCCACCGGGCAGACGGGCACCACCGGGATGGCGGGAGCCCCGGCCACCGGCTGGTTCACGCCCGAGGACTGTGACATCCGTGAGTTCGCCGCACTCGTCGAGCAGTCGACCGTCCTCGCCGACTACCCGTTCGCGGATGCCGTTGAGCAGAACGTCCTGATCTACGGCCCCGGCCTGGCGGACGCCGTCGCGGAGCCGGCGCAGCGCCGGGCGGTGCAGGCCGAACTCGCCCGAGCCCTGCTCACCGGCCCGGGGGTGGTGGTGTTCGCCGGGGCCGTCGACGCGGGCGTGGTCGATGCGGCCACCGTCGCCTTCAACGGACTGCTCGCGGAGCAGGCCGCGACCGACACGGTCGTGGGCGACCACTTCGCGAAGCCGGGAGCGAATGGGCGACTGTGGAGTGCGTTGGACAAGCTCGCGGCTGCCGACGCCGAGGCGTTCGTCGGCTACTACGCCAACGACGTCATCGCCCTGGTCAGCGAGGCATGGCTGGGGCCCAACTACCAGATCACCTCGCAGGTGAACGTCGTGTATCCGGGCGGCACTGCGCAGGTCCCCCACCGTGACTACCACCTGGGATTCATGGACAGCGCCCAGGCCCAGGCCTACCCGGCGCAGGCGCACGTGCTGTCGCCGCTGCTGACCCTGCAGGGGGCGGTTGCGCACTCCGACATGACACTGGAGAGCGGGCCGACGATGCTGCTGCCCTACTCGCAGCTCTACCCGCAGGGGTATGTCGCGTGGCATCTGCCTGAGTTCGAGGAGTACTTCGCCGAGCACTTCGTGCAGCTGCCGCTGACGAAGGGCGACGCCGTGTTCTTCAGCCCTGCGCTGTTCCACGGGGCCGGTACAAACGTGACGCGCGACGTCGCGCGGATGGCCAACCTGCTCCAGGTGTCGTCCGCGTTCGGGCGGGCGATGGAGACCGTCGACACGACGGCGATCTGCAGACTCGTGTACCCGGCGCTGTCGGCCAGGGTCGCCGCGGGCATGGCGCCCAGGCTGGTGGCGAATGTCGTCGCCGCGGCTGCCGAGGGGTACGCGTTCCCGACGAATCTGGACCTCGACCCGCCGGTCGGCTCGATGGCGCCGCTGAGCCAGGCCGCGCTCGTCCACCGTGCGCTGGACGAGGGCTGGGAGCCGGAGCGACTGGCCGAGGAACTGGACGCGCAGCAAGCCCGTCGCCGCTCCCCCCTCGCATGACCCTGACCCCCGTCTGTCTTGAGGTTTCTGGTCGGAAATCGATCGATTTCCGACCAGAAACCTCAAGACAGACGGGGGAGGCTAGGACACGGAGATGATGGCCTGCATCCGGTGCGACTGTCCGGGAGCCAGGTGCACCGCCGCATCGCCGATGTTCGCCGTCTCGACGCACACCATCTCGCGCCATTCCTGGTCACCGAAGTCCGGGAGGCGACGCGCCTTCGACACCCACGGGTTCCACACCACCGTCGACCCTGATCCCGACTTGGCGATGCTGATGGTCCGGCCCAGTGATGGGTCGACGACGTGGACGGCTCCGACGCTCGCATAGACGCGATCCACCTCGCCGACGAGGCGAATCGGTCCGCGCTGAACGGCGCGTGCACCCTCCACCTGATCGAGGTAGCTGTCACCCTCTAGCCCCGCGACCGATATTGCTTCGCTGTCGCCCACGCGCAGGTAGGTATGCAGGGCGGCCTCGTAGGAGAACGCCACGTCGTCGGTGTTCTGCACTTCGAGAGTCAGGGTCAGGGTGTCCGCGAACCGGGCCGTCGAGGTGGCCCGGTAGGCATACGGGAACTCCACGCTCGTCGCCAGCTGCTCGTCCAACTCGTGGACCACGGTAACGGCGTCCGCATCCTCGATCACGTCGACGAGGCGCCACTCCACGACACGCGCGAATCCGTGCGCGGGCGACAGGTTCCCGCTCCTGCC
The DNA here is from genome assembly GCA_963749905.1 of uncultured Actinomycetota bacterium. Taxonomy (GTDB): domain Bacteria; phylum Actinomycetota; class Actinomycetes; order S36-B12; family S36-B12; genus UBA10649. The sequence continues at coordinate 421,435 of CAVVOF010000006.1, forward strand.
GGGCCCGAACCACGGGAAGCAGATCGGCACGCCGCCACGGATCGCGACTCCTTCCGCGTAGACGGCGTGTGCGCTCACCCATACGACGGCAGAGTGCCCGGCCGGTGCCCACGCCGTGACGTGCGCGCCGTGGTCCCGTACCGCGCCACTGGCGACGGCGTTGTCGATGACCTGTTCAGCCATGCCCACACCCTCCCACCCCCGTCGGTCTTGAGGTTGGTGGTCGCGAAACGTCAGTTTCGCGCCACCAACCTCAAGACCGACGGGGAGAAGACGGGGATCAGCTGGCGGGGCGGCGGTGGATCACCAGGGGCAGCACCGCTTCGGCCCCGGCCTCGCGCAGCAGCGCTCCCGGCGAGGGTCGCCGTCCAGCCCGAGCGCCACGTGTCGTCGACCAGCAGCACGGTCTGCCCGTCGACCCCGCCGACGTCGTCGAGGGCGCCATCAAGCGAGATCCGCGGCTCCTGGAAGTGCGCCCGAGCCTTCGTCGCCAGATCGCGCGGGCTGGGCGACCCCGAGATCGCGATGGCGTCGACGACGGGCAGGCCCCCGCCGACGGCGGCGATCCCGTCGGCCAGCGACCGGATCAGCCGAGGGTGCCGGCTGCTGGGCATGGGCACGACGAGCGTCGGACGGCCGACCCAGGACGTCTGCCACCGCGCCAGCACCGCCACCATCGCGTCGACGAGCCAGCCAGGCGCCTCGTCGTCTGCACCGTCCACCAGCGACGACACCTCCGGCCACGCAGGGTCGGACGCGAAGGCGAGCGCACGCCCCGGTTCGAGCTTCGCCGACGCCGCGATCCGGCCGCGGCGGGCGAGGTCCGGTGCCCACATCTTCCGGGGTTCCAGCACCACGTCCATCCCCCGCAGGTGGTTGCGGGCCTGCTCGACATGGTCCCGGTCGGCTGCCGGCCGCAGTCCCGAGGGCAGGTTGCCCACGCACGCCGAGCAGCGCCCGCACTGCTCCACCTGGGGGTCGTCCAGCGCCTCGCGCAACACCGCGTCGAGGCAGCGGGCCGACCGCGCGTAGGCCCGCATCAGGTCGGCCTCGTGCTCGCGGGCCGCGAGCAGCGCGTCGTACCGATCCCGGTCGTAGCGCCACGACTCCCCCGTGCCGATCCAGCCACCCGCCGTGCGCTGCACGGCCCCCTCCACCGCAAGAACCTTGAGCAGGAACTCGAGGCGCCCCTCCGAGATCCCGGTGGCGATGCTCAGGCTCGGCACCTGGCCCGGCTCGGGGGCCGCGTTCAACAGGTCGAGCACAGCGGCCGCATCGTCCTCCCTCGGGATGGTGGCCGTGGCGAAGTACTTCCAGATCGCCTCGTCCTCCGGGGTCGGCAGAAGCACGACCAAGGCCGTGTCCAGCGCCCGGCCCGCGCGGCCGACCTGCTGGTAGTAGTCGACCGGCGAGCTCGGCGAGCCGATGTGGACCACGAACCCGAGGTCGGGCTTGTCGTAGCCCATGCCCAGCGCGGAGGTGGCGATGACAGCCTTGACCTCGTTGCCGCGCAGCTCGTCCTCGATGCGCAGCCGGTCCTCCGACGTGACGCGACCGTGGTACGCGCGGACCACGTGCCCCCGCTTCCCCAGGTAGCCAGCGAGGTCGTCGGCGCGCTGCGGAGTGGGCACGTAGACGATCCCCGAGCCGGGCAGGGCCGGCAGGTTCTCGTCGATCCAGGCGAAGGCCTCGACGATGCCGGTGCGCGGCAGCACCGCGAGGTGGAGGCTCTCGCGGGCGAGGGTGCCGCGCAGGACGAGGGTGTCCGCGCCCAGCTGCTCGGCCACGTCGCGGGTGACGCGGTCGTTGGCAGTAGCGGTCGTGGCGAGGACGGGGAGATCCGGACGTGCGGCCAGCAGCTCGGCGATCCGGCGGTAGTCGGGGCGGAAGTCGTGGCCCCACGAGGAGATGCAATGCGCCTCGTCGATCACGAGCAGCCCGAGCCGCGGCAGCAGCCAGGGCAGCACCTCGGCCGCGAACCGCGGATTCGCCAGCCGTTCAGGACTGGTGAGCAGCACGTCGATGGCGTCGTCGGACAGCGCGGCCGAGATCTCGCCCCACTCGTCGAAGTTCGACGAGTTGAGGGTGGCCGCGCGCAGTCCGGAGCGGCTCGCGGCATCGACCTGGTCGCGCATCAGGGCCAGCAGCGGCGACACGACGAGGGTCGGCCCTGCGCCCGCATCCCGCAGCGCACGAGCGGCCATCCAGTACACGGCCGACTTGCCCCAGCCGGTTGCCTGCACGACGAGCGCACGCCGGCCGTCGACGGCGAGCGCCTCGGCGGCAGCAAGCTGGTCGGGCCGGGGCGTGGCGTCCGGCCCTGCCACCCCGTGCAGGATCTCGACGGCCGCGACCGACAGCTGCTCTCGCGTGGCCCTCACGGTGCGGTCACCCGGCAGCCGTCCGCATGGGCACGCCGATCCATCAGAACGGGAACTCCTCGACATCGTCGGACCCGGCGATGGCCACCAGCTCGTGGTCGGTCGCCATCGCGCTCCACTCACGATCGACGGCCGCCGGCAGCATCTCCTCGGTGACCTGCTCGACGGCGCTGTCGGGGCTGGCACCGCACCAGCGGAATACCTCGCACGATCGGCAGGGCGGGTGGACGCCGACTGGATGCTCATCATCGAACAGCCAGGCGTCGACTCGGTCGGCGAGCGCCGTACGAGCCACCAGCACGGTGATCGGATCGGCCGCGTCGAACTCCAGCACCCGGCCGTCCTCCGGTCCGAGCAGCTCGAGCTCGGCCACGCCCTTCCGGGCTGGCTGGTCGGGTGCGGAGCCGTCAGGCGTCCAGCCGTCCGCGAGCAGGCAGACGGCAGCGGCCACCTGCGGGTAGCGCTCCAGCAGGACGGTCGGATCGGCGGGCAGGTTGCGGGGGCTGAGGGTCTTCGTCTCCCGCAGTCGCCAGCGCCCGTCGCCGTCGACCCACGCAGTGTCGACACGCGAGGTGTAGACGACGTTCGCGTCGGTGTCCCACGCAGTGATCGGGACTTCAGCGACCAGATCGCGGGCCGCCACGTCGTCCAGCGGACAGTGGCCGACATGCTGGAGCAGGTAGGGCCGATTGGTCGCGTACTCCTGAGCGGACCAGCCGAGCCCGGCATGGATCGCGTCACCGGACGGCTCCGCGCTGGGTTCCGGCAGGTCGTCAACGTCGCAGGCGCGACCTCGCGCGTGTGCCGTGGCGAGCCATTCGTGCACCTGCGTGCCACGCACCAACGCCGGGCCCGGCTCGGACGGCTCTGCCGGGAGCCCGAGGTCGCGGGACAGGAACAGCTGCCGCGGGCAGGCACTGTGCCGCCAGAGCGCGGCCGGCGAGACCGACCGCGTCCGCGGGGCATACCCGGTGACGCCGAGCAGGCCGGGCAACCGAGGCAGCCCCGGGCACACATGCCGGATGGCGCACCCGGCGCATCCGGTGCCCGGCAGGAAGGTGCCCCCGGCCAGCGCCCCCAGGGCGGACGGGACGTCGGCCTGGAAGCCGGCCTGCGCCTCCTGCGCGGTGCCGTCGAACCGCACGTCCGTGGAACGGTCGAGCAGGCCCACCACGCGCACCCGGACCCGCTGCGGCGCGGGCGGCTGGGTGAGGCCCTTGGCGAGCTCGAACCGTCGCCACCACTTCGGGTGCTCCACCACCGCACCGGCGGCGGCGACCTGGGCGATGAGCGCCGTCTCCGGCCCGCCCAGCGCTACCGCACGCGCCGTTCGCCAGCGCAGCAGGTGTGTCTCCCGGACGGAGCCGTCGAGGGCAATGTGGTGGATCGCCCAGGTCCAGAACTCGATTCGGTCGCCCTCCGGATCCTGGACGACGGCGAGATCGGGCACGACGCGCGACTCGGGCAGCAGACCCTCGGCGCGCAGGGACTCCAGCACCTCCAGGTACCCGACCAGACCCTCCATGACCGCGGGAATGCTGTCCGCGACCCACTCGTCCCACGAGGCATCGGCCGCGGCCGCGATGGCCGCCGCGACCCGCTCCCCTGGCTCTCCCACCTGCGGGGCGGTCGGGGCGAGCAGCAGCAGCGCCGCGTCGCGCACCAGGCCGAGCGGGAACGAGCCGATCCCCTCACCCTGCCTTGGTGCCTGCTCGTCTGGAAACAGGTCCGGGCGGGCCTTGCGCGCGATCTGCTCCGGGCAGCCGCCAGGGCGCAGATGGCTGTTGCTGACGCGGACGTACGTCGGCGCCGATGCGGGCCACGGCGGCGTCCACGTCGGAACGGCGATCGTCATGACGCCTCCTCGGGGTCGCCCACGTCGTCGCGATCGACCTCGTCATCGAGGGCACCGGAGCGGGAGGGGCGCAGCACGACGTCGCGATTGAGCCCCACCTGACGGTGGCTCTCCGCGCTGCCGGGGATGGGGACCGCACCGCGTGCCTCTGCCGGGCAGACGCGCTGGAACGGGCACCAGCCGCAGAGCGCGCTGGGTCGGGCCTGCCACTTCGCGCTCTCGTCGAATCGCGTGCGCTCCTCAGCAGCCCGAGCGAGGCTGCCCACCACTCGCGTCCGTGCAGAGTCAGGTACTGGTCGGACCATCAGGCGCGCCGGATCGCCCAGGTGCATGAGCGCCACCTCCGACACGTCGATGCCCTCGTCGGTGAGCATCTGCGCGTACAGCAGGACCTGGCGCCAGTAGGCCTCGGCGTACCTCGGCTTCGCCGCCCCCGTCTTGTAGTCGACGACCCGGGCGCCGGCCGTGCCGAACTCCACTCGGTCGGCCGTGCCTGCGATGGGCACGCCCGCCAGCGTCGCCGCTGTCTTCCGCTCCAGGCCGTCCGGCGCGAGCTCGACGGTCGACGGGTCCTCGAGCTCGAAGTACGCGGCAAGCGCGCCGCCGGCCCGCTCGCGCAGCTCCGTGCGGTTGATGCGCTCGTCGAGTTCGGGCTCGAGCGCGGACCATTGCTCGGTGTAGATCTGGCGAGCGCGCTCGATGGTCCGCTCCCCGGACTCGAGGGCGAGCAGCTCCTCGAGGACGGCGTGGACGAGGCTGCCGGCAGACAGCACGGCCGTCGGCGCGGTCTTCCAGCCCTGCGCGTACTTCCACCAGTAGGCCAGCGGGCACTTGATGAAGTCGTTGAGCGAACTCGGCGACCACACCTCAGGCAGCGCGCCGGAGCGCGTGTCGTCGACGATGACCTCGACCGCCTCGGTCATGCGCTCCCCTCTCGTCGTGTCACTGACGACGGTAGCGGTGGGGTGTGACAGTCGCTCACGGTCGGTCGGAAGAGGTGGCTGAAGGCTCTCACCCGCGACGGCTAGGCTCCCCGGACCATGACTCCCGCCCATGCCGCTCCGGATGCCGACACCGAGGCACTGTTGTTCGACTGCGACGGCACGCTCGTGGACACCATGAGCCTGCACCGCCTCGTCTGGGCTGAGATCTTCGGGCGGCACGGCTTCGAGGTCACCGACGAGTGGTGGGCGGACCACGCCAACGTGGCCCTCCTTCCCTTCGTCCGCGCTGTCGTCCCGGATGCAGACGAGACGCTCGCCGACGATCTCAACGGCGAGGCCACCGTCATGTTCGTCGAACGACTGCACCTGATCGAGCCCCTCGAGCACGTGATCGACGTGGCCCGCGAGCACCACGGTCGACTGCCGATGGCCGTTGTCACCGGCGGCTACCGGGACGTGGTCGTGCCGACCCTCGACTCGGCCGGCATCCTCCACCTCTTCGATGTCATCGTGACGGCCGACGACGTGACCCACAGCAAGCCGGCACCTGACATCTATCTGCGCGGGGCGGACGAGCTCGGCGTAGATCCCGCGCGATGCATCGCCTATGAGGACAGCGAGATCGGGATGACCGCCGCCCGAGAGGCGGGCGTGGGTCGGATCGTCGACATCCGAGACTGGCACGGCGAGGCCGTAGTCGCTCGAAGTCGACGGACTCCTTGGAGTGCTACTCGCCCACCGGCGGCTTCACGGCCGTGAACGCCGTGACTCCGATCGGGAACGGCTTGCCCGGTGGACGGGTGGCGGGCAGCCGGATGGCGCTCCTGAGCACCGAGCCACCGATCGCCACCGACACTCGACGGAACGTGATCGGGGGACGCGTTCCGTACGCGACCGCGGCACCCAGGACGAAGTAGGCGCGACCGCCCGGCTGGAGGACCACCGTCTTGGCCTTCGCCTGTGCGATCTGGACGCTGCCATCGCTGACCACGATGCTCTGGCGGCTACCAGCCGTGGCATGGCGACATCATCGGGAAACCCTCGCAACGTGCATGCGCGGTCGGATGATTTCGTACCTCGATCCCGGAGTACGTCTGGGACATGTTCTCGTCCGTTGCGTACTGCGAGGCGCCCAGTGCTTCCGCAGAACATGACGGCACACGCGCGTCGGCCGCCTGAGCGGTCGGCGTCAGCTGGAGCGCCAACGCCGTCACGAGCGACGCGACCGCCGCCCCGTCACGGCCTCTGATCGTGTCGGCCTCGCGGCGTGCGAGCTACGGCGGTCGCGTTCGGTAGGCGCGGCGAAAGACCAGCGCTCCAGCGGGATCAGGATGCGGCTAGGACGGATGAGCCGCGAACCAGTCCGCCAGCCGGTCCAGTCCCTCGTCGATGCTGACGTGAGGCGCCCAGTCCAGGGCGCTGCGCGTCTCCCGCTGGTCGAACCAGTGCGCGGTCGCCAGCTGCTCGGCGACGAACCGGGTCAGGGGCGGATCGTCCGTCCGTCCCATCCGGCTCCAGGCCCACTCCACCGCGGCCCCCGCACTCCTCGCGAGTGGATACGGCACGGAACGTGACGGCGGCTGGGCGCCCGCAGCGACCGCGATCCGCGTCACCATCTCCCGCACCGTCCGCGGCTCCCCATTGGTCAGCACCAGCGGGCGTCCGTCGACGGCAGGAAGCTCGCAGCGCTCCACGGCTTGGGCGACAGCGGTGGCGGCGTTGTCCACGTAGAGGGTGTCGATGAGGGCGCGCCCGCCGTCGATGAGGACGAGCCGCCCGCTGCGCGCGCGTTCGGCGATGCGTCCGACCAACTGGGTGTCGCCGGGTCCCCAGACCAGGTGCGGCCGCAGCACCGACACGGCCATGCCGCCGCCCGCCCGGCTGAGCACGAGTTGCTCGGCCATCGCCTTGCTGCGCGCGTAGTTGCCACGCGCCGTCGCGGGATCGGCCGGCTCGGCGCCGACACCCATGAGCGGATGCCCGCTGTGCGCGACCGACGGCGACGAGATGTGCACGAACCTCGGCAGCCCGGCCCACTCCGCGGCATCGAGCAGGTTCCGGGTGCCCCCGACGTTGACGAGCTCGAACTCCTCCCACGGCCCGACCACCGCGACCCGGGCGGCCAGGTGGACGACCGCTTCCTGCCCGTGCACCGCACGCGACACGACGGCCTTGTCCGTCACGTCGCCCAGTACCTCGAGCACGCCCGGCCGCGTCCCGGCACTCGTGCGCTGGAAAGAGGTGACCTGGTGGCCGCGACGCACCAGCTCGGCCACCACCGCCCCGCCGAGCAGCCCACGACCGCCAGTGACAAGCACTCTCACGGGTGACCCCGGCCCTGGAGGACGTCGGTGGCCCACAGCGCGACGGCACGTCGGTCCACCTTCGACCGGTGCCTGATGTCGACGGGCAGGGACTTCATCACGAGCACCGCCGCGACCGGCGCGTCGACAGCGGCGCGCACCGCGCTCGCCAGCTCAGTCGACGCGGGCCCGGTCGCGGTGCCGGGTGACTCGACCACCACCACGATCTGCTGCGCCCCGATCGGGCCGATGCCGACGGCCGCCGCACGGGCGACCGCGAGCACGCGCTCGGCGGACTGCTCGACGCCGACCGGGCCCAGCGGGCCATCGGCAGTGGTGATGACATGCGCGAGCCGGCCTTCGACCCACAGCCGTCCGCGGTCGTCCAGATGCCCGACGTCGCCGGTGCGATGCCAGCCCGGCAGTGCACTTGCCGCGCGCTCGGTGGCCCACAGCCGGTCGTAGCGGGACTTCCGGTGCGGGGCCGCCACGAGGATCTCTCCCAGCACGCCCGCGTCGTCAGTGGGCGCACCCACCGCCCGACCGTGGTCGTCGACTGGGCAGACGCGCACCGACACGCCCGGCAGGGGTCGGCCCACGAGCACGCCGGCACCCGTGCCCGCCGCCTCGATCTCGTCCCATTCGACGTCGGTCAGCGGCAGCGCCTCGGTCATGCCGTACGGCGTGCGGATCGAGGCCGACGGGCACAGTCGCCGCATGCCCCGGAGGAGTTCCGGACTGACCGGGGCCCCCGCGCCCAGCACCAGGCGCAACGATGCGAGTCCCCGGCGTCCGTCCGCAGCCAGGCCGTCCTCGGTGCGCAGGATGCTCCCCAGCGCCGCGGGCGAGGCCCACAGCACGGTCCCCTTCACCTGCGTCGTGGCCTCGGCGAGCGCGGCAGCGGTCAACGAGGTCGGCGCGGAGAGATCCATGCGCGGCAGCGCCGACGGGATCCCGAGCGCCGGACCAAGGACCGCCCACGGTGCGAAGGCGGCGACCAACGCGTCGCCCGCGCCGAGCCCGTAGTGCGACTGCAGGAGGTCGCGCGTCCGCTCCACCTGCCGATGGGTGTACACGACGCCCTTGGCCGGCCCGGTGGCACCGGACGTGAACGCCACGACTGCCTCGTCATCCGACGCGGGCGTGTGCGCGAGTGGCGGCTGCGCGTCGCCGAGGCTGGCAATGGCGGCGAGCTCCCGCACCGGGATGACCTGCGCACGTATGCCGCCCGCGCGCACGAGTACCTGCGCCTTGGGAATCGCGACGACGTGCTGCGGGGCGGCACTGCGCAGCGCCCGCAGCATGCCCTTCGGGCCGAGTCCAGCGTCCGTCACCACGACGGTCGCGCCGATCCGCCAGCACGCGTACACCGTCGCCAGCAGGTCGGCGCCCGGAGTCACCAGCGCGGAGACCCGATCGCCCGGCCGAACGCCACGAGCAACAAGGCCACGCGCCAGCCGGTCGACGTTCGCCTCGAGCAGTCCCCACGTCACGTTCCGCCAGCCGCCGCGCACGGGCTCTGCGAGCGCGACCTCGTCCGGACGTGCTGACTGCCCGGTCCGCGAGCGCCTGCCAGAGCGCGCGTCGCGGGTGATCGTCGGTGTCGACGGGCACCGTGCGGCCGTCGATCAGGTCGTCGATCCAGAGCAGCAGGTCGCCGACAAGGGTGGGGGCGTCCTCACTCACCAGATGTCGCGCACCGTGGTACCGGTGCACGTCCGCGTGCGGCATTCGGGCAATGAGGTCGTTGAGGTATCGGTCGGAGAAGACGGGGTCGCCCGGTCCCCAGAGCAGCAGCGCCGGCACGTCCAGGGTTCGCACTCCGTCGGCGATCGCGTCAAGGGTGGCGCGGCTGGGATGGTCGGCCTCGAGCGGGATGTCGGCGACGAAGTCCCCGATGGCCGTACGTCGGTCCGCGGTCGCGTACGGCGCGGCAAAGGCGCCGGCGACCTCGGACGGCATCCCGCGACCGCTCAGGAACGTGGTGCCGCGGATGAAGGCCGGCGTGCGCACGGTGTTGGCCTGCAGCAGCGGCCGGCTCCGGGCGAGTCGGATGACACCTGGCGCCAGGGAGTCGGCGGGCTGGTGCACCGCGGTGTTGAGCAGCACCACGCCGCGCAACTGCTCGCGGTGCCGCAGCGCCCAGCCGAGGGAGATGGGACCGCCCCAGTCATGGGCCACCGTCACGACGGGGCCATCGACGCCGAGGACCTCGGTCAAGGCCGCGAGGTCGGCTACCCGCATCGCCAGCGTGCGCGTCACTCCCGTTCGCTCCGAGTAGCCCATGTCGAGCTGGTCGACGGCGATCACCCGCAGATCGGGGCGTGCCTGCCCGAGCACGTTCCGCCACAGGTAGGACCACGTCGGGTTGCCGTGCACGCACAGCAGCGTCAGCACCGGGCGCTCGTCGCCCTGGTGGGTGTCGAGGACGTGCCACGTCCGAACGAGCCCGGTCGCGTCCGGGGCCTCGACCAGTCTCGACCACGCGGGATCGAGCCCGGGCAGGCCGGGGGGTGGCAGTTGCGCAGGGGCGGCGCGGCTCACCAAGCGATCTCGATGACGGCGGCGTTGAGCCCGGAGCCGATGCCCATGCAGCCGACCCGGTCGCCCGCCATCAGTTCGGGTGAGTGGGTGGCCAGCGTGAACGGGATCGACGCAGGCCCGATGTTTCCGAAGCGCTCGAAGATGGTCGGGATGCGCGCGGGGTCGATCTCGATCGCAGACGCGACTGCCGCCGTGTGGACCTTCGACACCTGATGGATGACGTAGGCATCGAGGTCGGACCAGTCGAACACGGCCTTGGAGTCGGCCCAGGTGTCACGGGCCAGTTCCACGCCGCCTTCGAGGAGACCGCGGGCGTCGGTGGTCATCTTGTCGAGATCGCCGATGCACAGCCTGTTGTACTGGGTCGCCGCGCGACTGACTCCGCCCACGAACCGGTGGCCTTCCGGGTGACGCGTCGCGCTGCCGAGGACCATCGCGGCGCTGGCCGAGCCGAGGGTCAACGTGGCGAAGTTGGCCATCACGTCGTCCCTCGTCGTATCGGCTCCCTGCAGCCGCTCGATGGTGGCCTGCTGGGTTCGACGGCTGCCCTCGCCGTCGACGACGAGCGCGTACTCGATCTGGCCGGCGTCGATCATGGTGGCGGCCAGCTGCATGCCGTTCAGGAATCCCAGGCACGCATTGGCCAAGTCGAAGTTGATGCAGGAGGTGCTGAGCCCGAGCTGCTCGTGCACATCCACGGCGGCGGCAGGCTCGAGGTGGTCCCGGCACACAGACGTGTCGATGAGCAGCCCGACCTGACCGGGCTCCACGCCGGCTTCGGCGAGCGCCTTCGCCCCGGCCATGGCGGCCGCGTCGGCGAAGGTCATGCCCTCGGGCCACCAGCGCCGCTCGACGATCCCCGCCAGGGTCTCCAGCATCCCCGGCCGCAGCCCCACTCGCTCGTACGTCTCGGCCAGTTGGTCGTCGAACTCGGAGGAGAGCACCGTGATGGGTGCCTCCATGCCAGTGACGGAGAGAACGGCGGTGTCCGCGTAGTGGAACTCAGCGTTCCCGGTCATCGATCGCCTTTCCGTGGGCTGCGCTCGAGCCCTGTAGTGACGCGGCCTTCCAGTCTGCCATGCGCCCATTGCTGCGGCATGTGCGGGCCGTCCCGGCCGGACGGAGGCCGGTAGAGCCGATATCCCGGGTGATCACGGGACAATTGGGATGATCCGCGCCTTCCGCCCGCGGCCGACTCGGTGATAGGTTCCTCCGAACGGGGTTAGGGTTCCCTTCCCGGCGGGCAGGACGGAGCACTGATCGTGAAGAGCACTCGAGGTGTGACGCACCGGCGTCGAGCCGTCATCGCCGTGTCCGGCATCCTGGTTCTCCTGGGCGCGACGGTCGGACTCGGCTCCGCCCCGGCCGGCGCGGAGCCGCCCGACCAGGCTTATGAGAACCACCATGAGGCTCAGGAGGGCAAGGCTGGCAAGGACAACTCCATCCTGGACGACGGCCTCCCCCATGCCCCCGAGCCGACCCCCGAGCCGACCCCCGAGCCGACCCCGGAGCCGACGCCCGAGCCGGTGAAGATCACGCCCCTAGCCGCCACCGTGGTTCCCGATCCCGTCGACCTGCTCCCCTGCGGCGAAACCATCACCACCGACGGCAAGGGCGTCAACCCGGACGTCGCTGTCACCCGCCTGACCGATGCTGACAAGTCGTCCAACGAGGAGTGCACCGCATTCCCCTACGAGCTGAAGAGCATCCCGAACGGGCTGCGCTTCATCAAGCCCAGTGGCTACCCGCTGGCCCAGTTCTTCGTGGACGTGACCTGGTACCGGGCCCTGGACGAGATGGACAAGAACCCGACCGTCGACTTCGAGGCGGTCGAAGGGGGCTACCCGGTGGAGGTCACCGAGTGCCCGGCCGCGCTCCGCGATCCGGAGACCGGTGAGGTCGTCGGCCTGACCAACCCGGCGGAGACGTCGTCGGAGGACCTTGCCGGCTTCGGCATTGTCGACCAGGACGGCTCACCCAGTGCGGCCAACCCGACGGACAACGGTCTCACTCAGTTCGCCTGCATCGCTGATACGACTGCCGTGTTCGACCCGTGGTCGGGCAACGGCCCGCGGTGGGTCGTCTACCAGAAGCTGTGGCTGCTCGGAGACGTCATCTTCCGCGGGTAGCGGACGTCATCTTCCGCGGGTAGTCAGGACGACGCAGCGACTCGATCGGCTCCTTGCACGCCCAGGCGTGCGAGGAGCCGATCTGCTTCCTCCTTGGTCTCCCCCGCGTCGGCGGATCTGCCCTCCACGAGCGCCAGGTCGGACGACACCCGGAGAAGAAGAGCCTCCTCGTACGGCAGCTCCTGCTCTCGAGTCAACTGCAGGCCCTCGGCAATCAGCGCCGTGCATTCGGCCAATCGCCCGACCGCGAGGAGCGCCGCCGAGCGCTGAAGGCACAGGCGGGCGCGCAGTGGCGCCACTTCTCCCCGAGCGGCGTCCTCGGCCTCGTCGATCAGGGCCAGGGCCTGCTCAGGCTCACCGGCCCGGATCAGCACCTCCGCCTGAACCAGCGCGGCCTCGAAGGCCGTCAACTTGGTCCCCATCTCGGAGAACCGCGCGACGAGCGGAGTGATCTCGTCCAACGCCTGCTGCAGTTCCCCACGAGCCAGGCTGACGCGGGCCAGCAGCATCTCCGCATAGCTCGCGTTGAACTCGACGCCCGAGGCACGGAGCACTCGCACGGCATTCCGCAGCACCGGCTCGGCCTCGTCCACGCGGCCGAGGTTGACGAGCACCTCGCCCAGGTTGATGTCGGTCTCGGCAGCCCCGAACGCGTTGCCGGACTCCATCGCCGCCGTGCGGCTGAGCCGGTAGTCCTCGACCGCCTGCTCCCAGCGTCCGGCGAAGAAGGCGAAGTTGCCCAGGTTGCAGCGCGCGATCGACTCACGTGCTTTCCAGCCGTGGCGCACGCAGATGTCCAGTGCCTCGCGCGTGTGCTCTCCCTCGCACGGCATCCCCATGAACGTCTCGGCATGGTCGATCGACACGAGCGCCTGCTCCAACGTCGCGAGGTCCCCGGCGGCGCGCGCGCCCTCGGCCGCACGCATCGCGCTCGTGCGCGCATCCTTCAGCCGCTGCTGTCCCAGCCGGATGAAGGCCGTGACGGCGTCGATGCGCGCCCGCGTGCGGTCGGCGGCGGGCGTGGACACCGGCTCCAGCAGTCGCCTGGCCTGTGTCAGCACCCGAAGTCCGGTGCGGTGAGCACCGGCCCGCTCGTGGACCTTCGCTCTGCGAACCAGGATCTCGGCTCGCGCGACCGGGTCCTCGACCAACAGGTCAGCCGCGCGCCGGTAGGCGGTCACGGACGTCTCGAACATGCCGGCGAGCTCCCGCAGCTCGCCCAAGACCGTCCACGCCTCGACCAGCTCAGCCTGCGGGACGTCGAGGTGACGAGCCGCATCGAGTGCCAGGGAGTACTGAGCGGCCGCGTCGGCGTTGGCGTAGGCACCCCGGGCCTGCTCGCCGGCCATCAGGGCGTAGCGCCAGGTGCGCTCGTCGTCCCCGGCCCGGGAGAAGTGCAGTGACAGCGTCGGCGAGTCGGCCTCCAGGTCGACGCTGCTGGACTCGGTGGCCAGACCGGCAGATCGGTGCAGGCGGGCCCGGGTGCGGTAGGCGAGCTCCTCGTAGGCCGCGTCCCGGACCAGGCTGTTGCGGAACCGCATGCGCGTGGAACTCTCCCGCTCGAAGAACTCCCCGAGCGGGCCCATGGTGCCCGGATCCGAGGTGAGCCCGTCGGCCGTGAGTGTCTCCCTCAGGATTGCGCTTCGGAAGCTGCGACCAAGCACCGCGGCAGTGCGCAGCACGCGCCGTTCGACCGGATCGAGCAGGTCGATCTGCGCGGTCAGGGCTGCCTGGAGCGTCTGCGGCATGTCCTGCAAGGAGCCCGCGGTGCGGGCCACGCGGGCCGCTTCCTCGACGAACAGCGGATTGCCCTCGGCCCGCTCGACGATCGCGCTCACCTCATGCGGGCGCAGCGGCGCGGCCTCGGTTGCGTCATGGATGAGCGTCTCGATGACGTCGTCCGGGAGGGGGCCGAGATCGACGCGCGTGCCGTGCCCAGGATCGAAGCCAGAGTCGATGGCCCGACGCACGGCGATCACCACCCATGGACGCCCCGCCGTGGCGGCTGCGATCCGCTCGAGCAGTCCCGCTGAGGCCCGGTCGGTCCAGTGCGCCTCCTCCGCCACCAGCACGAGCGGACCGGGGAAGGTGCGCCCGACCAAGTCGATCAGCGTCTCGGCAAGGCGGACCGGTCGGTACTGCGGATCGATGGCGTCCGCTTCGGCGGTGGACGGCACGTCCACCTGTGCGACGTCGGCCAGCAGCGGAGCCATCGGCAGGAGGTCCGGGGCCACGCGGGACAGGGAGGTGAGCAAGGCCTCGCCCATCTCATCCCCCGTTCCACGTGCGATGCCGAGCAGCTGCCGCACAGGGTCGCGGAACACCCGATACGAGCTGGTCTGGCCGTATGGCTCGGCCCGGACGGTGAGGATGGTGATGCCCTCGGGTGTGCCCTCGCCTCGGTTGGACAGCGCTTCGCGCACCAGGCGCGACTTGCCGAGGCCGGTTGCTCCGGACACCGTGATGACGCCACCGCTGCCCGTCAGTGCGTCATCCAGCGCGGCCCGCACGTCGGCGAGCTCCGTGTCCCGGCCGCGCAAGGGCAGCCGACCCACCGCGTCGGCCTCCCGCGTGCCGGATTCCTCACCTACGTTGTAGACGAGCAGCGGAACGGCCTTGCCCTTCATGGCGAACGGGCCGGCCGGCTCAGTGTCGAACAGCGTGCGGGAGTGCTCGAGGACGGCAGGGTGCGCGTACAGCAGTCCGGGCGTCGCCTTCGACATGATGCGCGCGGCCGTGTTGGTGGTGTCCCCCATCGCCGAGTACGCGGCACGAGTGGAGGCACCGACCTCGGCGGCGAACACGTGCCCACGGTTGCAGCCCGCCTGCACGGGGAGCGGGAGGTCGCTGTCGACGAACCGGCGCAGGGCGCGCAGCATGCGGCCCTCGTCGTCCTCGCTGGACTGCGGGACACCGGATCCGAGGAAGAAGCCAGCGCCGTCGCTGCCCAGGTCGGTGGACAGGAGCGTGACACCTTCTGCGCCGAGGCACTCCTCGAGACGGGTCACCACGACGTGCATGGCGTCGGCAACGGCCGCCGGGCCGTCGGCGGCCAGGCGGGCATCGGTTCCCGAGACCCGGATGAAGCCCATGGTGGCGAGTCGATGCTCAGGCTCGGGGGCTCCCGGATCCAGGTACTCCCCGAGTTCCCGTGGGAAGAGGGTGCCCAGCCGAGCGGCATCGACGGTCGGCAGCGCTGGCGCCTGCGACGGCGGTTGAGCGGGCTGCCGGCGCTTCAGGAGCAGGGCACCGTCGTCGCGAAGGCGGGTGGCGGAGGCGGGCAGGAGCTCTGCGGTGCCCGGCGAGACGACCACCTCTCCCGCGTTTGCGGACTTCTCGGCGTCGGCGGTGAGCGTCGCTGCGCTGCCCAGCACGATCAACTCCCGGGTCGGCTCGCCGACGAGGAACAGGTGGATCCGGCCTGAGTGGATGCCTACCGACATGTTCAGGCGCAGTCGACCGACCGACGTCGGAACGGATGCCGCATCGCGCAGCGCGTGCTTCATCTCGAGCACTGCGTCGCAGGCGCGCTCCGCGTGGCCGTCCCCACGGAAGAGCAGCAGGAGGGCGTCTCCGCCGAACTTGAGCAGGTCTCCCCCGCGCGCGAAGGCGCTGTCGAGCATGCCGCCGAACACCCGGTTCAGCGTCTCGACGATCTCCTCGGCACCGATCCGGCCACGCTTGGAGAGCTTCTCCGTCAAAGCCGTGAAGCCGGAGATGTCCGCGAACATCAAGGTCCCGTCGAACTCACGCCAGCGCTGGCCGGGCACCTCGTCGTCCCATGTCAGCACCACGCGAGGAACGTGCCGTCGGAGGTCAGTCACGGGACCTCCTTACGGTGCGGCGCACGGGATCCAGCTCGAGAGCATGGGGTCGGTGGTCGGTCGTCGACCGTCTTGCCAGACTACCTGCCGAGCACGCCTGCCGCCGCTCCAATGGGGTGCTCTGCTAGCCCATGGAGCGAGCACGAATCTCATCCACGGCACGGGCCACGCGCAGCGAGTCCCGGGGCGGGACCGTCCACCCGTCGTCTCCCTGGATCGCTGCACTGACCTCCTCGAACATCACCTGGTACGCGTCGACCGGCGCGAACGACTCCACCCGCCCACCGATGCGCAGGCTGGAGGGTTCACGCCACGAGGTGAACGCCCGGTCGTCGTCGATCACGACCTCGTCGGAGTCGCCCCGGAGGACAAGGCGCTGCGAGACCGGCATGGTGAACGAGGCCGCGATCGCTCCGCGGCCACCCGACCCCCACCCGACGGTGGCCTTGGTGGTGAGGTCCACCCCATCGCCCCCGGTGTCGGCGTCGGCCTCGTCGACCGCCAGGTCGTCCACGTCGGGCAGGCAGGCGACGAGCGCGTGCAGGGGATAGATGCCGATGTCCAGGAGCGCTCCCCCGCCGTGCGCGCGCGACATCCGGTAGTTGCCCTCCGGCACCGAGGGGTAGGTGAAGGTGCCCAGGTAGGAGCGGATCTCGCCGAGGTCCCCCGTCATGGCCAGCTCGACGACTCGCCGGATGCGCGGATGCCACCGCGACCATGTGGCCTCGACGAGGAAGACGCCAGCATCCTGCGCCGCGTCGAATGCGCGCTCCGAGTCGTCGGCGGTGAGCGTGAGCGGCTTCTCGCACAGCACGTGCTTGCCGTTCTCTATCGACGCGAGGATCCATGGCAGGTGCGCGTCGTTCGCGAGGCAGATGTAGACGGCATCCACGTCCGGATCGTCCACGAGCCGCTGGTAGGAGTCGTAGGCGCGAACCGGCTCGGTGGCCTCGGCGCGGGAGATGTCGCGCGCGGCCGTCGCGTACAGCATTGCGCCGTCTGCGTTGTGGATGGCCGCGGCGGTCGCCTGGTTGACCAGCCAGCCCGCGCCGAGCACCCCCCAGCGCAGACCCGTCACGGCAGCAGCAGCGGCGTCACCGGATGTCCAAGCGACCGCGCCGACTCCTCTGCGGCCTCCATCACCGAGACAACGTTCCTCGACTGTGCCGCCGACACCTGCATCGGCGCGCCGGTTGCCAGGTGCGCCGCCAGCTCGCGATGGAACTCGAAGGGCGTCACCTCGTCGAGGTCGACGGACTCCGACGTCCCTTCAGGGCCGTAGATGCTGAGGCGGGCCGGCAGGTCCGCGACGGCGGGCTCGGCGGCCGGATCCCACTCGCCCACGATTGCGCCACGGGTGCCGAACACGTGGAACTTGGGGCGCCGGGCGGCGGCGAGGTCGGAGTGGGTGAAGGTGGCCTGAGTGCCGTCGGCGAACGTGATGGTGACAGTCGAGTGGTCCGCGTTGGTCACGTGGTCCCAGTGCCGCTTGTGGTTGACGCCGGTCACGTGCGCGACCGGTGCGTCGAACACCGTGAGGATCTGGTCGATGTAGTGCGAGCCCCAGTCGAAGATGGCGCCCCCGGACACGGCCGCATCCGAGTGCCAGAAGTCGCAGGGCCGGGAGTACCCGCCGACGAAGCTGTCGTAGTGGAAGACCTCGCCGATCGCACCCTCGTCGATGAGCCGCCGCATGGTCACGAAGTCCGCGTCGAACCTGCGGTTCTGGTAGACGACGAGGGTCAGCCCTCGGTCCTCCGCGAGGCCCATGAGCTCGTCGCACTCCTTGCTGGTCAGCGCCATCGGCTTCTCCAGCACCACATGGATGCCGCGCTCGAGGGCGGCCCTGGCCCACTCGAAGTGCGTGTTCGGCGGAGTGGAGACCACGACGACGTCCACGAGCCCCGAGTCCAGCATCTCGGTCGCATCTTCGAACGGGACGAGCTCGGGGGCGAGCTCGCGAGCGGCGGCGATCCGCTCGGGGTTCACGTCGCAGACTGCGGAGAGCTCCAGACCGTCGATCGCCTGGACGGCACGGTTGTGCTCATGGCCGATGGCTCCGTAGGCAAGCAGTCCGACGCGCATGACCACGACGCTACCCGACAGGGCGGGCGGCCGCCCGCCGCCTACTCCGAGAGCAGGTCTACGAGCTCCGTGTCGTTCACGTGGTTGACGTCGATGTCCGTGCGTTTCGAGCACGGCCTTCACCTCTTCGACGTTGCCGCGTTCCCACGCCCGGATCCTGATGGCCACCCTCGGGATCATCGCGGCCGACTCGGCGGCATCAACGTGTGGTGGGATTGAAACGGCCTGAGACCGGGTCGAGGTCCACACCTGCAGTGACCGGGCCGCCTAGGCCTCCGGCGATCCGACGAGCGCGGACCCTGGTTGCGCGGCGGCCGCTCGATCCTGTGGCGGACCGAGTCTGCTGAACTCCGCGCTGGCCCTGCTCAGGCCCACGCCGATGAGGACGCCGATCAGCAGGATCAGCACGACCCACAGCACGGTGGTGGAGCGTGCCCGTCTACCGCGACTGCGCGCGGCCAGCAGGGCGGGTAGGTCATCGCTCATAAGGGACTCCCTTTCACGTCGCAGCTATTCATGTCGCAGCGCCTCGATCGGTCGAAGGGAGGCGGCCCGGTTGGCCGGGTAGCTGCCGAAGAACAGGCCGATGGCCACGCTGATGACGAACGCCGCAATGACGGATGCGGGGATGATCGTCGGCTGGACGTCGGCCACCTCGAACCGCGTGACGACCCAGGCGAGCGCCACCCCGGCGACCGCTCCCAGGAGGGACAGGACTGTCGCCTCCATAAGGAACTGCAGGAGGATCACTCGCCGACTTGCTCCGATCGCCTTGCGGATCCCGATCTCACGGGTCCGCTCCGTGACGGACACCAGCATGATGTTCGTGATGCCGATGCCGCCGACCAGCAGGCTGATCCCGGCAACGGCCCCCAGGAGGATCGTGAAGATGCCGAGCGCCTGATTCACGGTCTCCAGCAGGCTGGCCTGGTTGAAGATCTGGTAGTCCCGGGTGTCCTCGGTGGTGCGGTGACGACGGTCGAGGATCTCGGTGACCTGCGCCTCCGCTGCCGCCGTTCGGTCGGTCTCGATCGATTGCACCGAGATCGTGCTCACCCCGCCATACCCGACGATGTGGTTCTCGACGGCGGACAGCGGAGCGACGATGGTGTCGTCGGGATTCCCGAAGCCCGCCGACCCCTTCTCCTGCAGGACCCCCACGACGGTGAAGGGCACCCCGTTGCAGAGCATCGACTGGCCGGTCGGCTCGGTTTCGGGGTACAGCTCGTCGACGACCGTCTGCCCGATCACGGCGATGCGGCGACCATCCACCTCGTCGGAGTTGGCGAAGTAGGCCCCCGCCTGCACCGGCGAGTTGGTCACCTCGAACCACGCCGGCCAGGTTCCGGTCATCGAGGTGGTGTGGCTGCGGCCCTCGGCCGTGCAGGTCACCGGAGCCTGGACGGCCGGAGCGGCGGCTCGCACATCCGGCGCGAGGACAGGGTCGTTCAGGGCCACCGCGTCGTCGACGGTGAGCTCGCCCAGGGCACCCGCGCTACCGCCTGCCGCGGTATCCGGCCGGGTAGGGAACACGGTCAGGAGGTTGGTGCCCAGGCTCTGGATGCTCCCCACGATCGAGTTGGACGCCCCCTGGCCGAGGGCGACCAGCACGATGACGGCTGCGACGCCGATCATGATGCCGAGCATGGTCAGCGCCGAGCGCAGGCGGTTGACCAGGATCGCCTGGATTCCGCTTCGGAAGGCCTCCACCAGGCTCATGTCGACGCCCCCACGTCGCTCGCGATCCGGCCGTCGACCATCGTCACGATCCGGGCGGCGTGACGGGCCACCTCCTCCTCGTGGGTGATGACCATGATGGTGCGTCCCTGCACGCTCACTCGGTCGAGCAGCTCCAGCACCTCCGCCGTCGAATGCGAGTCGAGGTTTCCCGTCGGCTCATCCGCTAGGAGGAGTGCGGGCTCGGTCACCAGGGCCCGGGCGACCGCGACGCGCTGCTGCTGCCCGCCGGAGAGCTCATTGGGGCGATGGTGCATACGGTCGGCGAGTCCGACGGACGCCAGCGCCTCACGCGCCCGTTCGCGGCGTTCCCCGCGACGCATCCCCCGGTACATCAGCGGTAGCTCGACGTTGGCCAGTGCCGTCGCCCGCGGGATGAGGTTGAAGGACTGGAAGATGAAGCCGATCCGACGGTTGCGGACGATGGACAGCGCGTCGTCGTCGAGGTCGCCGACGTCGATCCCCTCCAGCAGGTAGTGGCCGCTGGTGGCCACGTCGAGTGCGCCGACGATGTTCATCAGCGTCGACTTGCCCGACCCCGATGCCCCCATGATCGCGACGTAGTCGCCGCTGGCGACCATCATCGTCACGCCGTCGAGAGCCCGGACCTCCGCGTCGCCCTGGCCGTAGACCTTCGTCACGTCGCGGAGCTCGATGACGGGAGTCATCCGCCGCCGCCTGGACGCCGCGGCCCGTCGCCTCCGGGCACTCCGCCCTGCGGGAACGTGAGGCCGACACCGTCGTCGGCCGACGGGATAACGAGCACGTCGCCCTCGCGGACGCCGCTGGTGATCTCGGTGTCGACGTCGCCCTGGATGCCCAGCGTGACCGGCACCGTCGACCTCGTGCCATCCGTAGCGAGCAGTTCCACGGTGCTGGTTTCGCCCTCGGTGGTGATGGCTCCCTGGGGTGCGCGCAGGACGCCGAGTGCCGCGTCGACGACGACGGACACGCTGGCCGTCATGCCCTCGCGCACGCCGTCGGGCACCTCGTCCATGCCCACGCGGACGTCGTACGTCACCAGGCCCGTGGTCGACGTCGCAGCAAGTGGATCGACCGCGAGGACCGTCGCGGGCACCTCGACACCGGGGAGCGCCTCGAAGGTGACCGACGCGCGGTCGCCGACCACGATGTCGGCGGCATCCGATTCCGCGAACGCGGCCACGACCTCGAGCGCGCCCTTCGGGAGGATGGTCACGTTGGCAGTCGGGGACGAGGCTGCGGAACTCTGGCCGACGACGAGGTTCAGGTCGCCGATCGTGCCGGCGACGGGAGCCCGCAGGCGCGTCTCCGCCAGGCCTCTCTCAGCGAGTGCAAGAGCCGCTTCGGCCGAGTCGATCGCTGCCTGAGTCGCCGCCCGGCCCGATGACTCGATGCCGCTGGCGGTGCGCGCCGAGGCGAGCGCCGCCTCGGCGCTCTGGACGGCCTGGGCATTCTGGACCCGCCCTGTTCGACGCGCGCTCTCCGCCGTCGACAGTGCCTGCGCCGCGGAGCGGACAGCGTCCGCGCCGGCCTTCGACAGATCGGCCTGCGCCCTCTGCAGCGCGATCTGGGCGGTCGAGAGCGACAGGGCCGCTGCCTCCACGTTCAGGCTGTCCCGCTGGAGGCTCGACGTCTGCGTCGAGATCGCGTTGTCGTAGGCCTGCTGCGCCGACAGCGTCGCCCCCTTGGCCGACACGCACGCGGAGTCGATGTAGGGGATGGCGGAGCAGGTCGCCGCCTCCTGCTGCTGGGTCTGGGTCAGTCGCGCGCCCGCCTGGTTGACGGCGACCTCGTAGCCTGTTGCGCTTGCGGCAGCCTGCGACACGGCGGTCTCGTAGGCCAGTTGCGCGGAGGTGAGCGCGTTCTCCGCCGAGCGGATCGCCGCCGCAGCGGAGGGATTCGGGCAGCCCCCTGCATCGGGGGTCAGGCAGGCGTCGGACCACAGGGACTGCGCCGCCTTGAGATTCGCCCGAGCCTGCACCACTGCCTGATCAAGTCGTTCGTTCCCGACCTTCTGGGACCTCCGGGCGATCGCGAGTGCCTCCTCGGCATTCGCCTGGGTGGTCGCTGCCGAGCCCGAGGCGCTCTGCGCATTCGCCTGCTCGAGGGTCGCCCTGGCCGCTGCCACCTGCTGGCGAGCCGCCGTCGAATCGATCCGACCGAGCAACTCACCCCGGCGCACGGTGTCACCCGTCTCGACCGCGACACTGGTGACGGTGCCTGGTGTGGTGAAGGAGATCTCCACTGTCTGTGCAGTCTGTACCGACCCGCTGGCGGTCACCGAGGCCACCACATCTCCGCGCTCCACCGTCGCCGTGCGAGGAGGAACCTCGGCCTCCTGCGGGCGCAGGGCGCCGAAGATCAGCGCGAGCACGGCGATGACACCCAGAGCCAAGGTGAGATTGACCCACAGGGTTCGACGCCTCATATCTCTACTCTGCCTGACCGCATTGACCCAAGCACGGCCGAAGCGCACTGACCGGGAACCGGCCGGCGCGATGAAGCGCCACTCCCTCCGTGCCTCTTCGGGGACGTCTCATATGGAGGCGGTCCACTGGCAGGCGATCCCATTGGCGCTAGCCCGAGAGCAGGTCCACGAGCTCGGTGAAGCCTCGATTGCGGGCGTGCTGCAGCGGCCGTGACCCCGTCGCGGTCGGCGATCGTCGGGATCGGCGCCGTTGGCCAGGAGGATCCGCACGACCTCCTGATGCCTCCGGCCGCCGTCACCCAGGATCACCGCCTCGAGCAGGGCCGTCCACCCGAGGTCGTTCACATGGTTGACGTCGATGTCCGTGCGTTCGAGCACGGCCTCCACGTAGTCGACGTGGCCGCGTTCCGACGCCGGGATCACGCTGACGCCCCCGTAGCGGTTGGTCAGGCGCGTGTCCGGCCTGCCCGGCAGCAGGGCGTCGAGCATCTTCACGCTCCCGGTGACGCCGGTGACCAGGAAGGGGGTGTCCCGCTGGTCGTCGAAAGCGTTCACGTCGGCCCCACGCTCGACGAGCAGCCGCGCCACGTCGACATGGTCCTCCGTCACCGCGAGGAGGAGCGCCGTTCGCTCACGGCTGTCTCGCGCCTCGATGTCAGCGCCATCGGCGAGGGCTGCCTCGACGGCGACGACGCTCCCGTCCCTGGCCGCGCTCAGCAGACGGGTCTCTGGGGTCATGGCTCGGCTCGCCTTCTTCAGCAGGGTCTCGATCTCGGTGAATCCGCGCCGCTGCGCGTGCTCGATCGGGCGCACGCCGTCCCGTTGGCTGGGGAGCTCGGCGTCGGCACCGGCGTCCAGCAACTGCCGCACCACGTCCTGGTACGGCTCGGTCCCCCTGCCCAGGATGATCGCCTCGTGCAGGGCCGTCCAACCGAGTTCGTTGACATGGTCGACCTGGATACCCGCGTCGAGAAGCCGGCTGATGATCCTCGGGAATCCGCGCTCGGCCGCACGGATGAGGCCGGTGCCGTTGAAGCTGTCCTTGGCCTGGACACGGGCGCCGTTGCTGAGCGTGAGGTCGAGCAGGCGCGGGTCGTCACCCACCTCGCTCGTCGCGATGAGGTAGGCGCTCTGCTCGGTGCGGTCCTTGTGGTTCACGTCCGCGCCGGCCTCGACGAGCACCCGAGCCACGTCGAGGTGGTTGCCGTAGGCCGCGAGCACCAGTGCGGTGGCCTGACTGTCGTCTGTGGCCTCGATGTCGGCGCCGGCTGCGAGCGCCGCATCCACCCCGGCGGCATCTCCGGCGGCGGCGGCGCGCAGGAGTTGCGCGTCGGCCTTCGCGTTCGCGGCTGCCGTGGGCGCCTCAGTCGGCGCAGCGGTCGGCGTTGGTGGCCCAGTCGTCGGGGCCGGCGCGGACGGCAAGACTGCCGAAGGCGACCCCGCCGACAACTGGGGACTCGCGGTCGCGGATCCGACGGCGGCCGGCTCGGATGGGCTGCAGCCGGCAATCAGTAGGAGCAGCACCGCTCCGACTGACGCGACCGATACGACTCGCACAGGAGACGGTCTGTCTGACCGCCCGTGACCTGCGCGCGTTCGCGGTGTTCGAAGATTCCTTGGCATCGGTCTACACGCTAGGCCACCGCACCGCCAACCGCGTCGATCCAGCCGAAAGGCTCTGGCGAAGGCCAGCCGTCAAGGATCCGGTGGAGCAGCAGGGATTCCGGTGGTGGGGCGGGTCGGGCTCGAACCGACGACGACCAGATTATGAGTCCGGGGCTCTAACCAGCTGAGCTACCGCCCCCAGGGGGTGGAGCGAGCCTATCCCGCCCCTTCGGCCCTGAGCCTCAGCCCTACCGACCCAGCACGCGTCGCTCCGGGCGTTCAACCGGGGCCCTCGACCGGCGCGGGTAGGGAGCGTTGGCCGCCGTCACAGACATCATGGACATCGCAACTGCCGCGACAATCAGCATCCCCCGCACGGGGATCGGCAGCGGCGCGACGATGGCAGTCACGAACATTGCTATGCGTATTCCTTGCACGACCAAATACATCTGGCGGCGCCGTCGCACCTGCGCACTGTGGCCCGGCGGGACGGTCGTGACGAGGCTCACCTCGCCGACGGGTGCCCGAGGCCGCCCAGGTCGCATCATGTGCACCCGCCCATCGTGCGCCTGCGAGCCCCAAACCGCCAGACCCGCGGCCAGACCCGACCGCGACCGATGCCTCGACCGGCGTCGTGCTACCCCGCAGGGGTCTCGCTGATCACCTCGACGAGGGTGTAGCTCAGACTCGAGCCGTCTGCGGGCGGACTAGCCACCTCGGCAACCCGCACGTCGATCACGTACGAGGTGCCCTCCACGTACTCGAAGCCCTCGATCGAGGAGTAGAACAACTCGCTCTCGCCGTCCTCGGTGTACGAGACCTGCATGCACTCCATCGGGCCGACGCCCTCGCACTCGGCGAGTTCGGGGCCGATCCACATGCGCACCACCTCGTCACCGGCTGCCGCCGAGGCCGACGGCGACGGCTCCTCGCTCGTGCTGCAGGCACTCGCCAGGATCAGCACTGCCACCGCAGCGAGGATGAGCCCGGTGAGGCGTCGGGTGGGATTCGTGGTCAACGGTGCCTCCGCGGCGTAGGGCAGTGCAGTCGATCGTCGGCGCTCAGGGTAGCCCGACAGTCGAGAGTGAAGGCGCGGCTCGCCGTCACCCCGCGAAGGCCGGCGCCACCCGCGGCCACGGGTTCAGCGTCTCCAGCACGCGAGCGACTGCGAGTAGCAGCGGCTCGCCGCCAGGGCGGGCGACGAGCTGCGCCGCGACCGGCGTCCGCGAGTCCGGATGCAGGCCCATCGGCACGACCATCGCCGGGTAGCCGGCCAGGTTCCACGGCGCCGCGTACGGCGCGTAGCGCACGTTCGACGCGATGTTCGCCGCCCAGGACCGCTGATGCCACGGCACCGCGTCGAGTGGCGGTGCCGCGAGGGCGGGCGTGATGAGCAGGTCGCGTCCGGCGAGCAGCCGCTCGATCGATGCCCGCCACATCTCCCGCGGCCGCTCGCTCAGTGCAGCGGTACCGAGCAGCGCACGACCGATCGCGGCATGGACCCGCGTACGTGGCTGCAGCCTGCTCAGATCCAGTGCTGACGCCTCGAGCGCGGTACCGGCAAACCACCGCGACAGCGCCCCGATCGCGGCAGCGGTGACGGCGACATCCGTCTGTGCGAACTCGGTCCGCTCGACGGTGTGCCCCTCGCCGGCGAGTAGCGATGCGGCGCGAGTCGCGGCGCGACCCATCTCGGGGTCGAGACGCACGCCCGTGACCGGCGGCGACAGCGCCACCCCGATGCTGAGCCGACGGTCGAGATCCGCCGCTTGGGCCCAGTCGGGTCGCGCGGCCATCACGGACAGCACGAGGGCGGCGTCCGCCACCGTCGTCGCGACGAGGCCGTTCTCGCTGAGCCCGAACCAGTCGTTGACGCCGAGCTGCGCAGGCACCACGCCCATTCCCGGCTTGATGCCGACCAGGCCGGTGCACGCCGCTGGGATCCGGATGCTGCCCATTCCGTCCGCCGCGTGCGCCACCGGCACCATGCCCGCATGCCACCGCCGCGGCCGCTCCCCCGCTGGATCCGCCCGGGGTGCGGGCGGGGTTCCAGGGGTTCCGAGTGGTCACGCCCGGACCGTCCGTGGTGCCGAAGACGCACAGCTCCGGCACGGCCGTCAGCCCCACGACGACCGCGCCGGCTGCGCGCAGCCGCGCGACGACGGGGTGGTCATGCGCCTGCGGCTGGTCCGACGTAGCCGCCGATCCGATCCGCATCGGCTCGCCCGCGACCGGCACGTTGTCCTTGATGGCGACGGGCACGCCGGCCAGCGGGCCCTCGGGCGCCGAGCGTGCCTCGTCCATGGCCTGGGACCTGACGGCGGTGAACGCACCCACGAGCCGATCGCGCTCGCCGATGCGTCGCAGCGACTCCTCCGTGGCCTCCTCCCGCGAGACCTCTCCGCCGGTCACCGCCGTCGCGATTGCTGTCGCGGTCCACTCCCCTGTCCACGTCATGCCCCCATCCTGTACCCGGCTGAGGCGCGTCGCGCGGGGGCCGATGACAAGGACGCGAGCGGCAGGGCGCGACCGGTCGCGGACCGCTTGAGCTATGCGGCGGGCAGCAGCGGCTCGATCTGCGCGGCGAGCGCCGGCTCGGGTTGTGCCCCGACGACGCGTCCGACCACCTGGCCGCCCTTCAGCATGACGAGGGTCGGGATCGAGCTCGCGTCGTACTGGCGGGCGATCGCCGGGTTGTCGTCGACATTGACCTTGACGACCTTGAGCCGACCGGCGTAGCGCGAGGCGAGGCGCTCGAGGACCGGCGCCACCATGCGGCACGGCCCGCACCACGGCGCCCACAGGTCGACGAGGACGAGCGCGGACGTGTCGACCGCCGAGGTGAAGGACGCGTCGGTGGCGTCCGCGATCCACGGCAGGTCGGTCTTGCACTTGGCGCAGCGGGGGCGCCCGGTGGCGACGTCGGGGACGCGGTTCTTGGCGGAGCAGGACGGACAGGCGACGACTCGTGCGGACATGCCGAGTCCAACGCCGAGTGCCGCCCCTCTTGTTCCCGACGCATGTCCCGCGAGGCGGGAGAAGTGCGTCAATCCGGGCCCGAATCGATGGATTTCGCGTGCCTGTCCCGCGTTACGGGACAAACGAGGGGTGCGGACAGAATGGGCGGGTGGCCACCCTCCGCATCCCGATTCGTGTGAAGCCCGGTGCCTCCCGGACTCGCGTCGGGGGCCGCTATGGCGACGACCAGTTGATCGTCGCGGTCAACGCGCCCCCCGTCGAGGGCGCCGCCAACGACGCCGTTGTCGCGGCCGTTGCCGACGCTCTGGGCATTCGACCACGGCAGATCGCCCTGATCTCGGGTCACACGGCCCGGAGCAAGGTGCTCGAAGTCCAGGTCGCGGACGAGGCGTCGGCAACCGCACTGGCCACGGTCGCCGACCTCCTCAATGGCAGGTGATCGCATCTTGATGCAGATGGCTGATGCTAAGGTGCAGCATGCGTACCACCGTCACGATCGACGACGCGGTGTATCGCGCCGCCAAGGCGCGAGCCGCCCTCACCGGCCAGACGGTCGGCTCCGTGATCGAGGATGCGCTGCGCGACCTGCTCTCACGGGGAGACACCGTCTCCGACCACCGAGCTGACCTGCCGGCGTTCAGCACCGGCCTTCATCCGGGCGTCGACTACACCGACACCTCGGCACTGCTCGACCTGACCGAGGAAGGCTTGCCCCTCGATGCACGTCGTTGACGTCAACGTCCTGCTCGCCGCGGCGTCCTCCGACCATCCCCACCACGCGATCGCAGGGGCCAAGCTGGGCGGATGGCTGTCCGGACCCGAACCGCTCGGGCTGCCGGACACTGTTCTGTCCGGATTCGTTCGCATCTCCACCAGCAGGGCCGCCTTTCCCCAACCGCTCGGGCCAAGCGACGCGTGGCTGTTCGTGAACCGGCTGCTCGACGCCCCGGCGGCGCGACTGCTCTCGCCTGGTGCCCGTCACTGGGCCATCTTCCGCGACCTCTGCGAGCGCTACCAGACGCGCGGCAACGACGTGACCGACGCGTTTTTCGCGGCGATCGCGATCGAACAGCGCGCCACGTGGGTCTCCTTCGACCACGGCTTCGCCCGGTTCCGGGAACTGACGTGGCTCAACCCCGCCGAGGCGCAGTAACACCTGTCTCCATGGACCTTGTGCGCTTGTGACACACAGGACTAAGTTCGCCCTTACTCAGGGTGATCACTCCCCTACGACCCGGTGGGGCTCCGGGCCATTGGACCGCCGAGTTCGGCGACCGGCGGCCGTCATCCGTCGCCGTCCGGGTCGATCCTCGAGTCGGTCGGCGTCGTCGTCCAACAGACAAGGACGCACATGAAACGACACGTACTCGCGGGTGCGGCGGCCACGGCCCTCGTAGCCGCATTCATCGCCGTACCCGCCAATCCGGCCCAGGCTGCCGGCGCCATTCCCGTCGTGGACATCGCCGTCTCCGGCACGCAGGCGACCATCAGCCAGAGCACCATCCGACCCGGGGTGGTCGAGTTCCACGTCGGCACCTCGTTCGCCATTCCCGAGGAGATGGGTGGTGGATCGGACTCGATGTCCATCGTTCGCACCGACCAGCTCGACCTGGTGCTCGCCACCCTCGGCGCAGTGTTCGCCGGTAACCCCGAGCAGCCGGAGACGATGGCCGCGGCAGCTCAAGGAATGCGCACGGTCCGCTCCATCTCAACGTGGTACGGAGGCGGCACCAAGGGCGACGTCTGGCAGGTCTACCTGCCGGCAGGCACGTACTACGCCCTCGGCACCCAGTCCACCGCCATGGGACTCGCCCAGCCGGTGCCCTTCACTGTCGCCGGCCAGCCGCGTGCGGCGAAGGTGCACGCCGTGCAGGCCGCCATCTGGGCGACCGGTCAAGTGGGGCAGAACCAGTTCCGCTATGCGCAGCTCGGCCGACAGCCGGTGACCTGGTTCGCCTTCCGGAACAACTCCAAGGAGATCCACTTCCTCGACATCACCCCCGTGAAGGCGAGCACGACGACAGCCCAGGTGAAGGCTGCGCTCATGAGCTCCTCCCAAGAGGCCCCCAAGTGGGTGGCGGGCGAGCCGTTCTTCGTCGAGGTGATCTCCCCCGGGGTACGGGTCGCCGTGAAGCGGGCGCTCGAGCCGGGCAAGTATCTGGCGGACTGCTTCGTCCCCAGTGAGACCGACGGCATGCCGCACGCCCTGATGGGCATGTACAAGCTGTTCGTCGTCAAGTAGCAGGAATTCGTGGAGCATCGGCGCGCCGAGTCGATCTCCCTCGGAGTAGCCCTGGCCGTGATCCTGGCGGCGGTGACGCTCGTTGCGTTGCCGCCGCCGGGCGCGGGCAGCACGAACTCCGGATCGCACGGCTCGGCACACGCAACCTCCCCGAGCGCGAAGGCGTGCCTGTCCATCAGGAACGATCGGCTCCGCCGGCAGTGCCAGGACAGCCTCATGCCCGACGGCCACCCGATCACCTCCATGGGCTCACCGGATCTGGGCGGCGGTCGGTCGGCAGCGGGACGGCAGCGCAGCCTGCGCGCGTTCCGGGGACCGCAGGGTCAGCCGGACGCCGCCTTCACCCTCGTCGCTGCGACCGGTCGCGCGACCATCGCCAGCACCGACCAGGAGGTGCTGACGTTCAACGGCGTCACGCCCGGTCCCACTCTCACCGTGCGGCAGGGCGACCTCGTCGAGGTGCGCCTGGTCAATCGCGACGTCGCGCGCGGCGTGACCATCCACTGGCACGGGGTCGACGTGCCCGGCGCTGAGGACGGCGTCGCAGGCGTCACCCAGGATGCGGTCCTCCCCGGTGACGACTTCGTCTACCGCTTCGTGGTGCCGGACACCGGCACGTACTGGTACCACTCCCACCAGTTCTCCGTCGACCAGGTCGCTCAGGGACTCATCGGGGCACTGGTGGCCCTGCCGCCGCCCGGGAGCGCCAGCGAGCCACGCGGCACCGACGTCGTCGCCCTGGCCCACACCTACGGGCCGGCCCTGACCCTCAACGGCACGGACGCGCCAACTCCTGTCCAGGTGCCCAGCGGTCAGGTGGCGCGCGTGCGGTTCATCAACACCGACAACGGACCCATCCTCGCCAGCGCGTCGCAGGAGTTCCGCGTCGTGTCCATCGACGGATCGGACGTCCACGAGCCCACCCCCGTTGCCGGCTCGTACGTGCTGATCCCCGCCGGCGGGCGGGCCGACCTCGAGGTGGACGTCGGCGCGGCCAACGTCCGGGTCGGCCTGCTCGCTGGGCCGACGATGGTCCTGGGTCCGGATCCAGCCGCCGGCGCGCCCGACCTGTCGATCACGTCGCGCTTCGACCCGTTGGCGTACGGCACGCCGGTCGCGACGGATGCCGTCCGCTCGGTGTCCGGCGCACCGGATCGGACCTTCCGCTACCGGATCGGGCAGCGCACCGGCTATCTCGACGGCAAACGCGGGAACTGGTTCACCATCAACGGACGGATCGTGCCCGACGTACCGGAGTACGTCGTGCACCGCGGCGACATCGTCGAATGGGAGATCGCCAACACCTCACTGGTCGCGCACCCGATGCACCTGCACGGGCACCACTGGCTGGTCATGTCCCGCAACGGGGTTCCCGCGACGGGCTCGCCATGGTGGGTCGACTCCCTCGAGATCAACCCCGGCGAGCGCTACGTACTGCGGATGGTCGCGGACAACCCCGGGGTGTGGATGTTCCACTGCCACAATCTGCCGCATGCGAAGTCGGGACTGATGACCGTCATGACCTACGACAACGTGCGGACGCCCTTCGTCATGGGCAGGGTCCGGCCGGGGCTGGTGAACCAACCCGAGTGACGCCGCCCGACGCGGGCGAGCCGGCTACCGCTTCTTCTTCGGCGCCGGCGTGATCGTCACCGTGTAGTCGTAGCTCGCCGGGGCGAGGCTGCCGTTGTTGCCCAGCGAGTGCGCCGTCACGATGCACGAGCCCGCGCTCAGCACCGTGAGCACGGCGCCGTTGATGGTGCAGGGACCGGTCGTAGACAGCACCACCGGCGCCCCCGACGTCGACCCGGCGGTCAACTGGAGTCCTGAGCCCGCGGGCAGGCTGCCCACCGGACCGGGCGGCCATGGTCCCGAGCCGGCCGGCGTCAGGGTGACGACATCCGCCGTGGGCGCCGGCTCCACCTTGATCACCTGACTGTCCTGGGCGCTGATCGAGAAGTTGCCCGTGGAGAACGAGACATTCACGGTCTGGACTCCGGCATCGGTCGGTGTCCACGGCGTCGACCCGACGCCGTTGGTCGTGCCCCACTCGTTGGTGACCGGGAAGGAGCCGCCCATCGGGTAGGTCGTCACGCCGTTGGTGCTCAACGTGAAGGCCGCGCTGCCGTTGGGAACACCCGTGGCGATCACTGCCTCGAGGTTGGCCTGCACGCCGACGTACATGGTGCCGGGCATCCGGATCGAGACGTTCTGGACCGCGCCGACCGAGGGTCGCTCGGTGTTGCTGGTCGAGGCACCGAATGCTGTGGTGGACGGCGCGAAAGTGGCGGTGAGCGCGATCCCGCCGACGGACGGCGTCCAGCCGAGGTTGGCGACCGACTCGCCCCGCGTGGTGCCCGGAGTCAGGTTGCCACTGGCGAGGACGTTCGAGTTCTGGTCACGCACGGTCACGGTCCCGCTCGGGGCGATGGACCCGCCCAGCGAGCGCACCTTGGCGACGATGGTGGTGGCGACGCCGGAGGCGACCTCGCCGGCGACCAGCAGGTGCGTGGAGGTGGGCATCGCCGCGACCACCGAGGTGGTGGCACCGGCGGGGGCGGCCGAACCGACGGCCGTCACGGTCCAGGTGCCTGCCTGGTTGGGCGTCCACGGGAGGTTCGCGAACCCGACGCTGTTGACCACCGTCTGGCCGCTCGTAGCGGAGCCGTCAGGTGCGGTCAGGGTGATGGTGGCGACCTGGCCCTTGAGCTTCGGGGCCTTGAGGATCACCGACTCCTGGACGCCGACGATCCCGTTGGGGGTGGCCACCCAGGTCGTCCCGGTGAGCGCACCGGCCGCATGCGCAGCAGGGGCACCTCCCGTAACGGCCAGTCCGACGAGCACTGCGACAGCGAAACCGGTGACGACACGCATGACGGCCTCCTTCTCCACGTTCGAGGCTAGCGCCGCGAAAGCCACGAAGTGAATGAATATGGACTTCTGGGGCGGCTATGCAGGCGGTATCCCACTGGCACCACGCAGCACAAGAGCCCCTGTCCGTATCGGACGGGGGCTCTCGGCAGGGTCGTCGACTACTTGAGCGACTCGAAGTACTCGTCCGACTTCTCGTTGTAGAGGGCCCAGAGCACGAAGACGGCGATCGCCACGCTGAGCAGGCCGGAGAACAGGAAGGCCGACGAGTGGTGCGTGAACATGGACCAGGCGGCCACCGCCACGTGCACGATCTGGACGATCGCCACCAGCAGGCGGGCAAGGCGGCTGCCGCCGAGCAGCATGAACGCCACCAGCAGGATCAGCGCGCCCATGATCAGGCTGACGACGCCCGAGACGACCAGCTCGCTCGAGGTCAGGCTGGTCTGCTCGATGATCCGGTCTTGGGTGTTCAGGGCCAGGACGACGATGCCACCGATGATGGTGAAGGTCGCCTGGAGAAGCATGATGACACCGATGAAGGTGACGACACCTGGGCGCTTGACCATTGTTCCTCCGAAGTTGGGGATCGTGTGGTTCGCGTCGATGCTAGCGAGGGCACCCTCACCAGCGCGGGAGGCACGCCCGGGCTCTTGACCGCTGGGCGGGCAGGTCTGTGATGGGGGTACCGACCGAGAGGGAGCCATCATGGCCAAGTACCTGATCAAGGTGTCCTACAGCGCAGAGGGCCTCAAGGGGGTCCGCAAGGAGGGTGCCGCCTCCCGGGCGGCGTTCATCGGTCAGCTGCTGGAGACCGTCGGCGGGACGCTGGAGTCCTTCTACTTCGCGTTCGGCCCCGACGACGTCGTCCTCATCGTCGACCTGCCCGACAACAAGACCGCGATGGCCATCTCCGCGACGGTGTCCTCGTCGGATGCGATCAGCGCCTACGAGACCATCCCGCTGATGACGACGCAGGAGGTCGACGCGGCGATGAAGGTGTCGGTCGGGTACCGGGCGCCGGGGACGTAGCGGCGCGGCTTCCCGATTCGGCCGCCGGCTGCCCGCGTCAGTTCAGCGCGCGGTCGAGCGCCGCCATGAACCTGTCGACCGACCCATCGAGTTCGAGGTCGTCCGGGCCGAGGATGGCCTCCAGTGCGCCGTCCTCGTAACGGACCAGAATCGTCGGCGTTCCCAGGGTGCAGGCGCCCACCTCTTCGTGCGTGCGTTCGTTCAGGTGGACGAGGCGCAGCTCGACGGGCAGCGCTGCGCAGGCGTCGTCCCACTCTCGCTTGCGCCGCACGTGACCGTGGGTGATGTCGCAGAGCGCGCAGTGGGCCGTCCCACGCATCTTGCCGATCACATATCGGGCTTCGCCCAGCACTCCCCCGTCGGCGTGGTAGACCCCGACGAGCTCGGTGACATTGCGCTGCACATGCCCATCCTGCCCGCCGATCCCGAAAGTGCACGCCGGCCGTGACGATGCCGTCAGTCGTAGGCTGATCGGGTGTCCCTCGCTCGGGTGCTCGCCGTCGGCCTGTCGCTGCTGCTCGTCATCGTGTACGCCGTCGGCTCGGGTCGATGGGTCGCCACCTCGTCAGACTGGTACGGCAGCCTGCAGCAGCCCTGGTGGCAGCCGCCGCCGGCGGTCTTCGGCCTTGCCTGGACCTACAACTTCGTGGTCCTCGCCGTCGTCGGCGTGGTCATGGCGATCGGCGCCGCGCCCGGGCACCTCGTCCCCTACCTGCTGGCCTTGGCGGTGTCCATCGCACTGGCGCTGGCGTGGGCGTACCTGTTCTACGTGCCGCATGAGCTGGGCTGGGCGGCCGTGTGCCTGACGGCCTGCGCCGCGGTCACGGTCGTCGCGGTCGGGTTCGCGTTCGCCGACCGCTGGTGGCTGGGTGCCCTGCTCATCCCGTACCAGGTCTGGCTGGTGGTCGCGGCGTCGCTGTCCTGGGGATACCTGCGACTGAACTGAGGCCCGATTCCACGAGGGAATCGGGCCTCCTTGGCTCCCCCAATTGGACTCGAACCAATAACCCTTCGATTAACAGTCGAATGCTCTGCCAATTGAGCTATGGGGGATGGCACCGGCTGGTGACCGGCCCGCAGAGGATAGCAAGGCGAGCGCGGTCTCCCGACACGCGGCTCCCGTCCACTGCCCCCGCCGAGCGTGGCGCTCAGGCGGTCCACGTCGGCGTGTCGCGCCTGTGCTCCACGCTCGGCGGGAGGGGTGTCAGATGCCGAGGGAGTCGCGAAGGTCGGCGAGCGCGCCGTCCGCGGCCGCGCGCAGCCCCGGATCCTCCGGATCCAGGCCGCTGTCGAACACGACCGACCAGCGGATCGCGTCGTTGTCACTGGCCCGACGTGCCACCGCCATCGCCCCGCGCCCCTCCCCCAGGTCCAGTCGCTCGCTGATGACCACACTCGCCGTGACCCGATCGTGGACGGCGGCCGGCAGGTCGCGAGACTCTTCGACAGTCAGCCGCATCCGGCGCGTCGGCGGCCCGGCGACGACGAGGTCGAACACCGGCTCCTCCCACGTCGCCTTCGTGATCGCGTCCCACGGCAGCCGTTCTGCCGGCTGCTGCACGTACAGCGCGCGATCGGTCGCCACCACGTAGCCAGGCCCACCCGGGAGGGTGCTGCTCCCCCAGGCGACGACCCGCTCTCGGGACTCGATCCCCAGCTCCGCCGCCACACCCCCCGGCAGCCGCGCGGAGCCGCGCGACAGGAAGCCCACTAGGCCGCGCCCCCTTGGCTCTCCTCGCGAAGGGAGCGCCGGTAGTCCTCCAGCGCCAGCAGGTCCGCGAACGTCTGCTCGTACTCGGCCGCCTGCGCTGCCTGGTCGATGCGCTGCAGTCGGCCCTTGAGGTCGTCGATCCGGCGGCCGGCATCCAGCTCGAGCAGCCGTGCCAGCACGCCGACGGCGTACCGGGCATCCTGGCCCACATCCGCCGGGAGCGGCTCCACGGTCAGCTCACGCACGAGGCGGCGTACGTCATCATCGGCCGACGCGTCGAGCACGGCGTCGATCCAAGCGAGCCCGCTGACCTCGGGCGAGGGGTACCCGGCCGCCGCGATCGCCTCGTGCACGCGGCGGGCGGCCGGGTGCGTGTAGGCACTCTCCTCGACGCTCTCGTACCAGTCGGCCACCACGTCGGGATGCTGCAGCGCGCACTTGAGCGCATCTCGCTCGACGACGAGCCCCGGATCCCGGCGACCGGACGCGCGCGAGGGCCGCGGCATCGGCGTCTCCTCGCGGGGCTGCGCCTCGGGGGCGGGGGCTCGCTGCTGGGCGCCGGCGGACAGCGACGGCTTGGGCGCCCGCTCCGCCGTGCGCACGGCGTCCGCCACCCCGGCCACGTCCATGCCCAGCCAGCCCGCCAGCAGCCGCGTGTACTCCGGGCGGAGCGCGGTGTCGCGGATCTGCGCGACGATGGGCGCGGCCTCCCGCAGGGCGCCCACCCGTCCCTCCGCGGTGTCGAGGTCGTAGGACTTCAAGCGTCGTCCGGACGGCGAACTCGAACAGCGGCACCCGACGGTTGACGAGGTCCGTGACGGCCTCGTCGCCGCGCTGGATGCGCAGGTCGCACGGATCGAGCCCAGTGGGCTCGACCGCCACGTAGGTCTGCGTCACGAACCGCTGGTCCTCGCCGAACGCCCGCAGCGCCGCCTTCTGCCCGGCCGCGTCGCCGTCGAAGGTGAACACGACGCTGCCGCGCATCTGGTCGTCGTCCATCAGCAGCCGGCGCAGCACCTTGATGTGCTCGCTGCCGAACGCCGTGCCGCACGTCGCCACCGCCGTCGTCAGACCGGCCAGATGGCAGGCCATGACGTCGGTGTAGCCCTCCACGATGACCGCCTGCTGGCCCTTGGAGATGTCGCGCCGGGCGAGGTCGATGCCGTAGAGGACCTGGCTCTTCTTGTAGATCGGCGTCTCGGGGGTGTTCAGGTACTTGGGGCCCTCGTCATCGTCGTACAGCCGACGCGCTCCGAAGCCGATGACGTCGCCGCCGAGGTCTCGGATCGGCCACACCAGTCGCCCGCGGAAGCGGTCGTAGACGCCGCGGTTGCCCTGGCTGACCAGGCCGCCGGCGAGCAGCTCCGCGTCCGAGAACCCCTGTCCGCGCAGGTGCTTCGTCAGCGCATCCCAGCCCTTGGGGGCGTAGCCGACGCCGAAGTGCGCCGCCGCGTCGCCGTCGAAACCGCGCTCGAGCAGGAAGCCGCGCCCCGCCTCCGCCTCGGGGGCCGCCAACTGCTTCACGTAGAAGGCCGCGGCGACCTTGTGCGCCTCCACGAGCCGCGTGCGCTGGCCCTGCTGGCGGTTGACGGCCGCGCCACCCTCGGCGTAGCGCAGCTCGACGCCGGTCTTGTCCGCGAGCTTCTCGACGGCCTCGGCGAAGGACAGGTGGTCCATCTTCTGCAGGAAGGTGAGGACGTCGCCGCCCTCGCCGCAGCCGAAGCAGTAGAACATCCCGCGCGCCGGCGTGACGTGGAAGCTGGGCGAGCGCTCGTCATGGAAGGGGCACAGCCCCTTCAGGGACCCGCCGCCCGCCGACTTCAGGGTCACGTACTCGCGGACCACCTCGTCGATCCGGGCGCGCTCTCGGACGAGGGCGATGTCCTCGTCGCGGATCCGTCCGGCCATGGTCGTGAGTCTAGGTGCGCGATGGGGGCGCCAAGACCGTGACGGATCGGGTTGGATGACTGACGTGACGGGTGTGCTGGATGTGGATCGGCTGCGGGCGGAGACCCCCGGCTGCACGAACGTCGTCCACCTCAACAATGCCGGGTCGGCGCTGCCCCCGGCCGTCGTCACCCAGACCATGGTCGACCACCTCCGCCGGGAGGAGGCGATCGGCGGCTACGAGGCACACGCCGAGGCCGCCGACCGGATCGAGGGAGCACGGGAGTCGATCGCCACCCTCGTCGGTGCGCAACCCGACCAGATCGCGCTCGTCGAGTCCGCCACGCACGCCTGGGCACGGGCACTGACGGCGATCACGTACTCGCGCCCGCTCGACGAAGGCGACCGGATCCTGGCGTCCTCCGCCGAGTACGCGTCCAACGTGCTGCCGCTGATGCAGCTGGCCATGCGCACGGGGGCGCAGCTCGAGTTCATCCCCGACGGGCCCGACGGCGCGCTCGACGTCGCCGCCTTCCGGGACCTCCTCGACGGCGATGTCGCCATCGTCGCGGTGAATCACTGCCCCTCGCAGAACGGCCTGGTCAACGATGTCGAGGCCGTGGGCCGGGTGATCGCCGAGTCCGACGCCTGGTTCATCGTCGACGCCTGCCAGTCGGTCGGCCAGCTGCCGGTCGACGTGGTCGCGATGGGTGCGGACTTCGTGTCGGCCACCGGCCGCAAGTTCCTGCGCGGGCCGCGGGGTACCGGCTTCCTGTACGCGTCCGAGACCGCGCTGGAGGAGATCGAGCCGTTCCCACTCGACCTGCACTCGGCGACGTGGACGTCGGAGGGCTACGAGGTCCAGGAGTCCGCGCGTCGATTCGAGTACTGGGAGAAGTCGTACGCCGGGATCCTCGGGCTGGGAGCGGCAGCGGACTACGCGCTCGACCTGGGGATCGACGCGATCGCCGCGCGGATCGGGGAGTTGGCCGACCACGCGCGCGCCGGGCTCGGGGCAGTCCCGGGCGTCGTGGTGCGCGATCGCGGCTCGCGGCGCAGCGGGATCGTCACGATCACCTCGGACGTGGTGCCTGCGGCCGACCTGGTGGCGGCCCTGCAGACGGCGGGCATCAACGTCAGCCTGTCCACCGCGGACTACTCGAGAGTCGACTTCGACGCCCAGGGCATCGACTCGCTGGTACGGCTGAGCCCGCATGCGTACAACACCGTCGAGGAGATCGACCGGGCCGTCGACGTGGTGGCCGAGGCCTCCGCCGGCCGCTGACCCGCGTCCCGCGCCACTTCCCCGTCGAGCGTGGAGCTCAGGCGCGACACGCCGGCGACATGCGCCGGAACTCCACGCTCGGCGGGGGCGGTAGCGCTCAGCGGACCAGGCGACGGTGCCATTCGACGATGCTGACGTCGGTGAGGCTGGCCACCTGGTCGATGATCACGCGCAGCCGCTGCGCGTCGTCGGCCGCCGCCTCGAAGCAGGGCTGCAGCCAGCGCTCCAGCGATCGCCCGCCATCGAGGACCAGGGCGTTGACCAGCTCGGCGATGATCTGGCGCTGCCGCTCGTACTCCGCCTCCGCGCCCGGCCGGTGCATCACGTAGAGGACGGCCACGGCCTTCATGACCGATACCTCCGCCCGGACCTCCTCGGGCACGATCAGGTCGGCCTCGTAGCGGGTCAGCGGGCCGGGGCCGTACCCCACCTGAGTCGCGACCTGAGCGGTCGAGCAGAAGCGGCCGATCAGCCAGCTGGTGAAGCGCTTGAGCGCCACCATGTCGCGCATCGAACCGTCGTAGCGGCGCGGCCAGTAGTCGAGCGCCACCAGCCGCTCCAGCGCGGCCTCGAGCTCGGCCGGCTCCCCCTCGTCGGGGAAGCGCCGATGAGCCGTCTCCACGAGCGCGCGCCGTTCCTCTGCCGACGAGAATGCGTCGAGCGACGCGATCCCCGAATGCACCGCGTCCTCGAAGTCGTGAACCGAGTACGCGACGTCGTCCGACCAGTCCATGACCTGCTCCTCGAGGCAGGTCCGGTCCACAGGCGCACCCGCGCGCAGCCAGTCGAACACCGGCAGGTCCTCGGCGTAGGCGCCGAACTTGACCGTGTCGGGCCGTCGGGTCCACGGGTACTTGCAGGACGCGTCGAGGGACGCCCGCGTGAGGTTGAGGCCGACGTTCGCGTCCGTCTCGGGGTCGACGACCTTCGCCTCCAGCCTCGTCAGGACCCGCAGCGACTGCGCGTTCCCCTCGAACCCGCCGATCCGATCGGCGATCCGGTTGAGCTCCGCCTCGCCGTTGTGCCCGTACGGCGGATGCCCGAGATCATGGGCCAGTCCGGCCACCTCGACGACGTCCGCATCGCAGCCCAGCGCGGATCCGAGCTCGCGGGCGATCTGCGCCACCTCCAGCGTGTGCGTCAGCCGTGTTCGCGGGAAGTCGTCCTCGCCGGCCACCATCACCTGGGTCTTCGCGGCCAGCCGCCGCAGGGCCGCCGAGTGCAGCACCCGGGCCCGGTCGCGGGCGAACGGGCTGCGGACCGACTCCTTGACCGGCTCCGGCACCAGTCGCGCGATGTCGGAGTCGTCGTACCCGGGGGGTGGGACCGCGCTCACGCAGCCGAGACTAGTGCGGCGTCCGAGACGACCGATCCGTCCCTGCGCACCACGAGGGTGCGATAGCCCTGGTGCCCAGCCACCCAGTCGATTCCTGCCTCCCCCATCGCGAACCCGATCGTGGCGTAGCAGTCCGCCTCGGCGATGTCCGGGCCGATGACGGTGAACGAGGCCAGCGAGTGCCGCGTGCCGGCGTCCTCGCCGTGCCAGATGTGGTCGCCGCGCTCGGCCGTGCCGGATGTGGCGACGGCGCCGTCGACGACCGGGACGACGGCCGCAACGCCGAAGCGCTTGTGGGGATGCTGGATGGCCACGTGCCACGGACGGCCCGAGCCCGGGCGGCCGGCGAAGTAGCCGTCGCCACCCACGCCCACCGAGTACGCCGCGAGCCCGGCCTTGGCGAGCACCTCGGCGGACCGCCGGATGGCGTAGCCCTTGACGTATCCCGCGGTGTCGAGGGATCCGGTGCGCGGGTTGCGGGCGACGAAGACGCCGCCAGAGTCCGCGAGCATCCGGTCGCACTCGTCGAGCACGTGCAGGATGTCGGCCAGTCCGTCAG
Organism: uncultured Actinomycetota bacterium; assembly: GCA_963749905.1. Classification (GTDB taxonomy): domain Bacteria; phylum Actinomycetota; class Actinomycetes; order S36-B12; family S36-B12; genus UBA10649. The sequence continues at coordinate 461,154 of CAVVOF010000006.1, forward strand.
GGTCGATCCCGCCCCCGGACTGCCAGCGGTTGATGTCGCTGTCCGCCTGGTAGTGGCTGAACCGCTGGTCCATCCGCTCGAGCTCGCTCCGGGCATCCGCAAGCGCAGCCACCACGATGTCCGCGCCGAGCCGGGCGACCTCGTCCGGTGGCACCGCGATGCTGCTCATCGTGCCCATGACAGGGAAGACGAGGCGGGCACCACTGCGAGCCGTCACAGCTGGTCCAGGATCGATTGCAGGGACTGGGCGTAGGCGTCGGAGGTGTACGTGGCGCCGGAGATGTAGTCGATCTGGGTGCCCTGCGATGCCGTCGCGGCCTCGTCGAGGATCGGGATCGCGTAGGCGTTGATCATCTCCGACTTGCGGTCGTCCGCGGGCCAGGCGACGGCACGGACCTCGCAGACCGTGCCGTTGTCGACGGTCGCCTCGACCTGGACCGGACCCCAGCGGGTCATGGCGGCCTCGCCGGTGACGGTCTCCCCGGTTGAGCAGGCGGTGCTGGCGTCGGACTGCGCGGTCGGGTCGGACGGGGTGGCGTCGGCTGCCGTCGAGTCCTGCTCGGTGGCATCGGACTCCGTGGTCGAGCCGGCCGCCACCGCTAGCGGCGTCGATGCCTCGGTCCCAGCGTCGGAGGCGCCGAGGTTCGCGATCGCGGGGTCTGCGACGCCGACGATGATCACGGCCAGGCCGCCAAGGGCAGCGGCGGGGGCGATGCGGCGCGCGAGGCCAGCCATGATCAGACTCCGAATCTCTCGTGATGGATCTGCCGGGCCGGCACCCCGGCCTTGCGGGCACTGGACATGACCGCGTGCTCGAGCGACGTCGGCCCGCAGACGAAGACGTGGCGCGATGCCAGGTCCGGAATGAGGGACCGCAACGCCGCAGGGGCGAAGGGGTCGTTGCGGGCGAACAGCCGCCGCGGTCCGGCGACGACGTAGAGGCGGCCATCACGTGCGGCGACCATGCGCTCGAGCTCGGCCCGGTGTGCCACGTCACGCTCGTCGTGGACGCGCACGATGACGACGGGCGTCTGGTGCGGGCCGCAGTCCTCGAGCAGCGCGCGGATCGGACCGATGCCGACGCCGCCAGCCACGAGCACGACCGGCTGCCCCTCGGCCTGCTCGACCGTGAAGACGCCGTAGGGACCCTCGAGCACCACGCGGGTGCCGGGAGTGATCTGCAGCAGCCGTGCGGAGTCGTCACCGAGTGCCTTGACGGTGAAGCGCATCCCCGCGGTCGTCGGCGCGGACGACACCGAGTACGGATGCACCTGCCACCACAGGTCGCGTGTCAGCGCGCGCACCCCGAAGAACTGCCCGGATGCGACCTGTAGACGGTGCAGGCCGGGGCCGGAGACATGCACGGAGCCGATGCCGTTCGCCTCCGTGGAGACCGCGGTGACGTAGAAGCGCCGGGACCATGAGGTGAGCAGGTCGCCGATCCGCGAGTACCCGATGAGGATCGCGGTGACCACGAAGAGGCCCGACCACCACCAGAAGGCGAGGGTGTCGGTCGCGAAGTCGGAGCCGAGCGTCAATTGGTGTCCGAAGCCGAGCAGGACGGCGAGGTAGCCCAGTGTGTGGATGAAGTACCAGGACTCGTAGGGGATGCGCCGGCGGATGCGCCGCCAGGACGTCAGCCCGATCGTCACGAACAGCACGAACGAGGCGGTGGCGGCCACCATCCAGGCCTCGTTGGCGAGCAGGTCGACGAGACCGGTGATGATCGTCCCGCCGGTGGCGGCGCCCCAGGCCCACGTGTCGGCGACGGCGTGGATGACGAGCGCGATGACGGTGACGATGCCGAACCACCGGTGGGCGGCCAGCAGGCTGTCCTGTCCGTAGCGACGCTCCATCCACCGCGGGCGCGAGGTGAGCAGGAGTCCGCCGAGGGCAGCAAGCGCGGCGATCAGGCCCGAGACCTGGCCGAGCGCGGACATGGACTCCATGCCGCCGGCGAGCAACTGGGTCAGTCCCCCGTGCTGCCACCACAGCCCCAGGGTGACGGCGAGGATGAAGCCGCCCACCGCCACGAGGTCGCTGGTCCTGGTCCGCGAGGGGCGCGGGCGGGGCAGCCGTCGGACGGCCGGTGCGTCTGCGGGCGTTCGCCGGGGCGCGTCAACCCGGCTGCGCTGCGCGTCGGTGAGGGCCATGCCCCCATCGTGGTGGACGGACCTCGGTGCGTTCGCCTCAGAACCGCCCGGCTAACCGAACCCGTACACACGCCCAACGGATCGATTACCCCCGAGACCGATCCCGTCGAGCGTGGCGCTCAGGCGCTCGCCTTCGGGGTGTCGCGCCTGAGCGCCACGCTCGACGGGCCGGCGGAGTGGATCAGCCGGTGGCGGAGTCGTTCAGGACGCTGGCCACCAGGGTGGACAGCGTCACCGCGTTGGTGCCGCCGATGATGGTCGCGGCCGGCCGGCCCTCGCGGTCGAGGATCACCGTGCTCGGGAGCGATGCGGGCGGGACGCCCGGCACGGTGGCGAGCAGGGCACCGTCGGGGTCGGAGATGTTGGGGTACGGGATGTCGAACTCGTCGACGAAGTCCTGCGCCGCCGCCGCGTCGTCGGTGACGTTGAGCCCCACGACGACGACGTCGGCCGGATCGGACGTCTCCGACAGGTTGATGAACGCCGGGATCTCGGCGCGGCACGGCGGGCACCAGGACGCCCAGGAGTTGAGCACGACGACCTTCCCGCGCAGGTCCGCGAGGTCGAGCGGCTCCCCGTCCATCGTGGGCCCCGCGATGGCCAGCGGCTCGCCGCGCTCCCCGCTCGCCACCGTCTCGGAGCCGATCATCGCCTCGGCCGGCTGCTCGCGCCCGCACGCCGTGGCGACCAGCGGCACGGCGAGGAGGACGGCCGCGAGTGCGGCGGACGAGCGTCGGATCACCCGACGATGCTAACCGGCGTGCACGATCGGGCTGAGCGACCACCGCGTCATCAGGTGGAAGCGCATCAGCGCCAGGCTCTCCCGGCCGACGTACTCGCTGGTGAGGGCTGAGCCGGGGCCGGACTCGGCAGGCGACGCGTGCGCGTCGATGCCGAGGGCCGCGGCCGTGGCCTGCGCTCGGGCCGTGTGGGCGGGGTCGGTGACGACTGTGGCGGAGGACCACTCGAGGTCGTTCATCACGCCGGCCAGCACGCGGATCGCGCCGACCGTGTCGCCACCGGTCGGGAAGGAGACGATGTCCTGGGCGGGGACGCCGTGCGCGATCAGCGCGCCGCGCTGCCGTTCCGCCTCCCGTCGCGGTCCAGTCACGATGATGACCGGCGCGACGCCCTCCCGGTACAGCTCTGCCGCGTGCTCGAGCCGCGCCCCGAGGGCCGGACGGGCGTCACCCCAGTAGCGGGCCGGGTCGAGGACGACGATCGCCTGAGTGGGCGTGCGGTCGTCGAGCTGGGCGCTCAGCACGATCTGCAGCGCGGCGCCGATCGGGAGCAGGAGCAGCAGGCCCACCATGATCGTGGTCCCGGCCGTCGCCATGCCCCGCGCCGTTCGCGGCACCGCGATGGCGGTGGCGACCCCCGCCGTGCGGACGGAGGCGAGCGAGGGCGACGTCACGCCCCAATAGTCACACCAATCACACCCGTCTCAGGGTTCCGACACCCGTCGCCCCTCGTTGAGTGCGGGGTTGTTGTCGTTTCCGACGCACGTGGAGCGCAACAACCCCGCACTCAACGGGACGAGTCAGCGGGTGTCGCTGCGCGCCACGTGGCGGGAGATCGCCGCGCGGCCGGCTTCGAGGCGGGCCACCGGCACCCGGAATGGGGAGCAGGAGACGTAGTCCAGGCCCACCTCGTCGAAGAAGTGGATGGACTCCGGGTCGCCGCCATGCTCGCCGCAGACTCCGCAGTGCAGGTTGTGCCGCTTCGCCCGGCCCTTCTTCACCGCGATGCGGACGAGCTCGCCCACGCCCTCGCGGTCGATGGACTCGAACGGCGAGACGCCGAACACGCCCTTCTCGAGGTAGGCCGAGAAGAACGCGGCCTCGACGTCGTCGCGGCTGAAGCCCCACGTCGTCTGGGTGAGGTCGTTGGTGCCGAAGGAGAAGAACTGCGCGGCCTCCGCGATCTGGCCGGCGGTCAGGGCCGCGCGCGGCAGCTCGATCATCGTGCCGATCGGGAACTTCAGCGTGCAGCCGTGCGCCTCCGCCACCTCATGAAGCACCTGCGCGGCCTCGTCGGTGACGAGTTCGAGCTCCTGGATCGAGCCGACGAGCGGGATCATGATCTCCGCGCGCGGGTCGCCGCCCATCCGCTGGCGGAAGCAGGCCGCCTCCGCGATGGCCCGCACCTGAAGTGCGAACAGGCCGGGCAGCACCAGGCCGAGACGCACGCCGCGCAGGCCCAGCATCGGGTTCTGCTCATGCAACCGGTTCACGGCCTGCAGCAGTCGCAGGTCGGCCTCCACGTTCTCGCCGCGGGACTCGGCCAGCGCGACACGCACGGCGAGCTCCGTCAGGTCCGGGAGGAATTCGTGCAGGGGCGGGTCGATGAGCCGGATGGTCACCGGCTGGCCGTCCATCACCTCGAGGATCCGGATGAAGTCCTTGCGCTGCAGCGGGAGGAGCGCCTCGAGCGCCTCCTTCCGCTCCACCTCGGAGTCGGCCAGGATCAGCCGTTCGACGTGGGTCTTCCGCTCGCCCAGGAACATGTGCTCGGTCCGCAGCAGGCCGATGCCCTCGGCGCCCATGCGCCGGGCCCGGGCCGCGTCCTCCGGCGTGTCCGCGTTCGCGCGCACGCGCAGGCGCCGGTCCTTGTCGGCGCGGATCATGATGCGGTCGACGGCCCGGATCAGGTCGACGGTGTGCTCGTCCGCCTCCGCTATCGCCTGGTCAAGACCGTGCTCGAAGTAGGTCACGATCGCGCTCGGCACGACCGGCACCTCGCCGCGGAACACGTCGCCGGTGGTGCCGTCGATCGAGACGACATCACCTTCGGGGATGGTCTCCCCGGCAGCCGTGATCATGAACCGGCCCTTGGTGTCGACGTCCAGCGACTCCGCGCCGCAGACGGCCGTCTTGCCCATGCCGCGGGCGACGACGGCGGCGTGCGAGGTCTTGCCGCCGCGGCTGGTGAGGATGCCGGTGGCGGCGATCATGCCCTCGAGGTCGTCGGGGTTGGTCTCGCGACGCACGAGGATGACCCGCTCGCCCGCAGCGGCCCACTTGACCGCCGTTGACGAGTCGAACACGATGCGCCCGACTGCCGCGCCCGGGGAGGCGTTCATGCCCTTGGCGATCTTCGGGTGTGCGGAATCGGCCGCGAACCTCGGGAACATCAGCTGGCTGAGCTGGGCGCCCGAGACCCGCATCAGCGCCTCGTCCATGGAGATCAGGCCCTCGTCGACGAGCTGGACGGCGATGCGGAACGCGGCCGCCGCGGTGCGCTTGCCCACGCGGGTCTGCAGCATCCAGAGCTTGCCGCGCTCGATGGTGAACTCGATGTCGCACAGGTCGCGGTAGTGCGTCTCGAGGGTGTGCATGATGTCCATCAGCTGCTTGTAGGCGGCCGGGTCGAGGGACTCCAGTTCCTGCAGGGGCAGCGTGTTCCGGATGCCCGCGACGACGTCCTCACCCTGCGCGTCCGGCAGGTAGTCGCCGTAGATGCCGGAATGACCGGTGCCCGGGTCGCGGGTGAAGGCGACGCCGGTGCCGGAGCCGGGTCCGGCGTTGCCGAAGGCCATCACCTGCACATTCACGGCGGTGCCGAGCGTGTGCGGGATCCGCTCCTGACGGCGGTAGAGGCGCGCCCGGTCGGTGTTCCACGAGTGGAAGACCGAGCGGATGGCCAGGTCGAGCTGCTGGTGCGGATCCTGCGGGAACTCGTGCCCAGTGCCCTCGCGAACGATTGACTTGTAGACGTCGACGAGCCGGTGCAGAGCGTCGACCGGCAGCTCGACATCCGTACTGACTCCGGCGCTCTCCTTCATCTGCTCGAGGGCGTGCTCGAAGTCGTCGCCGTCGAGGCCGAGGACGGTCTTGCCGAACATCTGGATCAGGCGGCGGTACGAGTCCCACGCGAAGTGGTCATCACCGGCCTGGCGGGCCAGACCGGCCACGCTGGCGTCGTTCAGGCCGATGTTGAGGACCGTCTCCATCATTCCGGGCATCGAGAAGCGCGCGCCGGAACGGACCGAGACGAGCAGCGGATCCTCGGGATCGCCGAGGCGCCGCCCCATCTCCTCCTCGAGTCGGGCGACGTGCTGGGCGATCTGGGTGCGCAGACCCTCCGGCCCATGCCCGTGCTCGAGGAAGTAGCGACAGGCTTCCGTGGTGAGGGTGAAGCCAGGTGGGACGGGTAGTCCCATCCGCGTCATCTCTGCGAGATTGGCGCCCTTTCCGCCGAGGAGATCGACCTTGGTGCGGTCGCCCTCGGAGAAATCGAAGACCCAGTGGTTGGCCGATGAGGATGCGGTTGCCGTCATACCCCTACCCGACCGGGTATCGGGCCCTGAGACAAGGGACTTTCCGCCATGGGGAATGTGACGTCGGCCACCAACCGCGGGACGGATGGCTGCTGCCGGACCGGTGGACACGTCTCACGTACGCTGCGCCCGTGACCACTGACGTTGAGGACCCTCGTCCGGCCCCGTTCGTTCCGGGTCCGGTGCTCTACCGCGGGGCCTACGTGGAGATGCTCGTTTCGTCCCTGATCGGGCTCGTCGCCGCCCTGGTGCTGTCCGTGGAGGCCCTCGCACTGGTCAAGGACCCGTTCGCGGACCTCGGGTGCAACATCAACTCGGTGCTGTCCTGCGGCACCGTGGGGTCATCGTGGCAGGCGAGCCTGCTGGGGTTCCCGAACGCGTATCTCGGCCTGATCGCGGAGCCGGTGGTGATCACCCTGTCGGTGGCGGCCTTGGGCGGTGTCCGGTTCCCGCGGTGGTTCATGCTGTCCGCCCAGATCGTGTACTCGATCGGCCTTGCGTTCGCGTACTGGCTGTTCGTCCAGTCCTACTTCGTCATCGGCGCCCTGTGCCCGTGGTGCCTGACGATCACGGTGACGACCACCCTGGTGTTCGCGAGCATGACCCGGATCAACATCCTGGAGAACAACTTCCGCCTCTCGGCGAACGCCTACCGGTCACTGGCCGGCTGGCTGAAGGCCGGCGCGGACGTCCTCGGCTGCATCCTGATCTTCGCGGTGCTGATCGCGATGATCGTCATCAAGTACGGGTCGGAGCTCTTCGCCGTCACGTAGCGGCCAAACCCTTCGCGAGTGTGCGCTCGTCGTCGCTCTGAGGTACCCCGAAGCGACGACGAGCGCACACTCGCGAGAAGAAGTCGACGGATCAGCCGCCGCTGACGTTGATCTCGGCCGCCGACACCAGCGCCGCCGCCTCGGCGTCGAGCTCGCAGGTGTCCAGCCAGCCGTCCGGCAGCGTGGGCCGCCGGTTGCCCGACGTCCGGCCACGCGGGCCCTCCCCCACCTCCGTGTTGAACTCCTGGTCCGGGTCGACCTGCGCCAGCAGCTCGTCGAGCTCGGCCAGCGAGGTCACGGTGCCCAGCGCCTGCCGCACCTGCTGGCGCACCGAGAATCCCTTCAGGTACCACGCCATGTGCTTGCGGATGTCGCGACAGCCCTTGAGCTCGCCGTAGTCGTCGACGAGCAGCTGCGCGTGCCGGCGCAGCGTGGTCAGCACGTCGACCAGACCCGGGTCGGGGGGCACCGACTGCCCAGCGAAGGCGGCTGCCAGCTGCCCGAACAGCCACGGTCGGCCAAGGCAGCCCCGCCCCACGACCACGCCGTCGGCTCCCGTCCGCTCCACCATGCGCAGCGCGTCGGCCGCCGTCCAGATATCGCCGTTGCCCAGCACCGGGGTCCCCAGCGGGGCCAACGCCTCCTTGAGCCGGGCGATCGACTCCCAGTCCGCGGTCCCCGCGTACATCTGGGCAGTCGTCCGACCGTGCAGCGCGACCCAGGCGACCCCCTCCTCCGCCGCCGCGCGGCCCGCGTCGAGGTACGTCAGATGCTCGTCGTCGATGCCCTTGCGCATCTTGACGGAGACCGGCACGCGACCGTCAGCCGCGGCGATCGCCTCACGCACGATGGAACGGAACAGGTCGCGCTTCCATGGCAGCGCGCTGCCGCCGCCCTTGCGGGTCACCTTGGGCACTGGGCAGCCGAAGTTGAGGTCGATGTGGTCGGCGCGATCCTCGTCGACGAGCATCCGGACCGCGGCCGCAACGGTGCCGGGCGCCACTCCGTACAGCTGCACGGCACGGGGTGACTCGTCGGGACCGAAGGTGACCAGATCGAGCGACTCGGCACTGCGTTCGACCAGCGCGCGCGAGGTGACCATCTCCGACACGTACATGCCGACGCCCCGATCCCCCACCACGGCATGCGCGGACTCCCGTGCCAACGACCGGAAGGCCCGGTTCGTGATCCCCGCCATCGGGGCGAGCACGACCGGCGGGTCGAAGGGCAGGGACATGAATCGATTGTCCCACCCCCCGATGCGGCAGACTGCGGACGACGACCACAACGGCTGGAGGGCACCATGTCGGCGGACGGCTCGGGGATCGCGCTGCAGGGCAGACGGCGCTGGTTCGCCCTGATGTTCCTCGCCCTCGGCGTGGCGATGATCATCCTCGACGCGACGGTGGTGAACGTCGCCATCCCGAGCATGGTCAAGGACCTTGGCCTGTCGACGGCGGACGCGGAGTGGGTCAACGCGGCGTACTCGCTGACCTTCGCCTCGCTGCTCATCCTCGCCGGACGGCTGGCCGATCGCTTCGGTCGACGGCTGCTGTTCGTGCTCGGCGTCATCGTCTTCGTCGCCGCCAGCGTGCTGGTCGCGTTGTCGGACACGTCCTCCACGCTGATCGCGGCCCGTACCCTGCAGGGCGTCGGCGGCGCGATGATCCTGCCGAGCTCCCTGTCGGTCATCAACGCAGTCTTCGTGGGCCGGTCCCGGGCCGTCGCCTTCGCCGTGTGGGGCGGCACCATCGGCGGCATGGCCGCCCTCGGCCCGCTGGTGGGTGGCTGGCTGACCACGTACGCGTCCTGGCATTGGGCCTTCCTCATCAACGTGCCGATCGGCATCATCGTCCTGATCGGCGTGCTCGCGACCGTCCCCGAGACCAAGTCGACGGAGGCCGCCAAGGGCTTCGACCCGCTCGGCACCGCGTTGGTCATTCTCGGACTGCTCGGGGTCGTCTTCGCCCTCATCGAGGGGCAGCGCTACGGCTGGCTCGCCCCGCTGCAGGAGTTCTCCGCGGCCGGCTGGGAGTGGCCGTTCACGAGCGTCTCCATCGCCTTCGTCTCCATAGTGCTGGGCATCCTCGCCCTCGTGGCGTTCGTGTTCGTCGAACTGCACCGCGCGGCCAACGACAAGGTCGTCGTCGTCAACATGCGGTTGTTCCGGATCCGCACGTTCGGTGCCGGCAACGTCGTGGCACTGGTCGTCAGCCTCGGTGAGTTCGGCCTGCTCTTCGCCCTGCCGCTGTTCCTGCAGGCGGTCCGCGGCTACGACGCACTCGAGACCGGCGTCATCCTGCTGGCACTGGCCATCGGCAGCTTCGTCGCGTCCGGGCTGGGCGCACCGCTCTCTCAACGCTTCGGCCCGGTACGCGTGCTGCAGCTCGGCATGGGGCTCGAGGCCATCGGCATCCTGGCACTGGGCGTCACGCTGTCGACGGAGGTCACCGGCTGGCAGATGGCGCCGTGGCTGTTCCTCTACGGCATGGGCGTCGGCTTCGCCACAGCGCAGTTGACCGGCGTCATCCTGTGCGAGGTGCCCGTCGCGGAGTCCGGACAGGCGAGCGCCGTGCAGTCGACCTCGCGCCAGGTCGGCGCGGCCATCGGAACGGCGATCATCGGCAGCACCCTGGTCTTCGGACTGGGCAGTATCAGCACGCAGCTGGAGGATCGCGGGGTGCCGGAGCAGCAGGCTGCCCAGGTCACCACCCTGATGGAGCAGTCGGCCGGGCAGGCCCTGCCGGGTCTGGCCCAGCTGCCGGACGGCGAGGTGCTGGTCGAGGGTGCCTCCGAGGGCTTCGCCGACGCGATCACCTGGGTGGCATGGGTGGCCGGGGCCTTCGTCCTGCTCGGGCTCGCGACCAGCCTGAGCCTGCCGAAGAACGCCGCCCGCGTGGAGTCCGAGGGGTACGAGCCGCCCCGTGAACCGGCAGCCACGGCATGACCGCCCCCGAGCGGGTCGTCATCATCGGCCACACTGACGTCGGGCGGCGGGCCTGCGCCCTGCTTCAGGACGCCGGAACCCGAACCGTCCACCTCGGTGAGCCGACGGATGCCGAGCTGCGCAGCGCGCTCTCGGGTCAGGTGGACGGCGTGGCGGTCCTGCTGCACGACGACATCCGCGCGCTCCGCTACAGCCTGATGATCGAGCACCTGCGTCCCGGCATCCGGCTGTTCGTCGCCATCTTCGACCGGACGGTACGTCAGCAGTTGGAGCGCAACGTGCCGAACTGCGTGGTCCTCTCCCCCGCGTCCATCGCCGTGCCCGCCATGGTGGCCGCCGCCATCGCACCCGAGCACGGCGCGATCCGCCGTCGCGCGTCCTCGCAGGACGCATCGTGGGTGGCGATCGACACCCGCGCCACCGACGAGTCGGCGGATGCCCTGGTGGAGCCGTACGAGACCCCGGGTCGACTGCGCATGCGCGGCCTGCTCGGCCGGATGCGGGGGCAGCTGCACCCGTACGACTCAGGCTCGTCCGTGTTGCTGGGCGGCGCGTTCGGGCTGCTGCTCATCATCGCCATCGACACCCTCGTCGGCCTGCGCCACAACTCGCTCATCCGCGCGTTGTATGACGCGACGAGGACGACGGCCACGATCTCCGCACCCACGCTGGAGGACTCGGCCGGGGAGCTGATCTGGGCAACCCTGGCGGCGCTGCTCGTCATGGGGTTCACGGCCGCGTTCGCCGCGGGGATCGTGCACCACCTGCTCTCCGGCCGGCACGTCGCCCTCGTCGGACGGCGGGTGATCCCCCGGTCGGGCCACGTCGTGGTGGTCGGGATGGGTCAGGTCGGGCTGCGCCTGGCGCAGGAGCTGCGCGCGCTGGGTATCGCGGTCCTCGGCGTGGAGCGGTTCCCGACGGCGTCCGGGCTCGGGCTGGCCCGCGACCTGGGAATCCCGGTGATCATCGGCGACGCAACGTCACGGCGGGTACTGCGCCGCGCGGGCCTGACGCGCGCGCTGGCCCTGGTGGCCGCCGGCAGCGAGGAGCGCGACTCTATTGCCGTCGCCCTCGCCGCGACGGCGGTGGCCCCGGGGCTTCAGGTGGTCCTTCGCGCGGGCGCGGATGACGCCATCGATGAGACACGGTCGCTGTTCCCGATCGGACCGGTCGTGGACGTCAACGGGCTGACGGCCGCGTTCGTCGCTCGCGCGCTGCTCGGAGCGGTGCCGTACGCGGTGGTACCCGACGGCGACGAGGTGATGTGCCTGACGTCGACGCAGACGGCGCCCGCCCGTCAGCGGTCGATCACCACCTGGTGCGACTGCACCTGACGGTCCGTCGCCCGTCGAGCGTGGAGCTCAGGCGCGACACGCCGAAGGCGAGCGCCTGAACTCCACGCTCGACGGGGTGGGGACGCGACTCAGCAGGCGGGCAGGCGCTGCGCGAGCCAGCCGACGAGGTCATCGATGGCGATGCGCTCCTGCTGCATCGAGTCACGCTCGCGCACCGTCACCGCGTCGTCGTCGAGCGAGTCGAAGTCGAAGGTCACGCAGAACGGCGTGCCGATCTCATCCTGACGGCGGTAGCGGCGGCCGATCGCGCCGGCATCGTCGAACTCGATGTTCCATCGTCGGCGCAGAGTGGCCGCGAGCTCCTTCGCGCGCGGCGTCAGCTTCTCGTTCCGCGAGAGCGGCAGGACGGCCGCCTTGACCGGGGCCAGGCGCGGGTCGAGCCGCAGGACGGTCCGCTTGTCGACCCCGCCCTTCGCGTTGGGGGCCTCGTCCTCGTCGTACGCATCCAGCAGGAACGCCAGCACCGCGCGGGTCAGGCCGGCTGCCGGTTCGATGACGTACGGCACCCAGCGCTCCTCCGTCTCCTGGTCGAAGAACGACAGGTCGGTGCCGGAGTGCTCGCCATGCGTCCTGAGGTCGAAGTCGGTTCGGTTCGCGATGCCCTCGAGCTCGGCGAACTCCGACCCGGCGAAGCGGAACCGGTACTCGATATCGACCGTGCGCTTGGAGTAGTGGCTGAGCTTCTCCTTCGGGTGCTCGAAGAAGCGCATGTTCTCCGGGTTGAGGCCGAGGTCGATGTACCAGTTCCAGCGCTCCTGCAGCCAGTACTCGTGCCACTCCTCGTCGGTGCCCGGCTTGACGAAGAACTCCATCTCCATCTGCTCGAACTCGCGGGTGCGGAAGATGAAGTTGCCGGGAGTGATCTCGTTCCGGAAGCTCTTGCCGGTCTGGCCGATGCCGAACGGGGGCTTCTTGCGGGCCGAGTTGGCGACGTTGAGGTAGTTCACGAAGATCCCCTGCGCGGTCTCGGGGCGCAGGTAGTGGATGGCGCCGGCGTCCTCCACCGGGCCGACGGCCGTCCGCAGCATGCCGTTGAAGTCGCGCGGCTCCGTGAACTGGCCCTTGGTGCCGCAGTTCGAGCAGGTCACGTCCGCGAGGCCCTCGGGCGCCTCGTGCTTGTGCTTCTCCGCGTACGCCTCGAGCAGCTGGTCGGCCCGCCAGCGCTTGTGGCACTGCTTGCACTCGGTCAGCGGGTCGACGAACGCACTGACGTGACCGGACGCCTCCCACACCTGCGGCGCGAGGATGACGGACGAGTCGAGACCGACGACGTCGTCGCGCCCGCGGACCACCGCCTGCCACCACTGGCGGCGGACGTTCTCCTTCAGCTCCACGCCGAGGGGGCCGTAGTCCCACGCGGAGCGCGTACCTCCGTAGATCTCGGAGGACGGGAAGACGAACCCGCGGCGCTTGGAGAGGTTGACGACAGCATCGACGCGATCAGTGGCCATAGTGGCGCAATCCTAGGCGGGGCGCCCTACGTGGCCGCACCCGGCAGATCCGCCAGCAGGCGCGCGGCAGCGGCGTCGTCGATCGTGTCGAAGTCGGCGTAGTGCCACGCCAGGCTGCGTCGTGCGAGAGGGCGAACCACCGCGACGACCTGGTCGTACCGGTGCTGGAGGTCGGCCAGGGCCTCCCGCGGGCAGACGGGGACGGCCAGTAGGAGCGACTCCACGCCGGACTCGCGGAGGGCGGACGCCGCGGCCCGGGCGGCGGTACCGGTCTCGACCCCGTCGTCGATCACGACGACGCAGCGGCCGGCCACGTCCGGGGCCGGGATCGACCACGACGCCGGACTCCGACCGCAAGGCCGGCAGCGACCGCACGGGCAGGTCCAGCACCTCGCGGATGCCGACGGCCACCGGTACCCCGTTGGGCAGCAGCGGCATCAGCAGCGGGCGGGCCCGCCCCACCAGCGTCTGGGCCAGGAGTGCGCCCAGCTGACGACCGCCGTCCCTGAGGTTGGCGAAGTCGCTCACGAGGTCACCGGCCGCACGTCGGGCCCGGCAGCCTCCCCGAGACCGATGCGACCGGCGTCCTCGGCCAGGCCGCTGGCCGCGACGTGCACCTCTCCGGATTCGTCCACGCTGCGGACGATCTCGAAGGCGGACGGCTCGTCGACGGCCATCGACAGCAGCGGGACAGCGTGCAGCTTCACGTCGAAGGACGAGAGCCCGCGTCGGTAGGCGCCCACGCCCTCCCACTCGCTGGTGATCAGCAGCAGTTCGGCGTCGTCGGTCGCCTGGCCGAGGCTGACGCCGCGGCAGCCCGGCTGGGCGGCGAGGGTGTCCATGGCCGTGGCAGCGTGCGTGAGGAAGCCCTGGCGTCCCTCGGCCGGCACCCGGAAGCGACTGACGACGCGGAGGGCGGCGCTAGGGTGGGTCACCTGCCGAACGGTAGTGCCCGCAGACTCCGGAGCGTCCATGACCAGCAGCACAGGTGACCCCTCCCGCCAGCCCGGCGGTGATCCGTCCGGCGGAAAGAAGGGCGGCAAGGGCAAGCCCAAGAACTCCCTGCCGGCCGGCGTCCGCGGACCCAGCGGCCCGCCGCGGGAGGCGGGCGCGCCCCGCCCGGTGCTGCCCGGCGGCTCCTCGAAGAGCGCCCGACGCCAGCGTTTCGAGGAGTTCAGCTACCCGATGCTGCGGCGCCTGCACAGTTGGCCGCGCTGGATCATCGTGGTCACGCCGGCGATCCTGCTGTTCGTCGGCCTGATCCTCACCGGCCCGCTGGCGTGGATCGGCGGGATCGCCCTGCTCATCGTGTGGCTGTTCATCGCCTGGCTGACCGCGCTGTCGTGGCCGGCGCTCTCGCCGGGCTCCCGGGCGTTCCGGGTCCTCGTCGTCCTAGCCCTCTTCGGCGTCGTCGTCCTGAAGTTCATCGGCCGCTTCTGACCCCGCTTGGCTGCGGTCCAGCGGTTTTGACAATCATTTTCATCTAGACCTACGGTAGGGGCATGCGCCCCAGCCCCCGCCTCATTGCCGCCACCGCCACTGCCGGCCTGCTGCTCGCCGCCTGCTCCAGCGCCGCTGACTCCACGTCCGACGCGGACGCAGCCGGAACCACCTCCGTGGTCGCCGCCTTCTACCCACTCGAGTACGCCGCCGAGGCCGTCGGCGGCGATGCCGTGACCGTTACCTCCCTGACGCCGCCCGGCGCCGAGCCCCACGACATCGAACTCAGCGCGGCCCAGGTAGCGCAGATCGCCGAGGCCGACCTCGTCCTCTACATCCGAGGCTTCCAGCCCGCCATCGACGAAGCCGTCGACCAGCAGGCCGCCGACCGATCGATCGACGTCGCCAGCGGACTGCCATTGCTGTCTGGCGCGGATGCGGCGGCCGATCCGCACGTCTGGCTCGACCCGGCCAACATGGCGGCCATCGGCGAGGCCATCGGCGCCCGCGTCAGTGAGATCACGCCCGCGTCCGCGACCACCGTCGATGCGGCCACCGCCGAGTTCTCAGCGGAGATGGCCGCCCTTGACGAGGAGTTCGCCACCGGCCTGGCCACCTGCGCCATCCGTGACCTGGTCGTCAGTCATGAGGCCTTCGGCTACCTTGCCGACGCCTACGGCTTCCAGCAGGTAGGCCTGTCCGGTCTGTCCCCGGAGGCCGAGCCCAGTCCCGCGCGCCTGAAGGAGGTCGCCGATCTCGTGCGCACGAACGGCATCACGACGATCTACTACGAGACGCTCGTCGACCCCAAGGTCGCGCAGACGGTCGCCGACGAGACCGGCGCCACGACCGCCGTGCTGGATCCGCTGGAAGGCCTCGAGGAGGGCGCCACCGGCGACTACGTTTCGATCATGCAGGAGAACCTGGCCACTTTGCGCACCGGTCAGTCCTGCACGTGAGCCACGCGCACGCGCCCGCCGGCGACGACCCGACCAGCGTCGTACGCGTCTCCCGGGTCTGCGTGGAGTTCGACGGCGACCATGTCCTCGAGGACGTCTCGCTCGACATCCACCAAGGGGACTTCGTCGCGGTGCTCGGGCCCAATGGCAGCGGGAAGACGACCCTGGTCCGCGCCATGCTCGGGCTGCAGGCCGTGACCCACGGCCGCGTCTGCCTGTTCGACGAGCCCCTCAATCGGTTCCGCGACTGGCCCCGCATCGCCCTCGTCCCCCAGCGACTCCCTGGCGCGTCCACCATCCCGGTCTCCGTGTGGGAGACCGTCCTCAGCGGGATGATCTCGCCACGCGGCCGCTGGCGACCCTTCTCGCCGACGCAGCGCGACGCCGCCAAGCAGGCGCTCGAGGACGTCGGCCTGTGGTCCCGGCGGCATGAGCGGCTCGACGCCCTGTCCGGAGGCCAGCAGCGCCGCGTCATGATCGCCCGGGCGCTGGCCACGGGCGCGGACCTGCTCGTCCTGGACGAGCCCACGGCCGGCATCGACGCACAGCACCTCGAGCGCCTCACGGAGCTGCTCACCCACCTGCATGCCCGCGGCACCACCATCATCGTGATCACCCACGAGCTCAACGGCATCTCCCAGTTGATCACCCGCGCGATCGTGCTCAGCACCAACGAGCAGCAGAGCGTGGCATTCGACGGGCCGCCTCCTGTGCCCGGGTACTTCCTCCACGACCACGTCCACCATCACGAGGAGCCAGACTCCTCCCCCGGCATCGTGGAGCTCGAGCCGTGAGCATCCTCTCCTTCGACTTCATGCAGCGCGCGCTCATCGCCGCCGCCCTCGTCGGGCTGATCGCGCCGCTCATCGGCGTGTTCCTCGTGCAGCGCCGGCTCGCCCTGCTCGGTGACGGGATGGGGCACGTGGCCCTGACCGGCGTGGGCCTGGCCTTCCTCCTCGGCACTGCACCCGTACCCACCGCGATGGCGGCGGCTGTGGTCGGGGCGTTCCTCATCGAGTTCATCCGCTACCGGTCGCGCACGGCGGGCGACGTCGCTCTCGCCCTCCTGTTCTATGGCGGCATCGCGGGCGGCGTGCTCTTCGCCTCGCTGGCGCCAGGCAAGGCGTCCTCGTCGCTGAACTCGTACCTGTTCGGCTCCCTGTCGACGGTGGCGGCTGGGGACATCTGGGCGCTCGCGGTGCTGTGCGCCGGAGTCCTGGTGGTCATCGCGCTGCTCGGTCGCGAGCTGTTCGCGGTCAGCCTCGACCCCGACATCGCGGCTGCCCAGGGCATTCGGGTGCGGGCGATGAGCACGCTGATGGCGGTGCTGGCCGCGGTGGTGGTCGTCGTGGGCATGCGGGTCGTCGGACTGCTCCTCGTCAGCGCGATCATGATCGTGCCGGTGGCGGCCGCCCAGCAGGTGACCCGTTCATTCCGCGCGACTGCCGGACTCGGCGTGGTCCTCGGCCTGGTCGCCAGCCTCGCCGGGCTGATCGGATCGTTCTACGTCGAGGTCCCGCCCGGGCCGACGATCGTCCTGGTGGCCTTGGCCCTGTTCGCGATCCTGGCGGCCGTCGCGGTGCCGATCCGTCGGCGACGGCAGGTGCCGGCATGAGCGCCCCCCAGATCCGGCAGACGCGACAGCGGTCCGCTGTCTCCGCGGCGCTGGCCGACAGCGAGGACTTCCAGTCCGCGCAGCAGCTGCACGACCTGCTGAGGCAGCGGGGGGAGCGGGTCGGCCTGACGACGGTGTACCGGTCACTGCAGGCGCTTGCGGCCGCCGGTGAGGTGGACCTGCTGCTGACCGACGACGGGGAGACGCGGTACCGAAAGTGCAGCCCCGACCACCACCATCACCTCGTCTGCACGGAGTGCGGACGCACCGTCGAGATCGCCGGTCCGGCCGTGGAGTTCTGGGCCGAGACAGTCGCGCGCGAGCACGGTTTCACCGACGTGCACCACACCCTCGAGGTCTTCGGCTGCTGCCCCGACTGCGCCTCAGCCTGACTGCCTTCGCGAGTGTGCGGCGGATGTCGCTTTGAGGTACGTCAAAGCGACATCCGCCGCACACTCGCGAGGAAGATCAGGGAGGTGGGTTGGGCACGGCGCCGCCGTAGCGACGGTCGCGTGACGCGTACAGCTCGCAGGCATGCCACAGGTGCCGCCGGTCGAAGTCCGGCCAGAGGGTGTCGAGGAAGACGAGCTCCGCGTATGCCGTCTGCCACAGCAGGAAGTTGCTGATCCGCTGCTCCCCCGACGACCGCACGAACAGGTCGACGTCCGGCATGTCCGGCTCATCGAGGAAGCGGTGGAACATCCGCTCGTCGATCCGGTCCGGGTCCAGACGCCCCGCCCGCACCTCGCGCGCCATCTTCGCCGCTGCGTCCGCGATCTCCGCGCGGCCGCCGTAGTTCACGCACATCGTCAGCGTGAGACCGCGGTTGTTCTTGGTGAGCTCCTCGGCCTCCTCCAACTCGCTGATGACGCTGCGCCACAGCCGTGGCCGCCGCCCCGCCCACCGGACGCGGACGCCGAGCTCGTGCATCTCGTCGCGACGACGTCGGATCACGTCGCGGTTGAAGCCCATCAGGAACTTGACCTCGTCGGGCGAGCGTTTCCAGTTCTCGGTCGAGAAGGCGTACGCGCTGAGCCAGCGCACCCCGAGCTCGAGCGCCCCCTCGACGCAGTCGAACAGGCTTGCCTCGCCCGCAGTGTGACCGGCGGTGCGTGGGAGCCCGCGCTCCTTCGCCCATCGGCCGTTGCCGTCCATCACGAGCGCCACATGTCGCGGGACGAGTTCGGCCGGGATCGCCGGCGGGCGGACCCCGGACGGGTGCGGGGTGGGAGTCCGCGCGGGTGCCGGTCGACGGGCCATGCCGTCATCCTGTCACTGGCGTCGGCTCGTGGCAGCCCGTCGAACGTGGCGCTCAGGCGCGTGTTCCCGGCGGGTCGCGCCTGAGCTCCACGCTCGACGGGAAGGAGGGCGGAGCGCTACTGGGGTGTGCGGTCCACGAGCGGCAGCGATCGCAGATTCCGCTCGAGGTGCCACTGCGTGTACGCCGCGACCACGCCACTGGCCTCGCGGCGTTCGCGCGCCTCGGACGCATCGGCCAGCAGCCAGTCGCCGCTGAGCAGCGCCCCCAGTAGGGCGATCGCGGGCGGGGACGGAGCCGCCGACCCGGGCGGCCGACATCGCCCGCAGACGACTCCACCGCTGGCGACGGAGATAGCGCGATGCGGCCCGGGGGCTCCGCAGCGCGCGCAGTCCTCGAAGGACGGCGACCAGCCGGCGATGGCCAGCGAGCGCAGCAGATACGAGTCCAGGATCAGTCCCGCATCGTGCTCGCGGGCGACGAGGGAACGCAGCCCCGAGACCAGCAACGCGAACTGCGGCAGCGCCGGCTCGTGCTCCTCCGGCGTCAGCCGCTCAGCGGTCTCCAGCATGGCCGTGCCTGCAGTCCACCGGCTGTAGTCGGCGGCCAGGGCCGCGCCGTGGGCAGCGAGCGACTCCACCTGCGTCACGTTGTCGAGCGAGCGCCCCTCGTACAGCTGCACGTCGACGTGGCTGAACGGCTCGAGCCGCGCGCCGATCCGGGAGGACGTCTTGCGCACCCCACGGGCGACGGCCCGCACTCGTCCGCGCTCTCGCGTGAGGAGGGTGACGATCCGGTCCGCCTCACCCAACTTCTGGGTGCGAAGGACGATCGCCTCGTCTCGGTAGACAGGCACCGCTAGATTCTCTCGCATGGCCGAGTCCGAGCCGGTGACCCCGGACCCGACGCCGCCGGTGTCGTCGGACGGCGGGTCCTCCGCGACGGGGTCCGAGCCGACCACCTCGCCCCCGTCGCCCTCCACCGAGCCCACACCCGACCCTCCCGCGCCCCCGCCGGCCCCGTCGCCGGTTCTCGTTGCCGCAGACTCCCGCTGGCTGCGTCGGGCCCTGGTCATGGTGGTCGTCGCGATCATCGGCCTGCAGGTCATCAACCACGTCTGGGGGGCGCTGAGCGGCTTCCTCTTCAACCTGCTGCTCGCGTGGCTGATCGCCATCTCCTTCGACCCGGTGGTGAGCTGGCTCAGCCATCGGGGTATCCGGCGCGGCTTCGCCACCGGGATCGTGGCGGTCACGACGCTGGCGCTCATCGCCGGCTTCATTGCGCTGTTCGGCGGCATCCTCGCCGCGCAGACTGTCGAACTGGTGGTGGCGCTGCCGGGCCTGGTGCTCGACATCGTGCAGTGGATCAACGGCACTTTCGAGGCGGACATCGATCCGCAGCAGCTGCTCAACAACCTGAACCTGACCACCCAGCAGGCGGCCGACATCGCCAGTGCGCTGGCCGGTGGCGTCCTCGCGGTGCTCGTCAGCGTGGTCGGTGCGGTCTTCAACTTCGTGACCGTCATCGTCTTCTCGTTCTACTTCTCCGCCGACGCCCCGCGCATCAAGCGGTGGATCTCCTCCTGGCTCAAGCCCGCCCGCCAGGTCGTCTTCATCCAGGTGTGGGACATCTCGGTGCGCAAGGCCGGCGGGTTCGTCATCTCCAAGCTGGCGCTGGCGAGCGTGTCGGCGGTGTTCCACAGCCTCTTCTTCTGGCTGATCGACATCCCGTTCTGGCTGCCGATGGGCATCTTCGCGGGCATGGTCAGCCAGTTCATCCCGACGATCGGCACGTACATCGGCGTAGCACTGCCCGCGCTGTTCGCCGTGTTCAACGAGCCGCTCGACGTGCTCTGGATCGTCGTCTTCGCGACCGTGTACCAGCAGGTCGAGAACTACGTGCTGACGCCGCGGATCTCGACGCAGACGATGGACATCAACTCCGGCGTCGCCCTGGCGTCGGTCTTCGTCGGCGCCGCCCTGTTCGGACCGATCGGTGCCATCATCGGCATCCCGCTGGCCGCGATCATCATCGCCATCTTCGAGTCGTACGGCCAGCGCTACGAGGTGCACCCGTACGTCGAGCGCCGCGTCGACTGACCCCATTCACAGATTTGCGCCGCTTCCCGGCCCAAATCTGCAGAACTGCGCCGGTATCGGGGCCGGCCTGCGGAATTGGACCGCTCGTCCCTGTGGATGACGCACGACGCTGCTCGCCGAAATACGCCACATTGCCGCCATGTCCCACTTCATCGACGGTCAGGCACGCGCCGCACGGGCCAGCCTGACGAGCATCACCGACGACCATCCCGTCCATCGGCGTCGAGACCTGCTGGACCAGGGCATCAGCGATTCCCTCCAGTCCGCCATGCTGCGACGCGGCGACCTCGTGCGCCTGCGACACGGCATCTACGCCCTCCGCGAGCTGGTCGACGCCGCTGGGCCCGCCGAACGCCATCGCCTTGACGTCGCCGCCGCGATCGCCGGCGGACGTGAGCCAGTCTGGGCGTTCGGCGCGTCGGCCTCCCTGCTGCTCGGGTTGCCGCTGCCCTTCGTCGCACCCCAGCGCCTACACCTCGTCCGATCCTCCGGAAGGGACGAGCGGGCACTTCGACGACCGAGTCGCCACCGATTGGTGATTCCAGACGCGCGTGTGACCACCGGACCGCTCGACCCGTCCACCACGCTCATTGTGCGCGGCGTGCCCACCGTGCCACCGGCTCTCGCCGCCATCGGCGCCGCCGCCGAACTCACGTCAGCGCGCTGGCGCACGGCCCTGCTCGACGCTGCCCTGTGGCGTGGTGCGTCCCTCGAGGAGGTCGAGGCGCTCATCGACGACTGGCGCCATCTCGGCCACCGCTCGGACGTGCTCGCCGCCCTCGCCCGCGCACGCCAGGGCGCACAGACCGTGCTCGAGACGTTCTCAAGGCTCACCCTGACGGACTTGGGACTTCCCGAACCGACCCTGCAGCACCCCTTCCACGACGGCGAGGGGCTGATCGGATACGTCGACATGTGGTGGCCTGGTCTCAACGTCATCGGCGAGGCCGACGGCCTGGTCAAGTACGACTCGCGGGATGACATCGTGCGGGAGAAGCGGCGCGAGGACCGACTCCGCGCGCTGGGGGTCGCGGTGGTGCGCTGGACGTTCACCGATATCGAGGAGCAGCCGGAGAAGGTGGTCGCCGCGATCTGGCGGGCCAGCCGGCGGGCCGCCTAGCGACGAAGGCGGCACAAATCGCCAACCCAACCCCGAAACCGGTTCAGTTCCGCGGATTTGCACCGGGAAGCGGTGCAAATCTGGAGGGACGCAGGGGCTAGAAGCCGAGGCGGCGGAGCTGCTTGGGGTCCTTCTGCCAGTCCTTGGCCACCTTGACCCGGATATCGAGGAACACCGGCGTCCCGAGCAGTGCCTCGATCTCCTTGCGCGCCTGCGTGCCCACCTGCTTGAGCCGCGACCCCGCCTTGCCGATGACGATCGCCTTCTGCGTCTCCCGCTCGACGAACAGCGACGCGCGCACGTCCGTCAACGGCCGGTCCACGGGCCGGTCCTCCCGCGCCTCGATCTCGTCGACGACGACGGCGATCGAGTGCGGCAGCTCGTCCTGCACTCCCTCCAGCGCCGCCTCACGGATCAGTTCGGCCACCGCGATCTCCATCGTGGTCGCCTCGTCCTCGCCCTCCGGGAAGAGCACCGGTCCCTCGGGCAGCTGCGCGATGAGCTGCTCGACGAGCACCTCGACCTGGGAACCGGCGCGCGCCGAGACCGGCACCACCGCCGCCCACTCGATACCCAGCTCCTCCGCCAGGGATCCGACCTCGGCCAGCCGCTCGGCGACCATGGCCCGGGGCACGGCGTCGGTCTTGGTCACCACCGCGATCAGCGGCGTGCGCTTGAGCCCGGCGAGTTCCGCACCGATGTAGCGGTCCCCCGGCCCCACCTGCTGGTCGGCCGGGATGCACAACCCCACCACGTCGACGCTGGCCCACGTCTCGCGCACCTGGTCGTTCAGCCGCTCGCCGAGCAGGGTGCGGGGCCGGTGCAGGCCCGGCGTGTCCACCAGGATCAGTTGCCCGTCGGGCCGGTTGACGACGCCGCGCAGCACGCGACGCGTCGTCTGCGGCCGGTCCGACGTGATCGCCACCTTGCGACCCACCATCGCGTTCGTCAGGGTCGACTTGCCGGCGTTGGGGCGACCCACTAGGCACGCGAAGCCGCTGCGGAACACGTCGTCCGTCACGCCGGGGATCCCTCCTTCGCTGGTTCACGCCGGTTCTCCACGATCCCCAGCAACGCTAGGGCAGCCAGGACCAGGATGCAGCCGATCCAGCCGACCACGCCCAGGGTCTCCCCCACGATGAGCACCCCGAGGAGCGTCGCCACTGCGGGCTCGAGCAGGTTCAGCGTGGCGATGTGGCCGGGCTGGAGCACGGCCAGGCCGACGCCGAACAGCAGGTACGCCACCGTCGTGGCCACCAGCCCGAGCCACAGCACCGCCACCACGCCCGACGGCGAGAGCCACCACGTCGACGTCACTGCCGCCGGCAGCAGCACGACCGCGCCGATGGTGAACGATGCCGCCAAGACGGCCCCCGGGTCACGCCCCTCGCGCGAGAGCCGCACGCCGATCACGGTGTAGACCGCGTAGCACACGCCTGCGCCCGCCGCAGCCAGGGCGCCCATCGGATCCGGCGAGCCGACGCCGCCCGACAGCAGCAGCACCACGCCGACGACGGCCAGCACCGTCGACCCGACCCAGGCCCACCCGGGTGCCCCTTCCTTGAGCACCCAGCCGAGCACCCCGGCGAGGAACGGTGCGAGTGCGAGCGAGACGAGGGTGCCCACGGCCACGCCCGTGCGCGAGGTGCCGATGAAGAAGAAGGCCTGATAGCCGGCCACCGCGAGGCCCATCACCCACGTCGGCCACCGTCGCCACAGTTCCCGCACCTGGCCGCCATGCCCACGCCAGGCGATGAACGCCAGCAGGCCCAGGGCGCCGACGAGCAGCCGCATCGCCGCGACGCTGGGACCGGGGGCGTCCGGGGCGAGCAGTGCGAGGGTCGTCGCAGACGTGCCGAAGAGGGCGGCCGCGCCCATGACGGCGAGCGCGGCGCGGGCTGCTGGATTCACGTGGCCAGTCGTTCGATCACGACGCCGGTCGGATCGCAGACGAGCACGGGTGTGCCGGGTCCGGCGAGCTCACGGAGCGCAGCGATCCCCGTGCCCCCATCGAAGTCTCCGACGACGACAGCGGCTTCCACCCCGCGCGCCCCGGCAGCGACCGCCTGCGCCACGGCGAGCTCCAGCGCCGACAGGGCCAGCGCGGTGAGCGAAACGTCGGCACCCGAGTACGTGCGACCGGTCTCGTCCCGCAGCGCCGCGCCCGTCGCGGCCCCCACCCGTCCGCGCGCCCCGCGGGCGAGGGTGACGAGCTTGGCGTCCTCCGCGTCAAGGTCCCGGGCGGTCTCACTCATCGGCGGTCTCGGCCTCCGGCTCGACGGCGATCGGCTGGGCCAGCACGCTGCCGATCCGGTTGCGCCGGCCCGCCCCCTGCTCAGCTGTCAGCTGCCAGCCCTGCACGTCGACAGCGGCACTGGGGATCGGGACGCGGCCGAGCCGCTTCGCGACGAGTCCGAGCACCGTCTCGACGCCCTCCTCCTCCGAGTCGATCTCGATGCCGATGAGGTCGGCGAAGTCGTCCACGTGCATCCGCGCCATGACGCGGTAGGCGCCGTCGGCGAGCGCGGCCACTTCAGGGGCGGCGGTGTCGTACTCGTCGTCGATCTCCCCGACGATCTCCTCGAGGATGTCCTCGATCGTCACCAGTCCCGCCGTTCCTCCGTACTCGTCGACGACGACGGCCATGTGCACTCGTGCGGACTGCATGTCACGCAGCAGCGCGTCAGCGGGCTTGCTGTCGGGTACGAAGTACGGGGCGCGCATGATCGACTCGACGCGCTCGCTCTGCTCCGCCTCCCGATGCTCGAAGACCCGGCGGACCACGTCCTTGAGGTAGACGATCCCGACGATGTCGTCGGCGTTCTCGCCGATGACGGGGATGCGCGAGAAGCCCGACCTCAGGCCCAGCGACAGCGCCTGCCGCAGCGTCTTCGACTTCTCGATGAACACCATCTCCGTGCGCGGGACCATGACCTCGCGCGCGAACGTCTCGCCCAGTTCGAAGACTGAGTGGATCATCTGCCGCTCGTCGTCCTCGATCAGGTCATCCGCCTCGGCGAGGTCGACCATCTCGCGCAGGTCTGCCTGCGAGGAGAACGGCCCCTCGCGATACCCCTTGCCGGGGGTGACCGCGTTGCCGACAAGGATGAGCAGCGAGGCCAGCGGGCCGAGCACGGTGGCCAGCCAGTGCGCCGGACCAGCAGCCATCATCGCGATTCGGTCCGGGTGCTGTCGGCCGAGCGTGCGCCCGGCGACGCCGACGACGACGTAGCTGACGACGACCATCACCAGCACCGCGATGAGGATGCCCAGGGCCGGCGAGGCGGCCAGATCGATGCTGACGTAGCCGACCAGCACGGTGGCAGTCACCCGCGCCAGAGTCGTCAGGAACAGCAGCACATTGATGTGTCGCGGTCGGTCGTCGAGCACCGTGAGCAGCCGGGCGGCGCGCCGGTTTCCCTCGCGCCGGGCCTCTTCCGCATGCACGCGACTTGCACGATCTATTGCGGTCTCCGCGCACGTGAGACCGCCCGCGAGCAGGACGAGCACGGCCGCCAGCAGGATCAGCCAGATGTCGGTGCTCATCGAGCCCGCCACTCGTCGAGCAGCCGGTCCTGAAGGGCGAACATCGCGTCGTACTCCTCCTGCGTGGCGTGGTCGTACCCGATCAGGTGCAGCGTCCCGTGCGTGGTGAGGAACTGCAGTTCCTCGTCCAGCGTGCGGCCGGCGGTCCGTGCCTGCGGCAGCGCGAACGCCGGGCAGAGCACGATGTCGCCGAGGACGCCGGGCTCGGGATCCATGCCGGGCTCGGCGGAGCGGACCTCGTCGATGGGGAAGGACAGCACGTCCGTCGGTCCTGGCTCCTGCATCCAGTCCTCGTGCAGCGTGCTCATGCGCTCGACGTCGACGAGGGTCACGCCGAGTTCACAGTCGGGGTGCAGCCGGAGCGCCGGGTACAGGTGGTCGAGCAGGTCGCCGAGCGCCGTGAGGTCACAGTCGACCTCGGACTCGTTGAGGATCGTCACCGCGGGAGGGGTCACTGCGCCCGCTTCGCGTCGTGCTTCTCGTACGCGTCGACGATCTTGCCGACCAGCTTGTGCCGCACGACGTCATGGGAGGTGAGTCGGCAGAACGCGACGTCGTCGATGCCATCGAGGATGTCGGAGACCACGCGCAGGCCGCTGGAGGTGCCGCCCGGCAGGTCGACCTGGGTGATGTCGCCGGTGACGACCATCGTCGAGCCGAAGCCGAGCCGCGTGAGGAACATCTTCATCTGCTCGGCGGACGTGTTCTGCGCCTCGTCGAGGATGATGAACGAGTCGTTCAGCGTGCGCCCGCGCATGTAGGCGAGCGGTGCGATCTCGATGGTCCCGCTGGTGATCAGCCGCGGGATGGAGTCGGGATCGATCATGTCGTGCAGGGCGTCATAGAGCGGTCGCAGGTACGGATCGATCTTCTCCGACAGCGTCCCGGGCAGGAAGCCGAGCCGCTCCCCCGCCTCCACAGCCGGCCGGGTCAGGACGATCCGGTTGATGCGCTTGGCCTGCAGCGCCTGCACGGCCTTGGCGACGGCAAGGTACGTCTTGCCAGTGCCTGCCGGACCGATCCCGAAGACGATGGTGTTGTGGTCGATGGCATCGACGTAGCGCTTCTGGTTCAGCGTCTTGGCGCGGATGGTGCGCCCGCGGTTGCTGAGGATGTTCGCCGTCAGGACCTCGGTGGGCCGGTTGCCCGCGCGCACCAGGCCGACGCTGCGCTCGACTGACTCCGGCGTGAGCGCGTGCCCCGTCCGCAGCATCGCGAGCAGCTCGGCCATCAAGGTGTCGACGAGGGCGACGTCCTCCGGGCTGCCGGCGATGGTGATCTCGTTACCGCGGGCCAGGATGTCGACGCTCGGGAAGGCATCCTCGACCAGGCGCAGGTATGCATCCTGGGCGCCGAGGAGACTCACCATCGGCTGAGAATTGGGCACGACGATGGTCGTCTGGGCGCGCGGGCTGTCCGAGGCTGGTTCGGTCATCGACTCATCACGTCCGTCAACCCGGGGGCCAGGTCAGGGGCCGGCCGCCGAGCAGGTGGAAATGCACGTGGGCGACCGACTGACCGGCTGCCACGCCGGTGTTGGTGACGATGCGGTATCCGTCCGCGGCGATGCCGTCGTCCTCGGCGAGCCGACCGGCCACGGACAGCAGTCGGCCGGAGAGTGCGGGTGCGGCTTCGGCGAGCTCGAGCGCGGTGGCGTAGTGGGCCCGAGGGATGACCAGGATGTGCGTGGGCGCCTGCGGGGAGATGTCCCGGAAGGCCACCACCTCGTCATCGCTGTGCACGATGTCCGCCGGGATGTCTCCCGCGGCGATCGCGCAGAACAAGCAGTCGCTCATGGGGTCATCCTCCCATCCCCGCCGAGGGCGCGGGTGCCCAACGCGGACTCGGGGCCAGCAGCGCCGCGGCAGCGGCCATGCCCGCGGACGACGTGCGCAGGACCGACGGGCCGAGTCGTACGCAGGACGCGCCCGCGGCGGTCAGGCTCTCCAGTTCGTCGTCGGCCAGCCCACCCTCGGGCCCGACGACGAGGAGGACGTCCCCGTGATCGGGGAGTCGATGAGCGGCGATGGACTCGTCGGCGGACTCGTCCAGCACGAGGGCGAGGTCGGCCGCCGCCACCGCCGCGACGACCGCGGTCGTGTCCGTCAACGGCGCCACCACGGGGAAGCGGGTGCGTCGGCTCTGCTTTCCGGCGGCGACGGCGGCATCGACCCACTTGCGATGGGCCTTCTCGACGCGGTCTGCCCGCCAGCGGGTCACGCAGCGGGCAGCCGCCCACGGCACGATCACGTCGACCCCCACTTCCGTGAGCAGTTCCACGGCCAGTTCGCCGCGATCGCCCTTGGGCAGCGCCTGGACGACGATCAGGCGGGGCTGCGGCTCGGGGTCTCGCGTGATCGCGGTGACCCGTACGTCGAAGGTCGATCGGTCGATGATTCCGGCCACTACTCCGTGGGCCGAGGCGCCGGCACCATCGGTCAGCGTGACCGGCTCGCCATCGCCGATCCGCCGGACCGCCACGGCGTGGTGACCCTCGGCCCCGGACACGCGCACGACGTCCTCCGCGCCCACGTCGGCGAGGGCGCTGGCGGGAACCGCGAAGACCGGGGGCGTCACTTGGCGGTGAACGCGTCCTTGAGTCGCGAGAACAGACCGCCCTGGGCGGACGCTTGGGTGCCGACCTGCACCGTGGACTCGTGACGCAGGTCCGCGAGCTGGCGAAGCAGCTCCTCCTGCTCGGGGTCCAGCTTCGTCGGGGTCTGGACCTGCAGGTGCACGTGCAGGTCGCCGCGACCAGTCGAGCGAAGTCGGGCGGCGCCCTTGCCACGAACGGTGAGCGACTCGCCACTCTGGGTACCCGGGCGGATGTCGATGTCCGTGGGGCCGTCGAGGGTGTCCAGGGTCATCGTCGTACCGAGCGCTGCGGCCGTCATCGGCACGGTGACGACGCAGTGCAGCTCGTCGCCGTGGCGTTCGAACAGCTCGTGCGGGGTCACCACGATCTCGACGAAGAGGTCACCGGGCGGGCCGCCGTTGGGACCGACCTCTCCCTCACCGGAGAGCTGGATCCGGGTGCCGGTGTCGACGCCGGGCGGGACCTGCACGGTCAGCGTGCGGCGGGTGCGGACCCGGCCGTCGCCGGAGCACTCCGGGCACGGATGCGGGATGGTGCTGCCGAAGCCCTGGCACTGCGGGCATGGCCGGGACGTCATCACCTGGCCGAGGAAGGACCGCTGGACCTGCTGGATCTCGCCGCGGCCCTTGCACATCGGGCAGGTCTCGGTCGTCGTGTCCGGCGCCGTGCCGGCGGCATCGCATGAGCCGCAGCGCACGGCGGTGTCGACGGTGAGGTCGCGTGTGCTGCCGAAGACGGCGTCCGCGAGGGTGATCTGGATGCGGATCAGGGCGTCCTGCCCGCGACGAGAGCGCATGCGCGGGCCACGCGCCGTGCCGCCGCCGCCGAAGAACGCGTCCATGATGTCGCCGAAGTCGAAGGTGGTGCCGAAGCCACCCGCGCCACCGCCTCCGCGGGGGCCGAGCGGATCGCCGCCGAGGTCGTACATCTGCCGCTTCTCGGGATCGCTGAGCACCTCGTACGCGGCGGTGACGAGCTTGAACTTCTCCTGGTGCTCGGGATCCGGGTTCACGTCCGGGTGCAGTTCACGGGCCAGCCGGCGGTACGCCTTCTTGATGTCCTCCGGGGACGCGTCCCTCGGCACGCCCAGCAGGGCGTAGTAGTCGGTCCTCACGTGACCCTTCCTACTGCTCGTCCAGGATGCGGCTGAGGTAGCGGGCTACTGCCTGCACCGCCGCGATGTTCCCGGGGTAGTCCATGTGGGTGGGGCCGACGACGCCGAGGGACGCGACCGCCTGATCGCCCCGAGCGTAGGCCGACGTGACCACCGACGTCGCCATGAGGCCCTCGATCGGGTTCTCGTGGCCGATGCGCACGGTGACGGCGGCCGGGTTGCTCGCCTCCCCGAGCAGGCGCAGCAGGATCACCTGCTCCTCCAAGGCCTCGAGCACCGGCTGGATCGCGATCGGGAAGGCCTCGCCATAGCGAGCCAGGTGGGCAGTGCCGCCGAGCATCACGCGCTCATCACCACGCTCGCGGGCGCACTCGAGCACCGCCGCCACGATGACGCGCACCGTGGGGCGATCCTCCTCCGTGAAGGCGTTCTCCAGGTCCTCCACGGCATCCGGCACCGACGCGTACGGCTTGCCGGCCAGCGCGGCGATCAGGCGGGCCCGGACGTCGCCGAGCAGCTCCTCCGTCACCGGAACAGCGGTGTCGATGACCCGCTGCTCGACGCGGCCGGTGTCGAGAATGATCACCAGGATCAGGCGAGTGGACTCCAAGGACACCAGGTCGAGGTGCCGGATGGTGCTGCGCGTCAACGACGGGTACTGGACGACGGCCACCTGCCGCGTGATCTGGGCCAGGAGGCGGACCGTGCGGGACATGACGTCGTCGAGGTCGACAGCCTCGTCGAGGAACTGGTGGATGGCCCGTCGTTCCGGGGCGCTGAGCGGCTTGATGGAGGAGAGCCGATCGACGAAGAGCCGGTATCCGAGATCGGTGGGGACCCGGCCCGCGCTGGTGTGCGGCTGGGCGATGTAGCCCTCCTCCTCGAGCGCAGCCATGTCGTTGCGGACCGTTGCCGGGGAGACCCCGAGGTGGTGACGCTCCACCAGTGCCTTGGAGCCCACCGGCTCGTGCGTGGAGACGTAGTCCTCGACGATCGCGCGCAGGACTGCCAGCCGTCGCTCCTCGAGCATGGCACCTCCCCTGCGAGTCCCTTGGCACTCCGAGCCCGTGAGTGCCAAGTGTAGGCCCTCCCGCTGCGCGCGGCCCGCGGGCGCGGCGACTTGCTCCTTTCCTACTTTGTAGATAGACATTGTCTGTGTTTAGTCTCCTCGCCGTCGCCCTCGCCGGATTCGGCGCCCAGCTCGTCGACGGCTCCCTCGGGATGGGCTACGGCCTCACCTCGTCGACCCTGCTCATCGCCATCGGCCTGGCACCCGCGATGGCCTCCGCCTCTGTCCACCTCGCTGAGATCGGCACGACCGCGGCCTCCGCGTTCTCGCACGCGAAGATGGGCAACGTCGACAAGACCGTCCTGCGGCGCATCGCACTTCCCGGTGCGATCGGAGCCTTCGTCGGCGCCACCGTGCTGTCAGGCCTGTCGACGTCCTCGGCCCGCCCGTGGGCGAGCGCGCTGCTGCTCGTGCTGGGCTTCTACGTGCTCTTCCGCTACCTGCGCCACCGGAACGTCGCGCTCAAGAGGGGTCGTCCCGGGAAGCGACTGCTTGCACCGCTCGGACTGATCGGCGGCTTCGTCGACGCCACCGGTGGCGGCGGCTGGGGGCCGGTGACCACTCCGGCGCTCCTCGCCAACGGCCGGATGGCCCCGCACCGCGTCATCGGCACCATGAACGCCGCCGAGTTCCTCGTCGCGGTCGCCGCCAGCGTCGGCTTCATCATCGGGCTGGGGCTCGGCGCGCTCGACTGGCGGATCCTGCTGCCGCTCATGCTCGGTGGGATGCTCGCGGCGCCCCTTGGGGCGTGGATCGCCCACCGGCTGCCCATGCGAGTCATGGGCGTCGCCGTGGGCGGGATGATCATCTTCACGAACTCGCTGACCCTGATGAAGGCCTTCGGTGCGCCCGACGACGTCATCACGCCGCTGCTCGGCCTCATTGCGGTCCTGTGGGCGGGGCTCGTCGCCCACGTCACCCGGGCGCACCTGCGGTCACGTCGCCAGCCTCCCGCGGATGACGAGGGGACCCTGGTATCGGTCGGCCGTGACGGCAGCGGCCATTACGCGTAGGCGTCGTCAGTCGACGAGCCGCCTGACGACGGCGTCGGCGAGCAGTCGGCCGCGCGCCGGTCAGGACGAGACGCTCGCGCTCGAATCGGCTCGTCGAGGAGGCCGTCCGCGACCTCGGTCGCGGCGGCGTCGGCCGGACGAGATGCGACCGGGGCATCCCCTCGACCAGCCGAAGGCCGAGCATGATTCGCTCGATGCGTCGCTGCTCGGCCGTCGAGTAGCCTCGCGTCCGGCTTCCGGCGATTCGGCTTCCGCGATCCGTTCGGCGTAGGTGCGCGGATGCTTGACGTTCCACCATCGCACGCCGGCGACGTGGCTGTGCGCGCCTGGGCCCACGCCCCACCAGTCGTCGTCACGCCAGTAGCCGAGGTTGTGCCGGCACTCGCCGTCGGGTCCCGCCCAGTTCGATACCTCGTACCAACGCAGGCCCGCGGAGGTCAGCAGGGAGTCGACGATGCCATAGCGCTCGGCGGCGACATCGTCGTCCGGCATCGGGAGCTCTCCGCGCCGGACGCGGCGGGCCAGCGGGGTGCCGTCCTCGACGATAAGGCTGTACGCGGACACGTGGTCGACGTCCGCGCCCAGTGCATCGTCTACCGATCGTCGCAGGTCGTCGTCGCTCTCCCCCGGCGTCGCGTAGATGAGATCGAGGTTGACGTGGTCGAAGCCGACGGCACGCGCGGTGCGCGCAGCGGCGACACTTGCACCCGGAGTATGGGTGCGGTCGAGGGTGCGCAGGACCGCCGGGGCCGAACTCTGCATGCCCAGCGAGATCCGGGTGAATCCGCCCGCGCGGAGGTCCGCAAGCATCCGTTCGTCGACGCTGTCCGGGTTGGCCTCGGTGGTGACCTCCGCGTCGGGCTCGAGGCCGAACTCCATTCGGATGGCGTCGAGGATCGCGATGAGGCCGGGGGCGCCGAGCAGGGTCGGGGTGCCGCCGCCGACGAAGACGGTGGACACCGGGCGCGGGTCGTCGACGAGGACTCGGCGCGCGTACCGGATCTCGTCGATCAGGGTCTCGTGGAACGCATCACGCCGGACCGAGTCGCCCAGCTCGGTGGCGGTGTAGGTGTTGAAGTCGCAGTACCCGCACCTGCTCGAGCAGAACGGCACGTGCACATAGATGCCCAAGCTCTGTTGAGTGCGGGGTTGTTGCGCGTCCGTGGCCCCCGAATCGCTCAACAACTCCGCACTCAACGAGGACCTACTTCTTCTGGGGGGCGTCGGAGGTGGACAGGGCTGCGATGAAGGCCTCCTGCGGCACCTCCACCCGGCCGACCATCTTCATCCGCTTCTTGCCCTCCTTCTGCTTCTCCAGCAGCTTGCGCTTGCGGGTGATGTCGCCGCCGTAGCACTTCGCAAGGACGTCCTTGCGGATCGCGCGGATCGTCTCCCGCGTGATGACGCGCGACCCGATGGCCGCCTGGATCGGCACCTCGAACTGCTGACGCGGGATCAGCTCCTTGAGCTTCTGCGCCATCGACGTCCCGTAGGCGTACGCCTTGTCGCGGTGCACGATGGCGCTGAACGCGTCGACGGCGTCGCCGTGCAGCAGGATGTCGACCTTGACGAGGTCGGCCTCCTGCTCGCCGGTCAGTTCATAGTCCAGCGACGCGTATCCGCGGGTGCGCGACTTGAGCTGGTCGAAGAAGTCGAACACGATCTCCGCGAGCGGCAGCGTGTACCGCATCTCCACGCGCTCCTCGGACAGGTAGTCCATCCCCAGCAGGGTGCCGCGGCGCTGCTGGCACAGCTCCATCACCGTGCCGATGAACTCGCTCGGCAGGATGACCGTCGACCGCACCACCGGCTCGAAGATCTTCGCGACCTTCTGCGTCGGGAACTCGCTGGGGTTCGTGACGACGATCTCCCCGCCGTCGTCGAGCTGCACCCGGTAGATCACGTTTGGGGCAGTCGAGATCAGGTCGAGGTTCGCCTCACGCTCCAGGCGCTCGCGGACGATCTCCATGTGCAGCAGGCCGAGGAAGCCGCAGCGGAAGCCGAAGCCGAGGGCGAGGGACGTCTCCGGCTCGTAGACGAGCGCCGCATCGTTGAGCTTGAGCCGGTCGAGTGCGTCGCGCAGTTCCGGGTAGTCGGAGCCGTCGATCGGGTAGAGGCCGGAGAACACCATCGGCTTCGGGTCGCGGTAGCCGCCGAGAGCCTCGGTGGCGCCCTTGCGCTCGGACGTGATGGTGTCGCCCACCCGGGACTGCCGCACGTCCTTGACGCCGGTGATCAGGTAGCCGACCTCGCCGACGCCGAGGCCCTTGGCGGGGACCGGCTCCGGCGAGATGACGCCGACCTCGAGCAACTCGTGGATCGCGCCCGTTGACATCATCTGGATGCGCTCGCGCGTCGAGATGTGGCCGTCGATGACGCGGATGTACGTGATCACGCCGCGATACGTGTCATAGACGGAGTCGAAGATCATCGCCCGTGCGGGGGCGTCCGCGTTGCCGACGGGCGGCGGAATGTCGGCGACGATCTGCTCGAGCAGCTCGCCCACGCCCAGCCCCGTCTTCGCCGACACCAGCAGCACCTCGTCCGGCGAGCAGCCGATGATGTGCGCCAGCTCCGCCGCGTACTTCTCCGGCTGGGCGGCCGGCAGGTCGATCTTGTTGAGCACCGGGATGATGGTCAGGTCGTTCTCGAGTGCCAGGTACAGGTTGGCCAGTGTCTGCGCCTCGATGCCCTGGGCCGCGTCGACGAGCAGGACAGCCCCCTCGCAGGCGGCCAACGAACGCGAGACCTCATAGGTGAAGTCGACGTGCCCGGGGGTGTCGATCATGTTCAGGACGTAGTCCTGGCCGTCCTGGCCGCGGTAGGGCAACCGGACGGCCTGCGACTTGATGGTGATGCCGCGCTCGCGCTCGATGTCCATCCGGTCGAGGTACTGCGCCCGCATGGAGCGATCGTCGACCACGCCCGTCTGCTGCAGCATCCGGTCCGCGAGCGTCGACTTGCCATGGTCGATGTGCGCGATGATGCAGAAGTTCCGGATGACCGACGGATCGGTGCTGCCGGGTGACGGGGCGGGCACGGGGCTCCTCGTGATCGAACAGGTCGCCGGTCGACCGACCAGGTCATCCGGGGGCGATTTGGGCCAAGGGCAAGCCTACGGGTAGTCTTGGGGGTCGCTTCACCACGTGCGGTAACGCACGCCCTGCACCATCCTCGAACATCACCGAACCAGGAAGAATGGCCCGTGGCGAACATCAAGTCGCAGATCAAGCGCAACCGCACCAATGAGAAGGCGCGGCTGCGCAACAAGTCGGTCAAGTCGTCCCTCAAGACGTCCGTCCGCAAGTTCCACGAGGCCGCTGACGCCGGTGACGCCGAGCAGGCTCAGGCGCTGGCCCGCGAGGCCACCCAGGCACTCGACAAGGCCGCCAGCAAGGGCGTGATCCACGCCAACCAGGCCGCCAACCGGAAGTCGTCCATCTCCAAGAAGGCGTCCTCCCTCTAAGCAGCAGTTTCACCGACAGGCGTCCCCGCAAGGGGGCGCCTGTCGACGTTGTGGGGCATACTCCTCGGGTGCCGAGAATCAGCGCGCCCACCGTGGCCCTCAATCGGGAGCAGCGCCGCGCCGCGTTGCTGGAGGCGGCCGCCACCCTGATCCTTCGCGAGGGCACGTTCACGGTGGCCGAGGTGGCCACCGAGGTGGGCCTGTCCCGCTCGGCCGTCTACGAGTACTACAGCAGCGCCGCCGACCTGATCGCCGACGTCCTCGTCGACGAGCTGGCCGAGTGGAGCCTTGCCCTCGAGTCCGCCACCGAGGCGGTCGATGCACCGCGCGACCGGATCTCAGCGTGGGTGACCGCCGTGCTGGAGTACGTCGCCGATGGTCGGCATGCCCTCGTGCGCGCGGCCGGCGCCATCGAGCTGCCGCCCACCCGCCGCGCACAGGTGCAGGCGCAGCACCGCGACCTGATCAGCCCGCTCATGGCAGCGGTCGCCGAGCTCGACGTCGAAGACCCGACGGCGGTCTCCATGCTCGTGTGGGGCTCGGTCGACGCGGCCATCGGACGCATCGAGTCCGGCATGACGACGGCCGAGCGCGAGGCGTCGCTCGTCCTGGAGTTCGTCCAGGGCGGACTCGACCGCCTCACGCCCGGCCGCTGACGGCGCGGGCCGCGCCTACTTCGTCAGGCGGAACACCTGCGTCTTGACGAGGGGCTTGTAGTTGTTGCCGCCCGTCGACGTGATCCGGACGATGCACGTGCCCCGGTTCTTCAGGGCGGTGATGGTGTCGTCCTTGATGGTGCAGTTGGTCGCCGAGACGGACGGGGCCAGGCCGGACTTCAGTGTCACGGTGAAGGACTCCGGCTTGTCGAGCGCCAGCTTCGGCTTGGCGCCGCGCTTGACCACGTCGCCGTCGAGCGTGATCGTCGCGACGTCGTTGGTGCGCTGGGCCTTCACCGGGAGGAACGCCGTCGGGAACACCCGCAGGTAGGCGGGGTTGGCGCTGTCCCTGCCGGCGCCGAGGACGTAGACGGCGCACGTGGTGGATCGCGGGTTGCCGGTCTCGGCGCGGCAGTTGACGCTCTCCCCCGTGGACTCGCCGGCCGTCGGGTTCGGGTTCATCCCGTAGAACTCGGCGTTCACCTTGATCTTCATCGCCGCGCTCGCCCGGGCCGCATCGCTTGCCGGCAGGTAGCCGGCCGCGCCCTCGGACAGGTCGCAGACGGTCGGGGCGGATCGCGGGTCGGCGGGCACCTTGCAGTTGAGCGCGTACAGGCCGACGCCCGCGGGCAGGTTCACGACGTCGACGGTCTGCGTCGACGACTGCGACAGGTTGCTGAGCAGCCCGAAGTTGCGCTGGCCGGCGATGCTGGCGTTGTAGCCGTCCGCCGCCTGGGCGGGAGGTGCCACCAGGGCGACGGCGGCCAGGCTCAGGCCGGCGACGGCGCCGAGGACCGCGCGAGTGATCTTCACAGGTTCTCTCCTTCGTAGGGGTTCAGTGCATCGAGTCGGATGGGAGGGTCGAGAGCGTCCGGGCCATCGCCTCAGCCAGCGGTGCTGCGGGCGAAGCGGACGGGGACGGCTACGTCGAAGCGCCGATCCCCTGCGCGGGTGTGGTCCGCGCGGGTGACGATCGCGCACGAGACCACCCGGCAGTCGATCTCGCCGATCATCGGCGAGATGGTCAGCCGCACGGAGAACCGGCCACCGGGCCGGTACGGGACGGCCAGGGCGCGCCCGTACGGCGGTGGCGTCGAGGAGATCCAGGCGGACGCGGGGTCGCTCGCGGTCAGGTTGACCCCCCCACCGCAGGGCGACGGGAGCTTCCCGCGCTTGGGCGTCACGCAGAGGGCGACGTAGATGCCGACCGAGCGGTCGTATCCCCGGCCACGCACCCGCACCGTGGCACCGTCGGCGGGCAGTTGCCGCACCGGGGTCACGGTCAGTCGCAGGCCGCTGGATGTGCTGACGGTCGTCGACCCCGTGGGCTCCGCCGACGCTGCGGGCGCGTGCGCCATCAGCAGGCCGGCGCCGGCGAGGATCGCCGACGCTCCGGCGACCAGGGTGCGGGCACGGACGTCGAGCATGGCGCGAAGACTAGGTCGGCTTCATCGTCGCCCGCCTGACACTGCGCCGGATTCATCCCGACGCAGCATCGGGAACCATCTCGCCCGCGATGGCCATAATCTGCTGGTGCCCAACCGTTTCCGACGCACGGCCACCATCGGACTGGCCGCTGCGCTGCTGGCGACGGCAGCCGCGTGCGGAACGCCCGATACCAGCGGCGCGGACCAGCCGCCTCCGTCGGAGACCGCTTCGCAATCGTCGCCCGCGTCGTCGGACCTGGCGACGGCCACGGCTGCCAGTGCCGTGGCTGACTCGCCGATCCTCATCACGTCAGCGGACGTTCCCATGCCGTCGCCCGTCGATCCAGCACTGGCCGACGGTGCACCCGAACGCATCGTCAGCCTGGCCACCGGGGTCGGCGAGACGCTGGCGGCGCTCGGCGTCGGCGATCGCGTGGTCGGCCGTGATGAGACGAGCGACGTCCCGGCCATCGCCGACGCGCCCGTGCTCACCAAGGCGCACGCCGTCAGTGCCGAGCGGGTGCTGGCCACCTCGCCGGACGTCGTCCTGGTCGATGCCGCGACGTCTCCCCCGGAGGCTCTCGCCCAGATTCGCGATACCGGCGTGCGCGTGGTCGAGGTGCCGGAGGCGTGGAGCCCGGCCGACATCCCGGTGCGGACACGAGCGGTCGCGGAGGCGGTGGGCATCTCCGCGGCGGACGCCGACCTCGCGAGCGGCGGCTGGGTGACGTCGGCTGCCCTCACTGCCAGCACCACCGACGCACCCCGCGTCGCCTTCCTCTACCTGCGTGGCACGTCAGCCATCTACCTGCTCGGTGGCGAGGGCTCCGGCGCCGACGCTCTCATCGAGGCGGCCGGCGGGGTTGACGTGGGCTCCGCGGCCGGCCTGGGCGCCTTCGTCCCGCTGACCGCCGAGGCCCTCGCGGCCGCGGACCCGGACGTGCTGCTCGTCATGACCAAGGGCCTCGAGTCCGTCGGTGGCGTGTCCGGACTCGCCGCGCTCCCCGGCGTCGCGCAGACGCGGGCCGGACGCGACGGTCGGGTGGTCGCCGTCGACGACACCCTCCTGCTGTCGTTCGGGCCGCGCACCGGGGGGCTCGTCGACCGCCTTGCCCAGGCCCTGCAGGACCTCGGACCGTGACGAAGCGAGTCTCCTGGGTGGTGGCGGCCCTCGCACTGGCCGCCCTGATCGTGCTCGCCGTTGCCCTCGCCCTCGGGGTCGGGGCAGCGGACACGACGGCCGACATCGTGCGCGCGATTCGGGCCCCGCGCGTAGTGATGGCGATCCTGGTGGGCGTCGGACTGGCCGCGGCCGGCACGCTCCTCCAGGGATCCCTGCGCAACCCCCTCGCCGACCCCGCGCTCGTCGGGATCTCGGCCGGGGCGGCGCTCGGCTGCGTCGCCGCGGCCACCGTGGGGGTGGCCTTCGGCACCCTGGGCGCAGGCGTGGCGGCCACCATCGGAGCCGGCGCCGCGATGGCCGTGGTGGTCTGGGCCTCGACCCGCGACGGGCGACCCGAAGTGGTGACGTTGCTGCTGTCGGGCGTGGCCGTCGCGGCCTTCGCCGCCGCACTCGTGTCCATCGCCGTCACGGTCAGCCCGTCTGCCGGGGTGCGCTCGCTGACCTTCTGGACGACGGGCAGCCTGGCCCTCTCGACGTGGCAGGCGGTCGTGGCCGTCACCCCCTTCATCGTCGTGGGGCTGGCGGTCGCCGCGACCGTCAGCCATCCGCTCGACGTGCTCGCGCTCGGGGACCGCGACGCGCTCGCGGTCGGCGTCGACGTCACCGGTGTGCGCGTGCGGGCGCTCGCAGCCGTCGTTCTCCTGATCGGCGCCGGCGTCGCCGCCGTAGGCGTGATCGCCTTCCTCGGGCTGGTCATCCCCCACGCCGTTCGCTCGATCATCGGCCCGCGGACCGGGCCGCTGCTGATCGTCAGCGGCCTCGCCGGCGCGCTGCTGCTCCTGCTCGCGGACACGGCCGCGCGCCTGCTCGCGAATCCGATCGAGATCCCGGTCGGCGCGGTCACCGCGCTTGTCGGCGCGCCCGTCTTCTTCGTGCTGCTGCGGCGCACGCGGGCACGACAGGGAGGCTGGGCATGACGGCCGCCGGGCGCCTGGTCGGGGCCAGCCTGACCACCGACGGCGTCCGCCGCCTCGAGCCGACCACCGTGGACGTGCGAGCCGGCGCCGTCACCGCCGTCCTCGGCCGCAACGGGTCAGGGAAGTCGAGTCTCGTCGGCATCCTCGCCGGAGAGCTCGCACCCGACGAAGGCAGCGTGGTCATCGGCGGGTCGGACATCGCGACGCTGAGCAGCCGCGAGCTGGCCCGTCGGCGCGCGCTGCTCTCTCAGGAGCGCCACGTCTCTTTCGGCTTCACCGTCGAGGAAGTGGTCTCGTGGGGTCGCACCCCCTGGCGGGGCACTCCATCCGCGCAGCAGGACGCGGCGGTCGTCGATGAGGCGATCCGGAGGCAGGACCTCGATCACCTGCGCGGACGACCGGTCACCACACTGTCGGGTGGCGAGCGCACGCGCGTCCACGTGGCGCGGGTGCTGGCCCAGCAGGCTCCGCTGCTACTGCTCGACGAGGCGGACTCGGACCTGGACCTCGTCGGTCGTCATGCCCTGGACGAGGTGGTGCGTGCGCACGCGACCGCAGGCGGCGCGGCTGTCGTCGTCACGCACGACGTCGCTCGTATCGAGCACACCTGCGACGACGTGGTGCTGATGCGCGACGGCGCTGTGTTCGCGCACGGGCCGCGGCGCGAGGTGATGGACGCGTCGACCCTGCGTGCGGCCTTCGGCATCGACGTGCCGTGGGGCGGCCGCGGCTAGGACCCGGCGGTCCCCGCGACCAAGATCTCCAGGGCGAGCAGCTTCTGGCCCATGTCGAGGCTGGATCCCTCGCGCACGCCGCCCTTCATGGCCCCGTCGGCATCGGCGAGGGCGACCACGGCGGCGGCCAGCCTGCGCTGGTCGCCGCTCCAGCGTGACCACTGCCGGCGGACCTGCGCGACCTTCCACGGTGGGATGCCGGCCTCCTTGGCGATCACGCCCTCGGACGCGCCGGGCGGCATGCCGCCGACGCGGACCAGGGTGCGCAAGCCGCTGGCGAGCGAGGCCACGGTTGCCGGGCCCACCCGGCCGGCATCGGAGGAGAGCATGGCGTGACGCAGGCTGCGCAGCGCGTCGACGTACTGCCGCTGCCACACCGCGTCCGAGATCACCCAGCCCGACACGTCGGCGACTCCCGCGAAGTAGGCGCGCACGTCGTCGGCGGTGATGGGCGAGGCCTCGATGTCGCTGGACAGCTGGGAGACCGCCGCGACCAGCAGGCCCAGGTCGTTGCCGACCGCCTCGTGCAGGGCCGCAACGGCGTCCGGCGTGACCTTGCGCCGGTGGCGCTGG
The DNA here is from genome assembly GCA_963749905.1 of uncultured Actinomycetota bacterium. GTDB lineage: Bacteria > Actinomycetota > Actinomycetes > S36-B12 > S36-B12 > UBA10649. Next base: position 500,897 of record CAVVOF010000006.1, read on the forward strand.
AACTCCTTGGACAGGAAGTCCGCGGTGGCCTTGCCGCGCTTGAGGGTCTGGCACTCGACGACGTCGGCGCCGGCCGCCTTCACCCCGTCGATCAGGGCCTTGCCCTTCATGCCGCCCGGGTGCGTCAGGACCAGGTACACGCCCTCGTCGGGGTTGGTGCACGCCTCGAGGACCGCGCGTGCGAGGGATTCGTCGGCCGAGTCGATGCCACGCAGGATGACAATGCCGCCGTCACCGAACAGGTTGGGGGCCACGGCCTCACGGAAGGCGACGGCCGCGTTCTCGGCAGCGGCTTCGATCACGGTGCGCTGGACGCCGGGCTCGGCGCGCCGCACCGCGGCGGTGACCATCGAGACCGCGCGGTCGACAAGCACCGTCTCGGCGCCGATGGCGAGGGTCAGGCGGGGCGGGGTCGGGGGTGCGGACGTCATCGTGACGCAGCATGCCACCCTCCCCCGACCTCCGCACCACCCCCGTCGATCTTGAGGTTGGTGGTCGCGAAACGACGTTTCGGCGACCACCAACCTCAAGCCGGACGAGGGTGGGTCAGGCGGACGTGCCTTCGTCGCTCGGGCCCTCGGCCAGCAGCAGGTAGAGCGCCCGGCGAGCGTCGGTCAGCACGGCGGCCGCCCGCTCGCTCTGGGCGGGCGTGCCCGCCATGGACACCTGTCGCGCCGCATGACCGAGCTGCATCACCAGGTCACGCAGGTCGGGGCCGGAGTGCTCCTCGACGTTGAACGGGTCGGTCCAGGAGTCGCGATTCTCGGCGACGAACGCATGCCCCGACTCCGTGAGCTCGATGACCTTGCGCCCGGCATCCGGCCGGGCCACGACCAGGCCCTCGTCTTCGAGCAGGTTGATTGCCGGGTAGATCGCGCCGGGGCTGGGCGTCCAACGCCCGCCGGTGCGATCGGCGATGGCCTGCATCAACTGGTAGCCGTGCATCGGCTCCTCGTCGAGGAGCTGCAGGATCGCGGTACGGACGTCCCCACGGGCCATCCGGCCGCGACGGCGGCCACGTCCCGGTCCGCGGCCGGAACCGCGAGGCCCGGGCGGGCCGAAGTGATGGTGCTGATGGCGAGCGAACTGCCGCTCACCGGGAAAAGTGGGCTTCATGGAACTCCATTTCTGATGCATACCGTCTGTATGCACACGCTCACGATATATCGTTACTGCTCTCGATGCAACCCCTCCCCCGTCTGTCTTGAGGTTGGTGGTCGCAGAACGGCCGTTCTGCGACCACCAACCTCAAGACGGACGGGGGGCGGTGCGGGTGACGACGACGAGGTCGGCGCCGCGCTCCACGACCGCCACGTCGCCGCTCACGTCCGTGCGGACCACCAGGGCCCCCGCTGCCGCCCAGGACTGCACCGTGCTCTCCGCCGGCTGCCCGTACCCATTGCCCTCCCCGACGCTGATCAGCGCCAGCCGCGCCCCCACCCAGCCGGGGAACCGGTCGTCCTGGCGGGCCGACCCGTGATGCGGCACCTTGACCACATCGAAGGAGCGCCCCGCCAGATCGGCCGCGATCGCCACCTGCGCCTCCGTCTCGATGTCACCGGTCAGCAGCAGGCTCCGCTCCCCCACCGTCACCACCAGCACGATGCTCGCGTTGTTCGGACGGGAGCCAGCCTCGATCAGGCGCCGCGGCGCAATCACCTCCACAGTCGCCGCCGCCACCTGCCACCGATCCCCGGCCATGCCGGCCGTCGCCGGCACGGCCGCCCGCGAGAGCCGCTCGAGAACTGCCGCCGCCTCCTCTGCCGGCTCGGGGAGCGGCGGCAGCACGGCCCGCGCGACGGGTCGGCCGCGCAGGACCCCTGCCAGCCCCGCCGCATGGTCGGCGTGGAAGTGCGAGACCACGAGCATCGGGACCGCAGTGACGCCCGCATCGGACAGGCAGGCGTCGACCGCGTCGGGATCCGGGCCGGCATCGACCACCAGCGCCGCACCCGGCCCGACGCGCACCGCAAGCGCGTCGCCCTGCCCGACGTCGCACATGATCGCGAGCCACCCGTCCGGCGGCCATCCTCGGCGTTCCGCGGGTGCGGCGACGACCAGCGCAACCACCAGTCCCGAGCCCACGAGCGCAGGCATCCGCAGCCGGACCGGTAGTCGCCTCGCCACCCGCCAGCCGGCCACCACCCCGGCGCCCGTCGCGACGAGCGCCAGCACCCCCGACCAGCCCTCAGGCCAGGGCACCGCAGAGCCCGGCGCGTCCGCCGAGGTCGTGGCCACCCGGGCAATCCACAGCGCCGGCCACGCGGCCAGCCACCCCAGCACGGCGGCGGCGGCCGGTAGCGCGGGGGAGATCAGCGCGGCCGCCAGGCCGAGCACGGTGATCGCCGGGACCACCGGCATCGCGGCGAGATTCGCCGGCACCGCAACCCACCCGGCCGCCCCGCCCATCGCGACGAGCACCGGCAGGGCAGCCAGCTGGGCGGACACGGTCAGGGCGAGCGCCTCACGCGGGGCCGACCCCCACCTGCCGACCCACGGCAGCCGCGCCAGCCGATCCCCCACGCCCGGAGCGATCAGGATCAGGCCCGCGGTCGCGAACACTGACAGGGCGAAGGCCCAGGACAGGGCCAGGGCCGGCATCACGGTCACTAGCACCAGGACGCCGACGGCAAGCACGGAGGGACCCACGCGCCGGCCACCCACGAGGAGAGCACTGACGGTGATGGCGCCCATGGTGGCCGCCCGGAGCACGCTGGGCTCGCGTCCGACCAGCACCACGAAGTAGGCGAGCGCGGCCAGCGCGACGCCGACCCGGATGCCCAGACGCAGCCGAGCGGCACGAGCAGCGAGCAGCACCACGCCCATCGCGATCGCGACGTTTCCGCCCGAGACCGCCGTCAAGTGCGACAAGCCGCTCGCCCGCATGGCCTCTGCGAGGTCCGGCGACTGCCCGGACTCGTCGCCCACGGCAAGGCCCGCCACCAGCGCCGCCGCCTCGGGGTCGGTCTCGGACAGCGCCGCCCGCAGGCCGCTGCGCATCGCCTGGGCCGCCGCCGGTATGGGTCCTGGTTCTGTCAGCGGCACCGCCGGACGACTGCCCACCTCCACGCGAGCAGCCGCTCCCGTCCGCAGTGGCACGCGAGAGAGCCGACCGGTCCATGCCACCCGGCTTCCTGCAACCGGTGCCCCCACGTCGACCGGCAGTCGGATCGTCAGTGGCACGGACCCACTGACGGTCATCCCGCGGGCCGCGATGCTCTCGGCCTGCACTGACACCTCCTGCCACGAGCGCGGACCCCACGCCCGGGCACTTCGCGCAGTCACGACTCGCGCCTCCGCCGTCACCTCCCCGATCACCTCGGCAGTCGCCTTGTGGTCGATCCAGGCTGCCAGGGGCGGACGCGTAAGGAGCAGCACCTGCCCGGACGCCGCCACAGCGCCGAGAAGCAGGAACACCAGAGCCAACGCCACATGCCGCCCGAGACCCCGACCAGAGCCTTTCCGCGGGGTCCCACGCGCCGCCCGCACACCGACCACGACGGCTCCGCAGATGAGCAGCAACACGAGCACCGCCGCCACGACCAGCACTGGAGCCGAGCGGTCCTGCACGGACTCGACTGTCGGGGCCGAGTCGAGATACGCCAGCGTCGAACCGGCGCCCACCCACGCGGCCGACGCGGGGATCAGCAGTCGACCGTCGCGAAGCGAGCCGGCCGGTGACGCGCGCGGGTCAGATCCGGACGAGCCCACGGATCTGGCCGAGGATCGCGTCGCCGATGCCCGCCACCTCCCCCAGTTCGTCGATCGACCGGAACGAGCCGTTGGCGACACGCCACGCGACGATGCGGCCTGCGATGACTGGACCGATGCCCGGTAGCGAGTCGAGGACCTGCGCCGACGCCGTGTTGAGGTCGACCAGGAGGGGCGCCGCATTCGGCGCCGCCGCCCGGGACGGGGTCGACGCCGCGGGGCTCGCCGCCGTCGCCCCGCCGGGTCGTATGCCCACCGCTACCTGCTCTCCGTCGACGAGCAGTCGCGCGAGGTTGACGGTCTCCGCGGCGCGTGGCCGGGTCACTCCGCCGGCCGCCTCGATGGCGTCGGCCACCCGCGCCCCTTCCGCGAGCCGGACCAGTCCCGGCTCGGCCACCTGCCCGATGACATGCACGACCACGAAGCGCTCCGGAGGCGCGTCCACTCCTCCCACAGGGAGCGCACCTGCCTCTGTCCCGGACGACGGGATGTCGAGCGGCACGTCGTCGCCCACGACCACAGGAGCGCCGGCCGCTGCTCCTGCCACGGCCGCACCCTCCTGCTCCCCCGGGTCCACCATGCTCGCTGAGCCCGACGCACCGCCAGCGACGGACGACGGACGATCGAAGCCGACGCCGGGCACCCCGGTCGCCAGCGGTACCGGGACGTCGGCGACCGCTCGAGGACGACCGAACCACGCCTGATACCCCACGAACAGCAGGACGGCAGCCATGATCACCGCCAGACCCCTCAGGGCCGACCGCCCCCACCCGGGCAGACTCAACCGCCCGGCATCGGCACCGTCGACGGGGCGCGCCACGTCGGACGGGCCGACCGGGCGCCACTGGGCGGCCAGGCGCTGCAGCCGATGCTCGGCGGCCCTGGGCAGGGCGGGGCGCTTTCGGGTCCACGGCATGCCTGGACGCTAGGACGGCGGGCACCGGCAGCAGCGCCCGTGCAGCCCGGCTGGGGATCAGCGACCAGCCGGCGCGTCGGCTGGGGACAACTGGCGATCAGGACCTGCCGCGCAGCCCCGCCCACGCCTCACGAAGGTTCCGCTTGTGCCGCACCAGGACCAGCATGCCCAGCACCACCGAGAACCACATGTCCGCGATGTCGAACCAGCCCAGCCACCACGCCCCAAGCGCGCCGACGATCAGGGTGAGCGCTCCGAGCACGGCCCCGAGCCCCACGCGGTGCCAGACCGCGACCCCGATGGCGAACGCGATCAGCACCGGGATCGCCATCAGCGGCTCGACACCGAGGATCGCTCCCAGCGTCGTCGCCACGCCCTTGCCACCGCGCCCCTTCAGGTACGGGGAGGTCACATGGCCGACGACGGCGGCGATGCCGGCCACCTCGCCGGCCGACTGACTCACGAGGGTGGCGAACAGCACGGCGGGGACGAAGCCCTTGAGGATGTCGAGGAAGCCCACCAGGACCGCCCATCTCGGCCCGAGCGCGCGCCCGACGTTGGTCGCTCCCGGGTTGCCTGAGCCGGTGGTCCGCAGATCGACGCCGAAGACGCGCGCGATGATGGCTGCGGGATTGATCGCGCCGAGGCCGTAGCCGACGACGACCGCCAGCACCCACCCGACCCACGTCGGCATGTCCATCACGGTCCCGTCGACGTCTGCCCGGATCCGGCCAGCGGAACCCGAGGGGAGACGACCACCGCGACCATGCCCGGGCCGACGTGCGCACCCACCACTCCGCCGACCACCCCTTCGACGACCGTCGCCTCCGGCAGCCGGTCCGCGAGACGGCGGGCGAGGTCGGCGGCCCGTTCCGGGGCACCCAGATGCTGCACCGCGACGTCGACCGCCATTCCGTCGGCCGCCGTGACGGCCAGTTCCTCCAGCCGCGCCAGCGCCTTGGTGGCCGTACGCACCTGGTCGAGGCGGACCACGTGACCGTCGTCGACGCCGAGCAGCGGCTTGACCTGCAACGCCTGACCGACGGCGGCCCGGGCCGCGCTGACCCGTCCTCCGCGGCGCAGGTACTCCAGCGTGTCGACGTAGAAGAAGACGGAGGAGGCGTGGGCGCGCTCGTCCACGACGGCAGCGACCTCGTCCACCGACGCCCCCGTGCGCGCCAGCTCCGCACCGCTGACCACAGCGAAGCCGAGGCCCATGGCGATGGATCGACTGTCGACGACGCGTACCGGGAGGTCGAACTCCTTCGCCGCCAGCAGCGCGGACTCGTAGGTCGCAGACATGGACGCGGACAGCGTGGCCACCACGATGCCGGTGGCGCCCTCGGCCTCGGCCTCCTGATACGCCTGCAGGAACCTGGTCGGCGACGGGCGTGACGTGGTGACCGGGCGCCAGGCCGCGAGCGCCTCGGCCACCCGCATGGCCTGGTCATCGTCCGTCTCGTCGAAGGGCTGCCCCGCGACGATCACCTGGACCGGAACGATCCGGATGCCGAGGTCGCGCGCCCAGCCCGCGGGCAGGTAGCTCGTCGAGTCCGAGACGACGGCGACGCGATGCGAGGACACGCCTTGCACCCTAGCCGGGACGGACACTGCCCACGAGGGATCGAAGCAGGGCCGCGCGCGCGGACGACGGGACCACGTCGTCGACGACAACGGACGTCGCACCCACCCAGCGCGCCGCCTCGACGAGTGCTCGGGCCGTCCCGTCGACGGCCGCCCGCGACGTCGACTCCATCGTCACCCGCCGTGCGTGCAGCACGCCCTTCTCCCGCTTGGGATCGACGCGAGCCACCAATCGCCCCTGGTGCAGCACCGGCATGGCGAAATAGCCATGCACGCGTTTGTGCGCCGGGGTGTACGCCTCGATGCGGTGCCGCATCCCGAAGATCCGCTCGGCGCGCTCGCGGTACCAGACCAGCGGGTCGAACGGCGAGAGGAGCGTCGTGCGATGCCGCTCGCGCCCCGCCGACTCCAGCCACGCCAATGCCTCGGGATGGGCCCACGCGGCCGGCCAGCCGCGCACGGCCACGCGGACCAGCCCAGCGTCGTCGGCATGCCTCGCCACCGCGGCCTTCGGCAGCCGGTGCACATCGGCGATATCCCCTGCTGTGCCGATGCCCATCAGCCGCGCACCACTGCCCACGAGGTCCGCATGGCAGCGAGCATCGCTGTGGTCGTCGTGCAGCACCGCGTCCGGCACCACCCGTTCGGCCAGGTCGTACGTCCGGCGCCAGCCCACCCGCCGGGTGACCACCACGGTCCCGACGTCGAGCAGCCACTCGAGCCCGATCTTCGAATCGGACCAGTCCCACCACTCGCCCCCGGACTTGGCCCCGCCCACATCCGACGTGGTGATCGGGCCCTCGTCGCGGATCCGGCCGACGAGCGCGTCGAGGTCGTGGCGTGGCACGCCGTGCCACCGCTCCCCCTTCGCGCGGTAGTGACGACGCCGGAACGCGAAGGACGGCCAGGACTCCATGGGCAGCACGCAGGCGGCGTGGGACCAGTACTCGAACGCGGTCCCGCCCGACCAGTAGGCCTCCTCGACGGCTGTCCGCCCCACGGCCCCGTGCCGCGCGTACGCGATCAGCTCGTGCGAACGCGCAAGCACTGAGATGGTGTCGAGCTGCACGGCGCCCAGGCGCTGGAGCATCCCGCGGACGACGTCGACCTGGCGACGATGCGAGCTGCGCTCCGATGCAGCCGGGGTCGGCTGGCCACCGAGGAGTCCCGCGGCCCAGAGCGCCGTCCGACGGGCGTCGTCCGGACTGATCTCCAACATGTGCGGACGCCGAGGCGGGTTACGCGGGCACGATGTTCACGAGCTTGGGCGCGCGCACGATGACCGTGCGGATGCCCCGACCCTCGAGGGCCTTGACGACGCCCGGAGCCGCGACCGCAAGCGCCTCCAGTTCGGCCTCAGCAATCGACGGAGCCACGTCGAGCCGGTCCCGCACCTTGCCCGCGACCTGGACGACGCACGTGACGGTCTCCTCGACCAGCAGCGCGGGATCGACCTGCGGCCAGCCGGCGAGCGCAACACTCGGACCGTGCCCGAGCCGGGCCCACATGTCCTCCGACGTGTACGGGGCGACCAGCGACAGCATCACCGCAACCGCCTCAGCGGCCTCGCGGACCGCGGGGTCCGCCGGGCCGCACCCCGCGTCGATGGCCTTGCGGGTCGCGTTGACCAGCTCCATCGTGCGCGCCACAGCGACGTTGAACCGGAATGACTCGACCGCGAGGCTCGCATCGTGGACGGCACGATGCGTCACCTTCCGGAGCTCGACGTCACCGGCGGAGAAGTCCGTGTCCGGCGCACTCGTCACGTCGCCCGAGAGTCGCCATGCCCGAGCCAGGAACTTTCGCGAGCCGGCGGGCGAGACCTCGGCCCAGTCGACGTCGTCCTCGGGGGGTCCCGCGAACACCATCGTCAGCCGGATCGCATCGACGCCGTGCTTCGCGAGCTCATCGGACAGCCGTACCAGGTTGCCGCGCGACTTGCTCATCGCCGACCCGTCCATGACGACCATGCCCTGGTTGAGCAGTCGGGTGAACGGCTCGGTGAAGTCGAGCAGTCCCATGTCGTGCAGGACCTTGGTGAAGAACCGCGAGTAGAGCAGATGCAGGATCGCGTGCGTCACCCCGCCGACGTACTGGTCGACGGGCAGCCAGTCGCGAACCTTGTCGGGGTCGAACGGGGCGTGGACGTTGTCCGGATCGGCGTACCGCAGGTAGTACCACGACGAGTCGACGAACGTGTCCATCGTGTCGGTGTCGCGCAGCGCGGGACCGCCGCAGGCGGGGCACGCGGTGTTGACCCACTCGGTCGCCCCGCCGAGGGGCGACGTGCCCTTCGGCTTCAGGTCCAGGCCCTCCGCCGGGGGCAGCGTGACGGGCAGCTGCTCGTCCGGTACCGGCACCTCGCCGCACGAGGGGCAGTGCACGATGGGAATCGGCGTGCCCCAGTAGCGCTGTCGGGAGATCAGCCAGTCCCGGAGCCGGTAGTTCACGGCCGGCTTGCCCGTGCCGCGCTCCTCGAGGACGGCGATGATGGCGTCGATCGCCTCCTGCTTGCCGAGGCCGTCCAGCGGCCCCGAGTTCACGTGCGGGCCGTCGTCTCCGGTGGCCTCGCCCGTGACTGCCGGGTCCTCCCCTGCCTCGACGACGACGCGCACGTCCAGGCCGAACGTGCGGGCGAAGTCGAGGTCGCGCTGGTCGTGCGCGGGCACGGCCATGATCGCGCCGGTGCCGTAGTCGGCGAGCACGTAGTCGGACGCCCACACCGGCAGGCGCTCACCGTTGACCGGGTTGACGGCGTACCGGTGCAGGAACACGCCGGTCTTGTCGCGTCCGGAGTCCAGTCGCTCCACGTCCGACGTCTGCCTGACCTTGGCCAGGTAGCTCGCGAACTCGGCCTCCGCTGCGGATCCTGCGGCCAGTTCGGCGGCGAGGTCGGAGTCGGCGGCCACCACGAAGAACGTCGCGCCGAAGAGCGTGTCGGGCCGCGTCGTGTACACCGTCACCGGCTCTTCGCGGCCCTCGATCACGAAGTCGACCTCGGCCCCAGTGGACCGGCCGACCCAGTTGCGCTGCATGAGCAGCACCTTCTCCGGCCACTTGCCCTCGAGCTGCTCCATGTCGTCCAGCAGCCGATCGGCGTAGTCCGTGATGCGCAGGTACCACTGCGTCAGCTTCTTCTTGGTGACGGGCGAATCGCAGCGCTCGCACAGCCCGGCGACCACCTGCTCGTTCGCCAGCACGGTCTGGTCGTTCGGGCACCAGTTGACGTTGCTGTCCTTGCGGTACGCGAGCCCGCGCTCGAACATGCGCAGGAAGAACCACTGGTTCCAGCGGTAGTACTCCGGGTCGCACGTGTTGAAGACCCGATCCCAGTCGAACGAGCACGCGTAGCGGCGCATGGAGGCCTTCTGCTGCGCGATGTTCTCGTACGTCCAGCGGACCGGGTCCTCGCCGCGCTTGATGGCCGCGTTCTCGGCCGGCAGCCCGAAGGCGTCCCAGCCGATGGGATGCATGACGTTGAAGCCGCGCTGCACCCAGTACCGGGCGATCACGTCACCGAGCGCGTACGCCTCCGCGTGCCCCATGTGCAGGTCGCCCGAGGGGTAGGGGAACATGTCCAGCACGTACTTGCGGGGTCGCGGATCGTCCGGTCGACCCGATCGGAAGGGCGCAAGCTCGTCCCAGACCGGCAGCCAGCGTTCCTGGATGGCTGAGGCGTCGTACGCCTCGGCGGTGCCGTCGGGATCGGTCGTGGCCGTCACGTTCAGTGCTCCTTCTACCGGTCGATGTGCGCGCTCACCCTACCGAGCGGGCCGACGACCTCCGGACGGCGGAGCGGTCAGTTGGCCGATACCGCGATGGTGCCGGTGCCGGTGCCGGCGCAGTTCGCCGCCTGGTACCCGAAGGTGATGGTGCCGCTGGCCGAGCCGCTCACCGGCGTGCTCCAGACGATGCGCGGGGGCTGCGCCTTCCAGGTGATCGACCCGCTGCCGGCCCCGCCGGAGAAGTTGGCCCCGGTGAGCCTCGGCGACCGGATCGAGGCCGGGAACAGGTCGGCGTCGGTGAGGATGAGGTCACTGCCCAGCGGCGTCGTCTGGCCCGGCAGGGTGATGGCGCGGCACTGGGCCGGGCCGGTGGGGGTCGGCTTCGGCGTCGCCGTCGGCGACGGGGTGGCGGACGGCGTCGGTTCCTCGGCGCGCACATAGGTCACGGCCTTGGGGAGCCGGGCGGGCGGCTGGCCGGGGTTGGTCACCACCACGATCGCCGGACCCCGCTTGCCCGTCGGCGCGACCGCGCGGATGGTCGTCTCGTTCACGACGCGGACATCGGTCGCCCGCCGACCGTCGATCGTCACGACCGCGTCGTCGAGGAAGCCGGTGCCGGTGATCGTCACGTTCACGTCGCCCGTGACCGGGATGCGCGCGGGTCGCACGCTCGTAATGGTCGGCGCCGGGACGTAGGCGAAGGCGTTGTTGAGGATCGCCGCCGGCAGGCCCGGATTCCGCACCGCCACCGGCACCTTGCCGAGGGCTCCCGGTGGTGTCTCTGCCGTGATGCGAGTCGACCCCACGACGCTCACCTTGGCCGCCTTGCGGCCGCCGACCGTCACCGTGGCGTTCGAGGCGAAGCCCGTTCCGGTGATGGTGATGGCCGTGCCGCCCGCGACCCCGCCCTCGTTGGGGCGCACGCGCAGCACCCGGCGCGGCGCCTGGTTGGTGTAGGTGAAGCCCTTCTCCAGCGTGTAGGTGCTCCGGCCGGGGATGCGCACGTTGACGTTGACCTTGCCCGTGTCCGACGGCGGGATGGTCACCCGCAACGCCTCAGGGTTGAGGAACTGGACGTTCCTGGCCTGCCGCCCGCCGAAGGACACCAGCGTGCCCTCGGCGAAGTCCCGGCCCTTGATGACGACGGCCTCACCGCCCTGGGCAGATCCCACGGCGGGCACGATCTCGGTGATGTACTCGACGGGGGGCCGGGCGTACGCGAAGACGTTGTCCAGCGCGTCGGTCTGACCGTCGGGGTTGGTCACGACGACGTCGATGCCGAAGTACACAGTGCCCGGCGGCGTCGTGGTCACGATGGTGGACCCGTCGACCACCTTGGTGTCCACGCCGGGGACCCCGTTGATGGTGACGGTGGCACCCTCCTGGAACTCGGCGCCGGTCAGCGTCAACTCGGTGCCGCCCTCGGCAGGTCCCCGCTTCGGCTCGACGTCGACCAGTCGGGGTTCCGGCGCCACGCACGTGTTGGTGTCCGGGTCGGCAACGAGAGGAGCGTCGCACTGGACGAGGGGCTGGCAACTGCCGGACACCGGGTCCTGCCACTCCCCTTCCGGGCACCCGGGAACGAAGGTGGACTCTGCGGTCGGCGTCGACGTCGCGCTGTCGTCGCCCGAGAAGAGCACCCGGACGAGCATCACCGCGCCACCGAGGATCAGCAGCCCGACGACGACCATGATGACGTACTCCCACCAGGCGTACGTGTCCCGCCGACCGTTGCGTCGGCGCGCGCCAGTACCCGAATCCGCGTTGTCGCGGCGACCGAGCATGGCACCCCCTGATGGCTGACTTCGTCGAGTGTATGTCCGCACCCGGCTCGTCCCCCGGCAGGTGGGCCGCGCGCCGCTACTGTTGCGCTTCGTGTCGCGACGTGGGTGGACCCTGTTCCTCTCCCTGGGCCTGATCTGGGGTCTGCCCTACCTGCTGATCAAGGTGGCCGTCGAGACCGTCGACCCCACCTTCGTGGTCTTCGTCCGAGTGGCACTGGGGGCGGCCGTCCTGCTGCCCATCGTCCTCGCCCGACGTCAGTGGCACCTGCTGGCCGGGCATTGGCAGTGGGTCCTGGCCTTCTCCCTCGTCGAGATCACCTTCACCTTCCTGGCACTCACCTGGGCGGAGCAGCGCATCACCAGCTCGCTCGCCGCCCTGCTCATCGCCACCGTCCCCATCGTCGGGGCTCTGCTGGCCTGGCGGTTCGGGCTGGACACGCACTGGTCGCGCCGCCGCGGCATCGGGCTAGCCGTCGGCCTGGCGGGCGTGGGCGCGCTCGTGGGTCTGGATGTCGAGGGCAGCTCGTGGCTGGCCGTGGCCGCCGTCGGCGTCACAGTGCTCGGCTACTCCCTCGGGCCGATCATCATCGAGAAGCGGCTACGCGACGTGCCCAGCCTGCCTGTGATCGCGGCCTCGCTGGCGGTCAACACCCTCATCTATGCCCCATTCGCCTGGTTCGCCCGGCCTGACGAGACCGTGCCCGCGAACGCGTGGGCGAGCATGATCGTGCTCGGCGTGCTGTGCACTGCGATCGCCTTCGTCCTGCTCTTCGCCCTGATCGCGGAGGTGGGTGCGCCGCGGGCGCAGGTCATCACCTACGTCAACCCCGCGGTCGCCGTCATCCTCGGGGTCGTCGTTCTCTCCGAGCCGGTCACCCTGGGGATCGTCATCGGCTTCCCGCTCGTTCTGCTCGGCTCGTGGCTCGCGACCCGCGGCGGCAATGTGAAAGTGGAGGCCGAGCCGCACCCCTAGGGTCAGTCCTTCTTCTTGGTCTTCGCAGTGACCGTCTCGGAGAAGTCGCCCTGCCCCGCGCCGTCGACAGCGGCGACCCGGAACTCATAGGACGTGTTCTTGGCCAGGCCGGTGACCTTGGCCGACTCGTCGTCGTCTCGACCATTGTCGAAGGACACCCAGTCGGTCGCGCCGACCTCGCGGTACTCGACCACGTAGTAGTCGTCCTGCGACGAGCCGTCCCAGGTGAGCGAGATCCACGTCTGCTGGACCTCGTCCACCTCGAGGTCGCGGGGCGCGGACGGAGCCTGAGCGGCCAGCGTCGCGGGGCCGACCACGACCCAGTCGCTCTCGCCCATGTCGTTGACGGAGCGGACCCGGGCGCAGTACTGGCTTCCGCTCAGCCCCGAGAAGGCCGCGGTCAGGCCGGTCTCGCTCCGAGAAGACGAGGCGGAGAATCTGCTCGAGCAGCCGGACCGGCCGCTGCGGTCATCGATCTCGATGTCGTAGCCAGTGACGGGGCTGCCGCCGTCGTCTGTCGCAGCCGACCAGTCGATGACCAGGGTGCCGGGACCTTCGGTGGTGGTCCGCACGTCGAGCGGAGCATCGGGAGCGGTGACGGGCGCTACTTCGTACGGCCCTTCCTCGGCCCACTCGCCGGCCCCGGCCTCGTTGATCGCGCGGACTCGGACGCAGTACCGCGTTCCGGCCAGCGCGGCGAAGTCCACCGAGTCGGTGAGGACGGTGTGCGCATCGGTTGCGCTGAAGTTGCTGGCGCAGCCGCTCTTGCCGCTGCGGTCGTCGACCTCGACGTCGTACCCGAGCACCTGTGCGCCGCCGTCGGCCGTCGGCTCGGTCCAGGTGACCGCCAGTGCGCCCTTGCTCGCTGAGGTTGCCGTCAGCGCGCGGACCTCGCCGGGAGGCGAAGCCGGGGTCTCCTCCGCCGGGGTCTCCTCCGCCGGGGTCTGCTCCGCCGGGGTCTCCTCCGCCGGGGTCTCCTCCGCCGGGGTCTGCTCCGCCGGGGTCTCCTCCGCCGGGGTCTCCTCCGCCGGGGTCTCCTCCGCCGGGGTCTCCTCCGCCGGGGTCTGCTCCGCCGGGGTCTGCTCCGCCGGGGTCTGGGAGTTGCCGGAGATCATCGGATCGGCGGCCACCGCCGCGAAAGTGGCACTCAGGGCGGCGTTGACGGCGACCACTCCGAGGACGAGCGCCAGCCCGACGAAGAACACGTAGAGCGCGTACTCGACGGCAGTGACGCCGCGGTCGTCTCGGTTCATGGATGAGCGGGCGGAGGAGGCGTGAACTCGCATGCCTGAAGTTCACCCAACGAGGTTCACGAAGTCCTCACGAGGTCGTCACGGGCCGCGCACAACGTGAACTCCCGCGTGACTTGGGTCACGACGCGAGCGCTCGCGCGCTCGCACATGGCGGCGGGGCCGACCCGATGGTCGGCCCCGCGCACTCCTAGGCAGCGGCGTCAGACAACCGCATCGCCTGCGGAATGCTCACCCCGGCATACTCCGCCGGAACACCCGAGACCACCGCATCCGACAACCGCATCGCCTGCGGAATGCTCACCCCGGCATACTCCGCCGGAACACCCGAGACCACCGCATCCGACAACCGCATCGCCTGCGGAATGCTCACCCCGGCATACTTCACCGGAACACCCGAGACCACCGCATCCGACAACCGCATCGCCTGCGGAATGCTCACCCCGGCATACTTCACCGGAACACCCGAGACCACCGCATCCGACAACCGCATCGCCTGCGGAATGCTGACCCCCTCAATCTGCATGGGCGCAGTTGCGACCGTGGTCGTCACCGGCGTCGTCTGGGTTCCGACGTACTGCCAGACACCCATGGCGATGAGCACCAATGTGGCAGCCGTCAGGAAGATGGCTGCATACCAGCGACCCCGATGCCCTTCGTGGTCATGACGCGTCGGCATCTTGGTCGTGACCACGGGAGTGCCCGTGGCACCGAAGCCAGGCGAGCCGACCGGGATGGCGAAGAGCGCCGGTGCTGCACTGCTGGACAGTGTTGTGACCTTCATCTCAGACACCTCCCTCCGCTGAAGGCATCCCCACAACCATTGTCACCCCGGCAGCTCGCCGGCGGCAGGACCGAAGTCCCTGTCTCCTCGTCCGTCTTGAGGTTTCTGGTCGCAGAACTTCGTTCTGGCGACCAGAAACCTCAAGACGGACGAGGTCAGGGAACGACGAAGCGCCGGGAGTCTGCGACTCACCGGCGCTCGATACGTGGAGCTGAGGGGACTCGAACCCCTGACCCCCTCCATGCCATGGAGGTGCGCTACCAGCTGCGCTACAGCCCCGAGTGGGATTCCGAACTATACAGGGTGACTAGCGGTCGTCAGCGAGGGCCGTCTCGGGCAACGACCCCGCGTTGTACTCCTGCAGCCGCCATGCCGGACCGTAGGCGCTGACGTTCTCCTGCAGCACCGACCAGGCGCAGTTGGTCAGCACCCCGAGGGCTCCCCAGTGCTCCGCAGGCAGGCCGATCAGCGATGCGATGGCTGCTCGAGCGGACCCGCCGTGCGTGGCGACGACCAACGTCTTCCCCGGTCGGATGTGCGCGAGCGCGTCCTCGATCGCCGCGACCATCCGGGCCGCGACCTCCCTGCGCGTCTCGCCTCCGCCGGGCCGAAGGTCCGTACCCGACGCCCAGCGAGCGAGCTCATCGCCGAACTGCTGCTCGAGTTCCGTGCGCGACAGGCCCTGCCACGACCCGGCGAAGGTCTCCCTCAAGGCGGCATCGGCGTGCACGTCGAGCTGGGTGCGATCAGCGAGTGCCTGCGCCGTGGCGCGGGCACGCGCGAGATCCGAGCTGATGATGCGAACCGGCCGCAGCCGGGCGAGGGCATCCGCGGCGGCGGCCGCCTGCGCGACGCCTACCTCGTCGAGAGGGACATCCGTCTGTCCCTGGAATCGACGCTCCGCGTTCCACGCGGTGCGACCGTGTCGCCAGACGACGATGCGGCGCGGGCTCACGCGCGATCGGCGGCCCGACGCGGCGCGTTGACCGACTCGGGCAGTGCCACCAGCGGGCAGTCCTTCCACAGCCGCTCGATCGCGTAGTGGATCCGCTCCTCTGCCAACTGCACATGGATGACCACGTCGCCGAAGTCAAGCAGCACCCATCGCCCTTCGGACTCGCCCTCGCGGCGCAGCGGCTTGGCACCCATGCCGTGCAGGCGCTCCTCGATGGCATCGACGACCGCCTTCACCTGGCGTTCGTTGGCGGCGGAGCAGAGGACGAACACGTCCGTGATGACCAGCTGCGCACTCACGTCGATCGCGACGATGTCCTCAGCCAGCTTGTCGGCTGCGGCCTCCGCGGCAGCGATGGCGAGGGCACGGGCTTCTGGCGTGGCGGTCACGGGCATCCTTCGATCCGGGGCGGGGTCGCGCCCACCCTCTCACACCCGTCGAACGCCCTCCCCTCGTCTGTCTTGAGGTTGGTGGTCGGGAAATGGCCATTTCCCGACCACCAACCTCAAGACAGACGAGGGGTCAGGGCCGGGGGGGCAGGGGGGCATCGGGGCCGAGCAGCACCCGGACGTCAACCGTCGAGTCGGGCGCATCGTCCACCACGATCGACGACTCCGGCAGCCCGAGCACCGCCGCCACCTCCTCGCCCGCACTCCGGGCGGCCGGCGAGGTGTCCGCCGTCAGCACCCGGGTCCGGTCCACCGCGTCCGTGGCCGGCTGCGCCACCACCACCCCGAGGCCGGCATCCGCCAGCACCCGCCGCGCCCACGTCGTCGACCCCACCGTCGACCCCGCAGGCTCGAGGATCACCCGCAACTGGCCGTCATGACCCGGCTCCAGCAGCGACTCCGGGAACAGCTCGCGCACCAGCGCCTCCGTCGCCGCCACGTCCGCCACCGCCACCCGCGCCTCCCCCGAGCGCAGGTAGGTCACCGGCAGGGCCGCCCGGGTCACCTCCCGCTTGCGCACCCCCCGGCCGATGAGGGCCAGGATCGCGCTGGCGTCCTCGTTCGTGACGCTGCTCCTGGCCATCGAACCCAGCCCGGTGAGCAGCTCCCCCACGATCTGCGGCTCGTAGGGCAGGCTCGCCAGCACGTCGTCGAGGACCAGCCCGAACGCCCCGGGGTTCTGCGCCGCCACCGGGTCCACCCGCGACCCCGTCCCGTCGATCAGGCCGTTCCACGCCAGCCGGTCCAGATCCACCAACCCGTCGATGCGCACGCCCAGCAGCGTCTCCAGCGGCTCGTCCGCGGTGCGGGACAGCGTCGGGTCCTCGGCCTGCTCCAGTCGGGTCGGCGGGTTCGTCGGCAGCAGCAGGTCCCGGGGCAGCATGAGTTCGACGACCGCGCCGGACGACGGGTCCACGCCGATCAGGACGGTGCTCACCGCGGAGCGCTCCACGTCGCGGACAGTGAACAGCACCGTGACCTGGCTGGTGGTGTCGAGGCGACCCACGGGCCGCGGCTGCGCCGTCGCCGAGGCCGCGACGGGCGCTGGCGAGCCGGAGCCCACCCGGTTCTGTCCCAGCAGGACCGCCGAGACGACGGCGGCCGCCACCACGATGAGGGCGACCACTCCGGTCACCCGCCACGGGAACGGGTGGTGGCCAGGCCCGGTCACGCGGGGCTCCAGGCCACCCCGCTGTACAGGCCATGCTTGGCGATCAGGTGAGCCACTCCCGAGGGCACGAGGTACCGGATCGGCCGCCCGGAACGGACCCGCTCGCGGATGTCGGTGGACGAGATCGCCAGGGCCGGTACCTCCACCAGCGACACCCGCCCCTCCGGCAGCCCCGGATCGGCCAGGACGTGACCCGGCCGCGTCACCCCCACGAGGTGCGCCGCCGACAGGATGCCATCGGGGTCGCGCCACGCGAGCACGTCTGCGAGCGCATCGGCCCCGGTGATGAAGAACCACTCGTGCGGATCCGGTCCCTCGACGGCCAGTTCGGCCTGGAGGTCGCGGAGGGTGTCGACGGTGTACGTCGGCCCGGGCCGATCCACGTCGACCCGGGTGACGTGGAACCGGGGGTCGGACGCGGTCGCCACGACGGTCATCAAGTACCGAACCTCGGCGGGCGCACGGTCATCCGCCGCCTTGTGCCACGCCTCGCCGGTAGGGCTGAAGATGACCCGGTCCAGCTCGAAGCGGTGCGCCACCTCGGACGCCGCCACCAGGTGCCCGTTGTGGACAGGATCGAAGGACCCGCCCATGACCCCGATGCGCATGGACCTCCTTCAGGAGGATTCCGACGGCGTGACCGCCGGAGGCAGAGCCGAGCGAGAAGTCGCCGGGCGAACGGTCAGTCGCCGACCTTGATCATCATCGTGACGACGAGGAGGGCGACCAGCGCCACGAACGTGAAGGCGCCGAACACATACGGGGAGACGCCTCCGCCCTCGGCGGCTGCCTCCTCGCTGGCGAGCACGATGGCGTTGACGACGTGCATGCGGTCCTCCAGTTCGGCGCTGTCCCCGCGGCGACGGGGAGCGTGGCGGACCCACTGTAGCGGCGGGGTCCACGCGTGGGCCCACTCTAGCCACCTCGCTACCCGCGAATGTGCCCGTCGCCCGTGACCACATAGGTCGTGGTCGTCAGCTCGGTCAGGCCCATGGGCCCGCGTGCATGCAGCTTCTGGGTGGAGATGCCGATCTCGGCGCCGAACCCGAACTCGGCGCCGTCGGTGAACCGAGTGGACGCGTTGATCATGACCGCGGCCGCGTCCACCCCGGACACGAATCGGCGGATAGCGGTCTCGCTGTCGCTGACGATGGCCTCGGTGTGACCGGACGACCACCGGCGGATGTGGTCGACGGCCGCATCGACGCTGTCCACGATGCCTGCGGCGATGTCCAGCGAGTAGTACTCGGCCGCCCAGTCCTCGTCCGTCACGTCCTCGAACGACACCCCGGTGCCAGTCGCGCGAGCGGCCATCTCCGCGTCCCCGTGCACCGTCACGCCGGCCTCCTTGAGCGCGACGAGTGCGCGCGGCAGGAACTCGTCCGCGATCGCCCGGTGCACCAGGAAGGTCTCGGCTGCGTTGCACACGCTGACCCGCTGGGCCTTGCTGTTCAGCAGGATCGCGATCGCCTTGTCGACGTCGGCATGCTCGTCGACGTACACGTGGCAGTTGCCCACTCCGGTCTCGATCACGGGCACCGTCGAGTTGTCGACGACGTTGCGAATCAGCCCCTCGCCTCCGCGCGGGATGATCACGTCCACCAGCCCGCGCGCCGTCATCAGGTGGGTGACCGATTCGTGGGTCTGCCCGGGCACCTGCTGCACCGCATCGGCGGGCAGCCCGGCAGCCACCAGCGCATCGCGCATGACGGCGATCAGCGCGGCGTTGCTCGCCGCGGCGGATGACGAGCCGCGCAGGAGGGCCGCGTTGCCGCTCTTCAGGCACAGTCCGGCGGCGTCGACGGTGACGTTGGGACGGGCCTCGTAGATCATGCCGACGACCCCGAGCGGAACCCGCACCTGCCGGACCTGCAGCCCGTTCGGCAGCGTGTAGCCGCGGATCACTTCACCCACCGGATCCGGGAGCGCGGCGACGTCGCGCAGGGCCTGCGCGATGGCGGCGATCCGGGCGGGACTGAGGGTCAGCCGATCGACCAGTGCGGCCGACGTGCCGGAGGCCTTCGCCCGCTCGACGTCGCCTCGATTGGCCTCGACGATCTCCTCGGCCGCGGCGTCCAGTGCGTCGGCCATCGCCCGCAGGGCGGCATCCTTCTCATCGCGCGTCAGTCGCCGCAGCTCGGTCGCGGCGACCTTCGCGCGGCGGGCCGCCTCCCGCACCTGCCCGCGCTCGTCGACGGCCGATTCCACCATCTGGGTCATGCACCGACCCTACCGAGCGGATGGGCGCCGCTCACGCGGCCGCCGCCCGTCAGAAGGGGGTGACCCGCCCGGTCGCGACCAGGCCCGGCTGCTCGTGGATGAACCGTCCGCGGCGATGGAAGGTGTCCCGGTCCACCACCTCGACGCCCACCACCCGCCAGCGGGGCAACTGCGAGGACACGATGTGCTCATCCCACAGCAGCACCGCCATGCGCAGCGCCGTGGCCACGTCCGTGGCCTCCTCCCAGTACCGCACCTCGGCCCGATCAGCCGCATAGCGCCCGGAGAGCAGGAACGGGTGCTCGTGGCTCAGCCGCTCGAGGGCTGCCCTGATCTCAGGCTCCGGAATGGCGCCGCCGGCCACGGTCAGGGTGATGTGCCACATGGACCGGGTGTCGGGCGCATCGGCGGTGCCGACGACGCGCAGGGGTCCGGTGCTGTCCATCATCACCCCCTGCGGTGATCTCGTGGGTCAGCCCGACAGCACCACCAGGTCGTCACGATGGACGACCTCGCGCTCATATGCCGGACCGAGCTCGCGTGCCAGTTCCCGAGTGGAGCGTCCGAGCAGGCCCGGAAGCTCCGTCGCATCAAAGTTGACCAGACCTCGCGCCACCGTGTTGCCGTTTTGATCCATAAGGTCAACCGGATCGCCGGCCGTGAACGAGCCCTCGATGGCGGTGATGCCGGCGGGCAGGAGGGATTTCCGGCGCTGCACGACTGCTTCGACGGCGCCGGGATCGAGTACGAGTCGTCCTCGCGCAGCCGTGGCATGGGCGAGCCAGAGCAGCCGGGAGGACGTGCGCCGGCCGGTCGGGTGGAACACGGTGCCGATCTGCGCCTTCGCCAGCGCCTCGTCGACGCGGGCCGCGGACGTGAGCAGGACCGGGATACCGGCTGCGGTGGCGATGCTCGCCGCCTCCACCTTCGTGGACATGCCGCCGAGACCGACCCCGGCAGCGCCGGTGCCCCCGATCCGCACCCCGGCGAGGTCCGCCGGACCGCGCACCTCGTCGATCAACGAAGAGCCCGGCTGCATGGGCGGCCCGTCGTACAGCCCGTCCACGTCGGACAGCAGCACGAGGGCGTCCGCCTGGACGACATGGGCGACGAGGGCGGCCAGTCGGTCGTTGTCGCCGAACCGGATCTCGTCGGTGGCCACCGTGTCGTTCTCGTTGACGATCGGCACGATGCCCAGGTCGAGCAGCCGGAACAGGGTGCGCTGCGCGTTGCGGTAGTGGGTGCGCCGCACGACGTCGTCCGCGGTGAGCAGCACCTGCCCGACGACCAGGTCGTGCTCGGCGAACGAGCGGCTGTACTGCGCCACGAGCATCCCCTGCCCGACCGAGGCGGCCGCCTGCTGGGTGGCAAGATCACGCGGCCGACGGGTCAGGCCGAGGTTGGGGAACCCGGTCGCGATGGCGCCGCTCGACACGAGCACCACCTGGTGTCCGGAGCGGCGACGGCCGGCGATCTGCCGGACGAGTGCCTCGATGCGGCTGATGTCCAGACCGCCCCCGGGCTGCGTCAGCGAGGACGAGCCCACCTTGACGACGACCCGCGGGGCTTCGGCGATCTGCCGCCGGACCTCGGACATCCCTATGCGCCTCCATCCGGCGTCTCGTCCCGCGCTGCTCCGGGGAACTCGTCCAGCCGGGCCTCCAGGCGGACGTCGCTGCCCCGCGGCCCGGCGTGCGGCGCCACCCCCGCATGCAGGGAGGGCTGCCAGTCGAAGACGACGGCGTTCTCGACCGGACCGATCATCACGGTGCATCCCGGCGTGGCCCCCACCTCGATGAGGCGGTCCTCGACGCCGAGCCGGGCCAGCCGGTCCGCGAGGTAGCCGACGGCCTCGTCGTTGCTGAAGTCGGTCTGGCGAACCCAGCGCTCGGGCCGGCTGCCCCGCACTCGGTAGCCGTCCGGCTCCTCGGTGACCGTGAAGCCGGCGTCGTCCACTGCTCGCGGGGTGATGACGACGCGCTCCGGCTCGTCGACGACCTGTGCAGCGCGCGCCTGCATGACCCGCTCGGCCATGGCGAAGGACAGCGGCCGCAGCCCCTCATGCGTGGCGGCGGAGATCTCGTAGACCGGGTAGCCGCGCTCCTCGAGGATCGGGCGCACCAGGTCGGCCAGCACGCGCGCATCGGGGACGTCGATCTTGTTCAGCGCGACGATCCGCGGCCGATCGCCGAGCCCGCCGTACTGAGCGAGCTCCTGCTCGATGATGTCGAGATCGTCGATCGGATCCCGGCCGGGCTCCATGGTGGCGCAGTCGAGCACGTGCACCAGCACGCTGCAGCGCTCGACGTGCCTGAGGAACTCCAGGCCCAGCCCCTTGCCCTGGCTGGCCCCGGGGATCAGGCCCGGCACGTCGGCCATCGTGAACACGACCTCGCCCGCGGTGACGACACCGAGGTTCGGAACCAGCGTGGTGAACGGGTAGTCGGCGATCTTCGGGCGCGCCGCGGACATCGCGGCCACGACGCTGGACTTGCCAGCGCTCGGGAACCCGACCAGCGCCACATCCGCCACCGTCTTGAGCTCGAGCACCACGTCGCGACGGTCCCCCGGCTCGCCCAGCAGTGCGAATCCCGGGGCCTTGCGACGCGGGGAGGCGAGGGCAGCGTTGCCCAGCCCACCGCGGCCGCCCTGGGCCAGCACGAACGAGGCGCCGGGGCCGACCAGGTCGGCGAGGATCTCGCCGTCGGGCGACGTCACGACGGTGCCGCTGGGCACGCGCAGGACGATGTCGGCGCCTTCCGCGCCGTTGCGGTTCGAGCCCTGCCCCGGCTTGCCGTTGCCGGCCTTGCGGTGCGGACCGTGATGGAACTCGAGCAGGGTCGTCACGCCCGGATCGACCACAGCGACGACGTTGCCGCCCCGGCCGCCATTGCCACCGTCGGGGCCACCGAGCGGCTTGAACTTCTCGCGGAGGACCGAGACGCAGCCGTTGCCGCCGTCGCCGCCCTGGGCATGCAGGACGACTCGATCGACGAAGGTGGCCACGGCCGCCATCCTTTCAGGTTGCGGGACTCGGACGACGACGTGCCGTCGCCGTCGGGACTCCCGTCAAGCGCGAAGGGAGGGGCAGGCCACCGGCCCGCCCCTCCCTTCGAGGTGTCTGGTGCTGCTACTCGGCAGCGACGATGCTCACGACCCGACGGCCACGAGCGGTGCCGAACTGCACATGGCCGGCCGAGAGGGCGAACAGGGTGTCGTCCCCACCGCGGCCCACGTTGGTGCCGGGGTGGAAGTGGGTGCCGCGCTGGCGGACGATGATCTCGCCGGCGCTGACGAGCTGGCCGCCGAAGCGCTTGACGCCGAGGCGCTGCGCGTTGGAGTCGCGGCCGTTGCGGGTGCTGGACGCGCCCTTCTTGTGTGCCATGTCAGCTCACTTCCCCGGGGTGATGTCGGTGACCTTGACCGCGGTGAGCTCCTGACGGTGCCCCTGGCGACGGCGGTAGCCGGTCTTGTTCTTGTACTTGAGGATGTCGATCTTGGGGCCACGGTGGTGGTCGACGATCTCCGCCGTGACGCTGGCCTTGGCCAGGACTGCGGGATCCGAGGTCACCGCGGTGCCGTCGACGAGGAGCAGGACCGGCAGCGCGAGCGATGCGCCGGGCTCACCCGCCTGACGATCGAGCACAACGACGTCGCCGACCGCGACCTTCTCTTGCCGGCCGCCGGCGCGAACGATGGCGTACACCACTTACTCCTGTCAGTCTGGAAGCACCGCGGGCAACGGCCCGAGGCACGAGGATCAAGAATACGGACGCGGGTCCGCGACGGTCAAACCGGGTCGGTCTCCGCTGTGACCTCGGTCACCTCGTCGACCGCCTCCACATCGTCGGCCACCTCATCGATCACGTCCGCCTCGACCTCGATCTCGGCTTCAGTGGTGACGTCGAGGTCCTCGACGAGGTCGTCCTCGGCAGCGGGAGCCTCCTCCGCCTCGGCACCGTTGCCGGCCAGCGCCCGCGCCGCCGCTTCCGCCGGATCCACGAATCCGGCCGGCTTGCGCCCACGCGGGGACTCATGGTGATGCTCGTCAGCATGCAGGGACACGCGGATGCCGCGGCCGTTGCAGTGGTCGCAGTTCTCCGAGAAGGACTCCAGCAGGCCCGAGCCGATCCGCTTGCGGGTCATCTGCACGAGCCCCAGCGACGTGACCTCGGCCACCTGGTGCTTGGTCCGGTCCCGGCCCAGGCATTCGACCAGCCGCCGCAGCACGAGGTCGCGGTTGCTCTCCAGGACCATGTCGATGAAGTCGACGACGATGATGCCGCCGATGTCCCGCAGCCGGAGCTGGCGGACGATCTCCTCGGCCGCCTCCAGGTTGTTGCGGGTGACCGTCTGCTCGAGGTTGCCGCCCTGGCCGGTGAACTTGCCGGTGTTGACGTCGACGACCGTCATCGCCTCGGTGCGGTCGATGACCAGCGAGCCGCCGGACGGGAGGTAGACCTTGCGGTCGAGAGCCTTCATCAGCTGCTCGTCCACGCGGTACTCCGCGAACAGGTCCTTGCCGTCGACCCAGTGCTGCAGTCGGTCGGCGAGATCCGGAGCGACGGCGCCGATGTAGGCGCTGATCGAGGTCCACGCGGTGTCGCCCGCGACGACGAGCGACTTCACGTCCTCGTTGAAGATGTCACGGACGACCTTGATCGCCAGGTCGGGCTCGCTGTAGAGCAGTGCCGGCGGCGACGCCGACTTGGCGGCCGCCGTGATGTCCTCCCACTGCGCCTGCAGTCGGGCGACGTCCTGCTCGAGCGACTCCTCTGGCGCGCCTTCGGCCGCAGTGCGGACGATGACGCCGGCATCCTCGGGCATGACCCGCTTCAGGATCGACTTCAGGCGGCTGCGCTCGGTGTCGGGCAGCTTGCGACTGATGCCGGTCATCGAGCCGTCCGGCACGAAGACCAGGAACCGGCCCGGGAGCGAGATCTGGCTGGTCAGCCGGGCACCCTTCTGCCCGACCGGGTCCTTGGTGACCTGCACGAGCACGGGATCGCCCGACTTGAGCGCGAACTCGATGCGCTTGGGCTGGCCTTCGAGCCCCGCCGCGTCCCAGTTCACCTCGCCGGCGTAGAGCACGGCGTTGCGGCCGCGACCGATGTCGACGAAGGCGGCCTCCATGCTGGGGAGCACGTTCTGCACCCGGCCGAGGTAGACGTTGCCGACCATCGAGCTCGCCGAGCCCCGGGTCACGTAGTGCTCCACGAGGACGCCGTCCTCGAGCACCGCGATCTGGGTGCGGTCGCCCTGCTGCCGGACCGCCATGACGCGGTCGACCGACTCACGCCGGGCGAGGAACTCCGCCTCGGTCAGGATGGGGGCGCGCCGCCGGCCGGCCTCGCGACCCTCGCGACGACGCTGCTTCTTGGCCTCGAGGCGCGTGGATCCCTTGAGCGACGTGACGTCGTCGCGGCCTGACGAACGGGGCTCGCGCACCCGGACGACGGTGTTCGGCGGATCGTCGGGCGACATGTCGGAGTCACCGTCACCGCCACGACGGCGACGGCGACGACGACGCTTGGAGGCCGGGGAATCGGCATCCTCGCCCTCGCCGGCCTCGTCACGGTCGACATCAGTGCCGGACTCGATGTCTTCGCCGTCCTCGCCCTCTTCGCCGGTGCGACGCTTGCGCCCGCGACCGCCGCGGCGGCGACGGCGACGCCGGCCGGCCTCGCCCTCCTCGCCGGGCTCCTCGCCGGCTTCGTCGGCAGCAGCCGACTCCTCGGACTCGCCGGCCTCCTCGGAGGGGGCGGGCTGGGCCGCGACGGCCTTCTTTCGGGTTCGCTTGGCCCTCGGTGCCGGCTCGGCGGCGTCGACGTCCGGAGCCTGGAAGATGGGGGCGATCGGGGCCGCCGTGCTCATCCGGGCGGCGTCGCCGTCCTCGGGGGACGAGGTGGCCGCTGCGGGCTTGGCCGCGGCCTTCTTTCGGGTCCGCTTGGCCGGCGGCTTCTCGGCGCTCGGCTCTGTCGGCTCGGGTGCCGCATCGGGCTCGGCGGTCTTCTTCGTGCTCTTTCGGGTGGTCTTGCGGGCCGCCTTCGGCTTCTCGTCGGTGGCGGCGGGTGTCGCCTCGGCCACGGTGACCGGCTCGGGGGCCGCGGCGGGCGGTCCGGCGGGGCGGCTGGCCGCCCGGCGTCGGGTGCGCTTCGCGGTGGCGGTGGTCAGGTCCGAGGACTCGGCGGTTGCGGCTGCCTCAGGGGAATCGGTGCTCTTGTCGACCATGCGGTCGTACTCCTCAATGACGCACGCCGGGCGATCCCGGTGCTGCGCGCCTCTCGTGCGAAGGAACTCGCCCTCGCAAAGCCTTCAGGGTCACGGCGTGGGGCGCGCGCTGGGCGCGACCGCCTCACTCCGCCGACGACGTCCCTACCTCGGTCCGTCCTAGTTCACCCGGTCAGGGGCCAACGGGTCCGTGACCGAGGTGCCGGCTTCGTCGAGTGGTCCCTGTGCCAGCCGGGTCACCCGAGGGGGTTTCGGCGGCGCGAGGTCGGCCACACGGTGAAGCGCGGACAGGATGTCGTCGGGTCGAACGGCCGGGGTTCCGTGCCGAACAACCAGGTCGAGTATCGCACAGTCGGCCGGGTCGGGTGCGCGCGACACCGAAGCCGAGATGACTGCGGCCCGGGAATCGAAGGATCGACGCCCGTTCTTCGTCATCCGATCGACGATCACCTCGTCCTGCGCGAGGAAGGCGTCGACCGCCGCGCCCAGCTCGACCTCGTCCACCCCGGGCAGCTCGATCAGCCACGCGCTGGCCTCGAGCCGGTTGGCGAAGTCGGATGTGATCGCCTCGACGACCTCGACCACGTCTAGGCCCGGCGGCAGTGCCGCGTCCAGCGCGTCCCGAACCGCATCCGGATCACACCGCTGGGCCACCCCGAGCTCGACATACTCGGCCTCGCTGGCCACGCCGGTGGGCGCGGAGTTGGCGTAGGAAACCTTCGGGTGCGGCGAGAACCCGCCGCTGTAGGCCATCGGCACGTCGGCCCGACGCAACGCCCGCTCGAGTGCCCGCTGGAAGTCGCGGTGGCTCGAGAACCGCAGCCGGCCGCGCTTGGCGTAGCGCAGGCGGAGCTTCTGTACGGGCGGTGCGTTGTCCCGGTTCGGCGACAGCCTGGCCATCAGGCCTCGACGTGCTCGAGGACGGCGGGCGGCCGTACCTCGGGCATCGGCAGGTTGACCACGCCCGTGGGGCCGATCTGGATCTCGGTGTCGAGCTGGTCGCAGACGCCGCAGTCGTAGCAGGGGGTCCACCGGCAGTCGTCGACGGGCACGTCGTTGAGGGCGTCCTGCCAGTCCTCCCAGAGCCACTCGATGTCGAGCCCGGAGTCCAGGTGATCCCATGGCAGGACCTCAGTGCGGTCCCGCTCGCGGGTGGTGAACCAGTCGACGTCCACCGGCCCCTCGCTGAAGGCGCGGTCCGCTGCCGTCATCCAGCGATCGAACGAGAAGTGCTCACTCCAGCCGTCGAAGCGCTGGCCGTCCCGCCACGCCTGCAGGATCGCAGCACCCACGCGACGGTCGCCCCGGGAGAGCAGGCCTTCGATGATGCCGGGCTTGCCGTCGTGATAGCGCAGTCCGATGGCCCGGCCGTACTGCTTGTCGGCGCGGATGGCATCACGCAGCTTGTGCAGCCGCGCGTCGGTGGCCTCGTGATCGAGCTGGGCCGCCCACTGGAAGGGCGTGTGCGGCTTGGGGACGAAGCCGCCGATCGAGACCGTGCAGCGGATGTCCTTGGTGCCAGCCGCCTCGCGGCCGGCCTTGATGACCTCGCGGGCGAGCTCGGCGATCTGGAGCACGTCCTCGTCCGTCTCGGTCGGCAGGCCGCACATGAAGTAGAGCTTCACCTGGCGCCACCCGGCCGCGTAGGCGGTGGTGACGGTGCGGATGAGGTCCTCCTCCGTGACCTGCTTGTTGATGACGTTGCGCATCCGCTCGCTGCCACCCTCGGGCGCGAACGTCAGGCCGCTGCGACGGCCGTTGCGCGAGAGCTCGTTGGCGAGGTCGACGTTGAAGGCGTCGACGCGGGTGCTCGGCAGCGACAGCGAGGTGTTGGTGCCCTCGTAGCGGTCGGCGAGATTGCGTGCGACGTCGGCGATCTCGGAGTGGTCGGCGCTGGACAGCGAGAGCAGGCCGACTTCCTCGTAGCCGGTCTTCTCGAGCCCGTTCTCGATGATCTGCGCGATCCCGGTGATGCTGCGCTCGCGCACCGGGCGGGTGATCATGCCGGCCTGGCAGAAGCGGCAGCCACGGGTGCACCCGCGGAAGATCTCCACGCTCATCCGCTCATGCACGGTCTCGGCCAGCGGCACCAGCGGGTTCTTCGGGTACGCCCACTCGTCGAGGTCCATGAGCGTGTGCTTGCGCACGCGCCACGGCACGTCCGTGCGGTTCGGGGCGATGCGCTGAATCCGGCCGTCCGGCAGGTAGGTCACGTCGTAGAACCGCGGCACGTAGATCGAGCCGGTGAGGGCCAGCCGCAGCAGCAGCTCGTCGCGACCGCCGGGGCCACCCTCGCGCTTCCAGTCGCGCACGATGTCGGTGATGAGGAGGACGGCCTCCTCGCCGTCACCCAGGACGGCGGCATCGACGAAGTCCGCCAGCGGCTCGGGGTTGAAGGCGGCGTGCCCGCCGGCGATGACGACCGGGTGGGTCTCGTCGCGATCGCTCGCCAGCAGCGGAACGCCGGCGAGGTCGAGGGCGGTCAGCAGGTTCGTGTACCCCAGCTCCGTGCTGAAGGAGACGCCCAGCAGGTCGAAGTCGCCGACCGCGCGGTGTGCGTCGACGGTGAACTGCGGCACGTTGTGCTCGCGCATGAGCGCCTCGAGGTCCGGCCACACCGCGTAGGACCGCTCGGCGAGGGCGTCGTCGCGCTCGTTGATCACCTCGTACAGGATCTGGACGCCCTGGTTGGGTGCCCCGACCTCGTAGGCGTCGGGATACATGAGGGCCCAGTGCACCTCGACGTCGTCCCAGTCCTTGCTGACGGCGTTGACCTCACCGCCGACGTACTGGATCGGCTTGCTCACGCTGGGCAGCAGCTCCTCGAGCCGGTCGAACACGCTCGCGCCGCGCACATGCAGCGGCGCAGGGACCGTCGGGGAAGTCATGGGAGGCAACGATACCCGTCCCCGATTTCGTCGAGTGCGGAGTTGTTGCGGGGTTCACGCCCCTGAATGGCGCAACAACCCCGCACTCAACGAGATGACGGGTCAGATGGAGGCGCGGGCGGCGTGGATCCGGACGTTCTGCAGCAGTCCGATGGCGATCCAGGTCGCCATCATCGACGTGCCGCCCGCGGACACCAGCGGCAGCGGAATCCCGGTGATCGGCATGATGCCGAGGCTCATCCCGATGTTCTCGAAGGTCTGGAAGCCCAGCCACGCGACGATGCCGGTCGCGACGAGCCGGCCGTACAGGTCGTCGGCGCGGAAGGCGATCATGACCGCCCGCCACAGGATCACCCCGACGAGCAGGATCAAGACGGCCGCACCGACGAAGCCGAGCTCCTCCCCCACCACCGTGAAGATGAAGTCGCTCTCGTTGACCGGCACGAACCGGCCCTGCGTCTGGGGTCCCTCGAACAGGCCGAAGCCCGACCAGCCGCCCCCACCGATGGCGATGCGGGCCTGATTGGCGTTGTAGGCGGACGCTGACGCGTCTGCGGTCGGATCGATGAAGGAGGTCAGCCGCTGGACCTGGTACTCCTTCAGCAGGCCGAGCTGGACGGCGAGCAGGATGCCGACGACCGCTCCGCCGATCAGGCCGATGACCCAGCGCGTCCGGGCCCCCGACACCGCGATGATCGACAGCGCGACGGAGCCCAGCACCAGGACGGTGCCCGTGTCGTTCTGCGCCAGGATGATCAGGATCGGCAGGACGGCCACTCCGAGGGACATCAGCACGTCGCGGTCGCGGGGCTCCGCCTCCACGTCACGCTTCTCGGACAGCAGTACGGCCATCATCAGGATGACGGCGACCTTCGCGAACTCGGAGGGCTGCAGCGTCATGCCGCCGGGCAGGTCGATCCAGGCGCGTGCACCCGCGATGGTCGTGCCGAGGCCGGGCGCGAAGGGCAGCACGAGCAGGATCACCGAAGCGACGTAGATGATCGGCGTGTACGCGCGGAGCCACCGGTAGTCCACGCGGGAGGCGAAGAAGCCCAGCGTGATGCCGACGGCGACGTTGAGCCCATGACGCTTCAGGTAGGACAGCGGGTCGCCTTCGGCAGCCATGTCAGCCCGACTGGCCGACCACACCAGCATCGACCCGAACACGGTCAGGGCGAGCGCGGAGATCAGCAGGATCCAGTCGAGGTCCCGCCAGTAGCCGAGGCCGCGGCTCGACGTGCGACCACCGGTGTCCGGAGCGAATGTGGTGGCCATGCTCATCCCTGCCTCGAGGCGACGACGCCCGTACCGGCGCCCTTGGCGACGTTCACCGTGCCGTCCGAGCGGACCGCCGGAAGCTCAGCGCGCGGTTCACCGCCGGCCAGCACACTGTCAGAGGGGCGCACCGCGCCATTCTTCACCCCGAAGATGGCCTCGTAAATCTTCCGGACGCTCGGGCCCGACGTCTTCGAGCCGGTGCCGCCCTCCGTCACCATCATGACGACCGCGTAGCGGGGCTTGTCGGCGGGCGCGTAGGACGCGAACCACGACGTCGACGCCTTGTCGCCGGTGACCTGCGCGGAGCCCGTCTTCGAGGCGACAGGGATCTTCTTCAGCGGGAAGCCGATGAAGGGCGTCTCGCCGGAACCGTCCGTGGTCACGCCGGGCAGGGAGCGCTTGAGGAACTTGATGGCCTTCTTCGGCACGTCGACCTTGCCCTTGAGGATCGGCTCGAACTTCTCGACGGTGCTGCCGTCGGCGCTCACGACGCCCTTGGCGATCTGCGGCTGGAAGACCTTGCCGCCGTTGGCGATCGTCGCGTAGACCATGGCCATCTGCAGCGGCGTGACCGTGGTGTCGCCCTGGCCGATGGCCGCGTTGAGGGCGTCACCCGCGCGCCACTGGTACCCGTCGGTGCAGTTCTCCCTGTCCAGCGCGGTGAAGTAGTCGGCCAGCTTGGGATCGGTCTTGCGCGTCTCCGCGTACCCGAGCTCCGCGTTGCGGCACCAGGTGTCCTTCTTCTTCTCCCAGTTGTCGAACTTGAACTGACGGCTGGCCACCAGCCCGGACGCCTCGCCCGGCAGGTCGATGCCGGTCGCGGAGCCGAGACCGAAGGCGCGTGCGGCCTCAGCGACGGGGTCCGGCGCGGTCACGTCCGCGTCCGGGCCGCCGGCCTCCTGCCACATCCGCTTGGCGATCTCGTAGAAGACGGTGTTGCAGGACACCTCGAGCGCACGCGTGAGCGAGATCGGACCGTAGGCGTTCGACTCGAAGTTGCTGAACTTCTGGCCGCCGACCTCGAGGCTGGACGGGCAGTTGTAGATGCCGTAGAGGTTCATGTTGTCCTTGCCCGCGGCCGCCGTGGTCACCGCCTTGAAGGTGGACCCGGGGGCGAACTGGCCCTGGTACGCATTGGACGCCAGCGCCTCGCTCTCGATGAGCTCCTTGTACTGCTTCTTGCTCACGCCGCCGATCCAGATGGACGGGTCGTAGGTCGGGTAGCTGGCCATGGCGAGCACCTGTCCGGTCTGCACGTCGATGACGACGGCGGCACCGGACTTGCCCCGGAATCCCTGCTTCTGGGCGCGGCGGACGGCCGCGAGCAGCTGCTCCTCGACGACGGACTGCAGCTTGGCGTCGATCGTCGAGACGAGGTAGTTGCCGGGCGTGGGCGGGATCTCGTCGACGGTGCCCACGACGGCACCCGACGTGTCGACGGCCACGTTGGTGATCCCGGGAACCCCCCGGAGGTACTCGTCGTACTGCCGCTCCAGGCCGGCCCGTCCGACCACGTCGGTCCTGCGCAGCCGGTCCGGCTCGGAGCTCTCCCCCTGCTCCTCGAGCTGATCCTCGGTCACCGGGCCGAGGTAGCCGAGGATGTGCGCCGCGTTGACGTTGAAGGGTGCCGGGTACTCGCGGATCGCCTCGAGCCGCGCGGAGACTCCCGGGAACTCCCGGCGCTTCTCCATGATCGTCAGTGCGGTCTGCGTGTCGACGTCCTTGGCCACCGGGACGGGCTGATACGCCGTGCCGTTCCAGCAGATCGGCGGCGGCTTGGCCCCGTCGGTCCCGCAGTTCATCAGGCGGTCCTTGATCTTGCGCGCGGTGGTGTCGAGGATCGACGCCAGCCGGCGGATGACCGCGTCGCCGTCGTCGTCCTCCTGCGCAAGGGTCTGGCGATCGATCGTCACGACCACCGACGTGCGGTTGTCGACGAGCGGGCGACCGGCCTGGTCGAGGATGAGGCCGCGGACCGCGGGCTCGACGACCTCGCGCTCGGTGTTGCTGCTGATCGCCGCCCGGTACTCGGTGCCCTCGAGCACCTGGAGGTAGAAGGCGCGGGCGAGCAGCGTGCCCAGCAGCGATGCGATGAGCACGGCGAGGACAAGCAGGCGCAGATTGGAGCGCTCGCTCACCAGCGCCTCCTTCGCGCGTGCATGTCGACGTCCGAACGCCGAACCGAGGGCGGCGTCGAACGCCGTGGGGACCTTCCGGGTATGACGGTACGACGCGATCGACCCGACGTCGGTTCCGACTGGGATAGTTTGGGCGTTTTGCGGCAAATCTTCCGGCTCGTTGGCCCGGTCGGGACGGCGTCAGGCCACCAGCACCTCGGGCACCGCCCGGGCCGACCAGCCAGTGCACGAACAGCACGACGAGCGGCGCCAGGATGATCGCGTACAGCACGCTGCTCAGGGCCAGCCCCGGCACCTGCTCCCAGTTCACCCGCTCGGAGCCGAGCAGCGCGTCCAGCCCGGCGGTGGCGAGGACGGCGAATCCGGCAGCGGCACCGACGATCCCGATCATGAGCGGGACCGTGCGGTCGCGGGGGTTGATGACCCGGCCCGCCACCAGGCCGATCACGATGTAGACGATCGCGTTGATGCCGAGCACGGTGTCCGCCGGCGGTGCGAGATCGACCAGCATGCCGGCGACGAACCCGGCGATGGCACCCCGGGTGGGCCCCATCGCGAGGGCGAGGGCGACGACCGTGACGACGACGAGGTCAGGAGTCGCACCTGGCAGGCCCAGCCGGCTGAGGAGGGTGACTTGGATGATCGTCGCGAGCAGGGTGAGCCCGCCAATGATGAGCGTCTGCCGCCAGATCACGGCTATCCGGCCCCGTCGTCCGCCGCGGGGGTCGCCGCCGTCTCCTGCTCAGGTGCCGCCGACGGCGACGGGCTTGGGTCGTCCGCGTCTGTGTTCTTCGCCGCGGTCTCCTCCTCGGGCGCTGCGCTCGAGTCACTGCCGGCCCCGCCGAGCGGCGCAGGAGACGGCGCCACTGGGAGCTGCGAGCTCTTCGGCAGCACGGAATCCCGAGGGTCCTCCCGCGGCGGGCGGGTGACAACGCCCACGATGCTGAGCGCAGAGACGTCGACGTACGGCCGCACCGCGGCCGCGCGCGTCAACTGACCAGGGGTGCCCTTCACCTCGATGATCTCTCCGATGGGGATTCCCGGCGCGTACGGGCGTCCACCCTTCGACCCGAAGGTGACGAGCGCATCGCCCTCGCGGACGTCGGCCCCCGGATCCAGCAGCTGGAACTCGAGCTCGTCCTGCTGCCCGGTGCCGGCCACGATGCCGATCTCCTCGGTGGTCGCGACGCGACCGCCGACTGCTGACGAACTGTCCACGATGAGCACGACCGTGGAGGTGCTGGCGGTCACCTTCAGGATCCGCCCGACCAGGCCCTGGCCGTTGATCACCGTCATGTCCTGCTCGATGCCGTCGTTGCGGCCGGCGTCGATGGTCACGGTCCACGCGAAGTCCTGCGCCGGACCGACGGCGATGACCTCCGCCGGAACGAACCGGTAGCCCCCGACGCTGGAGACGCGCAGTAGCCCGTCGAGCGCGGCGACGCGGGCCTTGTCGCTGGTCAGGGTGTCGAGCTCGGTGCGGAGCTGGTCGTTCTCCTCGCTGAGCTCCTGGATCTGCGTCGACTGGTCGCGCATCGTGGACCACCAGCTGTTCAGGCCCGTGATGGGCGAGAACACGGTCGCGGCCGCGCGCTCGAGGCCACCGAGCGCGTTGGCGCCAACGTTGCGCACGCTGGCTCCCGGACCGTCGCCGCCGCGGAGGTCGAGGATGACGAAGGTGAGCGCCGCGACGACGAGGACCGCAATGAGGATGCGGGTACGGCGCGACTGCATGGGACAAGTCTCCCTTGACGCAGGTGCCCCGCGTGCGCAGGGACCCGGATCACGGCACCGCTAGCGGCGCGGCTCCGAGATGAGCACCTGCTGGAGCGCCTCGAACTCCTCGACGCACTTGCCGGATCCGAGCGCGACGCAGTCGAGCGGGCGGTCGGCGATGATGATCGGCATGCCGGTCTCGTGACGCAGCCGCTCGTCAAGCCCGCGCAGGAGTGCGCCACCACCGGTCAGCACGATGCCGCGGTCCATGATGTCGCCGGAGAGCTCCGGGGGCGTGCGGTCGAGCGTCGCCTTCACAGCGTCGACGATGGCGTGCACCGGCTCGTCGATCGCGCGGCGGATCTCTTCGGCGGAGACCACGATCGTGCGCGGCAGGCCGGTGATGAGGTCGCGGCCACGGATCTCGGCGTGCGGCTCGTCGGGCATCGGGAACGCCGAGCCGATCGCGACCTTGATCTCCTCCGCGGTGCGCTCGCCCAGCATGAGCGAGTACTCCTTCTTCACGTACTGGATGATCGCGTTGTCGAGCTCGTCGCCGCCGACGCGGACCGACAGGCTGGTGACGATGCCGCCGAGCGAGATGACGGCCACCTCGGAGGTGCCGCCGCCGATGTCGACGACCATGTTGCCGGTCGGCTCGTGGACGGGCAGGCCGGCGCCGATCGCTGCGGCCATCGGCTCCTCGATGATGAAGACCTTGCGAGCGCCGGCGGCGTAGCCCGCGTCCTTGACGGCGCGCTGCTCGACGCCGGTGATGCCGGAGGGCACGCAGACGATCAGCCGGGGCTTGGCCAGGTGGCGCCGCTTGTGCACCTTCTGGATGAAGTAGCGCAGCATCCGCTCGGTGGTGTCGAAGTCGGCGATGACGCCGTCCTTCAGCGGGCGGATGGCGACGATGTTGCCGGGCGTGCGCCCGATCATCCGCTTGGCCTCGGAGCCCACGGCCAGGATGCCGCCGGTGTTGTTGTTGATCGCCACCACGGACGGCTCGTTCAGGACGATGCCGCGTCCACGCACGTACACCAAGGTGTTGGCGGTGCCGAGATCGACGGCCATGTCTCGTCCGACGAAGGACGAGGTGCCGAAGGTCGACGATGCAGCCATGGGGAACTGGCCTTCCGGTAGGAACGGTCGCCCAAGTGTAGACGGAAGGTCACGGTCCGATCACATCCCCTGACCGTTTTACCCCTTTCCCCCCATTCGCCCCTTTCAGATTTGCTCCGCTTCCCGGTCCAGTTCCGCAGAACTGGGCCGGTATCGGCCCTCAACTGCCGAATTGAGCCGGGAGGCGGTGCAAATCTGGGAGGTCAGGATTCGCCGATGCGGGCGGCCCGCTCCACCTCGGTGCGCCGCAGGAACGTCTCCAGCCGCTCCGCCACCTCCGCGGACGTGGGCAGGTCGAACGCCGCCGTCGTCACCGCGCCGAGGTCGGCCCGGTAGTCGTGCCCCCGGCTCTCGAACAGGCCCGGCTTGACGTTCGTCGCGAACATCGTGTCGACCAGCGCCTGGGCGTACGTGATGCCGGGCTTCCACGTCATCTCCGCCGGCACGTTGCGCCCGCGCGCACCGTCCTCCGGCAGCCAGGCCGGCCGGTGCAGCAGCAGGTCGCGGCGGAACCGCACCACCGGGTCACCGTCATGCTCGAGGAACCACACCCGCGGCCGGGGGCTCGGCACCGGATCGGGCAGCAGCTCGGGACGGTCCACCGTGTACGACTCCCCCGCGCACAGCGCGTGGAACGTGTCCGACCGCTCGCCACCGGGCGTGCCGACGTACAGTGCCGCAGCCACGCCGTAGTGGTCGAGATCGATCGGGCCGGCCGGGATCGCGCCCTGCTGGACCTCCGCGCCGAGGCTCTCGCCGTAGAGCAGCACGCGCGGCCGGTGCTCGCGGCCCTGCAGTTCCTCGCGGATGGCGTCGAGCAGCAGCCGCTGCGTGAACGTCGCCACCCCGACCTTCGACAGGG
The DNA here is from genome assembly GCA_963749905.1 of uncultured Actinomycetota bacterium. Classification (GTDB taxonomy): domain Bacteria; phylum Actinomycetota; class Actinomycetes; order S36-B12; family S36-B12; genus UBA10649. The sequence goes on from CAVVOF010000006.1 coordinate 536,657, forward strand.
ACAGGAACGACGGCAGCAGTCCGTAGCCCACCGCCACCGCCGCGCTGTCGCCGCGCGTCAGCACCTCGACGATGTCCACGGGGAACGAGTTGGCGTAGCCGGAGCCCGCGGGCGCCTGGATGAGCAGGTTGGCCCGGTCGAATGCCCCGGTCCGCCGCAGCTCGGCCATGGCCAGGCCCACGCGCTGCTCCACCGTGCTGGCGGCGTCCACCCCGACGAACACGCGCACCGGACTGGCGACGGGGTCCTGCCCGGTGACCTCGCGGACCCCCTCGGGCGTGGTGACGGACCCGACGAAGCGCGCGCCCTCGCGGCCGAGCTCCGTCACGGACACCACGGACCCCGGCCCACCGCTCACGCCCGGATCCGTCGACGGCGCCGCGAAGCCCTCGTCCAGCCCCCGGCCCGCCTCGGCGAGCTGGCCGACGAGCCGACGTCCGGCGACCGTGCCGGCCACGGCGAGGCCTCCGATCACGGCCGCGCCCACGAATACCGGCGTGGCCGTCGTGACGGGGCCCGGGCCCCGGCCGCTCAGCGCCCGCAGCGTCGAGACGGTGAACCCGGCCTTCAGCCCGGCCGCCGTCCCGACGAGTCCGCCGAGCACGAACGGGAACGCGGTCCGGACCTTCTCCGGCCACGGTACGAGCGAGGGTCCGCGCGAGGCCGCGGCGACGACGCCGCCGACGGCCAGTCCGCAGGCAGTGCCGACCGCGGCCGCCTTCATGGCTAGGCCAGGCCCGGGAAGAACAGCGCCACCTCGCGGGCCGCCGACTCCGGGGAGTCGGACCCGTGGGTCACGTTGTTCTGCATCTCGGTGGCGAGGTCGCCGCGGATGGTGCCCATGTCGGCGTTGACCGGGTTGGTGGCCCCCATCATGCTGCGCCACTGGACGATCGCGTCGGGACCCTCGATCACGGCCGCAACCAGAGGACCACCGGTGATGAACTCGACCAGGTCGGCGAAGAACGGCTTGTCCTTGTGCTCGCCGTAGTGCGCCTCCGCGACCTCGCGGGTCAGCGTGCGCAGCTCCATGGCGACGATCGCGAAGCCCTTGCGCTCGATGCGGCCGATCACCTCGCCGACGAGGCCACGGGCCACGCCGTCGGGCTTGATGAGGACGAGGGTGCGCTCGGACAACGGGACTCCTTGGCGAAGGTCAGGCATCGCGATGACACCTCGCGGTGGCGATGCGCCGTCATCCTAATCCGCGTCCGTCGCGGGCTCGCCCGGCTCCCCGGCCTGCGCCGCCTCCCGAGCGCTGGCCTCGGCCTTCTGCGCGTCCACTCGGGAGCCGTTCTGGATCGCCCACCACCACAGCACGACGAAGATGCCGCCGACGACCAGCATGGTCCAGCCGACGACCAGCGCGCTGGCGAGGACGAGCAGCTGCAGGATCCAGCCCAGGGTGAGCCCCCAACGGAACCTCAGCGTCGCCGGTGCCAGCGCGAGCAGCGCCATCAGGATCAGTCCGAGCGTCCATGCGAGCGCGGTGTTGGCCACCGAGCCGCCGGACGTGGCCAGGGACGTCGCCAGCAGCACGACGAGCGCCTCCATGACCAGGACGGACGAGCACAGCACCCTCATGCGGCACCGCCGCCGAGCGCACGTCGCGCATCCCCGACGAGCACGACCGAACCGGTCACCAGCACGCCCGAGCCCCCGAACTCCCCACTCTCCTCCGCCAGCTCCAGGGCGCGCGACAGCGCGTCGCCGAGGTCCGGCTCGATGAACACCCGGTCGTCACCGAACACCTCCCGCGCCAGTTCGGCAAGGTCATCGACCGGCAGGGCCCGCGGGGACGACGGCTCGGTGATGACGACCCGGTCGATGCTCGGCTCGAGCGCCTCGAGGATCCCCAGGGCGTCCTTGCCGGCCAGCACGCCTACCACCCCGACGAGCGAGGAGAAGTCGAACGAGTCGGCGAGGGCAGCGGACAGGGCCCGGGCGCCGTGCGGGTTGTGCGCCGCGTCCACGAGCACCGTCGGGCCACGGCGCAGCACCTCCAGCCGGCCCGGCGACGATGCGGTGGCGAATCCCTCCCGCACCAGGTCGGCGTCGAGCGGCCCGACGCCGCGGAGGAAGGCCTCCACGGCGGCCAGGGCCACGGCCGCGTTGTGCGCCTGGTGCTCCCCGAACATCGGCAGGAACACCTCGTCGTACTGGGCGCCCAGGCCCTTGATCGCCAGCACCTGCCCGCCGACGGCCACCCCACGTGCGGCCACCCCGAAGTCCAGGCCCTCGCGCGCGACTGACGCGTCCACCTCGACGGCGCGCTCCAGCAGCACCTCGGCCACGTCGACGTCCTGCTGCGCGAGCACGGCGACCGCGCCCGGCTTGATGATGCCCGCCTTCTCGCGCGCGATGTCGAGGATGGAGTCGCCCAGATACTCCCGATGGTCCACTCCGACGGGCGTCACGACGGCCACGGAGCCGTCGGCCACGTTGGTCGAGTCCCAGCCGCCGCCCAGGCCGACCTCGACGATCGCGACGTCGACCGGGGCATCCGCGAACGCCGCGAACGCCAGCGCCGTCAGGATCTCGAAGTACGACAGCGGCACGCCACCTGCGGCCTCGGAGTCCGCGTCGACGATCGCCACGAACGGGGCGATCTCCTCCCACGTGGCCATCAGCCGATCCGCGTCGATGGGCGTCCCGTCGAAGCAGATGCGCTCGCGGGCGTCGATCAGGTGGGGCGAGGTGAACAGGCCGGTGCGCAGGCCGAAGGCGCGCAGTAGGGACTCGATCATGCGAGCCGTCGAGCTCTTGCCGTTCGTGCCCGTGACGTGGATGACGGGGTACGTCCGCTGTGGCGCCCCGAGCAGGTCGGTCAGCGCGGCGATGCGCGCGAGCGTCGGCTCGATGACGTTCTCCGGCCACCGCGTCTCGAGCTCGGCGAACAGCTGGGTCACGCGGGGGTCGGCCTGCACATCGGCGAGTGTAGGGCCGGGATTCGCGCCATACTTGTCGCCGGAGGGGGATCCGTTCCGGCCACCAGGTCGGGAGGGCCGATCGGGGAAGGCCGATCGGCGAGGGGGAATTCATGTCGACAGGCGCGGACGAGCTGTCCTCGGCAGCATCGTGGCAGGGCTACCGGCTGCTCGCCGACAACGCCATCGACGTCGTGCTCGAGGCGGACCTCACCACTCGGATTCGCTGGATCTCACCCTCGGTCGGGGAGGTGCTCGGCTGGGCGCCCGACGAGGTGGTCGGCGCTGATCGGCGCGGACTCGTCCACCCCGACGATCTTCCGGAGATCGGCGAACTCGTGTCTGGCCCTGAACCGGGATGCGGCTCGCGTCACCAGTCGCCGGGTCCGCCTGCGCCAGTCCGGCGGCGGCTACAAGCCGCTGCAGCTCCGCGGCCGGCCTGCCATCGACGAAGCGGGCGCGGTGGTGGGACACATCATCACCATGCAGGACACCAGCGAGCGCGACGACGCCCTGCGCGCGCTGTCCGTCCTCAGCGAGGGCAACCGCGTACTGGCCCGGTCCGACGTCGAGGATCAGCTGCTGCAGCGGATGTGCGAGGTCATCGTGACGACCGGCCAGTATCCGCTCGCCTGGTATGGCCAGCGCGTGCACGATGCGGCGCACAGCGTGGCCAAGCTCGCGGTGGCGGGTCCATCAGCCAGCTATGTCGACGAGGTCGAGACCTCCTGGGGCGAAGGACCGCGCGGCACCGGGCCCACGGGCACCGCCCTGCGCACGGGAACCACGCAGGTTCGCGGCGACTACCCGGCGGATGGCTCCGCCTGGTGGGGTGACGCGGCGCGAGAAGCGGGACTGCGGAGTTCGATATCACTTCCCGTGACGGTCGACGGCGAGATCGACGGTGTGCTCGTCGTCGCGGCGTCGGATCCGCACACCTTCGACGGCAGGGCCACTGAACTGCTCGAGACCCTGGCATCGGATGTGGGCCTGGGTCTGCACCGGCTGCGCAGCCTGCGCGCGCTCGAGGAGGCCACCCGCGAGTTGGAGACCCAGAATGCTCGACTGCGCGGGGTGTTCGACAGCCAGTTCGACCCGTTCGTCCTGCTGGAGGCCGTCCGCGACGACGCCGGCCACGTAATCGCGCTCCGCTACGCGGCCGCGAGCGATGCAGCGCTGGACTATCACGGGCTGACCCGTGACCAGCTGGTCGGCCACCTGCTGGCGGACATCCTGCCCGGGCTGGTGGCCGACGGCACCCACGCGGCTTACCTCGAGGTTGTCGCGACCGGCGTGCCGCTCGTGCTGGATGACTTTCCCTACGCCGACGACCGCTCGGGGATCACCCACCGCTTCGACGTTCGCGCGGTCAAGGCGGGAGACGGGGTGGCTGTCACCTTCCGCGATGTGTCGGCGCGGCATGACGCTGCGGCAGCCCTGGCTGCGAGCGAGGAGCGGTACCGGATCCTGGCCGAGCACGCGTCCGACGTCGTGTGGCAGTCCGAGCCTGGCTCGGGGATCGTCTGGTCGTCTGAGTCCGTCACCCCCGTGCTGGGCTGGGCCCCACAGGAGATCGTCGGGCTGGAGATGGAGTTGATCCACCCAGACGACCAGCAGGAGGTCCTCAGCAACCTGGCCGGCCTGGTCAACGGCCTGACGGCCGAAGGCGAGGCGCGCGTGGCCTGCAAGGACGGCACGTGGAAGTGGGTCGCCTACACCGCCAGTCGAGCCACGATCGGCGACCGAGTCGTGGACATCTCGAGCCTGCACGACATCGACGCCGAGGTGCGTGCCCGCAGCGCACTGGACTTCGCGTTGGGCCACGATCCGCTGACCGGCATGGCCGCCCGGCCGGCCATGCTCCAGCGCATCGGCCAGCTTCTGGGCGCCCAGCGCGGCGCCCGCCTCACCGCAGTCCTGTGCGTCGGGGTGGACCGGCTGGCCGCCGTCAACGAGGCCTACTCGCACGCGGCCGGCGATCTGGTGCTCACCGCCCTCGCCACGCGGATCGCCGAGACCACGGGCACGCCGGATCTCATTGGGCGCGGCACCGGGGTCGAGTTCATCGTCGCCCAACCGGATCTGGTCAGCGGCGATGAGGCGGCCGTGCTGTCCGAGCGCCTGCTGGAAGCCGCCAAGGTGCCGATCCCGTTCGGCGACTCCGTGATCGAACCGACGCTGAGCATCGGCATCGCCGTGGGCAACCGGACATCCGACCGGGAGCAACTGGCGCGCGATGCGAGTGCGGCGATGCGACAGGCCAAGGCCGAGGGCCGGGACCGGTTCGTCTTCGCGGACGCATCCATGGCTGCGCAGGCGCGGCATCGGCTCGACGTCGAGCACCGGCTTCGGGCGGCACTCGAGGACGACCGCTTCGTCGCCCACTTCCAGCCCCTCGTCGACCTGGCCAGCGGGTCACTCACCGGCTACGAGGCGCTCGTCCGCGTGCAGCGTGAGGACGGCAGCATCGCGCCACCCGCCCACTTCATTCCCATCGCAGAGCTCAGCCCGATCATCGCCGACATCGACGTGGTCATGCTGCGCCACGGCCTGGCGGCGCTGAGCCGGCTGCCGGAACCACTGACCGTCGCGGTGAACCTGTCGACCGTGACTCTCAGCCGCCCCGGCTACCCGAACCTGATCGAGCAGCTGATCCGCGAGACGGATGTGCGGGCCGCACGTCTCCACCTCGAGGTCACCGAGACCGCCCTGCTCGGCGACAGCATGCTGGTGGTCGAGTCGATGGAGTCGATCGCCGAGTTGGGCCCCCGCTGGTACGTGGACGACTTCGGCACCGGCTACTCCTCCATCAGCCACCTCCGGGATCTTCCGATCGCGGGCCTGAAGCTCGACGTCTCGTTCTCCGCAGGGGTCCGTCAGGGCGAGGCAACGAGCCTCCGACTGGCCCAGGCGCTTGCCGGCCTCGCGGGTGGCCTCGGTCTCGACACCGTCGCCGAGGGCGTCGAGACGGAGGAGGAGGCCGCCCTGCTCACGGCCCAGGGCTGGCGGCACGGGCAGGGCTGGCTGTACGGCCACCCGGCGCCCCTCCCTCCCCGTCTGTCTTGAGGTTGGTGGTCGCGAAACGGCCGTTTCGCGACCACCAACCTCAAGATCGACGGGGAAGGCGCACTCATAGACTGCGCGACATGAGCACCTCCTCCCTGCCCGACAAGCCCACCCTCGACGGCATCGAGACCAAGTGGGCCGAGGTATGGGAGCAGCAGGGCACCTACCGCTTCGATCGCACCAAGTCCCGCGCGGAGATCTACTCGATCGACACTCCCCCGCCCACCGTCAGCGGCTCCCTGCACGTCGGCCACGTCTTCTCCTACACGCACACCGACTGCATCGCCCGGTACAAGCGGATGCGCGGCTTCGAGGTCTTCTACCCGATGGGCTGGGACGACAACGGCCTGCCCACCGAGCGCCGCGTCCAGAACTACTACGGCGTGCGCTGCGACCCGAGCCTGCCGTACGACCCGACGTTCGAGCCGCCCGAGCAGCCCGACGCCAAGCACCAGATCCCGATCGGCCGCAAGAACTTCGTCGAGCTCTGCGAGCGGCTGACCGCCGAGGACGAGGTCGTGTTCGAGGAGCTGTGGCGGCGGATGGGCCTGTCCGTCGACTGGACCCAGACGTACCAGACCATCGACACCAACGCCCAGCGCGCGAGCCAGCTCGCCTTCCTGCGCAACCTCGCCCGCGGCGAGGCCTACCAGTCCGAGGCCCCCACCCTCTGGGACGTCACCTTCCGCACCGCCGTCGCCCAGGCCGAGCTCGAGGATCGCGAGCGCCCCGGCGCCTACCACCGCATCGGGTTCCCGACCTCTGCCGACCGCGACGTCGTGGTGCACATCGAGACGACGCGTCCCGAGCTGCTCGCCGCCTGCGTGGCCCTCGTCGCGCACCCCGACGACGAGCGCTACCAGCCGCTCTTCGGCACCACCGTGATCACGCCCGCCTTCGGCGTCGAGGTCCCGGTCGTCGCCCACCACCTCGCCGATCCCGAGAAGGGCTCCGGCATCGCGATGATCTGCACCTTCGGCGACACCACCGACGTGACGTGGTGGCGCGAGCTGCAGCTGCCCACCCGCCCGATCATCGGCTGGGACGGCCGCCTCACCGGCGACGTCCCCGAGTGGATCTCCGACGAGCAGGGCATCGCGCACTACCAGCAGATCGCCGGCTCGACCAGCCACACCGCGAAGGAGCGAATGGTCGAGATCCTGCGCGAGACCGGCCTGCTCGAGGGCGAGCCCAAGCCGATCACCCACCCGGTCAAGTTCTTCGAGAAGGGCGAGAAGCCGCTCGAGATCGTCACGACGCGGCAGTGGTACATCACCAACGGCGGACGCGAGCCCGGCCTGCGCCAGGAGCTCGTCGAGCGCGGCCGTGAGCTGAACTGGCATCCCCCGCACATGCAGGTGCGCTACGAGAACTGGGTCGAGGGCCTGAACGGCGACTGGCTCATCTCGCGACAGCGCTTCTTCGGCGTGCCGCTGCCGCTGTGGTACCCGCTCGACGACGACGCCAACCCGGTCTACGACTCGCCGATCATCCCGGCCGAGGACACCCTGCCGATCGACCCGAGCAGCGACGCGCCCCCCGGATACACCGAGGACCAGCGCGGTGCGGCAGGCGGATTCATGGGCGACCCCGACGTCATGGACACCTGGGCGACGTCCTCGCTGAGCCCGCAGATCGCCGGCGGCTGGGAGCGCGACCCCGACCTGTGGGCGCGCGTCTTCCCGATGGACCTGCGTCCGCAGGCGCACGAGATCATCCGCACCTGGCTGTTCTCCAGCGTCGTCCGGGCGCATCTCGAGGAGGGCTGCCTGCCCTGGACGGACGCCGCCATCTCGGGCTGGATCCTCGACCCCGACCGCAAGAAGATGGCGAAGTCCAAGGGCAACGTCGTCACGCCGATGGCGCTGCTCGACGAGTACTCGTCCGACGCGCTGCGCTACTGGGCCGCGTCCGGCCGGCCGGGCACGGACACCGCCTTCGACGTCGGCCAGATGAAGATCGGCCGACGCCTGGCGATCAAGCTCCTCAACGCCAGCAAGTTCGCGCTCAACCTGGAGGCGCGCGAGGACGACACCGCGATCACCGACCCGCTCGATCGCGCCCTGCTGGCGAGGCTGGCCGACGTGGTCGCCCAGTGCACGGCCGCTTTCGAGGACTACAACTACACGCGCGCCCTCGAGCTGGCCGAGACGTTCTTCTGGAACTTCACCGACGACTACGTCGAGCTGGTCAAGGACCGCGCCTACGGCGGCCAGGGTGACGCCGCGGCCGCGTCGGTCAAGGCGACCCTCGCCTCCGCGCTGAGCGTGCAGCTCCGCCTGTTCGCACCCTTCCTGCCGTTCACGACCGAGGAGGTCTGGTCCTGGTGGCAGGAGGGCTCGATCCACCGGCACTCCTGGCCGGACGCGGCCGCGGTGGCGGCCCTCGCCGGCGACGGCGACGCGCTCCTGCTCGACGACGTCGCGGCCGTGCTCACCGCCGTCCGCAAGGCGAAGTCGGAGGCACAGGCGTCCATGCGCGCCGAGGTCGCCAGCGCCACGATCACCGCACCGGCGGACCAGGCGGCCCGGCTGCGCTTCGCCGCCGACGACCTGCGGGCCGCTGGCCGGATCGCGACCCTGGGCATCGTCGACGGCGAGGGGCCGGTCCGCGTGGACGCCGTGCTGGCCGAGGCCTAACCCGTCGCGCCATGGCCGAGACGCTTCTCGTCCTCACCATCCTCCTGCTGATGGCCCTCACCGGGCTCATCGCGTGGAGCCGCTACCGCCAGCACAAGCGACGGGCCGACGCCCGCTCGCGCGCTGCCCTGAACCGGCTGCTGGCCGAGGCCGACGAGATCGAGCAGCGCGCCCGTCGCGGCGACAACCCTGACGAGTACGTCCCACCGTCCCCACCCCGTCGAACGTGGCGCTCAGGCGGTGACACGCCGTCCGGACCGCCGGGCTCCACGCTCGACGGGCCGATGGCTCAGTCGTCGAGGTTGCCCAGCTCCCTCAGCAGCCCCATCTGGATGGCCGTGCCCGGCTTGGGTGCCGCGGGCCGGGGCGGTTCAGCCGCCGGCTCCTCCTCGGGCTCCTCGTCCGGCTCCGACGTCCCGGACATCTCCGGTGCGTAGACGCGGATCAGGTCGATCCCGCTGAGGTCCACCAGGTCGGCCGCCTCCAGATCGGCGGGCAGCACCATCAGCTCGGGCGCGATCTCGAGCAGGTCCGCGCCCTCAGCCGCCGCAGCGAACCAGCCAGGCGTGCGCGTCGTGACCGCGGGGAACGTCGACGTCTGCGCGCCGGACGCGAGTTCAGCCAGCGGCAGCGGCTGCTCCAACGCGAACAGCGCGTAGGTCGTCGAGGCGAGTGCCTGCTCGACTGCGGTCACGCGGTCCTCCCACGGCTGGACCCCAAGGGTAGGTCACGTCCTAGCGACGGAACAGCCCGCGCTTCTTCTTGACCTCCGGAGCCGGGGGCTCTTCCGCAGCGGGTACCGGCACCTCCACCTTGCTGGCCGCTGGCGCCGGATCGGGCGCTGCGGCGGTGGCCACGGACGCATCGACGAGCGTCGTCGATGTCCAGCCGGCCAGCTCCCGGCCAGGAAGGCAGGCGTGCGCGAGGTCGTTGTACGCGGGCCCGAGCAGCGGGTGGTCCAGCAGCGCGTACATGCGATTGAGGTTCGTCGCGGTGAGGACGTCCTTGGTCGCCAGCGGGACGACCGCCACCACCGGCACGCCCAGACCGGCGGCGAGCACCTGGTCGCGCTCCATGCCGACGTTGGCGACGGACTGGTTGACGATGATCCCGATCTTCTCGCGCGGGATGCCCAGCCCGGACTCGTCGAGCGGCGCGGTGATCTCCCGCAGCGCCCGGGCCATGCCCTGGACCGCCGTGGACGCCAGCGTCGTGACGAACAGGATCTCGTCGGACTCCTTCAGCGCGACGTCGGCGATCAGCGGCTCGAGGTACTGCACGCTGGTGTCCATCACGATGACGTCGTACATCCGCTGCAGGCTGCGCACGATCGTGCGGTAGAAGTCCGGCCCGACGGTGTCCGCCGTGCGCGGCCGGATCGGCGCCAGCAACGTGTCGATCTGCAGCCCGTCGGCCTGCACCAGATTGCGCCGGATGCGCTCCTCGTCCCACACCGGCTGCACGCGGATGTTCAGGGCGGTCGGCATGAACTTGCCGATCAGCGAGGCCACCTGGCCGTCGCGCGTGTCCAGGTCGACGAGGCAGACGGACAGCGGCCGGCCGGCGTCGGCGGACGCCCGCGCGATGGTGCCCGCCAGCAGGATCGATGCGGTGGACTTGCCCGATCCGCCCTTGCTGGACGTGACCGTGATGGTCACCTGGCCCGGGCGCTTGGGACGCTCCAGGAGCTCGAGGGAGGCACTCGGGGGGTACTCGCCGTCCGCTGCCGCAGCCTCCATCGCCGCCAGCCCGCCGATCGGGGGCAGGCTCGGGCGCGATCCTGCGACGGGCGCGGGGACGATGGGCGTCACGACCGCGGCGACCTCGTCCCGGTGCTCCTCGAGATCGGACAGCTCACCGAGGTCGGCGGGCGTGAGGTGGTCCTCGTGGACGCTCGAGGATTCCGACTCGAGCTCGGACTCGACCTCCGCCACGACCTCGGACTCGAGCCTCCGACTCGACCTCGGACTCGGCTTCCGCCTCGAGCTCGGACTCGGCCTCCGACTCGAGCTCGGACTCGACCTCCGCCTCGACCTCGGACTCGAGTTCTGCCACGACTTCGGACTCGAGCTCGGACTCGAACGCGGCCTCGGACTCGAGCTCGGACTCGACGGCCGACACGAGCTCGATCTCGGCCTCGACCTCGGACTCGTCCTCAACCGTGTCGACGACGTCGTCGGCCCACCCGAGAGCGGCCTCCTCCAGGGTGCCGGGCACCAGCGCGACATCGACGCCGGCGTCGAACTCGTCCGGGAACGCCGCCAGCGCCCCCGCCGCCGGTCGCATCGCCTCGAGGACGGCGCGTCCACCGTCCACCACAGGCAGGACGTCGAAGGTCAGGCTCGACGGGTCCACGCCCTGCGCGGTGGCAGCTGACGCCAGCAGCGCTTCGAAATCGGTCCAGGACTCGGGGCGCCACCGCGCGACGAACACGGTCGCACCGGCATGGGCCATCGCGACGACCGCCGCCGCGGTCTGGGCGCGCTCGTCGTCGTCCTGCCAGCCGTCAGCCAGCAGCGAGTCGGAGAAGATCAGGATGCGCGAGTGCTGATCGAGCCGGCCCTCGGAGAGGTGCTGCCACATCTCGGCGACCGACGTCTGTCGATCCTGCACGCGCCAGCCGACACCCGAGTCGGCGAGCAGCGCGTGCAACGGTCCTTCAGCGACGACGATGACGCCCGGACCGGCCGCGTGGAACCCGTCCTCCACCGACATCCTCCTACCGCGTCGCTCGAGCATGACGTCGTCCGGGATGAACGACCGCCGCCCCCGCTGCACTCTACCTGCGGAAGTATCGAACCGACCGCTAGACAAGGGTCCTGCCGGCACGAATTGAGCCAATACCCCCAGAGGAGGTGTACCGGACCGACCGAGGGAGGCGCCATGGCCAGCCAGCGCGACCCCGTGTCCGGACGCCTGACTGCCACCGACCCCTCGCCCGCCCGTGCCGAGGACGACGACGTCGAGCGCTACCTGCCGCTGTTCGACGGAGACGTCGAACTCGCGACGCTGTGGGTCCTCGTCAAGAAGCATGCGGACACGGACGCCCGCGCGACCCTGGCCAGCACCTACGTCCCGCTGGTGCGCTACGTCGTCTCCCGGATGAGCATCACCCTGCCGGCCGGGCTCGAGCGCGGGGATCTCGTCAGCTTCGGCACCATCGGCCTGTTCGATGCGATCGAGAAGTACGACCTCGACCTCGGCCTGACCTTCCAGACCTACGCGGTCACCCGTATCCGCGGAGCCATCCTCGACGAGCTCCGCTCCCTGGACTGGGTGCCGCGGAAACTGCGCCAGCGGATGCACGTCCTCGATGCGGCCGCCGAGTCGTTCGAGCACGCGCACGGCGCGGAGCCGACGGTCGCCGACCTGTCCGTCGCCTCCGGCCTGGACGCCTCAGACGTGCGCTCGGCCCTCACCGCCTATCGGCGCGGCTTCGTCACCAGCCTCGAGGAGCAGTTGGAGAACGAGGAGGGACGGGCGGACACCGGCGTACTGGTGGACCCGTCACAGGAGCTGCCGGACGAGATCTACGACCACGAGGAGTCGCGCCGCATCATGCGGGAGCGGATCCGCTCACTTCCGCTGCGCGAGCGGGCGGTCGTGGCGCTGTACTACTACGAGGAGCTCACCTTCATGGAGATCGGACGGGTGCTCGACGTGAGCGAGTCACGCGCCTGCCAGGTGCATGGCCGGGCGGTGCGCGCCCTTCGGGAGTCGGCCGAGCAGGCCGGCTGACGTTTCCGCGTCAGACGCGCAGTGCGGCGGGTCCGCCGAGGATGAAGGCCATTCGCACAGAGGGATCGTCGAAGTTCCGGGCGGCGACCACGCCGACGGCATGCCGGCCGCGGGCGGCCTCCGCCGGACGGGTGTCCGGGCGGGTCCCGAAGGCAGCCACCGGAGCATTCGCGTCGTCCGTCAGGGTGCGCACGCCGATGTCGAACATGCGCACCGCGGCGTCCTCCACGTCGGCGATCGAGTTGCTGAAGAACGAGCTCGACAGGTCGTCCTCGGTGGTCGCGTCGATCCGGGAGATCATCGCCTGCTGATCGGGTGCGCCGAAGACGGTTCGACGCTCCTCCTTGCCGTCAGCGGCGTCGGTCATCGGGCGTCCCAGGCGGCCGGCAGGAAGTCCGGTACGTCGAGGTCCGCGGGCTCCGGCAGCAGGACGGGTTCAAGGGCGGCCAGGGTGGCCGTGGTGTCGCTGGCCAGGTTCAGGGACGAGACCTGCAGATCGCCCGGGATCCAGTCGTGGCGATGCCACTGGACGGTCCACTCCACTGCCCAGACGTCGTCGAGGGCCCGGCGGGCGACCTCGATCAGCGGGTCTGCGCCGGAGACGACCGGGTGAGTGCTGTACCTGATCGCGCCCGGTCGGCCGTGCGGCGCGTCGCAGTAGATCTCGACGCGGTACAGCGCATGGGCACCGCTGGGATCGGGCTGGCCAAGGGGGACGACTGCAGTCACCACGCCCGTGCCGGTCCGCACGAGGTACTGGCGACCTCGCTCATCGATCTCGAGCCACGACTGCATCACGTCTCACCTCCTCCGGACTCATCCAGTCTGGTATCCCAAGTATCGGTTCGGGGCGTCAATCGCTGAACCCTCGCCGAGGCGACGTGAGGCGATTGTGAGGAAATCCCTCACGGGGAGCCCATCATTCCGACGTAGGCCTCCCACACGCCGCTGCCGGCCACCAGGCCGATGCCTGCACCCGCGACCAGGAACGGCCCGAACGGGATCGCCGACTTGCGGCCCGCTCGCCCGGCGACCATGAGGATGATGCCGACGACCGCGCCGAGCGCGAAGGCCAGGAACAGGCTGACCACCGCGGCCGACACGCTGACCCAGCCGAGGGTGGCGCCGAGCACGGGGGCGAGCTTGACGTCGCCGAATCCCATGCCGCGTCCACCCGAGATCAGCCACACGCCGCCGATGACGACGAGCCACACGGCGACCCCGATCGCTGCTGGGATGAGCGGCCATTCACCGTCGACGAGCCCGGCCACGGCCAGTCCCGCGATCCCGATCGGGTACAGCGGCAGCACGATGGCGTCAGGCAGTCGGTGGTGATCGAGGTCGATCACGGTCAGGGCCACGCAGGCGCTGCCCAGGACGAGCAGCCACGGCAGCAGGCCCCACTCCCCCGTAGCCCCGGCCCACCACCCCAGGCCCAGCCAGACCAGCGCCGTCAGTGCCTCGACGAGCGGGTACCTGGGCGAGATGCGAACACCGCAGGAGCGGCATCGGCCCCGCAGCAGCAGCCAGGACAGGATCGGGATGTTGTCGCGCGGTGCGATCGCCGCCTGGCAGCTCGGGCAGGCGGACGCGGGTCGGATGATCGACCGACCCTCCGGAACCCGGTAGATGACCACGTTCAGGAAGGAGCCGACGGCCAGCCCGACGAGGCCGAGGACGACCGTGCCGAGCACGAGCAGGGCGGTGTCGGAGCCGGTATCGATCACGTCTCGACCGGGCCGCCGAGCTGGGCCAAGGTGGCCTCTGCCTCGCGCAGCCGGGCGCGCACCGCGGCCGCCCGCGTGATGGCCTCGCGCTCCGCCTCGATCGCCTCGGCAAGGACGATCCGCAGTTCCGCGACCTCGGACGTGGTCATCTCACGGCGCAGCAGGGTGACGTGGTCGTCCGGCGCGCTGGGTCGTGCGACGGCCGCCGGCTGAGGCTCGGACTCGGGCTCCGGCTCGGGCTCGGGCTCGGGCTCCGGCTCCGGCTCGGGCTCGGACTCGGGCTCGGACTCGGGCTCCGGCTCCGGCTCCGGCTCCGGCTCCGGCTCCGACACGATGACCGGCACGCTGATCGGCGACGTCGACGGCTCCGGCGCGGGCTCTGGGCCGAGTTCGGGAGCAGCCACCGGCACGAGCACCGGCTCGGGGGCCGGTTCGGCATGCACGGTGGTGGACCCGAATGCCTCGGGCACCAGCAGCCGATCGGCGGGCGGCACCCGATCGGGCTGATCGTGCACCGTGATCACCCCGGCGGACGTCAGCATCCAGGCCAGGTGCACAGCCTCGGCCCGCGTGAGGCCGCACAGCGCGGCAACCTCATCCAAGGTGCGAATTCCGTCGATGGCCGCCAGCATCGCCGCGTACTCGGGCAGGGTCAGGCTGGACGGGCGCGCGCGACCCGTCGTCCTTGGGACGACCTCGGCCGGCTCCCCCGCCACCTCGAGCGCCCCGAGAGTCGCGACCAGCCGCTGCGCCCGCACGCGAACGGAATCCAGCAGCGCCTCCGTCGGCAGCGGCACCGTGCAGTACTCGGCGGTGACCTCTCCCTTGCGCTCCCGGATCTTCAGGCGCTCGCAGGCGAGGACGGCGCCGAGCCCGGCGAGCAGGTACTCCTGATGGACCGTCGCCAGCGAGTCGACTGTGAGCCACCCGTGCTCGACGGCGGCGGGACCAGGTCGCGGTGCCTGCTCGAGGACCGTCAGCCGGCCCTCGTCCAGCGCGCCAGACGCCAGTAGCCGCGCTGCCACGTCGGGCGCGTAGCCGCCGAGCCGGATGGAGTACAGGCCACCCTCGAACAGGTAGAGGTGGGCACGGGCCTCGTGGATTCGGTCGATCACCTGGAGCGAGCCGGTGAACTCGTGCTTGGACGCGTCGACGATCTCCTTGACCAGCTGCGCGTTCGGCTCGGCCGGCACCCGTGCACTAGGAACCCCAGTGTCGTCCGGCTCGGCGACCTTCCTGCGGCCGAAGCTCATCGGCATGCGCCCTCCATCACCTCAGCATGTGCTCCGGCAGCCCGACCTCGTGGATCGGGCAGCGCGGCGCACCCGCGTGATCGACGGTACCCACAGTGAAGCCCGGACGACCGGTGCAGCCACGTCGCGGCTCCACGTTGTAGATCCTGCCTATCCCGGAATAGGTATCGGCTCGCGTGATCGCCGTCGCCCTCTCCGCCATCTCGGATCGGTTCGTGATGCGGACGACATGCTCGGGCAGGACCTCGAGAATCTGCTCCGGGGTGCTCAGCCGCCACTTGTAGTGCTGCACGTCGAGATCCCCGGTGACCGTTCGCGTCGCGCCGTCCGGCATGAGCACCGTCACCGCACAGCGCGTGCCGACGTACTCGCTGACGTCGACCCGCGCGCCCGTGGACAGGGTGAACGTATAGGCGAGTGGGCCGGCGAACTTGCGGTAGCCGAGCAGCGGGTCGTACAGCTTGCCGACGTGCTCGCGGACGAGGGACTCCGCCGCGTCGAAGTCGGTGCTCGTACCCTCGACCAGCAGGCGCGGCACGCCCTGGTGGGTGCGCATCAGGTCCGCGACCTCCCACGCGTACGAGCGGACGACGCGACGCCCGGGATCGACGGCCTCGCCGGTGACCTCCGCACCGGTGATGCGCGCGACGAAGTGCGGGGTGTGCCACGTCCACAGCAGGACGCCGGGCTTGTCGGAGAAGGTCCAGGGAACGGGTTCGGCGAGCTGCGTCACTGCAAGCCCGACGACGCGACCGAGTCGAGCACCCGAGTCACGGCGGCGGCGGCGGTCTTGGGCAGCACGTCGAGTTCGCGCGCCACCTCCGGACGGCTCAGGTCCTCCCAGAACGACAGGTACACGGCAGCCAAGGCTAGGGGGTCCTGCGCGCGCCGCGCACCGGACTCCGGATTGTTCACTGCCGCCATGATGGCCCGGGTCAGTTGCGCGTTCCGATCGTGCGCGGTTGCGTCGAACTCGACGTCCACGTCGTCGGCCACCTGCACCGAGTCGAGCAGGTCGGTTTCGGGGACCTCGGACACGAGCGACTGGTAGTTGCGCATGCCGGACAGAGCACTGATGGCCTGCTCGCGGCGGCGCAGATCCGTGACGCTCGTGCGGAGCGCGGCCGCCAGTTCCTCCTCGGTGGCCGGTCGCTGCTCGAGCGCGGCGATCTCGTCCGCTGTCCGGGTGAGCACCATACGGTCGCTGATCACGTTGCGGCCGTATGCCGAACGGGCAGCGTCCTGCGGCCACGTCCGCAGCTTTCCGATCATGAAGGCCAGCAGGTTCAGCGTGCCGTTGCGGCCCTCGCGTCCGGCGTCGTAGCGGTCAGCGTGGTCGGACACGAACAGGTACATCATCGAGCGGACGTCCTGGTCGTCGATCAGGTCGAGGTCTGCGACGAGCTTGCGGCGTACGGCGTACAGGCGCGGGTACAGCCAGTCCACCGCCGCGGCCAGCAGG
Organism: uncultured Actinomycetota bacterium; assembly: GCA_963749905.1. Classification (GTDB taxonomy): domain Bacteria; phylum Actinomycetota; class Actinomycetes; order S36-B12; family S36-B12; genus UBA10649. The sequence goes on from CAVVOF010000006.1 coordinate 553,469, forward strand.
TCCGGCAGCAGAGTGCCGGGGATCCGGTCGAGATCCCGGAACGGGACGCCCGCCTCCACCCGGATGTTCACCGCCTCGACCTCGTGACGCTCGCACCAGTCCCGGATCAGGTCGCGGGCCTCGTAGCCCCGCCCGGCGGGCACCCACACCCGATGCTGGCCGTCGCTCCACTGACGCGTCCACGCGTCCATGCCCAGATCGGGCAGCACCCGCCGGGCCTCGAAGTCATCGACGGAGTCCCAGTGCACGCGATCGCACACCATGGGTGGTGCGTAGGCGAGGATCTCGGACTCGTCGAGTCCGTCGACGACCAGGTTCGGGACACGACGGCCGATGCGGTGGGTCGAGGTGATGATGGTGTCGTCAACCTCGGTGGCCGGGTCCTCGGTCGCAGCGGTCTCGGTGGCGTCGTCGCGCATGGCAGCGTCCGGCACGGTCAGTGTGCTGCGGCCAGGTGACGCACCGCGACGACCGTCGACAGCTCGTCGGGGTGCCGCATCACGTGGGCGGCGAGGCGGGCCTCGGCCGACCGGGGCTGCGGAAGCGTGGCGAACGCCGGGTCGAACACCGCCAGCTCGTCGACGATCCGCTGGATCAGCGTCAGCGCGGTTCGAGTCGAGGGCGTGGCGACCTTGATGTCGTCGATCGAGCCCAGGGTGATCGCCACGGTGATCAGGACGCGTGAGTCGTCGGCCGCCAGCCCGGCCAGGCGGACCGGCACGTCGGGCTCGCTGTCGAGGAAGGCGCCCAGCGCCTTCGCCGCGGCTGGGGCGGTCGCTCGCGTCGGCGCCAGCCGCACGCCGATCTCGAGATCGCGCCGCATGCCGGCGTAGTCATCCACCGGACCAGGCAACGAGTGAGCATGATCGGCCATCGACAGCCACCTCCCCAACTAGGCGCCCCCGCTGCTGCGAATGTAGGGGAGTTCGACCGTTCCGTTAAGGGGTACTTGGTCCGTTTTGTGGATATAGCCGGGTACTTCTCAGACGAGCGCTATACCTCCGACGACACGCATGAGTGAGGGCGTCGCCTACAGGCGACGCCCTCACTCATGGTCAGGCTCTGATCAGGGGCCGTTACCCCTAACGCGGGTGGGCTCTACGGCAGGGCCGCCGCGTGGGTGACTGCCTCTTCCACCTTGTCGGTGCACACAGTGACGGTTCCATCAATCGCGGCCGGATCAACCATGCCACCAGTCGTGGAGTTGTACTCGGCGTACGTGTCAGCGAACTGCGCCGCATCGTCACCGGCCTGCTCGTTGCAGCCGGCCAGGTAGTAGCCAGTCGTGGAGATCGGCACGTACAGCAGGCCGACACCGTCACTGAGAACGGCCGGGTCGGTGAGCGCAGCGTCCAGCTCGGTCTGATCGGTGGGGTAGGCCTGATTCTGCGTGTAGTAGGTCTCGATCTGGATGGCCGTGTTCCGCACGTCGGACTCGACCGCAGCGGCTCGAGCCGCGTTGCGCTGGTTGAGGAAGACGGGGATCGCGATGGCGGCGAGGATGCCGATGATGATGACGACGACGAGCAACTCGATGAGGGTGAATCCCGCGTCGCGGTCGTCCCGAGGCTTCAAGATGCGAGTGAGCATTGTGGTTCTCCTGCTCGTAGACCCCTCATCTGCTGCGGGGTGTCAAACCACTGTTGGTTCCGACACCAGTGGTTTCGGACCAAACCGGGGCCGACTGAACCGCGGGCCGTGGGAACTTGGACCACCGACAGTGGCCGCGCCCAGCACTACTGAATGAGTTCGAAGATCTGGAAGATCGGCATGTACATCGCGATGATCATCGCGCCGACGAGACCGCCCAGGAACATGATCATGATGGGCTCCAGCAGCGCCATCAGCGACTCCGTCGTCGCCTCGACCTCCTGGTCGTAGAAGTCGGCGATCTTGTTGAGCATGGTGTCCAGGGCACCGGTGTCCTCGCCCACGGCGATCATCTGCACCACCATGTCCGGGAAGATGCTGTGGTCGGACAAGGGTCGTGCGATGCCGGTGCCGTCCCGCACGCTTGTCTTCACGTCCGCGACGGCATCGGAAATGATCACGTTCCCAGACGTCTCGCCCACGATGTCGAGCGTCGTCAGGATGGGCACGCCCGCGTGCACGAGGGTCGAGAAGTTCCGTGTGAACCGTGCCAAGGCGACCTTCTGGTACAACCTGCCGAACACCGGGATCTTGAACTTGAGCGGGTCCAGCACGCGACGGACTCGCGGCTTGTTCTTGTTCTTCCGGTACCACATCGTGCCGCCGATCACGACGACCAGGAAGGGCACGAAGAACAACGGGTTCGTCACCAGCGCGGACGCCCCGACCAGGATCCGCGTCGGCAGCGGCAGCTCGCCGCCGAACTCCGAGAACAGCGTGGCAAACACCGGGACGATGAAGATCAGCATGCCGGTGACGATGAGGATGGCGAGCACGCCGACGGCGATCGGATAGGTCAGCGCCGCCTTGATCTTCCCGCGCAGCTTGACGTCCGCCTCGATCGACTCGGCGATCTGCAGCATCGTCGTGTCGAGGAAGCCGCCCACCTCGCCGGCCCGCACCATGCTCACCATCAGCGGCGGGAAGTCCTCGTGCCGCGCCAAGGCTCCCGAGAGTGAGTCGCCCTTCTCCACTTGGTCGCGCACCTCGATGAGCAGGTCGCGCAGGCGGTCGCTCTCGGTCTGCTCCGAGAGGATCGCCAGGCACCGCAGGATGGGCAGGCCCGACGACAGCATCGTGGCGAACTGGCGGGTGAAGATCGCCATGTCCTTGAGCTTGACCCGCGCCTTGCGGAACCGGATCTCGCGGTTGAGGCCCGTGCCCGAGGACTCCACGGCGATCGGCGTCATGCCCTGCTGCCGGACGCGGGACAGCGCCTCGGCCTCACTGGCCACCTTGAACTTGGACTCGACCAGGCGCCCGTTGCGGGCCCTGGCCTTGACCACGTACTCAGTCAGTGGCATCAGCAGACCTGCCGAGCAGCTGGTTCAGCTCGGAGGCGTCCGAGCACTTCTCGCGCGCGGTCTCGTAGCTGATCGTGCCGTCCTGCACGAGCTGGGCCAGGTCCTGGTTGAGGGTGTGCATGCCGAAGCGCGATCCGGTCTGCAGTGCTGAGGGGATGGACTGCAGCTTGCCCTCGCGGATCAGGTTGCGGATCGCCGGTGTCGCGACCATCACCTCGGTGGCGGCCACGCGGGCGTTGCCGTCGACCGTCTTGCACAGCGTCTGGCAGACGACGGCCTGGATGGAGGCGGCGAGCTGGGTCCGGATCTGGGACTGCTGCTCGGGCGGGAACACGTCGATCACGCGGTCGATCGTCGTGGCGGCCGAACTGGTGTGCAGGGTGCCGAACACGAGGTGACCGGTCTCCGCCGCGGTCAATGCGATCGCGATCGTCTCGAGGTCGCGCATCTCACCGACGAGGATGATGTCGGGGTCCTGGCGGAGCGCGTGCTTGAGCGCGTTCTGGAAGGACAGCGTGTCCTGTCCCACCTCGCGCTGGTTGACGACGCTCTGCCGATGCTGGTGCACGAACTCGATCGGGTCCTCGATGGTGATGATGTGGCCCTTGCGGGTGCGGTTCGCCTTGTCGATGATGGCGGCCAGCGTCGTGGACTTGCCCGATCCGGTCGGTCCGGTGACCAGCACCAGCCCGCGCGGCAGGTCGGCGAACTCGCCCAGCGAGGGCGGCATGCGCAGCGACTCGAGCGGGAGGATCTCCCACGGGATGGCGCGCAGCACCGCGCCGATGGCGCCCTGCTGCTGCATGATGTTGACGCGGAACCGGGCGGCGCCGGGCAACTGGTAGGCGAGGTCGAGTTCCTTGGTCTCCTCGAACCGCTGCTTCTGCCGGTCCGTCAGGATCGCGTAGACCGACTCCTGCAGCTGATGCGACGTCAGCGGGCGGTAGCCGGGCACTGCCTCCAGATCGCCGTGCACGCGGATCATCGGCGGCGAGTTGACGGACAGGTGGAGGTCGGAGCCCTTGTGCTCCAGCAGGTACAGCAGCATCTCGTCGAGGGAGATCTCCGCGTCCGCCGAGCCGAAGGCGGGTCGCTCGATGGTGACGATGCCCTGTTCCGACGCACTCGGCGGGGCCGACGGCGCCATGTCCGCGCGGCCGTCGGTGTCGGCATGCCGATGCGGGTCGGCCGGTTCGGCGACCGGGGTCGGCGGGGCTACCGGGATCGACGTCGGCGGTGCGAGTGGGATGCTCGCAGGCTGCGCCGACATCGACCCTGACGGAGGCGCAAGCGGGATCGACAGCGCCGGCGCCACGTGCTCCTCCTCTGACCTTGCAGATGGGGCCGGCGGAGGTGCCAGGGGCAGGCTCGTCGCGTCCGGCTCGTCATCCATCGCGGCTCCCTTGAGCAGCGGCAGCACGAAGTCCTCGTCACGCGATGACACGGAGCACCTCCCCGATCGTGGTCATCCCTTGCGCGACCTTGAGCCAGCCGTCCTGTCGCAGTGTCCGCATGCCTTGTTCGATAGCCACGGTCCGCACCTCCTCCGATGAAGCGTTTCGGACCGCCAGCTTGCCTAGCTGCTCCGACATGGGCATGACCTCGTGCATCGCCAGCCGCCCCCGGTAGCCGGTGTTGGCGCAGCTCGTGCAGCCGACCGGCTCGAAGAACGTCGGGCACGACCCCCGGCGGCGTCTGGAACTGCACCGCTGCCAGTTCAGCCGCGGACTTCTCGACCGGCGCCCTGCACTTCGTGCACAGCCGGCGCGCCAGGCGCTGCCCGGTCGCGCACTCGAGCGCTGACGCGACAAGGAAGGGCTCGATGCCCATCTCGGTCAGTCGGGTGATCACGCTCGGAGCGTCGTTGGTGTGCAGCGTGGTGAGCACGAGGTGGCCCGTGAGCGCGGACTCGATCGCGATGCGGGCCGTCTCGTGGTCGCGGATCTCGCCGATCAGGATGATGTCGGGGTCGGCACGCAGGATCGATCGCAGGGCGGACGCGAAAGTCAGGCCGGCCTTGGCGTTGGTCTGCACCTGGTTGATTCCCGGGATCCGATACTCGACCGGGTCCTCGACCGTGACGATGTTGACCTCGGGACGGGCCACCGCGTTCAGGGTCGCGTACAGGCTGGTCGACTTGCCCGATCCGGTGGGGCCGCTGACGATGAGCATCCCGTACGGGCGCTCGTACGCCCGTCGCCAGAGCGTCAGGTTCTCCGGCGAGAAGCCGAGCTCCGGCAGGGCCATCTGCGCGGCCGTGTTGTCCAGGATCCGCATGACGATCTTCTCGCCCCAGACCGTCGGCAGGCACGAGACGCGGAGGTCGATCTTGCGTCCGCGCGAGACGACCGTCAGCCGGCCGTCCTGCGGCAGCCGTCGCTCGGCGATGTCCATGTCGCTCATGATCTTCAGCCGGGAGATGATCGCCGCCTGGATCTCCTTGGGCGCAGGGGCCATCTCCTTGAGCACGCCGTCGATGCGGAACCGGATCCGGATGCTGCTCTCCGTCGGCTCCACGTGGACGTCGGAGGCATTGTCCGAGATGGCCTGGTTGAGCAGCAGGTTCACGTAGCGCACCAGCGGGGCGTCCGACGACGACGCCACCGGCGCCAGGATGTCGATCGCCTGCTCGTCCTCGAGCATGTCGCGCACCAGCTCGCCGAGCTCGGCCTCGGCCCGGTAGAGCAGGTTCAGCCGCGTCTGGATCTCGGCCTTCATCGCGCACGCGAAGCGCACCGGGTGCCGGGTGATGGCCTGCAGGTCGTCTCGGACCTGCCAGTTCATCGCCGTCTGCGAGTCGCCCACGACGACGAGGACGTCCTTGTCGAAGCCGATCGGGACCACCGCGTACTTGCGGGCCTGGTCGCCCGTCAGCAGCGCCAACGCCGACGGGTCGACGGCGACGTCCATGATCTCGACGAAGTCGAGGCCGGCCGCCTGCACCGTGCAGCGCACGACGTCCTTCTTGGAGACCGCGCCCTGCTGGACCAGCACGTTGAGCACCGGCTGACCCACGGAGCCGGCCGTCGCCTCCGCCGCCGCGAGCTGATCGTCGGTGATCAGGCCCTCGGACACCAGCACGCCGGCGACCGACGTGCTCATGGCCTTGCCCCCACGGCGCCATTCACCTTCGCAGGATAGGCCGGATCGAGGAGGGAGTCGACGAGAGTCAGGTCGGCCCGGTAACGCTGGATCAATTCGTCGGTCAGGGCCGTGAGCTCGGCGTCGGACTCGGCCAGCCCGTCCGTCGGTCCGCCCTGTCGCGACCGCAGCCGTGCGAGCTCCGCGCGGCGCCGCGCCAGGACCCGCTGCCGTCGAAGCTCAGCGAGGTCGAGGATGGCGAGATCGACGTCGTCCCGCGGGGCGGCGGCCATCGTCATGCCTCGCCGGACTCGCGATACCCGGCACGACGCAGGGCCACGTGCAGGTCGGCGGCGCGCGGCACCACCTTCTCCGCCTCACCCACCGTGATCTGGCCGGACATCACCAGTCGAACGGCATCCTGCTCGAACGTGCGCATCCCGTAGAACTGGCCGTCGGCGACGATGTCCTGGAGGTTCCCCGTCTTGTCCGAGTCGGCGATCGCCTCGCGGATGCGGGGCGTGGCCACGCCGACCTCGAGCACCAGTGTCCGTCCCTGGCCGTCGGCAGACCGCACCAGGTGCTGGCACATGATCCCCTGGATGGACTCCGCGATCGACAGCCGCGCCTGCCGCTGCTCGTCGACCGGGAAGATGTCGATCACCCGGTTGATCGCGTCCACGACCGTCCGGGCGTGCAGGGTGGCCAGCACGAGGTGACCGGTCTCGGCGGCCTGCAATGCCGTTCGCATCGTCTCGGGATCGCGGATCTCGCCCACGAGGATGACGTCAGGGTCCTGCCGCATGCCGGAGCGGAGGGCGCGCGCGTACTCGAGGGTGTCGGTGTGCAGCTCCCGCTGGCTGATGGTGGCGACCTTGTTGGCGTGCAGGTACTCGATCGGGTCCTCGATGGTCAGGATGTGGCAGCGCCGCTCCGCGTTGATCGCGTCGATCATGGCCGCCAGCGTCGTCGTCTTGCCGGATCCGGTCGGACCGCACACGAGCACCAGCCCGCTCGGCATCAGCGCCATGTCGCGAGCCACCCGGGGCAGGCCCAGCTCGTCGAAGCCCGGGATGACCTCCTTGACGTGGCGCAGCACCATGGCCGCTCCCCCACGGGCGCGATAGGCGTTGGCGCGGAAACGGCCGACGCCCGGCGCCGTGTACGCGAAGTCGCACTCGTGCTCGGCGAGGAACTGCGTGCGCTCGCGTTCGGTGTCCATCGCGCTCAGCACGAGGGCCTCCGCCTGCTCGGGGGTCAGGGCCGGGAGTTCGAGCGGCCACAGCTCGCCGGCGACGCGGATGATCGGCGCGGCTCCACTGCGGATGTGCACATCCGAGGCCCCGTGGGAGATGGCTGTGTAGACGATGTCACGGAGGGTGGGCACGGCGGACGGCCGGCCGACCCGCGTCGTCATCTCGGACGCCGGTTCGGCCGCCATCCGCGCCACGGGCTCGCTGGGCGGAGACGTGGGCAGTGCCATACCTGCAGTTTCGGACCATCCATGCCGATTCACCCCAGAAGGGGCGAACCACCCCCCTGCGGTCCGATAATCGAGGAAGGGGTGGCACTGGGAGGGGCGGCATGGGTGGAGGCTCGGGACCAGTCGGTCTCGACATCGGCACCAGCGGCATCCGTGCTGTCCAGATCCGCCGCAAGGGCGACCGGATCGAGATCGTCCGAGCGGCCTCGGTGGAGCTCCCGCGGGGTGCCGTGCGCAATGGCGCGATCGTCGACCAGAAGGCCGTCGTCAAGGCCCTCAAGCAGCTCTGGAAGCGCGGCCGCTTCAGTACCCGGAAGGTCGTCTTCGGCCTGGCCGACAGCGGGGTGATCACCCGACAGGTGGATCTGCCCTGGATGCCGCCGAAGGACTTCCGCGCCGCCTTGAAATACCAGATCTCCGATTCGCTGCCCGTCGACCTCGAGACCGTCGAGATCGACTACCACCTGCTCGACGAGTTCGACCGGACCGACGACCACGGTCAGGCCGTCGAGATGAACCGGATCCTCGTCGTGGCCGCCAACCGTGACGCGATCACGGCCGAGGCCGGTGTGATGCGCAAGGCCGGGCTCACCCCGATGGGCGCGGACTCGGCCGCGTTCGCGCTCATCCGCGCAGCCTGCCGCGGCGTCCTGCCGGACGGACCCAGCACCCACGCCCTCGCCGACATCGGGGCCGACCAGCTGAGCGTGGTGATCCACCAGGGCGGACAGCCACGATTCATCCGGTCCATCGCCAACCTCGGCGGCGACGCCGCCACCATCGCCGTGGCCGAGGAGCTCGGGCTGGAGCCCGACGCGGCCGAGGTCGTCAAGCGCGAGACCGGCCTGAACGGCCCGGTGCCCGTCGTCGCCCCCATCGCTGAGTCCAGCGTCTTCAGCGGCGCGTCCGACGAGGAACCCATTCCCATGGACCCGCGCTCCAAGGCGACTGTCGATGTCCTCAGTCCCTGGGCCACCACGATCATCGCCGAGATCCGCAACTCCCTCGACTACTACCAGGGCTCGGCCTCGGGGTCGGCGATCGAGTCCCTGACGCTGGTGGGCCGCACGGCCGAGCTGACCGGCCTGGAGGAGCGCATCGCGACGCAGCTGCCCGTGCCGGTGCACGCCATGGACCCGCTCGCCGGATTGGAGGCGAGCCGGCGCGTCGCGAAGGCGCAGGTGCCGGACACCCGCCTCGCCGTGGCCACTGGCCTCGCGTTGGCCGGCGCGTCATGACCAGCGACACCGCCCCTGCCGGGTCGGGCCGTCGGCGCTCCCGCAAGCAGGAGAAGAAGAGCCTGTGGCAGATGGATATCTCGTCCATCGGCAGGAAGGACACGTCCGACACCGACGGCCCCGTGGACCGGCCGCCGTTCACGGCGACCCTCCCGAGCGTCGACCTGCTGCCCCAGCATGTTCGCGAATCCATGTCCCTGGCACGCATCCGGAAGTGGACCGCCATCGTCATCGTGGTCATGCTTGTCGCAGTCGGCGCGCTGTGGTGGCTGCAGGGCAGCACCATCGATCGGGCCCGCGACGACCTCGCCGCCGCCAAGGCGCAGAACAGAACGCTGCAGGCGCAGGTCGCCGCGCTCGCACCCGTCAAGCAGATGTACGAGCAGATCACCCGGCTGCAGAATGTCGTCACCACCACACTGGCGGCCCAGCCCCAGGCCTCGGTGGTGATCGATCGGCTTGCCCAGGCGGGGACGCAGGTGACCGGAGAGCCGATCACGCTCAGCAACACTGACGTCACGTACACGGGCATCCCGCAGCCGGGCGACGCCCTGAGCACCTGTCCCAACCCGGACCCGTTCGGCACCGCCATCACGGTCGGCTGCCTGACGTTCAGCGCCACGGCGACGGATCGAGACCAGGTGTCCCAGCTGCTGCGCCTGCTCGAGGACGACCCGCTGTTCGTGGGCCCCTATGTGACGAGCAGCACCGCGACGGAGGTGCAGGCGGGGGCGAAGGGCAACAAGACCTCGTCAGTCGTCGCCTTCTCGGGCTCCGCGGGCATCTCGCTCGAGGCGCTCAGCACGGCGCTGACCCAGGAGGAGATCGATGCGATTCTCGCTCCTCCCGCCGAGGCGGCAGGCGACGAGGACGACGACGGCGATGCCGCCGAAGGCGAGACGGGGGGCGAGGGATGACCCGCGTCCGCCTCAGCGTCGTCGGCGCGATCCTGCTGGTCGCGATCACCGGCGCGCTGCTCTGGTTCTTCGTGCTCTCCCCACGGCTGTCCGAGGCCTCGGACCTGTCGGCGCAGGCTACTCAGCTCCAGACGATCAACCTGTCACTGCAGAAGCAGTACAACCAGGCCCTCGACCAGGCCGAGCAGGCGCCGCAGGCAGCCGCCGATGCGCAGGCCCTGTTCGCGAAGATGCCTCAGACCGCCGACCTGCCCACCGTGCTCGACCAGATCACTACCGCCGCCGTCGATGCCGGGATCAGTGCGAACGCGGTGTCGTCCCTCACGACAGGCATCCCCGTCCCGGTGACGGGAACGCAGGGGGCGGCCGTCACGGAACAGCCCGCGACCGGCGTCCAGCTCGCGCGCATGGACGTCGGCGTTTCCACCGCGGGCGCGCCGGTGCAGGTGCTGGCGTTCCTCGACAACCTGCAGCTCCTTGATCGCGCCCTGCTGGTCAAGTCAACGGTGACCTCGCAGGTCAGCCAGGTCACGGACGAGCCGGCCGCCGAGCTCGAGAACGTGCAGGTCGGCGGGTCGATGTTCGTTCTGCAGTCCAAGCTGCCGGACCTCGTCGCCGAGGTGGAGAGCCTGATCGCGCAGGCCGAACAGGATCAGGCCGCCATCAACCCCTCCTGACTCCCCGTCTGTCTTGAGGTTGGTGGTCGCAGAACGGCCGATTTGCGACCACCAACCTCAAGATCGACGGGGCTTCGTGCGATCGCGGCTAGACCGGAGACAGGACCTCGCGCAGCCGCTGACCGTCGGCGTCACCAAGGGCGGACGCCAGCGTGTCGCGGATCCGGGCGACGGCCGCGAGGAACCCGTCCGGCAAACCGGGCAGACCGGCGACGGCCTGCGTCGCCAGCTCCCACCGGATCACCGCGGTGAACAGGTACGGGTCGCCCACGGCGGCCGCCGACTCCACGAGATAGCCCTCGAGCGCGAGGAGGTCGGCGTCGTAGGCGCCCTGGATGGCTGCGAGGGAGTCGCCCTGCACCCGCTTCGCCTGCGCCTGGGCCATGGCCACCGCAGCGTCGCGTCGTCTCTGTGCTGCGAAGGCATCGAGGCCGAGGCCGCCCGTTCGGTCGACGACGCTGGCGTCGAGGTCCGCACGGGTGGGAGCAGGAAGTTGTGTGAGGAAGCTCGCGTCCGGCCAGGCCCGCTCCACGTCCTGGCGAAGGGCCGGGTCACACGCCTCCAGCAGGCCCGCCCGGGCGGACAGCAGTACGTCAGCCGCGGTCGACTGCTGATGCGCATCGCTGAGGGCCGTCTGCATGGAGGCCACGAGGGCCTCCGCGACGCGGAAGTACTGGCGCATCGGGTAGCTGGACGCGACGAGGATCCGCTCCCAGACGACGGCCTGAACAGAGAACGTGTCGGCGCCCCACGCCGTGGCCAGCGCTCCGACCGCGTCGCCCGAGTCGGCCAGCCGACGGGCGGCGTCACGGAGGAGGGTGGCGTTGCCGAGGCAGCGGCCGTAGAACTCCTCCGCTGTGGCCCGAGCCGTCACCTGCCGCCTTCCCTGACGCGTCGTCGCGGCCGCGTCACCCGCGCCGACTTCTGGCAAGGATAGCCACTCGGGAACACCCCCTCCCCCCGTCTGTCTTGAGGTTGGTGGTCACAAATCGGGGGTATTGCGACCACCAACCTCAAGACGGACGGGGAGGTGCGGGTGTGTCCACAGGGCGCGGCTGACGTCCACCGGCGAGAGCGTCGCAGTCGCGGCCGGACGAACTGGCTGCCAGCGTCCGGCTATGCCCGATTCCATGACCCCGCACGTCGACCCCGAGCCCTCCGGTCGTCCCGGCATCCTCACGATGCCGGACGCCCTGCACGCGGGCCTGACCCGCGACGCAGTCGCCAGCCGAGTGCGGCGTGGCCGTCTCGATCGCGCGTTCCGAGGCACGTACGTCGATCCGGGCCGAGCGGTCGACGACGGATTCCCGCTGGCCCTGCACGCCGCGGCCGCGCACCTCGGCGTCGAGGCATGTGCGGTGATCGCGTCAGCGCTTCGCGTGTACGGGATCGACGGCGTGGTCGGCGACCGGCTCCCGGAGTTCGCCCTGCCGCCAGGGCTCGAGCGACGCCAACGCCCGGGCGTCGTGCTGCATTTCTGGGAGGTGCACCCCGCCGACATCGTCGAGATCGACGGGCTGAACGTCACCAGCCCCATTCGCACGCTCGCTGACGCATGCCGCCTGCTGCCGCGCCTCCAGGCCGTCTCCTGCCTGGATTCGGCGCTGCACAAGGGCGTCGTCACCCTCGACGACCTGTCGGCGATCCGCGGGGCGATGAGCAGGCGACCCGGGTGCGTCTCCGGACGGCGGCGGCTGCTCGAGTGCCGTCCCGGGGCGCAGTCACCGCTCGAGACGCGCGTCCGGCTCCGCGCCGACGATGCGGGGATGAGCCCGGACGCCCTGCAGGTCCCCATCGTCGACGCTGACGGAGTGCTCCTCGGCTACGGGGACATGGGCTTCCGGCTGCCCGACGGCAATTGGCTGATCGTCGAGGCCGACGGGCACGAGGTGCACGAGCTCCCGGAGGCGCTCCTGCACGACCGGCGCCGGCAGAACGCATTCCTCGCATCCGCGGGCGCGCGGATCGTCCGGTTCACGTGGGACGACACCGCAGCGCCGTCGTACATCCCGTCCGTGCTGAGGCCGCTGCTGTCCGAAGCCCGCTGGCGCCCCTCCCCCCGTCCGTCTTGAGGTTGGTGGTCGGAAAACGCGCGATATCCCGACCACCAACCTCAAGACGGACGGGGGGGAGAGGATCAGCTGACGTTGACGGTGAGGGTCTGGCCCACCCGCATCCCGTCGGGCTTCTCCACCACGAACTCCAGGATCGTCTGCGTGACGCCGTTCGGAGCCAGGTACCGCACCTCGTCCCCGTTCGTCTGCGCCGTGCCGACGCCGCTGAGCACCCGCGCGAACAGCAGTCGCGTGCCGGTCGGCGTCCCCGACAGCACGTCGAAGTCCTTGGTCGTGCCCTTGGTCTGCGTGCCCACCACCGCAGGGATGTCGGTCTTGGCCTCCGCATCCCGGCGCACGTTCGTCTCGGACCAGGCCTTGACCTTCCACGGCTCCTGCGACAGTTCCGCCATGAACGGCGGCGGCCCGAGCCGCGCCAGCCGCTCGTCGTACTCGATGAACAGGCTGTCGTACCCGGACGACGGATCGGTGATCCGGCAACGGCTGTCCTGACCGATCGATCCGACCACCTTCAGGTCGTTCATCTGCGGCACCGAGTTGTAGTCCTGGACCGTCAGGCACTTGTTAGGCGCGAGGATCGAGAAGTTGAGCAGCAGGTCGCGCAGTTGACCGCTGACGCCGTTGTTGGATCCGCCCTTCTGCTCGGCGAGGTGGTAGACGTACAGCCACCGCTTCATCACCAGCCCGAGCTGGTTCGTCGAGTCCGCGTCCGGCACCCCCCACCCGGGCGACGACGGGTCGAAGTTGGTGACGGTCGACTCGTACACGTCGTCCGTGATGATGATGTCGCCGTCCGCGCCCAGCGTGTACTGGCCCGTGTAGCCACCGTTGGCGGCGCTGGCCTGCAGGTAGACGTGCCCCTTCCAGCACATGGACGTCGGGTTGTCCGTCCACTCGTCATAGACGCCCGACGGCCCGAGGTTGCCGACCCACCTGGTGTCCGCCGACGGGAACCCGCGCGGCGTGCCCGTGGTGAGCGTGATGGTCTCGCTCGACGCCTGCGGGATGACCCACGGATAGGTGCTCTGCGAGGCGACCGGCGGCGTCCGCTTGGGCTGGCAGGACGGCGCCGCCGACAGCAGCGGCGAGTCCTCCACGTAGATGACGCCGTTGAAGCCCTGCGCCACCAGCGTCGCGTAGTCGAGCGTGATGGTCGGCTGGTTCTTCGGATCCGTGGCGTACAGCGCGGTGCCACCGCAGAAGGCGTTGCTGCTCACGGCAGTGTCGACGGTGTCTGGGCTGGTGATCACGAGCTTGCCGGCACCCGCCACGGTGGTCATCCTGACCCGGGTGGGCCCGCTGAAGATGCACCCGTCGCTGGCCGCATAGCCCTTCAGCACCGAGATCATCGCATCCGACGGCATCTCGACCGGGCTGTCGTAGTCCGGGTTCCACAGCTTGCCGTTCTCGGCGGCGTTGTTCGGGATCTCGTCGAGGATGAAGGCGGAGTAGCGCGGATCGGTGCCCAGGTTCGACTCGCCCGGCAGCGTCGCGGTGCTGATCCAGCGGTGGTTCTCGCGACACGTGGTGTTGGCCGCGCTGCCCGCCGACTCCTCTGGGCAAGAGGACGTTACCCGGCCCTTGAACACCTGGGTCGACAGTCCGGAGTCGATGTTGGGGTCGATGTTCGGGATGGACGGGTCGAGGTACCAGACGTCGTTGGTGTGCACCGGCCCGACCCAACGGTCGCTCGCCTGGACGGAGCCATGCAGGCACGCCACCGAGTTCTTGTGCGGGCCGTAGTTGGTGATCGTCGGATTCTTCGCGCTCACCGTTGCGACCGGCCCCTGCGCCAGCGGCGTGCCGTTGACCATCCAGTCGGTCCACTCGAACCAGAGGTGGTTGCCCCCCGAACCACCCGAGCCGCACAGCGCCTCGGCCACCGTGATGGACATCTTCTTGCCGTCCTTCGACGTCTCCCCCGGCGGCCCGTACACACCGGGGGCGTCGTACGGGAACGTCTCGGAGTTCGACAGGTAGGCGTACTCGTTCGTCGTCCGCTTGAGCACCTGTGCCTCGACGACGCGGAGCTGCTCGCTCGCCCCAGCGCCCGTGCGCCCGGCCGCAGAGATGGTGATGCGACCCGAGCGCGCGGCCGCGGACGTGTCGACGTAGTAGGTGAACTGCGCATCGCTCGCACCGCCCGGCAGGTCCACCCAGCCGGCCAGGGCGGGATTCGCAGTCGCCACCGCGGCGTTCGCAACCGGGTCGGCGTAGTAGGCCGCGATCGACTTCCAGTACTCCCCGTTCGCCGCGAGGCGCGAGCGGACGTCCTCCACGCCCGCCTCAGCCGCAGCCCACGCCTGGAACGACTGCTCCGCCTGGTCGGACGGGCGCACCTGCCGCAGCACGGCGGTGCTCACCACGCCGGCAAGCATCAGCAGGACGGCGCTCCACACCATGGTCAGGATCAGGGCAGCACCGCGATCCGACGTCCGGGTCGTGGAAACGTCGAGGCCTCGCAGCTGGTCAGTGTCCACGCCTCGCCACCCCCTCATCGCTCGTTCGCCAGCACGATCGTCTCCTCGAGCGGAATGCCGAGTGACGGGTCGGTCAGCGTCACGGTGATCTTCGTCAGCAGGTCAAGCTGGTCGCTGGTGAGCGATCCCGCCGGGACCATCTCGACGTCGCCCGTGCCCGCAGGGTCGGCCGCGGTGCGCGCCCGCCAGTAGCGGAACGCCAGGTCCGGCGCGGTGCTGATGTCGTCGACGAGCAGGATCCGTCGGTTGGCGCCCGCCGCGCCGGCGTCGTCGCAGGTGGGCACGGTCATGTCCGGCGTGGTGTCCAGCACCGCGCCGCCGCTCGTCAGCGCCGGCGGCCAGGTGAACGACTCCACGCCGCGCGGCGTCGTGCACAGCAGCAGCTTGTACGGAAGGCGGTCGACGGTCCCGGTGCCGGACAGGGTGAAGAACGCCAGGCTGTCCGGGGTCGCCTCGAGGATCGCTGCCGGGGGAACGCCGGAGTTGACCGGGTTGTCGATGTACCGCACCTGGCGCGACATCACGAGCATCGCGTTCTGCTGCTGCGCCTGCACGTTGTTGGCCGTCGACGCGTCCTTGATCGAGCCGACGCCGGTGACGACGAACACGGTGACCAAGGCCATCAGCATCCCGAACAGGCCGATGGCGACCATCAGCTCGATCAGCGTGAAGCCGGTGTCGGAGGCGTCGCGATGACGCGCCCGCGGGGTCAGGGTGCGCTCGGACACGGGTCGCTCACCTCCGGCAGGGTCAACGTCGGGGAGGGCGTGGGCGTGGGTTCCTCGCTCGGCTCGCCGGTCGGCTCCCCGGTCGGTGTCGGCGACGGCGTCGGCTCGGCGTCGGGGTCGACGGCGTCCGGGACGTCCCAACTGACGCTGCACAGCCCAAGGCCCTCGCTCAGCACGATGTCTTTGCTCGCGGGAGTGGCCCCCGGCGCCGTGAAGGTCCAGGTCCCGGCCGGCAGCGAGGTCTTGATCAGCAGCGAGTCGTTCCAGCTCCCGAGCGGGTAGTCCGTCGTCGCGCACGGGCCGCCGGTGTAGACGGCCTTGACGTTCTCCCCGGGTGGTCCGACCAACTGCACGCGGGTGGCGCCGAGCTCCATCGTCGCCGTGCCGCCCGCGGAGAGCTCGGCGGTGGCGTTGCTGCCGTCGCCGGCGCCCACGCACGGGCGCAGCCAGCCGGTGTAGTCGTCGGGCCACAGGCCCGTGACGGTGACCGGGAAGGCGTCGAAGGCGCTCGGTGCGAGGGACAGGGTGTCCGGGTCGAACTCGAACGGCATGCCTGCGGGGACGGGGTACCCGTCGGTGCCGGCGGTGAAGACGAGCGAGCCCGGCTGGGCGAGCGCGAAGGTGAGCGGCGTATTGGCCTGCTCCTCGATGGCGACCCCGGTGTCGCTGCCGCCGGTCGGGGACTCGGTGATGTGGCCGGGCTTGCCGACCGTGACCGCCCAGCTAGTCCCGACCGCGAGGTCGGGCACGAAGACGCAGCCCTGCTCGCCGGTGATCTGCTGGAACGTCTGCACTCCGTTGGTGCCGGTCACCGTCGCCCCGGGGACCGGCTCGCCCTGGTCATCCGTGACGGCCACCGTCAGCGTGCCGACGTTCTCAGCGGGCGCGGTGTCCGTCGGGTAGATGACTGCGTCGAGTCCCTGCGGCGCCTGCAGGTCTCCGCCCTCGACGTCGATGCGCACGCGCAGGTACGCCTTGCTCGGGTTGACGCCGGGGCCCGACCTGGCAGGGGTTGACGGTCGCGCCGATGTCGACCCACGTGGCCGTCGTCGTGACGGTGAAGTCGCCCGCGGCGGTGTCCGCCGTGCGGGTGGTCTGCCCCAGTGCCAGGGCGGTGGTGTCGGACGCCCGGAGGGCGTCGAGCTCGGCGCGCGCTAGGGAGGCGGCGAAGACACGGTCGGCGTTGCCGCGAACCGTGCGGATCGACGTCATGATCAGGCCGAGGACGGCGGCCGACACGATCAGGAAGATGCCGAGGGCGACCATGACCTCGACGAGGGAGAAGCCGTCGTCGGGCGGGCGACTCTGGGGCAGGCGAATCCGGGGCAGGCAGGACGAGCGCCCGGCCTGCGCGCCCCTCAGCCTGGCCATGACTCACCCCACAACACGCGGGATCCGCCGACCCGCCCCTGCGGCTCGGCTCCCACAGTGAGTTTCGGACCAACCCGCCCCCACCTGAGCCGTCCGGACCCTCCCCCCGTCGGTCTTGAGGTTGGTGGTCGGAAAACGGCCGATTTGCGACCACCAACCTCAAGATCGACGGGGGTCAGGTGGGGTCAGGTAGGGCCGGGCGGGGTCAGCCGGCGGCGGCCTGGGCGGCTTTCTTCGCCGCCTTCTTCGCAGCCTTCTTCGCGGCCTTCTTCGCGGCCTTCTTCGCCGCCTTGTCCTTCTTCGCGTTCTTCTCAGCGACCTCGGCGGGGCTCTCGAACGCGCCCTTCTTGGCCACGATCGCCTCACCCGACGCCGGGATCACCCGACGGACGCCGAGGAAGTTGGCCACGTCCGTCCCGGTGAACTCCTTGACGTGTGCCACGTCGCCGCACGCGTTCGTGTGCGCCATCAGCGGCACGCCGCCCGGCTCGGCCGGCCCGAGGTACATGACCACGTGCCGGTAGGGGCAGGTCTCTCCCTCGGGGCAGGTGTCGTACAGCACCAGGTCGCCTGGGCGGATCTTGTTCGGCTTGATCACCGCGTAGTGCGGGTCGAGCGACGCCCCGTCCCACGGCACCATGTTGCGGGTCGACGGCGCCCAGCCGTTGCCCGCCGTCTTCAGCCCCGCTCCCTCCGCGTACGCCCGCGAGACGTAGGACGAGCAGTCGTAGCGCCACGGGTCGAGCCGGCCGATGCCCTCGCACGCGTACGGCGCGCCCAGCCGCACCAGCGCCCACTTGATCGCGAACGCCGCCTGCGGCGTGGCCGCCGTGCGGACCGCGATGTTGCACAGCTGCTTGACCTTGACGCCCTCGGGAACCGTGCCCTCGAGCACCGACTTCGGGCAGCCGTTGCCGCCGACCACCGTCTGCGGCGCCGCCGCCGCGATCAGCCGCTGCAGCTCCTTCTGGTCCTTCTTCAGCTGCTTCTTCGTCTTCTTCAGCGTCTTCGCGACGACGGCGAGCCGCTTGTGATCCTCCGCGGACCGCATCATCACCGTCGACGCGGCCGACGTCGGCCACCACCGCCGCGTTCGCCGCGAAGTCGTAGTCGACCGACTCCTGCCCGGTCGCCGATCGCAGGTAGACGAGGGAGTCGATGGTCCGGAGCACGTCGTCCGGCTTGCTGCCGAGCACGCCGAGGATCACGTCGACATCGGTGCTGCCGGCCACGTACATGTCGTGGACGGCCAGGTCGAACTGGGCCGAGGCGTCCTGCAGCTTGTGGCTGGCCAGATTGCGCACGCGCAGGGCCAGTGCGAGGTCGCTGTTCGTCGACTCGAGCACCTGGTTCGCCGCCCCGAGGTCCTCGCTCAGGTTGCGGACCTTCAGCTTGCCCTTCTCGACCTTCTTCCACAGCCGCGTGTAGGTGTCGACGAAGCCGGGGTCGAGCGGCGGGGCCGCATCGGTGTACGGGCGGGCGCCGCCGTCCTCGCCGGGCGCCTGCGGGCGTTCGCCTGGCTGCGACCCGCCGCCGGCCTGCTCGGCGCGCGCGGGCTTGCCGTCACCACCACCGTTGCCACCCCCGGACGGCTTGCCGTCGGAGGCGGGCTGGCCGTCCGACGCCGGCCCGGGATCGGCGTACGAGGGCAGCGCAGGACCGGGATCCGCGGGCACCTCCGGCTCGGCTGGTACCGGATCGGCTGGCGGCCCGGGGTCCGCGGCCGGCTGCTCCTGCCCGGGGGTCACCGCCTCGTCGTCGGCGACCGCGGGGCCGACCGCCCCCAGCAGCGCAGCACTCAGCGCGACCGCGAGGGTGAACGGCACAAGCCGACCCCTCCGCGGCCCCAAGGCCGAGGTTCGCATGGACATCCCGCCCATTATGGGGCTCGCGTGGCAACATCCCGACCGCGACATCCGGCGCTAGCATGAATCGTGGCCCGCTTCCCCGGCGAACAGTCCCTGGCCGCTGCCGTCACCCAGGGCTTGGGTACGTGGCTGCACCCCGACTCCCCCTACCGGCGCGGCAGCGAGCCCGAACGGCAGATCCAGCGCCGGGCCGGACTCGTCGGGCTTCTCTGCATCCTCACCGGCGCCATCGGCGTGGCGTGGGCCCTCGTCGACGTCCTGATCCGCGACGCGGCCGCGAACGTCGTCGATCCCGCGTTCGGCCCGGCCACCCTCCAGGGCGCCGTCGTCCTCGTCATCATCAGCGTCTTCGCCCCGCAGGCACTGTTCCGCACCCGCAGCGCGGCGCTGACCCGCG
This sequence comes from uncultured Actinomycetota bacterium, assembly GCA_963749905.1. GTDB lineage: Bacteria > Actinomycetota > Actinomycetes > S36-B12 > S36-B12 > UBA10649. The sequence continues at coordinate 572,738 of CAVVOF010000006.1, forward strand.
AGGTGCTCAGCAACCCGTCGGCGCCGATCCGGCCCTGGCGCTCCACGACCGATCACGTTCGACGCGGTGCTCGTCGGCGCCCTGCTCGCCGGCCTCTACTTCGACGCGGCGCTGACGCTCGCCTTCTTCGGGATGGCCTTCGTGCGCGCGCATCGTCTTCCAGAGCCGCCGCGGGCTCGCGCGTCGATCCCAACGCCCGCTTCCACAGCCTCACCGACGGCGTGGACGACCGCCGTCACCGGCGCCGCGGCCTTCTTGGTCGTCAAGCCACTGACCGCTGTCCGTCTCCGCCGGCGGCTCGATCCTGCCGCTGCTGTTCGCGGCGGTCGTCGCGATGTACGTCGGGACTCGCCTTCAACTCGGTCGAGCGCTGGGTGGCCGGCGACCGCACTCGCTGGGCCTTCGCCCGCGATGCCGTCGACACCCGCCGCATCGTCGTCGCGCTCGTCAGCGCCGTCATCGCGTGGCTCGTCTCCGTCGTCGGCGTGTGGGTCGGCGAGGCCTACGGCGACAGCGCCCAGCTCGCCGGCTCACTCGCCGGGCTGGCGCATCTTCGTCGCCGCCTGGCTGATCCTCTGGTACGCCTCGATCCGGCTGTGGCGTCGGGACGCCGCTGCGCACGCTCGCCCTGTGGTCGCCGCACCAGGCCGAGGTGGTCGGCCGCCTCGCGGACGGCTCCCTCAGCGCCCGACCTCGCGGCCCGCGCGGCGCTGCCCGTCACGACTCGCATGGCCGTGTCGGTGTTCGGCGCGACGCGCGCGATGGCGATCGTCGACGACGGCCGCGACCAGCGTCACCAGCGACCTCGTCGCCGTCGACCTGCACGACAGCGCCCCGACTCCCGACCCGACGTCGCTCGCGACCCTCCCCCACCTGCGCATGCCGCTCTACGCCGTGCCCGGGCACCCCAACACGCAGCAGCGTGACCGTCGCCGGCTGGCTGTGGCCGGGCTGGTTCATGACCCGCTCGACCGACGGTCGTGCAGCGCTTCACCGATCTCGCCACGCGGCGCTGCTCACGCCGGTGGTCGCGTCCGACGACGATCGCGTCGACGCGCGCGTTCGACACGATGTTCGACACGGTCAACCGGTGGCCGACCCTCACCGCCTTCGAGGAGGCCGTCGGCCGCATGCGCGCGCGGGCCGACGCCAGCCCGCAGACCGACTCGCTGCTCGTCGGCGTCTACGCGATCGACGAGTTCGGCGCACTCGCCGGCGGCCGCTTCGAGCAGGCCGCCGTCGCGCAGGTCGTGCGGCTCGCCCTCGGCCACCAGGAGTTCGCCGGCCACGACCTGTTCGTGGCGTACGAGGAGCCCGGGCCGGCTGTGGGTGGCCCTCGGCGGCGGGCCCATCATCCGCAACGGCATCGCGCTGCTGCGCGGGCTGCAGCAGCACATCAACGACCACGGCGCCGTGCCCAGCGCGCGCCTGGACGTCGACGTGCACGTGAGCGTCTCCTTCGGCTACGCCGCCCACCAGGTCGACGACTTCACGTTCGACGGGCTGATGTCGCACGGCGCGCGAGCGGCTCGTCGCCGACCAGGGCTCGCGCGATCCGTTCAACGTCGACAACCTGCTCTCCTACGACATCCGGCCCGAGGACATCATCGGCGAGCCGGAGACGCCGGTGACCGCCGTCGACGTCCTGAACCTGCTCCAGAGGACCGATCGAGCCGCGACGGGCACGGCCGTTCACCACGCACTTCCTGCCGATCGCCGACCTCGACACGGGGACACGTCGAGGCGCTCATCGTGTCGACCGGCTGGCAGCGTTCGTTCGGCAGCCTCGACCTCGCCGAGCCCGACGCAACTTCCGCACGCTCGTCAACCGGCAGGCGGAGCTGGCCGGCGAGGCGACCAGCATCGTGCTCGAACGACTGAAGGCGGTGTTCGCGGAGGCCGACGCGCTCGGGCACGAGCGACCTGCCCGTGATCGTCTCGCTGCCGTCGATCCTGCTCGACCCCGAGGCCGGCGAGCTGGCGCTGCCCAACCTCGTCACGCCGTTCCTCGACCGACGCGAGTGCGCGCGCACGGTCATCCTGATCGACGCCGTCCCCGTCGGCGCGGGGCAGGCGCTGCGCACTGCTCGTCCGACCGCGGCGTGCACATCGCGGTGACGGCGGCGCGCCGCAGCGGCGGCCGATCCCGACCGACCTGTTCGGGTGGCAGCGCTGGGCCATCGTCTTCCCGCAGCACGTGGTCCAGGGCCCGGCGGCGTCGACGGGCTGACCGATCCAGCAGACGGCCAGCGCGATCGCGACCCACGACACCCGCCTGATCGCCATCGCCGACGACAGCGTCGACGCCCGTGACCTCACCGCGCACAACGTGCGGTGGGCGGTGGATCCGCGGCACCCGGTGGAGTCCGTGCGGGAGTCCGTCGGGCATCGCCCGCGACCGGACCTAGTCGCCCGCATATCCACCCTTATCCAGGGGGGTGGCTCATGACGAGAGCCCGCGGAGTGGTTCAGGGATGCCGTTCCGCGGGCTCTACTCGTGCTGGTAGGGGTCGAACCGACCGCCTAGTACCGGCCTGAATGGGCTCGCCCCTCAGCAGCCCACTCGAAGGTTCACGTCTACCGGACCAACACCCCCAAGGGTAGGTCTGCGCCGTCATCCCCGGATATCCGCAAAAGTGGATATAGACGGATATACCCTTGGTCAAAGATTCTCGGGTGGGGCAGCGCCCGTCGCGCCGGCGAAGGAGGGTGACCAGCCATGGAACTGGACCGCACGACTGCACTCACGTACTTCCTGAGATTCCTCGCCGGCAACCCCGAGGGCGACGCCGCCGCCCGGGCCCTGGTGCTCGGCGCGATGTCGCCACTGGGAGTCATCGCAGCGCACGTGTACGCCAGCGAGAAGCCCGAGACCCTCGAGCTGGTCGGCAACTACGGCATCAACGACGAGACGATGACCAGCTACCGGGTCGTGACGACGTCGATGCCGATGCCGCTGTGCGAGGCGTTCACCACCCTGAACCCGGTGCGGGTCGCCGAGAAGGACCTCGTGCACCTGTACCCGATCCTGCAGTCCGACCCGACGATGGCCGACGGCTCGGCCCGCGGCAACGACAACAAGGGGCAGCTGATCTACTCCCCGCTGCTGAACTCCGGCGTGGCCATCGGCGCGCTCGGGCTGCTCCAGGAGGACACCCGTGACTGGGAGGCCGCGGAGTGGCAGTACCTCGACGGCGTGACCGCCGCGCTGTCGATGTGGCTGAACAACCAGCGGGAGATCCTCGTCGAGCGCTGGCGCCGGCTGGCACCCGCCCCGGCTCGCGAGGTGCGCATCTCCGAGCGGCAGCGCGAGATCCTCGAGCTGATCGGCCTGGACCGCACGAACGGCGAGATCGCGAAGAGCCTGGGCTACTCCGTGCCGACGATCAAGAAGGACCTGCAGCACCTGATGAAGCTGCTCGGGACGCACGACCGTCGGTCCACGGCGGGCCGGGCCCGAGAGATCGGCCTGCTGCCGGAGCGCCGCCGCACCGAGTAGCCCAGCCTCGTTTGTCCCGTAATGCGGGACAGATCCGCGAATCGGGCCCCGAAACGCCCGCATTCACGCCGTTGTCCCGCGTTACGGGAGAAACGAGAGGGGCCAGCTACCCCTTGAGCCCCCTGAGCATGCTCACCGCGGCGGAGGCGTCGGGGGCGTAGAGATCGGCTCCCACCTGCCGCCACAGGTCCTCGCCACCTCGGAACGCGTTTCCGCCCACCATGATCGGCGGCGTCTCCTCACCGAGTGCCTCACGGATGCCCGCGATCGTGGCCTTGACGGAGCCCAGGTGCAGGACCAGAGCCGTGGACAGACCGACGACGCGGGGCTTCCGTTCGCGAATGGCCCCGGCGAGGTCGCGGACCGGCATCGACGATCCGTAGAAGTCGACGTCCCAGCCGTCGCATTCCAACAGGTCGGCGAGCAGGCGCGGGCCGAGTTCGTGGAGCTCGCCGGGCGTACAGGCCACGAGCGCACGCGCGCCGCCTGACGCCGACCCCGCGAGCGCCGCATAGCAGGTGCTGGCGACGAAGCTGTTGATGGCCGTAGCCAGGTGCTCGCCGGCCACGGAGATCTCGCCGCGCTCCCACAGTTCCCCCACGCGATACTGCGCGGGCGTGATCAGGTCGACGTACAGTCCGTGCAGGCCCGCCAGGTCGACCGCCCGCGCCTGCCCCTCCGCGAGGCACACGTCGTCATCGCCGGCCAGCAGGTGCTCGACGTACTGCTCGACGTTCACTCCGCTCCCCCATCGCCTGCGGGGAACGACTCTGCGATCAGGCCGTTGACGGCCCGTCGATAGGCAGCGAACTCCTCGCGCATGACCTCGGTGGTGAGCCGCTCGTCGATCTCGCTCGCGATGTCTTCGAACATGAGCGCCACCAGCGCATCCCCGAATCCCAGGTCCTGGCCAGCGCGCAGGCGTACCAGCCACCCGAGGTTCTGCTCGATGGCGGTCGTCGAGCCAAGGGCCAGGTCAGTGCCGATCGCCTCCAGCCAGAAGCCGATCACCTGGCCGATCATCTCGCTCCCGCCCATCTCGCGCTGAGCCGCCAGGCGTGCCATCGTCTCGTCGCCCCGTAGCCGGGCTCGCGCGCCCGCGAGGATGTCGTCGTGGTGCTCGGTCAGCACCTCAGAGATCGTTTGCTCCGTCATGGCCTTCCCTCCGCCTGACTTCCCTCGACCCGATCGCGTCCCCCCCGTTTGGCGCGGTACAGCGCCTCGTCGGCCCTGTCGACCAGACCCGCGACGGTGTCGTCGGGGCGCCATTGCGCGACGCCGAAACTCGCCGTCAGCGGCTCGGAACGGAAGGACAGCGGGACGGCCCGAACGCCCGCCCGCATTCGCTCGGCAAGCACCCAGGCCTGCTCGATGGCCGAGTTGGGCAATAGCGCGAGGAACTCCTCGCCCCCGTATCGGGCGACCACGTCGGACATGCGCGCCGACGACTCCAGGGACCGCGCCACCGCGACGAGGACCTGATCCCCCACCGCGTGCCCGAACTTGTCGTTCACGTCCTTGAAGTGATCGAGATCGATCATGACGACGCAGAAGGGCACGGCGTACCGGCGGGCGCGGTCGGCCTCACTGTGGAGCACCTCGTCCAGCCACCGCCGGTTCGTGAGGTCGGTGAGTGCGTCTCGTCGGGACAGTTGCTCGATCCGGTCGTGTGCGTCCCGCAGCGCCTGATTCTGTTCACGCAGCTTCTGCGTGCGCTCCTCGACTCGGCGCTCCAGGGTTGCGTTGGCCTCAGTCAGCTCGGTGATCAGCCTGCGGTTCTCGACGACCAGTCGATAGCGGTCCATGCCGTCGCTGAGCACGGCACGCAGCTCGTCAGGGTGCCAGGGCTTGGTGACGTACCGGTACACCTGGCCCTCGTTGACGGCATCGATCACGGCCGTGATGTCGGAGTACCCGGTGAACAGGATGCGCGAGGCCTCCGGGGCGATGTCGAGCGAGCGGGCGAGCAACTCGGTCCCTGCGCCACCAGGCATCCGCTGATCGGTGAGGATCACCGCAACTGAGTTCTGCTTCAGCAGGGCGAGAGCCTCGTCGGCTGACCCGGCCGTGATGACCCGGTACTCACCGTCGAGCAGGGCGGAAACGGACGCCGTGATCTCCGGCTCGTCGTCGATGACCAGGATGCAGGGAGGCTCGACGGGCGGAGGCGCGGGAACGTCCGGTTGCGCATCGGGAGCCCGGTCCTTCTTCCGCTGTTCGAGCTTCTCCTCGAATGCTCCACTGAGGCTCATGCCGTCTCCCGATCGAGAGGAAGGCGGATGGTGAACTCGGCTCCGCCCAAGGACGATCGTGCCACGCTGATGTGGCCGTTCTGGGCGGCCACAAGCGAGTGGGCGATGCTGAGGCCGAGCCCGGTGCCCTGGCCGACGGGCCGCGTGGTGAAGAACGGGTCGAAGATCCGATGAGCGATGTCGTCGGGCACGCCGGGCCCGTCGTCGTCCACCCGGATCAGCGCCTCGTCGCCTGCGACGAGCGTGGCCAGTGCGACCCGGCCACCCGGGGCGCTCGCCTGGATCGCGTTCGACAGGAGGTTCAGCACCGCCTGATTGAGGCCGCCCGGCTGGCAGGTCACGGGCGGCACCGTGCCCCAGTCAACGGTCAGGGAGACCTCCGCCTGCTTCACCTGCAGCCCGATGAACTCGACAACCGACCGCAGTGAGTCGTTCAGGTCGACGGTCTTGACCACGGCCTCGTCGAGGCGGGAGAAGGTGCGCAGTTCCGCGACCAGCTCGGCCGCTCTCGTGACGCCCTCCTCGATGGAGTTCACCAGTGTCGGCGCCTGCCCGCCGACGCGCGGCAGGTCCGTGGCCTCGATCTGCGCCATCAGGCTCTCGAACACGCCGGGCAGGGCAACTTCGATGGCATCGAGGTTCTCGCCCACGATGTTGGCGAGGCTCACGAGGGCGTCGACTCCTTGATGCAGCAGATACGCGTTGTTCGTGATGTACGCAAGCGGGTTGTTCAGTTCATGCGCCACGCCGGCGGTCATCCGGCCGAGGGCCGCCATCTTCTCGCGGTGCACCAGCATCATCTGGGCCTGCTGCAGGTCCGCCAGCGCACGTTGGACCTCCGCGCTCTTCTTGGCGTTCTCGCGAGCAAGTTCCGTGACACGGCCGTTCAGCTTCACCAGCATGAGCTGGGTTGCCTCGGTGTCGGTGACCGGCACTTCGCCGAGCATCAGCAGGTCGTCCCCGTCACGGGACCAGGCCACTCTCAGGGACACCGGCACGGCGTCCCCAGCGCTGAAGTGCACGTTCCTTCGCCCGGGTTCCGGCGCTCCGCCCGCGAGCATGCGCAGCATCTCGTCACGCTGCCCAGCGACGACGACGTCGGCAAGGACGACGTCCCCCGACACGTCCGCGGCACCCACGACCCGCAGGAAACCGGTGTTTGCGTCCTTGAGGCGGCCATCGCTGCCGAACCGCGCGAAGGCCAGGCACTCGTAGTCGGCGACAACGGCCCGCAGAGAGGGGGACAGGCTCCACACTCCCCGATCCGCGGCGTCCACGTCTCGCGTCATGCCCGTCGTCCTGAATCGCAGTGGTGTCTGGTGGTTACGCGGTGGCGGGCATGGACTCTGCCGCGTCCAGTGTCCTTGGATCGTGCAAGCCATTGCGTACCCCGAAGTCGGCGGGTCCGCAGCGCGCGGGAATGCCGGCATTCCTGCGCGCCGGGGCATCAGGTCGGATGGCGGGACGAGACGGTTCCTGCAACCGGCCGCGCGTCGCTGTCATAGGTGTGGCTCCCCCTCCCCCCGGACGGAACTGCGATCGATCCGCGGCACGTCCACGGATAAACGTAGCCGAGCGACGCCGCACATCCCCACGAGAGTCAGGCATTACATACCCCCGGGGGTTCGGGAGGCACGCGCCCCCTGACCCGCCATGGCCCCTCCTGCCGCACGCCAGCCCCGGCTTTCGAACCTTCCCCGACCGGCTCCCGCAAGCCTCGTTTGTCCCGTATACCGGGAGAGATCGGCAATCCGGGCCCGAAATTCGCGATCTTCGCGCACTTGTCCCGGTAGCCGGGACAAACGAGAGGTGGGCTAGGCGGACTTCTCGCGACGCTCGCGACGGGTGGCCGTCGGGGCGTCGCGCGGGATCAGCGTCGGGTTGACGTTGTCGCGGACCACCTCGTCGGTGATGACCACCTTGGCGACGTCGTCGCGGCTGGGCACGTCGTACATGACGTTCAGCAGCACCTCTTCGAGGATCGCGCGCAGCCCGCGCGCGCCGGTGCCGCGGGCGAGCGCCTGGTCGGCGACCTCGTCGAGCGCCTCCGGCGAGAACTCGAGCTCCACGCCGTCGAGCTCGAACAGCCGCTCGTACTGACGCACCAGCGCGTTCTTCGGCTCGGTCAGCACCGCGACGAGCGCGGCACGGTCCAGCTTGGCCACCGACGTGAACACCGGCAGGCGGCCGATGAACTCCGGGATCATGCCGAACTTCAGCAGGTCCTCGGGCATCACGTGGCTGAAGACGTCGTCGGGGTCGCGCTCCTCGGTCACGCGCTCGCCGTCGACCATGTCGAAGGTGAAGCCGAGCCGCTTCTGGCCCAGCCGCTGCTCGACGATCTGGTCGAGTCCGGCGAACGCGCCGCCGACGATGAACAGCACGTTGGTGGTGTCGATCTGGATGAACTCCTGGTGCGGGTGCTTGCGGCCGCCCTGCGGCGGCACCGACGCGGTGGTGCCCTCGAGGATCTTCAGCAGCGCCTGCTGCACGCCCTCGCCGGAGACGTCGCGGGTGATCGACGGGTTCTCGCTCTTGCGCGCGACCTTGTCGATCTCGTCGATGTAGATGATGCCGGTCTCGGCCCGCTTGACGTCGTAGTCGGCGGCCTGGATGAGCTTGAGCAGGATGTTCTCGACGTCCTCGCCGACGTAGCCGGCCTCCGTCAGCGCGGTGGCGTCGGCAATGGCGAACGGGACGTTCAGCATCCGCGCGAGGGTCTGCGCGAGCAGGGTCTTGCCGGAGCCGGTGGGGCCGAGCAGCAGGATGTTCGACTTTGCCAGCTCGACGCGCTCGTCCTTGGTGCGCTCCGGGGCGCTGGCCTCGGCCTGCACCCGCTTGTAGTGGTTGTAGACGGCGACGGAGAGGGACTTCTTGGCGGTGTCCTGGCCGATGACGTACTGGTCGAGGAACTCGAAGATCTCCCGCGGCTTCGGCAGGTCGCCCCACGAGGACTCACTGGCCTCGCTGAGCTCCTCCTCGATGATCTCGTTGCACAGGTCGATGCACTCGTCGCAGATGTAGACGCCGGGACCGGCGATCAGCTTCTTGACCTGCTTCTGGGACTTGCCGCAGAAGGAGCACTTGAGCAGGTCGCCGCTCTCGCCGATCCGTGCCATGTGCCTCTCCCCTTCGTGCGGCCGGGTCCCGTGACCGTGCCGAACCCGACCCCATGGGGGAACGGGCTACGCCGACCGTACATCGGTATCCGGGTATATGCAGCCCTGCGGCGCGCCGGAACGGTCCGGGCGTGTCCATGGACCGGTCAGCGCGTCCGGTCAGTCGCCGTCAAGCAGGTCCGGCGCCGAGCCGTCCTGCCCTCGGGACCGCACCAGCACCCGATGCGCCCAGCGCCATCCGAGACTCCCGGCCCCCGCGGCCGTCCCCAGGAGTGCCTGGATCCACACCAGCATGATCAGCAGCCCTGCTCCCCCCGCGGCCGCCCCATTCAGCCATGCAGGCAGGACGACGGTCGTCAGCACTACCAGCAGCATGATGCCAAGTTGAGCGAAAGGCAGCCGGTGCAGATAGGCGTCGCGCGTGTACATCGCCTGGGTGATGGCCAGGTGACTTCTGGAGTCCTGGGCCGCCCGCCACTCCTGAGAGGCCGCCCGCCATTGCGTCTGCAGCACCCCTGCATGACGGAACCGGCGGACGGCCACGACCCCGACAACGAGGATCGATACGACCAGCCCGAGCGCCGGCCAGCCCGCCAGCAGGTAGGCCAATACCGCCGTCAGTGCCACGGCTCTGGCCCCGTTCGAGAGGAAGCCCAGATATGCCTCGATCATCATCCGCTCGGAGATGAAGCCCATCGTGTCCGTGATAGCGGCGGTCTCCACCCTGAGGTAGCTGCGTACCTGTCGGGCCACCACGAGCTGTGACAGCGAGACCAGCGCACCCCAGAGCAGCACGGCTACCGAGAACAGCGCCAGCGACGCGGCCGGACCATCGACGGGAGGCAGGGGGACGCTCACGCCGAAGATGCGCGACGTCGTCCGGCCCGACTCCTGCATCGCCTGCTGCACGATGGCGAGGGTGAACATGGTGGCCGCGGTGAAGATGAAGGACACTGCAGTGACCCGAATCCCGAAGCGCCGCCTGGCCCACATCCAGTCGATGGGTCGGGCGCTGACAGGCTCTGGACTCGAATCGATCGCCCCGGAGCGGGAAACGCCGGCGGGCCTGATCGCCTCCGAGCGTGGCAGTATCCGCCGTGCGTTCACTGGAAGGATCCCTCGTGAAGACTCTCACGGCCGACGAGGCCGCCGCGCTGGAGCGAGCGGACCGCATCGTCGCGTTCCGCGACGACGGCCTGTTCTCCCGGGTCATGTGCGTGCTGAACGTCCTGCGACTGTCGGAGGTGCTCGGCAAGCCCGGCGTCTTCTACTGGGACACCGCTCCGCGGGCGGGCAACGAGCGACATGGGTACACCGAGCCCCTGTCGTCGGCGATCCGATGTCCCGCGGTCGTCGAGGTCGGCGACGAGACCATGGCCGTGTACCGGGCGGAGCGGAACTTCACGGCCTGGCCGATAGTCGCCCTGCCCGGCGAGAACCACGCTGAGGTGCGTGCGCACGCGCAGCGGCTGGCGCTCGAGTTGACGCTTCACGATGGATCAACGGTAGGGGATCGACTCGCTCGCGGGTCCGTGCCCCTCGGAATCCATATCCGCGCCGGCGACGCCGCAGCACTGCGGTGGCTTGGTGGGCGCTTCCTGCCCAAGAGCCTGTGGCTCGCTGCGATCCAGGCCCTGGTATCCGGCGACGACAATGCGCCGGCCATCTACGTGGCGTCTGACTCGGACGAGGTGCTCGCTGAACTCGCCGTCCGCTATCCCGACATCATCAGATCGCGGCTCGACGGCACCGCGGCGGGCGCAACGAAGATCGAGTCGGACCTGCTCGACGCGCTCGCATTCGGCAGTGGCGGTCGTCTCATCGGTCTTGACGCGAGTGCGTTCGCGAGTTTCGGCTCGACGGTCGCCGGCGTACCGCTGATCTCCCCCGCTGAGATCCTCGGGATCTCAGACGTGGTCCGTGACATTCGGACCCTGGCCTTCTCCGAGTACGTCCAAGACGTGAGCGCCCTGATGTCCGGCGAGGACCTGCCGCCTCGTGAACGCCGGCGGATCACCGCCAGGCTCACCACGATGTCCCGCAATCTTGAGCGACGGGTGCCTGGGCAGGAGACGTGATCGCGGACGGCTCACCGCGCTCTGCCGGGGTGTCGAAGCAGGTCGCCGCGAACGTCCGCGGGGAGCGAGCCGAAGTCGGCCAGCAGGCGGGCAACCGATCGATCGGTCCTTCGATCCTGTCGCTGCGTTCGCGCCTCCAGCCTTCCGCCCTTCTCGACGGCGTTGCGGAACTTCACGTCCCACAGGAGGTCCCGCAATGCCGGAAACGGGTTATCCGACTCGAACAGCGCCTCGTACGTGGTGTCGAGGACCTCGAGGTCGAGTTCGGCAATCGTCGCGTCGATCCAGTCGAACCAGTCGTCGGTCCGGCGCACGTACTCCCGCGCCGCGTCGGGGCGCATCGATGCTGCCACGTCGGTCGTGTCCTTCCGGAACCACGCTCCGCTCGCCTGGGCCTTCAGCAGAGATGCATAGGACATCGCCATCAGCCGGCGAAGCACGATGATCCGGGGTCGGTACGCGTCCAACACGTCCACCAGCGCGGCGCGGTCCAGGTGGTTGGGGAAGACCTTCATGACGGTCGGCCCCGAGCGCCCTTCGAGCAGGGTGCCGGTGACCTCGACCGCTGACGCGCTCATGAGTTGCCGGTAGGCCGCGACTTTCCGCTCGGCATGCTCCGCTGTCATCTGACGCCTCGCGTCAATGTCCGCCGAGCCCACCCATGGGCAGGCCCCCTCGAGGCGTTCGAGGCTCTTCTCACGAATGTGCCCGAAGTAGAACTCGCCCTCGACGAACACGTCCCGCACTGCGTCGCCCACCATCGAGTTGAGGGCATTGGTTCCAGATCGGGGCACCGAGATGACGAGCACCAATGGTCCCGCGGCGCTGCACGCGGAGTCCGGCCCAGCCTGATCGGATCCGGCGCGGGCTGCCGATCGCGGTACCTGCGCAGTGCTTCCCGCAACACGCTCGCCCAGTGGTCGAGGCGGGAGATCGCGACCCGCAGCGGGCGTTGCGCCCTCTGGGGCGGGTGTGGACGGCTCGTCGTTGAGGCCGCGAAGCACCTCTCCGGCGAGGATGCTCCGTCGAGGCAGAATGGCGAGCAGGCCGCGGTTAAGCGTGTCCTTGACCACCATGGGCAACCGGCCTCGAATGGCCCGACCGGTGGCCGAGTAGCGGGCCTGGAGGATCGACTCGTGGACGTGCTCCTGCCACGACCGAGACTGCAGTTCCGGCTCGACATACGCTTCGCGGTCTTCCGCATCCAGCCCGAGAATCCGGGCGTGCGTGGTGCGCCACTCACGTGCGAAACGCGAGTTCGCGTCGCTGTGCCACGGCTTCGTCGGACCCACGAAGTGGACGATGGCCGGGTCGTCCAGCAGCTTCCAAGCAGGCAGGGCAACCGAACTGAAGGAATCGAAGACGTTGTAGGCATGCGGCAGCACGTCGTGGCGGTCACGGAACACCAGATTGAGGACGTCCTGGTCCTGGAACTGGAGCTTCGGCCTCTCCCGCAGAACGGACAGGCTGGTCTCGACCAGGCCGTCCTGGCGCCATCGTTCGAGAGACATGCGGAGCACGCCCGCGTTGAAGTACGGCACCCGGGAGCTTCCGAAGAGGCGGGCCCCGTTGCTGCCGAGTTCGCGCACGGCAGCAACAGGGTGGTGCAGCGGGAACTCGAGGAGTCCCGTGAGATCGTCGCGCACCAACGTGTCAATGTCGAGGTAGAGCACCTCGTCGACCTCTGGCAGGACGTTCGCCATCACGAGCTTGCTGTACGTGAACGCCGATACGTGTCCGCGGTCGGAAACTAAGCCTCGCTCGGATAGCTGTCCGATCTCGGCCACGCGGACGACGCACAAGTCGACGCCCAATGTCTCGGACAACCGGCGTATCGGTCCCAGGGACTCGTCGTCCGTGTCGCCGGGGGTCAGCAGGATGACGCCCGTCGCTGACCGACCGTGAGCGGCGACCTGTGCGAGAGAGCACATCGCAAACGGGAGGTAGCGGGCGTCCGCGGCTAGGACAATTTGGGTCACTGGCAACTTTCTCTGGGCCGGGCCGACGGATGGAGGGATGCTACATGGGTGGCTCGGACGTGGTGGAGGTGTCGAGCCCTTCTGAGTGGGCGGCCCACGAGACGGCACGTCGCGCGACGCTTGCAGTCGCGGACCGCTGTCCGACGATGCTCCTCTCGTACCCGCGCAGCGGCAACCATCGGTGAGGTGGTACATCGAGTCTTCCCTCGGTTGGAGCACCCTCGGTGTGAAGGACGGGAGTGGCTCGACGAGCCCGCTCAACTGCACGATGTGCCGCTCCACGTACGCGGACTCGTGGCTGAGCCGTGCCGATCGGCGTCGCAGTCGTCAAGCGGCACTACCCCTGGGATCTCGAGCGCTTCCGGAATCTGATCGTGCTCGAGCGGGACCCCGTCGAGGCCATTCGGAGCCATCGTCGCACCACGGCCGACGACGAACTCCCAGACCTGGCGCGTCGGGACGCCGACTGGATTCAGCTGCTACGACGCACGTACGAGGACTTCAGCGGCCCCAAGCTGACACTGCGCTACGAGGACTTCGCGTCAGATGTCTCACGACTGGACGCACTCCTCGACTGGCTCAACAAGCACGACCCAAGACTGCAGATGCTCCGTCGACCGGCGAACGTGCGTGGATCCCCGACCTGACCACGAGGCCTCGCCTGTCTACGCCGGTCAACCCCCGGTTCTACCGTGACGCACAGCCCCAACGGGCGGCCGTGGTGGCGGCGCAGATGCCCGGGTGTGACGTGGCTGATTCGCGTCAGTCGGAGCGCGCCGCGCGGTCGGCGAGCCGCGCACGAAGGGCGATGATCCGCTCCTCCATCCGGGAGATCCTGGCCCGCGCTGCATCGCGCTCCCGCGTGAGGCGCTCGACCCTTGCCGGAGTGACCGGGCCATCCCGGCCCAGGGCCCGCGTCACCCAGTCGACATCCACCCGTTCGTCGGGCAGGTCGACACCCCACTCCCGGGCCATCCGGTCGAGCCAACTGCCCGCCGGTGGGCCCACCTGGGTGATCGGACCCGCGCGCCTGAGCACTTCATGCCAGAGGTGCACTGCGGACGAGTCCGCTACCCGTCGGTCCACCTCCTCAGCCTGCTCCGGATCGAAGAGCAGCCACGTCTGGAGCGGCTTGATGGGGTAGAACGCCTCGCGCGGCTGCGCAAGACGATCGAGCCCCAACTCGGTCAGCGCATCGGTCAGCAGCTGCGGGCCCATCTCGCCCCAGCGGACCGACTGCACGTCGATCCAGCGGCCCGTTCACACAGCAGGTCGAGCAATCGGCTGCCTCGCGGGGCCCGCAGCACCGCGCTGTTGACCAGACGCTCCGACTGCCACCCGAACAGGTATTCGCCCCGGGGGCAGATCCTCGCCCAGGAGCACGACATCCGAGTCGACCCAGGCGGTCTCCTCACCCTGGCAGGAGCCGGTAGCGGAACAGGTTGGAGAACATCGCGAACGTTCCGGGCTCCTGCGGATTGGCGAAGATCGACCGTGACGAGACGACCTCGTCGACGTCTCTGCGCACGACCTCACTCGGCAGCGCGGGCTGAGGGCCTTGGGTGAACACCTGAACCCGGTGTCCGCTGTTGACGAAACTGGCGATGGAGAGCTTCTCGACCCATCGCAGGGGTCGGCCGATCCACAGCATGGAGACCGACGCCATCGACGTCAGCGCGGAGAGCCCGCGGCCTCCCACGCCGTGCGCACCTCGGGCGCAACCCGGCCACGCTCGGTGACCGGCATCCCCACCGACCGCGCCCATGCGCGGATGACCGACGCCTCCGTCGCCCCTCTCCCCCGGCGCCCGGAGCCACTCGACGAGCGCGCGCGACGAGTACCGGCGACGACTGGACCGCCAACCTGGCGGGCGTTCCTCAGGTACGGCTTCAACGCGGCCTTCAACTCGGCGTAGGACGCATCCGTGAGGTCGATCTCATAGTCGGTGCCGTCGAGTCGGAACGATCGCGTACGCGCCCCCGTGTCACCTGTGAGGTCGTCGATGATCAGTGTCTTGGTAGCCACGGCCCAATCATGCCCGACATTCGGGATCGCTGATCTACGACCGGGACGATTGCATCAGGCCGGCACGTCCAGCTCACGTCCACGCGGCGCCAGCACCCTCAGCTCGAGCCACTGGAGCTGCCTGGCCGCTGGACTGCGACCGAGCGCGCGCATGCTCAACTCCACGCGACTTCCTCGCGCCGGCACCTCGATGCGCGCAGGCTTGTCACCTTGGACGGGCACCGACCCGAAGACCCGGCCGTCTGGCGAACACCTGGCGGGCCGCCGCGTCTGGCGGATCGCACGTGAGCTCGAGGCCGACGAATCCGTCGGCGTCCAACGCCCGGCCATCCACCCGCATCGCGATCCGCAGGTCGGTACTGGGCACCGGGCCGTAGCTCACGCCAGTCTGACCCTCACCAGATCCACTGGCTGCACATCGCGCGTCCAGCCGGACAACCTCCCCGGCACGCAGCGCGGAGCCAGGCGTGTCGAGGAATCCCCCGGCCCGCCGGCTGACGAACTCCTCGACGGGGCGCAGCTGGCCGGTCGCCAGCCATGCGGCATAGGGCGCACCAGCACCGAGGGCCCGGCGCACCTCCTCCCGTCCGGGCCAACGCGACGCCAAGGTGCGGGGCAAAGCGCGCAGCCGTGACAGGCGCCGGGCGCGGGCGAGCACACGGACCTCGGTTGCCCGGACCCGGTCGGCCCGCGTCGACCGGCTCGAGTGCCCGGCCAGCATTCGGCAGCGCCACGCCGGTCGCCTCCAGCTCCGACAGCACAGCAGCGAGGTCCGGGACCAGGCCGGCCACGCTCGCCGCGCCGCGAAGGCGTTCGGGATCACACCGCGGCAGCAACTCGGCCACATCGGCAAGGGCCTGCACCGCATCGGTGGCCGCGACGGCGGCGCGCCCGTGAGCCACCGCGTGCAGGACCATCAGTTCGGGTTGAGGGACGGGCACGACCAGCCCGGACATGCTGCCGACTCGGTACGGAGCACGCAGGACCATCCCCAGCAGGTCGCGCTGCCGCGGCCGCACCACGTGTACGTCGATCGCGCCGCCGGTGCCCGACTGCCACCCGCCGTCGATCTGGTCCGCCTGCGGCACAGCCCCGAAGGCGCGCGCGAAGCCGGCTCGCACGAGCGCATTCGAGACGACCGAAACGGCGTCGCTGCTGACGACGATGTCGACATCCCCCATCGACCGTGCGCCCCACCTCCGCCCCATCGCGCCCAGCGCCGCCCCCTTGACCAAGCGGTACCGGACGCCGGCGGATGACAGATCCCGTAGGACCGGCAGGGCCTCGGAGGCCAGCATCGACGACTGCACCCACGTGTTTCGATACGCACCCTTGAGCCGACCGAGTTCCGGGACTGCGCTGCCGTGACGGCGCAGCGTGAGGTAGACGCGGGGCAGCAGGCGGGTTGTTGATGCGTCGATCACCTCGAACGGCGTGCGGCCGAGCAGCGATCGCCACGCCTCCAGCCCACGAGTGGAATCGTCGAGGGCGGCGACCAGCAGGAGCTGGCGGACGTCATCCTCCATCGGGCGACTCACCCCGTCTCCGGTGCCGATGCGCGCGGACGTGGCGAAGGAGGTGGGCCTCGGAGTCGGCCTTGCGCGTGATACCGATGTTGGCGCCGTGGATGCGACGGATCAGCGCCGGTCGGTCGACCATCTCCGTCAGAACCCCCACACTCGCGGCTCGCGACCACCAGTCGACGATGGTGTGGTGAACGTCGCCCTCGAGGAAGGGACCAACCACGGCCAAGGTCTCGCGAGTCATCGTGCACGCACCGAGGACGCGAGCGGGACCCATGGGCTCGCGCCTCACTACCCTTCCGTCCCGTTCGAGGGCGTTCACAACCGCGCCCACGACCACAGCTGGGCCATCCGCAGGCGCCAACGCGGGTACCTGCCAGGCCGCCTTGCCCGGATCCCAGATGTCGTCGTAGTCGAGGAAGGCCACCAGTTCGCATTCGAGATTGGCCACACCACGATTGAGGCCGGCTCCGACGCCGCCCCGAGGCACGGTGACGATGCGCGCCTGCGGCATCACGCGGCGCGCGATCGCGCAGGTGTCGTCCTCCGAGCCGTCATCGACGATCACGACTTCTGCCGGCGGCAGTTCCTGAGCCTGGATGGAGGCCAGGGCATCAGCAATATGCAGCGCACCGTTGCGCACGACCATGAGCACGGAGTAGTCAGGTCCCGCCATGGAGCACCTCCGTCCACACCGTCTCGAGTCGAGCGAGATCCCTCGAACGATCACCCGACAGGATCCACTGGTAGCACGGCACGGATCGCGCCAGGCTCCGCAGCCGAGACAGGCTGCTGGGCAGGCCGCCCAGCAGCCCACTGAGCGACGGCGGCGCGAGAACGAGGAGGGCGCGCCCCGCGGGCATGGGAGACAGCGAACCCGTCGAGCCCGTGCCGCCCACTGTGGGCAGCACGAGAGCGACCAGGGGCGCCGACAGCGCCATCTGGGTCGACCGCGAGTCTCCGAGGTCGATGATCCGCTTCTCGCCATGGTCGACGATCGGCAGGACCGCCAGCCGGTCCGCGCCGAACGCCTCCACGCCCTCGAGGTGCAGCTTGGCGCGTGTGTACACGGCATGGACGTGACCGTCCTCGTACAGCAGGAAGTCGTCGCTGACGAGGGCGTCTCCGGCGGCCGCAGCGAGCAGGGACATGCTGGACTTGCCCGAGCCCGAGGGGCCGCCGAGCATGACCGCACGACCGCCCCTGACGATCGCGGCGCCGTGCACGAACTCGCCGTCGAAGGTGTCGGCCATCCACGACAGCTGCAGGCGGAAGGGGGTGGCCGCAGCCCAGTACGGCAGTGCCTGGAAAGAGCGGATCCACGTGGCGCAGCGACCGGTGGCGGGGTCGAAGACACTGATGGTCCGGGTGTGCTCGTCGAACGCCACTCGAAACGGTGACGACAGTTCCGGGGCGACGACGCCGAGGGGGTGGTGCGCCTCCGGCGGCAAGCCGGGCTCAGGGAGCAGGTCGCCGGCCCGGTCATCGACGATCGTCAGGCTGAACCGCGAGGCATCAGCGTCAGAGGGCCAGAACGCCTGGAGCACGTCCGGCCGTGGAGCGGGGCCCGCTGGGACAGACAGATCCACGGACTCCCGCCCTAGACGCACGCGGGAACGGTGCATCGCCGTCGTATCGGCGAACGACTCGGCGCGGGCAAGGAACTCCTCGGCGAAGCCGACGATCTGGGAATCACCCATCCGCAGGTTCCGTGTGCGGCCAGCCGAGTTCACTCGTGTCGTGCACCGGGTCGACCAGGATCAGATCCTGCATGTCGTCGAACTCCTCGAGGAACGGATCCACCCAGGCGGCGCGCGGGTAGTCGTCCGGGAGAGCAGCTTGCTCGGTTCCGTCGCTTTCGACGATTCGCACCATTCCGGCCCGCAGGCAACTCTCGAGAAACGGCCGGACGGCCTCCAGGGTGATCGCGTCCGACCCGAACGCGGCGCGCAGGTCCGCGACGAGGGTCGTCACCGATACCCCGGGCAACATCAACGTCCAGCAGTCGGCTGCCGGACCGCTCATGCTGTAGTACCTGCCCGTCCGTTGGTGGATGGCGATGACCTCGCCATCGAGGCGCTCGTGCGAGACGTCGCTCTCGTTGACGCCCAGCACGGTCGTCGGCTCGATCATGGCTCTCCTCAGCGGTTCTCGGCGGTTGCCGTCGGCTTGCCAGCGGCAGGAACTCCGTACTCTGCCTCACGGACGCGGGCGTACAGGTCCGACAGCGCCGCACAGAAGGCGGGCAGGCCGAACTCGTGGGCGATCTTCTCGGCTGCAGCGTCGCCGTGCGCGCGCGCCAGCTCGGGCAGAGGCAAGGTAGGCGTCGATGGCCGCCGCCAGCGCGTCCACGTCCCCAGCAGGAACGAGAGTCCCGGTCCGCCCGTCGTCGATGGTGACCGGCAGGCCACCCACGCGCGTCGCGACGACGGGTCGGTGGCAGAGCCCGGCCTCCGCGGCCACCAGGCTGAAACCCTCCGTATGTCGCGAGGGAACGATCACGACGCTGGCGCGTCGCATCCAGGCGACGGCTTCGTCATGCTTGACCATGCCGAGCAGCCGGACCCGCTCGGTGACGCCCAGCTCCTCGGCCGCTGCACGAATGACCTCATCCCATGCGCCATGTCCGATGATGACCGCCGTGCTCTCCGCGAATCTGCTCACGGCGAGCGCGCGGACGACGTCATCGAAACCCTTGGCCTCCTCGAGTCGGCCGACCATCAGCAGGATGGGCTCGTGTTCCACCGGTACGTCGAGGATCCCGTCGGGAAGGGGCGCCACTCCGTTCGGGATGACCTGGACCGAGCCCTCGCGCCCGACGACCTCGCGGACCGAGAGTGCGACGGGCTCAGAGACCGCGATCACCACGTCGCACTCGCGGAGCTGCCGGAAGTAGGCCGGTGACAGTTCGCGGTCGACCTCGCCGTGGACATGCATCACGACGGGAATGCCGGAGGCGCGAGCCACTGTGTACGCGGGCAGGGAGATCTCCGAGTTCGCGTGGATGTGCACGACGTCGGGGCTCGTCTCGGCCAGCGCTCGGCGAACGGCGGCGAACGTCCGGGTGACCGTGGCGAAACGATCCTGCGAGGCCATCTCCGTGCCGATCGGGGGCTTGGGCATCAGCACCGGGATGACCGCCGTGCCCTCGAGCTCGAAGCGGCCCCACGGGTCATCGTTCCGACGCGGCACCAGCACTGCCGAGGTCACACCGTGCTGCGTCCTCAGCTCCGGGGCCGCCTGTCGGACGAGCGTCTCGATGCCGCCCTGTATCGGGTAGTAAGCCGGCACGACATGGAGCACGCTGCAGTCCATCGTGTCGCCGACTCCCCTCTCGATCCACGCGATGCTATCCGGGTTCGAGAAGCGGTCGGCCGAGGGTGCCCGATCGCGGGAGCGCTCCGCGCGGCGGTGGAATCCGCTGCCCGGGACCAGTCGCACTGCTACCGTCGGCGGACCGACGAGACGGCTGCGTGGAGGGCCTCATGACCGAATTCGAGACCTTCGGCGGGGATTGGGACCGCCGCACGGTCACGCCAGAGGGCACGCCCGTCGACCGAGTGATCGACGGGGTCCTCACCCGATCCTGCGTCACCCACGTCGACCACCGAGGGCGGCTGTTCGAGGTGATCAACGCCGCGGAGAAGGAGTTCTGGGCGGCGCCCATCGTGCACTCCTACGTCTTCACCATTCACGAAGGCACGGTCAAGGGGTGGGGTGTGCACGAGGTGAAGTCGGACCGCTACTGCCTGATCTCCGGCGAGTGCATGACGATCCTCTTCGACGCGCGACCGGCCTCGCCGACCTACCGGCTCGTACAGGAGGTGCCGCTCAGCGCTCAGGGCACCCGCATGCTGCTCATCCCGCCCGGCGTCTGGCACATGAACGTGAACATCGCGCCGCAGGAGACCGTCCTGATCAACTTCCCCACCGAGCCGTACTCGTACGAGAACCCCGACCGCGTGACTCTCCCGTGGCACACGCCGCACATTCCGGTCGACGTGGCGTCCTACTTCCCACGCCAGTTCCGGCAGGCACCCGACCAGCGGGACTGATCGTGCCTGGGCGCGAGCCACCGCCGCTGCAGTGCGAGGTGGCGGCGGTGGTCGTCACCCTCCGCGACACCCCCCGACTGCGGGCGGCGATCGACTCGGTCCGCCGATCGGCGGGTGGGCGCTCGCTCGAAGTCGTCTGCGTGCTGAACGATCCGGGCTCCCACGGTTGGTGGGCGGCCGACGGCGTGCACTGGGTGGGCGCCGGCATGAACCTCGGTTGGGCCGCCGGGCTGCACGCCGGCCTGCTGGGCGTCGAGTCCCGCTACGTCTGGGCGATCCAGGATGACCTGACGGTCGGCCCGCAGGCCCTGACCCACCTGTGCACGGCGCTGGAGTCGGATGAACGCCTGGGCTCGGCGCGTCCGCTGAGCGTGGACGAACGGGGAATGGTGGGCGAGGGCACGTGCGGAGGCCGGGTCGCCGACGATGGACGCTGGAGCGGGCCCATCCCATCCCGGTCGACCCCGGCCGCCCGGCTGGAGCGGGTGCCGGTGGGCGACTACCTGCCCAGCAGCGGCCAGCTGATCCGCCGGGCAGCATGGGACGCCGTCGGCGGCTTCGATCCGTGGTTCTACCCGTGGGGCTATATCGACATCGACTTCGGCCGCACGCTCCGTGAGTGCGGCTGGCGCTTCGCCACGGAGCCCTCGGCGCGCATGCAGCACGCCACTCGCGGGTCCACGACGACCCTCTTCCGGTGGCTGTGCTCCGCCCGGAACCAGGCGCTGTTCGCGGGCAAGTGGTCGGACGCGAGCGAGGGCCTGCCGCCGCCAAAGGTTGCCCCCTCCCCCGCGATCACGGCCGCTGCCCGCGCCGCCCGCGGCACCCCACGTGACCTCGACCTCAGTGAGCTGCAGCGGATCGCCGGGATCGCGGCAGCAGACCTCGGACTCTCGGCCATGCGCTGGTCGTCCGCCGACGCACTCCTGCGCGCTGCCCGACTCGCGGTTCGCGACCCCGGGACGCGGCGCGACCTGCGCGACAAGGCCACGCGCGCGGCCCGTCGAGCGACCC
>CAVVOF010000007.1:0-74585 GCA_963749905.1 uncultured Actinomycetota bacterium
CGGCTCGAGGTTGATGGAGGTGTTGTTGCCGATGCGCACCTCATGACCCATCGAGGCGAGCATGTCGGTACCCATGAGCACGGTGCCGGCGAGGATCACCACCTCGATGTGGATGAGCGAATCGCGCTCGGACTCGGGCAGCGCCGGTTGCCCGGGGGATGTCGGCCATCCGCATGATCGCGTACGGCTCCGTGCCGAAGACGGATCCGTAGAAGCGGAACTGCTCCTCGGTCTGGCCCAGCGTGTTGAGGTAGATGCTCACGCGTGACATGGCTGCCCGTTCTCTCGATCGACCCCCGCAGCCGGACCCTAGGGTGCTGCGTGGGACCCGTCACGCCTTTCCCGCATACCTCGTATGCCGATAATGTGCATTATGACATTCCGCACTGTCAGGCTGCCCGTGCCCGTCCCCTGTGCCTGAGAGCACCGACACGACGCCTCCCCCGGAACCACTCCGGCCAGGTTGGGTTGAGTTGAGCTGGAGTTGGACCCAGCCTCGACGCGCGCTCCGACAGTGATCGGTCATCCGGTCTTGACCGGTTAGTCGACGCTATACCGGTCAAGTGCTTGCGAGTGCAAGCGGTCAACTGGTCAATTTCGAACATGTGTGCGACATGACCGAACAGGCGTACGACAATTGGTCATCCGGACTGAGCACAATGGTCAGACCGGTCATCTGTTCGGTCATGGTGGTCAATTGACCGGTCAGGTGCCAGTGAGCTGCTCGGCCGCGTGCGGCTAGCGTTGCGCCGTGGCAGTCGACGATCTGGGGAGCGTGGTCACTCCCCCGCGACCGGTCGCCCGCGTGGTGAGCCTGGTGCCGTCGCTCACCGAGTCGGTCGCCAGCGTTCGTCCGGAGGCGCTGGTCGGGGCGACGGACTGGTGCACCCATCCCGCCGACCTCGCCTGTCGGCGGGTACGCGGCACCAAGAACCCGGACGTCGCGGCCATCGTCGATCTCGCCCCTGACCTGGTGATCGCGAACAAGGAGGAGAACCGCGAACTCGACGTGCGTCGGCTGCGCGCTGCCGGGGTTCCGGTCTGGGTGACCGACATCGAGTCGATCGAGGGCGCAGTGATGTCGCTGGAGCGGCTGTTCCGCGACGCACTGGACTGGCCGATTCCGGAGTGGGTCGCCCGGGCGCGGGAGGAGTGGGCCAAGGCCCCGTCCACGGGATCGGTGCGCGCCGTGGCACTGATCTGGCGGGACCCGTGGATGGCCATCGGAGCCCCGACCTTCGCCGACGACCTGCTCAGCCGTATCGGTATCGAGAATCCGCTCCGCGAGGCCCCGGGCCGCTACCCGACTGTCACCCTGGCGGAGCTCCGCGACCTCGACCTCGATCTGGTGATCCTCCCCGACGAGCCGTACTCCTTCGGCCCGGAGGACGGGCCCGAATGCTTCCCCGGGGTGCCGACGGCGCTCGTCAGCGGTCGTCTGCTGACCTGGTACGGACCGTCACTGGTACCGGCCCGCTCGGAGCTGGAGCGGGCGATCCGGCAGGCGCACAGCCCGAGCCGGTGACGCTCCCACAGCCCGCGCAGCCACCGGTCGGGCAGGACGTGCGCAGCGCCGGGGTGGCCAGTCGCCCCATCCTCAGCAGGTGGTCGACGGCCGCGTCGACGACGTCCGGATCCAGTCCCGTGCGGATGACGATCTCCGGCCGCGTCGTGCACCCGGCCTCGACGGCAGCGGCGACAGCCGACAGCGGCGCGCTCACAGCCGGGACCCGATCTGGAAGATCGCGACGGCCACCAGCCACGCCACCGAGAGCTGCAGCACGATGCCGAACCCCGTCCACCGAGTGCCGATCTCCCGCCGCTGCGCCGCGAGCGTGGCCACGCACGGCGTGTACGCCAGCAGGAACACCAGGAAGGCCCACACGGCGGCGCCGGTGTGCCCGCCCGAGCTCTCCTCGAAGTCGGCCTTGACGTAGTCCCCGAGCGTGCCGGGCTGCTCCGGCGTGCCCGGCTCCTCGGCGGAGTACGTCTGCGCCCAGGAGGAGATCACCGCCTCCTTGGCCACGAACCCGACCATGAGCGCGCTCGTCGTCTCCCAGGTGCCGAAGCCGGCGGGCGCGAACACCGGAGCGACCGCCTCGGCCGTGGCCGCGTACACGCTGTCCTGGACGGGCACCTCGCCGAACCCGTAGCCGGGGACGGCCGGAACGGCCTGAAGGAACCACACGACCGCGACGGTGGCCACGATGATGCCGCTGGCGGTGCGCAGGAAGCCGCTCAGCCGCAGCCACATGACGGACACGGTCAGGCGCAGCGTGGGCCGCTGGTAGGGCGGCAGGTCGATGACCAGGGGCTCCGAGCCCATCGTGCGCCACAGCGTGCCACGCAGGAGCAGACCGACGACCACCACGAACACGATGCTGATCAGGTACAGCAGGAAGACGACAGTGCCGGCCTGGTCGGGGAAGAAGATGGATGCCACCAGCACGTAGACCGTCAGCCGGGCGCTGCACGAGGTGAACGGGACCAGCAGGGCCGTCAGGATGCGCTGGCGCGCGTGCGGCAGGATCCGGGTCGCGGCGATCGCCGGGACGTTGCAGCCGAAGCCCACGATCAGCGGGAGGAACGCGCGCCCCGGCAGGCCGATCGCGCGCATCAGCCGATCCGTGACCACCGCGGCTCGGGCCAGGTAGCCGGAGTCCTCCAGCAGGGCCAGCAGCGCGAACATGATGGCCATGAGCGGCACGAAGGTCAGCAGCATCCCGACGCCGGCGATCAGTCCATCGACCACCAGCCCCTGCACCCACGTGTCCGCCAGGCCCAAGGCCGAAAGCACCGCCACCGCAACCGTTGTCACCGGCCCGGTGAAGAACCAGTCCAGCGCATCCTGGAGTGGCGCAGCGACGGTCGTGGTGAGCTGGAACACGGCCCACATCGCCGCCAGGAAGGTCAGCGGGCCGAGGACCGGAGACAGGGCGACGCGGTCAAGCCGGTCCGACCATCTCATCCGTCGAGGCGCCGTGCGGGTGACCGCAGCGTCGACCACCGCGTCGATCCACGCGAAGCGCGCGTCCGCCTCGGCCATCGCGTCGGCGGGATCCACGACGTCCGGCGGCGGCAACGGGACGGGCGGCTCGGCCGCCATGGCGGTGTCGAGGGCGGCCATCAGGTCGGCGCGACCGCGCCGATGGCGTGGATCGATCAGCACGGCGGGCACGCCGATCGCGTGCTGCAGGGCGACCACATCCACGTCGATGCCGTGCTGCTCGGCGATGTCCGCCATCGTCAGCGCGAGCACGACCCGCTGGTCCGTCTCCCGCAGCTGGCGGACGAGATACAGGGACCGCGCGAGCCGCGTGGCGTCGCCGACCACGATGACGACCTCCGGCCGCTCGTCGGCCGGCACGTCCACCAGCAGGGCACGGGTCAGCGCCTCGTCGGGCGAGAGCGGGTCGAGGCTGTAGGCACCCGGCAGGTCGACGACGTCCCATCGGCGTGCGCCGTCCTCCAGCAGGCCGCGACCGACCTCGACCGTCGTGCCCGGCCAGTTGCCGACGTCGCGGCGCGCGCCGGTCAAGCGGTTGAACAGCGTGGACTTGCCCACGTTGGGGGCACCCGCCAGCGCGACGACGGGCGTGCCGGGCGGCGCCGCCACTCCCCCGGCGTCGCTGTGGCAGGACGGGACGCTCTCAGCCACCGGGGTACTCCGTGATCGGCAGGAGCCGCGCGGTACGGGCATCGACCGCGATCCGCGAGCCGTGCACGGCCAGCACGCGGGCGCCACCGACGCCGCGCTGCGCCAGCGTCACCTGCTCCCCCGGACGCATGCCCATCTCCGCCAGCCGCATCCGCTGCCCCGGATCCAGTTGAGGTTCACCGAGCACTGCGGTCTCCCCCACCGAGAGGTCGAGGACGGTGCGCGCCACATTCGGACGGTAACAGATGTAGTTAGGTGAGCCTAAGTACGAAAGTCCCGTCTCCTGGCGGAGACGGGACTTTCGTGACGTGCGAGGAGTGCTGCAGCACTCCGACTAGGACGCGAGCGCCTTCGCCTTGAGCTTGTCGAACTCGGCCTGGTCGATGGTGCCGTTGTCGAGCAGAGCCTTCGCCGAAGCGATCTGGTCGGCGGCGGACTGGCCGGATCCGGCGACCGACTGGATGTACGCCTTCTGGGCGGCCTCGGCCTCCTTGAACTGCTTCTGCCGCCGCTCGGCCATGCTGCCGCCGCGGGCGATCAGGTACACCAGTGTCGTGATCGGCGGCAGGAGGATCAGGAAGATGATCCAGACCGCCTTGGCGCCGCCGCCCATGGTGTGGTCGCTGAACAGGTCGGTCAGGACCATGAACCACACGAAGAAGAACATGACGAAGATGAAGATCCAGAGCATCTGGATGATGAACGTGCCGAAATCGCCGGACATTGGTGCCTCTCGTGACAAGTGGTGGGGCGACGCGCCCCTCAACGCCGAACATTAGCGCAAGCGGTTACACCTGCAAATGCACGCGATATCCCATGTCCGCAAGCCGTTCGAGCACGCTCGCATCGTCGTCCACGACGACCGCGACCTCGTCTGGGCGCCCGATGCCCACGATGAGCTCGGCCTTCACCAGAGACGCCGGTCGGTGGTCCGCATCGGGCCGCAGCACCAGCCGGTCCACAACCAGGTCATGCGCTGACAGCCACGCCCGCGTGTCCGCCCGCGTGCGCTCGGGGCGACCCGACAGCAGGACGATCACGTGCTCGCGGCCCAGGTCCTCGAGCAGGGCCCGGCCCGCCGGCAGCACGGGGTCGCCCGCCACCGCGCCGAAGAAGCCGTCCCAGTCCTTGGGCCGCTGGCGGACGAAGTGCTCCCGGTGGGTGGCATCGGCGAGCACGCCGTCGATGTCGACGACCGCGATCACAGCGCGGCCAGCTCCTCCGGGCGCGGGCACGAGCACACGAGATTGCGGTCCCCGTAGGCGCCGTCGATCCGGCGGACGGGCGCCCAGTACTTGTCCTGCCGGAGCGACTCGACCGGGAAGGCCGCCAGCCGCGCCGGGTACGGGTGCGCCCAGTCGCCGATCAGGCAGTCTGCCGTGTGCGGGGCGTTGCGCAGCGGGCTGTCCTCGAGGGGCCACTCCCCCGCCTCGACCCGGTCGATCTCGGCCTTGATCGCGATCATGGCGTCGCAGAACCGGTCGAGCTCGACCAGGTCCTCGCTCTCGGTCGGTTCCACCATGAGGGTGCCCGCAACGGGGAAGGACATCGTCGGCGCGTGGAAGCCGTAGTCGATGAGCCGCTTCGCGATGTCGTCCACCGTTACGCCGGTCCGGGCCGTGATCCCGCGCACGTCGAGGATGCACTCGTGGGCGACCAGCCCGTTCTCGCCCGTGTACAGGATCGGGTAGTGCTCGCCGAGACGGGCGGCGACGTAGTTGGCGCTCAGGATGGCCACCTGGGTGGCGCGCAGCAGTCCCTCCGGGCCCATCATCCGGATGTACGCCCACGGGATCGGCAGGATCCCCGCACTGCCCCACGGCGCACCGCTCACTGGGCCCACGCCGCCATCGGCGTGACCGCGGCCGACGGGGCCGGCCTCGGGACGCAGCGGGTGCGACGGCAGGTACGGCGCGAGGTGCTCGCGCACCGCGACCGGTCCCACCCCGGGTCCGCCGCCACCGTGCGGGATGCAGAACGTCTTGTGCAGGTTCAGGTGCGACACGTCGGCCCCGAACTTGCCCGGCTTCGCCAGGCCGACGAGCGCATTCAGGTTGGCGCCGTCCACGTACACCTGGCCGCCCGCGTCGTGCACCAGGGCGCAGATGTCGCCGATGGCCGTCTCGAACACGCCATGGGTGGACGGGTAGGTGACCATCAGGGCGGCAAGTCGGTCCGCATGCTCGGCGATCTTGGCGCGCAGGTCGTCGACGTCGACGTTGCCCTCGGCATCGCAGCCCACGACGACCACGCGCATGCCGGCCATGACCGCACTCGCCGCGTTGGTGCCGTGCGCACTGCTGGGGATCAGGCACACATCGCGCTCACCCTGGCCGTTGGCCGCGTGGAACGCGTGGATCGCCAGCAGGCCGGCGAACTCGCCCTGCGATCCGGCGTTCGGCTGGAGCGAGACCGCGTCGTAGCCGGTCGCCTCCACCAGCCACGACTCGAGCTCGCGGATCAACTCGAGGTAGCCCTCCGCCTGATCGAGCGGAGCGAAGGGGTGCACGCCGGCGAACTCCGGCCAGGTGATGGGCTCCATCTCCGTCGTCGCGTTGAGCTTCATCGTGCAGGAGCCGAGCGGGATCATCGCCCGGTCAAGGGCGATGTCGCGGTCCCCGAGCCGGCGGATGTAGCGCAGCATCGAGGTCTCGTTGTGATGGTCGTTGAAGACGGGGTGCGTCAGGAACGGCGACGTGCGCTTCAGGTCACTGGGCACTCCCAGCTCGGCAGCAGAAGCGATCCCGTCGTACGACAGGTCGCCCGCCGCGGGCATGAGGGTTGCGTACGCGCGCCACACGGCCTGAACGTCTGCTGCTGTGGTGGTCTCGTCCGTCGACACCGAGACCGTGTCGGCATCGACGCGGCGGATGTTCACGCCCTCCGCGAGGGCGGCCGCGACCATGTCGTCGGCGCGTCCCGGCACCGACCAGCGAACCGTGTCGAAGAACGCGTCCGATGCCAGTTCGCCGCCGGCCTGGCGGATCCCGCCGGCCAGCACCCGGGCCCGCTCGGCGACGCGGCTGGCGATGCGGCGCAGGCCGTCCGGACCGTGATAGGCCGCGTACATCGAGGCGATGACCGCGAGCAGCACCTGCGCCGTGCAGATGTTGCTGGTCGCCTTCTCGCGCCGGATGTGCTGCTCACGGGTCTGCAGGGCCAGCCGGTACGCGGGGTGTCCGTCGGCGTCGACGCTGACCCCGACGAGGCGACCCGGCATCGACCGCTCCAGTCCTGCGCGCACGGCCATGAAGCCCGCGTGCGGTCCGCCGAAGCCGAACGGCACGCCGAAGCGCTGGGCGGAGCCGACGACCACGTCCGCGCCCTGCTCGCCGGGCGGTGTCAGCAGCGTCAGGGCGAGCAGGTCGGTGGTGACGATGGCCTGGGCGCCACGGGCGTGGACGGCTTCGATCAGCGGGCGCAGGTCGCGGACCCGGCCGGATGAGCCGGGCTGGCTGATGATCACGCCGGAGAAGGCGTCCTCGGGCAGCGGCTGGTCGAGGTCGGCGACGATCACCTCGACGCCCAGCGGCTCGGCCCGGGTATGCAGCACCGCGAGCGTCTGGGGATGGGTGTCGCTGTCGACCACGATTGCGGCCGCGCCACCCTTGGTCACCCGGATGGCCAGGGCCATCGCCTCCGCGGCGGCCGTCGGCTCGTCCAGCAGGGAGGACCCGGCGACCGGCAGGCCGGTCAGATCCTCGACCACCGTCTGGAAGTTCAGCAGGGCCTCGAGCCGGCCCTGCGAGATCTCGGGCTGGTACGGCGTGTAGGCGGTGTACCACGCCGGGTTCTCCAGGATGTTCCGCAGGATCACGCCCGGGGTGTGCGTCCCCGAGTAGCCCAGCCCGATCATGCTGGTGACGACGGTGTTCCGGGAGGCGAGGGAACGCAGCTCCGCCAGCGTCTCCGCCTCGGTGGCGGCGGCCGGCAGGTCGAGGCCACCGTGCCAGCGGATGACCTCGGGCACCACGTCCGCCGTGAACGCGTCCAGGTCCGGGTAGCCGAGGGCGCCGAGCATGCGCTCCTGCGCGTGGGTGTCGGGGCCGATGTGACGGGCGGGGAACTCAAGGCTCATGGCAACCTCGTCGGTCCTGGTATGCCGGCGGCATACGGGGGCGACGGCCACGGGCGTGACCGTCGTTCCCCCTCTGTTGCCCACGCTCGCGCGTGACCTGAGAGCTTCACCGGGCGTGCCCGGCTTTCACCGTCGGTGGGGACCGAGGTCCCACTTTCCAGAGGTGCCTCTCCCGAGCGGTCCGGATGCCTGAGAGGTTGTCGGGGAGATTGCTCCTTCGGCGCCTGGGGGTCCAGGTCTCTCCCGCCCGGGATCAGTCAGCGCCGCAATGCTAGCCGGTTTCGGCTAGGACGCAGAACGGCGCGCTCGTCGGGCCGCCAGCTCGTCGTGGGCCGCCGGACCGGGGACGACGCCGCCCTCGGGCTTCTCCCCCGGCAGGCTCGCCAGGGTGCCCTCGACCTCGCGCCAGACGCTGCCCACGGCGATGCCGAAGACGCCCTGCCCGCCACGCACCAGGTCGACGACCTCGTCGGCGCTGCGGCACTCGTAGATGCTCGCGCCGTCGCTCATGATCGTCAGGCTCGCCAGATCCTCGCCCGTGCGCTCTGCCAGGTGATCGACGGCGGCGCGGATGTTCGGCAGCGAGACGCCGGTGTCGATCAGCCGCTTGACGATGCGCAGTACCAGGATGTCGCGGAAGCCGTAGAGGCGCTGGGTGCCGGAGCCGGACGCACCACGGACCGACGGCGTCACCAGGCCGGTGCGCGCCCAGTAGTCCAGCTGGCGGTAGGTGATCCCCGCGGCGGAGCAGGCCACCGGACCGCGGTAGCCGATGTCGGTGGGCAGCGGCCGCAACGTCGCGTCGTCGAACAGCACACCCTGCGATTGGGCCTGGAGCAGGGCTGCGTCGGTGGTGTCGACGTCCACGCCGGTCGGTGTCACTGTTCCTCCTCGATGCTGCTGGAGCCGACGTTAGGGACGTGCCGGGGGGCGGTCAAACGTGGCCGTCGGCGTGTCGGAGGGCAAAGTCTCAACCTCATGCTGAGGTTGCACCGACCCGTTCTCCCGACACATGTGCCACCCGGTGGGACGGCCGATCACCCGAAGTCCTCGGGCGAGACCTGGTCGAGGAACTCGCGGAACTTCTCGACCTGATCCTCGTCCTGTGCCGGCTCCTCGTCGGGGATCTCGATACCCGCAGCGTCCAGCACCTCTTCGGCGCCACGAATCGGCGCATCGACGCGCAGGGCCAGGGCGATCGCGTCCGACGGTCGGGCACTGACCTCGACCCCGCTGCTCAGCGAGATGACCGCGTAGAACACGCCGTCCTCGAGGGCGGTGATGCGCACCTCCTGGACGGTCACGCCCAGGGCGCCGAGGATGTCGCGGAGCAGGTCATGGGTGAGCGGTCGCGGCGGGACGACCCCCTGCTGTGCATAGGCGATGGCGGCCGCTTCCGCCGCCCCGACCCAGATCGGCAGGTACCGGCCGCTCACCGGCTCGCGAAGCAGCACGATCGGGTTGTTCGAGGGCATCTCGACCCGGACTCCGACGACCTCAAGATCCTGCACACCGTCAGGGTAACCCCACGGGGAGCTGCTAGGCGCGGCCCCCGCGAATCAGTTCGGCCCGGAGCAGCGTGGCGTGCAGCTGGACCAGGAGCGAGGCCAGGTCGCGCACCACCTCCTGCTCCCGCGCGCGGCCGTCCCGGTCGCGTGGGTTGGAGTACGGAGTGGCCATCTGCTCGACCATGCCGTACTCCCGGTCGGTGACCACGCGGAACGTCTTCAGGTGCCTGGGCTCGACGCCGTAGGCCGACAGTCGGGCCACCACGCTCATGACCGCGAGGGCGTCCTCGTCGTAGTGCCCGGCCGCCGCGGCCCAGACCAGTCCGAGCTGCTCCATCTGCGCGATGAACGACTCGTCGAGACCGCACGCGTCGGCGAGCTCCTCGCGAGTCATCCGGACGCGGCCGGCGCCAGGCCGGAAGTCCTCGGGCCGCAGACCGGAACCCGCGACCGGCGCCTCGCCCCCGCCGTCGCCGGGCATGGTGCCGGAGTCCAGTGACTCCCGGATCACCTTCAGCGGCAGGTACTGGTCGCGCTGCATGGTGAGGACGGCACGCAGCCGCTCGATCTCGTGCTGGCCGAAGCGGCGGTAGCCGGACGACGTGCGCTCCGGCGTGATCAGCCCCTCCGCCTCGAGGAAGCGGATCTTGCTGATCGTCACGTCCGGGAACTCGCGCTTCAGCAGGGAGAGCACCTCACCGATGCTGATCGTGCCGGACACGGCGGCGCGAGACTCGCCGATCCGCTCGCTCATGAGCCCGCGTCGAGTCCGAGCAGGAAGACGAAGCGGAACTTCCCGACCTGGACCTCGTCGCCACCGTCGAGGTGCTGGTCCTCCACGCGGACCCGGTTCACGTAGGTGCCGTTGAGGCTGCCGACGTCGCGGATGCTCCATCCCTCGGCCCCGTGGCGCAGCTCGGCATGGTTCCGACTGACAGTCACGTCATCGAGGAAGATCTCGGCGTCCGGCGCCCGGCCGATGCGCATGACCTCGGCGGTCTGGTCGAGGACGTACTCCTGGCCCTCGCCGGGTCCGCGGTGCACGACCAGCAGGGCGCTGCCGGACGGGATCTCGAACTGGCGGCCCGACCCGACCGCGCTCATCGGCCCCGATGCCGTGCCCGGTGCCGCCGGGATGATCGACGTGATCGACCCGGTGTGCTCGAGCTGCTCGAACGCCTCGGCCGACAGCGGCGATCCGCACGAGCCGCAGAAGCGGTCGTCGGGATGGCTCGGGTGTCCGCAGCGAGGGCAGTCCATTGCTTCCGTCAGCTCTTCTCCACCAGCGCGCGGTAGTCGGCCGCGCTCAGCAGCCCGTCCAGCGCCGCAGGGTCCGTGGGGCGCAGTTCGACCATCCAGCCCTTCCCGTAGGCATCGGCGTTGATGACCTCGGGATTCGCATCGAGGTCGGCGTTCGTCGTCACGACCTCTCCGGCGACGGGTGCGTAGATGTCACTGACGCTCTTGGTCGACTCCACCTCGCCGCAGGCGGCGCCGGCGTCGAGGGAGTCGCCCGCTGACGGGAGGGACACGTACACGATGTCGCCGAGGGCGTCCTGG
Organism: uncultured Actinomycetota bacterium; assembly: GCA_963749905.1. Lineage (GTDB taxonomy): Bacteria > Actinomycetota > Actinomycetes > S36-B12 > S36-B12 > UBA10649. Next base: position 10,805 of record CAVVOF010000007.1, read on the forward strand.
GCGAAGTCGGTGATGCCGAACACCAGGGTGCCGTCATCGGTGGCCCGCACCCACTCGTGCTCGGCGGTGTACCGAAGTTCCTCCGGGTACATGGATCCTCCTACGTCGCTGACTCGGGCACTGTAACGGAGATGGTCAGGTCCTGAGCATCGGACGCGGCGAATTGGGCGCCCCGCGTCCGGACCGAGTCGGCCACCCCGCCAGGGATGCTCAACGCCGCGAGCATGGTGTCCGGATCGCCGATCGCGAAGATCCGATAGGGCGGCGTCACGCGGGTGCCGGACACGGAGATGCCCGGCTCGTCGTTCACGAACCAGGTGTCGACGACCACCCGGGATGGACCGACCTGGATGGCCTCAGCGCCGGCATCGCGCAGCTCCTGGACGGCATCGAGGATGGTGGGCGCCTCGACCACTCCGTCCGGGTCATTGATGGTGATCACGACCCCGGGACCGCTGACCGGTGTGGTCCCGCTCAGCACCTGCAGGGCGGCGAGCTGGCGCTGGGCCTCAGCGATCGCCTCCGCCTGGGAGCCTGCCTCCAGGTCCCGCTCGAGTGCCGACAGCCGCACGGACTCTGCCTCGAGCCGATCCTGGCGGGCCCCGAGGTCGTCGAGGATCTGCACGAGATCCTCCGTGCGGGCCGTTCGCCAGGGCTCGTCCTCACCGGGCCGGAGCACGGCGATGGTCACCAGCAGGCCCAGGACGAGGAACAGCATGCCGATGAGCAGATGCGGCCGGCTGGGGCGGAAGGCCAACTGCCCGAGAAGGGCGCGGGGGGACTCCTTCGCCACGGGCGGCTCGTCGCTGATGACCGGGTCGTCGCTCATGGCTCAGGCCTTGAACAGGATGCGTCGAATGGCGGCCGCGTTGGCGAAGATCCGCATCGCGAGCACGACGACGACACCGGTGGACATCTGCGCGCCGACCCCCATCTGGTCCCCGAGGAAGACCAGGAAGGCGGCGATGACGACGTTGGACAGGAAGCTCACCACGAAGATGCGATCGTCGAATCGCTTCTCCAGCAGTGACCGGAAGCCCCCGAAGACCGCGTCCAACGCGGCGACGATGGCGATCGGGAGATACGGCTCGAGCCAGAGCGGGACCACCGGGGACCACAGCACGCCCAGGGCGATACCGACCAGCAGGCCGATGATGGCGATCACGACTGTCCCTCCACGACCCGGGCGAACCGCGGGGAGCGGACCTCACCTGCCGGCAACGTTACGTCACCCGTCTGCACCTCGGACACCAGGCCGTAGTCCGTGGCGAGGCCGTCGAGGAGGCGCTGGACGCTGGACACCTCATCACCCGTGGTGGTCGTCCCGAGTGCGCTGATCACGTACGGCCGGGCCAGCGGCCGGTAGTTCACGAGGATCGCCTCGCCTGCCCCGCGGATGGCCGTCGCCGCTGTCAGCCGCTGCTCGTTGACGGAGATGCCGGTCGCGCCCATCTGCCAGAGTGCGTTGACGATGTCCTGGAGATCCCGGTCGAGTACCCGGTTCAGCGAGCCGGCCTGCGCATCGGGCGCGTCGTCGACCGTCACCGTCAGGCCCGGCCCGTTCAGAGCGGTGGCCGCGGCCGCCACCGACAGCGAAGCGATCTGCTCACCGCGACGCGGATCGCTGGACTCCTCGAGCAGCCGCGACTGGAGGGCCGAGACGCTCTCCGACTGAACCGCGACGTCGGCCTCCCGCTCGTCCACGATGGCGCCGAGCTGCTCGACCCGCTCCACGAGTTCTGTGCGGGTCTGCTGCCGGCTCTGCTCGGAGACCTGGGTGGTGATGATGGCTGCGGACACGAGCAGGCCGATGACGAGCGCGGCGGGGAGGCTGAACCAGTTCCGCAGTCCGCCGAAGGATCGCTCGGACGAGGGCTCGATGTCGCGGTAGTCGTCGATGACCGTGTCCGAGACGAACCGCTCGAGCGGCCCCCGCGGGCGGGTGTCGAGCGTCATTCCACCGACTCCACGACGTCCTGCCAGTGATCCAGCAGCGCGGTGGCGTCGGCCGCGTCCTCGGCCTCTGCGAACAGGGTCACGCTCGGCTGGTCCTCGTCCGGCAGCACGAGGCACCACGCCCCGTCGGGCCGCGAGATCCGGATGCCGTCGAGGGTGTCGACCTCGAGGCCCTCCGCGGCGACGCGGACCGCCCGCATCGCGCCGGCGCGACGGCGCCAGGGCAGGGTCACCGACCGCGACAGCACGTGGGTGGTGGGAATGCGCGAATTGAGCTGGCTCAAGGTGAGCTCCGTGTCCCCCATCAGGGACAGCAGCATCATCAGCGCCGAGATGGCATCCGGGCCCGGGCCCACGGCGGGCAGCACGAACCGCCCTCGCGCATCCCCCGCCAGCAGCACGTCCGGCTCCGCCGAGGCGGCGGCGAGCGCCGCAGGGCTGGCCCCGATCCGCCGGACCCCGACGGCGTGGTACGCGGCGACCTGCTCCGCGAGCCGACTGGCGGTCACCGGGATGGCGAACCAGCCGCTGTGCCATCGCGCGGCCATCAGGTCCAGCAGGATCAGCAGCATCCGCCCGTCGTCGATCACGCGGCCGAGTTCGTCGACGATGCTCAGCCGCTCCCCCGCCGGCCCCAGTCGCGCCCCGATGCGCGCTCCCGACGAGACCACGAGGGCGCTCAGGCGACGAAGAGCCGCCTCTCGATGCGGCGGCGGGTCCGCGGCCGTCTGGTCGTCCATGGCCGCCCCGACGGTCAGCGCGTCGAGGCCCAGTCGCCCCATCATCATGGACAGCACGCCGACGGACGGACCACCGCCCGCGTCGAGGACGAGGCGCGGATGCGCTCGTCGGATGGCGTCCATGTCGATGACCGCCTCGACGTCGTTGACGTAGTCGTCGAGGACGCGATGCGGCGTGCGGATGTCGCCGATGTCCGACGGCAGAGGTCGGCGGAACTCGCGACGCGTGAAGATCCGCTCCACTGCGTCGCGCTGCTGACTGCCGATCTCGCCGCCACGGTCGTTCAGGAACAGCATGCTGATGCTGTCGGGACGTCCGACGGTCGTCTTGAGGATGACCCCGCCGTCGGAGTACCGGGCCGTGTCATTGCGTACCAACGCGGTGGGCACGGCACGCAGGTCCCTCAGGTTGATGCCCGCAGCCGTGAGCGAACCGGCGAGCGCGCGGTTCAGGGCGCGCGCTGCCTTCGAGTGGTCGCGGCCGACGGTGACCGTGGCGCCCTTCGGCAGGGTGGTCGCGAAGGCGGCCGCCAGCCGTACCACCCGCTCCGGCGTCATGTCGACGTTGACGATGCCCTGCACCCCGTGCGCGCCGAAGACCTGACGCTGCGCGGGCGACTCCCAGACCACGGACTCGTCGACCACCGCGCCCTCGTCGATGGTCTTCCCGGGATAGATCAGCACGTCGGTGCCGATGACGGCGCCGTCCATGATCGTGCATCCGTCCGCCACGACCGTGCCGTCGAGCACGCGGGCGCCGTGCCGGACCTCGGTGGCGCGGCCGATGACCGCGCCGCGCAGTTCGGCGTCGCGGCCGACGAAGGCGTTGGGATGCAGGACCGTGTGCTCGATGACCGCCCTCGACCGGACCAGGGAGTTGGTGCCCACCACGGTGTAGGGACCGATCACGGCGTGCGCCTCGATCTTGGCGAACGGACCGATGTACACCGGGGGCCGGACCTCCGCCTCGGGCGAGACCTCGGCGCCGGTGGCGACGAACACACCCGGGGAGACCTCGAAGCCGTCGATCCGGCTGTGCACGCGCCCGTCGAGCACGTCGCGCTGGGCGCGCGCGTAGCTCGCGAAGGTGCCGACGTCCTCCCAGTAGCCGTCCACCACGACGCCCTGGACCCGGCTGCCGCGCCGCAGCAGCGAGGGGATCACGTCCTTCGCCCAGTCGGCGGGCTCATCCGGCGGGATCAGCGCCAGCACGCGGGGGCTGACGATGTAGACGCCGGTGTTCACGGTGTCGTCGGCGACCTCGCCCCACGACGGCTTCTCCACCACCGACAGCACCCGGCCGGTAGCGTCGATCGACACCACCCCGTAGTTGCGCGGGTCGGCGCGATGCGCCAGCGCGATCGTCAGGTCGGCCTGCGCGTCGCGATGCCGGCGGGCCAGCTCCTTCAGGTTCATGTCCGTGAGGCAGTCGCCCGAGATGACCAGGACGTCCTCGTCCTCGAGCCACGGCTCGGCGTACCGGACACTGCCCGCGGTGCCGAGCGGGCGCGGCTCCGTGATGAAGCGGAGGTTGACCTCATCGCCACTGTCGGCGCTGAAGTACTTGAGGACCACGCTGGCCTGGTGCTGCAGGGTGACGACGCAGCGGTCCACGTCGTGCTCCCGGAGCAGGCGCACCACCCGCTCGAGCATCGGCTCGCCGACGATGGGCAGCAGGGCCTTGGGAACCGCCGTCGTCAGGGGTCGCAGGCGCGTTCCCGCACCGCCTGCCATCACCACTGCCTGCATGTTCGCCCCGTCTCAGGCCGGCGCGCCAACCGCGGCGGCCAGCCGTGCGTAGCGTATCCCCGCCCACCAGTACAGGTAGGTCCCCCAGAGCGCGAAGGCCCACCCGAACGCCGCGGCCGCGGTGCCGAACCCGGGTTCGCCGCCGAGCAGCAGGAGCGGGAAGCCCCACAGCAGGCAGAAGGTGGCTGCCTTGCCGACGTAGGTCACCGGCAGGGCGACCTTGCCGGCCCGTCGCAGCCGCGGCAGCAGGGTCAGCAGCAAGAGCTCGCGGGCGACCAGGACGCCGACCAGCCACCATGGGATGAGCTCACGCAGGGCCAGGCCGAGCAGGGTCGCGGCGATGTAGAGCCGATCGGCCAGTGGGTCCAGCAGTACCCCCAGCCGGCTCTGCTGGTTCAGTCGGCGGGCCAGGTAGCCGTCCAGCCAGTCGGACGCACCCGCGACCGCCAGCAGGACGAAGGCGGCGATGTCGGCCTGCGGCCCTAGGACCAGCCAGAGGAACACCGGCACGCCTGCCAGTCGCAGCATGCTCAGGATGTTGGGGATGGTGAACACCCGATCCGAGGGCTGCGTCATCCCGACCTCCGGGCGAACCAGCGTCCGTCGGCGCGCTCGATCCTCACCGGCATGTCGAAGGCCTCGCTGACGGCGGCATCGACCAAGACGTCGTCCGCGGGCCCCGACGCGACCACGCGGCCGCGACGGAGCAGCAGGGCGTGGGTGAAGGTGGCCGGGACCTCCTCGACGTGGTGGGTCACCACGATGAGGGCGGGTGCCGCCGGGTCTGCCGCGAGCCGGCCGAGGCGGGTCACCAGGTCCTCCCGGCCGCCGAGGTCGAGGCCGGCGCCCGGCTCGTCCAGCAGCAGGAGTTCGGGATCGGCCATCAGCGCGCGCGCGACGAGGGTGCGCTTGCGCTCCCCCTCGGACAGGGTGCCGAACGTGCGTTCCGCGAGCGGCGCCATGCCCCACTCGGCGAGCAGGAACTCGGCCCGGTCGCTGTCCGCGATGTCGTAGTGCTCCCGCCAGCGGCCCGTCACCGCCCACGCCCCCGTCATCACCACATCGCGCACGCGTTCGCCTCCGGGGATGTCCGGAGCGACCGAGCTCGAGGCCCAGCCGACGCGCGGCCGCAGTTCGGCGAGGTCGACGGCGCCCAGCTCCTCGCCGAGCAGCTCGACGTGGCCGCCGGTCGGGAACAGCCGCGCTGCCGCGATCTGGAGCAGGGTCGTCTTTCCGGCGCCGTTGGGGCCCATCACGACCCACCGCTCGCCCTCGGCGACCGACAGGCTCACGCGATCGAGCAGCAGTGACGTGCCCCGACGCACGACCGCATCGGAGATCTCCACCACCAGCGCCACACCGCCACCCTAGGCGGTCGCCCGCGCGGGACGGCACTACCGTGGGACCGCAATGGACGCCACCACCCGCACCCTCCTGATCACCCTCTCCGGCACGGATCGCCCGGGCGTGACCCGACGACTGTTCGAGACCCTCAGCGGCCACGCCATCGAGGTCCTCGACGTCGAGCAGCTGGTGGTGCGCAGCCGTCTGGTGCTGGCCGTCCTCGTCGCCGTCAACGGCGACGAGGAGGCGATGGCGGCGGCGCGACGCGACGTCCGGCGGGTCGCCGCCGAGCTGGACATGGACGTCGAGACGGTCCCCGGTGCGGCCGAGGACGACGAGCGGCGGCGCAACCGCATCCACATCACCCTGATGGGCGCGCCGCTGCGACCCGCGGCGATCGCCGCCGCCGCGGCCGAGATCGCCGAGCGGGGTGGGAACATCGACCGGATCCGGCGCATCGCGTCCTATCCGGTCACCGCCATCGAGCTGCAGGGGTCGGGCGTGGCCGTCGAGGACGTGCGGCGACCCCTCGCGGTCGTCGCCGCCGAGCACGCCGCCGACATCGCCGTGCAGGAGGCGACCCTGGACCGTCGGGGCCAGTACCTGGTCGTCATGGACGTCGACTCCACGTTCATCCAGGACGAGGTGATCGACCTGCTCGCCGACGAGGCGGGCGTCATGGACGAGGTGGCGGCCATCACCTCGCGGGCCATGGCCGGTGAACTCGACTTCGAGCAGTCCCTGCGGGCGCGAGTGGCGTTGCTCGAGGGCCTGCCGGTCACGGCACTGGATCGGGTGCGCGAGCGCATCACTCTCACCCCCGGGGCCAGAACCCTGTGCCGCACCCTGACCCGCCTCGGCTACCGGATCGCCCTGGTGTCCGGCGGGTTCACCCGCATCATCGCCCCGATCGCCGCTGACCTGGGCGTCACCGATGTCCGTGCCAACACCCTCGAGGCCGAGGACGGGGTCCTGACCGGACGGGTGATCGGGCCGGTCATCGACCGGCTCGGCAAGCGAATGGCATTGGAGGAGTTCGCCCGCGACTACGGGATCCCGACGCGACGGACGATCGCGATCGGCGACGGCGCCAATGACATCGACATGCTCGAGGCCGCCGGGCTCGGCATCGCGTTCAACGCCAGGGCCGCTGCTCGTGACGCCGCCGACACGTCCGTCAGCGTGCCGTACCTCGACTCGGTGCTGTACCTCATGGGCATCACCCGCGAGGAGATCGAGAGCGCGGACGCCAAGGACGGCCTCGCGCCCGCCGACCGGACGCTGTTCGCCGACTAGTGTTCAGCCGCGCGGGACGGCGAATTGCGTCACGCGGAAGGCGTGGTCCTCGCGCAGGGCCTCGACCAGTGGTGCACCCGTGGTCAGCACCGCGATGGCGCTGGTGGGGAACTTGGCCGTGGCCTCCCAGGTGGCCGGCTCGGCGAGCGCGAGAGTGTCGATGAGGGTGGCCAGGCCAGGGTTGTGCCCGATAAGCAGCACGGTCTCGGCCCGGGGGGCGGCTTGGTCCAGTACCTGGCGCAGAGCACGCACACTCGCCTCGTAGATGCGGGGCTCGTCCTCGACGGTCGCCGCCCGCCACCGGTCGGACATTTCCGCCGACGCCAATGCCCACGTCAGCTGCGCGCGTCGCGCCGTGGAGACCAGGACCAGGGGCACGTCACCGTCAGACCACGACACGTGCGCGTCGAGCCACTCCCCCACTGCTGGCGCGTCTCGTCGGCCCCGCTCGTTCAGCGGGCGATCGTGATCGTCGACGCCCCAGGGGTAGTCGCTCTTGGCGTGCCGGATGACGATGACGCGGGCCATGACGGGTCATGCACCTTGCGAGTGCACGCCTCCGTCGACGTGGATGATCTCCCCCGTCGTCGCCGGGAACCAGTCGGAGAACAGCGCCACACACGCACGCGCTGCGGGAATCGGGTCGTCGAGATCCCAGCCGATGGGTGCACGGGTGCTCCAGACCGCCTCGAACTCCTCGAACCCCGGGATGCTCTTGGCCGCCATGGTCCGGATCGGGCCGGCCGCCACCAGGTTCACCCGGATGCCAGCGGGGCCGAGGTCGCGGGCGAGGTAGCGGGCGGTGCTCTCGAAGGCGGCCTTGGCCACGCCCATCCAGTCGTACTTGGGCCAGGCGATGGTCGCATCGAAGTCGAGGCCGACCACCGAGCCGCCATTGCCCATCAGCGGCCGAGCCGCCATCGCCAACGACTTGAGCGAGAAGGCGGACACCTGCACCGCGGTGGCGACGTCGGGCCACTGCGTGTTCAGGAAGTTGCCGCCGAGGGCCGCCTCGGGGGCGAAGCCGATCGAGTGCAGGACCCCGTCCAGTCCGTCGAGATGCTCCCCCACCCGGGCCGGCAGGGCCGCGAGGTCCTCGTCGTCCGTGACGTCGAGCTGCACGATCGGCGCCTCGGACGGCAGCCGAGCCGAGGTGCGACGGGTCAGGTTCATCGTGCGACCGAAGGAGGTCAGCACGACCTGCGCACCCTCCTCCTGGGCCAGCCGGGCCACCTGGAAGGCGATCGACTGGTCGGTCAGCACTCCGGTCACGAGGATGCGCTTGCCGTCCAGCAGGCCCATGGTGTTCCTTCCGTTCGGTGGTCGACTAGTGGCCCATGCCCAGTCCGCCGTCGACCGGAATCACGGCTCCGGTGATGTACGAGGCACGAGCCAGGAAGCTGACCACGTCGGCGATCTCGGCCGGCTGAGCATAGCGACCCAGCGGGATGCCCCCGAGGATCGCAGAGCGCTGTGCGTCGTCGAGCTCCGCGGTCATGTCCGTCTCCACGAATCCCGGGGCGATCACGTTCACCGCGATGCCACGCGAGCCCACCTCCCGCGCCAGCGACCGGGCGGCCCCGACCAGCCCGGCCTTGGACGCCGCGTAGTTGACCTGGCCGGCCGAGCCCAGCGCCCAGACGACCGAGCCGACGAAGACGACCGATCCGCCCTTGGCCCGGATCATGCCCTTCATCGCCCTGCGGGCCAGCCGGATCGAGCCGCCCAGGTTCGTCTGGAGGACCGCATCGATGTCCTCGTCCGACATCCGCATGAGCAGCGTGTCCCGCGTGATGCCGGCGTTGGCCACCAGCAGGCTGACCGGCCCGTGCTCCGCCTCGACCTGCCCGAAGGCGGAGTCGATCGACTCGGGATCCGCGACGTCGAGCCGGACGGCGGGCAGTCCCTCGGGTGCCTCGCCGGAGCGAGAGCCGACCACCACCGACCAGCCGTCGTCCCGCAGGCGCAGCGCAGTGGCGAGGCCGATGCCTCGGTTGCCACCGGTGACCAGGGCCACCTTGGAGTCGGTCATCTGGGTCCTCCTCGGACGAGTGGTGCGTCGGGTCGGGTTCGGCGGCTCAGGCCGCGTCCTTCTTCCACTCGCGCGCCGACCCCAGCCAGATGCTGAGGACGATGATCCCAAAGGGCAGCCACGAGGCGACCGGCGGGGCGATCAGGGTCATCACGCCGATCAGCAGGAAGTAGCCGCCGAAGACGAGCCCACGCAGCTCGCCGCGCCGCTCGCTGCTGCGGGCTGCGGCGCCGTCCGGATCGAGGAGCAGGGCGGGGTGATGCCGCAGGCGTCTGCTCATGCCCCAGCCGAGGAAGCTGAGCAGGGCCAGGGTGCCCCAGTAGAGCAGCCCGACCCCCTGGTACGGCTCGCCGTCACCGATCCACTCCGAGGTGCCGAAGAGCGTGCTGAACCAGGGCAGCAGCACGATGGCCGCCAGCCACAGCGTGTTCAGCCAGAAGATGCCGCCGTCGTAGTCACGGATGCCGTTGAGGATGCGGTTGTGCGCGGTCCACATGATGCCGACGACGAAGAACGTGAACAGGAACGCGATGACCGAGCCGAGGTTGTCGCGAAGCATCGCCCACACGGACTCGCCGTCCCCCGGCACGAGGTCGATGAGGGGCAGCGCGAGCAGCGTGACGGCAACCGCCACGACCCCGTCGGTGAAGGCGATCAGCCGGTCGACGCTCCGAGACCGGTGGAGGCTCTCCGCCTCCCCCGCCATCGTCAGGCGTCCTCGAGTCGCGAGCCGATCTTCACCGTCACCTGGAAGTGGTCGACGGCTCCGTCGCGGACGTATCCGCGGATCTGCACCACCTCGAACCAGTCCAGGTGGTCGACGGTCTTGGCGACCCGGCCCACCGCATTGCGGATCGCCTCGTCTATTCCTTGCTTCGACGTGCCGACGACCTCAGTGAGGGCGTACGTGCGCTCGGCCACCGTTCCTCCTGTCTCCCGGCCGCGCGCGGACGGGATGCGAATGGGCGCTGGGCCTCATCTTGGCCTACCGTGGACCCATGGGCAGGGAGGAATCACCGGAGGTCTTCACGATCACCGCTGCCCAGCGCCCGCTGAGCGAGGAGCAGGGCGGCCGGACCCGCCGATATCTCGTCTCCATGGGGATCCGCACGGTCTGCCTGCTGGCGGCCATCGTGGTGCCCGGCTGGCCGCGCATCCTCCTCATCGTCGGCGCCATCGTGCTGCCATACCTCGCCGTGGTCATCGCCAATGCCGGTCGTGAGAACGACGAGCCGGGCGACGTCGGCAGCTACCACCACGGTCGTCATGAGCTCTCGGGTCCCGGAGTAGCGGTGGGACCGGGCGACGACCACGTCCGCCCCGCGTAGTCGGACCGCCGCGTGCTGAACCTCCTGCGGACCCCTCGGTGGCTGGGCTTCACCGCCGTCGTGCTGATCGCCATCATCGCCTTCGGCCTGCTCAGCGCGTGGCAGTGGAGCCGTGCGGAGCAGCACCGCACGGAGCGGATCGCGCTCGCAGCCGCACTGGCACAGGCGCCCCGCGACCTGTCCGCAGTCGTGGATGAGAGCATCGAGTGGACTCCTGTGACGGTCCAGGGCAGCTACCGGGCCGACCTGCAGGTCGTGGTCCGCAAGCGTCCGATGGACAGCCGGAACGGGTTCTGGCTGATGACCCCGCTGGAACGGGCAGGCGGGTCGAGCGTCTGGGTCAACCGAGGCTGGCTGCCCGTCACCGGGGATGCCCTGGCCACTCCCGAGCTGCCCACGCCGCCCGCCGGCACCGTCACGGTGACCGGACTGCTGCGACCCTTCGACACCGTCGCGTCCGACGCCAACGAGGGCCTTCCCGCCGGGCAGATCTCCGCACCCGCGCTGAGTGCCCTGCCCCAGGTGGACGCACCGGTGGCGGAGTACGTCCAGTTGCTCTCCTCGGACCCGGAGCAGGACGGTCTGGTCCCGCTGCCCATGCCCGAGATCGAGATGGACGAGGGTCGCAACATCTCGTACGCCGTGCAGTGGCTGCTGTTCGCGGGCGTGGCCATCGTCGGCTGGTTCTTCTTCCTGCGTCGCGAGGCCCGCGAGGATGCGGAGCAGCCCACCGACGTCGATGACGCACGCACCCCGACTTCCGTGACGTGACCGGCACGGACTCATGACAAGGAGGCTGGGATGGATCTCGGGCTGAGCGGACGTGTCTACGTGGTCACCGGCGGGTCCCGGGGACTCGGCCTCGCCACGGCGCGCGTCCTGGTGGCGGAGGGGGCCAAGGTCGTCGTCGTCGCGCGCTCGGCTCCGGCGGTCGAGGCAGCGGTGGACCTGCTCGGACCGTCAGCCGTGGGACTCGCGGCCGACCTGGCCGACGAGCAGACCCCCGCAAGTGCGGTCGAGTTGGCGACCGCCCGGTTCGGCCAGGTGGACGGCGGCCTGATCAGCGTCGGCGGACCGCCGGCCGGATCGGTGCTGAGCACGTCGGACGAGCAGTGGCGACACGCGTTCGAGTCGGTCTTCATGGGCTCCGTGCGGATGGCCCGCGCCCTGTGCGAGTCCATCGGTGCCACGGGCGGCGACTGGTCCGGCTCGATCGCGTGGGTGCTGTCGGTGTCGGCCGTCGAGGTGTTCCCCGGGCTGAGCACGAGCAACGGCCTGCGTCCGGGACTGGCCATGATCGTCAAGGACCTCGCCGACGAGGTCGGCCCGCTGGGCATCCGGGTCAACGGCCTGCTGCCCGGGCGGGTCGCCACCGATCGGCTGCTGAGCCTGGATGAGTCCACCGGCGACGCCGCGGCCGCCCGGGAGCGGGCCAGCGCCGGCATCCCGCTGCGTCGCTACGGCGAACCGGACGAGTTCGGCCGGGTGGCCGCCTTCGTGCTCAGCCCGGCCGCGTCGTACCTGACCGGTGGACTGATCCGGGTCGACGGCGGCAGCACCCGGAGCATCTAGACACCCGGAGCATCTAGACAGCTGCGTCGTCGGTCTCGAACTGCGTCAGGTAGAGGTCCGCGTACTGCCCGCCGGCGGCGAGCAGGTCCTCATGGCGCCCCTGCTCGACCACTCGTCCCCCATCGATGACCAGGATCTGGTCTGCGCGGCGGATGGTGCTGAGCCGGTGCGCGATGACGACCGACGTCCGGCCCGCGAGCGCGTTGTCGAGGGCGCGCTGCACGGCCGCCTCGCTCTCGCTGTCGAGATGGGCGGTCGCCTCGTCGAGCACGACCACGCGAGGCTCCTTGAGCAGCAGGCGGGCCAGGGCGATCCGCTGCTTCTCGCCGCCCGACAGGCGGTGGCCCCGATCGCCGACCACGGTGTCCAGGCCCTCGGGCAGTGCGTCGATCAGCGTGCCGATCTGTGCCGCTCGGCAGGCATCCATGAGCTCCGATTCGGTTGCCTCCGGGCGTGCGTACAGCAGGTTCGCGCGGATGGTGTCGTGGAAGAGGTGGGCGTCCTGGGTGACCACGCCGATGCCCTGCCGCAACGAGTCCGCCGTCACGTCGCGCAGGTCCAGGTCGCCGACGCGCACAGTCCCGTCGGTGGCGTCGTACAGGCGGGTGAGCAGCGCGGTGATGGTGGTCTTGCCTGCACCGGACGGGCCGACGAGCGCGGTCAGGGTGCCTGCCGGAACGGTGAACGAGACTCCGGTGAGCACCTCCTCGCTGCTGGTCGGCGCCTCCGCACGCGCCACCGACTCCAGTGACGCAAGCGACACCTCGCTGGCGCTCGGGTAGCGGAACCGGACGTCGTCGAACTCGACCGCCAGCGGTCCCGCGGGCAGTGCGCGGGCGTCCGGGGACTGCGTCACCATCGGCTTGAGGTCCAGCACCTCGAACACCCGGTCGAAGGACACGAGTGCCGTCATCACGTCAACACGGACGTTCGACAGCGCCGTGAGCGGGCCGTACAGCTGCGCCAGCAGCCCGACGAGCGCGAGCAGCGTGCCGAGGGTCATTGCTCCCTGGATCACCAGGTTGCCGCCGAGTCCGTACACGACCGCGGTGGCCAGTGATGCCACGAGCGTCAGGCCGGTGAAGAACCAGCGGTTCGCCATCGCCATCCGCACTCCGATGTCGCGCACCCGTGCGGCACGCGCACTGAACGCGGCGGTCTCGTCGTCCGGTCGGCCGAAGAGCTTGACGAGCAGGGCGCCGGCGACGTTGAAGCGCTCGGTCATCTGCGTGCTCATGTCGGCGTTCAGGCCCATCTGCTCGCGCGTCAGGGCCTGCAGGCGCCGGCCCATCCACCGTGCGGGCAGCAGGAACAGGGGCACCAGCAGCAGCGACACCAGGGTGACCTGCCAGGACAGGGCGAACATGGCGACCAGGACGACCGTCACCGAGATGAGGTTGCCGAGCACGCCGCCGAGGGTCGAGGTGAACGCCTGCTGCGCACCGATCACGTCGCTGTTGAGCCGGGAGATCAGCGCACCCGTCTGGGCCCGCGTGAAGAAGGCGATGGACTGCCGCTGGACGTGGTCGTACACCTGCGTGCGCAGGTCGAAGATCAGTCCCTCGCCGATCCGCGAGGAGAACCAGCGGGCCACCAGGCCGAGGGCCGCGTCGAGGATGGCCAGCCCGGCGATCAGCAGGGCCGTCGTGGTGACGATCTGGGCGTCGCCGGCCGAGATGCCCTGGTCGACCAGGCGCGGGATGAGCAGCGGCTGGGCGACGCTGAGCAGCGAGGTCAGCACGAGGGTGCCCAGGAACATGGCGATCAGGACCCGATAGGGGCGCGCATAGGACATGATCCGCCGCACCAGCGTGCGGCTGACCTTGCGGTCGAACTTCCGATCCCGCGTGGACGACCGGTAGATCATCCACATGTTGTCCATCGACACGTCAGCCGCCCATGAGCTGGCGGAGGTCGACGAGGCGGCGGATCTGCGCGGCTCGCTCGCGGTCGAGCTGTGCGGCGTCGCGGCTGGCGCCGGCCAGCAGGGACTTCAGTTCGCCGACCGCTCCCGGCAGTGCCGCCCGCACTGGCGCGAGCGTCTGCTCCACCAGGGCGTTCCACGATTCGGGAGCCGCCTCCACGGTGGCGATGCCCAGGGCGACCGCCTCGGGAGCGGTCACGAAGCGACCCGTGACGCAGATCTCGAAGGCGCGGGAGTACCCGACCCGGTCGACGAGCGGCCCGGTGCCGCCGAGGTCGGGAACCAGGCCCAGCGACGTCTCCCGCATCGCGAGCACGGCATCCGGCGCGACGACCATCAGGTCGCACGCCAGGGCCAGCTGGAAGCCGGCGCCGATGGCATGCCCCTGCACGAGCGCGATGGTCACCTGTGGCACCTCGCGCCACCAGGTGAACGCGGCCTGCGCCTGCCGGATGAAGGCGTCCATCTGGGCCTCGTCATACGTCGCCAGCGACAGCAGCGACTCCTCCCCGGGGACTCCCTCGGCGGTCAGCATCCGGCGGTCCAGGCCGGCCGAGAAGCTCAGCCCCTCTCCCCGCAGCACGACGGCCCGGATGTCGGGCGTCAGCTGCGCGGGCACGGCCGCGAGCTCCCGCCAGGTCGCCGGTGTCTGCGCGTTGCGCACGTCCGGCCTGTCGAGGATCACGTGGAGGAGGTCGTCGACCCGCTCGGTGCGCACGCCTGTCGGCTCTGCTGCCATGGTTCTCGTCCCTTCGTCAGGCCAGTTCAACCAAATCGGCGTAGTCGTCATTCCAGAGGTCCTCGTCGCCGTCCGGCAGGATCAGCACCCGCTCGGGGCTGAGCGCGGCGACCGCACCGGGATCGTGCGTGACCAGCACCACGGCGCCCTCGTAGCGCGCCAGCGCGCCGAGCACCTCCTGCCGGCTCGCCGGGTCGAGGTTGTTGGTGGGCTCGTCGAGGAGCAGGACGTTCGCGCCGGACACCACGAGGCAGGCCAGCGCCAGTCGGGTCTTCTCCCCGCCGGAGAGCACCCCGGTCGGCTTGTGGACCGAGTCGCCCTCGAAGAGGAAGGACCCCAGCACCGTCCGCTGGCGGGTGTCGTCGAGGTGTGCCCCCGCGTGCTGCATCGTCTCCAGCACGGTGGCGCGGGGGTCGAGGGTCTCGTGCTCCTGCGCGTAGTAGCCGACGACGGCCCCGTGGCCGGGGGTGATCTCGCCGGTGTCGGGTGCGTCCACCCCCGCGAGGATGCGCAGCAGCGTGGTCTTGCCGGCGCCGTTCAGCCCGAGGATCACCACCCGGCTGCCGCGGTCGATCGCGAGGTCCACGTCGGTGAAGACCTCGAGGGAGCCGTAGGAGCGCGACAGGCCGGACGCGGCCAGCGGTACCCGGCCGCAGGGCTTCGGCTCGGGGAAGCGCAGTGCGGCGACCTTGTCGCTGCGCCGGACCTCGTCGGTGCTGTCGAGGATCCGCTCGGCCCGCTTGAGCATGGACTGGGCGGCCTTGGCCTTGGTCGCCTTGGCCCGCATGCGCTCCGCCTGGTTGCGCAGGGCGTCGGCCTGCTGCTCGGCGTTGCGGCGCTCCCGGCGGCGGCGGCGCTCGTCGGACTCGCGCGCGCCGAGGTAGGCCTTCCAGCCCATGGCGTAGAGGTCGATCTCCTGCCGGTTGGCGTCGAGGTGCCAGACCTTGTTCACGGTGTCCTCGAGCAGCTCGGTGTCGTGGCTGATCACGATGAAGCCGCCGTTGTACCCGGCGAGGAACTTCCGCAGCCACCGGATCGAGTCGGCGTCGAGGTGGTTGGTCGGCTCGTCGAGGAGGAGCACGTCGGAGTTGCCGAACAGGATGCGGGCCAGCTCCACCCGCCTGCGCTGCCCGCCGGACAGGGTGCCGAGGGGCTGGTCGAGGATGCGCTCGGGCAGCCCGACGCTGGCGGCGATGGACGCGGCCTGCGACTCGACGGCGTAGCCGCCCAGGCGCTCGAACTCGGCCTCGGCCCGCGCGTAGCGGGCCATCAGCCGCTCCCGCTCGTCCTCGTCCGTCGTCGCCATGCCGTGGCTGGCGTCGTGCATCCGCCGGACCACGTCGTGCAGGCCACGGGCGGAGAGGATCCGGTCGCGGGCGATCTCGTCCGGATCGCCCGACCTCGGGTCCTGCGGCAGGTAGCCGACCGTCCCGGAACTGGTGACGTGACCCGCGGCCGGCAGCGACTCGCCGGCGAGGATGCGGGTCAGGGTGGTCTTGCCGGCACCGTTGCGACCGACCAGGCCGATGCGGTCGCCTGGGGCGACGCGGAGGTTGGCGTTGTCGAGCAGGAGGGCCGAACCGGCCCGAACCTCGAGGCCAGTGGCGGAGATCATGGTGCGCCCAGTCTAGGCAGTCCCCGACCCCCTCCCCGTCCCCGTCGAGCGTGGCGCTCAGGCGGCGACGCGCCGGGCGGAGCGCCTGGGCTCCACGCTCGACGGGATGCTCGGCGGGATCAGACGTTGAAGCCGAGGGCGCGCAGCATCTCCCGGCCATCGTCGGTGATCTTCTCGGGGCTCCAGGGCGGCATCCACACCCAGTTGATCCGGAAGTCCTGCACCACCTCGGTGAGCGCCGACCGGGTCTGATCCTCGATGACATCGGTGAGCGGGCACGCCGCGCTGGTCAGCGTCATGTCCACGGTCGCGACGTTCGCATCGTCGACGGTGACCCCGTAGACCAGGCCGAGGTCCACGACGTTGATGCCCAGCTCCGGGTCCACGACGTCCTTCATGGCCTCGATGACATCGTCCTGTGTTGCGACGCTCACTGGTCGGCTCCTTCTGTGTCGATGTCCGTCTCCGTGTCGATCCCGGCCCGCACCTCGGCATCGTGCAGGGCCATCCACGGCAGCAGTGCGCACTTGATCCGCGCGGGGTACTTTGCCACGCCTACGAAGGCCACCCCGTCACCCAGTACGTCCTCGTCCGGCTCGGCAGCGCCCTTGCTGTGCATGAGCTCGACGAACGCCCGCCGCACGACGTCGGCCTCGCGCGGATCCACGCCGACGACCATCTCGGACATCACGCTGGCGCTGGCCTGGGAGATCGAGCAGCCCTGGCCCTCGTAGCCCACGGCCAGGTGCCCGTCGGCGTCCAGGGCGACCTGGACCGTCACCTCGTCGCCACAGGTCGGGTTCACCTGATGGGACTCGCCGGCCGGCTCGGCCAGCAGGGTGCGCCCACGCGGGTGCTTGTAGTGGTCCAGGATGATGTCCTGGTACAGGGACTCAACGTTCACGGGGACTCACCCTCATACTCCGAAGAACTTCTGTGCCGCCATGATGCCCTCGACCGCCACGTCGATGTCCGACTCGTCGTTGTACACGTACGTCGACAGGCGGGTCGTCGCCGGCACCGAGAACCGTCGGCAGGTCGGCCAGGCGCAGTGGTGGCCCACCCGCACGGCCACGCCGCGGTCATCGAGGAACTGCCCGACGTCGTGCGGATGCAGGCCCTCGACCACGAACGACACGGCACTGCCCCGGTCGACGTTCTCACGCGGCCCGATGATCCGGACTCCACGCAGCTCCCCGATCCGATCCAGCGCGGTGCCGGTCAGCGCATGCTCGTGCGCTGCCACCGACGCCATGCCCAGATCCTCCAGGTAGCGGACGGCCGCGGCCAAGCCCACCGCCTGCGCCACCATCGGCGTGCCCGCCTCGAACCGCTTCGGCGGTGCGGCGTAGGTGCTGTGCTCCATGAACACGGTCTCGATCATCGAGCCGCCCGTGATGAAGGGCGGCATGATCGCCAGCACCTCAGGGCGACCCCAGAGCAGGCCCAGTCCGGTCGGCCCGAGCATCTTGTGGGCGCTCCAGGCCACCAGGTCGGCGCCCAGCGACCGCACGTCGACCGGCTGGTGCGGCACCGACTGGCAGGCGTCGATGACGCCGAGCGCGCCCACCTCGCGAGCCCGATCCATGATCCTGCGCACCGGGTTGATCGTGCCGAGGATGTTGGACTGGTGGACGACGGACACCACGCGAGTGGTCTCGTCGATCACGGAGTCGAGGCCGTCGAGGTCGAGGCGGCCGTCGTCGGTGACACCGATCCACCTCAGCGTGGCGCCGGTCTTCGCGCACACCTCCTGCCAGGGCACGAGGTTCGCGTGATGCTCCATCTGCGTGACGACGATGGAGTCACCGGGCCCGATGATGAAGCGGGCATCGTCGGAGTCGGAGCCGTGGGCCGCCTTGGCGGTCGCGTTGGAGAACGCGTACGCGACCAGGTTCAGGCTCTCCGTCGCATTCTTCGTGAACACCAGCTCGTCGGGCGCGGCCCCGACGAAGGCGGCGATCGTCGCGCGAGCGGACTCGTACGCGTCGGTCGCCTCCTCCGCGAGCTGGTGGGCGCCGCGATGGACGGCAGCGTTCGCGGTCTCGTAGAACTCACGCTCGGCGTCGAGCACCGCGGTCGGCTTCTGACTGGTCGCCGCGCTGTCGAGGTACACCAGCGGCCGCTCGTTGCGCACGGTCCGCTGCAGGATCGGGAAGTCCTTCCTGATCCTGTCCACGTCCAGCATGGGCGTCATCTCGGTACCTACGACGCAGGCGAGCCGACGAAGCGCTCGTAGCCCTCGGCCTCGAGCACGGCCGCGAGCTCCGGTCCCCCGCTCTCGACGATGCGTCCGTCGAAGAACACGTGCACATAGTCCGGGGCGATGTAGCGCAGGATCCTCGTGTAGTGGGTGATGAGCAGGGTGCCGGCGCCGGTCTCCTCGCGGAAGGCGTTGACGCCCTCGGACACGACCCGGAGAGCGTCCACGTCGAGGCCCGAGTCGGTCTCGTCGAGAATGGCGATCTTCGGCTTCAGCAGCGCCAGCTGCAGGATCTCGTGGCGCTTCTTCTCACCGCCGGAGAAGCCCTCGTTGACGTTGCGCTCGGCGAACGCGGGGTCCATCTGGAGGCCGGCCATCGCCTCCTTCATCTCCTTGATCCAGGTGCGCAGCTTCGGGGCCTCGCCCCGCACCGCCGTGGCGGAGGTGCGCAGGAAGTTCGCGACGGACACGCCGGGGATCTCGACCGGGTACTGCATCGCCAGGAACAGGCCCGCCCGTGCGCGCTCGTCGACGCTCATGGCGAGCACGTCCTCGCCGTCGAGGGTGATGGAGCCCTGGGTCACCACGTACTTCGGATGGCCGGCGATGACGTACGCCAGGGTCGACTTGCCCGAGCCGTTCGGCCCCATCACCGCGTGGGTGCTGCCCGAGGCGACGGAGAGCGTGACCCCGCGCAGGATCTCCCGGGGGCCGGTGTCGGTGGTGACCGATGCGTACAGGTCGTCGATGACGAGAGTGCTCATGTGCTTCCTTCTCTGCGGGTGGTGCTCAGCGGACGGGCAGTGCTGCGGACTCGACGAGGACGACGGCGGCATCGCCCTCGCCCTCGACTCGGACGGCGTGGACGGGTACCGGGACGGTGGCCGGCAGGCTCAGCGGCGCCCCGGTGCGGAGGTCGAACGCGGAGCCGTGCAGCCAGCACTCGATCGCGCAGTCCTCGACCTCCCCGTCCGAGAGGGCGACGTCGGCATGGGAGCACCGGTCGTTGATCGCGAAGACGCCCTCATCGGTGCGCACGACGGCCAGCGGCACGCCGTCGACCACGAAGCGTCGGGCCACGTTCAGGGGCAGGTCGCCCAGCAGGCACACCTCGGTGGCGTCACTCATGAGGCCTCCTCCGAGGAAGCGCCCTCCAGGACGGCCTCGAGGGCGTCGTCCATCCCGAGTCGCTGCGCGATGCGCTGCAGCACGGTGGCGCGCCACTTCTCGCTCGGGATGCGGGCCAGGACGTCGACGAAGAAGCCCCGCACCACCAGCTGGCGGGCGATCCGCTCGGGGATTCCGCGGGCGCGGAGGTAGAACAGCTGCTCGTCGTCGAAGCGCCCGGTGGCGCTGGCGTGGCCGGCACTGGCGACGTCTCCCGTCTCCAGCTCGAGGTTGGGGACCGAGTCGGCGCGCGCACCGTCGTCGAGCAGGAGGTTGCGGTTCATCTCGTACGTGTCCGTGCCGATCGCGGTTCGCCGCACCAGCACGTCGCCGACCCAGACGGTGTGCGTCCCGGCCCCGGAGAGTGCGCCTTTGAAGACCACATTGCTGGTGCAGTGCGGCTCGCCGTGGTCGATGAAGATCCGATGCTCGAGGTACTGGCCATCGTCGGCCAGGAAGGCGCCGAGGACCTCGGCGGAGCCGCCTGGTCCGGCGAAGCCGACCGACGGCAGCATCCGGACGACCCGGCCCCCGATGGTCACGACCGAGCCGACGAACGTGGCGTCGCGGCCGACCTCGGTGTGCCACTGCCACAGGTGCGTGCGCTCCGCGGGGCCGTCCATGATCGAGAGCATCGTGAGGGTGGCACCGTCTCCGAGCGAGGTGACGATCGCGCCGCTGACGTCGACGCTCGCGTCGTGCACCAGGACGACGACCGCGGACGCGTGCGCGCCGATCCGCACCTCGACGTGCCCGTAGTTCAGGGCCGCCGAGCCGCGGAGGTCGACGACGATCGGCTCATCGACGACGTCCTCCTTCGGGACGGTGACGACGACGGCCGACGCCACACCGGAGAACGCGACCGCGGACGGTCGGTCGGTGGGCAGCCAGGCCGAGCCGCCGAGGTCGGCCATCGGGACGACGTCGACGTACGCACTCGCGGGCGCGGTCAGCGTGCCGGCGGCCGGATCGGGCTGGAGGAACGGCGCAACGGCGTCCATCGGCGCGAAGCGCCACTCCTCCTCGCGACCGGTCGGGACGTCGAAGTCGTCCACTCGGGCGGAGGCGACCCTCGGAGCGAGGTCGCTGGGCGGGGCAGTGAGCACGGTCACCCGACGGCACCTTCCATCTGCAGTTCGATCAATCGGTTCAGCTCGAGGGCGTACTCCATCGGCAGTTCGCGGGCGATCGGCTCGATGAAGCCGCGCACGATCATGGCCATCGCCTCGTCCTCGGTCAGTCCGCGGGACATCAGGTAGAAGAGCTGGTCCGCGCTGATCTTCGACACGGTCGCCTCGTGTCCCATCGACACGTCGTCCTCGCGGACGTCGACGTAGGGGTAGGTGTCCGAGCGGGAGATGTCATCGACCAGCAGCGCATCGCACTTCACCGTGCTGCGGGAGTGGTGCGAGCCCTCGAGGATCTGGACGAGGCCCCGGTAGGACGTGCGTCCGCCGCCTCGCGCGACCGACTTGGAGATGATGTTGGACGACGTGTGCGGGGCGGCGTGCACCATCTTGCTGCCCGCGTCCTGGTGCTGGCCCTCGCCGGCGAAGGCGATGGACAGGGTCTCGCCCTTCGCGTGCTCGCCGGTCATCCAGACCGCCGGGTACTTCATGGTCACCTTGGAGCCGAGGTTGCCGTCGACCCACTCCATGGTGGCGCCCTCCTGCGCGACGGCCCGCTTGGTCACGAGGTTGTAGACGTTGTTCGACCAGTTCTGGATGGTCGTGTAGCGGCAGCGGGCGCCCTTGCGCACGATGATCTCGACGACGGCAGAGTGCAGCGAGTCGCTCGAGTAGATGGGGGCGGTGCAGCCCTCGACGTAGTGCACGTACGCGTCCTCGTCGACGATGATCAGCGTCCGCTCGAACTGGCCCATGTTCTCGGTGTTGATCCGGAAGTAGGCCTGCAGCGGGATCTCGACGTGCACGCCCTTGGGCACGTAGATGAAGGAGCCGCCCGACCACACCGCGGTGTTGAGCGCCGCGAACTTGTTGTCGCCCACCGGGATGACCGAGCCGAAGTACTCCTTGAAGATGTCCTCGTGCTCGCGCAGGGCGGTGTCGGTGTCGAGGAAGACGACCCCCTGCTCCTCGAGGTCCTCGCGGATCTTGTGGTAGACGACCTCGGACTCGTACTGCGCCGCGACGCCGGCGACGAGGCGCTGCTTCTCCGCCTCCGGGATGCCGAGGCGGTCGTAGGTGTTCTTGATGTCCTCGGGCAGGTCTTCCCAGCTCGTCGCCTGCTTCTCGGTGGAGCGGACGAAGTACTTGATGTTGTCGAAGTCGATGCCGCTCAGGTCCGATCCCCAGGTGGGCATGGGCTTGCGCTCGAACAGCCGCAGGCCCTTGAGCCGGAGCTTGAGCATCCACTCGGGCTCGTTCTTCTTCGCCGAGATGTCGCGGACGACCTCCTCGGTGAGGCCCCGCTGGGCGGTGGCCCCCGCCGTGTCGGCGTCGCGCCAGCCGTAGTCGTAGCGGCCGAGCTCGTCGATGGTGCTGTCCTGCGCTGACATGCTCATGCCGAGACCCTTCCATTCGGGTTGATCGTGTCCGTGCTGGCAATGACGGCCGTGCAGACCTCGTCACCGTGCGCGAGGGTGGCCAGGCGGGTGACATGGCGTCCCATGACGCGGCCGAGCTCCTCGGTCTCCGCGTCGCAGAGCGCCGGGAACTCGCGGGCGGCGTCGACGACCGGGCAGTTGTGCTGGCACAGCTGCAGGGCGACCAGGCCCAGCGGCTCGACCTCGGCCGCATAGCCGGCTCGGGTCAGCGCCTCGGCGACGTCGGTCGGCGACGCGTCGTGCCCGGGATCGCTCACCGATGCCGCCAGCTCGCGGGCCCGCTCCTGCGCGAACGCCTGCACCGCCGCGTCGCCGTACTCCCGTGACAGGAAGCGCAGCGCGGACAGCGCCAGGTCGTCATAGGCCTGGTCGAACGCACCTCGACCCGCCTCGGTGAGCGTGTAGACACTGCCCGGACGGCCCCGACCGCGCTTGGGCGACGGGCCGTAGGGGGCGCGCTCGTGTGCGGCCACCAGGCCCTCGTCCACCAGGGCGCCGAGGTGGCGCCGGATGCCCGCGGTCGTCATGCCCAGCGACTGGGCGAGCTCCGCGGCGGTCGACGGACCCGCGGTCAGCAGCGCACGCGCCACCCGCTCCGCAGCCTCTCCCGGGAATTTCACAACCACATTGTTGCGTAAATCGGCTCGACCGCCAATCGGGGGGGTCTCGGGACCCGCCTATGCTCCGTCCGTGCCCGCCGTCGACGTCCGCGATCTCGTGGTCCGCTACGGCTCGCGCATCGCGGTCGACGGCCTGTCCTTCACCGCCCGGCGCGGCGAGGTGACCGCGCTGGTCGGCCCCAACGGCGCCGGCAAGACCTCCACGGTCGAGGCGTGCGTCGGGCTGCGTCGTCCCGACGCCGGGTCGATCCGCGTGCTGGGCGAGGAGATCGGGCCCCGCGGCCCGGCGGCCGACCTGCACGCCCGGGTGGGCGTGATGCTGCAGGACGGCGGCCTGTACGCGACCGCCCGGCCGCTCGAGCTCGTCCGGCACATCGCCGCCCTGTATCCCCGGCCCGGCGACCCGGCCCAGCTGCTCGAGCGACTCGGGATCGATCCGGCCAGCCGCACCACCATTCGACGACTCTCGGGCGGCGAGCAGCGGCGCGTTGCCGCGGCGGCGGCCCTCGTCGGCTCACCGGAAGTGGCCTTCCTCGACGAGCCGACCACCGGGCTCGACGCGCTCGCCCGCCGGGACTTCCACGATCTCGTCCGCGACCTCGTCCGCAACGGGACGTCCATCGTCCTGACGACCCACATCATGGACGACGTCGAGCGGCTGGCCGACCACGTCGTGGTCGTCGCGCGGGGCACGGCGGTCCTCAGCGGCTCGGTCGCCGAACTCGTCGGGGACGACGAGACCGTCAGCTTCCGCGGACCCATGCACGCGGACCTCGGCGGGCTGCGCGCGGTCCTGCCCGAGCAGGGGGACGTCCAGGAGGGGCCGCCGGGCAGCTACACCGTGACCGGGGCGGCCGACCCGCTCGTGCTCTCGGCCATCGCGGCGTGGTGCGCGCAGCACCGCATCCGGACCGCCGACCTCAGCGTGGGCCGCCGGTCGCTGGAGGACGTCGTCGTGGACGTGGTGGGGAGCCTCGAATGACGGCCCGCTCGCGCACCATGGCCCAGGCCGGGTGGGAGACCCGCCTGCTGATGCGCAACGGCGAGCAGCTGCTGCTGACCGTGGTCATCCCCCTCGGCATGCTGCTCGTCCTCGCCCTGACGGACGTGGTGTCCACCGTCAGCGGACCCGACCGGCTGCCGACAGCGCTGGCGACGGTCCTCACCGTCAGCGTGCTGAGCGGGGCCTTCACCTCGCTGTCGATCGCCACCGCCTTCGAGCGTCGGTCGGGAGCGCTGCGCTTCCTCGGCACCACTCCCCTGACCCGGACCGAGCTGCTGGGCGGCAAGCTCATCGCCACGGGGATCGTCACGGTCATCTCGGCCGCGCTGGCGACGGCGCTCGCCTTCGCCCTCGGCTGGCGTCCCACGCCCGGATCTGCATGGGCGATCCTCGAGATCGCGCTCGGGGCGGCCGCCTTCGCCGCATGGGGATTCGTGCTGGCCGGCCTGCTGCGCGCCGAGGCCGTGCTCGCCGTGGCCAATGGGATCTTCCTGCTGCTCCTCCTGTTCGGCGGCATCGTGGTGCCCGCCTCCTCCCTGCCCGGCCCGCTCGACGCGATCGTCGGCTGGCTGCCGTCGGGGGCACTCGCCGACAGCCTCACCGGCACCCTCGTCACCGGCAGCCCGCCGGGCGTGGGCAATGTCCTGGTCCTGGTCGGCTGGGCCGCAGTGGGCGGCGTGCTCGCTGGCCGGACCTTCCGCTGGTCGTAGCAGGACGCGTCCTAGGGTGGACGAGTGACCAGCACCATCGATCCCTCCGCCCCCGCACGGCAGTCCGGACGCTCACCGCGCTGGGTCCGCGGCGTCTACATCGCGAACCTGGTCGCCCAGGCCGGGATCGTCGTCACCGGCGCGGTCGTCCGCATCACCGCGTCGGGGCTCGGCTGCCCCACCTGGCCGGAGTGCGTCGACGGATCCATCACGCCGACCAGCGCGCAGGAGGAGTCCTGGCACAAGTACATCGAGTTCGGCAACCGGCTGCTGACCTTCGTGCTGGTGCTCCTGGCCGTGGCGGCCATCGTGGCCGCTCTGGCCGACGGTCGACGTCGGCGCGCGGGCGGGCTGCCGTCCCGTCGGGCGCTGACCCTGCTCGCCTTCGTGCCGATCCTCGGCACCGTCGCCCAGGCGGTGCTGGGCGGCATCACCGTGCTGACCGGCCTGCACCCACTCACCGTCGGCGCGCACTTGCTCGCTGTCCATGGCGATCATCGCCGGGGTCGTCGCGCTGGTCGCGCGGTCCGGCGACGACGGTGACCGACCGGTCACCTGGCTGGTGCCCAGGCCCGCTCGCCTGCTCGCGTGGCTGCTGGTGGCCGTCGGCGCGATGGTGATCGTGCTGGGAGTGCTGGTCACCGGCTCCGGGCCGCACAGCGGGGACGCATCGGCCGAACGGCTCGGGCTCGATCCGCGGACGATCTCCTGGCTGCATGCCGACGTGGTGCTGCTGTTCGTCGGCCTGATCGTCGGCCTGCTCGTGGCGCTGAGCCTGCTCCGGCCGGACGGCCCCGCGCTGCGGCGGGCGTGGCTGCTGCTGGCGGTGGCCCTGGCTCAGGGCGCGATCGGATACGTGCAGTACTTCACGGGAGTGCCGGAGGTGCTCGTCGGCCTGCACGTGCTCGGGGCCACGCTGGTGTGGATCGCGACGGTGTTCATCCCGCGCAGCGCTGCGCATCCGCGGCGACTAGGGGACGAACGGCTCCAGCGCGACCAGCAGGAAGAGCAGCGCCAGGTAGGTGATCGAGCCGTGGAACAGGCGCATCGCGATGGACGTGACGTCCGGGCGCCCCGCATTGATGTGCGCGCGCAGCAGATAGGCCTGGCCGAGGAACAGGCCGCCGAGCACCGTCGCGCCGATTCCGTAGACCCAGCCCATCGGCGCCACCGGCACCAGCAGGAGCGACGTGGCCACCATCACCCACGCGTAGCCGATGATGCTGACCGCCACCTGCCTGTCGGTGCGCACCACCGGCAGCATCGGGACGCCGGCGGCTGCGTAGTCGTCGCGGAACCGCATGGCCAGCGGCCAGTAGTGCGGCGGCGTCCAGAAGAAGACGATCAGGAACAGCACGACGGGCGTCCAGGTCAGCGACCCGGTGATCGCGGCCCAGGCGATCAGCACCGGCATGCAGCCGGCCGCCCCTCCCCAGACGATGTTCTGCGGCGTGCGCCGCTTGAGCAGCATCGTGTAGCCGACGGCGTAGAAGGCGATGGCGACGATCGCCAGCGCGGCGGACAGCGCATTGGCCGTGACGAGCAGCACGACCGCGCTCGCGATGGTCAGCAGGGTGCCCTGCCACAGTCCCGCCCGGACGCTGACGATGCCCATGGCGGCCGGCCGATGGAAGGTGCGCCGCATGATGGCGTCGATGTCGCGGTCGTAGACGCTGTTGAACGTGTTGGCTGCGCCCGCCGCCAGGGAGCCGCCGATCAGGACGCCCAGGGTCGGCCCCAGCGGCGGCAGCCCGCCGGCCGCCAGGAAGGTGGTGGGGATCGCGGTGGCGAGGAGCAGCTCGACGATCCGCGGCTTGGTCAGCGCCACATGGGCCTTGACGCGCGACGAGACGGTGACCGCGCCTTCGGGCCGCATGTCGATCGCCACCTGTCTCCTCGGTCCGCGTTGCTCGGTCCACGGCTCCAGCGCCCGCACTCTACCGTCAGGGTGACCCCCTGCGGCGACGCGGCATCGTTCGCTAGGGTCGGGACATGCCCTCCGCGAGCCGCCGCCGATTCCCTGCCCGAGCTGGAGTGGACGGAGGACGACGACCGGTCAGTCACCTACCTGCGCGCCCTCGCCATGGACGCCGTCCAGCGCGTGGGCAACGGTCACCCCGGCACGGCGATGGCCCTCGCTCCGGTGGCCTACCTGCTCTTCCAGAAGGTCATGCGCCACGACCCGCGCGATCCCGCCTGGCTGGGGCGCGACCGGTTCGTGCTGTCCCCCGGTCACTCCAGCCTGACGCTCTACAGCCAGCTGTTCCTGTCCGACTACGGCCTGACGATGGCCGACCTCGAGGCCTTCCGCACCGCCGGCAGCCGGACGCCCGGCCACCCCGAGCACGGGCACACGGCCGGCGTCGAGACCACCACCGGCCCGCTCGGCCAGGGCCTGGCCACCGCGGTGGGGATGGCCATGGGGGCCCGCTACGAGCGCGGCCTGTTCGATCCCGACGCCCCTGACGGCACCAGCCCCTTCGATCACCGCATCTGGTGCATCGTCGGCGACGGCGACCTCGAGGAGGGCGTCACCTCGGAGGCCTCGTCGCTCGCCGGCCTGCAGCAGCTCGCACCGACTGGTGGTCCTGTACGACGACAACCACATCTCGATCGAGGGCGACACCGAGATCGCCTTCCACGAGGACGTCGATCGAGCGCTACCGGGCCTACGGATGGGCCACTCACGCGGTGGACATGAACGACGACGGCTCGATCGACGTCGCCGGCGTGTACGCGGCGATCGCAGGCCGCCGAGCGGAGCGGCACCGCCCCACCTTCATCCAGGTCCGCAGCACCATCGGCTGGCCGTCGCCGCACCTGCAGAACACCGGCAAGATCCACGGCTCGCGCCCTCGGCGAGCCCGAGGTGCGGGCCACGAAGGAGGTGCTCGGGCTCGACCCGGACGCGCACTTCGTCTTCCCGGACGACCTGCTCGGTCGCGTGCGCGCCAACCTGCGGCACCGCGTCGACTCCGCGCGCGCGCGCCTGGGATCGCCGCGTTCAGCGACTGGCGCGGCGCGCAGCCGGATCAATGCCGCCCTGCTCGACCGCCTGCTGGCGCGCGACCTGCCGGACGGCTTCGAGTCCGTCGTGCCCGCCTTCGCGCCCGGCAGCTCGGTCTCCACGCGCAAGGCCTCGGGCGAGGTCATCAACGCCGTCGCCGCGGTCATGCCCGAGCTGTGGGGCGGCTCGGCCGACCTGGCCGAGTCGAACAACACCACCATCGAGGACGCCGCCGAGCTTCCTGCCGGTCGGCAACCCGGTCCCCAACGGCTCCCCCTACGGCCGGGTCCTGCACTTCGGCATCCGCGAGCACGCGATGGGCGCGATCCTCAACGGCATCGCCCTCGACGGGCTCACCCGGCCGTTCGGCGGCACGTTCCTGGTCTTCTCGGACTACATGCGCGGCGCCGTCCGGCTGTCGGCGCTGATGGACACCGCGGTCACGTTCGTCTGGACCCACGACTCCATCGGCCTCGGTGAGGACGGCCCGACCCACCAGCCGGTCGAGCATCTCTGGAGCCTGCGCGCCATCCCTGGCCTGTCCATCGTGCGCCCCGCCGATGCCAACGAGACGGCCGCCGCCTGGCGAGCCACCTTGCACCAGCGCGGCCCCGTCGGCCTGGTGCTGACCCGCCAGAACCTGCCGGTCCTCACGACGGACGCGGACACCGTCCGCACCGGCGTGAGCCGGGGCGCGTACGTCGTCGCCGACTCGGATCAGCCCCAGGTCCTGCTGCTCGCCACCGGCTCGGAGGTGCGCTCGCCCTCGACGCGGCGGCCGCCCTCGAGTCCGAGGGCATCGGCACGCGGGTGATCTCGATGCCCTGCCTGGAGTGGTTCGATGCGCAGGAGGGCGCCTACCGCGACGCCGTCCTGCTGCCCTCCGTACGCGCCCGAGTGGCCGTCGAGGCGGGGGCCACGCTCGGCTGGTATCGCTACGTCGGGGATCACGGGCGCGTCATCGGGCTCGACCACTTCGGGGCCAGCGCCTCCCCGGACGTGCTCTTCCGCGAGTACGGCATCACCACTGAGGCCATCATCGCCGCGGCCCGCGACAGCATCAGCGCCGTCGGCCGCCACTGACCGACCCGAGGGAGATCCACATGACCAACGCCCGCATGCAGGCCCTGTCCGACGCCGGCGTCTCGATCTGGCTCGACGACCTCAGCCGCGATCGCATCGAGTCGGGGAATCTCGCCCACCTGATGGCCGATCTGGCCGTGGTGGGGGTCACCACCAACCCGACCATCTTCAACAACGCCATCTCCTCGGGCGCGCAGAGCTACTCGGCGCAGCTGTCCGCGCTCGCCGGCTCCGGCGCTGACGTCGACGCGATCATCCGCACCCTCACCACCGACGATGTGAGAGCGGCGTGCGACTTGATGGCGCCGGTCTGGACGGCCACCGGGGGCCAGGACGGCCGCGTCTCCATCGAGGTCGACCCGCGACTCGCGCACGAGACCGCCGCAACCATCGCGCAGGCGAAGGAGCTGTGGCAGACCGTCGATCGGCCCAACGCGCTCATCAAGATCCCCGCCACCCTTGAGGGCCTGCCGGCGATCACGGAGGTCATCGGCTCCGGGATCAGCGTCAACGTGACGCTCATCTTCTCCGTGGACAGGTACCGAGCGGTCGTCGCTGCCTACGAGGCGGGCGTACGCCTCGCCGCCGAGCGCGGCCATGACCTGACCACCATCCGCTCGGTCGCCAGCTTCTTCGTCAGCCGCATCGACAGTGAGGTGGATCACCGGCTGACGGCGATCGGGAGCCCCGAAGCGCAGGCACTCCTGGGCACGGCGGCCATCGCGACGGCGCGCGAGGTCTGGCAGGAGCACCTGACCGGCCGGCAGGCACCCGACTGGACGGCGCTCGAGCGCGCGGGCGCCCACGTCCAGCGCCCGCTGTGGGCCTCGACCGGCGTCAAGAACCCGGACTACGACCCGACCCGCTACGTCGTCGAGCTGGTGGCCGACGGCTGCGTGAACACCATGCCCGAGGCCACGCTCGACGCGGTGGCCGCCGCCGGGGAGGTCCGCGGCGACACCCTCGCCGGCACCTCGGCCGGCGGCGACCGCCACCTGGGCCAGCCTGCAGGCCGCCGGCATCGACGCGGACGACGTCTTCGCAGTGCTCGAGCGTGAGGGCGTCGAGAAGTTCATCGCCTCCTGGGAGGACCTGCGGCAGACCGTGGCGGCCGCCGCCGGGCTCTCCGCATGAGTCGGCATCCGCACCCACCGGGCGCCGGCAACCCGCTCAGGAGCCCACTGGACCAGCGCGTCCCCCGAGTGGCCGGACCGTGCGGCAGTCGTCCTGTTCGGCGTCACCGGCGACCTGTCGCGCAAGAAGGTCATGCCGGCCATCTACGACCTCGCGAACCGCGGGCTGCTGCCGCCCGGCTTCGCCCTCGTGGGCTTCGCGCGGCGGGACTGGGAGGACCAGGACTTCGCCCAGATCGTGCACGACTCGGTGCGCGAGCACGCCCGCACCCCGTTCCGAGAGGAGGTGTGGCAGCAGCTCTCCGAGGGCATCCGCTTCGTGGCCGGCGACCTCGGCGATCAGGACGCCTACCTGCGGCTGAAGGGCGTGGTGGACGACCTCGACGCCACGCGCGGCACGGGCGGCAACCACGCCTTCTACCTGTCCATCCCGCCGGGACTGTTCCCCGTGGTGCTCGAGAACCTCAGGTCGTCCGGGCTGGCGGAGGACCGCCCCGACCGCTGGCGCCGGGTGGTCATCGAGAAGCCCTTCGGGCACGACCTCGACAGCGCCATCGCCCTCAATTCCCTCGTCGACTCGGTCTTCCCGGCCGGTTCGGTCTTCCGCATCGACCACTACCTCGGCAAGGAGACCGTCCAGAACATCCTGGCGGTTCGCTTCGCCAACACCATGTTCGAGCCACTGTGGAACTCGCACTACGTCGACAACGTGCAGATCACCATGGCGGAGGACATCGGCATCGCCGGCCGCGCCGGCTACTACGACGGCATCGGCGCGGCTCGCGACGTCATCCAGAACCACCTCCTCCAGCTGCTCGCCCTGACCGCCATGGAGGAGCCGCTCACCCTGTCCCCCGCAGACGTCCGCGTGGAGAAGGAGAAGGTGCTGCGCGCCGTCTCCCTCCCCCGCGAGATCGGCAAGCACTCGAGCCGCGGGCAGTACGCCGACGGCTGGCAGGGCGGGCTCCCGGTCCTGGGCTACCTGCATGAGGACGGCATCTCCCCCGAGAGCACCACTGAGACCTACGCCGCCATCCGCGTCGACGTCGACAACCGACGATGGGCGGGCGTCCCGTTCTACCTCCGGACCGGCAAGCGGCTGGGCCGGCGAGTGACCGAGATCGCCGTCGTCTTCAAGCGCGCCCCGCACCTGCCCTTCGCAGACTCGATGGTCGAGGAGCTCGGCAACAACGCCTTCGTCTTCCGCATCCAGCCGGACGAGGGCATCACGGTGCGCTTCGGCTCGAAGGTGCCCAACACCACCTCGGGCCAGGTGCGCGACGTGAACATGGACTTCCAGTACGGGGAGTCGTTCGTCGACAGCAGCCCCGAGGCCTACGAGCGGCTGATCCTCGACGTCCTCCTCGGCGATCCGCCGCTGTTCCCGCGCCGCGAGGAGGTGGAGCTCTCCTGGGGGATCCTCGACCCGGTGCTGGACTACTGGGCCGGGCACGGCAAGCCCGAGCAGTACGCGTCCGGCGGCTGGGGACCCGAGTCCTCCTACGAGATGGTCGCGCGCGACGGTCGCATGTGGAGGAGACCATGAGCACCGCAACCCGATCCGAGGAGACGCCGTGATCCGGCTCGAGGACACCAGCGGGGGTGCGATCGCCGCCGCGATCGCATCGGAGCGCCATCGCATGGGGTCGCCGGCCACCGGCATGGTGCTGACGCTGCTCATCCTCACCGACGAGGAGACGCAGTCGGACGCCACGTCGGCTGCGGTCGCGGCCGCCCGCCAGCACCCGATGCGGATCGTCACGCTGATCCCCCGCGCCACGTCCCAGCCCTCGCGCATCGACGCCGAGGTGTCCGTGGGCGGCGACGACGGTCCCGGCGAGGTGGCCGTCATCCGCCTGCGCGGCGACCGGGCTGCGCATGCGAACTCAGTAGCCATCCCGCTGCTGCTGAGTGACACGCCGGTCATCGCCTACTGGCCGCACGAGTGCCCCGACGTACCCGACGACGATCCGATCGGCCGCCATGCGCAGCGCCGGATCACCGACGCCGCGATGTCCGACGATCCGATCGTCGAGCTGCGGCGGCGGCGCGACGGATACCGTCCCGGGGACACCGATCTGACGTGGACCCGTCTCACGCCCTGGCGCACCGTGCTCGCGTCGATGCTCGATCAGCCGTTCGGGCACATCACCTCCGGCGTGGTCAAAGCGGAGGACGGCAACCCGAGTGCCCTGCTGCTGATGCTGTGGCTCCAGCACGCGCTCCGGGTGCCGATCGTGCTGATGCCCGGCGAGAGTCCCGGCATCAACGAGGTGCGGCTGACCACAGCGGACGGCGACCTCGTCGCGGCGCGGGACACGGAGGCGAGCGGGTACCTGTCCCGCCCGGGCCTGCCGGACGCCCGCATCGCGATCCACCGGCGCGACCTGGCCGAACTGCTGAGTGAGGAGCTGCGTCGCCTCGATCCCGACGATCTCTTCGGCGAGGTCCTGGCCCTGGTCCCCGACGTATGAGCGTCGTAGAGGTCGTCCGGCACCCGGATGCGCAGGCACTCGCCGAGGCCGTCTCCGGGCGACTGATCACCACCCTCGTCGAGACGATCGCTGCGAGCGGACGCGCGGATGTCTGCCTGACCGGCGGCGGCATCGGCACCGCGGTGCTCGCGGCCACCGGCAGCAGCACCGGCCGCGACGCCGTGGACTGGGAGCGCGTGCACGTGTGGTGGGGCGACGAGCGCTACCTGCCCGAGGGAGATCCCGAGCGGAACGAGACGTCAGCCCGCGCCGCCCTGCTGGATCACGTGCCGTTGCCGGTCGCGAACGTGCACGCCATCCCGGGCCCGGACCGCAGCGACGGCGATGTGGACCGCGCGGCCGCCGACTACGCCGCCCAACTCCGGTCCGCCGCCCGTCCCGAGGACCACGCGGACGTGCCGTCGATGGACGTGCTGCTGCTGGGCATTGGTCCCGATGCGCATGTCGCGTCGCTGTTCCCCGGCCAGCCGGCCCTGCATGACGAGCGGCCGGTCACGGCCGTCCGCGGCGCGCCCAAGCCGCCGCCGACGCGCATCACCTTGACCATGGCGGCGATCAACGCGGCTCGCGAGGCGTGGATCCTGGCGTCCGGCGGGGAGAAGGCCACGGCCGTCCGGCTGGCCCTCAGCGAGGGCGCCGGCTCGTTCCAGGTGCCCGCCGCCGGCGTACGCGGCCGGGAGCGGACGCTGTTCCTGGTGGATGAGGCCGCGGCGAGCGCGCTGCCGCCCGGTATGGCACGCCCCGGCGCCTAGCCGCAGCCAGATTTGCACCGCTTCCCGGTTCAAATAGCGGGCATAACGGACGTATCGCCCGCGGAATGCAGATTTGAACCGGGAAGCGGTGCAAATCTGTGGTGGCCAGTGAGGAGTTACGCCTCGCCGCGCAGCTTGGCCAGGGCCTCCTGCAGGATGGCGGCGCCGTCCTCGTCGGAGCGCCGCTCCTTCACATAGGCCAGGTGCGTCTTGTACGGCTCGATCTTCGGGGGGTCCGGCGGGTTGTCGCGATCCGGTCCGGCGGGCAGGCCGCACCGTGGGCAGTCCCACTCCTCCGGCACGGCGGCGTCCGCGGCGAAGCTCGGCCGGGACTCATGCCCACGCGAGCACCAGAAGGACACCCACGTGCGAGGAGCCGCTTCGCCGCGCTCGGCCTCCCCCATCGGTCCCGCGCCGACGCGACTGCCACGAATCGCGCTACCACCCGCCATGTGCTGCCTTCCGTTGAGGTCAGGCCCCGGTGCTGACCAGCAGGCCGACGGCGATGATGCTCGCCGCCCAGACCAAGCCGAGGCCCACCGTGAGCCGATCGAGGTTCTTCTCCGCCACCGAGGAGCCGCCCACCGACGAGGTGACGCCGCCGCCGAAGAGATCGGACAGGCCGCCGCCCTTGCCACGGTGCAGCAGGATCAGCACGACGAGCAGGATGCTCGTGATGACAAGAACCACTGCCAACGCGATGGTGATCGCGGTGATCATTGATTGCTCCAAGGGTCTCGGGACCGCCCAAGGGGCGGACCCGTAGAGGATACGTGGTCGGTCAGCCGACGAGCTCGGGCGGGTGCAGTCGGAAGCGGATGATCCCGACGAACTCGTCCGGATCCAGGCTCGCGCCGCCGATCAGCGCACCGTCGACGTCGGGCTTCGCCATGATGCCGGCCACGTTCGAGGACTTCACCGAACCGCCGTACAGGATGCGGACCGCAGCCGCCGCATCAGCGCCGAACGTCTCGCCGACTCGCGCCCGGATCGCGCCGCACACCTCCTGGGCGTCCTCGGGGGTGGCCACCTCGCCGGTGCCGATGGCCCATACCGGCTCGTACGCGATCACCAGGCCAGCCACCTGCTCGGCGGTCAGGCCCTCGAGGTCGGCGTCGAGCTGGGCCAGCACGTACGGCACCTGGTCGCCGGCCTGACGGATGGGCAGTCCCTCGCCCATGCACACGATCGGCACCAGCTCGTTGCGCAGGGCGGACTTCGTCTTGGCGTTGACCACCTCGTCGGTCTCGCCGTTGTACTCGCGGCGCTCGCTGTGGCCCACGGTGACGTAGGTGCAGCCGAGCTTCGCCAGCATCGGACCGCTGACCTGACCGGTGTAGGCGCCCGAGTCCTGCACGGCGAGGTCCTGCGCGCCGTACTGGAGCTCGTACTTGTCGCCGTCGACCAGCGTCTGCACCGAGCGGATGTCGGTGAACGGCGGCAGGACGGCCACGTCCACGGCAGCGAAGTCATCCTCGTTCAGCGCGAAGGCGAGCTTCTGCACGAGGGCGATCGCCTCAAGGTGGTTCAGGTTCATCTTCCAGTTGCCGGCCATGAGCGGCTTGCGATCGGCCATCAGTTGTCCTCCTCCAGAACGGCGAGTCCGGGGAGGGTCTTGCCCTCGAGGAACTCCAGGCTGGCACCGCCACCGGTGCTGATGTGGGTGAACGCCGACTCGTCGACGTCCAGGATCCGGACCGCCGCGGCCGAGTCGCCGCCGCCGATCACGGTGAGGGCTGACGAGTCAGCCATGGCACGCGCCACCGCGAGGGTGCCCGCGGCGAACGGCGCCATCTCGAACACGCCCATCGGCCCGTTCCAGACGACGGTCCCGGCGTCCGCGATCTTCGACGCGAACAGCTCCCGCGTCTGCGGTCCGATGTCCAGGCCCATCCAGCCGTCCGGGATCTGGTCGGCGGCGACGACCTGCGTGGCCGCATCCGCCGCGAACGCGTCGGCGATCACGAAGTCGACGGGCAGCAGCAGCTCGACGCCGCGGGCCGCCGCCTGGTCGATGAAGCCCCTGACCGTGTCGATCTGGTCGGCCTCGAGCAGCGAGTTGCCGACACCGTGACCCTGGGCGGCCAGGAAGGTGTACGCCATCCCGCCGCCGATCAGCAGTCGGTCGACGCGGGTGATCAGGTTGCCGATCACCCCGAGCTTGTCGCTGACCTTGGACCCGCCGAGGATGACGACGAACGGGCGCGCGGGGTCGGCCATGATGCCGCCGAAGACGGTGGCCTCCTTGTGCACCAGCCTGCCGGCCGCATTGGGCAGCCGGCGCGCCACGTCGGTGACGGACGCCTGGTTCCGATGCACCACGCCGAAGCCGTCGGAGACGTAGACGTCGGCGAGTGCGGCGAGCTCGTCGGCGAGCGCGGCGCGCTCCTCGGCGACCTTGCTGGTCTCGCGTGCGTCGAACCGGATGTTCTCCAGCAGGAGCACGTCGCCCGGCTCGAGGGCCGCGACCATCGCCTGTGCGTGCGGTCCGGTGATGTCGTCGGCGACCTCGACGTCCGCGTCGAGCAGTTCGCTCAGCCGGTCCGCGACGGGCTGGAGGGTCAGCCCCGGCACGTGCTCGCCCTTGGCCCGACCGAGGTGGGCGATCACGACCACCTTGGCGCCGCGATCACGGAGGTAGGTCAGCGTGGGCAGCGCGGCCCGGATGCGACCGTCGTCGGTGATCACCTTGGTGTCGTCCGGGCCGTCGGGACCGTCGGCCAGGGGGACGTTGAAGTCCGCCCTGACCAGCACGGTCCGCCCGGCGACCTCGAGGTCGTCGAGTGACTTCATTCCAGCCTCAGAGCTTCGAGCCGACGAGGCCGACGAGGTCGACGAGGCGGTTGCTGTAGCCCCACTCGTTGTCGTACCAGCCGACGACCTTGGCCATGTTGCCGTTGACGTAGGTCAGGCCCGAGTCGAAGATGCACGACGACGGGTCGGTGACGATGTCGGTCGACACGATCGGATCCTCGGTGTACTGCAGAATGCCCTTGAGCGGGCCGTCGGCAGCGGCCTTGATCGCCGCGTTGATCTCTTCCTTGGTGGCCGGCTTCTTGAGCTCGACCGTGAGGTCGGTCGCCGAGCCGGTCGGGACCGGGACGCGCATCGCGTAGCCGTCGAGCTTGCCCTTGAGCTGCGGCATGACCAGGGCGATCGCCTTGGCCGCGCCGGTCGTGGTCGGGATCATGTTCAGGGCGGCGGCGCGGGCGCGACGCAGGTCCTTGTGCGGGTAGTCGAGCACGTTCTGGTCGTTCGTGTAGGCGTGGATCGTGGTCATGAGACCGCGCTCGATGCCGAACGCGTCGTCGATGACCTTGGCCATCGGCGCGAGGCAGTTGGTGGTGCAGGAGGCGTTGGAGATGATCACATCCGTGGCCGGGTCGTAGTCGCTCGTCGTTGACGCCCATGACGATGGTGATGTCCTCGCCCTTGGCCGGCGCGGAGATGATGACCTTCTTGGCACCCGCGGTCGACGTGCTTCTTGGCATCGTCGGCGTTGGTGAAGAACCCGGTCGACTCGATGACGATGTCGGCGCCGACCTTGGCCCACGGCAGGGCGGCGGGGTCGCGCTCGGCGAACACCGGGATCGGACGTGCCGTCGATGACGATCTCGCCCTCACCGGCGACGACGTCCTTGCCGAGGCGGCCGAGGATGCTGTCGTACTTGAGCAGGTGCGCCAGGGTCTTCGTATCCGTCAGATCGTTGATGCCGACGATCTCGATGTCAGCGCCGCTGGTCACGACGGCCCGGTAGAAGTTACGACCGATTCGGCCGAAGCCGTTGATGCCGACCTTGATTGTCACTGCCTGCTCCTCGATGACGACGGGCTCTCGTGGAGCGCTGACACGGCCCGGTGCCCGCAAGCGCTTCCATCCTAGCGACGTGGCGTTACCGTCTCGTTACCGGACTGAGGCCCTCCGACGCCCGATAGATGGACGTCCGATGGCCGCTAATCCGGGAGCAGGTCGGGCTCGAGCACCGACTCCGTGCCGGCGATCCCGAGCTCGCTCGGCGCGCTTGTCGGCAAGTGCCAGCAGCCGACGGATCCGACCGGCGATGGCGTCCTTCGTCATCGGCGGATCCGCAAGCGCCCCCAGCTCCTCGAGGCTGGCCTGCTGATGCTCCACCCGCAGCCGACCGGCCACGACCAGGTGCTCGGGCACGTCGTCGCCGAGGATCTCCAACGCCCGCTGGACGCGGGCACCGGCGGCGACGGCCGCCCGTGCGGATCGGCGCAGGTTGGCGTCGTCGAAGTTCGCCAGCCGGTTGGCGGTGGCCCGGACCTCCCGGCGCATCCGGCGCTCCTCCCAGGCCATGACCGACTCGTGTGCGCCGAGCCGGGTCAGCATCGCGCCGATCGCGTCGCCGTCGCGGATCACCACCCGATCGACGCCACGAACCTCACGCGACTTGGCCGCGATGCCCAGCCGCCGAGCCGCGCCCGACGAGCGCCAGGGCCGACTCCGGCCCCGGGGCAGGTGATCTCCAGCGACGACGAGCGCCCGGCTCGGTGAGCGAGCCGTGCGCGAGGAAGGCGCCCCGCCAGGCGGACTCGCAGTCGCACAGGCCGCCCGAGACGATCGCCGGCGGCAGGCCGCGCACCGGACGGCCGCTGGCGTCGACGATGCCGGTCTGCCGCGCCAGGGCCTCGCCGCCGTCGACGACGCGGACGAGGTAGCGGGTGCCCTTGCGCAGGCCGCCCGACTGGATCATCGCGACGTCCGCTCTCGTGTCCGTAGACCTCGAAGATGTCCTTGCGCAGCCGGCGGGCCGTGGCTCCGGTGTCCAGCTCCGCCTCGATCACGATGTGACCGGCCACGATGTGCAGGCCACCGGCGAACCGCAGGATGGTCGAGACCTCAGCCTTGCGACAGCACGACTTGGTCACCTCGACGCGGCTCAGTTCGTCCTTCACTGCCGCGGTCATCGCCATGCTGCGTCAACGCTCCGATCCCGTCGGGCCCCGAGGTGCGGTGCCTCTCTAGGCAAGCACCGTATCGAATGCGACGGCCAGCCGCTGCGGGTCGTGGATGCCGGCCGCGTCCGAGCGGGACACGTCCATCAGGAACAGCTCGGCGCCCAGGTCGGCGCAGGATCGCTTCAGCGTGCCCATGTCCTCGACGTGGCGCGGGTCGCCGATGACCGTGTCGACCCGCAGGTCGGGCAGGTAGTTGTAGAGCACGTCCAGGTAGGTATGCGCCGCGAAGCCACTGGTCTCCCCCACCTGAGGATTCAGGTTGAGCACGACGACGCGCCGGGCCGGGCTGTCGGCGATGGCGCGAGCCAGGTCCGGGATGACGAGGTGCGGGATGACGGACGTGTACCAGGATCCGGGTCCCAGGACGATGGCATCGGCTTCACTGACCGAGACGATCGCCTCCGGGCAGGCCGGGGGCGCGGGCGGATCGAGGGCGATGTGCAGGACGTCGCCCGGAGTGGTGGCGACCTCGACCTGTCCCCGCACCTCGAGAACCTCGTCCGGCCGAGTCGGGTCGTGGCCGAGGACCTCGGCAGTGATGGTCAGCGGCACCACCGAGCACGGCAGCACCCGGCCGTTGGCGCCCAGCAGCGCGGCCACCCAGTCCAGGCCGGTCACCGCGTCCCCCGTCTCCTCCCAGAGTGCGGTGATCAGCAGGTTGCCGACGGAGTGCCCGGCGAGGTCGCCCTCACCGCCGAAGCGATGCTGGATCACCCGCTCCCAGGTGCGGCCCCAGCCGTCGTCGCCGCACAGCGCCGCGAGTGCCATCCGCAGGTCTCCGGGCGGCAGCACCCCGAACTCGGACCGCAGTCGCCCGCTGGAGCCACCGTCGTCGGCGACGCCCACGATCGCGGTCAGCGAGTCGGTCACGCGCCGCAGTGCCTGCAGCGAGGCCGCGAGGCCGTGCCCGCCGCCGAGCGCGACGACATTGCGCCGGGACGCGGATCCGAGAGGGACGCCGGGCAGTCGCGCGCTCATTCCCGGCCCAGGTCGCGGTGCAGGACGGTCGTCGCGAGGCCGTCGTGGCCGAGCCGCCCGGCGAGGGCCTCGGCCATCGCGACGCTGCGGTGCTTGCCGCCCGTGCAGCCGACAGCGACCGTCACGTAGCGCTTGCCCTCGCGCAGGTAGCCCTCGGAGACGATCCGGACGAGCCGCTCGTACGTGTCGAGGAAGGCGATGGCACCGGGCCGCTCGAGGACGTTCGCCGCGACTCGGGGGTCCTGCCCGGTCAGCGGGCGCAGGTCCTCATCCCAGTACGGATTCGGCAGGAAGCGCGCGTCAGCGACCAGGTCGGCGTCCACCGGGATCCCGTACTTGAATCCGAAGGACATGACCGTGCAGGTCAGGCTGCTCGGCCCTTCGTCGGCGAAGGCGTCCTCGATGCGGTGACGGAGCTGGTGCACGTTCAGGGAGGTGGTGTCGATCACCAGGTCGGCGTTGGCGCGCAGTTCCCCGAGCAGCGCCCGCTCGGCCTGCAGGCCGTCGAGGATCCGCTGGCCGTGCTGGAGCGGGTGCGGACGCCGGGAGCTCTCGAACCGGCGGACCAGGGCCTCGTCCGACGCCTCGAGGAACACGGTCCGCAGGTCCACTCCCTCCTGCGGGACCGCGGCCATCACCTCCGCGACCTGTTCGAAGAACCGACCGCCGCGCGCATCGATCACGACGCCGACGCGTTCCACGTCCGGCGTGCGGCGGGCGAGGTCGACGGCCGCCTGGAGCAGGGACGGCGGCATGTTGTCGATGATGAACCAGCCGAGGTCCTCGAGCGCACGCGCCGCGGTGGACCGGCCGGCGCCGGACATGCCCGTGACGAGGATCAGGTGCAGCGGATGCCGGCCAGGCTCGGTGGTCTCCATGGTCCCCTCCGCGGTGAGCGCAGTGTCCATCATGGCCCATCACCCTGCAAAGATCGACTGACGACACCGGCCAGCGCCGGACCGATCCCACGGACCGCCTGCAGCTCCTCGGGGCTCGCCGCCCGGATCGCCTTGCACCGACCCGAAGTGCCGGAGCAGCGCCTTCGCCTTTGCGGGGCCGAGCCCCGGGATGCCGTCGAGCGCGCTGCGGGTCTGACGCGCCCCGCGGCGCTTGCGGTGGAACGCGATCGCGGTCCGGTGGGCCTCGTCGCGGACCCGCTGGAGCAGGTACAGGGCCTCACTGGTGCGCGGCAGGATCACCGGATCCGGATCATCCGGGACCCACACCTCCTCGAGTCGCTTGGCCAGACCGATGACGGGCAGGTCGGTCAGGCCGACGGACATCAGGGCGTCCTGGGCGGCGCGGACCTGTGGCGCCCCGCCGTCCACGACGAGCAGGGCCGGCGGATAGGCGAACCGACGCTCCCGCGCCACCACCGCCTCCGCGGCGTCGTCGACCCCGTCTTCCGGCGGCTTCGACTGGAAGCGTCGGGTGACCACCTCGTTCATCGACGCCAGGTCGTCGGCACCCGGTGTGCGGATGATGAACGAGCGGTAGTCGCGCTTGCGCGGCAGGCCGTCCTCGAAGACAACCAGGGACGCGACGGTGTCCTGCCCCTGCAGAGTGGAGATGTCGATGCACTCGATGCGCAGCGGCGGCTCCGGCAGCGCCAGCGCATCCTGCAGCTCGCGCAGAGCCTGGCTGCGCGTGGTCAGGTCCGCGGACCGCCGCGCGGTGTGCTGCCTCAGCGTGTTCTCCGCGTTCGCGACCGCCGTGGCCATGAGGGCTCGCTTGTCACCGCGCTGCGGCGTGCGAATCGTCACCTTGGCCCCGCGCAGGTCGCCCAGCCACTGCGCCCAGGGCCGGGGCTCGTCGAGGTCCGCCGACAGCAGCACCTCACGGGCGGGCCTGGCCACGTCCGGCTGCGCGTACAGGCGCTGGAGCACCCGCTCGAGATAGCCCGATGTGGTCAGGTCCTCACCCTTCTCCAGCACGAAGCCACGCTCGCCCCGGATCCGGCCGCCGCGTACGTGGAACACCTGCACGCCCATCTGCAGGTCGTCCTCGGCGACCCCGATCACGTCCGCGTCCGTGGAGTCGTCGAAGACCACCGCGTTCCGCTCCAGCGCCCGGGTCAGAGCGCCGCGCCGGTCGCGCAGCCGAGCGGCCTCCTCGTACTCCTGACGGGCCGACGCCTCGAGCATCTGCCGCTCGACGGACTTGATGAACGGCTCCGCCTGCCCCGACATGAAGTCGCAGAAGTCCTCGACCAGCACCCGGTAGTCCTCGGGTTCGATCCGCCCGACGCATGGTGCGCTGCACTTGTCGATGTAGCCCAGCAGGCACGGTCGGCCGACCTGCCTGGCTCGCGCGAAGACGCCGTCGCGGCAGGTCCGGATCGGGAAGACGCGCACCAGCTGGTCCAGGGTGTCGCGGATCGCCCACGCATGGGCATACGGACCGAAGTACCGCGTACCGCGGCGCTTGGCCTCCCGCACCACCGCGGCCCGGGGGTACTCCTCCCCCACCGTGACGGCGAGGTACGGGATAGCTCTTGTCGTCGCGGTACTTGACGTTGAACCTCGGGTCGTACTCCTTGATCCAGGAGTACTCCAGCGACAGCGCCTCGACCTCGGTGGCCACCACGACCCAGTCGACCGACGTCGCGGTCGTCACCATCGCGCGGGTGCGCGGGTGCAGCGTCGCGGGATCGGCGAAGTACGACGTCAGCCGCGCGCGCAGGTTGCGCGCCTTGCCGACGTACACGACCTGGCCGTTGCCATCCCGGAAGCGGTACACGCCCGGCTGGGTGGGGATGTCCCCGGGTGCGGGTCGATAGGACTCCGGGTCGGTCATGCCCGCCAGCCTAGGCAGCCGGGGTCAGCTGAGGACGACGCTGCCACCCTCGACCGCGACGCCGGCCGCCTGCAGGCCTTGCGTCGCCGGCCCGTCGATGACCGAGCCGTCCGTCGCGGAGAACCGCGACCCGTGGCACGGGCAGACGATCTCGTTGTCGACGACCTCGGACACCAGGCAGCCCTGGTGCGTGCAGATGGCGGTGAAGGCCTTGACGTCACCCTCGGTCGGCTGCGTGATCACCACGGCCGGCTCGGCCAGGATCACGCCGCCGCCCACTGGGATATCGGAGACCTGGGCCACGGCGCCCGCCGCCGCCGCTGCCGCCGACGTCGCGGCAGCGCTGGGCTCGGGAGACGCGGCAGGCGAGGCCGCGGCGCTCGCCTCCCGCGGCAGCTCTCCGAGCCGGAGGAGCAGGCGGCCACCACGGCACCGACGGCCACGATGCCGCCCGCCTGCAGGACGGTGCGACGCTCGATCTCCATGGATCCTCCTGGTCAGGGTCGTTGATGGGTCAGGCTCGTTGAAGGTTCAACTCACGCTACGGCAGCGGCCCGGCCTCGCCAAGCACCGTCGCCGAGGATTTACCCAGTCTTCACACGGCGTCGGGCGGCTCGCTTCTTCGCTGGCGGCGGGGCCAGCAGCGGGCGCAGGAACGCACCGGTGTGGCTCTCCGCCACCAGGGCGACGTCCTCGGGCGTTCCAGCGGTGACGACGGTGCCGCCGCCCGAGCCGCCCTCCGGGCCCATGTCGACGATCCAGTCGGCCGTCTTGATCACGTCGAGGTTGTGCTCGATCACCAGGACGGTGTTGCCCTTGTCGACCAGGCTGTGCAGGACTCCGAGCAGCTTGCGGATGTCCTCGAAGTGCAGGCCCGTGGTCGGCTCGTCCAGCACGTAGATCGTGCGTCCGGTGGAGCGCTTCTGCAGCTCGGAGGCGAGCTTGACCCGCTGGGCCTCGCCGCCGCTGAGCGTCGGCGCCGACTGGCCGAGTCGCACGTAGCCGAGGCCCACGTCGACCAGCGTCGTCAGATGTCGCGCGATGGCCGGCACGGCGGCGAAGAACTCGAGGGCCTCCTCGATCGGCATGTCGAGCACCTGGGCGATGGTCTTGCCCTTGAAGTGCACCTCGAGGGTCTCGCGGTTGTAGCGGGCGCCGTGGCAGACCTCGCACGGGACGTACACGTCCGGCAGGAAGTTCATCTCGATCTTGATGGTGCCGTCGCCGGCGCACGCCTCGCAGCGACCGCCCTTGACGTTGAACGAGAACCGGCCCTGGAGGTAGCCGCGGACCTTCGCCTCCGGCGTCTCCGCGAACAGCCGACGGACGTGGTCGAACACGCCGGTGTAGGTGGCCGGATTGCTGCGCGGCGTGCGGCCGATCGGGCTCTGGTCGACATGGACGACCTTGTCCACGTTCTCCAGGCCGGTCACCTTCTTGTGCCGTCCCGGCACGTGACGCGCGCCGTTGAGATCGCGGGCGAGCACGTTGAACAGCACGTCGTTCACGAGCGTCGACTTGCCCGATCCGCTCACCCCGGTGACAGCCACCAGGTTCCCGACGGGGAAGGAGACCGTCACGTCCTTGAGGTTGTGCTCGGACGCCCCGTGCACGGTGAGCGCCCGGCCGTCCTGGGGGCGTCGAATCACGGGCACGTCGATGGCGCGGCGGCCACTGAGGTACTGACCGGTGATCGACACGTCGCTGCCCAGCAGGCTCTCGAGCGGCCCGCTGACCACCACCTCGCCGCCGTGCTCGCCGGCTCCCGGGCCGATGTCCACGATCCAGTCAGCCGTTCGAATGGTGTCCTCGTCGTGCTCGACGACGATGAGGGTGTTGCCGAGGTCGCGGAGGCGGACCAGCGTCTCGATGAGCCGGTGGTTGTCACGCTGGTGCAGGCCGATGCTCGGTTCGTCCAGCACGTAGAGGACACCGACCAGGCCCGAGCCGATCTGCGTGGCCAGCCGGATCCGCTGGGCCTCGCCACCGGCCAGCGTCGCGGCGCCACGATCCAGCGAGAGGTAGTGCAGGCCGACGTCGACGAGGAACGTCAGCCGTTCGTTGACCTCCTTGAGCACGCGGGAGGCGATGTGCGCGTCTCGCTCGGAGAGCTCGAGGGTGGACAGCAGGTCGGCCGCCTCGCCGATCGGGAGGGAGGCCACCTCGGCGATCGAGTGGTCGGCCACCGTGACGGCCAGGGCGATCGGCTTGAGCCGCGCACCGCCGCAGGCCGGGCAGGGCACCTCGCGCATGAAGCCCTCGA
The DNA here is from genome assembly GCA_963749905.1 of uncultured Actinomycetota bacterium. GTDB lineage: Bacteria > Actinomycetota > Actinomycetes > S36-B12 > S36-B12 > UBA10649. The sequence continues at coordinate 54,859 of CAVVOF010000007.1, forward strand.
ACCGCTCCCGGCTGGCGTCGCTGTCGGACTCGGCGTGCCGACGCTGGACGTAGGGGATGACCCCCTCGTACGCCGTGTAGTAGGAGCGCTGGCGGCCGTAGCGGTTCTTGTAGCGCACGTGCACCTCGGTCGGGTGACCCTCGAGGAGCGCCTTGCGCGCCTCGGTCGGCAGCTCACGCCACGGCGTGTCCATGCTGATCTCGAGCTCGTCGCACATCGCCTCGAGCAGGCGCCCGAAGTAGTCGGACACCTGGCCGCGCGACCAGGGGGCGAGCGCGCCGCCCCGCAGCGACAGGTCCTCGTCGGGGACGATCAGCTCGGGGTCGACCTCGCGACGGGTGCCCAGCCCGGTGCACTCGGGGCAGGCCCCGAAGGGCGAGTTGAACGAGAACGAGCGTGGCTCGAGCTCCTCGAAGGACAGGCCGTCCCGCGGGCAGGCGAGATGCTCGCTGAAGGTGCGCTCACGATCGGGGTCCGACTCGTCGAGGTCGACGAAGTCGAGGACGACCAGCCCGCCGGACAGGCCCAGGGCCGTCTCCACCGAGTCGGTGAGCCGCCGGCGCGACTCGGGCTTCACCGCGAGCCGGTCGACGACCACCTCGATGGTGTGCTTCTCCTGCTTCTTGAGCGTCGGCACGCTCTCGAGGGCGTGCACGACGCCGTCGACCCGGGCCCGCGAGTAGCCCTGCGAGACCAGCTGTCGGAACAGGTCGGCGTACTCCCCCTTGCGCTCCCGAACCACCGGGGCCAGCACCTGGAAGCGGGTGCCCTCCGACAGGCCGAGCACCTGGTCGACGATCTGCTGCGGCGTCTGCCGCTCGATGACGTCGCCGCACACCGGGCAGTGCGGCACCCCGATGCGGGCGTACAGCAGGCGGAGGTAGTCGTACACCTCGGTGATGGTGCCGACCGTCGAACGGGGGTTGCGCGATGTGGACTTCTGGTCGATGGAGACGGCTGGGGACAGACCCTCGATGAAGTCCACGTCGGGCTTGTCCATCTGGCCGAGGAACTGCCGGGCGTACGAGGACAGGCTCTCCACGTACCGCCGCTGCCCCTCGGCGAAGATGGTGTCGAACGCGAGGCTGGACTTGCCGGAGCCCGAGAGCCCGGTGAACACGATGATGGCGTCCCGGGGCAGGTCCAGGGAGATGTCCTTGAGGTTGTGCTCCCGCGCTCCCCGGACGATCAGCCGCTCGTTCACTTCTCTCCCACTCCGCACGGACGAGGCAATACCCTGCTGCCATGTACACCGGCCGAGTCAGCGTAGGCGGTCCCGCTGACGTCCACGAACTCGGACACCTGATGATCAGCAAGTTGGCCGTGGGTCCGTACGACAACAACGTCTACCTGCTCCGCTGCCGGGCGACCGGTACCCAGGTCCTCGTCGACGCGGCCGCCGAGCCGGACCGGATCATCGACCTGATCGGCCCCGACGGCATCACCATGGTGGTCACCACGCACCGGCACCCGGACCACTGGCAGGCGCTGGCGGAGGTCGTCGAGCGGACGGGGGCGATCACGGCGGCCCACGTGCTGGACGCGCCGGGCATCCCGGTGCCGACGGACGTGCTTCTCGAGGACGGCGACCGGGTGCCGGTGGGCACGTGCCAGCTCGAGGTCATCCACCTGGTGGGGCATACGCCGGGGTCGGCGGCCCTGCTCTACGACGACCCGGACGGCCCGCCTCACCTGCTGACCGGCGACTGCCTCTTCCCGGGGGGCGTCGGCAAGACCTCGTCGCCCGAGGACTTCGACAGCCTGTACACCGGCGTCGTCGAGCGGATCTTCAACGAGCTGCCGGACGAGACCTGGATCTACCCCGGGCACGGATTCGACACCACGGTCGGCGCCGAGCGGCCCGCCCTAGCGGAGTGGCAGGAGCGCGGATGGTGAGCAAGGGAGCCCGCACGCAGGAACTGCTGCGGGCACGCGGGGCCGCCCGGCGAGCGCGGCAGCTGTGGATCGCGCTGCTGGTCATCTGGGGGGCCGTGGTCGGCTGGGCCGCCTGGGGACTGGTCGGCATGCTCGCCGACGACAGCGACCTCGTCGCCTGGCTGACGTACCTCGTCCCGCTCGTCGTCCTGCTCGTGGGCTCCGCCCTGGCCTGGGCGCGGGTCTCGTCGATCGAGCGGAAGCTGGTCGAGGTGGCCGGCGAGCGCTAGCCCGAGGTCTTCTCGTCCTCGTGCCCGGCGGTCACCCGCCCGGCGTGCGCGATCGCCGTCGGGTCCTTGCGCACCTTCAGCCACGAGGCGACGGTCACGATGACCAGGACCACAAGGATGAACGCCAGACTCTGCACGGTGGTGATGTGCGGGATCGAGGGGTTCAGCTCGTGCAGGTAGGTCAGCACCAGCTTGATACCGATGAAGATCAGGATGATCGCCAGGCCGGTGGACAGGTAGATGAGCTTGTCCAGCAGTCCCTTCAGCAGGAAGTACAGCGCCCGCAGTCCGAGCAGGGCGAACGCGTTCGCGGCGAAGACCAGGTACGGGATCTGGGTGACTCCGAAGGTCGCGGGGATCGAGTCGAGGGCGAAGAGCAGGTCCGTGGAGCCGATCGCGATCATGACCAGCAGCAGCGGGGTGATCGCCCGCCGGCCGTCGATGTGCGTGAGCAGCTTGGTGCCGTCGTAGTGGTCCGAGACGAGGAACCGCTTGCGCACGACGCGGACGACGGCGTTGTCCTGCGGTTCGGGGTCCTCGTTCCGGTGCCGGGCGAGCTGGATTCCGGTCCAGATCAGGATGGCTCCGAAGATCACGAAGGTGAAGGCGAAAGCCGCAAGGGCCGCTGCACCGATCGCGATGAAGACCGCCCGCATGACCAGCGCGAGCACGACGCCGAAGAGCAGCACCCGCTGGTGCAGTTCTGCGGGCACCGCGAATTGGGTGAGGATGATGATGAACACGAACAGGTTGTCGACGCTGAGGGACTTCTCCACCAAGTAGGCGGCGAAGTACTGGGTACCGATGTCACTGCCCTGCCACACCCACATGGCGATGCCGAACGCGACCGCCACGCCGATGTAGAAGATCGACCAAACGAGCGCCTCCTTGAACATCACCTCATGTGGCTTGCGGCTGACCGTCACGAAATCGAGCACGATCAGCACCGTGATGCCGAGCAGCGTCACCGCCCACAGGGCGAGCGTTACCTCCACGATCAACCTTCCGGGGTGTCCGCGCGGGGACCACGATCCCGCGTTGCATACACACTAGTGATGGCCGTGACAGCCAGCACGCCGACGATCACGACCAGCGACAGCCACACCGGGATGACCGGAACGTCGAGGTTCGTGGTGGCGTGGATCGCCTCGAGCAGGAGCTTGATGCCGATGAACGCGAGGATGATCGCCAGGCCGCGGTTGAGGTGCTGCAGGCGCTCCAGCAGTCCGTGCAGAAGGAAGTACAGCTGACGCAGCCCCATCAGCGCGAAGGCGTTCACCGCGAAGACGAGGTAGGCCTCACTGGTGATGCCGAACACGGCCGGGATCGAGTCGAGTGCGAACAGCAGGTCGGTGGTGCCGATCGCGAGCATCACCATCGCCATCGGCGTGAGTGCGCGCCGGCCGGCCACCCGGGTGATCAGCTTCGTGCCGTCGTAGTGCGGCGAGGTCGGGAAGTGGTTCCCCACCCAGCGGATGAAGCCGTTGCCGTTCGGGTCTGGCTCCGCGTCCTCCGAGCGCCACACCTGCCACGCCGTGAACAGCAGGAAGGCTCCGAAGAGGTAGAAGGTGCCCGCGAACCGTTCGATCAGCTCCGCGCCGACCACGATGAGCAGGCCGCGCAGCACGAGGGCGATCACGATGCCGATGAGCAGGACACGGTGCTGCAGGTGCGCGGGCACCGCGAACGAGCCCATGATCACCATGAAGACGAAGAGGTTGTCGACGCTGAGCGAGTACTCCATCAGGTAGCCCGCGACGAACTGCCCGCCGTACACCAAGCCGAAGTACCAGGCGACGAACACGGCGAACAGGGCGGCGAGCGCGATGTAGAAGATCACCCAGCGCGCGGCCTCGCGGGGCCCGAAGTCATGCGGCCGGCGGTCGACGATGATCAGGTCGAGGATGATGATCCCCACGAGTCCGAGCAGGGTCGCGGCCCACAGCCAGCCCGGTACGTCGAGCGCTGCGGTCACCCGATGCCTGCCTCGCGCATGCCGCGCAGCTCCTTCTTCAGGTCGGAGACCTCGTCGCGCAGCCGGGCCGCCAGCTCGAACTGGAGCTCGGCCGCTGCCTGGTGCATCTGGGCCGTGAGGTCCTCGATCAGCCGCGTGAGCTCATCGGCGGCGAGTGACCGTCCACCAGCGGCCCGCTTGCCGGCCCGCTTGGCCGCCGGCTGGGAGAGCAGTTCCGCGGTGTCGGCGTCCTCGCGTGCCAGCAGGTCGGTGATGTCGGCGATCTTCTTGCGGAGCGGCTGCGGATCGAGGCCCATCTCCTCGTTGTAGGCCACCTGCTTGGCCCGCCGACGGGTGGTCTCGTCGATCGCCCGCTGCATGGACGGGGTGACCTTGTCGGCGTACATATGGACCTGCCCCGACACGTTGCGGGCGGCGCGGCCGATCGTCTGGATCAGCGAGGTCTCCGAGCGCAGGAACCCCTCCTTGTCCGCGTCGAGGATGGCCACCAGCGAGACCTCGGGCAGGTCGAGCCCCTCCCGCAGCAGGTTGATCCCCACCAGGACGTCGAACACGCCCATCCGCAGCTCGCGCAGCAGCTCCACGCGGCGCAGTGTGTCCACGTCCGAGTGCAGGTACTGCACCCGGACACCGTGCTCGAGCAGGTAGTCGGTGAGGTCCTCCGCCATCCGCTTGGTCAGAGTCGTCACCAGCGCCCGCTCGCCGCGCTCCGCGCGGTCCTTGATCTCCCCCATCAGGTCGTCGATCTGACCCGTCGTGGGCTTGACCACGATCTCCGGATCCACCAGGCCGGTGGGCCGGATCACCTGCTCCACCACGTCGCCCTGCACACGCGTCAGCTCGTAGGGTCCGGGAGTGGCGGAGAGGTAGATCGTCTGCCCGATCCGCTCCACGAACTCGTCCCATCGCAGGGGACGGTTGTCCATCGCGCTCGGCAGCCGGAAGCCATGCTCGACGAGGGTGCGCTTGCGGCTCATGTCGCCCTCGTACATCGCACCGATCTGGGGCACGGTCACGTGCGACTCGTCGATCACCAGCAGGAAGTCCTCGGGGAAGTAGTCGAGAAGGCAGTTGGGGGCGCTGCCCGGCTCGCGTCCGTCGATGTGCCGCGAGTAGTTCTCGATGCCGGCGCAGGAGCCGACCTGCCGCATCATCTCGATGTCGTACGTCGTGCGCATGCGCAGCCGCTGCGCCTCCAGCAGCTTGCCCTGCCGGTCCAGCTCGGCCAGCCGGTCCTCGAGTTCGGCCTCGATTCCCGCGATGGCTCGCTCCATGCGCTCGGGGCCCGCGACGTAGTGCGTCGCCGGGAAGACATAGATCTCCTCGTCCTCGGTGAGGATCTCCCCCGTGACCGGGTGCAGGGTCATCAGCCGCTCGATCTCGTCACCGAACATCTCGATGCGGACCGGGTGCTCCTCGTACACCGGGAAGACCTCGACGGTGTCCCCCCGGACGCGGAAGGTGCCGCGCTGGAAGGACAGGTCGTTGCGCGTGTACTGGATGTCGACGAACGCGCGCAGCAGCTGCTCGCGGTTGAACTCCTCGCCCACCCGCAGGCGCACCATCCGGTCCACGTACTCCTGCGGGGTGCCGAGACCGTAGATGGCGGACACGCTGGCCACGACCAGGCAGTCGCGGCGGGTGAGCAGGCTGTTGGTCGCCGAGTGCCGGAGCCGCTCGACCTCCTCGTTGATCGAGGAGTCCTTCTCGATGTAGGTGTCGCTCTGCGGGATGTACGCCTCAGGTTGGTAGTAGTCGTAGTAGGAGACGAAGTACTCGACTGCGTTGTCCGGCAGCAGCTCCTTGAACTCGGAGGTCAGCTGGGCGGCCAGGGTCTTGTTCGGAGCCATCACCAGTGTGGGCCGCTGCAGCTCCTCCACCAGCCAGGCGGTGGTGGCGCTCTTGCCGGTGCCGGTCGCGCCCAGCAGCACGATGTCCTGCTCGCCCGACCGGATGCGGCGAGCGATCTCTGCGATGGCCTCGGGCTGGTCGCCGGACGGCTGGAAGGGTGCGCGAACCGTGAAGGGCGCGACCTTGCGCTGCAGATCGGTTACCGGGCGGGTCACTCCGCCACGCTAGTCGATGGCCCTGACATCGTGAGTCGCTGCCAGAGGTCCTCGACCTGCGCCCGCGTCTGCGCTTCCGTGCCGCTGTTGTCGATGACCACGTCGGCGGCCGCGAGCCGTTCAGCCCGGGTGGCCTGCGCCGCGATCCTGCGTCGCACATCCGCCTCCTCGAGTCCCCGCTGGCCCACCGCCCGAGCGATCTGCGTATCGACCGGGACGTCGACGACGACCACGACGTCCACGAGATCCGCCTGTCCGGTCTCGACGAGCAGCGGCATGTCGTACACCACGACCTGGGCATCGGGCTGGGCCGAGATTCGGCGCTGGCCCTCGTCACGGATCCGCGGATGCATGATCGCGTTCAGCCGGCCGGTGCCCTCCGGATCCGCGAAGGCCCGGGCCGCCAGCCGAGCGCGCGCGAGGGTGCCGTCCTCGTTCAGGATGTCGTCGCCGAACTCGGCGACGAGGGCGTCCAGTGCCGGGCTGCCCGGCTGCACGATCTCACGGGCGATCTGGTCGGCATCGACGATCACGGCCCCCCGCCCGGCCAGCAGCGCGGCGACCGTCGACTTGCCCGCTCCGATGCCGCCGGTGAGCCCGATGCGAATCATGCGCGCAGACTAGCCCGCGCCAAGGCCCGCACGCCCAGGACGGGCATTGACGCACTCCTTCGGCATTACCGGATCTATATTCCGTACCCCGAATCTGTATTCGGTTTATGTGGCCCATCTTCGGCTTTAGGAAGGCCATAGCGGCGAACACCACGGCCAGATGGACATCTGGACCCCCTCACGGCATATTCGGCTTCATGAAAGCCGCATCTCCCGCTCTTCTCCCGCTCCTGCGGTCGCAGACGCAGGGGGAACTGCTGGCGCTGCTCTTCCTCAATCCCGAAGATGAATTCTCACTGACGGAGGTGGCCCGGCGCACCGACTCGTCCCTCACCACCGTGCACGCCGAGGTGTCCCGCCTGGTCCGCGCCGGGGTGATCCGAGACCGACGCGTGGGCAACATCCGTCTCGTGTCAGCCGACACCTCCACTGCCCTGTCCGAGCCGCTGACGGACCTCCTGACGGTCACCTACGGGCCACGCACCGTGCTCGCCGATGAGCTCGCCGCCGTCACGGGTATCGAGCGGGCGTTCATCCACGGTGCGTGGGCGGAGCGGCACGCCGGTCAGGACGGCCCGGTCCCCGACCGGCTGGACGTCCTCGTGGTGGGCGGTGCCCGGGACGAGGCGATCAGTCAGGCAGCTGCGACGGCCGGCAGCAGGCTGCATCGGCAGGTCGTCATCCGCCAGGTGTCCGTTGCCGAGTGGGCGGCCACGAGATGAGGGTCGCGTCGACGGCGCCGGCTTGGCCGACCTTGCCTCCGGTGCACTCGTGCCCATCGACCTCACCCCCCGTGAGCGTCCCCCCACGCGCTCCGTCAGCCCCACCGTCGCCATCCCACCGGAGCAACCGCCGCCGATACCGGCGGAACAGCACCCGGAGCTACCACCAGCTGAGGGCTCGGGGCGCGCTTGTCCCCTGCTCGAGATGGTGCCCGCCCTCGGCGCACGCCTGCCGCACTGGGACCTGCCCCGGCCCCCGGTTCCCGCGGTGCCGGATGTGGTGCACCGGGTGCTGGGCGGGGTAGTCCACGTCGTCAGCCTGCAGTGGCTGCCATGGGACTCGCCTGAACCGGAACGCCGGCACGACGAGTGCTGCCCGGGCTGCACCGGCCACTGAGGCCAGAAGCCGGCACCCGCTCCGGCCGCGTCTACCTACGGAATCCGTCGTCCGACCGGTCATGACCACATCGGCCGGATGACCGGTCATCGACTGTCGTGTCGCCCCATGGGAATAGTGCAGCCCGGAATAGTATTCCTCTCTGCACTATCGAGTGAGGTGACGTGGGGCTGATCGGACGGCGATCGGAACTGGCGGAGCTGGACGCGCTGCTGGACGACGTCCGCAGGGGCACTCACGCCGATCGAGGCCTGATGACCGTGGTCCGCGGCCGTCGTCGGGTCGGCAAGTCGCGGCTGGTGGCCGAGTTCGTGGCCGGGTGCGGTGTGCCCTCGTTCTACGTCGAGGCCGCGCGTGGCAGCCAGTCACAGGCAGAGCTGCTCGCACTCGCGGACGCGGTGCCGCCAGATCAGCCGTCGGTGGTCGTTGTTGACGATGTGTCCTGGCTGCTCAGTGACAGCGGCCAGGGTCTCGACGCGCTCCGGTCGCTCTGGGACCGGCAGCTGGCCGCTCGGCCGGTCCTGCTGCTGCTCCTCGGCTCGGACACCGCGGCCATGGACCAGCTGAGCCGTCCACCGCAGCCGTGGCGGGGACGCAGCGCGACGCTGGTCGTGGAGCCCCTCAGTCCCGCCGGGATCGCCGAGGTGACCGGCCTGAGCGGGTTCGACGCTTTCGATGCGCACCTGATCACCGGGGGCTACCCGCTGGTCGTGCAGGAGTGGGAGCGCGGGATGTCCCGTGATGAGTTCCTCCGCACCTCCCTGGCGCGGTCCACGAGCGCGCTCGTGGTGGCGGGGGCGCGGCTGCTGGCCGGCTCGCTGCCCGAGACCACGTACGCGCGCGCGGTGCTGTCTGCGATCGGCGGCCGAGGAGACCGGACCTTCACCAGCATCCTGAACTCCGTCTCCGACGGCTCGATGTCGCGCAACTCGGTTACGGCGAATCTGGAGACCCTGTCGGCCACGGGTCTGATCACCGCGGATGAGCCGCTGTCCCTACGGCCCGCGCCGAAGGACCGGCGGTGGCGCGTCGCGGATCCGGCGCTCGGCTTCTGGCTGACGTTCGTCGAGCCGGCTCTGGGAGAGGTCGATCGGGGACAGCCGGAAGCGGCACTGCACCGGGTCGACACCGGCTTCGGCGCGTGGCGGGACCGCGCCGTCGAGCCGGTCGTTCGCGACGCACTCGTCCGTCTGCTCCCGGACAGTGACTGGCAATCGGTACGACGGGTCGGCGGCTGGTGGCCGCGCAGCAACACCCCGGAGCTCGCCCTGGTAGGCGTAGACGACGCCCCTGCGTCGCGCATCGGCTTCGTGGGAGCGCTCGCCTGGCGGGCGTCCGGCGCACTCAGCGCCCGGGAGATCACCCGGCTGGCTGAGGACGCACTGCGAGTCCCGGGAGCCGACGTCGGCACGCCCCTCGTGGCCGTCTGCCCGGGCGGCTGCGACGCCGACGAGCGGATCTCGCGGGCATGGACGGCGGACGACCTGCTGGCCGCCTGGGCCTAGCCGCCGCCCGAAGCACTGACCCGAGCATGCGGATGGGGCCGGACCCTTCGGTCCGACCCCATCCTTGGCTTGAGCTGACTGGCTACTCGCCGGTCAGCTTGTCGCGCAGGGCCTGCAGCGCCTCGTCCGAGGCCAGCGTGCCCGAGTTGTCGTTCGACTCCGAGGAGTACGACGCCGGCACGTCGCCGGCCTCGAGTGCGGCTGCCTGGTCGGCGGCCTTGGAGTCCTCGACCTGCTTGCGGTGCGCCTCCCAGCGTGCGTGGGCCTCGGAGTACTGGCGCTCCCACTCCTCGCGCTGACCCTCCGAGCCGGCCTTCCACTCGCCCGTCTCCGGGTCGAACCCGTCCGGACCGATGTAGTCGCCGGCCTCGTTGAACGCCGGTGCCATGCCGTACAGGTACGGGTCGAACTCCTCGCCGGCGACGCCGTCCGCGGAGTCGTTCGCCTGCTTGAGCGACAGCGAGATGCGCCGACGCTCGAGGTCGATGTCGATGACCCGAACGAAGATGTCGTCGTTGACCTGGACGATCTGCTCCGGCAGCTCGATGTGGCGCTCGGCCAGCTCCGAGATGTGCACCAGGCCCTCGATGCCCTCCTCGACGCGCACGAACGCGCCGAAGGGAACGAGCTTGGTGACCTTGCCGGGCACGACCTGACCGATCTGGTGGGTCCGGGCGAAGTGCTGCCACGGATCCTCCTGCGTCGCCTTGAGCGACAGCGAGACGCGCTCGCGGTCCATGTCGACGTCGAGCACCTCGACGGTGACCTCCTGGCCGACCTCGACGACCTCGGACGGGTGGTCGATGTGCTTCCAGGACAGCTCCGACACGTGCACGAGGCCGTCGACGCCACCGAGGTCGACGAAGGCGCCGAAGTTGACGATGGAGGAGACGACGCCGCTGCGGATCTGGCCCTTCTGCAGCTGCGTGAGGAAGGTCTGGCGGACCTCGCTCTGCGTCTGCTCGAGCCAGGCGCGGCGGGACAGGACCACGTTGTTGCGGTTCTTGTCCAGCTCGATGATCTTGGCCTCGAGGGTCTTGCCCACGTACGGCTGCAGGTCGCGGACGCGACGCATCTCGACGAGGGAGGCGGGGAGGAAGCCACGCAGGCCGATGTCCAGGATCAGGCCGCCCTTGACGACCTCGATGACCTGGCCCTCGACGACGCCGTCCTCTTCCTTGATCTTCTCGATCGTGCCCCAGGCGCGCTCGTACTGTGCACGCTTCTTGGACAGGATGAGGCGACCTTCCTTGTCCTCCTTGGTGAGGACCAGGGCCTCGACGTGGTCGCCCACGGAGACGACCTGGGAGGGATCGACATCATGCTTGATGGACAGTTCGCGGGAGGGGATGACGCCCTCGGTCTTGTAGCCGATGTCGAGGAGGACCTCGTCGCGGTCGACCTTGACGATGGTGCCCTCGACGATGTCGCCGTCGTTGAAGTACTTGATGGTGGCGTCGATCGCCGCCATGAAGTCCTCGGCGGTGCCGATGTCGTTGACGGCCACCTGGGCCGGGGCGGTGGTGGTAGAAGTGGTCATTGAGTAGGGGATCTCTTCGTAGTAGGGGCGTTTCGCGGGCGCGAAACCATCCAAGGCTACCGGCGCCCTCGTGGGCCGCCTAATCCGCCCCGTCGTCACGTTTGTCCCGGTACCCGGGAGAAACGCGCGATGAGCGTCCGGTTTGCCCGTTTCGCGCGCTCGTTTCTCCCGCAACCGGGAGAAACGTGGGGAACGTCAGTGGGCGGCCGACTCCCAGCTGGTGCCGTACCCGACGGACACGTCCAGCGGGACCGACAGGTCGGCCGCGCCGGCCATCGCCGCCCGCACGAGTTCCTCGACGGGCGCGCGCTCGCCCGGCCACACCTCGACCACCAGCTCGTCGTGCACCTGCAGCAGCAGCCGGCTGCGCAGGCCACCGGCAGCCAGCCCGTCCTGCAGGCGCAGCATCGACACCTTGACGATGTCCGCCGCACTTCCCTGGATCGGCGCGTTCAACGCCATCCGCTCCGCCATCTCCCGACGCTGCCGGTTCTCGCTGTTCAGGTCCGGCAGGTAGCGCCGCCGGCCCATCATCGTCTCGGTGAAACCCTGCGCCCGTGCCCGCTCCACCACCTCGGCCAGGTAGTCGCGGACGCCGCCGAACCGCTCGAAGTACTCCTCCATCAGCCCGCGGGCCTCGTCCGGCGAGATGTCCAGCTGCTGAGACAGCCCGTAGGCCGACAGGCCGTAGGCCAGCCCATACGACATCGCCTTGATCCGGCGTCGCATCTCGGCGTCGACATCCCCGGCATCGACGCCGAACACTCGGCTGGCGACCGTCGTATGCAGGTCCTCGCCCGACCGGAACGCGTCGATGAGCCCGGCGTCCTCCGACAGGTGCGCCATGATCCGCATCTCGATCTGGCTGTAGTCGGCGGTGAGCAGGGTCTCGTACTCCGCGCCGACGACGAAGCAGCCGCGGATCCGCCGGCCCGCGTCGGTGCGGATCGGGATGTTCTGCAGGTTGGGATCGGCGCTCGACAGCCGACCCGTGGCCGCGACCATCTGGTTGAACGTCGTATGGATGCGACCGGAGGCATCGACGAGCGGCAGCAGCCCCTCGACGGTCTGTCGCAGCTTGGAGCGGTCCCGCCAGGCGAGCAGCTGCTCGAGCAGCGGGTCCTCGGTCTGCGCGTACAGCTGCTGCAGGGCCTCCGCGTCCGTCGTGTAGCCGGTCTTGATCTTCTTCGTCTTCGGCAGGTTCCGCTCGCCGAAGAGGATCTCCTGGAGCTGCTTCGGGAGACCCGAGGTTGAACGGTCGACCGACAAGCCGGTGCGCCTGCTCCTCCGCCCGTCGCATGTCGGCGCCGAACTCGTCCGACAGCCCCCGCAGCCCCGCGAGGTCGACGGCGATCCCCGCGAACTCCATGTCCGCGAGAATCGGCACCAGCGGGATCTCGAGGTCGTCCAGGAGCCCACGCACGTGCTGAGCGTCCAGTCGCTCGCCCAGCGCTGCTGCCAGGTCGCGGATCACCAGCACCTGCCGGGACAGGGACGACGCTGCCTCCTCCCCCATCTCCAGGAGCAGCTGGTCCCCGGCCACCTCGACGTCGACGGTGACGCCGAGCACCCGCTGCGCGACGTCGGTCAGCCCGTACCCGCGGGCCCCCGGCGCGTCGAGGTACGCGGCCAGCGCGGTGTCCATCCGGATGCCGGCGAGCCGCCGGCCCATGGCCACGAGTGCGAGCGCCGGGCCCTTCGCGTCGTGCAGGTCCTTCGGGACGTCCGGGTCTGCCAGCCAGTCGACCAAAGCCGCGCGCACGTCGGCGTCGCCGGCGTCGAGGTAGGCCACCTCGCCTCGGCCGTCGAGCACTGCCGCAGCCGTGAGCTCGCCGGTGCCCCGCCCCCACGTGCCGGCGATGGCGACTGCGGCCCCTTCGCGCGCGGCCCCCAGCCAGGTGGCCGCCTCGTCACCGCTGAGTACTCGCACCTGGGCTTCCGCTGCAGCTGGGGCCTGCTGCTCCTCCACGCCCGGGCCCCCGGGCCGCACCTTGTCGAGACGCTCGCGCAGCGCGCGGAACTGCAGGGTGTCGAACAGACGATCGACGTCGGCGGGGTCCCACGCCTCCAGTTCCGCGGCATCGAGGTCGATCGGGACCGGAACATCGTCGACGAGGCTGGTCAGCCGCCGGTTCACCAGCACCTGCGGCAGGGCGGCGCGCAGCGCATCACCCGTCTTCCCCGGAACCTCGTCGACCCGGTCCACCAGGCCGGCGAGGGAGCCGTACTCGCGAATCCACTTCGAGGCCGTCTTCTCCCCCACCCCCGGGATGCCCGGCAGGTTGTCGCTGGGGTCCCCTCGCAGCGCCGCGTAGTCGGGGTACTGGCTCGGGCTGAGGCCGTACTTCTCCTCGACGGCGGCCGGGGTCATCCGCGCCAGCTCGCTGACGCCCTTCTTGGGATAGAGCACCGTGACCCGGTCGTCGACGAGCTGGAAGGCGTCGCGGTCGCCGGTGACGATCGCGACGTCCCAGTCCTGCTGACGGGCGCGATGGGTCAGAGTCGCGATGATGTCGTCCGCCTCGAAGCCGTCGCACTCAAGGACCGGGATCCCGAGCGCCTCGAGCACCTCCTTGATCAGGGCGACCTGGCCCTTGAACTCATCCGGTGACTTCGACCGCGTGGCCTTGTACTCCGGGAACTCCTCCGTTCGGAACGTCTGCCGCGACACGTCGAAGGCCACGGCCACATGGGTGGGCTGCTCGTCGCGCAGCACGTTGATCAGCATCGAGGTGAATCCGAAGACCGCGTTGGTCGGCTGACCCGTGGTCGTCGAGAAGTTCTCGACGGGCAGGGCGTAGAAGGCGCGGTAGGCCAGTGAATGGCCGTCCAGGAGGAGCACGCGGGGCATCGCCACCCGGTGATCCTATTCTCGGGGCATGACGTCGACAGAGCCCGCGCACCCGAACCCCGGACTGGACCCGCTCGGGCCCCTCGCCAACGCGATGGGCATGGAGATACGGGAGGCCTCCCCGCAACGGGTGGTCATCACCATGCCCGTGGCCGGCAACACCCAGCCGTACGGCCTGCTCCACGGCGGGGCCAGTGCCGTGCTCATCGAGACGGCCGGCTCGATCGGCGCCTCGATGCACGCCGGCCCCGGGCGGATGGTGGTCGGTCTGGACATCTCCTGCACCCACCATCGAGGGGTCCGCTCGGGGACGGTCACGGCGGTCGCCTCGCCCCTCTCGCTCGGTCGCACCGTCACCTGCTACGAGGTGCGGGTCGTCGACGACCAGTCCCGTCCGGTGGCCACTGGACGGCTGACCTGCCTGATCCGAGAGGTACCCGCCGACGCGCCGGCCGGGTGAATCGCAGACGAATCCCAGTTGTCCGTTGCGCGGCCCATGTTCGTGGATATGCTGCCCGCGTTCGTCTCCAGCCGAGCATCAGCGACCGCTGGACCGACCATGGGAGGAGCACTGAGCGTGCATCGACGGGTGATGGCGGCTTTCGGAGCCGTGTTCGTCGCTCTCCTCGCGCTGCTCGCCATCGCCCAGCCAGCGGCTGCGGAGGGCGAGCGGCTCGGTGGCCGGCTCGAGAACCGGGTAGATGGCCAGCGGACGCCGATCGAGGGCGTGGTCATCGTGGTGACGGACGACAGCGGCTTCGAGGCGTCGGGGACGAGCGGACCGGACGGCGTATGGGAGGTCCCCGTACCTGCCCAGGGTCTCTACGACGTGACCATCGACGTCACCACGCTCCCTGAGGGGGTGGCGCTCACCGACCCGGACAAGGTCACCATCGCCGACGTCCCCGTCCAGCCCCCGCTCTTCGGCGGGCTCAAGACCGTCAACTTCCCGCTCGGCGTGAGCAACGTGCAGACGACAACGATCTGGGAGCAGGCCGCCCAGCTGACGGTCTCCGGCCTCCAGTTCGGCCTCATGATCGCCCTCGGCGCCCTCGGCCTGTCCATCATCTACGGCACCACGGGATTGGTGAACTTCGCCCACGGCGAGATCATCACCTTCGGCGCCTTGGCCACGTGGACCCTCAACGCCGGCGTTGGGCTGCCCTTCTTCCTTGCCGCGATCGGCGGTCTGCTGCTCTCCGCGGCCTTCGGCTGGCTCAACAATGCCGCGCTCTGGAAACCCCTCAGACGTCGTGGCACCGGCCTGATCGCCATGATGATCGTCTCGATCGGCCTGGCGCTCTTCCTCCGCAACTTCTACCAGTTCTTCGTCGGCGCCGACAAGAAGTCGTACGCGGACTATGCCGGCCTGGCGGGTATCAAGATCGGTCCGGTCTCGATCACGCCAACGGACATCGGGATCGTCATCGTCGCGCTGGTGGCGTTGACCATCACGGTTCTCGTCCTCAGCAAGACGCGACTCGGCAAGGCCACCCGCGCTGTCTCGGACAACCCGAGCCTGGCTGCCGGTGCCGGCATCAACGTTGAGCGGGTGATCACGTTCGTCTGGGTCATCGGCGCCGCACTCGCGGGCCTGGGCGGGACCTTGCTGGGCTTCACCCAGCAGGTCTCGTTCCAAATGGGCTTCCAGATCCTCCTGCTCGTGTTCGCAGCGGTCACCCTCGGCGGCCTCGGCACCATCTCCGGCGCGATCTTCGGCTCCCTCGTGGTCGGCCTCTTCATCCAGTTGACCACGCTGATCATCCCCACGGAACTCAAGAACGTGGGCGCCCTCCTGGTCCTGATCGTCATCCTCCTCGTCCGTCCATACGGCCTGCTGGGCCGCCGAGAGCGCGTGGGTTAGGAGGCGAGACAACATGGGTTCCATCGACTGGTCGTACATCTTCGCCGTCATGGTCACGTCGGCATTCGGCCTCCAGGCCATCGTGTTCGGCCTGGCTGCGATCGGCATCAACATCCAGTTCGGCTACACCGGCCTGCTCAACTTCGGCCAGGCAGCCTTCATGGCCGTGGGCGGCTACTCCGTTGCCGTCGTCGTCGTCACCTTCGGCTGGAGCTTCTGGGTCGGCATTCCCATCGGCATCGCCGCGGCCATCGTGCTTGCGCTCGTACTGGGCATCCCGACCCTGCGGCTGAGGGCCGATTATCTGGCGATCGTCACCATCGCAGCCGCCGAGATCATCCGGCTCATCCTGCGATCCGTCACCTTCAAGGACATCTTCGGTGGTTCCGACGGGCGTCAGGCGTTCGCGGACGGCTTCTTCGCCCTGAGCCCCTTCCCCGAGGACGCGGCCCTCGCCATCGGACCGGCGGTCATCAACGACCGTCAGCTGTGGACGTACACGGTCGGCTGGTCGCTCGTGGCGCTCGCCCTGCTGCTCACCTGGCTCCTTGTCCGGTCGCCCTGGGGTCGAGTCGTCAAGGGCATCCGTGAGGACGAGGACGCTGTTCGCAGCCTTGGCAAGAACGTCTACGCGTACAAGATGCAGGCCCTCGTTCTTGGCGGCATCTTCGGCGCTCTCGCCGGTTTCATCACGGCCATCGGCGCGCAGAACGTCAATCCGGACGTCTTCAAGACGGACGCGACCTTCTTCGCCTACGCCATCCTGATCCTCGGTGGTGCTGCGCGAGTGTTCGGTCCGTTGCTGGGCACGGTCATCTTCTGGGCCCTCTTCCAGGGGACCGACGTCTTCCTCCGCGAGGCCATCGACGCCGGCGTTCCCATCATCTCCCTGATGGACGGAACCCAGGCGGCCGTGCTGCGAGTCATGCTCGTCGGCTTGGGCGTCGACGAACGCCGAGTTGCCCCACGCGCGCATGTAACCGAACTCGGCCAGGCGGTGCATGAGATCGCTGTCGAGGGCGCCGGCCCGGTGCAGGGTGCGCAGGCTGCGCATCATGTCGTCGGCGAACTGGCCGGGCGCGGCCAGGATGCCGCTACCGGTGTCGTCGGGATCGAAGCTGCGGGCGATCCGGGCCGGATCGCTGCCGGCGAGGTCGGGATGGTCGGCCGGGTCGATCGGCCTGTCGCCGGCCTGGCGGAGATCGTCCAGGACCGCGCCCAGCTTGGGCAGCTGCTGGCTGATCAGGGCCTGGTAGAGTTGGTTCTCGAGCGTGGTCAGCCGCGCTTCGTCCTGTTGCCGAGCTGAACCCCCGAGGCACGTAGCGCCCGATCGTGCCGAGCGTGGCGTCGATCTTGCGACTGGCCTCGGCCGCGCGCGCTGGAAGCGATGGTCGAGCGCCAGCCGCCGGGCCTGCTTCGGCGAGGTGCCGGTGGTTCGCGCCTGGCGGTCGAGCGCCTCGACCTTGCTGGTCAGCGCACTGCTCGATCTGGTGGAGATCATCAGCCAGCGTGTTCAGCCGTTGCGGCACCGTCGCGCCCGGCGCCTGGGTCTTGCCGTGGCCGGGCTGGCGCCGCTCGGCGGGGCAGGGGGACGTGGATCGAGGGCGCGCTCGGGCTGGCCTGGGTCGCGGCGGCTGCACCGGGCGGGGCCTTGCGGCGGCCGATGGATCTGGCGCAGGTCGGCGAGCACGTCGGGGTGGTCGCCGGACGACGGAGCAGCGCAGCGGCCCGCCTGCTTCGACACCTGCGGCCTCGTGGGGCTTGGGGCCTTTGAACAGCCCTTTGATCCGGTTCCAGAGACCGCCAAACAGCCGCTTGGGGATCTGCTGCTGGCGCCGACGCCTGCGAGCGGGACATTGGCCTGGACGCTGACCGGCATGTCCGATCTCCCTCACCGCGCCGGGCGGGCGCCTCCGGTCACGGCCCGATCAGCCGCGGATGCCATAGAACGACGGATTCGGGCGGATGCTCGTCGTTCTGGCGGCCGCGCCGGCCGGCACCATCTCCCAGTCCGAGGCGCGGGCACGGCCTCCGCCAGGCGAGCGCGGACCTCGCCGACCGCAACGACTTGTCCGGCGATGGCGTCGGCCATGCACGTGCTGTCGAGCTGATCCAGCGGCCAGCAGCGGTAGAGAACCAGGGCGTCGGTGTCCTGGTCGTAGCCCAGGGTGGCGCCTTCGGTGCCCTGGTTGAACAGGTTGAGCGCCAGCGCCTGCTCCAGCACCGCCGCCCGGGCGTCACCCGCCGGGACGACCCCGACCTGGCTGTGCAGATGGACCAGATCGCTCTGGTCGTGGACCTCGACGGTGACCTCGATGCCGTCATCGAAGGCCAGGACGGCGACCCCTTCGGGCTCAGCGCCAGCGACGTGCCGACCGAGGCGCCGATCTCGGCCAGCCAGCCGTCGACCAGCTGATGGCTGGACGTGGAGCCTGCCATCAGGCGCGCAGGTCGGCGGCAGGTGGCACGACAGCGCTGGCCGCGACCGGCGGGTCGAGGTCGAACTGGTGCTCGGCCAGGCCGTCGCAAATCGGCCGCGCCGCCTCCAGCAGCCGGGCCAGGACCTCCTTCAGGGTCGCAAGGTCGAGCATGACAACCGCGACCGCGGTGGCACCGACCGCCCGCGTGCCCGACTGGTCGAGGCCGATGGTCATCCGGCTCGACGCCCAGGTCATCAGCCCCAGCCGCAGCAACCAGGCGGGCGCGGCATCGCCGTCGGTTGGCACCGGGCCGAGATCGGCATGCAGCCAGAGCAGCTCCACCGGCTCGGCGGCATAGGTGAAGGTCACCGTGATGCGGTCGAAGCGCAGGCTCGCCCGGTCGGTAGCGTCGAGCGCCAGCCGGTCGAGGCCGGCCTCGGCGGCCAGCGCCTGCAACACGTTGGCGACATGGTCGAGTCGTGACATCGCGCAATCCCCTGACTGGTTCTCAGACGCGCATGAATTCGGTCGGCCTCTCCGGCCGGTCGCCAACGGGTGGCTCGCTGTCGGGCTCTTCCTCGTCCTCGAGCTGGTCCTCGATCTCGTCCCGCCAGGCTCGAACCAGGTCGACGAACCCGGCCAGCTCACGGTCCAACCGCAGGGCGTCGCGTTCTGGGAGCGCGATCAGACGGCAGAGCATCAGCTCGGCGCGGCCGGGCAGCATGGCGAAGCTGCCGCCCTGGGTCACCGTCCAGGACAGATTGGCCTGCAGGGCCCAGCCGGCGCATCAGCTCGCCCGTAGCCTCGTCGGCCACCGCCGCCGCCGCCACCAGCCCGGGCAGATGGGGCAGATGGAGCAGGGTCAGATCGAGGTCGTCGTCGACCGTGATCTCGGCCACGCCCTGCTGGTCCAACTCGAGGCGCTCGACGCCGATGTGGCGCGCCAGATCGGCGAGAATTGCGTCGATGTTCCTCGCGGCCGAGGGTCGTGTCGCGGAGCTGCCCGAGGGTCGTCTCGATGCTTGCGCCGAGGTCGCTCATGGCCGCTGCCTCTCTTGCCTGGGGTCGTGGCTGGATCGAGTTCCCTCCTGCCCTTTCAACCAGTCCTTGAAGCCGTTCAAGGAGTTGAGGTCTGTACATGTTGCGAAAATGCGATCTGATGTCACTGAGCGCATTCTTCAGGTTCTGCTCCGAGGGGTTGTTTTCCATGACTTGTCTCAGGTTGTTCTTGTCATTCTCGCCAATATTGAATTCCTCGTCGTTGAACATCTTGTCGGCAAGAGCATCAAACTCGTTCTGGAAGTCGTTGCCGCTCTTGGCGAGGGTGTCGCTGACGGCATTGATGACATTGAAATTCTCGCCGGAAAAATTGGCCGTCCTGGCCCACTCCTCGAACTTGCCGGCCAGCCAATCGTGGTTGGTGCGGTCGAAGCAGATGGTCCAGGGTGGCGCCGTCGATGTAGCTACGGCTGACCTCGCGGTCCACCGCCTGGTTGGCCTGTGTCTGCTTGGCGGTCGACACCGAGTTGGCCTCGTCGAGGCGGCTTGTCCGTCTCGACCGAGTTGCCCACTGGCCCGGCGATGTTGCGAAGCAGCTTGACCACCCGTGTG